>NZ_RBXJ01000001.1 GCF_003635115.1 Microbacterium sp. AG1240
CGTGCCGCGTCGGGGTGGGCGGGCACGTCGCCGTCGACGAGAAGATCGACCATCACGTCGGCGCGGAGTTCGTCGAGAGAGCGTTCTTCGCCGTCCTGGTCGGCGAGGGCGTGTGCGATCGCGGTCGCGCGGTGCTGGATCGCGTGGGCCTTCACGGCGGAGGTATAGAGCATCACCCAGCTCATCCCGTCCTCCCCCGGCTGCACCACCACCCGCCGCTCCCGCACCGCCTCCGCATGCCGCTCACTGAGCGTCGCGGCCCGCACCGTGTCGACCAGCTTCCGCAGCAACCGGCGGAACGCCCCCAGTGCGTGGGTCGTCGCGAGGTCGACGGCGAGCGGCACCACCTGGTCACGCAGCTCCGGCTCGACCCGATCGACGAGGTCGACGAAAACGTCCGCGTGCCGCTCCGTCGTCCGCGCATGCGACAGGGCGTCGAGCATCACCGGGTACCGGTTCACGAGACCGTCAGCGGTGCCCAGCATCCGTTCCGCGATGTGCTCCGTGACCTGCAAAACCGTCGCGAGCTCGAGCCGCAGGGACCGCATCACGATCTCCGTCGTCGTCCCCCGGAACACCGCCGCCTCCGCCATCGCCTCCCGACGGAGGCCCTCGACCCGCTCGAACCGTTGCGCCGCGAACACCGACATCAACGTCGACACATCCGCCACCGCATCCAACCCATCACGCCCCGCCGCGACCGGATCGACGTCGACGTCGAACCACTCGTGCTCTTCGAACCAGTCGCGCTCGTCGGGCCACTCCGAGCGATCGGCCTCCGGCTGCGGGGCATCGGCATCGCGCCATGCCTCACCGCCAGCCGGGGTCCCACCGTTCGAGAACATGCTTACATTCTAGAACAAAGGTACGACACCCGCCCGGGAAGCAGGCGCCTGTGGAAAACCCCGCAGCGGGCGACTCAGCCGAAGATCATCGGCCGATCGTCGTCGTCCTCCGCCGAGGTCAGATCGAGGTCGACGACCACGGGTACGTGATCGCTCGGCACCTCGCCCTTGCGCTCATTGCGGTGGATCTCGGCGCCGCGCACGGCGTCGGCGAACGTGTGGGAGCCGAGGATGAAGTCGATGCGCAGCCCCTCGTTGCGGGGGAAAGCCAGCTGCTTGTAGTCCCAGTACGTGAAGCCTGTCGGAACGAGCGGGCGAACGACATCGGTGAGGCCGGCCGACTCCAGGGCGGCGAAGGCCGCCCGCTCGGGCGGCGAGACGTGGGTGGTCTTTCCGACGACAACACCGGGCGCGCCGTTGTCGGCATCGGTCGGGGCGATGTTGAAGTCACCGGTGAGGGCGAGCGCCAGATCGGGCGTCTGCGCCAGCGTCGAGGCGGCGTACTCCTGCAGCGCGCTCAGCCAGTCGAGCTTGTAGATGTAGTGCGGGTCGTCGAGCGCCCGCCCGTTCGGCACGTAGAGGCTCCAGACCTTGACCCCGCCGATCGTCGCGCCGATCGCACGCGCTTCCTGCGGAGCATCCGGACCCTCGTGCCCCTTGGCGAAACCGGGCATCCCCGGGAACCCGATCTCGACGTCGGTGATCGGCTCACGGCTCGCGATCGCGACGCCGTTCCACTGGTTCAGGCCGTGGGCGACGACGTGGTAGCCGGCATCCTCGAACTGCGCGTAGGGGAACTGCTCGTTCTTGCACTTGATCTCCTGCATGGCCAGCACGTCGATGTGCTCGCGCACGGCGAACTCGACGGTGCGGGTCACGCGGGCGCGGATCGAGTTGACGTTCCAGGTGGCCAGGCGCATGCTTTCCAGCCTACGACCGCGGCCACGTCGGCCCCGCCGAGAGTGCCGCTTTCGGCCAGAGGTGCGCGAAGAAGGGGGCGCGGTCGGCGGTTTCGGGCACACTCGACGGATGCTGCGGGCTCTAGGCTCGGAGCATGACCGTCGCCTCCACGCCCGAGCTCGAAGCCGACCGCCAGGCTCTGATCGCCCTGATCGGGGAGGAGGCCGTCTTCCACGGCGACTTCACCCTCTCGAGCGGCAAGAAGGCGACGTACTACGTCGACATGCGCAAGCTCACGCTCGATCACCGCGCGGCTCCCGCGATCGGGCGCATCATGCTCGACCTCATGCGTCAGGGGCTCGGCGAGACCTGGAGCGACATCTCGGCGGTCGGCGGACTCACCCTGGGGGCCGACCCGATCGCCAACGCGGTGCTGCACGAGTCCGCCCGCGCCGGCGACCCGGTCGACGCGTTCGTCGTGCGCAAGGAGCCCAAAGACCACGGCCGAGGCCGTCAGATCGAGGGCGCGGAGGTCGCCGGTGCGCGCGTGATCGTCGTCGAAGACACCTCGACCACCGGGCAGTCGGCGCTGAAGGCGGTCGAGGCGCTCCGCAAAGAGGGCGCCGAGGTTCTGGCCGTCGCGGTGATCGTCGACCGCAAGACCGGCGCGCAGGCCGCGGTCGAGGCGGCCGGTCTGACGTGGCTCGCCGCGATCGACCTCGACGACCTCGGGCTCGCCCCGCAATAGGGGTCAGTCGTCGTCGCGGTCGCGGCGCGAGCGCACCCACTGCACGACGAACACCACCAGCGTCGTCGCGAGGATCACGAACGAGACGAGCAGGATCGCGGTGCGGTCGTCCATCAGGGCCTCTTTCCTTGCGCCGCGTCGGCGACGATCCGTGCGATGCGCGCGGCGCGGGTCTCGGGCCGCTTCGCCATGGCGATCTGGGTGAGCCCGAACTTCTTCGTCGAAGACGGAAACGCGTTCCACCGGGTGCGCGCTTCGGGGTTCGCGTCGAGCGCCGCGGTCAACTCCGGTGGCTCGATACCGGCTTCGGGTCCGTCAAGCATCTCCCACGCGCCGTTGCGCTTGGCCGTCTCGATGGCGCGCACTCCGGCGGGCTGCAGGAGGCCCTCGGCCTCGAGGCGAGCGATGCGCGCCTTGTTCGTGGCGGCCCACCCGCTCGAGGGGCGACGTGGCGCGAACCAGAGCCCCGACGTCTCTTCGTCGAAGACGCGCACCGGGCCGTCCACCCATCCGAAGCACAGCGCGTGCAGGATCGCGTCTTCGTAGGCCACATGGCGGTCAGCGAAACCCGACCGTCCTCGAACCAGCCAGGCCCCCCGCGAGCTCTCGTGATGGAGGGCGAGCCATGCGCGCCACGCGTCGCCGTCCGCGGCGACCACGCGCTCTCCGTCGTCGAGTGCCCCCATCAGAGTCCGTCCGGAAGCTCCGACTCGCTCAGTTCGATCTCGATCGGCTCCGACCGCACCAGGTCGGCGACCGAGCCGAGGATCTCGTCGGGTCGGAAGGGGTAGCGGTCGATCTCGGCCTGGTCGCTGATGCCGGTGAGCACGAGCACCGTGTGCAGTCCCGCCTCGATGCCGGCGACGACGTCGGTGTCCATGCGGTCGCCGATCATGCCCGTGTTCTCGGAGTGCGCACCGATGCGGTTCAGCGCCGAGCGGAACATCATCGGGTTCGGCTTGCCGACGACGTAGGGCTCCTTGCCGATGGCCTTCGTGATCAGCGCGGAGATCGCACCGGTCGCGGGCAGGACCCCCTCGGTCGACGGGCCGGTCGCGTCGGGGTTCGTCGCGATGAAGCGGGCGCCGGCGCCGATGAAGCGGATCGCCTTCGTGATCGCCTCGAACGAGTAGTTGCGCGTCTCGCCGACGACGACGTAGTCGGGGTCGGTCTCGGTCATGATGAAGCCGGCCTCGTGCAGCGCGGTGGTCAGGCCGACCTCGCCGATCACGAACGCCGTGCCGCCGGGTTTCTGCGACTTCAGGAAGTCGGCGGTCGCGAGGGCGGAGGTCCAGATGGATGCTTCGGGCACCTCGAGCCCCGACGCTCGCAGCCGGGCGCTCAGGTCGCGGGGCGTGTAGATCGAGTTGTTCGTGAGCACGAGGAAGGGGGTCCCCTCTTCGCGCCACTGCGCGAGAAGGTCGGCCGCCCCCGGAATGGGCACGTTCTCATGCACGAGCACGCCGTCCATATCGGTCAGCCAGCACTCGATGTCGCCCCGGGTCCGCATGGGCTCAGCCTAGACCCCGGGCTCAGCCACCGCAGGGTGGGTTCCCTACCAGTTCCATGCCGTCGGCGACATACCTCGATCGCGGCCGTCCACGCCGATATCGTCGACGGTGTGACGCGAGCGGAGTGGAACCCTCGACAGCTTCCCGACCTGACGGGACGCACGTTCGCGGTGACCGGCGCGACCCGGGGGCTCGGGTTCTTCGCCTGCGAGCAGCTCGCGCGCGCGGGGGCCCACGTCGTGCTCACCGGGCGCCACCCGAACCGGCTCGTCACCGCGCGCGCCGCGCTCGTGCGTCGGGTGCCCGACGCATCGGTCGAGACCCTCCTCCTCGACACCAGCAAACTCGGGTCGGTGCGGGCCGCCGCCGCGACACTGCGCGCCCGCGGGGCCCTCGACGGCCTGCTGCTTAACGCCGGTGTGGTGCACCCGCCGAAGACCCGCGAGACGGTCGACGGTAACGAGCTGATCCTCGCGACGAACGTGCTCGGACACTTCGCGCTCGCCGGGGAGCTGCTGCAGCCCCTGGCGGCGGCGCGGGGACGCATGGTCTGGGTGGGCAGCATGTCGACCTCGATGTGGAACTACGACCCCGTCGACCCGCAACTGACCACCGGGTACACGCCGTGGCGGGCGTACGTGCAGTCGAAGGTGGCGACGACCGCGCTCGCCTTCGAGTCCGACCGGCGGCTGCGCGCGACGGGCGTGCCGGTGAGGAGCCTCGTCGCCCACCCCGGTTATTCGCTGAGCGGCCGCACCGCCGGCATCCGCGACGTCAACGAGCCCACTCGCGCGAAGCGCTTCCTCGCCAACCTGCAGGCGCCGCTCACGCAGTCGAAGGAGGAGGGCGCGTGGCCGCTCGTGCGCGCGCTCGTCGACGCCGGCGCCGAGGGAGGGTCGTACTGGGGCCCGGCTCAGATCACGCGAGGAGCCCCGCGTCCCGCCACGGCGCCGGCCCTCACGCGCGACCCCGCCGTGGGCGAGCGTCTCTGGGCCGTGAGCGAAGAGGCGACCGGCGTGCGGTGGCCGTTCGCGAAAGCCGCGCGCGCGGCGCGGTGACCGTCAGTCGGCGTCGCCCGTTCGACTGAGCCACACCGCATCCGCCGCGCCGTCGGGCAGCGCGACCCGCGCAGCATCCACTCGCACCGAGGTCGCATCCTCGACCTCGAGCTCGACGTCGACGTCGATGCCCACGTCGACCAGCGCGCGCAGCAGTGCGGAGTCGCGGTCGCTGACCCGCAGTACGCGCCCCCGGTGACCGGGTTGCGCGTCGGCGAGCAGCACGAACGGCTCGCGGTGCACGGCGCCGTCCGCGTCGGGGATCGCGTCGCCGTGGGGATCGAAGCGGGGATGCCCGAGGCGTTCGTCGATCCGCTCCAGCAGCCGGTCGCTGAGCGAGTGCTCGAGCACGTCGGCCTCGTCGTGCACTTCGTCCCACGAGTAGCCGAAGTCGCGCACGAGCCAGGTCTCGATGAGGCGGTGGCGGCGGATGACGGCGGCCGCACGGCGCTCGCCGAGATCGGTGAGCGAGACCGGGCCGTAGGGGCGATGGGTGACGAGGTCGAGGGCGGCGAGCTTCTTGACCATCTCCGTGACGCTCGAGGGCGCGAGCCCCAGCACGGCCGCGAGTTGCGACGGGGTGATGCGACTGTCTTGCCACTCGGTGTGGTGGTAGATCGTCTTCAGATAGTCGTCGACGGCAGGGGAAGCCACGCGAACAGGCTAACCGCCCGTCAGCACCAGCCAGAGCAGCAGGCCGTTCAGGGCGATGAGGAACACGGATGCGGCGACCCCGGCCGCCGTCGTGATGAAGCGGTTGCGGAACCGCCCCAGCACCTCGCGTTTCGCGGTCAGGGCGACGAGCGGGATCAGCGCGAACGGGATGCCGAACGACAGCACGACCTGGCTCAGGACGAGGGCGAGGGTGGGGTCGACGCCGAGGCCGAGGATGACCAGGGCCGGGGCGAGCGTGACCAGACGCCGCGCGAGCAGCGGCACCCGGATGCGCAGCAGGCCGTGCATGATCTCGGCGCCCGCGTAGGCCCCGACGGAGGTCGACGCGAGGCCGCTCGCGAGCAGACCGACCGCGAAGAGGGTGGCCACGAGTGGCCCGATGCCGTCGCGGAGGGCGCCGTAGGCCCCCTCGAGCGTGTCGGTGCCCGGCACGCCGGCGAGATTCGCGGCCGCCAGCAGCAGGATCGCGAGGTTGACGGTTCCGGCGATGGCGAGGGCGATCGTGACGTCCCACCGCGTGGCGCGGAGCAGCCGGGCGGTCCCGATGCCCCGAGCCTTCTCGAGGCCGTCGCGCGCGGTCTTGCGCTCGCGCTCGGTCGGGGTGCCCGCCCGCCTCGCGTCGGCGGCGCCCGCCGGATCGAAACGATCACGGGCGAGCGCGGAGTGGGCGTAGATCGCGTGGGGCATGATCGTGGCGCCGAGGATGGATGCGGCGAGCAGCACCGACTGCGAGTCCTCGAACCGGGGCACGAGACCCCCGACGACACCGGCGGGGTCGGGCGGGGCGATGAAGACGCCGAACATGAAGCCGATGGCGATGATGGCCAGGAGTCCGACGATCACGACTTCGAAGGGGCGCGCACCTCGCCGCGACTGCACGACCAGCAACGCCATCGAGACCGCGCCGGTGATGACCCCGCCCCACAGGAGCGGCACGCCGAACAGCAGGTTCAGGGCGACCGCGCCGCCGATGACCTCGGCGATGTCGGTCGCCATCGCCACCAGTTCGGCCTGCAGCCAGTACGCGCGCCGCACCCACGGGCGACGGATCCTGTGGCCCAGCGCCTCGGGCAGGCTCTCGCCCGTGACGATGCCGAGTTTGGCCGAGAGGTACTGGATGAGCCAGGCCATGACGTTGCCGAGCACGACGACCCAGACGAGCAGGTAGCCGAAGACGGCGCCCGCGGTCATGTTGCTCGCGACGTTGCCCGGGTCGAGGTAGGCGACCCCCGCGACGAGGGCGGGGCCGATCAGCCACGCGGCGCGCGGGGGCCGGGTGGTGCGGGGAGCTCGCGCCAGTGCGACATCGCTTTTCGGCATACCGAAACCTTAGCCATATTTCGGTCCACCGAAAACACCGCGTGCGGCGCCGCATCCGCTCTTCGGCGACTCCACCGGCCGCTCGCCGCCGTCGTGCGAGAAGAATGCGCCAGATTCCGGCGACCGACGCTACGAATCGATGGGGTCGGTCGCAGGAATGCGCCACATTCCGGCAGAGGCGAGCGCGGGTAGCCTGAGGCGGTGGATGCTGACGGCCTGACCGAACCCGAGGCCGAGGTCGCGCACGGGGTGGGGCCGTGGCAGGGCGAGTGGCCCGACGATCCGCGGTACGACCCGGAGCTGCTCGCGAAGGGCGACCGGCGCAACGTCGTCGACGAGTTCCGCTACTGGACGATGGCGGCCATCGTCGCCCATCTCGACGAGCGGCGCCACCCGTTCCACGTCGCGATCGAGAACTGGCAGCACGACCTCAACATCGGGTCGATCGTGCGCAGTGCCAACGCGTTCCTCGCCGCGGAGGTGCACATCATCGGCAAGCGTCGGTGGAACCGCCGTGGCGCGATGGTGACCGACCGGTACCAGCACGTGCGCCACCACGAAGACGTCGCGACGTTCGTCGCCTGGGCCGAAGCCGCCTCGCTGCCGGTCATCGCGGTCGACAACGTCGACGGCTCGGTTCCGGTCGACCGCGCCGAGCTCCCCGAGGCCTGCGTGCTGCTGTTCGGTCAAGAGGGGCCCGGGCTCTCTCCCGAGGCGGTCGCCGCCGCATCCGGCGTCGTCGAGATCACCCAGTACGGGTCGACGCGGTCTCTCAACGCCTCGGCCGCCGCGGCGGTCGTGATGTACGAGTGGAGCCGCCGCTGGGCGCAGTAGGTCAGGCCCGGGCCGCGCCGACCGTCATCCAGGCGGTACCGCGCACCCGCCAGCCCAGGGTCGCGAGCCGCGCGAGCATGTAGACCCCGAAGAACGTCACCGCAAGCCAGGCGAGGCCGCTCGCGTCGGTCGGGCCCAGCACGGCGACCAGCACCAGCGCGGGCGCGAAGGCGACGAGGTTCAGCCCCCCGACGACGGCGAGGTAGCGCGCGTCACCGGCGCCGATCAGCACGCCGTCGAGCACGAACACCACGGCGGCGACCGGCTGCGCGACGGCGAGGATGAGCAGCGCCGGCTGGATGAGCGCGGCGATCGCCGGGTCGCCGGTGAAGACGAGCCCGATCACACCGGAGAGAGCTGCGATCGCCCCGCCCACGACGACTCCGAACCACAGGCCCCACGCCGTCGTGCGCCGGAGCACCCGCTGCACGCCCCGGGGGTCTTCGGCGCCGAGTCCTTTCCCGACCAGGGCCTGCGCGGCGATGGCGAGGGCGTCGAGGGCGAACGCGGCGGTGGAGAAGATGGTGAAGACGACCTGCCATCCCGCCAGCTCCGGTGCGCCGAGCCCGGTGGCGACGACGACGGTGGCGAGGAGGGCCGCGCGCAGGCTGACGGTGCGCAGCAGCATCCATCCCCCCGACACCGCGGAGCCGCGCACGCCCTCGCTCTGCGGGCGCACGGATGCGGCGTGCCTGCGCGCGAGGCGACCGACCACGACGACGTACGCCCCGACCATCGACCACTGGGCGATGACGGTTCCGACGGCCGAACCGGCGATCCCCCACCCGAAGCCGTAGATGAACAGGCCGTTCAGGAGGGCGTTCGCGGCGAAGCCGACGCCGGCGATCCACAGGGGCGTGACGGTGTTCTGCATGCCGCGGAGGAGTCCGGTCGCGGCGAAGACGATGAGCATCGCGGGCAGCCCCCACATCGAGACGCCGAGGTAGATCTCGGCCTGCATCGCCACGCTCTCGGGCGCGCGGAAGAGTCCGACGAGGAACGGGGTGGCGAGCGAGCCTGCCAGGGCCAACAGCGCTCCGATGCACAGCGCAAGCCACATGCCGTCGATGCCGACCGACACCGCGCGGGTCGGATCACCGGCGCCGAAGCGCCGGGCGACCGCGGGGGTCGTCGAGTAGGCGAGGAAGACCATCAGCCCGACGATCGTCTGCAGCACCGCGCCGGCGATGCCGAGACCGGCGAGCGGGTCGACTCCGAGGTGGCCGATCAGCGCCGAGTCGACGATGAGGAAGAGCGGCTCGGCGACGAGGGCCCCGAGCGCCGGCACGGCGAGGCGCAGGATGTCGCGGTTGAGCGTGTCGGCTGTCACGGCTTCGAGCGTAGAGTCCTCGCCGTTCCCAGCCGACTCCGCAGCGGCGCGCCTATCCTTGTCGCATGACCGATTCCCCCCGCTCCGGTCTCGCGCTCGACGAGCTGAGCGACGAGATCCGCCCCCAGGACGACCTCTTCCGCTACGTCAACGGGCAGTGGCTCGACCGCACCGAGATCCCCGACGACAAGGCTCGGTGGGGCGCCTTCCACGTGCTGGCCGAGCAGGCCGAGAGCCACGTGCGCACGATCATCGAGGAGTCGCAGGATGCTGAGCCCGGCACTGAGACCCGCAAGATCGGCGACCTCTTCGCCAGCTTCACCGACACCGCGCGCATCGCCGATCTCGGGGCGGCCCCCATCGCCGATCAGCTCGCGCTCGTCGACGACGTCCACGACGTCGCGTCGTTCCTGCGCACCGTGGGCGGGCTCGAGCGCGACGGCGTCAACGGCCTGATCGAGCTCTACGTCGAGCCCGATCCGGGCAATCCGCAGCGCTACGTGCCCTTCGTCATCCAGGGCGGGCTCTCGCTCCCCGACGAGAGCTACTACCGCCTCGACAACTTCGCCGACGTGCGCACGGCCTACCGCGCCCACATCGAGCGCATCCTGGGCCTCGCGGGTGTCGCCGAGCCCGCAGCATCCGCCGACCGCGTCTTCGCCCTCGAGGCCGACATCGCCGCGCACCACTGGGACAAGGTGCGCAGCCGCGACGCGGTCGCCACCTACAACCTGCGCACCTGGGACGAGACCGTCGCGCTCGCCGGCGTCGACCTCGGACCCTGGCTCGACGCGATCGCGCCCGGGCACGCCGACGCCTTCTCCGAGGTCGTGCTCTACCAGCCCAGCTTCGTCGAAGCGCTGCAGACGGTGCTCACCGCCGAGCGGATCGACGACTGGAAGGCGTGGCTGCGCTTCAAGATCGTGCACGCCGCCGCCGCGTTCCTCAGCGACGAGTTCGTCGCCGAGAACTTCGCGTTCTACGGCACGCAGCTCACCGGCGTGCCCGTGAACCGCGAGCGGTGGAAGCGCGGGGTCAGCCTCGTGGAGGCGGCCCTGGGCGAGGCCGTGGGCCGTGTCTACGTCGAGCGGCACTTCCCGCCGTCGGCGAAGGAGGCCATGGACGAGCTGGTCGCGAACCTCATCGAGGCCTACCGGCAGTCGATCTCCGACCTCGAGTGGATGAGCCCCGAGACGCGCGAGCGCGCGCTCGCCAAGCTCGACGCCTTCACGCCGAAGATCGGCTACCCGGTGAAGTGGCGCGACTACTCCGGCCTCGAGGTCGACGCGACAGACCTGGTCGGCAACGTGCGCCGGGCGCACGTGTTCGAGCACGACCGCCAGCTCGGGAAGGTCGGGCAGCCGATCGACCGCGACGAATGGCTGATGACGCCGCAGACGGTGAATGCCTACTACAACCCTCTGATGAACGAGATCGTCTTCCCCGCGGCGATCCTGCAGTACCCGTTCTTCGACGCCGACCGCGACGCGGCGGCGAACTACGGCGGCATCGGCGCCGTGATCGGTCACGAGCTGGGGCACGGCTTCGACGACCAGGGCAGCCGCTTCGACGGCGACGGGTCGCTCCGCGACTGGTGGACCGACGCCGACCGCACCGCTTTCGAGCAGCGCACGCGCGCCCTCATCGACCAGTACGACGAGCTCGTGCCGCGCGGACTGTCGGACGAGCACAAGGTCAACGGCGAGCTCACGATCGGCGAGAACATCGGCGACCTGGGGGGCCTCGGCATCGCCATCCGCGCCTACCGCCTGTCGCTGCCGTCGTCGGGCGCTGCCGTCTCCGACGACGCCCCCGCGGAGGCCCCGGTCGTCGACGGTCTCACCGGCATCCAGCGCCTGCTGATCAGCTGGGCGCAGGTCTGGCAGCAGAAGGGGCGCGACGCCGAGACGATCCGCCTCCTCACGATCGATCCGCACTCGCCGAACGAGTTCCGCTGCAACCAGATCGTGCGCAACATCGACGCGTTCTACGACGCGTTCGACGTCACCGAGGCCGACGACCTGTGGCTCGACCCCGACCGTCGGGTCACCATCTGGTAACCCGCGTCTGGTGAGATCCGGATGCTGCATCGACCGTCGAGCGATTGACCGGACCGGAGAGGGGGGCCGCCGTGGGCACGTCTGCCGACTCTCCGCGTGATGCCGCCCCGCTGCGGGCGTCGGATCGTACGGAGATGCGGGGTTCGCCGCGTCGCGCACGCTCCGCGGCGAGGTCGTTCACGTCGACGTTGCGCGCGCTCGACGCCGTGGCGGCGTCGGGTGCCCGCGTGTCGGTGCGTGTGGACGACCTCGATCGCGGCACCCCGGTGCTCGCCGGCGACGACTTCGACACGCACCCGGTCGGAGGTCTCGGCGTGGTCCCGCTCCTGATCGAGGTGGCGGCGGCCTTCGAGGAGGGACGCCTCGATCCGCTCGAGATCGTCGATCGGGCGGGCCTTGAGCAGGTGGGCGTCGCGGGCATCTGGCAGCACCTGAAGATCCCCGCCCTGCCGCTGATCGACGCGGCCGTGCTGGCGGCCGCCGCGGGCGACGCGCTCGCGACCAACGCGCTCCTCGAGCGGGTCGGTCTGCCCGCGGTGCGCGCCCGGATCGAGTCGTTGGGTCTGGACCGGTCGGCGCTGCTCGACCGGTTCCGCGACGCGCGCGGGCCCGACGACGCACCCCAGGTGGCGCTCGCCTCGGCGCGCGAGCTGGCGCAGCTGTTCTCGGCGCTCGTGAACTCCCAGGCCGTGAGCCCCGGGGTCAGCGCGCAGGTCTCGGAGTGGTTGAGTCTCAACCACGATCTGAGCCTCGTGGCGTCGGCCACGGGGCTGGACCCGTTCGCCCACGAGCACGATGAGCACGAGCTGCTGTTCGTGAACAAGACCGGCCGCAGCGCCGGCGTGCGTGCCGAGGCCGGAGTGCTCGCCGGGCCCCGGGCGGGTGTCGCGTACGCACTCATCGTCTGCTTCGACGACCTGTCGATCACGCACCGGCTGCGCGCTCACGACGCGTTCCGCACTCTGGGCGTCGAACTCATGGAGTACGTGTACTGACCGGCCCGCTCATCGCCGCGAGCCGCGGTGTGCGGCGTCGATGACGTCGCGCGTCGGCCGGTGCGACGCGAACGCGTGCCGCTCAGTAGCATCGCTGCATGACCGTCAACCCTCCGTTCCGCGCCGACATCGTCGGTAGTTTCCTCCGTCCTGCGGCTCTCGCCGAGGCTCGTGCCCGGTACGCGGCGGGCGACCTCTCGGACGACGCGCTGCGCGCGGCGGAGGATGCCGCGGTCGTCGACCTCGTCGCCCGCCAGGCCGAGAACGGTCTCCAGGTCGCCTCCGACGGCGAGTTCCGCCGGTCGTGGTGGCACTTCGACTTCTTCGGTCTGCTCGACGGCGTGGAGATCGTAGAGCTCGACCACGGCATCCAGTTCCAGGGCGTGCAGACCCGTCCGCGCGGCATCGAGATCTCCGGACCCATCGGTTTCCCCGCCGACCACCCGTTCCTCGCGCACTACCGCGCGCTGCAGGACGACGTCGCCGGAACGGGCCTGACCCCGAAGTTCACGATCCCCGCCCCCACCGTGCTCGACTTCCGGCTCGAGCCGGGCCACATCGACGCCACCTATGACGGACGCGACGCGATCACCGACGACCTGGTGAGCGCCTACCGCGACGCGCTCGCCGCCTTCTACGACGCCGGTGCGCGCTACCTGCAGTTCGACGACACCGCCTGGGCGTATCTCTGCTCCGACGTCGAGCTGGCGAAGGCGCGTGACCGCGGGATCGACACCGACGGTATCGCCGAGCGCTATGCGACCCTGCTCAACCGCATCCTCGACGGCAAGCCCGACGACCTCGTCGTCACCACCCACGTCTGTCGCGGCAACTTCCGCTCCACCTGGATCTCGTCGGGCGGCTACGAGCCCGTCGCCGAACAGCTCCTCGGCAACACCGCGTACGACGGATACTTCCTCGAGTACGACTCCGAGCGCGCCGGCGGGTTCGAGCCGCTGCGCTTCCTGCCCGCCGGCGACAAGGTCGTCGAGCTCGGGCTCATCACCACCAAGACGGGAGAGCTCGAAGACGCCGGCGCCATCCGCCGGCGCATCGACGAAGCATCCGCCTTCGCCCCTCTGGAGCAGCTCGCGCTGAGCCCCCAGTGCGGCTTCGCCTCGACCGAGGAGGGCAACACGCTCACCGAGGATCAGCAGTGGGCGAAGATCCGCTCGGTGGTCGAGATCGCCGACTCCGTCTGGGGCTGAGCGCCCCTCTTGCGCTGAAAGCCCAAGACACCCGGAGCGCGTGAGCTGCGCGTCCGGGTGTCTTGGACTGTGAAGGGGCCGGCGAAGCGGATGCTGCGCGGGTGAAGCCCGAGCGTCAGACGATCGGGGTGCCGTGGGTGTGGAACGACTCGATGGTCTTCATGCCCCACGCCTGGCCCTTCTTGCGCTCCTCCTGGCTCCACTCCACGACCGGCTGGTCGGGGTCGAGCAGCAGACGCGCACCCGCGTTGGCGAACTCGATGCGGTTGCCGCCCGGCTCCCACACGTAGAGGAAGAACGTCTGGTTGATGGCGTGCTTGTGGGGGCCCGATTCGATGTGGATGCCGTTCTCGAGGAAGATGTCGGCGGCCTTGAGGATGTCCTCGCGGGTGTCGGGGGCGAACGCGATGTGGTGCAGGCGGTTGCCGTGCTTGGTCCAGTCGTCGGAGTAGACGACGTCATAGGACTTCAGCGAGAAGTGGAACCACCACGCGGCGAACTTGCCGTCGTCGTTGCGGATGCGCTCGCTCTCGCGCATCGCGAGCGCGTCGGCCAGGAACTCGCCGTTGGCCTCGACGTCTTTCGCGAGGTAGTTGATGTGGTCGAGGCGCCGGGCGTTGACGCCTCGGCCGGGGAAGGCCGAGGCCTGATTCTTCAGCGCGGGCTTGTCATCGGTGGCGACGTAGCGCTCGGTCTCGTAGTAGATGCCCATCGAGTGGCCGTCGGGGTCGCGGAACATGAACGTGCGACCCGTTCCCACCTCGCCGTCTACCCAGCCTTCGCCCAGGCCCGTGGCCTCGATCGCGGCGACCCGGCGCTCGAGGGCCTCGGGCGACGACGCGCGGAAGGTCGTGCGCCCGACGCCCGCAGCATCCGAGGGGGTGAGCTTGATCGTGTACAGCTCGTATTCGTCCCAGGTGCGCAGGAACGTCGAGCCGCCCTCCTCGGCGACGACGCGCATGGCGAGGAGGTCGCGGAAGAACCACAGGCTCTTGTCGAACTCGGGGGTGAGCAGTTCGACGCTGCCGATGTGGGCGACGTCGAATGCGGTGGAGTCGGTCATGGTGCGGGTCCTCTCTGACGGGCGAACAGGGTTCAGCGACGCGGTCGGGCGAAGACCGTGCCGTCGAAGATCTTGCGGGCGGTGCGCACCGACGCCGACGACGCGCGCCAGGTCTCGCCGGTGCGGGTGACGGTCACGGCGGCGGGGAACGTGCCGGTGGGATGCTCGACGGCGGTGGTGGCGTCGTCGGCGATACGGGCGAGGTCGCTGCCGACCGCGCCCGGGATGCGGATTCCCGCCGCGACGGAGGCCGCCATCAACACCCCGATCGACGTGTGCACGCGCGACGGGATGAACGCGCGCGTCGAGATGGCGCCATCGCCGCGCGGGGCCGAGAGCAGGAACATCTTCGGGACGGTCTGCTGCGAGACGTCGCCGAGCCCCATGAGGGGGCCGGCGGCCAGGCGTATGCGCTCGATCTCGTCGCGCAGATCCGCGCGCTCCTCGAGGTCGGCCGGCGACTCGTCGCCGTCGACGCCGAACTCGTCGGCCCGCAGCAGCACCACGGGCATGCCGTTGTCGATCAGCGTCACGCGGTGCCCGGCGATCTCGTCCGAGACCGAACCCGTCGGAAGCAGCGGTTTGTCGCCGCCGGTGAGGTCGATGTCGATGCCGGCCGCGGTGCCCGGCACTCCGTCGATCGCGACGTCGCCGTCATAGGAGACACGGCCGTCGGGGGTCGCGAACGCGACCGTGGCGACATCCCCGGTGTTGAGGAGACGGATGCGCAGGGTCGTGCGATCGTCGATCGCGCGGGTCAGGCCCCGTTCCACGGCGAAAGGTCCGACGGCGGCGAGCAGATTGCCGCAGGTCTGCGCGGTGCCGACGACGGGTTCATCGACGGACACCTGGAAGAAGAGGTAGTCGAGATCGATCCCCGGGGCGTCCGAGAGCGAGACGACGGCGACCTTCGACGTGAGCGGGTGCGCGCCGCCGAGCCCGTCGATCTGGGTCGGGTCGGGGCTGCCCATGATCCGCAGCAGCAGGTCGTCGCGGTCCGCGGGATCGGAGGGCAGATCGTCGGCGAGGAAGAACGCGCCCTTCGACGTACCGCCGCGCAGCACCATGCAGCGGATGCCGTCGTGCACGGGATCAGCGACCACCGTCGTGGTCCTCCTGTGTCACGTACCGGACGCCGAGGTCATCGAGCACGGGTCGCAGACCGTTGAGGTCCATCGAGATCTCGCCCGAGAGATAGCGGGCGCGGTTGGCGGTCTCCTTCGCGGCGCGTGCGCGGGATGCGCTGAGCGCCTCCTCGGCGCGTCGCCGCGGCACGATCGTGACGCCGTCGTCGTCGGCGACCACGATGTCGCCCGGGCGCACCTCGACGTCGTCGAGGATGACGGGCACGTTCACCGAACCTGCGGTGTCTTTCACGGTGCCCTGCGCGCTGACGTGCCGGGTCCAGACCGGGAAGCCCATCTCGCGCAGTTCCTGGGTGTCGCGCACGCCGCCCGTGGTGACGTAGCCGCGCACACCGCGCGCCTTCATCTGCGTGGCCATCAGGTCGCCGATGAATCCGAACGCCGAGTCGCTGATGGGCACCACGACGATCACATCTCCCTCTCGGGCCTGCTCGATCGCCGCGTGCACCATGAGGTTGTCACCCGGCGCCACGCTGACCGTGATAGCCGTCCCCGCGATGCGGGCGCCCTGCTGGATCGGCCGCAGCCGGGGGCCGGCGTAGCCGATCCGCCCCATGGCCTCGTGCACGGTGGCGGAGCCGAACTCCGCGAGCGCGGCGGCCACCGCAGCATCCGCCCTCTGGATGTCGGTGACGACGACGCCGGTCATTCGGATGCTCCGCTCATTCGAGGTGTCCGGTGACCTGCGGGAAGTAGCGCATGTAGGCCTCTCCCATCGTGTCGTGCGCGAGCCCGAGGTTGGGTCCGGCGTTGCGCTTGACCTGCACCCCCCGGCGGATCGCGAGGTCGGTGTAGTACGACCACATGTGCTTCTGGGCGGGGAGGCACTCCATCGCCGCGCGCTTGAGCGGGAACGCGTCGGTGATGTCGAGCAGCACGTTCGGCTTGAAGTCGCTCTGCTCCGGCTGATGCGGCTCGAAGAAGAACACCGGGGGCGCGCCGATGATGTCGTCCTTCGTGGGGAAGGAGCCGTCGGAGTTCGCCACGCCGATCGCCTGCGCCAGCACCCGCGCTTCGAGCGCCATGCGGGCGGCGGCCGGGTGGTCGCCGTTGTAGGGATCGGTGAGCGGGTGGGTGAGTACGACCGTGGGCTGCACGCGGCGGTACACGTCGACGAGCGCCGCCACGGCCTCGGGGGATTCGCGCAGCGGGTAGTCGCCGAGGTCGAGGAAGACGACGTCGGCACCGAGAGCGGATGCTGCGGCCTCGGCCTCACCGCGACGGGTGGCCTTGATCTCGTCGAGGTCTTTGCCCGCGAGCCACTGGCTCGCCGATTCGCCGCGCTCGCCGTAGCTGAGGCAGACGACCGTGGCGCGCTCGCCGCGCATCGTCGCGGCGGCGATGGCTCCACCGGCGCGCCAGACGAAGTCTCCGGCGTGTGCGCTCACCACGAGAAGGGCGGGTGCGGTCTCTGCCATGGGTCGACTCCTGTCCGTCGTGGGTCGGTCCGTCCACCGATCGGTGGGCACGGTGCTGCCGCGGACGGGGCGACGCTGGCCGACTCGGACTCAGCGAACCACACCGCCGGATGAATGGTCAAGATTTTGTTTACAATCTGGGCAACCTGAACCACTATGGACAGAGGCAAATCGTCGCCGTACGGTGGCGGCTGACACACAGGACTGAACGTGCTGCTCAACGAAGAGAAAGTCGAGGGAGCCCCCATGGCGCGCAATCTGCAGGAGTTGCTGGACGAGAAGGGCGGCATCGTCCAGATGCTCCGCGACTCGCAGCTCGGTACGTACATCTACCCGGTGGTACCCGCCGAGTTCACGAACTGGCGTCGTGAGCAGAAGGCCTGGCGGGAGACCGCCGTGCTCTACGACCAGACCCACCACATGGTCAACTTCTTCGTCTCGGGTCCCGACGCGTTGAAGCTGCTGAGCGACACGGGCATCAACTCGTTCGCGAACTTCCCCGTGAACACGGCGAAGCAGTTCGTGCCGACCGCCTCCAACGGCGGCGTCATCGGCGACGGCATCCTCTTCCACGAGGCCGAGGGCGAATACGTCTACGTCGGCCGCGCGCCGGGCGCGAACTGGCTGCAGTTCCACGCCGAGACCGGCGGCTACGACGTGCAGTTCCGCTACGACGACCGCTCGCCCTCGCGCCCCTACGGCCAGGCCGTCACCCGCGAGTACTACCGCTTCCAGATCCAGGGCCCCAACGCCTGGTCGATCATCGAGAAGCTCAACGGCGGCACGCTCGAGAAGGTCAAGTTCTTCCACATGGGCGAGATGACCATCGCCGGCGAGAAGGTGCGCACGCTGCGTCACGGCATGGCCGGTGCGCCGGGCCTGGAGATCTGGGGCCCCTACGAGCAGCACGGCAAGATCCGCGAGGCCGTGCTCGATGCCGGACGCGAGTTCGGGCTCGAGCCCTGCGGCTCGCGCGCCTACTCGTCGAACACGCTCGAGTCGGGCTGGATCCCCTCGCCGCTGCCGGCCATCTACACTGGCGAGGCCGAGCGCGCCTACCGCGAATGGCTGCCCGCCAACAGCTACGAGGCGATCAACGCGCTCGCCGGCTCGTTCGTCTCCGACAACATCGAGGACTACTACCTGAACCCGTGGGAGCTCGGTTACGGCTCGTTCGTGAAGTTCGACCACGACTTCATCGGGCGTGAGGCACTGGAGAAGCTCGACCCGGCCAACCAGCGCAAGAAGGTCACGCTCGCGTGGAACGACGAGGACCTCGCCAAGATCCTCACGAGCGTCATCGACCGCGAGGGCGTCGGCTACCAGTTCTTCGACCTGCCGAACGCGAACTACGGCTCGTCGAACTACGACGCGGTCATCGACGCCGACGGCAACACCGTCGGACTGTCGCTGTTCACCGGTGTCACCGCGAACGAGAAGCGCGGTCTGTCGCTGGCGACCGTCGACCACGACGTGCCGATCGGTGCAGAGGTGCGCGTCGTCTGGGGCGAGCCCGACGGGGGCTCCGGCAAGACCACGGTCGAGCCGCACGAGCAGATCTCGGTGCGCGCCATCGTCAGCCCGGTGCCGTACGCCGAGACGGCGCGCCAGGAGTACCAGGGCGGCTGGCGCACCAGCGGCGGCCAGTAGCATCCGATTCCCGCCCCCTGTCCTGTCGTCGCGGGGCAGGGGGCGGTCTCGTTTCCCGGCGGCGGCTTCCGGCGCGGTGCTCGCCGCGACGGCGCCAGTCAGGGGGCGGTCTCGTCTCCCGACAACGGCCTCCCGCGCGGTGCTCGCCGCGACGGCGCCAGTTTCCTGCGAGTGACGCGAGGAACCTGTGCAGTCAGTCGCTGGAATGCGCCACATTCCTGACGGCGGAGGGGTGGGGGCGGCGGGGCGCGGAGGCTCAGGGGGCGTCGCCGTGGATGACCTGGAAGCGGCCCGATGAGCCGCGGATCGCGTGGGCGACCGTCGCGAAGAGCCAGTCGAGGGCTGCGGTGTGCTGGGTGGTCGACCGCCGGTAGAGGCTGACGTCGATCGCCGGCATGTCGAACGGCAGGGCGCGAACGACGAGCGGCCACGTCTGCGCCCATCCCTCGGCGATCGTGTCGGGCATCGTGGCGACGAGGTCGGCGCTCGCGGCGATCAGCGGCGGCAGCGCGGCGAAGTGGTTCGAGGCGATCCGCGGCTCGATGGCGATCCCCGCGCGGTGCAGCGCCTGGTCGATCGCCGAGGCCCCCGAGTCGCTCGCGACGACGACGTGGTTCGCGTTCGCGTAGGCCTCGAGGTCGAGCTTCCCGGTGGCGAGCGGATGCTTCGTCGACATCACGACCCCGTACCCCTGCGTCTTGAGCACCACCTTCTCGAACCGCCCCGGCACGGGAGAGGGCGTCACGGCGAGGTCGACGGTGCCCCGCCCGAGCCACTCGGGCAGCTCCCGCACGTTCATGGGGACCACCTCGATCCGCATCGTCGGGGCCTTGGCCCGCACCGCCCGCACGATAGCGGGCAGCCAGCCGATCTCGCCGAGCTCGGACAGGGCGATGCGGAAGGTGCGATCGGATGCTGCGGGATCGAACCCGTGCACGCCGTCGAGCGTGCGGTCGATCGCGGCGATCGCGTCGCGGAAGCCCGGTGCCACGCTCTCGGCCAGCGGCGTGGGAACCATCAGACGCCCCTCGCGGACGAACAGCGGGTCATCGAGCTCGCGGCGGAGTCGGGCGAGCGCCTGGCTCACCGCCGGTTGCGTGACGTAGAGGCGGGCGGCCGCGGCGGTGAGGCTTCGTGTCTCGCTGACGGCGAGGAACACGCGCACCAGGTTCAGATCCATCCGGCGTTCCCGGTGCGGTTAACGGCTGCTTGCGGTCCCATAAGCACTCATTATGCGCTCGCCCGCCCATCATGCGTTGTGCTGCCTAGCATTGCTCTCGCGACACCCGCCGAACGAAGGAGTTCTCCATGATCGAATCCGCCGCCGAGGCCATCGCCCGGGCCGGAAGCCCCGTCGAGCTGCTGCGCAACGCCCAGTCTCGACCGACGATCTTCCCCGTGACCCCCGAGTTCAGCAACTGGCGCTCCGAACAACTGGCGTGGCGCACGAGCGTCGCCCTGCTCGACCAGTCGCACCACATGACCGACCTGTTCATCTCGGGCCCCGACGCGCTGCGCCTGCTGAGCGAGACCGGCGTCAACAGCTTCGCGAACTTCCCCGTCGACGCCGCGAAGCAGTTCATCGCGGTCAACCACGAGGGCTACCTCATCGGCGACGCCATCCTGTTCCACCTCGAGGAGGAGGTCTACGACCTCGTCGGATGGCACATGGTGCTCGACTGGGTGCAGTTCATCGGCGAGACCGGCGACTACGACGTCACGTTCGAGCGCGACGCGAACTCGCTGATGCGTGCACCGGGCACCGACCCGAAGCTGTACCGCTACGAGCTGCAGGGGCCGCACGCCCTCGCTCTGATGGAGAAGCTCACCGGGGCACCGGTTCCGCCGACGAAGTTCTTCGGCATGGCGACCTTCGAGATCGCGGGGATCACGGTGCGTTCCCTGCGCCACGGCATGGCCGGGCAGCCCGGGTTCGAACTGTTCGGACCCTGGGCCGACGGCGCGACCGTGCGAGAGGCCATCGTCGCCGCGGGGGAGGAGTTCGACCTCGTTCTCGTCGGATCGCGCGCGTATTCGTCGGCGAACCTCGAGTCGGCGTGGGTGCCGTCGCCGCTTCCGGCGGTCTTCACCGGCGAGCGCAGCGCCGAGTACCTGGAATGGCTGCCCGCCGCCCGCACCGGGTCGCTGGCGGGCAGTGTCGTCTCGGACAACATCGAGGACTACTACCTGACGCCCTACGAGCTCGGCTACGGCCGCAGCGTCGCGTTCGACCACGACTTCATCGGTCGCGCCGCGCTCGAGCGCTTCGCCGCCGCCGACAAGCGGGTGAAGGTCACGCTCGTCTGGGACCCCGAGGACGTCGCGGCCGCGCAGCGTTCGCTCTACGAGGAGGGCGTGCCGGCGAAGTACCTGGAGTTCCCGAAGGCCCGCTACGGGGTCTACCAGGTCGACCGCGTGAGCATCGACGGCACCGACGTCGGCATCTCGCACGACTGCGGCTACATCACCAACGAGCAGGCGTTCGTCTCGCTCGCGAGCGTCGACGCGGCGTCGGCCGAGCCCGGTACGAGGGTCGTCGTGACGTGGGGCGAGGAGCCGAACTCCCGCAAGCCCGCCGTCGAGCCGCACCGGCAGGTCGAGATCCGCGCCACCGTGGCTCCCGCGCCGTTCTCGCGCTTCGCGCGCGAGAACTACCGCAAGAGCTGACGCGCAGCATCCGGATGCCTTCCCCGGCGCCGCGACGAGGTCTATCGTCGCGGTGACGGGAGGCATCGTGGACGAGACCGCGGGGGACGCGGCCGTGATCCAGACCGTGCAGCGCGTGCTGCACGCGCGCGTGATCATGCCGGCCCTCGCCGGTCGGGCCATCACGCCGCCGCGCCCCCTCGCGTGGCTGCTGCGGCGCGTGCCGGGGGTCGCCGTGGTTCCCGCACTCCTGCTCGGGGTCGGGCCGCGACCCGAGCGGGTTCCGGCGTTCGCGCGGCGCCCCTGACGCGTCGAGGTGTCGGTTCGCCCGGAGCACGGTTCATACGGGAGGGGATGTGCACACCGGAGGCGACTTCCGCGACGGGAAACCTCCGGAGTGCACATCTCCTCCGCAGCGAACCGGCTGCGGTGCGGCCGCCGTCAGTTTTCCCCGGTCGCATTCCGGCGCCACCGACGTTCGGGGCGCGATCTGCTCGTCGGGGCGGGGGATTCCGCGCCCCGAAGGGAGAATGGCGCCCCGAACCCGGGGGAGTCGGCGGCCCGAGCGAGGTCAGGCGGGACGCTCGGCCAGGATGCGCTGGAACCAGGCCAGGGTTCCGCGGGTCATGTCGGACGGCTGCCCGGTCGACTCGAGCGCCGCGAGCACGTCGCGCACTTCGTGCTCGCGGCGCTCGGCGTGCTGGTACGTGCCCGCGACGAAGCGGTCGAGCAGCGCGGGCCCCTGGTCGCCGAGCTCCGACGCGATCTGGCCGCGCACCCAGTCCTCGGCGCCGGCGGCGCGGGCAGCCCCCAGCGTCTCGATCATGAGGGTCGCGAGCCCCTTCGTGAAGACGCTCCGCAGCAGCTTCATGCGGGCCGCCGCGCCGGCCGGCTGGTCGAGCACGACGACGGGTGCCCCGAGGGGGCGCAGGCGCCCGGCCAGTCGCTCGGCTCCGCGACCGCTGGCCAGGAGGGGCGTGCGCTCCGCCTCGCGGGGCACGGGCGCGAGCACGGCGACATCGACCACGTCGACGCCGCGCGCCGCTCCGATCGTGGCGATGCGGTCTTTCAGATCGGGCGACGAGGTGTTGAAGTCGGCGAAGATCGTCGACGGTTCGAGAAGGGGGAGGGCCTCCTCGGCGACCTCCAGCGACGAGGCGGCGCCGACCAGGCTCACGACGACGTCGGCGCCCTCGAGCGCATCGGCGAGGCGGTCGACCTGCCCGCCGTCGGCGAGCCGGGGGCGGAGGTCGTATCCCCGCACCCGCGCACCCGCCTCACGGAACCCCCCGGCGTAGAGGCTGCCGGCCTCGCCGAGCCCGATCACCGCGATCCGTGTCATCGCATGCCTCCCGCCGCCGCCGCTCCGCCCGATCCCGTCCGGGGTGCGCGGGCATCGAGCGCGGCGATGTACTCCCACGATCGGGCCGACACCCCCGCATCCGGTCGCGGTCCGTGCAGCGCGGCGTTCTCGTCGACGTCGGCGGCGTAGACGTCGCGGAGCGACCGGGTGACCCCCGCGGCCGCCACGCGCAGCACCTCGACCACCGGCGCGGCC
The DNA here is from genome assembly GCF_003635115.1 of Microbacterium sp. AG1240. Classification (GTDB taxonomy): domain Bacteria; phylum Actinomycetota; class Actinomycetes; order Actinomycetales; family Microbacteriaceae; genus Microbacterium. The sequence continues at coordinate 22,965 of NZ_RBXJ01000001.1, forward strand.
GACGAATCGTCGTTGCGCACGACGGCACCCATCGCCGCGTACACCGAGCCGTCGGGCCCGCGCACCGGCACGGCGATTCCGCGCGACTCGAGATGGATGTGGCCGGGAGCGATCGCGACGTCGTCGGCACGGATGCGGCGGAGGGTCGAGCGCAGCCCGGCTCCTGTCGCGATCGTGCGGGAGGTGTAGGCCCGCAGCCCCTGCGCGATGGTGTCTTCGATCACGGCGTCGGGGGCATGGGCGAGAAGCACCAGGCCGATCGATGAGGCGTGCAGCGGGATGCGTCCGCCGATGAGCGTGGCGTTGACGACGGCGTCCTTCGTCGACATGCGCTCGATGAAGAGCACGTCGGTGCCCGACCTCACCCCCAGCTGCAGGTGCTGACGGATCCGCGCGTGCGCCGCGGCCAACCACGGGCGCGCCACCTCGCGCAGCCCCAGCGCCCCCGGAGTGCGCGAGGCGTACTCCCACAGCCGCACGCCGAGGCGGTAGGTGCGATCGGGCATGCGCTCCAGCATCCCTTCCTGCAGCAGTTCGCCGACGAGCCGGTGCGTCGTGGAGAGGGGGAGTCCCGCGGCGCGGGCGAGTTCGCCGAGGGTCAGGAACGGGCGGAGCGCGTCGAAGGCGTCGAGCACGCGCAGGTGCCGGTGCAGCGCCGACTCCCCGGCAGACCTCCGCGCCATCGCGACCTCCTGCGACAGACCCTACACACCGCCCGCCGCGTGCCCGACCCTCCGGCGACGACGGTCAGGCGCGATAGACCGTGCGCGCCCACTCGTGGTACGGCGCGGGGGCGACGGTCGCGCGGATCGTGACCTGGCGGTGATCCTGGTCGACCGAATCCTTCGCGGAGATCGGATCCTCGCCCCACACCACCTCGACCTCGGTGCCGTCCGCCACGTCGACGTCGATCGTCGCGAGCGACATGTAGAGCTGGTCGAACGCGATGTACCCCGCGTCGGTGGAGATGCCGACGCTCTGGCCGTCGAGCCGCACGTCGTCCATCTGGTAGAGCCCGTAACGCGCCTTGGGGAAGTCGAGGAACTTCGCCGGAGTGCCGGGTTCGAGCTGGGAGCGGACGACCGACGCGACGTCTTCGGCATTCCAGAGCAGCGTGGCCTTCCGCCGGCGCGGAGCGTCGGCGTGGCGCTCCAGGGCGGCGCGCCCGTGGAAGTCGTGGTCGAAGCGCACCGAGCGCCCGAGCCCCAGGTCGTACGGGGTCATGTAGAAGTCGCGGATGTCGGTGGAGTAGTGCGAGCCGGCCACCGATCCGATGCGCGCGGCCGGCAACCACTCGCGGTACTCGGCCAGGTCGTCGTCGAAGACCGCGGGGAACGGGGTGGGCACCCAGCCCGACTCGAGCGGCGTCGCCGAATAGGCCTTCGCACCCACGCGGCGGATGTCGAACTCGGCTCCGGCGTCGAGGATCGCCTCGAGCACGGCCTCGTTGTCTGCCCAGGGCCCGAAGAACTCGAAGCCCGGCTGTCCTGCCATGCCGTGGCGGAGCCCCTTGACCGCGCGTCCGGCGATCTCGAAGTCGCCGATGTGGAAGAACTTCACCTCGGGCGGCGGGCCGCCGAAGAGCTTCTCCATGACCTCGTCGGCGCGGGGCCCCTGCAGCTCGTAGCGGTAGAAGGTCGGCGGGCCCTGACGCATGTGCGAGTTGGGCTCGAGGCGGTGGTGCACGTCCTTGCCCGCCGCCGCGGCCTTCTCGACGTTGAAACGGATCCAGTCGATGAGGATGTGGTGGCCGATGAGCACCAGGCCCTCGGGGGCGTCCTCGTTGTAGAAGAGGATGCCGTCCCCGATGAGGTAGCCGCCCTCGTTCACCGAGATGAGCTGCTTCGCCACGCCCGGCCGGAAGGTGGCGAACGTGTTCGGCGAGACCGATTCGAGGAGCGGGAGCAGGTCGCTGCCGCCGAGGAACAGCTGCGTCATGTGGTGGGACTGGTCCATGAGCGCGACGGTCGTGCTCCACGAGCGCTGCTCGTCGCGCCAGTTCGTGAACTCGGGTGCGACCGGGAACGTGAAGGCCGGCCAGTTCTGGTTGCGGAGCAGCTCCACGGCGGAGCCGGCACGGGTGATCGCCTGGGCGAGGGTTTCGGATGTCATCGTCGACGTTCCTTTCGTTTCGTCGATCGTGCGCCCGTCGCGCCGGTTCGACGCGCCGGCTTCCGATGAAAGGAAATTCCGCGGCGGGCGGGCGGTCTCGGTGTCACGGTGAACCCGGTCGACGGGCCCGACGACGCGCGCTCGTGGCGGGGGCCCGAGATCACGTCCGCATAACTGCACACCAAAATCGTTGACAATCGGTGAGCGGATCCGTAGCTTCCCAGACAGGGCGGGATTCGTCCTTTATGTCGTGGGCGAGGATGCTGCGACACGGAGAGGTGAGCAATGGCAGCTCGACTGACCCTGCAGGAGGTGAACCTGCGATTCGGTGGCATCACGGTGCTCGAGAACGTGGGGTTCACCGTCGAACCGGGCCAGATCTTCGGCCTGGTCGGGCCGAACGGCGCGGGGAAGACCTCGTTGTTCAACTGCATCAGCGGGCACTACCGCCCGAGTTCCGGGTCGATCCGCATCGACGACGACGAGATGCTCGGCTCGACGCCGGCACGCCTCGCCCGTCGCGGACTGGCGCGGACCTTCCAGCACCCCGCGCTGCAGCTGCACTCGTCGGTGCTCGAGAACGTGCTGCTGGGCGCCCACACGCGCCTGCCCGGCGGGCCGGCCGAGTGGTCGATCCGGTCGCCCCGTACCCTGCGGTCCGAGCGCGAGCTGCGCGCGGAGGCGCGCGCGCTGCTGGAGCGGACGGGCCTCGGATGGGCGGCGGATCTCCCCGCCGACGAACTCTCCCACGGTCTCCACAAGGGCATCGAGCTGTGCCGGGCGCTCCTCTCGCGACCCCGCCTCCTCCTTCTCGACGAGCCCGCGGCGGGCCTGCCGCACTCCGAGGTGGAGCAGCTGATCGCGACGGTGCGCAGCATCCGCGACGACGACATCACCGTCATCGTCGTCGAGCACCATATGGGCCTGATCGCCGCGCTGACCGACCGGGTCGTCGTGCTCGACCACGGCCGCACCCTCATGGAGGGCACGGCCGCGCAGGCGCAGAACGACCCTCGCGTGATCGAGGCCTACATCGGAAAGGATGCGGTCGATGGCGCTGCTTGAACTCGAGAACGTCACCGCGTTCTACGGTCCCGTGCAGGTGCTCGACGGCGTCTCGCTGTCGGTGCCCGAGGGCGGCGCGGTGGGCATCCTCGGAGCCAACGGCGCGGGGAAGACCACCACGCTACGTGCGATCACCGGCGTCGTGCGGGCGGGTGGCAGCATCCGCTTCGACGGCCAGGACATTCGGGGAATGCGCACCGACCGCGTCGCGCGGATCGGTATCGCCCACGTTCCCGAGGGGCGAGGAACGCTGGGTTCCCTCACCGTGCGCGAGAACCTGCGCGTGGGGGCCTACCTCCGCAAGGACCGCAAGGCGATCCAGACCGACATCGACTACCTGCTCGAGCTGTTCCCCAACCTGAAGGAGCGCTACCGCTCCAGCGCCTCCGCGCTCTCCGGCGGCGAGCAGCAGATGCTCGCCGTCGCCCGCGCCTTCATGGCCCGGCCACGGCTGCTGCTGCTCGACGAGGCTTCGCTCGGGCTCGCACCCAGCACCGCGAAGAACGTGTACGACGCGATCGCGCGACTGCGCGTCGAGTCGGGCATCGCGATGCTCGTCGTCGAGCAGAACGCCAACCTCGCATTCCGCCTCGTCGACAGCGCGACGGTCCTGGAGACCGGCCGCAACGTCCTCACCGGCACCTCGGCCGAGCTCAAGGGCATGGACGAGATCCGACGCGCCTACCTGGGAGGCTGACCGATGGGTACCTTCGTCCAACTCGTCGTCGACGGGCTCTCGATCGGCTCGGTGTACGCGGCCCTCGCCCTCGCGATCGTGCTCGTGAACCAGACGACCGGGCTGATCAACTTCGCGCAGGGCGGCATGGCCGTGCTGTCGGCGTACATCGCGTGGTGGTTCACCGGCTTCGGTGTGCCCCTGATCGTCGCGATCCTGCTGTCGGTGCTGGTGTCGTTCTTCATGGGCGCGGGTATCGAACGGTGGGTGATGCGCCGCTTCGAACGGGGAGACCCCGACACCGCGGTCGTGGTGACCATCGGCGTGCTCACCCTCATCACGGGCGTCTGCGGGTGGCTCTTCACCTACAACAACCAGCAGTTCGCCTCGCTGTTCTCCCTCGACACCGTCTCGATCCTCGGCGCCTCGGTGAGCGTGCGCTCGCTCGGCACGACCCTCGTGATCGTGGCGATCATGATCGCGCTGCAGGGGCTGTTCCTCGGCACGAAGCTCGGACTGGCTCTTCGGGCCGTCGCGGTGAACCCGCAGTCGGCGTCGTTCTCGGGGCTCCCCGTCGGTCGGCTGCTCATGGTCGGCTGGGGCCTCGCGGCGGTGCTCGGTGCCGTCGCCGGTGCGCTCATCGCCCCGCAGCTGACGCTCACCCCGGGAATGATGGACAACGCCCTGGTCTACGCGCTCGCCGCGGTGATCCTCGGCGGCCTGTCGAGTCCTCTCGGGGTGGTGCTCGCGGCCTGGATCATCGGGGTGCTCGAGAACCTCGCCGCCGTGTACGTGCCGTTCATCGGCTACGACCTCAAGGTCGCGGTGCCGTTCGTGCTGATCTTCGTCGTGCTCATCGTTCGACCGCAGGGCCTGTTCGGCCGGAAAGCCGTGGTGCGCGTCTGATGTCCGCTGCAACGTCGTTCTTCTCGCGCCGCTGGGTGCGCCTCGCGATCACGATCGTGGTGGTCGCGCTCGTGCTCGCGCTGCCGCTCATGCTCCCCGAGTTCGCCAACCAGACCGTCGCCCGCATCGGGGTCTTCGCCGTCGCGGTGCTCGGCCTCAACGTCGTCATGGGCTACACGGGCCAGGTCTCGCTCGGCCAGATCTTCTTCGTGGGGTTCGGGGCGTACATCACCGCCTACGGGGTCGAGAACGACTGGAACATCGTCGTCACCTTCCTCGCGAGCATCGTGCTGCCGGGCGTCGTCGGGCTTCTGATCGCGCTCGCCGCCGCCCGTCTCGGGGGGCTCGCGATCGCGATGGTCACCATCGCGCTCCCCATCGTCGGCGTACCCCTCGCCAAGCGCCTGTCCGAGTTCACGGGCGGCTCGCAGGGAATCTCCGCCCGCTTCACCGACGCGCCGGAATGGTCGGGTCTGTACGACGACCAGTTCCAGCTCTACATCGTGATCCTCGTCGGCGGCATCGTCTTCCTCCTCACCCGCAACCTGGTGCGCGGGAAGTACGGTCGCGCCTTCGCCATCGTGAAGGAGAACGAGGCCGTCGCCTCGTCCATGGGCATCTCGCCCTACCGCTACAAGGTGCTGGCCTTCACGGTCGCCTCCCTCATCGGCGGCGTCAGCGGCTTCCTCTACATGGTGGTGGTGCAGTACACCTCGCCCGAGACCATGAGCTTCGGCCACAGCATCCAACTGCTCGCCGCCATGGTCATCGGCGGCGCGGGCAGCATCATCGGGTCGCTCCTGGGCGGCGCGTACTACGTGCTCGCCCCGCAGCTGACGAACCTCGTCGACCCGAACCTGACCGCCGTGCTGCAGGGTGCGCTCCTGCTGCTCGTGCTCTTCCTCCTCCCCGGGGGGCTCGCGTCACTCCCCGCCCGGCTGCGGAAGCTGTTCCGGAAACCCCAGCACGCCGGTCCGTCCGGCACCCGACCGACTTCTCCGCGGGGCGAGCAGCAGCGCCCCGCGGCGGAGGGAACCGTCCTTCGAGACGCCGCCGGGGGCGGCACCTCGGGCACCGATAACAAGAAAGAGGATCAGGCATGAACATGAGCAAGAGGAGCAGGAGCGTCCTGGGCATCGTCGCCCTGAGTTCGGCGCTCGCGTTGACGATCTCGGGCTGTTCGCGCGGGGGAGAAGGCGGCGGTGACGCCTCGGGCGGCGCGGCCGCGGCCAGCCCCGGCATCACCGACACCACGCTCACCCTGGGCATCACCACACCGCTCAGCGGCGCGACGGCCGGCCCCGGCACGTGCACCGTGGCGGGCGTCACCGCGTACTTCGGCATGAAGAACGCCGAGGGCGGCATCGAATTCGGCGACGGCAAGACGCGCACGGTCGAGATCAACGCCCTCGACGACGCATACGACCCGCAGAAGGCGAAGGCCAACTACGACCAGCTCAAGGACAGCGTGTTCGCGATGACGGCGGGCCTCGGAACGCCGACGAACCGCGCGTACCTCCAGGCGGCCGTCGCCGACGAGGTGCCCCAGGTGCTCGTCATGACGGGCGACCCGATCTTCAGCGACCAGGCCGAGAGCCCGGAGCAGCTCGGTTTCGTGCCGATCTACCAGAACGAGGGCGAAGCCTTCGGAGAGCTGCTGGCCTCCTCGACCGAGAGCCACAAGGTCGCCGTTCTCTACCAGAACGACGACTACGGCGAGGGGTACCTCGAGGGCTTCAAGACGGCCGTCGAGGGCGCCTCGAACATCGAGATCGTCAAGGAGCTCACCTACGAGGCGACCGACACGGCCGTCGACGGCCAGATGACCGAACTCGCCGCATCCGGAGCCGACGTCTTCGTCAACGCCATGTCGATCACACCTCTTGTGATCTCTGCGCTGCAGAAGGCGCAGCAGCTGAACTGGACGCCGAGCTGGTTCCTGCCGTCGAACACGTCGAGCCCGACGGCGATCCTCCAGCCCGGTGGCGCCGACGCGTTCCCCGGCATCTACTCGGTCTCGTTCGCCAAGGCCCCGCAGAGCCCCGCGTTCGCCGAAGACCCGGATGTCGTGGAGTACCTCTCCGCGCTGAAGGAGTACGGAAACTACCCCGACATGCCGGCGTTCCCGCACTGCCAGTGGAGCTGGATGGTCGGCGCGACGCTCGAGCAGGCCTTCGAGAAGATGACCGAGCCGACCCGTGAGAACTTCATGGAGGCGCTGCGGTCGATCACGGACTTCCAGGCGCCGCTGATGCTCGACGGCACCGCCGTCGACACGACGGTCGACGGTCAGCCCGCGGTCTCGTCGGTCGTCGTGCAGAAGTACAACGGCACCGGCTACGCCACCGTCGAGGACTTCGGCTAAGACCCCGCGACGCGAACGGCGGTCCGTCCTTCGGGGCGGGCCGCCGTTCGGCGTTTCCCGGGCAGGACTTCGGATGCTTCGGGCGGCGCGCCGAGTCCTGCTGCGGCTGCCGCGGGGGTATCGGCAGCTTCGTCCGACGCCGTGGGGGAGGTCGCGGGTCAGTCGAGGGTGCGGAGCACCTCGACGATGCCGGCGAGGTGGGTGCGCGTCGCCGCCTCCGCAGCATCCGCGTCTCCGGCGATCACCGCGTCGATGATCGCGATGTGCTCGGGGGCCGACTGGGCGGCCCGCCCCGGGGCGAACGCGAGGCGGAACTGGTGGCGTGCCGACTGGGCGCGCAGGCGCTCGAGCAGCTGCGTGGCGGTGGCGTGACCGCTCAGCTCGCGAAGCCGCCGGTCCATCTCCTGGTTCAGGCGGGAGTATTCGACGAGATCGCCGGCGGAGACGGCGGTCCCGATGCGGTCGCGCAGGTCGCGCAGCCATTCGACGGCCTCGGCGTCGACGCGCTCGGCGGCCTTGCGGGCGCAGAGCGACTCCAGGCCGACGCGCACCTCGACGATCTCGATCGCCTCGTCGACGCTGATGGCGCGCACGCGGGCGCCGCGGTTCGGCAGCCGCTCCACCAGCCCCTCGCTGGCGAGGGTGAGCAGGGCGGTGCGCACCGCGGCGCGGGTCGCGTCGAACCGGTCGCTGAGGTCGGCCTCGATGAGTCGCTGGTGGGGGGCGAACTCGCCGCCGAGGATCGCCTCGCGGATCTGCTGGTCGACGGCGGTTCGTTCCACCGTGTCGGCGTCACCGGCGACAGGCATGAGGGTCATGGTTCCACGCTCTCCGTGAGAGGCCCGCGGCGACCTCCGCGGGCAGTGGCACCATTGTCGCCGATCCGGGCACCATTCTCGACGCCATTTCCGTTGTGCGGCAGGTGCGGAGTCAGGGCGCGGGGTGCGTGCTGGCCGCGAGGCGCCAGGTCTCGTCGGGGATCGTGCCGACGGTCGCGACCGTGATCGCGCGCGCCGAAGCGGCGCTCGGCTCGAGATGCGCGACGCACCCGTGGGCCGCCTCGATGCGGACGGCGACGCCGTGCGGGCGCAGAACGGCCATGAGCGCGTCGGCGATCTGCTGTCCTAGCCGCTCCTGCAGCTGCGGGCGACGGGCGGCGAGCTCGACGAGCGTCGCGATGCGGCTGAGGCCCGCGATGTGGCGTACGGGCGCGTAGTAGATGTCGACGGTGCCCTCGAAGGGGAGCAGGTGGTGCTCGCAGACCGACCGGAACGGGATGCCGGTGAGGCCGACGAGCTCGCCGGGCTGCTCGTTCTCGGTCAGGGCGACCGGTGCGCCGAGCGCGGAGGCCGGGTCGACGCCGAGCCCCGAGAACAGGTCGAGGAAGAGGTCGGCGACCCGTTCGGGCGTGCGGAGCAGGCCCAGGCGGTCGGCGTCCTCCCCGACGGCCAGCAGGAGCTCGCGGACGGCGGAGACCGCACGGTCGCGGTCGACGCTGACGGGGCTGGTGATCGTCATGGGGCCTCCTCGGCACCTTCGAGGCGGTCGATCAGGTCGAGTCCGCTGCGGGCCCACTGGATCTCGCCGAGGGCACGCTCGACGAGGCCTTCGTAGGCGAATCTCTTGTACGCGATCGTGCGTTCACGATCTTCGTCGGCGGTGACGGCGAGGCGTCGGACGAGCATCGGGTTGTCGGCGGCGTCGATGCGCACCAGCTCGCCGCGCCACTGATCCAGTTCGCCCTCCCACTGCGCGATGTGAGCGCGGAGGAATGCGCGTCCCTGCGCGGGGGTGGCGGCCTCGAGATAGGCCGCCCGCAGATGCGCGGGATCGCGCACCCGCTGGTAGTCGGGGGGCGAGGCCATCCAGTCGAGGAACGCCTGCTCGCCCGCCGGAGTGATGTGGTAGAGCCGTCGGGTTCCGCGTTCGCCGCGGGTCTGCTCCTCGCCGGACAGCAGCCCCTCGCCCTCCATGCGGCGCAACTCGGGGTAGATCTGCGAGTCGGGCGCATGCCAGACGTGGCCGACGGAGACGGCGAACTGCTTCTGCAGTTCGTACCCCGACTGCGGACCCACGCGCACGAGCGCGAGAAGCGCGTATCGCAGACTCATCGGACTCCTTCTGTGGTCACCCCGTCGGAGTGCCGACGCTACCGTCGACCGACCGCGGGGTGCGGCGAGGGGCCCGGGCGTGTTCGCCCAGGCCCCTCGGACGGACGTGCTCAGTCGTTGTAACCGGTGCGCCAGCCGCCCTGGTAGGTCGACCGGGCCACGGTCGAGTAGGGGACGGGGCTGACGACGACGCGGACCTCGGTCTGCTCGTGCTTCTCGACCGACGCCTTCGAGGTGCCGCCGTCGGGCTCGCCCCAGACGACCTTGAGCTCGGTTCCCTCGGGCACGTCGGGGTCGACGACGCCGAGCGAGAGGCCGCGCTTCTCGTTCGCGCTGTATCCGGTGAACATCGAGAATCCGACGTTCGTGCCGTCGGCGTCGACGATCGAGTCGTAGTTCGCCGAGCCGTAGTTCGCCAGCGGGAGGTCGAAGAACTTGTAGGTCGGTCCGTCGACGTTCAGGAGCGATCCCCAGACCCCGGCGAGGTCTTCGGCGTTCCAGGCGAGGGTGACCTTCTTGCGCTGGCTGGCCGGGTCGATCTTCTCGAGGGCGTCGCGGCCGATGAAGTCGTGGTCGAACTTCACGAACGAGCCGTACCCGAGCTCCCACGGGGTCAGGTAGTAGTCCTCGATGTTGTCGGAGACGAACGAGCCGGCGAGCGTTCCGGTCGCCTCGTAGCTGTCGGTGCCGAGCCACTCGCGGTAGGCGCGCTCGGCCTCGCCGGTGTAGATGGCGGGAAGCGGCGACGGGATCCAGCCCGACTCGAGCGTGTTCGAGGGATAGGCGCGCGACCCGACGGGCACGAGACCGAACTCGGCCCCCGCCTCGACGATGGCGTCGCGGATGGCGTCGTGGTCGGCGTACGGGCCCCAGATCTCCAGGCCGGGGGCGCCGGCCATGCCGTGACGGAGGGTGCGGACCTGCTTGCCGGCGATGCTCATCGTCGACATGTTGAAGAAGCCGAGCTTCTCCAGCGGGCCACCGTTGAGCTTCTCGATGACGGCCCAGGCGTTGGGGCCCTGGATCTGGAAGCGGTAGTACTGGCGCGTGACCGCGTGGCCGTAGGGGCGCGAGTTCGAACGGCGGTCGACCGTGAGGTCGAGGTTCGAGTAGCCGCCGGTCTCTGCGTGGAACATCAGCCAGTTCGACGCGGGCGCGCGGCCGACGTAGGTGTACTCGTCCTCCGCCTCGCGGAAAAGGATGCCGTCGCCGATGACGTGGCCCGACGAGGTCGTCGGCACGTACTGCTTGGCCTTGTTCACGGCGAAGTTCGCGACCGAGTTGATCGCGGTGTCGCTGATGAGCTTGATCGCGTCGGAACCCTTGAGGAACACGTTGTCCATGTGGTGCGACTGGTCGTACAGAACGGCGGTGTTGCGCCACGCCTGCTGCTCCTTGATCCAGTTCTGGAAGTCGGCCGGCACGACGGGGTAGATGTACGAACCGATCTGCGAGTTTCGCAGCATCTCGACCGGGTTGGTCTGGTCGAGCAGCTGCTGCAGGTTGTCAGCCATGGAAGGTGAACCTCTCTGTTCTCTCTCGAAGAGTGCCTCGGATGAGGCGTGGGGTCAGGTGAAGACGATGGTCTGGTTGCCGTGCCGGATGACGCGGTCTTCGGCGTGCCACTGCACGGCTCGCGACAGCACGGCGCGTTCGACGTAGGCACCGCGGGCCTGGAGCGCCGCAGCCGAGTGCGAGTGGTCGACGCGCGCGACGTCCTGCTCGATGATCGGACCCTCGTCGAGGTCTTTGGTCACGTAGTGCGAGGTCGCCCCGATGAGCTTCACACCGCGTTCCTTGGCCTTCTTGTAGGGGCCGGCGCCGATGAAGGCGGGGAGGAAGGAGTGGTGGATGTTGATGACGGGAACCCCGACGCCCGTGATGAAGTCGTCGGAGAGGATCTGCATGTAGCGGGCGAGGACGACGAAGTCGACGTTACCCGCGAGGAGCTTGAGGATCTCCGCCTCGGCGGCCGACTTGTCGGGCCCCTGCGAGGGCACGTGGAAGAACGGGATGCCGAACGAGCGCACGTCTTCCGCGGTGTTCGTGTGGTTCGAGATCACCATCGGGATCGTGACGTTGAGCTCGCCGCGGCGGTGGCGCCACAGCAGCTCGAGCAGGCAGTGGTCGCTCGTGGAGGCGAGGATCGCCATGCGCTTGGGCACCGACTGATCGGTGAGCTTCCAGGTCATCCCATAGGGCTCGAGCGTCTGCGCCAGGTCTGCCTTGAGGTCGGGGAAGGCGGCGGCGAGGTCGTTCATGTGGAACACGACGCGCTGGAAGAAGTCGCCGCCCTCGGGGTTGTCGGTGTACTGGTCGAGCGAGACGATGTTCGCCTTGTGCCGCGTGATCAGCGCGGTCACGGCGGCGACGAGACCCGGCTGGTCAGGACCGTGGACGATCAGGCAGGCGCGATCGCGAAGGGCGGCGGTGTGCATGGACATGCGTTTTCTCCTCAGGCCTCGGTCGTCGGGCGCGTGTCAGACGCGGGCCGCGATGTAGTCGCGCGCCCACTCCGACGTCGCCTTGAGACCGCCGAACGTGTAGAAATGCAGTTTGACATCCCCCGACGCGGGGTTCTGGGCGAGCTCGGCGGCGAGGTCGGTGACGAATTTGTCGGGACCGGCGGTTCCCATGAGGTTGGTGAGCGAGAAGCCGTACTTCTTCACGATCATCGCGTTCGCGCCCACGCCGAAGCGGCGGGCGAATCCGATGAGGCGTTTGATGCCCGCGGGGCCGGGCGTACCGATGCGGATCTCCGACGTGATGCCGCGCTCGCGGACGCCGTTGACCCAGGCGGTGACCGGGTCGGTGTCGAAGGCGAACTGCGTGAGGATGACAGCGCCCAGGCCCTGCTCCTTCAGGGCCGCGGACTTGTCTTCGAGGTGCTGCCAGAGCACGTCGTTCGGAATGTCGGGGTGTCCCTCGGGGTAGCCCGCGATCGACACCTCGGTGGTGCCGTACTTCTGCAGCAGCCCGGTGCGGATCACCGAGAGCGAGTCGGGGTAGGGGCCCTCGGGCTCGGCCGGGTCGCCGCCGACGGCGAAGACGTTCTGGGTGGCGCCCACCTGCTGGAGGCGGTCGAGGTACTCCTCGAGCTGGGCCTGCGACGACAGGCGTCGGGCCGAGATGTGGGGGACGGGCACGAAACCCATGCTCGCGACGGCCTTGCACGCCGCGACGCGCATCTCGAGGTCTTCGTTGCCGAGGAAGGTGACGTTGATCTTGGTGCCGGCCGGGATGGTGCTCTGCGCTTCCTGGAGGCCGGGGATGTCTTTGCCGGTCATCTCGAGCGAGAAGCCTTCGACGAGACGAACGGATGCGGCGTTGTCGCCCGCGGGGGATGTGTGTGCCACTGATCGTGGTCCTTTCCGCTCTCAGGGGGAGTGCGTCACTGCAGCTCCGAGAGGGACATTACCTACGTTGATAGGTAATGACAAGAGGTATTTCGGATGCGTCTCGCGCCCCACGGAACCGTGACGTGCGTTTGCCAATAAACGATCACGTGACGATCGTCACGGAATGCTTGACATTGGAACACCCATCGCGGAGCATGGCGTTGTCAGCACGACGCGGTGCGGATGACAGCGTGGCTCCCGCACGGGGCGCCCGCCGATGGCCCTGTCGCGTCGACACCCACTCACCGCACTGAGAGGCCATTCGATGAAGAAGACCCTGACCGCGCTCGGACTCGTCGCCGTCGCAGCCCTGGCGCTCGCCGGCTGCAGCGACTCCGCCGCCACCCCCGCGAACACCTCGTCGGGCTCCGCCGACGCCGGCGGCGGCGAACTGCGCGACGTTCGCGTCGCCGCCCTCCCCATCGCCGAGAGCGGAGCCCTCTGGGCCGCCATCGACGCGGGGATCTTCGAGGAGCACGGCCTCGCCGTCGAGGTCGTTCCCGCCCAGGGCGGCGCGCAGGCGATCCCCGCCCTCCTCAGCGGCGACATCGACTTCGCCATCGGTCAGCCCATGGGTCCGATCCGGGCCGACCTTCAGGACCTCGGCGTCGTCATCTTCGGCAACTACGCCTCGAGCCTGGCCAGCGGCGACGATGTGAACTCGGTGGTCGCGCTCGCCGACTCCGGTATCGCGAGCCCTGCCGACCTCGCGGGCAAGCGCGTCTCGGTCAACAGCATCGGCGCGGCCGGCGACCTCACGATCCGCAAGGCCGTCGACGACGCCGGCGGGGATTCGTCGACGATCGAGTTCATCGAGGTCGCCTTCCCCGACGTGCAGGCGCAGCTCGAGGCCGGCAACATCGACGCCGGATGGGTGCCCGACCCGTTCCGCGGCCTCATCGTCAGCGGTGGCGGGGTCGACGTGGTCTCGCCCTACCAGGCGACCATCCCGGGTCTCACGGTGCTCACCAACTTCACCACGCAGGACAAGATGGACTCCGACCCCGAGCTCGTCGCCGACTACGCGGCGGCCATGAAGGAAGCGCTCGAGTACGCGACGCAGAACGAAGACGCCGTGCGCGCGGCGATCGCGTCCAACCTCGAGATCCCGGAGGCTGCGGCCGCCGGAATCACGCTGCCGAACTTCACCTTCGATCTCGGCGACGCCGGCATCGAAGACCTCGGGGCCCTGGCCGTCGAGTACGGCTACGTCGACGCGGAGCCCGACTTCGCCACACTGATCCAGCCGCAGCAGTGACCCGACCGGGGGCGTCGCCCGACGACGCCCCCGGCCTCTCCCTCTTGGAAGGCGTCTCATGACCCTTGCTCCTCCCGCTCCGCTGCACACCTCCACGGTGGTGGTGCCGCGTCGCCGGAAGCCCCGGCGCTCACCGCGCAAGGCCCTCCTGGGTGCGCTGGGGATCGTCGGCTTCCTCGCCGTGTGGCAGCTCGTCGCCGCGGCCGGAATCGTGAACCCTTCGCAGCTGCCCTCGGCCGTCGACACCTTCGCCCGGCTCGGCGTGATGGTCGGCGACCTCGAGTTCTGGCGCAACGTGGGCCGCACCATGACGGCCTGGGCGATCGGGCTGATCATCGCCTCGGTGCTCGGCATCGCTCTCGGCGGGCTCGTCGGGCTGATCCCGTTCCTGCGGAAGGCGACCCACAGCACGGTCGAGTTCCTCCGCCCGATCCCGTCGGTCGCCCTCATCCCGCTCGCGATCCTCGCCTACGGCATCCAGATCCAGGCAGCGCTCGTCATCATCGTGTACGCGTGCTTCTGGCAGGTGTTCGTACAGGTGCTCTACGGCGTCGCCGACATCGACACGGTCGCCCGCGACACCGCGCGCAGCTACGGGCTCACCCGGGTCGCGCAGCTGCGAAGCCTGGTGCTTCCCACGGCGCTCCCGTACATCTTCACGGGACTGCGGCTCGCCGCATCCGTCGCTCTCATCCTCGCCATCACGGCCGAGATGACCATCCAGAACCCGGGCCTCGGCCAGGTGCTCGTGGTCGCCTACAACATCGGTAACATCTCGACGGTGTACGCGGTCGTCGTCGTCACGGGTGTGCTCGGGCTGCTCATCAACCTCGTCTTCCGCTTCGTCGAGCGCCGGGCGTTGGCGTGGCACCAGTCGATCCGCGGGGAGGAGCTGCTGTGACCCTCTACACGAGCACCGTGCGTACCGCCCCGCCCGCGCCGCGGCTGTGGACCAGGGCCGGCAAGAGCATCGGCTTCGCCATCGGTCTTCCGATCGTGCTGCTGATCGTGTGGGGGATCTGGGGGACCCTCGCCCCGGCGAAGTTCTTCCCGGGCCCGCTGCGGATCGCCGAGGCGTTCGTCGACACCTGGGTCGGGCCGATCTTCGTCACCGACGTGCTGCCGAGCCTGGCGAGGCTGGCCGTGGCCATCGTGCTGGCGATCGCGATCGGGATCGCCGCCGGAACGCTGATCGGTCTCACCCGGTGGCTGCGCGAGCTGCTCGAGCCGCTGCTGGAGTTCTTCCGCGCGATCCCGCCGCCGGTGCTCATCCCCGTCTTCGTCGCGCTCCTGGGTGTGACGGACAGCATGAAGATCATCGTGATCGTCTTCGGGTCGCTCTGGCCCGTGCTGCTGAACACCGTCGAGGGGGTGCGAGGCACCGACTCGGTCATGACCGAGACCGCGCGCTCGTTCTCGCTGACGCGCAGCCAGCGGCTCCTGCGCCTCGTGCTCCCCGCAGCGAGCCCCCGCATCATGGCGGGGGTGCGCCAGACCCTGTCGGTCGCGCTGATCATGATGGTCATCTCCGAGATGTTCTACTCGTCGTCGGGGCTCGGCTTCCGCATCACGTTCTTCCAGCGCAACTACCTCATCGCCGAGATGTGGAGCGGCATCGTGCTGCTCGGCCTCGTCGGTGTGCTGCTGGCCGTCGTCTTCACCATCGTCGAGCGCAGAGTCCTGCGCTGGTACCACGGAATCAAGGAGGTGGAGCGTGCCTGAGACGCTCCTGCACGTCGAGCACCTGAACAAGGTGTACGAATCGACCACCGGATCGGTGGAGGCCATCGGCGACATCGACTTCACCATGCGTCGCGGCGAGCTGGTCTGCATCGTCGGTCCGTCGGGCTGCGGCAAGACCACGCTGCTCAAGTGCATCGCGGGTCTGCTCAAGCCCACCGCCGGCAGCGTCGTGCTCGACGGGAAGAAGGTCACCGGCCCGCCGCCGAACATGGCGCTCGTCTTCCAGGAGTACGGTCGCAGCCTCTACCCCTGGCTGACCGTGCGGGGCAACGTCGAGCTGCCGCTGAAGCACAAGAAGCTCTCGAAGGGCGAGCGCGACCGTCTCATCGACGACGCGCTCGTCGCCGTCGGCCTCGACCACGCGGCCAAGAGCTACCCGTGGCAGCTCTCGGGCGGCATGCAGCAGCGCGTGGCGATCGCCCGCGCCGTCGCGTACCAGCCCGAGGTGCTCATCATGGACGAGCCCTTCGCCGCCGTCGACGCGCAGACCCGGGCAGATCTCGAAGACCTGGTGCGCCGCCTGCACCTCGAGCGAGGCATGTCGATCCTCTTCGTCACCCACGACATCGACGAATCGGTCTACCTCGGCGAGCGGGTCGTCGTGCTGTCCAAGTCGCCGACATGGGTGCAGGAGGACCTCGTCATCGACCTGGCCCCCGACCGCGACCAGATCACCACGCGGGCCCTGCCGCGCTTCACCGAGCTGCGCACGCACGTCTACGAGCAGATCCAGCGCGCCAAGCGGGGCGAGGCCGTGCGGCCGGTCGCCTGACGTGTCGTCCACGGTCACCCCGGCCCGCCCCCGCGATGAAGAGGCGGGCCTCGCCCGCAACCCGCGGCAGCTGCTGCTGGCGCTGCTCGGCGAGCAGCTCGATCTGCGCATCGAGCGACCCCTGCGCGCGGGTGTGTACCTCGACGTGCTCGAGGGTGCGGGCGTCGCCGGCCCGACGGCGCGGGCCACGCTCGACCGCATGGTCGTGCGCGGGTTCCTGAGCCGCGGTCGCGTCGGGCGCGAGGTCGAGTACGGCCTCACCGACCACGGCCGCGACGTGCTGCGCGAGGGGTCGGAGCGCGTGCATTCGCCCGACCCGTTCTCGCCCCACGGCGGAGGATGGACGCTCGTCACCTTCTCGGTGCCCGAGGGGCAGCGGACGCTGCGGCACCGCCTGCGCGCCGCCCTCACCTGGGGCGGGTTCGCGCCGGTGAGGGACGGACTGTGGGTCGCCCCCGGCGAGGTGGATCTCGCCGGCGCCCTCGAGCCGTTGCGCGACGAGCTGACCGACTCGAGCGTCGTGGCCTTCCGGGCGCGCGACCTGCCCGAGTTCCCGCTCGCCGCGTCGGTGCGGGAGGCCTGGGATCTCGGCGCGCTGCGCGGACTGCACGAGCGCTTCTTGGCCGTATGGGAAGAGCCGGCGCGCTCCGCAGCATCCGTTCCGCCGCTGTCGTCGCTGACCATGCTGGTGTCGGACTGGCTCACGTTGCTCCGGGCAGACCCCCGCCTGCCCTGCGAGTTCCTCGACGACGACTGGCCGGCGCAGCGCTCGATCGCCGCCTACCGGGCGCGTCGGAGTGAGCTGCACGACGCGGCCGTCGCGGCCTTCGCCGACCTGGGCTGACCCCCGTCACCGACACACGCGCATCGGCCGAGACGCACCGCCTGGCGTGGTGTCTCAGCCGATTCGCGTGTTTCGGCGGGCGGGCGCCCTCAGCGGCGACCGAACCGGGCACGGAGGTCGGGCTTACGCACCTTGCCCGAGGCCGTGCGAGGGAGCTCCTCGACGACCACGACGTTCTTCGGAAGCTTGTAGCGGGCGAGCACCCCGTCGAGGTGGCTGCGCACCGACTCGGTCGTCACCTCCGCGTCGTCGCGCAGAGTGACCACGGCCCAGGGCACCTCGCCCCACCGCTCGTCGGGCACCCCGATCACCGCCACGCCCGAGATGCCGCCGATCTCGGCGATCAGGCTCTCCACCTCCGCAGGGTAGATGTTCTCGCCGCCCGAGATGATCATGTCCTTCAGTCGGTCGGCGATGAAGAGGTACCCGTCGTCGTCGAGGTATCCGAGATCGCCCGAGCGGAACCAGCCGTCGGCCGTGAAGGCCGCGGCGGTCGCCTCGGGGAGGCCGTGGTACCCGAGGAACACGTTCGGGCCCGAGATCTCGATCTCGCCCACCGTGCCCGCCGGCACCCGCTCGCCGTTCTCCCCGGCGATGCGCACATCGGTGAAGAAGTGGGGGAGGCCGACGCTGCCCTGCTTCTCGCGGGTCATCGCCGGCGACAGCGCGGTCGCGCCGGGGGAGGTCTCGGTCATCCCGTAACCCTGCGAGAACGAGAGCCCGCGCTCTTCGAAGGCGTTCAGGATGCGGAGGGGCACAGCAGACCCGCCGCACGTGAGTTTCTGCAGGCTCGACACATCGGTGGTGGCCCAGTCGGCATGGTCGGCCATCAGCTGATAGGTGGTGGGCACGCCGCTGAGCATGGTCACGCCGTGACGCTCGACGAGGCGGAGCGCCCGCCCGGCCTCGAAGCCCTTCTCCAGCACGAGCGTCGCGCCCTTCAGGATCACGGGGAGCGCGCCCATCCCGAGAGATGCGACGTGGAACAGAGGGGAGATCATCAGTGCCACGTCGGACGAGACGACGTCGTAGTCGACGATGCAGTTCATCGCGCACCACGTCAGGTTGCCGTGGCTGAGCACGGCTCCCTTCGCCCGCCCCGTCGTTCCGGAGGTGTAGATGATCGCCGCCGGATCGTCGAGGCCGATCCCCGCATCGGCGGGGCGTGGAGCGGCCTCACGCATGTGGTGCGCGAGGCCCGGCACCCCCGGCGCCCCCTCGCCGGTGAGGAACACGTGCGCGACGCGCGCCGCCTCGATGCCGTCGGCGACGCGCTCGGCGAACTCGGCGTCGTACACGAGGGCTTTCGCGCCGGAGTCGGCCAGCACATGCGCGATCTCGGGCGGGGCGAGCCGGGTGTTCACCGGCACGAACACGGCGCCGCGCTGCGCGCAGCCGAACAGCACCTGCAGGAACTCGGGGCTGTTCTCGCCGAGGTAGCCCACCGCATCGCCGGCACCGATCCCCCGCTCGGCGAGCACGGCCGCGACACGGTCGGCGGCGTCGGCGAGGGCCCGGTAGGTCATCGTCCGGTCGTCGCCGTAGACGATGGCCGGTTTGTCCGGGGTCTTCCGTCGCCGCTTATCGAGCCAGAAGCCGAGTCCGTGGTCCTGCGTCATTGCATGTCCTCATCGTCGAGGGAGTCGGGAGACCTCGTGGGTCAGGCGTAGAAGCGGTAGAGCCCGCGTGCGATGACGGCGGGCTTCGTACCGCCCTCGATCTCGATCGTCTGGTCGACGGCGAACTGGTAGCCGCCGGGCACCTCGGTGACCTCGGTGATCACGGCACCGCCGCGAACCTTCGCGCCCACCTTCACGGGCGAGACGAAGCGCACCTTGTCGAGGCCGTAGTTGACCTTCGCGCTGACGCCCTCGACGTCGAACAGCTCCGACCAGAACTTCACCGTCAGCGACAGCGACAGGAAGCCGTGGGCGACGGCGCCGCCGAACGGGCCGTCCTTCGCGCGCTCGGGGTCGACGTGGATCCACTGGTGATCGTCGGTGGCATCGGCGAAGAGGTTCACCCGGTCCTGGGTGACCTCGACCCACTCGGTCCAGCCGAGGTCGGTGCCGGCGAGGCCGGCGGCATCGGTATAAGCGACGGTGGTGGTCATGAGGGCTCCTAGGGATGTGAGGGTCAGGTGAGCTTGAGCAGGCGTGCGGCGTTGTCGAGGAGGATGCCGGGCATCGCCTCGGGCTTCAGGTCGGTCGTCTCCACGTCGCGCAACCAGCGGTCGGGAGTGAGCAGCGGGAAGTCGGAGCCGAAGAGGATGCGGGACTTCAGGAACGAGTTCGCGGCGCGCACGAGCTGCGGCGGGAAGTACTTCGGACTCCAGCCCGACAGGTCGATCCACGTATTGTGCTTGTGAGTCGCGACCGAGATCGCCTCGTCCTGCCAGGGGACCGACGGGTGGGCCATGATGATCTGCAGCTCGGGGAACTCCGCGGCCACCGTGTCGAGCAGCATGGGGTTCGACAGGGCCAGGCGAAACCCGCGCCCTCCGGGCATGCCCGCACCGATCCCGGTCTGGCCGGTGTGGAACAGGGCGACCACACCGGCGTCCTGCAGCGCCGCGTAGAGCGGGAACCACGCCGGGTCGCTCGGATCGAACCCCTGCACGGTCGGGTGGAACTTGAAGCCGCGCACCCCGTGGTCGCCGATCAGGCGTCGTGCACGCTCCACCGCGTCGGCGCCGCGGCGGGGGTCGACCGAGCCGAACGGGATCAGCACGTCGTTGTTACGAGCGGCGGCTTCCGCGATCTCCTCGCTCGAGAGGGGCGGATGCTGCAGCGCCGTCTGGGCGTCGACGGTGAAGACGACCGCGGCCATCCGGCGCTCGCGGTAGTACGCCGCGATCGCGTCGATGTCAGGACGCTCGAGGTCGGCGCTGAAATACTTCGAGGCGGCGTCGGCCAGGTCGGGCGGCAGCGAGCTGTGCCCGTGGTCGTCGACCTCCACGTGCACGTGCACGTCGATCGCGCGGATCGAGGCGAGATCGATCGCCGGTTCGTAACGGGTCACGGCCGCGGGCGCTGCAGTTCTTCGGGGAGGGCGGGGAAGCGTTCGCCGACCGACTGCTGGTGCTCGCCGATGAGGCCGGGGAACTCGTCCTGCAGTGCCGCAACACCCCACCCGCCGTCGTGGTAGGCGGTGACGACGGGCTCGGGGTGCGACCACAGCTGCAGGCGGTCGCCGCCCACACCGATCGCCTGTCCGGTGACGCCGCTCGCCTCGTCGGAGGCGAGGTAGGCGATCAGGCCCGACACGTCGTCGGCGGTGCCGAACCCGAGGTCGTGGCGGTAGAACGCCGGCATCGGCTCACCGGCCGTATCGGCCTCGACGGCGGCCGCGAAATAGGGGACCGTCGCGGTCATCGCCGTCGCCGCGACGGGCACGACGACGTTCGCGGTGATGCCGGCCTTCTTGAGCTCGAGCGCCCAGGTGCGCACCATGCCGACGATCCCGGCCTTGGCGGCGGCGTAGTTCGTCTGACCGAAGTTGCCGCGCTGCCCGGTGGGGGAGCCGATGCAGATGATGCGGCCGGCGATCTCGTTGGCGCGCATGTAGGTCGCCGCTTCGCGGACGCACGTGAACGTGCCGCGCAGGTGGACGCCGATGACGGTGTCGAAGTCGTCGTCGCTCATCTTCCACAGCACGGTGTCGCGCAGCACGCCGGCGTTGGTGACGAGGATGTCGAGACGCCCGTAGGTATCGACGGCGGTCGAGACGAGCAGCTGTGCCGTCTCGGTCGACCCGACCGGCGCGACGACCGCGACGGCCCTGCCCCCGGCGGCCTCGATGCCGGCTACCGCCTCGGCGGCCGTGGCGGCGTCGACGTCGTTGATGACGACGGACGCGCCCTGACGGGCGAGTTCCTGCGCGTAGGCGAGGCCGAGGCCGCGGCCGGATCCGGTGACGATGGCGACTTTGCCGTCCAGGGACATGAGGGCTCCTTCGTTGGTGTCTTCATTGAACCTGCAAATCGTTGAGATTGTCAATTATTGATTTGCGCATGTTTTGCTACGCTTGCCGCCATGGCGACCGACGGCACCACCTCCGCGGGGAGGCTCGCATCGGTGTCGCTCGCGGCGGATCTGAGTTTTCTCATGGCGCGGGCGAACGCCCTGTCGCTGGCGGCCGGCAACGCGGCGGTGCGACCGTTCGGGCTGAGCGTGCGATCGTTCTCCGTTCTCGCCCTGACGGTCGACGACCGTCGACCCACGCAGCGAGACCTCGCGACCTTCCTCCGGCTCGATCCGAGCCAGGTGGTGGCGCTGGTCGACGGACTCCAGCAGCGGGGTCTCGTCGAGCGACGGCCCGATCCGAACGATCGGCGTGCAAATGTCGTCATCGCGACGGACGCGGGTCGATCGGTGCATGCCGAGGCCGCGGTCGCCGCGCGCGACGCCGAGCAGGAGTTGCACTCCGCGCTCGAGCCGCTCGAGCGCGACCAGCTCGCCGCGCTGCTGCGTCGCATCGCCTTCGTCGACCGGGGCTGATCCGCGCGCGTCAGGTGTGCGAGGCGCTCCGCGGTCGGCCGCACCCGTCCCCGCCGCTCACACGGGGGTGGGGGCCTCGTCGAGCTCGGCTGCTTCGTCCGCGTTGGCCACCCGGACCTTGTCGATCATGTCGCGCAGCAGGGTGTTCAGAGCGGCGACGTGCGCCGGATCCATGCCCTCGAGGATGATGTCCTGCCCGTTCGTCGAGACGGGGAGCATCTCGTCATGCATCCGCACTCCCGCCGGGGTGAGGTAGAGCGGGCGCGAGCCGCGGGGGCCGTCGACGAGCGTGATGAGCTCACGCGCAGCCAGCGTCGTGACGCTCTTGGACACCACCGCCTTGTTCACGCCGATGAAATCCGTCACCTCGGTCGCCGACGCACCCGGCCTGATCGCGAGCGCCGAGATCACCCGCCAGTCGTTGGTGCCGAGCCCGAAGCGCCGGCGCAGCTCGTGCGACTCGCGCCACACGAGCGCATTCGACAGCAGCGCTATCAAGCGCGGGGTGAAGTTCTCGGGGTCGATCGTGCCGGTCAGTGGTTCGGTGAGCAAGTCATCCGATCCTGCGGGGAATCTCGTCGATGCAGTGCCGCGTGGCATGCAGATCCTTCCGTCGTCGGTGGGGAACGCAGATGGGGCCCGGCCGGGAGGCCGAGCCCCATCTGGACGTCACGGGGTCAGTGCGCCATGTTCGCGAGCGCCTCGGGATCGATGGTCGCGATCGAGCGGGTGTCCTGGAAGGCGCGGATGCCCTCGATGCCCTGTTCGCGGCCGAAACCCGACTGCTTGACGCCGCCGAAGGGGGCGCGCAGGTCGAGTCGGGTGGCGCCGTGGTCGTTGACCCAGACGTAGCCGCACTCGAGCTGACCGCCCACGCGCTGCGCGGCGGCGGGGTCGGCGGTCCAGACCGATCCGCAGAGCCCGCCCCAGGTGTCGTTGGCCAGGCGCACGGCCTCGTCCTCGTCATCGAACGGGATGACGGGGATCACGGGGCCGAACTGTTCCTGGGTCACGACCCGGAGATCGAGAGCGGGGTCGACGACGATGGCGGGGCGCAGGAAGTTGCCGCCCGCCAGGTCGCCGCCGGGCAGTTCGCCGAACTCGCGCACGTCGGCACCGGCGTCCTTGGCCTCCTGGATGATCTCCTCGACGAACGCCTTCTGCGCGGCCTGGTGCAGGGGACCCATCGTGGTGCCCTCGTCGAGGCCGTAACCGATCACGGCCTTCTCGAGGCGCGCCGAGAGCCCCGCGACGACCTCGTCGAGGCGGGAACGGTGCACGAAGACGCGCTTGGCGTTCATGCAGATCTGCCCGGTCGTGTCGTAGATCGCCGCGTAGAGGCGGTCGAGGTGCGTGTCGTCGATCTCGGCGTCGGCGAGGAACACCGCCGCGTCGTTGCCGCCGAGCTCGAGCGTCACCCGCGTGAGCGACTTCGAGGCCATCTCCATGATGCGCTTGCCGCCGCCCACCGATCCGGTGAAGCAGACCTTCGCAATGTCGGTGTTCTGGATGAGGCCGGCCATGTTCTCGTCTTTGCCGGTGACGACGTTCAGCACGCCCGGGGGCAGCTTCTCGGCGATGCGCTGCACCACGCGGGTCGTCGCCAGCGGCGCCGAGGGCGGCGGCTTCACGATCGCGGTGTTGCCGGCCAGCAGCGCGTGGGGGAGCGCGGCTCCCAGGATCGCGATCGGCCAGTTGAACGGGACGATGACCGTGACGACGCCGATCGACTGGTAGGCGACCTCCGTGGAGACGGGGATGGCGCCGGGGATCACCGGCAGTGTCTTGGTCGTGTCGACCTCGTCGGCCAGCATCAGCGCGAGGTTCCAGCGGATCTCGAATACGAGGGCGTCGACCCAGGATTCGAAGCGGACCTTGCCGTTCTCCTGCGACAGGATCGCGGCATCCTCATCACGATCATCGGCGATGCCCTTGATGGCTTCGCCCATGATGCGGGCGCGCTCCTTCGCGCCGAGCGCGGACCACCCCGGGTAGGCGCCCTTCGCGGCGGCGACGGCATCGGCGACATCGTCGGCGGATGCTGCTGCAGCCTCTCCGACGATCGCCCCGGGCTTCGCGGGGTCGGCGATCGAGAGCGTGTTCTCGGTGAACCGCTCCTCCCCGCCGATGTACAGACCTGTGCGCGTTCCCGCGCTGGTCAGAACGTCTCCAGTCATATCGACATCCACCTCTCTGTGAGTCGTCTTCCGGGAGAGAACGACGCCGTTTCCCCCGATTCTGCGGGCTGAGCGCGTGCGCCACAACCTCTGCGGGGAGTTTACGTGCATTCCTGTTTACATGTAAAGAGCTTCGTGCTAGCGTCACTTCCGTCGGGGGGAGAATGGCCCTCGGCAGCCCGAGAGTGTCGAAGAAGATGCCTGGTCAGGCGCCGGAAATCGGCATGCGTATCAATCAACGAGGAGAGATGCGATGAGTACGAAGACCCTGGATGCGGGGGCGCTGCACAGCGTCGCGGAGCTCGAGGAACTGTCTTTCGAGCTGCGCACCAAATTGCTGGAGCTGTGCGGAACTTACGAGGGGGCCGTGCACATCGGCGGAGATCTGTCGGCCGCCGACATCTTCACCGTGCTGTTCCACTACGGGATGCACATCGACCCCACCGACATCAGCAACCCGGAGCGCGACCGCTTCGTGCTGAGCAAGGGCCACGCGGCGGTCTGCATGTACATCACGATGGCGATGCGCGGATTCTTCTCGTACGAGGGGATCGTCGACACCTACGGCCAGCTCGACAGTGCGTACGGAATGCACCCCTGCAAGGTTCAGCTACCCGGCGTCGAGGCGTCGACCGGTTCGCTCGGTCACGGTCTCCCGCTCGCGGTCGGCATGGCCCTCAGCGCCCGGCACCGCGGCGACGACCACCGCGTCTTCACCCTGCTCGGCGACGGCGAGACCGGAGAGGGCTCGGTGTGGGAGGCGGCGATGGCCGGCCGCAGCAACAAGCTCGGCAACCTCGTGGCCTTCATCGATCGCAACAGGCAGCTCATGACGAGCCACGCCGAGGAGCGGGTCATGTTCGAGCCCTACCCCGACAAGTGGCGGGCCTTCGGCTGGAACGTCGTCGAGATCGACGGCCACGACATGGGCCAGCTCGTCGACGCCGTCGACGCCCTCCCGGCCCCCGACAGCGACGTTCCCACGGTGATCATCGCCGAGACCATCAAGGGCAAGGGCGTCGACTTCATGGAGCGCAACCTCGCCTGGCACGCCGGGTCGCTCGGCGCCGCCGACCTCGAGAAGGCTCTCGCAGCCCTGCAGTCCTCACGCACGAAGGAGAACGTCTGATGCCCACCACATTCACCTTCGGCGAGTTCCTCGGAGCCCGTTCGGTCATCGGGTCGACCCTCGCCGAACTGGGAGACGAGCACTCGAACCTCTTCGTGCTCACCCCCGACATCGGTGCCACGCTCGTGGAGTTCCGCGACAAGTTCCCCGACCGCTTCATCGACGTCGGTCTCGCCGAGCAGGCGTGCGTCGGCATCGCCGCCGGTCTCGCGTACGACGGCAACATCCCGGTGGTCTCGGGGATGCTGCCCTTCCTCTCCATGCGTGCACTCGAGCAGGTGCGCAGCGACGTGTGCTACCCCAACCTTCCCGTGAAGATCATCGGCACCCACGGCGGTCTCGTCGGCAACGGCGGATCGACGCACTACGCCGTGGAAGACCTCGCGTTGATGTGCGCGTTGACCAACATGACGGTCACCTCCATCGGCGACCCGCTGATGGTCGGCGAGATCATCCGCCAGTCGATGACCATGACGGGGCCGATCTACATCCGTCTGGCCGTCGGCAAGAAGGACAAGGTGTTGTACGAGCCGGGCGAGCACGACGTGCGCATCGGCAAGGGGATCGTCGCCCGCGAGGGAACCGACGCGACCATCTTCACCCACGGCACGACCGTCGCGCAGGCGCTCGACGCCGCCGACGAGCTCGCCAAGGACGGCCGGTCGATCCGCGTCGTCGACATGTTCACGCTCAAGCCGATCGACGAGGAGCTCATCGTGCGGTGCGCCGACGAGACCGGCGGACGCTTCGTCGTGCTGGAGGACCACCTCGCCTACGGCGGGCTCGCCTCGCGCATCGCCGACGTCGTCGCCGACCGCGGCGTGCGGCTCACGACCTTCGAGCGACTCGGGATCCCTCAGGTGTACGCCGGCTTCGGCGACGACGAGGAGCTGCGCAACAAGCACGGGTACGGCCCCGCTGCCACCGTCGCGGCCCTGCGGCGCGCGGTCTCCGCCCAGGCCTGAACGATCCACCTCGGTTCAACGGAGAAGCGAATGAGAACGGTAGCGGTGACACGGATCGGCAGCCTGCGCGATCCCGACGAGAACACCCGAGGACGCATCGGCGTCGTCGACTTCCCCGAGCAGCCGCTCGGGCCGGAGGACGTCCGCATCCGAGTCGCCTATTCGGCGATCTGCGGATCTGACCCCCACCTCGCCGAGGGCTTCTTCGGCACCGACGTGCCCATCGGACTCGGCCACGAGCTATCGGGGGTCATCGAGGCGCTGGGCGAGCGGGCGACCCGGAACGGTCTGAAGGTCGGCGACCGGGTGGCGGGCAACTTCCTGCGGTTCTGCGGGACATGCCGCCCCTGCCAGGAGGGCCGGCAGCAGTTCTGCGAGAACATCCAGGACTACAACCGCCCCGGCATGGCCGAGACCGTGACCTGGCACGAGTCGCAGGTGTACCGGCTTCCCGACGGGGTCAGCCTCCTGCACGGCAGCATCCTCGAACCGACCTCCGTGGCGGTGCGCATCGCGGACAAAGCGCGCGCACGGGTGGGGGATCGGGTGGCGATCTGCGGCGGCGGACCGATCGGGCAGCTCACCCTCCAGGTGATGAAGATGAACGGCGCGACCTCGCTCACGATGATCGAGCCGATCGCCGAGCGGCGCGAGATGGCGCTGCGCCACGGCGCGGACTTCGCGATCGATCCCGTGAGCGAGGATCAGGGCGCCCTCGCGTCGGAGATCACCGGCGGTCGCGGCTACGACGTCGTGATCGACGCGTCCGGATCGCCGCGCGCCGTGCGGGGCCTGCTCGACATCGCCGGCAAGGGGGCGACCGTCGTCTACGGGGCGATGTATCCCGAGAACTATGAGCTGCCGCTCAATCTCTCCGACTGCCTCTACCTCAAGGAGCTGACGCTGACGGGCGTGTTCGTCTCGCCCTACGCCTTTCCCCGTGCGCTGCAGATCCTGCCCTATCTGAAGCTCGACGAGCTGACCGAGGCGGTCTACGACCTCGAGGACGCGGTCGAGGCGTTCGCGGTGCACGTCAGCGGGCGATTCCCGAAGGTCGTGCTGCGGTGCAACGACATCGATGACGAGAGAGGCATCTCATGACCACCGCCGAACAGGCACCTCGGGTCGCTTCGACCTCGATCGCGCTCGAGGCGCGAGACATCGTCAAACGCTTCGACGGCGTTCATGCCCTGAACGGCGCGCGGTTCTCGGTACGGCCCGGGGAGATCCACGCCCTCCTGGGCGAGAACGGGGCCGGGAAGTCGACCCTCATCAAGGTGCTCACCGGCGTCTACTCGCCCGACGGCGGCACCCTGCTGCGCGACGGCGAGGAGATCGAGCTCGCCAACGTGCGCGTCGCGAACCGCGCCGGCATCGTCGCCCTGTACCAGGAACTGTCGATCATCCCGACGATCAGCGTCGCGGAGAACATCCTGCTCGGAGAGCAGACGCCCTCGCGCGGCGGCATCGTGAGCTGGCGTGCGATGCGACGTCAGGCGCGCGCGCAGCTCGAGCGCATCCACCAGAAGATCCCGCTCGGAAAGCTCGCGGGCGAGCTGTCGCCGGTGCAGCAGACGATGGTCGCGTTCGCGCGGGCGCTCGCCACAGACGCGCGGGTGCTGATCCTCGACGAGCCGACCGCCTCGCTCACCGACACCGAGATCTCGGAGCTGTTCGCGGTGCTGCGCGGGCTCCGGGACGAGGGCGTGGCGATCGTCTACGTCTCGCACCGTCTGGAGGAGGTCTTCGAGCTGTGCGACCGCCTGACGATCATGCGCAACGGCGAGACCATCGTGACGAAGGACGTCGCCGACTCCCACATCGACGAGGTCATCTCCAACATGGTCGGGCGCCCGGGCGGCGACCTCTACCCGGAGCGCACGCCGGTCGGATCCGACGTCGCCCTGCGCGTGGAGAACCTCCACGGGCGCCGGGTCAAAGACGTCTCGTTCGTGGCGCACCGCGGAGAGGTGCTCGGGATCGGCGGACTCGCCGGGGCCGGCCGCAGCGAGCTGCTGCGCATCCTCGCCGGGGCGCAGAAGCGCGCGGGCGGCACGATCACGGTGGGCGACCACGAGCTCGGGCACGCGGCGAGCGTCGGACGCGCGCTGGATGCCGGGATCGCGCTCGTGCCCGAGGAGCGGCGCACCCAGGGTGTGATCCTCGGGAGCACGATCCGCGACAACATCGCGGTGGCGAACATCCCCGGGGTCAGCTCCTTCGGCATGGTGTCGGGGGCGAGGATCTCCGACATCGTCACGCGGGGGATGGCCGACCTCCAGATCAAGGCGCGCAGCTCTCGACAGCCGGTGGGGGAGCTCTCCGGCGGAAACCAGCAGAAGGTCGTCCTGGCCAAGATGCTGGCGCGCAACCCGCACGTGCTCCTGCTCGACGAGCCCACCCGGGGCATCGACGTCGGAACGAAGGCAGAGATCTACCGCCTCATCCGGCAGCTGGTCGCCGGCGGCACCACGGTGATCGCCGTGAGCTCCGAGCTCCCCGAGCTCATCGGGATGTGCGATCGCATCATCATCATGCACGAGGGCCGGATCTTCGGCGACGTGCCCGCCGACGGGGCGGACGAGGAAGTCCTCCTGTCGTACTGCTACGGAAAGGCCCACTCATGACCACGACGCAGAACCCCGGGATCGAGGACGCCTCCCGCACCCGGGCCGTGCCCCGCCGCTCGGTGGGGCAGACCCTCCTCTCCAGCGGCACCGTGCTGGCGCTGGTGGTGCTGGTCGTCTTCTTCTTCGCGATGCGGCCCGACGTCTTCCTCACCTTCACGAACGTCCGCAACATCCTGTACCAGGTGGCGATCCTGGCGATCATCGCCGGGGCGCAGTCGCTCGTGATGGTCGTCGGCGACTTCGACCTGTCGGTCGCGGCGACCTCCGCGCTGGCGGGGGCGGTGGCAGCATCCCTCATGCTCGGCGGGATGCCCGTGGTGCTGGCGATCCTCATCGCCCTCGCCGTGGGGCTCCTGATCGGCATCGCCAACGGTCTGCTCGTGGCGTACCTGAACCTGTCGGCGTTCGTCGCGACCCTGGCGACGCTCACGTCGGTCACCGGCCTCGCCTACCTCGTCACCGAGGGCACCACGCTGTTCAACCTTCCGGCCGAGTTCAACGCGCTCGGGCAGGGGCGGTTCCTCGAGATCCCGCTGCCGGTGTTCTTCGCGATCGCGATCCTGCTCATCCTCTGGTTCGTCCTCAAGTACACGACCCTCGGTCGGCGGTGGTACGCGACCGGCGGCAACGTCGAGGTCTCCCGCCTCTCCGGCGTCAACGTCCGGCGTGCGCGGCTTCTCGCCTTCGCCTTCGCCGGGCTGGTCTCGGCCGTCGGCGGCATCCTGCTCGCGGCGCGCCTCGGCAGCGCCAGCGCCGTGCAGGGCGAGGACAACCTCCTCTTCTCGGTCGCAGCGGTCTTCCTCGGCATGACCGTGATCCGCTCGGGCGCCGCGAACATCGTCGGCACCGTCGTCGGTGTCGCGATCATCGGCGTGATGAGCAACGGCCTCAACATCCTCGGCGTCAACGCCTACGTGCAGCAGGTCGTCACCGGCCTCATCATCATCGCGGCCGTCACGCTGTCGTCGTTCAAGAGCCGAGAGAGATAGACGCAGAAACCTCACCCGAAAGAACCGGGCGCCACCCCTGCCCGGGCACCACACAGCACAAGCGCAACGACACAAAGGAGTATGAAGTGCGTATACGAATCAAGGCCATCGCGGCCGCAGCCGCCGTCGCGGCCCTCGCCCTCACGGGTTGCTCCACCGGCGGTGCCGGTGGCGGAGGAGACGACGACACCTTCAAGGTCATCGCCTTCACGTCGGGCAACCAGACACCCGTCGGCGCCTGGTGGGTCAAGGCCGTGCAGGAGAAGGCGGACGAGCTCGGCTGGGATCTCACCATGATCCAGGGAGACTTCGACTTCCAGAAGATGAACCCCGCCGTCGAGAGCGCCATCGGGCAGGGAGCCGACGCCATCTTCAACGGCTACACCGACTACGCCTCGATCAGCTCGATCATCACCGCGGCGAAGGACGCGAACATCCCGATGTTCGCGATGGACGCCGGCACCGAGGCCACCGACGGCTTCGTGCTGAACATCACCGCCGACCAGCAGGGGATCGTCGATCAGACCGTCGACGAGATCGACACCACCCTGGGCGGCCTGGAGGGCAAGAACATCATGGTCATCGGCCATGACCCCCACCCGGGCATCCGGATGCGTTCCGGCCTCGCCGCCGAGGCGTTCGAGGCAGCCGGCGCGAACATCGCGGGCGGATCCATCCAGAAGGTGACCTCTCCCGCGACCGGTCGTACGGAGGCCCTCGCGCTCGTCACCGACTACCTGCAGGCCAACCCCGGTGGGCTGGACGCGGTCTGGGTCGGATGGGACGACGCCGCCCTCGGCGCCGCGCAGGCCCTGAACGAGGCCGGGTCGGATGCGGTCGTCACCGGTGTCGACGCGACCAGCGAGGCGATCGCCGCCATCGAATCGGGCGGCACGTTCCTCGCCACGGTGGAGCAGCCCTGGCCGAGCATCCTCGACACGGTCGTCGAGGCGATGGTCGCCTACCAGGAGAGCGGAACGATGCCGTCGAGCAACTTCGACGCCGTCGCCACGACGCTCGTCGACAAGGCGAACGCGTCGACGATCACCCCGTCCGACAAGCTCTGACCCTTCTGCGCGGGGGCGGACGCATCCTCGTCCGCCCCCGCGCACTGTTCGGCCTCATCCATGAAAGGACCGCCCGTGGACTCGCCAGATACGACGATCGGCACCGCCGCCTCGGCCGGTCCTTCGACACTGTTCGACCTGAGCGCAGACGTCGTCGTCGTGACGGGTGCCTCCAGCGGTATCGGTCAGGCGGCGGCGGAGATCTACGCCGCCGCCGGGGCCACTGTCGTCGTCCTCGGACGGAGCGAGGAGCGAGTGGCCGACGTCGCCGCGGGGATCGTCTCGGCGGGAGGCAAGGCCCACGGATACGCCGTCGATGTCGCCGCGCGCGGCGCCGTCGATGGCGTGTTCGAGCGCATCACGGCCGAGGTCGGTCGTCCCACGGTGGTCGTCGCGAACGCGGGGATCTCCGGCGGGGCGAGCTACCTCGGCGACGGCCGCATCGCGGACTACACCGACGCCGAGTGGGACGACGTCATCGCGACCAACCTCACCGGCACGTTCGAGACGCTCCGCGCGGCGTCGCGCGTTCTCGAGTCGGGCGGTCGGATCCTCGTCACCGCCTCGACGGCGGGGCTGCGGACCGACCCGATGGTCTCCTACGCCTATGTCACCACCAAGGCGGCCATCCTCAATCTCGTCCGTCAGCTCGCCCTCGAACTGGCACCGCGCGGGATCCGCGTGAACGCGATCGCACCCGGTCCGTTCAAGGGCACGCGCATCGGCGACGGCAAGACCGAGATCACCCCCGAAGCGGAGGCGATGTGGGCGGGAACCATCCCCCTCGCGCGGATGGGCACCATGGCCGAGATCCAGGGGCCCATGCTCTTCCTCATCGCGCCGGCATCGTCGTTCGTCACGGGGGCCGTCCTCGCCGTCGACGGTGGGGCGCTCTCCCTCTCCCATACCGGGTTCTGACCGGAACCCACCCCCTCTGCCCGCCGGATCTCCATTCCGCCGGCAGCCCATCACGAAGGAGCACTCAGAATGAGACTTGAAGGCAAAGTCGCCATCATCACCGGCGGGGCCAGCGGTATCGGCCGAGCGACCGTCGAGAAGTTCGTCCGCGAGGGCGCGAAGGTGCTCGTCGCCGACATCTCGCTCGAGAGGGCCCAGCAGGCCGTGGACGAGATCACGGCCGCAGGCTTCGACGGCGCCACCGCGGCCTGCCAGGTCGACGTCTCGGTGTTCGCCGAGGTCGAGGCGATGGTGGCCAGAGCGGTCGAGGTCTTCGGCACGCTCGACGTCATCTTCAACAACGCCGGCATCGCCGGCGGCAAGCCCCTGCTCGAACACGATCCGGCCGTCGACTACGAGCCGATGATCCGCATCGACCAGGACGGCGTCTACTACGGCATCCTCGCCGCGGGCCGGCAGTTCCGCGATCAGGGCACCCCCGGCGTCATCATCAGCACGTCGTCGATCTACGGCGAGCAGGCCGCCGAGCTGTCGTTCACGTACAGCGCCGCGAAGGCCGCCGTGATCTCCTTCACCCGATCGGCCGCGTACGAGCTCGCGCAGTACGGGATCCGCGCCGTGGCGATCACCCCGGGGCGCGTGGGCACCGCGATCATCAACCAGTTCAGCGACCAGCTCAAGGAGACGTTCGCGAGCGAGCAGCTGCGCAACAAGATGACCCAGCCCTCCGAGATCGCCGACGTGGTGGCCTTCCTCGCGTCCGACGAGGCGAACGTGATCAACGGCACGGTCGTCCACGTCGACGACGGCTACTCCGTCTTCAAGCAGCGGCTCGACCTGCCCACCTTCTAGCGATGAATCCCGATCTCGAGCTCGACCTCGATCTCGCCTGCCACATCAACGTCCTCGTGCCCGACGTCGAGCCGCGCGCGCTCGGTGCCGCGCTCGGCGCACTGGGCGAGCTGGGGTACCGCCGCGCGGTGCTCCCGCCGCTCGATCCGGAGACGACGGATGCTGCGGAGCTGAGAGCGCTCTTCTCCGAGAGCGGCCTCGCGCCCATCACGATCGCGGGACAGGCGCCGGGAGCCGACGTCTCCTCCGACGATCCCGACGAGGCGGCGGCTGGTGTCGCGATGCTGCGCGCGGCCGTCGATCTCACGGTCGCTCTGGGGGGAGATCAGATGAACGGCGTGCCCTACGGGCTGTTCTCCCACCCCACGGCGCCGGTGCCGGAGCGTCGGCGCAACCGCTCGGCCCACGCGGTGGGTCGGGTCGCCGACTACGCCCACGAGCGCGGTGTCTCGATGACCTTCGAGGTGCTCAACCGTTACGAGACGTCGCTGGTGAACACCGCGGCGCAGGCGATGGACTTCGTCGAGCGCAGTGGATCCGATCACCTCCGCATCCACCTCGACACCTTCCACATGGCGGTCGAGGAGGCCGACCTCGGAGCCGCCATCCGGCTCGCACTGCCGAAGCTCGCTTACCTCGAACTGGGGCAGTCCGGTCGCGGCCTTCTCAGCGGCGGCGCGGTCGACCTCCCCGAGGTCGTCGGCCGCGCCATCGACGACGGGTACGCCGGGCGCTGGGGCGTGGAGGCGTTCTCGCGGCGCGGACTCATCGAACCCGTAGCCGACGCACTGGCGATCTGGCGGTCGCCGTTCGATGATGGCAGGGTGCTCGCCGAAGACGCTCTGCGAGTGATCCGCCGCGGCTGGTCGACGAGCGTCGCCGGCCGACGTGCGCAGCGCCTCTCCCGCGGCGCGACCATCTGAGCACACCACCCGATCGACGACGAAGGGAACCACGATGTCCACCATCACGGAGGCCGAGAACCGCCTCATCGACGAGACCGCCACCGAGGGGAAGATCTACCTCGACGGCGCCTGGGTGCCGGGCGGCGGCGGTACCGCAGCATCCGTCGCCCCGGCCACGGGGGAGACGATCGCCACCGTCGGACTCGCCTCGCCCGATGATGTCGCGCGGGCCGCCGAGTCGGCCGCCCGCGCGCAGAAGGAATGGGCCGCGACCCCGCACCCCGTGCGCGCCGCGGTGCTGCGGCGGGCCGGGCAGCTGTGGGAGCAGCACGCCGACGAGATCATGGGGTGGAACATCCGTGAGGTCGGGGCCATCCCGCCGCTCGCGGGCTTCGCACTGCACGTCACCGCCGAGGAGTGCTACGAGGCGTCGTCGCTGCCGTCGGCGCCGCTCGGATCGATCCTCTCGAGCGCCGAGCCGCGCCTGTCGCTCGCCCAGCGCGTGCCGGTGGGCGTCGTCGCGGTGATCTCGCCGTTCAACGTGCCGCTCATCCTCGGCATCCGCGCGGTGGCGCCGGCCCTGGCCCTCGGCAACGCGGTACTGCTCAAGCCCGACCCGCGCACGATCATGACCGGCGGCGTGGCGATGGTGCGCATCTTCGAGGAGGCGGGTCTGCCCGCAGGGCTCCTCCAGCTCGTGCCGGGCGGCGCCGACGTCGGCGAGGCGCTGGTCACCGATCCCCGCGTGCGGGTCATCGCGTTCACGGGCTCCACCCGTGCGGGGCGCATCGTCGGCGAGCTCGCCGGTCGTCACCTCAAGCGCGCTCACCTCGAGCTGGGAGGCAACTCCGCCTTCCTCGTGCGCGCCGACGCCGACGTCGACCAGGCGGTGAACCTCGCGACGTGGGGCGCATTCCTGCACCAGGGCCAGATCTGCATGACCGTCGGACGCCACATCGTGCACGAGTCGCTCTTCGACGAGTACGTGGCCAAGCTCGCGGCGAAGGCCGACTCGATGGTGGTCGGCGATCCGGCCGCCGGGCAGGTGCACCTCGGCCCGCTCATCGACGAGGTGCAGCGCGACCGCGTGCACACGCTGGTGCAGGACGCGGTGGCGCAGGGCGCGACCCTCGCGGCGGGCGGGACGTACGAGGGGCTCTTCTACCGCCCCACGGTGCTCGCGAACACCCCGCGCGATGCGGCCGCGTACTGCGACGAGGTCTTCGGGCCCGTGGCGTCGGTCGTGTCGTTCTCCACAGACGACGAGGCGGTGGCCCTGGCCTCCGAGACCGACTACGGACTCTCGCTCGGCATCGTCAGTCGCGACACCGCGGCGGCCCTCGAGCTCGCGCAGCGCATCCCGACCGGCATCGTGCACATCAACGACCAGACCGTCAACGACGAGGCCAACGCACCGTTCGGCGGGGTCGGGGCATCGGGCACCGGCTCGCGTCACGGCGGGGCCGAGGCGAACATCGACGCGTTCACCGAGACCCGCTGGATCACGATGCGGCGCGAGCCCGGCCAGTACCCGCTCTGACTCCGGAGCGCCGCGCTCGCCGAGAGTGCCCGTTTCCGCCGAACTGCCCTCTTTATTCGGGCTATCTCGGCGGAAACGGGCACCCTCGCCGCGGAACGCGCCGTCGCGTCAGGTCCGGTCGAGCACGAAACGGTCGCGGCCGACCGCCGCGCCCACGGCGACCTGGGCGACGGGTACGGCCAGCAGGACGAGCAGCGACAGCATCCATCGTCCGTCGATCCCGTGAAGGGCGCCGAAGACCGGCGGGAAGACGGCCGCGAACAGATAGCCGACCGACTGCGACATGCCCGACAGGGCCGAGGAGGCGACGGAATCGCGCGCCCGCTCGGCCATGAGGGTGAGCGACATGTTCAGCGAGGCCCCGGCGCCCAGGCCCGCGCAGAGCGCCCAGACGGTGAGGGCGCCCGGGGCCACGAGCAGCCCGAAGACCCCGACGATGCTCGCGACGGGGAGCACCGCGGGAATCCATCGGCGGGCGCGCCCCCGAAGCAGCAGGGGGACGATGAGCGAGCCGACGATGGTCATGATCTGGAAGATCATCGTGTCGAAACCGGCGGTCACCGCCGACCGCCCCTGCGAGACGGCGAAGGGGGCGAGCCAGGTCACCAGCATGTAGAAGTACGCGGACTGCAGCGCCATGTATCCCGCCACGAGCCAGGCGACGGGGTCGCGCCAGATCCCCGTGCCCCGGAGCTTCGTGCCGACACTCGCCCGCGGACCACGGACCGGTGCCGCGTACCCGTCGCGACGGCGAGCCTGCGCCATCGCCCACATCCACAGCGCGATCGCGATCGGCAGCAGCGCCGAGGTGCTCGCCAGCGCCACGCGCCAGCCGTCCGCCCCGCCGCCCGCCGCGATCGAGATGGGCACGACGACCCCCGAGGCGATCGCGCCGAAGCCGCCGAGCAGCGCCGTGTACAGCCCCATCATCAGCGGCACGCGGGTGCCGAAGTCGCGCTTGATCACCGCCGGCATGAGAACGTTCGCCACGGCGAGGGCGGCGCCGATGAAGATCGTGCCGAGCCAGAGGTTCGCACCCGCTCCGGGCCATGATCGCCACGCGGTGCCGACGCCGAGGGCGATGAGCGAGATCAGCACCACTCGCGACATGCCGAACCGCGACGACAGGGCGTGGGCCGCCGGCGAGACGAGGCCCCAGGTCACCAGCGGCACCGAGGCCAGCGCGCCGAGTGCTGCCGTGCTCGTGCCCTGGTCGGCGGCGATCTGGTCGAGGAGCGGCCCCACGCCGGTGATGGTGGTGCGCATGTTCGCCGCGATCACGCAGACCGCGCAGACGAGGAGCGCGATGCCGGGGCCGCGCCGGGTGGGGGGAGGGGTCACGATTGCCGGACTCTCCTCCGGAGCGCAACGGACGCTGCGCGCGACCCTGTCGTCGTCACACGAGCCGCGTCTCGAGCGGCCAGCCCGTGTACGCCTCGGCGAGGTAGGTGCGCCCGGCCTCGGACTCGACCACCGAACGCAGTTCGCCGAGCTGCCGGCGGTGGTCGAACTCGCTCGCGTCGGGGGTGGAGTGCAGCATCGTCGTCATCCACCAGGAGAAGTGCTGCGCCTTCCAGATGCGACGCAGCGCGACCTCCTGGTAGGCGTCGAGCGGGCGTTCGTCGTCGTCCTGCAGGAGGGCGACGAGGGCGGTGTGCAGCAGCACGACGTCGGCGACGGCGAGGTTCATGCCCTTGGCGCCCGTGGGCGGCACCGTGTGGGCGGCATCGCCGACGAGCGCGACGCGGCCGTGACGCAGCTCCGGGGCGACGAAGCTGCGGAAGCGCAGCACGTCGCGCTGGAAGATGTGCCCCTCGTGCAGCTCGGTGCCCGGCACGCGGATGCGCAGCTCCTCCCAGATCTGCTCCTCGGTGAGGGCGTCGGGGTCGGCCTCGGGGTCGCACTGGAAGTACATCCGCTGCACGGTCGCGCTGCGCTGGCTGATGAGGGCGAACCCGTCGGGGGAGTTGCTGTAGATGAGCTCCTCCGAGCTGGGCGGCGCCTCGCAGAGGATGCCGAACCACGCGAAGGGGTACTCGCGGAAGAGGTCGCCGCGCGCGCCGCCGGTGACCGCCGACCGTACGACCGACCGCGATCCGTCGGAGCCGACGACGAAATCCGCCTCGATCTCGAAGGGCCGGCCCGCAGCATCCGTTCCGATCACGCGCGGGCGCGTCGTGCCCGCGTCGTCGACGCGGTCGACGGTCGCCTCGAGTCGGAGGTCCTGTCCGGCCGCGAGGCGCGCGGCGACGAGGTCGCGCAGCACCTCGTGCTGCGGGTAGAGCCAGACGCTGCGTCCGACGAGTGCCGGGAAGTCGATGCGGTGCCCCTCGCCGGCGAAGCGCAGCTCGATGCCGTCGTGGCGGTTGCCGTCGGTCAGCACCCGCGTCGATGCCCCGGTCTCGACGAGGAGGTCGACCGTGCCCTGCTCGAGGATGCCCGCGCGTATCGTGTTCTCAATCTCCTCGCGCGAGCGCCGGTCGAGCACGATCGACTCGATGCCGGAGGCGGCGAGAAGGTGCGACAGCAGCAGGCCGGCGGGGCCGGCCCCCACGATCGCGACTCGGGTGCGCTCGACTCGGGTCATGACGTCTCCTTCGACGAGGGCGGGGCGGGGGTGCACGGATGCTGCCGACCACTCTGCCGCGCGGGCTCGGCTCTCGCCGCCCGCCATTCCCACTCGGTGGGAATCGCCCCTCGTGACCACCGTCGCGCAACGAACGGAGGACATCTCACGAGCGGAGGACGCTGGGGCGCCCTATCGTCCTCCGCCTGTGACTTCTCCTCCGCCCGACGCGGGGCTCAGAAGCGTCCCTCGGGCACCGTGCAGGTCACCTGCTCGGCGGTCGTGCCGGCGATCTGCGACGGGAGGGGCACCGCCGTCGCGTCGACGGCAGGCTCGTCCGACGGCGGCGGGTCTCCCTCCACCGCGGGGGGCTCATCGGGAGCCGGCTCCACGACCTCGACCCCGTACCCCTGCGAGGGGGCGCCGGTGAGCTCGAGAGGCTCGTTCGCGGCGATCGCGGCGAACAACGCGTCGCCGGCCGTGTCGACCGGAAGCACCAGGTTGTTGTCGGGGGTGGCGCCCGGGGCGTACCGCGTGGGGTACTGCACGAACACGATGTCGTTCTGCGGCACGCCTTTCAGGGCCATCGCGAGCTGCACCATCAGGGTGGGGTTCGCGAGATTCTGATCGAGCACCAACTGCCCCTGGTTCACCTGCCGCAGAGCGGTCGTGGCGAGGTCGATCAGGATGGCGGGATTGGTGAACGTCTCGTCGGACTGCATGCGACGCACGAGCGATGACATGAACTGCTGCTGGTTCGAGATGCGGCCGAGGTCAGAGCCGTCGCCGATGCCGTGCCGGATGCGGAGGAACTGAAGGGCCTGCGTGCCCTGGAGCGTGTGGTCGCCCGCCGTGAGCTGCAGTCCCGTGTGGGGGTCGGAGATGTCTCCCGCGACGCAGACGTCGACGCCGCCGATCGCGTCCGACATGGCGATCACACCCGTCCAGCGGATGGCGGCGGCGAACTGCACGTCGCCGCCCGTGAGCTCCTCGACCGTCAAGGCCGTGCACGCGAGCCCGCCGTAGACGTAGGAGGCGTTCATCGGCATCTGACTCATCGCCGGATGACGGCCGCCGTCGCCGTCGGGGCACGAGGGGATGCCCACGAGCATGTCCCGCGGGAAGGACACGACGGTCACGCGACGCGGGTTGTCGCTGATGTTCACCAGGATCGTCACGTCGTTGCGTTCGAGCCCGTCGTCGTCGATGCCGCAACGGGCGAAGGTCGCGAGGTCCTGCCCCTCGCACGAGTCCGTTCCGACGAGCAGCACGTTCGTGCCGCCCTCGATGGCTCCGATGGCCGGCGGCGCGGCGGGATCGCCCTCGAGCACGATCGCCTTGTCGGCGACCGCGGCCACCGATGAGAAGAGCGTGAACGACGAGACCGCCACAAGCGAGACCACCATCACCGATGCCGCCACCCCGAGCAGAGTCAGCAGCTGCATGGCCGCGCGCGGCGACGTCAGCCGGCCGTGCCGAGCGACGGTCGTGCGGCGCGTACCTCTTCGTGCGGTGCCCATGCGATGTCCTCTCTGGCAGCGTCCACCCGTGGCGCGCGTTCGGGGGCTCCAGACTAACCAGCCCGGTAATCTCGCCGGAGGAGGCGAGAGTGGGCGACGGGGTGCTGCAGCGGGCGATGGGGCTGCTGCGCGCCTTCACCGAGGACGACCCGCAGCTCACCGCGAGCGAGCTCGCCGCGCGGTCGGGGCTCGCGCTGTCGACGGTGCACCGCCTGATCGCCATGATGCTGGCCGAGGGGATGCTGGCGCGCACCACGGGTCACCGGTACGCGGTGGGCGCGCAGCTCTGGGAGATCGGCGAGCTGTCGCCCCTCGCGGCGCAGCTGCGCGAGACCGCGCTTCCGCACATGGTGCGGCTGTACGAGGCGACGGGTGAGAACGTGCACCTCGCAGTGCTCGACGACCCCACCCCTGCCGCAGCATCCGCCATCTTCGTCGGACGCATCACCGGGCGCTCGTCGGTGCCGACCATCAGCCGCAGCGGCGGGAGGCACCCGCTGCACGCGACCGGCGTCGGCAAGGCGCTGCTCGCCACGCGCGATGACGTCTGGCTCGACGACTACCTCTCCGCCCCGCTCGAACTCGAGACCCGGCTCTCGATCACCGACCCCGAGCGCCTCCGCGCCGACATCGAGCGCGCGCGGGGCCGGGGCTACGCCACGACCCGCGAGGAGATGACGCTCGGGAACTTCTCGGTGGCCGCGGCCCTGGGCTCGCTTCCGGGGCTGCCCCCGGCAGCCATCGGCATCGTGGCGCACCTGGGCGAGGCGCTCGACGAGCGCAGGCTCGCGCCCCTGGTGATGCAGACCGCGAAAGACCTCACGCGCGCCGTTCGACACCCCGATTCCCACTGAGTGGGAACGGGGATGCGGCGCCCGCCATCCCCGGTGCGACTCTGTAGACAGCCCACCCGAATGGACCGTCGAAGGAGACCCCATGACCGCTTTGGAGAACGCGGCGGACGCCGACCCGCGCGGCGAGGAGGCGTTCGGCTCGAGCGTCGTGCTCGAGCAGACGGCCGCCGCGCCCGAGTCGCTCCTGGCGTCGCCCGACATGCCGTCGCAGCGCGAGATCACCGCCGAGATCGGTGATCTGCACCGTGCCGCCGCCGAGCGCGAGGAGGCCGGTGAGAGCCTGCCCCGCACGCTGATCGACTTCTCGCCCTACCGCTCCAGCGTGCTGCGGCACCCGACGAAGAACCCGCGCCTGGTCGACCCGGAGACGATCGAGCTCTTCTCGCCCGCCTACGGCCAGCGCGACGTCGCCGCGATCGAGTCCGACCTGACCCTGCAGCACACCGGGGAGCCGCAGGGCGAGCGCATCACGGTGACCGGCCGGGTCGTCGACAGCTGGGGCCGCCCCGTCGCGAACCAGCTCATCGAGGTGTGGCAGGCGAACGCCGCGGGCCGCTACATCCACCAGCGCGATCAGCACCCCGCCCCGCTCGACCCGAACTTCACGGGAGCCGGGCGCATGATCACGGACGACAACGGCGAGTACTTCTTCACCACGATCAAGCCGGGGCCCTACCCCTGGAAGAACCACGTCAACGCCTGGCGCCCCGCCCACATCCACTTCTCGCTGTTCGGCACGGGGTTCACGCAGCGCATCATCACGCAGATGTACTTCCCGGGCGACCCGCTGTTCGCCCTCGATCCCATCTACAACACGATCGCGCGGCAGAGCGATCGCGACCGACTGATCTCGACCTACGACCACGACCTGACGGTGCCCGAATTCTCGATGGGCTACCGCTGGGACATCGTCGTCGACGGTCCGGATGCGACGTGGTTCGAGCCCGAGGGAGAGCACTGACATGAGCGAGACCACCGAGACCCGTCGCCAGCGCCTCGTGAAGGCGGGCGGCGCCCAGCCGCTCCCGCCCACCGCCGGGCAGACGATCGGCCCCTTCTTCGCGTTCGGGCTGCAGTATCCGAAGATGCACGAGGTCGTCTTCCCGCACTCCCCGGGCGCGATCGTCGTCGGCGGCATCCTCCGCGACGGCGCGGGGGCGCCGATCCCCGACGCCTGCATCGAGATCTGGGGTGCCGACAGCGACGGCACCGTTTCGCGCGGGCGCGGGTCTCGTCGCCGCGACGACCACACCTTCACCGGATTCGGCCGCGCGTTCACGACCGACGAGGGGCGGTTCGAGTTCTGGACCCGCAACCCCGGTGCGGTCGACGGCAAGGCGCCGTTCTTCGCGGTCGTCGTCTTCGCCCGCGGGCTCCCCGACAAGCTGCACACGCGCATCTACCTCCCCGAGGACGCCGACGCGCTGGCTGCCGACGCCCTGCTGTCCTCCCTCGATGCCGACGAGCGCGCTACGCTCGTCGCGACCCGCACGCCCGAGGGTCACCTCCAGCACGACATCCGGCTGCAGGGCGAGAAGGAGACCGTCTTCCTTGCCTTCTGACCCGCATCACCTCGACGTCGGACTGCTCTCGCCCGTCAGCGCGGGGCACGATGCGGCGGTCTCGGATGCTGCGGTGCTCGACGCCCTCGTCGCGGCGGAGGTCGCGCTGGTCCGCGCGCTCGCGTCGGTGGGAGCGGCTCCCGCCGAGATCGCCGACAGTGTCTCGGCGGCGCTCGGATGGACCGGGGTCGGAGAGGGCTGCCGGGGCCACGGCCTCGATGCCGCCGACCTCGCCGTCGCCGCCGTCGCCGCGGGCAACCCCGTGGTCGCCCTGGCGGGGATGCTGAGGCAGCGCGTTCCCGAGGCCGCACGATCGTGGGTGCACCGGGGGGCGACCAGCCAGGACATCCTCGACAACGCCCTGGTGCTCCTGGCCCGCTCGACGGCCGAGCGGGTGCGCGACGACCTCCACCGGGTCGAGGCGGCGCTCACCGCTCTCGCCGCGGCGAATCGCGACGTCGTCGCGGCCGCCCGCACCCTCACGCAGCACGCCGTGCCGACGACCGTCGGGGCGCGCGCCGCGGGGTGGGCGCGCAGCATCCGTCGTGCCATCGTGCGGCTCGACGCGGCGCGCGCAGAACTGCCCGTGCAGCTCGGGGGCGCCGCGGGCACCCTGGCGGCGTTCGTCGCCGACCTCGGCGCCGAACGCGCCGCCGAGCTTCCGGCGGCGTACGCGGCCGAACTGGGCCTGCGACCCGCCGACGCCCCCTGGCACACCGAACGCTGGCCCGTCACCGAGCTCGGCGACGCGCTCGTGCAGGCGATCGACGCGGTGGGGGTCTTCGCCGCCGACGTCGCCACCCTCACCCGCACCGAGATCGGCGAACTCGCCGAGGCCGCCGGCGGCGGGTCGTCGGCGATGCCCCAGAAGGCGAACCCCGTCGCCTCGGTGCTCATCCGCTCGGCCGCCCTCCGCGCGCCGCAGCTCGGCGCCACCCTGCATCTGGCCGCGGCGCTCGCCGTCGACGAGCGGCCCGACGGCGCCTGGCACGCCGAATGGCCGACCCTGCGCGAACTCCTCCGCCTCGCGCTCGGCGCAGCCGCGCACGCGGCATCGCTCGCCGCCGGGCTCACCGTCGATCGCGAGGCCGTCGCGCGCAACCTCGCCCTCACCGACGGGCTGATCGTCAGTGAGCGCCTCGGCCTCGTACTCGTCCCCCTGATCGGACGCGAGCGCTTCGCCGCGCTGATCCGACAGGCCGCCGACACCGACCTCGCCGACCTCGTGCGCGCGCTCCCCGAGGCGTCCGAGCTCGACGTCGACGACCTCCTCGACCCCGCCCGGTACACGGGCCTCGCCA
Organism: Microbacterium sp. AG1240; assembly: GCF_003635115.1. Classification (GTDB taxonomy): domain Bacteria; phylum Actinomycetota; class Actinomycetes; order Actinomycetales; family Microbacteriaceae; genus Microbacterium. The sequence continues at coordinate 65,689 of NZ_RBXJ01000001.1, forward strand.
CGACGTTCGTCGACCGCCTCGGCGAAGGAGAGAACCGATGACCGCTCCCACGTTGGCCCACACCGCCCCGGTCGGATCCGCCGACGCGCCCCTGCTTCTGCTCGGGCCGTCACTGGGCACCTCGACGATCCTCTGGGAACGCGTCATCCCCGTCCTCGCGCGCTCCCACCGCGTCGTGGCGTGGGACCTCCCGGGCCACGGTGCCTCACCCGCGTCGACGTCGCCCTTCACGGTCGCCGACCTCGCCGACGCGGTCGCCGACCTCGCGCGCGGCCTCTCCGACGGCCCCGTCCGCTACGCCGGCGTCTCGCTCGGCGGCGCCACCGGGCTGGAGCTGACCCTCCGTCACCCCGACCTCGTCGAGGCGACCGCCGCGGTCGCCTCGGGCGCACTCCTCGGCGACCCCGACTCCTGGCGAGCCCGCGCGGCCCAGGTGAGGGCGCAGTCGACGTCGGCGCTCATCACCGCCTCGGCCGGCCGGTGGTTCGCCCCCGACTCCCTCGCCCGCGAACCCGAGCTCACCGGACGCCTGCTCCACGCACTGCAGGACGCCGACGACGAGAGCTACGCCGCCTGCTGCGAGGCGCTCGCCGCGTATGACGTGCGAGACCGCCTGGGCGAGATCGCCACCCCGGTGCTGGCGATGTGGGGCGAGTTCGACCAGGTCGCCCCGGAGGCGAAGGCCGACGAGATCGCACGCGGCGTCCGCCGCGGGCGCAGCATCCGTGTCTCCGATGCCGCGCACCTGCCTCCCGCCGAGCAGCCCGCCGCGGTCGCGACCGCGCTCGACGACTTCTTCCGCCGCATCGATGAGGAGGCCGCATGACGACCCCGGATCACGGATCGACCGACGCCGAACGGCACGCGCAGGGCATGCGCGTGCGGCGGGAGGTGCTCTCCGACGCGCACGTCGACCGCGCCGTCGAGCGCACGACCGCGTTGACCGCCGATTTCCAGGACCTCATCACGCGGTACGCCTGGGGCGACATCTGGTCGCGCCCCGCCCTCGATCGCCGGTCGCGGTCGATCGCGGTGCTGACGGCGCTCATCGCACTCGGCCACCACGAGGAGCTCGCGATGCACCTGCGCGCGGCCCTTCGCAACGGACTCACGACCGCGGAGATCTCCGAGGTCATCCTGCAGTCGGCGATCTACTGCGGCGTGCCGGCCGCCAACACGGCCTTCCGCATCGCCACCGAGGTCTTCGCAGAGGGGGACGCATGATCGACAAGCAGGTTCCGGATGCTGCGGCCGCGGTCGCGGGGATCCCCGACGGCGCGACGGTCATGATCGGCGGCTTCGGCCGTGCCGGGCAGCCCGTCGAGCTCATCGACGCGCTCATCGCGTCGGGGGCGCGGGAGCTCACGATCGTCAACAACAACGCCGGCAACGGCGACACCGGGCTCGCGGCGCTCCTGGCTGCCGGGCAGGTGCGCAAGATCGTGTGCTCGTTCCCGCGCCAGTCGGATTCGTGGGTCTTCGACGGGCTCTACCGCGCCGGCGAGATCGAGCTCGAGCTGGTCCCCCAGGGGAACCTCGCCGAGCGCATCCGCGCGGCGGGTGCCGGCATCGGCGCGTTCTTCTCGCCCACCGGCGTCGGTACGCTCCTGGCCGAGGGCAAGGAGGAGCGCGAGATCGACGGGCGTCGCTACGTGCTCGAGTATCCGATCCGCGCCGACTTCGCCCTGATCTCGGCCTACCGGGCCGATCGCTGGGGCAACCTCGTCTACCGCGAGACCGCGCGCAACTTCGGCCCGATCATGGCGACGGCCGCCACCACGACCATCGTGCAGGTCGACGAGGTCGTCGGCCTCGGCCACCTCGACCCCGAGACGGTCGTCACACCCGGCATCTTCGTCGACCGCGTCGTCGCGGTGGGCGAGCGCCCGTGGCTGCGCGACGGCGCCTTCGTCGGCGGCGTCGACCTCGAGGGGTCGCCCCTCGCCGCATCCGCCGAGGAGGCGTCATGACCACCCGCATCTCGCGCAACGACCTCGCGGCGCGCATCGCCGCCGACATCCCCGAGGGCGCCGTGGTGAACCTCGGCATCGGGGCGCCGACCCTCGTGGCGAACTTCCTCCCCGAAGGCGAGGAGATCCTCCTCCACACCGAGAACGGGCTGCTCGGCATGGGCCCCGCGCCGCAGGCGGGCGCGGTGGACCCCGACCTCATCAACGCCGGCAAGCAGGCGGTCACCGCCCTGCCCGGCGCGGCCTACTTCCACCACGCCGACTCGTTCGCGATGATGCGCGGCGGCCACCTCGACGTGTGCGTGCTGGGCGCCTTCCAGGTCTCGCAGAACGGCGACCTCGCGAACTGGTCGACGGGCGAGCCCGGGGCGATCCCGGCCGTCGGCGGCGCGATGGATCTGGCGATCGGCGCGAAGGACGTTTACGTCATGACCGACCTCCTGACGAAGTCGGGGGAGCCGAAACTGGTCGAGACCTGCGCCTACCCGCTCACCGGTGTGGGCTGCGTCTCGCGGGTCTACACCGACCACGCGATCTTCGACGTCACCCCCGACGGGTTCGTCGTGCGCGAGCTCTTCGGCGACAACACCGTCGCCTCGCTCGAGGCCGCCCTCGGGCTCTCTCTCACTCCGAAGGACTGACATGCCGAGCACCTGGATCTACGACGCCGTCCGCACTCCGTTCGGCCGCGCCGGCGGAGCGCTCTCGGGCGTCCGCCCCGATGACCTCGCAGCGACCGTGATGGCAGCATCCGTCGCCCGCACCGGACTCGACCCGGCCCGGATCGACGACGTGATCTTCGGCGACGCCAATCAGGCGGGCGAGGACAACCGCGACGTCGCGCGGTTCGGCGCGCTGCTCGCGGGGTTCCCGTCGAGCGTGCCGGGTGTGACGGTCAACCGTCTCTGCGGGTCGTCGCTCGAGGCCGTGATCCAGGGCTCGCGGGCGATCGAGGCCGGCGACGCCGACATCGTGCTGACCGGCGGGGTCGAGTCGATGAGCCGTGCCCCGTTCGTCGTCGAGAAGTCGCCCAAGCCGTGGCCCGCCGTCGGCAATCAGACCATGTGGAACACCTCGATCGGGTGGCGCATGACGAACCCGCGCCTGCGCAAGGACTGGACGATCTCCAACGGCGAGTCGGCAGAGAAGCTCGCCGGGATCTACGGGATCAGCCGCGAGGAGCAGGACGCCTTCGCCCTGCGCAGCCACCGGGCCGCGGCCGACGCCTGGGCGGCGGGCGTCTTCGACGGGGAGATCGTGCAGGTCGACGGTCACGAGCTCGCCCGCGACGAGAGCATCCGCGAGGACACCACCCTCGACAAGCTCGCCGGGCTCAAGACGCTGTTCGCCGCGGACGGCTCCGTCACGGCCGGCAACTCCTCTCCGATCAACGACGGCGCCTCGGCGGTGCTCATCGGTGCCGAGGGCGCGCTCGATGCCGAGCCCCTCGCGCGCATCGCCGGGCGCGGGGTGTTCGGCAACGACCCCGACGTGTTCGGGATCGCCCCGGTCGAGGCGGCGAACCGGGCCCTCGCGCGAGCGGGGCGCACGTGGGCCGACGTGGACTTCGTCGAGCTCAACGAGGCGTTCGCCTCGCAGTCGCTCGCGTGCGCGAAGCTGTGGACCGAGCTCGACCCGGCGAAGCTGAACGTGCACGGCGGGGCCCTCGCGATCGGGCACCCGCTGGGCGCGTCGGGCGGCCGCGTCGTCGGCCGCGCCGCACACGAGCTGGCGCGCCGCGGCGGCGGGGTCGCGGTGGTCGCGATCTGCATCGGCGTGGGGCAGGGCCTCGCGGTCGTGCTCGAGCGCTGACGCCCCCGCCCCGGCATACGGCCGGATCGGGGCGCAGTTCTCGGGTCGGGGCACGGGATTTCGCGCCCCGACCCGAAGAATGCGCCCCGAGCCCGCGCGTCACGTGAGCGCGGTGCGGAAGGCGCCCGTGCGCTGACGCGCTCCGACCCGGCCTACGCTGGGAGGGTCCCTTCCGTCGACAGAGAAGACCCGTGACTGCTCCCGTGATCGCCCCCGCTCCGGGTTGGCGCATGTGGCTGGTGTGGGCCGTCGGCCTCGCCGGCTACGTGCTGTCGATCACCAACCGCACGTCGCTCTCGGCGGTCGGTGTGGATGCGGCGACCCGCTTCAACGCGGATGCGTCGGCGCTGTCGATGTTCGCCGTGATCCAGCTGGCGGTCTACGGCGGAATGCAGATCCCCGTCGGACTCCTCCTCGACCGCTTCGGCGCACGGCCGGTCATGACGATCGGCATGGTGGTGATGGCCGCCGGCCAGCTCGTCATGGCCTTCGCCAGCGACGTCGGCATCGGCATCCTCGCGCGCGTGCTGCTCGGCGCCGGCGACGCGGCGATCTTCCCGAGCGTGCTGCGGGTGATCGCCACCTGGTTCCCGGCGCAACGAGCGCCCGTGCTGGTGCAGCTGACGGGCATCATCGGCCAGCTCGGGCAGATCGTCTCGGTCATCCCGCTCGCCGCCCTGCTGCACGCCACCTCGTGGAGCGTGGCGTTCGGCAGCCTCGCCGGTCTCGGGATGCTGTTCTCGGTGCTCATCTTCGCGATCGTGCGCAACCGTCCGCCCACGCGCTCCGCCGATGTCGCGGTCGACACCGACACCGGCACGATCACCGTGGTGCGGTCATCGGCCGACCTGCGGCAGGGGTTCAGCGAGGCGTGGAAGCACCCCGGCACCCGGCTCGCCTTCTGGTCGCACTTCACCACACCGTTCGCGGGGAACGCCTTCGTCATCCTCTGGGGGTTCCCCTTCCTCACCGCGGGAGAGGGGCTGCAGCCGGCCGAGGCCTCGCTGGTGCTGACGGCGTTCGTGCTGTTCGGGATCACCGTCGGGCCGGTCATGGGCGCCCTCTCGAGCAGGCATCCGATGCGGCGCTCACGGTGGCTCGTCCTCCCGTCGATCGGACTGCAGGCCGCCGCGTGGATCACCGTGGCGGCCTGGCCGGGCCCGGCGCCTCTCTGGCTCCTGCTGGTGCTGGCCTTCGCCATGGGCACCGGGGGCCCGGCGTCGATGATCGCGTTCGATCACGCCCGCGCGCACAATCCGAGTCACCGCCTCAGCACCGCGACAGGCATCGTCAACGGCGGCGGGTTCCTCGCGGGGCTGCTGGCGATCCTCTTCATCGGCATCGCGATGGACGTGCAGGGCGCGGGGTCTCCCGACACCTACTCGCTCAACGCCTTCCGCATCGCCTTCCTCACCCAGGTGCCGCTCTGGCTGATCGGGGCGACCTTCATCGTCGTCGAGCGCAAGCGCACCCGCATCCATCTCGGTCTCGATCGCCCGCGCCGTCCCTGAGCGCAGTCCTCACCGCCAGACCGCTCCTGCGCGACGAGACCCTGACATCGGGCCGGGTTCTCGCCGCGCGGATGCGGTCTCGCGGGTGCGGGTGCGGGCGGGGTCAGCGGGGCGCGAGGGGATGCTGCGGGCCTCGGCGCCGATCGGCCGCCGCCATCCCCGCGACGATGGCGAGGGCCGCGAGCGCGGCGCAGGCGACGAGGGCCGCGATGACGGCGAACCCGCCACCCGGTCGCTCCTCGTACACATACGTCGATCGGGCCGCATCCCAGACCTCGGACTCGATGCCGTATGCGGCGCCCGCAACGAAGACCACGGGTATCGCCAGCGCCGCGGTGATCGCGATGAGGGCGAGGACCAGCGGGCTCAACCGTCGTCTCATCGCCCCAGCATGCCGCGTCGCGATGAACACGAGACGACGTCTGCGCGACGAGACCGCGACTTAAAGCCGTGGTCTCGCCGCGCAGGAGCGGTCTCGCGGATTCTGAGGGGGTCAGCCCGCCAGGCGCGGGTAGTCGGTGTAGCCCTCGGCGCCTTCGCCGTAGAACGTCGCCGGGTTCGGCTCGTTCTCGGGGTGTCCGCCCTGCCACCGCTCGACGAGGTCGGGGTTGGCGATCGCGAGGCGCCCGACCGCGACGGCATCCGCTGCCCCGCGGGCGACGAACTCGGACGCCTCGTCTTTCGTGGTGAGCTTCCCGAACCCGCTGTTGGCGATGAACACGCCGCCGAAGCGCGAGCGGAGGTCTTGCACGAGATCGCCGGCGGGTTCGGCGTGCAGCACGCTGAGGTAGGCGAGGCCGAGGGGGGCGAGGCCGTCGACGAGCGCCTCGTAGGTGGCGCGGACGTCGGCCGGGTCGGTCTCGACGACGTCCTGGATGTTGTGCGCGGGGGACAGGCGGATGCCGACGCGACCGGCCCCGACCTCGGCCGCCACGGCTGCGGTCACCTCGACGACGAACCGCGCACGGGCCTGCGGCGACCCGCCGTAGGCGTCGGTGCGCTGGTTCGACACGGGGGAGAGGAACTGGTGCAGCAGGTAGCCGTTCGCGCTGTGCACCTCGACGCCGTCCATGCCGGCGTCGACCGCGCGGCGGGCTGCCGCGACGAACTCCGCGCGCACGTCGTCGAGCTCCGCCGTCGTCAGGGCGTGCGGCACGGGGAAGGGCTTCTTGCCCTCGGGGGTGTGCACTTCGCCGTCGATCGCGACGGCGCTGGGGGCGACGATGCGATCGGTGCCGGTGATGTCGGTGTGCGAGACGCGGCCGCCGTTCATGAGCTGCATGACGATGCGTCCGCCCTCGGCGTGCACCGCCTCGGCGACCGCTCTCCACCCGGCGGCCTGCTCGTCGGTGACGATGCCGGGCTGACCGGGGTAGGCCCGTGACTCGTCGCTCGGGTACACGCCCTCGGTGATGATGAGCCCGAGGCCGGCGCGCTGGGAGTAGTGCTCGACGACGATGTCGCCGGGCACGCCGGCGGCACCGGAGCGCATGCGCGTGAGGGGCGCCATCACGACGCGGTTCGGGAGCGCGAGGTCGCCGACGGCGAGGGGGGAGAACAGATCCACGGGGGTCCTTTCGGGGGAGGGGCCGACGCATCGTGGATGGCCGACCCCCGGCCCAACGGGATGCGGCGCGCCGCTATTCCTCGCCGGTGCTCAGGCGAGGAGGTGCTCGAGCAGGATCTTCGTGCCGATGCCGATCAGCACGAGGCCGCCGCCGATCTCGGCCGGCTTCTGGAAGCGGGTGCCGACGCGGTGGCCGAGCGCCACGCCGATGAACGAGACGGCGAACGTGATGAGGCCGATGAGCACGACAGCCGGCACGATGTCGACGTCGAGGAACGCGAAGCTGATACCGACGGCGAGAGCGTCGATGCTGGTCGCGATACCGAGCAGCAGCAGCTCGCGCGGGCGGATGCGGCCGGTCGGCGCGGCGTCGGGGTGAGCGCGAAAGGCCTCCCACAGCATCTTTCCGCCGATGAGGGCGAGCAGGCCGAACGCGATCCAGTGATCGACGGGCGCGATGAGGAAGCTGAACTGCGCGCCGAGCAGGTATCCGACGAGCGGCATGGCCGCCTGGAAGAGGCCGAAGGTCAGCGCGACGACGAGGGCGTCGCGGTAGACCCGGGTCTTGACGCGCACCCCCTGCGAGAGCGAGACCGCGAAGGCATCGGCGGAGACGCCGACCGAGACGACAAGGAGGTTGAAGAAGGACACGGGGCGCCTTTCTCGGCGCGCGGACAGGCGAACGCCCGACACGTCGATGGTGTCGAGAGTCTCGTTCACCCGGAATCCGGGCGGCGCACCGGGTGAGGTCGATCTCACCAGCATGTCGACGCGCTCTGCGGGAACTACTCCCTCTCAGGCATTCATCATGGCAATTCTCCGACCGGTTTTTCGTTCGGTGCGCCGAAAGCCGACGGCTCGTCGAAGAGATGGGGTCTCGCCCTAGCACTCCCACCCGGTCTGTCAAGGGCGGGTCGGGCGGGTGACGCGGGTGGCAGTGTCATTCCTGCAACGCGTGCGGTACAAGGGTCGGTCACGGTTCGATCGAGACGGATCCTGCTGGTGCGCGGCGACCCCTGCGGTGAGAGTTCCTGCGGGGGTCGTTCTGCATCTGCCGAGCGGATGCTGCGAGGGCGACCGGTGGCGTCGACTACGGTGCGCCCGGCGCGTAGACCTCCACCGACTCCGGCCTGATCCGAGCGGCGAGAACGAGGGCGAGGATCCCGAGGCCGAGCGTGGCGGCGAGCACCGCGAGCGTGCCCAGCGCGGCGAGCGGCCCCGCGATCAGCTGCACCTCGTCGCCGGGGACGACGAGGTATGCGACCTGCATGAGCACCCAGAGCGCCGCCTGCCCGGCGAGCACCCACAGCGGCGCCCACCGCCACGGGTAGGGTGCGACACCGGTGCGTCCGATCTGCACGGTGGCGATCAGGCCCGCCCCGATCGGCACCAGGATGCCGACGTACCCGAGCGCGCTCCACACGGCGGGATCGGTCGTGCGCTGCGCATCGAGCACCGCCCCGATCGCCGCCGACGTCACGGGCCACAGCGCGACGATGATCATCGCGATCGTTCCGAGGGGCTTGCGGGCGACGAGGCTCTGCTCGCGCGTGAGCCCGATCGCGAACATCAGCACGCCGACCGCCCACGCCACGTCGCCGGTGATCGCGATCGCCCGGGCAGCGGGGGTGCCGAGGAACGACGACGACAGCATCGACAGCACCCCGCAGACGATGAGAGCCGTACCGCCGATCACCCAGGAACGTCTGCGCCGCTGCATGCCTCCACGCTATCGAAGACGACGGATCGGTCCACCGGCGCGCACCCCCGACCGCAGCCGGACGATCTCGGCGGGCCCCACCCGGCAGCATCCGCCGACCAGGCTCGCACCGGCCGCCCAGTCGTCTGCGGGGAGTCCCGCAGCGCCGCGCCACACCCGGGCGGCGGCGTCCCAGCGCTCGCCGGAGTTCGGATAGGCCACGACGGGGCGATCGGTCACCGACCGGGCGGCGGCGATCGCACCGGGAACCTCGTCGGGGTGCGAGCAGTTGATCCCCACCGCGACGATCTCGTCGGCGGTGTTCGCCAGGGCGAAGCCGTGGGTCATCGGCTGCCCCGATCGCAGCCGCCCGCCCTCGACCGTGAACGACAGCCACGCGGGGCGCCCGGAGCCGCGCGCGAGATCGACGAGAGCCGCGGCTTCGTCGAGCGTCGGGATGGTCTCGATCGCGAGCAGGTCGGCCCCCGCGTCGGCGAGCACCGCGAACCGCGGTTCGTGCCAGCGGCGCAGCTCGTCGCGGGTCAACCCCGACGCGCCGCGGTACTCCGAGCCGTCGCCGAGCGTCGCGCCGTAGGGGCCGATGGATGCGGCGATCCAGCGAGGCGTGCCATCGCCGACGGCAGAACGCGCGGATGCGGCGAGACCCACGCTCGCGCGCAGCATCCGCTCGGTATCGCCGGCCGAGAACCCGCGCCGCGCGAGCGTCGAGAAGCCCACCTGGTACGACGCGGTGATCGCGACCTGCGCGCCGGCGGCGAAGTACTCCGCGTGCGCGGCGCGGATCGCGTCGGGGTCGTCGACGAGCAGCCGCGCGCTCCACAGCGGGTCGGACAGGTCGTGCCCGTGCGCCTCGAGGAGCGTGCCCAGCCCGCCGTCGAGCACGATCGGCCCGGCGGAGAGATCCATCCCTGCATTGTCTCCGACCGCGGCGGCGCAATCCCACCGTGGGTCGATCGGCGCGGCGTTGTTAGTGTGTGCACCAGCCGGCATCACGGCCGGTGAGAGGGAGGTGCCCCCGTGCTCGCCGATATCCTCACGGCGCTCTTCGCGATCGCCTCGGCGGTGCTGGTCGGCTTCGTCGCGCGACGCATCCTCGAGACCCCGGTCGGCTGGCCGCGCAGCATCCTCGTCGGACTCCTCGTCTTCAGCGTCGGGCTGCCGTTCTCGAACTGGATGCTGGACCAGTCGGGCCTGCTGGTGGACCGGCGCACCGACGACGTGCCGACGGCCCTCCTGGCGCTGGCGGTCGTGGTCGTGTCTCTCGCGTGGATCTTCGCCCTGGGGCTCGCGGTGCTCGTCGCGCTCGAGGCCATCTTCCCCACGAGACCGCTGCCGAATCCGATCGACGTGGCCCGCGCGGGAATCCGCCAGCGCAAGCGCACGCGCCGTTACCTCCAGATCCTCGCCATCGCGTCGCAGCACGGCGCGGGCTGGCTGGTCCACGGCACGTCGCGCGTGCAGCGGGAGCTGACGACCAGCCAGCAGCGGGCACAGGCGCTGGTGTCGACCATCAACGACTCCGGCGTCACCTTCGTCAAGCTCGGCCAGGTGCTCTCCACCCGCCGCGACCTGATCCCCGAGCCCTACATCTCCGCGCTGTCGACCCTGCAGTCCAGCGCGAACACCCTCGCGTGGGACGTCGTCGAGACCGTGATCCAGGGCGAGCTGGACCGCCCCATCGACGAGGTCTTCGCGTCGATCGACCCCGCCCCGCTGGCCGCCGCGTCGGTCGCGCAGGTGTACACCGGCACGCTCCTCGACGGCACGCCGGTCGTGGTGAAGGTGCAGCGGCCGGCGGCACGCGCGCAGGTGGAGGCCGACGTCGACATCATCCTGCGCCTGGCGCAGCGCGCCGAGCGGCAGACCCGCGCCGGCAAGGACCTGCGGCTGGAATCGGTCGCGCGCGGGTTCACCTCCACCCTCCTCGACGAGCTCGACTATCGCATCGAAGCGCGCAACATGGAGATGATCCGCACCGCTCTCGACCTCATCGCCGAGGCCGATGGCGACGAGCGTCCGCTGCTGTCGATCCCGGCCGTGCACGCGCACGCGTCGACGAAGCGGCTGCTCACGATGGATCTCGTCGCCGGAGAGCCGCTCAGCCGCGCGCATGACCGACTCGACGCGATGTCGGACGCCGACCGCGACGCCCTCGCGATCGGACTGATGACCTCGGTCATCCAGCAGATCCTGCTGTACGGCGTCTTCCACGCCGACCTCCACCCGGGCAACGTGATCCTGCGCGACGACGGGTCGCTCGGCCTCATCGATTTCGGCGCCATCGGGGTGATCGAGCGGAGCCAGCGCGAGCACATGACGGCGCTCCTGCTCGGAGCGCTCACGGAGGACGACGTGATCGCCAGCGACGCACTGCTGCTCATCGTCGACGTGCCGGCCGATGCCGACATCGACGCGTTCCGCCACGACATCGGCATCGTGCTCACCTCCGAGCGCTACCGCCCCGCGGGCGACGGGTCGATCTTCTCCCGCATGGTCGACGTCATCCGCGACCATCGCATCGCCCTCCCGGGCGACCTCGCATCGGCGTTCCGCAGTTTCGCGACGCTCGAGGGGTGCCTGCGGGTGCTCGTGCCCGACTTCGACATGATCGCCCGCGCGCTGCCGGTGGTGCCCGGCCTGGCGCGCCGCATGGTGTCGCCGCAGCGTCTCGCCCTCGACGCGCAGGCGAGTGCTGCCCTGGCGGCGGTGCGGGCGAAGGCGCTGCCCCAGCGGCTCGAGACCCTGATGGCCGGCATCGAGAACGGCACCGCGGGGCTGCGCGTGCGCGCGATCCCCGGCGAGGCGCAGGAGGGGTTCGTCCGCTCGATCGCGGCGCAGGTCGTGGGCGCCCTGGTGTCGATCACGGCCGTGGTGGTCGCGATCGTGCTGACGGTAGCCGACACCGGCCCCCAGTATCCGGGCGGATGGGGGCTGTTCGACCTGCTCGGCGCCGCGATCGGCCTGTTCGGGTTCCTCGGGCTCCTCCGCGTCGTGCGGCAGCTCTTCGTGCGCGCACCGCGGTAGTCCCGCAAGCTCCCCCTGTCGCGGACGGCGGGCGCGGATCGCCGGATGCGACGGGCGAGTCCGCCGCGCGCGGTGCCCGGGTCAGCGGGCCGCAGCATCCTCCAGCCCGGCCTCGAGGGCATCGAGCCACGCGCCCACGTTCGCGCGCGCCTCGGGGGTGTCGGGGTAGCGCGAGCGCAGCTGCAGGCCGTTGCGGGTGGCGGTGAACCAGATCATGACGCCGTCGACGTCGATCGCCGCCGACACGTGCTGGATCTCGAGTTCGGGGTCGGTCGGCATGGTCATCCGTCGCACGTCGAGCCACGACAGCGCGAACATCCCCGGCCGCACGGGCATGCCCCCGTACGGCGCGAGGATCGGCGCGAGCGGGTACGACCCCAGCGCCACGGCCTCTTTGACGGATGCGGCGCAGGCCGCCGGATCGTCGTCGTCGCTCTCGATCACCGCGTTCGTGATGAACCAGCCGACCGCGTCGTGCCAGCGATGGTCGTGACGGCTGTGCACGGGGAACACCGCGCGCAGCGGTGCATCGGCCAATGTCCGCGTCACCCGGGTGAGCACGCTGATCGCCAGCGCGATCGCGCGCACCGACAGCGCCGACGCCGCGGCGTCGAACCGGCGGAGCTCGGCCGAATCGAGCACGTCGCGCACCTCGACCACGGCCCGTCGCGGGCGCGACACGTCGCCGAGCGGCAGGGGGAACATCGGCATCGCGCCGGCCTCCGCCGCCAGGATCGCCTCCCACCGCTCCGAGACGTGGGAGGGCGCCGGGGGCATCCGCTCGAGCAGGTCGGTGTGCTCGGCGAAGGGCGCGGCGGGCTCGTCGGCGACGCCGGGCGCGTCGATCGCGGCGAGCAGATCGCGGATGACGACGTGCCATGACCACATGTCGACGTGCGAGTGGTCGGCGCCGATCACGACGACCCCGCCCTCAGTCTTGTCGTGCGGTTCGAGCAGGCAGAGCCGGTACGACGGTGCCTGGTACGGCGCGCAGGCCTCGTCGAAGACGTCGCGCACCACCTCGCGCGCCGTGCGCCCGGGGGCGACCGGATGCTGCGTCCACGCGCCCGCTTCGACGACGACCTCGTGCAGGGCCGGACCGTCGTCGCCGGGTCGGAAGGCGGTGCGGAAGGTGCCGTGCCGCGCGATCACCCGCATCCAGGCCGATGCGAGCCGCTCGCGGTCGACGCCGAGCGGCAGACGAAACGACACCGCCATCCACGAGCCGGGGCGCTGCCCCTCCCCGACGTGGCGCTTCTGATCGAACGAGACCGGCAGGCGCCTCCCGGGCGTCTCGCCCGTGCGGACGACGAAACTGGACAACCGTCCCGGGGGGAGGGTCATCCGTGTGACTGTGGTCAACCGCATGGCGCCGTAGTCTAGGCGGACGATATCTCGCGCTGGTGACGGAGGATGACGGTGGGGTTGCTCGACCTGGGTGGAGCAGCGATCTCTTATGACGTCACCGGCGACGCGGGACCGCTGGCGGTGCAGCTGCACGGGCTGACGTCGAGCCGTTCGCGCGACGCGCAGCTCGGGCTCGATCTGGGCCGTGCGCTCCACGCCGCGCGCGTGCTGCGCTACGACGCCCGCGGCCACGGCCGCTCCACGGGCGACGCCGATCCCGCCTCGTACGGGTGGGACCGCCTCGCCGACGACCTCCTCCGTCTGCTCGACGAGGTCGCCCCGGGCGAGCGCGTGCACGGCGTCGGTCCGTCCATGGGCACCGGAACGCTGCTGCACGCCGCCGTCCGCGACCCCGACCGGTTCGCGAGCCTGACCCTGGTCGTGCCGCCCACCGCGTGGACCACCCGCACCGCCCAGGCCGAGACCTACCGGCGCAACGCCCGTTTCGTCGAGCGCGAGGGCGTCGATGCGCTGGTCGAGCTCGGCAGCTCCGCCCCCGTTCCTCCGGCGCTCGCCGATGCGCCGGAGAGCTACCCGGCCGTCGACGCGGGTCTGCTGCCGACGGTGCTGCGCGGGGCGGCCGAGACCGACTTCCCCTCGGTCGGCACGCTCCGCGCGATCTCGACCCCGACGCTGGTGCTGGCGTGGGCGGGCGATCCGGCGCATCCGCTCTCCACGGCCGAGAAGCTGCGCGAGATCATCCCCGGCAGCATCCTGTCGGTCGCCCGCTCGCCGCACGAGGTGCTCGGCTGGGCCGGCCGCTTCGCCGAGCACGTCGGCGCCGCGGCTCGACGCGCGGGCTGACCCGCAGCATCCGCCCCTCATCCGGGCGCGACGAGTTGCGCCGATCCGGGGCATCCCGGCGCTCCGATGCCCCGTATCGGGGCACCTCACGGGCGGCCTAGGGGAGCGACGGATGCTTCTCGACCGAGCGCGTGGGGATGAACAGGGCCAGCACCAGCGCGACGACGGCGGCCCCGCCACCCAGGAGGAACGACACCTGGAAGGCCTCGGGGGTGGGCACCTGCGAGCCGTTCTGCATCGTCGACATCGACGCCAGCACGACGCCGACGATGGCGGCGGCGGTGCTCGTGCCGAGCGAACGTGCGAGCGCGTTCAGTCCGTTCGAGGCGCCGGTCTCACTCGGCGGCACCGAGCGCATGATGAGCATCGGCATCGCGGCGTAGCCGAACCCGATGCCGAAGCCGATGAGGATGTTCGCAACGACGAGGTGCCAGACCTCGCTGGCGAACAGCAGCGTGAAGCCGTACGCGGCGATGAGCGAGATCGCGCCGGCGACCAGCAGCACGCGCGGGCCGATCGTGCGGGCCAGGCGCCCCGAGATCGGTGAGAGCACCATCATCACCAGGCCCGACGGCATCACGACGAGACTCGCGGCGAGAAGCGACAGGCCGAAGCCGGAACCCGTCTCGACCGGGAGCTCGAGGATCTGCGGGTAGACGACGTTCGAGGCGAACAGCGCGAAGCCCATGGCGACCGAGGCGAGGTTCGTCAGCAGCACCGGTCGACGGGCGGCGACGCGCAGGTCGAGCAGGGGATTGTCGACGCGCAGCTCGTACCAGCCCCAGACGAGCAGCACCAGGATGCCGCCGATGCCGAGCGAGAGCGTGAGAGGCGAGAGCCATCCCCACGTGTTGCCGCGCGAGACGGCGAGGAGCACCCCGATGAGGCCGATGGCGAGCCCCGCGGCGCCCACGACGTCGAACCGCCCGGGGGTGCGCAGCACGCTCACCGGCACCACCAGGAGCACCAGCACGAAGACGACCGCGCCCAGGCCCCCGGCGATCCAGAACAGAACGTGCCAGTCGCTGTACTGCGACACGAGGGCGCTGATCGGAAGGCCCAGCGCGCCCCCGACGCCGAGGGTCGCGCTGATGAGAGCGATCGCGCTGTCGACGCGCTTCTCGTGCAGCACGTCACGGAGGATCGACACGCCCAGCGGAACGACCCCGACCACGGCGCCCTGCAGGGTGCGGCCCACGATCATGCTGCCGATGCCCGTCGACAGGGCGGCGATCACCGAGCCGAGCACCAGCACGGCGAGCAGCACGAGCACGATCCGTCGCTTGCCGTACATGTCGCCGAGGCGCCCCGCGATCGGGGTGGTGACGGCGGCGGCGAGCAGCGTGGAGGTCACGACCCAGGCGGTGTCGTCACGCGAGGCGTCGAGCAGTTCGGGCAGCTGCGTCTGGATCGGCACGACCAGCGTGAACATGAACGACGAGCAGAGCCCGGCGACGGCCAGGACGGCGATCACGGCCCACTGCGGCGAGCTTCGCGTCAATCGTCTCCGTGCGTTCTCGTCTCGGCCCACTGGCCCCAGGTTAGCCGCGCGCGGGAGGGCGAGGGGTCGTCGCGCGCGATGCGACACTGGGCGCATGCCCGAATCGGCCGGTCTCGACATCCGCGCGCTCTCGTCGGTCGAGGGGGTGCACGCCGCATCCCGCCTCTTCGACGAGGTGTGGACGGGCGAGCGCTCGACGATGCCGGCGAACATCCTGCGCGCGCTCGAGCACGCCGGCAACTACGTCGTCGGGGTCTTCGAGGGCGAGCGGATGCTGGCCGCCTCGGCCGCGTTCTTCGGCCCTCCCGCCGAGCGCACGCTGCACTCGCACATCACCGGCGTGCTGCCGGCGGCGCAGGGGCGGGGGATCGGCCGCGCGGTGAAACGGCACCAGCGCGCGTGGGCCCGCGAGCGCGGGGTGGAGCGCATCACGTGGACCTTCGACCCGCTCGTCGCCCGCAACGCGCGGTTCAACCTGGGCGTCCTCGGCGCCGACGTCGCCGAGTATCTCGTCGATCAGTACGGGCCGATGCACGACGACGTGAACCGCGGCGATGCGTCCGACCGCATCCTCGTGTCGTGGGCGGTCACCCCGGTGGGGACTCCGGCGAGCGAGGTCGTCGAGGCGGTCGCGATCCCGCGCGACATCGCGGCGCTGCGCCGGGAGTCGCCGGCGGATGCTGCGCGGTGGCGCCTCGACGTGCGCGAGCGTTTCCTCGCGCTGACCGCCGCGGGCCTGCGCGTCAGCGGGTTCGACCCCGCGCGGGGCTACCTCTTCGCCCGGCGCTGAGCGCGCCGCATCCGCTCTCGAGACACCACCATCGGCCGAGACGCCCCGCCAGGCGGCGCGTCTCGGCCGATTCGCGTGTCTCGGGGGTCAGGCGCCATCGGCCTCGGGGGTGCCGGGGCCGGGCCCGGGGCGCACCGCGGCATCGTCGCGCACGTCGATCCGCTTCACGCCGTCGTGCTCGGTGACATCGATGCGGGGCGCGGCGTCGGCCTCGGTCGAATCGGGGGCGCTCGTCAGTTGGTCGTGGCGCTTCTCGGCGTCGCTCATCCCGGCGTCGCTCGGATCCGTGTCGGTCATGGTGCTCCCCTTACTTCCCGGCGTCGCGCCAGGCGTCGCTCTCGAGGTGGGATCCCGCCTGCGGGCCCATGTTCAGCATCCCGCCGTCGACGACCCAGCTCGCCCCCGAGACGTACGCGGCGGCGGGCGAGGCCAGGAACGCCACGACCCCGGCGATCTCGTCGGGGGTACCGGGGCGCCCGAGCGGGATGCCGCCGCGGTGCGTCGACTCCGCGTCGGAGGCGTCCATGTCGTTGATCGGCGTGGCAATCTCGCCCGGCGCCACCGAGTTCGCCGTGATGCCGTAGCGCCCCAGCTCGAGGGCCATGGTCTTGATGAGTCCGCCGAGGCCGTGCTTGGCGGCGACGTAGGCGGCACTGCCGACGCGCGGCTGGTGCTCGTGCACGCTCGAGACGGCGATGAGGCGCCCGCCGCGACCGGCGGCCACCATGCGCCGGGCGGCGACCTGCAGACCGATGAACGCCCCGTCGAGGTTGAGCGCGATGTCTTGGCGCCACGCGTCGAGATCCATGTCGAGGAAGGGGCCGCCCGAGCCGCCGCCGGCGTTGTTGACGAAGACGTCCACCCCGCCCAGTTCGTCGGCGAGACCGTCGATCACGCGCCCTGCCGCGTCGAAGTCGGTGGCGTCGAACTGCGCGACCACGGCTCGTCCGCCGCGGGCGCGCACCTCATCGGCGGTGCCCTGGGCGCCCTCCTCGTCGGAGTGCCACGTGATGCCCACGTCGAGTCCGGCCTCGGCGAGGGCGACGGCGGTGGCGGCCCCGATTCCGGAGTCCGAGGCGGTCACGATCGCGTGGCGGGGGGAGAAGTCGGTAGGCATGGCTCCAGGCTAGGTCGGTCGCCCCCCACCCGCCCCACCCTTGCCAGCAAGGCACCCGGTCACTACCGTGCCCGCGCCTGCCCGCGCCCTCCCTCGCCCGCCGAGTCGATAGCGTCTCGGTGAGCCGACAGCGCATTCGCGCAGCAAGGATGCCGTCTCGGCGACACGATGTCGTCTCGGCGGCCCCGCACGCCGGGGGCGGTTGCCCAGGCTGCCGCCGTTACCCTGAACGCATGTCTCCCGCGCGTTCCACGGCCCCGGTGCGCCTGTCGGCGGTCGAGCTGCGCGTGCTGCACCTGCCGCTGGTCTCGCCGTTCACCACGTCGTTCGGCACGGAGGACGTGCGCGAGGTCATCGTCGTGCGTGCGCTCACCGACGCCGGCGACGGCTGGGGCGAGGTCGTCACCCAGCACGCGCCGCTCTACTCGAGCGAGTACACCCACGATGCGTGGGACGTGCTGCGCCGCTGGTTGATCCCCGCGCTCCTGAAGCGCCCCGCCGTCTCGGCCGAAGAGGTCGCGGGCGTGCTGTCGCCCTTCGTCGGCCACCGCATGGCCAAGGCGGGCCTCGAGACGGCCGTGCTCGACGCCGCGCTCCGGGCGGAAGGACGCTCGCTGGCCTCGTACCTGGGCGCGGTGCGCGATCGCGTGCCGTCGGGGGTCTCGGTCGGCATCCAGCGCGACCCTGCCGCGCTCGTCGACGCGGTGGGCGGTTACCTCGACGAGGGCTACGCGCGGATCAAGATCAAGATCAAGCCGGGCCGCGACATCGGCGACACCGCCGCCGTGCGCGAGGCCTTCGGGTCGATCCCGCTGCAGGTCGACGCCAACTCGGCCTACACGATCGCCGACGCCGAGCTGCTCGCCGATCTCGACCCCTTCGACCTGCTCCTCATCGAGCAGCCGCTCCAGGAGGACGACCTCGTCGATCACGCCACCCTTGCCCGCCGTCTTCGCACTCCGCTCTGCCTCGACGAATCGATCGTGTCGGCGAAGGCCGCGGCCGACGCGATCGCGCTGCGCGCCGCATCCGTCGTGAACATCAAGGCCGGTCGCGTCGGGGGCTATCTCGAGGCCGTCGCCATCCACGACCTGTGCCGGGCTGCGGGGCTCCCGGTGTGGTGCGGCGGCATGCTCGAGACGGGAATCGGCAGGGCCGCGAACGCGGCGCTCGCCGCCCTCCCCGGCTTCACGCTCCCCGGCGACGTCTCGGCCTCGTCGCGGTTCTACGCGCGCGACATCGTCACCGAGCCGATCACGCTCGACGACGGCCACGTGCGGGTTCCCACCGGCGACGGCCTCGGCATCGAGATCGATCACGAGGCGCTGGAGCGCTTCACGGTGCAGCGGGAGACGATCGCCCGGTGAGACGACGCACCATCAGGCAGCGCGGCGCTGCCCTCCTCGCCGGAGCCCTCGCGATGCTCGCGCTCGCGGGCTGCGCGGAAGCCCCGCACCCCTCGCCGTCGGCGACGGCCCTCCCGATCGGGATCACCGCCTCGGTCGTACAGCTCGCCGGAGACGTCGCCACCCGTCAGGCCCAGGTGCAGATCCACAACGCGGCCGATGACACCCTCGTCATCGGCAAGGTCGAGCTCGAGGACGACCGGCTCGACGGGCTCGCCGAACGGGTCGTCGCCGGCGAGACCGACATCGCCCCCGGGCGCACGGTCGACATCCGCGTGCACCTGCCGGCGGTGAACTGCGACGCCGCCGACGAGGGCACCACGATGCTCGAGGTGAAGTTCACGCTGGGAGCCGCCGACTCCATCGCGCGCATGGCCGTCGAGGACTCGCTCGGGTTCCTCTCCGACCTTCATCGACGCGAGTGCTCGACGGGCTGAGCGTGATCGCGCCCCGGAACTAGGATGGGGGAGGCGGCCATTCGGCTGCCGAACCCCGCGTCGCATTCGACCCCTGGAGCCACCGTGGCCGAACAGTCCCGCCTTGATAAGGTCATCGCCCTCGCCCGCCACCGCGGGTTCGTCTTCCAGGCGGGCGAGATCTACGGCGGTTCTCGCTCGGCGTGGGACTACGGCCCGCTCGGCACCGAGCTGAAGGAGAACATCCGCCGCCAGTGGTGGCAGACGTTCGTGCGGGGGCGCGGCGACATGGTGGGCCTGGACTCCTCGATCATCCTGCCCAAGCGCGTGTGGGAGGCATCCGGCCACGTCGCCACCTTCACCGACCCGCTCGTGGAGTGCCTGCACTGCCACAAGCGCTTCCGCGCCGACACGCTCATCGAGGACTTCGAGGCGCGCAAGGGCCGTGCCGCCGAGAACGGCCTGCTCGACGTGCCATGCCCGAACTGCGGCACGAAGGGGCAATACACCGAACCGCGCTCGTTCTCCGGCCTGGTGAAGACCTACCTCGGCGTCGTCGACGACGAGAGCGGCCTGTTCTACCTGCGTCCCGAGACCGCCCAGGGCATCTTCGTCAACTTCAACAACGTGCTCACCGCCTCCCGCAAGAAGCCGCCGTTCGGCATCGGTCAGGTTGGCAAGGCGTTCCGCAACGAGATCACGCCCGGCAACTTCATCTTCCGCACCCGCGAGTTCGAGCAGATGGAGATCGAGTACTTCACCGCTCCCGACGAGGCGCAGGAATGGTTCGACCACTGGGTCGAAGCGTGCTGGGACTGGTTCATCGACCTCGGCGTCGACGCCGACAACATGCGCCGCCTCGACGTGCCCGAAGAGGACCGCGCGCACTACTCGGCCGGAACCATCGACGTCGAGTACCGCTTCGGCTTCCCGGGCAAGGAGTGGGGCGAGCTGATGGGTGTCGCCAACCGCACCGACTACGACCTCACGAGCCACTCCGAAGCATCCGGTGCGAAGCTCACGTTCTTCGACCAGACGAGCGGAACCACGTACACCCCGTACGTGATCGAGCCCTCGTTCGGGCTCACCCGCGCGATGATGGCCTTCCTCGTCGACGCGTACCGCGAGGAAGAGGTGCCGAACGCCAAGGGCGGCACCGACACCCGCACGGTGCTCAAGCTCGACCCGCGCCTCGCGCCCGTCAAGGTCGGCGTGCTGCCGCTGTCGCGCAACGAGCGCCTGTCGCCGCTGGCCCGCGAGGTCGCCGACGACCTGCGCTCGGAGTGGAACGTCGACTTCGACGACGCCGGCGCGATCGGCCGTCGTTACCGCCGCCAGGACGAGATCGGCACCCCGTTCTGCGTCACGATCGACTTCGACTCGCTCGACGACCGCGCCGTGACCGTGCGCGACCGCGACACCATGTCGCAGGAGCGCGTGCCGCTCGACGCACTGCACGGCTACCTCGCCGAGCGCCTCCGCGGCGCATAAGCGCCCGCCCCCGCCGGCTCCTTCTCCTACTTCTCCTTCGCGGCGGCCTTCATCGCGCGCTTGTGCTCGCGCACCTTCGTGAGGGAGTCGGGGCTGGTGATGTCGGCGACGGAGCGGAACGACCCCTCCTCGCCGTAGGGGGCGGATGCTTCGCGCCACCCCTCGCCCGTGAAGCCTCGCTGCTTGCCGAGGAGGGCGAGGAAGATCTTCGCCTTCTGCTCGCCGAAGCCGGGGAGGGCCTTCAGTCGCTTCAGCACCTCGGCGCCGGTCGGCTCGTCCCGCGTCCAGATCGCGGCGGCGTCGCCGGCCCAGTCCTGCTCCACCGCGGCCGACAGCGCCTGCACGCGTCCGGCCATCGACCCGGGATAGCGGTGCACCGCCGGCGCGGTCTTGAAGGCCTCGGCGAAAGCATCGGCGTCGTAGTGGGCCAGCGTAGAAGCGTCGAGCGATCCGATGCGCTCGCGCACCTTCAGCGGCCCCGCGAAGGCGGTCTCCATCGCGACCTGCTGGTCGAGCAGCATCCCGATCAGCAACGCCAGCGGATTGCTCGAGAGCAGGTCGTCGGCAGTGGGGTCGTCGGTGATGTGCAGGCTCATGCCTCCAGTGTGCCGCAGCCCGCCGACCGCGGGCCATGAGACGTCCCCCGACGCACGAGAGGCGGCGCGCGCCGTCTCGCGCGTGCGACCGCGTGTCGCTGACAGCGCGGTGACAGCGGCGGCTCGACGGCGACCGCGCCGTGACAGCGCCCCCGGCGCACTCTGGTGTCAGCCCACAGAAAGGCAGATATCCCATGAGCTCATCCGCTCCCTCGGGGCGCGTCCCCGCCGTCCGTGCCGAAGGCCTGGTGAAGACCTTCGGCACCAACCGCGCCGTCGACGGGGTCGACCTGATCGTGGACGCCGGCACGGTCTACGGTGTGCTCGGCCCCAACGGCGCCGGCAAGACCACCACGATCGGCATGCTGGCGACGCTGCTGCGTCCCGACGCGGGCCGCGCCGAGATCTTCGGCCGCGACGTCGTGCGCGAGGCGCAGGTCGTGCGCCAGCTCATCGGCCTCACGGGGCAGTTCGCCTCCGTCGACGAGACGCTGTCGGCCACCGAGAACCTCGTCATCTTCGGGCGCCTGCTCGGGCTGTCGCGGGCCGACTCCCGTCGGAAGGCGGGGGAGCTGCTCGAGGAGTTCGGCCTCACCGAGGCCGCTCGTCGTCCGCTGGCGAAGTTCTCGGGAGGGATGCGGCGCCGCCTCGATCTCGCGGCGTCGCTCATCGCCCAGCCGCCGCTGATCTTCCTCGACGAGCCCACGACGGGCCTCGACCCCCGCACGCGCGGGCAGATGTGGGACACGATCCGCCGGCTGGTCGCCAACGGCTCCACCGTGCTCCTCACCACGCAATACCTCG
This sequence comes from Microbacterium sp. AG1240, assembly GCF_003635115.1. Lineage (GTDB taxonomy): Bacteria > Actinomycetota > Actinomycetes > Actinomycetales > Microbacteriaceae > Microbacterium. The sequence continues at coordinate 87,625 of NZ_RBXJ01000001.1, forward strand.
ACGAGGCCGATCAGCTCGCCGACCGCATCGCCGTCATCGACCGCGGTCGGGTCGTCGCCGAAGGAACGGCGCCCGAGCTGAAGGCATCCGTCGGGCAGGCCTCTCTCGTGCTCCGCCTGCGCGAGGGCGCCGAGCTGAGCCTGGCTCGAGAGACCGTCGACCGGGTGCTGGGCGTGTCGGCGATCGTCTCCCCGGAGGCGGCCCGGCTCACGGTGCCGATGAGCGACCCCGACCGGGTGACCGACCTCCTCGTCGCCTTCCGGGAGGGCGGGGTGCACCTGAGCGAGTTCAGCGTCCAGCAACCGACCCTCGACGAGGTCTTCCTCACGCTGACCGGCACGGGACCGTCGTCCGACGCCGATACCGCCGACATCCCCGATCTCGAAGGAGCACGCGCATGACTACCCTGACCGCACCCCTCACACCGGTCGCCGACCGCGACCTCCGCAACCACGCGGGCGTCGCGCAGACCGTGCGGAATACGCTGACGATGGCCTGGCGAGGACTGCTCAAGATCCGCCGCACTCCCGAGCAGCTCATCGACGTGACGGTGCAGCCGATCCTGTTCACGCTGATGTTCACGTACATCTTCGGCGGCGCGATCGCCGGCGACGTGCAGAGCTACCTGCCGATCATCATCCCGGGCATCCTCGTGCAGACGGTCATCACCACCTCGGTCGTCACCGGCGTGCAGCTGCGCGAAGACATGGACAAGGGGGTGTTCGACAGGTTCAGATCGCTCCCGATCGCCCGCATCGCGCCGCTGTCGGGGGCACTGCTGGCCGATACGGTCCGCTACGCGATCGCCACCACGCTCACCTTCACGATGGGCTTCATCATGGGCTTCCGTCCGGCCGGCGGCTTCGGTGCCGTGGTCGCCGCCGGTGTGCTCGTCGTGGTCTGCTCGTGGGCGGTCAGCTGGATCTTCGCGTTCTTCGGGGTGGTGGCGCGGACCGCCTCGAGCGTGCAGGGGGTGTCGCTGGTGATCCTGTTCCCGCTGACGTTCCTCTCCAACGCCTTCGTCCCCGCCGACACGATGCCCGGGTGGCTGCAGTGGTTCGTCGACATCAACCCCGTCTCGCACCTGGTGACCGCGGTGCGTGATCTCGTCAACTACGGCACGGTGGGCTCCGACGTGGTGATCACGCTGATCGGCGCGGCCGTGATCGTCGCGATCTTCGCACCGCTGACCGTGCGCACCTACATGCGCAAGGCCTAGCCGGCGTCGTCGTCCAGCAGGGCGGCGAGCCGGGCGAATTCGGCCGCGGCGTCGAGGACGGGTTCCTCCGGCGCCGCGGCCATCCGCGTCACCAGGCCGGTGCGGTACGGATCGTGCTCGTCGTGGCTGCCGCGCAACGCCGAGGCGGTCGCGAGGGCGCGGTGGGCCGCCGCATCCTGGCCCGTCTCGACCAGCCACCCGGCCAACGACAGCGCGACGTCGGCCATGATGGGCTGGTCACCGCTGCGGATCGCGACGGGCACGGCGTCGCGCAGCGCCGCGCGTGCCTCGTCGGCGCGGTGCAGCAGGGTCAGCGCCTGGGCCCGCTTCGATCCCCACCAGGCGGTCAGTTGCGAGGGGAACCCCGCCGGAAGGCCCCGGTCGAGCACGGCGAGTTCGCGCAGCGCCGCCTCCGGGTGGCCCGCCGCGATCTCGACGAGGGCCCGGCCCATCCGCACCTGCACCAGGGCGCGCTCCGAGCCGTCCTGCCGGGCGAAGTCGTCGAGCTCGTCGATCCGCGAGCGGGCGGCGTCGATGCGGCCCAGGCGGATGAGCAGCCCGACGCTCTGCGATCGCTGCTGCACCGCGTCGCTGGCCGACGTGAGGCCGGAGAAGGCGTCGGTCGATCGGTCGGCGATCTCCAGCGCCTCCTCCAGGCGGCCCTCCAGCATGAGCCACTCCGACTGCAGCTGCCCGGCGAACGCGATGCCCCACGGGTCGCCGATCTCGCTGAACGTGCGCAGCGCCAGCGAACTCTGCTCGCCGAGCGTCTCGACGTCGCCCGAGTTCGCGGCCGCCCCGGCGCGGAGCACGCCGAGGAACGCCCGCGTCCACGGCGGCACGTCGTCGGTCGGTGCTTCGGCGAAGGTGACCCCGTGCGACCAGCTCAGGTCACGATCGAGGTTGGTCATCGCCTCGGCGATGCCGCGAAGAAGAGCGGGGAGCGCGGCGGCCAGCTCGGACGGATGCTGCGCCGAGGCCGCGGCGATCTCGGCCGCTCGCTCGGCGTAGCGCGGTACGTCGCCGCGCCCGCCCGCGGCCGGCGTCAGCACGGCGCTGTCCATGACGAGCGAGAACGAGTCGGCGAGGAGCCGGACGCCGGCCACGACGACCTCGGGCTCGGAGTCGAGCGCTCCGTCCGTCGCGGCGAAGACCGCGGCGTTGCCGGCGAGATCGGCGGTGCGCTCGCGGAGGATCCACGGCCAGAGCATCGCCCGAACGAGGCGGACCCCCGTGGGGCGCCTCGCCGTCTCCGCGCAGAAGCGGAGGGCGCTCGAGAGGTTCTCCTCGTTGGCGTCGAACCACGCCAGGCCCGCCCGCACCTGCGGGCCGCGCAGCGTCGCGTCGCGGGCGGCGGCGAGCTCGGCCATCGACTCCGCCTGCGACGCGCGGAACCGGTCGTCGAGGCCCTGGGCGCGGAGGCGCTCGAGACCGTATTCGCGCACCGTTTCCAGCATCCGGAAGCGTCCGTGCCGCCGGCTCAGGAGCGATCTGTCGACCAGCTCGTCGAAGGCCGCCGCCGGTAGGTCGTACCGCGCACCGATCAGCGCCGCATCCGTCGCCGCGATCCCGTCGGGGAAGACGGCCGCCGCGAGGAGTGCGATGCGCTCGGTGGGGGTCAGCGTGTCCCAGCTCCAGTCGATGAGCGCCCGGAGCGTCTGATGGCGGGGCGCCGTCGCCCGAGGACCCGCCGCGAGCAGGCCGAAGCGGTCGTCGAGGCCCGCCGCGATCTCGATCAGCGACAGCGTGCGGGTCTTCGCCGCGGCCAGCTCCACGGCCAACGGCAGCCCGTCCAGCCGGCGGACGATCCCCTCGATCGTCGCTGCATCGGCGGGATCGGGAACCGACCCGGAGGCCGCGCGAGCCCGGAGGCCGAACAGCTCGACCGCGTCGGGGAGGGGGAGCGGGCCCAGGTCGACGAACGCCTCACCCGGCACGCCGAGGGGCTCGCGGCTGGTGGCGAGCACGCGCGATTCGGGCAGGGCCTGCAGCACGTCGACGGCGACGTCGGCGGCCTCGCGGGAGACGTGCTCGCAGTTGTCGAGCACGATCAGCACGCGGCGCCCGGTGAGGGCCTCGACGACCCCGTCGCGCACCCCGATGGGGGTGTTCGTCGCATCGGGCAGGCGCACGCTGCGCCCCACGGCGCCGGCGAGCGCGCTCCACACGTCGCCGGCGGCGACGGGGGCGAGTTCGACGATGATCGCGCCGGCCCGGAGGCGCGCCGTCTCGAACGCGAGCGTGGTCTTCCCCGCGCCGCCGGGGCCGACGACCGTGACGAGACGCTCGGAGGAGAGCTGCTGCTCGATGAGGGCGAGCTCGGACTCCCGCCCGACCAGGCTCGCGATGGCCGCCGGCACGGTGCTCTCGCGCGGGACGTCGCCGGCGGCGACGGTTCGAGCTCCGGCCAGGCGCTCGGCGTGGGCTCGGTCCTCGAGCAGATCGCGCACCAGCCAGTCGAAGCCGTCGCCGGGGGTCCACGGGTCGCCGCTCCACAGTGACAGCGCCTCGCGCGCAAGAGACGCGGCGTCTCTCGGCTCGGCGGCGGCGCGGGCGCGGGCCACGAGGTCGGCGAAGCGGGTGATGTCGACGTCCTCGCGCGAGAAGGCGAGGCGGTAGCCGCCGGGCGCGGCGACGAGGGCATCCGGCGGCAGTACGCGACGCAGGCGGGAGGCCAGGGAGTGCAGCGAGGCGCGGGGGTCGGTCGGAGGGTCCTGTCCCCAGATGTCCTCCGTCAGGGCGCGATACCCCACGGTCGTGCCGGTGTCGACGGCGAGGCGGAGGAGCAGCGACTGCTGGCCCCGCCCGGCGACGACCGCCGATGCGTCCCCCGCGACGAGCCCCCCGAAGAACCGCAGCTTCACGCTCCCACCCTAGGCCCGCCCCGCGGCGTGCCGAGATGGCCCGGCCCGACCCGGCCGGCGCGCCCGCGAGTCCGCGACCGCGCGCCGAGACCCGGGTCGAATGTCGCGGTCTCGTCGGCGGGAAGCGGTCTCGCGGTCAGGGGCGGGGCGTCACGCGACGCCGGGCTCGGCATCGGCGACGGTCGCGTCGGGCTCGGCGACCTCCAGGCCGTAGAGCGTCGAGAGCGCGGTGATGTAGTCGTCGGTGCGGCCATCTTCGGCGAGCTGGTGCGCGCGCGAGGTGGGGGTGTGCAGCAGCACGCCGACGAGGTGGCGGAGGGCCTGTTCGGTGCGGCCGTCGTCGTCGCCGCGGGCGCGGGCACGCGAGATCTCCGACTCCATGAGTCCGAAGATGTGCGTGCGCAGGGCGACGACGGCCGGCGTGATGCTCTTGCGCTCGCCGACGGTCGCGAACCGGCGGGCGGCGTCGCGCACGACCTGGCGCGCCGCATCCGTCGCCTGCAGCTCGTCGAGGGGCGCATGGATGCGGATCGTCTCGAGGTCGAGCAGGTCGACGCCGGCGACGCCCGCCACATCGGGGTCGACGTTGCGCGGCAGGCCGAGGTCGATGACGAGACGCCGGTCGGGGGTCGCGATGGGGCAGGCGGATGCTGCGGGCTGGCCCTCGATCGCGGTGTCGTACGCGCCGCGGCCGGCGGCGAACGTGGCCGCGCTGAGCACGTGGTGCTCGGCGCTCGTGCACGTGATGATGAGGTCGGCGTGGGTGACGGCCGACGGGAAGCGCTCGGGTGCGACGGCGCGGATGCCGTGCTTCGCGGCGAACGGCGTCGCGCGACCCGAGGGGGAGTGCACCGAGATGTCGTCGGCGCCGTGGTCGCGGAGGGCGGCGAGGGTGACCGCCGCGTAGGAGCCCGTGCCGATCAGCAGCACCCGCAGCTTCGACCAGTCGGTGATGCGGCTGTCGGCCAGGTCGAGGGCGAGTCGCACGAGCGAGCGCCCGGCACGGCCGATGGCGGTGGCGTTCTTCACGCCGCGCTGGGCTTCCGACGCCCGCTGGAACAGGCGCTCGAGCTCGGCGGAGGTGGTTCCGAGACGGCGCGACTCGGTGAGCGCGCGACGCACCTGGCCGGCGATCTCTCCTTCGCCGACGACGACGGATTCGAGACCCGACGCGACGGCGAACAGGTGCTCGGCGACCTCGTCGCCGCCCATGAGACGGTACGAGCCGTCGAGTTCGGACGCGGGCACGCCGGTGGCGGCCTCGATCGCGGACAGCGTGGCCTCAAGGCCGACGGCACCCGACGCGGTGAGCGGCTCGTCCATGTCGACGTACGCCTCGAAGCGGTTGCAGGTGGCCACGACCACCGCTCCCTGCACGCACTCCGCGTGCGCCGCGATCAACGGGGCGACGGGTGTGGAGGGGACGCTGAGGCGCTCGAGGAGATCGAAGGACGCGGTCTTGTGACTCGCGCTGACGCACAGCAGCACGTCCTCGATTCTACCCACCGTGTCGGTCGGGGCGGCTGCGAGGGCCGAGGTGTCTCGACGACGAGACATCCGCGGGCCCCCGCGGGCGGTGAGTGCTCAGGCGCCGGTGGGAGAATGGCTGCCATGGCAACACCTGACGCACCCCTGCTGCGCGCGCTGCGCGGCGACCGCCCCGACCGGCCGCCGGTGTGGTTCATGCGGCAGGCGGGGCGCTCCCTCCCCGAGTACCGCGAGCTGCGGGTCGGGACGCGGATGCTGGACGCCTGCCTCACCCCCGACCTTGCCGCGGAGATCACGCTGCAGCCGGTGCGCCGGCACGACGTCGACGCCGGCATCTTCTTCAGCGACATCGTCGTGCCGCTGCGCCTCGCCGGGATCGACGTGGAGATCGAACCCGGCCGAGGGCCGGTCTTCGCCGACCCCGTGCGCTCGTCCGACGACGTCGCACGCATCACCGCCATCGACCCCGCCGAGGTCGCAGCGGCGGCCGAGCCGGTGCGTCAGGCCGTCGGCATCGTCACGGCGGAGCTCGGCGACAAGCCGCTCATCGGCTTCGCCGGGGCGCCCTTCACCCTCGCCGCCTACCTCGTCGAAGGCGGCCCCTCGAAGGAGCACCTCCGCGCCCGCGGCATGATGCACGCCGACCCCGACGCCTGGCACCGGCTCGCCGGGTGGCTCTCGGGCGTCTCGCGCGCCTTCCTCGACGCCCAGATCGACGGCGGCGCCTCGGCGGTGCAGCTGTTCGACTCGTGGGCGGGCTCGCTCTCGCGCTCCGACTACCTCGAGTTCGTGGCGCCGCACTCCGCCGCCGCGCTCGAGGGCATCGCCGTGCCGCGCATCCACTTCGGTGTGGGAACCGGCGGCATCCTCGACGACATGCGCCTCGGCGGGCTCGCCGACGCGGTCGGCGTCGATTGGCGCACCCCCCTCGATGCGGCCGCCGCCGTGCTCGGACCCGACACCACCGTGCAGGGCAACATCGACCCCGCACTCCTCGGGGCCCCGTGGCCCGTCCTCGCCGCGCACGTCGACGACGTCATCGCTCGAGGCCGCGCCGCGCGCGCCCACGTGCTGAACCTCGGCCACGGCGTGCCCCCCGACGCCGACCCCGGTGTTCTCACGAGGATCGTCGAGCGCGCCCACGGGCTCGACGCGTGAGCGAGCCGCTCGACCGGCTCGCCGCCCACGCGGCCGAGTCTCACGCGGTGGTCGTCGGCGGCGGTATGGCGGGACTCGCCGCCGCGCTCGAGTTCGCCAAGGTCGGGCTGCGGGTCACCGTGCTCGAGGCGGGCGACCGTTTCGGCGGTGTGCTGAGGTCGGCCGAGGTCGGCGGGTTCACCCTCGACGTCGGCGCGGAGAGCTACGCGACCCGGGGCGGCACGGTGCGCGCGCTCGTCGACGAGCTCGGCCTGGGCGACGCGGTCACGACCCCGAACCCGGCGGGAGCGTGGGTCGCCGGACTCCCCGGAGGACTCGCCGCACCCCTGCCGCGCGGCGGAGTGCTCGGCATCCCCGGCAACCCGTGGTCGCCCGAGGTACGCCGCATCATCGGTCGGCGAGGAGTGTGGCGCGCATTCGTCGACCGCATCCGGCCTCCTCTGACGATCGGGCACGAGCGCAGTCTGGGCACGCTCGTGCGCTCGCGCATGGGCGAGCGCGTGCTCGACCGGCTCGTGGCACCGGTCATCGGTGGGGTCTACAGCGCCCGCCCCGATGACATCGACGTCGACATCGCAGCGCCCGGGCTCAACGCCGCCCTCACCCGCACGGGCTCGCTCTCGGGTGCGGTCGCCGATCTCACCGCGGGTCGCACCACCGCCCCCGGCAGCGCCGTCGAGGGGATCGTGGGGGGCATGGGCCGCCTCGTCGACGCCCTCGTGTCACGGCTGATCGACCTCGACGTCGAGCTGCGGGCCGGCGCCGAGGTGTCGGGACTGCGCCGCGTGGCCGCGGAGCCGGGCGACGGGGTCGACGGATGGAGCGTCGTCTTGCGCGACGGAACCGAGCTCGCCGCCGGGGCCGTCCTCGTCGCCCTGCCCGAGGCGTCGGCGCGACGGCTGCTCGCACCGCACGTTCCCGACCTCGATCCGGAGGTCGGGGAGTCGCCGGTCGTCGAGGTCGTGACCCTCGTCGTCGACGCGCCCGGCCTCGACCGCCACCCCCGCGGGTCGGGCGTGCTGGTCGTTCCCGGCGCGCGAGCCGCCAAGGCCCTCACGCACTCCACGGCGAAGTGGTCGTGGCTGGCGGAGCAGGCCGAGCCCGGTGTGCACGTCGTGCGCGTCTCGTTCGGTGCGCAGGGAGAGGAGCCCGCGACGGCGGGTCTGAACGACGCGGATGCGGCGCACCTGGCCGTGGCGGAAGCATCCGCTCTTCTCGGTGTCGCCCTCGAGCCCGCGCACCTGCGAGCGGCACGACGGGAGCGGTACACGCAGTCGCAGCCGGGAGCCTTCATCGGGCGCGGGGAGAGCACCCGCGAGGCGCGCGACGCGATCCGCGCCGTCCCGGGGATCGGCGCGGCGGGAGCGTGGTTGGCGGGCACGGGGCTCGCCCAGGTGGTGCCCGACGCGCAGCTGGAGGCCGACCGCCTGCGCAGCGCACTGCTCTGGAACGGCGGAACACCGCTCTAGCGGCGGAGTGCCCCGCGCGCCGTGGGATGTCAAGGGTGGATGCCTCTGGCGGAATATCTGGCTAGCCTGGGGGCAGACAACAGGCTCCACCGAGCGTGAGGAGGCCCTTATGAAGGGCAAAGCAGGACTCGTTATCGGCCTCGCGGCCGGATATGTGCTCGGCACGCGTGCGGGGCGCGAGCGTTACGAGCAGATCAAGACCCAGGCGATCAAGGTCTGGGAACTCGACCCCGTCCAGACGCAGGTGACCCGTGTTCAGGCTTTCGGCGCCACCGCTCTGAAGGCGGTTCCCAGCGCGCTGTGGAACGGCGCGAAGAAGGTCACGCACGCGGCATCCGAGTCGGGCACCGCCCAGGAGCGCGCCCAGCGCGCGGGTTCTGCGGCGAAGTCGTCGGCCAAGAAGGTCGCCGACGCCGTCGAGGAGTCGGTCGCCGACGCCAAGAAGGCGGCGCCCTCGACCTCCACCACGAGTTCGCGGTCGACCTCGAAGCCCGCCGCGTCGTCCGGGAGCTGAGGTGACCACGCCCCGCGGATTCCGCGATCGCGCGGACGACAGCCTCTTCACCCTTCTCGGCGACATCCCCGAACTCGTTCGCAATCTCGTCGTCGCCGAGATCAACGCCGCCAAGGCGTGGCTGTCGAAGACGGCGAAAGACGCCGGTATCGGCGCCGGATGGTTCGTCGGCGCCCTGTTCGTGCTCTTCTGGTCGCTGCCGGTGTTCTTCGCGTTCGTCATCGCCGGGCTGTCGTCGTGGTGGCCGGTCTGGCTCTCGGCCCTCGTCGTCTTCGGCGGCATGCTCGTCATCGTCGCCGTCCTGGCGCTGCTCGGCATCCTGCGATTCCGCAAGCTGAGCAAGCGCACCAACCCCGGCTCGGCCGTGGCCGAAGACATCCGGATCGTCAAGGAGGCCGGCGATGAGCGTTGATCGTTCCCCTGTTCCCGTACCCCGCACCGGCGTCGCCCTGGGTCTGACCGACCCCGTGGAGAGCGCACGCGCCGAACTCAAGGCGGCCCTGGCCGCGATCGAGATCAAGGCCAATGTGCCGCGCCGGCTCGAGCACGGCGTGACGCGCGTGACGGCCCAGGCGCGCGACTTCCGGCGCAAGAACCCCGCCGGTGCGGCTGCAGCTGTCGTCGGTGTCGCGGTCGCCGTCGGCGGCATCGTCTGGTTCGCCGTCCGCACCTACGCCCGCTGAGGTCGTCGGGCGCCGCTCCCGTGGGGGCGATGACCGCGTCCGGGTCCGATCGGCGCCGGTAGCTCGTCGTCGACAGGTTCCGGCGGTCGGCGTTTGGCGCGCTCGGCGCGCAGAGAGAGACTGGAATCATGCCCGATGACTCCGCAGCATCCGCCTTCACCCTGTGGGCGGTCTTCCGCCGCGACCCGCACAATCCGGTCGGCGAGGCCGACAGCACCGAGCTCGCCGACATCGTCGCGCTGATCGAGCAGGGCGGGGCGGTCACCGTCCGCGGCTTCTACGACGTCAGCGGTCTGCGGGCCGACGCCGACCTGATGGTCTGGCTGCACGGCCCCGACGCGGAATCGCTGCAGCGGGCGCTGCGCCGGCTCCGCCGCACCGAGCTGCTGCGCACCCTGCTGCCGACGTGGAACGCCATGGGCGTGCACCGCGACGCCGAGTTCAACCGTTCCCACGTGCCCGGCTTCCTGCGGGGCGAGCACGCGCGTGAGTGGCTGTGCCTCTACCCGTTCGTGCGCAGCTACGAGTGGTACCTCCTGCCCGAGGAGGAGCGCCGCGCGATGCTCATGGATCACGGACGCAAGGGCGCCGCCTTCACGGGCGTCATCGCGAACACCGTCGCGTCGTTCGCGCTGGGCGACTACGAGTGGCTGCTGCCCATGGAGGCCGACGAGCTCACCGACCTCGTCGACATGATGCGGGAGCTGCGCTACACCGAGGCGCGCCGGCACGTGCGCGAAGAGGTGCCCTTCTACACCGGGCGTCTCCTCGACCTCGCCGAGATCCCCGAGGTCTTGCAGTGAGTCGGGCGCGATGAGCGCGCCCCTCCGCCTCGGCACCCGACGCAGCGCTCTGGCCCTCGCCCAATCGCAGCAGCTCGCCGACGCGCTGACCCGCACGTCCGGCCGTGAGGTGCTGCTCGTCCCGATCGTCTCCGAGGGCGACATCAACCGCGCGTCGCTGTCGCAGCTCGGTGGGCGCGGCGTCTTCGCGAACGGACTGCGCGAGGCGCTCGCCGCGGGCGAGTGCGACCTGCTCGTCCACTCGCTCAAGGATCTGCCGACGGCGCAGCCCGAGGGTCTCGTGATCGCCGCCACCCCGGCCCGCGAAGACGCCAGGGACATCGTGATCACCCGTGACGGCACGCCGCTGTCCGAACTCCCGCAGGGGGCGGTCGTGGGCACCGGGTCGCCCCGCCGCATCGCGCAGGTGCTGCGTCGCAACCACCGCGTGCAGGTGCGCGACCTGCGGGGCAACGTCGACTCGCGGCTGTCGCGCGTGCGCGACGGCGATCTCGACGCCGTGGTGCTCGCGGCCGCCGGTGTGTCGAGACTCGGCGGAGACCTCGGCGGACTCGTCGCCGAACCCATGGGCCTCGACGAGTGGCCGACCGCGCCGGGGCAGGGATCGCTCGCCGTCGAGACGCGCACCGACGCCGCATCCGACCTGCTCGACGCGCTCGGACGACTCGACGATCTGCAGACCCGCATCGAGATCACGGCCGAGCGCGCCGTGCTCGCCACCCTCGACGCCGGATGCCACGCACCGGTCGGGGCCCACGCCTCCGTCTCGGACGGCGATCTGCGCATCCGCGCCCTCGTCTACGCGCTCGACGGGGCGCACCGCATCGGAATGGACCGAACCGTGCGCCTCGAGCCGGGGTATGCTCGGACATCAGGCAGCGGCGATGGTGCGATTGCTGCCGATGGCGCGGACCCGATCGCGCGAGCTGCGCGCACCGGGGAAGATGTCGCACATCGGTTGCTCGAACGTGGGGCGGCCGATCTTGTCCCACGAGAGTCGACCCCATGAATTCCAGCCCACGGCACACCCCGACGCCCGACCGGCCCCTGGCCGGCTGGCGCGTGCTCGTGCCGCGCGGCGGCCCCTGGGGCGACGGTGTCGCCGCGACCCTTCGCAACCAGGGAGCGACCCCCGTCATCGCGCCGCTGATCAACTTCGCTCCGACGAACGATCAGGCCTCGCTCGAAGCCGCCCTCAGTGATCTCGCCGCCGGGGCGTTCGACTGGCTGACCGTGACCAGTGCGACGACGGTCGACGTGCTCTACGCCTATCGCGCCGTGCTCCCGGCCACCACCAAGGTCGCCGCGGTCGGAGAGACGACCGCCGCCGCCCTCCAGGCCGCCGGCTATCGCGTCGACCTCGTGCCCGAGCGCGACAACTCCGCCGCGGGCATGGCCGAGCAGATGATCTCCCTCGAACCCGACTCCCGCCGGGTGCTCGCGCTGCGCAGCGAGATCGCCAAACCGGTGCTCACGCGCATGCTCATCGAGGCCGGGCACGACGTGCGCAGCGTCGTGGCCTACCGCACGGTCGGCGTCCCCGTCACCGACAAGATCGCCCGCGATGTGACCTCCGGCCGTATCAACGCGATCCTCGTCACCAGCGGATCGGTCGCCGAGCAGGTGCAGGCGCAGTTCCCGCAGATCCCCGAGTCGACCGTCATCGCCGCGATCGGCCCGCGCACCGCGAAGGACGCGCGTCGCGCCGGGCTCGCCGTCGACGTGATCGCCGAACAGCAGACGGTCGATTCGCTCATCGCCTCGGTCGCGCGCTTCCCCCTCCCGCAGTCGGCCGACGAGTTCACGCCATGACCTTTCCTCAGCACCGGCCGCGCAGGCTGCGGCAATCGCCCGCCATCCGCCGTCTCGTCCGCGAGACCCACCTCGCCCCGTCGCAGCTCGTGCTGCCGATGTTCGTGCGCGAGGGAATCACCGAGCCCTCGCCCATCTCGTCGATGCCCGGGGTCGTGCAGCACTCGCTCGACTCGCTCCGTCGCGCGGCGACGGACGCGGCGGACGCCGGCGTCGGCGGACTCATGCTCTTCGGCGTGCCGGAGGTGCGCGACGCCCGGGGATCCGGAGCCGACGACCCCCGCGGCATCCTGAACGTGGCGACCGAGGCGCTCGTCGCCGAGGTCGGCGATGCGCTCGTGGTGCAGACCGATCTCTGCCTCGACGAGTTCACCGATCACGGGCACTGCGGCGTGCTCGACGCGAGAGGCCGGGTCGACAACGACGCCACCCTCGAGCGGTACGCGTCGATGGCTCTCGCGCAGGCGCGGGCGGGCTCCGCCCTGCTGGGCCTGTCGGGGATGATGGACGGCCAGACCGCTCACGTGCGCGCCGCCCTCGACGCCGAGGGCTTCACCGACACGATGATCCTCGCCTACTCGGCGAAGTACGCGGGGGCCTTCTACGGCCCGTTCCGCGAGGCGGTCGACTCGCAGCTCGTCGGCGATCGCCGCACATACCAGCTCGACCCCGCCAACGGCCGCGAGGGCGTGCGCGAGGCCCTGCTCGACGCCGAAGAGGGCGCCGACATCGTCATGGTCAAGCCCGCGATGCCCTACCTCGACGTGCTCGCCGAGGTGCGGGCCTCGGTCGACATCCCCGTCTGGGCGTACCAGGTGTCGGGCGAGTACGCGATGATCGAGGCCGCCGCAGCTCACGGATGGATCGACCGCCGTCGCGCGATCGAGGAGAGCCTGCTCGGCATCCGTCGTGCCGGCGCCGACGCCATCCTGACGTATTGGGCCGTCGAAGCGGCCCGCTGGCTGCGCGACACCCCCTGAGCCGCCTCACCCACCTCCGCCGGCTTCGCTCCCGCCCCAGCACGAACTCAGGCTGAATCGGGATCGGCAACGGCTCCAGGGCGAGACAACCACCATTCATCCTGAGTTAGGGACGGAACCCGACCATGACCGATCGCAACGACGAGCTGTTCGACCTCGCGCGCGAGGTGATCCCGGGCGGGGTGAACTCGCCCGTGCGCGCCTACGGGTCGGTCGGCGGCACGCCGCGGTTCCTCGCGTCGGCGCGAGGCGCGACGGTGACGGATGCTGCGGGGCGCGAATTCGTCGACCTCGTGGCCTCCTGGGGGCCTGCCCTCCTCGGGCACGCGCACCCCGAGATCGTGGAGGCCGTGCAGACCGCGGCCGCCCGCGGCCTCTCGTTCGGCGCGCCGACCGGTGCGGAGGTCGAGCTCGCCTCCCTCATCTCCGAGCGGGTGGCCGTCGGCGATGCGAAGCCGGTCGAGAAGGTGCGGCTGGTCTCGACCGGCACCGAGGCGACGATGACCGCGATCCGCCTCGCGCGCGGCGTCACGGGCCGCGACCTCCTCATCAAGTTCGCCGGGCACTACCACGGCCACTCCGACGGGCTGCTGGCCGCCGCGGGCTCCGGCGTGGCGACGCTCGCCCTGCCCGGATCGGCCGGTGTCCCCGCCCCGATCGCGGCGCAGACGCTCGTGCTGCCCTACAACGACCTCGATGCGGTGCGCGAGGCCTTCGCGCTGCACGGCGACCGGATCGCCGCCGTGATCGTCGAGGCCGCGGCGGCGAACATGGGCGTCGTCGCTCCGCTTCCCGGGTACAACGCCGCGCTCGCCGACATCGCCCATGACAACGGCGCGCTCCTCATCATCGACGAGGTGCTCACCGGCTTCCGCGTGCACCCCGCGGGCTACTGGGGCCTGCAGGCCGCCGCCGGCGAGGCCTTCACGCCCGACCTGTTCACGTTCGGCAAGGTGGTCGGAGGAGGGATGCCGCTGGCCGCCCTCGGCGGTCGCGCCGACGTCATGGACGCCCTCGCCCCGCTCGGCCCGGTCTACCAGGCGGGCACCCTCTCGGGCAATCCGCTGTCGGTCGCGGCCGGCATCGCGACCCTGCGCCTGGCGACCCCGGAGGTCTACGCCCGGGTCGACGAGGCCGCGGCGGTCGTCGCCGACGCCCTGTCGTCGGCGCTCACCGCCGAGGGCGTGGTGCACGCCGTGCCTCGCGCGGGCTCGCTGTTCGGTGTCGCGTTCCTCCCCGACGCACCCCGCGACTACGCCACCGCGCTCACGCAGGACGCCTGGCGCTACCCGCCGTTCTTCCACGCGATGCTCGACGCGGGCGTCTCGCTCCCGCCGAGCGTGTACGAGGCGTGGTTCCTCACCGCCGCGCACGACGAGGCCGCCCTCGAGCGCATCGTGTCGGCGCTTCCGGCCGCGGCCCGCGCCGCAGCATCCGCCCCTCAGCCTCCGCTGGGCTCGTGACCGGCGTCGCACCTTCGCCGAAGGTGCCCGTTCCCGCTGAACCAGGCCGAGTTTTCGACCTCCATCGGCAGAAGCCGGCACCCTCGGCGGCGGCGGGCTCCCGATGACCCGCGTCGTCGTGCTCGCCGGCGGGGTCGGTGGGGCGAAATTCACGCTCGGTGTGCGCGAGGCGCTCGCACGCCGCGGCGGGCCCGAGGCGACGGTCGTCGTCAACACGGGTGATGACCTGTGGCTCTCGGGCGTGCGGTTGCAGCCCGACATCGACTCGATCCTCTACGCGCTCGCCGGGGTCAACGACACCCAGCGCGGGTGGGGGCGGCAGGGAGACACGGAGCGCGTCAACGAGGAGCTGCAGGCGTGGGGCGCCGGCTGGCCCTGGTTCACCCTCGGCGACCTCGACCTCGGCACGCACCTCGCCCGCACGGGGTGGCTGCGCGACGGAGCGACCCCCGCGCAGGTCGTCGAGCGGCTGTCGGCCCGCTGGCCGCTCGGGGCGAGGATGCTGCCGATGACCGACGCCGAGGTCGACACCCGCGTGGTGCTCGAGGACGGCCGCGACCTGCACTTCCAGGAGTGGTGGACGCGCTATCGCGCCACCCTCGCCCCCGCCCGATTCGACAACCCCGGGGTCGGGGCGGCCCTACCCGCGCCCGGCGTGACGGAGGCGATCGCCGCCGCCGACGTGGTGCTGGTCGCGCCGTCGAACCCCGTGGTGTCGATCGGTCCGATCCTGCGGGTGCCGGGCATCCGCGAGGCGCTGGCCGCAGCATCCGCGCCCGTCGTGGGCGTCTCGCCGATCATCGGCGGCAGGGTGGTGCGCGGTATGGCCGACGTCTGCCTCACCGCGATCGGCGTCGAGACCTCCGCGGCCGACGTCGGGGCCCACTACGGCGCCCGGTCGAGGGGCGGCCTGCTCGACGCCTGGCTCGTCGCGACCGAAGACGCCGACGCCGCCGCGGCGGTCGAGGCGGCCGGCATCCGCCCCATCGTCACCCCGCTGTGGATGAGCGACGTCGACGCGTCCGCCGCGATCGCCGCGTCGGCGCTCGCCGCCGCCGGCGTCTGATGCGCCCGCGACGTCACGGCTTGCGCACGAGCGCACGACCTCTGGCTGCGCCCGACCCGTGTGCTCGTGCAGAACTCGTGCGCTCAGTGCACCGGGGCTAGGCCGCAGACGACGACAGCACGGCGGTCGTGCGCTCGCCCAGACCCAGGGCGGATGCTGCGGCCAGCTGTTCGGCGGTGTCGACGTCGCGGCGCAGGGTCGAGTCGGCGGGCACGTCGAGGGGCGTGCAGCCCAGCAGCTTGTGGCGCGAGAAGGAGTCTTCGCCGAAGGCCGAGAGCCAGGTCGCGCCGGCCCGGGCGGTCACGAGCGTCGACCCCTCTCCCTCGGCGTCGGCGACGACGCCGCGCTCCACGGCCTGCGCGGCCTCCAGGGCGGTGTCGAGATCGAACGGGCGCAGCGCCGGCAGGTCGCCGAGCAGGGCCGCGCGCGGCACGTCGGACCCGGCGGCCGACACACCGGTCGCGATGGCTGCGTCGAGTCCGCGGGTGTCGCCCTCGCGGACGACGTCGACCGTCCGCATCCGGCGGACCGCGGCCGCGATGTCGGCGTCCTCGGTCACGACGATGACCCGTTCGACCGCCGTCGCTGCCGCCGCGGCCGCGATGGTGTCGAGCGCGAGCGCGCGGGCCAGCGCCGCGCGGTCGGGCGCGGCATCCGACAACCGGGACTTGCCGATGTCCGACGACTTCACCGGCACGACGACGACCCACCCGGGGCTTCCGTGTTCGGCCGGCGCGGGCGAGGAGCGCGGCGAGAAGCGGTCAGTCAGAGACATCCAGACAATTCTGCCCGAGGGAGCGGAGATCGGGGGCGGGCTTGCCGCGAGGCCGCGAAGGGTTCAGTCGGCGAAGCGCGCGCGCAGGCGCGGCAGGATCTCGGCCCCGTACATGCGCAGGAACTCGGCCTGGTCGTGCCCCGGGTCGTGGAACACGAGGTGACGGAACCCCAGCTCGACGTAGCGCGCGATCTTCTCGACGTGCTCGTCGGGGTCGGTCGAGACGATGAACCGCGATGCCGCGCGCTCCAGCGGCAGCTCGGAGGCGAGCCGCTGCATCTCGAGCGGGTCGTGCACGTCGCGCTTCTCCTCGGGCGAGAGGGCCAGGGGCGCCCAGAAGCGGGTCTTCTCCATCGCGGTGTCGTGGTCGGGGTGGTACGAGACCTTGACCTCGATCATCGTGTCGATGGCGTCGGCCTCGCGCCCGGCCTTCTCCAGACCCTCGGCGAGGGCGGGGAGCAGCGTGTCGGTGTAGAGCGCCGGGTCTTTGCCGCTCGTGGTGATGTAGCCGTCGGCGATGCGTCCGGCCAGGCGCGTGGCGGCCGGCCCCGACGCGCCGATGTAGATCGGCACGGTGTGGTCGGCCGGCGGGCGGTCGTAGATCGTGGCGTCCTTGACCGAGTAGTACTTCCCCTCGTAGGTGACGCGCTCATCGGCCCACAGCTTCTCGATGAGGATGATCGCCTCCTTGAGGCGCTGGAACCGCTCGGGCGGCTCGGGCCACTCGAGCCCGAGGGTGACCTCGTTGAGCGCCTCACCCGTGCCGACGCCGAGGATGACCCGCCCCGGGTACATCACACCGAGGGTCGCGAAGGCCTGCGCGACGACGCCCGGGTGGTAGCGGAAGGTGGGCGTGAGCACCGACGTGCCCATCACGATGGTCGAGGTGCGGGCGCCGAGCGCTCCGAGCCACGGGAGCGCGGCGGGGGCGTGGCCCCCCTCGTGCATCCAGGGCTGCAGGTGGTCGGAGAGGAAGACGGAGTCGAACCCCATCTCCTCCGCGAGCACGGCGAACTCCAGCAGCTCGGACGGACCGAACTGCTCGCTGGAGGCCTTGTATCCGAAGCGCAACGGGATAGTCATGTCGTCTCTCCTCTGGTCTGGCCGTGACGCGAGGGCGCGTGCGCGGGTTCGAATTCGCTTCCGTCCGCGGCGGCGAGTCGCTCGCGGAAAGCCTGCACGGTTCCGGGCCACAGGAGCGTGAGCCGCCCCGAACGATCGTCGACGTACCAGTTGCCGCACCCGGTGAGCCACGGGGTGGATGCGGCGGCGGTCGCGATCTCGTCGGTGTACGCCGCCTCGGCCTCGGGCCGTGTGCGCAGCACCCCGTCGGCGCGTCGGTCGCGCTCGACGAGGGCACGCACGACGTACGCCGCCTGCTCCTCGCTCATCAGTACCGAGGAGTTGTGGCCGAGGCTCGCGTTCGGCCCGTTGAGCACGAACAGGTTGGGGAAGCCCGGCACGACGGTCGAGGCGAACGACGTCATGCCGTCGGCCCAGTGCTCCGCGAGCGTAATGCCGCCCTCGCCGCGCACCAGCTCGGCGTAGGGCTGCTGCGAGGCGGCGAATCCGGTGGCCAGCACGATGACGTCGGCCTCGTACCGTGCACCGCTCCCGGCGACGAGGGTGCTGCCGTCCACCGACGCGAGGGCGGATGCTTCGAGGGCGACCGCGTCGGACGCGACCGCCGGATAGAACTCGTCGGAGAGCAGTACCCGCTTGCAACCGAAGGCGTAGTCGGGGGTGAGCGCCCGTCGGAGCGCGGGATCGGCGACCTGACGCTCGAGGTGGGAGTGGGCGACCGCGCGGGCGGCGGCCGAGGCGGCGGCATCGCCCGAGCGCGACGCGAAGCGCGCCTCGCCCTCGACGTAGAGCTCGGCGCGCAGCCGCGCGAGCTCATCGGGGTGGGTGGCGAACCTCTCCCGCTCCTCGGCGCTGTAGTCGCGGCCGCCGCGCGGCACGATCCACGCGGGGGTGCGCTGGAACAGCGTGACCTCGGCGGTGCGGGCGAGCTCGGGCACGAGCTGCACGGCGCTGGCGCCGGTGCCGACGACCGCGACGCGCGCGCCGGCGAGCTCGACGGAGTGGTCCCAGCGCGCGGAGTGGAAGATCGCGCCGGGGAACGATTCGAGACCGGGGATCGACGGCACGTGGGGTTCGGTCAGGCGCCCGCACGCCAGCACGAGCGAGGACGCTTCGATGGTCTCCCCGCCCGCGTCGATCCGCCAGAGGGCGGCCGCAGCATCCCACTCGGCGCCCAGCACGGGTGTGCGCAGGCGCAGGCGGTCGCCGAGCCGCTCGTGCTCGGCGACGGCTTCGAGGTAGGCGTGGATCTCGGGCCCGGGCGCGAAGGTGGCCGACCACGCCGGGTGCGGGTGCGCGGCGAAACCGTAGAGGTGCGACGGCACGTCGCAGGCAACCCCGGGGTAGGTGTTGTCGCGCCAGGTGCCGCCGACCGTCTCGCCGCGTTCGAGCACGACGAAGTCGTCGCGGCCCGCGCGACGCAGGGCCATCGCCATACCGAGGCCGGCGAACCCCGCACCGACGATGGCGACGTCGACCCGGGTCACGGGATGCCCGGCCCTCGGGTCGGGGTGCCGTAGTCGGTGGTGCGGAGGCGGAACGGGCGGAACAGGCGTGCGGCGATCCGCGAGGCGTCGGCGACGGGCAGCTCGAGCCCCTGCTCGACCCCGGCGTCGGGGAGCACGCGTCCGTCGAGGAGCGCGCCCCCGAGGTCGTCGCCGCCCGAGCGCAGCAGCTCGGCCGCAGCATCCCTCCCGACCCGGGTCCACGGGATCTGCACGTGCGGGATGCTGCCGGAGAGCAGGAGGCGTGAGACCGCCACCATCGCGCGGTGCTCGTCGAGCGGAGCGCGGCCCGCGACGAGTGGGATGCCGTGGCCCGGCAGGGGTATGGGCACGAACTCCGTGAACCCGTTCGTCTCGCCCTGGATGCGGCGCAGGTCGCGCAGGTGCGCGATGCGCTCGGCGGCCGTCTCGACGTGTCCGTAGAACAGCACCGACGTCGAGTGGAAGCCCGCGCGGTGGGCAGCGGTGATCGCCGCGACCCAGCGGTCGATCTCGACGTCGCCGGGGGCGACGAGGGCACGCACCCGCTCGCTCAGCACCTTGACGCCGGTGCCGGGGACGGTGTCGACGCCCGCGTCGCGGAGGGCGGCGAGGGCGCCGTCGAGGCCGAACCCGCCCCGGTCGGCGAGATCCCACACGTCCTGCGGGCGATAGGCGTGCAGGTGGATGCCGGGGGCTCCGGCCTTCACAGCTCGCGCGATCTCGAGGTAGGCGCGGGGATCCTCCGTCGCGTCGAGCCGGCCCTGCAC
This sequence comes from Microbacterium sp. AG1240, assembly GCF_003635115.1. GTDB lineage: Bacteria > Actinomycetota > Actinomycetes > Actinomycetales > Microbacteriaceae > Microbacterium. Next base: position 107,256 of record NZ_RBXJ01000001.1, read on the forward strand.
GCACACCTCGGTGGCGCCGAGGTCGGCCGCGTCGGCGGCGATCTGCGCGACGTCGTCGAGGCCGAACGTGCCCGGGCCGCGGCGACCGGCGGCGTGGAAACCGGAGGACGACAGATTGCGGTTGACGACGAGGCTGACGGTCTCGCCGACGGTGTACCGGCGCACGTCGTCGGCCGTGGCCGCGAGCGTGTCGAGGTCGGTGCCCGTCGCCTGCAGCAGCGCCACCCACTCGGCGTCGTCGAGCGCCAGCGGATCGGCCGCGGCGGCCTCCGCCAACCGCCGGGTATCGCTGGTGGGCCGTCGGTCGCGCGAGGTGTTCCCGGCGCTGTCGGCGCGGCTTCCGCCCGTACTCAGGATGGGCGCGTCGCCGAACGCGGGCACGCCCGTGATTCCGGGGGCGGGCGACGGCGACGATGCCGATGAGCCTGAGTACGGTCGGAGGGGTGCTGCCGTCACGTCCGCGGCCAACCCGGTCGCGGGGTCGGCGAGGGTGGCGACGGCGGAGTGGAGGGCCGGGTCGATCCACCGGGCGGCGTCACGGACGAACGGGGGCTGGGCGGTCAGGCGCTCGCGCAGGGTGAAGCCGAGGTCGGCCGTCATGCGTGCGAGGTCGTCGAGGTGCGGCCACGGGCGCTCGGGGTTGACGTGGTCGGCCGTCAGCGGCGAGATGCCGCCCCAGTCGTCGGCGCCCGCGCGCACGAGGAGCGCGAACTCGGCCGCGTCGGAGAGGTTCGGCGGCACCTGGATGCGCATGTGGGGTCCGAAGACGAGTCGGGCGACCGCGACCGCGGCGACGTACTCGAGCAGATCGGCGTCGGGGGCGTCCTGCATGGCGGTGCGCGGCTTCGCCCGGAAGTTCTGGACGATGATCTCCTGCACGTGGCCGTGACGCTCGTGCAGCTCTCGCATCGCGATGAGCGACTCGGCTCGATCGCGGAGCGTCTCGCCGATCCCGACGAGGATGCCCGTGGTGAACGGGATGCCCGCCGCGCCGGCCTCGTCGATCACCTTCAGCCGCAGGTCGGGGTCTTTGTCGGGCGAGCCGAAGTGCACCTGCCCGGGCTCCTCGAAGAGCCGGCGCGAGGTGGTCTCGAGCATCATGCCCATCGACGGGGCGGTGGGGCGCAGCATCCGCAACTCGTCGGCGTGCATCACGCCGGGGTTCGCGTGGGCGAGCAGCCCCGTCTCGGCGGTGACCAGCCGCGCGATCGCGGCCACGTAGTCGAGGGTCGAGGCGTAGCCGTGCTCGTCGAGCCAGGCCCGGGCCTCGGGCCAGCGGTCTTCGGGCCGGTCGCCCAGGGTGAGCAGCACCTCTTTGCAGCCCATCGCCTGGCCCTGCCGCACGACCGCGAGCACCTGCTCGGGCGACATGAACGCGGGCTTGCGCTTCTTCAGCAGCTGCCCGGGGGTGTCGACGAAGACGCAGTAGTGGCAGCGATCGCGGCAGAGGGTCGTCAGCGGCACGAACACCTTGCGCGAGTAGGTGATGACGCCGGGTTGCCCGGCGGCGGCGAGTCCTTCGTCGCGGGTCGTCGCCGCGAGGTCGAGGAGCGCCTCGAGGTCGGTGCCGGTCGCGGCGAGCAGCACCTCGGCTGCGTCGGCGTCGAGAGCCGCGCCCCCGCGGAGTGCGTCGAGCCGGTCGGCGACGGGAGATACGGTGCTGCCGACGCTCATGGATTCAGGCTATCCCGCCTCCCGCGCGCCGGGGCCGACGGCCGCGGGGCGGATCGTTGTCGTCCTGTGAGCATCCGGCTCGGAATGACACGTCGACCGCTGGCAGGATGGAGGCATGGTCTCGCTCCTGCTCGATTCGACACAGCTCGAGGTCGTGCTGTCGCCGACCGAGAAGGCCATGACGTTCCGACGAGGCAACCTGCGCGTGCCGCGCGAGACGATCGTGCGCGCCCAGCTCACCGACGACGCGTGGACGTGGTTGCGGGGTGTGCCGAACCCCGGCATCTACCTGCCCGTCGCGGTCGCGATGGGCACGTGGAAGTCGGCCGGAGGCAACGATCTGGTGCTCATCCGCCGACGCCGATCGAGCGTCGTCATCGACCTCGAGGGTCACGACGAGTTCGAGCGGCTGATCCTCACGACGCAGCACGGCGCCTCGCTCCTCCAGGCCCTGCGTCTGGAGGTCGACGGCGAACCCGAAGACGTCGCCGCGATCGCGAAGAAGAAGCCCCGACGGCGGGGCTGATCCGGGTCAGTCGACGTCGCGACGCCAGGTCGTGAACTGCCCGATGACCAGGAACACGACCGCGTAGCCGAGCAGCACGAGACCGCCGACCCACCATTCGAGCGGTGCGGAGGCGCTCGCCGCCGCGACCGACAGGGCGCTGCTGCCCACCAGCGCGTCGCCCGCGGCGCCGGGAAGCAGGCGGACGATCGGCTCGATCCCCTCGACGAACGCGCCCGCGACCCGGGCGATCGGCTCGATGAACTGGGTGAACGCCAGCACGAGCACGATGGCCACGACCTGGTTGCGCACGACCGTTCCGACGCCGAGTCCCACGAGGGCCCAGAGCGCGAAGGCGAGAACCATGCGGGCGAGCATGGCCCAGGTGTCGCTCTCGCCGAGCAGGGTCGGAACGTCGGATGCGGCGAGTACGAGCGCGCCCGGACCGACGGCGGCGATCGTTCCGATCACTCCGTAGAGGGCGCCGATCGCCAGCGCCACCACGACCTTGCCGGCGAGCACCGTGCCGCGGCGCGGGGTGGCGAGGAACGAGGGGGTGAGCGTCTTGTGCCGGAACTCCGACGTGACCATCAGGGTGCCGATGAGCAGCGGGAAGACGTAGCCGAACGAGGTGGCGACGCTGTAGATCACCGGCGGGAGGGTGTCGAGCGCGACAGCGGGGCCGGTGCTGCCGGGGAGGGCTCCGGTGGCGACCGCGGCGAGGGCCCACCCGAAACCGGCCGCCACGACGGCGACGTAGACGGCGAGCACCAGGGCGAGGATCCACCAGATGGAGGTGGTGAACTGCTTGGTCAGCTCGGAGCGGGTGGCGGTTGCGAGGCTCATCGCTGCTCCTCCTCGGCGGGGTCGGCGGGCGGCACGATGTCGATCACGCCGGTGGAGGCGACGGTGAAGGCCGCGGTCGACGGCTCGGGCTCGGAGGCCGGCTCGGGCTCGCGAACGGGCGCGGACTCGGGAACCGGCGCCGGCTGCGGGGCCGGTTCGGGCTCAGCATCCGGCTCGGACTCGGGGGCGGGCTCCGTCTCAGCATCCGGCTCAGCATCCGTCCCCTGCCCAGGGGCGGGCTCCGGCCGGGGCTCGGGGGAGTCGGCCGCCGGGCTCGTCGATGCGTCGGCCGGGGGCACGACGACCGCGCCGTTGACGAGGTCGAGGAAGATCTCCTCGAGGCCGGCCCCGCGGCGTTGCAGGCTCGACAGCACGACGCCTGCCGCGCCGGCGATCGCGCCGACCTCCACCGGCTCGACCCGGTGCACGGTCAGGCCGTTGCGCAGCACCGCGTACTCGAGTCCGGCGGCCTCGATGGCGGCGATGAGGGCCGCGCGGTCGGGCGCGTCGACGATCGTCGCGTGCTCGCTGCGCTCGGCGAGGTCTTCGATGCCGCCCTGGAAGACGAGCTTCCCCGAGGCGATGATGAGCAGGGCGTCGACGGTCTGCTGCACCTCGGCGAGCAGGTGCGACGAGATGAGCACGGTGCGACCTTCGGCTGCGAGGGTGCGCAGCAGTCCCCGCATCCAGCGGATCCCCTCGGGGTCGAGGCCGTTCGTGGGCTCGTCGAGCACGAGCACGCCGGGGTCGCCGAGCAGCGCCGAGGCGAGTCCGAGCCGTTGACGCATGCCGAGCGAGTAGCCGCCCACTTTGCGTCCGCCGACGTCGGCGAGCCCGACGAGGCCGAGCACCTCGTCGACACGGGCGCGGGGGATGCCCCCGGCATCGGCGTAGACCCTGAGGTGGTTCGCAGCCGTGCGCCCGGGGTGGAAGCTGGATGCTTCGAGGGCCGCGCCCACGCTCTGCAGCGGTCGGTCGAGCTTGTCGTAGGTGCGCCCGCCGATCGTGGCGGTGCCCTCCGTCGGACGCACGAGTCCGAGCAGCATCCGCAGCGACGTCGTCTTGCCGGCGCCGTTCGGCCCGAGGAACCCGGTGACCAGACCCGGCTCGACGCGCGCCGTGAGGCCGTCGACCGCGGTGACCGGGCCGAAGCGCTTGACCAGCCCGCAGAATTCCAGCACCTGTCCGTCTGGCATGCCGACACCTCCCGTTCATGCGTGCGTTCCTTCCATCTTGGCGGAAACACCCCCCGATCCCGTATTTCCTTGGTTCTCTGACCGTGCTGCGCCCGGCGCGCTACCGTGACGGGGTGGATGCTGCGACCGAACCCCGTGTGATCGCTCGAGCCGCGAGCGGGCTCGGGCGCCTCACTCTCAATCGCCCCCGGGCGCTCAACGCACTCGACCTCGGCATGGTGAGGAGTCTGCGAGCGGCACTCGACGAGTGGGAGCACGAGCCCGACGTCGGGATCGTGCTGATCGACGGAGCCGGTGACCGCGGGTTCTGCGCCGGTGGCGACGTGCGCGGGCTCGCCGACCAGATCCGCTCCGGCGATGCCGACGCCGCGGGCGTCTTCTTCCGCGACGAGTACGCCCTGAACGCCCGCATCGCCGAGTACCCGACCCCGATCGTCGTCATCGCCGACGGCATCACCATGGGCGGGGGCATCGGCCTGGCCGGGCACGCGACCGTGCGCGTCGTCACCGAGCGATCGGTGCTCGCGATGCCCGAGACCCGCATCGGCCTCACCCCCGACGTCGGCGGCAGCTGGCTGCTCGGCCGGGCGCCCGGCCGTCTCGGCGAGTACCTCGCGCTGACGGGCGCGTCGATGAACGGCGCAGACGCCGTCTACGCCGGCTTCGCCGACCACGTCGTGCCGAGTGAGAACCTCGATGCGCTGCGAGACGCCCTCGAGACGCGGGCCGATCCGTCCACCCCGGCGGAGATGGTGCTGCTCTTCGACGAGACTCCGCCGCCGTCCCCGCTCGAGGCCGCTCGGGTATGGATCGACGATGCGTTCGCCGCCGACAGTGTGGGCGAGATCGTCGATCGTCTGCGCGCGCGGCCGGAGCCCGAAGCATCCGCCACCGCCGACACTCTCGGTGAGCTCTCACCCACGGCGATGGTCGTGACGCTCGAGGCCGTCCGCCGCGCCCGCGCGCTCCCGCACCTGCGGGCCGCCCTCGAGCAGGAGTACGGCCTCGTGCTGTGGTTCGCCGCGACCCAGCCCGATCTGCTCGAGGGCATCCGCGCGCAGCTCGTCGACAAGGACCGCTCGCCCCGATGGGCTCCGGCGTCGCTCGACGAGATCGCGCCGACCACGCTCGCCGAGGCGTTCGCGCATCGACCCGCCACCCCGCTCTGGAGCTGAGATGGCCACGACGACGAAGCGACGCCCGCGCACCTTCTCGGCCGCGCTCGACTGGTTCTTCTTCGTCTTCGCGGGTCTCGCGTCGGTCTGGCTCGCCTACCTGGGCTTCACCGAGACCTTCGTGGTCGGCTGGTGGGGCATCCCCATGGCGATCGCGTTCTGGGTGCTGCTGGCCTACCTCGTGCTGCCGCGCCTGCACCGCATCCTCACGGCCGTCTACGTGCCCGACTACTTCATCGGACGCGCCCGCACGAGCGACGGACTGCTCGGCGACCCGGTGAACCTGGCCTTCATGGGCTCGCGCGAGCAGATCGAGGCGGCGCTCTCGTCGGCCTCGTGGCGGCCGGCCGACCCGGTGACCCTGCGGTCGTCGTGGCGCATCATCACGTCCACCGTGACGCGCCGCAGCTACGACGAGGCGCCGGTGAGCCCGCTCTTCCTGTTCGGGCGGCAGCAGGACTTCGCGTACCAGCAGGAGTTCGCCGGCAATCCGTCTCAGCGCCATCACGTGCGCTTCTGGCGATGCCCCGACGGCTGGCTGCTGCCGGGCGGCTATCGCGTCGAATGGGTCGCGGCGGGAACCTTCGACACCGCGGTGGGCCTGTCGCTGTTCACCCTCCAGGTCACCCACCGCATCGACGCCGACACCGACATCGAGCGCGACCACATCGTCGATTCCCTCACGGCGGCGGAGCCCCGCGTGAAGGTCGACGTGATCCGCGACTTCTCCACCGGGTACCACTCGCGCAACGGCGGGGGCGACAGCATCCGTACGGACGGAGACCTGCCCATCCTCGATGTCAGCGCGGTCGAGACGGCGGTGGCGGCGTGACCTCCCGCGGAGAACGGGCCCCCGAGAAGCGGGTGGCGTTCGAACTGCCCGCCGCCCTCGAGAGACCGCGCGCCGACGCGTCGATGAAACGCCCGATCTCGACCACCGCGGGGGCGGCGCTCGTGCTGCTGCGCGTCGCGGCCGGATTCTTCTGGGTCACGATCGTCGCGCTCGACTGGTCGTCGTGGGTGGGCGTCTTCGATGACGATCCGACCGACCTCACCCCCGAGCTGCTCGGTGTGACGCTCGCGGCCTTCATCGTCGTCTGCGGCGGGTTCCTGCTCGGCGAGGCCGTCTTCGGGCTGCTGATCCTCCGCGGGCGCAACTTCCCCCGCGTGGTCGTGATGGTCTTCGCGGTGCTGTCGATCTCGACGGCGTTCACCGGGTGGTGGGCCCAGGGGCAGGACATCCGGGTGAACACCACGCTGGTGACCCTGGCGCTCGACATCCTCATCCTGCTGGCGCTGTCCAGCCGCAGCGCCGCCACGTACGCCCACCGCCGCCGGCGCGACTGACAGCCCCCGCACACCCGCGCCGGGTTAGCCTGTCGGATGCTGCGTGTGCGCGCGGCAGAGGAGGGTGAGGTGTTCGACAGCCCGGTGTCCGCGTCGGCGTACGAGGTGCTCGGCGTGACCGCCGACGTCGACGACGAGGCCCTTCGTCGCGCCTACCGTCTGCGTCTGCGGCAGACCCACCCCGACACCGGTGGTGACGCCGCCGTCTTCGTGCAGGTGCAGCGCGCCTGGGAGCTCATCGGAACCCCCGACGCGCGCGCGTCGTACGACCGCGGCCGCGGCACGCAGGCGCCCGAGTGGTCGGCGCCGCGGGCGAGTGCGCCTCGCGCCGACACGCGTCCGCGCGCCCGCACGCACGGCCAGCCCGGCGGGTGGCGGCGCGAGCGCTACCTGACCCTCGTGCGCGAGTGGGTCGGCCGCGGGGTCGAGCTGCCCGATCCGTACGATCCGCAGCTCGTCCGGTCGGCGCCGCACGAGCTTCGCCGCATGCTCGCCGACGCGCTCGCCGAGGAGGCGACCGCCCGCATCGTCGCCGATCTCGGCATGGGCTACACGGTGTGGCACGACGTCGACGCGTCGCGCGACGGCGACCCCGAAGACAAGCTCGACCACATCGTGCTCGGTCCGAGCGGGCTCTACGCGGTGCTCTCGGAAGACTTCGGCGGCCCGATCGGCTTCCGCCGCGGCGAGATCGTCGGCGCCCACGTCTCCGGCGCCCCCGTCACCGAGCTCGTCTCGCGGCAGCGCGTGATCGCCCGCGCCGCCGGAGTGCGCTTCAGCGGCGCGATCGTGGTGCTCCCCGACGGCGACGTGCTCGGCGCGGTCACCGACCTGGGCAAGGTGCGGGGGGTCCCCGTCGCCGTGGTGTCGCGGTCGGGGCTGTCGACCCTGCTGCGGCAGGGCGTGACCGGGGCTCGCGACATCGGCGGCACCGAGCTGTTCGACATCCGAACCCGACTGCAGCAGCGCGTCCGACACGTCTGAGCCGCGCGGAACGCAGGAGTAGCGGCGGGCTGGGGCGCTCTGGGGTTCCCGGAGGGGATGTTCGTCCTACGTTATGGACGAGATGCCCGGCGGAAACCCGCGTCAGCCGGCGAGGCCGAGCAGTTCGAGCGGGTGGGTGAGGCGCCACCAGGCCGACGGGGGCTCGATGTCTCCGGTGAGGCGCACCTCCACGGAGTCCGCATCGAGCGGGCCGGTGACCACGAGCGTCCCCACGGCGGCGCCCTCGTCGACGGCGTCGCCGAGCGAGAAATCGGTGGCGGGGGTGGCCGCACCGCCGTTCCAGAGCACGACGGCCGCGTCGTCGGCGGTCACGACGTCGACCGACTCGCCCCACGCCGTCTCGATCTTGCCGACGCGGGTGCCCGCGGGCACGGAGGGCTCGGGCTGCAATTCCGTCTCGATCTGCGCGAAGAGGCTGCGCATCGCCGCATCCCGCGTCGCGCGATCGGGCTGGCCGAGCACCGAGCCGAACACGCGCACGGTGGTGCCGCCGACCATGATGTCTTTCGCTGCGAGCAGGTTGTACGCGTCGAGCGTGCCGGTCTTGAGCCCGACCACCCCTGGGTCGTTCAGCAGGTCGTTCGTGTTCTCGACGCGGCCGGCGCCGGGCAGGTCGACCTCGGGCTTGGCGACGATCTCGGCGATGACGGGGTTCTCGAGCGCCTTCATCGCGAGGGGGATGAGCGCCTCGGGGGTGGCGGCGTTGCCGGCGACGATGCCCGAGGGGTCCTCGATCGTCACGCCAGAGATGCCGTGGGCGGTGAGCCATGAGCGCGCCGCACTCGCGAAGACCGCGTCGGAGGGGTAGAGGTTGCCCGCGAGGCGGTCGGCGTAGTTGTTCGCCGAACCCACCAGCAGCCCCTCGAGCATCTGGTATTCGCTGAGCGTTCCGCCGACGGGCACGTCGAGCGCCGATTCGCCGGCGGCGCGGTCGGCCCAGTACTGCCGCCGGTCGGCCGCGGTGAACGCGAAATCAGGACCGGCCTCGCCGGCGGCCAGCGGCATCTCGTCGAGAACGACGAGCGCGGTGACGACCTTGGTGATGCTCGCGATCGACTCGGCCTCCGTCGACGACGAAAGGACTGCCCCGGCTCCGGCGACGGTGATCGCGGCTCCGCCCTCGGTCGGCCACGCGGGGGTCGCGGCGGCGGCGGCGACCGGCTGCACGGCGACCGCCTCGATCTGCGGCGCGACCGCGTAGAGCGGCCAGAGCAGGGTCGTCGCGATGTAGGCACCGGTCACCGCGAGGATCACGAAGAGCGGCGTGAGCACCGCGGGCCGGAAGATGGAACGGCGGGGCGCGCCGGCGAGCAGGTCGGTGCCCGTCGCCACGGGGGCCGCGTCGACCGCGAGAGAGGCCGGGGCGGCGGTGGACGAGACACGGCTCTCGTCGACCCAGGTCAGCGCGGGGTAGCCGGAGGACTGCGCTGCGACGACCTCCGCGGGCGCGTCGTCGAGCACGGGCTCGGAGGGCTCTGGGTGCGGCGGGCTGCCTGCGGCCTCGACCGGCGTCTGCGCGAAGCCGTCTTCGACCGGATGCGGCGCGGTGGCGCTCTCGCGCGACGCACGCCGCGACGGCGGCGCGGTGGCGTCGGGTCCCATGCGCCTAACGTACCTCGCGGGCGGGTCTATACTCGCCTGGAACCACGGGAGTCCGGTGAGCCGGGCTGAGAGGAAGCGATCCACGCTTCGACCGTCGAACCTGATCTGGGTCATGCCAGCGCAGGGAGGAGAGAAAATGCACACTTCCGCGTCCCCATCCACCGGGACTCACCGCTTTTCGTGGCGCGTCGTCGACATCGTCGTGGCCAGCGTCATCGGTGTCGCCGCCGGGCTGGTCTTCTGGCTGTGGGGCCAGGCCTGGCCGGTGCTCGACACGGCCCTGGCGTTCACGCCCGGCCTGTCGGGGCTCCTCGCCGGGGGCTGGCTCTTCGCCGGCGTGCTCGGCGGTCTCATCATCCGCAAGCCGGGCGCCGCGCTGTACACCGAGATCGTGGCCGCGGTCGTCTCCATGGCGATCGGCACGCAGTGGGGCTTCACGACCCTGATCTGGGGCGTGGTGCAGGGCCTCGGTGCCGAGCTCGCGTTCGCGCTGTTCGCCTACGCCAACTGGCGCCTCGGCGTCGCCCTGCTCTCGGGCGCCCTCACCGGGCTCGCGGTGGCACTGCTCGACACGACCTTCTCCTCGGTCGCCGCGCTCGCGTTCGAGGCGCGGGCGGTCTACTTCGTCTCGGCGATCGTCTCGGGTGTGGTCATCGCCGGTCTCGTGTCGTGGGTGCTCGCCCGGGCGCTCGCCGCGACCGGCGCGCTCGACCGCTTCGCGTCGGGCCGCGCCTACCGCTCTCGCGAGACCACCGCAGCCGACGCCGCGTGAGATCGGCGCCTGCCGCCGTCCGCGCCCGCTCCTGGGGGTGGCGCCACGCCGGGCGCCGGCGCTGGGCCGTGCGCGAGCTCGATCTCGACATCGCCCCGGGCGAGCGCGTGCTCCTGCTCGGGGCGAGCGGCTCGGGCAAGAGCACGCTGCTGCGCGGCCTCGCGGGCGTGCTCGGCGACCTCGACGACGGGGAGAGCACCGGCGAGCTGATGCTCGACGGTGCTGCTCCCTCCGCCGCACGCGGTCGCGCGGGACTGGTGCTCCAAGACCCCGACGCGCAGGTGGTGCTCGCGCGGGCCGGCGACGACGTCGCCTTCGCCTGCGAGAACCTCGGTGTTCCCCGTGAGGAGATCTGGTCGAGGGTGGATGCGGCGCTCGAGGCCGTGGGTCTCGGAATCGGTCGCGACCACCCGACGGCCCGGCTGTCCGGTGGGCAGAAGCAGCGCCTCGCCGTGGCGGGGATCCTGGCGATGCGACCCGGCCTCATGCTCTTCGACGAGCCGACGGCGAACATCGACCCCGAGGGCGCCGAGCTCGTGCGCGATGCCGTCATCGCGGCGGCACGGATGACCGGCGCGACACTCATCGTCGTCGAGCATCGGGTGGCGCTGTGGGCCGACGCGGTCGACCGGGTGATCGTGCTCGAGGGCGGAGACGGCGGCGGGGTGGTCGCCGACGGCGCGCCCGCCGCCGTCTTCGCCGCGCACGGCCGATCGCTGACCGAAGCGGGCGTGTGGGTGCCGGGCGTCCCGGTCGAGATCGATCGGCGGCCCAGGTCCGCCGCATCCGAGATCCTCCTGACCGCGTCCGATCTGGCGGTGGGCCGTCGGGCGTTCGCCGCGCGCTCGGCGACGGTCGTCGCATCGGGCATCTCGGTCGACCTCCTCGCCGGACGAGCGCTCGCCGTCACCGGACCCAACGGGGCGGGCAAGTCCACGCTCGCGCTGACTCTCGCGGGGCTTCTCCCGCCCGCCGGGGGCGACCTGGGAGCGACGGCGGGCCTCGCGGGAGGGCTGGCGACGACGCCCTCGCGCTGGCGATCCCGGGAGCTGCTCACGCGGATCGGCATGGTGTTCCAGGAGCCCGAGCATCAGTTGCTCGCCACCCGCGTGCGCGACGAGCTCGCCGTCGGCCTGCGCGCCCTCCGCCGCGATCCCGACGAGATCGCGCGCACGGTCGACGAGCTGCTGGAGCGGTTGCGGTTGACCCGGCTCGCCGACGTCAATCCATTCACGCTCTCGGGCGGCGAGAAGCGGCGCCTCACGGTGGCGGCGGCGATCGCCACCGCCCCGCGCGTGCTCGTGCTCGACGAGCCCACGTTCGGGCAGGATGCCCGCACGTGGCGCGAGATCGCGGGCCTGCTCGATGGCCTCCGCGCCGACGGAACGGCCGTGGCCTTCGTCACCCACGACCGGGAGCTCGTGGCCGCGCTCGCCGACGCCGAGCTCGAGGTGGGGCGCTCATGAGTCTGACGACGCTCGGTCCTGCAGACGGACCGCTCGCCCGCCTCAATCCCGTGGCGAAGCTCGCCGCGACACTCGTGCTCACCGGCGCGCTGCTCGCCTCGATCGACCCCGTCTCGGCGGGGGTCACGCTCGTCGCGACGCTGGTGCTCCTGCCGTTCGCTCGGCTGCCGATCCGCGACCTGTGGTTGCGGCTCTGGCCGATCGCGGCGGGCGCCGTCGTGGCATCGACCGCCACCGTGCTCTACGGCCGGCCCGCCGGCGACGTGTACGTCGAGTGGGGCGTGCTGCGCGTCAGCGACGGCTCGATCGCGCTGGCGCTCGCCATCCTGCTGCGTGTCCTGGCCATCGCCGTCCCCAGCGTGGTGCTGTTCGCCACGACCGACCCGACCGATCTCGCCGACGGCCTCGGCCAGATCCTGCGCCTGCCGGCGCGGTTCGTGCTCGGCGGACTCGCGGGCCTGCGCCTCGTCGGCCTGCTCATCGAGGACTGGCGCGAGCTCGCCCTCGCCCGCCGCGCGAGGGGCGTCGCCGACGCCGGCCGGGTGCGCCGGCTGCTGGGTCAGACGTTCGCGCTCCTGGTGCTCGCGATCCGGCGCGGGTCGAAGCTCGCCACCGCGATGGAGTCGCGCGGCTTCGGCGCCCCCGGAGCCCGCACCTGGGCGCGCCCGTCGCGCCTGCACAGGCGGGACGCGGTGCTCCTCGCGCTCGCGTTCGCCATAGCCGCAGCATCCGTCGTCATCTCGGTGGGTTCCGGGGCCTGGCGCCCCATCTTCGGCCTCTGACGCGCGCCGCGCGGGCCTCGAGTTGCCGCGATGCGGGGCCTCCGGCTTCCGGGTGACCCCCGATCGCGGCAACTCAGCGCGTCAGGTCGCGTTCCAGAGGTCGCGGTAGAACTCCAGGCGGGCGGGGTCGGGCTCGACGCCATACGCGGCGAGCAGCTCGTCGGTCCAGCCGGGGCCGTAGTTCCACACCGTGCTCATCGCCGCGACGGCGATGTCGGCCCACCGGTCGGCGACCCCGAGCGCGCCGAGGTCGACGTGCCCCGACCACGAGCCGTCGTCGCCGATGAGGGTGTTCGGCGCGCACGCGTCGCCGTGGCAGACCACGAGGCGGTCGGCCGTCGGCGCCGTCCGCAGCGACGGCGGCACCTCGATGCCCCGGGCCGCCGCGGTGGCGACGCGGGCCTCGACGCCCCAGTCGAACGGGCACGTGTCGACGGGGAGGGCGTCATGCAGCGCGCGGAGTCCCGCCCCGATGGCCCGGACGGCGTCGCCCGGTCTCTCCACCCAGAGCGGGTCGACCGCCGACCGTCCGTGCAGGGCCGCCGTCACGAGCCACTCGTGCTCGTCATCGCATCCGTGGGAGAGCACCCGGGGCACCGGCGTGAACGGGGCAGCCCACCGCATACGTTCCGCCTCCGCCCCCATCGACGATTCGAGCGTGCGCGGCGCGTACTTGATGTAGCGGATGCTGCCCGCCTCCGTCGCCCGGAACGTCAGCCCGCCGATGCCGTTGCGCCACACCGGCTCGAGCGTCGCGCCGCCCGCGAGGCGGGCGACGCGGTCGGGGACGGCGGTCTCCGGGCCGGGCGTGAAGGTGCGCACCCACGCCGCGTACTCGTCGTCGACCATCCCCCCATCCTGCCTCCCGCCCGGTGCCGCGCGGGGCGGGGCCGGGCGGGGACCGGGCGGGCTCAGTGGGCGAGGTTCTCGCGCATCAGCGGCGACGCGTCGCCGGTGATCTTCGCGTCGACGACGAGCGGCCGGTCACGGGGGCCGTCGAGCCATGCCCGCACCCCGGTGAGGTCGTCGAGCGAGCGCACGGTCACGCCGGCGCATCCGTATCCGCGGGCGATCGAGGCGATGTCGGTCTCCGGGAAGCGGACGATGGCCTGTTTCTCCGGATGATCGGCGAAGAGATGCACCTCGGCGCCGTAGGCCTCGTCGTTGTAGACGACGATGATCATGCCCAGGCCGGCTTTGACGGCGGTGTCGAGTTCGACCGCATTCATCAGGAACGAGCCGTCGCCGGTTCCGACCACGGCCATCCGGTCGGGTCGGGCGATCGCGGCGCCGATGCCGTTGGCGAGTCCGAGGCCGATCGATTGGAACGACAGCGGCATGACGAAACCGCGCTCGTCGGGCACGCGCAGGAACGCGCCGGGGTACATGTTGACGTTGCCTCCGTCGGGAACGACGACGCGCTCGATCGGCAGCATCGCGTCGAGGGCCGCGGTGAGCGCCCCCGCTCCGATGTGGCCGGGGGAATGCCGCTCGGCCGGGAGGTCGTCGACCCAGTGACGGATGCGTCGGATACGCGCCCGGGTCTCGGGGGTGCGGAGCCCGGTCCGGGGGGCCTCCTGCGCCGCGAGCATGCCCGTGACGGCCGACGCCACCGATGCCGTATCGCCGACGATTCCGAGCGATACGCCGCGGTGCTTCCCGAACGCCTCGCGTCGATCGTCGACCTGCACGAGGGTGGGCTGGGCGGTGAGGGTGCCGTGGTGCGCCGTCCATTGATTGAGCGCGGCTCCGAACGCCACCAGCACGTCGGCCTCCTGGATCAGCTCCCGGGCCCCGGGCGTGGCGAATCCGCCCATCACGTCGAGCGCCCACTCCTCGTCGGTGAAGAGTCCGCGCGCACCCGCGGACGGAACGAGGATCGCCCCGGTCTGCTCCCCGAGGGCACGGAGCTCGGCGGCGGCCCGCCGTGCGCCGCGCCCGCCCAGGATGACCGGGCGCTGTGCGGCGGTGAGGATCCGGGCGAGCTCCGCAAGGGCCTCGGCCGAGGCCCCCGCGGGGATCACCCGAGGTGCGGGGGCGGGTGCCGGCTGCTCGGGCCAGATCTCCTCCTGGAGGTCGACGGGGAGCGAGAGCACGACGGTCGTGCGGTCGCGAACGGCGATGTCGTAGGCGGCGACCGCGTCGGCCACGGCCGTCGCCGACGAGTGGATGCGGCGGGGTACCGCACCGACCGCTGCGACGAGCGCGTCCTGGTCGATGACGAAGTTGCCCTGCTCCTGGCCGACGGCGGTGTCGCCCGTGATGACGAGGAGGGGCGTGTTCGATTTGGTCGCCTCGCCGATGCCCGTCATGGCGTTGGTCAAGCCGCAGCCCTGGTGGAGGCTCACCGCCGCGACGCGGTCGGTGAGTCGCGAATACGAGTCGGCCATGCACGCCGCGCCCATCTCGTGCCGGGCGGCGGTGAACGGCACGCCCGAGCTGACGAGACCGTGCGTGACCATGAAGTTGCCGCTCCCCACGACGCCGAACACGTGGGCGACACCTCGCTCGGCCAACGCGCGACCCACGGCCTCCGCCACCGTCATCGTCATCTGCTCGCCCTCTCCGTCGGCGGTCGCCGCTGTGGTCTCGAGGGTGTCGACGCCGCTCACGCCGTCACCGTCCGCGTGGCTTCGGTACGCATCGCCTCGCTGGACCGTCGGATGCGTCGGTAGACGTCTCCGCGCACCCGGGCGAACTCGGCGAGTTCCTTCGTCTCGATCTGATCCCGCGGCGACGGCAGGACGACCGGGAGGTCGGCTTCGATGAAGGTGGGTCGCGGCCCCATGACGAGCACCCGGTCGGCGAGGTAGACGCTCTCGTCGATGTCGTGGGTGACGAAGACGACGGTGACCCCGAAGGCGTCGCGCACGCGCAGGACCAGATCCTCCAGGTCGGCTCGGGTCTGCGCGTCGAGGGCGCCGAACGGTTCGTCCATCAGCAGCATCTTCGGCTGATAGGCGAGACCGCGGGCGATCGCCACCCGCTGCTGCATACCGCCCGACAGCTGCCACGGGTAGTGGTCCTCGAATCCGCCGAGCCCCACCGAATCGATGGCGGTCTTCACGCGTTCGCGACGGATCGCGCGGTCGGGTGCTTTGCGCCGGAGCGGGAACTCGACGTTCTGCGCGACCGTCATCCAGGGGTAGAGCGAGTTCACGTAGTCCTGGAAGACGAGCGCGATCTCCTCGGGCGGACGCACGACGGGCCGGCCGTCGATCTCGATCGATCCGTCGGTCGGGGACAGCAGGCCCGCCATCAGTTTCAGCACGGTGGTCTTGCCGCATCCCGATGGCCCGACCATGGTCACGACCTCGTTCGATCCGATCTCGAAACTGAGATCGCTGACCGCGAGCGTCCCGGTGCGGGCATCGCCGTAGCGTCGTGAGACGTTCTTCAAAGTGAGCATGGTGACGACTCCGTAAGTCAGCGGACAGTGGCTCGAGCGCCGTGATGCCAGGCGAGGGCGCGTCGCTCGACGAGGGTGAAAAGCAGGTTGAGCAGGTAGCCGAGAAGGCCCAGCAGGATGATCCCCGACCACATGTCGGCGATCGCGAAGGTGCGCTGGGCCTGGATGATGAAAAATCCGACCCCGTTGGTGGCGCCGACCATCTCGCTGATCACCATGATGATCAGGGCGAGGGGGAGGGCGGCCCGCATTCCGGCGAAGATCTGCGGGCTGGCCGCGCGCAGGTCGACGTGCAGCAGGGTGTCCCACCGCGTGATGCGGTAGCTGGCGCCGGTCTCCTTCAGGGTGGAGTCCACACCGGTGATCCCGTCGACGGTGTTGAGCAGGATGGGCCAGACGCAGACGAGGGCGATGAGGATGATCTTCGCCTCGTCTCCCGTGCCGAAGGCGATCAGGGTGAAGGGCAGCAGGGCCGGTGGCGGGATCGCACGCGCGAACTCGATCACGGGCGCCGCCTGACGGCGGATCCGGGGGCTCTTTCCGATGACGATGCCCGCTCCGACGCCGATCACGATCGCGATGACGTACCCGGACAGCAGCCGGGACACGCTGGGCAGGAGCTCGGTCGGAACGAGGGCGAACAGCCAATTGCCGGCGAAGGCGACGAACACGTCCTGCAGCGGGGGCAGGAAGAAGCTCGACCCGGTATTGGTGAACCACAGGATGAGGAGCACGACGAGTACGGGGACGAGGATCTCCGCCGAGGCGTAGACGACCGGCCGCTTCATCGCGCACCCGTTCGCTGTGACGGGTGCCAATGGAGCGCCCGCCGCTCGAGCCTGGTGAAGACGGTGTTGAGGATCAGCCCCAGCACCCCGGCGATGATGACGTACGCGTACATGAGCGGCACGTCCGCGCCTTCTCGCGCCCGGTTGATCTGCAGGCCGATGCCGGGCGCCCCCATGATGATCTGACCGGTGACGACCAGGATCAACGCGACCGACGACGAGATCCGGAGCCCGGTGGCCAGATAGGGGGTCGCGGCCGGCATCATCACCCGGGTGAACCGGCGGGCCGCCCCGATCTGGAACGAGCGCGCCGTGGCCATCTGGACGGGGTTGATCGCTCGCACTCCGTAGATCATCTGCACCAGGAGCGGCCACGTCGCCGCGAATGCCGCGAGGAACACGGTGCCTTCGAGCGAGCCCGGCCGGAAGACGAGGAACACCACCGGGATGAGTGCGACGGAGGGCACCGGGCGCAGGAACTCCACGATGGGTCGCGTCGCTCGGTACGCCAGCTCGTTCGTGCCGAGCAGCAGGCCCAGGGGCACCGAGACGGCGGTCGCGATCAGCAAACCGAAGAACCAGGCGATGAAGGTGAGGCCGATCGCCTGCCACGCGACGGCGTCGGTGAGCAGCGCGAGGAGGCGGGCGATCACGACCGTCGGCGGCGGGAGGTAGCGCGAGGGGAGGATCTCGAGCCTCGTCACGAGTTCCAGGACCAGCACGACGATCACGGCCCCGCCGAGCGAGCCCACGTGGTGCCACGTGCTGCGGAGGAGTCCGCCGCCGTGCACGCCGAGCGCGCGTGCCGACGCGGCGCTCGGCGTGCGGACAGGGGAGGAGACGGTCATCGGATCACCCGGAGATCATCTGATCCAGATCGGGCGCCCGATCGATGACGCCGAAATCGACGAGGATCCGGGAGAGCGTGTCGAGCTGGTCGCGATCGAGCCCGGACCGGAAGATCGGAAGGCGGATCTGCTCGGCCAGTTCGGGGGTGAGGGCCGTGAACTCGGGGAGGATCTTCCGGACGGCGTCGTCGTTCTCCGCGGCGTAGTCGACCGAGGCGGTGACCGCCCGCTCGAAGCGATCCACGAGGTCGGGGTCGTCGGCGACGAGTCTCGACGAGGTGGCCCACGCGCCGTTGGGGAAGTTCGCGCCGAGGTTGTACGAGGGGGTGTCGACGATCCTTCCGCCGTCCGCCAGGGTGCCCGTGATGAACGGTTCGGATCCGAACGCAGCATCCACGGTCCCGTTCGACAGGGCGGCCGGTACCTCCGAGAACGGGATCTCGACGAACTGCACCGACGTGTCGTCCA
Organism: Microbacterium sp. AG1240; assembly: GCF_003635115.1. GTDB lineage: Bacteria > Actinomycetota > Actinomycetes > Actinomycetales > Microbacteriaceae > Microbacterium. The sequence goes on from NZ_RBXJ01000001.1 coordinate 125,139, forward strand.
CGCCCTGCTGCTGCAGCGAGGCGCGGATCGTGGCCTCGGCGACACCCTTGAGGGCGTTCACGCCGACGGTCGCCCCCTCGAGGTCCTCGGCGGATCGCGCGTCCGAGTCGGCGCCGACGACGAGTGCCTGCCACTCCTCGTCGGGGGTGGCTCCTCCCACGTCGTTGGCCGAGATGATCTGCAGATCCAAGCCGTTCGACGCTGCGGCGAAAAGGGGCACGTATCCGACGACGATGAAGTCGAACGACCCGGCCTGCATTCCGGCGATCATCTCCGCCCCGCCACCCACCGTGGTCATGTTCAGCTGGAGGCCTTCGTCTTCGAAGAACCCCTGCGCCTCCCCGAGGTAGACGGCCGCCATGTTCGAGGTCGGCAGCACAGCGACGTTGACCGTGCGCGGGCCGCCGTCGTCGCCCCCGCCCGAGGGGGTGCCGGCCGAGGTCGAGCACCCCGCCACGGCGAGAGTGGCGATGGCGCCGAGGACGGCGAATGCCGTCCGGCGCGGATTCCGAGATCGATGAACCATTTGTCGAGCCTCCTTGATCGAACGTGGTCGGCCGTCGGCATCGTCGCGCAACGGCTAGCGCCAGTCTGGGCCCGACGATCCAGTCGCAACACTTAACATTCGTCATGTGTGGAATTAGCCTCACTGATATGGGGAGGCCTCCCACCCGAGGATCGGCGGTGCGTGCATGGACCTGAACCTGCTCCGCGTGTTCGTCGCCGTCTATGAGACGGGGTCGGTGAGCGCGGCCGCCGAGCGCCTCTTCGTGACGCAGTCGGCGGTGAGCCAATCCCTGACGCGGCTGCGCCGGGAGGTCGACGATCAGCTCTTCGGCCGCGACGGTCGCGCCCTGCGCGCGACGCCGGCCGCCCATCAGCTCTACCCCGACTTCCACGGGGCCCTCAGCCAGGTCGAATCGGCGCTGGCGGGCCTGCGCGACTTCGACCCCGCCGTTGCGCGGTACCGGTTCCGGCTCGCGCTGTCGGAGCTCGGCGAGGTCGGATTCCTCCCGACGATCCTGTCCTCGCTCGCGGCGGAGGCTCCCGGTGTCGAGATCGAGGTCGTACCGCTCGACGTCCGCGCCCTTCCCGAGTGGCTCGCCCGGGGCTTCGTCGACCTCGCCATCGCGTCGACGCCGCCGCCGGGCGATTTCGTCGGAACGATCCTGAAGTCCGAGCGCTACGTGCTCCTCATGTCGAGCGAGCATCCTCTCGCCGCACGTCCGCAGATCTCCCGCAACGCGTTCCTCGCCGCACGGCACCTCATGACCTCCAGCGACTCCGCAGCGCCGGGAGTCGGCGCGGCACTGGAGCGGGCGGGGCTCGGCATCGTCCCGAGTCTGACCGTCGGGCACACCTCCGCGCTGCCCGGTCTGCTCCACGCGGGGCCGTGGGTCACCGTCGTGCCGTCGAGCCTGGCGCAGAACTGGATGCCCACGTGGCCGCTCACCGTTCGACCGCTGCCGGTGGACCTCGCGCCGATCCAGGTGCGGCTCTTCGCGCGGACGACGAGCCACGAGAGTGCCGCCCTGAACTGGTTCCGCCGAGCGGTCGCGGAGGCCGTGCACACCGCACCGGAGCAGTTCTGGTCGCCGCAACCCCGTGGAACCCGTTGAGATGCCGCGATTCGGGGGCTGAAGCCCTCGGGTGATCCCCGATTGCGGCACCTCACGACGTGGCTAGGGTGGGCGCATGAACATCGACGGTTCGGCCGCGCTCGTCACGGGCGGGGCCAGCGGGCTCGGACTCGCCACCGCGCGGCGGCTCGCCGCATCCGGGGCGCGCGTGACCCTCGTCGACCTACCCACCTCTCCCGGCGCCGCTGTGGCCGCCGACCTCGGCGCCCGCTTCGTGCCGGCCGACGTCACCGACCCCGAGCAGATCGCCGCGGCCGTGGCGTTCGCCGCGGAGGCGGGGCCGCTCAGGGTGGTGGTCAACTGCGCGGGCATCGCTCCGCCGGCGAAGGTGCTCGATCGCGACGGCACCCCGACGCCGCTCGAGCTCTTCGAGCGCGTGCTGCGCGTGAACCTCGTCGGCACGTACAACGTCATCGCCCAGGCGTCGGCCGTGATGAGCCGCAACGCCCCGGATGCTGCGGGCGACCGTGGCGTCATCGTCACCACGGCGAGCGTCGCCGCCTTCGACGGGCAGATCGGTCAGCCCGCGTACGCGGCGAGCAAGGGCGGTGTCGCGGCGATGACGCTGCCGATCGCGCGCGAGCTCGCCCGCCACGCGATCCGCGTCGTGACGATCGCCCCGGGCATCATGGAGACGCCGATGCTGAAGGGGCTGCCGCAGGCGGCGCAGGACTCGCTCGGCGCGCAGGTGCCCTACCCCGCCCGGCTCGGCGCACCCGACGAGTACGCCCGCCTCGTGCTGGCGATCGTCGACAACGGCTACCTCAACGGCGAGACGATCCGCCTCGACGGCGCGATCCGGATGGCGCCGAAGTAGGCCCGATCCCGCCCGCAGGCGGTCGGGGCGCGCCCCGTTAGGCTGGTGCCGAACTCCGCAGCGCCGCGAGCCCACACGGTTCGGCGACGCCGCGGCGATCTGCCCCGCGCGTACCCCGACAAAGGAGCGACCGTGTCCGACAGCATCCTCTTCTCCGTCGACGCGGGGCTTGCCCGCGTCACCTTCAACCGGCCCGCGTCGCTCAACGCGATGGACTTCGAGATGGGCGAGCGCTGGCGCGACGTCGCCCGTGCCGTCGCGGTCGACCCCGAGATCGGGGCGGTGATCCTGGATGCTGCGGGGCCGGCCTTCTGCGCCGGAGGAGACGTGGTCGCGATGTCGACGTCGGGGGCCGACGGCACCGCGGTGACCGCGGCCGCCGGCGTTATCCACGAGGGCATCCGCATCTTCTCGGAGATCCCGGTGCCCATCGTCGCCGCCGTTCAGGGGGCGGTCGCCGGGGGCGGACTGGGACTCATGCTGGCGGCCGACTACATCGTCGCCGCCGACGGCGCGAGATTCGTCAGCAAGTACGCCAACATCGGCCTGACCCCCGACCTCGGGGTCTCGACGCTCCTTCCCGCCGCGATCGGCCAGCGCCGCGCCCTCCAGCTGCTGCTGCAGGACCGCACGCTCGACGCCCACGAGGCGCAGGCATGGGGGCTCGTGGCGGAGGTCGTTCCCGCGGCCGACCTCGCCGCCCGGGCCGAGGCGGTCGCGCGGTCGTGGCTCAGCGGCGCCACGGGGGCGTTCGGACAGGCCAAGCGGCTCGTCCGCACCGGCGCCGGCCGCTCCTTCGCCGAGAACCTCGACGACGAGGCGGTCACCATCGGCGCCGCCTTCGACACCGCAGACGCGCGCGCTCGCGTCGGCGCGTTCGCCGCAGCATCCGCCAAGACCCAGCGCTGAACCGGGAGAGACCCATGACATCCCTCGCAGGCAAGACCATCCTCATGTCGGGCGGGAGCCGCGGCATCGGCCTCGCCATCGCCCTGCGCGCCGCGCGCGACGGCGCGAACATCGCGATGCTCGCGAAGACCGACACCCCCCACCCGAAGCTCGAGGGCACGGTGCACACCGCGGCCGCGGCGATCCGCGAAGCGGGCGGTCAGGCGCTGCCGATCGTCGGCGACGTGCGCAACGACGACGACGTCACCGAGGCGGTGCTGAAGACCCAGGGCGAGTTCGGCGGCATCGACATCGTCGTGAACAACGCGAGCGTCATCGACCTGTCGGGGTCGCTCGACCTGGCCACGAAGAAGTACGACCTCATGCAGGGGGTTAACGTCCGCGGTACGTTCCTGCTGTCGCGGTCGGCGATCCCGGTGCTGAGGGACGCCGAGAACCCGCACATCCTCTCGCTGTCGCCGCCGCTGAACGTCACGGCGAAGTGGCTCGGCGCGCACACCGGCTACAGCATGGCGAAGTTCGGTATGACGATGGCCACCCTGGGTATCGCGGCGGAGTTCGCCGAGGCCGGAATCGCGGCGAACACCCTCTGGCCGCGTACGACGATCGCGACCGCCGCGGTGCAGAACATCCTCGGCGGCGACCGGATCATGGCCGCCAGCCGCACGCCCGAGATCTACGCCGACGCCGCGTACGAGGTGCTGACGACTCCGGCGCGCGAGCGCACCGGGCAGACGCTGATCGTCGAGGACGTGCTCGAAGCCGCCGGCGTGACCGACTTCGCGCGGTACGCGGCGGTTCCCGGGACGCCCGACTCGGCGCTGTTCCCCGACATCTTCCTCGACTGACCCCGCCGGCCACCCCGGCAAGACCGCGAGACGTCAACCTGGATACGAGACTTCCGCCCGGCGGTGCAGTCTCGTATCGGGGATGACGTCTCGCGGTCCCCGGGCACCGCCCAGGAACGTGCTCCTACTCTGTACGGATGTCTTTCTCCGCCCATCGACCGGGCCGCTACGGCTCCGACGGTCGAATCGAGTTCGCCGCGCACGACGACAGCGAGCCGCAATACCTCGGCGATGTGCGCGAGACGCCCGGACGCTACGACGAGCAACCCGACCGATCCGAGCCGGTCGCGGTCGAGGAGGAGCCCGAGTCCGAGGCGCCTCCGGTCGAGGGCGGGCCCGCACCCGAAGCGCGTCGTCGCTTGACGCTTCGTCGGCGACGCATGCCGTGGGGCCGCCGGCTGGCCGTGCTCGGCGGTGCCGACGGCGCGGTGCTCGACGACGTGCCGGAGGAGACGCCGCGGTTCGTGCAGATGTTCTTCGTGCTGGCCGGCACGGCTCTGGTGTCGGCGCTGTCGATGCTGTTCGCTCTCATCACCGGGGTGCGCATCTCGGTGTGGCTGGCCGCGCCCCTCGCCATCGTCTGGGCGCTGATCATCCTCAACCTCGACCGGTTCCTCACCTCGAGCATGCGTTCGACCCGCAATCCCTGGAGGTTGCTGGGGATCGCCGTGCCCCGAGTGGTGATGGCCGCTCTCATCGGGATCGTCGTCGCCGAGCCGCTCGTGCTGCAGGTGTTCCAGAACGACATCGCACGCGAGGTCACCTCGACCAACGTCTCGCAGGCGCTGTCGGACCAGGATGCGGTGGCCGGCGGTCCTGAGAAGCAGGCGCTCGACGCGGCGTCCGCACGGGTGAGCGCGTTGGAGGACCAGGCCGCCACGGGTATCGTCGCGGGAACCTCGTCGACCTCGGCCGAAGCGGCCGCGGCCCAGCAGAGCGTCGACCAGCTCAATGCCCAGCTCGCCGCGCAGCAGGCCGTCATCGACCAGGCCCGCGCCCTGTACCAGTGCGAGCTGACGGGCGTGGGGGCGGGCACCGTTCCCGGGTGCACGGGTGTGAGCGGAGACGGCGCCAGCTCGGAGGCCGCCGAGGCTCAGCTGGCGGGTGCGCAGGCGTCGTACGACGGTCTCGCCGCTGAACTGCAGCAGGCCACCGCCACCCTGAGTGCGGCGAACGCGGCCGGGACGAGCGCCGCGGCCGCGTCGGCCGAGGCGAACAAACAGCGCGCCCAAGACGAACTGGTCACCGCGCGAACGCAGTACGACGCAGCCCTGGCCGCCTACGACGAGCGCGCGGCCGCCGTGGCGGGAGGCAATGCCCAGGCGCAGGGGATCCTCAGCCAGATCGGAGCGCTCGAGAGGCTCTCCCAGCGCGAGCCGGTTCTCGCCTGGGCCCACTGGCTGATCGCCGGGCTGTTCTTCATGATCGAGCTGCTGCCCGTGCTGGTGAAGGTGCTCACCAGCTTCGGCGATCCGTCGGTGTACGAGAAGGCCGACGCGTTGCGGCGGCAGGTCGCGCTCGACCGCGTGACCGCCCGCACCTGGCGGGCGCGTGCCGCCATCGCGACAGCGCGCGACGCGCCCTGAGCGCGCACCCGGTCGGAGGGGTCGCGGGTCAGATCAGGCCGTGGCGGGCGAAGGCGGTGTGCACGCCATCGTCGTGGACGCTGGTCGTGACCTCGTCGGCGTAGCCCTTCACGGTGTCGTCGGCGTTGCCCATCGCGATCCCGACGCCGCACACCTGCAGCATCTCCAGGTCGTTGTAGCTGTCTCCGATACCGATCGCGTCGTCGACGCTCATCCCGAGCAGCGCGACGAGTTCGACGATCGCCGAGCCCTTGGTGACGCCGTGCAGGCTGACCTCTCCGCCGGATCCTCCGAGGTAGGGGATCGTGCCGGTGATCACGTGGAAGCGCTCGCCGAGGCCGTCGCGCACCACCGAGAACGTGTCGGGGTGCGTTCCGGCGAACGTCGCCTTGGCGATCGCGTCGACGGGTGCCGGCCCCTTGTACGCCATGCGCTTCTCGACTCGGGCGAGCGCGGCAACCGCCGCCGGGTCATCGGCGCCCGCTTCCGCGCCGTCGAAGATCGGTCGAACGCGGGCGAGGATACCGCGGCTCGGGTAGATGTCGTCGTAGGCCTGAAGGATGTATTCGACGTCGTGGGCCTCGAAGAAGGCGGTGAGCACGGCCAGATCTGCGGGCGGCATGAGGTGTCGGGCGACGTGCTCGTCGCCGCGATCGATGAAGCCGCCGCTGGCCGAGATCACCCCGTCGAAACCGATCGCCGCGACGTGGTCGGGGATCTCCGCCCGGGCGCGACCCGTGCACAGGTAGACGAGGTGGCCCCGCGCGCGGGCGCCGCGCACCGCCTCGATGGCCGAGGGCGCGAGGCGCTGCTGGTGGTCGATCAGGGTGCCGTCGACGTCGAGGAATGCGATACGGGTGCGGGTGGGAGTCATCGTCTCAACGCTAGACCGATCGCAGGGGGCCGACGGACGCCTCGGTTTGCCAGACCGCGTCGGCGCGTGCGATCATCGTCGCGGACATGTGACTGGTCATGCAGGCAGGATCCGAACGCAGTGCGAGAGCACCGCCTTCGGGTCCTTTTTTGTTTGCCCGGGGCCGACGGCGGTGAAGCCGGACGGGATGTCCGTCTCAATCCAGGGAGGAACCCGATGACCACTCAGGAGAGCGCTCGCGCCATCCTCGACCACGTGGGCGGCGCCGCCAACGTGGCACAGCTCCAGCACTGCTCCACACGGCTGCGCTTCAACCTCGTCGACGACGCCAAGGCCGACGAGGCCGCGCTGAAGAACACCCCGGGCGTCATCGGCGTGGTGCGGGGTCCGCAGACCCAGATCATCGTGGGGTCGGGCGTCTCCGACTACTTCCGCGAGATCGAGAAGCTGCGCGGGGGTCGCCGCGCCTCCGGCGCACCGGCCCGTCAGCGTCTGACCGTCAAGCGATCGGGATCGATCGCGATGGACTTCGTCGTCGGCGTCTTCACCCCGATCATCCCCGCCATCGCCGGCGCGGGGATCTTCAAGTCGCTGCTGATCCTGGCCACCGCGCTGGGCTGGCTGCAGACCACCGACCAGACCTACCAGGTGCTCACCGCCATCCCCGACGCGGTCTTCTTCTTCCTGCCGCTCCTGGTCACCTACACCGCGGCGAAGAAGCTCGACGTGAACATCCCGTTGGCGCTCGGAATCGTGGCGCTCCTCGTCTTCCCGTCGTTCACCACGCTGCTGAACCAAGAGGGCGGACTCGCGCTGTTCGGCCTGACGATCCCCGCGATCGCCTACAACGCGCAGGTGTTCCCGCCGATCCTCGCGGTACTGCTCCTCGCGGTCGTCGAGAGATTCGCGATCCGCATCAGCCCCAGCGTCATCCGCACGTTCCTCGTGCCGCTGATCTGCTTCCTCGTGGTCTCTCCGATCACGCTGTTCGTCCTCGGACCGCTCGGCTTCTGGATCGGCTCCCTGCTGACCGGAGCCATGCTCTGGCTCTACGGCACGCTCGGCTGGTTCGCCGTCGCCCTCATGGCCGCAGCACTGCCGTTCATCGTCTCGGTCGGCATGCACAAGGCCTTCATCCCGCCGACGATCGCCACGATGGCCGACCAGGGACGCGAATCGTTCTACCTCGTCGCCTCCCTCGCGCACAACCTCGCCGAGGCCGGTTCCACGCTCGCGGTGGCCCTGCGCACCAAGAACAAGACCCTCCGCGGCACCGCGATCTCGTCGGGCGTCTCGGCGTTCTTCGGCATCACCGAGCCCGCCCTCTACGGCGTCACGCTGCAGAACCGCCGCGCCCTGCTCTCGGTCGTCGCCGGCTCGTTCGTCGGTGGCGCCTACCTCGGTCTCACCGCGGTCGCCTCGTTCGCGCTCGTCAGCCCCGGTGCCGCGAGCATCTCGATGTTCATCGACGTGGCCAACCCGTGGAACCTCCTGAACGCCGTGATCGGCGCGCTCATCTCGATGGTCATCTCGTTCGTGATCTCGGCGGTCATCTGGAAGGACTCCGACTCCGCCACGGTGAGGATGCTCACCGAGCAGGCCGGAGACGACGTGCTCGCCGAGCCTGCCGTCTCCGACGGCTCGCTCCGTCTGGTCGCGCCGATGACGGGCGAGGTCGTCCCGCTCGATCAGGTGAACGACCCGGTCTTCTCCGGGGGTGTCCTCGGTGGAGGCGTCGCCATCCGACCCACCGACGGCGAGGTGCGCGCCCCGATCGCGGGCGTCGTCACGAGCCTGCTCCCCTCACGACACGCGATCGGCATCGTCGGCGACGACGGCATCGAGGTGCTCGTGCACGTGGGCCTGGACACGGTCCAGCTCGAAGGGAAGCCGTTCACCGCCCTCATCGAGCAGGGCGATCGCGTGGTCGCCGGCCAGCCCCTGCTGCAGGTCGACCTCGCCGCCATCACCGAGCTCGGATACGACATCACCACACCGGTGGTCGTGCTGAACACCGAGGGCTACGACCTCGCCGTGCTGGCGAAGGGCTCCGTCACCGCCGGCGCCGATCTCCTCGGTGCCACCGCGAAGGAGGCCGCTCATGGCGCTGCCTGATGGTTTCCTCTGGGGCGGTGCCCTCGCCGCGAACCAGGCCGAGGGTGCCTGGAACGTCGGCGGTCGCGGCCCGGCCGTGTCCGACGTCGCCAAGTACCGCCCGAACGTCGACCCCCGCGAGTACGCGGTGCACCACCAGCACACGATCGAGAGCATCACGGCGGCCATGGCCGACGACGACGTGACGTACTACCCGAAGCGTCGCGGCATCGACTTCTATCACCGCTACGAGCAAGACCTGGCGCTGTTCGCCGAGATGGGCTTCTCGACCCTGCGCGTCTCGATCGCGTGGAGCCGCCTGTACCCCACGGGCGAGGAGCTCGAACCGAACGAGGAAGGCATCGCCTTCTACCTGGCCCTCTTCACCGAGATGCGCCGGCTCGGCATCCGCCCGCTGGTGACCCTCTCGCACTACGACCCGCCGCTGGCGCTCGCGCTGAAGAACAACGCCTGGGTGGCCCGCGAGACCATCGCGCTGTTCGAACGGTTCTCCCGCACCTGCTTCGAGCGCTTCGGTCACCTCGTCGACCTGTGGCTGTCGTTCAACGAGATCGATGGGATCCTCCGCCACCCGTTCACCTCGGGCGGCATCATCGACGAGACGGTCGAGGGAGGCCTGGAGCAGGCGTGCTTCACGGCCCTCCACCACCAGTTCGTCGCGTCGGCATCGGTGACCCGGATGCTGCACGAACTCTGGCCCGAGTCGCAGATGGGCTGCATGCTCACCATGCTGACCACCTACCCGAACACGTGTCACCCCGACGACGTCGCCGCCACCCAGGCGAAGGAGCGGCTGCTGTATCTCTGCACCGACGTGCAGGCGGGCGGCGCCTATCCGCGCCTCGCGCTGACCGCCCTGCGGAGCCGGGGCGTCACGATCCCGTTCGAAGAGGGCGACGCCGAGCTGCTTCGCGAGCACCCCGTCGACTTCATCTCGTTCTCGTACTACATGACGCTGACGGAGTCGGTGCGGCCGGACGCCGAGCGCACCCCGGGCAACACGGTGCTCGGAGTGAAGAACCCCTTCCTCGAGTCGAGCGAATGGGGATGGCAGATCGATCCCGTCGGCCTGCGGATCTCGATGATCGACCTGTACGACCGCTACGGCAAGCCGCTGTTCATCGTCGAGAACGGACTCGGGATGCGAGACGAACTCACGGCGGACGGCCGCATCCACGATCCGTACCGCATCGACTACTTCCGCTCGCATTTCGCGGAGATGATCCGCGCGGTCGACGAGGGCGTGGAGCTGATGGGGTACACGAGCTGGGCGCCCATCGACATCATCAGCGCCTCCTCGTCTCAGATCTCTAAGCGCTACGGTTTCATCCACGTCGATCAGGACGACCTCGGCAACGGCACGGGCGAACGGCGACGGAAAGACTCGTTCTTCTGGTACCAGAGGGTGATCGCGACGAACGGGGCGGACCTGGGGTGAGCACGGCGACAGCCGCGTTCGCGCCGGGGTCGACGGAGACTCTCATGCAGATCATCAAGAAGGTGCTGAACTCCAGCGTCGTGCTCGTCGAGGACGAGCGCGGGGTGGAGCGCGTGCTGCTCGGCAAGGGCATCGGATTCGGCGCGAAGCCCGGCGATGCCGTCGCGCCCGAGGACACCGATCGGGTCTTCGTCGCCCTGGAGGACGCCGATCAGCGAAACCTCGTCGAGCTGATGGCGCAGATCCCCGCGGAGTTCGTCGACCTGACCAGGTCGATCGTGGTCGCCGCCGAGGAGGCCGGGCTCGAACTCGACCCCCACATCTACCTCACGCTCACCGATCACCTGCATTTCGCCGTGGATCGGCAGCGCCGGGGGCTGGTCGTCTCCAACCGGCTGGCGTGGGAGATGCGGACGGTCTACCCCCGCGAGTACGAACTCGGCGTGCGCGGACTCGGGATGCTGCGCGCCCGCATCGGGGAGGAGCTTCCGGAGGACGAGGCGGCGAACATCGCCTTCCACCTCGTCAATGCCGAGGTGGGCCGGCCCGGCGTCGATTCGATGCACGTCGTCCAGCTGATCTCGTCGATCACCACCATCGTCACCCACGCGGGAGGCGCCAGCGTGAGTCGCGACGACCTGCACGGATCGCGGTTCCTCGTGCACCTGCAGTTCTTCGCGGAGCGGCTCTTCGCGGGGTCGCTGGCGGTGTCGGAGGACGACTTCCTGTACACGAGCATGAGTGCCCGGTACCCGCGAGCGGTCGCCACGGCCGAGCGTGTGCGCTCGTTCGTCGAGCAGGAGCACGATCTGCGCATCCCGAACGAGGAGGTCGCCTACTTGGCCCTCCACATCGCCCGCGCCGTCCCGGAGTGACGGCGCCTCACGAAAGGTCATCCCCCATGGCACAACGCACCGCAACCATCGCGTCCGCGACCGGCCTGCACGCCCGCCCCGCGGCGGTCTTCACCAAGGCCGCGGCCTCATCCGGCCACGCCGTCACCGTGTCGGCGAAGGGCAAGTCCGCCGATGCACGCAGCATCCTGGCCGTTCTCGGCCTCGGCGTGTCCAGCGGCGACGAGGTGCTGCTCGACGTCGACGGAGCCGAGGCCGAGCGCGTGGCCGACGAGCTGCGCGCCCTGCTGGAGACCGACCTCGACGCGGCGTGAACCCGGCGAGGTGTCGCCGTCGTCCCCCGTGCCGGTGACGCCTCGCCGCCCCCTCCCCGGGCGGCCAGCCTCCGTGCAGGCGCTCGCCGGTACCCTGGGAACATGATCGAGCAGCCCCCCGTGCGCACCACGAAGCCCCGTCAGGTGCGCCCGGCCACCGAAGGCTGGTCGCAGAAGAAGGACGAGACCGGTCGTCCGCTGCTGCAGTTCGCGAGCCCGAAGCGCGGCAAGCCCCCCGTGCACCTCGCCGACCTGACCGCCGACGAGCGCGTCGCGAAGGTGAAGGAGCTGGGCATGCCCGGGTTCCGCGCGAAGCAGCTCGAGAAGCACTACTTCCAGCACTACACGAGCGACCCCGCGCTCATGACCGACCTGCCCGCGGCCGCTCGTGACGAGCTCGTCGCCGGCATGCTGCCGCCGTTGCTGACCGAGGTGAAGCGCCTCGAGACCGACCGCGGCGACACGATCAAGTTCCTCTGGAAGCTGCACGACGGCGCCCTCGTCGAGTCGGTGCTCATGCGCTACCCCGGTCGCATCACGCTCTGCGTGTCGTCACAGGCCGGATGCGGCATGAACTGCCCGTTCTGCGCGACGGGCCAGGCGGGGCTCACCCGAAACATGTCGGCCGCCGAGATCGTCGAGCAGATCGTGCGCGCCAACCGGCTCATCGCCGACGGCGGGCTCGGGGGCAAGAAGAAGGACGACCACTCCGCCGATCGCGTCTCGAACATCGTCTTCATGGGCATGGGTGAGCCGCTGGCGAACTACGCCCGGGTCATGCAGGCCGTTCGCGTCATGGTCGACAAGGACCACGGCCTCGGCATGAGCGCCCGCGGCATCACGGTCTCGACCGTCGGCCTGGTGCCGGCGATCACCAAGCTCTCGAACGAAGACATCCCCGTCACGTTCGCGCTCTCGCTCCACGCGCCCGACGACGTGCTGCGCGACGAGCTCATCCCGGTGAACTCGCGCTGGAAGGTCGACGAGGCGCTCGACGCCGCGCGCGACTACTTCGACAAGACCGGGCGGCGCGTCTCGATCGAGTACGCGCTCATCAAGGACATGAACGACCACGCCTGGCGTGCCGACCTCCTCGCCGAGAAGCTCAATGCCCGCGGTCGCGGGTGGGTGCACGTGAACCCGATCCCGTTGAATCCCACGCCCGGTTCGATCTGGACCGCGTCGGAGGTGCCCGTGCAGAACGAGTTCGTGCGGCGCCTCAACGACGCCGGCATCCCCACGACCCTCCGTGACACCCGCGGCAAGGAGATCGACGGAGCCTGCGGGCAGCTCGTCGCCACCGAGGACGACCAGGTCGCAGCCTCCGCGACCCCCGTCGCCTGACCCCTTCTCCGATGCGCACCGCGGGGGTCGACCTCGCCGCCGAGAGCACGAAGACCGCGCTGGCGGTCGTGGACTGGAGCGGCGCGGATGCTGCGCTGACGCAGCTGTCGGTCGGAGTCTCCGACGACGCCATCGTCGACGCGTCCGCCGACGTCGACAAGATCGGCATCGACTGCGCGTTCGGCTGGCCCGACGAGTTCGTGGCGTTCGTCGCGGCACACTCCGAACCCGCCACGGCGCCGTCCGCCGACGGAGGCATGGACTGGCGGCGCACGCTGGCGTACCGCGAGACCGATCGGGTCGCGCGGCGGATCACCGGGCGGTGGCCGCTGAGCGTCTCCACCGACCGGCTCGGTCTCACCGCGATGCGGTGCGCGGGGCTGCTCGGCCGGCTGCGCGACGCGGGGCGCGATGTCGATCGCTCGGGAGCCGGAGACGTCGCCGAGGTCTACCCCGGGGCGAGCCTGCGCCTGTGGGGGTTCGACACGACGGGGTACCGCACGGATCCCCGCGCGCGGGAGCGACTTCTCGCCCGGCTGGTCGCGACGGCCCCGTGGCTCGACCTGCGAGGTCACGCCGACGCCCTCGTGCGCTCGGGCGACGCGTTCGACGCCGTCGTGGCGGCGCTCGCCGCGCGGGGCGCCGCCCTCGACCGGTACGCACGTCCCGAACCCGCGCAGCTGGACCGCGCACGCCGCGAGGGGTGGATCGCGCTGCCGAACGGCGCGCTCGCCGACCTCGTGCGGTGACGCGCGGAGGAAATGCCACGAAGGGAGAACGGAACCGCGAGAATCCGTCCTCCGCCGGTGAGATCTCCTTCCCCCGCCACCGCGAACGGGGTCGGTTCCGCACGTCGGATGCTGTGCACCTGCCCGTCGGAGTGGTGCGCAGCATCCGTTCAGGGCATTCTCGAAGGCATGAGCGAATCCGTCGTCGAGGTGTCCGGCCTCACCAAGACCTACCGCGGGGGGTTCCAGGCGCTCAAGGGCATCAGCTTCGAGATCCATCCAGGCGAGACCTTCGCGCTGCTCGGCCCGAACGGGGCGGGCAAGAGCACCGCCATCGAGATCCTCGAGGGATACCGTGATCGCAGCGGCGGCACGGTGTCGGTGCTCGGCGTCGACCCCCACCACGCCACGCTCGAGTGGAAATCCCGCCTGGGGATCGTGCTGCAGAACACCGGCGAGGCCCCGACCGCCTCGGTGAAGGAGCTGCTCACGCACTTCGCGGGTTTCTACCCGCGCGCCCGCCGTGTCGACGAGGTGATCGCCGCGGTCGGTCTGACCGAGAAGGCCAAGACTGCCGTCCGGAAGCTCTCGGGCGGCCAGCGTCGACGCGTCGACGTCGCGCTCGGCATCATCGGACAGCCCGATCTGCTCTTCCTCGACGAGCCCACGACAGGGTTCGACCCCGAGGCGCGGCGACAGTTCTGGGATCTCATCCGGGGGCTCCAGGGGGAGGGCACCACGATCCTCCTCACCACCCATTACCTCGACGAAGCGGCCGAGCTGTCGCAGCGCGCGGCCATTCTCGTCGGCGGCGAACTCGCCTCGATCGGGCCGATCGACGAGCTCGGCGGGCCCGCGTCACGTGTGCCGGTGGTGCGCTGGCGCCATGACGGCGTCGTGCACCAGGAGCGCACGTCGAGCCCCGGCGAGTTCGTCGCGCGGCTCGTGGCCGAATCGGGCCGCGAACCCGAGAGTCTCGAGGTGGTGCGCCCGAGCCTGGAAGACATCTACCTCTCCTTCGTCGATCCGGCGGCCGCGTCGACCGAGGAGGTCGCGGCATGAGCGCGGCGCTCTCGACGCCGAACCGCTCCGGCGTCGGCTCGTTCGGAATAGGGCGCACTCTGCGCCTCGGGCTCTCGCGCGTCGCCTACGAGGTGCGCTCGTACTTCCGGCAGGGCGACTCGGTCTTCTTCACGTTCCTGTTCCCCGTGCTGTTCCTGCTCATCTTTGCGGTGGCCTTCAGCTCGGCGACCTTCGGGCCGCCCGACGGCGAGATCTCCTCGGCTGCGTACTACCTGCCGGGCATGCTCGCCGCCGGTCTCCTCCTCTCGGGTCTGCAGAACCTCGCCATCGACATCGCGATGGAGCGCAGCGACGGGTCGCTCAAGCGTCTGGGCGGGACGCCGCTGTCACCGGTGTCGTACTTCATGGGCAAGCTCGGCCAGGTGCTCGTCACCGGTTTCCTGCAGGCCGCGCTCCTCATCGCGATCGCCGGCATCTTCTTCGGTGTCGCGCTGCCGACCGACCCGCAACGGTGGCTGACCTTCGCGTGGGTGTTCCTGCTCGGGGTCACCACCTGCGCGATCCTCGGCATCGGCCTCAGCGCCCTCCCGCGCACCGGGCGCAGCGCCTCGGCGGTGGTCATCCCGATCGTGCTCGTGCTGCAGTTCATCTCGGGCATCTTCATCCAGTTCTCGGTGCTGCCGGAGTGGCTGCAGAACGTGGCGAGCATCTTCCCCTTGAAGTGGCTGGCTCAGGGGATGCGATCGGTCTTCCTGCCCGAGGTGTTCGCCGCCGACGAGCCGGGTGGCACGTGGCAGCACGGACTCACCCTGGGGGTGACGCTCATCTGGCTCGTGGTCGGCCTGATCCTCGTGCGCATCACCTTCCGCTGGATCCGCAAGGACAGCTAGAGCCTCAGGCCAGCGGGCGGCAGGCGTCGATCATGCGGCGAAGGCTGACTCCCGCCGTCACGGTCTCCGCCAGCTCGGCGATGCCGGTGTCGACGGGCTCCAGCGACGCGAGGTAGCCCTCGACCGCCGCGCCGGCGGTCTCGATGAGCGCCGTGGTGTCGCGATCGCCCGGCGCGGTGGCCACGACGTCACGGCATGCGCGTACCGCCTCGGCGAGCAGCGCGCGCGCGTCGCCTCGCAGCGGAGCGCCCGCCGGTGGGATGCGGCCGAGGATGTCGGCCAGGTCGCGCGCGAAGAACGTCACGTGCTCGAGCGCCCGCAGGCGACGCGTGTTCTCCTCCTGGGCGGCCGCCTGGCGGCGGCCCCTCGGGTTGCCCCGCAGGCTGCGGTCGGCCTCGCGCACCTCGTCGGCGACGGTCAGGAGCATCGTCGACAGCTCGCCCATCGACGCGGCCAGGGCGTCGTGGTCGACGCCTCCTGCGCTGACGGCGTCGGCCATCTCGTCCAGTCGCGCGGCGAGGGTGTCGCGGAGTTCGCTGAGCCGGCGGGAGGCGTACGGCAGGAACACCGGAGGTGCGATGAGGACGTTCACCGCGACGCCGACCACGATCCCGAACGCCATCGTGACGAGGTAGGACACCGAGAACTGGTCGGGATCGCCCCTCCCGCCGATCAGCAGCACGAACAGCGCCGCCATGACGATCCACTCGCGCCCGGGGCCGAGGGCGCGGGCACCGCCCAGCAGCACCCCGATCGCGACGATGCCGGCGAGGGCGACCGCGGCCGGTACCCCCGCGGCGTCGAGTCCGACCGCGACGAGACCGAAACCGATGCCGATCGCAAGGCCCAGCACCGTCTGCACGCTCGAGCGCGCAGAATCGGCCAGCGTCGGATACATGCTCACGACGACCCCGAGCGGTGCGTAGTACGAGTACTCGTCGGCGGCGAACGGGATGAGCGGCGCGAGATACCAGGCCAGGACGGCGGCGCCCGCGGTCTTCGCCGCCAGCAGCACGCGCGACGGCGCCACCAGTGTGCGCGCCGCGCGCATCTGCCCGGTCATCCGGGCGCGGGTCGGAGAGGTGTTCACCCGGGAACGCTACCGACGCTCGCCGGCGAACGGGGGTGGTTGACGCATCCTCTCTTCCCGTCGGCGCAACCCGGAGCCAAGGTTCGCGGACGACAGTAGCGTTGACGCATGGTCAACTATCGCTATCTGGGCAACAGTGGTCTCAAGGTCTCGGAGATCACGTACGGCAACTGGGTGACGCACGCGTCGCAGGTCGAGGACGACGCCGCCGTCAAGACCGTGCACGCCGCGCTCGACGCCGGGATCACGACGTTCGACACCGCCGACGCCTACGCCAACACCGCCGCCGAGGTCATCCTCGGGAAGGCGCTCGAGGGGCAGCGACGCGAGTCGCTCGAGATCTTCACGAAGGTGTACTTCCCCACCGGACCGGGCGGACCCAACGACACCGGCCTGAGCCGCAAGCACATCACCGAGTCGA
The DNA here is from genome assembly GCF_003635115.1 of Microbacterium sp. AG1240. Classification (GTDB taxonomy): domain Bacteria; phylum Actinomycetota; class Actinomycetes; order Actinomycetales; family Microbacteriaceae; genus Microbacterium. Next base: position 142,030 of record NZ_RBXJ01000001.1, read on the forward strand.
TCAACGGTTCGCTCCAGCGCCTCGGCACCGACTACGTCGATCTCTACCAGGCGCACCGCTTCGACTACGAGACACCCCTCGAGGAGACCTTCCAGACGTTCGCCGACCTGGTGCGCCAGGGCAAGGTTCTCTACATCGGCGTCTCGGAGTGGACCGCCGAGCAGCTCCGCGAGGGTCATGCACTCGCGAAGGAGCTCAACATTCAGCTCATCTCCAACCAGCCCCAGTACTCGATGCTGTGGCGCGTCATCGAAGACAAGGTCGTTCCCGCGAGCGAGGAGCTCGGCATCTCGCAGATCGTCTGGTCGCCGATGGCGCAGGGCGTGCTCAGCGGCAAGTACCTGCCCGGTCAGCCGGTGCCCGAGGGGTCGCGCGCGACCGACGAGAAGAGCGGCGCGAACTTCATCAAGCGCTTCCTCGCCGACGACACGCTCACCGCGGTGCAGCGACTGAAGCCCATCGCCGAGCAGGCGGGCCTGTCGATGCCGCAGATGGCGATCGCCTGGGTGCTGCAGAACCCGAACGTCGCCGCCGCGCTCGTCGGAGCCTCGCGTCCGGAGCAGCTCGCCGACACCGTCAAGGCCTCTGGCGTCACCCTCGACGCCGACACGCTCTCCGCGATCGACGAGGCGCTGGGCGGCACGGTCGAGCGCGACGGCCAGAAGACGTACGAGACGTCGCCCGCGACCCGAGTGGCCTGAGGCTCGAGCATGGTGGCGATGAGCGCCGGCATCCTGCTGTACCGCCTCGGCGGCGGCGGGGTGCAGGTGCTCATCGCCCACATGGGAGGCCCGTTCTGGGCCTCGAAAGATGCCGCCGCCTGGTCGATCCCGAAGGGCGAGTTCGATCCCGACGCCGAGTCGGCGATGGATGCTGCGCGCCGCGAGTTCCGCGAAGAGCTCGGCGTCGATGCGCCGTCGGCCGACTACGCCGAGCTGGGCACGTTCGCGTACTCGTCGGGGAAACGCGTCGTGGTGTTCGTCGCGGACGGCGCGGGCTTCGACGCATCCGGATTCACCTTCGGCGAGTTCGAGATGGAGTGGCCGCCGCGGTCGGGGGAGACCGCGCGGTTCCCCGAGGTCGACCGGGCCGAGTGGGTCGCGATCGATGATGCGCGCGAGCGCCTCGTGAAGGGCCAGCGGCCGGCCCTCGAGGCGCTCGCGCGGATGGTCGAGCTCGCCGCCGGGTAGGCCGGGCGCCGCGAGGAGACGCGACGACCGGCCCGAGACCGGTCAGGGTCGCAGGAGCACCTTGCCGACGCGGCCCGCTTCGCCGGAGGCGGTGACGGCCGTCGCGACATCGTCGAACCCGTGGATCGATGCGACGGGAAGCGTCAGCACGCCCGATGACAGATGCCGTGAGAGCTCGCCGAACAGCTCGGTGCGCGTCGCCGCATCCATGCTCGTCGATACCTTGCTGCCCCAGAAGCCTTTCACCGTGGCCTGCTTGAAGATGACGTCGCCCGAGGCGAGCTCCATCGTCGGGCTGTCCATCGCGCCGAACGCGACGAGGGTCGCTCCCTCGGCCAGCAGCGAGAGCACGTCGCCGCTCGAGCGGCCGCCGACGGAGTCGACGCCGGCCACGAGGTCGGCGCCGCCGGTGAGCTCGGCGACGCGCTGCTGCCAGCCGTCGCTGTCGACCGCGACGATGCGCGAGATGCCCTGATCCTCGAGTTCCTGCACGCCCGACGCGCGGCGCACGAGCCCCACCACGTTGATGCCGCGCGCGGCGCCGATCTGGGCGACCATGCGACCGACGGCTCCGTTCGCGGCGTTCTGCACGATCCAGTCGCCGGGCTTCAGGTCGAGGAACTCCAGCAGGCTGATCGCGCTGAACGGCATCGACACGAGCTGGGCGGCGGCTTCGTCGGGGAGGCCGTCGGCGACGGGGACGAGACCCGCCGCGCGCGCGATGAACTGCTCGGCCCAGACCCCGAGAGTGCCGCCGGTGGCGACGCGCTGGCCCACCGTCAGCGACTCGACCCCGGGGCCCACCTCTTCCACGACGCCGACGGCCTCGGTTCCGGCACGGGCAGGCAGCGCGGGCTTGTAGCCGTAGGTGCCGCGGATCGTCCAGAGGTCGTGGTTGTGGATGGGGGAGAGCAGAGTGCGGATGCGCACCTCTCCCTCGCCGGGGGCGGGGGTCTCGGCGTCTTCGACCGTGAGCACTGCCGCCGGGTCGCCGAACTCGTGATGGGTGATCGCGCGCATGGGGATGTCCTTCCGAAATTTTGTAACGATTGGTCTAATATAGACCCCGACGGAGGGAATCCGATGGGACGACAGCGAACGTTCGACCACGACGAGGTGGTGCGCTCGGCGCGCGACCTGTTCTGGTCGCGCGGGTACGCCGAAGCGGGGATCGGGGAGCTGGAGGAGGCGACCTCTCTCAAGCGGTCGAGCCTGTACCACGCCTTCGGGAGCAAGCGGGGGCTCTTCGAGGCGGTCGTCGTCGACTACCTCGCTCACGTGGCACGCCCCCGCCTCGCGGCGCTGCGGCAGAGCGACCCCGACCCCGAGGCGCTGGAGCGCTACCTGGGCGCGCTCCGGGCCGAGATCGTCTCGCCCTCGTCCTCGGCGAGGTCGGGGTGTCTGCTGGTGAACGCGGCGTGCACGCCGCTGGCGAGCGAAGACGAGGGCGTGCGGAGGATCATCGCCGAGTACACCGACGAGATCCGCGGCGCGGTGCGCGCGGGTGTCGCCGCGCGGCGACCCGACCTCGACGACGCATCGCAGCGCACGCTCGCCGTGACCTGCTCCTCCCTCGTGCTCGCCGCGCTGGCTCAGGCGCGCGCCGACGACGAGGCCGCCGCCGAGAGCCTGGATGCTGCCACGGCCGTTCTCGCGGCCTGGCAGCCGACGGTCGCTCAGGTGGGCTTCACGGCGGTGCCGTAGGCGACGACCTCCCGGTGCCCCCGAGCCCGATGGCCGCGGCGGTGAGCTGCTGCCGGCCCGACACCGGCGATCGGATGCTCGCGCAACCGCCTCGACGGAACGCGGACGGCGCCGTACGGTGCTCACACCGCGACGACGCGCGCCGCGGCAGGCAAGGAGTACTTCCATGATCGATTCCTCCCGCGGCTTCACCATCGAGCGCCTGCTCGATGCGACCCCCGAGCAGATCTGGAACGCGTGGACCGACGCCGATGACGCCGCCCGGTGGTGGCACCCGGTCGGCATGACCACACCGCGCGACACGGTGACCATCGACGCGAAGAAGGGCGGTCGCTACGCCTACACGATGGTCGATGACGCCTCCGGCGAGGAGTACCCCACCGGTGGCGTCTACCGGGAGGTCGTGCCGCAGGAGCGTCTGGTCTTCACCTGGGGCGAGCCGGGTGCCGACCCCGATGACACCCCCGTCGTCACCGTCGCCATCGCACCGGCGGGCGACCTGACCCGCCTCACCTTCGACCTGCGCGGCGTCGACGGCATGGCCGGCGACGACAGCTTCTACGACGGCTGGGCGAGCGCTCTCGACGAACTCGTCACCCACCTCGGGCAGTCCGCCGTCCACGGCTGACCCCCGGTACCCGCACGCCCGGCGAAAGCGGAAGGGGGAGACCCTCGCCTCGCCGGGCAGGCAGTATGGGTAGGGAATGCCCCACGAAAGGCCCCCCATGACGATCTCCCATCATCTTCGAGTCCACCGCAGCGACGAGCACCTGCCCCGCGAAGGCGAGCTGGCGTGGCACCTCGCGGAGGTCGCGACCGACCAGGTGGGCGTCGACGACGACGTCGTCGACATGATCGTCAACCGGGTCATCGACAACGCCGCGGTGGCAGCAGCATCCCTCACCCGGCGCCCCGTGAGCGCCGCCCGTCAGCAGGCGCTCGACCACCCGGTCTCGATCAGCGGCCCCGGCGCCACGGTCTTCGGCTGCGCCCTCGAACGCCGCACGAGCCCCGAGTGGGCCGCATGGGCGAACGGGGTCGCGGTGCGCGAGCTCGACTACCACGACACCTTCCTCGCCGCCGATTACTCCCACCCGGGCGACAACATCCCCCCGATCCTGGCCGTCGCCCAGCACACGGGCCGAGACGGGGCGGCGCTCGTGCGCGGGCTCGCCACGGCCTACGAGATCCAGATCGACCTGGTGCGGGCGATCTCGCTGCACAAGCACAAGATCGACCACGTCGCCCACCTCGGCCCCGCGGCCGCGGCGGGGATCGGCACGCTGCTCGGCCTCGACACCGAGACCATCCGGCAGGCGATCGGCCAGGCGCTGCACACCACCACCGCCACGCGCCAGTCGCGCAAGGGCGAGATCTCGACGTGGAAGGCGTTCGCGCCGGCGTTCGCGGGCAAGCTCGCCGTCGAGGCGGTCGACCGCGCGATGCGCGGCGAGACGTCGCCCGCCCCGATCTACGAGGGAGAGGACGGTGTCGTCGCCTGGATGCTCGACGGCAAGGAGGCCTCGTACGACGTTCCGCTGCCGGCCGCCGGAGAGTCCAAGCGCGCGATCCTCGACTCGTACACGAAGGAGCACTCCGCCGAGTACCAGGCGCAGGCGTGGATCGACCTCGCCCGTCGTCTCGGCACCGAGCGGCCCGACCTGCGCGACCCGGCGAACATCGCCTCGATCGTGCTGCACACGAGTCACCACACGCACTTCGTCATCGGCTCCGGTGCGAACGACCCGCAGAAGTACGACCCGACGGCCTCGCGCGAGACGCTCGACCACTCGATCCCGTACATCTTCGCCGTCGCGCTGCAGGACGGCGCCTGGCACCACGTCGACTCGTATACGCCCGAGCGCGCCGGCCGTACCGACACCGTCGAGCTGTGGCGCAAGGTCACCACCGCGGAGGACGCCGAGTGGACGCGCCGCTACCACTCCGACGACCCGAACGAGAAGGCCTTCGGCGGCCGCGTGGTGATCACCCTCGCCGACGGCTCGACCGTCGAGGACGAGATCGCCGTCGCCGATGCCCACCCGCTGGGCGCGCGCCCGTTCGCGCGCGAGGATTACGTGCGCAAGTTTCGCCTGCTGGCCGAGCCCGTGCTGCTGCCGGAGGAGATCGAGCGCTTCCTCGACCTCGCCGAGCGCCTGCCCGAGCTCACGGCCGCGGAGGTGCTGCAGCTCAACATCGTCGCCAAGCACGGCGTTCTCGCCCTCGCCCCGGCCCCCAAGGGTCTGTTCTGATGCTCGGTCGCGCCGCGCGTGCCCGCGCTCTTCGCGCACGAACTCAGGATGGTTGCGCCGCGGCGGCCGCGACACGCCCCCGCCGGGCTGCGGCGTCAGCATCCATCCTGAGTACGGGCGCACGCGGGGCGGAGGTCGGCTGATGCTGTACGCCCAGACACCGGCGCACGAGAAGCGGCGGATGCTGCGCGAACGCCTCGCATCGGGCGAGCTGCTGCGCTTCCCGGGCGCGTTCAATCCGCTGTCGGCGCGGTTGATCGAGCGGAAGGGCTTCGACGGGGTCTACATCTCCGGTGCCGTGCTGGCCGCAGACCTCGGCCTCCCCGACATCGGATTGACGACGCTCACCGAGGTCGCCGGGCGCGGTCAGCAGATCGCGCGGATGACCGACCTCCCGGCGATCATCGACGCCGACACCGGGTTCGGCGAGCCGATGAACGTCGCTCGCACGATCCAGACCCTCGAAGACGCGGGGCTCGCGGGCGCCCACATCGAAGACCAGGTGAACCCGAAGCGCTGCGGACACCTCGACGGCAAGAGCGTCGTCGACGGCGACACCGCCGTCAAGCGCATCCGCGCCGCCGTCGACGCACGGCGTGACCCCAACTTCCTCGTGATGGCGCGCACCGACATCCGCGCGATCGACGGCCTCGACGCGGCGATCGACCGCGCGAAGGCGCTCGTCGACGCCGGCGCCGATGCGATCTTCCCCGAGGCGATGCGCGACCTCGGCGAGTTCGAGGCCATGCGCGCGGCGCTCGACGTGCCGATCCTGGCCAACATGACCGAGTTCGGCAAGAGCGAGCTGTTCTCCACCGAGCAGCTGCGCAGCGCCGGCGTGAACATCGTCATCTGGCCGGTCTCGCTCCTGCGGCTCGCGATGGGCGCCGCCGACCGCGCGCTCGACACGCTCGACGACGAGGGGCACCTGACCTCGAGACTCGGCGAGATGCAGCACCGCGCCGACCTGTACGACCTCATCGACTACGAGGGATACACCCGCTTCGACACGAACGTGTTCGACTTCCGCGTGGAGCGCTGAACCACAGCATCCGCCGATCTCGAGGGAGAGAGATGACCGACATCAAGAAGGGCCTCGCCGGCGTGGTGGTGGACTACACCGCGATCAGCAAGGTGAACCCCGACACCAACAGCCTCCTCTACCGGGGCTACCCCGTGCAGGAGCTCGCCGCCTCCCAGCCTTTCGAGGCGGTCGCCTACCTCCTGTGGCACGGCGAGCTGCCCACCTCCGAGCAGCTGGCCGAGCTGCGCGCCGCGGAGCGGGAGAACCGGATGCTGCAGCCGGCCGTACGGGCGGCGATCGACCTGGTGCCGACCACCGCGCACCCGATGGACGTCGTGCGGACGGCCGTGAGCGTGATCGGGGCGACCGATCCGCACGCCGACGACGCGAGCCCCGAGGCGGAGCTGGCCAGCAGCATCCGCCTCTTCTCCGCTCTTCCGGCCGTCATCGCGTACGACCAGCGCCGTCGTCGCGACGACGATCCGATCGAGCCGGTCGAGCCCCGCGACGACCTCGATTACGCCGCGAACTTCCTCTGGATGACGTTCGAGGAGGAGTCCGAGCCGCTCGTTGTCGACGCGTTCAACGTCTCGCTCATCCTCTACGCCGAGCACTCGTTCAACGCCTCCACGTTCACCGCGCGGGTGATCACGTCGACCCTGAGCGACCTGTACTCCGCCGTCGTGGGCGCCATCGGAGCGCTGAAGGGCCCCCTGCACGGGGGCGCGAACGAAGCGGTCATGCACGTCTTCGACGAGATCGGCGACGCGTCGAACGTCTCGCGCTGGCTCGACGCCGCGCTCGCCGAGAAGCGTAAGGTCATGGGGTTCGGGCACCGCGTCTACAAGCGCGGCGACTCCCGGGTTCCGACGATGCGCGCGGCTCTCGTCGAGCTCGTCGAGCACTACGACCGGCGGGACGTGCTCGACCTGTACGACGCGCTCGAGACGGAGTTCGTCGACCGCAAGGGCATCTACCCGAACCTCGACTACCCCTCGGGCCCGGCGTACCACCTGATGGGCTTCGACACCGAGACCTTCACCCCGCTGTTCGTCGCCGCGCGCGTCACGGGGTGGACCGCCCACATCCGCGAGCAGCGGGCGTCGAACGCGCTCATCCGTCCGCTGTCGGAGTACAACGGGCCCGACGAGCGCCACATCGACGGCTACGAGGACTTCGTCGTCGCCGACGATACCGCCGACCGCCCGGAGGAGGCGGCGGGCTGATGGCCGACCGCGAGCGCGTCGTGCTCGTCGCCGGTGCGCGCACGCCGATCGGGAGCTTCGCCGGGTCGCTGTCGACGGTTCCGGCTCACGAGCTCGGCGCCGCGGCGGTCGGCGCAGCTCTCGAGCGCGCGGGCCTTTCCCCCGCCGACGTCGACGAGGTCGTTATGGGCTGCATCGCGCAGAACGGACCCGACGCCTACAACGCCCGCCGGGTGGCGCTCGCCGCAGGGCTGCCGACCCGCGTTCCCGCGTTCACCGTCAACCGTCTCTGCGGCTCGGGGCTGCAGGCGATCTGGTCGGGCGCGCAGGAGCTGCTGTGGGGCGGGGTCGACGTCGTCGTCGCGGGCGGCGACGAGAGCATGTCGCGCACACCGTTCCTCGACTTCGGCGCCCGCGACGGTGCGCGCCTCGGCGACCGCCGGCTGCTCGACGGCACTCTCGCGATCCTGACCGACCCCTTCAGCGGCAAGCACATGGGAACGACCGCCGAGAACGTCGCCGAGCGCTACGGGGTGTCCCGACGCGAACAGGACGAGTTCGCGCTCGAGAGCCAGCGGCGGGCGGCGACGGATGCTGCGCGGGCGGCCTTCGCGGAAGAGATCGTGCCCGTGACGACTCCGGGCCGCACCGGCGTCGAGGTTGCGGTCGACCAGCATCCGCGCCCCGACACCTCCCTGGAGGTGCTCGCGGGCCTGCGCGCCGCGTTCCGCGAGGGTGGATCGGTCACCGCGGGCAACTCCTCGGGCATCAACGACGGGGCGGCCGCGACCGTGCTGATGCGGGAGTCCGACGCGCGTGATCGGGGTCTCGCGGGGCTCGCCACGCTCGAAGCGGTGGCCACGGCCGGGGTCGACCCCGAGATCATGGGCTACGCCCCGGTGATCGCGCTCGAGCGGCTGTGGGCGCAGACCGGGCTCACCCCCGCCGACGTCGACGTGGTCGAGCTCAACGAGGCGTTCGCCGCCCAGGCGGTCGCGGTCATCCGCGATGCGGGCCTGGACCCGGAGAAGACGAACCCGTACGGCGGGGCGATCGCGCTCGGCCACCCGGTCGGGGCGACCGGCGCGATCCTGTCGGTGCGCGCGGCGATCGACCTCCGCCGCCGCGACCTCGAGTACGCGGTGGTGACGATGTGCATCGGCGGGGGCCAGGCGCTCGCCGCCCTCTTCCGTCGCTGGGACGGCTGAGCCCGCGTCTCTCGCCGAAGGTGCCAGAAACGGCCAAGGGTGCCTCCTTTTCCGGGCACGGATGGCGGTTTCGGGCACCCTCGGCGATGCGGATGCTGCGCGAGAGGCCCCCACCCCGAAGGGTGAGGGCCTCTTGGCAGACGGCCGGTGTCAGCCGACGACGGTGCGGCGCTTACGCAGGGCGAAGGCCAGGCCTCCGGCGACCAGCAGGAAGCCCGCCCCCAGCGCGATGCCCCACGGCAGCTCGGCACCGGTCGCCGCGAGGGCGCCGGGTGCGACGACGGTGACGCCGACGGAGATGTCGGCCAGGCCCGCGGACGTGATCACGAGGCGGTGCGCCCCGAGGTCGAAGTCCGCCGGGATCGCGACCGCGAAGGTCGCGACGCCCTGGGCGCTGGCGGCGGGGATGCCGGCGACGACGATCGGCTGGCTGAACAGCGTCGCCGCGATCTGCTGGCCGGGCTCGAGACCCGACACCGTCACCGTGAGGGTGCGGCCCTGCTCGACGCGTCCGCCGTTGCTCAGCGTGACGTCGGCCCAGTCGCCGCCGACCTGCGTTCCCGTCGCGGGCGGAGTGCCGCCCGGGTTGGTCGGTGCCGGCGGCGTGGTGCCGGGGCCCGTTCCCGGGAGCTCCGGGCCGGTGCCGGGGTCGGTCGGCTCGACCGGGTCGATGCTGGTGACCAGCACCGCGCGATCGGCCGGGGACGGGGCGACAGGGCCGTCAGCCGCCTCGAAGAAGTTCACCGTGGCGGCGAGGTCGATCTGCCCGGAGTCGGCCGCGCCCGTGCCCTGCCTGAACGTGGTGAAGTTGTCGCCGCCCGCCGCGAGGAACGAGTTGGTCACGATCTTGTAGGTCGTGGCGGTGTCCTTCACGTCGAGCTCTTCGCCGTTCAGCGTGATGGCGCCGATGTGCGACCCGCGCTCCGCGGTCTCGAGGTACTCGAACGAGAAGCCCTCCGAGACGCCGAGAGCGAGCTTCGGACGACTGGAGTCCGCCGGCTGCCACTGCTCTTCGAGCACGGCCTTCAGCTGCGCGGCGGTGAGCTCCAGGGTCACCAGGGTGTTGCCGAAAGGCTGCACGTTGGCGACCGCGCGGTAGGTGACGGCGCCGTTCTCGCCCGGCACCAGGTCGGCGCGGAGGCCGCCCGGGTTCATGAACGCGATCTGGGCGTCGGTGCCGCCGTACTCGGGGTTCTCGCTCGTGGCCCACAGGTACACGTCGGCGACGGTGTTGCCGAGCGTCGAGTACGCGCCGCGGTCTTCGGCGCCGGCCGCCGTCTTCGCGCGGTTGATGCTCTCGGTGATCGTTCCGACCTGCTCCCGTCCGAGGATGTCGGCTTCGGCTTTCGCCTCGGCGACGACCGCGTTGACCTCGAGGTTCGGGTAGGCAGCGCTCATCGAGACCGGAGCGTCGAAGAGCGTCACGAGGCCGGGAGTGATCGAGACCAGCGTGTTGTCGTCGGCGAGGTCGATATCGAGGGTTCCGAGGCGGGTGCCGTACTGGTTCGCCTGCACGACGGGGACTCCGTCGACCTCGCCCGCGTACGTCTGGTGCGTGTGGCCCGAGACCACCGCATCGACGCCCTCGGGCAGGTTGTGCACCAGGCGGCCGAAGTCGGAGGTGGTGTCGGCCTGCAGCGCCTCGATGCTCGAGCTCGCTCCACCGTCGTGCGCCAGCACGACGACCACGTCGGCCGCATCGGCGGCGACGATCTCGGCGGTGACACGGTCGACGGCCTCTCCCATGTCGCCGAACTCGATGTCGGCGATACCGGCCGGGTTGACCAGCGTCTGCGTCTGCGGGGTGACGACGCCGATGAAGGCGATGCGCGCGCCGCTCTCGGTGGTCTCGACCGTGTACTCCTCGAGCGCGGGGGTGTCGGTGCCCTTCTCGTACACGTTGGCGCCGAGCGCGTACTGCGGGCCGCCGAGGGTGTCGATCACGCGCTGGATGTCATCGAAGCCCTGGTCGAACTCGTGGTTTCCCACGGCGCTCACGTCGAGCTTCGCGGCCTTCAACGCGTCGAGTGTCGGCTGGTCGTCCTGGATGAACGACTCGAAGGCCGAGGCTCCGATGTTGTCCCCCGCGGAGACGAACAGCGTGTTCGGGTTCTGCGCGCGGTACGCGTCCACGGCACCGGTGAGTGCCGCCGCGCCGGCGTAGCCGTTGGCGGCCTCCTGCACGATCCGGCCGTGGAAGTCATTGATCGTGAGCACCTGCACGTCGGGCTGCACGTCGTCGGTGAGGAGAGTGTCGACCTCGAAGGTCGTCGTCGTTCCGGAGACCTCGTTGCCGATCGTCAGCAGGGGCGTGCCCGTGGGAGACCGCAGCGCCGAGGTGAAGGCGAGACCCTCGGGGCCGAGGTCGCCCGCGCCGGGCGTTCCCGGCGTCTTGGTGAAATCGCGGTTGTTGACGTACGTGACGAAGGTCGGGGCGCTCGCGGTCGTGATGTCGTAGACCATCACGCCGCCCACGCGCTCAAGACCGACGAAGGCGTAGGTTCGGCCGTCCACGACGCCGACGACCAGGTTCTCGGGCTCGGGGCCCTTGTCGTCGCTGCGGCCCTCGAGGTTGTTCTCCGTGTGGTTGGAGTTGAAGAAGGCGGGGTTCGCGTCATGGGTGACCTGCTCGAACTGGCTGCCCGAGTCGAAGACCAGCGCGCCGTCGGTCGACCAGACCGAGAACGAGCGCCCTCCGAAGGTATAGAGCTCGGAGTAGCAGGTGCCGTCGGCGTTCAGGCCCATCGAGGTCGTGACGTTCAAGCGACCCAGATCGGCGTCGCCGAGCTTCGATGCGAGGGGCGAGGTGGCGCAGACCGGTGCGAGACCCTTCTTGCCGAGGTCCTTCACCCGGACGGTCTCGTTGTAGTCGCCCCACTCGCGGCCGTCGCCCTCGTTGGCGGTGACCAGGTAGGTCTTGCCGTCCGAGGCGACGTACGAGCTGATGCCGTCGGGCATGTACATGCCGTACAAGCCGGCATAGCTCTTCTGGTTGTAGGTGGGGGCCCCTTCGGGGTCGCGGTCGCTCGCGTCGAGGGTGTTCTTCGCGTAGTCCTTGAAGCCCAGCGGCAGGATCTTCGTGACCTCGGGCTTGGTGAGGTCGACCACCGCGATGGCGTTGGCTTCCTGCAGCGCGACATACGCGGTCGTGCCGGAGACGGCGACGTACTCGGGCTCGAGGTTGCGGCTCACGCGGTTGGTCGACAGCGTCGTCGGGTCCTGGCCCGGAGCGGCGACGTCCGGGCCGAAGACACGCACCTTCGGGTCGAGGGACTTGGTGCCGCCGGGCTCGAACGCGCGGAAGGTCGCCGTCTTCGCGTCGGCGGTCGACGGCAGCGAGACGGTGGAGGGGAGCTTGATGACTCCGACGGATCCCTCGGGATCGGTCGTGAAGTCGTCGGCCGGCTCGCCCTCGTTGGCGACGACGGCGTAGGCGCCGTCCTTCGAGATGGTGACCATGTCGGGAAGGGCCCCGACGGTGATCTCACCGAGGACCGCGGATGCTGCATCCGCAGCATTCGCGTCGAAGAAGACGACGTGGCCCGGGTCGGTCTTCACCGGCGCCTCGAAAGCGATGACACCGAGGCCGTCGTCACGGATCGCGAGCGAGTTGGCCACACCCTCCGACGTGAGAGCGAACTGCTCGACCGGTTTCGTCGGGTCGGCGTTGTCGAGCACGCTGACCGAGCCCGCCTGCGCGTTGACGACGAAGACGCGGTCGCGATAGGTCTGCACGATCTCGGCAGCCGACTCGTCGAAGACGCCCGATTCGAAGGTGCCGATCGGGTTCAGTGCGAGCGCGGCACCGTCGGCGCTGCGAGTGATCGGAGCAGGGACGATCGCGGCGGAAGCCGCGGTGGCACTCGACAGGGCGAGCGCGCACACCGCTGCGGCGGTCGCGGTGAACGCGACGGCGCGGCGGAAGGAATGCGTGGGCATGCGTGTCCTCGGGTAGGTGATGAGACGGGGGTACGCACCGGTTCCGTGGAACTCCAGACCGGTCTCGTCGACCCTCGCCGGTCGCGGTGACCGCGAGGTGAACGAGAGACGACCATCCGGCGACGGTCGACTCCGCGAGCGCGCCGGGGGAGGATCGGAGGGCTGGCGCGCAGCATCCGCTCTTCGGAAGGGACCCCATGACGTACGAGACGATCCTCACCGAGACCCGCGGACGCGTGGGCTGGATCACGCTGAACCGTCCTCACGCCCTCAACGCCCTGAACACGACGCTCATGCGTGAGGTCGTCGACGCGGCCGAGGCGTTCGACGCCGACCCCGGGATCGGTGCGATCGTCGTCACCGGGTCGGCGAAAGCCTTCGCCGCCGGTGCCGACATCAAGGAGATGGAGGCGAAGACCTCCGTCGAGATGATCGTGGACGACCACTTCGGGGCGTGGAGCCGGTTCGCCGCCGTGCGCACGCCCACGATCGCCGCGGTCGCCGGCTACGCCCTCGGCGGCGGCTGCGAGCTCGCGCTCATGTGCGACCTCGTCATCGCCGCCGACTCCGCGCGCTTCGGCCAGCCCGAGATCACGCTCGGGGTCATTCCCGGCATGGGAGGGTCGCAACGACTGGCGCGGGCGATTGGGTCGTACAAGACGGCCGACCTGATCCTCACCGGGCGGACCATGGATGCTGCCGAGGCCGAGCGCGCGGGGATCGTGTCGCGCGTGCTGCCGGCCGACCGGCTGCTCGACGAGGTCGCCGGCATCGCCGAGGGCATCGCGGCCAAGCCCCTCCCCGCCCTGTACGCGGCGACGGCGGCGCTCGACGCGGCCCTGGAGACACCGCTCGCCGAGGGGCTCCGCTTCGAGAAGCAGGCGTTCGCGGCGTTGTTCGCGACCGACGACCAGAAGGAGGGGATGGCCGCGTTCCGCGAGAAGCGCGAGGCGCGCTTCCGTCACCGCTGATCGGGTCACATCTCGGCGACCAGATTGGGCCCGATGGCGCGCATCGAGATCATGTGCACGACGCGGCGCCGGATTCGAAGGCCGTCGGGGGTGCGCACGATCTCGTCGTCGTACCAGGCGTTGGCGATCGTGCCGTGGACGTTGTCGGGTTGCAGGACGACGGCATCACCGTAGGTGCGGACGGTCAGGGGGTCGGTCCCGGTCACCACCGTGTTCGTCATGCGGTGGAGCGTGCGTCCGGCGGGGTCGTGGGTCTCTCGCATGAAGGCGGTGAACGACGAGGCGCCCTCCCACTGCGCGAAACCGAAGTCCACGTGGGCGTCGTCGGTGAACGTGGACGCGAAGAGCGCCCAGTCGCGAGTGTCGATCCCGGTCGAATAGCGGTGGACGAGGTCGAGGATCTCGAACCGTTCGTGCGGGGTGGGGGTGATCGTGTTCATGAGAGGGTGTTCCGTTCTGTCTTCGGGTGGGGTGGGGACTCTGCAGACGCCATCGACGCAGGCCGCGGCCTGCGGGACGAGAGCGAGGGGGATCGAGCCGGTCATGCCGCGGCGACGCGGGTGAGGAGTTGCGTGAGCTCCTCGGTGCCGAGCGCGCCCGGGACGGCGAACCGGTCGTCGACGACCATGAAAGGTACGCCTCGGGCGCCGAGTGCGCGCCCGGTCTCGGCGTCGAGGTCGACGGCGGCCCGGTAGGTGCCGGCCGTCAGAGCAGCGCGCGCCCTCTCGGGGTCCAGGCCCGCATCGCCGGCCAGCTCGACGAGCGCATCGACCGACCCGAGGTGGCGCCCCTCGACGAAATACGCGCGGTAGAGGCGGTCGCTCATTCGTCGGCGGACACCCTGGGCCTGTGCGTAGTGGAGCATCTCCAGAGCCAGGTGCGAGTTCGTGGGCCGGATCGACTGCGGCTCGTACCGCAGGCCCTCGGCGGCGGCGACGGCTTTCATCTGCGAGAAGACCCGTTCCTGTTCGGCCGCGTCCATGCCGCGGTTCTCTCGCAGATACTCCGTCGCGTCGACCTCGGAGGGGAAGCCGGGCTGGAGTTCGAAGGACCGATGCACTATCTCGACCTCTCCGGGGAACGCCTCCACGGCGCGTCGGAGGCGGGCGTCGCCGACGTAGCACCAGACGCACTGCACGTCCGACCACACCTCGATCCTGATCGCGGGGCCGCCGCGCGTCTTGCCGGTCTCGTCGTCATCGCTAAAATGGGGTATCACCCCATTAATATAAGTGGTGGATGCCCCCACTTGTCAACGTCTCCGTCGGGACGGCGCGAAGGAGCCCCATGCGAGCTGACGCCCAACGCAACTACGACGCGATCGTTCGAGCGGCCGCGGTCGAGGTGGAGCGCGTCGGTGCAGACGCCTCGCTCGAGGACATCGCCCGTAACGCCGGCGTGGGATCGGCCACCCTGCATCGGCGGTTCCGCACCCGCCGCGCGCTTCTCCAAGCCGTCTTCGTCGACCGCATCACGACGATCTGCGAGCACGCCGATGTGCTCAGCGCCCGCATGGGGGCGGGCGAGGCGCTGGAAGCATGGCTTCGCGAACTGGCGCGGTTCAGTGCTTCGACCCGGGGCGTCGCGGATGCCCTCATCCTCGGCACCGTACCCGACCCGGCGACGAGTGCGTGCGAGACGATGCTGATCTCCACGGCCGGTTCCCTGCACGCGCGCGCGCTCGAGAGCGGTGAGGTCTCCGCCACGGTGTCGGCTCTCGACCTCCTCGCACTCGTGAACTCCCTGTCGCTCGGCTCCCGGACCGCGCCCGACCCCGTCGAGTACGCCGAGAGGCTGCTCGGCCTCGCCCTGGACGGCATCCGCCGGTAGTCCGCGGCCGGCGACGGTCGTTCGATCGGGGGCGCATCCGGTCGGGCGCAGCATCCACCTTTCCTAGAATCGGACTGTGGCAGCGGCTGATCGTCCGGGGGTGAATGCTCCCCCCGGCGCGCGCCGGATGCGCTTCACCCGGCGGCAGTGGGTCGGCGCGAGCGTCGTCGGGATCATCGGCCTCGTCGTGCTGGCGGCGCTGGTCGTCGTCGGCGCCCGCGCGCTGGTCTCGCTCGATCCCGTGCGGGCGTTCGTGACGCAGCATCCCGGCGAGTACCCACTGCCCGACGGCGCGCCGGTCGGCATTCCGGCCTGGCTGGGCTGGCAGCACTTCTTCAACACGTTCCTGATCGTGCTCATCATCCGTTCGGGCTGGCAGGTGCGCAGGCAGAAGCGGCCCATCGCCTTCTGGTCGCCGCGCGGCGAGAAGCGGCGCAAGATGAGCCTGACGGTGTGGTTCCATCTCGCGCTCGACGTGCTCTGGATCGCCAACGGCGTGCTGTACGTCGTTCTCCTGTTCGCCACCGGTCAGTGGATGAAGATCGTGCCGACCTCGTGGGAGGTCTTCCCGAATGCGCTCGCCGCGGGCCTGCAGTACGCCGCCCTCGACTGGCCGACCCATAACGGCTGGGTGAACTACAACAGCCTGCAGCAGCTCTTCTACTTCACGACCGTATTCATCGCCGCCCCCGCGGCCATCGTCACCGGGGCGCGTCTGAGCATGTTCTGGCCCCGCACCGCCGATCGACTGAACCGGCTGCTCCCGTTCGATGCGGCGCGGCGGGTGCACGTCTGGACGATGATCTACTTCCTCATCTTCATCGCCGTCCACGTCGCGCTGGTCTTCGCCACCGGTGCGCTGCGTAACCTGAACCACATGTACGCGTCACAGGACACGGTGAATTGGACGGGCTTCGCGATCTTCGTCGCATCCCTGGTGGCGCTGGCAGCGGGGTGGGTCGCTGCCCGCCCGGCGGTGCTCGTTCCGATCGCTCGCCTCTTCGGCGACGTGCGGGTCGTGCCGGTGCCGACGCAGGGGCGCGCCCGATGACGCTCACGACACGGCCCGAGCTCGTCGGCACGTTCGGCATGGTGGCCTCGACGCACTGGCTGGCGTCGGCGGCCGGCATGGCCGTGCTCGAGGAGGGCGGCAACGCCTTCGACGCGGCCGCGGCGGCCGGCCTGGTTCTGCACGTGGTCGAGCCGCACTTGAACGGACTCGGCGGCGACGCGCCCATCATCGGCTTCGACGTCGCCTCCGGCCGACCCTGGGTGCTGTGCGGGCAGGGCACGGCGCCGGCGGCGGCCGACCACTCGGCCTTCACCGCGCTCGGACTCGGCGTGGTTCCGGGCACCGGGCACCTGGCGGCGGTCGTCCCCGGCGCGTTCGGGGCCTGGATGTCGATGCTCGAGCGCCACGGATCGCTGCCCCTCGAGCGCATCACGCGATTCGCGATCGGCTACGCGCGCGAGGGGTACCCGCTCATCCCGCAGGCGGTCGCCACCATCGGCACGGTCGCCGAGCTGTTCGCTGCGCACTGGCCGACGTCGGCCGAGATCTACCTTGCCGGCGGGATGCCCCCGTCGCCGCGCGCCCGGTTCCGCAATCCCGCTCTCGCCGACACGCTCGAACGCATCGTGCGCGAGGCGAGCGCCGGCGGCGGGTCGCGCGAGCGCGTGATCGCGCGAGCGCGCGACACGTTCTACCGAGGCTTCGTCGCCGACGCGGTCGACGCCTGGATGCGGCACCCGGTGCGCGA
Organism: Microbacterium sp. AG1240; assembly: GCF_003635115.1. Classification (GTDB taxonomy): domain Bacteria; phylum Actinomycetota; class Actinomycetes; order Actinomycetales; family Microbacteriaceae; genus Microbacterium. The sequence continues at coordinate 159,113 of NZ_RBXJ01000001.1, forward strand.
TTCGAGCGGCCGCGACCACGCGGGCCTGCTTCGCGCCGACGACCTCGCATCGTGGGAGCCGACCTGGGAGGCCCCGGCGACCATCGAGTTCGCCGGCGTCACCGTCGCGAAGACAGGCCCCTGGGGGCAGGGCCCCGTGCTGCTCCAGCAGCTCGCGATGCTCGCCCACCAAGACCTCGGCGCGCCCGGTTCGGCGCAGACGGTGCACGCGGTGATCGAGACGGCGAAGCTCGCGTTCGCCGATCGCGAGGCCTACTACGGCGACCCCGACTTCGTCGATGTTCCGCTGGCCGCCCTCCTCTCCGACGGCTACGCCCGTGAACGTGCCGGGCTCGTCGGACCACGAGCGGCGGACGGCCAGCACCCGGGGAGGCCGGGCGGACGCACGCCGGTTCTGCCGCGCGAGGTGGCGGCCCCGCAGACCGGAACGGCCGGTATCGGCGAGCCGACCGTCGCCCGCGACGGCCTCACCCGCGGCGACACCTGCCACCTCGACGTCGTCGACCGGTGGGGCAACGTCGTCGCCGCGACGCCGAGCGGGGGATGGCTGCAGAGCTCCCCGGTCATCCCCGGTCTCGGGTTCTCGTTGCCGACACGCGCCCAGATGTTCTGGATCGAGCAGGGTCTGGCGAACTCCATCGCGCCGCGCAAGCGCCCGCGCACGACCCTGAGCCCCGGGCTGCTGCTGCGCGACGGGCGTCCGTACCTGGCGTTCGGAACCCCCGGCGGAGACCAGCAGGACCAGTGGCCGGTGGCGTTCCTGCTGAACCACCTCGTGCACGGCATGAATCTCCAGGAGTCGATCGACGCGGCGAACTGGCACTCGACGCACATGCCGTCGTCGTTCTACCCGCGGGACTCGGAGCCGCGCGGTGTCGTGGTCGAGGACCGCGTCGGCGACGCCGTGGTGGCCGAGCTGCGCGAGCGCGGCCACGACGTGACCGTGTCGGGGCCGTGGTCGCTCGGTCGTCTCAGCGCCGCCGGCATCCGCGAGGACGGCATGCTGATCGCCGCGGCGAACCCGCGCGGCATGCAGGGCTACGCCGCCGGGCGCTGAGCTGACCGCGAGACCCGATCCGCCCGCCGAGACCCCGACATTCTGCGGGGGTCTCGCCGCGGTGCAGCGGTCTCGCGCTCAGGGTTGCGGGACGGATGCGGCGCCCGCGGCGAATCCGTCGGCGTAGGCCTCGTCGGCGCCCTGGCGGAACATGTCGCGTTCGCCGGGGCGCACGATCGACCGCGCGCCCGGGAGGTCGAGCCCGCCCACGAGATCGGCGCGCCCCCGCACCACGGCCACGGGGCGGCGCGATGCCTTGCCCTTGACGAGATCCGCGGCGGCGGCGATCTCGTCGGCGACGCAGGGCATCGTCACCACGAGCGACCGGCCCTCGGCATCCGTCTGTCCGCGGAGGTCTTCGAAGACGTGCACGCCGCCGGCGCCGATCGCGGAGTCGGTCTGCCCCTCCCGCCACGCGCGTCCGAGCGTGTCGGAGACCAGCACGCCGACGAGCGCGCCGGTGCGTGCGCGCAGTCCCTCGGCCAGACGCCGGGCCGACGCATCCGGATCTTCGGGGAGGAGCAGCACCGTGCCCGCGGGAGTGTTGCTCGCGTCGACCCCGGCCGCGGCCGAGACCATGCCGAGGCGGTTCTCGACGATGCGGGTGGTGTGCCCGGTCGCCGAGGTGCGGGTCGCGACGACCCTGACCGTCTCGGCGGTGATCGCGTCTTCGCGATCGTCGGCGTCGATGATGCGGCCCTCCGCCTTCGAGACGATCTTGCTCGTCACGACGAGGATGTCGCCGTCGCGCAGCTCGCCGCCGGCGGCGGCGGCGATCACGTCGACGAGGTCGACTCCCGGCGTGATCTCGCCGATGCCGTCGAGGGCCCAGAGCTGCAGCACGTCAGCGGACGAAGCGCACCTCGGTGAGCGTCTCGCCGAGGAAGGGCTCGGTGTGCGAGGCGCCGTCGAGGGTGAAGCCGTTGCGGACCCAGAAGCGGTGGGCGCGGGGATTGTCTTCGGCGACCCAGAGGTAGAGCTCCTCGCCGGGCTCGACGGCGGCGTCGAACAGCTGCTGTCCGATGCCGGTGCCGTGCCAGGCGTCGAGCAGGTAGATGAAGAACAACTCGCGGGCGCGGGGTGCATCCTCGTCGCGCGACGGACCGGAGCCGACGAATCCGACGATGACGCCGTCGACGAGGGCTGCGCGCATGCGGTAGTCCTCGCCCTGCGACGCCCAGTGCGTCCAGAGCTCGGCCATGCGGCGAGCCGACACGCGCTCGAGCGCGGCCTTGCTGATCAGGTGGTCGTAGGTCTCGTGCCAGCACGTCGCGTGGACGCGCCCGAGGGCCTCGGCGTCCACGTCGCGAACCGGGCGGACGACGATGTCGCGCTGGATCTCGATAGGTGTTTCGGGTGCCATGAGCAGACTCTACGCGTGAGCCCGAAGGCTCGGAAATCGGCCGGACGCGGGCTTTCCGTCCGGGCGCGGGCTTCGTGCGCGCGGGGGCCCTCGCGTCGATCGAAAGCCCGCGCGCCCTGGCGGAGTTCGCCGACGAAAAGGCCTGCGCTTTGTAGGTCATCCACGAACGAGAGCGCGAGATCGCCGTCGGGTCGGTACGATCGCGCCTCGTGAATGTCCTCTGGCGCACCCTCATCGTCATCCTCCGCGCGCGGCTGCACCGGCTGCGGCGCCCCCTGGCCGCCACGGCGATCAGCCGCATCCGCGTACGCACGCTCCCGACCGACATCGACCTGCTGCGCCACATGAACAACGGCCGCTATCTCTCGCTGTTCGACCTCGGACGCTGGGATCTCCTCATCCGCACGGGCCTGGCCGACGCGACCCGCGCGCAGGGGTGGTACGCGGTCGTGTCGAACGAGACGATCACCTTCCGGAAGTCGCTGAACCTCTGGCAGAGCTTCATCATCGAGACCCGCTTCATCGGGCACGACGACCGTGCCTTCTTCCTCGAGCACCGCGCGGTCGTCGACGGTGAGATCTACGCGCAGGCGATCATCCGGGCACGGATGCTGCGTCGCTCGGGCGGCACCGTTCCCCACGAGGAGCTGTTCGCCGCCATCGGACGCCCGGAGGGGCTCCCCGAGGTCGCGCCCTGGCTGCACGAGTGGGCCGCAGCATCCGCTCTGCCCTCCACGAAGCGCCCCGCCCCCAGCGTCTGGGACTGAACCCCCGCCGCCGGTTACGGGGTCGCGTACTGGGCGACCATCGAGGGGATCGTCCATCGTGACGGGGACAGTTCGTGCTCCCAGCGGTCCAGAGCTTCCGCGTCGGAGATCGCGAACAGCTCGTTGGCCGGGGTGGTGTCGTTCCAGGTCGTGTCGATGACCCACCACTGCCCGTCCCAGTACGTCTTGTTCCACGCGTGGCCGACCGTTCCGACCATCCCCAGCACGTAGACGGTGTCGAGGCCGGCTTCGTCCGAGAGCACCTTGAACGTCTCGGCGTACCCGCCGCACACCGCGGTGCCCGCGAGGAGTACGCCGTCCGGGCGCCATGCGTGCGCGTACTCGGGATCGCGCGCCAGGGACGGGTTGGGAGCGACGTTCTCGAACGCCGCGTAATCGTAGACGGCGTTCCCGGTCATCCAGTCGTTCAGGGCGAGGGCGATGTCGCGCTCGCTCATCCCCTCGCGGACCACCTCGGCCACCACGGCCCTCGCCTTCTCGCGCGTGCGTTCCTGCAGGTCGCGCATCGCATCGGGCTCGAGGTCGTAACTCACCTCGAGCACGGTGCGGCCGTCGACCGACGCGAAGGAGTACTGCCCGACGTAGGCGTACGGCGTCTGCGAGATCACGGCCTCCACGAGCTCGCGGTCCGAGAACGGGTTGGCGACCGCGTCCATGTCGATGCGCCGGTTCCCCGCGATGAGGTTCGCTGCCACGTACTCGCCGATCTCGCCGAACTCGTCCGGAACCGGGAAGTCGACGACCGGACGCTCGCGCGAGATCGGGATGTCGGCGGGGAGGGGTTCGGCGACCTCCAGGAACGACGCGTTCACGAGACCCGCCTTCTCGGGCGTCGCGGAGTCCAGACGGGAGCGCACCCCCTCGACGAATGCGTCCCACGAGCCGTCGATGCCGTCCCAGCCGAGTCGCACGGTGGCCGCCGTGCCGGCCGCGCGGGCGTAGATCCACCCGGTCGTCCCCGACTCGTTCCGCTCGGCTCGGTCGAACTGGAGCGGGACCTGGGCCTGCGTGCCGCCCACCGTCACCGCCCGCGCGCGAGTGGGGAACGACTCGGGGGCGCCGCTGTACCACGTCGTCGTGCCGACGGGCCGCTCGATCGCCACCTCGCCGGGGAGGGAGTCGTTCAGAGCCGTGGCGTCGAACCGCTGCATGAACGAGGGGGTTCCGTCGGCGGCGAGGGCGACCACCCCGTAGCCGGTTGCGAGACCCTCGCTCGCGGCCTGGTACACGGGGGCCAGTGCGCAGTTCTGCACGGTGTCGGCGGCGCCGACGAAGTAGCAGTCCTCCGGCACCGCTCCGCGGCTGGACCAGGTCGTGGCCGACGCGTCGACCGTGCCGAGCACCGTGTAGGTGTTCCCGCCGCGGTCGCTCTGCCGCGTGAAGACGATCGAGTACGACTCCGCGCCGGGGACCGCCGTCCAGGTCAGGTCGAGGTAGCCGTCCGCCGTGGGGGCGTACTGCACCTCGGGTGTCGCGGGGGCGGTGTCGTGCTTGCGGATCTGCGCGCGTGTCACGATCGGTTTGTCGTAGGCGTTCCCGTCGCGGTCGATGTACTGGACGAGGTAGAGGGCGTCCAGCGGGGCCCAGGAACCGGTCGCCCCTCCGAAGAGCGTGGCGCTGTCGTCGATGTTGCCGGGCTCCTTGGGGACGAGTGTGACCGAGTTGTCGACGAAGTCGGAGTCGGCGCGGTAGTCGGCGAGCAACGTCAGGCCCGAGTCGAAGAAGGCGGCCACCATGCCGTTGTTGATGACGTTGTTCTCGTACGCCTCCTCCGCGAAGGCGTCGTCGTCGACGCGGAACTCGTAACGCAGGGATTGGTCGGCGTCGATCTCGGTGGGGGCGGTGTACCTGTAGGCGGCGTCCTCGTGGACGATCTCGGTGGGGAGTCCTCCCGCTGCGGCGACGGATCCGACGAGTGGGGACACGCTGACGAGCCCGAGGGGCACGGCGGCGACGGCGAGCAGTCCGCCGATCGTGAGCATCGCGACGGCGCCGCGACCGTGGGCGCGAGAAGGAGCATCCGCGGTCACCCCCACCGCCCGCGCGGTGGGGGCGCCGGCGCTGTCCACGCCGTGGACGAACCACTGGCGGGATGCGGAATCCCACGCCTGCACCTGCACCCACGCGCCGTCGACGTACTGGTGGCCGTCGCGGTAGTGGGGGTTCGCCGGGTCGTACTGCGGGTGCTCCGGGCTCGGGAGCACCTCCGGGTCTGCCGCAGTCGTCGAGGCATCCGGGTCGCGGCGGGCGCGCAGGCGCCGAAACCCGAGAACCAGCAGTAGGACGGCGACGATGAAGACGAGGAGGGCCAGAACGGCCCCGCCCCACGAAAGAACGAGCGCGAACACGCGACCCCCAAGAAGAATCCTCGAGCGGCGTCGGGCACCCGACACCTGATAACCGAGACCCAGGATAGAGACGACCGCGTCCCCGTGACGAAACGTCCGCCCCGCGCATCTGGGACCGAACCCTCCCTGACGGCTACGGTGAGACCGTGCGCCAGGTCGTGGTCCTCACCGGGAGGCTCCTCCTCGCCCACTGGCCGGCGCTGGTCGCCTGGTTCCTGGCCGGCACGCTCGGGCGCTACATCGGGCTCGAGGTCGCCGGCTTCGTCGGCGGATACAGCGCCCTGGGCGGATTGCTGCTGCTGCCGGTGGCCATCCTCGCCAAGCTCGTCAGCGTCGTCGCGATGTTCCTCGTGCTCAGGGACGGGCTGCCCCGGCTGGGCGCGATAGCCCCGGCACCCGTCGAGCGCGCGGCGCGGCTGAGATCGTTCCGCGATGCGCTGCTGGCGTCGATCCTGCCGTTCTTCGCGGTGTACGCGGTGCTCGGGTTCCTCCGCGACGACGTCGCGACCTATCTGCAATCGGCGCTCGCCGTGAAGAGCTCACGAGAGATGGTCGGCCTCGCCGAATCGTTGCTCGGCACCGGGGCGGCGGTCGAGGTCGACACCTCCGGCACGGTCGACCAGCTCACGTGGGAACCGTGGACGATCGCGGTCGTCGTGACCGCCTTCGCGGCCCGCTGGGCATGGAAGCGCTGGCAGCACAGGCTGCCGCGGTGGACCTCGGTCGCGGCGGCGTACCTCGAGGCCCTGTGGGTGTTCCTCGCCGTCTACTTCGTGGGCGAGGCTCTGGCGCAGTTCTCGGGCTGGGTCGATTCGCGCCAGGCCATCGCCTGGCTCGGCGATCTGCGCGGGTGGCTCGGTGATCTCTTCGCGCCGCTCGGCTGGGCCTGGGACGGCGTCGAGTGGCTGATCGGACAGGCGGGGGCCGTGCTGCTCGTACCGCTCGCCTGGCTCACGATCGCGGGCGTGATCTACGGCCAGGCCGTCTCTCCGCAGGGCATCGCCTGGCGGGGACGACTGATCGAGCGGGCGCGCACGCGGTACGTCACGGTGCCTCAGCGCCTGCGCCGGCGTCTCACCGACATCGGGGCGGGGGTCGGCGACCGCTTCCGCCCGCTCTGGCGCGCGGTCGTGGTGATGTGGCGCAGCGGTCCGATCCTCATCGGCGGCTACGTGCTCGCCTACGCGGTGCTCATCCTCGGTGAGCGCTGGCTGCGGTTCGGGATCACCAGAGCGGTCGGCCCCCAGGACTTCGACGCCTTCTGGGTGATCGCCGCGTCGACCGTGTTCACGGTCGTCGTTCTCATCGTGGAGACGGTGCGCGCGGCTCTGGTCGCCTCCGCCTACGATGCCACGATCGGCGCCCTCATCGGTGCGCCCGTCGTCGCGTCAGGGCGAGACGACGAATCGGAGGAAGCCCAGGAGCTCGTCCGCCAGCACGACGTCGACGCCGAACGGACCGACGGCATCGTCGGGTACGAGGAACGGGACGGCGATGGTGAACGGCCCGACCGCCTCGGAATCGCATAGCGTCGGCCGTTCGTAGTCCCAGTCGACGTACGAGACGGCGTCGTCCCACTGCCTCCGGGGGCCCTGGAGTTCCCGGAGCGTCGGCGTCGAGCACGCCACCGGTGCGGAGTCGGGGTCGACGGGGACCTCCACGACGTACGCCGTCGTCCCCTCCGGGAGGTCGACGTCGGGATCGCCCGGTCGCACGCGAACGGTCGCCGGCCCCCAGGTCGCGCCGGCGTGCGAGATCTCCTCTCCCGGGTCGACGGTCGTGGGGAAGACGGGCGCCGCCTGATAGGTGCCCCACCACTCGTTCCCGATGATCACGAGACCCGTCGCGGGGGCCAGCACGGCGACGACGGCGAGGGCGAGCGCGTTGCGGCGCCACCATCGGCGGGTCATCGCTCGGCCCACCCGTCGCGCAGCAGCTCGACCTCCGGCTCCTCATCGAGCGACGCGAGGTCTATCGGCACCTCGACGACCTGTGCCAGACGGGTGTCGCTATCGCCGGAGATCCGCAGCATCCCGGTCTGCCCCACCACGTCGGGGGGCAGTTCGAACGCCAGGCTGCCCACGCGGGCGATGTCCACGACCGGCTGGGTGCCGATCAGCGACGCGGGGCGCTCGCTCGCCCGGTAGGTCAGCCCGTCGACGATGAACGTCGCGTTGAGGAGCGCGGCAGGGCGCATCAGCGCGTCGCGTTCCTGCCCGCGCCCCGTCATCTCCAGGTCGACGACGAGCCACGTGCCGTCGGCCCGCCACCCGCGGGCGACGGCCGCCTCCCCGATCCGGGCGTCCGTCACGGCCACGGTGAAGGTGGTCAGCGCGGCCTCCTCGCCGATCGGTGCGGTGACGACGAAGGGCGACGTCGCGATGTCTTCATCGGGGGTGAGCTGCACGATCCCCCAGGCGACGACGACGAGCGCGAGCCCGACCGTCCAGACGAGCCAGGGCCTCATCGTTCGCCCGCCGTCTCGTCGGTCACGCCCGACCCGACGTCGCGCACCTCGACCGTGAGGTGCGCCGCGGTGATCGGGGAGTCCCAGTACTCGCCGTCGATCACGAGGGCCCCCTCCCGCAGCGTCAGATCGCGCAGGTCGAGGGTGATCTCGTCGCCGCCGGCGAGAGCGTCGTCGGCGACGGCCCAGGTCAGAACGAGCTCGGCCGGGACCCGCGGCTGGAGCCAGGGAGAGCCGACCGCGTCGTCCAGGCGCGCGACGGATGCGGCGGCGCCGTCCTCCCCGATCGACCGGGCCCGCACGGCCGCCTGCACGCCCGAGGTGCCCGTGGAAGGCAGGGCCCGCGTCCAGACGTTCTCGGCCGTCAGGATCACGGCGAGCACGCGCTCGCCGGGTTCGACGGTGATCCCCGCCTCCGCCAGGTCGTCGATGAGCACCGCGCGTTCGATCGTGATGGCGAACTGGTCGTTCTCGTGGGCGTCTCCCGCGCGCAACTGCGCGACGGGAGGGGCCGCGACGGCCGACAGGCCGCCGAAGGCGGCGGTGACGCCGAGGAATGCCGCGGTGAGGATGCCGGCGAACCACCCCGTGGGAACCCGGTCCGTCACAGCGTGGATCCATCGGTAGCGACGGCGGCCCGCAGCATCCGGCTCGATCGCGCCCTCAGGCGGTGTCGTTGCGGATGACGGCTCGGTCACGAGCACAGCATAGGGCGGGGTGGCCCGCGCACGGCCGCGCGAACTGTGCGGATCGCCCCGGCGGGCCGCCGGAACGCGCGTAACCGGCGAGCCTAGGCTGTGCGCATGACTACTCCGACCGAATCCGCGACCGGCAGCGACCTCGCCGATCGGGCGGTCGCCCTTGCCGGGCGTTGGGTGTCCGCGGCGGCCGAAGAGCCGACGGATGCGGCGGCGGAGCGTCTCGCCGGAGTGCTGCGCGACCCGCAGGGCCTCCCCTTCACGATCGGCTTCGTGGACGGCGTGATGCGCCCCGAGAGCCTCGCGGCCGCCGCGGCGCAGCTGCACCGGATCGCGCCCCTCGTGCCCGACTTCCTCCCCTGGTACCTCCGCGGAGCCGTGCACGTCGGGGGAGCGGTCGCGCAGGTGCTGCCGACGCCGGTCGTACCGATCGCGCGCCGGGCCCTCCGCGAGATGGTCGGGCACCTCGTCGTCGACGCGCGCTCCGACAAGCTCGGACCGGCCATCGCCGCTCTCCGCGAGAACGGCGCGCGGCTCAACCTCAACCTGCTGGGCGAGGCGGTGCTCGGCGAGGCGGAGGCGGAGCGCCGGCTGAAGGGCATCCACGAACTCGTCCGCCGGCCCGACGTCGACTACGTCTCGGTCAAGGTCTCGGCCATCGCCTCGCACATCTCGATGTGGGCGTTCGACGACGTCGTCGACCGGGTCGTCGAGCGGTTTCTCCCGCTGTACCTCGACGCCGCGTCGTCGACCCTCCCCACGTTCCTCAATCTCGACATGGAGGAGTACCGCGACCTCGATCTGACGATCGCGGTGTTCACCCGCATCCTCGAGGATCCCCGCCTGGCCGATCTCGAGGCCGGGATCGTGCTGCAGGCCTACCTCCCCGATGCCCTTCCCGCCCTGCGGCAGCTCACGGCGTGGGCGCGGCAGCGGGTGGCCGCCGGTGGTGCGCGCATCAAGGTGCGCCTCGTGAAGGGCGCGAACCTCGCGATGGAGCGCGTCGACGCGATCATGCACGACTGGTCGCTCGCCACGTACGGCAGCAAGCTCGACACCGACGCCAACTACCTGCGCTGCCTCGACGAGGCGCTCACGGCCAAGGCGACCGAGGGGGTGCGCATCGGTGTGGCCGGGCACAACCTCTTCGACGTCGCGCACGCGTGGGAGCTCGCCGGTGACCGGGGCGTGCGCGACTGCGTGGAGATCGAGATGCTGCTGGGCATGGCTCAGGGCCAGGTCGCCGCCGTCGCTCGCGACGTGGGGCACGTGCTCCTCTACGTGCCGGTGGTGCGGCCCGACGAGTTCGACGTCGCCATCAGCTACCTGGTGCGTCGCCTCGAAGAGAACGCCTCGGGCGAGAACTTCCTGTCGGCCGCCTTCGACCTCGCCGACGACCCCGAGCTGTACGGCCGCGAGCGCGACCGCTTCCTCGCCTCCCTCGAGCGCGCGGCCGACCCGGCGCTCCCGACCGGTCCGAACCGCGGGCAGGATCGGGGCGCCGCGGCGCAGACCCCCGAGCCGGCGATCCTGCGCGAGCCGCAGGCCGATGACCCGGGGCTCACCCAGGCGGTGCTCGGCATCGCCCGCGACGCCGCAGCATCCGATGCTCCACCGGAGCACGTGCTGTTCGGCGGGCAGGCCTTCGTCGAGACGGCCGTCTACGCCCCGCGCGAGGCCGGAGACGCGGTCGGCGCGCTCGGCTTCCGCAACGTCGCCGATACCGACCCGGCGCTTCCCGCGAACCGGGAGTGGGCGCGCGAGGTGCTCGCCCGCGTCGACGACTCGGCGGCCGGAACCGCGACCATCGCCGCGGCGCGCGTCGATGACGGCGATGCCCTCGACGCGCTCGTGGCGGGAACGAAGGATGCTGCGGCCTCCTGGGGCGCGACGTCCGCCGCAGAGCGGGCCGCCGTGCTGCAGCGCGCGGCGCGCGCACTGGCGGAGCGCCGGGGCGCGCTGATCGAGGTCGCGGCCTCCGAGACCGGCAAGGTCTTCGCCGAGGCGGATGTCGAGGTGAGCGAGGCCGTCGACTTCGCGAACTACTACGCCGCCACGGCGCGAGAACTCGACCGCGTCGGCGGCGCCGTCTTCGTGCCCGCCCGGGTGACGGTGGTCGCCCCGCCCTGGAACTTCCCGATCGCGATCCCCGCCGGGGGAGTGCTCGCCGCGCTGGCGGCGGGCTCGGGCGTGGTGTTCAAGCCGGCGCCGCAGGCCCGCCGCACCGCCGCCGTCGTCGCCGAGGCGCTGTGGGACGCCGGGGTGCCGCGAGACCTGCTCGCTCTGGTCGATCTCGACGAGGAGGCGCTCGGGCGCCGGCTCATCGAGCACACGTCGGTCGATCAGGTGCTCCTGACGGGGTCGTGGGAGACCGCGCAGCTGTTCCGTTCGTGGCGCCCGGAGCTCTCCCTGCACGCCGAGACGAGCGGCAAGAACGCGATGATCATCACGGGATCGGCAGACCTCGACCTGGCCGCATCCGATCTCGTCCGCAGCGCTTTCGGGCACGGCGGGCAGAAGTGCTCGGCGGCGTCGCTCGCCATCCTCGTCGGATCGGTCGCGCGCTCGCGGCGCTTCGCCCGGCAGCTCATCGACGCGACGACCTCGCTGCGCGTCGGGCCCGCCGCCGACCCCCTCTCGGAGGTCGGCCCGCTCATCGAGGAGCCGCGCGGCAAGCTGAAGTGGGCCCTCACCACCCTCGGCGAGGGCGAGCGGTGGTTGGTCGAGCCGCGAGAGCTCGACTTCGACGGTCCGGCTGCGGGCCGCTACTGGACGCCGGGCATCCGCACCGGGGTGCAGCCGGGCTCGCGTTTCCACCGCGAGGAGTTCTTCGGACCGGTGCTCGGCATCATGCACGCCAGCTCCCTCGCCCAGGCCGTCGAGCTGCAGAACGCGGTCGACTACGGGCTGACCGCGGGCCTGCACACCCAGGACCCCGACGAGCTCGCCCTCTGGCTCGACCGCGTCGAGGCGGGCAACCTCTACGTCAACCGCGGCACGACGGGCGCGATCGTGCAGCGCCAGCCGTTCGGCGGTTGGAAGCGCTCATCGGTCGGCGCCGGCGCGAAGGCGGGCGGCCCGAACCACCTCATCGGCCTCGGCACGTGGCGCCCGTCGACGGGAGCGACCGCGTCGTCGACGCTGCACCTGCGCGGACTCGACTCGCGACTGACGACGATCATCGAGGCGGCGCAGCCGACGCTCTCCTACGAGGCGTTCGAATGGCTGCGCCGCGGCGCGCTCGCCGACGCCATCGCGTGGGACCGCGAGTTCGGCCGCGTCAAAGACGTCTCGCAGCTCGGCGTCGAGCGAAACCTCTTCCGCTACCGCCCGGCATCGGTCGCGGTGCGCGCGACCGGCGACGCGGCGTGGCAGGCGGTGCTGAGAGTCGTGCTCGCCGGTGTGCGGTCGGGGTCGAGCTTCGCGCTGAGCGTGCCGGTCGGGCTCCCCGGCGAGGTGCGCCGCGTTCTCGGCGACCTCGACGTCCCGGTGTGGGTGGAGAGCGACGACGAGTGGATCGAGCGCATGGCCGGGGCCGGCGACGTCGTCGCGGCCGCGGCCGACGAAGACCCCCGGCCCCGCCCTTCGCGCGCGCGGCTGGTGGGTTCGCCCGCGTCGGTGGTCGACCTGCGACGCGCGCTGGCCGAGGCGACGTCGGGCGATCCCGACCTCGCGGTCTACGCCGACGAGGTCACGACCGCCGGGCGCATCGAGCTGCTGCCGTTCCTGCGCGAACAGGCCATCTCTATCACGGCCCATCGCTTCGGCAACCCCGACGCCTGGAGCGAGCGCGCGATCTGACGCCCGCCCCGCAGCATCCGCCCGACGCAGCATCCGCCCGCCGAAAGGCCAGGACACCCGGGCGCGGCGCTCCGCGTCTCCGGGTGTCTTGGGCTTTCGGGCTGCTGCTGTGCGTCAGGCCGCGGCGAGCTCCGCGCGGCGGGCCTGCAGCTGGTCGAACGTCGGGAAGGTGTCGGCGATCGGGTTGCCGGTGAAGTGGCCGACCCAGCCGTCGTCGTCGTGGAAGAAACGGATGCTGGTGAACTCGGGCGAGGTGCCCATGTCGAACCAGTGCGTGGTGTTGGCCGGCACCGAGACGAGATCGCCGGGCTCGCAGTAGAGAGCGTGCACCTTGCCGTCGACGTGGAGGTAGAAGACCCCCGCGCCCTTGGCGAAGTAGCGGTCCTCGTCGTCGTCGTGCTTGTGCTCGGAGAGGAACTTCTCGCGCGAGGTGACCTTGACCTCGTCGTAGTTCTCCTGCGACGGCGAGAGGCCGACGATGTCGACGAGCGTGTAGCCCTCGCTCTGCTTCACGCCCTCGACCTCGGTCGAGTAGAGCGCGAGCACCTCGTCGAGCGGCGCGTCGTCGGCGAAGTCCTTGACCTCCCAGCGCGAGAAACGGGCGCCCAGAGTAGCGAGCGCATCGCGGATCTCGTTCTCGTCGGTGGACTCGAGCACGGGCACGCTCGGGTCGGTGTCCTTCCAGACGGTCAGAAGTGTCACGGGGATCTCCTCGGATGGGGTGTAGAGGTCGATTCTCGCGCGTCTACCGCCCGCGCGGCCAGTTCACGGTCACTTCCGTCGACTTCGACGTAACAATGCGCAACGGCGGATTGGGTCGGTGCCTGCTCGAACTGGTTTACTGCTCCCGCGCCGGACAGCACCGGCCGCCGTCCCCCAGCGCCCACAGCACCCCTCACCCGAAGGTGACATCCATGTCGTTCCTCTCGCACAACCGCCGTCTGCTCGGCCTCGCCGCCGCCGCCGGTGCGACCGCGCTCGTCCTCGCCGGCTGCGCCCAGCAGAACACGGGCGGCACGACCGCTCCCGCCGCATCGCAGCAGGCGGCCACGGCCGACGCGCCGGCGCCCTTCGACGGCGAGCCCGTCACGGTCGCGCTCGTGCAGCAGTCGGGCGCGGGCGACTACTTCACCGCCTGGACCGCCGGCGCGAAGGCGCAGGCGGCCGCGGCGAACATCGAGCTGACCGTCAGCGACGCGCGCAACGACAACGCCAAGCACGCCTCCGATCTCGAGCAGGCGATCGCGTCGAAGCCCGACGCGATCATCGTCGACCACGGTCAGACCGACACGATCGAGCCGCGCATCCGCGAGGCCGTCGACGCGGGCATCCCCGTGATCGTCTACGACCTGGCGCTCGACGACACCGACGGCGTGCTCGTCACGTCGCAGTCCGACACGTCGATGGCCGAGGGAGTGCTCGACGAGCTCGTCGCCACGGCCGGTGACGGCGCGAAGGTCGGTCTCGTCAGCGCCGAGGGCTTCGCGCCGCTCGACCGCCGGAAGGCCGTCTGGGACCAGTACCTCACCGAGTACGACCTCGACCAGCTGTTCTTCACCGGCGAGGTCACCGAGTCGACCGCGACCGACAACATCCCGCTGACGGATGCGGCGCTCAAGGCCAATCCCGACGTGCAGGCGATCTTCGCCCCCTACGACGAGATCACCAAGGGCGTCGTGCAGGCGGTGACGCAGAACAACCTGCAGGACAAGGTCAAGGTCTACGGCATCGACATCTCCAACGCCGACATCGAGGTCATGATCGCCGACGGCAGCCCGTGGGTCGCGACCTCGGCGACCGACCCCGCATCGATCGGCGCCGCGGTCGTGCGCACGCTCGCGCTCTCGCTGGCGGGCGAGCTCGACGAGACCGAGGTGCAGTTCCCCGCGATCACCGTCACCCGCGACTTCCTGCTCGAGAAGGAGATCACGAACGTCGCCCAGCTGCGTGAGGCCGAGCCGTCGCTGCTGCTCGAAGACGTGGTCGTCGCCGATTGGCTCCCCGCCGTCTCGGGATGACCTCCTCCACGCCTCATCCCGCTCAGGCGGACGACCGACCGGTCGTCCGCCTGAGCGGCGTCGGCGTGCGCTTCGGCGCGAACCGGGTGCTGCGCGACGTCTCGCTCGAGCTCGCCGCGGGCACCATCACCGCCCTGCTCGGCACGAACGGCGCGGGGAAGTCCACGCTGATCGGTGCCGTGTCGGGGGCGAACCCCGGCTACACCGGGTCGATCGAGGTGTCGGGCGCATCGACGCGGCTGACCTCGCCCGCCCGGGCACGCCGGGCCGGCATCGAGACGGTGCACCAGCGCATCGCCGACGGCATCGTGCCCTCGCTGTCGGTCGCCGACAACATCGCGCTCACCGACCTCTCCTCGGGCGGGCACCGGGTGGTGCGCCGGGCAGAGACCGAACGCATCGCCCGTGCCGCGCTCGCGCGCCTCGGGCTCGACTGGTCGGACGAGGTGCTGCGCGCCGACGCCGGGCGCCTGGGCACCTCCGACGCGCAGCTGCTGATCCTGGCCCGCGCCCTGCGCTCCACCCCGAAGCTGCTCATCCTCGACGAGCCGACGTCGGCGCTCACCGCGTCCGAGGCGGATCGTCTCTTCGAGGTGCTGCGGGCGCTGCGCGACGGCGAGCCCGGCCGGCCGGGCCTGGCCATCCTGTTCGTGAGCCACCGGTTCGGCGAGATCGAGCGCCTCGCCGATCGCATCCTCGTGCTCCGCGACGGCGGGCTCACCCTCGCCGCCTCTCGGCCGTTCGACTGGCACGCCGCGCTCGAAGCCATGCTCGGGGTCCCCACCGAGCTGCAGCAGCACGTGACCGACCCGCAGCCGGCAGGCGACGTGGTCTTCTCGATCGACGGGGCCCGTCTCATCCCGGGCGCCGAGGCGCTCGCGCTCGACATCCACGCGGGGCAGGTCACCGGCATCCTGGGTCTTCTCGGCGCGGGCAAGACCGAGCTCGCAGAGACGGTCGCGGGCGTGCGACCCGCCGGCGAGGCCCGCATGACGCTCTCCGGCGGCGACTACCGGCCGGCCACTCCCGCGGCGGCGAAAGAGGCCGGGATCGTGCTCGTTCCCGAAGACCGTCAACGCGGCGGCATCCAGCCCGGCTGGTCGATCGCGCGCACCGTCGGACTCCCGGTGCTGCGCGAGATCTCCGACCGGCTCGGTGTGGTCGGCGTGCGCCGCGAGCGTGCGGTGGCCGACGAGGTGATCGAGGCCTACGACGTCGTCGCGCCATCGGCCGACACCGCCGTCGACGACCTGTCGGGCGGTAACCAGCAGAAGGTGATCGTCGGTCGCTGGCTGCGTACCGCACCCGCCCTCGCCGTGCTCGACGAGCCGTTCCGCGGTGTCGACATCGGCGCGCGCCGACGCATCGGCGACGCCGCACGAGCCCGTGCGAAAGAGGGCGCGGCCGTCGTCGTGCTCTCGAGCGACGTCGACGAGATCCTCGATGTCGCCGACCGCATCGTCGTGCTCGTCTCGGGCAGGATCGCCCTCGACACCCCCGCCGGAGTCCACGACCGGGCGCGCATCGTCCGTGCGCTGCTCGATGACCCCGGCCACCCGAAGGAGACGGCATGAGCCTCACGACAGCATCCGCCCCCGGTATCGGAACGCGCGTCATCGACGGCGTCGCGAAATGGGGCTTCGTCGCCGTCACCGCGCTGCTCATCGTGTTCTTCTTCGCCACGCAGCCCGCGTTCGGCACGGTGGAGAACGTCTTCGGGATGCTGAAGTTCATCGCGCCCGTCGGGATCGCGGGGCTGGGTGTCACCCTCGCCATGACGGTCGGCGGCCTCGACCTCTCGGTGGGAGCCAACGCCGGCTTCGCCGTGTCGATCGCGGCGTGGACGCTCGTGATCGCCGGTCAGGTCGGCGGGATCGCCGTGGGCGTCGTGCTGCTGTCTGGCGCTCTCATCGGGGCCTTGAACGCGGCGCTGATCGTCTTCGCCCGCATCCCCGACCTGCTGGCGACCCTCGCGACGATGTTCACCGTGGTCGGGCTCAAGCTCATCATCGTCGACGGGAAGTCGATCTCGTCGCAGATGACCCTCGCCGACGGCTCCACCGCCCCCGGCCGCTTCACCGCCGACTTCCTCTGGTTCGACCGCGGCTCCTTCGGCCCCGTGTCCGTGCCGGTCGTGCTCTTCCTCGTTCTGACGGCCCTCCTGTGGTTCGTGCTCGACCGCACCCGCTGGGGTCGTGCACTCGCCGCGGTCGGATCGAACCCGGAGGCCGCCCGGCTCGCCGGCGTGCGGGTGCGCGCCTACCGCGCCGCGGCGTACATCGGCTGCGGTGTGCTCGCCTCGATCGCGGGGCTCGTGCTCGCCGCCCGCATCGGCCAGGGCGACGTCTCGGCGGGCAACTCGCTGCTGCTCGACGCGGTGGCCGTCGCGCTCGTCGGCGTCTCGGTTCTCGGCATCGGCCGCCCGAACGCGTGGGGCACGGCACTGGGGGCCGTGCTGATCGCGGTCATGGTGACGGGCTTCTCCATGATGGGATTGCCCTACTACATCCAGGACTTCGGCAAGGGCATCGTGCTGCTCGTGGCACTGCTGTTCAGCTTCACGTTCCGCCGCCGGAAGACCACGATCATCGCCGGGAGCACCACCGCATGAGCGACCTCGAAGCCGACATCCTCACCGTCGACACGGTCGGTGCGTACCTCCTCGCCCGTCCGCGACTGGCCGGACCCGTCGATCCCGCGTCGATCGTCTCCGTGGTCGAGGTCGGCGACGGCAACCTCAATCTCGTCTTCATCGTGACCGACGCCGCCGGCAACGGCGTCGTCGTCAAGCAGTCGCTGCCGCACGTGCGCGTCGACCCCACCTGGCCGCTCACCCGCGAGCGCGCCAAGCGCGAGGCGGTCGTGCTCGCCGCCCACGAGGCGGTGGATGCGGCGCACGTGCCCGCGTTCTACGGCTTCGACGAAGCATCCCTCGCCCTCTCCATCGAAGACCTCAGCGACCACGCCGTGTGGCGCAACGAGCTGAACGCGGGGCGCCTGCACACCTACGCCGCCGCGCAGCTCGGCACCTACGTCGGCGCGATCGGCTTCGCCACGAGCGTCTTCGGCACCCCCGGGCCCGAGCGGCGACGACGGATCGCCGAGGCCACGAATCCCGAGCTGTCGGAGATCACCGAAGACCTCGTCTTCAGCGAGCCCTACGTCGACCACGAGCACAACGGGTGGCTGCCCGCGAACGAGGACGACGTGCGCGAGCTGCGGGCCGACCGCGTGTTCGTGCGCGAGATCGGCCTGGCCAAGCAGCGGTTCCAGGAAGACCACCAGAGCCTCGTGCACGGCGACCTGCACACCGGGTCGGTGTTCGTGCGTGCCGAGGGCGGCTCGGTCCGCGCGTTCGACTCGGAGTTCGGCACCTACGCGCCCACGGGCTTCGACCTCGGCGCCGTGTGGGCGAATCTCATCATCGCCGCGGCGAGGGCGTCGGTGCTCGGCCGCGAGGCCGACGCCGAGGCATTGCTCGCGCTGCCGGTCGAGCTCGTCGCCGCTTTCGAGGAGGAGTTCACCCGCCGCTGGCCCGACCGCGTCGACCCCCGTGTCTACGGCGACGACGTGCTCGCGGTGACGCTGCGCCGCATCCGCTCGGATGCCGCCATCTACGCCGCGGCGAAGGCCGTGCGCCGCATCGTCGGGTTCTCGAAGGTCGCCGACATCCAGACCCTTCCCGAGCGCGAGCGCGCGATCGCCGCTCGCCGGGTGCTGCTCACCGCCCGCACGCTGGGCATCGCGCGCCTGATCGATCCCGACCCGCGCCGCCTGACGCAGCTCACGCGCGAGCCCCTCCTGACGTAGCGCGTGCCCCACCCGCCGAGACCACGTCGTCTCGCCGAGGCGACATCAGCGCGACGCGATGGCGGTGTCGGTTCGCCGAGAGGCCGTGATCTCGACGCCGGGGAGGGCGGATGCTGCGCGATCAGCGCGTGGCGACGGTGAAGCGCAGGAGCCACTCGGCGATCTCGAGGTGGCGGCGGGCTGCCGCCGCATCCTCGCCCCAGGCGTACATGCCGTGGGTCGCCACGATCATGACCGGCACCTCGGGGACGTCGGCGGTGGCGGGCACGTAGACCTCGTCGAAGCGGGCGGCCTCGACCGCCATGTCCTGGTCGTTCGCGATCACGGGGATGACGACGGTCTCGTCGTGGGCGCGGTGTCCGATGCCCTTGAGCATCTCCATGTCGCTGATCTCGACGCCGTCGGGCCAGCGGTGCGCGGCGACGACAGCGTCGAGGGCGTGCACGTGGAACACCGCACCGGCACCGGTGCGCGCGGCGATGTGGGCGTGGAGGCCGGCCTCCGCCGACGGCGGGCGCGGGTCGTCGGCGTCCAGGCCCCGACCGTCGGGGCCGACGAGCACGACGTCGGCCTCGGTGAGTTCCGACTTGTCCAGACCCGAGGCGGTGACCGCCAGCACGAGCGGATCGCGGTCGATCACGAGCGAGAGATTCCCCGAGGTGCCGCGCATCCAGCCGTAGCCGGAGAATCGTGCGGCCTCGGCGGCGAGGATCGCACCGGCTTCGAGCGTGCGCGCGGTCGACAGGGCGCTCATCGGCCGAGCTCGATCTCGTCGAAGGTGTGCACCACGGGGCCCTCGAACGCGGCGCCGGCCCACGGCTCGCCGGCGCGGTCGAGCGCCACGGTCTGCCACCCGGCCGCGCGGGCGGCGGCGACTTCCTCGGGGTGGTCGGTGAGGAACAGGGCGCGGGCGGGGGCGACGCCCAGCGCCTCGGCGATCGTCGCGTACGACGACGCGTCTTTCTTGCCGCCCGCGTTGACGGTGTCGAACCAGGCCTCGACGAGGGTCGACAGATCGCCCTGCGGGGCGTGGCGGAACCACGGCTGCTGCGAGGCGACCGAGCCCGACGAGTACACGGCGATCCGCAGTCCCTGGTCGGCCCACGAGCGCAGGCGCGGCGGCACGTCGTCGAAGAACTGCGACGTGATCTCCCCGGCGGCGAAGCCCTCGGCCCAGATGACGCCCTGGATCGTCTTCAGCGGAGTGGACTTCACATCGGTCGCCATCAGGGCGCGCAGCGCATCGGCGACCTCGGTGTCGGTCGCGTCGGCCGGCAGCCCGGTCTCGGCGATCGCGTCGGCTCGCGCCGCGCGGAGCGATTCGCGTCCGAGAGCCTCCTCGAGGCGAGGGCGCGCAAAGTCGTACAGGTCGCCGAGGATGAAGCCGGCCTCGCTCGTGGTGCCCTCGATGTCGAGCACCACGACGTCGGCGGAGGGGGTGACGGTCATTCGGTTCCTCCGGAGGAGTCGTTCGAGAAGGGGTGGAAGGCGACGGTGTCGGGCTGCGTCGAGGCGTTGACGGGCACCGGCACGGCCGGGGTCCGACGTCGCCGGAGCGGCGGTACGGCCGGGACTGCGGCCAGCGCCTCGGGGTCGGCGGCGAAGTGGTCGGCGACCCGCGCGGGCTCGAACGTGCCCCGGCTCGTGGCGATGCGGGTCACCAGGCGCGCCGGTGTGATGTCGAACGCCGGGTACCACGCGTCGGTCACGAGCGGGCTGGCCGACCGGTGTCCGAGGACTTCGAGCACCTCGGCGGGGTCGCGGTCTTCGATCACCACGTCGGCGCCGGTCGGGGCGGCCCGGTCGGGTGCCTCGACCATGGCGTAATACGGAACGTCGAAGGCGGATGCTGCGGTCGCGAGCGCGAGCGTGCCCACCTTGTTCACGACCGAGCCGTCGAGCGCGACCCGATCGGCGGCGGTGACGACGGCATCGATCGGGCCGGTGCCCACGCCGCGGGGCGACGACAGCGCGGCGGCCCCCATGCCGTCGGTGATGAGCGTGACCTGCTGGCCGAGCTCGCGCAGCGAGTGCGCGGTCAGTCGCGCGCCCTGCAGGTAGGGGCGGGTCTCCGTCGCGATCCATTCGATCTCCCGGCCGGCCTCGCCCGCGGCGGCGACCAGGCCGAACAGGTAGGCGTCGGCCCAGCAGTGCGTGAGGATGCGTGGCGTCGCGGGGAGCAGCGACAGCGTTGCGCGGCCGAGGCGGAGGGCGGCTTCCCGATAGTCGCGGTCGACCGTGCGGGCGGAGTCGACGGTGGCGGTCACGAGCTCGGCCGTCGTGTCGGCGTCGCGTCCCGCGGCGAGGACCGTGGCGACCGCGTCACGCGGATGGGCGTTGGTGGGGCGAGCGGTCGCCAGGGCGCGTCCGGCGACCCCGAGGGCGGTGCGTGCATCGCGCAAGGGCAGGTCGCGCGCCTGCAGCGCGGCGAGGGCCATGCCGGCGGTGGCGGCGTAGAGCGGCCCCGAGCTCTGGGTCACCATGTCGCGGATCGCCGCGGCGACAGCATCCGGGGTCTCGGCAGTCACCCACTCGATACGAGCCGGGAAGACCCGGCGGTCGAGGATGCGGACAACGCCCGCGTTCTCGTCCAGGACGACGGAGTTCTCCAGGGTCGCGGTCACCCGCCCATCCTTCCACGCGGCGACGAGCGGGCGCTCGGCGCGAGGGTCCCACCGGGTCGTCGCGGTGGGGCCGCATGTGCGCAATCCGTGCGCATATGCGCACGCGATCCAGGGCGAAGTGCTCATGTGAGCAGGAGGCTGCTCAAAAGTTGAACGCAGCAGATCGATTGCTTAGCGTTCTGCAGGCACCCACTGACCAAGGAGGTTCAGTCCATGAAAAAGGCAGTTCTCGGGCTCGCGACTCTCGCGGCCCTCGCCCTAAGCATCACCGCGTGCTCGGTGACCACCACGCCCGGCGGCACCGGCGCTGCGTCCGGCGCGGACGACGGCGATGTCGTCGTCGGCTTCAGCCAGGCGACGCAGCAATCGCCCTTCTACGTCGAACTCGGCGACGGCGTGAAGCAGGCGGCCGAGGCCGCGGGCGCCTCGCTGGAATATGTCGACGCGAACGGCGACATCACGAAGCAGAACAACGACATCGAAGACCTCATCACCCGCGGCGTCGACGTCCTCCTCATCAACCCCGTCGATCCGCAGGGCATCGCGCCCAGCCTCGCCTCGGCCAAGGCCGCCGGCATTCCCGTCGTCACGGTGGACCGCTCGGCCGAGGGGGCCGTCGCTCACGTCGGGCGCGACAACGTCGCCATGGGCGAGCTCGTCGGCGGCGAGGTGAAGAAGGCGCTGGGCGCGACGGGCGGCAAGATCATCGAGATCCAGGGTGACGCCGGCGGCACGGTGGCCATGGACCGCTCGGCCGGCTTCCACAAGGCGTTCGAGGGAGACAGCGCCGTCACGATCGTGGAGGGGCCGTACGCGGAGTACATCCGCTCCAACGCCGTCACCGCCATGCAGGACCTCCTGCAGGCCAACGCCGACGTCAAGGTCGTCTACGCCCACAACGACGACATGGCCCTCGGTGCACTGCAGGTGCTCCAGGAGAACGGCCGTACCGACGTGCTCGTGGCCGGCGTGGACGGTCTGATGGAGGCGGTCTCGGCCATCGCCGACGGCGACCAGTACGTCGCGACCTCCCTCAACGACCCGATCGCCCTCGGAGCCACGGCGGCCGACACGGCCATCGCGGTCGCCTCCGGCGAATCCGTCGACGCGGAGATCGACGCCGGCACAGAACTGGTCACCAAGGCGAACGCCTCGGCCCTGGTGGGCTCGACGCTCTTCGCGCAGGCCACCAAGTAGTCCCCGACCGGTGCGGGTCGCCCCGCGGCCCGCACCGGTTCCTACCCCACCCCCAATCGGAGGAGAACATGTCCGAGTCGATGACCGCCGCCGTGATGCACGCGCCCGGTGACATCCGTGTCGAAGAAGTGCCCGTGCCCGAGATCGGCCCCGGCGATGTGCTGGTGAAGGTCGCCGCGTGCGGCGTGTGCGGCTCCGACATCCCCCGCATGAACTTCGCGGGCGCGTACTACACGCCGATCATCTGCGGCCACGAGTTCTCCGGTCACATCGTCGACGTGGGCGCGGACGTCGACGGCCTCGCCGTCGGACAGCTCGTCACGGTGCCGCCGCTGATCCCCTGCAACACCTGCGACAGCTGCCGCGCGGGCCAGTTCTCCCTCTGCGAGAACTACGGATACTTCGGCAGCCGCCAGGAGGGGGCCTACGCGCAGTTCGTATCGGTCAACGCCTCGAACGCGTTCGTCATGCCCGAGGGCGTGGATCCCCGCGCCGCCGCGATGATGGACCCCTCCGCCATCGCCCTGCACGCCATCTACCGCACCCGGCTCGGCAAGGATTCGCGCGTCGCAGTCATCGGCGCCGGCCCGATCGGTCTGTTCGCCGTCCAGTGGGCGAAGATCCTGGGCGCACGTGAGGTGCTCGCCGTCGATGTGAGCGTCGAGAAGGCCGACATGGCCCGCGAGGCGGGAGCCGACCTCACAGCGGTCAACGACGACGAGGCGCTCGCACACGCCGGGCACGACGGATTCGACGTCGTGATCGAGTCGGCCGGTGTGCCGCAGACGATCGCGCTCGCGACGAATCTCACCGCGCGTCGGGGTGAGGCGGCCTTCATCGGCATCCCGCACCGTCCCGTCGAGCTCGACAAGAGCACCTTCAGCCACTTCCTCCGTCGCGAGGCGACGCTCCACGGCAGCTGGAACTCCTTCTCCGCGCCGTTCCCGGGCCGGGAATGGACGGAGTCGGCGGCGGCGTTCGCGGACGGACGCCTGCGCTGGGAGTTCATGATCACCCACGAACTGGGACTGGATGCCCTTCCCGAGACGATGAAGCAGCTCGGCGAGCGCTCGATCTTCAGCTCGAAGGTACTGTTCCTTCCGAATCAGGACTGACGGACGGACGGGGACGATGGCGTTCTATCTCGCGATCGATATCGGCACCGAGGGTGCCAGGGCAGGCGTCTTCGCCGCAGACGGGCGACGGCTCGCCGATGCCTCGGCGTCGTACTTGACGAGCTATCCGCGACCGGGGTGGGCCGAGCAGAATCCGCTGGACTGGTGGCGATCGGCCGTGCAAGCCTCGCGTTCCGCGCTGAGCGAGGCGGGCGTCACGCGCGTGGACGCGGTCGGGGTGGCCACGACCGCCTCCTCGGTGGTCGTGCTCGATGTCGACCGTCGTCCGTCGCGGCCCGCCCTGCTCTGGATGGACAGTCGCGCGGCCGCCGAAGCACGGCGCACCGCGGAGGTCGACCATCCGGCACTGCGGTTCGCCGGTGGCACCGACAGCGCCGAGTGGCTCGTGCCCAAGGCGATGTGGCTCGCGGGTCACGAGCCGGAGATCTACACCGCCGCCCGGTACATCGGTGAATCGGTCGACTACCTCACCCTGCGCCTGACGGACCGGTGGGTCGGGTCGCGCATGAACGCGACCTGCAAGTGGAACTACGACCACCGCACCGGGTCGCTTCCGGCCGACCTCTATCACGCCCTCGGTGTGGACGGTCTCGCCGACAAGCTCCCCTCGGAGATCCTCCCGACCGGCTCGGTCGCCGGGGAGCTCACCGCGGCGGCGGCTGCCGAGCTCGGCGTCGCTCCCGGGGCGATCGTCGTCACCGGCGGCATCGACGCGCACCTCGCTCTCGTCGCTCTGCGGGGAGCGAGCGCCAATCCGGTCGCCGTCGTCGCCGGAACGTCGAACGCGTTCATCGCCGAGCTCGACGAGCCGGTGTTCGCCCCCACGATCTGGGGCCCCTACCCGGGCGCTCTCACCGAGGGACGCTGGCTGGTGGAGGGCGGGCAGATCTCGGCGGGAGCCGCACTGTCGTGGCTGTCCGAACGCATCCTGGGTGTGACCCGCGACCGGATCGGCGATCTCATCGCCCGGGCGGAAGCGGTCGCTCCGGCGGCGCACGGATTGCTCGTGCTCGACCACTTCATGGGCAACCGCACCCCGTTGAAGAACCCCAAGCTGCGCGGAGCGGTGCTCGGGCTCTCGCTGGGCACGACCCCCGAGCACCTGTATCGCGCCACGGTGGAGGCGGTCACGTTCGGCACCCGTCAGGTGTTGAGCTCGTTCGAAGACGTCGGCGTTGATACCACCGACGTCTTCTTCACCGGCGGCATCCGGCACAATCGGCTCTGGACGCAGGCCACCGCCGATGCTCTGGGTCGCCCGATCGGCCTCGTCGACGGAGAGAACCTCACCACTCGGGCGCTCGGCATCCTCGGGGTCGCCGCGGCCACGGGCGAACCCCTCGCCGATGTCGCCGGACGCTTCACCCCGGAGTACCGCACCATCGAGCCCGACCCCGCGGCGGTGGCGCCGCTGGATGCTGCGTACGGGTCGTACCTGGAGGCCACCGAACTGGTGGCGGATCTCAGCGGGCGTCTCGCCGACATCGCGGGTGGCAGCTCGGAGGTCGAGCGATGAGCGACGACGAGCTGCTCGCCGTCCGCGCCGCCGAGCTGTACTACCAGGACGGCAAGAGCCAGGCCGAGATCGCGGCGCTGGTCGGCATCAACCGGTGGAAGGTCGGCAGGCTCCTCGCCCTCGCCAAGGAGAGCGGCATCGTGCGCATCGAGATCGTTCACCCCCGCGCGCGCCGCCTCCCCCTGGAGCGCCGTCTGCGCGAGACCTTCGGACTTCGCGAGGCGGTGGTCGTCCCGGCCGACGCCGACGAGGCCGTGCTCTCCGAGCGCGTCGCCGCGGCGGCCGCCGAGCTGCTGGCCTCGATGCGCCCGGTACCGAGGGTGCTGGGCATCAGCTGGGGGCGCACTCTGCAGCAGATCGCCGCGGCGCTCCCCGAGGGGTGGGCGTCGGGGGTGGAGGTCGTGCAGATCAACGGCGGCGTCACCGTGAACCGTCGAGCCGGCATGGCCTCGGCGACGGCCACCGCGATCGCGCAGAAGGCCGGCGGAAACGTGACCCTCCTGCCGAGTCCGGCGATCCTCGAGCATGCCTCCACGCGTCGGGCGATCGAAGACGACCGCGTCGTCGCATCCATCCTCGATCGGGCGCGCCAGGCCTCCGCGCTCATCTTCAGCGCGGGCCCCGTCAGCAACTCGTCGGTGCTCGTCACCAGCGGTTACATGACCGGGGACGGCGTGCGAGACCTGGCGGAGAAGGGCGCGGTCGGCGACATCGTCGGGCGCTACATCGACGCCGACGGGAACATCGTCGACCGTGAGCTCGACGAGCGCACGCTCGGCCTCACCCTCGACGATCTGCGCGCGGCCACGTCGTCGATCGCCGTCATCGCCGGACGGGCGAAGCGAGCCGTCGCTCGCGCCGTGGTGGCCAACCGCTTCTGCACAGTGCTCGTGACCGACGAAGGCACGGCGCTCGAACTCCTGGAGGACCCCCCACGATGACCGACTCGCACACCGCATCCGAGACCCCGGTCCTGAGGATGCGCGGCATCCGCAAGACCTTCCCCGGGACCGTCGCTCTGTCGTCCGTCGATCTCGACGTGCACGCCGGGGAGGTGCACTGCATCCTCGGCGAGAACGGCGCCGGCAAGTCGACCCTGATGAAGATCCTCGCCGGCAGCTACGTACCCGACTCGGGCACCATCGAGATCGGCGGTGAGCTCGTCGAGTTCCACCGCCCGCTCGACGGCATCAAGGCGGGTATCGCCGTGATCTACCAGGAGCTCGACCTCTTCGGCGACCTCACCGTCGCGCAGAACCTCTTCCTCGGGCACACCCCGAACACGGCCGGAGTCGTCCACCGTGGCGCCCGGCGGCGAGAGGCCACGTCGTACCTCGACCGCGTGGGGGCGACGTTCTCGCCCGACGCCCGAGTCGCCGACCTGCCCATCGCCGATCAGCAGCTCACCGCCATCGCACGGGCGCTGACCACCGACGCGCGCATCATCGTGATGGACGAGCCGACGGCCACGCTCGGGGAGGCCGACGTCGAGAACGTGCACCGCGTCATCCGTCGCCTCATCGCAGAAGGCCGCGCCGTCATCTACATCTCGCACCGTCTCGATGAGATCCGCGCCGTGGGCACCCGCATCACCGTCCTGCGCGACGGGGTGAACGCGGCGAAGTACACGGTCTCGTCGACGGACGCGACGCGGTGGATCGCCGACATGATCGGCGATAAGAAGAGCGAGCTCACCGAGCACCGCGAGCGCCGCGAGATCGGCGACGAGGTCGCGCTGGAGATCGACCACGTCCTCATCCCCTCTCTGCTCGACGTGCGCGCGATCTCCGTGCGCACCGGCGAGATCGTGGGTCTCGCCGGTCTCGGCGGCGCCGGACGCACGACGCTGCTCTCCGCGGTGTTCGGCGCACGCAGCGCCCAGATGGCGCTGCGAGCATTCGGGCGCCCCGTGCGCAATCGCACGGTGCGCGACGCGGTTCGCAACAAATTCGGGCTGGTGCCCGAGAGCCGCAAGTCGCAGGGCCTGCTGCTGAACCTCTCGGTGGCGCGCAATGCCGGGCTCGCCGCGCTGAGAGGGGCTCCCGGTTTCTTCCCGCGCGAGCGCGAGAACCGTCGCACCGCCCCGATCCTCACGCAGCTCGCGGTGAAGTACGCGGGCCCGCACCAGGAGATCCGCCTGCTCTCGGGCGGCAACCAGCAGAAGGTCGTCCTGGCGAAGTGGCTCGCCCGCGACACGCGCATCCTGCTCCTGGACGAGCCCACGCGCGGGCTCGACATCGGCGCCAAGGCCGATCTCTACCGGCAGGTGCGCGAGCTGGCCGATCGCGGCGCCGCCGTGCTCGTGGCCTCGAGCGAGCTCGGCGAGCTCATGGCCAACGCGGACCGGATCGTGGTGCTGCACGAGGGCCGGAACGTCGGCGAGTTCGACCCCCTCACCGACACCGAGGAACACATCAGTCACACCATCATCAGCGGGAAGGCAGCATGAACGAGACGACGACGTCGCCGGCGGAGCCGACGACCACCACTGCGACAGCGCCATCGTGGCGCCAGCGGGGATCGACCTGGCTGATCAAGGGCAACCTCCTGATCGTCTTCGTCGTGATCTGCGCGATCGCGGCCCTGCTCAGCCCCGAGTTCCTCACCGCGCGCAACCTCGCCAATCTGCTTCAGCAGTCGAGCCTCACCGGCATCATCGCCGTGGGCATGACCCTCGTGATCCTCACTTCGGGCATCGACCTCGCGGTCGGTTCAGTTGCGGCCCTCAGCGGAATGATCGTCGCGATCCTCCTCGACGGTGCCGTACCCATCCCGGTGGCGATCCTCGTCTCGCTGGCCGCGGGCGTCGGGATCGGCATGCTGATGGGCGCGGTGTCGGCCTGGATCCGCCTGCCGGCATTCATCGTGACGCTGGCGGGGCTCACCGCGGTGCGGGGGTGGGCGTTCACGCTGACCGACGGACGCCCCGCCGGCAGCGGGCTTCCGGAGGGATTCACCATCATCGGCGGCGGCTACCTCGGCATTCTGCCCCTGACCGGTGTGATCTTCATCGGGGTGACGCTGCTCACCGGGCTCATCCTGCGCTACACCACGTTCGGCGAGTACATCTACGCGGTCGGCAGCAACGAGGAGGCGGCGCGACTGTCGGGCGTGCCGGTGAACCTCATCAAGATGGCCGTCTTCGGGTTCTCGGGGCTGACGGCGGCGCTCGCCGGAGTGCTGCTGACCAGTCGCCTCACGATCGGTCAGCCCACCGCGTTCCAGGGCGCAGAGCTCGACGCGATCGCTGCGGTGGTGCTGGGTGGTACGAGCCTGTTCGGCGGACGCGGCGGGGTCGGTGGAACCTTCATCGCCGTGCTGCTGCTGTCGGTTCTGAAGAACCTGTTCAACCTCATGGGCATCGGGTCGTTCGTGCAGATGATCGCCACCGGCGTCATCCTCGTGCTCGCACTCGTGCTGAACAAACTGCTGGACAGTCGCGCACTCGCCGCGGCTCGTTGATTCGATCGGAGAAACGATGACCACCTCGCTCGCACGTTACGTCGACCACACCCTGCTCAAGCCCGAGGCGACCCGCGACGACGTCGCCGCGCTGATCGCGGAGGGCGCCGCGCTCGGCACGTACAGCGTGTGCCTGTCTCCGTCTGTCCTTCCCGTCGATCTGCCGGAGGGGCTCAAGCTCGCCGTCGTCGTGGGCTTCCCGAGCGGAAAGCATCATTCCGAGATCAAGGCCGCCGAAGCCCGACTGGCCGTCGCTCAGGGCGCCCACGAGATCGACATGGTGATCGACGTGGGTGCCGCTCTCGAGGGGCGCTTCGCCGACGTCGAGGCGGACATCCGCGCGGTGCGGGAAGCGGCCGTGTCGCCGACGGTGTTGAAGGTCATCATCGAGTCGGCCGCGCTCCCCGACGAGGCCATCGTGGGCGCCTGCCGGGCCGCGGAGGCGGCCGGGGCCGACTTCGTCAAGACATCGACCGGGTTCCACCCCAGCGGCGGTGCCACGGTGCACGCCGTGGAGCTCATGAAGCAGACCGTCGGCGATCGCCTCGAGGTGAAGGCCTCGGGCGGTATCCGCACGCGCGCCGACGCGGAGGCGATGATCGCGGCGGGCGCTTCGCGCCTCGGCCTCTCGAGCACGCGCACGATCGTCGAGGACGGTGTCGCCGGGTCAGGCTACTGACGCCGGACCCCCGTCACGGGGTGACACCACCGGCGGCCTCGGCGAGATGCCGTGCGATCTCGCCGAGGGCGTCGTGCGTTGCCGCATCGGCGGCGATGCGCTGCGCCGCGGCGCGGTAGGAGCGGTCGTTGAGGATCGATGCGACCGCGGACCCGACGGACGCAGCATCCGGCGTTCCGGTGCGGAGGTCGATTCCGGCTCCGGTCCAGCCGACACGGGCCGCGACCTCGGGTTTGTCCTCGGTGCCGCCCGCGACGACGAGGGGGACGCCGGCGGCGAGGCTTGCCTGCACCCCGCCGTATCCGCCGTTCGTGACGACGACGTCGACACGGGGGAGGAGCGCGTCGTAGTCGAGGTAGCTCGCCGCGTAGGCGTTGCGCGGAAGGGGGCCGATGGCTTCGACCTCGCGTCCGCCCGCGGTCACCACCACGGCCACGTGGCGATCGGCGAGGGCGTCGAGGGTGGGGCGCACCAGCCGACCGAAGTCGTGGTTGTCGATCGTCCCCTGGGTCACGTGCACGACCGGGCGTTCGCCGTCGAGCTCTCCCCACCAGGAGGGGCGACGGGAGATCGTGGCATTCTGCGGCAGGACGCCGACGAAGCGGGTGTTGGGGGCGAGATCGGTGCGGGGATACTCGAGGGCCGCCGGGCCCGTCTGCAGGAACCGGTCGTAGTGACGGGAGGCGTCCATGATGAACCCGCGCAGTTCGGCGCCGGTGGCGGCGAAGGCGCGGGCGCCGGCTCGTTGCGTCGGCGCGAAGACGACGCGCCGCGCCGCGGCGCCCATGGCGGCGTACCTCAGCCGGTCGAACCGGCCGCGGGGAGGGGGAAGAGCGAGACCGTAGGGAGCGACATCGCGCGAGGTCTGACTGAGGGGCGTCACCCCCAGCGCCAGGATGGGTGGGCGGTCATCCGTCTGCGCGATGAGGGGCAGCACTCCGGCGAAGGCGCCGTCGACGAGTACCGCATCGGGCCGCAGGGCTTCGATCAGCGGACGAATCGATCGGTACTGGTCGGGGATCGTCTCGACGAAGATGGTGCGGATGTCGTACTCGGCTCGTCGGACGCCACGGTAGCGCGCACCGTCGGGCAGGTATGTGTCGGGCCGTCGATCGTCGTAGTCGGCGGTCCCGGTCAGCGCCCGGTGCTCCGCCCCGGCGCCCTCGACCTGCGACGAGAACCGGCTTCCGGTCAGGACGACGACCCGATGCCCTCGTGCGACGAGGTGCCCGGCGACGCTCAGGATCGGACCGGCGTGCCCGTGGATCGGATTCGCCGCGAGAAGATAGGTGGCCACCGCGTACTCCCCCGTAAAGTTTCGTTAGATGCAGACTCTAGCCATAAATGGAAGGTCGTTGTGACGCCGAGAACGTATTCCTCGCCGGTGCGGCAGGCCGAGGCCGCCCGAACCCGCGCGGCCATCGTCGACGCGGCGGCTGCGCTGTTCTCCCGCGACGGGTATCCCGCGACCACGATGACCTCGATCGCTCGCGAGGCCGGCGTCTCGGTGCAGTCGGTGCGCCTGGCGGGCACCAAAGCCGCCCTGCTCATCGCCGCGTTCGAGCGCACCTTCGCCGGCGACGAGGGGCGGCACAGCCTGTCGGAGCGGCCGGAGATGGCCGAGATCATGGCGCGCCCCGACAGCGCCGATGCGCTGCGCGGCTGGCTCGACTACGTCGCCGAAGCCAACCGGCGCACCGCGGGGCTCACGCAGGCCATGGCCGTGGCTGCCGAGACCGATTCCGTCGCTCGCGCCGCCGTCGCCGACCTGGACGCCCGTCGCCGTGCCGACATCGGTCTCGCCGCGCGATGGGCTCGGGAGCGCGGGATGCTGTCGACCGGGGCGGTCGAGGAGGCCACCGACGAGCTCAACCATCTCGTCGGTCCGGAGACGTATGACTTCTTCGTGAGACGGTCGGGGTGGGATGACCAGCGGTACCGCGCGTGGATGGAACGGGCGCTCGCGAGCCTCATCGAACGATGGAGCGGTCCGTCCACTAATTGACTAGACGATGTGTCTAATGAACTGCTAGCGTGCGCTTTATGAGACTTCTCGCGTGGTGGTTCCGCATCGTCGGACTCGTCTACGTGGCGCTCGGCGTCACGTTCATCCCCGTCCTCAACACGGGCCGGGTCGATGTCCTCGTGCCCGGGTTCGACGCGGCACGGGGAGGCCCGGCGTGGAACGGGTTCGTCGACGTCACCTTCATGTTCGGGCTCGAGGAGATCGTGCTCGGCGCGTTCCTGGTCTTCGCCTCGTTCCGACCACGGTGGTGGGAGCCGCTGGTCTGGCTGCTCGTGGCGTTGTCGGTCGTGCGAGGTGTCGGACATGACGTGTACATGATCGCGAGCGGCTACTCGCCGGGAAGCTACGTCGCCTTCGCAGCCTTCCACCTGGTTCTGATCACGACGGGCGTGCTGTTCCTCCGGCGGTGGCAGCGTCGCGCTCGTCGTGCGCCCGCGACGCCCGCAGCATCCGCCCGTCCGACGGCGGCCGCGGGCTGGTGACCGGGCCGCGGGCGGCGCACCGTGGGGATGCGTCGCCCGCGGCCCGCGCGGGAGGCCGGCGCGCCCGCGCGCGATGACGGCTAGCGCAGCTCGCGCGTGCGGTAGAGGCGGGTCGCCAGCAGCGCGCCGACCACGACACCGGCCAGCCCCAGGCCGACGCCCGCGCCGATCAGTTGCGTCGCAGAGGCCGAAACGCCGTCGGCGAGATCGACGAGACCCAGCGCCTGGTTCAGCCACAGGAATGCGGCGATGGCGAGAGCCGGCGCGTAGGTGACGAGCCGCCCGCGCGCATAGCCGATACGGAACAGCACCGGCAGCTGCAGCGCCATGGCCAGGCCGATGAACGCGAATCCGGCGGCGAGCGCTACTCCCATCAGCTCGGCGGCGACCGTGTCGCCCCTCACGAGGGAGACGACCGCGGTCGCGGCCAGGGCGATGGCCGCGGCGATCGCCGTGAAGACCAGGATCGCCAGAGTGCGGCCGAAGACCACACTGCCGCGCGACACCGGGAGGATGCCGTAGAGGGTCTCGAGTCGACCGCGCTCGTCGCCCAAGAAGGGGGCGGACAGCATGATCGACGCGACGAAGGCGGCCGCGACCACGGCCATGCCGGGAACGGGCAGCACCGCCGCAACGACCACGATGAACGCGAGGGGGAGGATCGTCTGCTTGCGGGGGAGCCACGAAGCCAGGTCGAATCGGGCGAATTTCAGGATCGTCATGCTGCGCTCCGCTCGTGCTCGGTGGAGAGGTGGATGATGATGTCGTCGACGCTGGCCGCGTCGATGACGATGTCGGGGCCGAAGGCGCTGGTCTCGGAGACGTTGATCAATGCGGACCATTGCGGCCCGAGGCGCTGCACGCCGATCAGACCCCGGTCGGGATGCGGGCCGGAGCCGCGGGCGACCGCGTACTCGTCGCGCACGTCCGCCAGGGGGCCTCGGCGCGCGATGCGGCCGCCCACCAGGACGACGAGGTCGTCGGCGAGGTCGTCGAGGTCGGTCGTGATGTGGGTCGAGAACAGGGTCGCGTGGTCGGGATCGATCATGAACTCCCGGATGACGTCGCTGATCTCGCGACGCGAGGCCGGGTCGAGGCCACTGGATGGCTCGTCGAGGATCAACAGCTCCGGGCGTTGCGCCAGGGCGGTGGCGAGGGTGAGCGTGATGCCCTGTCCCCGGGACAGCTCCCCCACGCGCCTGTTGCGCGGGACGGCGAAGCGCTCGAGCAGGTCGTCCATGCGCTGCTGGTCCCACCGGTCGTAGAACGGTGCCAGCCGGCGACCGATGCCGGCGACGCGCCAGTCGGGGGAGGCGGCCGGCTGATCGAGCACGACTCCGGTGCGTGCCAGCGCCGCCGGCGAGCCGGCGGGGAGCCCCATGATCTCGGCGGTGCCGGAGTCGGGCGTCACCAGCCCGAGAAGCGTGCGGATGAGGGTGGTCTTCCCCGCGCCGTTCGGGCCGACAAGACCGACGATCGCGCCGCGGGGGATGTCGAGCGAGATGTCGGTGAGCGCGAAGGAGCGGCGGCGGATGGCCACATCATCGAGGCGTGCCATGGTGTCAGTCATGTGTTCTCCAGACGTCGTCGAGGAGTCGATGGATGTCGTCGATGTCGAGCTGCGCGTGGTGGGCGGCGATGCGGAGGTCGCGGAGCGCAGCGTCCACGCGATGTCGTAGCGCGGTCGTCGCGAGATCGGAGTCGACCTCGCGCACGACGAACCCGCGGCCGTGTTCGTTCTTCACCAGGCCCTCCGCGACCAGGTCGTTGTAGGCGCGCGTGATGGTGATCACGCTGACGCGCAGGTCGGCCGCCAGGTGGCGAAGCGAGGGCAGGGTCGTTCCGGCGGCCGTCTCTCCGGACAGGATGGCCGTCCGCACCTGCGTCTTGATCTGTTCGTAGATCGGCGCCGCGGTGTCGGTGGAGATGATGATCTTCACGAGCTCCCTTCTGTATATATACACAATAACAGTCTCGTCGTAGAGCGCCACCCCGGGGAACGATCAGGACGAGGAATCGACCGCCCGCCTCCGTCGGATGGCCTGCGCCAGGCCCAGCGCACCAATGGCGAGGAGCAGGAGCGAGCCGATGCTCCGACGATCGCCTGACGGCCCTCGGGCAGCCCGCTCTCGATCCTCGAGGAGCGAAGACGGCGCCGTCCGTGCGCGGGGGCGGGTGGGCAGGTGCCCGGAGACGCCCCCGATCAGAGGCTATGAGTCCGACCCACGCGACCGGCGCCGATCGACAGATTGATCACCCGCGTTTCGCGGCCGGAGAGCACCGCTGGCGGGCCATCATGGCGGATCAGCGTCGCATCTCGTGCGCGTCGAGTGAGACGGTGCGGAAGCCCGCGTTGCCCATGGAGGAATCAGGCGTGTTCTGCGACCTCGCCGAATTCCGGTAGCGATTGCAATATGAGATGTGGCACAGGTAGCTGCCGCCGCGGAGGACACGGACGTCTCCCGCTGCAGGGCCCGGGGGGTTCGACGCGGGAGAGGCCCCGTAGTACGCCGCATCGAACGCATCGGCGCACCACTCCCAGACATTGCCGACGCACTGCCAGAGACCGAAGCCGTTGGGCTCGTACGAGCGGGCGGGGGCGGTCGTCAGGTACCCGTCGTCCAGAGAGTTCGTTCGAGGGAACTCGCCCTGCCAGATGTTCGCTCGCCAGGCGCCGCCGACGCCGGGCTCGTCGTCGCCCCAGGGGTACTTCGCACCGCCGAGACCGCCGCGCGCCGCGTACTCCCACTCGGCCTCGGTCGGCAGGCGGCGTCCCGCCCACGCGCAGTACGCCTGAGCGTCGTTCCACGACACGTGCACGGCCGGGTGCTCGCCGAGCCCTTCGAGCGAGGACTTCGGCCCTCCCGGGTGCGCCCAGTCGGCGCCGCGCACGCCCAGCCACCAGGGTGTTCCGGGCGGCTGACCCAAGATGTCCGCCGGTGAGGCGGCGAGCGCAAGGTGGAAGACGGCGGAGAACCCGAATCTCTCGGCCTCGGTGCGGTACCCGGTCGCGGCGACGAACCGGGCGAACTCCTCGTTCGTCACCGTGGTCGCATCGATCGAGAACGTATCGATTGCGACCTCGTGGAGGGGGCTCTCGCCATCGCCCGGGTTGCGGTCGCCCGAAGAGTCACCCATCACGAACACCCCCGCGGGGATGCGCACCTGCGGCACGAGGCGTGTGCCGGAAGCGTCGGCATGCGGGACCGTCTGTTCGGCATCGCGCCGGCCGATCGAGAGCAGCGAGCCGCGCGGCGGTGCTCCGCACGCGCAGGCGCCCCCTGACTCGCTCGCGCATCCGGCGTCGGCTCTCCCACTGTCGGATTCACGGTCATCCGGGCTGATCATCCCTCAATTCTAGGTCGCGCGCGAAGAGGAAGGGGTGGAGGATCCTTGACTCAAACGATTGAATCGATAGTCTGAGTCCGTCGCATCAGGGCGGCGAGACAGTGGCGGGAGGGCGCGCAATGGGTCGACCCACAATGAAAGACGTCGCCCGTCTGGCGGGCGTATCGGTCTCGACCGTCTCGTATGCGCTCAACGAAACGAGCACCATCGCGCTCGCGGACGACACGAAGGCCCGCGTCCGCCGAGCGGCACGAGAGATCGGCTACGTGCCGAACGGTGTGGCCCGATCGCTCAGATCGCAGGCCAGCCGCACCGTCGGTATGGTGCTCGGCAAGCCGCTCGCCAGCCCCCGCTACGCCGCGATCGCCGGTGGGTTGGCGAGCGGACTCCGCGAGCGCGGGTTCCGGCTCGCGGTGATCGACGAGCCGGATGCCGCGACCGCCGTCGATGAGGTGCGCGGGCGGCTCCTCGACGGCCTCGTCTTCGTTGGCCACGACGACCAGGGGGTGCCCGACGATCTCTCCCGAGCCGTCGTCGAGCATCACGTGCCATTCGTCGCCGTCGACTGCGCATCGCCCGCGGATGCCGCGTACGCGAGTGTCGACTTCGACTACGCGGTGGGGGTGCAGCAGGCCCTGGCGGACATCGCTCGCCGCGGCGTCGAGCACGTGCTGTACGTACGCCCCGACATCGACTCCGCCGCCGAGAGCATGCGGGCGAGTGCGATCGTCGCCGCGGAACAGGAGCACCCGGGGGTTCGGGTGCATCCCTTCTCGAGCGGACTCGGGCCCGCGGCGCTGTCTCGGCTGGATGCCGATCGCACGGCCTGGCCTGCGCGGTCGCGCGAGCTCGCGGAGCGGATCGTCGAGGCGCTCAGCGGCTTCGGTGCTGCGTCGTCGGCCGTCCTGTGCGCATGGGGGGCCGACGCCGAGCCCGCATACCGGGCCGCGAGAGAGGCCGGCTCGCACGTGCGAGTCACCGCGCTGGCGGCGGGATCGCTGTCGGAGGGCCTCTGGCCGGGTCTCGCCTACTCCCGCCTCCCGCTCGAGCGGGCGGGGCGCGAATCTGCTCGTCTCGTGACCTCGCTGAGTCACGACGAGCCCGAGCGCATTCTTCTCACGCCCGAACTGACGACACACGAATGAACCGAACGAGGACACCGATGCCCCCCACGAACATCATCTTCATCATGTCGGACGACCACGCCGCGCACGCCATCTCGGCCTACGGCAGCCGTGTGAACAGGACACCCCACCTCGACCGCATCGCTCAAGAGGGCATGCGTATGGATGCCGTCTACTGCACGAATTCGATCTGCAGCCCGTCGCGAGCATCGATCCTGACGGGCACGTACAGTCACGTCAACGGGGTCTCGTCGATCTGGACTCATCTGGACTACCGCGTGCCGACCTTCGTCGAGGTGCTGCACGACCGCGGCTACAAGACGGCGATGTTCGGGAAATGGCATCTTGGCGAGGAGGGGGTGTCGCTACCGCGTGGGTTCGACACCTGGAAGATCTTCCCCGGGCAGGGCGACTACGTCGACCCCGAGATGATCGACGAGAGCGGCACGGCGGTCGTCCCCGGCTACGCCACCGACATCGTCACCGACCTGTCCATCGAGTGGATAGACAGCCTCAGCGCGGACGAGCCGTTCGCGATGATGGTGCATCACAAGGCTCCCCACCGTCCGTGGATCCCCGATGAGAAGCACGCGCACCTCTACGCCGACGGAACGATTCCCGAACCCGACACGTTCTTCGATGATCACGCTACGCGCAGTCAGGCCGTCCGTGGCGTGCACATGACCATCGCCGACGACATGGGAGCCGACGACCTCAAGACCGAGGTGCCCGATCACCTGCGTGGCCCGCAGAACCGCGAGGCGCGGATGCGGTGGAAGTATCAGATCTACATGCGCGACTACCTGCAGTGCGTGCAGTCCATCGACGACAACGTGGGCCGTCTGCTCGACCATCTCGACGAGCGGGGTCTCGCCGAGAACACGATCGTCGTGTACACGTCCGACCAGGGATTTTTCCTCGGCGATCACGGCTGGTTCGACAAGCGTCTGATGTTCGACCCGTCGTTGCAGATGCCGATGCTCGTGCGGTGGCCGGCCGAGATCGCCCCCGCCAGCCGGAGCGAGGCCATCATCACGAACGTCGACTTCGCGGCGACCTTCCTCGACGCCTGCGGGGTCGATGCGGCCGAGGGCCTCCCCACCTCGCAGGGGCGGAGCTTCCTCCCTCTCCTGCGAGGCGAGCAGGTCGAAGACTGGCCGGATGCGGCGTACTACCGCTACTGGGAGCATGACGACCCGATCCACTCCGCGCCCGCCCACTACGGCATTCGCACGGCAGGCTACAAGCTCATCCGCTACTACGGTGCGGGCCTGGATGTGCCCGGTGCGTCGAAGCGTCTCTTCGAGGCGGAGTGGGAGCTCTACGATCTCGGAGTCGACCCCGACGAGATGCGCAACGTCGCCGACGATCCTGCGTACGCCGAGACGCGGGCGATGCTGGAGGAGAAGCTGGGACAGTACCAGCGCCACTACGGCGACGAACCCTACGGCGGACCGGGAACGCCGCATCCGCAGTGGGGTCCTTACGACGCCACGGTGCTCCGACGGGTCGAGGCGTACGCTGCGCGGATCAGGTCGACGAGTTGATCCCGCCCTCCCTGCCGGAGCGCCGTCCATGACCCGCTTTCCAAGATCGGTGTACCGCCGTGGCGACGAACCCGACGCGCGGTTCAGCCTCGCTAACGAGCGCACCTTTCTCGCCTGGGTTCGCACATCGCTCGCACTCCTCGCCGCGGGCGTAGCCCTGGAGGCGCTCGAGGTGCCGATCTCGCCCGGGTTCCGCCTCGCCGCGGCTCTCGTCTTCGTCGCGCTCGGCGTGCTCGCTGCCGTTCAGTCCTGGGTGGGTTGGCTGCGCACCGAGGCCGCCCTCCGCGAGAACCGAGCCCTGCCCGCCCCGACCGGCGGACTTGTCATCGTCATCGGGGTCGTCGCCGCGGTCATCCTTCTCGCCCTCGGCTTCTTGCTATGAGCACTCCGACCGAGACGCCGTTCGACCCCGGACTCCAGCCGGAGCGGACTCTCTTGGCCTGGCGGCGCACCTGCCTCGCCCTGGCGGTCGGGTGCGCCGTGATGGTGCGCTTCGCCGGCGACGCCATCGGCGTGTGGGCGGCTCTTCTGGGGGTCGTGGGGATGGCAGCTTCAGGCATCGCGTATGTTCGCGCGGCAGGCCGCTACCGACGCGCCCATGATCGTCTGGCTCGTGACGGCAGGCTGCCCGGCGACGGCTCCACCCTGGCGTTGATCGCCCTTGCGCTGGTGGTCATGGGTGCATCCGCGGCGACGTTCGTCGTCGGAGTCGGAGTGGAGCGGATGTTGCGCTGACCCGCGTCCGCGGACGAAGGCGGTCGTCAGGGAGCCCCCGTCCCGTCGTCGCGCGAGGCTCGACGACGGGCGGCATCGAGGTCGCGGTCGAGGTCGCGAAGGGTCTGCGCGCTGATCCCGGCGCGGCCAGCGATTGTCAGAATGCTCGCGCCCCGACCCAGGCCGATCATCTCGGTGTGGACGAGATCGGGCGCGTAGCGCGCGACGACCTCGCGGCGGGCGGGTTCGGACAGGACGTCGGCCAGAGGCAGCGTGAGCAGGTCGCGGGCAGCCAGGTCGCTTTCCCTCGGGAGAGGCTCGGCGATGCTCAGGGCGCGCTCGCGGTCGGCCCGCGCGCGGAGATGGACGTGCTCCGCCTCGCCCGCGGCCGGCAATCCCAGGCGGGTGAACTGGCTGGCGGGGGCGTCGTTCCGACGCATGAGATCCACCAGGAGCTGCGCCATGCGCAACTCTGTCTGGTCATCGACGACCGGATCGAGCTGGGCGGGATCTGTGGCGAGGTCGAAGAGCATGGTGCCGTGACCCCAGGAATTGAGCCAGCCCGTCGGGCTGTCCACGCGCAGCGTACGCAGTCCTTTCGTGAACGAGAATGCCTCTGCCGGTTCCCAGGACGCCAACTCGTCGACGGAGAACCGCGCGCGCATCCTGGTCGGCATGAGCGTGTACTCCTCCAGAGGCCGATTGCTCGCATCCTCGGCGGCGCGCATGTAGACGAACCGGCCATCGGTGACGTTGACGTGACCCCCGTGCACACCGAAGAGTGCGCCGTCGTGCACGGGGGCATCGGCGGTCAGCGGCAGGCCCTGCATGTCATCCGGCCGGCGGACGCCGAAGAAGTCCAGGAGTGTCGAGGGGATGTCGATCGTCTGTGCAAGTCGTTCATCGCGCTCACCCGCGCGCCGTTCGCGGGGGTCCCACAGGTACATCGGCACGTGCACGAGCTCGTTGAACCAGGGCATGACGCCCTTGGCCCACCAGCCATGCTCGCCGAGCAGGAAGCCATGGTCGGTGTTGACGATCAGCATGGTGTCGTCCCACATCTCGTGGGCATCCATGGCATCAAGAACGCGCCCGAGGGAATGGTCGCACTGGTCCAGCAAGGCGAGGTATTCGTCGCGTACTCGTTCGACGTGATTGTCGTCCTCAAGAACCTTGCGGTAGGCCGGCCAGTCAGAGGAGGCGTTGGGGTCGAGGCCTCGCGCGGACCGGAACCTCTCGGAGGCGAAGAACGGCTCGTGAGGATCGAACAGCTCGATCTGCAGCATCCACGAATCGGCCTCGGCGTTCGTCTCGAGGAACTCCAACCCGGCATCAACCGTGCGGGTCTGCGAGTGTGTCGCCTCCGTCGCCATGTGGCGCCGATTCACCTCATCCTGCGTACGCATGCGCTGCGGAGGAGGCAGCCGGATATCGTGCGCCCCGACGACACCCTTCCACGGGTCGCCCTCCTGGCCGCGGAGGAACTCCCATGTCGAGAACCGGGTGTGGTATGTCGCGCCGCCATCCTCCCAGTAGTGCACGTGGTCGGAGGCCAGGTGGGTGTGCACCCCGTTTTTGCCAAGAATTTCCGGCGCAGAGTCGTCGAAGGGCTCGAGCGGACCCCACCCGCGGTGGAGGAAGTTGTGCCGGCCGGTGTGCATCTCACGTCGCGCGGGCATGCAGGGCATGGAGCCGGCGTAGAACCGGTCGAAGGCCACGGACCTCGACGCGAGCCTCCGGAACTGCGGCAGGTCGGCGGGGGCCGCGTCGACGAACGGGGGCACCATGCGGCGATTGAGGCTGTCGAACATGAGAACGATGGCGCGCATGATCAGGAGCCTTCCGTAGTGATGGCCGACGGCAGGCGCACCTCTGCGCTGGGGGCATAGCCGAGGCGCCATGCGCCGACCCACACCTCCGCGTCGCGCGGAGGCGTGAAGGGCCCGGTGTACAGGTGCCAGCGGCGTCCGTCGGGCAGCGGTGCTCCCGTCTGCATCTCGAGTTTGCTCCGCTCGCGAGCGGCTACCGGGGGTGAAGTGGTCCAGGCGATGGATGACCCCGGCGTATCGCAGGCGACGGTGACCAGGTCGGCGTCGGACCTCGCAACCGGCGTCGAAGTCGGGCGGGAGGCTCCGCCGGGCCGCCACTGCGCGAGGAGTTCCGTCTCGGGCACCACGCCGAGATCCGGATGCGTGCTCCGCCACGCGTCGAGCGCGCCACGGAGTCGCTCTCGCACCGGATGGTGGGCGGGATCATCGATGAGGTTGCGTGTCTCGTGCGGGTCGT
Source organism: Microbacterium sp. AG1240 (assembly GCF_003635115.1). GTDB lineage: Bacteria > Actinomycetota > Actinomycetes > Actinomycetales > Microbacteriaceae > Microbacterium. The sequence goes on from NZ_RBXJ01000001.1 coordinate 199,604, forward strand.
CGGCGATGTCGTAGAGCTCCTCCGCCGGGCGACCCGCAGACACGAGGGAGCGCTGAGGATCAGTGAGGAGTGCGGGAACGTGACCGAGCGACAGCATCTCACCCTCTTCGTGGGCGAGTCGTCGCAGCTCGTTCCAGGTACCCACGTGGTCGGGGTAGTGGTTGTACTGCATCGCGGAGCGGTCCGGGTGGATGTTCACGGTGTAGCGGTACCGCTGGTCGCGCACGGTCCGGACGGTGTCCTCCTGTGCGTCCATGCGGTCGCGCGCGCCGTATGCGTATGGTGCGGCGGCGAGCGGCTGCCCGTCCGGCGAGAAGAGGGGCACCCCGTGCATATGGGCGGGCACGCTCAGGCCTGCGGCGTGCATCATCGTCGGGGCGAGGTCGAGCATCTGGACGACCTCGGGTCGGTGGCTTCCCGGGGCGATCTTCCCGGGCCAGCGCACCAGCAGCGGCACGCGCAGGCCCGCTTCGCTGGCCCATCGCTTGGCGCCGGGAAAGCTCGCGCCGTGATCGCTCCAGAACACGACGAGCGTTTCGTCGGTGAGGCCGTCCTCGTCGAGCTGGTCGAGGATCCCGCCCACCCAGACGTCCATCGCCATCACCAGGTCGTAGTAACGGGCCCACGACGCACGCGTCGCGGCGGTGTCGGGGTGGTACGGCGGCACGGGAACCTCGGAAGGGTCGGTCCGTTCCTCCGCGGAAAGAGTCGCGGTGGCTTCCGCGTGCATCGCGTCGCCATAGATGCGTGATTCGTGGGTGATCAGGCTGTGGAACGCGGCGAAGAACGGCGCCCCCTCGGGGCGGTCGCGCCAGTGCGCCGTTGCGGAGCAGTCGTCGAACGCTGTCGGAGGGGTCTCGACCTGGAAATCGGTGAACCAGTTGTTGGTCGTGTAGTAACCCGCCGCGCGGAAGTACTCCGCGAGCAGGCGGGTCTCGGGCGGAGGGACGGCCTTGGTGCGCATGTGCATGGTGCCGATCGCCGTCGGATAGCAGCCGGTCATGATCGCCGATCTCGACGGCGCGCAGACGGGGGCCGCGGCGAACGCCTGATCGAAGCGGACACCCTGACGAGCGAGCTCATCCAGGCGCGGAGTGGGCGGCACTTCGGCTCCTGGCCAGAGATCGGAGTAGGGCCCGATATGAGGGTTGATGTCGTGGGTGCTGATCCACACGATGTTCGGCGACGTCATCGTCATCCTCCAGAATCTAGCGTGTTGCCAAAACTACTGAACGCTATTTAGTATTACAAGCGCTTGCACCGCACACAGCACCGTGTGTTCACGCCTCCCCACAACGACGTCGTAGGAGTCCTCATGCGAATCACCCGACCACTGGCCCTCTTCGCCGCCGCGGCCGCCGCCGCGATGGTGCTTTCCTCGTGCAGTGGAGGTGAGTCTGCTCAGCCTCAGAATGCGAACGGAACCTCTACCGCGCCGCTCCTGACCATCGGCTCGCTGCAGGAACCCTCCAGCTGGGATCCGGCTCAGGCGAACGAGGGGCACCTCGCACCCGTCTACCAGTCGGTCTACGACACGCTCATCAAGCGCGAGCCCAACGGCGACCTCAGCCCCATGCTGGCCACGGAGTGGTCCATGGGCGACGACGGACTCTCGCTCGATCTCGAGCTGCGCGACGACGTCACGTTCACCGACGGCACGCCCTTCGACGCCGAAGCGGTGAAAGCCAACATCGAGCACTTCCAGACGGCCAACGGCCCGCTCCAGAGCAACCTCGCGAGCATCGCCTCCGTCGAGGTGGTCGACGCCGACTCCGTCACCCTCGTGCTCGGGTCGCCCGACCCCGACCTGGCGTCGAACCTCTCCAACGCGGGCGGGTACATGGCCAGTCCTGCGGCACTCGACTCTCCCGATCTTGCCGCGTCTCCGGTCGGGTCCGGGCCCTACGTTCTCGACGCGAGCGGATCGGTCGTCGGTTCGACGATCAAGCTCACCCGCAACGACGACTATTGGGGAGACCCGCTGCCCTTCGACGCCGTCGAGTTCCGCATCCTTCCGGACGAGACTGCTCGCTTGAACGCCTTGACCTCGGGGCAGATCGATACCGCGTCGCTGAACCGCGCGGCATCCGCTCTGCAGGCCCAGGGAGCAGGGTTGAACGCGCCCGACGCGTATTCGGTCAACTGGGGCGGCATCCTCTTCTTCGATCGCGACGGCGCCCTTGTGCCCGAGCTGGCGGACGTGCGAGTGCGCGAGGCTCTCGCAATAGCCATCGACGGACAGGCTTTGGTCGACGTCGGCTGGGAGGGACTCGGGCAGACCACGTCCCAGGTCTTCGGTCCCGACACCGACGGATACGACGAGTCCCTCGAGGATGCCTACGCCTACGACCCGGAGCGGGCGAAGGATCTGCTCGCCGCCGCAGGAGCGGCCGACCTTCGGATCACCCTGCCCATCAGCCCCGTCTTCGAACCCGTCATCTACGACGCCATCATCCAGAACTGGGAGGACATCGGCGTGACTGTCGACCGCCACCAGTGGGGGCCGGGTGAAGCCGTGCCGTCGATGCAGCGGGGTGAGTTCCCGCTGGCGTTCATGAACCTCGCTCAGCGGCCCGACTGGAACACGACGCAGTTCCTCCTCGCCCCTGACGCGCCGTGGAACCCGCTCGGCTCGACCGACCCCGAGCTCGAAGCGCTGATCGCGCAGTACCCGCTCGCGGACGAGGCCGGACAGGCCGCGGTATCGCGGGAGATCAACGAGTGGGTCGTTGAGAACGTCTGGTTCGCTCCCGTCATGCGGCCCGACAACTTCATCTTCTTCGGCAACACCATCACCGTGGAGCCGCAGGTGCAGCAGGCCGTGCCGTCCATCTACAACTACTCGCCGAGCGGAAACTGAGCCGAGGCGGGGGCCTGCGTGCGGGCCCCCGCCTCCGTCGGAGACAACCCCATGCCCTTCCTCCTCAAGCGTCTCGCCTCGGCGGTTTCGCTCGTCTTCGCGACGTCCCTCATCGTCTTCCTGTTGCTTTCGCCCGCGTTCGATCAGGTGGCGAGCAACGTGCTGGGCGAGAATGCCAGCCTCGAGCAGGTCGAGCAGCTGAACTCGACCCTGGGCTTCGACCGGCCGGTCTTCGTCCAGTACTTCGACTGGCTCGGTGGGGCACTCACCGGCGACCTCGGCCAGTCGCTCTTCACGACGCAGTCGGTGTGGGGAGCGCTTGCGACCCGCATGCCGGTGACGATCGCCCTCGTCGTCCTCGTGACCCTGCTCAGCGGGATCATCGGGTTCGCCGTCGGTGTGCTCTCGGCTGTCAAGCGCGGGTGGGTGGACAAGACGCTCCAGTTCGTCACCACCCTCGGCGACGCGCTGCCCGCGTTCATCATCGCCCTCTTCCTCGTGACGATCTTTGCGATCCAGCTCGGATGGTTGCCCGCCACCGGGTATACCGACCTCACCGTCAACCCCGCGGCCTGGGCGCGCAGCCTGACGCTGCCCGTCGCGGCGCTGACGATCGTCGCCGTCGCCGGTATCGCCCAGCAAGTACGCAGCGCGATGATCTCCGCGCTCGGACAGGATTACGTCAGAACACTTCGCAGCCGCGGCCTCTCCGAGGTGCGGGTGGTGCTCGTGCACGTGCTGCGGAACGCCTCCACGACCGGTCTGACCGCTCTCGCGGTGCAGGTGGTGGGAATTCTCGGCGGCGCCGTGGTCATCGAGCAGATCTTCGCCATACCCGGGCTCGGCAGTCTCGCGATCGAGGCTTCGGTGCGTACAGACGTGCCTCTCGTGCTGGGCACGGTGCTCGCGTACGTCGTCATCGTCGTCGTCGTCAATCTGCTGGTCGACCTCGCCGTCGCCTGGCTCAATCCGAAAGTGCGGCTCTCATGAGTCAGACAACAACCATCGTGGCCGCGGCCCGACGCACTCGGCCGGGGGCATTCCACCGGTTCTTGCGCAATCCGCTCGGTGTTTCTGCGTCGATCGTGCTGCTCATCATCATCCTCGGCGCTGCGGCGGCTCCTTTCCTGCCGCTCCCCGATCCGAGCCTCGTCGAACTCCGGCAGGCGATGCAGGATCCGAGCGCCGCCCATCTGCTCGGGACCGACGCCTCCGGGCGCGACGTGCTCAGCCGGCTGCTCTGGGGTGCCCAGATCAACCTCGCCGGTGCTGCCCTCGCCCTCGTCGTCGCCCTCGTGGTCGGGCTTCCGACCGGACTGATCGCCGGATATTACGGGGGGCGGTTCGACGCCGTCGCCAACTGGGTGAACAACCTCAACATGGCCCTCCCCGGCATCGTCCTGCTCCTCGCCGTGAGGGCCGTCGCCGGGCCATCGGTATGGGTCTCCATGGCCGTCTTCGGTGTGCTGCTCGCCCCGGGGGTCTTCCGTATCGTCCGCGCAGCCGTTCAGAGCGTGCGCGGGGAACTGTACGTCGATGCGGCCCGGGTGGCCGGACTCGGCGACGGGCGCATCATCGGTCGCCATGTGCTGACCGTCGTGCGCGCTCCGGTCATCATCCAGTCGGCACGTCTGGCGAGCATCGCCATCTCCGTGCAGGCAGGCCTGGAGTTCCTCGGTATCACCGACAGCTCGGTGCCTTCCTGGGGTGGCATGCTCAACGAGGGGTTCCGCCGCATCTTCGTCTCGCCCACGCTCGTCCTCTGGCCGAGCCTCGCTATCGGGCTGACGACGATGGCGCTGATCCTTCTCGGCAACGCCATGCGCGATGCTCTCGAAGACCGCGGTGGCGGCAAGGCGGGAAAGGCCGGGCGCCCGACGCCGGCCGAGCCCGGTGTTATCGCCGCGCGACCCGAGGAGGCGCTGCTGTCGGTGCGCGACCTCGAAGTCAGCTACGGCGTCGGCGACGATCAGAACACGGTCGTGCACCATGTTTCGCTCGACGTGGCGCCCGGTGAGGTGCTGGGTCTGGTCGGAGAATCCGGCTCAGGGAAGACTCAGACGGCGTTCTCCGTACTCGGGCTCCTGCCCGAGGGTGGGTGGGTCTCGCGAGGTTCGATCCTCCTCGACGGTGTGGAGCTGACACAGCTCGACGCGTCGCGTCGCCGCCAGCTGCGCGGGTTCGACATCGCGTACGTTCCGCAGGAGCCCTTGAGTAATCTCGACCCCAGCTTCCGAATCGGCCGGCAGCTGACCGAGCCCCTGCGCGCGCGGCTGAAGATGTCGCGAAGCCAGGCTCGCAAGCACGCTCTCGACCTGCTGGCGCGAGTCGGCATTCCCGATCCCGAGGCCACGTTCCGGGCCTACCCCCACGAGATCTCCGGCGGGATGGCGCAGCGCGTACTCATCGCCGGGGCGGTGGCGGGCAAGCCCAAGCTGCTCATCGCAGACGAGCCGACGACCGCTCTCGATGTCACCGTTCAGGCCGAGGTACTCGACCTGCTCCGCGACCTGCAGCGCGAATCGAACATGGCCGTGCTGCTCGTTACGCACAACTTCGGCGTCGTAGCCGACATCTGCGACCGGGTCGCGGTGATGCAGCACGGCCGCATCGTCGAGACGGCCGACGTCGACACCATCCTCCGCCGGCCTGTAGAGGCCTATACAAAGACACTGCTCGCGTCGATGCTCGACGAGGGCCCCGTGCGCACCTACGTGCCGGCGACCAGTGAGGAAGACCCCTCGTGAGCGATATCGCGCCACTTCTCACAGTCGAGGACGTTCACGTCGTCTTCGGCAGCGGTCGCAAGGCCTTCACCGCTCTGAACGGGGTGTCCCTCGACATCCGTCCCGGAGAGACGATGGGGTTGGTGGGCGAATCGGGCTCGGGGAAGACGACGATCGGGCGAGCCATCCTGGGCCTCGTCGCTCCCACCCAGGGCACGATCACCTTCGACGGTCGCGATATCACCCGTCTCCGAGCGGCCGAGCGGCGATCGCTCGCTCGCGACGTGCAGGTCATCTTCCAAGATCCGTACTCGTCACTGAACCCGTCGATGACCGTGGCCGACATCCTCGCCGAGCCGCTGCTCATTCAGGGGTGGACCCGCCGAGACGCCTACGCGCGCATCCGCGAGCTGCTCGACCGCGTCGGGCTGCCCGGCGATGCCGATCGACGCCTGCCGAGAGAGTTCTCCGGCGGGCAGCGTCAGCGCATCGCGATCGCCCGGTCGATCGCGCTGGGGCCCAAACTGATCATCTGCGACGAGCCCGTCTCGGCGCTCGACCTGACCACGCAGGCGCGCGTGCTCGACCTGCTCGTCGAGATCCAGGAGGCGACGGGAGTGGCCTACCTCTTCGTCTCGCACGATCTCGGGGTCGTTCGCCACATCAGCCATCGCGTGATGGTCCTCTACCGGGGCGATGTCGTGGAGGAGGGCGAGGTGGATCAGGTGACCGCTCGACCTGCCCATCCCTATACGCAAAGGTTGTTCATGTCCGCCCCGGTGGCCGATGTCGCGCTGCAGCGCGCCCGGCGTGAAGAACGACGCCTGCTCGTGGCGAAGAAGGAGGACCGAACATGACGTCGGCGCTGACCGTCACCACCCCGTCGCGCCACAGCGACGGAACCGTGTATCGCGACCTCAACGGCAATGGGGTGATGGATCCCTTCGAGGACCCCCGGCTCTCGGTGGCGGAACGGGTCGACGATCTGCTCTCGCGCATGTCGCTGGCTGAGAAGGCCGGACTCATGGTGCAGTCGGTCGTGAGCGTGACGATCGACGGCACGGTCGACGGCGTGCCCTTCTCCGATCGGCGTCCGACCGCTCGCGAACTCGTCGAGACACGCCTGGTAACCCACCTGAACGTGCACCAGATCCCCGAACCGCGCATCATGGCGCGCTGGGTCAACGAGGTGCAGAAGCTGGCCGAACGAGGCCCGCACGGAATCCCCGTGACGGTATCGACCGATCCTCGACACTCGTTCACCGAGAACTCGGGCGCCTCGTTCTCAGCGGATCACCTCTCCGCGTGGCCCGAACCGCTCGGTCTCGGAGCTCTGGGTGACGAGGCGGCCGTCCGCGAGTTCGCGGCCATCGCCCGCCAGGAGTACCTCGCCCTCGGCATACGATCGGCGCTGCATCCCACGCTCGACGTATCCACGGAACCGCGCTGGCCCCGGCAGTACAGCACCTTCGGCCAGAACGCCGAGGTCGTCGCGCGTCTCGGACTGGCTTACATCGACGGGTTCGAAGGGGATGCGCAGCTGACTCCGACGGGGGTCGCCTGCATGGCGAAGCACTTCCCCGGCGGTGGGCCGCAGCGTGACGGCGAGGACCCGCACTTCCCCTACGGCAAGGAGCAGGACTACCTGGGCGGCATGTTCGAGTATCACCTCGAGCCCTTCCGCAAGATCATCGAGCGAGGGGTGCCCGCGATCATGCCGTCCTACGGTGTGCCCATGGGACTCGTCCTGGACGGCGAGCCGATCGAGGAGGTCGGGTTCGGATTCAACCGTCAGATCCTGACCGGGCTGTTGCGTGAAAAGCTGGGGTTCGACGGCGTGATCTGCACCGATTGGGGGCTCGTCACCGAGTCGCGTATCGGGGACCGCCGCCTTCCACCGCGCGCGTGGGGGGTTGAACACCTGAGCGAGCTCGAACGCGTCGAGAAGATCCTTGCGGCCGGAGCGGACCAGCTGGGCGGCGAGGAGAGCCCGGAATGGATCATTTCGCTGGTGGAGTCGGGGCGTGTGACCGAATCGCGCATCGACGAATCCGTGCGACGGCTGTTGAAGGTCAAGTTCGAGCTCGGGCTCTTCGAGAACCCATACGTCGACGAAGATGCTGCTGCCCAGCTGGTGGGTACGGCCGAGTCTCGGGCGGCGGGTCAGCGGGCGCAGAGTCGATCCAGCGTGGTTCTCGCCAATGGGTCGGGATCATCGTCGGTGCTGCCGCTGCGGCGCGGTGCCAAGGTCTTCGCTCCGGAGATGGATGCCCCCGCGTTGTCGGGGGGCGGGCTGAAGCCGGTGGGCGATCCGGTGGATGCCGAGGTCATCATCCTCCGCGTGCGCGCACCGTTCGAGCCTCGCGATCGTTACATGCTCGAGTCGTCGTTCCACGCCGGGTCTCTCGAGTTCGCGCCGGAGGTCGAGCAGCGCTTGCGGGTCTTGAGCGCGTCGGCGCCCGTCGTGCTGGTGGTGCATCTCGACCGTCCGGCGATCCTCGAGCCGCTGCTGCCGCACTGCGCGGCGGTCCTCGCAGAATTCGGGGCGTCGGATGCTGCGGTGCTGGACGTCCTCCTGGGTCGAACCCCCGCGGAGGGTTCGCTCCCCTTCGACGTCCCGCGTACGGCTGCGGCGGTGGTGACGTCGCGCCCCGACGTGCCGGGCGACCTCGTGAGCCCTCTGTTCGTGGCGGGGCAGCCCAGCGCCCCGGTGAAGAGACGCGCGGGCAAGCGGACCTATGCGCAGGGCAGGGAGAGTCAGGACCTCATCCTCGAGACCGCGCTCGAGGTCATCGAGCGCAAAGGGTACAGTGCGACCTCGTTACGCGACATCGCGGCGGAAGTGGGGATGACGCAGGCGGGTCTGCTCCACCACTTCGGAACGAAGGAGAATCTGCTGGTCGAGGTGCTCCGCCAGCGCGACATCGTCAACCGCCGGAATCTCGCGCCATCGCCCGGGGATGCGCCGATGACCATCCGGGCCGCCCGGCACAATACCCACGCGCCCGCGCTCGTCCACCTGTACACCGCGCTCTCGGCGGCAGCTGCAGACCCTTCGCATCCCGGGCACGAGTTCTTCCTCCGTCGCGAGGTCGAGGTACTCGCCAGCATGCGACGTGACATCGAGGCGCGTCAGTTGGCGGGGAGCTTCCCCGCGGATGTAGACGCGGCGCAGGTCGCCCGAGTGTTCTTCGCGCTCTCCGACGGGTTGCAGGCGCAATGGGGTGTCAACCCGGAGGTCGACCTCGCCGGCACGATCGAGTGGTTGTGGAACCAGTTCACCTCGCGCGGCAACACCTCTGACGCCCCGCCAGAGTGATGCCCCGAGCGGGTCTGCCCGGAATCGGGTGGCCTCGCCGCGGTCCGCCTCGTCTCTCGGTGTCGGAGGGGAGAGGGTGCAGAATGGATGCGGCGTGCCCGGGTCTGTCTGTCCCCTTCGCTCTCGTCGAGAGTGGAGGTGGAGAGCCGCCGGGCCCCAGGACAGCGTCCGCCGCCCCTTGCTACACGCACAGTCGAGGAGCCCCATGTCCACGAACGAAACCGCCGCCCCCTCCGCTCCGGCTGAGCGCACCGCGCAGCACCGCCGGTACCTCATGTGCCGGCCCCAGCACTTCACGGTCAGCTACAGCATCAACCCGTGGATGGAGCCGAGCCGCCCGACCGACACCGACGTGGCGCTGCGCCAGTGGCGGACGCTCTACGACACCTACCTCGCGCTCGGTCACGAGGTCGAGCTCATCGACCCGCTCGAGGGCCTGCCCGACATGGTCTACACCGCCAACGGTGGCTTCCTCATCGACGGCATCGCCTACGGCGCGAAGTTCCGTTTCCCCGAGCGCGCGGCCGAGGGGCCGGCGTTCATGGACTGGTTCCGCGACAACGGCTACACCGTCGCCGAGCCCGTCGAGGTCAACGAGGGCGAGGGCGACTTCCTGCTCGTCGGCGACACGATCCTCGCCGGCACCGGGTTCCGCTCGACAGGCGACAGCCACCGCGAGGTGGGGGAGGTCTTCGGCAAGGAGGTCGTGTCGCTGACGCTGACCGACCCGCGCTTCTACCACCTCGACACGGCGATCTCGGTGCTCGACCCCGTGCAGGGGGCCGGGGGAGTGGAGCGGGCGAACATCGCCTACCTGCCGAGCGCGTTCGACGAGGTGGGCCGCGGCATCCTCGCCGAGCGCTACCCGGATGCGATCCAGGTCGACGACGCCGACGGCGCGGTCTTCGGGCTCAACTCCGCGAGCGACGGCCGCAACGTGCTGATCTCGCCCCGGGCGAAGGGCTTCGAGGCGCAGCTGCGCGAGCGCGGCTACAACCCGGTGCTGATCGACCTGTCCGAGCTGCTGCTCGGCGGAGGCGGCATCAAGTGCTGCACCCTCGAACTGCGCGGCGGCTCGCGATGATCACCTCGACCGACACCGGAACCCTCCGGATCATCACGGCGGAGGACGAGCACCTGGCGCACAACTACCACCCCCTGCCGGTGGTCATCTCGCGCGGCGAGGGCGCGTGGGTCACCGACGTCGAGGGCAAGCGCTACCTCGACCTGCTCTCGGCGTACTCCGCGCTCAACTTCGGTCACGGCCACCCCGCGATCCTCGCCGCGGCTCGCGAGCAGCTCGACCGGCTCACGCTGACCAGCCGGGCGTACCACAACGACCGACTCGGACCCTTCGCCGCAGCTCTCGCCGAGCTGTGCGGCAAAGACCTCGTGCTGCCGATGAACACCGGGGCCGAGGCGGTCGAGACGGGCATCAAGGTCGCCCGCGCCTGGGCGTACCGCGTCAAGGGCGTCGCACCGGATGCGGCGAAGATCATCGTCGCGAACGGCAACTTCCACGGCCGCACGACGACGATCGTCGGCTTCAGCGACGATCCCGTCGCCTATGAGGGCTTCGGCCCCTACGCCCCGGGCTTCGTGCACGTGCCGTTCGGCGATGCCGCGGCGATCGAGGCCGCGATCGACGAGAACACCGCCGCCGTGCTGATCGAGCCGATCCAGGGCGAGGCGGGCGTGGTCATTCCGCCCGAGGGATACCTCCGCGCCGTGCGGGAGCTCTGCACCGCGCGCGGCGTGCTGTTCATCGCCGACGAGATCCAGTCGGGGCTCGGCCGGGTCGGCACGACCTTCGCCTGCGATCGCGAGGGCGTCGTTCCCGACGTCTACCTGCTGGGCAAGGCGCTGGGCGGCGGCATCCTGCCGCTGTCGGCCGTCGTCGCGAACCGCGACGTGCTGGGGGTCATCCGACCGGGCGAGCACGGCTCGACCTTCGGCGGCAACCCGCTCGCCGCAGCCGTCGGCCTGCAGGTCGTCGAGATGCTGGCGTCGGGGGAGTTCCAGACGCGCGCGGCGGCCCTCGGTGAGCACCTCGCCGCCAGGCTCGAGGCCCTCCTGGGGCACGGCGTGACCGCGGTGCGCGTCGCCGGCCTCTGGGCGGGTGTCGACATCGATCCCGCCGTCGGTACCGGGCGCGAGGTGGCCGAGCGGATGCTGGCACGCGGCGTGCTCGTCAAAGACACCCACGGGCAGACGATCCGCCTCGCCCCGCCGCTGGTGGTGCGGGGCACAGAGCTCGACTGGGCCGTCGAGCAGCTGCGCCACGTCCTCTCGGTCTGACGCGCAGCATCCGCCCGCCCTGCCCGCCGGAACCGCTCGACGAGGGGCGTGCGGTCTCGCGCAGGAGTCAGCGCACGTTGACCTCGACCGAGTGCCAGCCCGTCGCACCATCGGGTACGACATCAGCGCGGTCGGGGGTCTGGGTCTCGCCGTCGGAGTTCGTCGCGCGTACGGTCAGCCGGTGGGTGCCGGATGCTGCCTGCCACGGCAGGCTCCACTGCACCCAGGTGTCGTCGCTGATGGCCGAGGCCAGGGTGGCCTGCTGCCACTCGCCGTCGTCGATCTGCACCTCGACGCCGGAGACCCCCACGTGCTGCTGCCACGCGACTCCGGCGATCACGGTGTCGCCGGCGGTGAGCGAGGTGCTGCGGCGAGGCACGTCGATGCGCGACTCGAGCTTGATCGGTCCGCGCTCCGACCAGCCGCGGTCGGTCCAGTACGACGTCGCCGCGTCGAAGCGGGTCACCTCCAACTCGGTCACCCACTTCGTGGCCGAGACGTATCCGTACAGACCGGGCACGACCATCCGCACGGGGAAGCCGTGCTCGGTCGGCAGCGGCTCTCCGTTCATGCCCACGGCGAGGATCGCGTCGCGGTCGTCGGTGAGCGCCTCGATCGGCGAGGAGGCCGTGAATCCGTCGATCGAGCGGGAGAGCACCATGTCGGCGTCGGCGCTCGGGCGGGCGCGAGCGAGCAGTTCGCGGATCGGATAGCCCAGCCACACCGCGTTGCCGATGAGGTCGCCGCCGACCTCGTTCGACACGCAGGTCAGCGTGGTGATGCTCTCCTCCAGCGGTAGGGCGACGAGCTCATCCCAGGTGAGCGTGACCTCCCGCTCGACCATGCCGTGGATGCGCAGCGACCAGTCGGAGGTCGACACCTGGGGAACGACCAGTGCGGTGTCGATGCGGTAGAAGTCCGCGTTCGGGGTGATGACCGGTGCGAGACCGTCGATCCCGAGCTCGGCCCCCGCGGCCACCGCGGGCGCGCGCGAGGCGGGCGTCGGCAGGCGGATCGCGTCGCGGGCCGCGGTCACGGCCTGAGCGCCCGCACGCACCGCGCTGCCGGCGATCGCGAGCACCACGCCGGCCGCGGTGACCGCTCCCGCCCAGACGAAGAAGCCGCGGCGGCCGGGATCGGCGGGGCCGTCGTCGGTGCGCGATACCGCCTCCTGCGACCGCACCGCCGAACGGGCCAGGTAGCGGATCGCGATCGCGCCGATCGCACCGGCCAGTGCCGCGGGGAACCAGGAGGCGACGGAAGCGTCGGGGCGGGTGGCGGCGACCACCGCGCCGCCGATGCCGATGGCGAGCACGAGGAAGCGGCCCCAGGGCGGGCGGCGCGCCTCGAGAACCCCGGCGCCGGCGGCCAGGATCGCGGCCACGACGCCGATGCCGACGAGGAGCGCGATCTTGTCGCTCGTGCCGAAGAGCGCGATGGCGGTGTCTTTGGCCCACGAGGGCGCGAGGTCGATCATCGCGCCGCCGACCGCGGCGAACGGGCTCGATGCCGGGGCGACGAGCCCCGCGACGAGCTCGCCCGCACCCGCGGCGAGCGCGACCGAAGCCACGCCGGCGAAGGCGGGCAGCAGAGGAGAAGGCCGGGTCACGACGGGCATGCGCTCAGCGTACGTCCGTCGGAGGGACGAGCGGATGCTGCGGGGCGAGCCCCCGGCGGCTTCTCAGGCGGGCTCAGCGCGTCCAGGCGTAGGCGATCTCCGGGCGGCCGGGACCGCCGTAGCGCGACTCGCGCCGCGCGCGTCCGGTGTCGGCGAGGTGCTCGAGATAGCGGCGGGCGGTGACGCGGGAGATCCCCTCGGCCTCCGCCACATCGGTCGACGACAGCGGACCGGCCGCTCGTCGCACGCGCTCGGCGACGACGGCGAGCGTCTCGTCGGAGAGACCCTTCGGCAGCGGGGCGGGCGCGGCGCGGAGCGACCCGAGGAGGGCGTCGACCTCCGACTGCGTCGTGCTCCCGGCCGCGCGTTCGAGCCCCTCGACGTACGTGCGGTAGGCGTCGAGGCGATCCCGGAAGGCCGCGAAGGTGAACGGCTTGATCAGATAGTGCACGATCCCGGCCGACACCGCGGCCCGAACGTTGTCGGAGTCGCGCACCGCGGTGACGGCGATGACATCGACCCGCGATCCGGCCGCGCGCAGGTGGCGCACGACGTCGAGACCCCCGCCGTCGGGCATCGTCATATCCAGCAGCACCAGGTCGATCGCGCGGGCCGGGTCGGTGAGGGCGGTCATCGCGGCTCGGGCCCCGGCCGCCTGGCCGACCACGACGAATCCCTCGACGCGCTCGACGTAGGCGGTGTGCAGTTCGACGGCGAGAGCGTCGTCGTCGACGACGAGCACCCGGATCACGGGGCGGCCCGCCCCACCGTCACGGTCACCGTCGTCGGGTCGGTGGTGATCGAGATGGTTCCGCCCCGCGCCGTGACGACATCGCGCAGGAGGGCGAGCCCGACCCCGCGCGACCCCACGGCGTCGGCACCCTTCGTCGAGGCGCCGAACGCGAAGGGGTCGTCGAGGGAGGGATCGAAACCGGTGCCGCTGTCGACGACGACCAGTTCGATCATGTCGGCGCGGGCGTGCAGGCCCAGTCGCGCCCAGGCCGGCCGGGGGCCCGCGTTCGCCGCATCCAGCGCATTGTCGACGAGGTTGCCGATCACCGTCACCGTCTCGGCGGCGGAGAAGGGAAGGTGCGGGGTCGGTTCGTCCACGTCGAGGTCGAGATGCACGCCGTGCTCCGCGGCGTCGTCGAGCTTGCCCAGGAGCAGCGCCAGCACGACGGCGTCGTCGCTCCCGGCCACCAACCGGTCCGCGAGTCCTTGCCGCCCCTCGGTCGATTCGATGATGAGGCGTCGCGCGTCGTCGACGCGGCCGAGTTCGAGCAGGGCGAGCACGGTGTGGAGGCGGTTGCCGTGCTCGTGGGTCTGCGACCGCAGGGTCTCGGTGAGCTGACGCACGCCGTCGAGCTCGCCGATGAGGGCCCGCAGCTCGGAGCGGTCGCGGAGGGTCATGACCCGCCCGCGCTGGCCGGCGCGCTGCCCGGTGAGATCGCGCGCCTCCTCCTGGTTCACCAGCAGCACGCGCTCGCCGTTGGCGATGGTCTCCTCGACGACGCGTCGCCCGCTCAGCAGGGCGTCGCGCAGTGCGTCGTCGACCACGAGGTCGGCCGGATCGACGTCGATCAGACCCGATCGGGCGGGCGGCAGGTCGAGCAGGTCGGCGGCCTCGTCGTTGTACATGCGGATGCGGCCCGAGGCGTCGGTGACGATGAGTCCCTCGCGGATGGAATGCAGCACGGTCTCGTAGTTCTCGACCATGCGGCCGAGCGCTTCGGGGGTCAGCGTGCCGGTCACGCGCCGCGCCGAGCGGCGCACGAACAGGGCGCCCAGCACCCCCAGCGAGACGATCGCCGCCGATGCCGCGACGATCAGGGGCACGCGGGGGGCGAGCTCGGCCTCGACCGAGCCGAGGGTCTCTCCGACCGAGAGCAGCCCCACGATCTCGCCGCCGTCGCGGACGGGCACGATCGTTCGCATCGACGGCCCGAGCGTGCCCTCGTAGACCTCCGTGAAGCTCTCACCGGCGAGTGCCTCTTCTCGCGAGCCGAGGTACGGGCGGCCGATCTCGGCCGGGTCGCGATGGGTCAGGCGGGTGCCGTCGGGTGTCATGAACGTGACGAAGGACAGGTGGGCTTCGTCCATCACCGCCTCGGCGAACGGCTGCAGGGCCTCCGAGTCGCGGGCGCGCACGAGCCCGGGAACGCCGGGATCACGCGACAGCGTCTCGGCGAGCGCGCTCGTGACCGCCGCCGTCTCGCGCCGGCCGGAGTCGGACAGCTGGAACGCCAGGATGGCGGCCAGGGCGCCGGCGAGGACGAGCACGGCGGCGAGGGCGGCGAGGGCCAGACGAGCGCTGAAGCTCAACTGCATCCATCCACCTCCTCGTCCGAACTGCCGAGAACAATACGACCACAACTCCGACCCGGCGCTCCGCCGGAGCACAGTCGTTGCATCGCCGGCCCTTCCCGTCGGCGCGACAACGTCGTCAGAAAGAGGGATGGACGATCATGGCCTTCTCACTCCGCACCACCCGCGACGGCCGCATCCGCCGTCGGATCGACCGCAATCACTGGCTCTACATCGCCGTCATCGTGGCCGTGGCCCTCGGCATCATCGTCGGTCTGACCGCCCCCGGCATCGCGGTGCAGCTCGAACCCATCGGCAAGGCCTTCGTCAACCTCATCAAGATGATGATCGCCCCGGTCATCTTCTGCACGATCGTCGTGGGCATCGGTTCGATCGCGAAGGCGGCCACCGTCGGCAAGATCGGGGGCCTGGCGATGATCTACTTCCTGATCATGTCGTCGTTCGCCCTGGTGATCGGGCTCGTCGTGGGCAACGTCATCCACCCCGGTGAGGGGCTCGACATCGGCTCGTCGAGCTACCAGGTCGAGGGCGAGGCGAAGAGCACGACCGACTTCGTGCTCGGCATCATCCCGACCACGTTCTTCTCCGCTTTCACCGGCGGCAGCATCCTGCAGGTGCTCTTCGTGGCGCTCCTCGTCGGCTTCGCGCTGCAGGCCATGGGTGAGCGCGGCGCGCGCATCGTGGAGTCGGTGCGCAGCTTCCAGGTGCTGGTGTTCCGCATCCTCGGCATGATCCTCTGGCTCGCCCCGCTCGGAGCGTTCGGCGCGATCGCCGCCGTCGTCGGCAAGACGGGCGTGCAGGCCATCTTCAGCCTCGGCATCCTGATGTTCGCGTTCTATCTCACCTGCTTCCTCTTCATCTCGATCGTGCTCGGCACGCTGCTGCTCGTCGTCGCGCGGATCAACATCTTCCAGCTGATGAAGTACCTCGCCCGCGAATACCTGCTCATCGTCGGCACCTCATCGTCGGAGGCCGCGCTCCCGCGCCTCATCGCGAAGATGGAGCACCTCGGCGTCACGAAGCCCGTCGTCGGCATCACGGTGCCCACCGGGTACTCCTTCAACCTCGACGGCACCGCGATCTACCTGACGATGGCGTCGCTGTTCATCGCCAGCGCGATGGGTCAGCCGATGGCCCTCGGCGAGCAGATCGGCCTCATGGTCTTCATGATCATCGCGTCGAAGGGTGCCGCGGGGGTCACCGGAGCGGGACTCGCGACACTCGCCGGCGGTCTCCAGGCCTACCGCCCCGACCTGGTCGACGGCGTCGGTGTGATCGTGGGGATCGACCGCTTCATGTCGGAGGCCCGCGCCGTCACCAACTTCACCGGCAACGCGGTCGCCACCGTGCTCATCGGCACCTGGACGAAGCAGTACGACGCCGACCGCGGCCGCGAGGTGCTCGCCGGCCGGCTGCCCTTCGACGAGGCGATGCTCACCGGTGACGGACACGGCCCGGCCGCCGCGGCGGCGCAGGACGTCGCCGCCGGCGACGAGGTCACCGTCGACACGCAGGCTCTCGACGCGTTCCGCGCCCGGGCCGCCTCGGGCGCCGCGCCGAAGGGCGACGCGTGAGTTCGACGATCACGGGCGCTGCGGTGGGGGTGGAGTCATCCGCTTCCACCGCGGCGCGGGCCGCCGTCGTGGAGTTCGCCCACGCGCGCACCTGGCTGCTGCGCTCGCCGCTCATCGCCGCGGCCGAGTGCCCGGCCGACGTGCTCGTCCTCGACCTCGAAGACGGCCTCCCCGCCGCGCGCAAGAGCGAAGGGCGCGACAGGGCGCTGCGGATGCTTCGCGGCCCCGCCGCCGGCGCCTGGTTGCGCATCAGCCCGCCCGGCACGGCCGACGGCCTCGCCGATCTCGATCTGTGCCGGCGGGCCGGTGACGCCCTCGGGGGTGTCGTGCTCGCGATGTGCGCCGGGCCCGACGACGTCGAGCGCGTCTCGGCCGCTCTCGGCGACGGGGTGCCCGTCGTGCCGATGATCGAATCGGCGGCGGCGCTGCTGGCCGCCCCGACGATCGCCGCGCACCCCCGCACCGCCCGTCTCGCGTTCGGCACGGGCGATTTCCGCCGCGACACGGGGATGGCCGCCGATCGGATGGCGCTGGCGTGGCCGCGTGCGCAGCTAACCGTCGCGAGCGCCGCCGCGGGCCTGCCCGGTCCGATCGACGGGCCGTGCGGAGAGGTCGCTGCGGCCCGGGATGCCGCCGACCACGCGCTGGCGATGGGCTTCACGGGCACGCTCGCTCTCGACCCGGCCGCCGTCGACGACGCGCACGCGGGCTTCACCCCCTCTCCCGCGGCCATCGCGCAGGCCCGCGAGCTCGCCGAGGCCACACCTACGGGCGACGTCGACGGCTCGTACGCCCCCGCGCTCGCCCGGGCGCGCGCCCTGCTCACCCGCGCAGCCGCGCTGGGCGCTCTCTAGCGCGGCGGCCCGGCCCGCAGCATCCGTTCCTCTCGAGACGCCGTCGTGTCGCCGAACCGACAGCTCCTCGACGCGGGCGGGATGTCATCTCGGCGAGACGGTATGGTCTCGACGCCGGAGACGGGTCCGCGGATGCTGCGGGGCGAAACAATGCCGCAACACGGGCGGGGATAGGCTCAGGGGATGGGCGACCTGTTCGACGGATACGGCTCCACGCTGGCGCCGCGCAAGACGGCCTCGGGGGTACCCGCCTTCGACGAGATGTTCGGCCACCCCGCCCATCCCGGTGAGGCGGCCGAGTCGCGCACCGCGTACCGCGAGCTCTACCAGGCGCTCGCGAAGATGACGCAGGAGGAGCTGCGGGGCCGCACCGATTCGCTCGCGAGCTCGTACCTCGCGCAGGGCGTCACGTTCGACTTCGCCGGCGAGGAGCGCCCGTTCCCGCTCGACGCGGTGCCGCGCGTGATCACCTACGACGAATGGTCGAAGGTCGAAGCCGGCGTCAAGCAGCGCGTGAAGGCGCTGGAGGCCTTCCTCGACGACGCCTACGGCCACCAGCACGCCGTGCGCGACGGCGTCATCCCCGCGCGCCTGATCTCGTCGTCGCAGTACTTCTACCGCCAGGCCGCGGGCATCCGCAGCGCCAACGGCGTGCGCATCCAGGTCTCGGGCATCGACCTCATCCGCGACGAGAACGGCGAGATGCGCGTGCTCGAAGACAACGTGCGCGTGCCCTCGGGCGTGAGCTACGTGATCTCGAACCGCCGCGTGATGGCGCAGACGCTTCCCGAGCTCTTCGTCTCGATGCGCGTGCGCCCCGTCGGCGATTACCCGAACAAGCTCCTCGCGGCCCTCCGCGCCTCGGCCCCGCCCGGGATCGAAGACCCGAACGTCGTCGTGCTGACCCCCGGCGTCTACAACTCCGCGTACTTCGAGCACACCCTGCTCGCCCGCCTCATGGGCGTGGAGCTCGTCGAGGGGCGCGACCTGCTCACCGCCGGTGGCAAGGTCTTCATGCGCACCACCCGCGGACCGCAGCGCGTCGACGTCATCTACCGTCGCGTCGACGACGAGTTCCTCGATCCGCTGCAGTTCCGCGCCGACTCCATGCTGGGCGCCCCCGGACTGATGCTCGCCGCGCGCCTGGGCAACGTCACGATCGCCAACGCGGTCGGCAACGGCGTCGCCGACGACAAGCTCGTCTACACCTACGTGCCCGACCTCATCCGGTACTACCTGGCCGAGGAGCCCATCCTCAAGAACGTCGACACCTGGCGCCTGGAAGACCCGAACGCCCTCGAAGAGGTGCTCGACCGCCTCGACGAGCTCGTGGTCAAGCCGGTCGACGGGTCGGGCGGCAAGGGGCTCGTCGTCGGGCCCGACGCGTCGCCCTCCGAACTCGAGAAGCTGCGCACGCGCCTGCTCGCCGATCCGCGCGGCTGGATCGCACAGCCGGTGGTCATGCTGTCGACGATCCCCACACTCGTGGAGGACGGCATGCGTCCGCGCCACGCCGACCTGCGGCCCTTCGCGGTCAACGACGGAGAGGACGTCTGGGTGCTGCCGGGCGGGCTCACCCGCGTCGCGCTCCCCGAGGGGCAGCTCGTGGTGAACTCCAGCCAGGGCGGCGGATCGAAAGACACCTGGATCGTCGGCGGCTCGGCCCCCGGTCACGTCGAGTACGGGCAGGGCGTCGGACTCGCCGGCCTCGTCGCCGATCAGGCGGCGACGGTGACAGAGGCGATCCCGATCATCTACGACGGGCAGCCGGCGCCGGTCGTCTCGCCCCACGACCGCCCCCTCACGCGCAGCGAGCAGCAGGAGCAGCAGCAGCAGTCCGACCCCGAGCACGGACCGCAGGCCGAACAGCAGCAGCAGCAGGCCCAGGACGGTGTCGGATGCTGAGCCGCATCGCCGAATCGCTGTTCTGGATCGGGCGCTACATCGAGCGCAGCGACGGGACAGCGCGCATCCTCGACGTGCACCTGCAGCTGCTTCTCGAAGACCCCTGGATCGACGAAGACACCGCCTGCCGGTCGCTGCTGAGCGTGATGGGCTCGGCCCAGCCCGAGGGTCTCGAGCACGTGCGCCGCGAAGACGTGCTGCAGCGCCTCGCCATCGATCGCATGAATCCGGCGAGCATCTCGTACGCCCTCACGGCCGCGCGCGAGAACGCCCGGCGGGCGCGCGAGATCGTCTCCACCGAGCTGTGGGAGACCCTGAACACCTCGAACTCGCGCATGCCCCGGCGCCTGCAGACCGAGAAGGTGTCGGAGTTCTTCGGCTGGGTGCGCGAACGCGCCGCCCTCGCCGTCGGCATCGTCGACTCCTCGACCAGCCGCGACGAGGCCTGGCAGTTCTTCACCCTCGGTCGCAGCATCGAGCGGGCCGACATGACGGCGCGGCTTCTCGCGACGCGGTCGCTCACCGAAGCATCCGGCCCGTCGTGGACGACCATCCTGCGCTCGTGCGGGGCGTACGAGCCCTACCTGCGCACCTACCGCGGCATGCCGAGCGCCCACAACGCCGCCGAGTTCCTGCTGCTCGACCGTCTCTTCCCCCGCTCGATCATCTACTCGATCCAGCGCGCGGAGGAGTGCATGAGCCTCATCGACCCGCGCGCCGATCGTGTCGGGCACTCGAACACGGTGCTGAGGGCCCTCGGGCAGATCCGCAACGACCTCGAATACAGCCCCATCAGCGACGTGCTCTCGGAGCTGCCGCACCACATGAAGCGAGTGCAGAAGGTGACGCGCGAAGCATCCGAGGCCATCCGCCAGCGCTTCTTCCCGACGCAGGCGGAGCCGAGCTGGATCGGAGAGATCTCGTGAAGAGACTGCGCATCGAGCACTCGACCGGCTTCTCGTACCAGGGCGACGTGTCGGCCTCGTACAACGAGGCGAGGATGCTGCCGGTCTCGACCGACAGTCAGTTCGTGCTGAGCTCATCGCTCGACATCGACCCCTCGACGTCGGTGAACCAGTACATCGACTACTTCGGCACCCGCGTCAGCGCGTTCGACGTGCTCTCGCCCCACGACGACCTGAGCATCACCGCTCGCTCGCTCGTCGAGGTGCGACCCCGCCCGATCCAGCATCTCGACGTGTCGTGGGAGTCGCTGGCGGCCGAGGCCGAGCGCTCCATCGCGACGGTGGAGCAGCTCACGCAGACGGCGCGCACGCGGCCCCACCCCGAGGTCGCCGAGATCGCGCGGT
Source organism: Microbacterium sp. AG1240 (assembly GCF_003635115.1). Taxonomy (GTDB): domain Bacteria; phylum Actinomycetota; class Actinomycetes; order Actinomycetales; family Microbacteriaceae; genus Microbacterium. The sequence continues at coordinate 220,393 of NZ_RBXJ01000001.1, forward strand.
CCATCGCCGGTCAGCACGACCACCCCGGTGCCGCAGCGCACGCGATCGCGGAGGCCCTCGGCGATGCGGTCGAGTACATGCACGGCGTGACCAGCGTGCTCTCCACGGCTCACGAGGCGTGGGTCGCGCGCAAGGGCGTGTGTCAGGACATCGCGCACATCACCCTCGGCGCCCTCCGCGAGGTGGGGATCCCCGCCCGGTACGTCTCGGGCTACCTGCACCCGCGTCCGAACGCCGAGGTGGGCGTGGCCGTCACGGGCGAGTCGCACGCGTGGGTGGAGTGGTTCGCCGGCGACTGGCAGGGCTTCGACCCCACGAACAACATCGAGATCGGCGACCGTCACGTGCTGGTCGGCCGGGGGCGCGACTACAACGACGTGCCGCCGCTGCGCGGCGTGTACGCCGGTCCGTTCAAGTCGGCGCTCAACGTGAAGGTGACCATCACCCGCGAGATGTGAGCGGGCGCAGGCGGTCGTCGCTGACGGGGAAGTCGACCGCGTAGGAGACCTGGGGCGCGGTCATGTCGCCCCAGTCGTCCTTCTTCACGCGGATGCCGGAGGGGGAGACCTCGGCGATCCTCACGCGCAGCCAGGAGCCGTCGTCCAACCGCACCTCGTGCGGGTCGGCGAGGTAGCCGATCCCGAGCTCGTCGAGGGTCTCCTCCGCCCGAATCCACTCGACGACTCCGGTGCGTGGGCGCCCGAGCAGGTCGATCGCGACGAAGCCGTCGCCTTCGGGCGCGATCCACCCCACGCGCTCGCCGTCGTCGGAGCGGCGGTACTCGATCCAGTCGGCGTCCACGGGTCAGGCCTGCACGGTCGCGGGAGGTGCCGGGCGGATGCTGCCGCGAAGGAACGGCAGCCAGGGAGCCCGGTACACGAGCGAGCGGTCATCCGCGGAGAGCGCGAACTCCGCCTGCCCGAACCGCCAGACGCGGTTGAAGAGGAAGATCGCGACGGTCGCACCGTCGCTCGGCACCTGCCACGTGCCCAGGCCCCACTGGGTCGGCTGGCCGCGCCCGTCGAGCACGAGGGTCGGCCGCACGCCGGCGTAGAGCGCGAACCAGGGCTTGCGCAGGGTCAGCTCGATGCGACGGGTCGTCGGGGCGGTCATCCCGCCGACGTTACGGGCCTCGTCGCGCAAGTGCCAGTGCGAGCATCCACCCCGAAAGCACGACGTCCGCCCCAGAGCACGGCGTGCGTACGTGCTCAGCCCGTGCGCTCGGGCGCGGGCCGTGCGCCGGGGCGCGCGGCGGAGGGTCGGCGCGACCTGGGCGCAAGGGGTTCCCTGCAGCGTCTCATCGGGGTGAGAGTGGAGCATCCGATCGCTGCCCGCGGGCGGCGACATGTTCGCGACGAAGCGAGAGGTGCTCCGCATGTTCATCAGCCCCTACGACGCCCTCGACATCCCCGATGTCGGCGTCTACGAGTACCTGTTCGCATCGCTCGACGACTCCGACCTCGACCGTGTGGCGCTGATCGATCCGCAGGCCGGCTCCGAGACGACCTACGGCGAACTGCGCGGCCAGGTCGAGGCGTTCGCGGGTGCTCTCGCCCACCGGGGTGTCGAGGTCGGCACCGTCGTCGCGATGCTGTGCCCGAACGTGCCGGCGTTCGCGACGGTGTTCCACGGCGTGCTGCGCCTGGGAGCCGTCGCGACGACCGTCAACTCGCTCTACACGGCGCACGAGATCGAGGAGCAGCTGCGCGACTCCGCAGCGACCTGGGTCGTCACGATCTCGCCCCTCCTCGAGCACGCCGCCGAGGCGGCGCGGGCCGTGGGCATCCCCGACGAGCGGATCATCGTGCTCGACGGCGCCGACGGGCACCCCGATCTGCGGTCGCTCCTCGCCGAAGGGCGGACGGCTCCCGCCGTGTCGTTCGACCCGGCGACCCACGTTGCGGTTCTCCCGTACTCCTCGGGCACGACCGGAATGGCCAAGGGTGTCATGCTCTCGCACCGCAATCTCGTCGCGAACGTCGAGCAGTGCCGCATCGCGATCAACCTCGGGCGCGACGACCGCGTGCTCGCGGTTCTGCCCTTCTTCCACATCTACGGCATGACGGTTCTGCTGAATCTCGCGTTGCGCCAGCGGGCGAGCCTGGTGACGATGCCCCGGTTCGACCTCGTCGAGTTCCTCCGCAGCATCCAGGACCACCGCTGCACGTTCCTGTTCATCGCCCCGCCCGTGGCGGTGGCGCTCGCCAAGCACCCGGTCGTCGACGACTTCGACACCTCGAGCGTGCACACCGTCTTCTCGGGCGCCGCCCCGCTCGACGGCGAGACGGCGCGGGCCACCGCGCGTCGCCTGAACGCCCACGTGCTGCAGGGGTACGGCATGAGCGAGCTGAGTCCCGTCTCGCACGCCACGCCGTTCGACCGCGACGACGTGCCCGAGAGCGCGGTCGGGGTGCTGCTGCCCAACGTCGAGGCGAAGCTCGTCGACGTCGACTCGGGCGCCGAGATCGACGAGCACGGCGCCGACGGACTCACCGCTCCCGGCGAGATCTGGGTGAGGGGGCCGAACGTCATGCTCGGCTACCTGAACCGCCCCGACGCCACGGCCGAGACGATCGACGCCGACGGCTTCCTCCACACCGGTGACATCGGCGTGCATCACGTCGACGGCTACTTCGCGATCGTCGACCGGCTGAAGGAGCTGATCAAGTACAAGGGCTATCAGATCGCACCCGCCGAGCTCGAAGCGCTGCTGCTGTCGCATCCGGAGGTCGCGGATGCTGCGGTGATCGGAGTGTCGGACGACGACGGCCAGGAGGTGCCGAAGGCCTTCGTCGTCGCGGTCGCGGGCGCCGACCTCACGGAGGAGCAGGTGGCCGGCTTCGTCGCCGAGCGGGTCGCGCCGCACAAGAAGGTGCGTCGGGTGGAGTTCATCGACGCGATCCCGAAGTCGGCCTCGGGCAAAATCCTCCGGAAGGATCTGCGCGCCCGGGAGAAGGCGGCCGCCGCCGGTTGAGGCGGCTCGTCGGCCGACGGCGGGTCTGCAGGCGTAGCCTCGACGGGTCGATCGAATCTCGGAGGAACCATGGATCTGGCCCTGAACGGACACGTCGCCCTCGTCGTGGGCGGCACCGGCTACATCGGCCGTGCGGTGGTCGACCGTCTGCGCGCCGAGGGCGCGACCGCGCTGGGTGCGGGCCGAAGCTCCGGCGACGTGGTGGTGGATGCTGCGGACGACGCCTCGGTCGCCTCCGCCATCGCCGGCGTGCTCGCCGAGCACGGCCGCCTCGATGCGCTCATCGTCACGGCGGCGCCGGCGGCGCAGACCCTCGACCCGGCCCTCTCCGACGATCCCGCGGATGTGCTGGCCGCCGTCGACGGCAAGGCGATGACGTTCCTCCGCGCGGCGAACGCCGTGCTCCCGCTCATGCGCGAGGCCGGCTACGGCCGCATCGTCGGGGTCGCCGGGCAGAACGCGCTCATCACGGGCGATGTACGCGGGTCGATCCGCAACGCGGCGCTGATCATCGCCGCTGAGAACCTCGCCGACGGGTGCGCGGGGTCGGGGGTGACGGTGAACGTGGTGAACCCGGGCCGCGTGAACGACGAGCCCCGCGCAGACGTGCAGCCGGGTCGGGGCGGCGAGTCGTCGCCCGCGCAGATCGCCGACCTCATCGCCTTCCTCGCCTCTCCTCTCGCCGCCGCCGTCTCGGGCGAGTCGATCGCGGTCGGGCATCGAGTGCGCGGGATCACCCACCTGTGACCGCGCGCGACCTCGGTCGCGGCATCCGACCCCGCCGGGTAGCCTCGGGCGAAGGCGCGCCCTCTCGCGTGCGCCGGAGATCGAGACATCCATGAGCGCGCGATTCGAAGAGCTCGACTGGCAGGACACCCGGATGGGTGAGCTGACGCTCCGGCGGCGGGCAGATCCCTCGACGGGCGAGCAGATCTACGAGGTCAAGCTCAAGGACGAGTACCTCATGTCGAGCCTGTTCACCGTGGCCGAGGAGGAGCTCGCCACGCTCGGGCTGGCGGCCGCGACCGGGGACGACCTGCGCGTGCTCGTCGGCGGCCTCGGCCTCGGATACACCGCCGCGACCGCACGGGCCGACGCGCGCGTCGGGAGCATCACCGTCATCGACGCCCTTCCCGCGGTGATCGGCTGGCACGAGCGTGAGCTGCTCCCCGTCTCCGCGCAGCTGGTGCGCGACGAGCGGGTCTCGCTGGTGAACGACGACTTCTTCGCGGTCGTGCGGCGGGCGCCGGATGTCGGTGACGAGCTGTACGACGCGATCCTGCTCGACGTCGACCACTCCCCGCGCCACACGCTCGATCCGAGCCACGCCGACCTCTACACGGCAGCAGGGCTCGCCTCCCTCGCTCGCCACCTCGCCGACGGCGGCATCTTCGCCCTCTGGTCGGATGACCCGCCCGACGCCGACTTCCTGTCGACGCTGTCGTCGGTCTTCGACGACGCGACCGCGCACGTGGTCGACTTCGCCAACCGGCTCACCGGCGGCACGTCGTCGAACACGGTCTACGTCGCCGCTCGGCGCATGCGCGCGGGCGGGCCTACGCTGGACGGACCGTCGAACGAAGGGGTCACCGTGTCACCAGGTGCCGAGCACGCCGAACCGCACCGCATTCCCGAGCCCGGCGAGCCGAGCGTTCCCGAGATCGAGGTCGACGAGACGATCGCGCCCCGCCCGGAGGAGGAGGTCGCCGACGTGGCTCGCGCAGAACCCGACGTCGACGACCACAGTCCGTCGGCAGGCTGAGACCGCTAGTCGGCCTGCTCGTCCTCTTCCGGTTCGAACGTGGAGGCCGTGCCGGTGTGTCCGGCGGCCACGCCCCCGAGCTCGTTCGGAATGGTGCCGTCCTTGCCCAGGCCGTCGGGCTTGACGTCGCCGTCGGGGTCGTTCTTCGAGTGGTCGTTGTCGCTCATGTCGAACTCCTTCGTAGGAGTGCCCAGCGTGCGCCATTCCTCGTGGCGCGTCGACCCTTCTTCCGGATCGGGCGGTGACTCGTACAATGACGGCCGTCGCGACGTGCCGCCCGTGCGCGGGTCAGCGGGGGGAGCGCCCGTCGGTGAGACGGTGCTGCATCGCCACGAGACCGAGCACGACCGCGGCGCCGATCGCGGTCAGCGCGATCACGCCCCACAGGTCGTCGCCGGGAGGAAGGGCGGAACCCGACGGGTCCTGCCACGGCCACAGGGCGCGCAGCGAGCCCGCCATGAGGCCGGTCGCCACCGCGAGCGTGATCGCGGGGTGTGTGTCGAGCAGCATCCGCAGCAGTCCGACGAAAGACCCCAGCCCGACGATCGCGCCGACGGCGAAGGCGAGGAGGTAGGGGAGGTTGCGGTCGTTCACGGCGGCGAGGGTGGTCTCGTAGAGGCCGAACACGAGAAGCAGGAACGAGCCCGACACCCCGGGGAACACCAGCGCGCAGATCGCGATCGCGGCGGCCCCTGCGACGAGCACCAGCGGGGGATCGGTGACCTGTCCGGCGGGGAGGCCGCTGAGAACGAACGACGCCGCCGCCGCGAGGGCGGTGACGAGCACGAGGCGCCACGACCAGGCGCGACCCACCATGCCGATGGGCACGAGAAGGGATGCGGCGATCAACCCGGCGAAGACCGCGCGCGTCTCCACGGGGTTCTCCGCGACGAGCGGCGCGAGGATGCGAGCGCCGGCGATGACGGCGACCACCATGCCGATCACGACCGGCACGACGACGCGCCACGTCACGGCGCGGAAGTGCTCCCCCGAGCGGGCGGCGCCCCGACCGCGCAGCACGTCGGTCAGCGCGAGGGTGCCGCGCACGACGTGACTCGCCGACGCGATCAGCGTCGAATACACCCCGACGATGAGCGCGACCGTGCCCCCGCTCACCCCGGGGATGACCTCGACGACGCCGATCAGTGATCCGCGCAGCACGTCGACGGCGGGCCGGAGGGAGGCGGAGCGGAGAGCAGGCATAGCCTCCCACCCTACGTGGGACCGGATGCTGCGGAGTCGGGTGAGCGGCGGAGCGGTGCGAGGGCCGCGACGCTGGCATCGGGACGGGCGGGGAGCCGGCGGCCGTAGGCCGACGGCTCCGGGCATGCGTCACGGACCCTCGCACCGCGGAGCCGCGGGCGTACGCATCGCAGCCGCGGGGCCGGGCGCCGGGCCGCGCTACGGACGGTCGGCGGGCTCGGCCTCGTCGCGTCGGCGGGCGGGGGTGGATGCTGCGGACCCGAGCGAGATCGTCGCCAGCAGTCCGAGCGTGAGGAAGCCGGCGGCGGTGAACGCGGCGGCCCGCGTTCCGTCGGAGAAGGCCTCCTTCGCCGCATCCGCGACCTCGGCGCTCTGACCCGACGCCTCGAGCCCGGCGATGGCGGCACCCGCGCTGTCGACCACCGAGGAGACGACCTGGTCGCTCTGCGTCTGCGGGATCCCCTGGTCGGCGAGGGAAGCTCCGAGGATCCCCGCCGTGGTGGAGTACAGCACCGTTCCGAGCACCGCGACGCCGAGCGCCGCGCCGAGCTGCCGCGAGGTCGACTGCGTGCCCGAGGCCTGGCCGCCCTCCGACGGCGGAACGTCTGCGAGAACCACGCCGGTCAGCTGCGCGGTGGCGAGCCCGACGCCGAGGCCGTAGACGAAGAGGAACGGCACCAGCGGCACCCACGACGCATCCGGGCCGATGACGACGGCGATCCCGGCGACGCCCACGATCTCGGCGGCGAGGCCCGCCCGCACCACCCAGACGGGGGCGACGCGACCCGAGAGCGCCCCGGCGACGCCGCTCGCCACGAACGAGCCGATCGCGAGGGCGAGCAGGATGAGGCCGGTCTGGAGCGCGTCGAACCCGATCACGAACTGCAGCCACAGGGGGAGGGCCAGGATGATGCCGAACTCGCCGAGCGAGACGACCATCGCGGCGATGTTGCCGTTGCGGAACGAGGTGATGCCGAACAACCCGAGAACGAGAAGCGTCGAGCGGCCGCGGCGCCTGCGGTCAAGGCCCCAGGCGATGAATGCTGCGAGCCCGAGCAGCGAGACGGCGAACGCGATCGGCACCGGGGAGAGGTCCCACGGCCAGGTCGCGTCGCCGAGGGTCGGCACGGTGTCGACGAGCCACCAGCCGTAGGTGCGCCCCTCGATGAGACCGAACACCAGGGTGCTCATGGTGACCACCGACAGCACCGCGCCGACACCGTCGATGCGCTCGGTACGGTCGCTGCGGGATTCCGCCACCGTGAGCAGCACGCCGACGACGATCACGATGCCGAGGGGGATGTTGATGCCGAAGGCCCACCGCCACGAGAACGCGGTCGTCAGCCATCCGCCCAGGAGCGGCCCCACGGCGGCCATGCCGCCGATGGTCGAACCCCAGACGGCGAACGCGATGCCCCGCTCGCGGCCGCGGAAGGTCGCGTTGATCAGCGACAGCGTCGTCGGGAGGATCATCGATCCGCCCACGCCCTGCACGAGGCGGGAGAGGATGAGCAGCCCGCCGGTGGGGGCGACCGCGGCTGCCACGGATGCGATCACGAAGACCACGACGCCGATCAGCAGCATCCGTCGTCGCCCGAAGCGGTCGGCGAGGCTGCCGAAGACGAGGAGGAGCGAAGCGAAGACGAGGGTGTAGGCCTCTTGCACCCACTGCACCTCGGTGGACGAGATGCCGAGGTCGTCGACGATCGAGGGGATGGCGACGTTGACGATGGTGGAGTCCACGATGATCAGCGAGACGGCGATACTGATGAAGACGAGTCCCACCCAGCGGAGCTTCGACGAATTCCACATATCGCTAGATTATCTAGCTATATCGGCGGATGCGAGCGGTGATCGTCGCGCGGTCATTCTGCCCGTGGCGACCTCGGCTCCCGTGTCGCGCGGATAGGTTGTTCGCATGGACAAAGGTACGCACGGTCAGGTCGAACCCGCGAAGAACTGGGCGGGCACCTACGCGTACCGCGCCGCGAACCGGGCGCGCCCCCGCGACCTCGACGAACTGGTGGCGCTCGTGCGCGGTGGAGGCGACCGCATCCACGCCCTCGGCACGCGGCACTCGTTCACCGATCTGCCCGACACCGGCGGAACGCTGATCGACCTGACCTCGCTCGACGGCGGTATCGAGATCGACGGCGCCGCGCGCGCCGTGCGGGTGCCCGGGGGTACGCGCTACGGCGTGCTGGCGGAGGCGCTCGAGGCCGAGGGGTGGGCGCTGCGCAACATGGGGTCGCTGCCGCACATCAGCGTCGCCGGGGCCACGGCGACGGGCACTCACGGATCGGGCAACGGCAACGCCGTTCTCTCGACCGGCGTGCGGGCGCTGCGCTACGTCGGCGCCGACGGCGAGGTCCGCGACGTGCGCCGCGGCGACCCCGACTTCGATGCGCTGGTCGTCGGCCTCGGCGCGTACGGCATCGTGACGGAGGTCGAACTCGACATCGTGCCGACCTACCGGGTGCGCCAAGACATCTACGGCCGCGTCTCGTGGAACGCCGCGCTCGCCGACCTCGACGCGGTGACCGGCGCGGGCTACAGCGTGTCGGTCTTCACGCGCTGGGACGACGACGAGGTCGGCTATGTCTGGGTGAAGACGCGCCTGGCCTCCGACGACGACGATGTTCCCCCCGCGCTCCTCGACGGGGCGATCGTCCACAACGACTCGCCCCTCGGCAGCCACGACAACGTGACGGAGCTCGGCGGGGTTCCGGGACCCTGGATGCTGCGCCTGCCGCACTTCCGCCTCGACCGTGAGCCGTCGTTCGGCGCCGAGATCCAGACGGAGTACTTCGTCGATCGGTCGGTCGCGCCCGACGCCCTCCGCGCGATACGCGGCCTCGCCCCGATGATCCGCCCGCACCTCGTCGTGAGCGAGCTGCGCACCGCGGCCCGCGACGGACTCTGGCTGAGCCCGGCGTACGAGCGCGACGTGCTCGCCATCCACTTCACCTGGCACGACCGCATAGCCGAGGTGGCCGAGGTCATCCCGCACATCGAGGAGGCCCTCGCCTCCTTCGCCGCGCGGCCGCACTGGGGAAAGCAGCACGCCTTCGACGCCGAGCGGATCGCGGCGGTGCATCCCCGCGTCGCCGACGCCCGCGCGGTCTTCGAGCGCCTGGACCCCGAGGGCCGGTTCGTCAACGCGCATCTCGAGCGGGTCGGCGCGCGCCTGCCGCGTTGAGCGCGCCGAGAGTGCCCGTTCCCGCCGAGAGTGGCCGCTTTTTCGGGAACGGAAGGCGAGAACGGGCACTTTCGCTGTGCGGAAAGCCGCGCGCCGCCATACTGGGAGGGTGACGACGGAGCACGCGGGGCCTCAGGACGCATCGGCGCGTTCGGTGATCGACCGGGCCTTCACGATCCTCGGCACCTTCCAGGGCGGCCGGGTGCGTCAGACGCTCTCGGAGATCAGCCGCCGCACGGATCTGCCGATCGCGACCTGCCATCGCATCGTCCAGCGCCTCACCGAGTGGGGCGCCCTGGAGCGCGAGACGGAGGGTCGCTACCGCATCGGCCTGCGCCTGTGGGAGGTCGCCTCGCTCGCGCCGCGTGCCGTGGGCCTGCAGCGCCTGGCGCGCCCGTACATGCAGGACCTGTACGAGACGACGGGCTACGCCACCCACCTCGCCATCCGCGAGGGCAGCGAGCTGATCTCGATCGAACGCTTCCAGAGCCCACGCCGCCCGGCCCGCCGTCCGCTCGTGGGCAACCGCTACCCGATGCACGCGACGGCGATCGGGCAGGTGCTGCTCGCCCACGCGCCCGAGGAGGTCAGGACCGAGGTCATCGAGGGCGACCTCGAGCAGTTCACCCCGCGCACCTACACCGATCGCGAGACGCTCACGCGCGTGCTCGGCGACATCCGCCGCAGCGGCTACGCCGTCAGCGACCGCCAGGTCGACCACATCCACGTGAGCGTCGCCGCACCGGTCTTCGGCGCCGACGGCACGGTGATCGCCGCGGTCTCGCTGGCGCTCACCGAGCAGGACGTCGACGGCAAGAACATGATCCATCTCGTGCGTCTGACGGCGACGTCGATCTCGCGCGCGCTCGGCGCCGCGGGCTTCGGCGAGACCCCCTGACGCGCACCGCACCGCACCGTGCCGCTGAGAGTCCAGAACACCCGGACACTTCGCCCCCGGCGCCCGGGTGTCCTGGACTCTCAGCGGGTGAATGCGCTCAGACCCGTCACCGCCCGGCCCACGATGAGGGCGTTGATCTCGCGGGTGCCCTCGAACGTGTAGAGCGCCTCGGCGTCGGCGAACATCCGTGCCACGTCGGTATCGACGCGAATGCCCTCCGCCCCGCACACCTCCCGCGCGAGCGCGACGGTCTCGCGCGCTCGATCGGCCGTCCACATCTTCACCAGCGCCGCGTGCTCCTCGCCGAGGCGCCCCGCCTGTCGAAGGTCGGTGAGGCCCACCGCCATCGCGAGCGACGCGGTGGCGTTCCCCAGCATCCGTGCCAGCTTCTCCTGCACCAGCTGGAAGCCGGCGATCGGCCGGCCGAACTGCTCGCGCCGGAGGGCGTAGGCGAGCGCCGCCTCGTAGGCGCCCACCTGGAGGCCGGCCGCGTTCCACGCGACCACGTGCCGGAGCTTCGCGAGGATCGCCGACAGGTCGCCGAAGTCGTCGATGCGCTGCAGCCGGTCGGACTCCGGAATCACCACGTCCGTCAGTTCGATGTCGGCGTTGCGCACCATACGGAGGCTGATCTTCCCCGAGATGTCGGTGAGGGAGACCCCGGGGGCCTGCCGGGGAACGAGGAAGACCTTCGCGCGGCCGTCGGACGCATCGCGGGCGACCACGAGGATGACGTCCGAGATGGCCGCGTTGCCGATCCATCGCTTGCGACCGCTGATGCGCCACGTGTCGCCGTCGCGGGTGGCCGTGGTCTGCATGCCGCCGGCGACATCCGAACCGTGCTCCGGCTCGGTCAGGGCGAAGCATCCGGTCACGGAGAACGAGGCGATTTCCGGGTCCCACCGCGCGACCTGCTCCGGCGAGCCGCCTTCGCGCACCACGGTGCGGAACATGCCCACCTGGCCGCCGTAGACCGTGCCGATCGACATGTCGCACCGGGCGAACTCGAAGTGCTTGAAGCCGACGTAGAGCGGGTCGGGGGCTCCGTCGGGTCCCGCGAGGGCCGGATCGTCCTCGAGGTCGAGCGCCGCGAGCTCCAGGCGGAGATGCGCGGGGCAGTGGGCGTCCTCCCACCACTGCGCGAGGTGGGGCCGTGCGCGCTCGTCGAGGAGCGACCGCAGCGCCTCGAGCTTCGCCCGGGCGGCGGGGGAGAGCCGGTCGGAGAAGCCGAACAGGTCGGTGGCCGCGTCACTCACCCGCGAGGCCCAGCAGTCGCACCGCGTTGTCCTTCAGGATCATCGCGCGCACCTCGTCGGGGTACTCCAACAGTGCGAAGTCGGTCAGCCACCGTTCGGGGGTGAGCGCGGGCATGTCGGATCCGAACAGCACCTTGTGCTTCAGGTACGTCCGCGCCGCGCGCACCAGTGCGGGCGGGAAGTACTTCGGCGACCATCCCGACAGGTCGATCCACGCGTTCGCCTTGTGCGTGGCGATCGAGATCGCCTCGTCCTGCCAGGGGACGCTGGGGTGCGCCATGATCACGGGGAGATGAGGATGCCGCGCCGCGACGTCGTCGAGCAGCATCGGGTTCGACAGGCTGAGCCGGAAGCCCCACCCGCCCGGGAGTCCCGCTCCCGCGCCCGTCTGCCCCGTGTGGACGAGGATCGGCAGCCCGAGCTCCTCGATCGCGGCGAAGAGCGGGATGTAGGCGGGATCCGACGGGTCGAACGCCTGCACCGACGGGTGGAACTTGAACCCGCGCACGCCGAGTTCGATCGCCTGACGCTTCGCCTCCTCGACGGCGGCTTCGCCCTGCAGCGGATCGACGCTCCCGAAGGGGATCAGCACGTCGGAGTTGCGGCGGGCCCCCGCGACGAGGTCGTCGACGCTGTTCGGGCGGTGATCGAGGTTGGTGGTGGCGTCGACGGTGAAGACGACCGCGCCGGTGTTGCGGGCGCGGTAGTACTCCGCGGTCTGATCGACGGTGCGCGGCTTCTCGCTGCTCTTGAAGTACGCGGCCATCGCTTCGGTGAGCGCGGGCGGAGATGCCGTGCGTCCGGTCTCGTCGATGGACACGTGCACGTGCACGTCGATCATCGACACCTTCGCGGGATCGAACCCCGGCCAGCCCGCGCTCATCGCACCGCCTCCGCCAGCTCGCGTTGCGCGTCCTGTTTGACGCGGGCGAGCTCGACCTTCCCGGTCATCGACCGCTCGAGGCTCGCCCGGACGAAGACGTGCCGGGGCTTCTTGTAGCCGGCGAGACGTTCGTCGAGGTAGGTCCGCAACTCCTCGACGTCGATCTCGCGCCCCGGCACCGGGGAGACCATCGCACTCACGACCTCGCCGAAGCGCCGATCGGGCAGACCGAAGACGACGGCGTCGTCGACGGTCGGATGCGACAGGAGGGCCTCCTCGACCTCGGCGGGGAAGACCTTCTCGCCGCCGGTGTTCACGACGGCGCTGAGGCGCCCCAGCAGCTCGACCGAGCCGTCGCCCCGCGCTCGCGCCCAGTCCCCCGGCATGATGTAGCGGTTGCCTCGGATGGTGGGGAACGTCTCGGCCGTCTTCGCCGGATCGCGGTAGTAGCCCTTCGGCAGGATGCCGCGGAAGGCCAGGATGCCGAGGGCCCCCGCATCGGCCTGAATCTCGGCGAGGTCGTCGTCGAGCAGCACCGCGCCGGGGGTGAGCACGAGACGGGCGGGCAGTTCGTCCACGCCGTTCGTCACACCGAACGCGAACGGGCCTCCCTCGCTCGAGGCGAGCATGTCGACGATGGCGAGGTCCCCCAGGGCGTGCAGGCGCCGCTTCACGTCGTCGCTGAAGCGCATCCCGGAGCTCAGGATCCACCGCACTCCGGGCAGCCCCGTGCCGCGTCGTTCGACGGTCTCGGCCAGGGGCAGGGCGAGGGCGTCTCCGGCAACGATGAGGCGGGAGACGCCGAATTCGGCGATGAGGTCGGCGGCTTCCTCCATGTCCATGCGCGCAGCGGCGTGCAGCACCACGGTGCCGCCGAGCGCCATCGTCCCCATCGTCGTCGACTGTGCCGTGCCGTGCAGGAGCGGCGTCAGGGGGAGGGTCACGATCCGGGGAGTGGCGGGATCGACCGCGATCCGGATCGCCTCGGCGAGATCCTCGGGCGGGGTGATTCCGAGCAGGCCCCAGGTCGACTGCCGTCGCGCTACGAGCAGGGTGTCGAGGTCCCACACCACGGCTTTCGGCGACCCCGTCGTGCCGCCCGTGTAGAGCCGCAACTCGGCCCCCCGCGGTGCGCTCTCGGGGAGCGCCCCACCCGCGGCGACGATGTCGGCGTAGTCCAGCGAGCCGGGGGTGGCGGGCGAGCCGTCGTCGACCTCGATGATCTCGACGTCGAGTCCGGTGACGGCCTCGCGGGCGAGCTCGCCCAGGCTGCGCGTGGTCAGCAGAACCCGCGCCTCAGAGTCGAGCACCAGCTCGCGCACCTCGCCGGCGCGGTAGCGGTAGTTGATCGCGACCGGGGAGACCCCGACGGCGAGGCTCGCCCAGGTGAAGGCGAGATACTCGGCGCGGTTGTACAGCAGGAGCGCTGCCGCGTCTCCGACCTTCAGTCCACGATCGACCAGATGCGTCGCGAGGGCGCCCGCCTCGGCGGCGAGCTGCGACCACGTCACCGTGCCGTCGCGGCTGATGACGGCGGGGCGGTCGGGGGCGGCGCGGGCGATTCCCTGCCAGAGGTCGCTGTAGTGCGGAGCGGACGTCATGCACCTACCGCCTTCCGCACGGGCGGGCCGGAATGCTGCGCCTGCGAGGCGAAGGTCGACCGCCAGGCGTCGGCGATCCCCGCCGCATCCCATCCGCCGTCGGAGTAAGCGGCATCGAGCTCGGCGGGGTGCGAGTACAGGGTGAGCTTGTCGCCGCCGATGCCGATCGCCTGACCGGTGACGTCGCCGGCGTCGGCCGAGGCCAGCCAGACGATCAGCGGAGCGACGTCTTCCGGAGTCCCGAGCGCGTTGTCGTGCCGGAACGAGGCCGGGATGGGCTCGCCGGCCAGGTAGCGCTCGTAGAGCTCGGCGTACGCCGGGATGGTCGCCGTCATGGGCGACAGCGCCGTCGGCACCACGGCGTTGGCCGTGATCCCGGCGCGAGCGAGCTCGAGCGACCAGGTGCGGGCCATCGCGACCAGTCCGGCCTTCACCGCCGCGTAGTTCGTCTGGCCGAAGCTGCCGAACTGGCCGGCGGGCGAACCGATGAGCACGAGCCGACCTCCCTCGCCCTGCTCGCGCAGGTACGTCGCGGCGGCCCTCCCGCAGGTGAAGGTTCCGCGCAGGTGGCTCGAGACCACCGCGTCGAACTCCGCATCCGACATCTTCCACAGCACGCGGTCGCGAAGCACTCCGGCGTTGGCGACGAGCGCGTCGAGACGGCCGTAGGTGTCGACGGCCGCGGCCACGAGGGCGTCGGCGGTCTCGGCGGGTCCGACCGCTCCGATCGAGCTGACGGCGCGACCGCCCCGCTCCACGATCTGCGCGACGGTCGACTCGGCGCTCTCGGCGTCGACGTCGTTCACGACCACGGCCGATCCCGCGTCGGCGAGGGCGATCGCGTAGGCGCGCCCGAGGCTGCGGCCCGCGCCGGTGACGATGGTGACGCGCCCGTCCAGGCGGACGGCGCTCATCGGTAGTGCCTCAGGACGAGTTCGGCGACGCAGACGGGTTTCGTCTCGCCCTCCGTCTCGAAGACCAGCTCGAGGGTCACCTGGTATCCGCCCGTGATCTCCTCCACCTGCGACACGGTGCCGCGGACGCGGATGCGGGCGCCCGAGCGCACCGCGTTGGGGAAGCGGATGCGGTTGAACCCGTACACGATGCCCATGCCGGCGTCGGTGACGCGGTAGATCTCCCGGAGGTGGAGGACGACCATGCTCAGCGTCAGCATCCCGTGCGCGATCCGGCCGCCGTAGGGAGAGGATGCGGCGCGCACCTCGTCGACGTGGATGGGGTTGTCGTCTCCGGTCAACTCCGCATAGGTGTCGATGTCGGCCTGCGGCACCTCCCGCCACGATGACGGGCCGAGCTCTGCTCCGGCCAGCGCGGGCAACTCCGCCATCGTCGTGGGGGTCGCCGTGCGTGTGTCTGTCATGCCAGCTCCTTCGCTGCGTGTCGCGCGCCGCCGCGGCGGCTCGTCCCTGGCGATCCTCTCGGTTGTCCCCGTGGGGACGACAGCGGTTTTTCACCTGGTGGAAGTGCCGCGCGGGGCCGCTCGGGCGCCATGTCATAGTCGGGTCGCCGACGACCGATGACGACGAAGGGCGAGCCGCGATGGCGAACATGGAACTTCTGCTGGACCCTACGGGAACGGCCGAGAACACGCAGGACGACACCCTGTCGCCCAGGCCGGTGAGCCTGAAAGGCCTGACGATCGGCCTGCTCGACAACACCAAACCGAACTCCACCATGCTGCTGGAGAACATCTTCGCCGAGCTCCGCGAGCACTACGGCGCGGGGGAGTCCCGGCTGTACACGAAGGACTACTTCGGCACGCCCGTGAAGCAGGAGCTCCTCGACCAGATCGTCGCCGAGTGCGACATCGTGATCACCGCCGTCGGTGATTGCGGCTCGTGCAGCGCCGCGACCGTCGCCGACGGCATCCTCTTCGAGCGGGCCGGCATCCCCACCGTGGCGATCACCTCCGACTCCTTCCTCATGTCGGGGCGGGCGATGGCCTCCGTGCAGGGATTCCCCGGGTTCGACTTCCACGCGGTGCAGCACCCGATGGCCAGCCTGTCGGCGCCGGAGGTGCGCGAGCGCGCTCTCGTCGCCGTGCCCGAGGTCGTCCGCATCCTCGGTCTGGAGGGTTGAGATGACCGCGCAGATCATCGGGAACATCCCCGACGTCGACATCGACCGCATCCACGAGATCCTCGACTATTACTGGGACCAGGAGTGGACCGACGGACTGCCGGTCGTTCCGGTGACCGAGTCGTCGCTGGCTCCCTTCCTCGCGGCGGTCGACCGCGATCCCGCCGAGGTGATCTTCACGATCACTCACCTGAACCGCCACCTCACCATCAAGCTGGCCGCGATCAATGCGGCCCTGGCGGGGTGCAAGCCCGAGTACTTCCCCGTCGTCGTCGCCGCATGGGAGGCGATCGCGAAGGAGCCGCATCCGGCGCGCGGCATCTGGCAGTCGACGACGGGCACCGCCCCCTTCCTCGTGGTCAACGGGCCGATCCGTCACGAGATCGGGTTGAACAGCGAGGGGAACATCTTCGGATCGGGAACCCGCTCCAACGCCACGATCGGTCGCGCGATCCGGCTCGGCTGCATCAACGTGTTCGGGTTGCACCCGCACAAGCTCGACCAGGCCACGCAGGGCAACCCGTCGAAGTACTCCTCGTGCATCGGTGAGGACGAGGAGCAGAGCCCCTGGCCCCCGCTGCACACCGAGTACGGCTTCGACGCGTCCGACAGCGTGGTCACGGCCTACGTGATCCGCTCGGTCGTGCACATCGAGGCGCGGCACACGATGGTTCCCGAGCAGCTCGCCCTGGACTACGTCGACACCATCCGGCGCACGGGCGCGCTCATCCACGAGTACACCAGCGCCCTCCTCGTGCTCACTCCCGAGCACGCCGAGGTGTTCGCCTCGGCGGGCTGGAGCAAAGACGACCTGCGGGACTTCATCTTCGACAACGCGCACCGCACCCGCGACGAGCTCGTCGCGGTGGGCAAGGACGCCCTGTCGCACAAGACCCGGTGGCGCCTGGCATCCGACCATCCCGATTCGATGCCCGATTCGGCCAGCTCCACCGCCGAGCCCGACGTCGTGCCCTCGCTCAGCCACCGCACGTCGGTGCAGATCATGGTCGCCGGCGCGAACAACGCGGGTGTCTCGGCGATCGTCGAGGTGTTCACCCTCAACCCGCCCCGGGAGTTCCCGTACTCGTACAGCAGGATCGGAGAATGACATGACAGACCTGACCGAAGCGGCATCGGTGGATGCTGCGCTGAAGCAGTTCACCGACATGATGGCGACCGACGGCTACGTGCTGTCGTGGACGCCGGCAGACGACGAGAAGATCGTCGTCCGCATCGACGCCACGGAGGGCGCGTGCGCCGACTGCCTCGTGCCGCAGCCCGTGATGGAGGCCATCATGGCGGCGGCCCTCGAGCCGACGCCCTACAGCCTCGACCACGTCGTGCTGCCCGCCGACGCCCACTGACGTTGCGCGAACAGTGACCCTCGGCCGGACGGCCGGGGGTCATCGTTCGTGGAGGGCTTTCACAGCCAGCAACTATCCTTTCGCTGAGTGAAAATTCGGGTTGGAGTCGGCGAGGGCGGTCGGCAGACTCGGGCAGGCCGACCGCAACGCTGCGGGCGGATCGTTCCGACACAGGAGTCAGACATGATCACCGCACAGACCTCGACGGCCCCCTCCCGCGCACGGCGCGGCATCCGTGCTACGGCGGCCCTGATCGCTGCCGGAGCACTGGCCCTCGCCGGTTGCTCGGGCGGAGGAGGGCAGAGCTCCTCCGGTTCCGACGGCGAGCTCAAGGAGATGACGGTCGTCACCTTCCTGCCGCTGGAGTCGTTCAGCTTCACGCCCGAGATGTTCGCGTACTCGGGCGGCTATTTCGAGAAGAACGGGCTCGACGTCGACCTGCAGCCCGTGCAGGGCACGGCCGCCGCGATCCAGTCGCTCGTGGGCGGGGCGACGACCATCACCCGCGCCAGCACGGTCGACGTCTTCCCCGCCATGGAGAGCGGGCAGCCGATCACCGCGGTGGGCACGATGGCCTACCGGTCGAATCTGCGGGTCGTCTCGACGACGGAGGACCCGATCGTCGATCCCTCTGATATGTCGGGGAAGACCATCGGCATGGGCTCGATCGGCGGCACGAGCGAGAAGATGCTGAACCTCGCACTCGACGAGGCGGGCGTGGACCAGGACTCGGTCACCCGCCAGGCCGTCCCCGTCACGGCCGCGACCCTCGAGGTCGTGCGCCAGAAGCAGCTCGCGGGATACATCGTCAGCCTCGACACCTCCCTCGCGATCGAGCAGCAGAACGACGACGCGGTCATCGAGCAGGTCGGCCTCGTCGACCAGCCCGACATCCAGACATGGATCACCACGAAGTCCAACCTCGACAACCCGGAGCGCGTCGAGGAGATCGAGCTGTTCCTGACCGCGATCAAGGAAGCCACCCAGTTCGTCATCGACGACGCGGAGAACGACTTCGACAACGTGCTGCAGATCATGCGCGACAGCGGCGACTGGAACTTCCCCGCGCTCCAGGACGACGCCGTCGCCCGTGCGGCGCTCGCCGAGTACGTGACCGGCACCTGGGTCGACCCCGACGGAAGCGTCTCGCTTCTCGAGAACGACATGGACGCCTGGACCGACACCTACGAGGTGTACACGAAGGCCGGTTTCGTCGAGGGCGGGCAGGATCCGCTCCAGTGGATCACGAACGACTACCTCCCCGCGGGCTGATCGACCGAAGACCCAGCCGTTCCGCGCCGCACCCGCACGAATGAGAGGCATGCCGATGAGAAACGACACGCTCGACACCGCCACGGCCGCCACCGGCGGAGCCACCGCCGTCCCCAGCCTGCACATCCAGGGTGTCGGACGCGACTTCCACACCAAGAACGGCACGACCCACGCCGTGTCGGGGGTCGACCTGTCGATCCAGAGAGGGGAGTTCGTCGCCCTCATCGGGCGTTCCGGCTGCGGCAAGACGACGCTGCTGCGCATGATCGGCGGGCTCCTGCCGCCGACGGCGGGCACCATCGCCGTCGACGGGAAGGAGCTGTGGCGCGACGGTCGCGTCGACAGCTCCGCGGTGACGAAGCTGGGTTTCGTCTTCCAGGAGAGCAACCTCTTCCCGTGGTTCTCGGTGCTCGACAACATCGCGCTGCCGTTGAAGATCCGCGGCGTCGGCAAGACGGAGCGGCGGCGCCGCGCGAGCGAGCTGGCCGAGCTGGTCGGTCTCGCCGGGTTCGAGAAGTCGTACCCGCGGGAGCTCTCCGGAGGAATGCGCCAGCGTGCGGCGATCGCGCGTGCGCTGAGCACGAAGCCCGACCTGCTGCTGATGGACGAGCCGTTCGGTGCGCTCGACGCGTTGACCCGCGAGCGGATGAACCTCGAGCTGCAGCGCATCGTTCTGGAGACGAACTCGACGGTGGTGTTCGTCACCCACGACATCCCCGAGGCGGTCTTCCTCGCCGACCGGGTCGTGCACATGACGCCGCGCCCCGGACGCATCCGTCAGATCCTCCCGGCGCCGTTCGCGAAGCCGCGAGCGGTCGACCTTCAGACCATGCCCGAGTTCAACGACATCGTGCGGGCCCTCCGCCACGACCTCGACGAGGAGCACTGACATGCCCAAGCCCCGGATCATGAAGCTGCTGCCGTGGATCGTCACGCCGGCCCTCATCGTCGTCATCATCGCCGTCTGGCAGATCCTCGTGACCTCGCTCGAGGTGAATCCGCTGGTCTTCCCGCCGCCGCTCGCCGTCGGTGAGGCCCTCGTCGTGCTCCTCGGTGACGGTGGCACCTGGGAAGAGGTCGGCGTGACCGTCCTCGAGATCATCGTCGGGTTCGCGATCGCCGTGGTCAGCGGCATCATCGTCGGCGTGGTGCTGGGCAAGCTCCCCTGGCTCGAGGTCAGCATCCGCCCCCTGATCGTCGCGGCCCAGGTCGCACCGAAGGTCGCCTTCATCCCGCTCTTCGTGATCTGGTTCGGCTTCGGCATCACGTCGAAGGTGCTGCTCGCAGCGCTCCTCGCCTTCTTCCCCGTCATGCTGAACGTGCTCCTCGGCGTCCGCTCCGTGGAGCAGGGGCAGCGCGAGGTGATGCGCAGCATCAGCGCGAGCCGCGCGCAGACCTTCCTCCAGCTCGAGATGCGGAGCCTCCAGCCCTACCTCTTCGCCGGAATGGAGGTCGCGATCGTGCTCGCGACGATCGGCGCGATCGTGGGGGAGTACCTCGGCGGCAGCGTGGGGCTCGGGGCGATGGTGGTGAGGGCGATGAGTTCTCTGGATGCGGCGAGGACGTTCGCGCTCATCATCCTGCTCTCGCTCATCGGGCTCGTGCTCTACCTGATCGTGAACGAGGCCAAGCGCTTCGTGATCCCCTGGCACGAGTCGGTCTACGGCCTGCGCGAAGCGACGGCCTGACGCCCATGTTGCTCACCGACGAGGAGAAGGGCATGCGTGACGGCGCCGAGGGCGGAGCGGTCGCCGCGGCGATGGATCTGCTGATCCGCTACGGCGAGGCCCTCGGTGCGGAGCGGCTGTGCGAGACGCGCAACGTCGCGGGCACCATGACCCAGCCCTCGCCGGCCAAGGCGAAACTCGTCGAGGAGGGCGGCTGGGCGAAGTCGTTCGCGGTCATCAACCTCGACTGCGACGACGACATCGAGATTCCTCGCATGAAGGTGCCGACGTGCCAACTGCAGCACGGCTTCGGCAAGGATGCGTCGGGACTCACGTCCTACCCCGAGCAGTCGATCGTGCTGCAGGGCGACGCCGAGTCGTACTTCAGCGAGCGCGGCGTCAACATCCTCGCCACCTGCACCCCGTACCAGGTGGGCAACATCCCGGTGCGGGGCGAGCACTGCGCGTGGATGGAGTCGTCGGCGGTCGTCTACTGCAACTCCGTGCTCGGGGCTCGGACGAACTGCGAAGGGGGCGCCTCCACCGGAGCCGCCGGGCTGACCGGCCGCATCCCCTACTGGGGGAACCACCTCCCCGAGAACCGCTTCGGCACGCACCATCTCGTCGCCGGCGTACCCGTCGACGACTTCCAGGAGTGGGGGATGCTGGGGTACTTCGTCGGCGACGCCGTGCAGGAGGGTCGGCCCGTCATCACGGGCGAGCTCGTGAACCCCGACCTGGCCGACCTGAAGCACTTCGGTGCCGCGACGGCCACCGCCGGCGGCGTGGAGATCTACCACATCCCGGGCGTCACGCCCGAGGCGACCTCGCTCGAGGCCGCGTTCGGCGGTGCCGGCGTCCCGGAGCCGCTCGTGTACGGCGAGGCCGAACGCCGCCTGGTCTACGAGACCCTCAACGACCAGGGGGAGTCGACCGACGTCGACTTCATCCTCCTCGGGTGTCCGCACGCCTCGCTCGACCAGCTCGAGCGCGTCGCGCGACGCCTGGAAGGTCGCCGCATCCATTCCGACACCGAGCTCTGGGTGATGACGCCGGCGGCGATCCGCACCATGGCCGACCGCAGCGGCTACACCCGCGCGATCGAACGGGCCGGCGGGCGCGTGCTGACCGATTCGTGCCCGGCGATGTCGAAGGCCGCCCCCGACGGAACCCGCGTGATGGCGACCGACTCTGCCAAGCAGGTGCACTACCTGCCGGCCATCCTGGGCATCGAGGGCTGGTTCGGCACCCTCGAGGAGTGCGTGGATGCGGCGATCACCGGCACGTGGCGAGGCGAGCTCTCGAGATGACCACCGTCGTCGAGACGTTCACCGGTCGTCCGATCGTCGCCGGGGTCGTGGAGGGCGAGGCTCTCGTCTCGACCGAGACGATCTCGGGGTTCGGCGGCATCGACCCCTCGAAAGGCACGGTCATCGAGCCGCGCCACGAGCTGTTCGGCGTCTGCTTCACCGACAAGATCCTCGTCTTCCCCGGCGCCAAGGGCTCGTCGGGCTGGTCGGGGTTCTTCCAGAGCACCCGCCTCATGGGCACGGCGCCGCGCGCGATGGTCTTCAACGTCATGACCACGAAGGCCGTGCTGGGAGCGATCGTCACGCGCGTTCCCAGCGTGGTGGAGTGCATCCCCGACCCCGTGGCCGCGATCCGCACCGGCGACTGGGTGCGCGTGGACGGCGACCGCGGCGTCGTGACGGTTCTGCGTCGAGGCGCCTAGCCCCGCCACGACCGTCCTGCGTGCAGGACGCACGGAGGAGTTCTCACGAGCGGAGGACGCCCCGGGTGTTCAGGGTCCTCCCTTCGTGAGATCTCCTCCCGTCGTGACGGCGAGGGTCGGATGCTGCGGCCGTGGTGGTGTGCCACGATGCGGTCATGAGGAGCCACCACGTCAGCCGCGTCATCGCCGCATCCCCCGAATCGGTGTACGAGTTCGCCCGCGACGTCGGGAACCTCCCGCGATGGGCCGCGGGTCTGGCGCGAACCGAGGTCGTGCGAGACGGCGATGCGCTGCTCGTCGAATCCCCGATGGGGCGTGTGAAGGTCCGTTTCGTCGAGAGGAACACCCTCGGCGTGCTGGACCATGACGTGACGCTGCCGTCCGGAACCGTGGTCACCAACCCCGTCCGTGTGCTCGCACACCCGGAGGGGGCGGAGGTGGTCTTCACCGTCCGCCAGATCGAGCTCGACGACGAGGAGTTCGCGCGCGACGTCGCCACGGTCGCCGCCGACCTCGAGCGTCTCGAGCGCGAAGTCGTCGCGCGGGCCTGACCCCCGCTCCGCGCCGAGAATCGGTGCGGTGAGCGGGGCTCGGTGCGCCGCGGTGGTTCTCGTGCGCGCGAGTGAGGGTCCAGCGGACGCGCGGCCTACACGGCGACGGTGAGGTCGGTGCCGAGGTAGGCGCCGTCGTTCGCCAGCTGGGCCTGGAGCGCCGCGACGTCGATGCTCGCAGCATCCGTCCCGCCCGACAGGGCGAGCGCGGCGGCCGTGCCGGCGGCCTGGCCCATCGCGAAGCACGGGCCTGTCACCCGGCCCGACGACTGGCCGCCCTGCGTCATCGACGCCGACCGGCCGACCACGAGGAGGTTGCCCACCTGCTGCGGCACGATCATCCGGTACGGCAGCTGATGGAATCCGCGGCTGCCCTCGGGGGCGAAACGGAACTCGACATCACCGGCGACGTGCGCCTCGACGGGCCAGCCGTTGACGCCGATCGTGTCGTCGAAGTCGGCGTTGCCGAGCACGTCGTCCTGGGTCAGCTGGTAGCCGCCGACGATGCGACGCGTCTCGCGGATGCCGATCTGGGGTGCGATGTCGACCACGTACGAGTCCTGGAACCCGGGGGTGCGCTCGCGGATGAAGGCGAACGTCTCCTTCACCTGCTGGCGCCCCTGGATCTCGCCGTGGGTGAGCTGGCGCACATCGGTGCCGTCGACCGCGCTGCCGTCGTCGTTGTGGAGCTGGGTGAGGTTCGACCTCCACTCCAGGGGGTTGCGCTGGGGGCGCACGATCGGCTTCTTGCGCGGGAACGAATGGGTCCCCGCCGCCTCGGCGTCTTCCATGAGCCGTCGGATGGTCTTCCACGCCTCGCCCGCCTCTTCGGGGTGCACGCCGTTGATGCGGAACATCAGCGACGGGAAGAGCAGCTCGGGGGAGCGCTCGTAGGGAGCCCCCGACCAGGCGGCGATGTCGGCGTCGCCCGATCCGTCGATGAAGAATCGCGCGCGGACGGCGCTGCGGCCCGACTTCGACTCCAGCACGACGGCGTCGATCGTCTTCTCGTCGGACATCACCACGTCGACCGCGGTCGCGTGGAAGAGGAGCTCGGCCCCGGCGGCGAGAACGAGCTCGTCGGCCGCGATCTTGTAGGCCGAGATGTCGAACGACACCGCCATGATGCGGTTCTCGATCGTCAGGTGAGGGGTGTTCAGGCCGTCGAGCGCGGTGAGGCGGTCGAGGAGCTCGTCGACGAAGCCGTGGACGACCAGGCGGTCCTCCCCGAAGACGCGGGCGTGCAGGCCGCAGAACGTGCTGAGTCCGCCCATCGTGCCCGCGCCGCCGAGGAACCCGTAGCGTTCGACGAGCAGTGTCGACATGCCCGCTCGGGCAGCGGCGGTCGCCGCGAGGAGCCCGGCGGGCCCGCCCCCGATCACGACCACGTCGTACTCGCCGATCACCGGGACCGCGCGCGCGGGAAGGTGGATGGTGGAGGAGGTCATACCGTTTCCTTCGTTCGCTGTTCGGGGGATTTCTCGCAGGTGCTGCGCCCGGGGCGGGTGCACAGGACGGCACCGCACGAGAGGGGCTGCACCAGCTGCTCGTACTGGTCGAGCATCCCGCCGCCGGAGTCGCGATCGACGGGGGGCGAGTACGGCGGGCGCGCCGCCAGTTCGGCGGGATCGACGAGCAGGTCGACGCGACCCTCGGCGAGGTCGATGTCGATCACGTCGTCGTCTTGGACCAACCCCAGCGGGGCGCCGGGGGCGGCGGCCTCGGGGGAGACCTCGCCGACGGAGACGCCCTGGTTGACCAGACCGCTGAACTGGCCGTCGGTGACGAGCGCGACGCTGTCGGCGAGACCGCGTGCGTGCAGGGCGAAGATGAAGGCGGAGGTGAGTCCCATCCCGGGCGCTCCGGAGACGCCGATGCCCCGGATGACGGCGACGTCGCCCTCGCGCAGACGCCCGCTGGATATCCCCGCGATCGCCTCCTCGCGATTGGCGAACACGCGAGCGGGCCCGGTGAAGCGGTGGGGGCCGGGGTCGGGCACCGGACGCTTGGCGACAGCGCCACCGGGGGCGAGAGTGCCGCGCAGCACCGAGATCGCCGGGTCGGTGCCGAAGGGGTGGTCGAGGGAGCGGATGACGGTGCCGTCGGCGGGGGCCGCGGACTCCAGCGCCTCGCCCATCGTCTGTCCGGTCACGGTGAGTCGATCGAGGTCGAGCAGCGGGCGGAGCTCGCGGAGCATCGTCGCCGCGCCGCCGGCGTCTTCGTAGTCCTCCACGAGTGCGGGGCCGTTGGGGCGCACCGAGGCGAGGAGGGGCGTCTGGCGGCCGAGCTCGCGGAACGCCTCCCACACGTCGACATCGATCCCCGACTCGACGGCGATCGCCTGCAGGTGCTTGATCGTGTTCATCGAGCCGCCGACGGCGAGCATGGCCCGCACGGCGTTCAGGATCGACCCGGCCGTGATGATGTCACGCGGGCGCACATCGCGCTCGACCAGGTCGGCCAGCGCCGCAGCCGACCGACGCACGGCATCCCACATCCGCTCGCTGTTCGCGCGCACGGGCGTCGACCCCGGCACGGCCATGCCGAGGGCCTCGGCCACGACGTGCATCGAGTTGGCCGTGGCCATCCCGGCGCAGACGCCGGGACCGAGGATCGCGTCGTCGGCGAGTTCTTCGAGGTCGTCGACGGGTTCGCCGGTGACGGCTGATTTCGCCGCGAGGAGGAAGACCTCCTCGACGTCGGCCTCGCGCCCCTCGGCGCGCCCCGAATGCTGGTAGCCGCACGCGACCACGACGGTCGGGATGTTCAGGCGCCCGGCGGCCATCAGGTGCGCGGGGGTGGTCTTGTCGCACGAGCTGAGGCAGATCATCGCGTCGAGCTTCGCGCCCTCGACGGCCGCCTCGATGTCGTTGACGATGAGGTCGCGGCTGGGCAGGATGTAGCGCCCGGCCCGTCCGGCGCTGGTGACGAAGTCGCTCGGAGCGGTCGTGCGGATCTCGAACGGCAGCATCCCCTGCGCGCGGAGCTCCTCCTTGAGCACCGGGACGATCTCGTCGAGGTGGGCGTAGCAGGCGGCGAGCTCAGACGAGGTGTTGACGATCGCGACCTTCGGCTTGCGGAGGTCCGACACGGGGATCCCGAGCGAGACCCAGTGGGCGCGCCGGGCGATTCCCAGAGCGGAGGTGGGAGGCAGGTTGCTGCGCAGTTCGGGCATCGTCGTCCTCGATCTCAGCCGTGCCGACCGCACCGCGTCGGCGCGGTCGTTGTCAGCGATCGCGGGAGTGCCGATCGCCGCACCCAACGTACGTCGGAGGGGGCGTAGCATCCGCCCCTCCTTTCCACTCAGCGGAAGGCGTTCGGTGCGGTCGAGAGCAGCGCTGCGGACGTGCTCGGCTTCCATCAGGCGGAAGCCTCGATGTCTCGACCCCGGCGTGGTCGGAGAGTGGTGGCGCCGGCCGACGGCAGACCTCGACGAGGAGGACGCATGATCATCGATGCCCATGCCCATGTCATCCCGGGGGTCTTCCCCCCGGATGAGGGGTTCCCTGCGATGGAGCCGATCGAGGCCGACACGGCGAGGATGCTCGTGTTCGGTGCGACCCGGTTCCGCGCACGTGCCGCGTTCTTCGAGGCCGAGAGCCGGATCGACGCGATGGACGCCGCCGGGGTCGACCAGGAGATCGTCTCTCCGATGCCGCCGCTCCTGAACACCGCCGTCGAGGCGCCCCTGGCCCGCGAGATCTCCCGCTACGTCAACGAGTCGGTGGCCGAACTCGTCGCCGCCGGCGACGGGCGCATCCACGGACTGGGGATGGTCTCGTTGCAGGATCCCGAGTCGGCCGCCGAGGAGCTCGGCACCGTCCAGGATCTCGGGCTCCGCGGCGTGGAGGTTCCCTCGAACGTGCGGGGGGTGGCGATCGGGGACGCCCGGTTCACCGAGTTCTTCCGGGAGATCGACCGCCGCGGTCTCTCGGTGTTCGTCCATACCCTCCCGCGCGCCGACGAGCCGGAGCTGCCGGCCGCCCTCCGCGGCTCGATCGGGGTCGGCATCGAGGGCGCGCGCGCCGCATCCTCCCTGCTCTTCGGGGGCATGGCCGACAGCTGCCGGCTCGATCGCGTGCTCTTCAGCCATGCCGCCGGGGGCCTCCCGCTCATGCTGGCGCGCGCCGACTACTTCTGGTCGCAGCAGGATGCGGACACGCGATCGGCGCAGGCGCCGAGCGCCGTGGCGAGACGCTTCTTCTACGACTCCATGCTCTTCGACCCGCGCGGACTCCGCTTCGCGGTCGACTACCTCGGCGCGGACCGCCTGGTGCTCGGCACCGACTTCCCCGCCATGCCCCGACCGGGTGTGCTCGGAGCGACCCTCTCGGGCTTGGAGCTGTCCGACGAAGACGCCGAGAGCATCGGATCCGCCAACGCGCTCGCGTTCCTCGATCTGGCCGAGGCCCTGATCGACGTGCCGTGATGACGACGACGAGCGCCCTGCCGGACGGGGTCAGGTGCGGGGGAGGGGGAACACGATGGTTCTGGAGACCGTGACGGAGCAGGAGAACCCGAAGCGGACGGCCGCGGCGCGCGTGCTCGCGGTGCTGGGGGCCTTCTCGCAGGGCGGTGGTGCGCTCACGTTGACGGAGATCAGCAGGTACGCCGATCTCTCTCTGACGACGGCTCACCGGCTCGCTCACGAGGTGCTCGAATGGGGCGGGCTCGAACTGGACGACGAGGGTCGGTACCGTCTGAGTCGCAAGATCCTGGATCTCGCGTCGTCGTCCACACGGGCTCTGCGCCTGCGTGAGAGCGCCCTGCCGCACATCTCCGATCTGCACCGGCTGACCGGCCTGACCGTGCACCTCGGAGTGCGCGACGGCGGCGACGTGATGTATCTCGAAGCGCTCCGTCCGCACTCGAACTATTCGGGCGAGAACCGCATGGGCGGTCGGATGCCGCTGCACGTGACCGCGACGGGGCTCGCCCTGCTCGCCTACGCCGAACCGGCGTTCGTGGACGACTACCTCTCCCGCCCGCTGAAGAGATTCACCTCGCACACCCTGGCCGATCCGGGTGCCGTCCGGGCGGCGCTCGAGGTCGCGAGACGCAATCGGTTCGTCGTCGTGAGCCAGACCATCTCGCTCGGTGCGGGGGCCGTCGCCGCCCCGGTCTTCAGCGAGGACGGGAGCGTGGAGACCGTCGTCGGGACGGTGTACCTGATCGGACGAGACGATCCCGCGAAACTCGTCGATCCGGTGCGCGCCGCGGCGACGCGCGTCGGGCACGCGCTCGCCGAGCGTCGAACCCGTCCCCACCCGCGCACCGTCGACTTCAACCGACGCAGCGCGGGCTTCTTCTGACACCCCCCGTCCCGGCCTGCCCGGCGACCGACCTTCCGCCCGGCGGAACCGGGCGTTGGGTCACCGAGAGGCCCGGGGCGAAGGTGAACCCACACTTCACGAGCGTGAATCGAAGGAGATCCGATGCTCGCACTCCCCACCACCCGTTCCGACGGTCCCGCAGCGCCGGGTCATCGGTGCCGCGGATGCCGGTTCGCCCCCGCCGGCCGACGAGGAGCCCGACGATGAGGGCGATCGTGAGCCGCTACGGGAGGCTGCTCGTCTCCTCGCTGCTGCTCTTCGTCGCCGTGATCACGGTGCTGTTCGTGCTGCTCGAGCTCGCCCCGGGCAACCCCATCCAGAGCCTCGTCGGCGACGTGCCGATCTCCCCCGCATTCGAAGCGCAGATCACCGCGGCCTACGGCTTGGACAAGCCGCTCTGGGAGCGGTACTTCATCTACCTCGGGAACGTCTTCACCGGCAACCTCGGCTTCTCGTTCGGTACGAGCGAGCCGGTGCTCGACCTGATCCTCGGACGGGCCGGCAATACCCTCGCCCTGGCCATCCCGTCGTTCGTCATCTCGACCACGCTCGGCATCGTGCTCGGATCGATCGCCGCTCGCACGCGTCGCCGGTGGCTCGACAGCAGCATCTCCGGCGTCGCGGTCGGTCTTTTCTCGGTGCCGAACTTCTGGCTCGGGATGATGCTCATCATGGTGTTCTCGCTCACCCTCGGGTGGCTGCCCACCCAGGGCAAGGCGCCGTACGGCCAGGAGGGCATCGCCCTGCAGTACATGGTGCTGCCGATCATCACGATGGCCACGAGCGAGCTCGCCTACAAGACCCGGATCATGCGCGCGTCGATGATCGAGTCGCTGAGCCAGGACTTCATCGACACCGCCCGGTCCAAGGGCGTCTCGTCGCAGCGCGTGCTGTGGCGCCACGCCATGCCGAACGCGCTGCTGCCCATGGTCACGATCTCGGGCTACAGCCTCGGGTTCATCCTGGCCGGTTCGGTGCTCGTCGAGCGCGTCTTCGGATGGCCCGGGATGGGGCTGCTCTTCATCGATGCGATCGGTCGCCAGGACAACCAGGTCGTGCTGGGCGTCGTGATCGTGCTGACGGTCACGATCATCATCGTCAACATCCTCACCGACGTCGTCTACGGCATCGTCGACCCCCGGCTGCGGTCGCAGCTCGTCCGCAGAAGCACCACCACACGAAAGATCGAGGTGCCAGCATGACCACGACGGACGAGGCCATCGTCATCGGCGCCTCCCAGCCCACGGGAACGGACCACGGCGCTCCCACCGAGGGACGGGTCGCCTCACGTCGGCCGACATGGAAGGTCTTCCTCGGCAAGCCCTCCACCCTGATCTTCCTGCCGCTGCTGCTGTTGTTCGTGCTCGTGTCCGTCATCGGGCCGTTCTTCGTCGGTAGCCCCAGTGCCACGGGCAATCCGCCCCTCCTCCCGCCGAGCGGGCAGTTCCCCCTCGGAACAGACGACCTCGGACGCGACTATCTCGCCCGCGTCGTCTACGGCGGCCAGATCTCGCTCCTCGTCGGTTTCACCGTCGCTCTCCTGTGCATGACGATCGGCGTGGTGGTGGGTGGGCTCGCCGGGTACTACGGCGGGTTCATGGACACGGCCCTGGTGAAGGTGGCCGAGTTCTTCCAGGTGCTGCCCGGGCTGATCCTGGCGCTCGTCGCGGCGGCCCTGCTCGGGTCGAACGTCCTCATCATCGTGGTCATCCTCGCGATCACCATGTGGCCGAGCTGCGCGAGGATCGTGCGAGCCGAGGCGATGCGCATCTCCAAGCTCGGATACGTCGAGTCGGCGAAGGCCGCCGGGTTCGGGGGCCTTCGCATCCTCTGGTCGGACGTCATCCCCAACGCCATGCCCCCGGTGCTCGTGGCGACCAGCATGACGGTGGGTCGCGCGATCCTCGTGGAATCGGGACTCGCCTACCTCGGCATCGGCGACACCAACCGGCCGAGCTGGGGAGCGCTGCTCAACTCGGCGCAGGCCTACATGCAGCAGGCGTGGTGGCTCGCGCTGTTCCCCGGCATGTGCATCTTCCTCGTCGTGCTGGCCGTCAACATCCTCGGCGACGGACTGAACGACGCGCTGAACCCGACGATCGGGAGGGTCAAGTGATGGCCGTCGACACGAACGGGCGAACCGCCGAGCGGGAGTCGCGTGCGGCGGGGCGGGAGCCGATCCTGCGGGTGGAGAACCTCAGGGTGCACCTGCCGACGGGCGACCGCACGGAGGTCGAGGCGGTCAGTGATGTCAGCATCACCGTGCACGACGGCGAGCGGGTCGGCATCGTCGGGGAATCGGGATCGGGCAAGTCGATCACCGGACGAGCGATCTCCGGCCTCCTACCCACCTCGCCGCGGGTACGCGTGGAAGGCTCCATCCACTTCTCCGGTCGCGAGATGAACGGTGCGTCCGCCGACGCGTGGGCCGAGGTGCGCGCCCGCAGGATCGGCATGATCTTCCAGGACCCGCTGACGTTCCTCAACCCCACGATGCGTGTGGGGGCGCAGGTGGCGGAGTCGCTCGAACCTCAGTCGCGACGAGGACGCGCCGCACGCACGAGCGAGGTCGCCCGCTTCCTGCGGCTGGCGGGACTCGACGACGCGGAACAGGTCGCGATGAGTTTCCCGCACGAACTGAGCGGGGGGATGCGCCAGCGCGTGCTGATCGCGATCGCCATCGCGAAGCTCCCCGATCTGATCATCGCGGACGAGCCGACGACCGCCCTCGACGCCACCGTGCAGGCCCGGGTGCTGCGCACGCTCGACGACACGGTCTCGCAGCTCGGCAATTCCCTCATCCTCATCTCGCACGACATCGCGGTCGTCGCGGGCATGACCGATCGCATCTACGTCATGTACAACGGTCGCGTCGTCGAGGAGGGCCTCACCGCCGAGGTGCTCGCTCGCCCGAGACACGAATACACCCGGGCGCTCCTGCGCAGCGTCCGCAGTCTCTCCGACGAACACCTCGAGCTGTACTCGATCCCGTGGGAGCTCCGTCGAGAGCTCTCGAAGGAGGCGGCGACCCATGCTCCTTGAAGCACGGTCTGTGACCAAGTCCTTCCGCGGTCGCCGCGGGGGCGCACCCGTCGTCGCGGTGCGCAACGCATCACTGCGCGCCGAGCCCGGGCGGTTCGTCGCCATCGTCGGCGAGAGCGGGAGCGGCAAGAGCACTCTGGCCCGCATGCTCCTCGACCTCGTCCCGGTCACCGACGGCACGGTCGAACTCGACGGCCGCGACATCGCGCAGCTGCGAGGTGGCGACCGGCGCGCCTACCGGCGCCGCGTGCAGGCGGTGCTGCAAGACCCGGCAGGCTCGCTCAATCCGCGAAAGCGCGTCGAGCAGGCCATCGGCGAGGTCGTCCGGCTGCACCGCATCGCGACCGGTCGATCGGCCGTGCGCGCGAAGGTGGTCGAGGCGCTCGAGCTCGTCGGCATGGAGCCCGCCGAGCGCTTCCTCGACCGATTCCCCCACGAGCTCAGCGGCGGCCAGCGCCAGCGCGTGCTCATCGCCCGCGCCATCGCGCTCGGCCCGGACATCATCGTCGCCGACGAGGCGGTCTCGGCCCTGGACGCCTCGGTGAAGGCGGGGGTGCTGAAGGTCATGGCAGACCTGACCGAGACGATCGGCGTCGGCTACGTCTTCATCACCCACGATCTCCCGGTCGTCCGCAAGGTGGCCGACTACGTCTACGTGATGAAGTCCGGCGAGATCGTCGAAGAGGGGCCGAAGCACCGACTGTTCGCCGATCCGCAGCATCCGTATACCCGGACGCTCCTGGCCGCTGCGCCCGAACTGGCGCCGGCCGACTGAGCGTCCATCCAGAGAACACACCGTGTCCCAGACACCTGCAGAGAGGCAGAGAAACGTGCTCAACAAACGCAACCGCACCCTGGGGGTGCTCGCCGCGATCGCGACGGTCGGCCTGGCGCTGACCGCCTGCTCCGGCTCCACCGACGGCGGAGGTGCATCCGGCTCCGACGAACGCATCTATGTGCAGGCGCTCGCCGCCGACCCCCAGAGCTTCAACGCCCAGCTGACGAACGGCGCTTCGCCGTCGGCCTTCAGCGCGCAGATCCTCGACACCCTGATCCGCATCTCCGACACGTACGAGCTGTCTCCGGGGCTCGCCGAGGAGTGGGATCTGAGCGACGACGGGAAGCTCCTGACCCTCACTCTCCGCGAGGGGGTGACCTGGCACGACGGCGAGCCGTTCACCGCCGAGGACGTGAAGTTCAACCTCGACGAGATCGTGGAGCTGCAGACCTTCGGTGCGGCCCTCGCGGCGAGGTTCGAGTCGGTCGACATCATCGACGAGCGGACGGTGGAGGTGCGCCTGACGGAGACGTACGGCCCGATTCTCGAGACGCTGGCGGTGCAGTACATGCTGCCGGCGCACATCTACGAGGGCACCGACTACGTGACCAACCCCGCGAACATGGCGCCGATCGGAACCGGACCGATGATGTTCGGGTCGTTCCAGTCGGGTTCCGAGGTCATCCTGGAGAAGAATCCCGACTACTGGGACGGCGAGGTGCTCGTCGACCGAGCCATTTACCCGATCATGAGCGATCCGAACAGTCGCGCGCTGGCGCTCTTCGCGGGCGAGGTCGACCAGGCCGGCCTCGACCCCGCGCAGCTGTCGCAGGCCGACGGGCGCAACGACATCAGTCAGATGAGCGGCGGGTCGTTCCCCCAGGTGATCACCATGATGTTCAACGGTGTGGGGGGAAAGCTCGACGACCCCGAGCTGCGCAAGCTCGTCTACGCGGCCCTCGACCGCACCGAGATCACCGATGTGGCGCTCGGCGGACGGGGGACCCCCGCCGAGACCTTCTTCCCGCCCGCGCTCGACTGGGCCGTCAACGACGACATCGACTTCGCCACCGACTACCCGCACGATGTCGACGCCATCAACGACGCGCTCGACGACGCCGGGTACCCCGTCGGACCCGACGGCTCGCGCTTTACGCTCAACACCCGGTACATCACCGAGCTCAGCGAGGTCGGATCGACCGCCGAGATGGCGGCGGCGCAGCTCGAGCGCGTCGGCATCACGCTGAACCTCGTCGGGTCGGCCTCGGCGGTGTTCACCGAGAAGGTCTACACCGAGAGCGACTTCGACATCGCCTTCCTGCGCTCCACGCTGGGGTCGGACCCCAGCAACGGCATCGTGCGCTGGTACGCGTGCAACCCCGACAAGCTCGCCGCATCCAATCCGTCGGGCATCTGCGACGACGAGATCATGGCGGCGGCGTCGGCCGCGCTCGCATCGACGGACCGGGAGGTGCGCGGGGAGGCCTTCCGCGATCTGCAGGAGCGCGCGGGAGAGCTCATGATCTACGCGCCCGTCGCGTGGTACACCGGCTGGCTGCCGCTGCTGAACGACTCGCGCTGGCAGGGTGTGGACGAGCGGATGCCGGCGACGAACCTGACCCCGTGGACGTCCATGACGCTGAAGGGCTGACCGTCCACACGCAGAAGCGCCCGTCCCGATCCCGGGGCGGGCGCTTCTGCGTGTACGGCTGGGTCAGGGGATCATGCTGACGTGCACGCTCGGCTCATCGTCGACGCGGCCCGCGAGCACCTCGATGGCGCGGGCGGCGTCGTCGAGACCGAAGGTGTGGGTGCTGAGCGCACCGAGCGGGTAGGCGCCCGACTCGATGAGGGCGATCGCCTCGCCGATAGCGCGCCCCTCCACCCCTCGGGCGCCGATCACGCGCAGACCCTTCTGCACGATGCGGTCGGTGACGATCTCGATGGACGCACCGTGCTTCAGACCCGCGAGCACGACGGTCCCGCCCATGCGGGCGACGTCGAGGCTGTCGCGCACCGGCTGCGCCGCGTTGGGGGTCAGGTCGAGCACGACGTCGGCTCCCCGGCCGCCCGTGACCTCGGCGATGCGTTCGACGGCGTCTTCGCGCTCCACGTCGATCGTGGTCTCCACGCCGAATCGGCGGGCGAGCTCCAGCTTGTGCGCATCGCGGGTCAGGCCCGTGGCGATGACGTGCGCGGCGCCCACCGACAGCGCGGCGATGGCGGCGGCGATGCCCCGTTGCCCCGCGCCGAAGACGACGACCGTGTCGCCCTCCTTCACGCCGCCGAGGTGGTTCGCCCATCGGAAGCCGGCGGCCAGCGGGTTGTACATCGCGGCCTCGACGAGCGGCACGTCGTTCGAGATGCGGTGCATGACGGTGTTCGGGTGAAGGTACATGTACTCGCCGAAGCCGCCCGTCAGTGCACTCCCCGGTACGGGGCGGTAGCCGTAGGCGCCGACGGAGTCCTCGCAGGAGCTGAAGATCCCGGCGGCGCACTGCCGGCACCGGTGGCACGGGACGACGACCTCCACCGCCACGCGGTCGC
Source organism: Microbacterium sp. AG1240 (assembly GCF_003635115.1). GTDB lineage: Bacteria > Actinomycetota > Actinomycetes > Actinomycetales > Microbacteriaceae > Microbacterium. The sequence goes on from NZ_RBXJ01000001.1 coordinate 254,552, forward strand.
CTTCGGAGACCCCCCATCGTCGCGCAGCATCCGCGCCGATGCGGTCGATGACCCCCACCGGCTCGTGCCCGGGAACGAGCCGGCCGAACCTCCCCCCGGTCGTGACCTGTTCGATGTCGCTGCCGCAGAGACCGTTGACCTCGACTCTCAGGAGGGCGTCGTCGGCGGAGATCCCGGGAAGCGGCACCTCCTCGATCTCGAATCGACTCGGTCCGCTCAAGAACGCGGCGCGTGCTGTCGTCATGGGTGTTCCCTCCATCGGTCGTCGTTGACATCTCGACGCTAAGAGGCCGGATGCGGCGGACGATCCGCCATTCCGCGGTGTGGAAGCGCCGCCCGGCGGTCGATGAGCCCGCGTCATAGTGGTGCCAGTTCTACGAGGAGGTACTCCCATGGTTGCGATCATCGACCCCACGGCGCGGCATCAGGTCGGCGCATCCGCGGCAGCCGCCGCGGCACCACGACCCGACAGCCTTGCGGGGCTGCGCATCGGCCTGCTCGAGAACACCAAGCGCAACGCCGACGGCATCCTGGCGGCGCTCGGCGCCGAGCTGGCCGCTCGGAACGACGTGGAGTCGCTGGTGCACCTCACCAAGACGGTGTTCGCGATGCCTCTGCCCGTCGACCTCGTCGAGGAGCTCATCAACGAATGCGACGTGGTGGTCGTCGGAGTCGGTGACTGCGGGTCGTGCAGCGCCTCGGCGGTCGCGGACGGGATCGCGCTGGAACGCATGGGGATTCCGACCGCGGTCATCTGCACCGATTCGTTCGTCGCACCGTCGCAGGCGATGGCGGGCTTGAAGGGGGCGCCGGAGTTCCCGTTCCTCCAGACGGCCCACCCGATCGCGAACCTCAGCGACGCGGGCGTCGAGGAGCGGGGGCGCTCGCTGGCCGCCGCGGTCGAGGCTCGCCTGCTCGGCGACCGCGTTCCGGCCCTCGCGCCGTGACCGGTTTCGTCGGGACCGAATCGCCCGTCGACGAGCGGATCGCGCAGCTCGATCCGGAGGGGGCTCGCGACGTCACCGAGCATCTCCACAGCCAAGGGTGGACCGACGGTCTGCCCGCGGTGGCCGCGACCGACGACATCGTCGCCGGCTTCCTCGCCGAGACCGATCGCGACCCCGACGACGTCGTCGGCAGGCACCCGCAACTCGAGCGCGAGGTCACGGTGCGCGACGTCGCGGTCAACGCCGTCATGGCCGGGTGCCTGCCCGAACATCTGCCGCTCGTGCTCGCCTCGTGGGACGCTCTGTCCTCCGAGCGCGCCGCCCTCGGGGGAGGGTGGCAGAGCACGAGCGGCCCCGGTCCGCTGCTGATCGTGAACGGCCCGATCCGACAGCGTCTGGGCATCGCCTCGGCCGGGGGTGCGTTGGGGCCGGGTTTCCGCGCCAACCTCAGCGTGCCGCGGGCGATCGGTCTGACCGTGCGCAACGGGTTCGGCATCCGGCCGCGTGAGCTCGAGCAGGCCACCCTCGGTGTGCCCGGGCGATGGAACCTGTGCATCGGGGAGAACGAGGAGGAGAGCCCGTGGGAGCCCCTGTCGGTCGAGCTGGGCCACGCGCCCGGTGACGACGTGGTCTCGGCGACGCTCGTCCGAGGATTCGAACTCGTCGACAACCGCAGCTTCACCTCCGCGGAGGATGTGCTCGGCGACCTCGTCGACACCGTGCAGCGCTCCGGCGCCCTCATCGGCCCGCACAGCCCGGCCGGACTTCTCCTCAACCCCGAACACGCGCGTCTGTTCGCCTCCGCCGGCATGAGCAAGCAAGACGTGCGCGAGTGGATCACCACCCGCGCGGGCAAGACCGAGCGCGAGCTGGCGGCCGTCGGCAAGGGGCTGAACGGGCGGGGCGACCGCACGTTCGAGCCGGACCACTTCCATCGCACGATCGCCGGATCGGCGGTGGGGCAGTTCCCGATCGTGGTGGCAGGCTCATCGAACGCGGCCATGTCGCTGGTCTTCCGGGTGCTCGGCGCCTGGTCGGGGCGCGCCTTCCCCGTGCGCTGATCGCGGCGCCGACATCCATCCCTGCAGAGAGGCAGCGACATGAGCGAAGAGAACTGGCCCGTTCCGGTCGGCGACCCGTTGGCGACGGCGTCGGCCCCGTGGCTCGAGGGCAAGGTGGCGCTGATCGCCGGTGGTGGTCTGAGCGGGCCCGAGGGCGGGGTCGGCTTCGCCCTCGCCTGGCTCTGCGCGCGGAACGCGGCCCGCGTCGCCGTGCTCGACCGCGACCCGGCCGCGGGGGAGCGCACGGTCGCGGCCATTCGCGAGGCCGGCGGCACGGCCGAGTTCTTCGAGGTCGATGTCACCGATGACGAGTCGGTGAAGACGGCGGTGGATGCTGCGGCCGCGCACTTCGGACGCATCGACGTCGTCGCGGACTCGATCGGCGGGGGCGGCACCCAGCCGATGTTCGACGCGACGCCCGAGGAGTTCGAGCGGGGGATGATGCTCAACTTCACCGCGGTGTGGTTCGTGCTGCGGCACGCGCAGCGACACCTGGGGCGCGGGGGTGCGATGGTGACGATCTCGTCCGGGGCGGCCGAGGGGCGCGGGCCCGGGATGTCGTACTCGTTCGCCAAGTCGGCGCTGGAGAAGATGTCGACCGGGGCCGCGGCGAGTCTCGCCCCTCGCGGCATCCGGGTCAACTGCGTACGGGTGGGGATGATCTGGGGCGCGTTCGCCGCCCGCGGTCTGTCGGCCGAACAGCGACAGGTGCGCGCCGACAATGTGGCGCTCAAGACCGAGGGGAACAATTGGGACATCGCGTCGGCGGCGTTCTTCCTCGTCACCGAGCAGGCGCGCTGGATCACCGGCCAGGTGGTCACGGTCGATGGCGGCGGCTTCGCCCCTCGCAACATGGGCCAGGCCGGAAGCGCGAAGAAGTGACGACGGTCGCTGCCGGAGCGACCTGGGAATCGACGCAGGCGGCGCAACTGGAGGAGTTCGGCCCGCTGCTCGCGCGCCTGGGGCGCCATGACGCGTGGGAGACCCGCATCGGACGCAGCGCCGCGCCCTCCCACCTCGACGACCTGCTCGCACTGCCCTTCACGACGAAGGAAGACCTCCGCGCGGCGCAGGCCGAACGCACCCCCGAGCACCCGCTGGGCGCGTTTCAACTCGTCGACACGCGTCGACTATCGCAGGTGACGAGCTCGTCGGGCACCACCGGTGCCCCGACGTACTTCGGTCTGACGGACACCGACGTTCGCCGCTGGAGCGCCCGCATCGGCGATGCCTACCGCACCGCCGGTGTCACGCCCGGATCGGTCGTCGCGCTGACGACGGGAATGGCGATCGTCGCGGGCGGCCTGCCGTACGCCGACGGCATCCGCGACGCGGGCGGCGCGCTCGCATGGATCGGCGGCCAGACCACCGGGCGCATGGCGCTGGGCATGCAGCGGCTCGGCGTCGACGTCCTCGTGGCCACCGCGTCGTTCGCCGCGCATTTCGCCGAGCGGTGCGAGCAGGAGCTCGGGGTGTCGGCGCGCGAACTCTCGGTGCGCACCGTCATCGCGGGCGGAGAGCCCGGCGCGGGCGTGCCGCACATCCGTCGCGGGATCCTCGATGCCTGGAGTGCGACCCGCGTCAGCGAGTTCATGGGGCTCGGCGACATCCTCCCCGCGATGTGGGCCGAGTGCGAGATCGGTCGGGGTATGCACTTCACCGCCGCCCCCGACGTGTTCGTCGAGCTCATCGACCCCGAAACCCTCGCTCACGTGCCGTGGGAGACCGGCGCCACCGGTGAGGCGATCTACACGACCCTTCGTCGTGAGGCGTCACCGGTGCTGCGGTTCCGGTCGCGCGATCAGCTGCAGATCACCGCGGTGGACTGCCCGTGCGGGCGTGCGACGCCTACGATGCGCTGCGTCGGACGCACCGACGACATGCTCATCTACAAGGCCATGAACGTCTACCCCTCGGCGATCCGCGAGGTGGTGCTGGAGGCAGCATCCGATGTGCTGTCGGGAACCATGCGCATCCGCAAGGACGACGACGCCCAGGTTCGTTTCGACGAGGACATCCCGCTCGAAGTGGAACTGCGCGAGGGTGTCGAGCCCGCCGACGCGGCTGCGTCGCTGGGCGCGGCGGCCGCGCTGGTGCGCGAGCACCTCCGCGTGCGCGTGGCGATCGAGCCGCGGAGGGCGGGAGCGATCCCCGTCAGCGACTACAAGAACGCGCTGGTCTACACGCCGCCGCCGAGCTGACCGTCGAGGGTGCCCGATTCGGCCAAGGGTGCCCGCATTTTCGCTCACCTATGGCGAGAACGGGCACCCTCGTTGTTCGAGCGCGAGGACGCGCCCGCGTGCGCGGCTCAGGAGCGGGGCGACGACTCCGTGGGGCGCGGAAGGGGGATGGCCGTGGTGCCGGCGACCTCGTCGCTGAACTCCTCCGGAACCGGTGCGGGCACGACCTCGATCGGACGCGTCTCGTCGAGCGTGAGGGCGAAGCGCCGGCTCTCGTGGCGATGCACGCGGCCCGACAGGAGGGTCCACGTGACGCCGACCGCGCAGGCGACGAGCGCGGCGATCGCGGCGACGAGTATGGCCGCGCGCGGGCCCCACTCCGAGGCGATCCAGCCGACGACGGGAGCGCCGACGGGCGTGCCGCCGAGGAGGATCGCCATGTAGAGCGCCAGCACCCGGCCGCGCAGGGCGGGGTCGGTCGTGGTCTGCACGTAGCCGTTCGCCGTGGTGAGCATCGTGACGACCGAGAAGCCGACGAACACGAGCGTCACGGCGTACAGCAGGTAGCTCGGGGCGATCGACGAGGCGAGCATCGCGACTCCGAAACCGCCAGCGGCGACCACCACCAGCCGCAATCGGGCGCGTTCCCGACGGGCGGCGAGGAGCGCGCCGGTGAGCGAGCCGATCGCCAGGATCGAGCTGAGGAGGCCGAAACCGTCGGCCCCCTGGCCGAACTCGAGGGCCATGGTCGACGCGAAGATCGGGAAGTTCATGCCGAAGGCCCCGAGGAGGAACACCATCACGAAGATGACCGCCAGGTCGCCGCGCTTTCCGACGTAACGGAATCCGTCGGCCAGGCGCGAGCGGCCGCGCATCTTCGGGCGCGGCACGAGCTCGTGCGGCCGCATGATCGCAAGAGCCACGAGCATCGCGACGAAGGTGAAGGCGTTGACGAGGAAGACCCAGCCGCTGCCGATCAGCACGATGAGCACCCCGGCGACGGCGGGTCCGATCAGGCGCGCGGTGTTGAACGACGCCGCATTGAGCGCCACGGCGTTCGACGCGTTCTCTCTCGCGACGAGGTCGGAGACGAACGCCTGGCGAGCCGGGTTGTCGAACGCCGTGACCACGCCGAGGGCGAGGGCGAAGCCGTACATGAGCGGCAGGGTCATCACGCCGGTCAGCACGAGCACGCCGAGCGCGACGGCCAGCAGCAGCATGACCGTCTGCGTCACCATGATCAGGCGCCGGCGGTCGAAGCGGTCGGCCACCCAACCGGTCACCCCCACCAGCAGCAGGGGAGGCGCGAACTGCAGGGCCATCGTCACGCCCATCGCGCCGGCGTCGCCGTCGGTGAGCTGGGTGAGCACGACCCAGCTCTGGGCCGTCGACTGCATCCACGCCCCGACGTTCGATACGACGGCGCCGATGAACCACACGCGGTAGTTGAACACCGCGAACGATCGGAACATCGACGAACTCATCGGTCCGCCAGCCTCTGCATGATCTGCGCGGCACGGACGAGGGTGGCGCGGTCGTCGTCGGTGATCTCCGCCAGCGCTCCCTCGAGCCACGCGTCGCGGCGGCGGGCCGTCTCGACGACGACGGCGCGTCCTTCGTCGGTCAGATCGAGCGTGATCTTGCGGCGGTCATCGAGCGAGGGCGTGCGGCTGAGCAGCCCCGACTCCTCGAGGCTGTTGACGGTGCGGTTCATCGACGGCGCCGTCACCCGCTCGCGGGTGGCGAGCTCGGCGAGCGTGTGGGGGCCGAAGACCTTGAGGGCGGCGAGCACGGCGAACTGGCCGTCGCTCATCGTGTCGACCGCGCGCTGGGCGCGGAGGCGGCGGGCGAGTCGGAAGGTCGCCATCCGGAAATCGGATGCTGCGGTGCCGAGGTCGCTCGGTGGTTCGGGGGGTGTCGTCGAGTCGTTCATGCAGTGATTAGCATAGCTCATTAGTCGAGCTAAGGGCAGGGTGGGGGAGGGCTCGCGCCATCGCCCCGCTAGGCTCGGCGACATGCCCGAGTTCGCCGATGCGCACGGTGTCGCGATCGTCTACGACGTCCACCCCGCCGATCGGCCCCGCGCCGTGGTGCAGCTGCTGCACGGCGTCGGTGAACACGCCGGCCGCTACGGCGCGCTCGTGGACTCCCTCGTCGCCGAGGGGTACACGGTGTACGCCGACGACCACCGCGGCCACGGGCGCACCGGCCTGCGTCAACACGGCGATCCCGCGAAGCTCGGACGGCTGGGGCGCGGCGGACACCGCGCGGCGGTGGACGCGGTGCGGGAGCTGACCGAGCGCATCCGCGGCGAGAACCCCGGGCTGCCGCTCGTGCTGGTCGGTCACTCGTGGGGGTCGTTCCTCGCGCAGATCCTGGTGAACCAGCATCCCGACCTCTACGACGCCCTCGTGCTCAGCGGGTCGGCGTTGCGCTGGCCCGGCTCGCTGAACGCCGGCAACCTCAACGCGGCGTGGAAGGCCGAGGGCGCGACCGGGACGGAATGGCTCTCCTCCGACCCCGACGTCGGGCAGGCGTTCCTCGATGATCCGCTGACGACCTCCGTACCGCTGCTGAAGCTCTTCGGCCCGCTCGACGCCGTGCGGCTGTTCGGACGCCCCGCCCGAGGCCTGCGCGACATCCCGGCGCTGCTGATGGTCGGGCGCGAGGACTCGGTCGGCGGCCCCCGCAGCGTGCACAAGCTCGCCGACGCCTACCGCACGCGCTCCGGCCTCACCGACGTCACGACGCTCGTGTACCCCGAAGCCCGGCACGAGATCTTCAACGAGCTCAACCAGGCCGAGGTGCGCGCGGATCTGCTCGTCTGGCTCGCAGCGCGCTTCCCCGCCCGCACCTGACGTGGATCGGATGCTGCGCGAGGGAGCGGGCCGGCACAGAGCAAGGGCCCGACCCCCGGGCTGGGGAGTCGGGCCCTTGGCGTCGAGGCTACTTCGTACTGAAGGCGGAGTCGAAGGCCGCGGCCGACGGCTCGTAGCTCGAGAGGCGGCGAACGAAGGCGAGGGCCTCGGGGGCGCCGACGAGGCGGTCCATGCCGGCGTCCTCCCACTCCACCGACAGCGGTCCCTGGTAGCCGATGGCGTTCAGCATGCGGAAGGCGTCCTCCCACGGCACGTCGCCGTGGCCGGTCGAGATGAAGTCCCAGCCGCGGCGCGGGTCGGCCCACGGCAGGTGCGAACCGAGGCGGCCGCTGCGACCGTCGACGAGGCGCTTCTTCGTGTCCTTGCAGTGCACGTGGTAGATGCGGTCCTGGAAGTCCCAGAGGAAGCCGACCGGGTCGATGTCCTGCCACACCATGTGCGACGGGTCCCAGTTCAGCCCGAACGCCTCGCGGTGACCGATGGCCTCGAGGGCGGCCTTCGTCGTCCAGTAGTCGTACGCAATCTCCGACGGGTGCACCTCGTGGGCGAACCGCACGCCGACCTCGTCGAAGACGTCGAGGATCGGGTTCCAGCGGTCGGCGAAGTCCTGGTAGCCGGCGGCGACCATCTCGGCGCTGGCGGGCGGGAACATCGCGACGTACTTCCAGATCGACGAGCCGGTGAAGCCGGTGACGGTCTTCACGCCGAGCTTTGCGGCCAGGCGCGCCGTGTTCTTGAGCTCTTCCGCGGCGCGCTGGCGCACGCCCTCCGGATCGCCGTCGCCCCACACGCGATCGGACACGATGTCGCGGTGGCGCTGGTCGATCGGATCGTCGCAGACGACCTGGCCCTTGAGGTGGTTCGAGATCGTCCACACCTTCAGGCCGTTGCGCTCGAGCACGTCGAGCTTGCCCTGCACGTAGGCGTCGTCATCCCAGCGCCACGGGTCGAGGTGGTCGCCCCAGCAGGCGATCTCCAGGCCGTCGTAGCCCCATTCGCCCGCGAGGCGGGCGACTTCCTCGAAGGGCAGGTCTGCCCACTGGCCGGTGAAAAGCGTGATCGGTCGCGCCATCGCGGTGTCCTTTCGTCGGTACTCGGAATCGCCTGAGAAGGCGGGGGAGGAGAAGTCGGTCAGTCGACGGGCGTCCAGGCGCTGTCGGCGTTCGAGCTTCGCTCCACGGCGTCGAGGACGCGCTGCACGTGCAGGCCGTCCGCGAACGACGGCGTGGGGGCGGAGCCGTCGGCGATCGCCTCGACGAAGTCCTTCGCCTGGTGGGAGAAGCCGTGCTCGTAACCCAGCATGTGGCCGGCGGGCCACCAGTTGCCGACGTACGGGTGGCCGGGCTCGGTGACGAGGATGCGGCGGAAGCCCTGCTCCTCCGCCGGTGCCGTGGCGTCGTAGTACTCGAGCTCGTTGAGGCGTTCGAGGTCGAACGAGAGCGCGCCGGTGGAGCCTGCGATCTCGATGCGCAGGGCGTTCTTGCGTCCGGTGCGGAAGCGGGTGGCCTCGAAGGAGGCGAGAGCGCCGGAGGACAGGCGCCCCGTGAACAGGGCGAGGTCATCGACGGTGACCGCGCCGCGCTCGGTGGTCGCGGTGCCCGACAGTCCCGAGGACTCGCCGAGAAGAGGGCGCTCGGCGACGATCGTCTCGAGGATGCCCGAGACGCGCGAGAGGCTCTGGCCGGTGATGAATTCGGTGAGGTCGACGGCGTGGGCGCCGATGTCGCCCAGTGCGCCCGACCCCGCGCGGTCCTTCTGCAGGCGCCAGGTGAGCGGCGCCTCGGCGTCGCTGAGCCAGTCCTGCAGGTACTCGGCGCGCACCTGGCGGACGTCGCCGATGCGGCCGGCGGCGACGAGGTCGCGGGCGAAGGTGGCCGCGGGGACGCGGCGGTAGGTGAAGCCGACCATGGAGCGGACCCCGCGCGCGGCGGCGCGCTCGGCAGCATCCGTCATGGCCTCGGCCTCGGCGACGGAGTTTGCCAGCGGCTTCTCGCACAGCACGTGCTTGCCGGCGTCGAGCGCGGCGATGGCGATCTCCGCGTGGGTGTCACCGGGGGTGACGATGTCGACCACGTCGATGTCGGAGCGGGCGATGACCTCGCGCCAGTCGGTGGCAGCCTCCGACCAGCCCCAGCATTCGGCGGACGTCCGCGTGCGCTCGAGATCGCGGCCGACGAGCACCGACATCTCGGGTTGCAGGGGGAGTTCGAAGAAGCGAGGGGCGACGCGCCATCCCTGGGAATGCGCGACACCCATGAAACCGGCGCCGATCATTGCGACGCGGAGGGGCTTGGTCAAGGCAAAGGTCTTTCTCTAGACAACGGGTGAAAGGTGGGGGCACCCGAATGACGGGTGCCCCCACACGATCAGATCAGGACTCGAAGGAGAGGTCGATGAACTGCGCGACGTTCTCCTTGGTCACGACGGGCGCGTCCAGAACGATGCGGTTCGGAACGCTCGGCGTGATCAGGTCGCCCGCGGTCTTGCCCTGTGCGATGAGGCGAGCGAGGGCGATGCCGTCCGCGGCCTGGGTCGACGGGTAGATGACGGTGGCCTTCAGCACGCTGTCGTCGGCCTCGATGGCCTCCATCGCGTTGCGGCTGCCGGCACCGCCGACCATGAAGAACTCGTCGCGACCCGCGGCGGAGATCGCCGCGAGGACGCCGATGCCCTGGTCGTCGTCGTGGTTCCAGATGGCGTCGATCTTCGGGTTGGCCGAGAGCATCTGCGAGGTGGCCGATTCGCCGCCCTGCACCGTGAAGTCCGCGGCGACGCGGGGTCCGACCTCGAGGCCGCAGTCCGACAGCGCGTCGGCGAAGCCCGCGGAGCGGTCCTGGGTCAGCGGCAGCGAGTCGATGCCGGCGATCTCGCCGATGACGGCGTCGGAGTTGCCGCCGAGCTCGGCACAGATGTAGGTACCGGCGCTGACGCCCATGCCGTAGTTGTCACCCAGAACGGTGGAACGCGCGGCGAACGGGCTCGAGAACTCGCGGTCGACGTTGATGACCGGGATGCCGGCCTCCATCGCCTTGATGGCGACCTCGGTCAGGGCTGCGCCGTCGCTGGGGAGGAGCACGATGGCGTCGACGCCGTCGTTGATGAACGTCTCGACGGCCGCGATCTGCGCGGTGACGTCGTTGGTTCCCTCGGCCTGGCGGAGCTCGACATCGGGGAAGCTCGCCGCTGCGGCGAGGGCGCCCGAGTTGATGGCGCCGAGCCAGCCGTGGTCGGCCGCGGGACCGGAGAAGCCGATGACGACCGTGTCGCCGGCTTCGGCGTTCTCTTCGGTCGTGGTGCCCTGGTCGACGACGTTCTCGCCCTCGGCGGCGCCGCCGGTGCAGCCCGCGAGAAGTCCGACGCTGGCGAGAAGCGCAACGCCGGTGAGAACCAGGCGAGAGCGCGACTTCAGGATTGTGCGCATGTTCTTTCCTCCTTGAATGTGATGCAGCTTGGGCCAGCGTGCTCTCGGGAGTTCCATACGAAGGAGAGGTCCACGCTGACGAGCATCACCGTAACAGAAGTGACGGCGGATTGGGCAACTTTTGTTATCCGACGGTTATAAGTTCCGCTGACCTGTCGGGAGGCGCGCAAACCCGCGCCCGCGCGTGCGTGGACGGTCTGTACGTGCCCGCCGCATCGACGTGCGGGAAAGGGTCGCGCGCTGGTGCGGTGTCGTGTTATGTTCGCCCGGTGATCAAAGTTGACCATCAGTCGTCATTACTCCAGGTACGGGATGTAACGAAGTCCTTCGCCGGCGTTCGGGCGTTGCGCGGTGTCGATCTCGACATCGCACCGGGTGAGGTCCACTGCGTGCTGGGGCAGAACGGTGCGGGCAAATCCACCCTCATCAAGACCCTCGCCGGAGTGCATCGCCCGGACGGCGGAGAGATCCGCTGGCGCGGCGAGGTCGTCGATATCCCGACGCCCGAGGCAGCCATCGAGCTGGGCATCGCCACGATGTACCAGGAGCTCGACGTCGTCGACGGCCTGACCATCGCCGAGAACATCTTCCTGGGCCACGAGCTGGCTCGCGGGGGCTTCACCAAGCGTTCGGAGGCGGCCAAGCAGACGCGGGCGCTCCTCAAGCGCCTCGGGCACTCGAACCTCTCCCCGCACGCGGAGGTCGGCTCCCTGAGCGCGGCCAACAAGCAGATCGTCAGCATGGCGCGCGCCCTTTCGCACGACATCAAGCTGATCATCATGGACGAGCCCTCCGCCGTGCTCGACACCGAAGAGGTCAAGAACCTCTTCCACGTCGTGCACGAGCTCACCGCCGAGGGCATCGCGGTGGTCTACATCACGCACCGCCTCGAGGAGATCCGCCAGATCGGTGATCGCATCACCGTGCTGAAGGACGGCCGCACGACCGCCGTGGGCCTCTCTGCGGCCGACACGCCGACGCCCGAACTCATCCGACTCATGACGGGCCGCGAGGTGGCCAACATCTTCCCCCCGCGTGTCCCGGTGCCGGCGGATGCGGCGACCATGCTCGACGTGCGCGACCTCGCGCTCGACGGCGTCTTCGAAGACGTCTCGTTCACGGTGCGAGCGGGCGAGGTCGTCGGACTCGCCGGCCTCGTCGGGTCGGGACGCTCCGAGATCCTCGAGACGGTCTACGGCGCGCGGAAGGCGACCAACGGATCGGTCAAGGTCGGTGACAAGCCCCTGAAGAAGGGGTCGGTCGTCGATGCGGTCAAGGCCGGCATCGGCCTCTCGCCCGAGGAGCGCAAGAGCCAGGGCCTCGTGCTCGACGAACCGATCTTCGTGAACATCACGCTGGCGTCGATGAAGAAGTTCACCAAGGGCGGCTTCACCGATGACCGCTCGGCTCGGAAGACGGCGCTGGAGCAGATCGAGGCGTTCGAGCTTCGTCCGGCCGATCCCGATCGTGCCGCGCGCACCCTCTCGGGCGGCAACCAGCAGAAGATCCTCCTCGCCCGGTGGCTGGTGCACGGAACCCGTGTGCTGCTGCTGGACGAACCCACCCGCGGCGTCGATGTGGGCGCCAGGGCGGAGATTTACACCCTGATCCGCGATCTCGCCGCCGCCGGCAACGCCGTCGTCGTCGTCTCCAGTGAGATCGAGGAGGTGCTCGGTCTCGCCGACGTCGTCCTCGTCGTCGCCGACGGCCGCATCCTCCGCACCCTCCCGTCCGACCAGATCGACGAGCACGGAGTGCTCGACCTCGTCATGAAAGGATCCGCCGCGTGAGCGAGCAGATGTCCCCCACCGGGTTGCGAAGCGCCCCTCCTGAGACCGCGGCGACGCCCGTGGACTCACCTCAGCCCGCATGGCGTCGCGCCCTCTCGGGACCCGTCGGCCGCAACCTCGGCCTCGTCGTCGCGCTCCTGGTCATCGTGATCGTCGGCGCCATCACCGCGCCGACGAGCTTCATGTCGGTCGACAACATCCTCGTCATCCTCCGGCAGGCGTCGATCTTCGGCGTCGTCAGCATCGGTATGACGCTGGTCATCATCGCCGGCGGTATCGACCTCTCCGTCGGATCGGTGCTCGGACTCGCCTCGGTCGTGGCCACCCTCGCCGCGGTGCAGGACCTCGCCGACAACCTCCACTGGGTCTTCATCGTCATCATCGCCCTCGCGGTCGGTCTCGGCGCGGGCTTGATCAACGGCATCGTCATCGCCTACGGCAACGTCGTGGCGTTCATGGCGACGCTCGCCATGCTGGTCGGCGCCCGGGGTCTCGCCGAGATCCTCGCCGACCGTCGCACGCTGATCGTCAGCGATCGCGGGTTCGTCAGCTTCATGAACGCCGATTTCCTCGGCGTCGACGTGCTCATCTGGATCTTCGTGCTGGTCGCGGCGCTCGGCTGGATCCTCCTCAACCGCACCACCTTCGGTCGACGCACGGTCGCCATCGGCGGTAACCGCGAGGCCGCGCGTCTGGCCGGTATCAACGTGCGCCGTCACACGATGTGGCTCTACGCCCTGTCGGGCCTGTGCGCCGGTATCGGTGCCGTCATGATCCTCGGTCGCACGACCGCGGGAAGCTCGACCAACGGCACGCTCCTCGAGCTCGACGCCATCGCGGCCGTCGTCGTCGGCGGCACGCTGCTCGTCGGCGGACGTGGAACCATCACGGGCACGGTCTTCGGCGTGCTCATCTTCTCGACGCTGACCAACGTGTTCGTGCAGAACAACCTGTCCTCGTCGGTGCAGGCGGTGGCGAAGGGCGTCATCATCGTGGTCGCGGTGCTCCTGCAGCAGCGCTTCGCGCGGCCGTCCGGAAAGTCGAGCTGAGGCGAACATGTAGCGACGGCGGCCACGCTTCTGCGTGGCCGCCGTCGACTTAACGGCTGAGCGATAGCATCTAGTGATCTACTGAGGGCGTGGCAAGAATGACGACGGACTCCACACAGTCTGTGACAGGCGTGAGCCAGCTCTTCCAGCTGCTCCGCGACGGGGTTCCCCGCACGCGCGCCGAACTCGCGAAATCGACCGGGCTCGCCCGCTCCACGGTCGCGGTGCGCGTGGACGAACTCATGCGCATGGGTCTGATCACTCCCGTCGCCGACGGTGTCTCCACCGGTGGACGCCCGCCCTCGCAGTTCGCCATCAACCCCGCGGCCAAGGTCGTCGTCGCCGCCGACATCGGCGCATCGCACGCCACGGTCGCCATCACCGACCTCACGGGTCACGTGCTCGACGAGCACTCCGAGGCGCTCGACGTCGCCCTCGGCCCCGAGCCGGTTCTCACCTGGCTCATCCAGAGCGCCACGGCGCTCCTCTCCGCGTCCGGCCGTACCGTCGGCGATGTCGCCGCGATCGGCATCGGTGTGCCCGGCCCCGTCGAGCACTCGACCGGCCAGCCGGTGAACCCCCCGATCATGCCCGGCTGGGACCGCTTCGACATCCCCGGCTGGATCCAGCAGCACCTGCCGATGCCCGTGCCCGTGCTCGTCGACAACGACGTGAACATCATGGCTCTCGGCGAACGCGCCGTCGCGTGGCCCGGGGTCGACCACATCATGTTCGTCAAGGTCTCCACCGGCATCGGCACCGGCATCATCTCGGGCGGCGAGCTGCAGCGCGGCGCGCAGGGCATCGCCGGCGACATCGGACACGTCCAGGTCGCCCGGGGCGCGAACGTGCCGTGCCAGTGCGGCAACCGCGGCTGTCTCGAGGCGCTGGCCTCCGGTCCCGCGATCGCGCGTGCGTTGCGCGAACAGGGCATCGACGCGCACACCGGCAGCGACGTCGTCGATCTGGTCAAGCGCGGCAACATCGACGCCATCCAGGCGGTGCGCCAGGCCGGGCGCGACATCGGCGAGGTGCTGACGACCTGCGTCAGTCTGATGAACCCCTCCATCATCGCGATCGGCGGATCCATGGCGCGGGTGGGCGAGCACCTCATCGCCGGCGTCCGGGAGGTCGTCTACACGCGTTCCACGCCGCTCGCCACCGAATACCTCTCCATCGTGCAGTCGATCGCCGCCGAACGGGCCGCCGTCCTGGGCGCCAGCATGCTCGCCGTCGAGCACGCACTCTCGCCCGAGGCCCTCAGCAGCGGTTTCATCACCTCCTGAGGCGGCCACGCCGCATCCACCGGTCGTCGTTCTCCGACGAGACCGCGGTCTTCGAGGATCCTCCTGCGCTCTCCTCGATCGGTCGTGCAGCGCTGTCGTCCGATGGGGGCGAGACCGCCGGCGAACCTCGTCCTCCGACGCGGATGTCTCCTCCGACGCGGAGGGCTGACGAGCGGGCGCGCACGGCGCGAGCGGCCATGGGACATGGTGCACCTGCGGCGCGGAGTGTCCCTCCCCGCGCCGCAGGTGTGTCTGGGGGCTCGCTCAGGGCGAGCCGGGCGTCGCCGCGCTTCCGGCGGGTACGGGAGCCGGGCCGTCGGTCGTCTCGGCTGCGGCGAGCTCGGCCTTCGCGGCGGCCACGGCGTCGTCGATCGCGCGCTGCTGCTGCACCTTGGCGCTCTTGTGCGCGCGGATCCGCCAGTAGATCAGCGCGGCGATGACCAGGAGGATCGCCAGCACCGTCCAGGGGACCGCGGCGGTCGCGGCCGATCCGTTTGAGACGAGGGGCTCGGGCAGGGCGGCGTCGGTCGTGATGCCGGGGGAGACGACCGTCGACGTCGCGGTGACCTCCGCGGTGAGGAGGGCCAGCGGCGGAACGGAGGCGAGTTCGACCGTGCGCTCGATGGAACTGCGGGGGAGGAGGTCGGGGACCTCCTCGGCGGCGGTGACGGGGGCCCATCCGAACGGGCCGGCGACAGATACGTTCACGTCGGGCGAGAGGCGGGTGTTGCCGTCGTTGACGAGCGTGTAGGTGACCGTGGCCGCCCCGCCGGCGATGGGGTTCGGGGTGCCGTGGTAGTCGACCGAGACGTTCGTCACCGACAGGGCGGGTACGAGGTCGCCCAGGACGCGGAGGTTGATGCGGGAGCCCAGACGTCGCTCGGTGATCGTGCCGTCGTCGCCGGTGACGAGCATGGAGGCGACGACGCCGGCGGCGTAGTCGCCCGGCGCGGCGTCGGCGGGGACGGCGACGGTGAAGGGGATCTCGACCGCCTGGCCGCTGGCCAGGGTCAGCTGGGGGACGTCGATGTCGACCCAGCTGCCGAGCTCGGTGGAGGGCTCGCCGCCGGCGAGGATGTCGAGGGTGCCGTCGGCGGTGAGGAATCCGTCGGCTGCGTAGATGCCGAGGTCGATCGGATCGACGCTGCGGTTCGTGACGATGAGGGCGTCGCCGGCGGTGCCGCCCGGGTTGAGTTCGTAGGCGAAGTTGGGGCGGCCGGTGCCCTGTGCGGTGTCGGCCGGGCGCACGCTCCACGACACCGTCGTCTCGTACGACGGGTCGGCGGTGGTCTGCGCGAAGGCGGCGGCGCCGGGGGCGGTCAAGGCCAGGAGGAGGCCGAAGACGACCGCGAGGAACCCGCGGTGCCGTCGAGGAAGAGGGGAGGGGGACAAGGGCGCCTGGGACATGGCGGGGGGCTCGCTTTCGGAAAAAGGGATCCCGCCCCGGCCGACGACTCGACGTCGCCGACCGGGGCGGGAGGGGATGATCAGCCGAGGACAGTCAGCGTGACCGTTGCGGTGTAGGTGCCGCGGGGGGTGTCGAGCGGAAGCTTGAGCTCGAGATCGGCGCCGACGAGCGACGAGCCACGGGTGTGACCCGCGTCGGCCTGTGCCAGCGTGCGCGCCACGGAGAGTCCGTCGCCACCGTCGAAGCCCGAGGGGACGGCGGGGCCGGCTACGGCTCCACCCTCGGACTCGAAGACCTCGGGCATCCAGCCGAGGTACTTGCTCGAGACCGCCGCGCCGCCCGCGGTGAAGTCCGAGACCTGCGCGGTGATCGACCACGCCGGGTTGTCGCGACGCGTGTCCTGGATGCGGATCGGCACGATCTCGCCATCGGCGAAGTAGTGGTCGAGACGCTCCTCGGCCACACCGAGGTCGACCAGGTTGGACGTCCCCTCGAGCGACCAGGTCAGTTCTCCGTCGCCCTGCTCGGGAACGGTGACCGCGATCGACTGGTCGCCGTCGGCCTGCCCGGGCGCCTCGCCCGTGTAGTCGCCGGTGACCGAACCGGCGAGGACGCCGGTGCCGAAGGCCGCTGCGGGCGTGTTGCCGTCGAGGGCGATGCCGCCGTACACCGTCGTCGACGCGACTCGGAGGTTCGCCGTGTTGCCGGTGAGCGAGAGGCCGCCGCCGATGGTGTTCCCGAACGAGTCGGCCGCGCCGTCGGCGTCGGCGCCGATGAGCACATCGCGCGAGCTGCCGCTCACCGAGACGCCGCCCTTGACGATGGCGCCGTAGACCGAGACGCCGTAGTCGGAGCCGTCGATCGAGACGTCGCCGTCCACCGAGGTGCGCAGGAGGTCGACGTACGTGGCCGCCAGGGTGTTCAGCGAACCGGTGATGGTGCTGTCGGTGACCTCGACATCGATGCCGCCGGCTTCGACCGACCCGCCGACCGCGAGGTCGTTGAGGTAGAGGAAGCCGCCGCGGGTGTCGGCCGAGTAGGCGACGATGTCGCCGCCGACGCTGGTGCCGTCGATCGACACGCCGTAGGCGTCGGTGGCGATGACGTCGCCGGTCACGGTGACCGACGTGGCGTCGAGCCAGCCGTCCTCCTCGACGATGATGTCGCCCTCGACGGTGCCGCCGCCGATGACGCAGTCGACGCCGGCCGGGACGGTCAGGGTGCCCGCGACGGTCTGGCTGCCCAGGTCGCCGGAGCAGGTCAGGTCGGCCGCGTACGCGGGGACGGCGACGAGGCTGCCCCCGACGACGACGAGCGCGACCGTGGACGCTTTGATCAGGTTTCTCATGTGATGTCCTTGGTCTCTCAGCCGCGCAGCGCGGCGATCTTGTCGTAGCTGCGGTCGGCGTTGGCGAGCGAGTTGCCCCCCGGGTTCAGCGGGACGGTCGAGGCGTTGTCCTGCTCGAAGACGCCGTAGCGCTGACCGCGGTCGCGGAGCACCGACAGGAACGCCGTGTAGTCGATGTTCCCGGCGCCGAACTCGACGATGTCGTAGCCGTTCGTGCTGGCCGTGTTGGTCTTGCCGTCCTTGAGGTGGAGGATCGGGAAGCGCCGCGGGTCGCGCTTGATGTAGTCGATCGGCTCGACGCCGGGGTAGAGGTACTTGCCCACGTGCGCCCAGTAGACGTCCATCTCGAAGAACACGAGGTCGGGGTCGAAGCCGTCCCAGAGCAGGTCGTAGACGCGCTCCTTCGTGTCGGTCGTGAAGTTCCACTCCTGCGAGTGGTTGTGGGCGTAGAGCTTGATGCCGGCGGCCTTCGCCTTGGCGCCCATCGCGTTCCATGCTGCGATCGCGGTGGTCCACTGCTCCTTCGGCAGCGGCCCGCCGTACCCGCCGGCGATGGGACCGCCCTGGCCGAGGTGCGGCATGCCGAGCACGTTCGCGATCTCCAGCTGCGCGTCGATGTTGCCCGCGTTCAGGTTGACGTGTGCGCCGACCGCGCGCAGGCCGTTGTCGTCGAGCAGCTGACGGATCTGGGCCGGCGTGATGGCGCCGTTCTGGCCCTGGGTGTAGCCGGCGAACTCGACTTCCGAGTAGCCGATGTTGGCGAGCTCCTCGAACACGGCGCGGAAGCCCAGCGAGCTGACCTTGTCGCGGATCGTGTAGAGCTGGATGCCGATGCGGTTGACGGGGACGAGGCGCTTGCCGGCGGTGACGGTCGGGAGGGCGGCCTTCGTGCCGAAGGCGGATGCTGCGGAGGCGGCCGGGGCGGCCGCGGCGCCGATGCCGACGGCGACCGACGATGCCGCCAGTGCCTTCAGCAGGGTCCGACGGCTCATCGGCTGCGCCGACACCGTCGGGTGCGCGTGATCGTGGTGGTGACTCATGACTCTCCTTCGAGGTGGGTCCGCCCGGTGGGCCCGGGGGCGGCCGGGGTGGTGAGGGGCCGCACCGGAGTGCGACCCCTCACCGAGTTGTTACTTCTTGACGGTCAGGCTGGCCGTCGCCGTGCTCTTGGCGACGCCGGTCGAGCCGTCGTACGCCGCCTGCACCTGGTAGGTGCCGACCGTGCTGAGCTTCGGCAGCGTCACGGCGACGTCACCTTCCGCGTTCAGCGTGCCGGTGACCGTCGCGACGACCGCGCCGTTTCGACGCACCGTGACCGTGGCGGTTCCCGACGGGGCGATGCCCGTCGAGGATTCCACCGAGATGGTCGCGGTTGCAGCAACTGCCGGCTTCACCGGGTTCGGCGCGACGACGACCTCGGTCGTCGAGCGTGCCTGCGACACGATGAGGCGGCCCGTGCCCGCCGAGGTCTTGAAGACCTCGTCGGCCCCGTAGGTGGCACGCAGGGTGTGCGTGCCGACCGGGAGGTCTGCGGGAAGGGTGATGGTCGCCTTGCCGTCCGCGCCGAGCGTTCCGCGGCCGACCTCGGTGGTGCCCACGGAGAGCACGACCTCGCCGGTCGGAACGCCGCCGTCGCCGGTGACCGCCACGACCACGTCGCCGGGGGCGCCGTAGGTCGCACGCGGCGAACCGAGGGTGACGAGCGTGCGCGTGTCGACCGTCGGCTCGTTGGGCGCCGCGAGGTCGATCGTGAACGTCACGGATCCGACCTGCGACACGTTGCCGCCGGCGTCGGTCGCCCGGTAGCGGAGGTCGTAGACGCCGTTCGCCGAGAACGTCGCAGCGTACTGCTGGTTCGCGCTCAGAGTGGTCCACGTCGCACCGTTGTCGCGCGAGTACTGCACGCTCTGCAGGGCGCCGTTGTCGACCGGCTGGAGCGCGAAGCGCACCGGCACGTTGTACACGCCGCCGACACCGGCAGGAGCTGCCGGAGCGAGGGTGTGCGTCACCGTGGGAGGCGTCACGTCGGCAGCACCGGCGCCGACCATCTTCACCGAGTCGACTGCGAGCTCGTCCGCGGAGGTGACGAACAGAGCGCCCGATCCCTCGGGAGCGTCGAACGTGATCGAGACGTCCTGCCAGCCGGAGCCGCCGGGGATCGTCGCGGTCGCGAACGGTGCCGCATCGGCGGCGCCCCAGCGCAGCTGGATCTCTCCGCCGCCGTTGGCGCGGACGACTGCTCCGTCGATGCCCGAGAAGTTCACGGGATCGAACTTGAGGAAGTCACCCGAACCCAGGCCGCGGATGGCGTTGCCGCCCGAGGCTCCCGAGTCGGCGTAGGTGACGACGCCCTGGCGCTGGATGGCGTGCTCGGCCTGCTGCGTCTTCGGGTTGAGGCGGATCGACGCCTCACCCGTCGCCGGCGGGAGGCCGTTCGCGCCCTTGTCGGTGTACGTCACCACGACGGCGCCGTACAGCAGCGCGCCGGGCCCGTGCTCAGGCGAGTTCGGGTCGGTGCGGAACGAGCCCGTGCATCCCGTGCCCGAGGACTCGGGGTGGGCGTGCTCGTCGTGTCCGAGACCGTACGTCCACGCGACCTTGGTGCAGTCGGTCGCGGTGCCGTCCTCAGCATCCTTCGTCGTGATCTTGAACGGAACCGCCTGGCCCCAGTCGAAGAATGCGCCGTTGCCGGGGAACTCGATGGTGACCTCGGGGGCCTGGTTGCCGACGGAGATCGTCTGCGACGTGAGGCTGAACTTGCCCTGCGGGTCGGAGACGCGCAGACGGGCGGTGTAGTTCGCGATGGTCGTGTACGTGTACGACGTGGTCACGCCGGTGGCGTCGAACGTGCCGTCGCCGTCGAAGTCCCACTCGTAGGTGAGTGCCTCACCCTCGGGATCGGTGGATCCCGAGGCGTCGAACTGCACCGTCAGCGGAGCGGACGACGATGAACGCGGGGTCGCCGTGTAGCGCGCCTGGGGCGACTTGTTGCCCGCGACGTAGTCGATCCGGTAGAGCCCGGCATCGGGGTTCGCCCGGAAGTAGCCGTCTCCGTACTCGAGCACGTACATCGATCCGTCGGGACCGATCTCCATGTCGGTGGGGTTGTCGTGGATCGGCTGGCCGTTGGAGCTCAGCGCTGCGTTGGGGAGGAAGTCCTCGATGGCCCCGACGGTGAAGTCGTCCCAGTTCACGGAGAACGCCGCGATGTAGTCCTGCGACCACTCGCCCATGAACGCCTTGCCGTCCCAGTGCTGCGGCAGCTTGGTGGTCGAGGGGTTCGACGCGTCGTAGTGGTAGACGGGTCCGCCCATCGGCGCCTGGCCCGAGCCGGTTCCGAAGTTCACGAGCTCGTCGCGCGGCTGGTCACCCGGGTTGTCGCCGTAGTAGAGCGTTGCCGCCCGTGCGGCGGGGAGCTCGGTGAGACCGGTGTTCCATCGCGATTCGTTGACCAGGTTCTCGGGGTCGAAGAACGCCCCGGGGGTCGCGGTGGCGAAGTCCCAGTCGTTGTAGGCGAAGTTGTCGCCGTGGACGTAGGGCCAACCGGCGTTGTGCGGATCGTCGAGACCGACGACGTTCCACTCGACGTACCCCATGGGGCCGCGGCCCGCGGAAGCCGCGACGGCCTTGGTGGCGTCGGGGCCGTAATCGCCCCAGCTGAGGGAGTTCGTCTCGGGGTCGACCTCGATGCGGAACGGGTTGCGCACACCCATCACGAAGATCTCGGGGCGGGTCAGCTCGGTACCCGGAGCGAACAGGTTGCCCTCGGGGATCGTGTACGAGCCGTCGGACTCCACGTGGATGCGGAGGATCTTGCCGCGCAGGTCGTTGGTGTTGCCGGCGCCGCGACGGGAGTCGAACCCGGGGTTCATTCCGGGCGCGTCGTTGTTCGGCGCGAAGCCGTTCGAACCCGGGGTGCTCGCCGGGGTGTTGTCACCCGTGGAGAGGTAGAGGTTGCCGTCGGCGTCGAAGTCGATATCGGCCCCGACGTGGCAGCACTGGCCGCGCTGCACCTCGACGTCGAGGATCTTCTGCTCGCTGGCGATGTCGAGACTGGAGCCGTTCCAGGTGAAGCGGGAGAGGCGGTTGACGCCCACCCACCGATCCCAGTACGACTCGTCGGCTCCCGCGGGCAGGCTGTTGGGCGCGTTGCCCACCGGGGTGTCTGCGACTCCGTCGCCGTCGGCGTCGATGGGCGAGTAGACCAGGTAGACCCAGTTGTTGTTCTCGAAATCGGGGTCGAGTGCGACGGTCTGAAGGCCGTCCTCGGAGTTGATGTAGACGGGAATCGTGTTGACCGTCTTCGTGACACCGGTGGCGGGATCCGTCAGACGCAGATCGCCGTTGCGAGCGGTGTGCAGCACCTTCTTGTCGGGCATCACCGCGAGGTCGATGGGCTCGCCGACGTTCTTCGTCAGCAGCACCTTCTCGTAGTTCGACCAGTCGAGCGCGGCTGCGGTGTCACCGGGGGTCGTGACGGGGGGAGTAGTGCCTGGTTCTTCAGTGACGGGCGGGTGGTCGTCGCCCTCGTGGGCATACGCGGGCAGAGCGCCCGCACCCAGGGCCGTCAGCGCGAGGGCGCCGATGGCGAAAGAGGCTACGGCGCGCTGGCGCCGGCTCTGCCGCCGGGAAATAAGATTCATCGTGAAACAGCTCCTGTTATGCGAGTTCGAGTTGTTTTCACCGGGTCGTCACCAGCCGGTCCAACGGCTTCTCGTGGCGGCCCGGGCCTAAGCCCGCGCGGAGTCCTCCTCCGCGCGCCATGTCCTCCACTCCTCGTCGAGTTGGGGCAGGCCAGAGCCGCGGTACGCAGCGAAGCGCACCGTGAGGCCTGCGGGGGGTCGAGCGCTCGGTCCGTCTCTGGAGCGAGCTGCTCAGTCGTCATCATGGCTGATGTTCAGCCAGCGGTCAATCAAAAGGTGCCGAATAATCGGTAACAAGACTCTCATGTTCACTTACCTTGTAAATGTCCGTCGTCGCGCATAGCATCGGCCACGTTGCCGTCGGAGCCTTCCACTCTCCGTCGCCGCCTCGATCTTTCGGGCGATGTCGCCCGCAGCCCAAAGGAGGGCCCCATGCTTCACGGACTGACCGGATGGCATCTGCTCATCGTTCTCGCCGTCATCCTTCTTCTCTTCGGCGCCGCGAAACTGCCGGCGCTCGCGAAGAGCGTGGGGCAGTCGGCCCGCGTCTTCAAGGGTGAGATGAAGGCGATGAAATCCGAGGACGGGAGCGTCGACGTCGCATCGCCGGCCCCCGCCGCCGCTGCGTCCCCGCTGGCCGCCTCGGACGTCGGCGACTCCGCGCCGACGCGCTGAGAGAAGAGATGTCCGCGCCCCTTCGGGCGTCGACCGTCGAGAAGAAGGTGCACCGCCGCGATCGGCGCATGTCGTTGGGCGGCCATCTCGTCGAGCTGCGAAAGCGACTGATGATCGCCGCGCTCGCGCTCGTGCTCGGAATGGTCGGCGCCTTCATCCTCACCGACGCCGTCATCCACGTCATCACCGAACCGATCCGCGTCGTCGCCGCAACGAGGGGTGACGACTTCGCCGTCTTGAACTTCGACACCGTGACGAGCGGGTTCGATCTTCGGATGCGCATCGCCTTCGCCATCGGCATCCTTGCCTCGGCGCCCATCTGGCTCTGGCAGATCTGGGCGTTCATCATGCCCGGGCTCAGCCGCTCGGAGGTGCGCTACACGGTCGGCTTCCTCGCCGCCGCGATCCCGCTGTTCTTCGCGGGCTGCGCCTCGGGCCTCGCGATCGTTCCGCACATCGTCGAGCTCATGGCCACCTTCGTGCCCGAGCAGGGGGCTCAGTTCTATACGGCGTCGTTCTACTACGACTTCGTGTTCAAGCTCCTGATCGTCGTCGGTGTCGCGTACGTGCTGCCGGTGTTCCTCGTCGCTCTGAATCTCGCCGGCGTGATGAGCGGGCGCGACATCCTCCGCGGGTGGCGCATCGCCATCCTCGTGGCTACGCTCTTCGCCGCCTTGGCCACGCCCGCGGCCGACGTCATCTCGATGCTGATGCTGGCGGGAGTGCTCAGCGCTCTCTTCTTCGCCGCCGTGGGGGTCTCGCTGATCCTCGATCGCCGCAAGACGAAGGCGCTGCCGGTCGTCCCCGATCGCGCGGAGCTCGACGCATGACCTTCGGCCTCACCTTCGAGAAGCTCATCCTGATCGGTTTCATCGCCGTGATGATCATCGGTCCCGCTCGACTGCCCGTCTACGCGGCAGGGCTTCGCCGTGTCGTCGACCGCGCCAAGGTGTTCGCGCGATCCGCCGAGGGGCGCATACGCGAGGAGTTGGGGCCCGAGTTCACCGACACCGACTGGCGCCAGCTCGATCCCCGTCGCTTCGACCCGCGTCGCATCGTGCGCGAAGCGCTCATCGCCGAGCCGGAGGCGCCGACGGCGGCGGAGGATCGGGATCGGGGCGCTGCCCCGGTTCCCGTGGAGCCGACGGCGGGACGGCGGGTCACCGGTGAGGGTGACGCGCGGGCCTGAGTCGACGCCTCCGTCAGGTCAGGAGCGCGGAGATCGACCGGTACGACGTAGGGCGGGACGAGATCATCTCGCCCCGCCCTTCACCGTGTGGCGCGTGTCAGCCCTCGAAGAGCGACAGTGTGATCGTCGCGGCGTAGCTGCCGGGGGCGACCGTGCCAGGGGTGCGCAGCGTCAGCTCAGCGTTGGCGGAGTAGGAGCCGGGCGCGGCCGCGGCGGCGTTGTCAGCCAGGGCGAGCAGCTCTTGGTCGTCGCCGAATCCCGTGCCGAACGGTGCGCCGGGGAGCACTTCGTCGCCCTCGCTGACGAGCGCGGGGTCGCCCGCGGTGATCGCCGGAGCCCAGCCGAATGCGTCGGCCGCGAGGATGTCGGGCTGGTCGGCATCGCCGGTGAAATCGGTGATCGAGCCGAGCACGTACCAGAACGCCTCGGGATCGACGTCGTCGGCAAGGCGAGTATCGGTGACCGTGACGGTCGGGAGCGTTCCGGTAAAGACCCGGTCGGTTCCGATCGAATCCGTCTCGGTCAGGGCGGCGGACTCGCCGGCTACGGTCAGGGCGAGGGCTCCCGGTTCGGCGTTCGGCTCGATCTCGACGCTGACGTCGACAGAGTCCTCGGTCGCGGCAATGGCTGCACCGGAGCCGAGGGCGGTGAGGATGCCGATGCCGAGGGCGGCGACGCCGATGCGCGCGCCCAGCCCGGTGCGGGTGGAGGTCATGTTGGTGTGCTCCGTTCTGCGGTGTCGTCGACGACCGCGAGTGCGCGGACGACGGGTCGACCGCGACGTTTTCGATGGGCGGGGCGGCGGTGCGCAGCCCGGTGAACGGGATGCCGACCGGAGAAACGGCAGGCATCGATGACGAAGTCGTCTCGTGGCCGCGCTGTCACGAAGGTCGGTGTACTCGGGTTCGATGTGACAGTAGTCGGCTGGTTGACACCCGTCAAGCAGAAGTTGCCGGAACGGCATCAAATGTTCTTCGGGCCTCGAAGGGGCCGAAAAACCTGCCTCGACTCGGGCCCTGATAAAGGATCAACCGGGGTGGACTCCGGTCCCATCTCGCACCTCGGCGCCAAACAACATTCACCTGACAGGTTTTGTAGACAACTCGGCAAAAGTTGCCTACGATGACGACGCCCGCTTCCGCCGTCGTCGTCTCAGTACTCGCGCGCGGGGCGGCAATGACCCAAAGGAGCAAAGATGCCCGAATCTGCTGTCTTGTCCGGCACCCGCCGGCGCAGCACTCGCCGAACGGCGAGATCCCTGATCGCAGTGGCGCTCGGCAGCGTGCTGGTCACCGCCGGTGCGATCGTTCCCGCCTCCGCGGCGGACCTGCCCCGCCAGGACCAGGGTGTGACGCTGCGGACCTACTACACCCCGCCCCTCACCCAGCTCTGCACGCTGAAGTCCGGTCAGACCCCGAACGTCGACAAACTGATGTCGAACATCAACTACTCGACCGACGAGGACTTCGGCGGCAACGACAACTTCATCACCCACGTGACGGCGAACCTCACCGTCGAGACTCCCGGGGCCTACACGTTCCGCCTGAGCAGCGACGACGGCTCGCGCATGACGCTGGACGGCAAGCTGCTCATCAACAACGACGGCCTGCACGGCACCGAGGCAGTCGAGGGCACCACCACCCTCGACGTCGGTGTGCACGACCTCTTCGTCGAGATGTTCGAGGCCACGAACGGTCAGGCGCTGAAGTTGGAATGGAAGGTCCCCGGGACGTCTTCCTTCGTGGTCGTGCCCACCAGCGCTCTGAGCACCGAGGCCGGCGTCGTGCGAGTGACCGCCCCCGGCACCAAGTACTGCGAGGGCAGTGCCGACTCCGCCGGAGACGGTCTGCGCCTGGACGCGGTCAACCCCAACTACTCCCTCGTCAACCTGCGCCCGGAGGGCTTCAACCCGAAGGTCTCCGGCCTGGCGTTCCTCGGCGACAAGCTGGCCGTCCTCACCACCGGGTCGGTCAACTCGGGCGGCTGGGACACGTCGAAGCCCGGTGAGGTGTACCTCCTCGACGGCGTTCAGACGGCCAGCGGTCCGCAGGACGTGACCTACAAGAAGGTCGCCGACGGACTGCTCAACCCCATGGGCATCGATGTGATCGGCGACAAGATCTACGTCTCGGAGCGCTACCAGCTCACCGAGCTCAGCGACCCCGACGGTGACGGTCTCTTCGACGCCAAGCGGAAGGTCGCCGAATACCCCTCGGGCAACAACTTCCACGAGTTCGCATTCGGCCTCATCCACGACGACGAGAACTTCTACGTGAACCTCTCCGTCGCCATCAACAACGGCGGCGCCACCACCAACCCCCAGCCGGCGAAGAACCGCGGCACGTCGGTCGCGATCAACCGCACCACCGGTGCGCTCACCTACGTCGCCGGTGGGCTGCGCACGCCCAACGGCGTCGCCTTCGGCCCCGAGAACGAGCTGTTCGCGATGGACAACCAGGGCGCGTGGCTGCCGGCCAACAAGCTGGTGAACATCAAGCCGGGTCGCTTCTTCAACCACTTCACCACCGACATCGACGGCAAGCCGGGTCTGTTCGACGACAAGCCGGTCACCCGGCCGGTCGTCTGGATCCCGCAGAACGAGATCGGCAACTCCCCGAGCACGCCCATCATGCTCAAGGACGGTCCTTTCGCCGGCCAGATGATGTTCGGCGACGTGACCTACGGCGGTCTGCAGCGCGCCTTCCTCGAGAAGGTCGACGGCGAGTTCCAGGGTGCGGTGTTCCGTCACTCCGCCGGCTTCGAGGTCGGGGTCAACCGCGTCATCGAGGGCCCGGACAAGTCGCTCTACATCGGCGGCACCGGCGAGGGCGGCAACTGGGGCGAGGCGGGCAAGCTCACCTACGGCCTCCAGAAGCTGGTTCCGAACACGACCCCGAGCGCGTTCGACATGACCTCGATGAAGGTCGTCGAAGGCGGATTCCAGATCGAGTACACCGAGCCCATCTCGGACGAGACGGTCGCGAACATCTCCAAGGCCTACCAGGCCAAGCAGTGGCGCTACCTTCCCACCTCCACCTACGGCGGACCCAAGCTCGACGAAGAGGTGCTGAGCGTCTCCGGCGCCCAGGTCTCCGGTGACAAGCGCACGGTCACGCTGCAGATCGAGGGACTCAAGCAGGATCGCGTGGTCTACATCCGATCGCCGCGTCCGTTCGAGGCGGCCTCGGGCAACGACCTGTGGAGCACCGAGGCCTGGTACACGCTGAACTCGCTGCCGGGCTACGTCTCGCCGGCCGACCGCGGCTGGTACGAGGCCGAGGAGGCGACGCTCACCGGCGGCGCCAAGGTCGACTGGGAGCACAGCGGATACTCCGGTGCCGGGTTCGCCGGCGGCATGTGGAACGCGGGATCGGCCTTCACGTTCACCGTGGACTCCGCGACCGCGGGCAACTTCCCCGTGAACGTGCGGTACTCGAACGGCCCCAACCCCGCACCCGGGGCGAAGGACGTCGGTCTCTACGTCAACGGCACCAAGGTCGACAACTGGACCTTCCCGTCGACCGGTGACTGGAAGACCTGGAGCACGATCACCCGCAACCTCGACCTCGTCGCGGGGGCGAACAGCATCGCGCTCAAGTACGAGACGGGCAACAAGGGCAACATCAACGTCGACGTCCTGTCGATCGGCTCGGCCACCGACATCTGCGCCCCGGCACAGATCGAAGACGGCTACCGCGGCATGTTCGACGGCACGCTCGCGAGCCTCGACGACTGGCGGATGGCCGGACCCGGTGGGTTCGGACGCCAGGACGACTGCAGCATCCGCGGCGAAGGCGGACTGGGTCTGCTGTGGAACCGCACCGAGCAGTTGACCGACTACAGCCTGAAGCTGGACTGGAAGCTCGTCGCCGACCACAACGGTGGCGTGTTCGTCGGGTTCCCGAACCCGGGCAACGACCCGTGGGTCGCGGTGAACCAGGGGTACGAGATCCAGATCGACGCGACGGATGCGGCGGACCGCACCACGGGCGCGATCTACACCTTCCAGGGGGCGAACGCGGAGGCCGTCGAGGCGTCGCTGAACCCCGTCGGTTCGTGGAACGGCTACGAGATCGTCGTGAAGGGGAAGAACATCAAGAT
The DNA here is from genome assembly GCF_003635115.1 of Microbacterium sp. AG1240. Classification (GTDB taxonomy): domain Bacteria; phylum Actinomycetota; class Actinomycetes; order Actinomycetales; family Microbacteriaceae; genus Microbacterium. The sequence goes on from NZ_RBXJ01000001.1 coordinate 282,529, forward strand.
CTACCTCAACGGCACCCTCGTGAACGACTTCACGAGCACGGATCCGAACCGCCTTCTCGAGGACCGCTTCATCGGCGTCCAGAACCACGGCGGCGGTGAGGCGGTGTCGTACCGCAACATCCGCGTCAAGGATCTGACCGCTCCGGCGCCCCTCTCGGTCAGCGCGACCAGTGAGGTCCGCTGCATCGCCGGGAAGGGATCGTTGACGGTTCGTGCCACGAACTCCGATACGGTTCCTGTGGACGTCACACTGACGTCGGCGTACGGCGAGAAGGTCGTCAAGGGTGTGAAGCCCGGCACTACGGTCGCTCATACCTTCACCACCCGCCAGGCCTCCGTCCCGGCAGGATCGGCGACGGTCGCAGCGACAGGCGACAGCAGGACCGGCGAGGCGACGACCGCCTACGCCGCGAAGAGCTGCCGTTAGGCGTAGAAAACCCTCGCCCTCCGGTGGCGGACCTCGTGTCCGCCACCGGAGGGTCTCCTTTTGTCCCGTCAGTCCGGGAGGACCCCATGCTCGCCAGCCTCGGCCGTGCCACCGTTCGGCGCCGTTTCCTCTTCCTGGCCGCGTGGGGTCTCCTCATCGTCATCGGGGCGGTCTTCGCCGGTGACGTCTTCGATCGGATGACGTCGGTCGACGACGCCCCCGCCGGTGCCGAATCGCTGCTCGCCCAGGAGCGCCTGGACCAGCTGGACCCCGAAGGAGAGCTCGTCACGGCCGTGATCGCGGGGGAGGACTTCTTCTCTCCCGCGCTGCGCGAGAGCGCGACGTCGGTGCTGGCGGGCATCCGGCAGGTTCCGGGGGTGGTCGACGTCTCCGACGCCTACACCTCCGGTGGCGCGATCGGAGACGACGGTCGATCGTCGCTCGTGGTGGTCGAGATCGACCGCGCGCTGGAGGGTGAGGCCGCCCTCGCGGTCGCCGCGGACGTCGCCGAGCGTCTCCACACGATCGCCGCCCCCGAGGTGCTCGTCGGAGGGCAGCTCCTCGCCGAGCAGGCCTTCGTCGATCGCGCGCTCACCGACGCCGCGATCGGGGAGGGGATCGCCATCGTCGTCCTGCTCGTCGTCCTCGTCATCGTGCTGGGCGGATTCCGCGTCGGCGTCCTGCCGATCGTGGTCGCTCTGGCATCGATCGTGGTGACGCTTCTCGTGCTCGGGGCCGTGGTCGCGCTCATGCCCGTGAACGAGTTCGCGGTCAACATCGTCACGATCCTGGGTCTGGGCCTGGCGGTGGATTACAGCCTGCTCGTGATCATGCGCTTCCGCGAGGAGCGGCAGAACGACCCCGATGCGCCGCTCGACCTTCTGATGACCCGAACGGTGGCCTCCGCCGGCCGGGCCGTTCTCATCTCGGGTCTCGCCGTGTTCATCGCCCTTGTCGGCGTGCTCCTCCTGGGCGACCCCCTGCTGTCGGGTATGGCGCTCGGCGGCGCGATCGTAGTGGTGCTGTCCACCGCAGCGGGTCTCACGCTGCTTCCGCCGGCTCTCGCCGTGGTGCACCGTCACCTGCCCGCTCGGGGAGTGCGTACGTGGGCGCGGCCGTGGTCGCGTCCGGACGCGTCGGCATCGCGGGGATGGCTGGCTCGCTCCGCCGGTCTCGCCCAGCGTCGCCCGGTCGCAGTCGTCATCGGCGCCGTTGTCGTCCTCCTCGCCCTCGCCGCCCCCCTCTCCTCCCTCGCGCTCGACAGCTCCGACATCCGCTCGCTGCCGCCGACGGCCGAGGAGCGCCGGGCCTACGAGGCGACCACGACGGGCTTCGCCGGGTTCGGCGTCGAGCCGGTGACGGTCGTCGTCGACGGCGCGGTCGGCGACCCCGCCGTCGTCGCCGTCCTCGACCGCATCGCCGCGTCGCCCGACGTCGCCGACGCCGATCTCGTCGCCGACCTTCCGGGAGACATCACCGCCGTCGATTTCACCCCGGTCGGCGACAGCGCGACGAGCGCGGCCGCGCAACGCCTGGTGCACGAGGCGCGGGCGGTCGACACCGATCTGACCGTGCAGGTGACCGGACCCGCGGCGGCCCTCGTCGACACGCAGGAGCACCTGCTGCAGCGCATCCCGCTCGCCGTCGGTGTCGTCGCCGTCGCCAGCTTCGCATTGCTGTTCGCCCTGACCCGGTCGGTCGTCGTTCCGGTGAAGGCGCTGCTCCTCAGCATCCTCACGATGACGGCGACGCTGGGGGTGCTCGTCATGATCTTCCAGTGGGGCTGGGGGAGTGCGCTCCTCGGGTTCGAGCCGGTGGGCACCCTCGACGTGACCACGCCGCTGTTCATCGGGCTCCTCGCGTTCGGACTCACGATGGATTACGAGGTCTTCCTGATCGCGCGCATCCGCGAGAGGTGGGTCGAGCGCGACCCCGCCGTCGATCCCCGCGAGGCGAACGCCGAGGCCGTGAGGTACGGGATCACGCAGACCGGCCCCGTGGTGACCACCGCCGCCCTGGCGATCTGCATCGTCTTCCTGGGCTTCGCGGTCGGCGAGCTCGTCGCGATGAAGGAGATCGGCATCGGGATGCTGGTGGCCGTGCTGCTGGATGTCACGCTCATCCGCGGTCTGCTGCTGCCGGCGGCCATGACGCTCCTCGGCCGCGGGAACTGGTGGCCGTCCGTCCCACCCACGTCGAAAGCCCAGAACACCCGGAGCACGCGAGATGCGCGTCCGGGTGTTCTGGACTCTCGGGGCGTGCGGATGCGCTAGCGCGTGAGGATGAGGGCGTCGCCCTGCCCGCCCCCGCCGCAGAGGGCGACGGCGGCGGTGCCCGAGCCGCGACGGACGAGTTCGTGCACGGCGTGCACCACGAGACGGTTGCCGGACGCGCCGATCGGGTGACCGATCGCGATGCCGCCGCCGTGGATGTTCACGACGTCGTCGGAGAGGCCGAGCTCGGTCTGGGAGCGCGCGACGACGGCGCCGAACGCCTCGTTGATCTCGACGACGTCGAGGTCGCCGGCGGCGATGCCCTGCTTCGCCATCGCCGCCTCGATGGCACGTGCCGGCTGCTCGTGCAGGGAGTTGTCGGGACCGGCCACCTGTCCGTGGGCGCCGACGACCGCCAGCACCGGCCACCCGTTCTCGGCGGCGTGCGAGCGGGTCGTCAGCACGACCGCCGACGCCCCATCGGAGATCGGGGAGGAGTTGCCGGCGGTGAGCGACCCGCCGGCGGCGAACGCGGGGCGCAGGCCCGCGAGCGTCTCGACGGTGGTCTCGGGACGGACGCCCTCGTCGCGCGACACGACGACCGGGGCGCCCTTGCGCTGCGGCACCTCGACGACGGCGATCTCCGCGTCGAACACCCCGGCCTCCTGCGCCGCGGCCGCACGCTGGTGCGAGCGGGCGGCGACAGCATCCTGAGCCTCACGGCTCACCGCGAACCGCTCGTTCGCGCGTTCGGTGGAGGCGCCCATGCTCTCGTGGTCGGTCGCGTCGGTGAGCCCGTCGTGCGCCATGTGATCGAGAGCTTCGACCGATCCGTAGGCCCATCCCTCGCGCGAACCCATCAAGAGATGCGGCGCGCGGCTCATCGACTCCATGCCGGCCGCGACCACCACCCTGGCGTCTCCCGCGTCGATCATGCGCTTCGCGTCGATCACGGCGGTGAGGCCCGACAGGCACACCTTGTTGATCGTCGCGGCGTGGACGCCCCACGGGATGCCGGCACCCAGCGCCGCCTGGCGGGCGGGGTTCTGCCCCGCCCCCGCCTGCAGCACCTGGCCCGCGAGCACGGCGTCGACCGCATCGGCGGGCACCCCGCCGCGCTCGAGTGCCGCGCGGATCGCGATCGAGCCGAGCTCGGTCGCGGTGAGCGAGGACAGCTGCCCCTTCAGACGCCCCTGCGGGGTGCGAGCGGCGGAAACGAGAACGACGTCGTCCGTGGTCATGCGTTCACCCTAAGTGCGTCGGCGACGATGAGGGCGGGCTCCGTCGCCGCCACGACCTCGTCGACCGAGACCCCCGGTGCCGTCTCGACGAGCACGAGCCCGTCGGGGGTGACGTCGATCACGGCGAGGTCGGTGATGATGCGGTCGACGACGCCCCGGCCGGTCAGCGGCAGCGAGCAGGATTCCACGATCTTCGGACTGCCGTCGCGGGCGACGTGCTCCATGAGTACGATCACGCGCTCTGCGCCGTGGACGAGGTCCATCGCCCCGCCGGGGCCCTTGACCATCTTCCCCGGGATCATCCAATTCGCAAGATCGCCGGTGCGAGAGACCTGCATCGCCCCGAGGATCGCGTCGTCGATCTTGCCGCCGCGGATCATGCCGAAGCTCAAGGCCGAATCGAAGAACGACGCCCCCGGCAGGGTGGTCACCGTCTCCTTGCCCGCGTTGATGAGGTCAGGGTCGAGGGCGTGCTCCGCCGGGTAGGGGCCGACGCCGAGGATGCCGTTCTCGGACTGGAGCACGACGCGCACCCCCGCGGGGACGAAGTTCGGAACCAGCGTCGGCAGGCCGATGCCCAGGTTCACGTAGGCGCCGTCGGCGAGCTCGAGCGCCGCACGCGCCGCCATCTCGTGCCGTGTGCGTGCCATGTCAGTGCCCTTCCGTGTGAGCGACGGTGCGCTTCTCGACGCGCTTGTCGATGTCGGTGCCGACCTCCACGACCCGGTGAACGAAGACACCGGGGAGATGGATGCTGTCGGGCTCGAGGTCGCCCGGTTCGACCAGCTCTTCGACCTGCGCGATGCATACCCGCCCGGCCATCGCCGCGAGCGGATTGAAGTTGCGCGCGGCCTTGTTGAACACGAGGTTGCCGTGCCGGTCGCCGCGGAGCGCGTGGACGAGCGAGAAGTCGGTGACGATGGCCTCCTCGAGGACGAACTCGCGGGGGCGGCCGTGCACGTCGAAGGTGCGGACGTCTTTCGCGGGAGAGGCGACCGCAACGCCTCCGTGTTCGTCGTAGCGGCGGGGCAGCCCGCCTTCTGCGACCTGCGTGCCGACACCGGTCTGCGTGAAGAACGCGGCGATGCCCGAACCGCCGGCGCGCAGCTTCTCGGCGAGGGTCCCCTGCGGGGTGAGTTCGAGTTCGAGCTCACCCGAGAGGAACTGGCGCTCGAACTCCTTGTTCTCGCCGACGTACGAGGAGGTCATCTTGCGGATGCGGTGCGCGCGCAGCAGCACCCCCAGCCCCCAGTCGTCCACGCCGCAGTTGTTCGACACGACGGAGAGGTCGGTGGTGCCCTGGGCCAGGAGCGCCTCGATCAGGGCGATGGGGTTGCCCGAGAGGCCGAAGCCGCCGACGGCGAGCGAGGCTCCGTCGGGGATGTCACGGACGGCCTCCGCGGCGGAGGGGACGGTCTTGTCGATCACACGCGACTCCTTCGTTCGGGGTGCGCTCTCCATCCTTCGTGCGCAGAGTGTCGGCGGCAGCATCCGTTCTTGCCATGTGGAGATCGCCGGGTCTACCGTCCATATGGTGGACACGGGACGAACGGCGGACGCGGTGGCCGGTACGCAGGCGGTCACGAGGGCGGCGAGGCTGCTGCGGCTCGTCACCGCCGCGGGAGCCGACGGTGTGACGGGGGCTGAGCTCGTCGAGCGCTCATCGCTCACTCGCCCGACCGTGCACCGCCTGCTCGCCGCGCTTCGCCAGGAGGGGCTCGTCGACCGCGACGACGACACCGGGCGGTGGATGCCCGGCCCGGAGCTGTACCTCATGGGAACCGTCGCCGCCGCCAGGTTCGACATCACCGCGGCCGCCCGCGACATCGTGCGCTCGCTGGCGGTGCGCACCGAGGAGAGCGCCTTCCTGTCGGTGCGTCGCGGCGATGAGACGGTGTGCCTCGTGCGCGAGGAGGGGAGCTTCCCGATCCGCTCGTTCGTGCTCTCGGAGGGAGTGCGCTTCCCCCTCGGCGTCGCGTCGGCGGGGCTGGCGATCCTCGCGTTCCTTCCGCCCCACGATGTGGACGCCTACCTCGGCCGACACCCCGAGCTCGCTGCGCGGTGGGGCGCCTCCCACGGGGAGTCACGGCTGCGCGCGCGCCTGCGCGACACGCAGGAGCGCGGGTACGCGGTCAACCCCGGGCTCATCGTCGAGGGGAGCTGGGGGATGGGGGCGGCGGTGTTCACGAGGCAGGGCGACCCGCAGTGGGCGCTCAGCCTCACCGGGGTGGAGTTCCGCTTCGGCGCGGAGCGGCAGGCCGAGCTCGGCCGCACCCTGCTCGCCCACGCGCACCAGCTCACGACGCGGCTCACCGCCCGCTGACGTCCCTGCCGCGGGGTGCGTAGGCTCTCCCTATGCACGGCGAATACAAGGTGCCCGGCGGCAAGCTCGTCGTCGTCGACCTCGACAACGTCAACGGCCGCATCTCGGGGTTCCACCTCGCGGGCGACTTCTTCCTCGAGCCCGACTCCGCGCTCGACGACATCGACGCGGCGGTGAACGGCCTCGCCGTCGAGTCGGACGTGCCGACGATCGCCGCCGCGATCCGCGCGGCCCTGCCCGAGGGCGCTCAGCTCCTCGGCTTCACACCGGAGTCGGTCGCCACGGCCGTCCGCCGCGCTCTCATCACCGCCCCCGGGTGGAAGGACTTCGAGTGGGAGGTGCTGCACGACAAGCCCGTCTCGCCGCGCATGAACCTCGCCCTCGACGAGGTGCTCACCACCCGCGTCGGCGATGGCCGGCGCCGGCCCAGCCTGCGCCTGTGGGAGTGGGACGAGAGCGCCGTCGTCATCGGCTCGTTCCAGTCGTATCGCAACGAGGTCGACCCGGCGGCCGCAGCCCGCCACGGCTTCGACGTCGTGCGACGGATCTCGGGCGGCGGGGCGATGCTGATGGCCGCGAACTCAATCGTGACGTACTCGCTCTACGTGCCGGCCTCCCTCGTCGCCGGTATGACCTTCGCCGACTCGTACGCGTTCCTCGACGACTGGGTGCTGCAGGCGCTGCAGTCGCTCGGCATCGACGCGACCTACCAGCCGCTCAACGACATCGCCGGGCCCCACGGCAAGATCGGCGGGGCCGCCCAGAAGCGACTCGCCAACGGCGGTGTCCTTCACCACGCGACCCTCAGCTACGACATGGACGGCCAGACTCTGACCGAGGTGCTGCGGATCGGCCGCGAGAAGCTCAGCGACAAGGGAACGGTCTCCGCCGCCAAGCGGGTCGATCCGCTGCGGAGCCAGACCGGTCTTCCGCGCGAGCAGATCATCGACCGCTTCATCTCGACCTTCTCCACCCTGTACGGGGCCGTCCCCGGCCGCATCAGCGACGAGGAGTACGCCGAGGCCGAGGCGCTCGTGGCATCGAAGTTCTCGAGCGACGCCTGGCTGCACCGGGTGCCGTGACCTCCGGCGCCGCCCTCCCCGGATCGGTGCAGATCTACTCGGGAGACAACCTCGCCGCCGCCGCAGCCCTGGCCGACGGTGCCTTCACGCTGATATACCTCGACCCGCCCTTCAACACGGGGCGCACGCGGGAGCGCGCGGTCGAGACCGCCCGCACGTGGTCTCCGGCGCCCACCCCCGACGCGGCCGCGCCCGATACGGCGGCGGCTGCGCGCGGTGCGGCCCCGCGCGGTGCGGCCCCGCCCGATACGGCAGCGGCTGCGCCGCCGTCTGCAGCCACAACTCAGGATGAGCCCGAGGCGGCAGTGGCCGGCACCGCGGAATCACGCGGGCGCGACGCCGAGGTCGCAGCATCCGTCCTGAATACGGGCGAGGATGCTGCGCAGACCATCGTGTGGCGCGGGTTCCACGGGCGGGAGTACGAGCGGCTGCGCGGAGATCTGCGGGCCTACGACGACCGGTTCGACGACTACTGGGGGTTCCTGGAGCCGCGGCTGGCCGAGGCCTGGCGGCTGCTCGCCGACGACGGCACGCTCTACCTCCACCTCGACTACCGCGAGGCGCACTACGCGAAGGTGCTGATGGATGCCCTGTTCGGGCGCGAGCGGTTCCTGAACGAACTCATCTGGGCCTACGACTACGGGGCGAAGACCCGCCGGCGGTGGCCGACGAAGCACGACACGATCCTCGTCTACGTGAAGAACCCGCAGCGGTATCACTTCGACTCCGAATCGGTCGACCGCGAGCCCTACATGGCGCCGGGTCTGGTCACCGCCGAGAAGGTGGCGCGGGGCAAGCTCCCCACCGATGTGTGGTGGCACACGATCGTGCCGACGACCGGGCGCGAGAAGACCGGGTACCCGACGCAGAAGCCGGAGGGCATCCTCCGACGCATTGTGCAGGCGTCGAGCCGCGAGGGCGATCGCGTGCTCGACCTCTTCGCCGGCAGCGGCACCACCGGGGCGGTCGCCGCGGCCCTCGGTCGGCACGCGGTGCTCGTCGACGACAATCCCGCCGCCGTCGCGGTCATGCGCGAGCGGATGCCGCACGCCACCGTGGTCGAGGTCGCCTCCGCCCCCGTAGCCTGAGTCCATGCGATTCGGACTCTTCATTCCCCAGGGCTGGCGCTTCGACCTCGTCGACATCGCCCCCGCCGATCACTGGCGCGTCATGGCCTCTCTCGCGCAGGACGCCGACGAGGGCCCGTGGGAGTCGCTGTGGGTGTACGACCACTTCCACACGACCCCCGTGCCGAGCGAGGAGGCCACGCACGAGGCGTGGACGCTCATGTCGGCGTTCGCCGCCTCGACCGACCGCATCCGCCTCGGCCAGATGTGCACGTGCATGGGCTATCGCAACCCGGCCTACCTGGCCAAGGTCGCCGCGACCGTCGACCTGATCTCGGGCGGGCGCGCCGAGATGGGCATCGGCGGCGGCTGGTACGAGCACGAGTGGCGGGCGTACGGCTACGGCTTCCCGCCGATCGCCGAGCGGCTCGGGCGTCTGCGCGAGGGCGTGGAGATCATGCACCAGGCGTGGACGACCGGTTCGGCCACCCTCGACGGCACCTACTACCAGGCGGACGGTGCCATCGTCCGGCCGCTGCCGCTGCAGGAGGGCGGCATCCCGCTCTGGATCGCCGGTGGCGGCGAGAAGGTCACGCTCAAGATCGCGGCCAAGTACGCCTCGTACACGAACTTCGGCAGCTCGATCGAGGAGTTCGCCCACAAGTCCGAGGTGCTGCGCGGTCACACCGACGCGCTCGGCCGCGACTTCGACGAGATCACCCGATCGACGAACTTCAACACGATCGTCGCTGCGACCGAGGCGGAGGCCTCCGACCGGCTCGACGCGGTCATCGCCCGCCTGACGCCCCACGTCGGAGCCGATCGCGCCGCGCAGATGGAACGCGACTACCGCGAGTCGCCCGCGTTCGGCACCCCCGAGCAGATCGTCGAACGACTGTCCGAACGGGCCGCCGCGGGGCTGGGCTACGCCATCCACTACTTCCCCGAGGCGGCCTACGACCGCTCCGGTGTGGACCTCTTCGAGCGCGAGGTCGTGCCGGCGCTGCGCTGAGCGCGCCTCGCGTCGGGGCGCAGCATCCGCTCCACGCGCAACTGCTCGAATCCGCACCCCGCGGCTGCGCGGGCGTGTGGGTTCGAGCAGAAGGGTGTTGATCGGATGCGGCGGAGCCGCCCGGCAGTCGGAGTCAGCGGGGGTCGCGCCAGGAGTGCTGCGGGGCGTAGCCGAGGAGGCGGCGTGCCTTGTCGATCGACAGCAGGGTGTCGTGATCGCCGAGCTCGCCGCGGAGCTCGACCCCGGGGAACACCTCGGCGACGAGCTCGGCGTTCGGGCGATCCATCACGGTGTCGGCCGCGGCGATGATGAAACGGTCGAATCCGGGAGGGGCGACCTCGAGCGCCCGCTCGACCGCCTGGGCTCCGTCGCGGGCGTCGATGTAGCCCCAGAGGTTCCACTTGCGGGTCGTCGCGTCGGCGTCGAACGACGCGAACTCGTCATAGTCGTCGGGCACCATGACGTTCGAGAAGCGCAGCGCGGTGATCGACAGCTGCGGGTTCCAGCGCACGAGCTCGATCGCGAGCTGCTCCTCGAGGTGCTTCACGAGGGAGTACACCGATTCCGGACGCGCCGGGTATTCCTCGTCGACGGGGATGTACGGCGGCGGCACGTCGAAGGGCAGCCCCAGCACCGTCTCGCTCGAGGCGTACACGATCCGGTCGATGCCGAGCCGCACGGCCGCCCAGAACACGTTGAAGCTCGCGGTGATGTTGTTGTGGAACGTGGCGATGTCGGAGCGGATACCGGGCGCCGGGATCGCCCCGAGGTGCACGAGCGCATCGACTCCGTCGTGCTGGTCGCCGACGCCGGCGAGGGCATCGATCACCTGCCCGTAGTCGGTGAGGTCGACCTGCACGAACCCGGGTCCGCGGGTGCCGACCACGTCGAGGCCGATCACCTCGTGACCGTGCTCGCGCAGTTCGCGGGCGACGACCGTGCCCAGTTTTCCGGATGATCCCGTCAGTGCGATACGCATTGCTCCAGAGTGTCACGGCCCGGGCGGGCAGGGGCCGCCCGGGCCGCGCATACCGCCGGCCCGGCCGGTGACGGGCGCTCGGAGCGTCGTCAGGCCAGGGCCAGCTCGGTGAGGACGGGCGCGCGCTGGTCGGCGGGCTCGCGCACCGCGTACAGCCCCGCCGACGAGTTGGCCGTCAGGGTCAGGGCCTTGAGCCAGGCGTGGTTGATCGCCGGTTGACGGCTTCCGTGGAACTTGAACCGCAGCCCGGCGCCGGAGTGTATCCACACCGTGGTGCGTCCCGCGCCCACGCTCGCGTCTTCCTTCCAGGTGAAGAAGAAGTACTCGGACCGGCGGAGCTTCGCCCCGATGACCAGCTGCAGATGCGCGAGCAGTCGGTCGTCGATCTCGGTCTTGGTGCTGCTGTCGTAGATGAAGTAACCCACAATGACCTCCCGGGTCGGTCGCTTGACGCTTCCATGACATGGAGTCGACCGGGGTCTTGGGCAACTGTCTTCGAACAGTACAGAAGGCCGACCGGCCGCACAACGTAGGACGACAGAGGCCCCCCCTGTGGCACCCGTGTCGGACACGGGGTTGTTTCGCGGGCCACCTGGACGTAGGGTCACCCCACGTTGCCCCAGACCCCGGTCGACTTCGCGGTCGTCATCACAGCGCATACGCGCACGGTCTGGAGCAGTCATGGAATCATTCACATCGTCCGGGCGGGCGGGCGCGCCCCCGGCTGAGCGCGCGCTCGACGAGGCCCGCGTACCCGGAGCCAGCGACTTCACCGAGCTGTCGGCGCGCATCAGGGGCGCGGGGCTCCTCCGGCGGCGATACGGGTACTACTGGACCAAGCTGGTGGCGGTGCCACTCGTGCTGGCCGCCGCCGTCGCTGCGTTCATCTGGATCGGCGACAGCTGGTGGCAGCTGATCACCGCCGCCGCGTTCGCCATCATCTTCACGCAGGTCGCCTTCCTCGGACACGACGCCGCGCACCGGCAGATCTTCGTGTCCGGCCGATGGAACGACGCGGTCAGCCTCATCATCGGCGACCTCTTCGTGGGGATGAGCTACGGGTGGTGGCGTCACAAGCACACGCGTCATCACGTCAACCCCAACAAGGAGGGGGCCGATCCCGACATCGATCTGCCCGTGATCTCGTTCACCCCGGCGCAGGCCGCGCGGCGCAGGAACCCGCTGACGGCCTGGCTGATCGGCCACCAGGGCGCGTTCTTCTTCCCCGTGCTGCTCCTCGAGGGGGTATCGCTGCACGCCACCGGCATCGCGCGGGTTCTGCATCGCGAACACGTGGACCGCCGATGGATCGAGATCGTGTTGCTCACCGTCCGGATCGGGGGGTTCATCGCCCTCGCCTTCGTGGTGCTCAGCCCCGGCATCGCGGTGGCGTTCTTGGCGGTGCAGCTGGGACTGTTCGGCGTGTACATGGGGGCGTCCTTCGCCCCCAACCACAAGGGCATGCCACTCGTGCCGGCCAGCCTCCGCCTCGACTTCCTGCGACGCCAGGTGCTGATGAGCCGCAACGTCCGAGGGGGGCGGTTCGTCGATACGGCGCTGGGGGGACTCAACTATCAGATCGAGCACCACCTCTTCCCCTCGATGCCCCGCCCGCATCTGCGTCACGCGGCTCCGATCGTCCGCGCGTATTGCGTGCGTCTCGGTATTCCGTACACCGAGACGAGCCTGCTGGGGTCGTATGCGATCGTGGTGCGCTACATCAACCGGGTCGGCCTGGGGGAGCGCGACCCGTTCGACTGCCCCCTCGTCGCGCAGCGGAGTGCGATCTGACTCCCTGGCACGGCGGACGGAGAGAGTCCTTCCAGTGATAGCGTCGCCACGATGGGACCTGGGAGTGGCACCTCCTCACCACACGAGGACAGGCGGACTTTCATGGGTACTCTCTTGCCGGGCGACGATCGGCACGCTTTCGCCGACGCGCTCGCTGCGCTCACCGGCGCCCGGGTCGGCGATGATCTGTGTGCGCCGTTCATCGGGGCGGTCGGGGTGACGGGAGCGGCGATCTCCACGCTCGGGCGCCCCCTGGGAAGCGAGACCGTGTGCGCGAGCGACGAGATGGCGGCTCGCATCGACGAGATCCAGATCGATCTGGGCGAGGGCCCGGGATGGCAGGCGCTGCGGACGCGTCGACCGGTGATCGAATCCGATCTGCAGCGAAGCCACGGGACGCAGTGGCCGCTGGCGCGCGAAGCCGTCGGACGCCTCGATATCGGGGCGCTGTTCGCGTTTCCGCTGTTCGTCGGCGATCTCGGCGTCGGATCCGTCGACCTGTACTGCGCATCCCCGCTCCGGCTCTCCCCCCGTGCGGTGCGCGACGCGACGGTGCTGGCCGGAGTCACCTCCCGTCTCCTCCTGCGCAGAGCGCTGGATGAGATGGGCGACGTCGAGGAAGGGCTCTCCGACGGACCGCACTCGCGACGGGTGATGCACCAGGCGTCGGGGATGGTCGCAGCTCAACTCGGGATCGCCGTGGACGATGCTCTTCTCGTCATCCGAGGACGCGCCTTCGCTTCGGGCCGATCGGTGAGCGAGGTCTCCGCGGACGTCGTGGCCCGCCGGCTGGCCTTCGAATCGTGAGGTCGGCGTCCTACACTCAACTATGAGCACTCGCGAGGATCAGCTGCTGCGGACCGTGTCCACGCTCGCCGACTCCCTCGTCGACGACTTCGATATCGTCGACCTGCTCCAGGTGCTCGTCGAGGAGAGCGCGTCGATCTTCGATGCGACCGCGGCAGGCATCCTCCTCGTCGATCGGGGTGGAGAGCTCGAGGTGATCGCCTCGACGAGCGAGCGCAGCGAGTTCGTCGGGCTGATGCAGCTCCGCGCGGGCGAGGGCCCGTGCGTCGAGGCCATCGAGACCGGGAGGGTCGTGTCGGTGGAGGATCTCCGCGACGTCACCGACCGCTGGCCCATTTTCGCCGAGGATGCGCGCCGTTCCGGATTCCTGTCGCTCCACGCCATCCCGATGCGACTGCGCGATTCCGTCATCGGGTCGCTCAACCTCTTCCGTGACCGCGTCGGCGAGCTGAACGCCGTCGATGCCGCCGCGGCCAAGACGCTCGCAGACATCGCCACGATCAGCATCCTGCAGCAGCGGCTCGTCCGGGAGTCGGTCGTCGCCCAGGGGCAGCTGCAGCACGCTCTCGACAGCCGCGTCGTGATCGAGCAGGCGAAGGGCTTCATCGCGCAGCGGCGGAACCTCGATATGGAGGCCGCCTTCCGCCTCATCCGCGGGCACGCCCGGGAGAATCAGCGGCGACTCAGCGATGTCGCGGCCGACATCACCTCCGGACGCCTCGAGATCTGACCCGTCAGGCGTCGCGCCGGGCGCCCTCCGATGCGGCGACGGTGAAGGTGTGCGGGGCGGTGAAGCCCGCGGCGGCGAAGGCGCGCTCTACCGCGGCCGCCGCATCCGCGACCTTCTCCTTCGGCAGGAGCGCGATCGCCGCCCCGCCGAATCCGCCGCCGGTCATCCGCGCACCGAGGGCGCCGGCCTCGAGCGCCGTATCGATAGCGAGGTCGAGCTCGGGAACCGAGATCTCGAAGTCGTCTCGCATCGACGCGTGCGATGCCGTCAGCAGCTCGCCGATCGCCGTCGGTCCGTCTGCGCGCAGGGTCGCCACCGTGTCGAGGACGCGCTGGTTCTCGGTCACGATGTGGCGCACCCGGCGGAAGGTCTCGTCGTCGAGGAGTCCGACCGCGCGGTCGAGATCGACGACCGAGACGTCGCGTAGCCAGGTGACGCCGAGCGCGGCGGCGCCCGCATCGCACGACGCGCGGCGCTCACGGTACCCGCCCGACGAGTGCGCGTGCTCGACGCGGGTGTCGACGACGAGGATCTCGAGCCCCGCCGCCTCGAACCCGAGGTCGACGGAGTCGGCCTCGAGGGTGCGGCAGTCGAGGAAGGTCGCCGCGTCCGGGCGGCCGAGCATCGACGCCATCTGGTCCATGATCCCGGTGGGAGCCCCGACCGCGTCGTTCTCGGCGATCCGCCCGACGCGGGCGAGGGCGACGCGATCGAGGCCCGCGCCCCACACCTCGTTGAGGGCCGAGGCGACCGAGCTCTCGATGGCCGCCGACGACGACAGCCCGGCACCGACCGGCACGTCGGACGAGATGGCGATGTCGACACCTCGCGCAACGCCCGCGGTCGACGCGGCGCGCAACGCCCACGCGACGCCCAACGGGTAGGCGGCCCACCCGAGTCCGCCGGCGTCGATCGCCGCATCCAGCTGCGAGAGCGCGACCTCGACGGGTTCGTCGGCGAAGGTGCTGGCGACCCGGATGACGTCGTCGTCGCGCACGGCGAGGGCGGCGACCGTGCGGTGCCCGATCGCGAACGGCAGCACGAAGCCCTCGTTGTAGTCGGTGTGCTCGCCGATGAGATTGACGCGGCCGGGAGCCGACCACACCCCCTCGGGAGTGCGGTCGGTGAGGGTGGCCAGCAGGGCGGATGCTGCGGAGGGGGGAGCGATCATGCCGACACCTCGGGAACGGATGCGATGGCCGCGCGGATGCGCTCGGCCTGGGACTCGGGGGTGAGGTCGGCGATCCACGCGCCCATGGCCGATTCGCTGCCGGCGAGGAACTTGAGCTTGTCGGCCGCGCGCCGCGGTGACGTCAGCTGCAGGTGCAGGCGGATGCCGTCGCGACCGACGCCCACGGGTGCCTGGTGCCAGGCGGCGATGTAGGGGGTCGGGGTGTCGTAGAGGGCGTCGATGCCGCGGAGAAGCCGCAGGTACAGCGGGGCGAGTTCGTCGCGCTCGACGTCGCTCGTCGCGGCGAGGTCGGGGATGTGGCGGTGGGGGAGCAGGTGCACTTCGATCGGCCACCTCGCGGCGAAGGGCACGAACGCCGTCCAGTGCTCGCCCCGCAGCACCACGCGTTCGGACTCCCGCTCCGACTCGAGGATTCGGGCGAACAGGTCGCCTCCGACCTTCTCGACGGCCTCCAGCTGACGGCGCGTGCGCGGGGTGACGTAGGGGTAGGAGTAGATCTGGCCATGGGGGTGCGCGAGGGTGACGCCGATCTGCTCGCCGCGGTTCTCGAACGGGAAGACCTGCTCGATGCCCGGGAGGGCCGACAGCGCGGCGGTGCGGTCGGCCCACGCCTCGATGACGGTGCGGGCACGCACCACGCCGAGCGAGCCGAACGACCCCTCGTGGGCCGGGCTGAAGCACACGACCTCGCAGCGTCCGACCGAGGTGCGGCTGCGGCCGAGGCCGAGCGCGACGAGGTCGCCGTCTCCGGCCGGAGCGTCGCCTGCGGCGGGGGCGTCGTCGGTGGCCTCCGCGAGCGCGGGGCCGAAGGAGGGCGACTTGTTCTCGAACACGGCGACGTCGTAGAGCGAGGGGATCTCCGACGGGTTGGTCGGCGTCTGCGGGGCCAGCGGGTCGAGGTCCGCCGGCGGGAGGAAGGCGCGGTTCTGCCGGGCAGAGGCGATCGAGATCCAGTCGCCGGTGAGTACGTCCTGCCGCATCGTCGCCGTCGCCGGCCGCGGGTCGAGGGTGCGCTCGTCGACCGCGCGATCGGGGCCCAGGGCCGTGCCGGGGTCGTCGAAGTAGATGAGCTCCCGGCCGTCGGCGAGACGGGTGGAGCGCTTCGCGACGCCCCCGCCGAGGGCGACCGCGTCGATGCGTTGCATGTTCACGATAACACGCTAGCTTGCGGGCGTGATATCGTCAACATTCCGGGGAGGTCAGGATGCTGCGAGTATCGATGGCGGATGTCGCCGAGCGCGCGGGGGTGTCGGCGCAGACCGTCTCGCGGGTGGCGAACGGCAGTCCGCGGGTCGATCCCGAGACCCGCGTCCGCGTCGAGCGCGCGATGAGCGATCTGGGCTACCGCGTGCATCGAGCGGCCCGCGCGCTGCGCACGGGGCAGAGCCGCACGATCGGGCTCATCGTCTCGACGCTCGCGACCGTCGGCAACTCCCGGATGCTGCAGTCGATCGCCGAGGTCGCGGCCGCCGGCGACTACGCCCTCACGGTCGCCACCGCCCGCGGCGAGCGGGGCATGCTCGAGGCGTTCGCCCGGCTTCGCGACGACGGCGTGGACGGCGCGATCGTGCTGAACGAGGCGACCCCCCTCACGCGCGAGGCCGCGGTGCCCGAGGGCATGCGGCTGGTCGCCGTGGACTCGGCCCCCGACGACCGCTTCGCCCTCGTGCAGACCGACCACGCCGCCGGTGCGGCCGCCGCCACCCGGCACCTGCTCGATCTCGGGCACGCGACGGTGCACCATCTCGCCGGGCCCGCCGACTCCTTCGCCGCGGTCGAGCGCGAGCGCGGCTGGCGAGAGGCGCTCTCGGCCGCCGGGGCGACCCCGCCGGCGGTCGCCCGCGGCGACTGGACGTCGCGGTCGGGGCACGCCGCAGCATCCGGTCTTCTCGATTCCACCGCCGTGTTCGTGGCGAACGACCAGATGGCCCTGGGAGCCCTGCGCGCCTTCGCCGACGCCGGCCGGCGTGTGCCCGACGACGTCGCGGTGGTGGGCTTCGACGACATCGTGGATGCGGCGGAGTTCCGCCCGCCCCTCACGACCGTCCGTCAGGACTTCGACGAGCTCGGCGCGCGCGCCGTCGCGACCCTCATCGCGCTTATCGAGGGCCACGCGGTCGCGCCCCTCGTCTCGCTCCCGCCCACCCTCGTGGTGCGGTCGAGCTCAGCGGTCTGACCGCGCGCTCGCTGGTGAGTTGCCGCAACCCGGGGTCACGCCCGGCTCTGACACCCCGGATGGCGGCAACTCGGCGGATCCCTAGGCTGGGCGGATGAGCGCGCAGGCCCCCGACCCGCGGTCGTGTCCGACCTGCGGTGATCCGCTGAGGTTCGAGATCCTCGACGACGAACGGTTCCTGGTGGCGTGGTCGTGCATGACCTGCGGTCTGATCCGCACCACCGAGCCGGCCTGACCGATCATTCGCGATCGTTCAGCGGGCCGAACTCGCGTCTGACATCGGCGAACGACTGAACCTCCGCCTGGAGGCGGTCGGCGAGCCAGGCGCCGTCGCGCAGCCACTTCTGCAGGTTGGCATCGCTGTCCCATCCCTCGAACGGATCGCCGTGGCTCTCGAAGAAGGCCTGCCATCCCTCGAGATCCTCGGCCAGCTCCGGAGATAAGCCGTACGTCTCCGGGGTCGTGGTGTAGCCGACGTCCCAGGTCGGGGTCGAGCTCTCCCACAGCGGGTAGCGCCGTCCGTAATCGGCGAACATGCGGATCACCCGACGCTCCGGTGGGACTTGTGGGGTGGGGAGCACGCTTAACACGGTAGCTGCCGCGGCTAGGCCAGATACTCCCAGGGCGGTTCGCAGCCGGTGCGTATCTCGGCTATCGAGGCGGCCAACCTGCCCGTCACCGTCACGCGCACCTTCGTCAGCCGGGCGAGTTCCGCCATGTCCGCAATGTGGTGACAGTTCAGGAGCCCCAGTTCTCGAAGCGGAAGGTCGGCGAGGGCCGCCGTGCCGACGAGCCGGGCGACATCGCTGATGGCGAGGACGGAGAGGCGGGGGAACGTCGTGAGGCTGGTCGCATCGAACAGGCGGGCCCGGTTGATCGAGAGTCGACGCAGTGCCGGGTCGCCGTCCCGGGTGCCCTGGAGCGAGCGGATGCGCGGTGCGCTCGCAAGGTCGAGCTCGAGGAGGTGAGCCGGGATCTCGTTCAAAGCACTGGCCTCCACGTCATGGAAAGACGCCCGCTCTAGAGTGGCGATCTCGAAGACCGATTTGTTGGTCTCCCATGCGCCCGCGAAAGACGTCAGCGAGGTGAGCGGACGGAGATCCGTTTCGGGCGCACCGAGGACCTCCAGTGACAAATGCTCGAGCGTCGTAATCTCACTGACGGGCCGGGTGTCGTAGTCGACCCCGGTGACGCTGAGAGCGGTCAATCCCAGGAAATCGCGCAGGAACGTGAGATCTCGATGTGCGGCCGGAACTCCCAGCACATGCAGGCCGTAGCCGCGCTCGACTATCCGTCGACGTTCGGCGACCGACGGGATCGCGTCCTCGAAGACGGCCATGGGAACGGCGTCCCCGGGCCCTTCGCGCAGGAGCAGCCCGTCGACGCGGGAGAAGCCCGGCAGCCCGGCCATATCGAAGGTGTCGTGAGCGATATCTCGGCGACGTCCCCAGCGCATGCCCCCACTGTGCCACGAGCGACGGTTCGTGCGTCGTCCCCGCGTAGCACCGCGGACCACCTCTCGGCCTGAACGACGGGGCCGGGGGCGGACGCCCGTCGCGGAGACAGAATGGGTGGCATGACCCGGATCGTGATGGCGCCCGACAGCTTCAAGGGCACCATGACGGCATCGGATGCGGCGGCCGCGCTCGCCGCGGGCTGGCGGGCGGTGCGCCCCGGCGACGAGATCGTGCTCTCGCCCATGGCCGACGGCGGGGAGGGCACGCTCGATGCCGTGGCGACCGCCGTGCGGGGTGCCGTGCGCGTGCCGGTCACCGTACCCGGCCCGGCGGGCGAACCCGTCGGCGCGGTGTGGCTCCGCCTCCCGGCTACGGCCGATGCGCCTTCGGGGACCGGTGTGGTCGAGCTCGCTCAGACGTCGGGCATCGAACTCCTGCGCGGGGCGCTCCGCCCCTGGTCCGCCTCGACGCTCGGCTTCGGCCATGCCGTCGCCGCCGCTCTCGCCTCGGGGGTCTCGCAGCTCGTGCTCGCGATCGGTTCGAGCGCCTCGACCGACGGCGGGGTCGGCCTCCTCCGCGCGCTCGGCGGCAGATTCACGGATGCGGCGGGCGACCCGATCCCCGCGGGCGCCGAGGGGCTGCAGCATCTCGCCGCCGTCGACCTCGCCGCACTCGTGTCGCTCCCGCCCGGGGGAGTGCGCGTGCTGACCGACGTCGAGAACCCGCTCCTCGGCGCGCGGGGCGCGGCCCGGGTGTTCGGTGCGCAGAAGGGGATGGATGCCGCGGACCTCGCTCGCGCCGACGCCGGACTCGCGCGCCTGGCGTCATTCGTGCCCGCTGCCGACCCTGCCGCCCCGGGGGCCGGGGCCGCGGGCGGCACGGGCTGGGCGCTCCTGTCCTGGGGGGCCGACCTGGTCGCGGGCGCGCCGGAGATCGCCGCGGTGACGGGACTGGTCGAGGCCGCCGCATCCGCCGACCTCGTCGTCACGGGCGAGGGTGCGTACGATCGGCAGTCGGCCGCGGGCAAGGTGCCGTCGCTCGTCGCGGCGCTGGCTCCCGGGCGCACGGTCCTCGTCGCCGGCCGCGTCGCGCCCGGTGCCGACACCTCCGCCTTCGCCGCGGCCGTCTCACTCGCCGACCTCGCCGGGTCGGTCGAGAAGGCCATGGCCGCCCCCGTCGTGTCAATCCGGGCCGCGGGTGCGCTTCTCGCGGATACGCTCGAACCCCATCCCCGAGGAGTCACATGACCACCGTTCGCGCGTACGCCGCCGCATCCGCCACCTCCCCCCTCGAACCCACGACGATCGAGCGCCGCGAGGTAGGCCCGCGCGACGTGCTCATCGACATCGCCTACGCCGGCATCTGCCACTCCGACATCCACACGATCCGCGGCGAGTGGGGCGAGGTCGCCTACCCGCTCACGGTCGGTCACGAGATCGTCGGCACCGTGGCCGAAGTGGGCTCCGACGTCACCCGCCACGCCGTCGGCGACCGCGTGGGCGTCGGCTGCATGGTCAACTCCTGCCGCGAGTGCGAGAACTGCCTCGCCGGCGAGGAGCAGTACTGCCTCAAGGGCAATGTCGGAACCTACGCCAACGTCGATCGCGACGGCTCGATCACCCAGGGCGGCTACGCGCAGAAGGTGGTCGTCGACGAGGACTTCGTGCTGCGTGTGCCCGAGGCGATCCCGTACGAGAAGGCGGCGCCCCTGCTCTGCGCCGGCATCACGACGTATTCGCCGCTGCACCACTGGAACGCCGGCCCCGGCAAGAAGGTCGCCGTCGTCGGCCTCGGCGGGCTCGGGCACATGGCGGTCAAGATCGCGCACGCCATGGGCGCCGAGGTCACCGTGCTGTCGCAGAGCCTGCGCAAGAAGGACGACGGTCTGGCCATGGGCGCCGACCACTATTACGCCACGAGCGACCCCGAGACGTTCGAGACGCTGAAGAACAGCCTCGACCTCATCGTCAACACCGTGAGCGCACCGCTCGACCTGAAGCAGTACCTCGGTCTGCTCTCGCTCGACGGCACGATGGTCAACGTCGGTGCGCCGCCCGAGCCGCTGCCGATCCAGGTGTTCACGCTGTTCTCGAACCGTCGCTCGTTCGCCGGCTCCAGCATCGGCGGCATCCGTGAGACGCAGGAGATGCTCGATTTCTGCGCCGAGCACGGCATCGCGCCCGAGGTCGAGCTCATCGACGCCGCGCAGATCAACGAGGCCTACGAGCGCGTGCTCGCCAGCGACGTGCGGTACCGCTTCGTGATCGACGCCGCCACCATCTGACCCGCTGCTGCTGCGTGCGCAGCGACGAACGACGACACCCCGGTCTCGATGAGGCCGGGGTGTCGTCGTCGGTGGATGCTGCGGGTCAGGCTCCGCCGAGGGCCTCGGCGACGACCGCGCGCGCCTGCTCCTGCACCTCGCGGAGGTGGCCTTCGCCGCGGAGCGATTCCGCGTAGAGCTTGTAGACGTCTTCGGTGCCGGAGGGGCGCGCGGCGAACCACGCGTCTTCGGTCTGCACCTTGAGGCCGCCGATCGCCGCGCCGTTGCCCGGAGCGTGCGAGAGCTTGGCCGTGATGGGCTCGCCGGCGAGCTCGGTCGCGGTGACCGCGTCGGGCGAGAGCTTCGCGAGGGCCGCCTTCTGCGCGGGGGTGGCGGGCGCATCGACCCGCTGGTACGCCGACGAGCCGTAGGTGTCTTCGAGTTCCGCGTAGCGCTGCGAGGGCGTCTTGCCGGTCACCGCGAGGATCTCGGCGGCGAGCAGGGCGAGCAGGATGCCGTCCTTGTCGGTCGTCCAGACCGTTCCGTCGGTGCGCAGGAACGACGCCCCGGCCGACTCTTCGCCGCCGAAGGCGACCGACCCGTCGAGAAGCCCCGGTACGAACCACTTGAAGCCCACCGGCACCTCGAGGAGGGGGCGGCCGAGCGATGCGGCGACCTTGTCGATGATCATCGACGAGACGAGCGTCTTGCCCACCGCAGCATCCGCCGGCCAGCCCGGCCGGTGCGCGAAGAGGTAGTCGATCGCGACGGCGAGGTAGTGGTTGGGGTTCATCAGGCCCGCATCGGGGGTGACGATGCCGTGGCGGTCGGCGTCGGCGTCGTTGCCGGTGAGGATGTCGTACTCCTCGCGGCGGGCGACGAGCGCGGCCATGGCAGACGGAGACGAGGGATCCATGCGGATCTTCTCGTCCCAGTCGAGCGTCATGAAGCGCCACGTCGGGTCGACATCGGGGTTCACGACCGTGAGGTCGAGGCCGTAGTGCTCGCCGATGAGCTGCCAGTACTCCACCGATGCGCCGCCCAGCGGGTCGGCGCCGATACGCACGCCGGCGCGCTTGATCGCCTCGATGTCGATGATGCCCTCGAGGTCGCGCACGTACGCTTCGCGGAAGTCGTACTCGCCGAGCGCATCGCCGTCGATGTCGGCGTACCGCGTGCGCTGCACGCCCTCGAGGCCGGCGGCGATGAGCTCGTTCGCTCGGTCGGCGATCCAGCTCGTCGCGTCGGTGTCGGCGGGGCCGCCGTGGGGCGGGTTGTACTTGAAGCCGCCGTCGCGGGGAGGGTTGTGGCTCGGGGTGACGACGATGCCGTCGCCGCGGGTCGGGTCGTCGAGCGCCTTGCCGCGGTTGTGGTTGAGGATCGCGAGGCTCAGCGCCGGGGTGGGCACCCACGAGTCGCGCGCGTCGATGCGCACGTCGACGCCGTTCGCGACGAGCACCTCGATCGCGCTGCGCTCGGCGGGCAGCGACAGTCCGTGCGTGTCGCGGCCGAGGAAGAGGGGCCCGCGGATCCCCTGCGCGGCGCGGTAGTCGACGATCGCCTGGGTGGTGGCGAGGATGTGGTTCTCGTTGAAGCTCGTCGACAACGACGAGCCGCGGTGGCCGCTCGTGCCGAAGGCGACGCGCTGCTCCGGGATCGCCACATCGGGCTTGCGGTCGTAATAGGCCGAGATCAGTTCATCGATGTCGATGAGATCGGATGCTTCGGCGGGGCGTCCTGCGCGACTGCTCATTCCCCCAGTCTGCCCGGTGAGAGCCCGTTGCGGGACGCCTTTGACACGAACTGCTGGTTTCACCCCCTTCTGCGGTCCCTCGGTGCACCGCCGATCCGCAACGGCCGGTGCAGATGTGGGGGCTAGGCTGATCGCCGTGATGCCCGAGACCGCCCCCACCCGCCGCACATACAGCTATCTCGGGCCGGCGGGAACCTTCACCGAGGCCGCGCTCGCGCAGGTGCCCGAGGCGCGCGATCAGCACTGGCGCGCGGTGAGGAACGTCGGTGAGGCGCTCGCCGACGTCGTCGAGGGGCGCTCGGACGCCGCGATGATCGCGATCGAGAACTCCGTCGACGGCGGGGTCTCGACCGCACAGGACGCACTGGCCACGATGCCCGGTCTCCGGATCGTCGGCGAATACCTGGTGCCGGTCAACTTCGTGCTCGTGGGGCGGCCCGGCACCCGGCTCGAAGACGTGTCGCTCGTCGCGGGCCATCCGGTGGCCTACGCCCAGTGCCTCGGCTGGCTGACCGACGCCCTTCCCGCGCACGCGCACATCCCCGCGGCGAGCAACGTCGCCAGCGCCCTCGGGATCCTCGACGGCACGAGCGACGCCGACGCCGCGATCGCGGCACCCGGCATCGTCGCCCATCACGATCTCGCCGTGCTCGCCGAGAGCATCGGCGACAACCCGAATGCGGTGACCCGGTTCGTGCTCGTCAGTCGCACGGTCGCGCCGGCACCGCCGACCGGTGCCGACAAGACGTCTTTGATCGTCGAGCTGCCCGAGGACCACCCGGGCGCCCTGCTCGAGCTCCTCGAGCAGTTCGCGACGCGCGGCATCAACCTGAGCCTGCTGGCGTCGCGTCCGATCGGAGATGCCCTCGGGCGCTACCGCTTCGTCATCGACGCCGACGGCCACGTGTACGACGAGCGCATGGCCGACGCGCTCCTGGGGCTGCGCCGGTTCAGCCCGAAGATGATCTTCCTCGGGTCGTACGCCCGCGCCGACCGCGCGATCGTCCGATACCCCGATCGCTACTCCGACGACGTCTTCGTCGAGGCGCGCGACTGGCTGCGCTCGCTCATCAGCGGCGAGCCCGAGGCGTAGCGGCCGAGACACCACGATCGGCCGAGACACCGCGCCAGGCGGGGTGTCTCAGCCGAAACGGGTGTTTCGCGACCGGATGCGGCGCGTCAGGCCGCGACGGGAACGAGCACGCCGGCGACCTGCGACAGCGTCTGCACCCGTCCGTCCGCCGCGTCGAGCGGCTCGCCGTCGAAGGCGCCGGCGATGGGGGAGAGCATGATCTCGTCGACCCCGTGGCGGGCGGCGAACGCGGTGAGCTCTGCGGCGACGGAGTCGCCCGTGCCGACGAACCACGTCGCGCGCGTCTGCGACATGAGCGACTCGGCCATCGCGTCGAACGGCAGGGCGCGCGCCTGCTCGACGGTCTCGAGCGGCACGAGCGGCATGTTCGAGCGCAGGCGCGCCATCATGCGCAGCTGCGGCAGGGCCCGCGCCTCGGCCTCCTCGGCGGTGGGGGCGGCGACCGCGTTCACCGTGAGGAACGTGCGCGGTGCGGCGAGGGTCTCGCTCGGCTGGAACCCGGTGCGGTAGAGGTCGAGGGCTCGCTCGAGCCCGTGGCCGGCGAAGTGGTTCGCGAACACGTACGGCAGGCCCAGCGCGGCCGCGAGGGACGCGGAATAGTCGCTCGACCCCAGCAGCCAGACCTCGGGCGAGCCGGATGCTGCGGGTGTCGCGTGCACCGTGTACTCGCCGCCGGAGCTGAAGCGCACGGTGGCGCCCTCCGGGGAGGTGAGCGCGAGGATGTCGCGGATGTGCTCGGGGAAGCGGTCGACGTCGCTCGTCGTGCCCGACCGGAAGAGCAGCTGCGTGATCACGGGATCGGAGCCGGGGGCACGACCGATTCCGAGGTCGACCCTCCCCGGTGCGACCGCCTCGAGGGCGGCGAACTGCTCGGCCACGACCAGCGGGGAGTGGTTGGGAAGCATGACGCCGCCCGACCCGACGCGGATGCGGCTGGTGCGTCCGGCGGCCGCCGCGATGAGCACCGGCGGGGTGGTCGAGGCGACGGCGGGCATGTTGTGGTGCTCGGCGAACCAGTATCGGCGGTAGCCGAGCTCCTCGGCGCGGGCGACGAGGTCGAGGGAGGCGGAGACGGCCTGCGCGCTCGACTGGCCGGCTCGGACCGGGATGAGATCGAGAACGGAGAGGGCGAGCGGCGGAGTAGTCATCGCCGGATGCAACGACGCAGCATCCGCTCGCATTCCGGGGTCGACGAGGTAGTGCGGCCTCCGCCCGGAACTCCGGCCCCGGTGGCGCTCAGCGCGCCCGCTTGACGTCCTCGTACGCGGCGAGGGCCTGTCGACGCGTGTCGCCGAGGTCGACGAGCGGCTCGGGCGCGTTCCCGTCGAGATGGTCGGGTGCCCACCGGCGCACGTACTCGTCGTGCGGGTCGAACTTCTTGCGCTGCAGCTCGGGGTTGAAGATCCTGAAGTACGGCGCGGCGTCTGCGCCGGAACCCGCGACCCACTGCCAGTTGAACGGGTTGCTCGCCCCGTCGGCGTCGACGAGGGTGTCCCAGAACCACTGCTCGCCGAGGCGCCAGTCGATCAGGAGGTTCTTGATGAGATACGACGCCGTCACCATCCGCACCCGGTTGTGCATCGCGCCGGAGTGCCAGAGCTCCCTCATGCCGGCATCGACCAGGGCGACCCCGGTGCGTCCCTGCTGCCACGCCTCGAGGTGCGAGCGGTTCAATCGTGGCCACGGGAAGGCGTCGAAGCCGCTGCGCCAGTTCTTGGTGGCGAGATCGGGGAAGTGGTAGAGCGTGTGGCAGGCGAACTCGCGCCAGCCGATCTCCGAGAGGAAACGAGAGGCGGATGCCGCGTGGGCGCCCGTGCCGCGCTGCTTCACCGTCTCGTGCCACACCTGGTAGGGGCTGACCTCGCCCCACCGCAGGTAAGGGGACAGGTGCGAGGTCGCCTCGCCCGCCGGTTCGTCGCGCGAGCGGTCGTAGTCGCCGAGATCGTCCCCGAGGAAGCCCTTCAGCCGTCTGAGGGCAGCCGGCTCCCCGGGCTCCCACGCCTCGCGCAATCCGCCGGCCCAGTCGGGCTTCGTGGGCAGCAGCTCCCACCCGTCGAGGTCGTCGGAGTCGGGCAGGCTCTTCGGAGCGTCGATCTCGCGAGGGGCCGGCAGCGGTGCGCGCGGCGCGGGGAGGTCTTGGCAGGCACGCCAGAACGGGGTGAACACCGAGTACGGGGTACCCGATCCGGTCTGCACGGTCCACGGCTCGAAGAGCACGGACGCGGCGAAGGATGCCACCTCGACGTCGTCGTCGCGCAGCGCGGCCTTGATCCCGGCGTCGATCTCGCGCTCGGCCCCGCCGTAGCGGCGGTTCCAGAAGACGGCCCCGGCAGACGCATCCGCCACCACCGCGGGAACGACCTCCGCCGCTCGGCCGCGGCGCAGCACGAGCGCGCCACCGCGCTCGCGCAGGCGCTCGCCGAGCGAGTCGAGGCTGTGGTGCAGCCACCACTTCGCCGCCCCGCCGAGCTCGCGCATCCCATCGGAATCGCCCTCGAGCACGTAGAGGCAGATGACCGGCTCGCCGCGATCGATCGCGGCTCGCAGAGCCGGATTGTCGGCGATGCGCAGATCGTCGCGGAACCAGACGACGGAGGGACTCACCATCCCGCCACGCTATCGACGGCGCCGACCGCGATCGTCGGGCTTGACACCCTCTCGCGGCGGGCCCGCCCCGCTCTCGAAGCCTGCGTGAGGCCCGGCTACAGCTTGGAGGTGTCGTGGCCCTTCGGCACGACGAGCTGCAGACCGCCCGCCACGATGCGGCAGTGGATGCGGGTGGCCTCGCCGAACTCGTCGCCGTCGAGCTCGACGGGCTGTGCGGGGGAGGTGGCGGTCTCGATCTCGTGGCCGCGCAGGTATCGCACCGACGAATCGCGTCGGCGCTCGAGCACCCGGCGCCCGGCGCGGAAGCGCCGGAGCACGGAGTTGTCCCAGGCGACCTTGCGCCAGACGCCGAGCCAGCCGAACGGGCCGGTGGGCTGGATGATCGCGACGTCCATGAGGCCGTCCCCGATCGAGGCGCCCGGGATGAGAGAGATTCCGGCCGGCAGCGTGCCGCAGTTCGCGAACAGGATGCTCTGGATCCTCGCCCCGTGGAGGCGCCGGTCGTCGAGCTGGTACATGATGCGGAACGGCTGCGCCTTCACGAGCGAGCGCGCCGCTCCATCGACGTAGGCGACCCAGCCGACGGTCTTCTTCAGCTGCGAGTTCGTGTTCGCGATCATCGCCGCATCCAGCCCCATGCCGGCCATGACGACGAAGCCGTGCTCCTCCGTGGTGCCGTCGGGGCGTCGCAGGCGCGCGACGCCGGCGTCGGTGGGGTGGATGTCGCCGTCGAACGTGGCGCGGATCATCGCGTCGGGATCGGTCAGCGGAAGATTGAGATTGCGCGCGAGGAGGTTGCCCGTGCCGCTCGGGATGATCGACAGCGGCATGCCCGTGTCGGTGAGGGTCTCGGCCACCGCGCGGACCGTGCCGTCGCCGCCGGCCACGAGCACCGCGTCGACGCCGTCGTCGACCGCGGCGCGCGTGGCGTCGTCGCCGAGATCGTCGACGGTGGTCTCGAAGAAGAGGGGTGCGTCCCACCCCGCCTCCGACGAGAGGGCGACGACCTTCGCGCGCAGGGTCGCGGGGCTCACCTTGGTCGGGTTGTACACGAGGGCCGCGCGCCTGCCCGTTCCCCGCGGCGCTGCGAGCGGGGCGGGGTCGCCCTGCGCATCGACGCGGCGGGCCTCTCCCGCTCCCGCGGCCGACGAATCGGGCGCGACGTCGTCGGGCTGGCGGATGACGTCGTCGGGTGCGGCGGCGTCGGCGGGTGCGGGGGAGTCGTCGTCGGCGCCACGGGGACCGGGGGCATCGGCTGCGGCGGAGACCGGGTCGTGCTCGCCCGCGCCGGGATCGTCGTCGCCGGGGACTACGGGGGCTGGGGCCATGGCTCCCACCCTAGGGGCGGGGGCTCTCGGCGCGGACGGGGAGGGCAGCGGGTGAGGTCGGCGCTCGCGGACTCTAGACTGATCGCGTGATCGACGTGACCCTGCTGCGTGAAGATCCCGAGCTCGTCAAGCGCTCCCAGGTGGCCCGGGGCGAGTCTCCGGAGACCGTCGACGACGCCCTGGCGGCCGATCGGGGTCGCCGCGCCGCGATCACGGCCTTCGAAGAGCTGAGGGCCTCGCAGAACGCCCACGGCAAGCGCGTGGCCCAGGCACCCAAAGACGAGAAGGCCGCCCTGGTGGCCGAGGCGAAGCAGCTGAGCGAGCGCGTGAAAGCCGCTCAGCACGCGGTGACCGAGGCCGAAGCATCCGCCGATCTCGCGCTGTCGAAGATCGAGAACATCGTCATCGACGGCGTGCCCGCCGGCGGCGAGGCCAACTTCGTCACCCTCCGCACGCACGGCGACGTGCCCGCCTACGACTTCGAGCCGCTCGACCACCTCGCCCTCGGCGAGAAGCTCGGCGCGATCGACATGGAACGCGGCACGAAGGTCTCGGGCAGCCGCTTCTACTTCCTCACCGGCATCGGAGCGCGCCTCGAGCTCGCCCTCATGACCCTCGCCCTCGACCGGGCTCTCGCCTCGGGATTCACCCCGATCATCCCGCCCACCCTGGTGCGCCCCGAGGTCATGCGCGGCACCGGCTTCCTCGGCCAGCACGGCGACGAGGTCTACCACCTCGAAGACGACGACCTCTACCTCGTCGGCACGAGCGAGGTGCCCCTCGCCGGCTACCACATGGACGAGATCCTCGACTTCGAGCGGGGCGCCAAGCGCTACGCCGGATGGTCGACCTGCTACCGCCGCGAGGCCGGGTCGTACGGCAAGGACACGCGCGGAATCATCCGCGTGCACCAGTTCAACAAGCTCGAGATGTTCGTCTACACGACCCCCGAAGAAGCCGAGGCCGAGCACCTGCGTCTCGTCGCGATGCAGGAGGGGATGCTGCAGGACCTCGGTCTGTCGTACCGGGTGATCGACGTGGCAGCCGGCGACCTCGGATCGAGCGCCGCGCGCAAGTACGACATCGAGGCATGGGTGCCGACCCAGGCCGCGTACCGCGAGCTCACCTCGACCTCCAACTGCACGACCTACCAGGCGCGGCGCCTCGACATCCGCTTCCGTCCCGAGGGCGGCAAGACCTCGCCGGTCGCGACCCTCAACGGCACGCTGGCGACCACCCGCTGGATCGTCGCCCTGCTCGAGACGCACCAGCGCGCCGACGGCTCGGTGACCGTGCCCGAGGTGCTGCGCCCCTACCTCGGGGGCCTCGAGGTCATGGAGCCCGTCGAGTGACGATCCCCGACACGGGCAGCGTCGACATCGTCGAGCAGGAGGACGCCGCCGAGCTCGTGGAGGATCTGGCCGAAGACGGTCTCGCCGAGCGGATGCTGATCGCCCTCGATGTCGACGGGACCGTCATCCTCGAGGACGAGACGCTCTCTCCCGGGGTGGTCGAAGCCGTCGAGTTCGCGCGATCGCGCGGTCACGAGGTGATGCTCGCGACCGGCCGCAGCTGGGACAGCACGCACACGATCATGGAGCGCCTGGGCATCTGGCCCGAGTACGCGGTGTGCTCCAACGGCGCGATCGTGATGAAGCGCGTCGGCGGCGACGACGCCGACGGATACGAGCGCGCCCACACCGAGACCTTCGACGCGTCGGAGGTGCTGACGCTGCTGCGCGAGCACCTCGCCGACGCGCGCTACATGGTCGAGCTGCCCGACGGCACCCGCCTGTACACCGAGTATCTCGAGGACTGGAACCTGCGCGGTGCGGGGCACGTCACGTTCGAGCAGCTCAGCCACCAGCCCGTCTGCCGCGTGGTCGTCGTCTCGCCCGGTAAGAGCGACGAGGACTTCGTCGACCTCGTCGCGCGCATCGGCCTGAACCAGGTGTCGTACGCCATCGGGTGGACCGCCTGGCTCGACATCGCCCCGATGGGCGTCGACAAGTCCACGGCGCTGGAGCTCGTGCGGGGCTGGCTCGACATCGCCCCCGAGCGCGTTCTCGTCATGGGCGACGGCCGTAACGACATCGGCATGTTCGAGTGGGCCGTCGAGCACGGCGGCCGCGCCATCGCGATGCGCCAGGGGCCCGCCGAGGTGCACGAGGCGGCGAGCGAGATCGGCCTCTCGGTCGACGAGGGCGGCGTGGCCGCGATCCTCCGAGCGCTGTAGGCCGTCGCACCGCATCCGTTTGGCGCGTCTATCAGGGCTTGTCCAGACCGACGCGTCAGAATGGCGGCCAGGTACTCGATAGACTCGACGCCGTTCGACGGTGCTGCGAAGCACGCTGTCGGGAGGGTTGTCCGAGCGGCCGATGGACCTGGTCTTGAAAACCAGTGGGCAGAGATGTCCCGTGGGTTCGAATCCCACACCCTCCGCTGGTTCGACGGAGACCCCTGCAGGGGGTCGCCGGCGGACCATGAGAGGACCCGGGTTCGAACCTTCAGGTGGGCCCCTGCCGTCAGAGGCTCCGCGGAGCGCGAAGCGATCCGTGGAGTGACGGTAGGGACGAATCCCACACCCTCCGCAATGTGAACGCCTCCGCAAGAGCATCTGCACACTCCGCCGGACCTGGGGGTCGGCGAGAACGATCCGCCCCGAGAGGACCCGAGTGAGTTCGATCAAGCCCGCCAAGCGCGGCCGCCGCACGGTGGCGCGCCACGGACGCCTCACCTCGCCGCATCCGTTCGCACAGCTCATGAAGGTCGTGGCCGTCGCGGTGGCGGTCGTGCTCGTCGCGGGTCTCGGGGTCGGCGGCTACGTGCTGTACGACCTGACGCAGAGCTACACCGCCGACGCGATCGAGCTCGAGGGACAGTCGGATGTCCCGCCCGACATCGGCGCGATCGAGGGCGGCGTGAACCTCTTCATCGCGGGCACCGACAAGTGCGAGCCCGAATACGCCGACATCTTCGGCGATCGCTGCACCGGTCCCGACTCGGCCAGCGAGCTCAACGACGTGAACATGCTCGTGCACATCTCCGACGAGCCGCGTCGGGTGACGGTCATCTCCTTCCCGCGCGACCTCATGGTGCCCATCCCGTCGTGCACCGACGCCGACGGCAAGACGTCGTCGGCGATGACCAAGCAGCAGATCAACACGACCTTCTCCTACGGCGGCCTCTCGTGCACCGTGAAGACGATCTCCGAGCTCAGCGGACAGGACATCCCCTTCGCCGCCACCGTGACGTGGGGCGGTGTGATCGAGATCACCAACGCGATCGGCGGCGTCGACGTCTGCGTCTCCGGTGGCATCCGCGACCGGTACACCGGTCTCGATCTCACCCCGGGTATGCACACGATCCAGGGCGTCGAAGCGCTGCAGTTCCTGCGCACCCGCCACGGCGTCGGCGACGGCGGAGACCTGGGTCGCATCTCGAACCAGCAGCAGTACATGTCGCGCCTGGTCAAGAAGCTCGTGAGCGAAGACGTGCTGTCGAACCCGGGCACGCTCTACAAGCTCGCGTCGACGGCGCTCAGCAGCATCGACCCGTCGACGTCGCTCACGAACCCGCTGACACTCGCCCAGATCGCCCTCGCGGTGAAGGACGTGCCGTTCGACGAGATCACGTTCATCCAGTACCCGACCGTGGCCGATCCCGCCGACGCGAACCGCGTGATCCCGAACAAGACCGCTGCGGCGGCGCTCTGGGAGGCCCTCGCGACGAACCAGCCCCTCGAGCTGACCGGCAAGGCCAGCCAGGGCAACGGCGTGGTCGTGGTCGACCCGACGGGGGCTCCGACGGCGGAGCCGACGTCAGAGCCGACGGATGCTGCGCCCGAGGCGCCCGCTCCGACCGAGGGCGCGACGCAGGCGCCGGCGCCGACCGAGTCGGCTGTCGCCCTTCCCGACTCGATCGCCGGTGTGACGGCGGCGCAGGAGACGTGCTCGAACGGCAACCTGACGGGCATCGGCTGACCTGCGCCGGAGAGATGCCCGGATGCGGCGGGCGGCGCGGGTTCGGAGAGACCTGCGGCACCCGTTACTATGGGTGGGTGCGTCCGCCGTTTCGGCGTCGGAAGCCTGGAGACGTCGCATAGTTCGGCCTAGTGCACCACCCTGCTAAGGTGGAGTCCCCTCACGGGGACCGAGGGTTCAAATCCCTCCGTCTCCGCCAGAGAATCCCCCGATCACTCGGGGGATTTCTTCGTTCCGCGGCCACCATCGAGCCCCGCATCCGTCCCGTCCGCCCTCCTGTCCGGATGAGGGCGATCGGCCCTCGTGCGGGCGCTTGTGCGGGGAAAGCCCGCGCACGGGCCGATCGTCCGCCTTCCGGAGGGGGAGGGCGCGGGAATCAGGCCGGCGCGGCGGCGCGGCGCCGGTGCCTGCGGACGGCGGCGCGGTTCGCGCAGCGCACGGAGCAGTAGCGCTGGCGGCCGTTGCGGGTCACGTCGACGACGACGCTGACGCACGCGTCGCCGGGTTCGGCGCCGGCCTCGCAGCGACGAAGACGGCTCATGCCTCGCGTGGTCAGGTGCATCGCCGTGCCCACCGAGATCACGGCGTCGAGCACGGGGGCGAGCGACTGCTCCTCATCGCGATAGTGGAGGTGCCACCCCTCGCCGTCGTGGTCGGTGAGGCGCGGGTAGGCGGCGATCGCCGCCATGCGGGCGTTGAGCAGAGCCGCCCTCGCGGTCGGCGTGGGGGCGTCGACCACGGTGAGCCACGCGTCGATCACCGCCCGGGTGCGGGCATGATCGTCGGCGGCGACGCGGAAGGCCATCGTCATGCCGTGGTCGCGGGTGCGCTCCTCGATCTCGGACCGGTTGCGGGGCCAGTCGTTGGCGAGGGATGCGGCGAGGAGCACCGCATACTCCCCGTAAGGGTTGAGATGCATAAGACCATGACATCACAGTGGAGGCATGGATGCTCCGCCGCTCGATTCCGACCGTCAGTCGCCCTCGCCCGTCGCCGCGCACGAGCACGGCTGGGCGACGGAGTCCGCGCACCGCACCAGCGAAGGGCGGCTGCTCTACGTGCGCTGCCTCGGCTGCGGTGCGAGACGTGTCGACCTCCAGCCGGGCCCGCGCGTTCCGCCCGTGGCGGTCAGCGTGCCGACGGCTCCCGATTCAGCCCGCGAGTTCCTGCAGGTGACGGTATCCGCCCTTGAAATAGAGGAGGGGTGACCCGGTGTGCCACTCGGGTGAGCTCATCTCGACCACGCGGCCGATGATCACGAGGTGGTCGCCCGCCTCGTACTCCGCCCAGGCCTCGCAGTCGACCCACATGAGCGTTGCGTCGATGACCGGGTTGCCCGACCGGGCCGGGCGCCAGGCGATGCCCGCCCACTTGTCCGTGCCTTTCCGGGCGAACTGGTTGGAGATGTGGTGCTGGTCGTGTGCGAGCACGTTGACCGTGAAACGGCCGCCGGCGGCGATGCGCGGATACGTCGTCGAGGTGCGCATGACGCTGAACGAGACCAGTGGCGGGTCGACCGAGACGCTGTAGAACGACTGGCACGTGAAGCCGACGGGTTCACCGTCGGCGATCGCGCTGACCACGGTGATCCCGGAGGCGTAGTGCCCCAGGGTGTCGCGGAAGACGCGGGGGTCGATGGCGGGCGGAGCGATGAGCGAATCCGACATGGTGTTTCCTCCTATCGATGAGCGCAATCGACGCCCGCGAGAGGTGACGCGGCTGATCCGCGCTCGTCTCGTCCGGGGCGAGTGCCAGGAATACGGAGACGGGATCGGGCGCGGTCGCTGCCGAGCGCTTCTCCAGGTCTCCCACACCACCGAGATCTTTTGGCCCGGCGGCCCGCAACGGCTCACGTTGCGAGATCGAGTCTGCACGCGCGGTGTTACGTGCGCGTTGCGCGGTCGGAGCCGGCGGGTTTCTGGCCGGCAGGCTGCGGCCCTGCGGTGTCGCATTTCCGTGTGCCGGAAGGGTGCGGGCCGCGCGTCGGGCGCGACACCATGATTCTTACCCGGGTCTCCCGGGCTGCTTCCGGCCGAAGTTCCATGATCAGAGATCGACGACGGTCCTGCTTTTGTCTGTTCTTCGGGCAAAACCCGCCGCGCGTGATGACCGCCGTTCCGCTCAGCGGAAGAGAGGCGACCTTGAGCCTCGAGTTCCTCTCGCGCGAGCCGGCTCACGACACGTTCTCGGCACAAGAGCGCCAGGGCGCGGCATCCGGTTCATTGACGGTTCACAGAATCACGGATAGCCTCACCTCGATATGTCGGGACGGACAACATTTATGTCCGGCCGTTCCAGCCACGCACTCAAGGGAGATTGCAGATGAAGCAGCCCGTCTACCGGTGGGGGGCCGTGGCAGCAGCCGCCGGCGTCGCCATCAGCCTCGGCGTCACGCCGACCGCCGCCTTCGCGGAACCGGAGGAAGAGGACTACAAGGTCCTCGTCGTCGGGAAGACCCTCGGGTTCCGGCACTCGCACATCGACGACACGACCAACGCGCTCATCCAGCTGGGGGAGCAGAACGGCTTCACGGTCGACGTCTGGGATCCGGCGATCGGGAACTCCCCCGGCCAGCCGGCGCTGACCATGGCCTCGACGCCGTTCACCAGCACCGCCGACCTCGACAAGTACGCCACGATCGTCTTCGCGTCGCCCGTCGACGGCACCAACCGCCAGGACCCCGCCAGCCCGCGCCTGCTCGACGACACCGAGCTGGCCGCCTTCCAGGGCTACATCCGCGGCGGCGGCGGATACGTCGGCCTGCACGCCGCGACCGACGCGATGCACGCCGTGCCGTGGTACAGCCAGCTCACCGGCGGCGGGGCGCGCTTCCGCAGCCACCCCGCGCAGCAGCAGGCCACGATGCGGGTCGAGAACCCCGGCCACCCGTCGACGACGATGCTTCCCGAGGCGTGGTCGCGCTACGACGAGTGGTACAACTTCACCACCAACCCGCGCGAAGACGTGCACGTGCTCATCACGCTCGACGAGACGACCTACAACCCGGGCAACGGGCGCATGGGTGAAGACCACCCGCTCGCGTGGTGCCAGAACTTCGAGGGCGGGCGCTCCTGGTACGAGGGTGCGGGCCACACGGATGCGTCGTGGACCGACCCCGTCTTCCTCGAGCACATCCTGCGCGGACTGGAATGGACCGCAGGGCTCGTCTCGGGCGGCGGCGACTGCGTCACCTTCCCCGAGGTCAACACGGTGCTGGCCGCCGCGACCGGTGACGAGGCGGTCAAGGCCACGGTGCAGGGGCACCTCGCCGCGGCCAAGACGGCGGACGCCGCCGACGCCCACGCCGACGCGATCGCGTCGCTGCTGCAGGCGCAGCGCGCCGCGACCGCTCTCGACGACGACGTGCTCGACGCGAAGATCGCCGACCTCCTCGAGTGGCAGCGCGGTCTGACCGCCGACGGCCCGACCGACGCCGACGGCGTGCCGATCGACGTGTCGATCGTCGACGCACCGGGCGCTCTCGCGCTCACCGTCGCCGACTTCGGCGAGTCGGTGCGCCTCAACCAGGAGTCGGGCTTCACCGACCGCTGGCGCTTCACGGCGGGTCTCCCGACGGTCAAGGTCTCTGATTCGCGAAACGCGACGCAGGCCGGTACCAGCGGGTGGGCGGCTTCCGGCCAGTCGTCGGCGTTCGTCTCGGGCGGTGCCACGCTCGGCGCCGAGAACCTCGGGTGGGCCCCGAACCTCGTGACCCCCCGCGACGGGGTATCGGCGGGGCCGCAGGTCGCGACCGCCGTCGACGGCGGCACGGGGCTCGCGGTCGCATCGGTGCTCGCTTCGGCGACGCCCGAGGGACGCCGCGGTGTGACCGACGTGAACGCGTGGTTGTACCTCGACGCGCCGCTCGGAACCCCCGAGGGCGACTACTCGGCGCGACTGACGCTGTCGCTGTTCCCGACCGACTGATCGACCGACGCGGGGGTGGGGCCTCGGCCTCACCCCCGCACAGACAGGAGAACCGCGGATGCTGCGGACCCGCCCGATGATCGTCGCCTCGCTCGCCCTCGCGGCCCTGCTCGGGGGCGCACCGGCGGCGATCGCGCTCGACGCACCCGCGAGTGCGACAGCCGAGACCAGCACGACCTGGGCGGTGGCCCCGGCGTCGGCGGAGGGACCGGACGGACGGGTGTCGTTCCGGCACACGATCGACCCCGGCGGATCGGTGGACGAGTTCATCGCGGTGACCAATTTCAGCGCCGCCGCCGCACCGTTCGCGATCTACGCGAGCGACGGTGTGGTCACCGAGGCCGGCAACTTCGACCTGCTGCCGTCGGGTGAGACACCCGTCGACAGCGGCACGTGGGTCCGCATCGGCGAGGTGGAGGGGGCGACCCCCCGCGACGGTGGCGGGATCGTCATCGACGTGCCGGCCGGCGCGACCACGCTCGTTCCTCTTCGTGTCGACGTCCCCGACGAGGCGACGCCCGGCGACCATCCGGCCGGCGTCGTGGCAGAGCTCGCCCGCGGCGACGACGAGTCGGTGCAGGTCGCCTCGCGCGTCGGGGTGCGTCTGCACCTCCGCGTGGCGGGCGATGTCGTCGCATCCGTCGTTCCCGGTTCGATCACCACCTCGTATTCGCCGTCGTGGAA
This sequence comes from Microbacterium sp. AG1240, assembly GCF_003635115.1. Lineage (GTDB taxonomy): Bacteria > Actinomycetota > Actinomycetes > Actinomycetales > Microbacteriaceae > Microbacterium. The sequence goes on from NZ_RBXJ01000001.1 coordinate 318,664, forward strand.
CCCGTTCGCGCCCGGCACGTTGACGGTCGACTACGTCATCTCCAACGAGGGCAACGTGCGCCTCGGTGCGACCACGACGACGCAGGCCGCGGGCCTGTTCGGCATCGGAGGAGCGAGCGCGGCGGGCGAGCAGCGCGAGATCCTGCCCCGCCAGCAGACGGCCGCCTCGGCGACGGTGGCGGTGTGGCCGGTCTTCTTCGCCTGGGGCGAGGTGGCGGCCGTGCCGACGACCGTGGGCGAGGACGCGGTGCAGGCCTCCCTCGTGGCGGCGACGACGCCGTTCACGGTGTGGACGATCCCGTGGTCGCAGCTCGCCCTGCTCGCCGTGGCCGCCGTCATCATCGTGCTGATCGTGCGCGCCCGTGCGCGGGCGGAGGCGCGCGTGCAGGCCCGCATCGCCGCCGCCGTCTCGACTGCCGCCGCGCAGCCGAACGACGTCGCGAGTGCACGGGCTGTGCCCGAACGCACGGTCTGAGTCCGCGCGCAGGCCGTCCGCTCGGGCGCACCCCGTGTGCTCGGCGTCAGAGCGGGATCGAGCGCGCGACCCCGCCTCGCTCGAAGACGTGCACCGCGTCGTCGGCGAGGGGTTCCCAGCCGGTGGTGTCGACACCGGATGTCGCCACCACCCTCGCGCCGGTGGGGAGGACGGTCGTCGCCAGCACGTTGTAGGCGTCGTCATGGCCGGGCGGCAGGTCGGCCGCGGCGACCCCGCGGCGAGCGAAGGCGGCGAGCGGCGGCTCGACGGTGCCCCGGGAGTGCACGACGACGAGCGCCCCGTCGACGATGAGCATCGCGTTCAGGCACGCGGAGGGGTAGAGCGCACGGACGTGCGACGCCGCGGACGCGACACCCGCCTCGATCGGCGAGGGTGAGCGCAGCGCCCGCCGCACGAGAGCGAAGTACACCTCGCTGTCGGTCGTGCCGCGCAGCTCCGCCCGTTCGTGCTCGGTGAGCGCGTCGAGCGCGTGCGCGCGGGGTGTGAGGGCTCCGTTGTGCGCGAAGGCGATGCCGTCCGCGACGAAGGGCTGCAGGTTCTCCGGGGCGACAGCGGCGCCGGCGCTGGCGAAGCGCAGGTAGAGCAGCGAGATCACGGAGGGTTCGGCCGGCGGAGCGTCGCGAGCGGGGGTGAGGCCGGTGAGGAGGAGGGGAGGGCGATCGGACGCGTCGGTCCGGGCGTACCCCCACCCGTCGGTGTGGAGCGCCGCGAGGTCGAGGAAGTCGCCGAGAAGCGTCGCGCCGAGGGCGTCGCGGGGCGTCATCGCCCGCGGCGCGATCGTCCCCAGCATCCGTGACATCCGACCGCCTTCATATTGGATCCAGTTATGTTACGTTTGGATCCTACTGCTCCCCTGGGAAGGTCCATGAACTCGATGCCCGTGGCGAATTCGCCGTCGACGACCTCCGTCGAGCCCCCTGCCCCGATCGATGTGGCGCGGGAGCGGGCTCGAACGGCCGGCTCGTGGAACGCACGGCACTTCAACGCCGCGGGCGCCGCCCTCCCCTCGCTGCAGGTCGTGACGACCACGGTCGAGCACCTGCGGCTCGAAGAGGCGATCGGCGGCTACGAGGCGGCGATCGAGGTCAAGCCCCGCATCGAGGCCGTCTACGACTCCGCGGCGCGCCTCGTCGGCGCCGAACGCCACGAGATCGCCCTCCTCGACAGCGCGTCGACGGGACTCCGGGTCGTGCTCGACGCCCTCCGTCCTCGCGCGGGATCCCGCATCATCGCGTCGCGCAGCACCTACGTCAGCCACGCCCTGCACCTCATGACCCTCGCCCGCGAAGACGGGGTCGACCTCGAGATCGTGCCGGCCGGAGCCGACCGTCTCCTCGACCTCGATGCGCTCGAGCGGATGCTGGCGGAGGGGCCGCCGGCGATCGTCACGGCGGCGCACGTGCCCACCTCGTCAGGGTTGGTCGAGCCCGTCGCCGCCATCGGTGCGCTGGTGCGCTCGTACGGCGGTTTCTTCCTGCTCGACGCCACCCAGTCGGTCGGCCACCTCGACTCCGACGTGCGGAAGATCGGGTGCGACGTGCTCGTAACAACCGGCCGCAAGTTCCTGCGGGCGCCCCGGGGGACGGGGTTCGCCTACGTCGCGGCGAGCGCCTTCGAGCGCCTCCTCCCCACGGCCCCCGACGTCCGCGGTGCGCAGTGGACGTCGGCATCCGACTGGCGCGTCGAGGAGTCGGCCCGCCGCTTCGAGACCTGGGAGGCGTCGATCGCCGGCCGTCTGGGGCTCGGCGTCGCCATCGACGAAGCGTTGGAACGCGGCATCCCGCAGACGCAGGAGTGGCTCACCGCGACCGGACGGGCCGTCCGTGCCGCGCTGGCCGAGATCGACGGCGTCTCGCTCGGCGAGGCGGTCGACACCCCGTCGGCGATCGTGACCTTCGTCGTCGAGGGTGTGCCGTCGGCGACCGTCGTGACCGAGCTCGCCCGCGACCGCGTGCGCGTGGTGTCGGTACCGGCCACCCACGGCCAGTGGGATCTCGGCGACCGCGGCCTCTCGGCGGTCGTGCGTGCGTCGGTCCACGTCTACAACGACGAGAATGACCTCGCGGCCCTGATCGACCGGGTCGCGCACATCGCTCGGACGCATCGGTCGGGAGGGGCATGAGCGTGGTGGAGGCCGACGTCGTCGTGCTCGGACTCGGGGTGCACGGCTCCGCGGCGGTCGCGAGCCTCGCGCGCCGGGGGCACCGGGTCGTCGGGCTGGAGCGCTTCGCGGCGGGCCACGCGCGCGGGTCGTCGCACGGCCGCACCCGCATGATCCGACGCGCCTACCCGAACCCTGTCTGGAACGGCTTCGTGGCCGAGGCCTACGACGCGTGGGCGGCACTCGAGCGCGAGAGCGGCCGCACGCTGATCCACCGCACCGGTGGGGTGTACGCCCACGAGGGCGCCTCGCAGCTGCAGGGGCCCGATTGCGTCGCTCTGGCCGACCCGGCCGCTGTCGCCGGGGTCTTCCCGGGCCTGCGGATCCCCGAGGGCTACGGGGCCGTCTACGATCCGAACGCCGGGGTGCTCGAGGCCGAGGCTGCGCTCGACGTGCTCCGGGCGAGCGCCACGGGCAACGGCGCCGACCTGCGTTTCGGCGCGCGCGTCGACGGCTGGGACACGACGTCGTCCGGGGTCGTCGTGCGTACGGGTGACGACGAGATCCGGGCCGACCGCCTGGTCGTCGCCCCGGGATCGTGGGCGGCACGGATGCTGCCGGCCCTCGCGCCGATCGTCGAGGTGTGGCGCATCCTCACCCTCACCGTCGCCGCCGGTCAGCCCGTCGCGATGCCGCCGCGGCTCGGCGCCTTCTCGATCGACCGCCCGGAAGGGCTCGTGTTCGGCATCCCCGATGCGGCCGGGAACGGGTTGAAGATCGGCGTCGACGCCGGACCGGTGTGGGACCCCGAAGAGCCCGTCGCCCCCGCGACCCCCGCCGAGATCGACGCACTGCGCGCGTTGATGTCGGACTACGTGCCGGGCATCGACACCTCCGTCGTCGAGGCCGCCGCGTGCCTGTACACGATGACCGAAGACAGAAGATTCGTGCTCGGGCCGCTCGCCGATGCTCCCGAGGTCATCGCGGTCTCCGCGTGCTCGGGACACGGCTTCAAGTTCGGTGCCGCCGTGGGTGAGGCCGTCGCCGACCTTCACGAAGGGCGATCGCGCGACGACCTCTCCTTCATCTCGACCGAGAGACGAGGACTCTGAGATGGCCGTCGCCCTCGCCGCCCCCCATCGCGCCGCCGTCACCGCCGGTGAGCGCGCGGTCGCCGCCGGTGGCAACGCCCTCGACGCGGCGCTCGCCGCTGCCGCGATGCTCACGGTGGCCTACCCCCACCAGTGCGCGATCGGCGGCGACCTCATCGCGCTCGTCCGAGACCCCTCGGGCGCCACGACCGCCGTGATCGCGGCGGGCACCGCACCCGCCGCCATCGACACCGCGTCGGGGGACTGGGCGGCGGTGCCCCGTCAGGGCGCGCATTCCGTGACGGTGCCGGGGATGGTCGCGGGCTGGGAGGCCATCGCGGCGCTGGGCGGTGCGCTCGGTCTCGCGCCGGCCTTCCGCGGCGCCGCAGACGCGGCGCGGGACGGCGTCACGGTCAGCGCGGGGCTCGCGCGTGCCATCGCGTCGAGGGCGGAGGGGATCCTCGCCGACCCCGGACTGACCGCCGTCTTCGCACCGACGGGCGACCTGCTGGCGGAGGGTGACACGTACCTGCAGCCGGCTCTCGCCGATACGTTCGGCCGCCTCGCCGACGACCCGACCGACTTCTACTGCGGCGCGACCGCCGATTTGCTCGTCGCCGCCCTCCGCGGTGCGGGCGGCGTGCACACCCGCGACGACTTCGCCGGCTACGCCCCCGAGATCACCCCCGCGCTGTCGACCGACCTCGGCGGTCGCACCTGGTCGGTCGCACCGCCGCCGTCGGCCGGCGCCCTCGTGCCGGGTGTGGTGGCGGGCGGTCTCGACGCGGAGGGCATTGCGGATGCTGCAGCCCTCGTGGCCGCGAGCGTGCGCGGCGTCGCTGCCCGCGGGGCTCACCTCGGCGATCCGCGCATGGGGCCGATCGACGTCGACGCCCTGCTCGACATCGCCCCGGGTGCCGGTTCGACGATCGGCGAGCCGCGGGCGAGCGGCGACACGGCCTCGGTGGTCGCGATCGACGACGACGGGTGGGCGATCACGATCGTGCAGAGCGTCTACTTCACCTTCGGTGCCGGGTTCCTCGACCCCGCGACGGGCGTGCTGTTCCACAACCGCGGGAGCGCGTTCAGCACCGACCCGGCATCGCCGGCCCTTCTGCGCGCCGGCGCCCGCCCGCCCCACACCCTGTGCCCCCTCATCGTGGAAGACGCCGCGAACCTCGTGATCGCCGGCTGCCAGGGCGGTCGCGCGCAGCCCTGGATCCTCGCGCAGCTGTTCGCCGCCGGGTCGTCGTTGCGGGAGCCGCTCGACGCGATCCTCGCGCGGCCTCGATGGATCGTCGGAGACGTCGACCTCGGCTTCGATCGCCTCACCCTGGCCGCCGAGCCCGGTGTCGCGCCCGAGGCGCTCGCCGGCGCGAAAGCTGCGGGCGTTCCCGTGGCCGATCTCCCCTCTCGCGCCGACGTCGCCGGACACGTGCAGCTCGTGCGGCGACGCGATGGCCACCTGCTCGACGCCGCGAGCGATCCCCGAGCCGACGGTGTCGGCGTCGTCACCCTTTGACACTGGAGGAGAACCCCATGACCTCACGCATCTGGAGCGACCCGCTCACGCCCACCGAGATCGACGAGATCACCGCCCTGGTACGCGCCGACGCGCGCATCGGCGAGCGACCGCGGTTCTGGGGCATCGCCGTGGAGGAGGGGCTGGCCCGTGCCCTCGCCCCGGGTCAGGGGCGCCCGGTGCGACTGGTGGTCATGAACCCCGACGCCCACGCCGCGTGGGAGGTCACCGGCTGGACCTCGGGCACCGATCGCGATGCGGTGCTCTCGGGCTGGGCAGACGTCGACGCCAAGCGTCCGGGCGTCTCCTCCGACGAAGCGCGGGCGATCGCCCAGGCGGCGCGCAACCACCCGCTCATCGTCGAAGCACTCGCCAAACGCGGCATCCATGACACCTCGCTGGTGTGGGTCGATCCGGAGTCGATCACGGGCTTCGAGCCCGAAGACCTCGCCGACCGCCGACTGTCGTGGGGAACGGTCTGGTACCGCGAGAGCGTGGACGACAACGGCTACGCGCGGCCCGTGGCCGGTCTCGTGCCGATCCTCGATCTCGAGACCCTCGACGTCATACGCATCGAAGACCACGGCGTGATCCCGATGGCGAGCGAATCGGGCAACTACCGCTCGGGCACCTGGGGCCCCGATCGCGAGGTCGCCCCGCTGGAGATCACCCAGCCGCAGGGGCCCGGATTCGATGTCGACGGGCACCGCGTCACCTGGCAGAACTGGTCGTTCAACATCGGTTTCACCCACCGCGAGGGACTCGTGCTGCACGACATCTCGTACCGGGACGGCGACGTCGACCGCTCGGTCATGCGCCGGGCGTCGATCAACGAGATGTACGTGCCCTACCTCGACTCCGACCCGACCGCGTACCGCAAGAACTTCTTCGACTGGGGCGAGTACGGCGCGGGGCCGCTCACCGCCTCGCTCGAACTGGGGTGCGACTGCCTCGGCGAGATCCGCTACTTCGACGCGCACGTGCTCGACGGCAACGGCGAGGCGATGACGATCTCCAACGGCATCTGCCTGCACGAGGAGGACCACTCGATCCTCTGGAAGCACGTGAACACCCGCACCGGCGAGGCCGACGTGCGCCGCTCGCGCCGCCTGGTGATCTCGTTCTTCGCGACGGTGGCGAACTACGACTACGGCTTCTACTGGTCGCTCTACCAGGACGGCAACATCGAGCTGGAGATCAAGCTCACCGGCATCCTGTCGGTCTCCGGCATCGACGACGGCAAGATGCCCTCCTTCGGACGCATGGTGAGTCCGAACGTGCAGGCTCCCACCCACCAGCACTACTTCGCCATCCGTCTCGACACCGCCGTCGACGGGCCGCTGAACCGCCTGGTCGAGGTGCACGCCGAGGTCGAGGAGGACGACGAGCTGAATCCGTGGGGGAACGCGGTGAAGATGGTGTCGGAGACCATCTCGTCGGAGAAGGATGCGGCGCGCCTGGCGGATTCCTCGCGCGCCCTGCACTGGCGGATCGAGAACACCGGAAACACCAACCGCTTCGGCGAATCGACGGCCTACCGCCTCTCCGTGCTCAACACCACGCGCCTGTTCGCCAAGCCCGGGAGCGTCGTGGCCCGTAAGGCGCCGTTCGTCGGCAAGCATCTGTGGGCCACCGCCTACGACGCCTCCGAGCGGTTCATCGCGGGGGAGTACCCGAATCAGGCGCCGCTCGAGGCCGAGGGGATCACGGCGTGGCAGCAGGCCGACCGCCCGCTCGACGGCGCCGAGCTCGTGGTGTGGCCGATCGTCGGCGTGCACCACTACCCGAAGCCGGAGGAGTGGCCGATCATGCCGGCCCACAAGATCGGCCTGCGACTGGAGCCCGACGGCTTCTTCGTGCGCAACCCGTCGCTCGACGTCCCGCCGTCGGAGGAGGCCGCCTGCCACGCGCCGTCCGGCGGGCACGGACACGACGGGTACGGTCACGACCATGACGGTCACGCTCACGTGCAGCACGGCAGCGACGACCCGCACGCGCACCACCACGATCACCACTGATGCCGGCGGAACTGCTGCACGCGGGAGCGTTGGGGGCCGCCGGCCTCGGAACCTGCTGCGTCGCTCTCGACCGCCCGCGACCGCGGCTGCGAGAGCTGTCGCTGTCGATCGTGATGTTCCTGGCGATGCTCGACGTCGTCACCGCCGTGCACCTCGTGCCCGTGGTCGGGTGGAGTGCGCTGACGGTCGCCCTGGCGATGGCGCTCGGGGCGAGGCGGCGACGTCCGGCCGAACCCTCGGCGGTGGTGGGGATGCGCGTGCACTCCGCGGTCGGTGCCATCCTCATGGCGGGGCTGATGCTGGCGATGTCGGGCGGGCCGGTCCCGACCGGCGGAGCGCACCACGGCGGTTCGATCGCCTCGCTCGTGCTGCCGCTGGTCGCCGCGACCGCGGTGTACGCGGCCTGGTCGGCGACGCGCCTGCGCCGTGCTCACCTGCTCGAGCGGGTGCAGTACGTCAGCATGGCCGTCTCGCTGCTGCTCCTGGCCGGCGCGGCCCTCGGCTGAGCCCGGCGCGAGCCGAGACACGCGAATCGGCCGAGACGCGCCGCCTGGCGTGATGTCTCGGCCGATAGGTGTGTGTCGCGGGGCGGCGTCAGCCGGTGAAGACGGTCGAGCTGCGGCGCTCGTACCAGCGCGCGAGCTGCTCGCCGGCTCCGTGCACGTGGGCGCGCATCTGCGCGCTCGCGGCCTCGGCGTCGCCGCGCTCGATGGCCTCGATGATGCGCAGGTGCTCCTGGTAGTTCTCCTCGCGGTGGCGCTCGTCGTTGACGAGCAGCTGTGCGGAGACGTTGCGGGGGAAGGTCTCGTTGATCTCGGCGATCGCGCGTCCGAGCCGCGCGTTGGCCGACGCGAGCACGATCGTGTTGTGGAAGACGTCGTTCTCCTGCCGACTGTCCAGGGCGCGCGCCGGGGCGCCGCCCTCGACCGAGCGGTCGTACATCTCCTGATTGGCGGCGCGGAGCCTGTCGAGGTCGGCGTGCGAGATGCGGCTGACGGCGCGTGCGGCCGCGAGGGCTTCGAGCTCGGCGCGCACCTCGTAGGCCTCGCGCACCTCCCACGGAGCGGGAACCCGAACGACCGCGCCGCGGTTGGGGACCACGTCGATCAGCCCGCCGGTCTGCAGCTGACGGAGCGCCTCGCGCACCGGGGTGCGGCTGACACCGAAATCGCTCGCGAGCTCGGCCTGCCGCAGCTGCGCTCCGATGGGGATGTCGCCGTTCATGATCCGCGCTCGGATCTTCGCCGCGATCTCATCGACGAGAGCGTGAGCGGAAGACGCTTCGATCGTCTCATCAGGCATTCGGGTGTGTCTCCTCACCGACGCAGATGGTGCTGCGGCACCTCGGAACGATAACAGAACTCGTCTATATGGACCCCGATCGGCGCGGAACGTCGCCCAGGTGAGTAATATTGGATCCACACTTGTGATGTTAGGATCCACATATGTCAGGGCTGGAAGTGATGACGGACATCCGCGTCCGGGTGCGCGGGCTCGCCCGCGAGGCCGAGGGTGTGCTGTCGGTAGAGCTCGAACCCCTCGGCGGCGCGCTCCCTTCCTGGACCCCCGGCGCGCACATCGACCTCGTCGTGCCCGGGGCGCCCGTGCGGCAGTACTCGCTCTGCGGCGACCCGTCGGTGCCGCGATACCGCATCGCCGTCCTGCGCGAGAGCGACAGTCGGGGCGGGTCGCGAGCCGTCCACGAACGACTGCGCCCGGGCGACGAGGTCATCGTCCGAGAGCCGCGCAACCACTTCGTGCTGGAGCCCGCCGCGCAGTACCTCTTCATCGCCGGGGGCATCGGCATCACGCCCCTCCTGCCCATGGTGCGTCAGGCGCAGTCGGCCGGAGCACGCTGGCGGCTGCTCTACCTCGGCGGCTCGCGCGAGCGCATGCCGTTCCTCGACGAGCTCGCGGCCCTCGGCGGAGACGTCACCGTCGTCGCCCGTGACGAGGGCACCCGGGCCGACCTGATCGCCGAGGTCGCCGCATCGCCCGACGCGCTCGTGTACGCCTGCGGTCCGGAACGGATGCTGACGGCCCTGGCCGATGCGGTGCCCGACGCCGACGCCCGGCTGCGGCTCGAGTACTTCTCGGCGCCCGAGATCGCGTACGAGCCGGGCGGGCCCTTCCGCATCCGCCTCGATCGCAGCGGTCTCGAGCTCGAGGTGACCCCGGAGGAGTCCATCCTCGAGGTCATGCGCGGCGCCGGCGTGGAGGTGCTGTCCGACTGCGAGGAGGGCATCTGCGGCAGCTGCGAGACCCGCGTGGTCGAGGGGGATCCCGAGCACCGCGACTTCGTCCTCACCGCGCAGGAGAAGGCGAACGGCGACTGCCTGATGGTCTGCGTCTCGCGCGCCTCGTGCCCACTGCTCGTCCTCGACGCCTAATCCTCACCGACCGACACGCACTGAAGGAGCGCACCGCATGCTCAAGCAGGAAGACAACGAGAAGATCACCCGATCGGGGCCCGGCACCCCGCTCGGCAACCTGCTGCGTTCGTACTGGCAGCCCGCCGCCCTGGTGTCGGAGATGCCGGGCGAACGCCCGGTCAAGCAGGTGCGCATCATGAGCGAAGACCTCGTGCTGTTCAAGAAGCGGGAGGGCTGGGGGCTGATCAGCCGCTACTGCGCCCATCGGGGGGTCGACCTGTCGTACGGGCGCCTCGAGGAGGACGGCATCCGCTGCCTGTACCACGGGTGGCTCTACAACGGCGAGGGTCGGTGCGTCGAGCAGCCCGCTGAGCCCGACCACAGCCAGTTCCTCGGCAAGGTGCGTATCGCCAACTACCCGTGCGTGGAGCGCAACGGCATCATCTTCACGTACATGGGCGCGGGTGACCCGCCGCCGTTCCCGCACTACGACTGCTTCGTCGCTCCCGAGGAGTACACGTTCGCCTTCAAGGGGCTGTGGGAGTGCAACTGGCTCCAGGGCCTCGAGGGCGGCATCGACCCCAGCCACGTATCGTTCCTCCACCGCTTCATTGAAGAGGACCCGCGAGAGATGTACGGCCAGCAGTTCGCCGAGGAGGTCGAGGGCACGGGCAAGAAGCTGTCGATGCTCGTCGGCGAGAGCTATCGCCCCGACATCGAGGTCGAGAACGCCGAGCACGGACTGCGCGTCTACGCCCTGCGTCAGCTCACCGAGGACATCAAGCACGTGCGCGTGACGAACCTCATGTTCCCCAACGCGTTCGTCGTCCCCTTCGGCAACTCGAAGGTCTTCACGCAGTGGCACGTACCGATCGATGACGAGACGTCGTACTGGTACATGATCTTCTACGACTTCGCCGAGCCCACCGACAAGGAGACCCTCCTGCAGCAGCGGCTCGAGGGCGTGAGCCTCCCCGAGTACCGGCCGCTGCGCAACCGCAGCAACAACTGGGGCTTCGACCCCGTCGAGCAGAAGGAGCTCACCTACACCGGCATGGGCCTGGACATCAACGTGCACGACCAGTGGGCGGTGGAGAGCATGGGAGCCATCCAGGACCGCACCGTCGAGCGCCTGGGCGTCTCCGACCGCGCGGTGAGCGCGAACCGTCGCCTGCTCCTCCGCGCGATCGAGGCCTTCGCCTCCGGGGCGCGCACCCCGTCGCACCCGCTCAGCGAGACCGAGGCGACCGAACTGACAGGACCCATCGCGATGGACACGATCGCCGCGAACGACGCGTGGCAGACCCGCTGGGTCGAGCGCGAGCGGGAGCGCCGTGACGCCTCGCCGTGGGCGGGCCCGCTCGCCACCGCGGAAGCCACCGTCGATGCGTGAGCGCAACGTCGACGAGCGCCCCGTCTCCGAGAACGGCGGGGGCGTCTCGGCGCGGCCGATGCTCGCGGCCGAGCGCGACGGCTTCATCTCGCGCCACGACCTCTGGAACGAGGCGCAGTACGCGGCCGCGGGCCAGATGCGCCGGGTCATGGATGAGATCGGCATCGAGATGGTGCGGTTCTCGTTCGTCGACCAGCACGGGATCCTGCGCGGGAAGACGATCACCCGCGCCGGCGTCGCGGCCGCGATGCGCTCGGGCCTGACGGTGCCGAGCTCCCTCCTGCTGAAGGACACCTCGGGCCAGTCGGTCTTCTCGGTCTTCTCCGCCGACACCGGGGTGGGGGTCGACGGCTTCAGCGGAGCGGGCGACATCGTGCTCGTGCCCGACCCCGAGACCTTCCGCGTGCTGCCCTGGACCGAGAACACCGCCTGGATCCTCTGCGACCTCCGTTTTCCGGACGGCGCTCCCGTGCCGTTCTGCACGCGGTCGATCCTGCGCACCGAGCTCGCCACGCTCGCCTCCCGCGGGTACGGCATGACGGTGGGCGCCGAGCTGGAGTTCCACGTCTTCCGACTCTCCGACGAAGAGCTCGCCACGGCGCACGTCGCCGCGCCCGGCCGCCCGGGGGACGCGATGGTCTGCGCCCCCACGACGCGCGGGGCGCAGCTGCTGCACGAGGAGTCGCTCGACGCGATGCAGCCTCTCGTCGATGCGCTCTACCGCACCCTGACCCTCCTGGACCTCCCGCTGCGCTCTATCGAGCTGGAGTTCGGGCACAGCCAGTTCGAGATCACGATGGAGGCGGGGGATGCTGCGCGGATCGCCGATGCGATCGTGCTGTGCCGCATGGCGGTGCGCCGCGTCGCCCGCGGCCTGGGCTACCACGCGACGTTCATGTCTCGGCCTCAGGGTGTCGAGGGCGCCTCGACCGGCTGGCATCTGCACCAGTCGCTCTACGAGCTGACGACGGGGGCCGCGGCCTTCGTGCCCGAGGCGGAGGGGACGACCCTGAGTCTCGTGGGGTCGGCCTACCTCGCCGGGCTCCTCGCCCACGCCCCGGCGGCGGCGGCCTTCACCACGCCGACGGTCAACGGGTACAAGCGATACCAGCCGTTCTCGCTCGCGCCCGACCGCGTGGCCTGGGGCATCGACAACAAGGGCGCGATGATCCGCGCGGTCGGCGGCGTGGGCGACCCCGCGACGCGGCTCGAGAACCGCTCCGGCGAGCCCGCGGCGAACCCCTACCTCTACATCGCGTCGCAGCTGATCAGCGGGATGGACGGCATGGAGCGCGGACTCGTGCCGCCCGCCCCCACCCTCGATCCCTACCGCACCGAGGCGCCGGCGCTGCCGGCGTCGCTCGGCGACGCCGTCGCCGCCCTCGTCGACGACCCCGCGTTCCGGTCGGCTCTGGGCGAGACGGTGGTGCACTGGTACGCGACGATCAAACGCGCCGAGTTCGACCGGTACCTCCGACACGTCTCCGACTGGGAGCAGCGCGAATACTTCGGGATCCTGTGATCCCGCGCCGAGGAAGAGAGCACGCATGAGCATCAGATCCCGTGTCGGCACCCTGCCGGCCCACGAGCCGTTCCTGCTCGCGGGGGAGTGGATCCCGGCCGGCGACCGCGCCCGCCGCGAGGTCGTCGACCCCGCCACGCAGGAGGTGCTCACCACCGTCGCCGACGCGACGGCCGCCGACGTGGATGCGGCGGTGGCGGCGGCCGTCGCCGCGCACGCCGATCGGCGCTGGCGGGGGATGGCGCCGCTGGATCGCGCCCGCATCCTGAACCGCGTCGCCGACCTCATCGAGGCAGACCTCGAGGAACTCGCGATCCTCGAGACCCGCGACAACGGCAAGCCGATCGAGCGCTCGCGCGCCGACACGGCCAGTGCGGCGCGCACCTTCCGGCACTTCGCCGGTGCGCCGTCACGCCTGGGCGGGTCGGTCATCCCGATCGACGGCGGCGCGCACCACGTCTACACGGTGCTCGAGCCGATCGGACCGGTGGCGATCATCCTGCCGTGGAACTTCCCGATCATGACGGCGGCCTTCAAGCTCGCCCCGGCGCTCGCCGCGGGCTGCCCCGTGATCGCGAAGCCCGCGGAGGACACCCCCCTGACGCTCCTTCGCCTGGCGAGGATCCTGCAGGAGGCGGGCGTGCCCGACGGCGTCGTGAGCGTGCTCACCGGCGACGGCGAGGTGGGCGCCGCGCTCTCGGCCCACCCGGGGATCGCGAAGATCAGCTTCACGGGCTCGACGGAGGTCGGCCGGCTCGTCGCTCACGCCGCCGCCGACGACTTCACCCGCGTCACCCTCGAGCTCGGCGGCAAGAGCCCGAACATCGTCTTCGAAGACGCCGATCTGGATGCTGCGGTGCTGACCGCCATGCGCGCGTCGTTCGGGCACTCCGGGCAGATGTGCACCGCGGGGAGCCGCCTCCTCGTGCAGCGCTCCATCCTCGACGAGATGACCGAGCGCCTCGCGGCGGCCGTCCGCCGGGTGCCCGTCGGCGACGGTCTCGACGGCGGCATCACCGTCGGCCCGCTCGTCTCGGAGGAACAGCGCCGGCGCGTGCTCGGCTACATCGAGAAGGGCGTCGACGAGGGCGCGACCCTGGTCGCCGGCGGCGGCACCCGCGAGCCGGGCTTCTACGTCGAGCCGACGCTCTTCTCCGGTGTCACCAACGACATGACCATCGCCCGGGAGGAGATCTTCGGCCCGGTGGTCGGCATCATCGCGTTCGACGACGAGGCCGACGCGGTGCGCATCGCCAACGACACCCGGTACGGCCTCGCCGCCGGGGTGTGGACCCGCGACCTGTCGCGCGCACATCGGATGGCGGCCGCCATCGAGGCCGGCACGGTGTGGATCAACACCTACAACGTCTTCGACCCGGCGCTGTCGTTCGGCGGTGTCGGGGAGTCGGGGCTCGGCCGAGACCTGGGCGACGAGGGCCTCCTGGGCTTCTGCGAGCCCAAGAGCGTCGTCATCGCGATCTAGCACGCCGAACGGCGGGAAAGGGGCATCCGTGATCGACACGGTGCACACGGTCACCGGGCCCATAGGCCCCGCCGACCTCGGGGTCACGCTCCCACACGAGCACGTCTACATCAACATGACGCGCACGACGCCGCAGGACGGGTACCTCAACGTGGCCGCCGAGGCCGACGCCGAGCTCGCGCTGTATGCGGCGGCGGGCGGCGCCACCCTCATCGACCTGACGAACGGCGAGCTCAGCGACTACGCGGCGCCGGTGGGGTGGAGCGATGACCTTCGGGCGATGCAGCAGAACCCGATCACCGGCTCGAGATCGGTCGCGAACGTGCTCGCGACCAAGGAGGTGTCCGAGCGCACCGGGGTGCAGGTGATCCTCGGCACCGGGCACTACTACGAGACGTACCTCGACCGGCTCTGGTTCGATCGCACGCCGACGAACCTGATCGCCGATTACCTCATCGCCGACCTGCTCGACGAGATCCCCGGCACGGGGGTGCGGGCGGGCGTCATCGGAGAGATCGCGTCCGACCTCTCGCACATCTCGGCGACCGAGGAGCGGTCCTTCCGCGCGGCGGGGAGGGCGGGACGGGAGACGGGGATGCTGATCTCCACCCACGCACCGACCTTCCCGACCGGTCTCGCGCAGCTCGACATCCTGCGAGAGGAGGGGGTCGACCCCTCGCGCGTCGCGATCGGTCACGCCGACACGGTCAAGAGCGTCGACTACTCGCTCGAGATCGCGCGGCGTGGAGCGTTCGTGCAGTTCGACTGCCTGATGACCTGCCGGGTCGGGGGCGAGCTCGTCCGCCCGCAGATCGACCGGCGGCTGTCGTATCTGCGGCAGCTCATCGACGCGGGCTACGCCGACAGCATCCTGCTCTCCCACGACGTCTGCCAGCGCTCGCACCTGCGCGCGGCGGGCGGCCCGGGGTACACCTTCCTCTTCGAGGAGTTCCGCGCGCTCGCGGTCGAGTCGGGAATCGCCGCCGAGACGCTCGACGCCATCCACCGCGACAACCCGCGTCGCGCCGTCTTCGGGGAGTGACCCATGCCCATCCATACCGTCCTCGGGCCGATCGCCGCCGGCGACCTCGGGCCCACCTCGATGCACGAGCACCTGCTCAGCGATCTGCGCATCTGGGCGAAGCCCCCGAAGGAGCTCCCTCCCGAGGGGGTGCCGATGGGGCCGGAGCTCATGGCCTACCTCCGGTGGAACTTCCTGTCGGTGCCCGAGAACATCGTTCTCCACGACCCCGACATCGCCGCGCAGGAGCTCGCCCATGTGCGCAGCGCCGGAGGGTCGGGTGTGCTCGAACTGACCCTCGACGGGATGGGACGCCGCCTCGCGGAGCTGCCCGAGATCTCACGACGCTCGGGGGTGCACGTCATGGTCGGCGCGGGCTTCTACGTCGAGGACACCATGGCGGGAGACGTCAAGACCGCGTCGGTCGACGCTCTCACCCAGCGCCTCCTCGACGAGCTCACCGACGGCATCGGCGACACCGGCATCCGCCCCGCGCTGCTCGGTGAGATCGGGACCAGCTGGCCGGTGACCGACGCCGAGTGGCGATCCGTCCGCGCCGCGGCCCGTGCGGGAGCCGAGACGGGCGCCGCGGTGTACACCCACCAGTCGTTCCGCGGGAAGGGCGGCACGAGCGTCCTCGACGCGATCCTCGAGGAGGGTATGAGTGCCGATCGCGTGATCATCGGTCATCTCGACGAGTTCTGGGACCCGGGGTACCACCGTGAGATCGCACAGGCCGGCGCCGTCCTGGCGTACGACACCTTCGGCTCGGACTTCCACTACGGCAGCGCGAAACTGCGCAACCCCACCGATGCGGAGCGGCTCGACATGGTCGAGTGGCTGCTCTCGGAGGGCTACGCCTCGCAGCTCGTCATCGCGCAGGACGTCTGGGCCCAGGCCAACCTCCGCCGCAACGGCGGCAACGGATACGATCACCTCTTCCGGCGGATCGGGCCCGCGATCGCCGAGATCGCCGGCGATCCGGCGGCCGTCGATCAGATCCTCATCCACACCCCGAGACGACTCCTGGAGCGGCCATGACCACCCCCCTCGCATCCTCCGCGCCGCAGAACGCGCACATCGTCGGGCAGCCCGTGCTCGTCGTCGTCGACATCCAGGGCGGTTCGGGCCAGTCCGCGCCCGGCGAGGGCGGCATCCCGATCATGGGCGGCCGCGCCGAGCGGGGGCCGCGCCAGCGCGCCCTCGTCGCTGCCGCGCGGGCCGCGGGGGTGCCCGTCGTGTTCATCCAGGAGGTGCACAAGCCCTCCCTCATCGACATCGGTCGCGAGCTCGACGGCGTCGAGGGTCCGCACTGCATCGAAGGAGACGACGGCACGGAGCTCGCCGCGTGGCTGGAGCCGCGCCCCGAAGAGTTCGTGGTGCGAAAGCGCCGCTACTCGGCGTTCTTCGGCACGGAACTCGAGATCGTGCTCAAGGCGTACAAGGCCGAGACCCTGATCCTCATCGGGGGTCTGACCGACGTCTGCATCCACTACACCTTCGTCGACGCGCACCAGCACGACTACCGCGTGCGGGTGATCCAGGACGCCGTCGGCGGCTCGAGCGAACGCGCGCACACGGCATCGCTCGAGGCCATCTCGTACCTGCAGCGCGACGCCCTCGTCGACACCGCCGACGTGCTCGCCTTCTTCGAGGCCGCGGCTACGGGCGCCGAGCCGGTGCTGATGCGATGACCGATCCACGGCGGGCCGGCCTCCTCCCCGAGGCCGCGGAGTACGTCGTCGTCGGAGGAGGGACGGCGGGGAGCGCCGTCGCCGCGCGTCTGGCAGAAGCCGGGCGCGACGTTCTCGTGCTCGAAGCCGGCCCCGACTTCGGGCCCCAGGGCGCCGCGTCGTGGCCCGCGGACTTCGTCGACGCGACGAGGCTCGGCCGCTCGCACGACTGGGGCTACGACTCGGGTGACACCTACCCGTGGACGATCGGCTTCGAGCGCGCGCGGGCCATCGGGGGCAGCTCCGACGTCAACGGGTGCACGCAGACCTGGGGCCATCGGCGCGACTACGACGCGTGGGCAGAGGCGGGCCTGGTGGGCTGGGCGGCCGACGACCTCGCGCCGCTGTTCGCCGGCGGAATGGAACGGATGCGGGTGCGCCAATTCGCAGCGGACGAGCTGACCCCCTGGCAGCACGCCTGGTACGACGCCGCGCCCGCGGTCGGCATGCCGCGTCTGACGAGCCTGAACGATCTCGACGAGGCGGCCGGGTTCGCCCCCGAAGCAATGAACATCCAGGACGGTGTGCGCATCAACGCCTCCTTCGCGTACCTCGAC
Organism: Microbacterium sp. AG1240; assembly: GCF_003635115.1. Taxonomy (GTDB): domain Bacteria; phylum Actinomycetota; class Actinomycetes; order Actinomycetales; family Microbacteriaceae; genus Microbacterium. The sequence continues at coordinate 335,973 of NZ_RBXJ01000001.1, forward strand.
CCGGTGCGCGGCCTGGCGCACCTGCGCATCGTCGGAGATGCGCTCGTCGACCGAGTGGTCGTGGAGCGCGGGGTGGCGACCGGTGTCGTGGTGCACCACCGCGGCGAGGTCGTGACCGTTCGGGCGGGCACGGTCGTCCTCGCCGGCGGCGCCTACAACTCCCCGACCATCCTCCTGCGCTCGGGCATCGGCCCCTTCGCGCAGCTCGCTCCCCTGGGCATCCCGCTCGTGCACCACCTGCCGGGTGTCGGCGAGAACCTCCACGACCAGCCGTTCCTCCTGATGAGCTTCGCCGGATCCGACCGGATGGCGGCCGACATGGACGCCGCGCGCGCGACCGGCTGGACCCCCGACGAACAGGCGATGGGGAAGGCCGCGTCGAGCCTGGAGACCGAGGCGTTCGACCTCCACTTCCTCCCGTACAGCCCGACGCACCGCGGCGACGACAAGCGGTGGAGCATCGGCACCTCGGCGCTGCTGCCGCGGTCACGAGGGTTCGTGCGCCTGCGCAGCGCCGACCCCGAGGCGAAGCCCTGGATCGACCACCGGTTCCTCTCCGACGCGGAGGGCGCCGACGTGGCGATGCTGATCGAAGGAGCGGTCATGCTGCGAGAGCTCGCGGCGACCTCCGCTTTGTCGCCGCTCGTCGGCGCCGAGATCCATCCCGGTCCCGAGACCTTCGCCCGCGACGCGCTCGCCGCCCACCTCTACCGGCATCCCGACAACTACTGGCACCCGGTGGGCACGTGTCGGATGGGGGTCGCCGGGGATCCGGGCGCCGTCGTCGACGAGCGCGCTCGCGTCCACGGCATCGACGGACTCCGCGTCGCCGATGCGTCGATCATGCCGCGCATCCCGCGGGCGACGACCGCGATGCCGTCGGTCGTGATGGGCGAGAAGGTCGCGGCCATGCTGCTCGAGGAGGCCACCGCATGACCGACCGGATCACCGCCCTCAGCGCCCGCACGCTCGCCGAGGCGATCCGCACCCGGCGGCTCTCGTCGGAGGAGGTCGTCGCCGCTCACCTCGCACGCATAGACGAGCTCAACCCCGCGATCAACGCGATCGTCAGCTATCAGCCCGAGGTCGCCCTCGAGACCGCGCGCGAACGCGATCGCGAACTCGCTCGGGGCGTGATCCGCGGGCCGATGCACGGTCTGCCGATCGCTGTGAAAGACCTCATGGACGTGGCGGGGCTGCCCACCAGCCACGGGTCGCGGATCTACGCGGGCCGGGTCGCCGCCGACGACAGCGTCATCGCCTCCCGGCTCCGCGAGGCGGGCGTCGTGTTCGTCGGCAAGACGAACACCCCCGAGTTCGGGGCGGGGTCGCACACCTTCAACGAGGTGTTCGGCCCGACGCGCAACCCCTACGACACCACCCGAAGCGCCGGGGGGAGCAGCGGAGGAGCCGCCGCGGCGGTCACGACCGGGATGCTGCCCTTCGCCGACGGATCCGACCTCGGCGGCAGCATCCGCAATCCCGCCTCGTTCGGAAACCTCGTGGGGCTCCGACCGACCGCGGGACGCGTCGCCTCCGCGCGGCCGGGCAATGCGTGGGACCCCGGATCGGTGCTCGGCGCCCTCACGCGCGACGTGGCCGACACCGCCCTGTTCCTCTCGGTGATCTCCGCTCCCGAGCGTCGAGCGCCCCTGTCGATCGACGAAGACCCCGATCTCTTCCTCTCGCTCGCGCCCCGATCGTTCCGAGGTGCGCGGATCGCCTACTCTCCCGACCTCGGCGGTCTTCCGCTCGACCCCGAGGTGCGCGAGGCGACGGCAGCGGCGGCGCGACTGGCGAGCGACCTGGGCGCCGAGGTGGTCGAGGTCGACATCGACCTGACGGAGGCCGACCTCGTGTTCGAGACGTTCCGTTCGCTGGAGTTCCTCGACGCGCACGGCGAGGATGCGGCGCTCCACCCCGACCTCGTCAAGCAGACCGTTCGCGACGACGTCTCGTGGGCCGATGGCATCGACGCGCGTCTGCTCAACCGCGCGGCGGGAGCTCGCACGCGTCTGTTCCGACGCTTCCAATCGCTGCTCGGCGAGTACGACATGCTGCTGGCTCCGACGACGCAGGTGCTGCCGTTCCCGATCGAGTGGGAGTACCCGACCGAGATCGAGGGCGTGGCGATGGAGCGCTACTACACCTGGCAACGCTCGTGCAGCCGCATCACGGCGACGGCGATGCCCGCGGTGTCGATGCCGATGGCCTTCTCGCGCGGGGGCCTTCCGATCGGAGTGCAGTTCGTCGGGCCGTACCGTGGCGACCGTCTGCTTCTCGAGTTCGCCCTGACCTGGGAGAGCGCCGTCGGAGACGTCATGGCGCGCCGGCCGGCCGTGTGAGGGGCGGCCGTCCCGACATGCCGTCGAGGCGGCCGCCCCTCGCCGGTCACCTGGTCAGCTCGTGAGCCACTCGGTGTAGCGGTCGTTCATCTCGTCGTACAGTTCGGCGCGGTTGTCGGCGTCGGCCCAGATGATCTCCGTGTGCTCCGGGGCGTTGGGCAGCGCCGCGATCTCGTCGTCGGAGAGGTACTCGAACGCTGCCGAGCTCGAGGGGCCGTAGTTCGTGCGGCGCGAGAACTCGGCCTGGAGTTCCGGATCGGCGAGGAACTCCGCGAGCGCGAAGGTCGCGGACGGGTTCTTCGCGCTGGAGGGGACGACGAAGGGGTTCGCCTCGACGAGTGCCTGGTCCCACGACACGGTCACGTCGAGTCCCGCGTTCTTCAGGGCTGCGAACTGCCCGTTCGGGGAGAACGCGATGGACGCGCCGCCGGCGCTCAGCAGCTGCTGCACCTGCGGGTACTCGGTGTAGAACACCATGTCGGGCTTGAGCTCGTCGAGCTTCGCCGTCGCGCGGTCGAGGTCGAGCGGGTAGAGGTCGTCGGGGGCGACGCCGTCGGCGAGGAGGGCGGCTTCGAACATGAAGTCGGAGTACTCTCCCGGCACCGCGCGCTTGCCGGGATAGGTCTCCGTGTCCCAGAAGTCGGCCCAGGTCTGAGGGCCCCCGTCGGGGAAGGTCGAGGCGAGATAGCCCTGGGCGTACCCGATGATGGGCGTCGCGATCGTGTACTCGGCGACATCCGGCGAGAGCTGGTCGGAACGGGGGACGCTCTCGGGGAGCGCGACGAGGTTGTCGGAGTAGAGCACGACCTCCGCCATGCCCGTCATCATCGTGTCGTAGTCGCCCTCCTCTCCTTCGAGCATCTGGTATTGAACGCTCGCGGCGAGGGTCGTCGCGACCACCTCGACGCCCGTCTCCTCCGTGAAGGGCGCGAAGAAGACCTCTTGGAAGGCCTCGTTCGTCGGGCCCCCGTAGTCGGCCCAGACGATCTGGCCCGACACCTTCGCCGGGTCGTTCGAGCTCGTCGGAGCGGTCTCCCCGCTCGCGCACGCCGTCGTCGCCAGCGCGACGACGGCCAGCGCGCCGCCGACCAGCATCCTTCGTCTTCCTTGTATCCCCATGACACCCTCCCTTTTATGGATCCAACAGACTAATGTTAGGATCCAATCTGTTTCCCGTGGGTAACGGCGCATTGCGATCGGAATCCGCCCGACCGGAGGTGCCGCATGACGCGAATCGTCCCCGAGGGGCTGCCGTTCCCGCTCGACGAGTACGAATCCCGCCATGCCGCCCTTCGCGCGGCGATGGTCGTGCGAGGAATAGACACCCTGTTCGTCACGTCGCCGACGAACCTCTGCTACCTCACCGGATACGTCGCGAGCTGGTACGCACCGAGGCTGCCCATCGGCGCGCTGATCCGGGCCGCCGAGTCCGAGATCGTCATCGTCGACTGGTCGCGGCACGTCGATTACATCCCGCTGACGGCGATCCACGACGCGATCGAGCTCATCGACTACGGAACGGCGGCGAGCGAGGTCGTGCAGGCGATTCGACGCAGGGGGTGGCACGAGGGGGCCGTCGCGATCGAGTGGCACGCCCCCAACCCCGTGGCGGGGATCGTCCGCGACCTCGTCTCGGGTCTTCGCGCGATCGGTGCCGAGCTCGTCGAGGGCGACTACCTCGTCGACGATCTGCGGGTGTACAAGTCCGCCGCCGAGCGGGCGAAGATCGTCCGCGCCGCCGAGATGGCCGACGGTGCGTTCGAAGAACTGCGCGAGAAGCTGCGCCCGGGCCTGACGGAGCTCGAGGTATCGGCTCTCATCACCACGCTCCTGGCCGAGCGGGGATCGGAGGTGCCCGCCCAGCATGCCCTGGTCTCATCCGGCCCGACGGCGTGGGCCGACGTGCACGCCTTCCCGTCGCGGCGGGTGATCGAGCGCGGTGACATCGTGTCGGTCGACGCCTCCGGTGTCGTCGATCGGTACCACGCCAACCTCAGCCGCGCATTCGTCGTGGACGGGTGGAACGACAAGGCCGAGGAGTACCTCCAAGCGGGCGCGGCGAGCTTGGCCACGCTGTGCCGGGAGGCGCGGAACGGGGAGAGCCCCGCGGGGGCGATGGCGGCGGCCGAGCGGGAACTGCGCGAGAGGGTGTCGAGTCGGAACATCTGGTGGGTCGGCGGCTACGGCTTCGGGCTCGCGTTCCCGCCCAGCTGGGTCGGTCATACGTACCTGGCCGATGATGGACCCCACCGGGCCGACCTTGCGCCGGGCTACGTCTCGAACTTCGAGACGGTGCTGTTCGATCGCGAAGCCGGGTTCGAGGCCGCCGCGATCGACACGGTGCTCGCCACGGAGGACGGCCTGGCACCGCTCTCCCGCATCCCGCGCGGACTGCTGCGCACCTGACCGTCCGTCGCGGCCGGCGAGCCGCACGAGGAAGGAACACCCGTGATCGAGACCGTCGTCTACCTCGCTCCGATCGTCACGATGGACCCCGAACGGCCCCGCGCCGAGGCGTTCGCCGTGCAGGGAGAGCGGATCCTGGCCGTCGGGACGGCGGCGGAGGTGCGCGCCGCGGTGCCCGACGGCACGAGGGAGGAGCGCCTCGGCGGCGTGGTGCTCCCGGGGCTGATCGATGCGCACCTGCACATGGAGCGCGCCGGGCTCAAAGCGCTCGACTACCTGTCCGAGACCGACGGCGTCGACCGCTACATCGAGGCGATGCGCGACAGCTTCGACGACGACGGCCCGGTCGCTCCGCCCTTCGAGGACCGCGTGCGCGCCCTCGAGCGGGTCCAGCCCCTCTTCCACGCGCTCGGCTTCACCGGGATCGTGGATCCCGCCGTCACCATCGACGAGATGCGCGGTTACCAGGAGGCGCATCGCCGCGGCGCGCTCACGATGCGCACGGTCGCCATGCCGTACCTCGAGATCGGATCCGCGGCGATCCCCGACGTCGACGCCGCGATCGCGCACCTCGACGGCACGGGCGTCTCGACCGGCTTCGGCGACGAGTTCCTGCGTATCGGGCCGATCAAGGTCTATCTGGACGGTGAGGCGTTGAAGGGCCAGGCGCTCCTCGAGGAGCCCTGGGATGCTGCGGGATACCGCGGCGAGCAGCGCCTCTCCACCGCCGACTTCGGCCGGCTCGTCGCCTGGTGTGCCGAGCACGGTTGGGGAGTCGGGACCCACGCCGTCGGTTCGGCGGCCGTCGCGATCGTCGCCGCGGCCTACGCCGAGGCGGGGGAGGCGGTGCGGGAGAGGCGCTTCCAGTTCATCCACGCCTACCTCGAGCCGAGCGCTGAGAGCATCGCGTCGGGCGCCCGGTCGGGAACGATCGCCTCGCTCCAGCCGTCGATCATCTGGCACAACGGCGCCGGGCTCCGTCGTTCGCTGGGCGCGCGCGCCGAGCGCGCCAACCCGGTGCGCAGCTGGCTCGACGCCGGCGCGACCGTGGCCTTCGGCTCGGACGGCCCGTTCTTCGCCTTCGACCCCCGCTTCCTCGTGTGGCAGGCCGTCACGCGACGCGTCGCCGGTGAGGACGAACCGCTCGCCGCAAGCGAGTCGATCACCGTCGCCGAGGCGCTCGCGGCCTACACGACCGGTGCGGCCGTCGCCGCCCTCGCCGACCACCACCGCGGCATGATCCGCCCGGGGTATCTCGCCGACTGGGCGCTGTGGGGCGAAGACCCCCTCGCCGTGCCGATCGACGACCTCCCCCGCATCCCCGTCCGCCGAACCGACGTCGGCGGACGCACCGTCTACGTCCAGGAGAACCGATGACCGATACCGCCCTGCACGCCTGGTCCGCCCGCGAACTCGCTGCCGCCGTCGCCGCCCGCGACGTCTCCGCCGTGGAGGTCATGCGCGCCCACCTCGCGCGCATCGAGGAGTTCGAGGGGAGGATCGCGGCGTTCGTGTCGCTCCTTCCCGAGTCGGAGTCGCTCGCGATGGCCGAGCAGGCCGACCGGGCGGTCGCGCGCGGCGACCGGCTCGGCGTGCTCCACGGACTCCCGACGGGCGTGAAAGACCTCATGGACGTCGCCGGCCTGCCGACCTCGCAGGGGTCCGCCGCCTACGCGTCCGAGCCGCCGGCCACCCGCGACAGCGTGTTGGCCGAGCATCTCCGCCGTGCCGGGGCGCTCATCATCGGCAAGACGAACACGCCCGAGATCGGGCTCGGAACCCTCACCTTCAATCCCGTCCGCGGGGTCTGCCGCAATCCGTGGGATCTCAGCAGGCACGCGGGCGGATCGAGCGGGGGAGCGGCGGCGGCCGTGGCGGCCGGAATGCTGCCCATCGCCGACGGATCCGACAGCGGCGGCAGCATCCGCTACCCCTCGTCGTTCTGCAACACGGTGGGTCTGCGGCCCACCCCGGGAATGGTTCCCAGCGGGCGCACCGGCAACGGGTGGGATCCCCACGGGGTCGCCGGTCCGATGGCGCGCGACTCGCGAGACGCGGCGCTGATGCTCGCCGGTATCGCCGGGCACGATCGGCGCTGGCCCATCTCGTGGGTCGACGAGCCGCGCGCGCTCGCCGATCTGGACGAGATCGACCTCTCCGGACTCCGGCTCGGCTGGAGCCCCGATGTCTGGGGACTCCCGATCGACCGCGAGGTGCGTCGCGTGCTCGCCGACGCGCGCCGACGCTTGGAGAGCGCGGGGGTCGTGGTCATCGACGTGGAGCCCGATCTCGACGGGGCCGATGAGGCGTGGCAGGCGATCGAGATGTTCGGCTTCGCCGGCGACGCACGGCCCCGCTTCGCCGAGGGACGCACCGGGTTCCGCGACGACTACCTGCGCAACGTCCAGGAGGGATTCGACCTGTCGGCGACGGAGCTGATGGATGCCCTCGCCCACCGCACCGAGCTGTTCCGCCGCACCGCGGCCGTGTTGCAGGAGGTCGACGCCATCGTCTATCCCGCGACGCCGGTAGCCGCCCCGCCGGCCGAGGTCGAGTGGGTCGCGGAGGTGGACGGCGTCGCCTTCGACCGCTACTTCCTCTGGCAGCGCGCGGCCTGCCGCCTCACCGTGACCGGCCACCCGGTGCTCGCCACCCCGGCGGGCTTCACTCAGGGCGGTCTTCCGGTGGGCATGCAGCTCGTCGGGGCGTCGCGGCGCGACGCGCGGCTGCTCGCGATCGGTGCCGCCATCGAGTCCGCGCTCGGACTCGTCGGAGCCGCGCCCACGGCGATCCGGGCCTGACCGGTGTCGAGCCGCGAGATCGTCGTCCCCTACGTCCGGGTCGATCGTCCTCCCGCGCTCGGCGAGGCGGGATTGCGCGTCACCGTCGGGATCCGCCCCGACCGCCCCGTCGGCCAGGGGCCGCAGGGCGCGCTCGCGCACGCGCTCGACGCGGCGGGGTGGTGGATCGGCGTCGGCGACGACGGCCGCGCGACGGTCGGGATGGGAACGACGGCGGGGCCGGTGAGCCTCTCCGCGGGCGACCCGCTCGCGGCGGGGGAGTGGGCGGAGATCGCCGTCCGCATCCCCGGGCGGCCCGGCGATCGGCTCGAGGTCGTCGTCCGGCCGTCTTCGGGAGCCGCCTCGCCGGTGCGTTCCGTCGTGGTGGGCGCGCGGCTCGTCGCCGCTCCGGGCCCGCTCCTGTGGGGATGCCGAGGGCTGCGTGATCGCCGGGTGCCGCAGCATCCGTTCCTCGGCGCGATCGGTCCGGTGCGCGTCGACGACGGCTCCTCGACGGTGGCGTGGAGCGAGGTGTTCGGCATCGACGCCGGCCTGCTCGGCACGACCCCCGCCGCCGTGCTCTGACTCTGTTACACACACGAAACAGTCGAGACACACGAGGGGGATCCATGTGCTACACAATTGGATCCATTACCCCACCCCGGGCGCCCTACCCGACGGAGCCCGCCCCGCACCATCTCGCACTGCACGTCTTCGAGAGGAAACCCATCGCATGTCTTCCCTGAACCGATTCCGCCGGGGCGCGACCGTCGCCCTCGCCATCGGCGCGGTCGCCGCCGTCGCCACCGGTTGTGCCGGCACCGCCTCCGCGGGCGGCACGAGCTCCGGCTCCGACGATGCCGCCATCAGCGGCCAGATCGTCTGGGCCGACTTCGGCGGCCCCACCAACGAGAGCCGTCAGGTCGCGTACTTCGACGGATTCGGCGACGACACCGGCGTGGACGTCGTGTCGTCGTCGATCGAAGACGCCATCTACTACCCGATGCTCGAGGGTGAGGACGGCGACTACGACGTCTTCCAGGTCAGCACCGCCGACATCCTCGCCTACCCCGACCACATCCAGGAGATCCCCGACGAGGCGCGCGGCGACCTGATCGACGACACGCTCTCGCCATACGTGGTCGGCGGCTTCTACATCGGCATCGGTCAGGGCTGGCTCACCGACACCTTCGCAGACGGCGGCCCGCAGGACTGGGTCGACTTCTTCGACACCGAGAAGTACCCCGGCAAGCGGGCATGGCCGGGCTCCCCGGGCTTCTTCGACGGCTCGTACGAGATCGCCCTCCTCGCCGACGGCGTCGCGCCGGAAGACCTGTACCCGCTCGACCTCGACCGCGCGACGGCGAAACTGAACACCATCCGCGACGATCTGGTGTTCTACCAGTCGTACCCCGAGGTGCAGCAGCTGCTCTCCAGCGGCAGCGCATCGATCGCGGTCTCGGTGACCGGTCAGTTCAAGGCGCTGCAGAACTCGGGTCTGGACGTGACCGTGCAGTGGAACCAGGCCTTCCAGGCGCTGAACGGTTTCGTCATCCCCGAGAAGTCCAGCAATCCCGACGCGGTCAAGGCGCTCGCCACGTGGATCAACGACCCGGAGAATCAGGCCGTCTTCACCGAGCGCACCGGCTACGGCCCCGTCAACTCGGCGGTCTTCGAGGTCATCTCCGACGAGGTCGCCGCCAACGTCGTCAACTCCCCGGAGCACGCCGACGGACTACTGCAGTGGGACGAGCAGTGGCGGGCCGACAACAAGGATCTGCTCATCGACTCGTACACGGCGTGGCTCGCGGGCTGACCCCGTACCCCCGCGCGGAAAGGCCCCCGATCGTCGGATCGGGGGCCTTTCCCACGTTCTCGTAACGCGATGGAAACAGGTGGGCAACGCATTCGGATCCATTGAGGGATAGATTGGATCCACGTCCGATACCGAGCTGTCCGAAACACCCGCGCAACCTCGATCCTGGAGCATGACGCAGTGAGCACTTCTCCCGCCGTCCTCGATGCCCGGCCCGTGCCGACGCCGAGGCGCACCGCGCTCGGCGTCTCGCGAGCGGAGTTCCGCTGGCTGATGTGGCCCCCGCTCATCTTCTTCGTCGTGGCGCTCGGTCTGCCGATGATCACGCTGGTCACGCAGTCGCTCGAGGGCGGCGGCGGTGCCTACGCGGGCATGTTCGCGGTGCCTGCGTTCGTGGGTTCGCTCTGGCGCACGCTGCTGATGGCGGTCGTCACAATGATCCTGACGATGGTGCTCGGCGCCGCATACGGACTCGCCATCGCCGCGTCGCCGACCTGGCTGCGCCTCGCGCTCCTCGCGGCGCTGATGCTCTCACTGTGGACCTCGGTCATGGTCAGGTCGTTCGGATGGATGCTGCTGGAGCTGCCCAAGGGCGGGATCTACTGGTTCCTGGGCCTGTTCGGCCTCGCCGACGAGCCGCTCGAGATCTACCAGACGGCCTTCGGCATGTACCCCGCGATGGTCGCGGTGATGCTGCCCTTCGCGGTGCTCCCGGTCATGAGCGCGCTGCAGTCGATCGACCGCGAACAGCTCAACGCCGCATCCGTCTTCGGTGCCGGTCCTCTGCTGACCTTCCGCATCGTCACGTGGCCGCAGATGCTCCCCTCGGTCATCAGCGGCGGCGTGCTCGTGTTCGTCATGTCGCTCGGGTTCTACGTCACGCCGCTCCTCCTGGGCGGGCCCTCGAACATGACCGTGTCGGGCGTCATCAACCAGCAGCTCAACACCGCCAACCGGCCCGACCTGGGGGCCGCGATGAGCATCCTCCTCGTCGGGGGAACCATGCTGATCTACCTCGTGGCCGACCGGCTGTTCAAGGTCAGCGAGAAGTGGGGCTGATCGCATGAGCACGACCGTCGGACGCAGCCTCGGCGCCTTCCGCCTACCCATCATCGTCATCGCGCTGCTGGCGAGCCTGCTGCTGATCGTCCCCTTCCTGGTCCTCGTCTCGACGTCGTGGACCGCGGGGAGCTTCATCCTCTTCCCGCCCGAGGGGTTCTCCCTGCAGTGGTACGCCGAGGTGCTCGGCGACCGTCGCTGGATGGGATCGTTCTGGCTGTCGATCTGGGAGAGCCTCATCGCCACCGTGATCGCCACGGTGCTCGGCGTCGCCGGGGCGATCGGGCTCACCCGCGTTCGGTCGCGCCAGGCGCAGCGGTGGGTGCGGACGCTGTTCATCGTGCCGATCGCCCTGCCCCCCATCGCCTACGCGGTCGGGCTCTACGGGGTCAACATGGACTTCGGCTTCCTGCGCGGAACCCTCGTCACCCTCGTCGTCGGGCACGCGCTCATCGCGATGCCGTACGTGTTCGTCATCGTGTCGGGCGGTATCGCCCGGATCGACCCCGCCCTCCGGCCGGCCGCCTGGACGCTCGGCGCCCGATGGCCGCTCATCCTGTGGAAGATCGAGCTGCCCGCCCTCCTGCCGTACGTGCTCTCGGGCGCGCTCTTCGCGTTCATCGTCGTGTTCGACGAGGTCGTGCTCGCCGTCTTCCTGCTGCCGCCGGGTGTCCAGACGCTCCCGCTGAAGATGCTGAGCGCCGCCTCCGAGGCGTTCTCGCCGGAGCTCACCGCAGCATCCACTCTCGTCTCGGTGCTCGCGATCGTGCTCCTCGCGTTCGTCCCCCTCATCACGTCGCGTCTCTCGCGGCGCAACCGCCCCAGCCGGCGCCGGACCCCCGCGGTCCCCGCCGTCGCGGAAGGAGTCCCCGAATGACCGTCGCCCTCTCGATCTCCGACGTGCACGTCACCCTCGGCGCCAACCACGTGCTCAAGGGCGTCTCGCTCGACGTCGCCCCCGGCGAATTCGTCACGCTCCTCGGGGCCAGCGGCAGCGGCAAGTCGACCCTTCTCAACGTCATCGCCGGCCTGCAGTCGGTCGACAGCGGCCACGTCGCCTTCGACGGCACCAACGTCGAGAAGCGCTCGCCGCAGAAGCGCAACGTCGGCGTGGTGTTCCAGTCGTACGCCCTCTTCCCGCACCTCACCATCGGCGAGAACGTGGCGTTCCCGCTCCTGGCCGCCCGGCGACCGGCGAAGGAGCGTCGCGCGGTCGCCGACGAGATGCTGGCCCTCGTGCAGCTGCCGGGCATGGCCGACCGCGAGCCGTCCTCGCTCTCGGGCGGTCAGCGGCAGCGCGTCGCACTCGCCCGCGCCCTCGCGGCCAACCCGGGCATCCTCTTGCTCGACGAGCCCATGGCCGCCCTCGACAAGCAGCTGCGCGAGCACATGCAGGTCGAGATCACGCGCATCCAGCGGAAGGTCGGCATCACCACGGTCTCGGTCACCCACGACCAGACCGAGGCGCTCACGATGTCGGACCGCGTGGCGATCATGCACGAGGGGCGGCTCGTGCAGGTCTCGAGTCCCGAGGAGCTCTACCGTCGACCGGTCAACGCCTACGTGGCCAGCTTCCTCGGGGAGGCCAACCTGCTGCCGACCGTCGACGACGCGCTCGTCGACGATGCCACGGGCCTCCTGGTCGACGGCACGGCGGTGCTGCGCCCGGAGGATATGAGCATCGTCGCCCCCCACGAGTCGACGCCCGCCTGGTCGATCGAGGGGGTCGTGCGGCTGGTGAGCTTCCAGGGCTCGCGGTACCGCCTCGAGATCGCCACCGACTACGGTCGCAAGGTCGTCGCCTCCCTCTCGCCGTCGTCGGACGTCTCGGCGCTCGGGGTGGGGGAGCGCGTGCGCCTGGCGTGCCGCAACTCCGACCGCGTGCACGTGATCGAGGCGGTCGCGACGGCCGCCATCCCCGTCCCGGCCTGAGGCGCCGGGTCAGGCGCGGTCGAGCAGTCGGGCCGGCGCGTGCACGAGCATGTCGTCGAGGCGCGCGTCCGAGACGCCCGCACGACGCAGCGCGGGAGCGATGCGCCGCACGACGTGCGCGTAGCCCATTCCCCCGTGGCGCGAGAGCTGCCCCTTCGTCCACACCGAGCACGACAGGGTGACGTGCGCGTCGGGGTGTTCGTCGAGCAGTCGCGCCAGGAACGCGAGCCGCTCGGTGTCGGTGGCGTCCCTCGCGCCGTCGGCGAAGTGGTGTTCGCTGCCGAAGGCGAACTCCACCACCGCCCCCGAGTCGGCGACGTCGCCGACGTACGCCGCGTCGAGCACCTTGTCCATGTTGCAGAACAGGATGCGGCGGGCGGAGAGCCCCTGTCCGGTGAGGATGTCGATGACGTCGGGCGCCCGTCGCGCGGCGCCGTCGAGACGGATGCTGACCGCAGCATCCGCCGCGGAGGCCGCGCGCGCAGCAGCTCGGAGTCCGCGCCGTTCGGCCGCGGTGATCTCGGCGCTCGTTCCCAGCAGGCCCAGGAGACCCGCGCGGAAGCCGGTTCCGGGGATCGCCTCGGTGAGGGCGGTCGTGTAGGCCGCCTCGACCTCCGCCTCGCTCTGGTCGCGCCACCACTCGGGGAGCGTCTTGTCGATGTAGCCGCCGTAGGCCGCCACGATGCGGATGCCGCTGTGGCGCGAGATGCCGGGGAGCTCCGCGTGCCGCGGCCCCATCCCCCACGACGTCGCCTCCACGATCGTGTCGAGACCGGCGTGGCGGGCAGCCGTCAGCTCCTCGGCAGCGGCAGTCGGGTCGTCGAGGGTGAGGTTGTCGGCCAGCGACATGTAGCTCCAGCGGAGGTCGCCGAGGATCTCGGGCCGGATCGGTCCGTCGAGGCTCCCGCCTTCCCGGGTGGGACGCAGGAGATGCCGCGAATCGGTGAGCACGTGCTCGTTCGTCGAGACCCGCCCGAGCGACTCCACGGGCACGCGCCCCAGGACGGTTTCGATCATGCGGCAGCTCCCGATCCATGAATGTATCCGATATAGCTTAGAATGGATCCTAACTGACGCATCTCGAAGGAGCCCCCGGATGATCATCGATGCCTACAACACGACGCAAGACGTGCGCGGTCGCTCCGACTACCTGACGGGTGCGCGGCCCGGGGAGGAGCCCCCGGCCTACACGCCGTTCGATCCGAACCGCATCCTCACCCGCATGGATGCCGCCGGGGTCGACATGGCCATGGTGTGCTCGCTCGCCCAGCGCATCGAGAACGACTTCATCATCGGGCTGCAGGACAGCCACCCCGACCGTCTCATCGGATTCGGTCAGGTGCGCCCGCAGGACGACGACGCGCTCGACGAGATCCGCCGGATGGCCGAAGCCGGCATCCGGGGTCTGAAGCTGCACCCGAGCATGCACGGCTACCACGTCGCCGATCACGGACTGCTCGACCCGGTCTTCCGCGAGTGCGCGCGTCACGGCATGGCCGTGATCATCAACGCGCTCGACGACGCGTTCTGCGCGCCGTTCTCGATCGAGGAGATCGTGAAGGACCACCCCGACGTGCCGACGATCATCGCCCACATGGGCGCCGTCTGGAACGTGCCCGAGGCGATCATCGTCGCCGAGCGCCGCGAGAACGTCTACCTCGAGACGTCCGCGACCCTCATGGCCGACGTCAAGCGCGCCTACGCCCGGGTGGGTGCGGAGAAGATCCTCATGGGTTCGGAGTGGCCGGGGTCGGACTTCGACCTCGAGCGCATGAAGATCGCGAAGGCGATCCCGGATGCTGCCGACCGCGCGCTCGTCGAGGGCGGCAACTACGCGCGGCTGCTGCGCCTGGACGTCGCGTGAGCGATCGGCCGCTGCTCGCGCGCCCCGCGGGCATGGGCGACGGCGACGCCGAGCTGCTGGCGGCCGCCGCCGAGCTCCTGGGCACGGTCTACCGTGAGGGGCGGCACGAGGTGGCGGCCGCGCTACGCATGGATGACGGGTCGATCGTGACGGGCGTGCACGTCGACGGCTCGGCGCGCCGCAGCGCCGTCTGCGCCGAGGGGGTGGCGGCCGGCAACGCGATCGCCCACGGCTCGTCGGTCACGGCCGCGGTGAGCGTGCTGCGGCGCCCGTCGGGCGCGGAGCACGTGATCGAGCCGTGCGGGGTCTGCGCCGAGATGCTCTCGGACTACTGGCCCGACGCACGGGTCTGGGTCACCGAGGGCGCCGAGATCGTGCCGACGACCTTCGCCGCGCTCCTGCCCGCCAAGCGCCGCCGCCTCTGGTAGCCGCCGCGACCGCCCTCAGGCGCGGTCGTGGAGGGTGATGAGGTACCCGTCGGGGTCGACGAAGGTGAATGTCCAGCCGAACGGGCCGTCGACGGGCTCGACGGCGATCGCGACGCCGTCGGCCACCAGGGCGTCGTGGACCGACTTCGCGTCGGCGGCGTGCATCCACACGCCGACGCCGCGTCCGAGCGGACCCGCATCGAGGTCGACGCCGGGGAGCGGCGGGCGTACGGCGAACGCGGCGGGGGCCGTGTCGAACACGACCGCGGTGGGCGGGCCCGCCTGCCGGGCGAAGCCGAGGTAGCGCTCGTAGAACGCGGCCGAGCGGGGCACGTCGCGCACCTGCAGGGAGATGAAGCCGGGGCCGGAAACGGTCATGATGATGTCCTCTCTATGTCAGTAATCTGACAAAGAGCAGCGTATGTCAGAATACTGACATGGGTCAAGCGGAATTGACGATCGACCTCGCCACGTCGCCGGGGTATCTCCTGAAGGTGGCGGCGACCGCCCTGCGGTCGGCGATGGAAGACGTGCTGCGACCGCTGGGCATGACGGTCACGCACTACTCCTGCCTCGAGGTGCTCGCCCAACGACCGGGGTCGTCGAACTCCGACCTCGCGCGGGCGACGTTCGTCACGCGGCAGTCGATGAACGTGCTGCTCCAGACGCTCGAGCGCGACGGGCTCGTCACGCGCGCCGAGCAGCCCGAGGCCGGCCGGGTGCTGCCCACGCAGCTCACCGACGCGGGTCGAGCGCAGCTCGCTCTCGCGAGCGCCGCGGTGAAGCAGGTCGAGAACCGCATGGTCGGCGGCCTCCCCGTCGCCGATCGCGCCGCCCTCACGCGCCTCCTCCAGCACTGCATCACCTCGCTCAGCTGAGCCGGTATCGCGAGCGCACGGCATGCGCCCGAGCGCACGCCTTCGGGGGCGCTCTCGCCCCGTGCCCTCGGGCCCAGAGCGTGCGCTCGCGGTCCGTCTCGGGCGGCGGGGTCAGGCGGCGGGGTCGCGGGGCTCCGCGAGGCGGTCGCGCGACCGGGGCGACTCGTCGCGGGTGAATGCGGTCAGCACGGCGAGGGCGACGAACTGCAGGCCCGCGACGATGAGGAAGGCGAGCGTCGACGACGCGATCGAGATGACGAACCCGCCCAGCAGCGCGCCGCCGCCGTAGCCGATGCTGGTGAAGCTCGAGAAGAGACCGAGGCCGAGCGCGCGGTTCCGCGAGGTGAGCCCTCTCGTGGCGAGCATCGTGAGCGAGGGGTAGAGGGGCGCGAAGCCGACGCCGATGAACGCGGCGCCGAGGCTCGCCAGCCAGAAGTCCTGCGCGAAAGCGATGACCGTCAAGCCGACGGCGAGGCTGGACAGGGCGATCGCGGTGGCGCGGAGGGGCCCGATGCGGTCGGGAAGCGAGGCGAGGGCCAGTCGCGCACCGATGACGCTCACCGCGAAGACGGTGTACACCGACGCGCCGCCCATGAAGCCGCCCGCGGGAACGCCCGCTCCCGCCAGGTGCACGATGAGGAACGCGATCATGATGCCCTCACCGCACCAGGCCGCGGCTGCGGCGACGCCGGGGGCCCATACCGCGCGGAAGGCGTGCCAGACCCCGGCGACCGCGCCGCGCGGCAGCGCGATCGGCCCGGTCGCTGTGCCGACGGCGGCGGCTCGCGGCCGGGGGAGGGCGATGATCGTCGCCACGGTGGCGAGCTCGAGCGCCGCGCAGACGAGGAAGACGACCGGCGCTCCGCCGATCTGCTCCACGGCAGTGCCGAGCTGCGGACCCAGGGCGACCCCCAACCAGACGCTGAGCCCGAAGTAGCTCAGCGCCCGGCCGCGCTGGTCGGCGGGGGTGAGGGCGATGAGCCACGCCATGATGACGGTCATGGCAGCGGCGTTGCCGAGTCCGAACAGCACGCGACTCACGCCGGCGCCCGCGAGCGACGGAAGGGCGGCGAGCAGCAGCATCCCGACCACCGCGATGCCTCCCCCGACCACCGTGATCAGCCGGTAGCCGCGCCGATCGGCCAGGGCGCCCGCGATGGGCATCGCGACGACGGAGGCGAGTGCGGCCAGGGCGACGATCGCGCCGGCGAGCGAACTGTCACCGCCGAGCGTGTCTTCCACGTAGACCGGGATGATCGGCGTGCTCGCCGAGTTGGTGATGCCGCCCAGGGTCGAGGCGACGAAGATGAGCCAGAACGGCAGGGTGCGGACCATGTCACGCGGTGCGGCTTCCGCCGCTTCGGTCACGGCGTGGTCTCCGGGTGGCACTCCAGGCTCAGCCACAGTTCGAAGCAGTTGTTGCGCGACAGCGTGGTGGCACCGATCGATGCGCGTCCGATGCTCCCGGCCTCCTCCCCGAACACCTCGAGGAACAGGTCGGTCGCTCCGTTGGAGACCAGGTGCAGGTCTTCGAAGCCGGGAGGGCACACGACGAAGCAGAGTCCGCGGGAGAGGCTCTTGACGTTGTCGAGCGATCCGAGCGCGTAGCGGATGATGCCGAGGGTGTGCACCGCGGTCAGGCGCGCGGCGGCGTAGCCCTCTTCGATCGTCACATCGACGCCCACGACTCCGGGGTTCAGGCGGTCGCCGACGCGGTTCTCGGGCGTGAGTCCGCTCAGCTCGAGCAGGTCGCCGATTCGGTGGAACGGCTTCATGCGGCCGTAGCGGCGTCCGTAGGGGGGATCGGAGTAATCGGGGATCTCGAGGCCCAGTTCCCGAACCCTCTGCTCTGGCGTCGCCATCCTGAACCTTCTCTCGATCTGTATCCGAAACTGCGTAGAATGGATCCATTCTAGAGGCCAGAGGAGAAGCCATGGTGTGGAGCGCGGAACGGCGGGTCGAAGAGCTGGGGTTGGTCATCCCCGACTACGCGAACCCTCCCTACGGGGAGCGGTACGCCACGATGAAGGCGTTCCACCGCCTCGGCAGGTGCCTGACGATCAGCGGCATCACGCCCGAGGATCGACAGGGCAACAAGGTGCACCCCGGCCGGGTGGGTGAGACCGTGACCCTGGAAGAGGGGTATGCGGCGGCCCGATACGCCGCGATCAACGTGCTGGGTCTCATCCGTTTCGCCGTCGGCTCGCTCGACGAGGTGACGGGGTTCATCCGTACCCTCACCTTCGTCGTCGTCACCCCGGAGTTCACCGACGTGAACCTCGTCACCAACGGCGCCGCCGACCTGTTCGTCGAGGTCTTCGGCGACAGGATCGGCCGATCCACGTCGGCCGGCATCGGTGTCTCGAGCCTCTCCGGCGGCAACGTGTTCGAGATGATCGCCGAGGTCGAGACCCGTACCCCCGCGAAGGAGATCGACGAATGAGGATCGACACCCACCTGCACATCTACGCCGACCCGGCGCGCGGGCTGTACGAGATCGAGAACTTCCCGATCGTCGAGTACGGCGAGAAGGCCGACATCCCGCTCGCCGGCGTCGGCGGATCGGTCGACGATGCCCTCGCCGCCCTCGACGCGGCGGGGTTCGACTACGCCACCGTTCTCGGCAGCTACGAGGTGCCGGGATACCCGGATCTACCCGCCGGTCTCACGCATTGGCCCGCGGAGCCCCACTACGGCCAGTATCGCGACGACCTCGTCGCCTACAACCGGTGGGTGTGCGAGATGGCGGCCCCGCACGACAAGCTCATCCCCTTCGTCAGCGCGAACCCGGCCGTGATGACCTCCGACGAGTCGCGGGAGCACCTCGCCGAGGCCTTCGGTGACTGGGGCGCGCGGGGCCTCAAGCTCCACCCGATCGGCATCAGGGCCTACCCCGACGATCCGGGCTTCGACGGCGTCTACGACGCCTGCATCGACGCCGACGTGCCGATCGTGTTCCACAGCGGACCCGACACGCGCGGCCGCGGATTCTCCGAACCGGGCGTCTTCGCCGCGCTCGCCGCATCCCGGCCCGAGCTGAAGCTCGTGCTCGCGCATCTGGGCGGCGGCTCGTGGCGCGACACGGCGGCGGTCGCCGCGGCGCACCCGCAGGTGATGTTCGACCTGTCGGAGATCGTCATCTGGATCGGTGCGACCGCGGGGCCGTCGGCCCACGACGTCGCCGGACTCGTGCGTTCGATCGGGGTCGACCGCGTCGTGATGGGTTCGGACTTCCCCTGGTACACCCCGGGCGTCACCGCCGAGATCGTCGAGAGCCTGCCCGGCTTCTCGCGCGCCGAGCGCGACGCGATCCTCGGCGAGAACGCCGCGCGCCTCCTCAAGCTCGCCTGACCCGGCGACCACAGACCGCGAGACCGCTTCCCGCCGACGAGACCCCGGTCGAAAACCCGGGTCTCGTCGCGAGGAAGCGGTCTCGCGGTCTTGCGCGTCGCGGGGTCAGAGCGCGGTGCGCAGGCCCCGGGAGTGGAGGAGGGGCAGGATGCTGTCCGCGAAGCGCGCCATGCCGTCCTCCCACAGCGGCCAGCCGAGCAGGCAGCCGTCGATGCCGACGTCCGAGAGCCACTCGAGCCCGTCGGCGACCTGCGCGGCGGTGCCGATCAGCGGCACGCCGCCGTCGCCGGCGACCCAGCTGAAGCGGCGCGCGGCGGTGGAGTTGTCGCCCGCGACCTCCGCCTCGACGCCCATGATCGTCAGGGCGTTGATGGCGGCGTCGTGCATACCGTTCTCCTGCGCGTAGTAGTGCAGGAAGTCGCGGGCGGCCTCTTCCGTCTCGCCGTCGACCACGTAGCCGAAGGTCCACACCTCGATGTCGCGCCCGTACTTCTCACGCGCCTGGCGCTTGACGTCGGCCACGTGCGCGGTCGCCTTCTCGCGATCGTCGCTCAGCTTCACGAACAGCTTGTCGGCGTGCTGCAGGGCGAACTCCAACCCGCGGCCCGACATCGCGGCGTTCATGATCTGAGGACGCGCACCGAGGGGCTTGGGCGCCGAGTACGCGCCCGAGAGGTGGAAGAACTCACCGTCGTGGTCGAACTCCGCGCTCTCGCTCCAGAGGCGCTCGACGACGCCGATCCACTCGTCGGCGAGGTCGTACCGGCGGTCGTGCGCCAGGAGGTCGGCACCGAACATCTCCATCTCGGGCCGGTACCACCCGGCGAGGACGTTGATGCCCGCCCGACCGCCGGTCACGTGGTCGATCGTGGCCATCTGCTTCGCCGCCATCACCGGGTGAACGACGGGCATCGACACGGTGGCGAAGATGCGCGCGCTCTCGGTGACCGCGCCGACGGCCGCCGCCCAGGTGAGGGTGTCGTAGGCGTCGGAGTGGGGGTTGTGCTCGCCGCCGTACCCCTTCCATCGGGAGATGGGCACGATGGCCTCGAAGTCCATCGCCTCGGCACGGCGGGCGAGGTCCTTCACCCGCGACCAGTCGGTCGTGAGGGCGCCGGGGATCGTGGTGAACGTGATGCCGGGGGCGAGGTTCGTGCCGAACGTGCCCAGTTTCAGACGGTTCATCGCGGCCTACTTGTATACGACGTAGAACTTGCGCACGGGTTCGATGACCGACCACTCGCCGGTCCAGCCGATCGGGAAGAACGCCGCGCTCCCTGCGGTCAGCTCGACGGGTTCTCCGCCGTCCTCGTGCACGATCATGCGGCCGCTGAGGATGTGGACGATCTCGCCGCGCGTGAGGAACTCCCACCGCGACCGCCCGGGGTCGCTCTCCCAGAGCCCCGACACGATGGTGCGATCCGCGGTGGCGAACTCGACCTTTCCGCGGACGGTGATCTCGCCCGAGAGCGGCTGAGCGCTGGGCGGTGCGAGGGGCTTCGCCTCGAGGGCTTCGGCATCGGCCTCGGCGGGTCGAATCACGTGAGTCATGATTGGATCCTAAGTAACAGCGAATGGATCCGCAATCGGGAGGCTGTCGTGATCGAGACGGTGACGGGCCGAATGGATGCTGCGCTCCTCGGCGCGACCTGCATGCACGACCACGTGCTCAGCGACGCGTCGCGGTTGCGCCGGGACGGGGCCGCGCCCGCACCGGCGGGGGAGGCCGTATCGATCGACACCCTCGGATACCTCCGGTGGAACGCGCTCGCCCTCGCCGACAACCTCGTGCTCGACGATCCCGCCCTCGCCGCCGGCGAGTTGGGTCGGGCGGTCGGCGCCGGTCAGCGCGCGGTCGTCGAGTGCTCGTCGTGGGGACTCGGTCCGCGCCACGCGGGCCTTCCGGCCGTCTCGGCCGCCTCGGGGATGACGATCGTCAGCTCGTACGGGGCGTACGTGCCGCGCATCGTGCCGGGGTGGATCGCGGAGATGTCCGAGCGCGAGCTCGAGCGGCACTTCGTCGAGGCGCTCACCGTCGGCATTCCCGGGGCGGGGTTCCGCGCGGGGATGCTCGGCATCATGGGCACCACCGGCGAGCTCGAGCATCGCGAGCGCGAGCAGCTGCGGGCCGCCGCGCGCGCGGCCGTGCGAACCGGGGCGAGCGTGTCGGTGCGGCTGGATCCGGACGCGTTCCGGGGTCCGGAGGTGCTGCGTCTGATGGGCGCGGAGGGCCTCGCCGCCGACCGGGTCGTCTTCGCCAATGTCGACGAATACCTGGATGCGGCGTATTGGGCCGCGCTGTCCGATGCCGGCGCCGTGCTGGAGATGTGCTTCGGCACCGAGGCCGTGCATGTCGGCCGGGTCGACAACCCCTCGGACCGCGAGCGCCTGGCGTTCTTCCCCGAGTTCGTCGCCGCGCACCCCGAGGCGCGTGTCGTGCTCGGCGAGTCGGTGTGGACGAAGGCGCAGCTGCGGGCCTACGGCGGATTCGGATACGCCTATCTCGTCGAGCGCATCGTGCCCGACCTGCGCCGGAGAGGCGTTCCCGACGGTCGACTGCACGCGATGCTCGTCTCCGAGCCGCGGCGCCTGCTCGATCGCCCGGATGCATCCCAGACGCACGCGTAATCCTGACGAAACAATATTGGATGCCAAGCTGTATATATTGGATCCACGACGGCAAGGTCTCGTCGGCGCGAATGCTCCGTCCGCACCCATGACCCGCGCACCCCGGACGGCTCCTCTGTCTCCGCGCGCCGCCGATCCGCTCCACCCGAACCCCTATGGAGGACAGCACCATGGACACGAAGAGGATGCTCACGGGAGCCGCGGCGATCGTCGCCGCCGGCCTGGTGGTCACCGGCTGCGCATCGACGGCCGCGCCGGCCGATGATGCGGCGGCGGCGACCGACACGATCAACGCCGAGCTCTGGTACGCCCCCTCGACGTTCGACCCCGCGAAGGCGTCGGCGAGCTCCGACGTCGAGATCGCCCGCCTCGGATTCGACACGCTGCTGCGCCAGGGCGACGCCGAGCCCATCGTCGGAGGCCTCGCCACCGACTGGGAGACCGTCTCCGCATCGGAGTACGTCTTCACCATCCGCGACGATGCGACGTGCGCCGACGGCACCGCGATCACACCCGGCGTGGTCGCCGCATCCTTCGAGTACCTCACGGGTCTGGAAGACAGCGGTGCCGTGACCTGGAAGAACCAGGCCTTCGGCTCGGGGACCCCCACCTTCACCGCCGATGACGCGGCGAGGACCGTCACGATCGACCTGTCCGAGCCCTACTCGCAGCTGCTCAGCGGCGTGACCCGCCCCGGTACGGGCATCATCTGCCCCGCCGGACTGGACGACCCCGAGGGTCTGGCCGCCGGCACGGTCGCCGGTGCCTGGTCGGGGCCGTACACCCTCGCCGAGAACGTCTCGGGAGTGAGCGTCGCCTACGCCCTGCGCGACGACTACGACGCGTGGCCCGAGTGGGCGAGCGTGGACGGCGAGCCCGCTGCGACGATCAACCTCACCGTGCAGCCCGACTCCAACACGAGCGCGAACCTGCTCGAATCGGGTGGTGTCGATGTGGCACGGTTCTACGACTCCAACGCGCTGCGATTCGACACCGACGGGTTCAGCACGGTCACGTTCGCCAGCTCGGCGTACAACCTGGTGTTCAACCAGGCCCCCGGCACCGGATCGGTGTTCGAGGGCGACGAGGCGCTCCGCGCCGCCGTGGGCCAGGCCATCGACCCGCAGGGCTTCAACGACGCCGGTCTCGACGGGCTCGGCGTCGCGCAGTACACCGTGAACTCCGCGGGCTACGCCTGCGCGCTCGACGACCCGTCGCTCGTGCAGTCCTACGACCCGGCCGCGGCATCCGCCGAGCTCACCGGCAAGACCATACGACTGCTCATCATGACGAACTGGGATCCGGCGGCCGACTACCTCGCCGAATCGCTCCGCGCCGCCGGCGCCACCGTCGAGGTCTCGGCCCTCGACCCGGCCGAGTGGACCAAGCAGATGCGCACCGCGCCCGAGACGTGGGACGTCGCCGTGGCAGCCGAGAACGCCGAGTCGGGACTCATCCACCTCTCCATCGCCCGCTACCTCGGCCCGACCTACCCCCAGGGCGGCACCAACGTCGCCGCGACCGACAACCCCGAGGCCGTGGCGCTGTTCGAGGCCGGACTGAGCGCGGCAGACACCGCGACGCAGTGCGAGAACTTCGAGGCCGCGCAGAAGAGCATCCTCGAGCGCGTCGACATGGTGCCTCTCATCACCGACACCCACCGGTACGTCGCCCGTGCGGGCTTCGCCACCCACGTGCTGTCGGGGTATTGGGACCCGACCGCGATGCGCATCGTCGGCTGAGACGCCGTGAGCCACCGCCCGGACCGGAACGTCGAGAGCGATCGATGACCAGAACACTCCGAGAATCCCCGTCGACGCCCGGTCCGGGCGCCCTGTCGAGCACCGATGCGCCCCGCGCGTCGACCCTGACGGCCGCCTGGCGGAGGTTCCTCCTCCGTCGGGCGGGCGGTCTGGTCGTCAACCTCGTCATCCTGGTGCTCCTGACCTTCCTGATCGTTCAGCTGATCCCCGGGGACCCGGCTGTCGCGATCGCCGGCGAGAACGCCTCCCTCGCGCAGGTCGACCTCGTGCGCGCGCAGCTCGGACTCGACCAGCCCCTGCCCGTACAGCTGTGGGACTACGTCGTGGGGGTCGCGCAGTTCGACTTCGGCGATTCGTTCCGCTACCGGGTCCCGGCCATGCAGGTCGTCATGGCGGCCGTCCCCTTCACCCTCGCGATCACGCTCCCGGCCGTCGTCCTCCTGCTGATCCTCGGGCTCGCTCTGGGGATGTCGGTCGGCGTCGCGACCCGCGGCGACCGGCGTCGGTGGCTCGGCGGGGTCTTCAACGCGGTGACGGCGCTGTTCTCCTCGATCCCGGTATACGTGCAAGCGACGATCCTCGTCGTGATCTTCGCGGTCGTGCTGCGGGTACTGCCTCCCGCGTACTCGCCGGCCTACGGTTTCGGTGCCGCCTCGATCCTCCCGATCGCTTCACTCACGATCGGCGGTATGTGCTCGGTCGCGCGCATCGTGCGGCACGAGACGGCCGTCATCCTCGAGCAGGACTACATGCGCACGGCCCGGGGTTGGCGGCTTCCGGCGCTCTCGTTGTACGCGAAGCACATGCTGCCCAACCTGCTGACCACCGCGCTGACGCTCTCGGGCATCATCCTGACCGCCCTCCTGGGCTCCGCCCTCATCACCGAGGCCGTGTTCGCGTGGCCGGGTCTGGGCGGAGTGATCGTGCAGGCCATCGCCGTCGACAAGGACTACCCCGTCATCCGCAGCGCGGTGTTCGTGATCGGCACGATCTCGCTGCTGATCACCCTGGTCATCGACATCATCCTGGGTCTGATCGACCCCCGCACCCTCGGAGACCAGCGTGGCTGAGACGAACCCGGCCGCCCTGATCGTCGCCGACGAGCCCACGGCGCGCCCACGCGCCTTCCGCTGGAACCCCGCCCTGGTGATCGGGGTGACGATGCTCGGTCTCGTCGCCGCGGTGGCGATCGTCGCGCCCCTCGTGCTCGGCGACCAGGCGACCGCGCTCGGCGGCGGCCCGAACCAGCCGTCGAGCTGGGCGCACCCGCTGGGCACCGACACGCTCGGACGCGACCTCCTCGCCCGTACTCTCGTCGCCACGCGCTCCACGGTGGTGATGGCCCTGCTCGCCACCGTCCTGTCGGCTCTCGTGGGCATCACGATCGGCATCGCCACCTGGCTCGCGCCGCGTCGCCTGCGCGAACTGTCGCTGCGGGGCATCGAATTCGCCGTCAGCTACCCGACCATGCTCGTGGCGATCGTCATCGCCGCCATCCTGGGGCAGGGCGTCGTGCAGCTCGTGGTCGCGATCGCCGTGGCCAACATCGCGGGCTTCGCGCGCTTGACGGCCAACTTGGCCGCGAAGATCGCCGTCAGCGAGTACGTCTCGACAGCCCGGCTGCTCGGTGTGCCGACCTACCGCATCGCTCTGCGGCACGTGCTGCCGAACATGGCGGAGCCGATCCTCATCCTCATCGCCAGCGCGTTCTCGGGCGCGCTCGTCGAGATCTCGGGTCTGTCGTTCATCGGCCTCGGACCCCAGTCACCCTCGTTCGACTGGGGGAGTCTGCTCAGCGAGAGCCTGAACAAGATCTTCGTCAACCCGATCGTCATCGTCGGACCGGCCGTCGCGTTGACCTTCACGTCTCTCGCCGCTCTGCTGGTCGGCGACGGCCTCGCCGCCGCGGCGAATCCGCGCTCGCACACCCCGCGCTCGCGCCTCGTCCGCTCGGGATCGACGGATGCTGCGCACCCGGGCGTCGTCGCCGCATCCGCCGTCACCACCGCCGACGGTCCGCTCCTCGTCGCCGACGGCATCACGGTGCAGCACGCCGTCTCGGGTCGCGTACTGGTCTCGGACGTGTCGTTCGACATCCGCCGGGGCGAAGTGCTGGGCATCGTCGGGGAGTCGGGTTCGGGGAAGTCCGTCACGGCCTCGGTCGTGGCGAAACTCCTCGGGGAGGGGCTGGAGGGTTCGGCGCGCCGCCTCGAGCTCGACGGCGCGGACATGCTCGGCAAGGTCTCGGAGAAGCAGCTGGCCTCTCAGATCGGGCTCATCTATCAAGACCCGGGAACGGCGCTGAACCCCGCGTTGATCCTGGGCGTGCAGCTGTCGGACGTGCTGACCATCCGCCTCCGCCACAGTCGGCGGGCCGCGGTCGAGATGCTCGTCAGAGGGTTCCGGTCGGTCATGCTCACCGACCCCGAGGGGAGGCTGCGCCAGTACCCGCACCAGCTGTCCGGCGGCATGAAGCAGCGCGCGATGATCGCATCGGCGATGAGTACCGATCCGGCGCTGCTCATCGCCGACGAGCCCACGACCGCGCTCGACGTCACCGTGCAGCGGGAGGTGCTCTCCCTCATCCGTCGGATGAACAGCGAGAGGGGCACGTCGGTGCTGTTCATCTCCCACGACCTCGGCGTCGTCCGGGCGCTCTGCGACCGGGTGCTCGTCATGAAGGACGGCCGCATCGTCGAGCGGATCGACGACGTCGCCGGCATGTCGGCCGACACGGTCACCCATCCGTACACGCGCAAGCTGCTCGCGGCGACGCCCGTCGTGCGCATCCCCGAGAACCTCGCGACGAACGGAGAACAGCAATGACCGCACTGATGGTCGACGTCCGCGGTCTCGAGGTCTCGTTCGGGGGCACGCGGGTGCTCCACGACGTCTCGCTCGCGCTGGAGAAGGGCAGCACTATCGGCGTCGTCGGCGAATCGGGCTCCGGCAAGTCCACCCTCGCGAAGGCGCTCGTCGGCGTGGTGCCCGCGGCGTCGGGCGCGGTGACCGTCGGCGGGATCGACGTCCGTCGACTCGGGCGCGACCGCCGGGCGGCCTACGACTACCGCCGGCGGGTGCAGATGATCCCCCAGGATCCCTACTCGTCGCTGTCGCCGCGTCGCACGGTCGGACAGACGCTCGCGGAGGCCGTCGACCCCCGGCGCGCCGACGTGCGGCGCTTCTCCGACCGGATCGCCCACTGGCTCGAGCGCGTCGGGCTCTCCGCCGACATGATGACGCGGTATCCCCACGAGTTCTCCGGCGGGCAGCGGCAGCGCATCGCCATCGCCCGCAGCCTCCTGCTCGACCCCTCGTTCGTGATCGCCGACGAGATCACGTCCGCGCTCGACGTGTCGGTGCAGGCTCAGATCCTCGACCTGCTCGCCGAGATCAAGGCCGAGGTCGGGGTGACGATGATGTTCATCTCGCACAACCTCGCCGTCGTGCAGCGGGTGAGCGACTACGTCGCGGTGATGTACCGGGGCGAGGTCGTGGAGTCGGGCACGGCCGATGAGATCTACGGCGATCCGCGTCACTGGTACACCCGCAGGCTGCTCGACGCCGATCCCGGCGCGCCCGGCTTCCGGCTCGACGCGTGAGGAGCTCCCGATGACCGCACGACTGCCCCTGACCCCGGTGAACGCGGCGCCGTACCGCCTCGTCGGTGCGACGCTGATCGACGGCACGCTGAGCGACCCGCTGCCCGACGCCGAGGTCGAGGTCGTCGAGGGCCGGATCGCGTACGTCGGGCCGCGACGGCCGTCGGGGCGCGGCAGGGCGATCGATCTCGGCGGCCGGTTCCTCCTTCCGGGCTTCGTCGACGCGCACGTGCACCTCGTGATGAGCACGGCGGCGTCGCGCAGCGAACAGGCCGACTGGTTCGACGAGGAGTGGGTGGTCGCGGCCCTCGCGAACCTCCGGGCGACGGTCGAGGCCGGCGTCACGACGGCCCGGGATCTCAGTGGACTCACCCCCGGCTATCGGTCGGCCGTCGCCTCCGGCGCCGTGGCCGGACCGCGCCTGCACCTGGCGATCTCGATGCTCTCACCCACCGGTGGTCACGCCGACCCCGTCCGAGCGAACGGATCGGTGCCGGTCTGGGCCGCGCGGGGAGCGGCCTCCGGGGTGGCCGTGGTCGACACGCCCGACGAGGTCGTGAAGGTCGTCCGCGAGCTCGTGCGCACCGGCGCCGACGTCATCAAGGTGTGCACGTCGGGCGGCGTCACGAGTCCGCACGACTCCCCGGAGGATCGCGGGCTCCCGCGGGAGCACGTGGAGCTGGTCGTCGCCGAGATGCGCGGCCGTCACGGGCAGCCCGTCGCCGCCCACGCGCAGAACGACGAGGGCGTGCGGGCGGCCGTGCTGGGGGGCGCGGCGAGCATCGAGCACGGCTACGACATGAGCGACGAGACGATCGCACTCATGCTCGAGCGGGGAACCACCCTCGTCCCCACTCTGAGCACGTTGCTGCGCCCGTCCTCGTCGGGCGACGACCCGGCTCGCCGTCGGCGGCAGGAGCGCGCGATCACGGCCATCTCGGCGGCGGTCGCGCGGGGGGTCGCGGTGGCCATGGGAACGGATGCGGGGATCCACCCGCAGGGGCGCAACCTCACCGAGCTGGGCCACCTCGTGGGTGTCGGGCTGACCCCGCTGCGGGCGGTGCACGCGGGTACGCTCGCCGGCGCCCGCCTGCTGCGACTGGACGAGCACCTCGGTTCGGTCGAGGCCGGCAAGCTGGCAGACCTCGTCGTCACCGCGGTGGATCCGCTCGCCGACCTCGATGCCCTGGGCGACCCGACGGCGGTGCGTGCCGTGGTGCAGGGCGGGCGTTTCGTGAAGGACCTCGACGGTCTGGCCCGCTGATCCCCCCGCGTCAGCCCGTGACGGCGTCGATCGCCGCCTCGATGACGGCGACGACGCGCTCGGGCGCGGCATGCGGGACGGCATGACTCGTGTCGACCTCGAGGACCGTCGAACCCGCGCGGGAGGCCATCTCGCGTTGCGCCTCGACGCGGATGTGCTTGTCGGAGGTCGCCAGCAGGTACCAGCTCGGTGTCGTCGCCCAGGCGGGGCTGCCGGTGCGCTGGGTGAAGATGGCGTCGGCGGAGGTCCGCCGGTCGTTGTGGCGTGTCGCCCAGACGTCGTCGGGCACGTCCCATGCCAGGGCCGCACGCGAGGCGGGGCTGTCCTCCGGAATCCACTCGCCGGCCGGACCGCGGGTGAAGAAGCGCGAGACCTCGGCGGGGGGATAACTGTTCACGATGCCCTGCACGCTCTCGCCGGCATCGGGAACGAACGCGGCGACGTAGACGAGCGCGGCCACCCTCTCGTCGACACCCGCGTTCGTGATGACCGCCCCGCCGTACGAGTGCCCGACCAGCACGATCGGGCCCTCGAGCGGGTCGATCAGGTCGCGCACCCGGCGCGTGTCCTCCTCGAGCGACTGCGACGGGTTGTCGGCGACGATCACCGCGTGCCCGCGGGAGGCCAGCAGCGGCGCGACGAGCGACCACGATCGCTCCGACCCGCCGGAGCCGTGGACGAGGACGATGTTCATTCGAGTGGCCTTCTTTCCGCGCGCAGGGGCGGCGCACGCATCCGCCGGGAAATGGATCCGGCATAAGTATAATTGGATCCATTATGAACGTGGATGCGGGTGTCACGCCCTCACGCTGGGGCCGGCACCGCCGCCTCCGACGACTCGCGCTCGGCGTCGAGGTCGGCGCGGATGCGCGCCTCGGCCGCCACCTCCGACTCGCGACGTCCCGAGATCGCCGCGACCAGCGCGAACGTTCCGAACCCGACCGCGGCGGCCACCAGCGTCGCCCAGCCGTCGAACTCCGGCCCGACGAGGGTGTTCGGCACGTAGAAGATGTCGTTCGGCACCCCGTAGAGGGTGGGTGTGAGCGCCAGGAACGCGATGCGCACCACGAACCCGACGGCCATCGCGGTGAGCGCTGCGGCCGACCCGGGGCGCTTCCAGAAGACGCCGAACAGGAACGGCGCCGCCAGGCACGCGAGCATGAGGTCGAACGCGAGGGTCAGGAGGATCCCGGTCTGGCTCACCTGGATGGCGAGGAACGCGCCGCCGATCACGAACGGGACCATGGCCACGCGGGTCCAGCGCAGGAGCGGATCGGGGCCGGTGCCGCTGTGACGGCGAACGGTGAAGATGTTGCGCACCGCGATCGCGGAGGTCGCGAGCATCGCACCCGACGCCGTCGAGAACGACGCGGCGACGATTCCCGAGAGCACCAGGATCGCTACGAGCGGCGGGGCGAAGTCGCCCAGGAGCGTGAAGAGCACGGGGCCGTCCTCGACCGAGATGCCGAGCGTCGCCGACACGCTGAGCGCGACGATCGCGAAGACGGTGCCGATCGCGGCGGTGAGGCCGGCCGCGATGAAGCACGACCGCTGCGCGACGGAGGGGCTCTTGGCGCCGAAGATCCGCTGCATGAAGTCGATCGCGACGATGTCGCCGATGGCCAACGAGACCAGCGTCGCCCAGTTGATCGGGGCGCCGGCCGCGGGGTCGCTCAGCTGCTCGAGGTCGAACGGGCCCATTCCCTCGGGGATCACGATGCCGTAGGACATCGCCACCCAGGCGAGGAGCACCACGGCCGCGACGACCGTGATCGCGGTCTGGATCGCGGCGGTGTAGGCATCGGAGAACAGGCCCCCCGCGATCGTGTAAGCGAGCACCAGCACCACGGCCAGGATGACGCCCCACGCGTAGGGGATGTTCGCGAAGTGCTCGAGGAGGAACCCGCAGGCCACGAGGTTGCCGGCGAGGAGGATCGTGAACGACACGACCATCAGTGCCGAGGCGGCCAGTTCGGTGGGGCGGTTGTAGCGCAGCCGGAAGAAGTCGCCGAGGGTGAACAGCCTCATCGCGTTCATCCGCTTCGCAAGGAACAGACCCGTCAGCAGCAGGCACAGGGCGAGCCCGATCGCGAGGGACGCCCCCGACCAGAATCCGAACTGCGAGGTGAGGTCGGTGTTGCCGACCGTGGCGTTCGCGTCGACGGCGGCGGCGGTGAGCGAGACGGCGACGAGGGGCACGCCGAGACGTCGTCCGGCGACGAGGTAATTGGCGCTGTCGCCGTCGACCTTGCGGGCGACGACGATGCCGACGACGAGGATGACGACGACGCTGAGGGCGACTCCGAAGATGATCATGGGCACTCCCGGGCGGGGAAAGGCGGTCGGATGGGCTTTCTGTTGCTTGACAGAAAGAATCTCCATCCGCGGCACCGTCAGCGATGTCGGCTGTGTAACAGTCCTGTGAAATCCGCCCGGGCGGGCGCGGAGCGACGGAGCGCTCGTTCGTCGGCCGACGAACGCCGGTCAGGCGATGCGGTCGAGAACGCCGGTGCCGAGCTGCTCGGCGCGGGAGATGACCGCGGGATCCAGGTCGAGCACACGCAGGGCGGCGGACGCGATCGCCTCCGCCGTGCGGTCGGTGATCTCGACGCCCCGCTTGCGCTGCAGGATCACGCTCTCGACCAGGCCGAGCACGAGGCTCGTGCTGATGCCGACACGGTCGGCGGTGAGGCCGCTGGCGGCGACCAGTGTCTTGTAGGTCGTCTCGAGCTCGCTGCGCCGCTCGCGGAAGGGGCGGAAGGCGTCCTCCGACACCTCCGGCAGCAGGTAGAGAGCGCCGACGTTGTGGGGTCCGGCCGAGAGCAGGCGCACGTCGGCGACACACAGCGCCCACAGGCGCGCCGCGGGCTCGTCGTCGTCGGCGAGAAGCCGGGCGGCGACCTCGAGCGACGGCTGAACGGTCTCGAGCAGGAGGGCGAGGAGGATGTCGTGCTTGCGCTCGAAGTGGTGATACATCGAGGCCTGGCGGATGCCGGCGGCCTCCGCGATCGCGTGCGTGCTGGAGGAGGTGTACCCGCGGGTGCAGAACAGGGCCGCCGCCGCGGTGAGGACGTCGGCCCGGGTGCCCTGCCCGGTGGGGGACGGACCCGCCGCGCGGGGTCGTCCGGTTCTCGCCGGCGCCATGCTCCCACCGTAACGGTGCCGCCGTAACACGGGCGAAACGCCGACGTGGTGTCATACCTGTCAATCGATAGAAAGGATCGGGAATGGACGGTCGAAAGCTCGCCCTGGGCGATGTCGGACGTGCTCGCGAAGACGCCCGTGCCCGCGCCGCCTCGTCGGAGTGGATGCCCTACCTCCCGCCGGCCTCCGCCCCCTTCGCCCCCGCCGAGGTCGACTCGGCAGCGCTCCGGTGGGCGGAGACCGTGGCCCCCGGCGGATACACGCATCTTCGGGTCGCGCGGGGTACCCGCATCCGCCTCATCGACCCCACGGGCGACGCCTGCGCGAGCGTCGTGGTGCTCAACGCCGTCGAACCCTGGGAGCGGATCAACGTCGCCGACACCCAGAAGATCCCGTGGCAGGCCTACCTCGGCGCCGGGCACCCGCTGCTCTCCGGCGACGGGCGCGTGCTGGCGACGATCGTCGCCGACACGTCCGGTCGGCACGACGCGTTCTGCGGCACGACCAGCGACGCCTGGAACGAGCGCAAGTACGGCGACGCCCTGCCCGAGGGGCCGTCGCCGTCCGGGCACGGGCTGCTCCGGCTCGCTGGCGCCAAGCACGGGTTGACCTCGCGCGACCTGCCCCCGGCGATCTCGTTCTTCCAGGGGGTGCGCGCCGAGGCCGACGGCTCGCTCGCCTGGCAGGGTTCGGCCGGTGCCGGTGCCCACGTGGACCTCCGCGCGGAGCTGCCGCTGATCGTGCTCGTCGCGAACGTGCCCCACGCGCTGGATCCGCGCGACGACTACGTCGTGGGCCCGCTGCGCGTGGTCGCCTGGACGGAACGGCCGACGGGCGAGGACGACGACGTCTTCCACGCCAGCCCCGAACGCGAACGCGCCTACCGCAACACCGCCGCCTACGCCGAGCTCGCCGGTCTCTGAGAGGACGCCAGAATGATCACCACCGTTCCCGACCGCCCCGTTCACGCCGCCGACGCGCCCCTCGACTGGTCGAGCCCGCTCGTCGACGGCGCCGTGGTGCTCGACCAGCGCGTCGCACCGCGGGCCGCCTGGTCGGCCGTCGTCGCCGTCGGCGACGTGCTGACGATCGTCGACGTCGGAGGGAACCAGTCGGCCGACTTCCTCGTCTACGCCGCCGCCGACACCGACGAGCGCTACAGCGCCGCCGACACCATCGCCTGGCAGCAGAACGTGTACGTGCGCACCGGCACCGTGCTGCGCAGCAACCTCGGGCGACCGTTGATGACGGTGGTGGGCAACGAGGTCGACCGCCAGGACACGATCGGTGGAGCGTGCAGCAAGGAGTCGAACACGTTGCGGTACGGCCACCACACCCTGTTCCAGCACGGGTGCCGGGAGAACTTCCTCGCCGAGGCCGCCCGTCACGGGCTCGGGGCGCGCGACCTCGTGTCGAACCTCAACTGGTTCATGAACGTGCCCGTCGAGGCGGACGGGTCGCTCGGGATCGTCGACGGGATGTCGGCGCCGGGAAAGCGCGTGGCGATGCGGGCGGAGCGCGACGTGCTCGTGGTCGTGTCGAACTGCCCGCAGATGAACAATCCCTGCAACGACTTCAGCTGCACGCCGCTGCGCATGATCGTGACGCGCCCGTGAGGGGCTTCGACACCCTGCTCGTCGCCAATCGCGGCGAGATCGCCCGTCGCATCATCCGCTCCGCGCGAGAGCGCGGGTTCCGCACGGTCGCGGTCTACTCCGACGCAGACCGGGCGGCCCCCCACGTGCGGGAGGCCGACACCGCCGTTCGGCTCGGGCCGGCTCCCGCCTCGGAGTCGTACCTGCTGCTCGACGCCGTCCTCGAGGCGGCCGCCCGAACGGGTGCCGGAGCGATCCACCCCGGCTACGGGTTCCTCGCCGAGAACGCGGGAGCCGCCCGGGCCGTGGAGGCCGCCGGTCTCGCGTGGGTCGGTCCCACTCCCGATCAGCTCGACGCGTTCGGGCTGAAGCACACCGCACGCGAGCTCGCTGCCGCGGCCGGCGTGCCGCTGCTTCCGGGCAGCGGCGTGCTGGAGTCGCGGGACGCCGCCGTGGCGGCCGCCGAGTCGATCGGGTTCCCGGTCATGCTCAAGGCGACGGGCGGCGGCGGCGGGATCGGCATGCGGGTCTGCGGAGACGCCGCCGCGGTGGCCGAGGCCTTCGACGCTGTCACCCGTCAGGCGCAGGCGAGCTTCGGGTCGTCAGGACTCTTCGTGGAGAAGTTCGTGCGCCCGGCGCGCCACGTCGAGGTGCAGCTGTTCGGTGATGGGGCGGGGCGCGTCGCCGTGCTGGGCGACCGCGACTGCTCGCTGCAGCGCCGCAACCAGAAGGTCGTCGAAGAGGCCCCGGCGCCGCGCCTCCCCGACGCCGTGCGCGCACAGCTCCACGCCACGGCCGCCGCCCTCGCCGCCAGCGTCGACTACCGTTCCGCGGGCACGGCGGAGTTCGTCTACGACCCCGTCGCCGAGGCCGCCTACTTCCTCGAGGTCAACGCGCGTCTGCAGGTCGAGCATCCGGTCACCGAGGCCGTCTACGGTCTCGATCTGGTCGGACTGATGCTCGACCTCGCGGCGGGCGGACCCGAGGCCGTCGACCCCTCGCTCTTCGACGCTCCGCGACAGCCGAACGGGCATGCCGTGGAGGCGCGCATCTACGCCGAGGACCCGGACCGCGGCAACGCCCCGTCGACCGGACTCGTCACCGGAGTCCGCCTCCCGGAGGCAGACGGCGTCCGTGTCGACTCCTGGATCGAGGAGGGGATGGAGGTGACGTCGTACTACGACCCGCTGCTCGCGAAGGTCATCGCGCACGCGGCGACCCGCGACGACGCTCTCGACCTGCTGCACGCGTCGCTCGCCGGCACCCGCGTCGACGGGATCGTCACCGGCACCGGGATGCTGCGTGAGATCGCGCAGCATCCGGACGTCCGCGACGCGACCCACGACACCGGCACCCTCGACGGCATCGGCGATCCCGACCCGCGGGTCGAGGTGCTCGAGCCGGGCATGATGACCACCGTGCAAGACCTTCCCGGCCGTCTCGGATACTGGCAGGTGGGCGTCCCGCCGTCGGGTCCGATGGACGCGGTGTCGTTCCGGGAGGCCAACCTGGCGGTCGGCAACCCTCCCGAGGCGCCCGGACTCGAGGTCACGTTGACAGGACCGACGCTGCGATTCACCGCGGCGACGACGGTATGCGTCACCGGCGCGCCGGTCGACGTCACGGTCGACGGTGCGGCCGTCGCGCTCTGGGAACCGGTCGAGGTGCCCGCCGGCGGCACGCTGCGCATCGGCGCGTCGCCCGGCCCCGGCATCCGCACCTACGTCGCGATCCGCGGCGGGATCGACGTGCCCGCCTACCTCGGGAGCGCGGCGACCTTCACGCTCGGCGGGTTCGGCGGTCACGGCGGGCGGGCGCTCGTCTCCGGCGACGTGCTGCGCTCCGCCGCCGTCGCTCCGGCCGCTCCCGGCGGCGCGACCCCGCCCGAAAGGCGACCGCACATCGGGCGGGAGTGGCGCATCGGCGTCACCGAGGGCCCGCACGCCGCTCCCGAGTTCTTCACCCGCGCCGACATCGACGAGCTCTACGCCGCGGAATACACGGTGCAGGTCAACTCGGCGCGCACGGGCGTTCGCCTGAGCGGTCCGCAGCCCGAGTGGGCGCGGACCGACGGCGGAGAGGCGGGCCTGCACCCCTCGAACATCCACGACACCCCCTACGCCGTGGGAGCCCTCGACTTCACCGGAGACACCCCGATCATCCTCGGACCCGACGGCCCGAGCCTGGGCGGATTCGTCTGCCCGGCGGTCGTGGCCAGCGGCGAGCTGTGGAAGATCGGGCAGCTCCGCCCGGGCGACTCGCTGCGTTTCGTGCCGGTGCGCGAGGCCGATGCCGCCGGGCTCGACTCCGCCCGCTCGCTCGGTGCCCCGCCGCTCGTCGGCGGCGGCGACGGCGACGACGGGGTCATCTCGGTGCGGGAGGCCGACGTCGACGCCACCGGGGTGCACCGCCCGCGCGTCACCTACCGGCGCGACGGCGACGACAACCTCCTCGTGGAGTTCGGCGCGCAGGAGCTCGATCTGGGTCTGCGCATGCGCGTGCACGCGCTGCAGACGCGCCTCGCCGAGCACGCCCCCCGCGGCATCCTCGACGTCACCCCCGGCATCCGATCGCTGCAGGTGCACACCGACGCATCCGTGCTCCGCGCCTCGCAACTCGTCGGTCTCCTCCGCGAGCTCGACGACGACCTCCCGCCCACGAGCGAACTCGTCGTGCCCTCGCGGGAGGTGCGTCTGCCGCTGTCGTGGGACGACCCGGCGACGAGGCTCGCCATCGAGCGGTATATGGCGGGCGTGCGCGACGACGCCCCCTGGACGCCGTGGAACATCGAGTTCATCCGCCGCATCAACGGGCTCGACAGCGTCGACGACGTGTACCGCACGGTCTTCGACGCGCAGTACCTCGTGATGGGTCTCGGCGACGTCTACTTGGGCGCCCCGGTCGCGACACCGCTCGACCCGCGTCATCGGCTCGTCACCACGAAGTACAACCCGGCCCGCACCTGGACCGCCGAGAACTCCGTGGGGATCGGCGGCGCGTACCTCTGCATCTACGGAATGGAGGGGCCGGGCGGATACCAGTTCGTCGGTCGCACCGTGCAGGTGTGGAACAGGTTCCGGCGGGGCGGCCTGTTCGCCGACAACCCCTGGGCGCTGCGGTTCTTCGACCGCATCCGCTGGTACCCGGTGTCGGCCGAGGAGCTCCTCGAACTGCGCGCCGAGACCGACGCCGGCCGCGGCGAGTTCGAGACCTCCGAGGGCGAGTTCCGCCTCGCCGAGTACGAGATGTTCCTCGCCGACAACGCGGCGGGCATCTCGTCGTTCCGCGATCGTCAACAGCGTGCCTTCGGCGAGGAACGCGACCGCTGGCGCGAGGCCGGCGAATTCGATCGACCCGTGGAATCGGATGCCGTCGCCACCGCCCCCGTCGAAGACCCCTTGCCGCCGGGCTGCATCGCGGTGCGCGCGCCCTTCTCGGCGGCGGTCTGGAAGGTCGAGACCGAACCGGGGCGGAAGGCTGCCGAAGGAGAACGGATGCTGGTGCTGGAAGCGATGAAGATGGAGACCACCGTGAGTGCGACACAGGCGGGAATCGTGCGGGACGTGCTCGTACGACCGGGGGAGCGCGTGGAGGCCGGGCAGCTGCTGGCCGTCGTGGAGGTCGCCCGATGAGCGCGGTCGAGCGGGTCGCCGCCGCGTACGCCCGCAACACCGAGATCGACCGTCCCGAGGCGTGGATCGCCCTCCGGCCCGAGGCGGAGGCGCTCGCGGAGGCCGCCGAGATCGATCGCCGGGTCGCCGCGGGAGAACGGCTCCCCCTGGCGGGAACCGTGCTCGCCGTGAAGGACAACATCGACGTCGCGGGCCTGCCCACCACCGCGGGGAGCCCCGCGTACGCCTACGAACCGGAGTCGGATGCCCCGGCGGTGGCGCGGTTGCGAGCGGCCGGAACGGTCGTGCTCGGCAAGACCAACCTCGACCAGTTCGCCACCGGCCTCGTCGGCACGCGCAGCCCCTACGGCGCCGTGCGCGGGGCCTGGGACCCCTCGCTCATCTCCGGCGGATCGAGCTCGGGATCGGCGGTCGTGACCGCGCTCGGGGTCGTCGACCTGGCCCTGGGCACCGACACGGCGGGGTCGGGGCGGGTGCCGGCGGCCCTCAACGGCATCGTCGGGGTCAAGCCCACCGTCGGTCTCGTGCCGACCACCGGTGTCGTCCCCGCCTGCCGGAGCATCGACTGCGTGACCGTCTTCGCGCGGGAACTCCCGCTCGCCCGCGAGGCCGCCGAGCTCATGGCCGGGCCCGACGGCGTCGATCCGCGGGCCCGCGTCGACGTGCCCGCGCCACCGCTGGATGCCCGACCCGTCGTCGCCATCCCCACGGCCGAGCACCTGGAGGGTCTCGCCGAGGGGTGGATCGAGGCGTTCCGCGGCGTCGTCGGCAGGCTCGCCGCATCCGGGGTCGACATCGTCGAGGTCGACATCGCGCCGCTCCTGGAGGCCGCATCGCTCCTGTACGGCGGGGCGTTCGTCGCCGAGCGCACGGCGGCCGTCGGCGCGTTCATCGAGGCGAACCGCGAGCTCATCGGCACCGACATCGACCCGACCGTCGCCGGCATCGTGCTCGCCGGTGCCGACGCCCGGGCCGCGGACTACTTCCGCGACCGTGAGCGGCTCGACCGACTCGGGCTGGAGGGCCTCGGCCGACTCGCGGGAACGGTGGCGCTGCTCACCCCCACGACCACGTGGCATCCGACCCTCGACGAGGTCGCGGCCGACCCCGTGGGGGCGAACTCCCGCATGGGGCGCTTCACGAACTTCGCGAACCTCCTCGACCGCAGCGCGCTCGCCGTGCCGGCGGGGGTCGTCGGCGGCAAGCCGTTCGGCGTCATGCTCACCGGCGCCCCCTTCGCCGACCGCACGCTCGCGCAGCTCGCCGAGCGGGTGTCGGCCCCTCCGGTCGACGTGCTCGTGGTCGGCGCGCACCTGCGGGGTCAACCTCTCAACCACCAGCTCGTCGCCGCCGGCGGATCGTTCGTCGCGTCGGTCTCGACAGCGCCCGACTACCGCCTGTTCGCCCTCGCGACCACGCCCGCCAAGCCCGGCCTCGTGCGCGTGGCCGACGGCGGGGCACCGATCGAGGGGGAGGTCTGGCGGCTGCCGGCCGCCGGCTTCGGCCGCTTCGTCGCGGCGCTTCCCGAACCGATGGGCATCGGCACCGCGCGACTGGCCGACGGCTCGACCGTCTCGGGCTTCCTGTGCGAGACGGTCGCCCTGGAGGGTGCCGCCGACATCACCCGTTTCGGCGGATGGCGGGCCTACCTGGCATCGGCGGCGCGGTCGTGACGTCGACGCCGTGGGCGGATGCGGCGCCCCTCCGCCTCGGCGGTCGCCCGCGGCGGCTCGTCCCCTTCGTGGTGGGCTACGAGCCGATCCCGGAGGGCGTCTCGGTCGCCGGCGGCAGCTTCTTCCGGTTCCTCCTCGAACCGGTCACGGCCGCCGCCGTCGTCTTCGACGAGGGGTGGGTGCTCGTCGACGGCGGGTTCGACCCGGCCCGCATCCGTGACCGAGATCGGCGCGTGGCGAGTTTCGACTACGAGAACTACACGCCGCTGGTGCCCGCCGGCGACCCGCTCGTCGAGCAGGTGGCGGCGGCCGGACTGGACTGGGGCGACCTTGCCGCGGCGGCCATCACCCACGTGCACTTCGACCACACCGGGGCGGCGCGCCTGCTCGCCCCCGACCAGCCCCTCCTCCTGCAGGAGCGGGAGTGGGAGCACGTGCGCACGGTGGACGACGCGCGCGCGGGGTTCCTGTTCGTCGACGACGTCGTGCGCGAGGGGCTCTCGGTCGTCACGCTGATCGGCGACACCGACCTCGCGCCCGGGCTGCGGGCCATCGACACGTCGGGGCACACCCCCGGCCACCAGTCGTTCGTGGTCGAGCTCGGGGAGCGCACCGTCGTGCGCGCCGGTGACGCGGCCGACCTCCGCCGCAACGTCACCGAGGGAGTGCGGTGCGGGTCGACGGTCGGCGACGACGGCGATGATCGCGCGGATGCGGCGATCCGGCGCCTCCACGACCTCGACGCGCTCGACGGCGTCGAGGTGTGGCCCGCGCACGACCCCGACTGGGGCCCCTGGCGAGAGGTCATCGCCCAGCGCGCCTGAGCGCCGGCGGGTCGTGGGCCTGGGGGAGGGCGGGGCGGCGTCCGGCGTGCGCATGGGATGCGGGGGATCGTCCCGCGCGCGGGCCTCGGGCGGGGGAATGCCCGCGGCCGGCCCGAATGCCCGCATCCGGCGGGGGAGGATGCGGGGTCAGCCGCCGGAGCCCCGCGTGGAGCCGCGGGGGATGAGCTCCGTCGGCAGCTCCACGATCTCGTCGCCGGCGGGTGCCCCGGCCGCGAGCATCCGCACCGCCGTGGCCGCCATCTCGCGGATCGGCTGGCGCACGGTGGTCAGCGACGGCTGCAGCCACCGTGCACCGCGCAGGTCGTCGAACCCCACCACCAGCACGTCGACGCCGACCCGCAGGCCCTGGTCGGCGGCGGCGCGGTAGGCCCCCGCGGCCATCTCGTCCGAACAGGCGAACACCCCGACGGGTCCGTCGCCGGCGAGGCTCCTGAGGGCTCGCACGCAGGCCTCGCGCGCCTCGGTCGCACCCCAGTTCGCACTCTCGTGCACGCGCGCGGCGCGCGGGAGCGCAGCATCCAGCGTCTCGAAGAAGCCCTCGGCGCGCGCCCGACCCCAGCGATAGGGAGGGCTGCCCCCGATCACGACGAACCGGCGCGCGCCCCGGGCGATGAGGTGCTCCGCCGCCGCCGAGCCCCCGGCGCGATCGGTCGAGCGTACGCTCGGCAGCCCTCGCGACGAACCACTGGGCGGCTCGAGTAGCACGACGGGGATGCCCGCTTCGCGCATCACCGCGGTCTGCGTCGCCGTCGGAAGGATGAGGCCGAGCACGACACCCGCACTCCCGCGGGACCGGACGCGGACGGGCCAGTCGTCGTCGGGATCGTCGCGCTCGGTCGTCAGCACGAGGTCGTAGCGCAGGTGCGCGGCCGCGGTCCGCGCGCCGGCGGTGACCTCCTCGGTGTACGGATTGTGGAAGTGCGAGAGCACGAGGTCGATCAGCCGGGCGGTGCCTCCGCGCGGGCGACCCCGCCGCTCTCCATCGAGCGTGTACCCGAGGGTCGTCGCCGCGGTCACGATCCGCGCACGCGTGGCCGCGGCCATCTCTCCCCGGCCGCGCAGAGCGCGCGAGGCGGTGGTCACGCTGACCCCCGCCGCCGCCGCGACGTCGGCGAGCGTGGATCGGGCGGATGCGGGCACCTCCCTATTTTGCGCAATATCTGCGCGGTCGGTCCAGGGGGTGTGGCATGGTGATGCCGTCCCCACCCGGGGAAGCGCTCCGCCGCCTCCCGTTCCGACCACCTCTGCGCCGAGGAGTTCGTCATGACCGCACGTCACGCCCTGATCGTCCGAGGCGGGTGGGAAGGACACCATCCGGTCGAGGCCACCGACCTTTTCGTGCCGTTCCTGCGCGACAACGGCTTCGACGTGCGCACCGAGTCCGACCCGGAGGTCTACGCCGACAGCGACGCGATGGACGCCGTCGACCTCGTCGTGCAGTCGGTCACGATGGCGCAGGCCTCACGAGAGGCGGTCGCGGGGCTTCGCGCCGCGGTCGAGCGCGGCACCGGGCTCGCGGGGTGGCACGGCGGCATCGCCGACTCCTACCGCGACAGCTCCGACTACCTGCAGCTGGTCGGCGGGCAGTTCGCCACCCACCCCTCGCGGCACCCCGATGAGCGCCCCGGAGACGAGCGCGACAACTTCGTCGATCACACGATCGAGGTCACCGACGCCGGGCGCGCCTCGTCGATCATGGCCGGTATCGATGGCTTCGCCCTGCGCACCGAGCAGTACTGGGTGCTCACCGACGACCTCAACGACGTGCTCGCCACGACCACCCACCCGGTGCAGCCCTACCATCCCTGGCACCGCCCGATCACCTCGCCGGCGGTCTGGACGCGGGCGTGGGGGCGGGGGCGCGTCTTCGTCGCGACCCCCGGGCACGACGTCGAGGTGCTCGCCGACGCCAACGTCCGCACCATCATCGAGAGGGGGATGCTGTGGGCCAGCCGCACGCAATCGGAATAGTCGGGCTCGGGGTCATCTCGGCCCAGTATCTCGAGACCCTCATCGGTCTCGACGCGGTGCGGATCGTGGCCGTCGCCGACCTCGACCCCGCCCGCGCGAGGGCGACCGCCGAGCGCGTGCCGGGGTGCCGAGCCCTCTCCGTCGACGAGCTCATGGCCGACCCCGAGGTGCAGACGGTGCTGAACCTCACGATCCCCGCCGCGCACGCGTCGGTGGCCCTCGCGGCGCTCGCTGCGGGCAAGAACGTCTACGGGGAGAAGCCGCTCGCCGCCACGCTCGCCGAGGCGCGCGAGGTCGTCGCGGCCGCCGGCGGTGCGTGGGTGGGCGGGGCCCCCGACACCGTGCTCGGCACCGGCGTGCAGACCGCACGAGCGGTCGTCGACGCCGGCGAGATCGGCCGACCGGTGTCGGCGACGGCGACCTGGGTCGCCCCGGGACACGAGGCCTGGCATCCGAATCCCGACTTCTACTACCTCGCCGGGGGCGGCCCCCTGTTCGACATGGGGCCCTACTACCTGACTACGCTCTTCCACCTCCTCGGTCCCGTCGTGCGGGTGTCGGGGGTGTCGTCACGACCGCGTGGCGAACGCGTCATCGCGACCGGCCCTCGTGCCGGTGAGCGCATCCCCGTCGAGGTCGATACGCACGTGACCGGCGTGCTTGAGCACGCCGGCGGCGCGGTGTCGACGGTGACGTTCAGCTTCGACGCGGTGGCGACCACCGCCGCCCCCCTCGAGGTGCACGGCGAACTCGGATCGCTGACGGTGCCCGATCCGAACACGTTCGCCGGGGAGGTGAGGCTGCGACGCTCCCCCTCCGACGAGGGCACGGTGATCGAGCCCCGCGCCGGCTACGAGGGCGCGGGGCGCGGTATCGGCCTGATCGACGTCGTCGCCGGTCACGGGCGGGCCGGCGGCGACGTCGCCCTGCACGTGCTCGAGATCATGACCGCCCTGACGGCGTCGGCGCGGGAGGGTCGACGCATCGACCTCGCCACCACCGCCGAACGCCCGTCGCTCGCCCCCCTCACACCCCGAACCGCATGGAGAGCATCATGACCTCGACGGCACGCGCCGTGATCGACCTCGACGTCACCGGTGATCGCATCAGCCGTCACCTCTACGGTCATTTCGCCGAGCACCTCGGCCGGTGCATCTATGACGGGTTCTGGGTGGGGGAGGACTCCACGATCCCGAACGTGCGCGGCATCCGTCTCGACATCGTCGAGGCGCTCCGCGCCCTCGACATCCCGAACCTCCGGTGGCCGGGCGGATGCTTCGCCGACACCTACCACTGGCGCGACGGCATCGGGCCTCGCGAGCAGCGACCGAAGATCGCCAACACCAACTGGGGCGACGTCGTGGAGAACAACCACTTCGGCACCCACGAGTTCATGGACCTCTGCGACCTCCTCGGTGCCGACGCCTACGTCAACGGCAATGTCGGCAGCGGCACGGTGCAGGAGATGTCGGAGTGGGTGGAGTACCTCACCCGGGCCGACGACAGCCCCATGGCGAGACTGCGACGCGACAACGGTCGGGACGAGCCGTGGCGCGTGCCGTTCTGGGGGCTGGGCAACGAGGCATGGGGATGCGGCGGCAACATGTCGGCGTCGTTCTACGCGGAGGAGGCGCGTCGCTACGCGACCTTCTGCCACGAGCACGGGGGCAACTCGCTGACGAGGATCGCGGCGGGCGCCAACGAGGACGACCTCGAGTGGACCCGCACGCTCATGAAGTCGCTGACGGAGTGCCACGGCTGCACGATGGGCGGGAACCTCCCCTATCAGGCCATCTCCTTCCACTACTACACGCACTCCGGATCCGGCATCAACACCGAGGAGGCGACCGAGTTCACCACCGCGCAGTACTACGAGACGGTGGCCTATGCGGCGGGGATCGAGCGCATCGTCCGTGGGCACGTCGCCGTGATGGACTCCTACGACCCGCAGAACCGCGTCGGGCTGGTGTGCGACGAGTGGGGCACGTGGTGGAACGCCGCGGAGGGCACCAACCCGGGCTTCCTGTTCCAGCAGAACACCGTGCGCGATGCCCTCGTCGCGGGTCTGCACTTCGACGTCTTCCACCGTCACGCGCGTCGCCTGACGATGGCGAACATCGCGCAGACCGTCAACGTGCTGCAGGCGATGGTGCTCACCGACGGCGAGAACCTCGTGCTCACCCCGACCT
This sequence comes from Microbacterium sp. AG1240, assembly GCF_003635115.1. GTDB lineage: Bacteria > Actinomycetota > Actinomycetes > Actinomycetales > Microbacteriaceae > Microbacterium. The sequence goes on from NZ_RBXJ01000001.1 coordinate 379,138, forward strand.
ATCACGTGTTCGAGATGAACAAGGGGCACCAGGATGCGGCGGGCCTCCCGGTGCACGTGCTCGAGACGCCGACGACCACCGTGCGCGGCGACGATCTCGACCTCGTGTCGATCTCGGCGTCGACCCGCGACGATACGGCGCTGGTGTCGATGACCCACCTGTCGGCCGACAACGCGTGCACGGTGCGGCTCGACCTCCGTGGGCGGGCGGCGAGCGTCGTGCGCGCGCGCACGCTCACGGGCGACGCGGCGTCGTCGTTCAACGACGTCGAGGGGCCCGAACGCGTCGCACCGCGCCCGATCGCCGCGGCCCTCGGCGAGGACGGGGTGCTGACGGTGGAGCTGCCGCCGCATTCCTTCACCACGGTCGAGCTGGCGCTCGCCTGACGGGTCGCCCCCGACCCCCCCCGACCGCGAGACCTCACCGCGGATACGAGACTGCGACCCTCGTGCGCAGTGTCGTATCCCGGATGACGTCTCGCGGGCTGGGTGGGGGCGGGTCAGCGCCGCGGGGGAGCGATCGAGGCACGCTCGATGGCGGGCATCGGGATGAGCGACTCGCCGGGTTCGCCCGGGTCGAGCAGCCGCTCGACCGCACGACGCCCCATCGCCTCGTGCGGCAGTCCGATGGTGGTCAGGCCCGGGCGGAGGTAGGCGGCGAGTTCGTCGTTGTCGAACGAGACGACCGATACGTCGCCCGGCACAGACAGCCCCGCCTCGCTCAGTGCCTGGTAGGCCCCGAAGGCGAGACGGTCGTTCATGCAGATGAGCGCGCGGGGCGCCGGCCCCGACGCCAGGAGGTCGCGGACGGCCTCGTACCCGTGGTCGGGCTCCCAGAGCCAGATCGAGCGTTCCGCGGCGAAGGTCGCCCCGGCCTCCGCCATCGCGTCGCGCACCCCGGCGACGCGTCGCGCGACGGTCGTCGAGCGGAACACGTCGCGCTCGGCGTCGTCGCTCTGGCCGATGAGGGCGATGCCGTCGCGGTGACCGGCCTCGAGCAGCAGGCGCACGGCGGCGCGCCCGCCGCTGTACTCGTCGGGGAGGACGGACGCGGGGTGGCCAGGGTTGATCGCGTTGAGCATCACGGCGGCGGTGCCGCGGGGGAGTTCGGGCACGAAGAGCTCGCGAGCGCGCATGGTCGCGAAGATGATGCCGTCGACCTGGCGATCGACGAGTGCCGCGATGGCCTCTTCCTCGCGGGCGGGGTCGCCGTCGGTCTCGATCACGAGCACGACGTGCGAGGCGGCGCGTGCCGCCTCGAGCGCGCCCTTGATGAGGCCGCTCGCGAAACGGGTCGTCGCGACGAGGTCGGAGACGAAGCCGAACGTCGAGGTCTTGTCGGTGCGGAGCCCTCGCGCGGCGATGTTCGGACGGTAGCCGAGCTCGGTCGCCGCGGTGTGCACGCGGTCATGGGCGTCCTTCGACAACCGGGTGTCGGGTCGGCCGTTGAGGATGAGCGACGCCGCGCTGACCGATAGTCCCGCTCGTTGCGCGACATCGGCGAGCGTCACGCGCTTGGTCGCCATCGATCATCCTCTCGACCTATGGATGCTATCGCCGCTTCGCACACTTGACAGAACCCGGGCACGCATCTCATGATGAGGGTGCTAAAACCTTTCAGCACGCGCAGTATCCCCCGAAACACCCGCACCACCCCGGTGACCCACACCGGGGCGCATCACATGACGAAGGAGTCGTTTCATGCCCTCATCCCGCCGCCCCGCAGGGCGCCGCGCGATCGCCCTCGGCGCTCTCGCCGTCGTCGGCGTCGTGCTCTCGGCCTGCGCGCCGGGTGCCGCCGCCCCCGACACCAGTGCCGACGCCGTCGACGTGTCAACCGAGCTGACCTCCGACGAGGTCACCCTCACGATCGCCGACGAGACCGGATTCCCGGTCACCGACAAGTTGACGGAGGAGTTCACCAAGCAGCATCCGAACGTCACCTTCACCATCACCCGCGACACGTTCCAGAACCTCACCGCGAACGCCCCCAAGCTCCTCGCCAGCTCCACGCCTCCCGATCTCATCCGCCTCCCCACCCTGGGCGAGACGGTGAAGGACGGGCTCGTGCTCGACCTCGACCCGTACTTCGACGCGTACGGATGGGACGCGTGGCCCGCCTCGCAGCTCGCGCCGCTGCGCATGAGCGAAGACGGCGTCCGCGGCTCGGGGCCGCTGTACCAGCTGGGTCTGGGCTACAGCATCACCGGCATCTACATGAACACGGCACTGGCCGACCAGCTGGGCATAGACGGACCCCCCGCCACGATGGCCGAGCTCGAGGAAGACCTCGCCACGGCGAAGGCCGGTGGCGTGCAGCCCATCATGGCCGGCGACAAGGACGGCGTGGTCAACTTCGTGACGCAGGCCGCGATGAACCAGTACGCCGACAAGGACGAGTTCATGGCGTGGATGTTCAACGAGCCCGGCGCCACCTACAACACCGCGGGCAACACCGAGGGCGCCGAACTCATCCGGCGCTGGGCCGACGAAGGCTACTTCCCGTCCGACATCAACGCGCTGGACTACTTCACCTTCGTCAGCCAGTTCTCCGACGGCGGGGCGCTGTTCACCTTCAACGGCAACTGGGAGGCGGCGAACTACCAGGCCGCCCTCGGCGACGACGTGACATTCTTCCTCGTGCCCCCGATCGAGGAGGGCGGCGACCACGTCGCGATGGGAGCGGCCAACTCGTTCTCGGTCGCGGCGAAATCGCAGCACAAGAACGAGATCGTCTACTTCCTGAACTGGATCCACACCGACCCGGTCGCGCGCCAGATCATCGTCGACGTCACCGGTGCCTCGCCCGGCGGCGACCCCTCGCTCGCCCTCCCCGAGGTCGAGTCGGGTTCGCTCATCGAGAAGGCGCTCGAAATGTCGGCGCAGATCGGCGAGGAGAACGGCCAGGTCGACTTCATGGCCAACACCACCGCCGGCATCTACGCCGGATCGATCATCCCCGAATCGCAGCTCCTCGTGACGGGCCAGATCACCGGGGCCGAGTTCACCGAGCGCGTGCAGAAGTTCTACGAGAGCGAGGTCGGCGGGTGACATCCCGACCCGCGATCGACCCCGACGTGCTGGCGCCGGGGAACACCCCGGCGTCAGCCGTCGCGGGTTCGCGAACCCCCCGTCGGGCCACTGCTATCGCGGTGGCCCGACGGGCCACGCTCGTCGGCTGGGCGCTGCTCGTGCCGGCGCTGCTGGCCTACGTCGGCTTCGTGATCTGGCCGCTCATCCAGGGCGTGCAGTACTCGTTCTACGACTGGAACGGCGTGGGCGTGGCCACCTGGGTCGGCGTCGAGAATTACCTGCGGGTGTTCACCGACCCCGACCTGCTCGGTGCGATCCGCAACGCGTTCCTGCTCATCGCCTTCTTCACGGTCATCCCGGTCAGCGTCGGGCTCGTGCTCGCGACGCTCATCCGCTCGATGAAGGCGGGCGCGTTCGCCAGCATCTCGCAGACGATCCTCTTCCTCCCGCAGATCATCCCGCTCGCCGCAGCCGGTATCGCCTGGTCGTGGATGTACGCCCAGACCGGCGCGGTCAACCAGATCCTCAGCGGCGTGGGCCTGGGCTGGATCACCCGGTCGTGGCTCGCCGACTACACCACCGCGCTCCCCGCCGTGGGCCTCATCGGGTCGTGGGTGCTCACGGGTCTGTGCACCGTGCTCCTGCTCACCGGCATCGGCAAGATCGACGTCTCGCTCTACGAAGCGATCCGTCTGGACGGCGCCGGCTGGTGGCGTGAGTTCTTCACCATCACGCTCCCGGGGTTGCGTCAGGAGATCGCCGTGCTCGTCACGCTGACGGTCATCGCCGCCCTCAGCAGCTTCGACATCATCTACACCTCCACCCAGGGAGGGCCCGGCCGGGCCACCCTCGTGCCGGGTCTGTCGATCTTCCGCATCGGGTTCACCCAGAGCGACGTCGGACTCGCCTCGGCGTTCGGCATCGTGCTGATGGTGCTCATCCTCATCGTCGTGCTGCCCATCCAGCGCCTGTCCCGGACGGAATCCCGATGATCGCCAACCGCACCGAGGTGATCCTCGGCCGGACGCTCCTCATCCTCGCCCTCATCCTCACCGTGATCCCGCTGGTGAGCATGCTCTCGGCCGCGCTCGCACCCGCCGACCGCAACCCGACCGGCATCGAGTGGCCGAGCGATCCGCAGTGGGGCAACTTCGTCACCGCCTTCGAGACGGGCAACGTGCTGCGGCTCATGGGATCGAGCACCCTCATCGTGCTGGGCGTCGTGCCGATCAGCCTGCTGATCGCGACCCTCGCCGGATACGCGCTGGGAGGCCTCCGCGTGAAGGGCGGTCGCGGCATCCTGATCTTCTTCGTGCTCGGTCTCACCATCCCGTTCGAGTCGCTCATCATCCCGCTCTACTACCAGGCGCAGGCGATGGGCACCCTGAATACGCAGTGGGCCGTCATCTTCCCGCTGATCGGTCTGTTCATGCCGTTCAGCGTGTTCTGGATGCGCGCGCACTTCATCAACGTGCCGCCGGAGCTCGGCGAGGCGGCGCGGGTGGACGGAGCGAGCACGTGGCAGGAGTTCCGCCGCATCCAGCTTCCGCTCGCGATGCCCGCGCTCTCGGCGCTGGCGATCCTGCTGTTCATCTGGACCTGGAACCAGTTCATCCTGCCGGTGGTACTCATCGCCGACCCGCTGAACCGCACGGTGGCCGGTGCGCTCACCTTCTTCCAGGGGCAGTACTCGCTCAGCATCCCCCTCCTCAACGCCGGAGCGCTCATCATCATCACCCCCGCGATCGTGCTGTTCCTGATCTTCCAGCGACAGTTCATCAAGGCCTTGCTGCAGGGCGCGGTGAAGGGGTGAGCCCCCGCTCGCCCCTGGCCGCCGCCGCTCACCACGACAGGACACCCGTATGACGTTCTCCCGACCGGACTCCTGGGTCTGGGACTTCTGGATCGCCCGCGACGGCGAGACGTTCCACCTCTTCTACCTGCACGCGCCGCGCTCGCTCGGCGACCCCGACCTGCGGCACCGCAACGCCCGCATCGGGCACGCGGTCTCCACCGACCTGCGCGACTGGGACGACCTCGGGGTGGTGATCGGACCCGGACCCGACGGGTCGATCGACGCGTCGGCCGTGTGGACTGGATGCGTCGTCCGCGACGACGCGCGCTGGCTGATGTTCTACACGGGGTCGCGGTTCTTCCGCGACGGCGAGATCACGAACGTCGAGACCGTGGCGATGGCCGAGTCGAGCGACCTGAACGACTGGACGAAGCTGCCCTTCGCGCTGAGCGCCGACCCCGAGCGCTACGAGGTGCTCGCCGACGGCACCTGGCACGAGGAGGCGTGGCGCGACCCGTGGGTCTTCCGCGTCGGAGACGAGTGGCACATGCTGCTGACGGCCAGGGCGCGCGGCGCCGCCGACGACCGCGACCGCGGCGTCATCGCCCGTGCACGATCGCGCGACCTGGTCGAGTGGACGGTCGAGGCGCGGGTCTCGGCTCCGGGCTCGGGGTTCGCGCACCTCGAGGTGCCGCAGGTGGTGTCGGGCGACGGCGTGGAGGTCGTGATCTTCTCGTGCGACAGCGCCCACCTCGCCGGCGACCGCGCCGGCCAGCGGGGCGGCATCTGGGTGGCGCGACGCGACCCAGAGACGGGGTGGATCGACGCGGGCGAGGCTCGTCTGCTCGTGGATGAGAGCCTCTACGCCGGGCGGATCGTGCGCGACACCGACGGAGCGCTGTCTCTGATGGGGTTCGAGAACATGGTCGACGGATCGTTCGAGGGCCGCATCGGCGACCCGCGGAGGCTCGAAGCCGACGACGACGGACTGCTGGTGCTCGCCGGCGACCGGGAAGGTGCACGCGCATGATCGCCATCGACGGCAGCGCTGATGCCCGGTTCGACCGGGTCATCGACGCCTTCGGCTCGGCCTTCGACGGGCGCCCCGACATGGGGGCAGCGCTCGCCGTGCGCGTCGACGGACAGCCCGTGGTCGACGTCTGGGCGGGCGTGGCGGATGCTGAGACGGGCGCGCCCTGGCGCGAGGACACCGTCAGCGTGGTCTTCTCCTGCACCAAGGGGCTCATGTCGATCCTCGCCGCCCGCGCCGTCGAGCGCGGCGATCTGCGATACGGCGACCCCGTGGTGGGGCTCTGGCCCGAGTTCGGCGTCGGCGGCAAGCGGGGCGCGACCGTGGCCGACCTTCTCGCGCACCGCGCGGGTCTGTCGGCGCCGCGCGTCGACCTCTCGGAAGACGACATCGTCGACTGGGCGCGCGTGACCGGGGTGCTCGCCCAACAGGAACCGCTGTGGACCCCGGGAGACGAGTACGCCTACCACGCGATCACACACGGCTGGCTCATCGGCGAGGTGCTGCGTCGACGCACCGGCCGCTCGGTGGGCGACCTCTTCCGCGACGAGGTCGCAGGCCCCCTCGGCGCCGACGCCTGGATCGGGCTGCCCGCGGCGATCGAGCCGCGCGTGGCGCCGATGCGGATCGGCGCGACCCTCGCCGCCGCGACGGAGGAGATGCTCCGGCCCGACGGCGGCCGGTCGTGGCCCGCGCGGGCGATGACCCTCGGAGGGGCGCTGCCGGCGTCCCTCGTCGGCGACGGCATCGGCTTCAACTCGCCGCGTGTGCGGGCGGCCGAGATCCCCGGCGCTGGTGGCGTCGCGTCGGCGCGGGCCCTGGCGGCGATCTGGTCGGCGACCGTGACCCCGACCGACGGGGTGCGCCTGCTCGGCGACGAGGCGCGGGCGGCCGCGACCGTGCCGGTGAGCTCCGGACGCCCCTTCTTCGAGGCCGCGCCCCCGTGGCCGCGCTGGGGCATGGGGTTCCAGCTCGACTCCGAGGCGCGGCGCTACCTCTCGCCCGACGGCTTCGGCCACGACGGTGCGGGCGGACAGGTGGCCTTCGCCGATCCGGGTCGCCGCGTGGGCTTCTCCTTCGTGACGAACCTGATGGAGGCCGGCGACGACCGCGGCACCCGGATCGTCGCGGCGCTCGCCGACGCCCTCGCCTGACAGCATCCGGAGAAAGGTCTTGCATCGTGGCGCCGTTCTGCTACGAATAGCTCTACGACGACCGGCTTCCGGTCCGGCCGCCGGGTGACGCACTGTCGCGTGCTTCGACGAAGGGTCGTGGATCGTGTCCAAGAAACCGCCTCGCACGGATGTCTACGAGTACGACGAGCTGGGCGGCGCCGACGTCCTGCAGCTGAGGACGCACGATCTCCCTTCGCCGGGCCCGGGCGAGGTGACCGTCGAGGTGATCAGCGCCGGCATCAGCCACATCGACGGGTTCCTGCGGACGGGCCGCGAGTCGGCCTGGGAGGAGGACTGGCCGCGACGGTCGGGCAGCGAGTTCGCCGGCGTGGTCGTCGCGCGCGGCGACGGCGTCACGGCGTTCTCCCTCGGCCAGGACGTCATCGGGCACGTCTCGAGCGGCGCGCACGCGACGTACCTGAACGTGCCGACCGCCGCCCTCGTGCGAAAGCCCCGCGAGGTGACGTGGGAGGTCGCGGGCGGCCTCTACCTCGCCGGAGCCACCGCGCTCACGGTGCTCGACGAGCTGCGCATCGGAGCCGACGACACCGTGGTCATCTCCGCCGCTGCCGGCGGGGTGGGCAGCATCGAGGCGCAGGTCGCGAAGCACCTCGGGGCAAGAGTGATCGGAACGTGCGGGGAGCGCAACTTCGACTATCTCCGTCAGCTCGGCATCAAGCCCGTCAAATACGGCGACGGCCTCGTCGACCGCATCCGCCGCGCGGCGGACGGCCGCCCCATCACGGCCATGATCGACAACTTCGGCAAAGACGGCCACGAGCTGCTTCCCCAGCTCGGCATCCCCGCGGGCCGCTACCGCTCGAGCGCCGACCGACGCGACATCGAGCTGCGCCTGCTCGACAGCGACCCCGAGGCGGTCGCGAAGGGCACAGATCTGCTGCGCCGCGTCGCCGAGCTCGCCCGCGTCCGCGCGTTCACCCTGCTCGTCTCGGGCTTCTACCCGCTCGCCGAGATCGCCGACGCCTACAACGATCTCGACAAGCTGCACTCGCGCGGCAAGGTCATCCTCGCCACGCACCCGGTCACGACGGCCCGCACCCCGAACGCCCGCCAGATCCACGAAGCCGCCCTGTGACGCCCGTGCGGTGCGGAGGAGATGTGCAGGCGGGAGGGCGTACGCCCCCGGGTTCTCCTCCCGTCTGCGCGACTCCTCCCGTGTGACCGCGGGCGAAGCCGGATGCGGCGTCAGACGCGCGAACTGCGCCGGGTCGGCGCGTTCACCGGCGAACCGTGGGCGGCCAGGACGAGGTCGCGCACGTCGGTCGCGGCGACCGAGGTGACGCTGTCGTCGAGCAGCGCCGCATCCGAGCACAGCAGCAGCGGGGTGTCGGCCGCAGACTCCGGCAGGCGGCCGTGGGTGCCGCGCACCCACGAGGGGTCGAGCGGCACGGTGCTCATCGCGTAGCGCAGGCCGAGCTTCTTCTTGACCAGGTTGAGGCCCGCTTTGGCCTTCGCGAGGCGGTCGGCGGGGTCGAAGAACAGCTCGGCCGGGTCGTACCCGGGCTTGCGGTGGATATCGACTCCGCGCGCGTACTCGGGGGCGAGGTCGTCGTCGAGCCAGAAGTAGTAGGTGAACCAGGCGCCGGGCTCGGCGACCACGACGAGTTCGCCCGACCGCTCGTGGTCGAGTCCGTACGCGGCCTGCGCCTCGCGGTCGAGCACCTCGTCGACACCGGGGAGCGCCCGCAGCAACGAGGCGACTCGCGCGATGTCGCTCTCGTCGTCAACGTAGACGTGCGCGACCTGGTGGTCGGCGACGGCGAAGGCGCGCGAGGTCCACGGGTCGAGCTGTTCGCCGCCGTCCTGCACGTACACCTCGAGCAGGCCCTCGCGCCGCAGCGCCCGGTTGATGTCGACGGGTCGGTCGGCGTCGGCGATGCCGTACTCCGCCAGTGCGACGACGGTGTAGCCGCGGGCCTCCGCGTCGTCGAGCAGCGGCGCCAGCGCGGTGTCGAGCTCGCGCGCGGCGCGGTCGGCCTCGGGCGAGTTCGGACCGAAGCGCTGCAGGTCGTAGTCGAGGTGCGGGAGATAGGACATGACCAGCTCGGGAGCGGGGGAGCCCCACCGCTCGCTCAGCATGCCGCGGGTCGCGTCGATGAGCCACTGCGACGAGGCGATGGTCGCCGTCGGCCCCCAGTACTGGAAGAGCGGGAAGTCGCCGAGGTCGCGCACGAGCGGGTCGTGCAACGCCGCCGGGCGCACGTAGGCGTCGGGGCTCTTGCGCCCGTCGGCGTGGTAGATCGGTCGCGGGGTCACGGTCACGTCGGTCGTCGCACCCATCGCGTACCACCAGCCCAGGTTCGCCGCGCGGTAGCTCGAGTCGCGGCGTCGCGCCGTCTCCCACAGCTTCTCGCCGGCGACGAGCTTGTTGTGCTGCCGCCACAGCATCGGGTCGCCGAGCCCGCGGAAATACCATCCGTTGCCGACGATGCCGTGCTCGCGCGGCATGGTTCCGGTGAGGATCGTCGACTGCACGCTGCACGTGACGGCCGGAAGGACCGTCTCGAGCTGCACGGTGCGGCCGCGGTCGCCGAGGGCGCGCAGCCGCGGCATGGCGGCGAGGGCGCGCGGGGTCAGGCCGACGATGTCGAGGAGGAGGACGTTCTTCATGATGGGGTGACCTCTGCGGGGAGTGTGAGGGCGGGGGCGAGCTGGGTGATCGCCCAGCGGAGTTCGGCGGCGATGCCCTCGACGAGCGAGTCGGGCTGCAGGTGGTCGGGGAGCACCGTCCACGTGTAGGTCTCGACGTCGAGGTGCGCCTCGCGGCCGTGCGGGGTCTGCAGCACGGCGTCGACGGCGGCGCGCAGCACCTCTGTGGTGGCGCGCAGGGGCGGGGCGGGGGTCGCGTGCAGGGGGATGTGCACGTGCACCCGCCACGGCCGATCCGTCGGCCACGCGGGGTCGGCCGCGAGCACCTCGGGCAGGTCGTCGGCGGCGAACTCGGCGACGGATGCGGCGGGCCGCGCGCGCACCTGGTGCACGTAGCGCGCTTCGGCGAACGGGGCGAGGGCCTCCCGCGCCCCGTCGGCGGAGGGGTCGGTCAGTTCGAGCGCGACCGACGCCTGCACCTTCACGATGCGCACGCCCGCCCGCTCGGCCGCAGCGACCGCGGCGGCGGGGTCGGCGAACGACACGGCGAGGTGGCAGGTGTCCAGGCACAGGCCCAGGAGTCCGTCGGCCGAGAGGTGCGGGCGGGCGCCCAACCAGGCCACCACGTCGGCGACGTCGTCGAGGATGCAGCCGGGCTCCGGCTCGATGCCGACGCGCACGGTGCGTCCGGTGCGCCGTTCGATCTCGCGCAGACCGTCGGCCAGGGCGCCCAGCGCGGCCTCCGCGGCGGCGTCGGCCGCCGCATCCCATCCCTCCCGCCACCCGAGCGGCAGCGTCGAGATGCTTCCCGATGCCCCCTCGGGCAGCAGCTCGGCGAGAAGGGTCGCGCAGTCGAGCGTGTACCGCAGGCGCTCGGCGGTCGTCCAGTCGGGCCGGTAGACCGCGAGCTTCACCACGTCGTCGTGGAACCCGCGATAGGGGAACGCGTTGATCGTGCGCAGCGTGAGCGCATTGCGATCCAGCGCGGTCGACAGCCGCGCGCGGGTCGAGGCGTCGGCGGCCAGAACCGCGGCGGTCTCGGCCGGGATCCAGAGTCCGACCCCGAGGGTGGCGAGTCCCGCCGCAGCGCGCACGGGGCCGGCGTGCACGTCGAGCTGCTCGATGATGCCGTCGAGGTCTTCGGCCGGGTGCACGTTGGTGCAGTACGACAGCTCCACGCTCAGGCCTCGCGACGCGACGCGACTCCGCGCAGCACGGAGTTGCCCTCGAAGAGGTCGGGCCCCTGGCGCTCGGGCTCGAAGCCGGGCACGGGATCGAGGATGAGTCGGCCGCTCTGGCCGTAGAAGTCGACCGGGTTCTGCCACAGCACGCGGTCGACGTCGGCGGCGGTGAAGCCCGCGTCGAGCATGGCCCGACCGGTCTTGGCGGTCTTGAGGGGGTCGGAGCGCCCCCAGTCGGCGGCGGAGTTCACGATGACCCGGTCGAGACCGATGCGCTGCATGATCGCCACGACCCGCTGCTCGTCCATCTTGGTGTCGGGGTAGATCGAGAAGCCCATCCACGCCCCGCTGTCGGCGACCATGTCGACGCAGGTCTCGTTGAGGTGGTCGACCAGCAGGTGCTCGACGGGCAGCCCCGACTCGATCGCCACGTCGAGCGTGCGGCGCGTGCCGGTGACCTTGTCGCGGTGAGGGGTGTGCACGAGCGCGGGCAGTTCGTACTCGATCGCGAGGGCGAGGTGCTGCGAGAGGATGTCGTCCTCCTCGGGCGTCATGGAGTCGTACCCCGTCTCGCCGACCGCCACGACGCCGTCCTTCACCAGGTAGCGCGGCAGGTGCTCCATCACCTCGCGGCAGCGGGGGTCGTTCGCCTCCTTCGGGTTGAGCGCGATCGTGCAGTGGTGCCGGATGCCGAACTGCGCGGCGCGGAACCTCTCCCACCCGATCAGCGCGTCGAAGTAGTCGATGAACGACCCGACGGTGGTGCGCGGTTGCCCGAGCCAGAAGGCGGGCTCGACGAGGGCGCGGACGCCGGCGTCGTACATGGCCTCGTAGTCGTCGGTCGTGCGGGAGGTCATGTGGATGTGCGGGTCGAAGATGCGCATCGGTTCGCCTTTCGGGAAGAGGGACGGGTCAGGCGAGGACGAGGAGGGAGATGTCATCGGGGATGCTGCGACCGGCCGCTCGACGCTCCTCGGCGTAGCGGGCGGCCATCTCCGACAGTTCGGTGTCACGTCGGCGTTCGAGTCCGCTGACCACCGAGAGGGGGACGCCCATGAACACGAGCTTGAGCACGCCGTGCCGCCAGGCGTGGTCGTCGAGGTGCGCGGCGGCGAAGCCGCCCATGGCGGCCGCGACCAGCCGCGGGTCGTTCGTGCGCAGTGCGTCTGCGACGAGCTCGCCACCGATGCGCTGCCACTCGGGATCGAGGTCGGCGTCGCGGTCGACGAGCAGGTTGAGCCCGCGCAGCACGCCGCGGCGCTCGGCGTCGTCGCCCTCCCGGTAGAGGGTCGCGACGAGATCGGCCCCCGCGGCGTCGGACGAGGCGAGGGCGGCCACGAGCGCGGCACGGGCGACGTCGTCGACCGTCCCACCGACGCCCTGGGTGTCGGCGGGGTCGATCGGTTCGCGCCCCACGGCGCGGCCGGCCTCCGCGAACAGGCGCCGTGCCCGGCGGGGGTCTGCGGCGACGGTGTCGACGGCGGCTGCGGTCCAGGGGTGGGGCTCGGGGGATGCGGCGCTCATGATGGCCTCCATGCTCGTGCGGGCGAGCCGCGGGGCGTCGAAAGAATGACGGGGCAGCTCGACGGCCGCGACCCCGCGGTAGCCGATCTTCGAAAGCGTCGCGAAAGCCGCGGCGAGGTCGAGCTGCCCCGAACCGAGCTCCAGATGCTCGTGTACGCCGGGCATCATGTCGTCGACCTGCACGTTGAAGAGCAGGTCTCCGGCGGCCCGGAGCGCCCCGACGACCCCGTGAGGCTCGACGGCGACGCAGTGCCCCAGATCGACGGTGATCCCCACGTTCACCGGGTCGCCCAGGGCGGTTCGCAGCCGCAGCGCGTCGTCGACCGTCTCCACCAGCATGCCCGGCTCCGGTTCGATCGCGAGGCGGACGCCGGCGGCCTCGGCGAAGGGAACCAGACCGGCGAGACGCTCCACGAGCAGCGTCCACCCGCGCTCGGCCGCGACCTCGCCCGGGAGCACACCGCTCCACAGCGAGACGCAGTCGGCCTCGAGGACCGCGGCGATCTCGACGGCGCGGCGGAGGAACAGCATCCGCTTCTCCGCCTCGACGTCGACGAGGGTCGGGCGGTGCTTCTGCCACGGATCGAGCAGGTAGCGCGCGCCGGTCTCGACAACCACGCGCATCCCGCGATGGCGCAGGTCGTCGCGCAGCGCCAGGGCCTCCTCGCGCCAGTCGTCGGCGAACGGGTCGAGGTGCGGGTGCCCGAGGGTGAGCGCCACCGCCCGGTATCCCGACCCCTCGAGGACATCGAGGGCATCGGGCAGGGTGTGGTCGGCGAAGCCGTTCGTGCCGTACCCGATCACCCAATCGGGCCCGGTCATGTCACGTCGCCCTTCGAGCGGAGTCTGGCCAGCACGCGTCCCGCTGCCTGCACCGCGATGAGCACGGCCGTCGGAACGACGGCGCCGGTGCGCGCGACGAGCGCGGTCTGCAGCGGCACCATCGCGTGGATGCTGGCGCGCGCGGCCGATCGTGCGTGCTCCGCGTCGGGCTGCCGTGCGGCCGCCACCTGCGACGGCAGAGCGGCGGCGAGGTAGCCCGCGCCGCCGAGGAGGGCGGCGGTCGTGTGCGGTCCGGCTCCGGCGACGGAGGCCGCGGCGGCGCCCACGCTCGCGGCGGCGGTGGCGCCGGCGGTGGCCGAGGTCGTACCGTTCACCTCCCCGCGCGCGATGACGGTGAGCGAGGCGGTGTGCGCGGCGACGATGATCGCGGGCACGATCGCGCGTCGCCACCCGGGTCCGGCCGCGCCCATCATCACGTCGAGTCCGCGGCAGACCGCCATGACGACCGGACCGAAGCGGGTCGGCTTCGCCACGAGATCGTACGTCCAGATCGAAGCGGCCAGTGCCAGCGAGATCCACCCCGACGAGCGGCGGGAGGCGAAGGCCAGGCCCACGCCCGCGGCCGTCAGCCCCGCGCCGACCTTCAGGGCGGTGTCGCGGCTGATGCGCCCCGACGGGATCGGACGCTCGGGTCGCTCGACGGCGTCGAGGTCGGCATCGGCGTAGTCGTTCAGCGCCATGCCCGCCGCATACAGGCAGGCCGACGAGGTCGACAGGGGCAGCGCCGAGACGCCCGCGCGGCCGCGCGCGTTCGTCGCGCCGACGACGGTGTCGCCGATGGCGGTCAGGGCCGCGGGGGCCCGCACGAGGTCGAGCAGATCGGTCAGGCGGCCGGTCATCCGGCGCTGACCTCCTCCGCCAGGCGAACGAGGACACCGGTGCGCTGCACCCACGCGACGTACGCGGCGGTCTGGTCGGCGAAGGCGTGGGTGTCGCTTCCCCACGGGTCTTTGAAGAAGCATCCGAGTTCAGCGATCGCACCCGACTGGCCGGCCGCCGTCGCCAGCGCGAGCACGCGCACGAGGTCGAGCACCAGAGGCGCGGCGAGCGTCGAGTCGTACGCGCTCCACGTCGTCTGCAGCGTCACGCGGCTGCCGAGGAAACCGACGGCGCTGATGTGGTCCCACGCGGTCTTGACGTCGCCGAGGTCGGGCACGTTGTCGATGTGGAGGGGGGCCACGACGTCGTCGCCGACGAGCGAGTGCAGTCCGCGATTCTTCGACACGAGCTTCGAGCGCACGGCCTCGGGATCGGCCAGGGTGGCGCCGTCGCCGCCGCCGAGGAGGTTCGTGCCCGCCCACGAGCGCACCTTCAGGTTGCGCGCGGTGAACATGGGCGCGAGCACGGTGCGCAGCAGGGTCTCGCCGGTCTTGCCGTCCTGGCCGGCGAAGGCGATGCCGGCCGCCTCGGCCCGGGCGCGCAGCACGGGGAGGTTGAGACTCGTCGAGGGGGTGAAGGCGGCGAGGGCGGCGCCCGCCTGGATCGCCGCGGCGGCGGCGACCGCGCTCGCCGGCAGCACCCGCTGCGTCGGGTCGGCGAGGGCATCGCGCAGAGCCTCTTCCGAGTGGAACGCCGGGTGGTCGGCGGGGAGCGGCTCGGTCGACGACACGTCGACGACCACCACCGTGGCGAGGCCGTGCCGGTCGCGGAAGTCGGTGATGTCGGCCGCCATGCGGTCGATGTGGTGCTGCTGGGTCGGGCCGGAGAGGTCGATGAGGCGCAGGTCGTCGTCGGTGCGGTCGAGGTCGGCGCGCACCGCGTCGACGAGCGCGTCGGAGAACATGCCGCCGGCGGCGAGCGAGGCGGCCTTCGCCGCGAGCGGGACCTCGTAGATGTCGTGGCCGCCGATGACGATGTCGTCGAGGGCGACCAGCGGCACGTCGTCGAACTCGTCGTTCTCGGTCGTCAGGCCGGTCGGAGCGGCGGCTCCGCGGGCGAGGGCGAACAGGCCCACGGTCGCGGTGGTCGCGAGCGACCCGCGGGCTCCGATGAACCAGGCGCCGACACGGGGCGTGGTGAAATCGGGAGAAGAAGCACTGTCGGTCATCATTGTCCTTGCTCTGTGCGCGGCGGTGCGCGGGGCGCTTCGCGGGGGACTGAGGCGCTACACGACCGTATGTCGACCTAATGCCTTCGGTCAAGCAGAAGTCGCGGTGATGTTTGATAAAAGGTGAGGTATGCCGCGCGCGCTTTCGCGCGCCGCGCCCGCCGAACGCTCGATCCTCCGCCCGTCGCCCCGACCGCTCGCCGCGTCCCTCGCACCTGCCTGCCCCATCCGGCCGACCCCTCCTCTGACGGCTGCACCCCGTGCCGACCCTTCCCGCCCGCCGCTCCGGGCCGGCTGCAGCCCGTACTCAGGATGGCTGGCGGCCCGTCCTCCGACACGCCGAGGTCCAGGGGCGCGGCGGCTGTTTCATCCTGAGTTCGGGCAGCGGGCCAGGCAGCATGGGCCTGGCCGCCGGGGTCTGGGAAGGGGTGGGCGCGGGGGAAATCCCGCCGGCTGCTGCCGCCCGCACCGTGACGGCTGCACCCCGTGCCGACCCTTCTTCCCGCCCGCCGCTCCGGGCCGGCTACAGCCCGTACTCAGGATGGATGGCAGCCCTGCCGGCGACACGCCGGGTTTCCGGGGCGCGGCGGCTGTTTCATCCTGAGTTAGGTCGTAGGGCTAGGCAGCACGGGCCCAGCCGGGCCGCAGCGCGGCCACCCCGGGCCCGGTCGCGCCGGGGGATCAGGGTCGGGGGTGCGGCGCAAGCCCCACCAGCCGCGGGGCTGGGGGAGGGAGGATCAGGCATGCCCGAGCAGCCGTCGACAGCGCAGTACGCCGCATCCGACCGGGATCTCGAGGCCGCGATCCTCGGCCTGCTCGCGCAGCGCGCCGCGACGTCGACGATCTGCCCCTCCGAGGCCGCGCGGGTCGTCGGCGGTGAGCACTGGCGGGAGCAGATGGATGCTGCGCGGGCCGCCGCCGCGCGACTCGAAGCCGCCGGCGTCGTCGACATCACGCAGGGCGGGGAGGTCGTGGACCCGGCGACCGCGCGGGGGCCGATCCGCATCCGCCGCCGGCCTACGGCCGCGGGATCGACGCCGGACGCCTAGGAGCGCTTCGTCGGGGAGCCCGGGTTCTCGATCGCCGAGTCGGCGAGGTTCCGGCGCGCCCGGCGCAGGAAGCCGGCGAAGAGGGCGACCTCGTCGTCGTCGAAGTCGCCGAGCATGGCGTCCTCGATCGCGCGAACGGTCTCGGCCATCGCGTCGATCTTCTCGATGCCGGCCGGGGTGATCGACAGCAGGATCTGCCGCCCGTGGTCGGGGTCGCGATCCCGGCGGGCCAGCCCCGCGTCCACCAGGGGGGTCAGGGTCTCGGCCATCGACTGCGGCCGCACGAACGATCGGCGCGCGAGGTCGGACGACGTGAGGCCCGGAAGCCGTTTGAGCACCGTCAGCGCCGTGTACTGCGCGTAGTTCAGCCCGTGCGAGGCGACAGCGTCGATGAACGGCCGTCTCACGGCCATCTCCGTCCGCTTGAGCAGGTAGATGAGGCCTCTGTCGCCGGGCATGTTCTCGGGCGTCCCTTCCGCGGAGTGGCCCCGCGGAATTCATCATGTCACCCGAGAGAGTTGCAGGTAGCCTGACATCAATCGCGTTCGAAGGAGAATGAGATGACCTCACCGGATGCTGCGCGCCTGAGCGTGTCGCTGGACGACCTCCCCACCCTCGTCGGCCGCTCCTTCGGGCCGTCGTCGTGGCGGGAGATCCCGCAGTCGGAGGTGAGGGCTTTCGCGGATCTCACCGGGGATCACAACCCGATCCACCTCGATCCCGAGATGGCGGCGACGACGCCTTTCGGCGGCACGATCGTGCACGGCTATCTCACCCTGAGTCTCGTCGTGCCCCTGATGGCCGAGGTGTTCGAGGTCACGGGGATCGGCGTGGGCATCAACTACGGGCTCGACCGCCTCCGTTTCCCGGCGCCCGTACCGGTCGGCTCGCGGGTGCGGATCGCGGGGGAGGTGACCGCGGTCGACGAGGTCGCCGGGGGGCTGCAGGTCGCCGCCCGCGTCGTCTTCGAGGTCGAGGGCGGGTCCAAGCCCGCCTGCGTGGCCGACATGGTGCTGAGGTACTACCGGTGAGCGCGGCCGCCCTCGCCCCGGCGGCGCCGGAGGCGACCGCAGACGCCCTCGTCGAAGCGGCGGCCTGATCGTGGAGGCGCACTACGCCGACCTCTGGCATCGGATCGCGCAGGCGGTCCCCGATCGTCCTGCCATCGTCACCGTGGGCGAAGGGGCGATGACGTACCGCGAGTTCGACGACGCCGCGGCCCGGTTCGCCGCGCTCGTCGCCGACCTCGGGCTTCGTCGTGACGACAAGGTGTCGATCCTGCTCCACAACCGTCCCGAGTGGCTCGTGACGTTCGCCGGATCGATCCGGGTCGGAATCGTCCCCGTCTCGCTCAACTTCCGCTACCGCGCCCACGAGGTCGCGAGGCTGCTCGACGACTCCGACTCGGCGGCCGTCGTCTACGCGGCCAGCCTCGCACCGGTCGTCGCCGAGGCGGTGTCGATCCTCGGCCGGCCGATCGCCCTCCTCCAGGTGCAGGACGTGGATGCGGAGCTGCTTCCGGGAGCCGTGGACTTCCGCGAGCACCTCGCCCGCGCCCCGTTGACGTACGAAGACCCGGTCGACGGCGACTTCTTCATGTACACGGGTGGCACGACCGGAGCGCCGAAAGCTGCGGTGTGGAGCGTGAGGCAGATGCTCTCGATGCAGGTCTACAACGCCTACGTCACCGCGGGACGCCCGTTGCCAGAGACCCCCGAAGACGTCGTCCGGCTCGCGACGGACCCGGCTCACGGGCGCATCGTCGCTCTGGCGCTGTCGCCCTACATGCACGGCACGGCGCTGACCACCGTCATCAACGCGCTCCTCCTGGGCGGCACCGTCGTCGTACTGCCGACGGCGAGATTCGATGCGGTGGGCGCGGTGCGCGCGATCGTCGACGAGCGCGTCACCCGGGTCGCCGTCGCGGGAGACGCGATCGCCCTGCCGCTGCTCGAGGCGGCGGACGAGGTGGGTATCACCGAGCTCCCTCTCCTGGATTCCGTGCTGTCTTCGGGCATGAGGTTCAGCGATACGACGAAGGCGCGCCTCCACGCGCTCGGTCCGGTCGTCATCACCGACATCCTCGCCTCCACCGAGGGCGGGGCGGTGGGCCTCGGCATCACGCGGTCGGCCGATGATCTCCCCGCGCGATTCCGGCTGACCCCGGGCACGGTGGTGCTCGACGACGCTCTCGCGGAGGTGCAGTCCTCGCCCGGAGCGACGGGGCGCATCGCCTTCACCGGCGGCATGCCCCGCGGGTACTACAAGGATGCGGCGAAGACCGCCGCCAACTTCGTCGAGATCCGCGGGCGCCGCCACATCATCGCGGGCGACCTGGTGCGCGTCGAGGCCGACGGCTACATCGAGCTCCTCGGCCGCGGCGCGACGGTCGTCAACTCCGGGGGAGAGAAGGTGTTCCCCGCCGAGGTCGAGGAGTCGCTGCTCCGGCACCCTGCGGTGCTCGACGCCGTGGTGTTCGGCATCCCCGACGAACGATGGGGGGAGGTCGTCGCCGCGGCGATCGCGGTGGAGCACCCCTCGTCCCTCTCCCGCTCGGAGGTGATCTCCCACGTCGGGGCGGAGCTGGCAGGCTACAAGAAGCCCCAGCGGCTGCTCGTCGTGACGGATCTCGAGCGCACCGGGAGCGGGAAGGTCGACCTGGCCGCGCTCCGGGCCCGACTTCTCCAGGAGGAAACGTGACCGCTCTGTACCCCGTCTCCGACCTCTACGGATTCGCCGACCTGCTCACCGATGCCGAGACCGCCAAGCTGAGGTCGCTGCGCGAGCTGCTCGAGACGCAGCTCGCGCCGATCCTCCCCGACTTCTGGGAGCGCGCGGCCTCGCCGGTGCACCTGCGCGAACCGCTGCGCGACCTGCGGCTCGTCGACGACCCCGCGTTGCTCGGGCCCGACGGGCGCACGCGGGAGCTGTACAACGGCTTCCGGGCGTTCGAGTTCTCTCGCACCGACATCAGCACGGGCATGCTGTTCCACGGTCAGACCGCGATGTTCCGCGAGCTCGTGCGCCAGGGCGGCAGCGACGAGCAGGTGTCGGCGTGGGACGACGCGATCGTCTCGTTCGAGATGACCGGATGCTTCGCGCTCACCGAGCCCGATCACGGCTCCGACGTCGCGGGCGGCCTCGCCACCACCGCGCGGCGCGAGGGCGAGGAGTGGATCCTCGACGGGGCGAAGCGGTGGATCGGCAATGCGGCGCACTCGGAGTTCGTCGGGGTGTTCGCCCGCGACGTCGCCGACGGCCAGGTGAAGGTGTTCCTCGCCCGCACCGATGACCCCGGAATGACCCTGACCACCATCGAGCGCAAGGCCGCGCTGCGGCTGATCACCAACTCCGACATCACCCTCGAGGGCGTCCGCGTGCCGGAGTCGCACCGGCTCCAGCGGGTGTCGTCGTTCGCCGACGTGTCGGCGCTCTTCCGCACGCTCCGACCCGATATCGCCTGGATCGCCGCGGGTGCGCAGGCCGGGGCGTACGAGGCGGCGCTCCGGTACACGCTGTCGCGCGAGCAGTTCGGACGCCCGATCGCGGGGTTCCAGCTCGTGCAGGACAAGCTCGTGCGGATGCTGGGGAACATCACGGCGTCGCTCAGCATGGCCGTCCGTCTCGCCGAGCGGCGACAGGCGGGAGTCTCGCGCGACGAAGACTCCGCCCTGGCCAAGGTATGGCTGTCCGATCGCCTGCGCGAGACCGTGGCGTGGGCTCGCGAGGTCGTCGGCGGCAACGGGATCGTCATCGACAACGACGTCGCGCGGTTCTTCACCGACGCGGAAGCCGTCTACACCTACGAGGGCACCCGCGAGATCAACACCCTGATCGTGGGGCGGGCGGTGACGGGGCTGAGCGCCTTCACGCGCTGAGGGGTGGATCGACGAGTCCTGGCGGCCGGGTCATCACGCGTGTAGGAACGACAGGGCGGGCCGATCCCGCCGGAGGAGGGGCGCATGATCGATCGTTCGGGGTTGGCGACGTTCCTGCGGCGTCGACGCGAATCGCTGCAGCCCGAAGACGTGGGGCTCGGGCGCGGGCAACGCCGGAGGACCGCGGGGCTGCGTCGCGAGGAGGTCGCGGCGCTGTGCCACATGTCGACCGACTACTACGCGCGGCTCGAACGGGGCACCGGCCCGCACCCGTCCGAGCAGATGATCGCCTCGATCGCGCAGGGGCTGCACCTGTCGCTCGATGAGCGCGACCACGTGTTCCGCCTCGCCGGCCACAACGCGCCGGCTCGCGGCGCGGACAGCGACTTCGTCGGCCCGGGGCTCCTGCGCATCCTCGATCGTCTCCACGACACCCCCGCCGAGATCGTCACCGAACTGGGCGAGACTCTGCGCCAGACCCCGCTCGGGGTCGCCCTCCTGGGCGATGCGAGCGAGCGCATCGGGCCGGCGCGCAGCCTGGGCTACCGATGGTTCACCGAGCCGGCGTCGCAGGAGGCCTACCCGGTCGAGGATCGCGCGCACCTCTCCCGCCTCTACACGGCGGGGCTGCGAGAGATCGCGACGATGCGGGGAGAAGATTCACGGGCCGCCCGCCTCGCCGCTCGACTGCGGGGCGAGAGCGACGAGTTCGCGCGTCTCTGGGACGCCCACGAGGTCGGCATGCGTCCGCCCGACGTGAAGCGCTTCCGCCATCCCGTGGTGGGGGAGCTCGAACTGTCGTGCCAGACGCTCCTCGACCCCGACCAGTCGCACCGGCTGCTCGTCTACACGGCGGTGCCGGGCAGCGAGAGCTACGAGAAGCTCGAGCTTCTCGCCGTCGTCGGCGCGTCGTCGCTGTCGTGACGCCCGTGGGGTGCTCCCCGCATCCGTGGATCGTCAGGCCCTGAATATCCGGACGCCGCGGAGCGAGCATCGAGGTACATCGCTTTTCGCGGCTCCGGGCCGCACGACCGAGGAGTCCTCATGGCACGCCGCATCGATATCACCATCCCCGACCTCACGGGAAGGATCGCCGTCGTGACCGGCGCCAGCGACGGGATCGGGCACGTCATCGCCACGCGCCTGGCCCGCGCGGGCGCCGAGGTGGTCATGCCGGTGCGCTCGCCGGCGAAGGGGGAGCGAGCCGCCGACGGGATCCGCTCGGCGGTCCCCGCGGCATCGGTCTCGACGCGCGTGCTCGACCTGTCCTCGCTCGACTCGGTCGGCGCCCTCGTAGACGAGCTCCGCGCCGAGGGGCGTCCGATCCACCTGCTCGTCAACAACGCCGGCGTCATGCAGCCGCCCCGCCGGCAGGAGACGAGCGATGGACACGAACTGCAGTTCGGCACGAACCATCTCGGGCACTTCGCGCTCACACTGGGTCTGATGCCGCTGCTGCGCGAGGGGACAGCGCGCATCACGCACCAGACGAGCATCGCCGCCCGCAGCGGGGCGATCGGCTGGAACGACCTGGACGGGCGCGACCATTACGACGGGATGGCCGCGTACAACCAATCGAAGCTCGCGGTGGCCCTGTTCGCCCGTGAGCTCGATGCGCGCAGCCGCGAGGGGCAGTGGGCGATCACGAGCAACCTGGCGCACCCGGGCATCTCGCCGACCAACCTTCTCGCGGCCCAGCCGGGGATGGGTCGCGAGAAGGACACCGGCGGGCGACGGGTGGTCGGTCTTCTCTCGCGTCTCGGCATCGCCGGCACCCCCGAGACCGCAGCGCTTCCCGCCCTCATGGCGGCCACCGACCCGGCGGCCCTGGGCGACGAGTTCTACGGTCCGATCCGTGGGATCGGGGGCAGGCCCGCTCGGAAGGAGTTCTGGGCACCGATGCGCAGCATGGCCGACGCGCGTCGGCTGTGGGAGGCGTCGGAGAGCCTCGTCGGCGCCCGGTTCGCGGTCTGACTCCTAGCCGAGGGCGCCGGCGAGGTCGTCGAGCGCGGCGGAGCGGTCGGCACCGACCGGGGTGAGCACGACGCTCGTCGCACCGGCCGCGTGGCGGGCGGCGATCCCGGCGCGCACGCGGTCGGCCGTGCCCGCGAGGGTGAGAGCCTCGATCCACTCGTCAGGGAGTGCGGCGGCGAACGCCTCGGGGCTGCCCGTCCGTTCGCGCAGCGCCACGACATCGTCGGCGAACGGCAGGGGCGCGATGTGCGGGTGCCAGTCGGGCTCGCCCACGACGCCGAGGGTCGGCCGCACGAGTTCGCGCGCCGCAGCATCCGTCGGGGCGACGGCGGCGATGTCGTAAGCGACGACGATCGGCGCCGCAGCATCCGTGCGTCCGGTGTCGAACGCGGCGGTCTCGATCGACGCGCGGATGTAGGCGGGCGCCGACGGTTCGGCGAGCACGACGCCCTGGGCGACCCGCCCCGCCGCCGCGAGCGATCGAGGACCGCGGACGCCCCACACGATGGGCGGGGGCGTCGACGGGACGAGGTCGAGACGCAGGCCCGCCACGTCGACGTAGCGACCGGCCTCGGGGGTCGGCTCGCCGCGGAGAAGAGCGGTCAGCGCGGCCGTGTATTCGCTCAGCAGCGTGAGGGGGCTCTTCGGCCACACCCCGAGCGAGCGCATCCAGTGCGGCATGCCGTGGCCGACGCCCACGATCACGCGGCCGGGGAAGAGCTCGCCGAGCGTGGCGATCTCCATCGCGGTGAAGGCGACGTTGCGTGCACCGGCGGGGAGGATGCCCACGCCGACCGTGATGCGACGCGTCGAGGCGAGGACGGCCGAGGCCTGGGCGATACCGCCGCGGAAGCCCAGGTCTTCGACGACCCACAGCTCGTCGAATCCGAGTTCCTCGGCCCTGCGGGCGAAGGAGACGACCTCGCCGGCCGGCAGATCGCGGGGCAGCATCACTCCCACATGCTCAGGGCTCATCGTCGTCCGCCTTTCGTGGAACGGGGCACCCCATTATGGCAACGCCCCCGAGGCCCGCCGCGTAGATTCGAGGGACGCGGCCCCCGACCGTCACAGGAGAGTCCATGAGCACCGCCCCCACCCCCGACGTCGTCGTCATCGGCGAAGCGCTCATCGACATCGTCGAGTCTCGCGACGGCACGACCGAGCACGTCGGCGGGAGTCCCGCGAACGTCGCGCTCGGTCTCGGCCGCCGCGGGGTCGGCGTCGCGCTCGTCACCCAGCTCGGGAGAGACGACCGGGGAGCGCGGATCGCCGCCCACCTGGAGGAGTCGGGCGTGGTCGTGCCGCGGGAGTCGTTCGCCTCGGATGCGACGTCGACGGCGCGCGCGCGGATCGCCCCCGACGGCCAGGCGTCGTACGCCTTCGATCTCGCATGGGACCCGTTCGTCGTGCCCGCCGATCTGCGCCCGCGGGTGCTCCACACCGGGTCGGTCGCGGCGTTCCTCGAGCCCGGAGCCACGTCGGTGCGCGAAGCGCTCGGCGACACCTCGGCGGGCGAGGTCACGTTCGACCCGAACATCCGGCCGGCGCTCGTCGGCGAGCACGCCGCGGCGTTCGCCGCCTTCGAAGCCACCTCCCGTCTCTCGACGGTGGTCAAGCTCAGCGATGAGGATGCGGCGTGGCTCTACCCCGGAGCGTCTCCCGACGCCGTGGTCGACGCGATCCTCGCACTCGGTCCGCGACTGGTCGCCGTGACCCTCGGCGGCGAGGGCGCGATCATCGCGACGAGCACCGAACGGCTCACGATCCCGGCCGAGAGGGTCGCGGTGGTCGACACGATCGGCGCCGGCGACACGTTCATGGCGTCGCTGGTCGCGTCGGTCGCCGCATCCGGGAGTGCCGACCTCGACCGGGACGCCCTCGAGCGGATCGGGGGCGACGCGATCCGCGCCGCCGCGCTGACCGTCTCACGCGCGGGCGCCGATCTCCCCTGGGCCCGCGAACTCTGAGCGGGCGATCCGCTCCGGCGGGGTACGGTTGCCCGATGACGCGACCGCTCGCCTTCCCCGCCGTCGAGCGCCGGGTCGATCTCGACGGCGCCGTGTTCCGCGTCCTCACCACGGAGTCGTCGGCCGCCGATCCCGGCGTCCCGTTCGTGCTCGTCCACGGGATCGGCATGTCGCACCGATACCTGACGAAGCTGCACGCGCGGCTGGCCGAGGAGGCCGACGTGCACTCGATCGATCTGCCCGGGTTCGGGGGGCTGCCCAAGCCGGGGCGAGACCTCGACATCCCGGCGATGGCCGAGTTGCTCGGCACGGTGCTCGACGGGATCGACAGCGGCCCGGTGGTGCTCGTCGGCCACTCGATGGGAGCGCAGTGGGCGGTCGAGCTCGCCGCGCAGCGCCCCGATCTCGTCCGGGGCGTCGTCGCGATGGGACCGGTCGCCGACGAGAGGCATCGCTCGCTCCCCGCACAGGCCCTCGCCCTGACGATCGAGTCGTTCGGAGAGCCGCCGGCGATCAACTATCGGGTGTTCAGCGACTACGTGCGGTGCGGGCCGCGGTGGTACCTCACGCAGGTGCGGCACATGCTGTCGTATCCGATCGAGGAGCGCGTGGCGGCGGTGACCGCGCCGGTCCTGGTGCTGCGCGGCGGGAGCGATCCGGTGGCCGGGCTCGACTGGTGCCGGCGTCTGCGCGACGCCGCCGTCGACGGGATGCTCGTCGAGGTGCCCCGGCACCACCACGTGGTGCAGCAGACGGCGCCGCGGTCGGTCGCCTCCGCCATCGACGTCTTCGTCGCCGAGCGCGTCGAGGGTCGAGGGTGAATCCGCTTCGCGTCCCGGTCTGGTGGGCGAGGGACTACGCCTACGCCGTCGTGTGGCAGGTGCGTGCGTTCTTCCATCGCACCGACCCCGCGATGTTCCTCTCCGGCGACCGCACGCCGATCGTGGTGCTGCCCGGCGTATACGAGACGTGGAAGTTCATGCAGCCGTTGATCGAGGAGCTGCACGGGCGCGGGCACCCGGTGCACGTCATCGATCTGCTGCGGCGCAACGAGCGCCCGGTGGTCGAGATGGCCGAGCGCGTGACGGAGTACCTCGAGCAGCACGACCTCTCCGACGTGGTGCTCATGGCGCACAGCAAGGGGGGTCTGGTCGGCAAGCAGGCGATGGCGTTCGGCCCCGCTGCCGGCCGGGTGCGGGGGATGCTCGCCGTCGCGACCCCGTTCGGCGGTTCGAGCTATGCCCGGCTCATGGTGCTCGCGCCGACGTTGCGGATCTTCTCCCCGCGTGACGCGACGATCCGTGCACTCGCGCGGGAGACGGCCGTGAACGCGAGGATCGTGTCGGTGTACGGGCGGTTCGATCCGCACATCCCCGAGGGCAGCGAGCTGGCCGGGGCGAAGAACGTGCGGCTCGAGACGGGCGGCCACTTCCGCATCCTCGCCCACCCCCGGGTGCTGGCCGAGCTCGCCGTGCTCGCCGACTGACGGCTCCGCGCCGCATCCGATCGTCGAACCGGTGGGGGGTAGCGTCGAGGTATGGCGACACGGATGCTGCTCATCTCCGACACGCACATCCCGGGCCGGGCGCGGGTGCTGCCCGCGGCGGTGGTGAAGGCCGCCGACGAGGCCGACCTCATCGTCCACGCCGGCGACTGGGTGAGCGAGGGCGTGCTCGACGAGCTGCAGCGCCACGGCGAGGTGCTCGGGGTGTGGGGCAACAACGACGGCGACGACCTCCGCGCGCGCCTGCCCGAGATCGCCCGGCGCGAGATCGAGGGCGTGCGGTTCGCCGTGATCCACGAGACGGGCGACGCCAGATCGCGGGAGCGCAGGATGCCCGTCGCCTTCCCCGACACGGACGTGCTCGTCTTCGGTCACAGCCACATCCCGTGGGACACCTCGGGCGGTGGGTTGCGCCTTCTCAACCCTGGCTCGCCCACCGATCGTCGTCGGCAGCCGCACCACACGTACATGACCCTCGTCGTCGACGACGGGGCCCTCGCGGACGTGCGGCTCGTCACCCTCTGAGGCCCTAGCCGCCCGCGGGCACCCTGGCAAGACGGGGGGCCGCAGCATCCGTCGTGCGTAGCCTCGGCAGAATGAGCGACACGAACGCACGAGGTACCGCCGTCATCACGGGCGGATCCGCAGGACTCGGCCGGGCCACCGTCCGCGAGCTGGCAGGTCGAGGGTGGGACGTGGTCGTTCTGGCTCGCGGCGAAGACGGCCTCGCGGCGACCGTCGCCGAGATCGAGGCCGCCGGGCGCCGGGGCCTGGGCATCTCGGTCGACGTCGCCGATGCCAAGGCGGTGGATGCTGCGGCAGCCCGCGTCGAGGAGGAGTTCGGTGGCATCGATCTCTGGATCAACAACGCGATGACCGGCACCATCTCGCCGTTCCTCGACACGACGGAGGAGGACTTCGAGCGCGCCACCGACGTCACCTATCTCGGCGTGGTCAACGGGACGCGCTCGGCACTGCGCCGGATGGTTCCGCGCGGTCGCGGTCACGTCATCCAGATCGGATCTGCTCTCGCCCATCGGGGGATCCCGCTGCAGGCGGCGTACTGCGGGGCCAAGCACGCGATCCACGGCTTCACCGACGCCGTCATCGCCGAGCTGTCGCACGACGGCATCCCGGTGGCGATCTCGATCGTCGACATGCCGGCTCTCAACACGGTGCAGTTCAACTGGGTGAAGTCCGACTTCGCCGAGCACCCGCAGCCCGTGCCGCCGATCTTCCAGCCCGAAGTGGGCGCGCGCGCGGTCGCCGACGTCGCAGACACCCCGCGCCGACGCACCTGGGTGGGCCTTCCCACGGTCGGCCTCGTTCTCGGAACGCGGTTCGCTGGTCGTTTCATGGACTGGTACCTCGCGAAGACGGCGTGGAGCGGTCAGCTCTCGCCCGACCACACCGACCCGCAGCTTCCGGCGAACCTGTACGAGCCGGTCGCCGGCGACCACGGCGCGCGCGGCATCTTCGACGACAAGGCCAAGTCGGGCAGTATTCAGACGTGGGCGATCCACCACCGGCGTCTGCTCGCGGGGGCCGGCGTCGCCGGATCCGCCGTCGCAGCCATCGGGGGAGCACTCGCACTACGACGGCGCTGATCACCGGATCGCCACTCGCTCAGCCGAAACGGGAGGAAATCGGATGTCTTCGAACGTACGCGTGCTCCACTGCTCACCCGACGACGTGTTCGCGGTGATCGCGAACGGCTGGCTGTTCCCTTCGTGGGTGGTGGGTTCGTCGCGCATGCGCGAGGTCGACGACGCGTGGCCGGAGGTGGGGTCTCACCTCCACCACTCGTTCGGAGTCTGGCCCGTCCTGATCGACGACACGACGGTGTCGCTGCACTGGGATCCGCCGCGTCGCGCGGTTCTTCGGGCGCGGGGATGGCCGGTGGGGGAGGCCCTCGTGACGGTCGATGTCAAACCCCGCGGAGACGGGTGCGTCGTGCGCATCCAGGAGGAGGCCGTCGCCGGGCCCGGGAAGCTCGTGCCCGACGCCCTGATGGACATCGGGCTCCACATCCGCAACGCCGAGACCCTCCACCGTCTCGCCTACCTCGCCGAGGGACGCGCGCTCCACGCCCGATCCTCGACCGCGGAGCGCGAGATCGCCGAGGACGGCGAGTGACCGACGAGTTCGACGCGATCGTCGTCGGGTCGGGTCCCAACGGCCTCGCGGGAGCCGTGACGCTGGCTCGAGCGGGACTGCACGTGCGCGTGTACGAACGCGCGTCGCTCATCGGCGGCGGGGCCTCGACGACCGAGCTGACGCTCCCCGGTTTCCTGCACGACGTCTGCTCCGCGGTGCACCCCATGGCCTTCGAGTCGCGGTTCTTCCGCGAGTTCCAGCTCGGCTCGCGCGTCGATTTCGTCGTACCCGAGGTCTCGTACGCCCACCCCCTCGACGGTGGGCGCGCGGGTCTGGCGTACCTCGACCTCGCCCGCACGGTCGAGAGCCTCGGACGCGACGGCGCCGCCTACGACCTGCTCATGCGCCCGTTGGCCGAGCGCGCGTCGCGGGTGGCGGAGTTCACCGGGTCGACGCTGCTGCGCGTACCGCGGCATCCGGTCACCGTCATGAACTTCGGTCTGCGCGCGATCGCCCAGGGCGGTCCGTGGTGGAACGCCCCGTTCCGCGAAGAGACCGCCCCCGCGATGATCACGGGCGTGGCGGCGCACACGATCCTCCACCAGCCCAGCCTCGCGGCGGCCGGCGCGGGCCTCGCGCTCGCCGCCTACGGCCACGCGCGGGGGTGGCCGATCCCGCGCGGCGGCAGCCAGGCGATCGTCGACGCGATGGTCGCCGACCTTGTCGCCCACGGGGGCGAGGTCGTGACCGACCACGAGGTGACATCGCTCGACGAGCTGCCCTCGTCGCGGGTGGTGCTGCTGGACGTCACCCCCGATGCGTTCGTGCGGCTCGCGGGAGATCGGATGCCGCGGTCCTACCGCGCGAAGATGGAGCGCTTCCGCTACGGCGGCGGCGTCGCGAAGGTCGACTTCGCCCTGTCCGAGCCCGTGCCCTGGACCCATCCGGACGTGCGACGGGCCGGAACGGTGCACGTCGGCGGCACGCGCGCGGAGGTCGCCGAGGCGGAGAACGACGTCTCGCGCGGCAGGCTCCACGAGCGTCCCTACGTGCTGGCCGCGCAACCGTCCCTGTTCGACGCGGGACGCGCCCCCGAGGGCGCCCACACGCTCTGGACCTACACGCACGTTCCCGCCGGCAGCGACGCCGACCGCGCCGAGGCCGTGATCGGGCAGATCGAGCGCTTCGCGCCGGGCTTCCGCGACACCATCCTCGCGACGAGTTCGCGGTCGGCGGTCGACGTCGCCAGCTACAACCCGAACTACCCCGGGGGCGACATCTCCGCGGGAGCGCCGACCTTCGATCAACTCCTGCGGCGTCCCGTGCTGAGCTCCGACCCGTGGCACACGCCCGTGCCCGGGGTCTACCTCTGCTCGGCGTCCGTCAGCCCCGGCCCGGGCGTCACCGGGCTGGTCGGTTGGCGCGCCGCGCTCAGCGCGCTCCGCCACGATTTCGGCACGCGGGCGGAGCCGTCGCTGGCGCCGTTCTGAGCTCGTCTCGACGGTCGGGGATCCCGGTTCCCGGCGCGCCCCACGACCCCCATAATGGAGCCATACGGCGGTCTCAGCCGGGGGAGATGAGGGGTCGCGGATGCCGTTCCGAAGCCAGGACACGCTGCAGGAGTGGCTCGACGAGTTCCACGCCCTCGGCTACCCGGTGACGGGCACGTTGAAGGTGCTCCCGCAGGACGGTGAAGACGGCTCGAACACCGGACTGGTCGCGGTGAGCCTTCACAACGCGTCGACCGTGACCTACATCCAGCCCGAATCGCAGGGGTCGCATCGCTGGGTCGTCACCCTCGAGCCGCGGGAGGATGCCGTGGTTCTCGACGCGGCGGGTCTGCACGGCCTCGCGTCCGAACTCTCGATCGCGTCCGTCCTGTGCTCGTTCCTCCAGGCGAAGTCGCAGAGCGTCTCGGGCTGATCGAGCGGCCCGGCGTCAGGACGCGCGGGCCATCGACGCGACGGCGGCGGTGAAGTCGTCGAGCGTGCGGGCGAAGTGGGCGGTGTGCTCGCGGTCGCCGGCGGCGACGGCCCGGTCGAAGTCGTTGTCGAACTGCTGCAACGCCGACCACGGCAGCTCGCCGAGGTCGACCGTGACGGTGATGCGGTTCACGCGCCGGTCGTCGGGGTCGACGTCTCGCCGCACGGCCTCACGCTCGACGAGCCGATCGATGAGGGTGGTCACTCCGGCGGAGGTGATGCCGAGGTACTCCCGCAGCTGCGTCGGTCGCGCGCCCGGGTTGTCGGCGATGAACAGCAGCGCGCGGGCGTCGAGTTCGCCGATCTTCAGCTCGCGGCGCGCCTCGATCATCGCGGCGTGACGAGCATCGACGTACTTCTGCAGAGCGCGCCGGAGGGGTGACGGTGTCAGTGACTTGCTCACGCGTCCTCCTTCTGTTCGTTCGGGCGACCGCGCCCACGTTATCAGCATAGGTAGTGAGCCGAAGATGTAAAGAGATTAGCTAAATTACTGAGATAACTGTACTGTTCTTCATGAGGGTCCCGCCCCGGAGGGGTGACAGCCGCCGGCGGTCGCACATGACGCAACGGACCGCTTGACCGCGCAGACTCGCGCGCTGAACGAAGGAGCATCCGATGGGCAAACTGTTCTACGGCAGCACGGACCAGCCGATCGAGATGCCCGACCGCGTGCTCGCCCACGTCAAGGTCGTCGTGGCCACGAAGCTCCGCCGCGGTGAGAGCTTCACGCTGTCGTGGCGACACGACGCCGGAACCCCTCGCGGTCGCTCGACGATCTGGATCCAGCCGTCGATCCCCCTGCGTTTCGTCTTCACCTCGTCCGAGCCGGAACTGCTCGATCCCGAGCACCTCAAGAGCCTGGCCAACGACGCCAGCTCGACGGCGGGCCTGATCGTCGATTTCGACGCGTTCGCCGATGAGGTCGTCGAGACCCGCGCACCGCGCACCCGCCGCTCCGCGAAGGTCTGATCGCCGCCGAACCCGCGCTACCCCGCGGGGTGCGGGGTGTGTACTGTGGGTGTGTGCTGAACTGTCGCTGTTGTCGCTGAGCTCTCTACTTTCACCGACCCCGACAGATCTCCGCGCCCTCCGCGCGGCTCACCCCAGGAGCACTCCGTGCGATACGCCCGCACCGTCACCGACCTCGTCGGCAACACCCCTCTCGTCCAGCTCAACCGGGTCACCGACGGCATCCGTGCCACGGTGCTCGCGAAGGTGGAGTATTTCAACCCCGGTGGATCGTCGAAAGACCGTATCGCCGCCAACATCATCGATGCAGCCGAGCGCGACGGGCTCCTTCGCCCGGGCGGCACCATCGTGGAGCCGACCAGCGGCAACACCGGCGTCGGGCTCGCCCTCGTCGCGCAGCAGCGGGGATACCGCTGCGTCTTCGTCGTGCCCGACAAGGTCGCCGAGGACAAGCGCGCGGTGATGCGGGCCTACGGCGCCGAGGTCGTGGTGACACCGACCGACGTCGACCCGGAAGACCCGCAGTCGTACTACAACGTCTCCGACCGCCTGGTCTCCGAGATTCCCGGAGCGTACAAGCCCAACCAGTACGCCAACCCGAACGGGCCCCGCAGCCACTACGAGTCGACCGGGCCTGAGGTCTGGCGCGACACCGACGGACGGGTGACGCACTTCGTCGCCGGCGTCGGCACGGGCGGCACCATCACCGGCACCGGCCGATTCCTGCGTGAAGCATCCGGCGGGAGCGTGCGCATCGTCGGCGTCGACCCCGTCGGCTCCATCTACACCGGCGGCCCGGTGCACGGCTACGACGTCGAAGGCGTCGGCGAAGACTTCTGGCCGCCCGCCTACGATCCCGGCGTCGTGGACGAGCTGCACCGGATCCCCGACGCCGAGTCGTTCGCGATGACGCGGCGCCTGGCACGCGAGGAGGGGCTGCTCGTCGGCGGTTCCAGCGGCATGGCCGTCGTCGGCGCCCTCCGCGCCGCGCGCGACCTGCCCGAGGACGCCGTCGTGGTCGTCCTCCTCCCCGACCACGGTCGCGGTTATCTCAGCAAGGTCTTCGACGACGACTGGATGACGGCGCGCGGGTACGCGATCGACGCCCCGCCGTCCGCCGCATCCACCCCCGCAGCATCCGCACCCGAATCGGAGAACCGCTCATGACCACCGAGAACATTCGCGGATTCGACAGCCTGGCCGTGCATGCCGGCCAGGAGTTCGACCCGGCGACGGGCGCGGTCATCCCGCCCGTGCACTTCTCCACCACCTACGCGCAGGACGGCGTCGGGGGCCTGCGCCAGGGATACGAGTACGGGCGCAGCGGCAACCCGACCCGCACCTCGCTGCAGACGCAGCTGGCGGCGATCGAGGGCGGGCGCCACGCGCTGTCGTTCGCCTCGGGCCTTGCCGCCGAAGACGCGCTTCTGCGGGCCGTGCTGCAGCCCGGCGACGAGGTGCTGCTCGGCAACGACGTCTACGGCGGCACCTACCGCCTCATCGCCCGCATCCTCGGTCCGTGGGGAGTGAAGCTGCGCGTCGTCGACATGAGCGACGCCGATGCCGTCGCCGCGGCCATCGACCAGCGCGCGCCGAAGATCGTCTGGGTCGAGACCCCCAGCAACCCGTTGCTGCGGATCACCGATATCGCCGAGCTCGCCCGCGTCTCTCACGCCGCCGGTGCCCTGGTCGTCGTCGACAACACGTTCGCCTCGCCGGCGCTGCAGCAGCCCCTCGCCCTCGGCGCCGACGTCGTGGTGCACTCCACGACGAAGTACCTCGGCGGTCACTCCGACGTCGTCGGCGGGGCGCTCGTGCTCAACGACGACGAGCTCGCCGAGAAGGCGAAGTTCCTGCAGTTCGCGGCCGGCGCGGTCTCCGGTCCCCTCGACGCGTGGCTGACGACGCGCGGCATCAAGACGCTCGGCATCCGCATGCAGCGGCACAGCGAGAACGGTCAGGCCGTGGCCGACTTCCTCGCCGGTCACGGCGCCGTCGCCCGGGTGTACTACCCGGGACTCGCCTCGCACCCCGGCCACGAGATCGCCGCCCGCCAGATGTCGGCGTTCGGCGGCATCGTCTCACTCGCCCTGGCGGATGCGGCGGCCGCCCGCCGTTTCGCGGAGTCGACGCGGGTCTTCACCCTCGCCGAGTCGCTCGGCGGCGTCGAGAGCCTGCTGAACTACCCCGACGAGATGACGCACGCGTCGGTGCGCGGCACGGAGCTCGCCGTCCCCGAAGAGGTCATCCGTCTCTCGGTCGGCATCGAGTCGGTCGAGGACCTGCTCGCCGACCTCGAGCAGGCGCTCGCGGGTCTCTGACGCCGCATCCACACGACAACGCCCCGATCCACACCCCGCTGCGGCGGGGGAGAGTGGATCGGGGCGTTTCGGTGTGGAGCCGGCTCAGGCGTCGAGCGCCGCGGCGGCCTGCGCGGTCGATGACGACACCGGCACGAGACGCGCGAGCTGCGTGACGTGGCGCGGCTCGAGCTCGTCGAGGCTCGAGACGCCGAGGAGGGCCATGGTGCGCTCGATCTCGGTGCGGAGGATGGCGATCGTGCGGTCGACGCCCGCGCGCCCGCCGGCCATGAGGCCGTAGAGGTAGGCGCGGCCGATCAGAGTGAACTTCGCGCCGAGGGCGACGGAGGCGACGATGTCGGCGCCGTTCATGATGCCGGTGTCGACCATGACCGTGGCGTCTGCGCCGACCTCGCGCACGACGTGCGGGAGGAGGTGGAACGGGATGGGCGCGCGATCGAGCTGGCGCCCGCCGTGGTTGGACAGGATGATGCCGTCGACCCCGGCGTCGATGAGCCGCTTCGAGTCCTCCACGTTCTGCACGCCCTTCACGACGAGCTTGCCGGGCCACATCGAGCGGATCACGTCGAGGTCGTCGTAACTGATCGTCGGATCCATGGCCGCGTTCAGCAGCTCGCCGACCGTGCCGCCGGTGGTCGAGAGCGACGCGAACTCGAGCTTGGGCGTGGTGAGGAAGTCGATCCACCACCACGGGCGGGGAATCGCGTTCACGATCGTGCCTACGGTGAGCTGCGGCGGGATGGAGAACCCGTTGCGCTTGTCGCGCAGCCGTGCGCCGGCGATCGGGGTGTCGACGGTGAACTGCAGGGTGTCGAAGCCGGCCTTCGCTGCGCGCTCCACGAGCCCGTAGGAGATGTCGCGGTCACGCATGACGTAGAGCTGGAACCAGTTGCGTCCGGTCGGGTTGGCACGTCTCACGTCTTCGATGGACGTGGTGCCGAGCGTGGAGAGCGTGAACGGGATGCCGGCGGCGGCCGCGGCGCCCGCTCCCGCGCTCTCGCCCTCGGTCTGCATGAGACGCGTGAACCCGGTCGGTGCGATGCCGAAGGGCAGGGCGCTGGGGCCCCCGAGGATCGTCGTGGAGGTGTCGACGTCGGCGGCGGGACGCAGCACGTCGGGGTGGAACTCGATGTCGCGGAACGCCTGTCGCGCGCGTTCGAGCGAGAGCTCGCCCTCCGCGGCGCCGTCGGTGTAGTCGAAGGCGGCCTTCGGCGTGCGGCGCTTCGCGATGACGCGGAGGTCGTCGATCGTCAGCGCCGACTCGAGGCGGCGACGCTTCAGATTCAGGTCGGGCTTCTTGAACTGCATCAGTTCGAGGAGCTCGCCGACCTGGGGGAGTTGGCGCGTGACCATGGGATGTCCTTCGGTTGGATGTGGTCTGACCACACTCTACGCGGAGAGAGGGCGCAACGGGTCAGATTCTCGGATCGAATCGGCGAGGGCAGCGATGGCGCCGCCGGTCTCATACCAGGCGAGACATCGCGGGCGGCGACCGCGGCGAGAGGGGTGACCGGATACCGCGAGACCCCCGTATTTCGAGGGCCTGTGCGTCTGCTGGACATACGCGGAGACATACCCGGGCGGGTATGAGCGTGCGCGTAGTGTCGGCTACAGCGATCGGCAACCGGCCTTTGGCTTCCCCCCCTCCAGCGATGCCCCCGCGTCGCTGCCGATCGACAGGAGCCCCACGTGGCATCACCCGTCGTCGCAACGACTTCCCCCACCTCGACTCTCGGCCCCGTGCGTACGACCTACGCCACGACGAAGGACTTCCCGCCCGTCGCGAAGGCCTACACCCAGGTCTCGCAGGTGGTGAAGGAGACGGGTCTGCTCCGCCGGGCACCGCTGTTCTACGCGCTCGTGGGCACCGCGATCGTGCTCGGCTTCGCCGGCGCGATCACCGGTTTCCTCCTCCTGGGCGACTCCTGGTTCCAGCTGCTCATCGCCGCCGCCCTCGGAATCCTGTTCACCCAGGCGGCCTTCATCTCGCACGAGGCCGCTCACAAGCAGATCTTCGCGTCGGGCAAGGCGAACGATCGCCTCGCGCGCTTCATCGGCCCCGGCATCGTGGGTATGAGCTACACCTGGTGGGACTCGAAGCACTCCCGCCACCACGCCAACCCCAACCGCGTCGGCAAAGACCCCGACATCGAGATCGACACGATCTCGTTCATCGAAGAGGATGCGGCGAAGGCCCGGGGCATCGTCAAGCTCATCACCCGCAAGCAGGGCTACCTGTTCTTCCCGCTGCTGACGCTCGAGGGCATCAACCTGCACTTCCTCGGCATCAAGCACAACCTCGCGCGCGGACCGGTTCCGCGTCGCTGGGAGGAACT
This sequence comes from Microbacterium sp. AG1240, assembly GCF_003635115.1. Classification (GTDB taxonomy): domain Bacteria; phylum Actinomycetota; class Actinomycetes; order Actinomycetales; family Microbacteriaceae; genus Microbacterium. Next base: position 414,452 of record NZ_RBXJ01000001.1, read on the forward strand.
GACCCTCATCCTGCTGCGTCTCGCCGTCGTGATCGTGCCGGTCTTCCTGCTCCTGCCCCTCGGTATGGCGTTCGCCTTCATGGGCGTGCAGCTCGCGGTCTTCGGCATCTACATGGGTGCGGCGTTCGCTCCGAACCACAAGGGCATGCCGATCATCGACCCCAACGCGCGTCTCGACTTCTTCAGCAAGCAGGTGCGTACCTCCCGCAACGTCGCCGGCGGCTGGTGGGCCACCGCGCTCATGGGCGGCCTCAACTACCAGGTCGAGCACCACCTCTTCCCGAGCATGGCTCGTCCCCACCTCGCGCAGGCTCGCGAGATCGTCATCGAGTACTGCCGCACCTTCGACGTGCCGTACACCGAGACGAGCCTCATCAAGTCCTACGCGATCGTCATCGAATACCTCAACCGCGTCGGCCTCGCCGCCGGCGGTGACCCCTTCGACTGCCCCGCGGCCGTCCAGATGGGTGCCTACCGCAAGGTCTGAGTCTCGACACAGAACCCGAGAACGGATGCTGCGCGCTCGCGCAGCATCCGTTCGTCGTTCACGGCGTGGATCTCTCGATGATGCGGCATCCGGTTTTGGAGCCGGCGCCCACGGCGCTCTAGGGTGAGAGGTAAGCCTCACCTAAGTCGGAGGAGAAGCGCCTCGGCGCCTTCCGATCGACATCGCCTCCTGCGGGTGCGGCTCGTCCCGCACCCACAGAAGGAAATCCATGCGCAACCGTCGTCTGACCGCCCTCGCCGTGCTCTCGGCCGCCGCAGCCCTCGTTCTCTCCGCCTGCAGCGCGGGGACCTCCGCGCCGACGACCGGCTCGTCGGGCGACTCCGCCGCGGGCTACCCCATCACGATCGAGCACGCCCTGGGCACGACGGTCATCGAGTCCAAGCCCGAGCGCGTCGCGACGGTGCAGTGGGCGAACCACGAGGTGCCCCTGGCTCTCGGCGTGGTTCCGGTGGGGATGGCTGCGGCGAACTTCGGCGACGACGACGGCGACGGCATGCTCCCCTGGGTCTCGGAGAAGCTCGCCGAGCTCGGCGGCGAGACGCCCGTGCTGTTCGACGAGACCGACGGCATCGATTTCGAGGCCGTGCAGAACACCGACCCCGACGTGATCCTCGCGTCGTACTCGGGACTGACGCAGGAGGATTACGACACGTTGAGCGAGATCGCCCCGGTCGTCGCCTACCCCGAAGCCCCGTGGTCGACGTCGTGGCGCGACGTGATCGAACTGAACGCCGCCGGGATGGGCATGGCGACCGAGGGCGACGCCCTCGTCGCGAGCATCGAGGACGAGATCGCCGACACGGTCGCCGAACACCCGCAGCTCGCCGGCAAGCGCACCATGTTCCTCACGCACGTCGACCCGACGGATCTCAGCAAGATCAGCTACTACACCCCCAACGACACCCGCGCGGCGTTCTTCGAGGACCTCGGTATGACCACGCCCCCGAGCATCATCGACGCGACGGGCGACAGCGACGTGTTCAACGGAACGATCAGCGCCGAGCAGATCGACGCGTTCGCCGACGTCGACATCATCGTCACCTACGCCGGAGACGGCGTCGTCGACGCGATCACGCAGAACCCCCTGCTCGCCCAGATGCCCGCGGTCGCCAACGGGGCGATCGTCGCGCTGGACGGCACCTCGCCCATCGGCACCGCGGCCAACCCGACACCGCTGGCGATCTCGTGGGTGCTGAACGACTACGTCGGGCTGCTCGCCGACGCAGCCGACAAGTCCTGAGTGTCCGCACCGTCCGCCATCGATTCGGGCGTCGCCGCCGTGCGGCGCCCGAATCGCGTGCGCCTGGGGTGGTTCGCGGTCGCCGTCGTGGCGCTCGGCGTCCTGGCGGCCGTCTCCATCGCCGTCGGATCCCGTGACGTCTCCTTCGACGATGCGATCGCGGGTCTGGCGGGATCGGTCGACAACCTGGGTCAGGCGGCGGTCGCCATCCGCCTCCCGCGCACGGCTCTCGCCATCCTGGTCGGGGCGGCGCTCGGGCTCTCGGGTGCGGTCATGCAGGGCGTCACCCGCAACCCGCTCGCCGATCCCGGCATCCTCGGGGTCAACACGGGTGCGTCGCTGGCCGTCGTCATCGGCATCGCGTGGTTCGGCCTGTCCTCCGCCGGCGGGTACGTCTGGTTCGCGATCGTCGGGGCCGCCGTCGCCGCCGTCTTCGTCTACACCGTCGGATCGCTCGGCCGTGGCGGAGCCACACCCCTCAAGCTCGCCCTCGCCGGCGCGGCCACCTCGGCCGCGCTCAGCTCGTTCGTCACAGCCGTCTACCTTCCCCGCGGCGACATCTCCGGCAACATCCGCTCCTGGCTGATCGGCGGCGTCGGCGGGGCGTCGTGGGAGACGATCGTGCAGGTGCTGCCCTTCCTCGTCGTCGGTCTCGTCATCAGCCTGGCGTCGGCGCGGAGCCTCAATTCCCTCGCCCTCGGCGACGATCTCGCCGCAGGACTCGGTGAGCGGGTCGCCGTGGCGCGGGCGGTCGCGGCGCTCGGCGCGGTGCTCCTGTGCGGCGCGGCCACCGCCATCGCCGGCCCGATCGCATTCGTCGGCCTCATCGTCGCGCACGCGAGCCGGCTGCTGGTGGGCGTCGACCACCGCTGGCTCCTGCCCTTCGCCACCGTCGGCGGTGCCTGCCTCCTGCTGGTCTCCGACGTCGTCGGGCGGGTCGTCGCGCGCCCCAGCGAGATCGATGCCGGCATCATCACCGCGCTCATCGGTGCCCCGCTGTTCATCGCGATCGTTCGGGGTCGGAAGGTGTCGTCGCTATGACCTCCTCCGTGTCCGCACCGTTCACCGCCGCCGATGTCGCCGCGGGGCGGTCTCGTCGTCACCGGCGGAGGAGATCGATCCTCGGCATCCTCGCGGCGCTCATCGTGGCGATCTTCGGTCTCAGCCTGATGGTCGGGCAGAGCTTCTACCCGCCCGGCGACGTGCTCGCCGTGATCTTCGGGCAGCCCGTCGACGGCGCTTCGTTCGCCGTCGGGCGGCTCCGCCTCCCCAGAGCCACACTCGGCCTGATCGTGGGGATGAGCTTCGGCCTCGCGGGCGTGAGCTTCCAGACGCTGCTGCGGAACCCCTTGGCCAGCCCCGACATCATCGGCATCACCGCCGGTTCCAGCGCCGCGGCGGCCTTCGCGATCGTCATCCTCGGGCTGGGCGGTATCGCCGTCTCGGCCTTCGCGATCGTCGCCGGCCTCGGCGTCGCGGTTCTGGTCTACGCCCTCGCCTTCTCTCGCGGGGGAGCGGGCACCCGCCTCATCCTGATCGGGATCGGGCTGGCGGCCATGCTCCAGGCCGTCACCCAGTACGTGCTCTCGCAGGCGGGTCAGTGGGACCTGCAGGAAGCACTGCGGTGGATCACCGGCAGCCTGAACGGAGCGACGTGGCAGGAGACCGTGCCGGCGTTGATCGCGCTCGTCGTGCTCGGCCCGCTGCTGCTGAGCCGATCGCGCGACGTCGCAGCGATGCAGCTCGGCGACGATACCGCCGCCGCCCTCGGCGTGCGGGTGGAGCGCACCCGGCTGCTCATCATCGTCGCGGCGGTCTGCCTCATCGCCTTCGCCACCGCCGCGACCGGCCCGATCGCGTTCGTGGCATTCCTCTCGGGCCCGATCGCCGCCCGGATCGTCGGACCGCTCGGTTCGCCGCTGCTGCCGGCGGCGCTCGTGGGCGGGCTGCTGGTCCTGACCGCCGACCTGGTCGGCCAGTACATGCTCGGCATGCGCTATCCCGTGGGCATCGTCACCGGGGTGCTCGGCGCCCCGTATCTCGTCTATCTCATCGTCCGCACCAACCGCGTGGGGGGCTCCCTGTGACCGCAACGCATTCTCTCGCCGTCGAGGCCGTCACCCTCGGCTACGGCGATCGCACCGTCGTCGCCGACCTCGATCTCTCGGTCCCGGCCGGGCGTATCACGGCGGTCGTCGGGCCGAACGCCTGCGGGAAGTCGACCCTGCTGCGGGCGATGTCGCGTCTGCTCGTGCCGCGGTCGGGCCGCGTCGTGCTCGACGGACGCGCCGTGCACCGCACGCCGGCGAAGGAGCTCGCCCGCACCCTCGGTCTGCTGCCGCAGTCGCCCATCGCGCCGGAGGGCATCACGGTCGCCGACCTCGTCGGACGCGGGCGCACGCCGCACCAGGGGCTGCTCACCCGCTGGTCGCACGACGACGACGTCGCGGTGGCCGAGGCGCTCGAGGCCACCGACACCGCGGTGCTCGCCGATCGAGCGGTCGACGAGCTCTCGGGCGGCCAGAGGCAGCGCGTGTGGATCGCGATGGCACTCGCGCAGCAGACCGACGTGCTGCTGCTGGACGAGCCCACGACGTTCCTCGACGTCAGCCATCAGGTCGAGGTGCTCGATCTGCTGACCGACCTCAACCGGGCACGCGGCACGACGATCGTGATGGTGCTGCACGATCTGAACCTCGCCGCGCGCTACTGCGACCACCTCATCGCGATGGCCGAGGGCGCGGTCGCCGCCGCGGGGACACCCGAGGCCGTTCTGACCGAGCAGACGGTGGAGCGGGTGTTCGGCATCCGCAGCCGGGTCATCTCCGACCCCACGTCGGGCCGACCCCTCATGCTCCCGATCGGTCGCCACCACGCGATCGTGTCGGAGCGGTGACGGCGACCTTCTCTCGCCGGGGTGCCGCGGCTCAGGCGTTCTTGTAGGACTTCAGACGGCTGAGCAGCGACGGCGCGGTGCGATCGAAGATGCGGCCCCCGACGATGATGCCGACGATGCACAGCACTGCCCCGAGCACGATGCCCACGATGACGGCGAGCCACGACCACAGGGGATCGCCGAGCGCGATGGCGAGCACGGCGAACACGATCTCGGGCGCGGCGAGGAGCCCGGCCACCAGCCAGAGCCCGATGCCGACGAGGCCCATCGTGAAGGTCGCCCCGGGCACGCGCTTGAACGGACTGTCGCCGGCGGCGGCGACCGGGATCACCAGCAGCGCCGAGCTGACGGCGCAGACGCCGTAGGCGGTCAGCAGCACGCCGAACGAGGCGCCGAGCACCGCGGGCAGCACCTCCCAGCGGCCCGAGATCCCGACGGTGACGACCGCGACGAGGAGCACGAGCGGCACCGCGACGGATGCTGCGGCGAGCGTGCGCCCGACGCGGTCCGCCCTCCCGCGGATGCCGGTCTGCAGGATGCCCGCGAACGCCGTGCCGTCGTAGGAGATGATCGTGTAGGGCGCGACGCCGACGAAGAACGCCGAACCGATCGCGGATCCCGCGAAGAACGGGCTCGTCAGATCGCCGCCGCTGTAGAACAGCACGAAGACCGGCACCAGCGGGGCGAGGAGCAGCTGCTGCAGGTAGCGGGAGTCGCGCACCCAGTAGGTGAGCGAGCGGGCCCAGGTCGCGCCGACGGGCCCGGTGGGGAGCCGGCCGAACCAGCCCAGCGAGCCCGACTGCACGCGGCGGGCGGATGTCTGCGACGGCGATGCGAGACCGGCCGTCAGGCTGCGGTTCCACAGCAGCCAGAGTCCCGCGAGGGTGGCGGCGGCGATGAGCAGCTTCACCAGCGCGGTCACCGGCGAGCCGGCCGCGAGGTCGCCGGGCACCGCCCACGCCGCGGCGAGCGGCGTCCACGAGAGGCCGTCGAGGATCGCGGCGAACTGCACGCCAGATTCGACGCCGGTACGGAAGAGCTGCGTCGCCCCGAGGAAGATCGGACCGGCGAAAAGGATCACCACGAAGGCGATGAGGCCGACCGTCTCCTGGGTGCGCCGACGACCGCCCAAGCCCGAGGCGAGCGAGGCGACCGTGCGCGACGCGACGACGCAGATGGCCACGCCGAGCGGCACGCACACGACCGCGGCGGCGGCGGCGAGGGGCCAGCGCCACCACGCGGTGAAGGTCGCGAGGCCCCCGAGCAGAGAGGCGAGGCCGGGGATGCCGGTGAGTCCCGCGACCGCGATCGCGATCATCATCCGCCCGGTGGTGAGGGGGAAGGGCGCGAGCTTGGCCGGATCGAGCGTCGTGTCGATTCCGGCGACGAACACGGGGCCGATGATCCAGCCGAGAGTGAGGATGGCGCCACCGGCGACGACGGCGTAGCGCGTCACATCCGCCCCCGCCGCTCCGGCGAAGAAGAGACCGACGGCGGCCATGAACAGCACGCCCAGCGCCCAGAAGGCGGTGATGATGAAACCGACGAGCTGCCAGGGGCTGCGCGAGAGGGTGTTGCCGAGGATGCGGAAGCGGATCCTCAGGAGCGTCGCAACCACTCGGGGCCCTCCGTGTGGTGTCGGCCGCCCACGAGCTCGACGAAGCGGTCCTGCAGGCTCTCGCCGCCGCGCACCTCGTCGACGGTGCCCGCGGCGAGGAGGCGACCGGCCCCGATGACGGCGACGTGGTCGCACATGCGCTGCACGAGGTCCATGGAGTGGCTCGAGACGATGACCGTGCCGCCGCCCTGCGTGTACCCGCGCAGGATGTCTTCGATGTTCGCGGCCGAGACCGGGTCGACCGACTCGAACGGCTCGTCGAGCACGAGCAGACGCGGGGCGTGCACGAGCGCGCACGCCAGGGCGATCTTCTTCGTCATGCCGGCCGAGTAGTCGACGACGGGGGTTCCGGCGGCTTCGCCGAGATCCATGATGCGCAGGAGGTCGGCGGTGCGCTGGCCGATCTCGTCGCGCGAGAGGCCGAACATCATGCCGGTATAGGTGACCAGCTGCTCGCCGGTGAGCCGGTCGAAGAGCTTCACGCCGTCGGCGAGGTTGCCGATCATCGCCTTCGCCTCGACCGGGTGGGCCCAGACGTCCACGCCGTGGATCGTGGCGGTGCCGGCGTCGGGGCGCAGAAGCCCGGTCGCCATCGAGAGCGTCGTGGTCTTCCCGGCTCCGTTAGGACCGACCAGCCCGTAGAACGAGCCCGTCGGAACGACGAGGTCGAGCCTGTCGACGGCGACCTTCTCGCCGAAGCGCTTGACGAGCCCGGAGAGCGCCATCGCCGGCACCCCCGCATCGGCTGGTGGGGAAGCGGTCACGGGGATCGGAAGATCGCGAGAGTCGGCCACCCTTCGAACCTAGCGGGGACGCACGCGCCGCCACCAGCGCTGCGGTCGCGGGTCGTCGTCGGAGGGGAGCGCGGATGCGGCGCTCTCCCGCGCTGCGCGACGATCCCGCCACGCGGTCACCTCCGCGTCGACGTCGTGCGTGGGGGTGACGACGGGAGGTCCGCCGAGCAGCTGCCGCCGCGCCTCGATGACGCGGCGGTTGAAGTCTTCGACGGCATCGCGGACCTCGTCCTCGCGCCGGAGTGCGTCGAGGCGCTCGGCCATCTCGGCGTGCTCGACCCGCAGCGTGAGCGCGGGAGGGCCGAGCCCGGTGATCTGCTCGGACGCGATCTTCCGGCGGATCCACCAATCGGGATCGTGGGTGTCGCCGAGCCCCGCCAGGGGCTTGCCCGCACCGGGGAGTCCGTCGAAGTCGCCGCGCCGGATCGCCTGCTGGATCGCCGTCTCGACGTAGGCGGCACGCTCGGCCGCGGTCGATCCCCGGGCGACATCGGCCTCGGGCTCCGCAGCATCCGGCGCCTCTCCCGCCGCGGCGGCATCGCGCGCCTGCCGATACTCCTGCGCGGCCTGCCGCGGATCGTCTCGCATGTTCTCTCCGGCTCCTCCCCGTGCTTCATCGAACAGAATGTGGCGCCCTCCTGCAAGTGACCCCATCGATTGCTGGGGGCGGATGCTGCGACCTGCCGCCCTCGTAGCGGATCGTCCTCGCGGGGTACCCACGGTGCGGATCTCGACGCTCAGGGTTCTCCCAGGGACGGCCCGAGTTCCGCGGCAGGACGCCGATCCCGGCCCGCCCGGAAATCCCGGTGCGGGCACATGAGAGAGCTCTCACCAATCCACTTCGCGCCTCGGGTCGGATGACCCCACATGCGGCGGAACTGCCGCAGACGGAACAGCAAGGAGACACCATGCGTACCCAGAAGAACACCCGTCTTGGAATCCTGGCCACCGCCGGAGTCGGCGTCGCCGGACTCGCGATCGCCGGTATCGCGCTCCCCGCCACGGCCGACACGACGACCACCGACGTCGACGCGTCGAACTCGTCGGCCACCTCGACCGACCTCACCTCGTCGCTCGGCGACTTCCAGGCCTGGGTCAGCGAGGTCATCTCCCTCACCGACAACGACGTCGCCCCCGTGACCGGTGTGTCGCCCGACACCACCATCGGCGACGTCAGCGTCATCGAGGGCCCGCTCGTCGGCGACGTGCTCTCGGGCAACCAGGCGCCGGTCGCCTCGGGCAATGACGTCTCCGCCCCCGTGGGCTCGGGCAACGACGTCTCGGCTCCGATCGACGCACCGATCGACGCCCCCATCGGATCGGGCAACGACACCAGTGTCGACGCCCCCGTCGGCAGCGGCAACGACACCGACACCTCGACCGGTGATGCGAACACCGACATCTCCAACGACGTCACCGACGTGGTCGACGGCGTGACCGGCGGAGTAGGCGCGACCGTCGACGGCGTGACCGGCACGCTGGGCCTCGGCGGACTGCTCGGCTGACCCATCCGCAGAATCCGACGGCGTCGCCCCTGCGGGGGCGGCGCCGTCGTCGCGTCAGGCGTCGCGGCGCTCGCCCTCCAGGCGTCGCAACCGTCGGCGAGCGAAGTCCTGTGCGCGGGGGCCCGAGCCCAGTGCGCGCGCCGAGACCGCGAGAACGATGCGCGTCAGCGTCACCATCGGAAGGGGCGAGCGTCGCAGGCCCAGCATCGCGCGCCACTCGCGCGGCAGCGACGCCACGGCCGCCTCGAAGAGCACGCGGTAGGCCAGACCCATCGCCCCGGTGAACGGCGGCTTTCGCAGGAAGCGCACGACCTCGTCGACCCGCTCGTCGCGGCGCAACTCGCCGCGCGAGCGGAAGCCCTCGAGCGCGGCTCGCAGCTGCGCCTCGCTGGTGGGAGGATCCGGCACCCGCATGAGCCTCCCCGCGGCCGCCCATTCGGCGACGTAGGCGTCGGCACCCCCGGGTATCGGGACCCCCCACATCTCGTGGCTGCGAAGGAACGCGTCGGCGAAGGCGAGGTGCACCCAGGTCACGAGGTCGGAGGCATCGGCGGTGTACCCGCGCACCGCGCCGTCGCCGGCGGTGTAGTCGCCCTTCACGCGGGTGTGCAGCCGACCGACCCGTGCGGTCTCGGCCTCCGCCTGGGTGCGTGAGCCGTAGGTGACGCAGATGACCCAGCGCACGGTGCCGCTCAGGCGGCCGATGGGGTCTTCCCGGTACCGCGACCAGTCGTGGACGCCCGCGAGCGCCCCCGGGTGGAGCGCCTGCACGAGCAGCGCACGGATACCCGCCACGAGGGTTCCCATGCCGCCGTGCACCACCCACGTCGCGCCGTCTTCGGGGAAGTACCCCGGGTCGTCACCGTCCTCGATCGCGAGCACCCACGGCGGGGTGCCGTCGGGGTCGCCGGCGAGCGCCGTCAGCATCCGCGAGCGCAGTCGTGTCGTGCGCGCGGACGGGCCGGATGCTGTCATCCTCCCAGCGTGCCATCGCCGCGCGCCGCGGGGGCGGGGTTCTCACGCCGTCGAACGACCTGCGTGCCGCGGCGCCGCATCCGCCCTTCCCTTCGCCGAGCCCGCACGGTCTCGCCGAACACGCACGCTCTGCGCGCCGGGGGCGTGCGCGCTCGGTGATCGCCGCGGGCTCGACGGGGCGCGAGGGCGCGGGGAGGGGGAGGAGAAGCTGGCGGGCTGAGGGTGGTAGCGGTAACATCGGGGAGCGGTCGACGGGGCCGCGCACGACGACGATGGAGCTTCCGTGAGCAGTACCGCCCTCACCCCCGAGATCCAGGACGCGGTCGAGGCGGTGCGAGCCGACGTGGCCCGCCTGCACGGCGAACTCGTCCGATACGGCCTGGTCGTCTGGACCGGCGGCAACGTCTCCGGGCGCGTGCCGGGTGCCGATCTCTTCGTGATCAAGCCCTCCGGTGTGTCGTACGACGACCTCGCCCCCGAGAACATGATCCTGTGCGACCTCGACGGCACCGTCGTGCCCGGCACCTCGGGGAGCGAGCGGAGCCCGTCGAGCGACACCGCCGCCCACGCCTACGTCTACCGCAACATGCCCGACGTCGGCGGTGTCGTGCACACCCACTCGACCTACGCCGTGGCCTGGGCCGCGCGGGGCGAGGAGATCCCCTGCGTGATCACGGGCATGGCCGACGAGTTCGGGGGTCCCATCCCGATCGGCCCGTTCGCCGTCATCGGCGACGACTCGATCGGTCGCGGCATCGTCGAGACCCTGCGCGGTCACCGCAGCCGCGCCGTGCTCATGCAGAATCACGGCCCGTTCACGATCGGCGTCTCGGCCAAGGATGCGGTGAAGGCCGCCGTCATGTGCGAGGACGCCGCGCGTTCGGTGCACATCGCGCGCGAGGCGGGGCCCCTCATCCCGATCCCGCAGGACCGGATCGACGCCCTCTACAACCGCTACCAGAACGTGTACGGCCAGAACTCGGACGCACGCCGATGACCGCCGCGATCGCCGGCGGTCGCGCCGTCCTCGGGATCGAGCTCGGCTCGACCCGCATCAAGGCGTGCCTCATCGACCCCGACGACCCGGCCACCGTGCTGGCGGTCGGCAGCTCGGACTGGGAGAACCGGTTCGAGAACCGCACGTGGACCTACTCGCTCGACGACGTGTGGTCGGGCCTGCGGGCGGCCTACGGCGACCTCGTCGCCGACGTACGGCGCCGCTACGGTCTCGCTCTCGGCGCGGTCGGCGCGATCGGCGTCTCGGCGATGATGCACGGCTACCTCGCCTTCGACGGCGAGGGCGAGCTGCTCGTGCCGTTCCGCACGTGGCGCAACACGTCGACCGGTCCCGCCGCGGCCGAACTCACCGACCTGTTCGGCACCAACATCCCGCTGCGGTGGTCGATCGCGCACCTCTACCAGGCGGTGCTCGACGACGAGCCCCATGTCGCCGATGTGAGGTTCGTCACGACCCTCGCCGGGTACGTGCACTGGCGGCTCACCGGCCGCCGCGTGCTGGGCGTCGGCGATGCCTCGGGCATGTTCCCGATCGACGCCACGACGAAGACCTACGACGAGCGGATGCTGCGGCAGTTCGGCGATCTGGTGGGCGACCGGGCGCTCGACCTCGCCGTCCTTCTCCCCGAGGTGCTCCCCGCGGGGGTGTCGGCCGGTGAACTCACCGCCGAGGGCGCCGCCCTGCTCGACCCGACCGGAGCACTCCGCCCGGGCGTCGTCCTCTGCCCGCCCGAGGGCGACGCGGGCACGGGCATGGTCGCGACCAACTCGGTCGCGCCGCGCACCGGGAACGTGAGCGCCGGTACGAGCATCTTCGCGATGGTCGTGCTCGAGCGGCCGCTCGAGAGCCTGCACCACGAGATCGACCTCGTCACCACCCCCGCGGGCGACCCGGTCGCGATGGTGCACTGCAACAACGGCGCGAGCGAGCTCGCCGCCTGGGTCGGGCTGTTCACGCGCTTCGCGGAGGCCGCGGGCACGCCCGTCGGGCCCGATGCGGCCTTCGACGCCCTCTTCCGCGAGGCGCTCACGGGAGCGGCGGATGCGGGAGGGCTCCTCGCCTACAACCATCTCGCCGGTGAGCCCATCGCGGGTCTCGACGAAGGCCGGCCGCTGTTCGTCCGCACCCCCGACAGCGCGTTCGACCTGCCGAACTTCATGCGGGCACAGCTCTATGGCGTGTTCGGCACCCTCGCCCTCGGCATACGCGTGCTGGACGGGGAGGGCGTGGCGCTCGATCGCATGTTCGCTCACGGGGGCATGTTCCGCACGGCCGGGGTCGCCCAGCGGTTCCTCGCCGGTGCGCTCGCCGCCCCGGTCTCGGTGGCCGAGACGGCCTCCGAGGGAGGGGCGTGGGGCATCGCCGTGCTCGCGGCCTACGCCGCGACCGCTCCCGAGATCGCGCTCGACGAGTACCTCGCCGACCGTGTCTTCGCGTCGGCCGCGTTCGAGACCGCCGCCCCCGATCCCGCCGACGTCGCGGGTTTCGCCGCCTACCTCGACCGCTACGCCGCCGGACTCGTCGTCGAACGGGCCGCCGTCGCCTCCCTCTGATCTCCGGGGGAGGGGCTCGTCGCCTGCTTCTCCGTGGCGTATCGGCGCCGACCGGTAAAGTTGCTTATCGCACGAGGAGTCTCCGAAGACAACGTCGAACACGCTCCGTTCCGCGGCTACGCGGCGTGGATCCGAGACAGGGTGGTAGGGGCATGCGAAGGCGCATCTTCGGGTGGGGACGGGTTGTGTCGTTGGCGAGCGCAGCGCTGGCGGCGGCCCTGGTGGCATCGCCCGCCGTCGCCGCGACGGACGCGGCGACGGATATCACGTGGTCGGTGACACCGGCGGCTGAGAGCGGCCCCGACGGTCGCAGCGTCGTCGAGCAGGAACTCGACGCGGGATCGTCGACGGACGACTACTTCGCCGTGCGCAACCTGAGTCAGTCGGAGGTCACCTTCCGACTGAGCGCAGCGGACGGCTACTACACGGATGCCGGCCGGTTCAACATGCTTCCCGCCGGCGCAGAGTCCGTAGACGCCGGCACGTGGATCGACATGCCGGAGACCGTCACGGTCGGAGCCGATGCCACCGCCGTCGTGAGGTTCACCACGACCGTGCCCGACGATGCGACCCCCGGCGATCACGCGGCCGGGATCGCCGCATCCGTTCTCTCGACCTCCACGGACGACGGCGGAGCACAGGTCGGGGTCGAGAGCCGGGTCGGATTCCGCGTGCTCACCCGGGTCACCGGTGAGATCACGCCGTCGGTCGACGTCGCGGCGGTGACGACCGCGTACGACATGTCGTGGAACCCCTTCCGGCCCGGTGCCGCGACGGTGTCGTTCGACGTCCGCAACACCGGCAACGCCAGCGTCTCGGTCGTCGGCCGGGTGGGAGCCGGGTCGGGATCGATGTCTTTCCCCGCATCCGACGAACCTCAGCAGCTGCTCCTCCCCGGCGACAGCCGCAGCTTCACCATCGTGGTGGGCGACGTCTGGCCGACGCTGTTCGTGCCCGCATCGATCTCGCTCACTCCCTCGGCGACCGATTTCGGGGGTGCACCCATCGACATGGCCCCCCTCGCGGTCGACGCGGCGATCTGGGCCGTTCCGATCCCGCAGCTGCTGCTGCTCCTGGGTGTCGCGCTCGTCCTGGTCGCCCTTCTCTGGGGGCGGCGGCGTTCCCGACGCCGGTTCGTGGCGGCGATCGCGGCGGCGCGCGAGGAGGGGATGGCCTCAGCCGGTGCACGCGCGAATGCCGAGGAACCAGCCCCGTTGACGAGGTCGGCCCTGCGGAGCGCCGAGCGCCGAGACCGCGACGGATGACCCAGCGCCCGCGTCCCAGCATCTACGACGTCGCGCGCCAGGCCGGGGTGTCGCACATGACGGTCTCGCGCGTCCTCAACGGTCACGCGAACATCCGCGACGCCACGCGCGCGCGGGTGCTGCAGGTCATCGACGAGATGAACTACACCCCCAGCCCCATCGCGAGGGCGCTCGCTACGCGTCGCGCTCATCGCATCGGCGTGCTGGTCGACGCCCCCGACCAGTACGGTCCGAACAGCACGCTGCAGGCGTTCGAAAGCGCCGCTCGCGTGGCGGGGTACGCCATCAGTACGTTCTCGGTCGCCGACGATGAGGGGTCGCCGATCGACTCCGGCGCGGCGGAGCTGGCCAACCAGGGTGTCGAGGCGCTGTGTGTGATCGCGCCGCGGGCGTCGTCGCTCGACCTGCTCCGCCGGCAGTCCACGGGCCTGCCGACCGTCGTGATCAAGTCAGAACGCGACGAGCAGTGGCACACGATCGGAGTCGATCAGCGTGCCGGCGCGGTCGCAGCGGTCACCCATCTGATCGAGCTGGGGCACACGTCGATCGCCCACCTGGCGGGACCGCTCGATTGGGTCGATTCCCGCGAGCGTGCCGAAGGATGGCGCCAGGCGCTGCACGACCACGGGATCCGGCCGGGTCCGACGGTCAGTGGCGACTGGACATCGGATTTCGGCTACGAGTTTGGCCGCCGGTTCGACATCGGCGAGACGACCGCGGTGTTCGCATCCAACGATCAGATGGCGCTCGGCCTGATCCACGGCCTCAGCGAGCGCGGTCTGCGCGTGCCGCACGACCTCAGCGTCGTGGGCTTCGACGACCTCCCCGACACGCGCCACTTCCTCCCGCCGCTGACGACCGTGCGTCAGGATTTCGCGGCTCTGGGCGATCTCGCCCTGCAACGGATCGTCTCGGCCATCGAGCACGACGGTGCGCCGCAGCACGACACGATCGAGCCGCATCTGACGGTGCGGATGTCGTCGTCCTCGCCGCCCACCGCCCCCGGCGGACGCTGACGTCGCGAGCAGCTCCGGGTCGGTCGGCGGGTGCTCGCCCCGAGCGCGGCGACGACTCCGGATGAACTCCGGCAATCGCTCGCCATTCCTCGTGTTAGCGCGCACAATAGGAGTTCCAGCCTCACCTCCTCCGAAGACGAAAGAGCCCCGTCATGTCCCGTACGCCCCTGTCCACGTCGCTCGATGCCTTCGAGGTGTGGTTCGTCACCGGTAGTCAGAACCTCTACGGGGAGGAGACGCTGCGCCAGGTGGCGGAGCAGTCGCAGGCCGTCGCCGACGGGCTGAGCGGGCTGCCGGTGAAGGTCGTGTGGAAGCCGGTGCTCAAGGACTCCGACAGCATCCGTCGCCTCGCCCTCGAGGTCAACGGCCGCGATGACGTCATCGGCGTGGTCGCGTGGATGCACACGTTCAGCCCGGCGAAGATGTGGATCGCGGGTCTGGATGCGCTGCAGAAACCGCTCCTCCACCTGCACACGCAGGCGAACGTCGAGCTGCCGTGGGCCGACATCGATTTCGACTTCATGAACCTGAACCAGGCCGCTCATGGCGACCGGGAGTTCGGGTACATCCAGACCCGCCTGGGTGTCGCCCGCAAGACCGTCGTCGGCCACGTGTCGAACCCGGTGGTGCGCCGGCAGGTCGAGGACTGGCAGCGTGCGGCGGCCGGGTGGGCGGCCTCGAGGACACTGAAGCTGGCGCGTTTCGGCGACAACATGCGGTTCGTCGCGGTCACCGAGGGCGACAAGACCGAGGCCGAGCTGCGGTTCGGCGTGCAGGTCAACACGTGGGGCGTGAACGAACTCGCGGATGCTGTGGCCGCAGCATCCGACGCGGATGTCGACGCGCTCGTGGCCGAGTACACCGCCTCCTACGACGTCGCCGAGGAACTGCTGCCCGGCGGTGCCCGCCACCAGTCCCTCCGTGACGGTGCGGCGATTGAGATCGGGCTGCGTTCCTTCCTGGAGGAGGGCGGGTTCGGCGCGTTCACCACGTCGTTCGAAGACCTGGGCGCGCTGAAGCAGCTGCCGGGACTGGCGGTGCAGCGTCTGATGGCCGAGGGGTACGGTTTCGGCGCGGAGGGCGACTGGAAGACCGCGATCCTCGTGCGCGTCGCGAACGTCATGGGTGCGGGCCTTCCCGGCGGCGCGTCGCTGATGGAGGACTACACGTACGACCTGGTGCCCGGCGCGGAGCGCATCCTCGGCGCCCACATGCTCGAGGTGTCGCCGTCGCTGACGACCGCGAAGCCGCGGCTCGAGGTGCACGCGCTCGGTATCGGAGGAAAGGAAGACCCGGTGCGCCTGGTCTTCACCGCCGACCCGGGACCTGCGCTCGTGGTGGCGATGAGCGACATGCGCGACCGGTTCCGCCTCGTGGCGAACGTGGTCGAGAACGTCGACGCCCCCGACCTCCCGAACCTCCCCGTCGGTCGTGCGGTATGGAAGCCGCAGCCCGATTTCGCGACGAGCGCGGCGTGCTGGCTCGCCGCCGGGGCCGCGCACCACACCGTGATGACCACGGCGGTCGGTATCGAGGTGTTCCGCGATTTCGCGGAGATCGCGAAGACCGAGCTCGTCGTCATCGACGACGACACGACGGTGCGCGACTTCCAGCGCGAGCTGCGCTGGAACCAGGCCTACTACCGCCTCGCCCAGGGGCTCTGACATGGCACGCGTTCCCGTCTCCGGCGAACAGCACGTGCTGCGCGCCGGAGAATACGACGCGATCGTCGCAAGTGTCGGGGCATCGCTCCGGTCGCTCACCCACCGCGGTCGCGACCTCGTCGTGCCGTTCGGTGCCGACGAGCTCCGCCCCGGCTTCCGCGGGGCCACGCTCGCTCCCTGGCCCAACCGCATCGTCGACGGCCGCTACACGTTCGACGGCGAGGAGTATCAGGTCGCCCTGAGCGAGCCCGATCGGGGCCACGCGCTGCACGGACTGCTCGGGTGGAGCGACTTCAGCGTGACCGACAAGGGTCCGAGCCACGTGACGCTCGTCGCCACCGTCGAACCGCAGGCGGGCTACCCGTGGCGCGTCGAGGTCGAGACGACCTTCGCCCTCTCGTCGGAGGGGCTCACCCAGTCGGTCACGGCGCGCAACGACTCCGCGACGTCGGCGCCGTGGGGCACCGGACCGCACCCGTACCTGGTCGCCGGAGACGGGCTCGTCGATGGGTGGACCCTGACGCTGCCCGCCGCCCAGGTGCTCGAGGTCACGCCCGACCGCCTGTCGCCCACCGAGCTGTCGCCCGTGGGCGTCGACGCCGACCGGTTCGACTTCCGCGTCGCCCGCACCCTCGGCGACGTCGAGATCGACCACGCGTTCACCGCGCTCGAGCGCGGCGACGGCGGACTCGCGACCGTGACGGTGACGGATGCCGCGGGCAGCGGCGTTGCGATGGACTGGGACGCCACGTGCCCCTGGGTGCAGATCCACACCGCCGACGTCGACGGCGATCCTGCGGCGCCCGGTTACCGCATCGGACTCGCGGTGGAGCCGATGACCTGCGCCCCCGATGCGTTCAACGATGCGGCGTACACGTTCGACGCCGGGCTCATCGTGCTCGAGCCCGGCGTCCAGCATCCGGGTGCCCGGTGGCGCATCCGCGCGATCGGCTGACCCGAAGAGTGTCGTGTATCAGTGCCCGTCGTGCGTCACGACGGGCACTGTGCCGTCGTCGGTGAGCAGCACGGCATCCTGCGCCGCACCGAGCGCGGGGGTGACGATGACGGCGATGATGGCCGCGGCCACCAGCATGCCGAGGATTCCGCGGAGCGTGCCGACGTCGCGGGGCTTGTCGGCGCCGCGGCGCACCACGACGGCGCAGGCACCGCCGACCACCAGCAGCAGGAAGGCGCCCGCCGCGATCGCGTAGACGCCGGTGTGCGAGGGGGCGACGGCGAGGAGTCCGAACATCGCCAGCACGCCCGCGACGGCCCCGGCGAGGGCGAGGCGGGGAGCGATGAGACGGGAGGCGACGAGGTTGGCGCCGCCCCAGAAGAGCGAGAGGATGCCGAGGCTGACCAGCACCACGCCGGCGGCGCGCTCGGTGAAGCCCGATGTCGCGCCGACGATCGCCCCGGCGCCGAGGGCGGCTTGGATGAGTCCGGCCCCCCAGGCCGCGACCGATGGCCACGACCCGGTGAAACCGGACGACCCCGCGGCCGGTCGGGCTCGATGAGCCGTCACGACCGCGGGGGTGTCCGCATGAACAGTCACGATGGAGAGTCGCTCGCTCAGATCGCCGCGGTGCGGGGGACGTTCTTGTCGGCGGCGAGGCCGACACCGAGCAGGACGACCGCGCTGGCGAGGTGGAGGAAGTGGTCGGCCACGTTCAGCGCGAGGATGTTCGCGGCGGTTCCGACCAGGAAGAAGCCGACGACACCGAGGAGCAGGTAGACCGCGCCCACGGTGGTGTTGACGCCCTTCGCGGCACGGACGTTGGCGAGGCCGGCGATGAGGAGCGCGGCGCCGATGAGGAGGTGGGCGATGTTGTGCAGCGGGTTCACCTCGAAGATGCCGAGGAGGAGGCCTCCGTCGGTGGCGATGAAGCCGACGCCGCCGGTCACGGCGAAGCCGAGCAGGCCGACGAGCAGGTAGACGGCGCCGAAGACGGTGGCGACGATGCGATTCGGTGACGAGCCCATGAGGGACCTCCTTGTTCAGGATGCGACCGGCGCCGCATCTGAGAATGATTCGTACTGGGAGGGAGATCGGATTGGGCGTTCTCCCAGGTTCGAAGCTATGGCCTGGTCTGGCAACGAATCGCGGGGGTTGCGCGCGCCGGTCTGACGCGGTATTCGCGCGCTGTCACACTTCTCGCATGAGGTTCGAGACGACTCTTTCCCAGAGCGGGAACAACACGGGTATCGAGGTGCCCCCGGAACGGATCGAGGAGCTGGGCGGAGGCAAGCGCCCCGCCGTGATCGTGACGGTGAACGGGTTCACCTATCGGAGCACGGTCGGTGTGATGGGAGGGCGCCACCTCATCCCGTTCTCGTCCGACAAGCGCGCCGAGACCGGGCTCCGCGGGGGAGACGCGATCACGGTCGAGCTGGCCCTCGACACCGCTCCGCGGACCGTCGAGCTGCCGGACGATCTCGCGGCGGCCCTCGCCGAGGCCGGTACGCGAGACCGCTTCGACGCCCTGGCGCCGAGTCGGCGCACGGCGCACGTCGCGAACGTCGAGGGTGCGAAGACCGCCGAGACGCGGGAACGCCGCATCCGGTCCATCGTGGCGACGCTCTCCGTCTGAGCCCGGCCGCGGTCGCGCTAGCCTCGTGTGGAGGAGGTGCGCCGTGGGCAAGACGTCGGATGCTGTCGCCGAGGGCGTCTCGATCGCCGCAGCGGCCGCTCGACTGATCGTGCGCAACCGCATCCTCGTCGACACGATCGCCGATGGCGGCCAGTTCGACGCCGACGCGTTCGGCGAGATCACCCGCGAGACGCTGCTCGGACTCGCCGCCGAGCAGGAGCGCGCCGCCGATCGGGCGCGGCGCTTACGGCGCGGCGCCTGGGGCAAGTTCTCGACGTCGTCGGGCACGCACGACTACCGTGACCGCGACACCGCGAACCTCCGCCGCCGTCGCAAGCAGTACCTGGGCGTGGCATCGGAGCTGCGCGACTGGGCGGGCGATGAGGCCCGAGTGAGCGCGTTGCTGGAGAGCGCGCGCGACGCCGCGTGGGGCGACGTGGAGTCGAACCTCGCCCGTCGGCTGAACGTCGAAGCGATGACGGCCGACTCCGACCCCGAATACGAGACGATGCGCAGAGCGCGCATGGATTCGCTGCGCATGATCGACCTCGCCCGCCTGGCCTCCCAGGCCAAGAAGAAGGCCCAGAAGGCCCGCGCCGACGACGCCTGATCGCCCGTTCGCGCACCGCGCGCGGTGAGACACGCGAATCGGCCGAGACGCGCCGCCTGGCGTGATGTCTCGGCCGATCCGCGTGTCTCGCGCGGAACGACTACCGCCGCAGGGCCGCCGGGCGCGCGATGTCGAGCGCCTCGAGCAGGTCGCCGAGTCGCCGGTCGAGCTCGACGCCCGCCTGGGTGAGCTTGTTGAGGCCGAAGCTCGCGAGGTGCGGGCCGGGCTGCTCGAGCGTGAGCGCGACCTCGTCGCCCCGCGCGACCAGCAGCATCCGCACCGGAAGGTACAGCAGCGCGGTCGGTTCGATCCGGTGGATGCGGGCGGCCGCCGCCCAGTCCATGAGCAGGTACCCCACGGCCGCAGCATCCCTTCCCGCCACGCTCAGCACGCGACCGAGGTCATCGCTCGACAGGCGAACGAATCCGTTCGGCGCCTCCCACGCGAGTCCGCGCACGAAGTCGTCCCACGGGGTTCGGCCGCCCGCGACCGCGTCGAGGTCGTCGCGGTCGAGCTCGGGCACCTCGGCCTCGATGCGGGCGCGCAGTTCGTCGAACGGCGCGGCGACGCGGAGGCTGATGCGGCGTGCACCGTGGTCGGCGGCCTCGTCGGCGGTGCGATAGCTCATCACACCCATGCTCCCAGAGCTCGGGCGGCCGAGGGCCCGCGTGAAAGTCCACAGCACCCGGACGCGCGCTCGGTGCGCTCCGGGTGTTGTGGACTCTCACCCAGAGCGAGGGCAGAGAAAAAGGCTCCGGCCCCGCTTTCGCGAGGGCCGGAGCCTGTCACTGTCTCAACACAGTGTGCGCCCGAAGGGACTCGAACCCCTAACCTTCTGATCCGTAGTCAGATGCTCTATCCATTGAGCTACGGGCGCGCGACCCCCAACACGAAACGGTGCGGGGGCCTCGAGCGAGCTTACCCTACGCAGAACGCGCTCGCGAATCGAGACGGATGCTGCGGTTCAGTCGTGCTGCGGGAAGCCCAGATTCAGGCCGCCGTGGGAGGGGTCGAGCCAGCGCGAGGTGACGGCCTTCTCTTGCGTGAAGAAGTCGAACCCGTGCGTGCCGTAGGCCTTCGCATCGCCGAACAGCGACGCCTTCCACCCGCCGAAGGAGTGGTACGCCACCGGCACGGGGATCGGCACGTTCACGCCGATCATGCCGACCTGCACCTCGTGCTGGAAACGGCGAGCGGCACCGCCGTCGTTCGTGAAGATCGCCGTGCCGTTGCCGAAGGCGCCCGAGTTGATCATCTCGAGACCCTCCTCGTATCCGGCGACGCGGATCACCGACAGCACCGGCCCGAAGATCTCCTCGCGGTAGGCGGCCGAGGCCGTCGGCACGCGATCGAGCAGGGTCGGTCCGAGCCAGAACCCGTCGGCGTCGCCGTCGACGGCCACGCCGCGCCCGTCGACCACGACGTCCGCCCCGTCGCCGGAGGCCACATCGATGTACGACGCGACCTTGTCACGGTGGGCGGCGGTGATCAACGGACCCATGTCGGTGCCGCGGGTGCCGTCGCCGATCGTGAGCCGCCCCATGCGCTCGCGCACCTTCTCGATGAGCGCGTCGGCGACGGTGTCGACGGCGAGCACGACCGACACGGCCATGCAGCGCTCGCCCGCCGAGCCGAAGCCGGCGTTCACCGCCGCGTCGGCGGTCAGGTCGAGGTCGGCGTCGGGGAGGACGAGCATGTGGTTCTTCGCGCCGCCCAGTGCCTGCACGCGCTTGCCGAGGCGGGTGCCGGTCTCGTAGACGTACTGAGCGATCGGCGTCGAGCCGACGAACGAGATCGCGCGCACGTCGGGGTGCTCGAGCAGGGCGTCGACCGCCGTCTTGTCCCCGTGCACGACCGAGAAGACGCCGTCCGGCAGGCCTGCCTCCTTCAGACGGGCCGCCATCCAGTTCGCCGCCGACGGGTCTTTCTCGCTGGGCTTGAGCACGACCGCGTTGCCGGCCGCGAGAGCGAGCGGGAAGAACCACATCGGTACCATCGCCGGGAAATTGAAGGGGCTGATGATCCCGACGACGCCGAGCGGCTGGCGCAGGGTGTAGACGTCGACGCCGGTCGAGACGTTCTCGGAGTAGGCGCCCTTGTTGAGCGTGCCGACGCCGCAGGCGAACTCGATGACCTCCAGCCCCCGCGCGATCTCGCCGAGGGCGTCGGAGGTGACCTTGCCGTGCTCGGAGGTCAGGATCGCGGCGAGCTCGTCCTTCCTCGCGTTGACCAGCTCGCGGAACGCGAACAGCACCTGCGTGCGCTTCGAGATGCTCGTATCGCGCCACACGGCGGCCGCGCGCGAGGCCGAGGCGACCGCGTCGGCGACGTCCTGCGTCGACGCGAAGCGCACCTCCTTCTGCACCACACCGCGCGCCGGGTCGAAGACCGGACCCGTGCGGTCGGACGAGCCGGGCCACGGCGCGCCGTCGACCCAGTGGTCCAGCACGACGGTGTCGGATGCTGCGGCAGGGGGAGCGGTGACTGCGGTATCGGTCATGTTGTCCTTTCTGAGGGCGCTCATCAGCGAGCGCGGGCGAGGTCGGTGAAGGCCTCGTCGTAGATGGCGGCGGCCTGATCGACCTCGTCGGCCGTGACCACGCAGGGCGGTACGACGTGGATGCGGTTCTCGGATACGAAGGGGAGGAGCCCCCGGGCGACGAGGCCGCTCTTCAGCGCGCCCATGGCCGGGCCCGACAGCGGCTCGCGGGTGGCGCGGTCGGCGACGAGCTCGAGCGCCCAGAAGACGCCCTCGCCGCGCACCTCGCCGATCACGTCGTGCCGGTCGGCGAGAGCTCGCAGGGCCGGCCCGATCGACTCTGCTCCGACGCGTGCGGCGTGCTCGACGATGCCTTCGTCCGCCATCGCGTCGAGGGCGCCGATGATGGAGGCCGCGGCGAGCGGGTGACCGCTGTAGGTGAGTCCGCCGGGGAAGACCTGCTCGTCGAACGGCGCGGCGATGGGGTCGGAGATGATCACGCCGCCGACGGGAACGTAGCCGGAGTTCACGCCCTTGGCGAAGGTGATGAGGTCGGGAACGACCTCGTAGCCGTCGAAGGCGAACCAGCGTCCGGTGCGGCCGAACCCGGCCATCACCTCGTCGAGGATCAGCACGATGCCGTACCGATCGGCCAGAGCCCGGACGCCGGTGAGGTATCCCGGCGGCGGCACGAGCACCCCGGCGGTGCCGGGGATCGTCTCGAGCAGGATCGCGGCGATCGTGGTGGGGCCCTCTGCCTGGATCACACGCTCGAGATGGCGCAGCGCCCGCTCGCACTCCTCCTCGGCGCTGTTCGCCCAGAACTCGGTGCGGTACAGGTACGGGCCGAAGAAGTGCACGTGCCCGCGGGCGTACTGGTTCGGGATGCGGCGCCAGTCGCCGGTGGAGACGATCGCGGCTCCGGTGTTGCCGTGGTACGAGCGGTAGGTCGACAGCACCGTGTCGCGGCCGGTGTGCAGTCGCGCGAGCCGGATGGCGTTCTCGTTCGCGTCGGCGCCGCCGTTGGTGAAGAAGACCTTCTCGAAGCCGTCGGGCGCCCGCTCGACGATGCGTCGGGCCGCCTCTCCCCGCGCGAGGTTCGCCGTCGCGGGTCCGATGGTGGCGAGGGTCGCCGCCTGCTCCTGGATGGCGCGCACGACGGCCGGATGCTGGTGGCCGATGTTCACGTTCACGAGCTGACTGGAGAAGTCCAGGTAGCGGGTGCCGGCGTGATCCCACACCGTCGTGCCCGAGCCCCCGGCGATCACCATCGGATCGAGGGCCCCCTGCGCCGACCACGAGTGGAAGACGTGCGCGCGGTCGAGGTTTCTCGTGCGGGCGTCGAGGTCTGTCGTGTCGGGGTCCATCGCCATCCTCATCGTCGAGTCGCGTCGTCGGGCCGGAATCCCGGCCTGCTATCGACCATACGGCGTGATCCGCGCGCGGCGCAGGTCACGCCTTCGCCGTCACGTGCAGCTGGAGCGCGGGGATGACGGTCTCGCCGTAGACCCGGAGGGTCTCTTCCTTGTTGTCGTGCTGCAGGTAGCCCGCGAACTGGGTCACCCCGAGCGCGCGCAACCGCTCGAGCTTCTCGATGTGCTCCTCGGCGGTGCCGAGGATGCAGAAGCGCTCGACGATCTCGTCGGGCACGAAGTCGACGTGGTCGTTACCGGCTCTGCCGTGGGAGTTGTAGTCGTACCCGGTGCGTCCGGCGATGTAGTCGGTGAGCGCGTCGGGTACCGATCCGTGGGCGCCGTACTTCGCGACGATGTCGGCGACGTGGTTGCCGACCATCCCGCCGAACCACCGGGTCTGGTCGATCATGTGGGCCCGGTCGGTGCCGATGTACATGGGGGCGGCGACGCAGAAGGCGATCGCGTCGGGATCGCGCCCGGCGGCGGCCGCAGCATCCCGCACCGTTCTGATCATCCACTCCGCGATGTCGACGTCGGCGAGCTGCAGGATGAACCCGTCGGCCACCTCGCCCGTGAGCTTCAGCGCCATCGGCCCGTACGCGGCTACCCAGACGTCGAGCTCGGAGCCGCGGCTCCACGGGAACTGCAGGGTGGCGCCCTTGTACTCGACGGGCCGCGAGTTCGCGAGCTCGCGGATGACGTGGATCGACTCGCGCAGCTCGGTCATCGTCGACGGGCGTCCGTTGGTCACCCGCACGGCGGAGTCGCCGCGTCCGATGCCGCACACGGTGCGATTGCCGTACATCTCATTGAGCGTCGCGAAGATCGACGCCGTCACCGTCCAGTCGCGCGTGGCGGGATTGGTCACGAGCGGACCGACCGTCACCCGGCGGGTGGCCGCGAGGATCGCGGAGTAGATGACGTAGGGCTCTTCCCACAGCAGGTGCGAGTCGAAGGTCCACACGTGCGAGAACCCGTGCGCCTCGGCCAGCTGCGAGAGGTGGATGACCCGCGAGGCGGGCGGATTGGTCTGCAGAACGACGCCGAAGTCCACGGTTCCCCCTAGATCAGGTACTGGCTGAGGCCACGGCGGACGAACCGGCCGTCGCCCTTCGAGCCGAGGTAGGCGCCGTCGTCGACGATCACCCGCCCGCGCGAGAGCACGGTGTCGACGTGACCGTCGATCTGGAACCCCTCCCATGCCGAGTGGTCCATGTTCATGTGGTGGGATGCTGCGCTGATGGCGGTGCGACCGTTCGGGTCGTAGACGACGATGTCGGCGTCGGCTCCGGGCTGGATGACGCCCTTCTTGCCGTACATGCCGAACATGCGCGCCGGGGTCGTGCTGGTCAGCTCCACCCAGCGTTCGAGGGTCAGTTCGCCGGTGACGACGCCCTGGTACATGAGATCCATCCGGTGCTCGACCGAGCCGATGCCGTTGGGGATGGCGCGGAAGTCGTTCCTGCCGAGCTCCTTCTGGCCTTTCATGCAGAACGGGCAGTGATCGGTCGAGACCATCTGCACGTCGTTCGTGCGCAGCGCCTGCCACATGTGGTGCTGGTGGCCCTCGGCGCGAGAGCGCAGCGGCGTCGAGCACACCCACTTCGCCCCCTCGAAGGCGCCCCATTCCGCGCTGAAGGCGCCGAGCTGCTCTTCGAGCGAGAGGTACAGATACTGCGGGCAGGTCTCGCCGAACACGTTCCAGCCCTGGTCGCGGGCCCAGGCGAGCTGGTCGACGGCCTGCTTGGCCGACACGTGCACGACGTAGAGCGCAGCGCCGGTGAGGTTCGCGAGCATGACGGCGCGGTGCGTCGCCTCCTCCTCCATCTGCCAGGCGCGCGCGATGCCGTGGTAGTACGGGGCGATCTTGCCGGCCTCGGCGAGCTGGGCGGCGAGCACGTCGATCGCGGGGCCGTTCTCGGCGTGCATCATCGTGAGCAGGCCCGTCTCGGCCGACTTCTGCATGGCCTTGAGGATCTGTCCGTCGTCGGAGTAGAAGACGCCGGGATAAGCCATGAACAGCTTGAAACTCGTTATCCCCTCATCGACCAGCGAGTCCATCGCCCGCAGCGACGCGTCGTCGACGCCGCCGATGATCTGGTGGAACCCGTAGTCGATCGCGCAGTTGCCGGCGGCCTTCTCGTGCCACGCGGCGAGTCCGTCCTGCACGCGCTCGCCGGTCTTCTGCACGGCGAAGTCGACGATGGTGGTCGTACCGCCCCAGGCGGCGGCCCGGGTGCCCGTCTCGAAGGTGTCGGAGGCGTTCGTGCCGCCGAACGGCAGCTCCATGTGGGTGTGCGCGTCGATGCCGCCGGGGATGACGTACTTTCCCGCCGCGTCGATCACGGTGTCGACGTGCGCGGCGATGTCGAAGCCCAGCAGCGCCGACCCCGGTGCCAGCACCGCGGCGATCGTCTCACCGTCGACCAGCACGTCGGCCAGGCTCGAGCCCGTCGCCGTGACGACCGTGCCGCCCGTGATGAGTGTCTTCATGGCCTGACCTCCGTCGCTCGCTGCGCGATGGCATCGGCGTCACCGCAGGCCCGGGGCGACCTTCGGTCGTCCCCCGCCCGTCCCGTGTCGATCAGGGGCAGGGCCAGCGGTGTCGCCGGTGCCATCGCTCCGGTCGGTCTGGAGGCGGACGCGATACCGGGGTACTCGAGGCGGGCGATGACCCGGGCAGTCGCGGCGCTCACGGCTGCGCGATCCGGGTGTAGGAGTCGGGGCGGCGATCCCGGTAGAACTGCCAGTCGTCGCGCATCTGCCGCACCATGTCGAGGTCGAGATCGCGCACCAGCACCTCCTCGTGCTCGCCCGAGCCGCGCTCTCCGACGAAGTTCCCCCGCGGGTCGATCACCTGGCTGGTGCCGTAGAAGTCCACCGCGAGCTCCCCGTACTCGTTGTCTTCGCGGCCGACGCGGTTGGGTTGCAGCACGAAGTAGCCGTTCGCGACGGCCGCGGCCGGGCCCTCGACCTCCCACAGGCGGTTCGACAGACCGGGCTTGGTGGCGTTGGGGTTGAACACCATGTGCGCGTCGCCCAGCCCGAGCTCGCGCCACCCCTCGGGGAAGTGGCGGTCGTAGCAGATGTACATCCCGACCCGGCCGACCGCGGTGTCGAAGACCGGGTAGCCGAGGTTGCCCGGGCGGAAGTAGAACTTCTCCCAGAACCGATCGAGATGGGGGAGGTGGTGCTTGCGGTACCTGCCCAGCACTGAGCCGTCGGCATCGACGAGCACCGAGGTGTTGTAGTAGACGCCGGTCTGCGCTTCCTCGTAGATGGGGAGCACCATCACCGTGCCGAGCTCCCGAGCGAGGTCGGCGAACCGCTGCACGATGGGACCGTCGGCCGCCTCGGCGAAGTCGTAGTACTTCTTGTCCTGCGTGATGCCGAAGTACGGGCCGTAGAACAGCTCCTGGAAGCAGACGATCTCCGCCCCGTCGGCGGCGGCATCGCGCGCGAAGCCCTCGTGCTTGTCGAGCATCGAGGCTTTGTCGCCCGTCCACGTCGTCTGGGTGATGGCCGCTCGTACTGTCGTCACTGCTACCTCCATGCTGATGGTGGTGGTGCTCGCCCGCACTGCATCCCTACCGCACCTCGGCCGTCGCCACAACGGTCGGGGCCTCATCTACATCGCGAGGCGGATGCCGGGGGCCGCCCCGACGCGTACGGTGAAAGCGATGTTCCGCTCCCTCCGCCCCTACCAGATCACCCTCGATCTGTCGCTCGCCGCTGTGTTCGGGGTGTGCGCTGCGCTCCTCGAGGTCACGGGAGTGAGCTACGAGCAGACCGCCCCCGTCCAGGTGGGCGCGGTGGTGTTGCTCTTCACGGCGGCGCTCGCCGTTCGACGGCTCCAGCCCGGCCTCGCGCTGGGCGTCGCGTGGCTCGCCGCGGTGCTGCAGATGCTCTTCCTGCAGCAGCCGCGACCGGCCGACGTCGTGGTGTTCGCCGTCCTCTACGTCACAGCCGCGTACGGCTCGCGGCTGGTGTTCTGGCTCGGGTTCGCCTCCGCCATCGGCGGCGCCGTGGTCATCACCGTGTACATCTTCGGAGTGCTCACCACGGTGGGCTTCGACAGTCTCCCGACGGCGATCGCGGTGCTCGTCGCCGCCCTGTTCGCCCTCCTGCTCTCGTGGGTGACCGGAGCGCTCGTGCGCACCGCTATCCGCGGTCGCGAGACCCGACGGGCGCAGGAGCTCGCCGAGGGCCAGGCGGCCGCCGAGCAGGAGCGCGTGCGCATCGCGCGCGACATGCACGACGTCGTGGCGCACTCGCTGACGGTCGTGATCGCGCAGGCCGACGGGGCCCGCTATGCGGCGGCATCCGATCCCACCGCCGCCGCGACCGCGCTCGGCACGATCTCGACCACGGCCCGGGCGGCTCTCGCCGACGTGCGGCTGCTGCTCACGCAGCTGCGGCACAGCCAGGCGCCCGGTCCGCAGCCGACGCTCGCCGATGTCGAGGCGCTCTACGCGCAGGTGCGTGCGGCCGGGGTCGAGCTGAGGGTCGAGGTGGATCCGGCGCCCGCCCGCGAGCAGCCCGCCTCGGTGCAGCTGGCCGTCTACCGCATCCTGCAGGAGGCGCTCACGAACGCCCTCCGGCACGGCGACGGTGGCGTCGTCTCGGTGCGGCTGGCGTGGTGGCCCACCCGCGTCGACCTGACGGTCACGAACGGACGGGCGAGCGATCCCGCCCCCGGCGGCCACGGGCTGATCGGCATGCGCGAGCGCGCGCAACTCGTCGGCGGTCGTCTCGACGCCGGCGCCACAGACGACGACTTCGTCGTCCGGGCGTCGATTCCGCTGGGGGTGGACTCGTGATCCGGGTGGTGCTGGTCGATGACCAGGCGCTCTTCCGCGCGGGCATCCGCATGATGATCGACTCGCAGGACGACCTCGAGGTCGTGGGTGAGGCGGCCGACGGCGCCGAGGGCATCGACGTCATCCGCGCGACGCGCCCGCACGTGGTGCTCATGGACATCCGGATGCCGCGGATGGACGGCCTCGCCGCGACCGCCGTCATCCTCGCCGACCCGGTTGCCGATGACGTCGACGGGCCGCCGCGGATCGTCATGCTCACGACCTTCGACCTCGACGAGGCCGCGGCGCGCGCCATCCGCCAGGGCGCCAGCGGATTCCTGCTGAAAGACGCCGACCCCGAGTTCCTGCTCGCCGCGATCCGCACGGTGCATTCCGGGTCGGCGGTGATCGCCGCATCCGCCACCCGCGAGCTGTTCGCGGCCACGACCCCGGCGCCCGTGCCGGTTCCCGCCGCCTTCGAGACCCTCACCGACCGCGAGCGCGAGATCTTCGCGCTCGCCGCCCGCGGGCTCAGCAACGCCGAGATCGCCTCCCGCGAGTACCTGTCGGAGGCCACCGTGAAGACCCACATCAGCCGCATCCTCGCGAAGCTGTCCCTGCGCGACCGCGTGCAGCTCGTCGTCTTCGCCTTCGAGCACGGTTTGGCATGACGCCCGCGCGGTCGCAAGGCCTCTCTGTCTCGGCGCGCATCGCCTAGCTTCAGAGCATGCGACTGGAGCGATTGCGGCACCCGATCTTCTCGATCCGTCGCCGACGGGTGCTGCCGCGGTGGGTGCGCCGAGCCGATCGATCGATCAATCACCGGGTCAATGCGGCCGGCGTCGGACCTGTCGGAGACACGGTGTTCCGCATCGCGTCACGGGCGGCGAACCGCAGCATCCTGTGGTTCGCCATCGCCGGCGTCCTCGCTCTCGCGGGCAGGCCGCGTGCGGCTCTGCGGGGGTCGGCGTCGCTGGTGCTGGCGAGTGCTCTCGCGAACCTCGTCGGCAAACGGCTGTTCGGTGGGCCCAGGCCGCTGTGGAAGGACGTACCGGTCGGTCGCAGGCTCGGGTCCTACCCGACGTCGGCGTCCTTCCCCTCCGGGCACTCCGCGAGTGCGGCCGCCTTCGTGACGGGTGTCGCTCTGGAGTCTCCCGCAGTCGGCGCGGCGGTGGCGCCGGTCGCCGCGGCGGTCGCGTACTCGCGGGTGCACGTCGGTGCCCATTGGGCGTCTGACGTCCTGGGCGGGATCGGCATCGGCGCCGCCGTCGCCGCGGTCGGCGCGGTGATCCTTCCCCCGCGCCGGCCGCGGAGCGAGCCGTCGGTCGCCGAGACGGGCATGCGGGTGGATCTGCCCGAGGCCCGAGACGGCGAAGGCCTGCTCATCGTGCTGAACGAGGAGGCGGGCACCTCGGTGCTGCACGCCGACCCGCGGCCGGTCTTCGCGTCGCGGCTGCCCCGCGCGCGCATCCGGGAGATGGGGCCGGATGACCGGATGGACGACATCGTGCGCGAGGAGGTCGCCTCGGCGACCCCGCCTCGTGTGCTGGTCGCCTACGGGGGAGACGGCTCCGTCGCACGGATGGCGCAGCTGGCGCGGGAATACTCGCTTCCGCTCCTGGGCCTGCCCGGCGGTACCTTCAACCACTTCGTACGCGCTCTCGGTGTCGACGAGCTGGACGTCGGGCTCGACGCGGCGAGCACGGGTCGAGGTCTTCGGGTGGGGGTCGGCTCGCTCGCTGTCGGTGACGACACGCCGCTCACGGTGCTCAACACCGTCTCGGTCGGCATATACCCCGATTTCGTGGCCGAGCGCATCCGACGACAGGCGCGCTGGGGCAAGTGGATCGCCGCCGTGGTCGCCGCCGCGATCGTCGTCCGGCGAGCGCGGCCGATCACGGTGGAGATGGACGGTGAGCAGATGTCGGTCTGGTCGGTGTTCGCCAGCATCGGCCGCAACGATCCGGGCCGCGTATCGACGATGCAGCGTCGCCGGCTGTCGACCGGGGAGCTCGACCTCCGCATCCTGCATGCGCGGGACTCCCGCCTGCGTGCCTTCGGATCGCTCGCCTTCGGCCGACGGACGGCCGCCGTCCTCCGTAAACTGCGCCTGCTGCCTCGGGCGTCTGACGTGGAGCGTCGGGTCGTCGGCGATGTCGCCGTGCGGGTGCTGCTGCGCGGCGGACAGGTGGTGCCCTTCGCGCACGACGGTGAGCTCGAGGACGCCCCCTTCTCGACCGCCGACGGCTACATCCTGCGTCTGGCAGCCCTCTCGAGCGCGCTGGACGTCTACGCGCCCTGAGCGATCGTCATCCTCGCGATGTACGCGAATGCGTCGCTCGGGCGACGCGGCGCGCCCGGCCCGGTTCGTAGCGTCGAAGGCATGGAAATCACCTCGACAGATCTCGGGCTCGCCGCCCGGGTGCAGCAGCTCACGAAGTCTTACGGTGGCGGCGAGAACGCCGTCCGTGCTCTCGACGGCGTCTCCGTCGGCATCCGCCGGGGACAGTTCACCGCGATCATGGGCCCCTCCGGCTCGGGCAAGTCGACCCTGATGCACGTCATGGCAGGCCTCGACGCCCCGACCTCGGGTCGCGCATGGATCGGCGACACCGAGATCAGCGGCCTCGGCGACCTGGAGCTGACCCTCCTGCGCCGCCGCCGCGTCGGCTTCGTCTTCCAGGCCTTCAACCTCGTGCCCACCCTCGACGCGATCGGCAACATCCTCCTGCCGTTCGACCTCGACGGGCGCCGCCCCTCGGCGATCGAGCGGGCGCGCATCGAGGGCCTCGTCGAGACGCTCGGCCTCACCGCGCGCCTCACCCACCGCCCGCACCAGCTCAGCGGCGGTCAGCAGCAGCGCGTCGCGATCGCCCGGGCACTGGCGACCGCGCCC
This sequence comes from Microbacterium sp. AG1240, assembly GCF_003635115.1. GTDB lineage: Bacteria > Actinomycetota > Actinomycetes > Actinomycetales > Microbacteriaceae > Microbacterium. The sequence goes on from NZ_RBXJ01000001.1 coordinate 445,294, forward strand.
GACCTCGTCTTCGCCGACGAGCCCACGGGCAACCTCGACTCGCGCTCGGGCCGGGAGGTGCTGGGGCTCCTCGCCGCGGCCAGCCGCGACCACGGCCAGTCGATCGCGATGGTGACCCACGATCCGCTCGCGGCGTCGCACGCCGACCGCGTGCTGTTCCTCGGCGACGGCCGGATCGTCGCCGACAAGCCGCGGCAGAGTGCCGAGCAGATCGCGGCCTACATGCTCGAGACCGAGAGCGCCCTGGCGCCCGAGGTGACGGCATGACCGCGGTCGCGGTGCAGGAGCGGGCGGTGCGTCCCGCAGCATCCGCCCGACCGCTGGCGTGGCTGCGGGAACGCGGGATGGGCGCCAGCGTGCTCGTCGCCGCCCTGTCGAGCGCGTTCGCGGTGGTGCTCATGTCGACGACCGCGTTCATCTCGATCGTCCTGCGCTCCGACCCCTTCATCGGGGGGAGCGAGACGCTGGTCTTCATCCTGGGCTTCCTCACGGTGCTGCTCGTCGGGGTCGCCGTCTACGTGGCCGCGATCGTCACGGCCAACACCTTCGCCACCGTGGTGGCGGGGCGCACACGTCAGATCGCGCTGCTGCGTCTGATCGGCGCGTCGGCCAAGGCGCAGCGCGCCGAGGTCGCCCGGCAGGGACTGATCGTGGGGGCGATCGGCGCCACGCTCGGCTTCGTCATCGGCACCGTGCTGTCGCTCGGCGGGGCGCAGCTCGCGGTGCAGCTGATGGGCCTCGCGCTGGTCGATGACGTCTCGACGCTTCTGCAGCCGCTGCTGGTGCTCCCCGTCGTCGTCGTCGCCCTGACCACCTGGGGAGCCGCGTGGGCGGGATCGCGCCGCGTGCTGACCGTGACGCCGCTGCAGGCGCTGGGCGGTTCGGTGGAACCGACCCGCGAAACGGTGGCGCGTCGGAGCGGTCGGAACATCGCCGCCCTGGTGCTGTTCGTGATCGGCGGGGGACTTCTCGCCCTGGGCATCGCGGTCGGGCTGGTCACGCCCCTGGGCGTTGCGATCTCGTTCGTGGGCGGCATCTTCTCGTTCACCGCGCTCGCCCTCGGGGCGACCTTTGTCATGCCCCCGGTGCTGCGCCTGGTCGGGCGGCTGTTCGGCCGCTCGGCGACGGCGCGACTGGCCGCGGAGAACGCGCTGCGATACCCCGAGCGCTCGTCGCGGATGGCGATCGGAGTCGTCATGGGGGTGACGCTCGTGACGATGTTCGCCGTGGCCCTCGAGACCGTCAAGGCGGTGCTGACGGCATCCAGCGGCGGGGAGCTCGACCCCGGGATGGCGACTCTCATCGACTCGTTCTCGGCCATCATGATGGCGCTCGTCGCGGTGAGCGCCGTGATCGCCGGCGTCGGACTGGTCAACCTCCTCACGATCGGGGTGGTGCAGCGGCGTCGCGAGCTCGGGCTGCTGCGGGCGCTGGGCATGTCGAACGCGCAGGTGCGTCGCATGGTGCTGCTCGAGGCCGCGCACGTCACGATCGCCGCCCTCGTGACGGGGCTGGTGCTCGGCATCGCCTACGGCTGGGCGGGCGCGCAGTCGGTGCTCGGGTCGGTGCGGTTCCCGCCCGCGTGGCTCTCGCCGACCTTCGTGCTCCCCGCGGTGCCGCTGTGGCCCGTACTCGCCGTGATCGTCGCGACGGCGATCCTCACCCTGGTGGCCGCGGTCGTTCCCACCCGCCTCGCCACGCGCGTCGCCCCTGTCGCCGCGCTCGCCGAGTAGCCGCCACCGCGGGTCGTGCCACGGCATCCGATCGACACGGTCGTGTTCGAATCCACCCCCCGCTGCAGCGGCGGGATGTGGATTCGAGCATCACGGGGTGGAGCGGATGCTGCGCACGCCGCGCAGGGTCGGGGGAGCGGCGGAGCGGTGGGAGGGGCCGAGACGCTGGTATCGGGACTGGCGGGGAGCCGCCGGCCTCGGGCCGGCGACTCCGGGCATGCGTCACGGACCCTCGCACCGCGCAGCCGCGCAGCCGCGCAGCCGCGCAGCCGCGCAGCCGGTCAGGCCTCGGGCTCGGGCTCGGGGTCGTGGGCCCAGGTCGGGGCGAGGGCGCGCAGCCGCGCCGCACGCCACTGCCATGCCGCCCAGAGCGTCGGCCACAGGAGGGGCGCCGCGCGACCACCGATGACCAGGCGATCGCGCCACAGGGTGCGCGTGGGATCTCCGGGGGCGGGCGCCACGGCCATCTGGTGGTCCCACACGTCGAGGGCGGCGAGCGGACCGGTCAGCGGCATGCCGCTGTCGCGGAAGATGCGCACGCGGGCGCCCGCCGCATCCGTCGTCTCGCGGTCGGACACCGAGATGAGCTGACTGCCGACGGGCACCACACCGGCGACGCTCAGGCTCACCGGGGCGTCGGTGCCCGTCTCGAACGAGGTCGGCGGGTCGGCCAGCGGCTGCATCTGCATGAGCGGCCCGTAGAGCTCGGCGACCGCCGTCGGGGAGTGGAGGGCGCGCCACGCCGCATCCGCGTCGCAGTCGATGACGAGCTTCAAAAGGATGCGCATGCCTCATCCTCTCTCAGCGGAGGCATCCCGAGCGCCTCAGCGCGGAGTTCGTGCGGCGAGCCGGTCGGCGGAGCTGATCTCGCGCCGGGTCCAGGTGAAGAGGAACCGCTGGTCGAAACGCGGCGCGCACTTCGAGCACGACGTCGCCCGGGGTGCGCGGCGATGCCGGTAGGCGACGTGGCCCGCGGGGCAGACGCCCACCCAGGGCGCGAGTTCGACGGCGGTCTCGCCGTGGTGCGTGGTGCCGCCGACGTAACCGAGGTCGCGGGCGATCGCCTTCCACCGGGGCCCGTGGCCGGCGCCCGGGCCGGCGATGGCGTGGGCGACCTCGTGCAGCAGGGTCTGATGGTTCTCTTCGTCGTCGTACCGCGCGGAGAGGTAACGCGAGACGGTGATGCGTTTGCGTCGGAAGTCGCACAGCCCGGCACGCAGCTTGGCGTTGTCGAAGCCGAACGACCACGAGGCATCGAGGTGGAGGGCGAGGAGCGCCTCAGCCCAGGTGCGAACGCGCTGCGGTTCGGTCATGCTCGTGACGATAGAACGTACGTCCGACAGTCGCCCATCGCCGGTCAGCTGGCGACGGTGGTCCGAGCGCGTCGTCGGTCGGCGGCGTCGATCGCGAGCAGGGTCGCCTCCAGCTGCTCGTCGGTGGCCCCGGCGTCCTGGCGGAGGAAGAGGGCGCGCTTGAAGTCGGTGCGCGCCGACTCGTAGTCCTCGCCGTCGTAGGAGGTCTTGCCGCGGTGCTGGTACGCGAACGCCGCGATGCCCGACCAGCGCTGCCCCTCGGCCTCTTCGGCGCAGGCGGTGAGCTCCTGGAGTGCGGCGGCGAACGCCCCGCGGTTCTGCAGCACGGTCGCGTGCAGGATGCGGGCACGCAGGAGGTCTTTGCGGGTGCCGCCCATGCGGGCCACGCGCACCGACTGGTCGGAGACCACCAGGGCCTCGTCGAGTCGATCGAGCACCTTCAGCAGCCACACGCGCTCGAGGAGCGCGGGCAGGCTGCGCTGCGCGCCGATCTCTTCAAGACGCTCACCGCATTCCTCGAGATCGACGATCTCGCGAAGCGTGTCGGGGTCGTACCCGTGGATGTAGCTCACTCGCGACTCCTTCCGCCCGTGCCGGCCGCTCAGCAAGTGTGCGTCACGTCGCCGGGTGCCTCGCACAGGCGCGCCGATCTCACCGGTCGAACAGCGACGGCAGAGGTTTCGGAGACGCCGTGGCGTCGCCGTCGGTCGCCGGTCGCGCACCGCGGATGAACTCGTCGATCTCGGCGCCCTGGGCCACTTTGGCGGGGTGCGGACCGGCCGCCATCAGCCTCGGCAGCCACTCGACCGGAAGAGGCGACGCCGAGGCGACGACGACCAGATTGCCGAACCGGCGGCCCTTGAGCACCTGCACCTCGGCCAGCACGACGACGTGCTCGAGCACCTCCCGGACGGTCGCGACCTGACGGCGGGCGAAGGCGAGACCCGCTCCGTCGGCGACGTTCACGAGCAGCACCGCGTCGGGGGCGAGCAGGCGCGCAGCATCCTGGTAGAACTCCACGGTGGTGAGGTGCGCGGGGGTCTGCGCCCCGGCGTAGACGTCGCAGACGAGCAGGTCGACCGCGCCGGTGAGCCCTGCCGGGAGCTTCGCGGTGACCGCGCGGGCATCGCCGATGCGCACCCTCAGTGAGGCATTCCGTGGCAGCGGCAGGTGCGTGCGCACCAGGTCGATGAGCGGCTGCTCGAGCTCGACCACCTGCTGGCGCGACCCCGGGCGCGTGGCCTCCACGTAGCGCGGGATCGTCAGGGCGCCCGCCCCGAGGTGCACGGCGGTCAGCGGCTGCCCGGGCATGCGAAGGAGATCGATGACCGCGCCCATGCGTGCGACGTACTCGAAGTGCAGGTGCGTCGGGTCGTCGAGGTCGACGTGCGACTGCGGCGTCCCGTCGACGTCGAGCTCGTACCCGGAGGTGTACGCGGAGGGCAGCACGCGCGCGATCGTGCCGTCGCCCAGGCGCGCGCGGCCGAGCTCGTCGTTCTCTATCCGCGCCCTGGCCACGCTCCCACGCTAGTGGCGCCGCTCGGTCGCGCCCGACCCCGTCGGATGATGGCACGGCCGTCGGAGGTTCGGCGGAGAATGCTCCGACCTCCGCGCGACCCTCCGACGCCGTGCGGCGGTCGCGGCGTCGGGCGGGGGCGGGCGGGCCGCCGCTACCGTGGGGTGATGGGCACGATCGACCTGAACGCCGACCTCGGCGAGACGATCCGCGGGGTCGCCACGGCCGATGACGAGGCCATGTTCGCGCTCATCTCCAGCGCGAACATCGCCTGCGGAGGGCACGCGGGCGACGCGGCGTCGATGCGGGCCTCGGTGCAGCGCGCGGAGCGCTTCGGCGTCGCCGTCGGCGCCCACCCGTCCTACGTCGACCCCGAGAACTTCGGCCGCGTGCGTCACGACCCCGGGGCTGTCGTGCTGCGCGCACAGATCGCGGCCCAGCTCGCCGCGCTCCGCGCCGCGGGCGCCGACATCCGATACGTCAAGCCCCACGGGGCGCTCTACCACGCGGTCGTGGCCGACGCGGGGCAGGCCGACGCGGTCGTGGGTGCCGTCGCCGACCTCGCACGCGACCTCGGTCGTCCCGTTCCGCTCCTGGGCGTCGGCGGCGAGGTCGAGCGGGCGGCGGTCGCGGCGGGTCTGCCGTTCCGTCGGGAGGCCTTCCTCGACCGCGGCTACCTCTCCACCGGCGCTCTCGTCCCGCGCGGCGCGCCCGGCGATCTCCTCGACGACCCCGAGGCCGTCGCCGCGCGCGCCCGGCGCCTCGTCGCCGACGGCGAGCTCGTCGCGGTCGACGGCACCCGGCTGCGTCCGCACGCCGACTCGCTCTGCGTGCACGGCGACACCCCGGCCGCCGTCGCGATGGCGCGGGCCGTGCGCCGCGTTCTCGAGGCCGACGGCGTGAGCGTGAGGGAGCCGTGGTGAGGTGTCGGCGATGAGCGGCGGCGACGCCGCATCCGTCGTGGTGCGTCCTATGGGCGACCGGGCGCTCCTGGCGGAGGCCGGTTCGCTCGAGGCGGTGCTCGCCCTCCATGCGGCGCTCGATGCGAGCAGGCCCGCCGGCGTCACCGACCTCGTGCCCGCCGCGCAGACGGTTCTCGTCACACTCGACCCGGCCGTGTTGCCGCTGTCGCGAGCGCGCGCCTGGATCGCCGAGGCGGCCGGGCCTGCGGGGGCGGATGCTGCCGGGCCCGGTCCGCTCGTCGAGGTCGCGGTGCGGTACGACGGGCCCGACCTCGCCGACACCGCCGAGCTGCTCGGGCTCACGACGCGGGCGCTCGTCGAGCGGCATCTCGCCACCGAATGGTCGGTCGCGTTCACCGGGTTCGCGCCGGGGTTCGCCTACCTCGTCGGGGCGGGGTGGCCGTTCGAGGTGCCGCGGCTGGCCGCGCCCCGCACCCGCGTGCCGGCCGGGGCGGTCGGACTGGCCGGACCGTTCTGCGGCGCGTACCCCCGCGAGACCCCCGGGGGATGGCGCCTGATCGGGACGACGCGGGCGCCCCTGTTCGACCCCGATGCCGATGATCCGGTGCTCCTCGCGCCCCGCAGCCGCGTGCGCTTCACCGAGGTGACGGCATGAGCCTGCGCGTGCTTGCGCCGGGTCTGTTCTCGACCGTCCAGGACCTGGGCCGCGAGGGTCGGGCGGCGCTCGGCATCGCGCGCTCGGGCGCCCTCGACCGCGGCGCACTCCGGCTCGCGAACCGCCTCGTGGGCAATCGCGAGGATGCCGCGGCGATCGAGGTGGCCGTCGGCGGGTTCCGCGCCGCCGCCGAACGCGACCTGTGGGTGGCCGTCACCGGGGCGGGCGGCGACCTGCACCTGGGCGGCCGCGCCGTCGACTCGCACGCGGCGGTGCACTGGCCCGCGGGGGAGGAGCTGTCGCTCGCGCCCTTCGTCGCCGGGGTCAGGGCCTACGTGGCCGTGCGCGGCGGGATCGACGTGCCCGTCGTCGCCGGCTCGCGGTCGACCGACACGCTGGCCGGGCTCGGCGGGGCGCCGCTGCGGGCGGGCGACGGGCTCGAGGTCGGGCGGGAGGGTCTCGGCGAGGTGCCGACGGTCGACGCCGTCCCCTGGCTCACGCACGCCGAGTCGCCGATCGAGGTACGGCTGGCTCCCGGTCCGCGGGCCGAGTGGTTCGCCGCATCCGCCCTCTCCCTCCTCTTCGACGGTGCGTGGACGGTCGGCAGTGCCGCCGATCGGGTGGGGCTGCGCCTCGACGGGCCGACGCTCGAGCGCGTGCGCGACGGGGAGCTGCCGAGCGAGGGCATGGTGCCCGGGGCGCTGCAGGTGCCGCCGAGCGGGCGCCCGACGATCCTCCTGGCCGACGGCCCCGTGACCGGCGGGTATCCCGTGATCGCGGTGGTGGCGGATGCGTCGCTCGACGCCCTCGGCCAGGCCAGGCCCGGCGACCGCCTGCGCTTCTCGCACGCGCGCCCGAGCGAGTAGGCGCGGCTCCCGCAGTCCCCGCAGTTTCGGAGTTCCCGGGTTCCGCCTCCCTCAACGCCGTAACTCAGGATGAGTCGGGCGATCGCGCGCGACACGCCGTGCAGAGGGCGGTGGGCTCGCTCCCATCCTGAGTTCGTGCGCGGAAGCGGGTTGGTCCCTGCCGCGCTGCCCAGGCGGCGATCGGCGTGCGGGCGCGCCCAGGCCGACGACGGCAGCGGGCCGGCCAGGCCGAAGAGGGCAGCGCGCCGGCCGAGGCGAAGAGGGCAGCGCGCCGGCCGAGGCGAAGAAGCAGCCGGTCGACCGGAGTGCGAGAGGCGTCGCACGAGTCGACGCGGCACGAACTCAGGCTGAGGTCACAGCGCGAGCCGAGAACACGCGGGGAAGAGGGCGGCTCGAAGCGTTCGTCCTGAGTACGGGCTCGAAGCGTTCGTCCTGCGTCCGGGCTCGAAGCCGGGGGACTGCGGGCGGGAATGCCGGCGACCGGCTCGCGGTTATACCGCAGCGGATCACACTCGTCAAGATTCCCGCTGGACACGGCGCGGCATCCGACATATAGTTGGTCTTTGCGCTCCTCGTATCTCCCTGCCCTCATATGGTGGTCGGCTGTCTCTGCGCGTCCCCGCGATTCCGCGGTGTGCGACGCACAGGGTTTCGGGGCCGAGGAGCACTCCACCTGACGACGAGGAATCATGAGCCCCCTGCCCGGGCTCTGCGGAGGATATCTTTTGGCTGCTGCGCGCAACGCATCCAACACCACCACCAACCAGAAGAACGGTCGCGGTACTTCCCGCCTCTCGTTCGCCAAGATCTCCGACACCCTGCAGGTCCCCGACCTCCTGGCGTTGCAGACCGAGTCCTTCGACTGGCTCGTCGGTAACGAGCAGTGGAAGGCGCGGGTCGCCGAGGCCCAGGCCGCCGGCCGCACGGATGTCTCCGAGATCAGCGGTCTCGAGGAGATCTTCGAGGAGATCTCGCCGATCGAAGACCTCAGCGAGACGATGCAGCTCTCGTTCACGAACCCCTACCTCGAGCCCGAGAAGTACTCCATCGAGGAGTGCAAGGAGCGCGGCAAGACGTACGCGGCCCCGCTCTACGTCGAGGCCGAGTTCATGAACCACCAGACCGGTGAGATCAAGACCCAGACGGTCTTCATGGGCGACTTCCCGCTCCAGACCGGCAAGGGCACGTTCATCATCAACGGCACCGAGCGTGTCGTCGTGTCGCAGCTCGTCCGCTCGCCGGGCGTCTACTTCGACAAGACCCCCGACAAGACGTCCGACAAGGACATCGTCTCCTCGCGCATCATCCCCAGCCGCGGCGCCTGGCTCGAGTTCGAGATCGACAAGCGCGACCAGGTCGGCGTGCGCATCGACCGCAAGCGCAAGCAATCGGTCACCGTGTTCCTCAAGGCCCTCGGCCTCACCAGCGAAGAGATCCTCGCGGAGTTCGCCGGGTTCGACTCCATCGAAGAGACGCTGTCGAAGGACACCATCCTCACGAAGGAAGACGCGCTCCGCGACATCTACCGCAAGCTCCGTCCGGGCGAGCAGGTCGCCGCCGAGGCCGCGCGTGCGCTGCTGGACAACTTCTACTTCAACCCGAAGCGCTACGACCTCGCCAAGGTGGGTCGCTACAAGATCAACCAGAAGCTCGGCCTCGCGGGCCCGCTCAGCGACTCGGTGCTGACCGTCGAAGACATCGTCGCGACGATCAAGTACCTCGTGCGCCTGCACCGCGGCGACACGACGTTCGACGGCCTCCGCGCGGGCAAGCCCGCCGAGATCCGTCTCGACACCGACGACATCGACAACTTCGGCAACCGCCGCATCCGCGCCGTCGGCGAGCTCATCCAGAACCAGGTCCGCACCGGTCTGTCGCGCATGGAGCGCGTCGTCCGCGAGCGCATGACCACGCAGGACATCGAGGCGATCACGCCGCAGACCCTGATCAACGTGCGCCCCGTCGTCGCCGCGATCAAGGAGTTCTTCGGAACGTCGCAGCTGTCGCAGTTCATGGACCAGAACAACCCGCTCGCGGGTCTGACCCACAAGCGTCGCCTCTCGGCGCTCGGCCCCGGCGGTCTCTCGCGTGAGCGCGCCGGCGTCGAGGTGCGTGACGTCCACCCGTCGCACTACGGCCGCATGTGCCCCATCGAGACCCCTGAAGGCCCGAACATCGGTCTGATCGGTTCGCTCGCCTCGTTCGCCCGCATCAACTCGTTCGGGTTCATCGAGACGCCGTACCGCAAGGTCACCGCGGGCAAGGTCTCGGAGCAGATCGACTACCTCACGGCCAGCGAAGAGAGCGACTACATCGTCGCCCAGGCCGGTGCCGAGCTGAAGGCCGACGGATCGTTCGTCCAGGACCGCGTGCTCGCACGTCGCGGCCAGGGTGGCGAGGTCGACCTCTTCCCGATCGACGAGATCGGTTACATGGACGTCTCGCCGCGCCAGATGGTCTCGGTCGCGACCTCGCTCATCCCCTTCCTCGAGCACGACGATGCCAACCGCGCCCTCATGGGTGCGAACATGCAGCGTCAGGCCGTGCCGCTGGTTCGCAGCGACTCGCCGTTCGTCGGAACCGGTATGGAGGGCTACGCCGCGATCGACGCCGGTGACGTCGTCACCGCGCAGAAGGCCGGCGTCGTGCAGGAGGTCTCGGCCGACGTCGTGACCATCCAGCTCGACGAGGGCGGCACGCAGGACTACTTCCTGCGCAAGTTCGACCGCTCCAACCAGGGCACGTCGTACAACCAGCGCGTCATCGTCTCGGCGGGCGACCGCATCGAGGTCGGCGAGGTCATCGCCGACGGTCCCGCCACCGAGAACGGTGAGCTCGCCCTCGGAAAGAACCTCCTCGTGGCGTTCATGACGTGGGAAGGCCACAACTTCGAAGACGCGATCATCCTCAGCCAGGAGCTGGTGAAGGACGACACGCTCTCCTCGATCCACATCGAGGAGTACGAGGTCGACGCGCGCGACACGAAGCTCGGCAAGGAGGAGATCACCCGTGATCTCCCCAACGTCAGCCCCGACCTGCTCAAGGACCTCGACGAGCGCGGCATCGTGCGCATCGGCGCCGAGGTCCGCCCGGGCGACATCCTCGTCGGCAAGGTCACGCCCAAGGGCGAGACCGAGCTGTCGGCCGAGGAGCGCCTGCTCCGCGCGATCTTCAACGAGAAGAGCCGCGAGGTGCGCGACACGTCGCTGAAGGTCCCCCACGGCGAGCAGGGCACGATCATCGCGGTCAAGGAGTTCAACGCCGAGGACGGCGACGACGAGCTCGGCTCGGGCGTCAACCGCCGCGTCGTGGTCTACATCGCCCAGAAGCGCAAAATCACCGAGGGTGACAAGCTCGCGGGTCGTCACGGCAACAAGGGCGTCATCGCGAAGATCCTCCCCGTCGAGGACATGCCGTTCCTCGCCGACGGAACGCCCGTCGACGTGATCCTGAACCCGCTCGGCATCCCCGGCCGCATGAACTTCGGCCAGGTGCTGGAGCTTCACCTCGGCTGGATCGCCAAGCAGGGCTGGAAGGTGGAGGGCACCCCCGAGTGGGCCGCCAACCTCCCGAAGGAAGCCTTCGAGGCCGCTCCGAACACGAAGGTCGCCACCCCGGTGTTCGACGGCGCGTTCGAGCAGGAGATCGCGGGTCTGCTCGACTCGACGACCCCCACGCGCGACGGCGACCGTCTGATCGACTCCTCGGGCAAGACGAAGCTGTTCGACGGCCGCTCCGGCGAGCCGTTCCCGGCTCCCGTCTCGGTCGGCTACATGTACATCCTGAAGCTGCACCACCTCGTCGACGACAAGATCCACGCCCGTTCGACCGGTCCGTACTCGATGATCACCCAGCAGCCGCTCGGTGGTAAGGCGCAGTTCGGCGGACAGCGCTTCGGTGAGATGGAGGTGTGGGCCCTCGAGGCCTACGGCGCCGCGTACGCGCTCCAGGAGCTCCTCACGATCAAGTCCGACGACATCCTCGGCCGCGTCAAGGTGTACGAGGCGATCGTCAAGGGCGAGAACATCCAGGAGCCCGGCATCCCCGAGTCCTTCAAGGTGCTCATGAAGGAGATGCAGTCGCTCTGCCTGAACGTCGAGGTCCTCTCGGCCGACGGCACGGCGGTCAACCTCCGCGACACCGACGACGACGCCTTCCGCGCCGCCGAAGAGCTCGGCATCAACATCTCGAGCCGTTTCGAGTCCTCATCCATCGACGAGATCTGATCCGGAACCGGATGCTGCGGCCCTCCGCCTGAGGGCGACCGGCCGCAGCATCCGCCCCCGGACGTCGACCCAAAATTTCAGCGACTGAATTTCTACCAGGAGAATTCGTGCTCGAGTCAACAACTTTCGATCAGCTTCGCATCGGCCTCGCGACCGCCGACGACATCCGTCGTTGGTCCTTCGGCGAGGTCAAGAAGCCCGAGACCATCAACTACCGCACCCTGAAGCCCGAGAAGGACGGTCTGTTCGGCGAGCAGATCTTCGGCCCTTCCCGTGACTGGGAGTGCGCGTGCGGCAAGTACAAGCGCGTCCGCTTCAAGGGCATCGTCTGCGAGCGCTGCGGCGTCGAGGTCACCAAGTCCTCCGTCCGTCGCGAGCGCATGGGCCACATCGAGCTCGCCGCTCCCGTGACCCACATCTGGTACTTCAAGGGCGTCCCCTCGCGCTTGGGCTACCTGCTCGACATGGCGCCCAAGGACCTCGAGAAGGTCATCTACTTCGCCGCCTACATGGTCATCTCGGTCGACGCCGACGCGCGTCACCGCGACCTGGCCACGCAGGAGAACAACATCCGTCTCGAGCTGAAGACGCTCGGCGACCGCCGCGACTCCAAGATCGCTGCCCGCCTCGCCAAGCTCGAGGAGGAGCTCGCCGCTCTCGAGGCGGAGGGTGCCAAGGCCGACGCCAAGAAGAAGGTCAAGGACGCCGCCGAGAAGGAGATGTCGCAGGTCCGCAAGGGCGCTGACGAGCAGATCGCCAAGCTCGAGCGCGTGTGGGAAGACTTCCGCACGCTCGAGGTCGGCGCGCTCAAGCCCGAGGACGACGTCTTCCACGAGCTGCAGGACCGCTTCGGACAGTACTTCGAGGCCCACATGGGCGCCGAGTCGATCCAGCGTCGTCTGGCCGCGTTCGACCTGCAGGAAGAGGCCGACAGCCTCCACCTGCAGATCTCCGAGGGCAAGGGTCAGCGCAAGATCCGCGCGATCAAGCGCCTGAAGGTCGTCAACTCGTTCCTGCAGACCGGCATGAGCCCGGCCTCCATGGTGCTCGACGTCGTCCCGGTGATCCCGCCGGAGCTGCGCCCGATGGTGCAGCTCGACGGTGGCCGCTTCGCGACCTCCGACCTCAACGACCTCTACCGTCGTGTGATCAACCGCAACAACCGTCTGCGGCGCCTGCTCGACCTCGGTGCTCCCGAGATCATCGTGAACAACGAGAAGCGGATGCTGCAGGAGGCCGTCGACGCGCTGTTCGACAACGGCCGTCGTGGTCGCCCCGTCACCGGTACCGGCAACCGTGCGCTGAAGTCCCTGAGCGACATGCTCAAGGGAAAGCAGGGTCGTTTCCGTCAGAACCTGCTCGGAAAGCGCGTCGACTACTCGGGTCGTTCGGTCATCATCGTCGGTCCGCAGCTCAAGCTCCACCAGTGCGGTCTGCCCAAGCAGATGGCTCTCGAGCTGTTCAAGCCGTTCGTGATCAAGCGCCTGATCGACCTCGGTCACTCGCAGAACATCAAGGCCGCCAAGCGCGCCGTCGAGCGCACGCGTCCCGAGGTCTGGGACGTGCTCGAGGAGATCATCCGCGAGCGTCCCGTGCTGCTCAACCGTGCGCCCACGCTGCACCGTCTCGGCATCCAGGCGTTCGAGCCGCAGCTCGTCGAGGGCAAGGCCATCCAGCTCCACCCGCTCGTCTGCGCGGCGTTCAACGCCGACTTCGACGGTGACCAGATGGCCGTCCACCTGCCGCTGTCGGTCGAGGCCCAGGCCGAGGCACGCATCCTCATGCTCGCCTCGAACAACATCCTGAAGCCGTCCGACGGCCGCCCGGTCACCCTGCCCTCGCAGGACATGATCATCGGTCTGCACCACCTGACCACGGTCAAGCAGGGTGCGATCGGTGAGGGCCGCGCGTTCGGTTCGGTCGGCGAGGCGATCCTGGCCAAGGACGAGGGAACCCTCGACCTGCAGGCCAAGGTCCGCATCCGCATCCCGGGTCTGTCGTTCCTCGAGTCGGAGGGCGAGACCCCCGAGACGATCGAGGCGTACGAGCGCAACGGTCTCGTCGAGGCGTCGCTCGGACAGGCGATCTTCAACGACACGCTCCCCAAGGGCTACCCGTTCGTCCGCGAGCAGGCCGACAAGGGCAAGCTGTCGCAGATCGTGAACAAGCTGGCCGAGGAGTACCCGAAGACCGAGGTCGCCGCCTCGCTCGACCGGATCAAGGATGCCGGCTTCTACTGGGCCACCCGTTCGGGTGTCACGGTGGCGCTCAGCGACATCCTGACCCCGCCGAACAAGGCCGAGATCGTCGGCGGCTACGAGAAGCAGGCCGCGAAGGTCCAGTCGCAGTACGAGAAGGGTCTCACCACCGACGCCGAGCGTCGCCAGGAGCTCATCAAGATCTGGACCGAGGCGACCGACGAGGTGCAGAAGGCGATGCGCGCCAACTTCCCCGAGGACAACACCATCAACCGCATGGTGTCGTCGGGTGCTCGTGGTAACTGGCTGCAGATCCGCAACATCGCCGGTATGCGAGGGCTCGTCAACAACCCCAAGGGTGAGATCATCCCGCGTCCGATCATCTCCTCGTACCGCGAGGGTCTGTCGGTGGCGGAGTACTTCATCGCGACGCACGGTGCCCGTAAGGGTCTGGCCGACACGGCCCTCCGTACGGCCGACTCGGGCTACCTGACGCGTCGTCTGGTCGACGTCTCGCAGGACGTCATCATCCGCGAAGAGGACTGCGGCACGTCGAAGGGCCTCGAGCTCCCCATCGCCCTGGTGGGCGCTGACGGAACGCTGACCCGCGACCCGAACGTCGAGAACTCGGTGTTCGCCCGCACCCTCGCCTCCGAGGTCGTCGACGCTCAGGGCACGGTCCTGGCCGACGCCGGCGACGACGTGGGCGACGTGCTCATCAACAAGCTGGTCGAGGCGGGTGTCGAGACCATCAAGGTGCGCTCGGTGCTGACCTGCGACTCCGCTGTCGGCGTCTGCGCGAACTGCTACGGCCGTTCGCTGGCCACCGGCAAGATCGTCGACATCGGCGAAGCGGTCGGCATCATCGCGGCCCAGTCGATCGGTGAGCCCGGAACCCAGCTGACGATGCGTACCTTCCACACCGGTGGGTCGGCGTCGGCGGAGGACATCACGCAGGGTCTTCCCCGTGTGCAGGAGCTCTTCGAGGCCCGTACCCCCAAGGGTGCGTCGCCGATCGCCGAGGCCGACGGCCGCATCACGATCGACGAGACCGAGAAGGCCAAGAAGGTCATCCTCACGCCCGACAACGGCGACGAGGCGGTCGTGTACCCCGTCCTGAAGCGTGCGACGCTCCTGGTCGAGGACGGCCAGCACGTCACCGTCGGTCAGCCGATCCTCGTCGGAACGCTCGACCCCAAGGAGGTCATGCGTGTCATGGGTGCCCGCGAGGTGCAGCGCTACCTCGTGAACGGCGTCCAGGGCGTGTACCGCTCGCAGGGTGTGCCGATCCACGACAAGCACATCGAGGTCATCGTCCGTCAGATGCTGCGGAAGGTCACCGTGGTCGACCACGGCGACACCACGCTGCTCCCGGGCGAGCTGGTCGACTTCAAGAAGTACCAGAACATCAACCGCGAGACCGTGGGCGAGGGCAAGCGCCCCGCGTCGGGTCGACCGGAGCTGATGGGTATCACGAAGGCGTCGCTCGCGACGGAGTCGTGGCTGTCGGCCGCATCGTTCCAGGAGACGACCCGCGTTCTTACGCAGGCCGCCATGGAGGGCAAGAGCGACCCGCTCGTCGGCCTCAAGGAGAACGTCATCATCGGAAAGCTCATCCCCGCCGGAACCGGACTTGCGAAGTACCGCAACGTCGCGGTCGAGGCGACGGAGGAAGCGAAGAGCGAGCGGTACCCCAACCGCATCTTCGCCTCGGACGGCGCGTACAGCGACGCCGACCTGAGCTACGTCGACTTCGACAGCTTCTCGACCGACGACTTCACGCCCGGTACCTACAACTGAGTGAGGCGAGAGTGGCGCGAGCTTGCTCGCACGACCGAGCCGATCGAGGTTGCTGAGCGACATCGTCGCGAAGACGACTGAGTGAAGAACGGATGCTGACAGCATCCGTGTGACGAAGGCCTCCGCCCCTCCCGGGTCGGAGGCCTTCGTGCTGCGTCGCCCGGACGCTGCGGTGCCCCCTCACCGGTTCGGGGCGCGTTCTTCGCTCCGGGGCGGAGTATTCCGCGCCCCGAGGGCCGGAATGCGCCCCGAACCGCGACAGACGGATGCGGGCCGCAGGCTCGAGGCCGACGGAGCCCGCAGCGCGCACGTCGGGCGTGCCGCAGCCGGGGGATCGACGCCCCGGTGCGTACCGTGGTGGGAGGGGAGGTCGAGACATGGCCAAGGTGGGCGGACGCAGCGCGTGGATCGCGTGGCCGGCGTTGCTGTTCTGTGCGGCTGTCGTGCTCGTCCTGCTGTGGCTCGCCGCTCCGGGTGTGCCGGGCGCGATCTCGTTCGTCGGCGACACGCTGCGCAGTGCGACGACGACCTCCGTCGCGAGCGCGCCTGAGGAGGTCGAGGAGGCGGCGACCGACTGCCGCACGCTCTACCCCGATCGCCTATGGGCCGAGCTGACCTGGACGCCCGAGGTGCTCCTGTCGCAGAACGGTGCGGCACCGGCGACGACGAGCACTCTCGCCCAGGCGCTGGCGCCGACGGTGCGGTTCACGTGCACGTGGACGACCGAAGACGGCCGGAGCGTGTCGACGACCCTCGCCGACGTCGCCACCGGGTCGGGAGCGATCGCGTCGGCCGCACTCGCGAGCGAGGGATTCTCGTGCGAGGACGACGGTGGGCGCCTGCACTGCGAGCGCACCACGGCAGATGTCGTCGAACTGCACGATCTGCGGGGCACGGCGTGGCTCTCGACGGTGCTCACGAACTGGCAGCCCGAGGAGTACGGCGCTCAGACGGTGTCTCGGGCGTTCCCGCGCTGACGGCGTGAGACACGCCCTTTGGCCGAAACGCCCCGCCTGGCGGTGTGTCTCAGCCGATCGTGGTGTCTCGAACGGCGGACGGTCAGCCGAAGACGCGCTCGATGATGCTGCTGGTGTAGCCGCTGGGCGCGAGGTTGGAGTACGACGTGTCGATCAGCAGCCCCTCGCGGTAGAAGAGCGTGCGACCGTCGGTGGTGCCGTACGTCGGATTCTGGAACGTCTTCTCGCACCGCGTGCCCTTGTCGGGGGTGAAGCAGGTGAAGCCGTCGGAGGCCACGAGGCCGTTGAGCAGGTCGAGTGCCGGCCCCGACGACATCCTCGTGATCGTGGTGACCAGGCTCGTGGTGTCGGCGGCCGGATCGCGCCAGATGCACGTCAGGGTGTCGCCCCGCGCGCCGGAGGGACCGAACGACGGGTCGTTGAGCGGAACACCCGCGAGCTCGGCCAGCACCGAGGCGGAGAGGATGCTGCGGCAGTCGGTGGGCAGTGCGGACGACCCCGGCGAACCCGACGGCGAGGGCGAGACGGCGGGACTGGCCGAGGCGCCCGGCGTCTCGCTCGCGGTGGACGCGGTCGACGGCGTCGCCTGCCCGTAGCCCTCGGGGGCGCATCCCGCGAGCGCCACGATTCCCGCCACCGCGACGGCGAGGGCGAGGCTGCGGACGCGGAGACGGGCCATGGGCACACCCTACCGGCGCCGATCGCGACCCCGACATCGACACACGACGGCACGCCTCACCGCCGCGCGAGCGCCGCGGGGTTAACCTCGCAACGCGGGACCGTGCCCCCGCGGGAGGAATGCGGCGATGAGTGATTCCAGGTCGTCCTACGGCGAACCGGTCGATGAGCCGAAGGACGTCGTCGACCACGACGTCGTCAGCCGCGCCCACGAGGGGCTTGCAGAAGCCGAGGCTGCGCGCCGCGATGCGGAGGCGACGAACGCCCCCGCACCCGATCGTGCCCCGGTCGACAGCGCCGCGGACGAGCGTGTCGAGCCCGGAGCGCAGGAGCGCGCGGAGCCCGTCGCTCACGAGCGTGCCGAGCCCGACGGCGTTCCCTGGTACGAGCGCGACGACGTTCCCCTCGACGACGAGCCCGCGGTGACCGCGAGCGAACCCGCCGCCGAGCGCGACACGTCGTACGCACCTGCCGCCGAGCGCGACACGTCGTACGCATCCGCCGCCCGGACCAGCGGTGCCGCGCAGGCGTCGGAGCCGGCCTCCGTCGCGTCCGAGCCGACGTACACGGCACCCGAGCCGGCCTACGCCGCGCCCGAGCCGATGTACGCCGCCGAGTCGTCCTACGCGGCCGGTGCTGCGACGGCGCCCGCTGCCCAGCCGATCTTCGTGCAGGCACCCGAAGCGCCCCGCGCGCGGGGCAACCGCGGCGCCGCCGGCGCCATCGGGCTGCTCGCCGCGCTCGTCTTCGCCGTGCTCTTCCTCGCCGCGTGGCTCGGTCTCGAGCTGCTGTACGACGGCGGGATCACGCTCGCCGAGGTTCCGCAGACCGCCCTCGCCGCGCTCACGACGTGGACGCTGTGGGTACCGGTCGTCACCTTCTACATCGGTTTCTGGCTGCTCGGCGCGTTCATCAACCGCGGGCGCTGGGGGCACTGGGTCGTCTGGGGCATCCTGGTCGGTCTGTTCGCCTACGCCGGCAACCTGCTCGGCGAGCTCTTCCAGGCACCGTTCTGGATGCTCACGGCGCGTGAGGGCGCGACTCTGGTCGAGGAGCAGCTGCTGGCGCCCCTGTCGATCGTCGCCTTCGTGCTCGGCCGCGAGCTCACCATCTGGTTCGGCGCATGGGTCGCCGCCCGCGGGCGCCGCGCCACCGAGCTCAACGACGAGGCGCAGCGCGAGTACGAGCGCACGCTCGAAGCGGGTCCGCAGCTTCGCCAGGGCTGATCGGATGCGGCGATGACGGGTTCGTCCCCAGCGGAGGGCGGCCCCGTCCGCCGCTCCATCGCGGTCGCCTTCGCGAGCGTCGGGTTCGTCGCCCTCGCGATCTGCGGGCTCGGGGTGACGAGCCTCGTCCTCGATGAGGACGTCATCTCGACATCGGGGGGCGGGCAGGTCCCCGGCATCGTCGGGATGATCGTCGCCCTCGCCGTCTTCGCCGGGTCTCTCGCCGTCGCGCTGCGGGCGCCGCATCCGTCGTTCTGGAATGCGCCGGTCGTCGCCCTCGCTGTCTTCCTCCTGTACGGCGGGGGAGTGGCGATCGGGGCGGCGATCGCGGGAGTCGACCCGGCGGCGGCGGTGGCGGCCGCGGGCCGCACGCTCGTCAGCTGGTTCGGTGTGATCGTCGCGGCTGCCGCCGTCGTCGCCGCGTGGGCCGGTATCGCGCTCGTGCGCACCCGCGCCCGACGCCCGAGGTGGGGCTGGGAGGGCGACGAAGACGAGTGACGCGCCGCGCCGCCGATGGCCGGTGCCTGGGAAGTCCGGGCGTGTCGGACTAGCGTGGGACCGTGGAGCGGTCGCTCGAAACCCAGGTCAGCCAGGCCGTCGATACCTGGCTGCGGTGGTTGCCGCGCTGGGAACCCGCCACCCACCGCGGGCGCGTGGCCCCCTGCCGGCGGTGCTTCGGCTCACCGGTGCTCTCGGCCGCGGGGCTCGGATCCGACGTGCCGCACGGTGTGCAGCACGGCCTGTCGACCCGCGTGAAGACGATCGTCGACCACGCCGTCGCCGAGTACACGGCCCGGAACCTCCCGATGCTCCAGGCCGAGCTCGATCAGCAGGCCGAGCGCAACCGCGTCCGCAGCTATCGTCCGGCCGAGGGGCTCGACCCGGAGTTCGAAGGACTCCCGCTCGACCCCGACCCCGACCCCGCATCGCCGTTCCTCTTCACCCTCTCCGGGCTCGCGGCCGAGGAGGAGGCGGCGATCCCGGCGCTTCCGCCTCTCAGCGACGAGGCCAAGGCGGCGCTGCGCCAGGAGGTCGGGCTCGCCGACGATTACGCGAACATGATCGGCCGGGAGGTGTGCGCGATCCTGCTGCACCACCGGCTGCGCATCCAGGCGGCCGTCGCGCAGTACGTCGAGCCCCAGATCGCCGCGATGCTGGAGGAGCTCACCCGCACCCTCGACGCCCCCTTCGAGGCGCCGGCGGACCCGGGGGAGCCGGGCCTGCCGAACCTCTGACCCGATCGGCCGCTCCCCGGGCGGGCGGTGGGCGTTCGCCGTGCCGATCTTGTTAGCATTGCCGGGCTCGTACCAGGAGATGCCCGCGCCGATGTCGGCGCGTCGGGACTGCAAGAATCGGGAGGCCGGGTGCCGACACGCCTGCCTGCCGCGCCCCCGATCCTCCCCGGGCTCGGCTACATCAGACCGCTCGGTTCGGGCGGCTTCGCCGACGTGTTCCTCTACGAGCAGGACATGCCGCGCCGCAACGTCGCCGTGAAGGTCCTGCCGAGCGACGTGCGCGACCCCGACCTGCTTCGGATGTTCAACGCCGAGGCCGACGTGCTCGCGCATCTCTCGGCGCATCCGTCGATCGTCACCGTCTATCAGGCCGGCATCTCGGCCGACGGGCGGCCGTACATCGTGATGGAGTTCTGCCCCGGTTCGCTGTCGCAGCGCTACCGCGTCGAGCGCATGCCCGTTCCCGAGGTGCTCACCATCGGGGTGAAGATGGCGAGCGCGCTGGAATCCGCCCATCGCGCCGGGCTCGTGCACCGCGACGTGAAGCCGAGCAACATCCTCATCACCACGTTCGGGGCCCCGGTTCTGGCCGACTTCGGCATCTCGTCGTCGCTCGCGCGCGAGTCGGCCGACGAGATGCTCGCGATGTCGATCCCGTGGAGTGCCCCCGAGGTCGTCGCCGAGCAGACGGCCGGGTCGATCACCAGCGAGGTGTGGAGCCTGGGCGCCACGGTCTATTCGCTCCTCGCCGGGCACAGCCCGTTCGAACGGCGCGAGCGCGGGCAGAACACCCGCGATCAGCTGCGCCGGCGGATCGCCCGCGCCTCGTACGTCGAGATCGCCCGCACCGACGTGCCCGCCTCGGTGCAGAAGGTACTCGCCCGCGCGATGCACCGCGATCCGCAGCAGCGGTTCTCGAGCGCTCGCGAGGTCGGCGATGCCCTGCGCGAGGCCCAGTCCGAGCTCGGGCTCCCCGTCACGCCCCTCGAGGTGGCGGCCGACGAGTGGGCGCCGTCGTCGCGCCCGATCGACTTCGCCGACGGCTCCCTGCGGGGTCCGGTGCGCTCGCGCGTGGAGCACACCAGCTCGCGCAAGGTGCGCACCGCGTCGGGCGTGGCGGGCCTGGCGCGCGACGAAGACACCGACATCTCCGCGTCGCCCGGTCGCCGGAGCCGGGTCGTGCCGTGGATGCTGGCCGGTGGCGGTGTGCTCGCGGCCGGCATCGTCGTGGTGACCACTCTCTTCCTCACGGGAGTGCTCTAGATGCGCCGCCGCACCGCGGCCGGGATCGCGGCATCCGCTGTCGCGGCCGCCCTGATCCTCGGCGTCAGCGTGGTCTGGCCCGGTCTCGACGCCCAGGAGACTCCGGAGGTCGACACGTCGGTCTGGGCGCTTCAGACGGGCGAGAACTTCCGCTATGCGCGCGTGAACACGACGATCCGCGAGCTCGACACGGTGCGCAGCGTCACGAACCCGAGCGCCGTCGTGCAGGGCGCCGACGGCGCATACCTCTACTCCGACAGCTACAGCAAACTCACCCGCATCGACGCGTCGCTCCCCGTGGACCTCGACGAAGAAGTGCTGCGTACGTCGCCGTCCACGCCCGCGGGCACCACCCGCGTGGCCACGGCCGGCGATTTCACGGCCTACCTCACCGACACCGGGGCGGTCTTCGCCGGGCGCCTGTCGTCGGGCGACGCCGTCCAGGTCGATCCGTTCGCGTCCGACGACGACGCCCCCCAGTACGCGGCGGACGCCGTCGCGGTCGATCGCACCGGCCGCCTCTTCGCCTACTCGTCGGCCGACGCATCCGTCGTGCGCTACGACATCGCGACGTCGGAGGTGCGCGGTCGCGATCCGCTCGACGCGGATGTCGCCTCGCCGTCGCTGACGGCCGCCGGCGACGCCTGGGCCGTCGTGGACGGGGAGTCGGGAGACGTACGGATGCGCGATGTCGACGCGCCTGTCGTCACCGACCTCACCGGCACCATCGTGGTGGGCGAGCCCGACCCCGACGGTTCGTCGGTCTACCTCGCCGACGAGTCGACCCTGGTGGGTGTGCCCGTCGACGGCTCGGGCGTCGCCCCGCAACGCGACACGGGCGCATCGGTGCTCGGCACGCCCGCTCCGCCGATCGTGCACGACGGCGTCGTCTACGCCGCCTGGCTCGGCCCGAGCGACGGTGGAGGATCGCTCTGGCGCAGCGGCGCCGGGGAGACGACGCTCGACTACGGCGGGGAGAGCGCCCCCGATCAGCGCCGACCGGTCTTCGTGGCAACAGACGACGCGGTCATCCTCAACGAGACGCGCACCGGCTGGGTGTGGACCGTACCCGACGGCGAGCTCGTACCGTCGAGCCAGGACTGGTCGCTCGATGACCGCACCGATCCCGACGCCGTGCCCAGCGAGGAGCAGCTGAGCGTCGTGATCGACCCCAAGCCGCCCATCGCCGAACCCGACGCGTTCGGCGTCCGCGCCGGGAGTCTGGCGACGCTGCCCGTCCTGATGAACGATCACGACCCGAACGAGGACGTGCTCAGCATCGACCCCGCATCGGTCGTGGGCCTGGACCCCGGGTTCGGCACCGTGTCGATCACCGATGACGGCCAGCGCCTCGCGGTGCGGGTCGAGCCGGGGGCGGTGGGCTCGGCGACCTTCCAGTACGCCGTGACCGACGGCACCGCGCAGAACGGCCTGACCTCCGCTCCGACGACGGTCACCCTC
Organism: Microbacterium sp. AG1240; assembly: GCF_003635115.1. GTDB lineage: Bacteria > Actinomycetota > Actinomycetes > Actinomycetales > Microbacteriaceae > Microbacterium. The sequence continues at coordinate 467,364 of NZ_RBXJ01000001.1, forward strand.
ACGGTGTCGACGGCGGATGCCGCGCCCGAATGGTGCGGCGTCGAACGCTGTCTCGTGCGGTGGCCGGAGCCGGAGGTCGCCCGGGGAGGCACCGTGACCGTGCCCGTCCTGCCCGGGTGGGTCGACCCCGACGGCGACCCGCTGCTGCTGCTCTCGGTCGAGAACCCGTCGGGCATCGGCACGGTGGCCGCGACGCCGTCGGGCGAGGTGGTCTATCAGCACAGCGATGACGGCTCGGGCGGCGAGCAGCTCATCGAGCTGCCCGTGACGGTGGCCGACACGACGGGACTGGTCTCGCAGCGCTCGCTGCTCGTGAGGGTCTCGCCGAGCCCCGCGCTCGCGGTGCAGTCCTTCGCCGCCGTCGATTCCATCGAGTCGGGCATCACGGTCGACGTCGCCCCGCACGTGACGGGCACCTCGGGCTCGCTCTCGGTGTCGTCGGTGCGCGTGCTCGACGACGCGGCCGCCTCGGCGACGGTGGTGGGCGGGTCGACCACCTTCGACTTCTCGGCGCGAGACGCCGGCACGTTCCGGGTCGGGTTCACCGTCACCGACGGCGTCAGCGAAGCCACGGGCACCGCGCGCATCACACTCGTCGCCGCCGATGCGCCCGCCGAACTCGCCACCTCCCCGGTCGTGGCGTTCGTGCGCCCCCAGGAGGATGCGACCCTCGACGTCTTCGCCGCGGTCTCTAACCCCACCCGGCGGGTGCTCCTGCTCAGCGACGTCGTCGCGAACGCCGACGAGGGCGCCACCCTGTCGGTCGACGCGGTGGGCCAGAACGATCTGCGCGTCTCGGGAACGACGGCGAGCGGCTCGGCCGGGCGGCTCGGCACGGTCTCGTACACGGTCAGCGACGGCACCGAAGACCAAGGATCCCGCGTCGCGGGCGAGGCCACCGTCTACCTGCTGCCGCCGACGCCCGAGATCGCACCGATCGCGGTCGATGACAGCGTCGTCGTGCGGGCCGGTTCGCAGATCGACATCCCCGTGCTCGACAACGACATCTCGCCCGCGGGCGGGCGTCCGACCCTGAACCCGGCCTCGGTGGTCTCCAGCACCCCCGACGCCCTGGCATTCGCCTCGGGCGGTGTGCTGCGCTATCTCGCGCCCACCGAGCCCGGCGAGTACGGCATCGACTACTCGGTGTACACGACCGGACTCCCCTCGCTCTCCGACAGCGCGACCGTGCGGGTGCGGGTGCTCCCCGACGACGCGAATCGCGCACCGCGACCCGACCGGATCGAGGGGCGGGTGCTGAGCGGGCAGACCACGACGATCGACTTCGACGGCTTCGGCATGGATCCTGACGGTGACGTGGTCACCCTCGACCGCATCGTCACGCAGCCCGAGAGCGGCTCGGCGACGATCTCGGCCGACGGTTCGTCGATCGTCTACACGAGCGTGCCCGGGTACCGCGGGCAGGTCTCGTTCCGGTACCGGGCGGTGGATGCTGCGGGCGCGGGCGGCGAGGGCACGGTGCGCGTCGGCGTGCTCGACGCCGACGCCAACCCGAGCCCGGTGACCTTCACGGATTACGTGCAGGTGCAGGCGGGGTCCGGCAACACGATCCGCGTGAGCGCGCTCGCCAACGACATCGACCCCACGCAGGGGACGCTTGCCATCACCGACGTCCGGCCGGACCTGCCCGAGACCCTCGCGGACGGCGAGGCGAACGAGGAGTACACCCGCCTCGCCGCGCAGATCCGAGACGTCGGCGACAGCGACGTGCTCCTGGCGGCGGGGGAGAACCCCGGGACGATGTCGTTCCTCTACGACGTCGAGTCCAGTTCGGGCAACACCGGTCGCGGCCTGATCGTCGTGAAGGTCGTGCGCGAGAGCGTGCCCGACTACCCGATCGTCTCCGACACGGTGCTCACGACCGAGAACCGCGACGAGTTCGCCGACGGCGTCGACGTGCTGACGGCGAAGGCCGCCTGGTCGGGCGGCGACGTCGGCAGCCTCACCGTGGGCCTGTGGGCCGACCCGGGCGACGTCCGGGTCGACGGATGGCGTCTCAGCGGCGAACTCCCCCGGACCACCCGGGTCATCCCGTTCGCCGTGACGGGCGAGGCCGCCGGCGTGGAGGTGCGCACCTACGCGTTCCTGCGCGTGCCGGGCGACGACGACCTGGCCCTGGCCCTGCGCGCCGGGACCGCCGCGCAGCAGGTGAACGAACTCGAGTCGGTCTCGTTCGACATGGCCCAGCTGGTCGCCCTCCCGCGCGGCGCGTCGCTCGAGATCGGCGGCGACGTGCGGTCGGCGGGGGCGCGGCCGGCGGCGATCTGCACCGCGGAGGGCGGCACGACGGTGCGCTACAGCTCGGGTCAGGGCGCGCCGTGGACCGACGCGTGCCAGGTTCCCGTGCGGATCGCCGGCACGGAGGACTGGACCTACCTCTCGGTGCCCATCCTGGTGAACGCACTCGACCCGCAGCCCGAGCTGCGCCCCGCGTCCCTCACCGTCGGACCGGGCGAGACGGCGACGTTCGACCTGCGGACCATGACGACGTGGCAGCTCCGCGACGACTGGAACGCCCTGCAGTACGGCATCGAGTACGGCGGGTCTGCGTTCGACGTGTCTCTGGCGGGGTCGACCGTCACGGTCACCGGCGATGACCGCGCGCTGCCGGGTTCGGAGAACGCGGTGCTGGTCGGGATCACCAGCCACACCACGGCCCCTGCCCGTCTCATCCTGCGCGTGGGCGCGGCGCCGTCGACCCTGCCACAGGGCGGGTCGACGGCGCAGCAGTGCTCGCAGGCCGCGGGGTCGTCGTGCACGGTGACGGTCATCGGTGCGTCGGGGGAGGTCAACCCGCTCCCGCGCACGCCCCTGGAGGTCGTCGACGTCCGCCCGACCGGCGCGTGCGTCGGGGTGGGCTTCCGTGTCGCGTCCGCGAACACGGTGACCGCGTCGTGGACGGCGGATGCTCCGGGGTCGACCTGCAGCGCGTCGTTCTCGGTGCGCGACGCCCAGGGGCGTGTGACGGCCGGCCCCCGGGACGGGCGCCTGCTGCTCGATCTGCAGGGCTTCCCGAAGGCGCCGGGGAGCGTTCGTCAGACGGCCTACGCCGACGGCTCGGTGACCCTCCGCGTGGACGCGGGGGAGTCGCGCCAGGCCTACCCGTCGCTCTCCGGTTTCGTGATCCGTCAGTCGGGGCAGGAGGTCGCGCGCTGCGGCGTCGACGGCGTCTGCCCCCCGATCGCCGCCCCGAACGGCGAGCAGCGCTCGTACGAGGCGTGGGCCGTGAACAGCACCGGTGAATCGCGCTCCAGCGTGCGCACGACCGCGTGGGCGTACGACGCCCCCGATGCCCCCGCCGAGATCGTCTGGCAGCCCCGCGACGTCGGAGCGGACGGGAAGGTCATCGATCTGGGCATCTCGGGAATCGACGCCTCCGCGACCGGGCGGCTGCAGATCGTCAGCGCGGCGGGCGAGACGCGCGACGTGTCCATCCGCCCGGGCCAGACCGCGGTCGACGTGAGATCGTTCTCCGTCGGATCGAACGCGGCCACGGAGGTCACCGTGACGCCGTTCTCGCGCTTCACACTCCCGCCGGGTCTCGGCGGCGCGCCGTCGGGCCAGTCCACGACGATCCGTGCCAACGGCGTCGGCGCCCCGCAGAACGTCGCGCTCTCGGTCGAAGCCCGACAGGGGCAGAACGGCACCGAGCTCGTCGCCAGTGCCACGGCCACGCTCAACGGGGAGGGGTCGACGCTGGTGTACGGATTCGCCCTGGGCCGGGACCGGTGCAGCCCGACCGGCTCCACCGCCACCGCCACCTTCTCCGACGTCGACGAGGGCGAGGAGTATTCGGTCGTCGTCTGCGTGCAGTCGCGGTACCGGGACGAGGGCTTCAGCACCGCCACCGCCAGTCGTACCGCTCGAATCGACACGACCAAGGTCCCCACGGGTTGGGAGTTCGAGGTCGACCGCCGTGCGTCCGTGTCGGGTTCGCGGGCGCAGTGGGGCATCACGAGCGACCCGCGCTCGCAGACCGATCAGCCGCCTCGACGCTATCGCGCCGCCTTCGAAGGACTCCCGTCGACGATCTACGGTCGCGATCCGGGCATCACGGTGCGCTACGTCCGCGACGGGTGGTCGTCGTCGGCGCCTCAGAACGTGGGGCCTCGTGCCGGCAGTGCGCCGTTCCAGGTGCAGGCGGAGTGGTCGGTGGGCCAGGGGGGATGCGTCGCAGGGAGCACGCTGACCGCCACGGGCACCTCGAGCAATGCGCAGGCCGACATCACCTTCGACTACTCCGGGGTGCGCTATCTCGATGCGAACCGCACGGCGCTGACCCGTGGCGAGGACCCACGGCTGGTGCCCGCCGGTGCGCGGTACGTCGAGAACATCGCCGTCACCGCCGGATGGACCACGCAGGGCTGGAACCTCGACGCGGCCCGGTCGACCTTCTCGGGGCAGTGCGATCCCGGCACACCATCGGCGCCCGAGCCGCCCGCCCCCTGACCTTCCCTTCCCCACGACACAGGAGAGCACGATGACGATCACCCAGGAGCAGGCGACGTGGTTCGCCGACACCTTCGCGCAGATCGCCGACAACGTCGAGCGCGCCGTGCTCGGCAAGCGGCGGGTCGTCGACCTCGTGCTCACCGCGATGCTCAGCGACGGGCACGTACTGCTCGAAGACGTGCCGGGCACGGGCAAGACCTCCCTCGCCCGCGCGGTGGCGCAGTCGGTGCAGGGCACGAACACCCGCATCCAGTTCACCCCCGACCTCCTCCCCGGCGACATCACGGGCATCACGGTGTACGACCAGAAGACGGGCGCGTTCGAGTTCCACTCCGGTCCGGTCTTCGCCAACATCGTGCTTGCCGACGAGATCAACCGCGCGAGCCCGAAGACCCAGTCGGCGCTGCTCGAAGTGATGGAGGAGAAGCACGTCACGATCGACGGGGTGACCCGCGCGGTGGGCGACCCGTTCCTCGTGCTGGCGACGCAGAACCCGGTGGAGCAGGCGGGCACCTACCGCCTGCCGGAGGCGCAGCTCGACCGCTTCATGATGCGCACGTCGCTCGGGTATCCCGACCACGCCGCCACCGTGCGCATCCTCGACGGCGCAGCGATGGCGACCGACGACCTCCCGCCGATCATCACGCCCCAGGCGTTGGCGGGGATGGCCGACCTCGCGGCAGAGACCTACGTCGACGCCCTCGTGCTCGACTACATCGCGCGGCTCGTCGACGCGACCCGTTCGGCCGACGAAGTGCGGCTCGGGGTCAGCATCCGAGGCGCCCTCGCCCTCACCCGCGCGACCCGTGCACGCGCCGTGTCGCAGGGGCGCACGTACGCCACGCCCGACGACGTGAAGGCGCTCGCCGTGCCCGTGCTCTCCCACCGCCTGATCCTGCACCCCGAGTCGGAGTTCGACGGGGTCACGCAGGAGGCCGTCATCGGCCAGGTGCTCCTCGACGTCGCCCCTCCCACGCAGCGCGAGGCCGTATGAGCGCGGACCCGAGCCCCGGCGACGCGGCATGAACTCCGTCGATCCGCGTCTGACCCGCACCTCCGCCGCGTCGTCGACGACCACGTCGTCTCGCACCTCCATCACCTCGACGACCTCCCGGCGACGCGAGCGGGCCGTCGTGCGCGCCGCCGTGCGCACCACCGTGGCCCTCCGAGCCACCCGCGACGCGCTCGTCGCCGCGGTGCGCTGGGCGGGACGCACCGTTCGACCCGCCGGCGCGCTCGTGGTGGTCGCGGCCACCGCCGGGCTCATCGCCGGCGTCGCCTTCGGGTGGGTCGAATGGATGGTCGCCGGGGTCGTCTCGGCGCTCCTGGTGGTCATGGCCGTCCCGTTCCTGTTCGGCGCCCGCGCCTACGAGGTCGATCTCACCCTCACCCACGAACGGGTCGTGGCCGGCCAGGGCGTGACGGGCCAGATCGTCGTCCGCAATGACGGGCGGCGCGTCGCCCTCCCCGGGCGCCTCGACATCCCCGTGGGCCGCGGACTCGTGGAGTTCGGGGTGCCGCTCCTTCGCCCGGGGCACACGGTGGCGCAGCCGCTCGAGATCCCGGCCCTGCCCCGCGGCGTCGTGCGGGTGGGGCCCGTCACCACCGTCCGCAGCGACCCGGTCGGGCTCCTCCGGCGCGAGCACGCGTTCGACGACGTGCGCGACCTGTTCGTGCACCCGCGCACCACCGCGATCCCGTCCACGAGCGCGGGGCTCATCCGCGACCTCGAAGGAAATCCCACGCGCCGTCTCGTCGACTCCGACATGTCGTTCCACGCGATCCGCGAGTACGCCCCGGGCGACTCCCAGCGCCAGGTGCACTGGAAATCGACGGCGAAGACCGGGCGCCTGATGGTGCGTCAGTTCGAGGAGTCGCGCCGCTCACGCATGGCGGTGGTGCTCGGTGTCGCCGAGCCCGAGTTCGCCGACGCCGACGAGTTCGAGCTCGCCGTCTCGGCCGCCGCGTCCCTCGGCCTGCGCGCCGTACGCGACGCGCGCGACCTCGACATCGTCGCGGGGTCGGAGATCCCGCGGGTGGTGCGGGGCAGGCTCCGCGCCATCCAGCACATCGCGACCGTGTCGCCCCGCGCGATGCTCGACGGCTTCAGCGCCATCGCGCGCCTGGAGAACACCATGCCGGTCGACGAGGTATGCCGCCTGGCCGCGGAGGCGAACGAGCGTCTGTCCATCGCATTCATGGTGGTCGGCTCGACTGTGCCGCTGCAGCGCCTGCGGCAGGCCGCGCTCGCCTTCCCCGCCGACACCGCTCTCGTCGCCGTCGTCTGCGACGAGAGCGCGCACCCGCGCATGCGCGTGCTCTCGGGGCTCTCGGTGCTGACGATCGGCACCCTGGACGATCTCTCGGGCCTCCTCGCACGCGGGGCGGCGTCGTGAAGGGCCCCCGGATCGCCGCGGGCGCCGTCTACGTGGCTGCGACCGTGGTGGTGGCCGCACTCGCCGCATGGCCGATCTACGCGTCGACGGCGTTCCTGGTCGCCGCCGGTGCCGGAGCCCTCGTCGGCGCGGGGATCGCCGTCGTCTCGCTGCGACGACGCTGGGGCGGATGGATCGTGGCGGCCCTGCTCGTCGGCGCCTTCGCCCTCCTCGCCGTGCCCCTCGCCGTGCCGTCGAGGCTCATCGGCCCGGTCGAGATGCTGCAGGGTCTCGGCGAGGCGTTCGCCGGGGTGCTCGTCGGGTGGAAGGACCTCCTCACGGTCGACCTCCCCGTCGGCGCCTATCGCAACCTCCTCGTCCCGGCGCTCGTGATCTTCCTCGTCGGCACGACCGTGGCTCTGCTCCTCGCCTGGCGCGACGACCGGTGGGCCAACGCCTCGGTCGTCGTGGGTCTGGGCATGGTGTCGTTCGGGCTCTTCTTCGGTCGCTCGTCCGTCAGCTCCGCGCTCGTTCTCGGGCCGCTGACGTTCGCCGCGCCCGTCGAGACCCTCGTCGGGGTCTGCGCCCTCGGCTCCGCGCTGATGTGGCTCGCGTGGCGCGCGCGCGACGAACGCGTCGCGGCGCTGCAGCGCGCCACGTCGGCGAGCGGCGTGCGCCTGTCGCGACGGCCGTCGAGCGCCGACCAGCGCCGAACGGCTCTGGGCGCGGGGATGCTCGCGATCGCGCTGGTGGCGGCGGTGGCGGTCGTGCCGTGGGCTGCACGGGGAGCCGATCGGCAGGTGCTGCGCACGGCGGCAGGCCCGGAGGTCGAGATCGCCGCCGCGGTGAGTCCCCTGTCGGACTATCGGATGCTGTTCTCCGACGCGCGTGCCGATGACGTGCTGTTCACGGTCAGCGGCGACGCGCCTCCCGAGCGTGTGCGCGTCGCCACGCTCGACGGCTACGACGGCGAGATCTTCCGCCCGGGCGGCGACGGCAGCCGGTTCGTGCGCGTACCCTCCGTCCGCGATGCGGGGGAGGGGACGCCGATCGACGCCGAGGTCACCATCGGCGACCTGGGCGGCATCTTCATGCCCACCGCGGGCAGCCTCGCCCGCGTGGAGTTCGAGGGCGACCGCGCGGCGGCGCTCGCCGACAGCTTCTACTACGACGTGACGGCCGGCGCGGGGGTGCAGACCGCCGAGGGCGGGCTCGCGGCGGGAGATCGCTACCGGCTGCGGGGCGTCGAGCCCGCCGTCGGCGATCTCGCCTCGATCGGCGAGCCCGGCGGTGTCACGGGCGGCGTCGTCCCGCCCGACAACCTGGCGGCCTGGGTCGACGAGCACGCCGTGGGCACGGGCGGCGCGGCACTCGACGGACTGGTGCGGCTGCTGCGCGAGCGCGGCTACCTCAGCCACGCGCTGAACGAGGGCGACCAGACGCCGGTGTGGAGGGCGGGTCTGTCGGGCTACGTGTTCCAGCCCAGCGCGTCGGGGCACTCCCTCGCGCGCATCGACACGCTTTTCTCCCGCCTGATCGAGCGCGAGAGCGACCCGCGGGCCGTCGCGTCCGACAATTTCGTGGCGGCCGTCGGCGACGACGAGCAGTTCTCGGTCGCCGTCGCCCTCGTCGCGCGCGAGCTCGGCTTCGCCTCCCGGGTGGTGGTCGGCGCGCGACTGACCTCCTCCGACCCCGGGCTCAGCACCTGCGAGGCGGGCACCTGCCGCGCGAAGGATCTCGCGGCGTGGGCCGAGGTGCGCTCCGACGACGGCCGCTGGATCGCGGTCGACGCGACCCCGCAGTGGGAGCAGTCGCCGAGCCTGGAGGTCACCGAGCAGCGCGACCCCGAGAACGTCACCGAGGTGCGCCCCGACACCGTCGAGGAGGTCGTGCCGCCCGAGCCCGTGCAGGAGGACTCGGCGCGGGACGCGCCCGACGACGACGCCGGCGGGATCGATCTGGCGTGGCTGTGGCCGATCCTGCGCGTCGCGGGCATCGTGCTGCTCGTCCTCGCGGTCGTCCTCGGCCCGTTCCTGGCCATCCTGGCGGCCAAGGCGTCGCGTCGGCGCGGGCGCCGGACGTCGTCCGATCCCGTCGAGAAGATCGCCGGCGGCTGGGAGGAGTACGTCGACGCGGGGGTCGACGCCGGTCATCCGGCGCCGCGCGAACTGACGCGCTCAGAGCTCGCGGCGGCCTTCGGTACGCCGTCCGGCGGGCAGCTCGCGGCCACCGCCGACCGAGCGGTGTTCGCGCGCGAGCAGACCACACCCGACGACGCTGCGGAGTTCTGGCGCATCGTCGACGACGAACGCAGACGACTCTCCCGTGAGCGTGGATTCTGGCGTCGCTTCGTCGCGGCCCTATCGTTGAGGTCATTCGTCCGGTTGATCGCGCCGCGCCCCTCGCGCCCGCGGTCGCCGCGGTCCGTCGAGAGGGGGAAGCGCCGACCAGCTGCTGGCGGACGCACCACGACATGAACGACTCTTCCATCGGCGTCGTCGCCGGGCTCATCACCTTCGCCGTGATCATCGTCCTCTACCTCTGGACGTCGCTCTCTCTCGCGGCGGTGTTCCGCAAGGCCGGGGAGGACGCCTGGCAGGCATGGGTGCCCATCCTCAACACCGCGGTGCTCCTGCGTCTGGGCGGATTCTCGCCGTGGTTCGTCTTCATCGTCTTCGTGCCGCTGTTCGGTCAGATCGCGTTCGTGGTGATCCTCGTGATCGCGTACTACCGCATCAACGTCGCCTTCGGCTTCGGCGGCGGGATGACGGTCGTCGCGGCGCTCTTCCCGCTCATCTGGGCGAGCATCGTCGGGTTCGGCTCGGCGCGCTGGATCGGAGAGGAGCAGTCCGGCCCCCGTCGCACGGCGGACCGCGACGACCCCGCGGATGCTGCGCTGGCCCCGCGTGCGCGAGCGTTCACCGCGTTCGAGCCGATGTTCGCCGATCCGGTCGACACGACGCGCGTCGACATCCCGCGGCCCGACACCGCGCCCCAGGACGCCGCGCCCCTGTCGACGGGGTTCTGGGCCCCGACCCCCGAGACCCCGCGCCCGGCAGCATCCACCCCTCCTCCCGCTCCGGTCGTCGTGCCGAAGGCCGACCCGCCCGCCGAGTCGCCGGTGCTGCCGCCGCCCGCGTCGTTCCTCGCCTCGCGGCGGTCGCCCCTCCCCGCCGAAGAGCCCGGCGGCGGCGCCGCGGAACCCGAGGACCGCGTGACGCCGCCGTCCCCTCCGAGTGGCGCGTCCTCCCCGTCCGCCCCCGCGCTCGACCCCGAGCAGCCCCGACGCAGCGCCGAGTCCGCCGCGCCGATCGAGTCGGTGCCGACCGTGCCACCGCGCGAGACGCCGGAGGCCGCCCCCGCGCCGGTCGCCGAGGTTCCCGAGCCCCCCGCGCCGGCACCGGTGCGAGAGCCGTGGGCTCCCGGACCCCTCCGGGCGCCGGCCGCGCCCGCGAGCGACCCCGAGCAGTTCCCCGAGCTCAGCGAGGCGATCTCCGCCGTGCCGGGTGCCCCCGATGCGGGCGCGCCCCGGTCGGCGCTGTCGTCGGTCTCGGCGCTGTACGCCCAGGGCGACTCGACCGACGACGAGGACGACGACCTCGAGGCCATGGACCGCACGATCGTGGCGCGGCGTCGCCGCGTGCCGTGGAAGCTGATCCCGCCGGGCGGTGCCCCGATCGACATCTCGTCGGAGGTCGTCATCCTCGGTCGTCGCCCCGCCCCCGATCCCACGCGGCCCGGCGCGCAGTTGATCGCCATCTCCGACGAGACGCGCACCGTGTCCAAGACGCACGCCCGACTGGAGCTGCGCGGTGAGACGTGGTTCGTCACCGACCTCGATTCGACGAACGGTGTGCTGTTCGCGACCCTCATGGGCACCGAGATCGAGGCCCAGCCCGGTCAGGAACTCGAAGCGGGGGAGCGGTTCTTCCTCGGCGACGCGGAGGTGCGACTCACGCGGAGCGAGGCGTGAGCGACCGCGACGACGACGTCACCATCTGGGCGGGACGGCTGCGCGCGTGGCCGAATCCTCCCCGCGACGAGCAGGAGGTCCCGTCGCCGGTCGATGACGAGACCCTCGTGGCGCGCCGCCGTGCGGCGCAGGAGCCGACCGTCCTCCTTCCTCGGGCGACCCCGGCGGCGGCGTCCGCCGTCGCGGCGTCGGACGAGCCGCTCGACGAGGCCACCGTCCCGGGGCGTCGGCGGCTCGCCGCATCCGAGGGCGAACCCGACGACGACACGGCCCCGGGCGCGCGGGCCCGCCCCGCCGACATTCCCCCGACCCGCGTCCGCCGGTCGGCGGTGCGTGCGGCTCAGGGGCTTGCCGAGGAGCGCACGGCGCGCGTCCCGTCGGCCGAGGAGCGGGAGATCTATCGGCCGCGAGCGGTCGAGTCCGAGGTCGTCACGCGCGCGGCTCCGGCCCGACGGGAGTCACAGGCCACCGTCGACGTGGCCGCCGCAACGGCCTCGCGCGCTCGACGGGCTCGACGTCGAGCCGCTGTCGCGATCGCGGCGGGTGCGGCGGCAGGCGTGCTGGCGATCGCCGCGATCGTCTGGGCGATCGTCGTCCCGGCGTGACCGCGGCACCGGGGAGGCGTGCGGCCGTACACCCGTCAAGCGACGGGGTGGGCCGCGTCGCTGCGATAGGTTTACCAGTCGAGCTTTTCTGCGAGGGGGACCGATGAGCGGAGCCGGTGAGACGCGGGACCGAACCCCGTCGGAGTCGATCGGTGGAGACCCGGAGTCCGCGACGCGACTCGGCATCGTCGCCGCGCGTCCCGGGGTGCGCGCGTGGGCGTTCGCGATCGATCTGCTGATCTGGTCGCTCCTGGCCGTCCCCGCGGGCATCGGCGGTGCCCTCCTGCTCATGGGCGACGCGTCGTGGGGTCCGACCGTGCTCGTGATCGCCGGCGCGGCGCTGCCGGCCCTGTTCGGGCTCGTGCAGCTCGTGCTCCACGGGCGTCGCGGCGTCACCGCCGGCAAGGCCGCGATGCGCCTGCGCTCGGTCTCCGTGGTCGATCTCGGGCGCCCCGGCTTCTGGCGCATCGTGCTGCGCGCCCTCGTCCTGGGCGTCAGCGGGATCATCCCCCTCATCGGCCCGGCCGTGATGCTCGCGTCGGGGCTGTGGGACCGCGAAGGCCGCGGGCGCAGCATCCTCGATCGTGTCGCCGGATGCTGGGTGATCGACGCGCGCGCGGGGCTCGACCCGGCCGACGCGCGGGCGCTGCGCCGCACGATCCGCGAGCTCGACATGCCGCTGCGGGAGGTGTCGGAGGGCCTGCCGTCGCTCGCGTCGAACGGGTCCGGTGAACCGCCCATGCTCGCCGAGCGCCGCTCGCGGGCCGGCGTCGTCGGCGTCTCGGGCGGACCGTGGGCCCCGCACCCCGTCGAGGACGAGGCCGCGGGACTGATCACCGCCGCGCCGCGGATCGAGCACGTGCTCGTCTTCGAGGACGGCTCGAGCGTCCGCGTGCCGGAGTACGGCCTGATCGGTCGTCAGCCCGAGGCCGCACCCGGTCAGACGGCCGAGGTGCTGCTGGCCCTCGAGGACCCCGACAAACTCCTGTCCAAGACCCATCTGGCGTTCGGTCTCGATGCGGGCGGGGTGTGGGTCATGGACCGCAACTCGAGCAACGGGACGATGATCGTCGGCGCGGACGGCGCCGAGACCCCGCTCACCCCGGGCTCGCGCGTCGGCCTCGAGGCGGGCGCCGTCGTGCGCCTGGGCGGTCGCATGTTCCAGGTTCGTCGAGGGGATCCCCAGGCATGAAGATCAAACTCGCCCTCCGCCGGGAGGCCGCAGCACCCGTCGACGTCATCGTCACCGCCGACGCCACCGCGACCGTCGAAGATGTGGCCAGATCGCTCGCCGACAGCAGCCGCATCCCGGCGTCGGTCACTCCCACGCTGCTCGTCGCCCCGCCCGGTGAGGAACCCGCGCAGATGGATCCGACCGCGCTGGTCGCCGACGCGCCCCTCGGCTCGGGCTTCGACGCCGCGGTGGTCGCCGCCACGGCCGATGCCTATGCATCCAGCGGGGCCACCGCTGCCGTGATGCAGATCCTCAGCGGCGCCGAAGCGGGGCGCGTCGTCCCGCTCGCCCACGGGACCTCGATCATCGGGCGGGTCGAGCCGGCTCACGTCGTGCTGCGCGACCCGATGGTCTCCAAGCGCCACGCGCGCGTCGAGGTCGACAAGGAGATCGAGGTCATCGACCTCAACTCCGCCAACGGGCTGGTCATCGACGGCGGTCTCGTCTCCCGCGTGCGCGTGCGGCCCGGCCAGATCATCACCATCGGCGGCACCGACGTGCGATTCGTCCGCACGGCGAACGAGGGCGACGCCGAGGAGGCGCGCATCTTCGAGCAGGGCGGGTCGCTGCTGTTCAACCGCTCGCCCCGCGTCGAGAAGCGCTACGCCGGACGCGAGCACCGTCACCCGATCATCCCGGCCGAGGCCGACCCCCGCATCTTCCCGTGGCCGATGGTCGCGGCCCCCGTTCTCCTGGGCCTCGCGCTGTTCGCCGTGACTCAGCGTCCGACGTCGCTGCTGATCGTCTTCATGGCGCCGCTGATGATGCTCGGCAACTTCATCGGGCAGCGCACGCAGCAGGGCAAAAAGCTCCGGCTGGAGATCGACACGTTCGAGACCCAGATCGACGAGCTCGAGGATTCCCTGCTCGCCGAAGAGGTGGTCGAGCGCGAACGCCGCCGAGAGGAGGCGCCGCCGACCGCCACCGTCTTCGAGCAGTCCATGAAACTGGGCCCGCTGATGTGGACCCGGCGCCCCGAGCACTGGAACTTCCTCTCGGTGCGACTCGGGTCGGGCACCGGTCGCAGCCGCAACACCGTGCAGGAGGCGAGCGACCAGCGCGGCATCGCCGAATACTCCGATCGGGTGAACGCGCTCCGGTCGCGGTTCGAGCACATCTCCGACGTGCCCCTGGTCGAGCTCCTCCCCTCGGCGGGGGCGATCGGCATCGCCGGCGGGCGCGGCGAGGTCGCCGACGTGCTCCGCGGGATCGGTGTGCAATTGTTCGGCCTCCACGCGCCCAACGAGGTCATCACCGCCGCGATCGTCGACCCCGCGTGGACGCCCGACGTCGAGTGGATGAAGTGGCTGCCGCACACCACGAGCCCTCAGTCCCCGTTCGCGGAGATCGCGCTCGCCGACAGCCCCTCGGCGGCGACCGTGCTGCTCAACGCCCTGGAGGGCGCCGTTCTCGAGCGCCTCACCGGCTCCACCGAGCCGCGCGGGCCGCTCGCCCCGCAGGACACGTCGATGGAGCTCGGCAAGAGCGTCGGCGAGCGGGCGCACAGCCCCGCCAAGGGCGGAGACGTCTCGCTGATCCTCATCGCCACGAACGACGCGCCCGTCGACCGCGCCCGACTCACCCAGCTCATCGAGCGCGGACCGGATGCGGGGGTCTTCACGATCTTCGTCGCCCCGACGGTCGAGTCGCTCCCGGCCGCCTGCCGCACGTTCATCGACGTCTCGAACGGACTCGACGACGCCGTGGTCGGGTGGGTGCGAGCCGGCGAGCGGGCGGAGAACGTCAGTGTCGAGGGCGTCTCGCGCGAGTACGCCGAGCACTTCGCCAAGCGGCTCGCGCCCGTGGTCGACTCCAGCTCGGTCGCACCCGACTCGTCGGACCTCCCCAACAGCGTGTCGCTCCTGCGCATCATCGGTGCCGATCGGGCCGCCGAGACGTCGGCCGTGATCGAACGGTGGCGGCAGAACAACTCGATCATCGACCGGTCGCGCACCCCCCGTCCGCGCCTGAAGCGCGCCGGCACCCTCAAGGCGTTCATGGGTCAGGGCAGCCCCGACGCGATGTCGCTCGACCTGCGCACGCAGGGGCCTCACGCGCTGGTCGGCGGAACGACCGGCTCGGGCAAGAGCGAGTTCCTGCAGACCTGGGTGCTGGGGATGGCGGCCGAGTACAGCCCCGACCGCGTGACGTTCCTCTACGTCGACTACAAGGGCGGCTCGGCCTTCGCCGACTGCGTCGACCTGCCCCACACGGTGGGGCTCGTGACCGACCTGAGCCCGCACCTCGTGCGGCGCGCCCTGACGAGCCTCCGGGCGGAGCTGCACCACCGCGAGCACCTGTTCAACCGCAAGAAGGCGAAGGACCTGCTCGAGCTCGAGAAGCGTCAGGATCCCGAGACGCCGCCGGCCCTCGTCATCGTGATCGACGAGTTCGCCGCCCTCGCGACCGAGGTGCCGGAGTTCGTCGACGGGGTCGTCGACATCGCCCAGCGAGGTCGTTCCCTCGGCATCCACCTGATCATGGCGACGCAGCGCCCCGCCGGTGTCATCAAGGACAACCTCCGCGCGAACACCAACCTGCGCGTCGCCCTCCGGATGGCGGATGCGTCGGACTCGAACGACGTCGTCGGCGATGCCGTCGCATCCACCTTCGATCCGTCCATCCCCGGTCGCGGCATCGCCAAGACCGGCCCCGGCCGGCTCGTGCCGTTCCAGGCGGCCTACGCCGGAGGGTGGACGACGGAGGAGCCGAACCGCGCCCAGGTGCGGGTGGCGGAGCTCCGCTTCGGATCGGTGACGCTCTGGGAGTCCGAGCACGACGACGACGGATCCGACGCGCACGACGAAGACCTCGGCCCGAACGACCAGAAGCGCCTCGTGGCGAATCTGGTGGCCGCCTCGGAGGAGGCGGGCCTGCCGAAGCCGAGGCGGCCCTGGCTCGACGATCTGGCGAGCACGATCGACCTGCGCGACCTCCCGCTCGACGGAGACGCGAGGATTCCTCTCGGGCTCGCCGACATCCCGCAGCAGCAGCTGCAGACGGCGGTCTTCTTCGAGCCCGACACCGACGGCCACATGCTGGTCTACGGCACGAGCGGGTCGGGGAAGAGCGTGGCGCTGCGCTCGATCGGCATCGCGGCGGGCGCGCGTCCCGACCTCGGTCGTGTCGCGGTGTACGGCATCGACTTCGGCACCGGGTCGCTCCGCTCGATCGAGGCCATGCCCCACGTCGGCGCGATCGTCTCGGGCGACGACGCCGAGCGCGTCCAACGTCTGCTGCGCACGGTGCGCTCGATCCTCGACGACCGCGCGCGACGGTTCTCCGCGGTCAACGCCTCGACCCTGACCGAGTACCGCGTTCTCGCCGGCAAGCCCGACGAACCGCGGATCGTCATCCTGCTCGACGGGTTCGGCACCTTCAAGCAGGACTGGGAGACGGTGTCGGCGCGCGCGCCGTACTACGCGATCTTCATGCGCGTGCTGGGCGAGGGGCGGCCGCTGGGCGTACATGTCGTCGCCACCGCCGATCGCTACGGAAGCGTCCCCACGGCCGTCAGTGCGAACGTGACCAAGCGCATCGTCCTGCGCATGGCCGATGACGGCGCGTACTCGATCCTCGGGGTTCCGAAGGACGTCCTGAACGAGCGCAGTGCCCCCGGGCGCGCCATCGTCGACGGCGTCGAGACCCAGATCGCGGTCATCGGGGGCACCACGAACGTCGCCGAGCAGAACACCGCCGCCGAGGTCTTCGCCGAGAGCCTCCGCTCCGCCGGCGCCGTCGAGGCCGAGAACATCGGATCGCTCCCCACCGAGCTCGACGCGGCGAGCCTGCCCGATCGGCTCGACGGACTCCCCGTGCTCGGCATCGGCGACGACACCCTGGGACCCCGGGCGTTCGAGCCCATCGGCACGTTCGTCGTCGCGGGGCCGCCGCAGAGCGGAAAGACCACGGCGCTGCGGGGCCTCGTCAGGGCCGTGGAGCGTCTCGACCCCGAGGTGGCGCTGTTTCACGTCGGCGGACGCCGCGCGGCGCTGCGTTCGTTCCGTCCCTGGACCAGGACGGCCAGCAGTCCGGAGGACGTGCGCGCTCTCGCCAAGGAGCTCAAGGACGTCGTCGTCGACGAGACCCTCACCAAGAGGCTCATGATCGTCGTGGAGAACATCACCGAGTTCAGCGACACCGATGCCGAGCGTCCGCTCAAGGAGCTGTTCCAGGCGATCAACCGCAGCGATCACTTCCTGGTCGCCGACGGCGACGTCGCCCAGCTCACCAGCGGCTTCGGTCTGATCGGCGAACTCAAGGCGGGGCGGCATGGCGTCGCGCTGCGGCCCGAGACCTACGACGGCGACTCGTTGTTCAAGGTTCCCTTCCCGAAGGTGCAGCGTCACGAGTTCCCGCCGGGTCGCGGACTGTTCGTCGAGAACGGCCGGATGGTCACCGTGCAGCTCCCGCTGGTCGCCGACTGAAGCGCGTTACCACAACCCCTCGGCCGTCCGGAAGGTCTGTCCTGGGCCGCGCGGAGGTTCGGTTAGGGTGGTGGTCGTTCGGGGGTTCCGGCCCCTTCTTCCTCAACGAAAAGGTGCATGATGGCGGATTTCAAAGCGTCCTACGGCGAGATGGAGTCGATGTCGGGAAAGCTCGAGTCGGGCCGTGAAGAGATCGGCGATGTGCTTCGTCGCCTGAAGGACGACGTCGACCGGCTCCTGGGCGACGACTTCAAGACGCAGCACGCTTCCGGCAAGTTCGGCGAGGGTTACACCGAGCTGACGACCGGCCTGGAGAAGGCCATCGAGGGCATCTCCGACATGGGCGAGTCGCTGCGCAAGATGATGCAGGCGATCAAGGACACCGACCAGGCGCTCGCGGGCAACTGACGCACTTTCACCCCGGGCCGTCCTCTGCGAGGAACGACCCGGGGTGAAAGCCGTGTGCGCGACGGTTCCGGCGACGACGAAGAGGAGACCGCATGGCCAACGACGGGATGGATGTCGATCTCGGTGATCTCGAGCTGATGGTGAGCCGCCTGGATTCGTTCAAGACCGAGTTCGCCGATCTCGGGAAAAACACCGACACGGTGGCGGATGCTGTGGGACGACCCTCCGGGCGGTCGGAACTGCGCGGCAAGGTCGAGGAGTTCCAGGGCGGATGGGACGGCAACCGCGAGCAGCTGTCGGAAGATCTCGACACGGTTTATCAGCACTTGAAGGACTTCGTCGACACGATCGGCGAACTCGATGTGGAATTGGCGAGTGACCCCGAATGACCTACTCACCGAATCGCGGCTATCGGCTCGAGGAGCTCGAGGGCGACCCCTACGACATCGAGACCGCCGGGAACGAGTACACGCGCATGGGCGAGCGCATGCAGTGGACCTCCGATGAGCTCGAGAAGCTCTCGTCCGAGACGCGCTACAAGGCCGAGGGGCTCGACGCAATCCGCGAGCAGGCGGGCGAGCTGGCCGATCAGCTGACCAAGGTCGCCGATCGCTACACGAGCTCCGGCCCGGTCCTCGTCACGTACGCCGCCGCGCTCCGCGACGCGCGCACGCGCACCGTCAATCCACTCGTGGACGACATCTTCGCCGCGATCACGGCGCGCAACGAAGCCGTCGCCGCCCGCGAGGAGGCCGAGAGCACCGCGGACGACCTCCGCAACCCCTGGCCGTGGCAGGACGAAGCCACCGACGCACAGCTCGCCACCGCCGACCAGGCCGCCTCGAGCGCCGGAAGCGCGGCGAGCAGTGCCGAGACCGAACTCGAGGGTCTCTGGGAGTCCTTCGAGTCGGGCTACTCGGTGTGGGAAGAGGCCTACGAGAAGGCCGTCAACGATCTGGAGTCCGCGTACAGCGCATCGGGCATCGACGACAACCCGTGGGAGGACGCCTTCGACTTCATCGCCCAGGCGCTGACCGTGATCGGCACGATCGCCGTCGTCGTGGCGATCTTCGTCGCCGCTCCCATCGCTGCGGTGCTGCTCGTCATCGCCACCGTGGCGGCCATCGCCACCCTGGCCATCCACGTCGGCATGATGCTCGCCGGCTCCAAACGCGTGACGATGGGCGACCTGATCTTCGACACCATCGCGGTGATCCCCTTCGCCGGAGGCGTCGTCAAGGCCATGCGCGGCGGATCGGGGTTCTTCCGCGCACTCGGGCCCGCAGCCGGTCTCGGCACCGCGTCGCGCACCACGATCACGGCGGGCCGCAACGCCGTCGAAGACGGCGTGCGCACGATCCTCGGCTGGGGCGGCTCGGGCGGGGGACAGGCCGCTCGCCGGGCCGCTGCCGGGGGGATCGCGGACGACTTCCTGCGCACCTCCGTCGGCAACTGGGGTCAGGGCGCCTGGAACGCCATCCGATCCGGTGGTGGTCGTCTCGACGGCCAGGCGCTGAGCATGTCGGAGAACATCCTGAACGCCTGGCCGCGCCCGGGTGGCGTGCCGCGCGTCGCGGCGAACAACTGGCTCGCCGGCGTCGGGGCCCCCGGTGGGTTCATGCAGGGGACCAACGTGGTGAACTTCTTCAACGGCATCGAGCAGTCGGTGAGCACCGGTGTGGGTGTGTTCGGCGGCCCCGACATCCCGACCGTCGCCGACATCCCCGGTCTCGACTTCAACCCCTTGGCGAGGTGACGTGTCCGACCTGACCACGGGCGTCGGCGCCGAGCTGAAGAATCGCATCCCGGAACTGCGCAGCCGCAAGCGCCTGGACGCCGTCGTCGAGGCGTCGCGAGCCGCCGTCCTCGTGGCGGTGCCGCGCCTTCGCGGCGAACACGACAACGTCGTTCGTCGAGCGGACGCGACGCCCGCACGACCGTCGCGTCCGACGTGGGGCATCCGCGACACCGTGACCGTCGTCGCCCTCCTCCTGGGTCTCCTCGCGGCCGGCCTCGTTCTGCCGTCTCCGCGCAACGGCCGCCCCGCCCTCGGCGTCGACACCGCCGCACTCTGGGTCGGTCTGTGCGCGGTCGCCGCGTTCGCGATCTTCGTCGCGTTGGAACGGGGCCGACGCGACACCCTTCTCCTCGGCGCCCACACGAGGGGCGCCTGGCGGCTGTACATCGTGCTCGCCGTGGTGTGGGCCGCGGTGTTCGTCTACATGTCGCTCAACTGGGACGACGTCGACCGTTTCGAGCCCCAGCTCCCTATCGCCGGTCTCGTCCTGCTCGGGCTGTCGGTCGTGGGTATGGCGGGGCTCGCGGTCGTGGCGCGTCGCCGCGACCGTATCGCGCTGCTCGACCCCGCCGTCGCGGCGAAGGACGAGTGGGGGGTCAGCGTCGGCGACGGCGACCCCGTCGACGAGTGGTGGGCCTCCCTGCCCACGAAACTCGCCGCCGCCGAGCGGTCGGTCGCCGACCGCTCCTACGGCACCACGATCGACGTGCTGGAGCGCGAGGGCATCATCCGCGCCGGCGACGCACGACGCCTCCGGCGGAAGAACCCGTCGGTGGTCTGGAGAGGAGACGCGGGATGAGCGCCGCAGAGGTGATCTTCGACACCGACCGCTGGATCCGCGTGCCCCTGGACTACGCCGACACGCCGTGGCGCGATGCCGAGGAATGGGCCGACTGGCTCGCCGAGTCCGCCACGAGCGGCCGGCCCGATGCCGACACCGTCGCGCCCCTCGTGCGCTCCGGCGCGCGTGCGGTCGCGCTGTTCCCCGCCCCCCACGTGTGGGCGCGCTTCTGGCACTATCCGATCGCATCGATCCCGACCGGATTCGTCGACATCTACGTCCAGAGTCGCGAACCCGACGGCACGCACGCGCAGGACCTGCTCCCCGATGCGGGGTTCACCGCGCTCGACCCGGTCGTGGAGGTCTTCACGATCGACGGGTTCACGTCTGCGGCACGCCGCCACAGCCTCCCGCTCGTGCTGCGCTCGGAGGACGACGCCGAGCCCGCGGTGCTGCCCCGGCTGGAGTGGCTGGGTGTGACGCCCGAGTGGGTCTGCTACCTCGTCACGAACGATCACGACCCCGCGGCGATCGCCGACAGGGAAGCCGACGTCGAGGCGCTGTTCCGCAGTATGGCGGAGCCCCGCGAACGAGAGACGGATCGATGACATTGCGCGAAGAACTCATCGGCCGCCGAGCGGCTCCGCCCCGGCCCGCGCCCTATCGTCTGCTGGCGCCCTCGGGGTGGCGGCGGGTTCCCGCCGAGGTCCTGACCGACGTGTTCGGCGAGACGGCCGTCGAGCGCTTCAAGGAAGCCGGTCGGCCGGATCTCGTCCTGCAGATGCGGGGGATGCTGTCGCAGCTGCGGCGATCCCTGCGGTCGACCCATGTGTTCGAGGCCTACCTCCCGCCGACCCTCGACGGCGATCCGCAGCCGGCCGTGCTCACGGCGGCACCGTTCGTCCGACCCGGCGACGTGTCGTGGGCAGACGCGGTCGGTCGCGCCGCGCGGGGCGCGGAGGTCGTGCAGCCGGACTTCACCGCGACCTCGATGTGGCGGTGGGCGAACGATCACAGCGACCGGCGCGCTACCGACGAGCCCGCCATCCGCACGCGTGCGCAGCACTACGTCGTCCCGGTCGGCGTCGATGCCGCCGAACGCCGCGGGCTCCATTTCGTGCACACCGTACTGGCCGCCGACGACACGCAACCCGCGCCGTCGGACGACGTGATCACGCCGACCAGGCTCACCGAGCTGCTCCTCGAGACGGGCGACGTCATCATGAGCACGTTCCGGTGGGTCGACGTCGAAGCCTGACACCGACTCCGCCGCCCCGACCGCGCGCAGCATCCGCCCTCGTTTGCCCGTACCCTGCTCGGGGCGTATGATGGGGCGGGTGTGCGCTCACGCGCGCCCTGCGTCGTGCCCCCGGTGTCTCGCAGGAGCGATGGTCGCACCATCTCAGGGATGGGCCTGCGAACAGGTCACCCCCACGGCATATCCACCACGAGAAGCGTCAGATCATTCTGCCGCTCGGTGGGTCTATGTGAGCCCGCACCGTCATGAATCGAAAGATCCGGATGCTGCGGGGGAGACACACCCGCTGTCACCGTGCAGCACAACAAGGAGAGAACGTGCCAACTATTCAGCAGTTGGTTCGCAAGGGACGCTCGCCGAAGGTCACCAAGACCAAGGCTCCCGCCCTGAAGTCGAACCCCCAGCAGGCCGGTGTCTGCACCCGCGTCTACACGACGACCCCGAAGAAGCCGAACTCGGCCATGCGCAAGGTCGCCCGTGTGAAGCTCCGCAACGGCACCGAGGTCACCGCCTACATCCCCGGCGAGGGCCACAACCTGCAGGAGCACTCGCTCGTGCTCGTCCGCGGCGGTCGTGTCAAAGACCTCCCCGGTGTCCGTTACAAGATCGTCCGCGGTGCGCTCGACACCCAGGCCGTCAAGAACCGTAAGCAGGCTCGCAGCCGCTACGGTGCGAAGAAGGGCTGAGTCAGATGCCTCGTAAAGGTCCCGTCACCAAGCGCCCGGTCGTCAACGACCCGGTCTACGGTGCTCCGATCGTCAGCCAGCTGGTCAACAAGATCCTCGTCGACGGCAAGAAGTCGATCGCGGAATCGATCGTCTACACCGCTCTGAAGGGCGTCGAGGCGAAGAACAGCCAGGACGCCGTCGCCACCCTCAAGAAGGCGCTCGACAACGTGCGCCCCACCCTCGAGGTCAAGAGCCGCCGCGTCGGTGGCTCCACCTACCAGGTGCCGATCGAAGTGAAGCCCCACCGTGCGAACACGCTGGCCCTGCGCTGGCTCGTGAGCTACGCGAAGGCCCGCCGCGAGAAGACCATGATCGAGCGTCTGCAGAACGAGATCCTCGACGCCTCGAACGGCCTCGGTGCCGCGGTCAAGCGCCGCGAAGACACCCACAAGATGGCCGAGTCGAACCGCGCCTTCGCGCACTACCGCTGGTAATACGCCTGAACGTCGACCTCCGGGTCCCGAGCCTGTCGAAGGGCCCGGAGGTCGACGGAATGTCCCTCTCCACAAGTTAGGAACCCCGCCCGTGGCACAAGACGTGCTCACCGACCTCACCAAGGTCCGCAACATCGGCATCATGGCGCACATCGATGCCGGCAAGACGACGACGACCGAGCGCATCCTCTTCTACACGGGCGTCAACCACAAGATCGGCGAGACGCACGATGGCGCCTCGACCACCGACTGGATGGAGCAGGAGCAGGAACGCGGCATCACGATCACGTCGGCCGCCGTCACCTGCTTCTGGGACAAGAACCAGATCAACATCATCGACACCCCCGGTCACGTCGACTTCACCGTCGAGGTGGAGCGCTCGCTCCGCGTCCTCGACGGCGCCGTCGCCGTCTTCGACGGCAAGGAGGGCGTCGAGCCCCAGTCCGAGACCGTCTGGCGGCAGGCCGACAAGTACGACGTCCCCCGCATCTGCTTCGTCAACAAGATGGACAAGCTGGGCGCCGACTTCTACTTCACCGTCGACACGATCGTCAACAAGCTGAAGGCCAAGCCGCTCGTCATCCAGCTCCCCATCGGTGCGGAGAACGACTTCGTCGGCGTCATCGACCTCGTCGAGATGCGCGCCCTGGTCTGGCCCGGCGACTCCAAGGGTGACGTCACCATGGGAGCGAAGTACGAGATCCAGGAGATCCCGGCCGACCTCGCCGACAAGGCCGCCGAGTACCGCGAGCTCCTGCTCGAGACCGTCGCCGAGTCCGACGAGGAGCTTCTCGAGAAGCACTTCGGCGGCGAGGAGCTGACTGTGGCCGAGGTCAAGGCCGCGATCCGCAAGCTCACCATCGCGTCCGAGGTCTACCCGGTCCTGTGCGGTTCGGCGTTCAAGAACCGCGGCGTGCAGCCCATGCTCGACGCGGTGGTCGACTACCTCCCGTCGCCCCTCGACGTGCCGGCCATCGAGGCCCACGACCCGAAGGACGAAGAGATCGTCATCGAGCGCCACGCCGACCGCGAAGAGCCGTTCACGGCCCTGGCGTTCAAGATCGTGACGCACCCGTTCTTCGGTCGTCTCACCTACATCCGCGTCTACTCCGGTCACCTCGACTCCGGCGGACAGGTCGTCAACTCGACCAAGTCCAAGAAGGAGCGCATCGGGAAGATCTTCCAGATGTACGCGAACAAGGAGAACCCGGTCGACTCGGTCACCGCGGGTCACATCTACGCGGTCATCGGCCTCAAGGACACGACCACGGGCGACACGCTCTCCGACTCGCAGCACCAGGTCGTGCTCGAGTCGATGACGTTCCCCGAGCCGGTCATCGAGGTCGCCATCGAGCCCAAGACCAAGGCCGACCAGGAGAAGCTGGGTCTCGCGATCCAGAAGCTCGCGGAGGAGGACCCGACGTTCCGCGTCGAGCAGAACTCCGACACCGGTCAGACCGTCATCAAGGGCATGGGCGAGCTCCACCTCGACATCCTGGTCGACCGCATGAAGCGCGAGTTCCGCGTCGAGGCGAACGTCGGAAAGCCCCAGGTGGCCTACCGCGAGACGATCAAGAAGGCCGTCGAGCGTCACGACTACACGCACAAGAAGCAGACCGGTGGTTCGGGTCAGTTCGCGAAAATCCAGTTCGCGATCGAGCCGCTCGAGGTCACGGCCGACAAGACGTACGAGTTCGAGAACAAGGTCAGCGGTGGCCGCATCCCGCGCGAGTACATCGGCCCCACCGACCAGGGCTTCCAGGACGCCATGAACGTCGGCGTGCTCGCCGGCTACCCCATGGTGGGCGTCAAGGCGATCCTGCTCGACGGTGCGTCGCACGACGTCGACTCCTCGGAAATGGCGTTCAAGATCGCCGGCTCCATGGGATTCAAGGAAGCCGTCCGCAAGGCGAACCCCATCATCCTTGAGCCCATCATGGGTGTCGAGGTGCGTACTCCCGAGGAGTACATGGGTGACGTCATCGGCGACCTCAACTCGCGTCGTGGCCAGATCCAGTCGATGGAAGACGCCCAGGGCGTCAAGGTCGTCAAGGCGAACGTCCCCCTCTCGGAGATGTTCGGCTACATCGGCGACCTGCGCTCGAAGACCTCCGGCCGTGCCGTCTACTCCATGGAGTTCGACAGCTACGCCGAGGTGCCGCGCGCGGTGGCCGACGAGATCGTCCAGAAGACCAAGGGCGAGTAAATCCGCCCTCCGGATGCTGCCGGCTCCGCGCCCCGGTGAGGGGCCGGCAGCATCCACCCCACAACTTCACATCACACCTCTACTAAGCTGAATCCATCCCCGTAGAGAACCGGTCGCAAACCAGTGCCCGGACCCTCTACACATCACCGTCCTGAGGAGGACCCAGTGGCTAAGGCCAAGTTCGAGCGGACCAAGCCGCACGTGAACATCGGAACGATCGGTCACGTCGACCACGGCAAGACCACGCTCACCGCTGCCATCTCGAAGGTGCTCGCCGACAAGTACCCGTCGGCCACCAACGTTCAGCGTGACTTCGCGTCGATCGACTCGGCGCCGGAAGAGCGTCAGCGTGGTATCACGATCAACATCTCGCACGTCGAGTACGAGACCCCCAAGCGTCACTACGCCCACGTCGATGCGCCGGGCCACGCTGACTACATCAAGAACATGATCACCGGTGCTGCCCAGATGGACGGCGCGATCCTCGTGGTCGCCGCCACCGACGGCCCGATGGCTCAGACCCGTGAGCACGTTCTGCTCGCCAAGCAGGTCGGCGTCCCCTACCTGCTCGTCGCGCTGAACAAGTCCGACATGGTCGACGACGAGGAGATCCTGGAGCTCGTCGAGCTCGAGGTTCGCGAGCTGCTCTCGAGCCAGGACTTCGACGGCGACAACGCCCCCGTCGTCCGCGTCTCGGGCCTGAAGGCTCTCGAGGGCGACGCCGAGTGGGTCGAGAAGATCGTCGAGCTCATGGAAGCCGTCGACGCGTCCATCCCCGACCCGGTGCGTGACAAGGACAAGCCGTTCCTCATGCCCGTCGAGGACGTCTTCACGATCACCGGTCGTGGAACCGTCGTCACCGGCCGCGCCGAGCGTGGCACACTGGCGATCAACTCCGAGGTCGAGATCGTCGGCATCCGTCCGACGCAGAAGACGATCGTCACCGGTATCGAGATGTTCCACAAGCAGCTCGACGAGGCCTGGGCCGGCGAGAACTGTGGTCTGCTCCTGCGCGGCACCAAGCGTGACGACGTCGAGCGTGGCCAGGTCGTCGTGAAGCCGGGTTCGGTGACGCCGCACACCGGGTTCGAGGGCACCGCCTACATCCTGTCGAAGGAAGAGGGCGGCCGTCACAACCCGTTCTTCACGAACTACCGCCCGCAGTTCTACTTCCGCACCACCGACGTCACCGGCGTCATCACGCTGCCCGAGGGCACCGAGATGGTCATGCCCGGCGACACCACCGACATGACGGTCGAGCTGATCCAGCCCATCGCCATGGAAGAGGGCCTCGGCTACGCGATCCGTGAGGGTGGCCGCACCGTCGGCGCCGGCACGGTCACGAAGATCCTGAAGTAATACCGCCGCTCGGCCAACGAGCGCATGAGAAAGCCCCCCGGGTCCGTTGGGATCCGGGGGGCTTTTTCGTGCGCCGAACGTCGATGCCGGGGGAGCGGCAAAAATTTTGCCGAATCGCAACTCTTCGGACACTTGAATATTTGGTGCGTGTCCCTCTAATCTATGAATCGTCGCCGCGCTCACGAGAGCGCGTGCGGCAATCCGGAGTCTGGTGCCCCTCCTCCGCACATGCCGTGACGCCTGCGTCGCGCGCGTACTGTGGGTCGCCGCCGCCGCCCATCGTCCCCTCACAGTTACGCGCGAAAATGACTGCTCATCAGGCCTTGACCCGCCGCCCGCATGCGGCGCGGGCGTGGCGCACCGCGAAAACGGCCGTGGCCGGCGCGGTGGTCGCGAGCCTGGTGGTCACGCTCCTCGCCGTGGGCGGTGTGACGGCATCCGCGTCCGCCGTGGCCCCGGCGGTCAGCGCGGAGGAGACGGGTGCGGCCGTGGCCCCCGAAGCGACCGTCGACCCTCAGGACGACGCCGCCGCGGATGCCCCCGCGCCTCAGCAGGACGAGCCGGCGGACGCGGTCCCTTCGCCCTCGACGGATGCCCCGACCTCCGACTCGTCGTCCACCCCGGACCCGTCGTCGTCCCCGTCGAGCGGCACCCAGCGGGCGGCCCGCGGCCCGCCGCTCGCGCGCGCGGCAAACGAAGGCGGCGTCTCGATCCTCGCCGCCGGCGTCCCCCTGGCACCGACACCCGTCTGGACGGAGGACTTCGAAGGGGTCAGCGGCACGGCGGCCGCCCCCCTGGGCAGCTCGCTCGGAAACGCCTACACCGCGGACGCCTTCTGGCTCGCGTACGGACAGTGCAACGGTGTGCTCGCGGAGTACGCGACGACGGACGCGTCGCTGTCATCGATCTGCACGGCCACGTCGCAGGCCTCGCGGAACAACATCCGGCGGCTCGCCGATGCGCTCGGTCAGCTGCGACTCGGCGTCCCGGGTGCCGCCACCGCCGACACGGCGACCGCCACCGGCACCTCCACGACCACGCCCAACGGCGGTTCGCAGGGAAACCGTGCACTCACGGAGTGGACGGAGTCGCAGACCGGGACGGCGGGCCAGACCCTCATGCTCGGTCGCTCCGCCGGCGCCCCCTCGCTCGGCATCGCCGCGAGCGGGCCGCGGTACTACGTCGCCCGCCTCGACATGGGCGAGGCATCGTGCGCGTTCGGGACGCGGGCGCAGGTCACCCTCGGGCTCGCGGTCGGCACCGGTGCGACGCCCTCGATGACGTCGCGGGCGTTCTCGCCCTGCACCGAGACGACCGCGCGGTGGTACACCTCGCCGGCACTGCAGGGCGGCTGGAACCTCGGCGGAAACGGTGTCGCCGTCGGCACGTTCACCTCGGACGCCTCGCTGCTGCTCACCGCGGCCCAGGCGGCCCAGCTGCGCCCGGTGGTGCGCAACAACAACCTCGCCTCGGGCGGTAACGACCTGGCGGTCGACAACCTCCGCATCCTCGACGCGACCCCCACCCTCGACAAGGCGTTCGCCTCCGACACCGTCGTGGCAGGTACGCCGACGACCCTCACGTTCACGATCACCAACACCTCCGAGCTCGCCGCGAAGAGCGACTGGAGCTTCAGCGACGCGTTGCCCACGGGACTCGTCGTCGCCCCGTCCCCGAGTGTGGGAGGCACCTGCGCGAACGCGACGGGAGCCGCCTACTCCGTCCAGGCCACCGCCGGCTCCGGGACGATCGCGGCCTCCGGCGGCGATCTCGCGGCGGGAGCAGTCAGCTGCACGGTCACGGTCAACGTGGTCGCGAACACCCCGGGGACCTACGTCAACGGGCCCTCGAACGTCACCACCGTGCTGAACGCGCCCGAGAACGCGACCCTCGTCGTGGAAGCGCCCGCGCGTCTGACCATCCTGAAGAACGTCACCGGACGTGCGATCGTCGGCGACCAGTTCCGACTGGCTCTGAGCCAGGGCGCGACCGAGATCGCGACGGCCACGACACTCGGGGCGGCCACGGGAGTCCAGACCCAGCGGGTGGGCCCGATCGCCGTCGCCCGCGGAGCCACGTACACCATCTCCGAGAGCATCGTCTCGACGGCGACGCTGAACACGTACGTCACGAGCTACCAGTGCGTGCGCGGGACGACGACGATCGCGACGGGTACCTCGGTGTCGGGTCCGATCACGATCCCCGATGAGCCCGGCGCCGAGATCGTGTGCACCTTCACGAACACCCCCCAGCCGGCGAGCCTCTACTGCGACGGCACCTACTTCTACGGTGTGCGGTCCAACGGCTCGATCGTGCAGGTCAACGCGACGAGTACGGCTGCGCCCACGCAGGTGGCGGGGGCGGTCACCAGCGCCACCGACGTGAACGCGCTCGGCGTGAGCGGCGACGGGTCGTCCGCCATCGCGATCGACAGAGCCACGAACAGCGCGGGGAACGCCGGTGCCGTCGTGAACTACACGATCGTGAGCGGCGCCCTGCAGGCGACCCGCACGACCCTGACCACGGCGCAGGGTGCGTTCCTCGACCGGGCCGGTGCCACGCTCGACGGAACGATCATCGCCGGCGCGGTCGACCCGCTCAACGGCCGCTTCGTCGTCGGGAAGTCCGCGGCGGGCTCGGTGCGTCTGTGGGAGTACACGCCGACGGCTCTGAACAACGGGAGCCGGTTCCTCTACCTGGGTCAGGTGGCCACAGGCACCACCGCCGGAGAGAACGGCGACGTCTCGTTCGACGCTCAGGGGAACCTCCACATCGTTCAGACGGCGGCAGACTCGAGCAATGTCGGGATGTTCAGCGTCAGCCGGGAGTCGCTGGTCGCGGCGACCGGCGGCACCATCCCCGCCACCGCCACCGTGCGGCGCGCGCTGAGCGGGACCGACAGCGGATTCGCGCTCACCGCGGTCAACGGCATGGCGTTCTCGCCGGCCGGCACCGTGTACCTGGGAAAC
The DNA here is from genome assembly GCF_003635115.1 of Microbacterium sp. AG1240. GTDB lineage: Bacteria > Actinomycetota > Actinomycetes > Actinomycetales > Microbacteriaceae > Microbacterium. The sequence continues at coordinate 496,392 of NZ_RBXJ01000001.1, forward strand.
GCGACCGTGGCGTACCAGTTCGACCCCGTCACCTGGGTGCGGGTGCCGAACAGCCCGCGCGCGACCATCGGTACGACCGCGACCGGCGCGGGGGCGACCGACCTCGCCGCCTGCGCCTCGCCTTCGACGCTGTCGTTGGAGAAGAACGTCGTCGGCCGGGTCAACGCCGCCGACCAGTTCCGTCTCGCCCTCGCATCGGGATCGCCGGCCGTGGAGTCGTCCACCGCGGTCACCTCGGGGACGGCGACGGGCGTGCAGGCGGGACGCATCGCGCCCACCCCCGTGCAGATCAACACGTCGGTGACCATCTCCGAGACGATGGCCTCGGGGTCGGCATCGCAGCTGAGCGCGTACACGTCGGTGTACGAGTGCTGGGCCGACGGCGTGCGCCTGTTCACCGGCACCGAGAAGTCGGCCACCATCACCATCCCCAACCGGCTCAGCGTCGGGGTCGCCTGCACCTTCACCAACTCGCCCGCGCCCTTCGCGACGGTCCGGGTGACGAAGATCGTGGAGGACTGGCGGGGGGCAGCGCGTACCCCGACGCCCGGGTGGACCATGACGACCACGGCGGCCGCCAACGCCGGGAGCACGGTGTCGATCCTCCCCTCGCGCAACCCCTCCCAGCAGACCGGCGCGGACGGAAGCGCCACCTGGCAGGTGCTCTTCGGCGCAGCATCCCACCGCGGCCGCGTCACGGTCGCGGAGACGACGCAGACGGGCTACCGGTATCAGAGCCTGGTGTGCACGGTGAACGGCACGGCGGGCGCCACGACCGTCACGACCACCGGTGATCAAGTGCGCGGTGCGCTCAACGTCGACATCGCCCCCGGCGCCACGGTCGAGTGCGTGTACACGAACCGGCCCGTCGCCACCCTCACGCTCGTGAAGAACGTCTCCTACGGCAGCGCCGCGCCGTCGGCCTGGCAGCTCTCCGCGACACGGAGCCTGGCCACGGCCCTCCCCGGCCCGACCGGCGCGGGCGGCAGCGGAACGGTGAACGCGGTGACGGTCTCGGCCGATACGCCGTACCGCCTCGCCGAGGCGGGCGGTCCCGCGACGTACGTGCAGGTCGGCGCGTGGGACTGCGTGACGGCGGCGGGAGCGGCCGTGCCGGTCTCGTCGGCGGGAGATCTCACCCTCACCCGCGCGACGGCGGTCACCTGCACGGTGACCAATGCAACGGCATCCGTCGTCCTGCTCAAGAACGTGCAGAGCCCGCAGACGGGGTTCCAGCCGTCGACGTGGAACCTCACCGCGACCCCGGCCGCCCTCGCCGGACTCGGGGCGACGACGGTGGCGGGCGCCGACTACGCCGCCACGGGCAACCCCGCCAGCACCTTCGACGTGCGGCCCGGACACGCCTACACGCTGACGGAGGCGCTCGCCCAGACCGGCACGCGCCTCGCCTACCAGCAGCTGCGGGTGGAGGTGCGTCAGCCGAACGGCAGCTGGACCCCGGTGGCCACCGCGTCGTCGGGTGCGGCGTCGATCACCGCGCCCGCGGCCGGGCAGACCGCGGTGTACCGGTTCGTGAACGCGCCCGTCCAGCCGGCCACGCTTCCCCTCACCGGTGGCACGAGCACCGACGCCTTCCTCCTGGGCGGCTCAGCCGTCCTGGTCCTCGCACTCGCCCTCGCCGTCTGGCACGGGCGCCGCCGAACGAGAAGGAGCGCCTTCTGAGACGTCCTCCCCTCTCGCTCACCGATAGATCCACCCCTTTCCTCGCACTACTCGCTGTACACACCGAATGGAGCAATCCCATGTCCTCGTCCATCCTTCGGCGGGTCACCGCCGCGATCGGCGCCGTCGTCCTGGCCGCCGGCGCGGCGATCGTGGCCACCGCCCCCGCCCAGGCGGTCACGCTGCCCGGCAACATCGACAGCACGCAGGCGCGCAGCCTGACGGTGCACAAGTACGCGCTCGGCCCGAACAGCCCGCAGCAGGCGGGCACCGGCCAGCAGCTCCCGGCGGGCACGAACCTCGGCACCCCCCTCGCGGGTGCGGTCTTCACCGCGACGCAGGTCGCCGGCGTCGACCTCACGACGTCGGAGGGATGGGCCATCGCGAGCAACCTCACCCCGCAGTCGGCGGCGAACCGTCTCGGCACGACGACGTTCACGTCCACGGCATCCGCCTCCAACGGCACCGCGACGTTCCCGACCGACATGCCGATCGGTCTGTTCTACGTGCAGGAGACCGTGCTCCCGGCCGAGGCGACCAACCCCACGGCGCCGTTCCTCGTCTCGCTGCCGTTGCCGACGGGCACGCAGGGCGCGCCGGCGAACCAGTGGATCTACGACGTCCACGTCTACCCCAAGAACGCCGTCACCCAGTTGACCAAGACGCGGGTACCGGCTCCGGCGAACTCCGCTGAGGCGCGCAACCCCGACCTCATCCGCTGGGCGATCTCGTCGACCGTTCCGACTCTCGCCGCGGGCGACTCGATCTCGAACTTCTCGCTGGTCGACACCATCCCGGCCGACCTCACCTTCGTCGGCACCCCGCCGGCGGGTGTGTCGCCGACGACCGTCACCGTCACCAACTCCGCCGGTCTCGCCCAGAACTTCGTGGCGGGCACCGACTACAACATCGTGACCGACGCCGCGGCGGGCACCTCCACCCTGACCTTCACGCCCGCGGGCCTGACCCGTCTGACGGGTCTGCAGGGCGGCGTCGTGTCGTTCAACGTGCTGACGCGCGCCGTGTCCATCCCCGCCGATGGCCGCATCGTCAACAGCGCAACGGGAAACATCAACGGCCTGACCACGACCGTCACCGGTGTCACGCCGATCGGTCAGCTCACGGTGCTCGCGTACGAGAGCAACAACGGCGGTCCGCGCACGCCCCTGGCCGGCGCGGTGTACCAGGTGTACCTGAACCAGAACGATGCTAACCTCCAGCAGAACCCCATCTCGATCAACGGGGAGACCAACTGGACGACGGGTGCGAACGGCCTCGTGGCCATCCCGATCATCACGCCGGGCAGCTACTACGTGCGTGAGATCACCCCGCCCGCCGGCTTCAACCTGCCGCAGAGCAACCCCGTGCAGGCCGTGGTGGTCGCGGGACCGACCTCGACCGTCCCGCCCGTGCAGAACTACGTCGAGTTCAACCACACGCAGGTGTCGGCCGCGAACTTCCTGCTGCCTCTCACCGGTGGTGACGGCGGCCTGTGGTTCGGCCTCGGTGGCGGCGCCCTCGTGGTGATCGCCCTCGGCGCGGCGGTCGTCGTGTCGCGTCGTCGCGCGCTCGGCGCGCGCGCTGCCGCGTAACCGGCATGGTGACAGCGAAGGCGGGGCGTCGGCCGGGCGCCCCGCCTTCGCCGTTCCCGACGCGCAGGATGCTGCGCCGGGCGCGGCGGTGGCGGTTGCCGGTCTTTCCTCTGATCATCGCGCTCGTCTCGCTCGCCGGGGCGGGGCTCCTGCTCTTTCCGACCGTGGTGTCGTGGTTCAGCCAGTACGAGCAGTCCCAGCGCATCGATGCGCTCACCGACGACGTCGCCGACCTCGGCGCCGACACCCTCCGCGAGCGCCTCGCCGAGGCGCGCGCCTACAACGACGACCTGAGCGGGGCCGGTGCGAACGTGGCCGCGAACGAGCGGCTGCCGCTGGCCGACGAGCCCGACCAGGCCGGCGACTACCTCGGCGTCCTCCGCGCGGATGCTGACGGGTTGATGGCGCGACTGAAGATCCCCGCCATCAGCGTGGACCTCCCGATCTACCACGGCACGAGCGATGCCGTCCTCGAACACGGGGTCGGGCACCTGGAGGGAACCGCCGTGCCGGTGGGCGGGGCATCCACCCACTCCGTCCTGACGGCGCATCGCGGGCTCGCGACAAGCGAGCTGTTCACGCATCTGGACCGCGTGCAGGTGGAAGATACCTTCACGATCGAGGTCTTCGGCGAAGTGCTCACCTACCGCGTCGTCGACACCCGCGTGGTCGACCCCGCGGAGACGGAGAGTCTGCTCCCCGCGCTGGGGGAGGACCTCGTCACCCTCGTCACCTGCACCCCGCTCGGTGTGAACAGCCACCGCATCCTCGTGACCGGGGAGCGCGTCATCCCGACCCCGCAGGCCGACCTCGACGGCGCGGGCCGGGGACCGGAGATCCCCACCTTCCCGTGGTGGGCGTTCATCGTGGCCGGCGTGCTCGTCGTCGCGTCGACGTACGTCTGGCTCTCGGGGAGACCTCCTCGCGCGGTCCGCCACCCCTTGCCCGCGGCGAAGGCCACGACCGACAATGGGGCTTCGGACTAGAGGAGGTCACCCCATGGGTGTCGACGACATCATCAACAAGGGCAAGCAGATGTTCGAGCAGAACCGCGACAAGATCGAGGAGGCCCTCAAGAGCGAGAAGGCCGAAGACGTCAGCGACAAGTTCCTCGACGGTGCCGCCGACGCGATCAAGAAGGTCGCTCCCGAGCAGCACCACGGCAAGATCGACGAGGTCCGCGCCAACGTCGACAAGAACATCGGCAACCAGTAGCGCCGCACCGAGAGTGCCCGTTTCCGCCATAGGTGCCCGAAGATTCGGGCACCCACGGCGGGAACGGGCACTTTCGGCGTGTGGGCGCCCTCTCCTCCCCAGGGGGTCGCAACGGACGGATGCTGCACCGATGCGCCGCCGGGGGCGGGAGCGGGGCGGCGGTGGGGCACCGTCGAACCATGCGTTTCGATGGCCCCCTCGTCCGCACCGCCGATCTCTCCGGTACCGGGTCTGACGGCGGGCTGAGGGCAGAGGTGCGCGGGGGAGCGCTGGTGCGGCTGCGCTCGGGCGCGTACGTGAATCCCGGCGCATGGGACGCCTCGACCTCCGAGCAGCGGATCCTGCTGCGCGCACATGCCGTTGCTGCCCGAGCGGTGCATCCACCCGTCTTCATGGGCACGACCGCGGCCGCAGCGTGGCGGCTGCCGCTCCTGCGGGTCGGCGACGACCGCGTAGAGGTCGCGCAGCCGGGCGTCGGGCATAGGAGCCGCGGCGACGTCGTGCGCCGTGTCGTCACGCTGGGGGACGACGACATCGTCGAGCGCGAGGGGCTCCGGGTCACCTCCCTCGCGCGCACGCTCTTCGACGTCGCTCGGACGGCGTCGGTCGAGACCGCACTTGCGGCGTTCGACGGCGGTCTGCGCGCTGTCGCGTGGCGCGGCCATGGCCGGTACGACGAGGAGAGCGCTGCCGCCCTCCGCAAGCGCGTGCAGGAGATGGCGGATGCGGCGGGGTCGGCCCGCGGGATCCGGCAGGCGCGCTTCGTGATCGCGTTCGCCGACGGGCGGGCGCAGCTTCCCGGCGAGAGCCTCAGCCGGTTATGGATGCATCGCCTCCACGCGGACGCCCCCGTGCTGCAGGCCGAGGTGCGCCTGCGCGGCGGGCGCCGCGCCTACCCCGATTTCGCGTGGCCCAGACGGCGCCGGTTCGGGGAGTTCGACGGCGACGGCAAATACGTGGACCCGGCCATGACGGCGGGGCGCAGCATCCGGGAGACCCTGCGAGAGCAGCGCGCGCGCGAGTCCGCGGTGACGGAGGCGACCGGGTGGCTGCCCGTGCGCTGGGGGTGGGAGCGCCTGACGTCGCTGTCGACCTTCGCGGCGTTCCTGCGATCGCACGGTGTGCTCGACTGACACCGAGAGTGCCCGAATCCGCCATTTCAGGCCGCAATGTCGGGCACCCGCGGCAGAAACGGGCACTGTCGGCGTGTGTGAGGCTGGGGGAGCGCTGCATATCGTCTGTCGCGACACGCCCGGGTTTGCGACACGCCCGGGCGGCACGTAGACTAATCCAGTTCCACACTCCGGTGGTCGCTCTGCGTGCCGCCGGTCACTGCCAGGGCAGTGCATAGCGACACGAGAGTGAGCTAGGCCGCGGGCAGGAGAACATCCCACCGAAACCCTCCACTCTTTCGGGAGTGCGTCTTCGTGCGCGAGGAGGGGCGGGCCGGATGCTTCGGCAGCCGGTTTGACAGCAGAACAGCGGTGCAGCATCGCTCGCAAGAGTGAGCAGAAGTGCCAGGGCGCGCAAGCGCCGTCGTGCGTCCAATGCCACCGGGTCCGAATGGCCCGGGGTAAGACGCGTATAGAGAGAGAGCAGACAATGGCGGGACAGAAGATCCGCATTCGCCTGAAGTCGTACGATCACGCCGGACTCGACTCGTCCGCGCGCAAGATCGTCGACACCGTGACCCGTGCCGGCGCGACGGTCGTCGGCCCCGTGCCGCTTCCGACCGAGAAGAACGTCATCGCGGTCATCCGGTCGCCGCACAAGTACAAGGACAGCCGCGAGCACTTCGAGATGCGCACCCACAAGCGCTTGATCGACATCATCGACCCGACGCCCAAGGCCGTCGACTCGCTGATGCGTCTCGACCTCCCGGCCGATGTCAACATCGAGATCAAGCTCTGAGGTTCGACATGGCTGACATCAACTCCAAGATTTCCAAGGGCCTGCTGGGCACCAAGCTGGGCATGACCCAGGTCTGGGACGCCACCGGCAAGCTCGTTCCCGTCACCGTCATCGAGGTGGCTCCGAACGTGGTCACCCAGGTTCGCACCCCCGAGAAGGACGGCTACAACGCCGTGCAGATCGCCTACGGGCAGATCGACCCCCGCAAGGTGAACAAGCCCCTGACGGCCCACTTCGAGGCCGCGGGCGTCACCCCCCGTCGTCACGTCACCGAGATCCGCACCGCGGACGCCGGCGACTACTCGCTCGGACAGGAACTCACCGCGGGAGGCCTCTTCGAGGCCGGCCAGCTGGTCGACGTCGTCGGCACCAGCAAGGGCAAGGGAACCGCCGGTGTCATGAAGCGTCACAACTTCAAGGGCGTCTCGGCATCGCACGGTTCGCACCGCAACCACCGCAAGCCCGGTTCGATCGGCGCCTCGTCGACCCCGAGCCGCGTTTTCAAGGGCATGCGCATGGCCGGCCGTATGGGCGGCGAGCGCGTGACCGTCCTCAACCTCACGGTGCACGCCGTCGACGCCGAGAAGGGTCTGCTGCTCGTCAAGGGCGCCGTCCCCGGTGCACGTGGCCGCATCGTCTACGTCCGCAACGCAGTGAAGGGTGCCTGACCTCATGGCTGACTCGACTCTCGCGCTCGACGTGCTGAAGGCAGACGGCAAGAAGGCTGGCTCCGTGGAGCTGCCCGCCGCGATCTTCGACGTCAAGACGAACATCCCGCTGATCCACCAGGTCGTCGTCGCGCAGCGCGCGGCGGCTCGCCAGGGAACCCACTCGACCAAGCGTCGCGGTGAGGTCTCCGGTGCCGGCCGCAAGCCGTTCAAGCAGAAGGGAACCGGTAACGCCCGTCAGGGTTCGATCCGTGCTCCCCACATGACCGGTGGTGGCATCGTCCACGGTCCCAAGCCCCGCGACTACGGGCAGCGGACCCCCAAGAAGATGATCTCGGCCGCCCTCCTCGGCGCACTGAGCGACCGCGCACGCGGCGACCGTCTCCACATCATCGACTCGTTCGGGTTCGACGGCACGCCGTCGACGAAGGCCGCAGCATCCGTGCTCGGTGCCCTCTCGGCGACGAAGAACGTGCTGGTCGTCATCGAGCGCGGCGACGATGTGGCCGTGAAGAGCGTCCGCAACCTCGCGTACGTCCACGTCCTCACGTTCGACCAGCTCAACGCGTACGACGTGCTCGTCTCGGACGACATCGTCTTCACCAAGGCCGCGTACGACGCTTTCGTCGCGTCGAAGTCGGCGACCACCCAGGAGGTGTCGGCATGACCGTAAACAAGGACCCGCGCGACATCATCCTGAAGCCGGTCGTCTCCGAGAAGAGCTACGGGCTCATCGACGAGGGCAAGTACACGTTCTACGTGGACACCCGCGCCACCAAGACCGAGATCAAGCTCGCCATCGAGAAGATCTTCGACGTCAAGGTCGCCGCGGTGAACACCATCAACCGCGTCGGCAAGGCGCGTCGCACCCGCTTCGGCCTCGGCAAGCGCAAGGACACCAAGCGCGCCATCGTCACGCTGAAGTCGGGCACCATCGACATCTTCACGGCAGTCGGCTGACGGTCGGGACTGAGGACTACAGAACATGGCTATTCGCAAGTACAAGCCCACGACCCCGGGTCGCCGCGGTTCGTCGGTGGCAGACTTCGCCGAGATCACGCGATCGACGCCTGAGAAGTCGCTGCTCCGACCGCTGTCGAAGACCGGTGGCCGCAACAACCAGGGGCGCATCACCACGCGTCACATCGGTGGCGGACACAAGCGCCAGTACCGTCTGATCGACTTCCGTCGTAACGACAAGGACGGCATCGACGCCAAGGTCGCTCACATCGAGTACGACCCCAACCGCACCGCGCGCATCGCGCTGCTGCACTACGCGGACGGCGAGAAGCGCTACATCATCGCGCCGAACAAGCTGTCGCAGGGCGACGTCATCGAGTCGGGTGCCGGCGCTGACATCAAGCCCGGCAACAACCTGCCGCTGCGCAACATCCCGACCGGTACGGTCATCCACGCCATCGAGCTCCGCCCCGGCGGCGGCGCGAAGCTGGCGCGTTCGGCCGGCGCATCCGTGCGTCTGGTCGCCAAGGACGGCCCGTACGCCCAGCTGCGTCTGCCCTCGGGCGAGATCCGCAACGTCGACGTGCGCTGCCGCGCGACGATCGGCGAGGTCGGCAACGCCGAGCAGTCGAACATCAACTGGGGCAAGGCCGGCCGCAACCGCTGGAAGGGCATCCGCCCGACCGTCCGCGGTGTCGCGATGAACCCGGTCGACCACCCGCACGGTGGTGGTGAGGGCAAGACGTCCGGTGGACGTCACCCCGTGACCCCGTGGGGTCAGAAGGAGGGGCGCACCCGCCACCCCAACAAGGAGAGCGACAAGCTCATCGTCCGTCGTCGTACCGCCGGCAAGAAGCGCAAGTAGGTAGGAACAGAAGATGCCACGCAGTCTCAAGAAGGGCCCCTTCGTCGACGAGCACCTGCTTCGCAAGGTCGTGTCGCAGAACGAAGCCGGTACCAAGAACGTGATCAAGACCTGGTCGCGTCGATCGATGATCATCCCCGCCATGCTCGGCCACACCGTGGCCGTGCACGACGGTCGCAAGCACATCCCCGTGTTCGTGACCGAGACCATGGTGGGTCACAAACTGGGCGAGTTCGCGCCCACCCGCACCTTCCGCGGCCATGAGAAGGACGACAAGAAGGGCCGCCGCCGCTGACGCGGGGGCGCTAGAGGAGAGAGAAATGGTGGAGTCCATCGCACGCGTGCGACACATCCGCGTGACCCCTCAGAAGGCTCGTCGTGTCGTTGCGCTCATCAAGGGCAAGCAGGCCGCTGAGGCCCTCGCCATCCTGAAGTTCGCGCCGCAGGGCGCGAGCGAGCCGATCTACAAGCTCGTCGCCTCGGCGATGGCGAACGCTCGGGTCACGGCCGACAAGACGAACGAGTACCTCGACGACCAGGATCTGTTCGTCGCGAACGCGTACGTCGACGAGGGCGCGACGCTGAAGCGCTTCCGTCCCCGTGCCCAGGGCCGCGCTTTCCAGATCAAGAAGCGCACGAGCCACATCACGGTCGTGCTGTCGACGCCCGAGGCGCCGACGGCCGAGGCCGGAACCCCGACCAAGAAGGCGAGCAAGTAATGGGCCAGAAAGTCAACCCGTACGGCTTCCGCCTCGGTATCACCACGGACCACGTGTCCCGGTGGTTCTCCGACTCGACGAAGCCTGGCCAGCGCTACGCCGACTACGTGGCGGAGGACATCAAGATCCGTCGTCTGCTCACCACGTCGCTCGACCGCGCCGGCGTCAGCAGCATCGAGATCGAGCGCACCCGTGACCGCGTCCGCGTCGACATCCACACCGCCCGCCCGGGCATCGTGATCGGTCGTCGCGGCGCCGAGGCCGAGCGCATCCGCGCCGACCTCGAGAAGCTCACCGGCAAGCAGATCCAGCTGAACATCCTCGAGGTCAAGAACCCCGAGGCCGACGCCCAGCTCGTCGCGCAGGGCATCGCCGAGCAGCTCGTGGGTCGTGTGGCGTTCCGCCGCGCGATGCGCAAGGGCATGCAGGGTGCACAGCGCGCCGGCGCCAAGGGTGTCCGCATCCAGGTCTCCGGCCGCCTCGGCGGCGCCGAGATGAGCCGCTCGGAGTTCTACCGCGAAGGCCGTGTGCCCCTGCACACGCTCCGCGCGAACATCGACTACGGCTTCTACGAGGCGAAGACCACCTTCGGCCGCATCGGCGTGAAGGTCTGGATCTACAACGGCGACATGACCAACAAGGAGCTCGCTCGCGAGCAGGCCAACGCGCCCAAGTCCCGCGGTCGCGACGACCGTGGCGACCGCGGCGACCGCCGTCCGCCGCGGAGCCCCCGCAACGAGGCCCCCGTGGCAGAAGGAGCGTCGGCGTAATGCTCATCCCCCGTAAGGTCAAGTACCGCAAGCAGCACCACCCCGGGCGGTCCGGTCAGGCGACCGGCGGCACCGAGGTGAGCTTCGGCGAGTACGGCATCCAGGCACTGACCCCCGCCTACGTGACCAACCGTCAGATCGAGTCCGCTCGTATCGCCATGACGCGTCACATCAAGCGTGGTGGAAAGGTGTGGATCAATATCTACCCCGACCGTCCGCTGACCAAGAAGCCCGCTGAAACCCGCATGGGTTCCGGTAAGGGTTCGCCCGAGTGGTGGGTCGCGAACGTCAAGCCGGGCCGGGTCCTCTTCGAGGTCTCCGGTGTCGACGAGTCCCTCGCTCGCGAGGCGCTCACCCGGGCAATTCACAAGCTGCCCCTCAAGGCACGCATCATCAAGCGCGAGGAGGGCGACGCGTAATGGCGATCGGCACCAAGCAGCTCGCCCCGAGCGAGCTCGACACGTTCGAAGACCAGCGTCTGGTCGAAGAGCTGCGCAAGGCCAAGGAAGAGCTGTTCAACCTGCGCTTCCAGTCGGCCACCGGCCAGCTCGAGAGCCACGGCCGCATCCGCGCCGTCAAGCGCGACATCGCGCGGCTCTACACCGTCATCCGTGAGCGCGAGCTCGGCATCCGTGCCACTCCCGCTCCGGTGGAGGCGACGAAGGCGAAGAAGACCAAGGCCAAGAAGGCGGATGCCGCTGACTCGGCCGCGAAGGAAGAGGCCGAGTGATGGCTGAGACCACCGAGAAGAAGAAGGCTCCCGCCCGCAAGGCGCCGACCAAGGCAGCTGCGGCCGCCGAGGCGCCCGTCGTGGACGAGGCCGTGCAGGCCAAGGGGCACGAGAGCTCCGAGCGCGACGTGCGCGACGCGGACGCCCGCGGTTACCGCAAGTCGCGCCGTGGCTACGTCACCAGCGACAAGATGGACAAGACCATCGTCGTCGAGGTCGAGGACCGCGTGAAGCACCCGCTCTACGGCAAGGTCATCCGTCGCACCTCCAAGGTGAAGGCGCACGACGAGACGAACTCCGCCGGCATCGGCGACCTCGTGCTGATCAACGAGACCCGTCCGCTCAGCGCCACCAAGCGGTGGCGTCTGGTCGAGGTCCTCGAGAAGGCGAAGTAACCCATGATTCAGAACGAATCCCGCCTCAAGGTCGCCGACAACACCGGCGCCAAGGAGCTGCTCACCATCCGCGTGCTCGGCGGCTCCAACCGTCGTTACGCGGGCATCGGTGACGTCATCGTGGCAACGGTCAAGGACGCGATCCCCGGCGGAAACGTCAAGAAGGGCGACGTCGTCAAGGCTGTGGTCGTGCGCGTCATCAAGCACACCCGCCGCCCCGACGGCTCGTACATCAAGTTCGACGAGAACGCCGCCGTGATCCTGAAGACCGACGGGGAGCCCCGCGGCACCCGCATCTTCGGGCCTGTCGGTCGTGAGCTTCGCGACAAGAAGTTCATGAAGATCGTCTCGCTGGCACCGGAGGTCATCTGATCATGGCGAAGATCAAAAAGGGCGACCTGGTTCAGGTCATCTCGGGCGCCAAGCCCGAGCGCGGCGGCGACCGCGGTAAGCAGGGCAAGGTCCTCGAGATCCTTGTCGAGCAGAACCGCGTCATCGTCGAGGGCGTGAACTACGTCACCAAGCACACCCGCGTGGGTCAGACCCAGCGCGGAACCAAGACGGGTGGCATCGAGACGTTCGAAGCCCCCATCCACATCTCCAACGTCGCCCTGGTCGACCCCTCGAGCAAGAAGCCGACCCGCGTCGGCCACCGCGTCGAGGAGCAGGTCAAGGACGGCGTGAAGCGCACGGTTCGCGTTCGCTTCGCGAAGAAGTCAGGCAAGGACCTCTGAATATGAGCACCGATACTGCCGCGCCCGCTGGCAAAATCCAGCCGCGCCTGAAGCAGAAGTACAAGAACGAGATCCAGAAGGCTCTGCAGGAGGAGTTCGGCTACTCGAACGTCATGCAGATCCCCGGTCTCGTGAAGGTCGTCGTGAACACCGGTGTCGGCGAGGCAGCTCGCGACAGCAAGGTGATCGATGGCGCGGTCGACGACCTCGTCAAGATCACCGGCCAGAAGCCGGTCGTCACCAAGGCCCGCAAGTCCATCGCGCAGTTCAAGCTGCGCGAGGGTCAGGCCATCGGCGCTCACGTCACCCTCCGCGGCGACCGCGCGTGGGAGTTCCTCGACCGTCTCGTGAACCTCGCGCTTCCCCGTATCCGCGACTTCCGCGGTCTGTCGTCGAAGCAGTTCGACGGCAACGGCAACTACACGTTCGGCCTCCAGGAGCAGTCCGTGTTCCACGAGATCGACCAGGACCGCATCGACCGTGTTCGCGGTTTCGACATCACCGTCGTGACCACCGCGAAGACGGACGACGAGGGCCGCTCGCTGCTGCGGCAGCTCGGTTTCCCCTTCCAGGCCGCCGAGACCCAGGCATAAGCCATCCATCATCGAAGGTCGTCTGCCGCGTAACGGCAGCCGAAACCTCATGAACGAAAGAAGCATCACATGACGATGACAGACCCGGTCGCAGATATGCTGACCCGTCTGCGCAACGCGAACTCGGCGCACCACGACTCCGTGTCGCTGCCGAGCTCGAAGCTCAAGACCCACATCGCCGACATCCTCAAGCAGGAGGGGTACATCTCCGACTGGATCGTCGAAGACGCCCGCGTCGGTCAGACCCTGACACTCACGCTGAAGTACGGCCCGAACCGCGAGCGGTCGATCGCCGGCATCAAGCGCGTGTCGAAGCCCGGTCTCCGCGTCTACGCGAAGTCCTCCGAGATCCCCACCGTCCTCGGTGGCCTCGGTGTTGCCATCCTGTCCACTTCCTCCGGTCTTCTCACCGACCGCCAGGCCGACCAGAAGGGCGTGGGCGGGGAAGTCCTCGCCTACGTGTGGTGATCTGACATGTCGCGAATCGGACGTCTTCCCATCGACATCCCCGCCGGCGTCACCGTTTCGGTGGCCGGCCAGGATGTGGCAGTCAAGGGCCCCAAGGGTGAGCTCACGCTCACCGTGTCGCGCCCGCTCGAGGTCAAGGTCGAGGAGAACCAGGTTCTCGTCAGCCGTCCCGACGACGAGCGCGAGTCGCGGTCGCTCCACGGACTGACCCGCACGCTCATCAGCAACAACATCATCGGTGTCACCACGGGGTACACCAAGGGTCTCGAGGTCGTCGGCACGGGTTACCGCGTCGCCCAGAAGGGCAGCTCGGTCGAGTTCGCCCTCGGCTTCTCGCACCCGGTTCTCGTCGAGCCCCCCGCGGGAATCACCCTCACGGTCGAAGGCAACAACAAGGTCACCGTGAGCGGCATCGACAAGCAGGCCGTCGGTGAGGCCGCCGCCAACATCCGCAAGATCCGCAAGCCCGAGCCGTACAAGGGCAAGGGTGTGCGGTACGCGGGCGAGGTCGTGCGCCGCAAGGCCGGAAAGAGTGGTAAGTAGCCATGGCTCTCAAGACAAAGAGCGAAGCCCGCGCGCGTCGTCACGCCCGCCTTCGCAAGAAGATCGTCGGCAGCGAGGCTCGTCCTCGTCTCGTCGTCACCCGCTCGGCGCGTCACGTCTTCGTGCAGCTCGTCGATGACAGCAAGGGCCGCACGCTGGCCTCCGCCTCGACGCTCGAGACCGATCTGCGCGGCCTCGCCGGCGACAAGACCGCCAAGGCGCGCAAGGTCGGCGAGCTCGTCGCCGAGCGTGCCATCGCCGCCGGAGTGACCGACGCCGTGTTCGACCGTGGCGGCAACCGCTACGCCGGACGCGTTGCAGCGATCGCCGATGGCGCCCGCGAGAAGGGGCTGAACCTGTGAGCGACAACAAGGAGACCCAAGTGGCAGTGGATGCCGAGCAGACCGCGCCCGCCGAGGCGCCGGCTGCTGCAGCTCAGGCGCCCGAGCGCGAGCGCGAGCCGCGTCGCGGTGGCCGTGAGCGCAACGCCAACCAGCGTGACCGTGGTTCGCGCGACGACAAGAGCCAGTTCCTCGAGCGCGTCGTGACTATCAACCGTGTCGCCAAGGTCACCAAGGGTGGAAAGCGCTTCAGCTTCACCGCCCTGGTGGTCGTCGGTGACGGCAACGGTGTCGTGGGCGTCGGATACGGCAAGGCCCGCGAGGTCCCCCTGGCGATCTCGAAGGGTGTCGAAGAGGCCAAGCGCAACTTCTTCCGCGTTCCCCGCGTCGCATCGACCATCCCGCACCCGGTGCAGGGCGAGGCCGCTGCCGGCGTCGTGCTGCTGCGTCCGGCCGCTGCCGGTACCGGTGTTATCGCCGGTGGTCCGGTGCGCGCCGTCCTCGAGTGCGCGGGCATCCACGATGTCCTGTCGAAGTCGCTCGGCTCGTCGAACACGATCAACATCGTGCACGCGACGGTCGCCGCGCTGAAGCAGCTCGAAGAGCCCCGCGCCGTGGCCGCCCGCCGCGGCCTGGAGTTCGACCAGGTGGCACCCGCCCGGCTCGTCCGTGCCGAGGCCGACGCCATCGCCGCCCAGAAGGTAGGTGCCTGATGGCCGCCCGTCTGAAGGTCACGCAGATCAAGTCCAAGGTGAGCGAGAAGCAGAACCAGCGCGACACGCTGCGCAGCCTCGGTCTGAAGCGGATCAACGACTCGGTCGTTCGTCCCGACGACGCGCAGACGCGCGGCTACGTCAAGACCGTCGCCCACCTCGTCAAGGTTGAGGAGATCGACTAATGGCTGAGAACGAAACCGAAGCCGCCGAGCCCAAGAAGGCTCCGGCGCGCAAGCCCGCCGCCAAGAAGCCGGCCGCTGCGGCCAAGACGAAGGAAGCTCCTGCCACCCGCCCGGGTGTGCTGAAGGTGCACCACCTCCGTCCGGTCCCCGGCGCTCACAAGGCCAAGACCCGCGTGGGTCGCGGTGAGGGCTCGAAGGGTAAGACCGCCGGTCGCGGTACCAAGGGAACGAAGGCTCGTTACCAGGTTCGCGTCGGCTTCGAGGGCGGGCAGATGCCCCTCCACATGCGTACGCCGAAGCTGCGCGGGTTCAAGAACCCGTTCCGCGTCGAGTACCAGGTGGTCAACCTCGACAAGCTGGCCGAGCTGTACCCCGAGGGCGGAGAGGTCACCATCGCGGGCCTCGTCGCCAAGGGCGCGGTTCGCAAGAACGAGAAGGTCAAGGTGCTCGGCACCGGCGACATCTCGGTGAAGCTCACCGTGTCGGTCGACAAGGTCTCGGGTTCCGCCGAGCAGAAGATCGTCGCCGCGGGCGGCACCGTTCAGTAACACCCATGACAGGGGTCGGAGGCTTCCTCCGGCCCCTGTTGCCGTTCCAGTCGGGAGGCGCGGACCACCCCGCGCGCCCGGCTGGGCTACGCTGGCTTCTTGTGCGCTCTCTGTGCGCGCGGAACCATTCCGGAGGAGTCCCCTTGTTCAGCGCCATCGCGCGGGTGTTCCGCACACCCGACCTGCGGAGGAAGATCGGCTTCACTCTCGCGATCATCGCCATCTACCGTCTGGGCGCGCACGTTCCGACGCCGTTCGTGAACTTCCCGAACGTGCAGTCGTGCCTCGACCAGTCGGGAAGCACTGAGGGCCTCCTCTCGCTCGTCAACCTGTTCTCCGGCGGTGCACTGCTGCAGCTGTCGATCTTCGCGCTCGGCGTGATGCCCTACATCACCGCCACGATCATCGTGCAGCTGCTGCGCGTGGTCATCCCGCACTTCGAGACCCTCTACAAGGAGGGGCAGGCGGGCCAGAGCAAGCTGACGCAGTACACGCGTTACCTCACGATCGCCCTCGCGCTCCTCCAGTCGACGACTCTGGTCACGGTCGCACGGTCGGGCCAGCTCTTCGGCGCCACCAGCATCCCCGAGTGCCAGCAGCTCCTCACCAACGACGTGTGGTGGGCGCAGCTGCTCATGATCATCACGCTGACCGCCGGCACCGGCCTCATCATGTGGTTCGCCGAGCTCGTCACCGAGCGCGGTGTCGGCAACGGAATGTCGATCCTCATCTTCACCTCGATCGCCGCGACGTTCCCGTCGGCGATGGGGTCGATCTGGGCCGCCCGCGGCTTCGAGGTCTTCCTCATGGTTCTGGCCGTCGGCGTCGTGGTCGTCGCGCTGGTGGTGTTCGTCGAACAGTCGCAGCGACGCATCCCGGTGCAGTACGCCAAGCGCATGGTCGGCCGACGCACCTACGGCGGATCGAACACGTACATCCCGATCAAGGTGAACATGGCCGGCGTCGTGCCCGTCATCTTCGCCTCGTCGCTGCTGTACATCCCGGCGCTCATCGCGCAGTTCAACCAGCCGCAGCCGGGCCAGGAGGTTCCGGGCTGGGTCGCGTGGATCCAGCAGTACTTCACCTCCGGCGACCAGCCGGTCTACATGGCGACGTACTTCCTTCTCATCATCGGCTTCACCTACTTCTACGTCGCGATCACGTTCAACCCGGTCGACGTCGCGGACAACATGAAGAAGTACGGCGGGTTCATCCCCGGCATCCGTGCCGGGCGCCCGACGGCCGAGTACCTCGATTACGTGCTTACCCGCATCACGCTGCCGGGCTCGATCTACCTCGGTCTGATCGCGCTCCTGCCGCTCATCGCCCTCGCGACGGTCGGTGCCAACCAGAACTTCCCGTTCGGCGGCGCCTCGATCCTCATCATCGTCGGTGTCGGCCTCGAGACCGTGAAGCAGATCGACGCACAGCTGCAGCAGCGTCACTACGAAGGCCTCCTCCGCTGATGGCGCGCCTTCTCATCGTCGGCCCCCAGGGTTCCGGCAAGGGCACGCAGGGCGTGCGCATCGCGGAGTCGTTCGGCATCCCCGTGGTCTCCACGGGCGACGTCTTCCGCGCGAACGTCGCCGAAGGAACCGATCTGGGCCTGCAGGTCAAAGAGATCATCGACGCCGGTCGCCTCGTTCCCGACGAGCTCACCAGCGCGGTCGTCCGCGACCGTCTCTCCCAGGCGGATGCTGCGGGCGGCTTCCTTCTCGACGGATACCCGCGCAACCTCGGCCAGGTGCTGCACCTCGACGAGTTCCTCGAGGGGCGCGACGAGTCGCTCGATGCGGTGATCGCTCTCGTGGTTCCCCGCGACGAGTCGATCGACCGACTGCGCAAGCGCGCGGAGGAGCAGGGGCGTGCCGACGACACAGAAGAGGTCATCGCGCACCGCCTGTCGATCTACGAGTCCGAGACGGCGCCGATCCTCGGTGTCTACGGAACCCGTGGCGTGGTCGACGAGATCGACGGCGTCGGGTCGTTCGACGAGGTGACGGCACGCATCTTCGCGGCGCTGGACGCCCGCGGGCTGTCCCGCTCCGTCTGACGTGCGCTTCCGCACCTCGATCTACAAGTCGCCCGCCCAGCTGCGGGCGATGGTCGAACCCGGACTGATCACCGCCGCCGCGCTCGACGCGGTGCGGGCGAAGATCGCACCGGGTGTGCGGACGATCGAGCTGGACACCGCAGCATCCGCCGTCCTTCGGGCCCGTGGTGCACAGTCGAACTTTCAGATGGTGCGCGGGTACCGCCACACGATCTGCGTGTCGGTGAACGAGCAGGTCGTGCACGGCATCCCGGGGGAGCGCGTGCTCGAGCCGGGTGACATCGTCTCGGTCGACGCCGGTGCCCAGTTCGAGGGCTGGAACGGCGACTCCGCGTTCACGATGATCGTGCCCGGCGATGCTCCCGCCGCGGTCGTCGAGGAGCGCCGGCGTCTGTCGGAGGTGACCGAGGGGTCGCTGTGGGCCGGGATCGCCGCGCTGGCGTCCGCGTCGCGACTGGGCGAGGTCGGCACGGCGATCGAGGCCTACGTCGAGGCGAACGCCCCCGAGGGCGGCTACGGCATCCTGCGCGACTACGTCGGTCATGGCATCGGACGCAAGATGCACGAGGCGCCCAGCGTCTTCAACTACCGCATCAGCGATCCCGGTCCCGAGGTGCGACCGGGGCTCGCCGTGGCGATCGAACCGATGGTGGTCGCGGGCGATCAGGAGACCTTCGTCGAAGACGACGACTGGACCGTCACGAGCGTCGACGGGTCGCCCGGCTCACACTGGGAACATAGCGTCGCGGTGCACGATGGAGGCATCTGGGTTCTGACGTCGCCCGACGGAGGAGCCGCGAAGTTGGCGCCCTTCGGCGTCGTTCCACGAGTGATCGGATAGAGCATGGCTGCGGGTAAGACGAACTGGTTCGCGATCTGGGTGAGCGCCGCTGTCGTTGTGGTGATCGTCGCGGTCGGGGGCATCGTGTGGTTCTCGAACTCGCAGGCGTCCTCGCCGGGCCCGGCGCCCGAGAGCTCGGCGATCAACGAGGAGACCGGCGCGATCGCGGTCGGAAGCGGTCCAAATACGGTCGACACGTACGTCGACTTCATGTGCCCGATCTGCAACAACTTCGAGCAGACCTACGGCTCCACGCTCTCGCAGCTCGCCGACGACGGCACCATCACCCTCAACATCCACCCGATCTCGATCCTCGACCGCGCCTCGCAGGGCACGGAGTACTCGACGCGCTCGGCGAACGCGATGTACTGCGTCGCGGCGGACGATCCGGCCAACGCGCTGCCGTTCCTGCAGGCCCTCTACGAGAACCAGCCGCAGGAGCAGTCCACCGGTCTCGACGACGCGACCCTCACCAGCATCGCCGAGGGCGTCGGAGCGGGGGAGGGCGTCGCATCCTGCATCACCGACGGCACCTACAGCCGCTACGTCGCCGCGAAGACCCGCGAGACCCCCGTGCAGTCGGGCGCCGGGGGCATTTCGACCCCGACGATCGTCGTGAACGGTCAGACCCTCACGAACCAGACCGACCTCACGGGTGACCCGCAGGCCGACATCGTCGCCCGCTTCAGCTGACCCGAAACACCATTTCTGGCTGAGACGCCCCGCCTGGCGGCGCGTCTCAGCCGAATTGTGTGTCTCGGTCACCGGGAGCGCGGATGCGATCGAAGTGTCGCGAGCAGCCCCGGCTGCGGGGCATAGAGCTGTGGCAGGCCGGCCGTCAGTAACGCGGTCTGAAGCGGCGTGGCGCGCATGGCATCGCCCCAGTCCCACCGAGCGAATCCATCGACGTATCGTCGGAGGCGGTCCTCCCGCGTCTTCTCGCGGCGCAGCGCCGACAGGGGATCGCCACCTGCGGCCGTGTACTTGGCGTACCCGTCGGATTCCCCGATGACGAGCCATCGCCGCCAGAGGAAGTCGACGCGATCTTCAACGCCTCCGGAGACGAACCGCTGCTGCAGCTCCGGCTCCGGAAAGCCGAGCCATTCGATCACCGCTCGACTGACGGACTCGCCCGGCGACTCTGCCGTGGGGTCCGCGCGGGGCAGTACCCACTCCACGCGAGCGCGCCCGCGCCGCGCGGCCTGCGAACGGGAGAGGTCGCGGAGCTCGGCCACGGACAGAGCCGGGCCGGCCTGTCGAAGTACGGCGTCGACGACGGCCAGCGCGAACGCCGGTGGTAGCACGCGGGCCAGGTCCAGGGCCGTGATGTCTCTCGACGTCATGTACGGGCCGTCGCCCACGATGCGGCGCGAATCGGCGCCGGTATGCACGAGCACATCGCCGAACCGACGTGAGCGCGTCCGCGCGTGGTCGAAGACATGGATGTCGCGGGGTTCGCCGAAGATCGGCAGCCGTTGCAACGCTGCGGCCGACTCGAAACAGAACACGGCGCCAGGGTGGGAGAGAGCGAACGCGTGGACTCGCACGAGGTATCGGTCCCACGGGGCGAGGGTCGCCCACGCCGCACGATCGACGTAGACACCGGGACGCACGCGCTCGAGCGTCGGCCCGCTCCGTGCGCGGACGTGCGTGAGCTCTTCGTCGGCGCGGGTGATGAACCCGAGGGGCGAGGAGGCGGCGGGCGGCGAGGTGTGACCGATCATTCCGACAGCGTGGCCGCCGAAGCGGCTCGGCGGCGGCGCGGATGTCGGGGGTGTGGATGGCTCCGTCGGTCCCGTCCCTGGGGAGGACCACCCGCGAAACACACCGATCGGCTGAGAAACCACGCCAGGCGGTGAGTGCTGCCCGATCGACGTGTCTCAGGGGCGGCGCGGCGGGGCGAAGTTGCCGGAAGGTGACGCGTGGCGTATGCTCGTTCTTTGGTGCGTTGCGCCTACTTTGGCGTGCTTCTGCACCGACACCCATCCACCGCAGACCGACCGGTCTCCAAGTGATAGCGAGTATATGGCGAAGAAAGACGGTGTCATCGAGATCGAGGGCACAATCTCCGAGGCGCTGCCCAACGCGATGTTCCGCGTCGAGCTGACCAACGGACACAAGGTGCTCGCCACGATCTCGGGCAAGATGCGACAGAACTACATCCGCATCATCCCCGAAGACCGCGTCGTCGTAGAGCTGAGCCCCTACGACCTCACGCGCGGTCGAATCGTCTACCGCTACCGCTAGGCCGGTCGAGAAGTAACGTCCCCGTGCCGCGGTGCGGGGAACGAAGACAGCGAAGCAGGAAATCATGAAGGTAAACCCCAGCGTCAAGCCCATCTGCGACCACTGCAAGGTCATCCGCCGTCACGGCCGGGTGATGGTGATCTGCAAGAGCAACCCGCGTCACAAGCAGCGCCAGGGCTGACGGATGCTGCGCCAGGCCGTCTCACCGCCGCCTGCGCCGCACCTCGAAACTCGCAACTGAATACACACCGGCAGGATCAGATCCTCCGCCATCGGCCCTTCGACCAGCTCGAAGACCGAGGACGGAGGTGACACCTCGGGCGGAGGCCCGGGCACCGATCCTGCTCCACACCTCCACAACACTCCTAGGAGAGTCGCATGGCACGTCTCGCCGGCGTAGACATCCCGCGTGACAAGCGCGTGGTCATCGCCCTGACCTACATCTACGGCGTTGGCCGTACCCGTTCCGACGAGATCCTCACGGCGACGGGCATCAGCCCCGACATCCGTGTGAAGGACCTCACCGACGACCAGCTGATCGCGCTGCGCGATCACATCGAGGCCGCCTACAAGGTCGAGGGTGACCTCCGCCGTGAGGTCGCCGCCGACATCCGCCGCAAGGTCGAGATCGGCTCGTACGAGGGCATCCGCCACCGTCGCGGTCTTCCCGTGCGCGGACAGCGCACCAAGACGAACGCTCGCACCCGCAAGGGCCCGAAGCGCACCGTCGCCGGCAAGAAGAAGGCGCGCTAGGCCTGCGCCGGCGCTGAGGTTTCAGGAGAATCATGGCTACCCCCAAGTCCGCAGCGCGCAAGCCGCGCCGCAAGGAGAAGAAGAACATCGCGCTGGGCCACGCCCACATCAAGTCGACGTTCAACAACACGATCGTTTCGATCACCGACCCCTCGGGTGCGGTCATCAGCTGGGCATCGTCCGGCGGCGTGGGCTTCAAGGGCTCGCGCAAGTCGACGCCCTTCGCCGCAGGTCTGGCCGCCGAGTCGGCCGCCCGCCAGGCGCAGGAGCACGGCGTGAAGAAGGTCGACGTCTTCGTGAAGGGTCCGGGCTCCGGCCGCGAGACCGCGATCCGTTCGCTCACGGCCGCCGGCCTCGAGGTCGGATCGATCCAGGACGTCACCCCGCAGGCGCACAACGGCTGCCGCCCGCCGAAGCGCCGTCGCGTCTGACACCCGTCGACCGTGGATGCTGCGGCCACCCGTTTCGGTGGCCGCAGCATCCGCTCGACCACAACTCAATACCTCACCCATTGCACGTGTCATATAGCGGATACGTGATCGAAAGGAACACATCGTGCTTATCGCACAGCGTCCCACTCTGACCGAGGAGAAGGTCGGGGAGTTCCGCAGCCGTTTCATCATCGAGCCGCTCGAGCCCGGCTTCGGTTACACGATCGGCAACGCCCTGCGTCGCAGCCTCCTCTCGTCGATCCCCGGTGCAGCCGTCACCAGCATCCGTATCGACGGAGTGCTGCACGAGTTCAGCACCATCCCGGGTGTGAAAGAGGACGTCACCGAGATCATCCTCAACATCAAGCAGCTCGTCGTCTCGAGCGAGCGCGATGAGCCCATCACGGCATACCTGCGCAAGACCGGCTCCGGCGAGGTCACCGCGGCCGACATCTCCGCCCCCGCCGGCGTCGAGGTGCACAACCCCGAGCTCGTCATCGCGACCCTGAACGACACCGCGAAGTTCGAGCTCGAGCTGACGATCGAGCGCGGCCGCGGATACGTGTCGGCCACCCAGAACCGCAACGAGTACGCCGAGGCCGGCCAGGTGCCGATCGACTCGATCTACTCGCCCGTGCTGAAGGTCAGCTACCGCGTCGAGGCGACTCGTGCCGGTGAGCGCACCGACTTCGACAAGCTCATCCTCGATGTCGAGTCGAAGTCGTCCATCGCCCCGCGTGACGCGGTCGCGTCGGCCGGTCGTACGCTGACCGAGCTGTTCGGCCTCGCTCGCGAGCTGAACGTCGAGGCCGAGGGCATCGAGATCGGCCCCGCGCCGGTCGAGACCGTCCTCTCGAACGAGCTGTCGATGCCGATCGAAGACCTCGACCTCTCGGTCCGTTCGTACAACTGCCTGAAGCGCGAGGGCATCAACACGGTGTCCGAGCTCGTCGCCCTCTCGGAGACGCAGCTGATGAACATCCGCAACTTCGGTCAGAAGTCGGTCGACGAGGTTCGTGACAAGCTCACGTCGCTCGGACTGTCGCTCAAGGATTCGGTGCCCGGTTTCGACGGCGCCCAGTTCTACAGCGGCTACGACGACGAGACCGTCTGATCCCGGCTTCCGCCTCGATTCCACTGGAGTAAATCACTATGCCCAAGCCCACGAAGGGTCCCCGCCTCGGCGGCGGTCCGGCCCACGAGCGTCTCCTGCTGGCGAACCTCGCCGCGGCACTGTTCACGCACAAGTCGATTCAGACGACCGAGACGAAGGCCAAGCGCCTGCGTCCGCTCGCTGAGCGGCTCATCACGTTCGGCAAGCGCGGCGACCTGCACGCGCGTCGTCGCGTGCTGAGCGTCATCGGTGACAAGGACGTCGTTCACACGCTCTTCACCGAGATCGCGCCCCTGGTCGCCGAGCGACAGGGCGGCTACACCCGCATCACGAAGATCGGCAACCGCAAGGGCGACAACGCCCCCATGGCCGTGATCGAGCTCGTTCTCGAGCCCGTCACGCCGAAGGCGGGCTCGGCGAAGCGCACGGCTCCGGCCGCTGCCGCCCCGGTCGAGGAGCCCGTCGAAGACGAGGCCACCGTCGCCGACGCGGATGCTGCGGACGACGCGGCCGCCGACGCAGGCTCGGAGTCGCCCGAAGAAGGCGCCGCAGCCGAGGCTGCCGCCGACGACGCGGTCGTCGAGGACGACAAGAAGTAAGACCCCGCCGGATCCCCGGCAACGAACGGCCCGCGCATCGCGAGATGCGCGGGCCGTTCGGCGTTCCGGGCTCAGTTGCTCCCCAGCAGGCGCCGGTTGAGCTCGTAGCTGCGCAGATCCAGTGCGTACTGGCGGTCGAGCCGGTCCTTCTGCGCGGTGTCGACGGCCGCGGCGACCGTGTCGGCGAAGATGCGCCCTCCCGCGGATCCGGGGTGGATGCGATCGCCGGCGAGAAGGTCCTCGTGCGGGCCGATCGCCCCCGACCAGTCCGCGAGCTCGACCGTGGGGTAGTCGGCGGCGAAGGTCTGCAGCTCGGCGTTGACCCCGGCGATCCAGTCTCGCGGCGCGTGGGCGTTCACGACGACGAGCTCGCGGTCGGGTCCCACGATCCGCTCGATCTCTTCGAGCGTGCCGCGCTCGATCGCCCCGTTGGTTCCGAGGGCGACGACGACGTACCGGCGCAGCTGACCGGCGGAGGCGAGCTGTTCGAGGATGCCCGGTCCGGCCCACATCGAGCGGGAGACCGCCGCATCCACCTGGATTCCGGGGAAGCGCTCGACCAGCGCGGGTGCGGAGGCGAGCATGACGGAGTCGCCCACGGCCGTGATCTCCGCGCCCCCGACGGGCGTGGGCGCCGGCGTCGGTACGGGGAGAGGGGCGGCCGTGGCTGCGGCGCCGGGCTGCGTGCCCTGCGCGTCGTTGAGAGCGTCGATGCCCGCCTGCACCGCGGATTCGGCGGAGGTCTCGGCGGGGGCCGCGGCGATGGCGGCCGTCGTTCCTCCGAGCACGAGCAGCAGGGCGCCGGCGGCGGCCACCGCACGCAGCCGGCGCTGGGGCGATCCTCGGAGCGCGCTCCAGGCCGCCCTCGCGGCGCCTCGGAAGCCCCGCCGGCGCACGGGGGCCTCCCACAGGCGGTACGACAGCTCGGCGGCGACGACGGTCACGGCGAGCGTCACCACGGCGATGCTCAGCGGCACCGCGGCGGGTGTGACCCCCGAGGTCGCGGTGAGGAGCACGAGCACGGGCCAGTGCCACAGGTAGAGGCCGTAGGAGCGGTCGCCGATCCACCGCAGCGGTGCGACGTCGAGGCATCGGCCGAGCACCGACCCCGGCCAGGTCGCGGCGGTGATGACCGCGGCGGTGAGCACGCTCGCGGCGAGCATCGCACCGGGGAACGTCGTCGCGGAGTCGGTGGCGGGGAGGACGGCCACGACGAGGAGCGCGGCGAGGGCGACCACGCCGGCGGAACCGACGAGCGTCTTCGCGCGGCGTCGCAGCATCCACGACGGCGGTTCGGCCAGGGCCGCCCGCAGGACGAGCGCCAGAGCCACACCGATGAGGATGCCGAACGCGTGGGTGTCGGTGCCGAAGTAGGCGCGCGTGAGGTCGCCGCCGCCGATCACCTGCGCCATCCAGGCCGCCGACGCGCCGGCGGCCAGGAGCACCACGGCGACCCGCACGACGCGGGAGCGTACGAGCAGGAGGAGCGGAAGCACCACCGGCCACAGCACGTAGAACTGCTCCTCGACGGCGAGCGACCAGAGATTGCGGAAGAGTTCGGGCGACGTCGCGGCGAAGTAGTCGGAGCCCCCGGCGATCGACACCCAGTTGTAGCCGAAGGTCGCCGCACCGAGGATCTGCGCCCCCATGCGCGCGAGCACGTCGCCCCCGACCAGCCAGGCGGCGCTCGCGCAGACGGTCACCACGAGAAGGAGCGCGGGCGCCAGCCGCCTCGCGCGGCGCGTCCAGAAGGCACGCAGGCTGATGCGTCCCGCCGTCCGGTGCTCGACGAGCAGGAGCGAGGTGATGAGGAAACCGCTGATGACGAAGAACACGTCGACGCCGACGAAGCCGCCCGCGAAGACCCACCCCGGGAAGAGGTGGTACACGATCACGAGGGCGACGGCGATGGCACGCATACCGTCGAGACCCGCGTAGCGGGCAGGGCGTGGCGGACGTTCTGTCATGGGCGGGGGGAGGCTCCGAGACTCGCGGACATGCCAGTCTAAACAGGCCGGCGGGACGCATAGGCTGGGTCGGTGCGGATCCGTCTCGACATCGCCTACGACGGCACCGCGTTCCGCGGATGGGCCCGGCAGCCCGGTCTTCGCACCGTGCAGGGCACGCTCGAAGACGCGCTCGCGCGCATCGTGGGCGGCGCGCCACGGCTCGTCGTCGCCGGGCGGACCGACGCCGGCGTGCACGCCACCGGCCAGGTCGCGCACCTCGACCTGGATCCCGAACAGGTGCGGCGCCTCCCGCGGGGGAGGGGCGCGGCGGCCCCCGAGCCCGACGAGGCTGCGACGGCACTGGCGGGTCGCGTGCGCGGCGTGCTCGGCGCCTACCCCGACGTGACCGTCCGGTCTACCGCGGTCGCTCCGGAGGGGTTCGACGCGCGTTTCTCGGCCGTCTGGCGTCGCTACGAGTACCGGATCGCCGACGGTGCCGCTCGGTACGAGCCGCTCGAACGCCTGCGCACGACGAGCGTCCGGGGGGCGCTCGATGTGAGGAGCATGGATGCTGCGGCGCGCTCACTCATCGGACTCCACGACTTCGCGGCCTACTGCAAGCCCCGAGACGAGGCGACGACGATCCGCACCCTGCTCGAGTTCGACTGGCGCCGCACCGATGACGGGGTGCTTCTCGCGCACGTGAGGGCGGACGCGTTCTGCCACAGCATGGTGCGCGCCCTCGTGGGGGCCTGCGTCGCGGTCGGGGAGGGGCGGCTCGGCGTCGACGAGGTGGTGTCGATCCGCGACGGGGCGGTGCGCACCAGCGAGACCAAGGTGCTCGCCGCCCGCGGCCTGACGCTCACCGCGGTGGGCTATCCGGCGGCCGACCTGCTCGCTGATCGGGCCGAGCAGACGCGCCGCCGCCGAGACCAGGAGTGAGCGCCGCGTCGATCGACGGCGAGCCGGTGTCAACCTGGCCCGGCCCCATGGTTCGTGTGCCTAGGCTGTACCCGCTATGAAGGTCATCTCCTACAACCTGCGCAAGCACCGCGCGGCTACCGAGCTCGCCGAGCTCGTCGAGGCCCACGGGGCCGACGTCCTCTGCCTGCAGGAGTGCGACACGACGGGCCTCCCCGCCGAGATCGCCGGTCTCCGCCTGGCCGAGGCCACGCAGCGCAACCGGCTCGGTCTGGCCGTCTACTACCGGGCGAACACCTTCCGCGCCGTCGAGGTGCGTTCCCTCGCGTTGAAGAAGTCGCTCCACGACTACGTGCTCAAGCCCGCCGAGGAGCGGATGCTGGCGGTGCGGTTGTTCGACATCGACCACGGGCGCGAGATCATCGTGGCCTCGTTCCACGCGGCGCCGCTGACGGCGCTGAACTCACTGCGACGCCACCAGATCCGCACGGCGCTGTCGGCCCTGCAGAACCTGGGGGAGGGGCTGCCGACGCTCATGGTCGGCGATTACAACTACCCCGTCTTCAAGGAGTACCTCGGGCAGAAGATCCGCGCGCAGGGCTACGAGCTGACACTGAGCGACGCGCGCACCTACACCAGGTACCGGTTCTTC
Organism: Microbacterium sp. AG1240; assembly: GCF_003635115.1. Taxonomy (GTDB): domain Bacteria; phylum Actinomycetota; class Actinomycetes; order Actinomycetales; family Microbacteriaceae; genus Microbacterium. Next base: position 523,585 of record NZ_RBXJ01000001.1, read on the forward strand.
CGAGGGCACTACGACTTCGCGACGTCATCGGGATTCGACATCGAACGCATCCGTACGCTACCCCAGGGGTTGTCGGACCACCTCCCGATCCTCATCACGGCGAAGGTGTCGGACTCTCACGCCCCCGTCGGCGACGACGCAGCCTGACCGCGGCAACGAGAAAGGGCCGCCCGTTTCCGGACGACCCCTTCTGCGAACCGCTGTGTCTTACGCGGCGTGCTTGCGCTGACGGTGCACTGCAGCACCGACCGCGACGGCACCACCGGCGAGGACGAGCGCGCCGCCGCCGACCCAGAGGCCGAGGAGCGAACCGGAGTCCATACCGGTAGCCGGCAGGCTGCCACCGGCGTTGGAGCCGCCGGCGTTCGAACCGCCGGTACCGGCGCCGGCCGCGGCGACCGAGACCGTCACGCTGACACCCTCGGGAACCGAGGGGGACGTCGCGGTGATGGTGTAGACGCCCGAGGCGTTCGCCGGGAACTTGATGCCGGTGCTGATCGAACCGTCGGCCGCGGCCGGGACGGTTCCGAGCGCTGCGGTCTCGACGGCCGTCTTGAGGACGGCCAGGCTCGCGCCCGAGGCGTTCTCACCGGTGAGGGAGATCGTGACGGGCTCGCCCGGATCGAACGTTCCGTCGGCCACCGTGAACTCGACGGTTCCGCCGGGCGCAACGGTCGTGCTGGAGACGCTGGCTTCCTCACCCGTGGGGTAGGCGTGAGCCGCGAGGGGGGCGAATGTGGCTGCGGCGGCGAGCGTGATCACCGCGGCTGCCTTTGCAAAACTATTTTTCATGGGGGCACCTGTCTCTTGGTCAGCATGTCGCCGCGGAATCGCAGCGTTGTGCAAGGCAGGGGAACGACGGTGGAGGTGGATCCTGAGGGTCCCCTATAAAGGATTATCGAGGCTACTCACAGGTTGTTGCAACTCGCGGCGTTTCATTCGTGTTAACAGTCGGTGAGATGTGCATGACCAACTGCGGTGTCTCGGGCGTCTTCGCCCGCACGCGCAGGGTCGCCTCCTCGCCCGGCGCGAGCTCGCTCGTCCACGAGATCACCTGGCGGCCCGCATCGACGCCGCCGCCGAAAACGGGCGTATCGCCGGCGTTCGACGCCTCGCTCGAGACGAGCTCGGCCCCGGAGGGCAGGTAGACGTAGGCGACCGTGCGCGCCGATCCCTCCGGAACCCCGAAGCTGCCCCCGCCGGTGATGTACGTCGGCAGGCTCGCCGCATCGGCGGGCGCGTCATTGCGAATCGTGACGACGGCCTCGGCGGTCGATCCGCCGTCGGAGCCGGTGCACCACGCGGCACCCGCGCCGGCGGTCAGGTAGTAGTCCATCTTCGAGCCGGTGCCGTCGTTCAGGTAGACGCCGAACGCCGTCTGTGCCGCATCCGTCACCGGCAGGCCGCCCTGCAGTGTGGTTCCGTCGAGGATCGCCTGGTCGTCGTCCCGCGCGCTCCACAGCAGAAGGCGGTTCTCGTCGCCGGCTCGCGCAAGGGCCTCGAGGAGGGGGCGCGGCTCGGCGGCGCCCGACGACAGCGCCGAGAAGACCGCCGCCGCCGCCGCCTGGAAGAAGGCGTCCTGGTCGGCCGGTCGTTCGTACCGCTGGTAGACGCCGTTGAGGAGGAGATCGACCGCGGTGTCGCTGGTCAGCACGTCACCGGTGGGCAGGGTGATCGGACCGGTGGCCGTGAGGAGGTACGACAGGGCGACCGGATCGAGGGAGATGACACCGTCGACCTGCGTGCCGAACTCGCGCGCCCACATCTCCTTGGCGATCTGCCCGGTGAGCGCGAAGTCGGCCACCTGGGTGGCGTTCTGGATGTAGAGCCCGGGGCGCTCGCCGTACACGCCGAGAAGCTCGGGCGAGAACGGCACCACCGGCGAGTCGTACCGCCGGAAGTCGCCCGACGATCCCTGCGCGGAGAGAGACATCCGTCCGCCGTCGGTGCTGATCACGGCCATCGCGCCGACGATGCCGCCCTGCGAGCGCCACTCGGCGTTGTTCTGGAAGATCACCAGGTAGTTCCGGGGCCCGTCGGCGCCGAGCATGGCGGGCATGAGCTCGGTCGCGCGGGCGAGGGTCTCAGCGCCGACCGTGGTCGTCCCGAGCAGCTCCTGCGCCTGGAGGATCGGCGCCTGCAGGGGGCCGATCAACCGCGACGCGTCGATCGAATCGACGGATGCTGCGGCGGCTCCGATCGCGTCGGCACCGGTACGCGCCGCGGGAGCGAGCGAGGTGAACAGAGAGAGGTCGATCGCGCCGTCGCGCGGGCGGATGGCGTCGACCGAGAACGACGACGCGACCTCGGCCAGCGGGGTGAGCGCCGAGCTCGCGACGTCGTCGACGGCGGCGGTCACCGTCGACACGGCCGACAGCTGCGCACCGATCCACGGCAGGGACTCCGCAGCCCGCCAGATCGGGTCGCTCGTGAGAGAGCGTGCCGCAGCGGTGTCGGCGGAGATGCCGGCGATCGCATCGGCGGCCGTGGCGGGGTCGTTCAGACTCGCGGCGACCTCGGCCGCCGCATCCTGTGCATCGGTCAGGTGCCCGTAGGCCATCGCGCCGCGCACGCCGATCCACAGGGCACCGAGGACGGCGAGGGCGAGGATCGCGGCCAGCGACCACGCGACGACGCGGCCCGGCAGGCTCCGGGGGGCGTCGGGAGTCGATGCGCTCACCCGATCACCCTAGGCGGTCGTGGGCGGATCATCCGCCCGCGGATAGAATCGCAGTCATCCAGGGAGAGGCCCGCACATGTTTGGTTCGAATCGACGCCGCACGGTGGGCGCGGGCGCCATCGCGCTGACGGCCGCGATCGTGATGACCGGATGCGGGACCCCGCCCTGGGCGGTCGGCAGCACCGACGAGCCGGTGGTCTCGACCTCGCCCTCCCCGACGCAGTCGGCGGCGCCGCAGCCGGTGCCCAACGACCTCTCCAGCGGCTCGACCGAGCGCAAGATCCAGGCGGGATCGGTCGCCGCCGACGTGAACTACTGGTCGACCCTGTCGATGGACAGGTGGACGGCGACGGCGCTGAAGCCGATCCAGCTCTCGATGGTGACCACTGTCACACCGAACGACGGCCAGCAGGTCTACCTGCAACGTGCGTCGATGATCGCCGTGCCCGGCAACGCGACCGAGTCGTTCGCGCCGCTGACCGCGCAGGTCGATCAGTCGACGGTGAGCCCCGGGTATCCCGTGCTCGACCCCTACAGCTACTCCCAGACGTTCAACGTGGGCGAGGTGCCCGACGGCGCGACCTTCGTCACGCTGCAGTTCACGTACGAGTACCTCGTGCAGACGACGCCGACGTCGAGCGAGTACGCGAAGCAGACCGCCACCGATACGCTCACCGTCGCCATCGCCAGCGGCGCGGAGTAGTCAGGCGCCGATCCGCTGCCAGCGGTCGCCACCGAGGGCGGATGCTTCGGCCGACGCCTGCTGCGCCGCGGTGAGCAGCGCGGGGAAGTCGTAACCGACGACGTCGGCCGGGGCCCATCCGATGCTGGCCGACAGCTGCACGGAGATCTGCTGGGCGGCGTCCATGGTCGACACCTCGCGCAGCAGGGTGCGCATGTGCTCGCGGATCACCGGACCGGGCCGCGCGGTCAGCACGACCAGGCGGCCCCGCCCCTCGCGTCCGATGTCGGCCTCGGCGGGGAACGAGGAGACGACGGCGTGGTCGAACCGTTCCGCGATGCGGGAGAAGGATGCTTCACCGGCGGCCGCGCGGATCTCGTCGGGGTCGTCGATCTGCACCGACAGCAGCACCCAGCTCGTCTCGCCGGCGGCGCGTGCGCGCGCGAGGCGGTCGGTGGCGGCGACGACGAACTGCGTCCACGATCGGGCCGTCTGAACGCCCGCACTCGACACCGAGGTGAAGAACAGGAGGGTCACGGTCACGCAGACGAGGTACGCCAGCATCCCGAGCGAATTGAGCAGCCGCACGAGTGCGAGGTCTTCGACGCTGCCGGGCGGCGAGATCAGACCCGCCAGGAGGGAGAACACGCCCAGCACCACGAAGGCCGACGAGACCAGCAGCAGGGGGAGCACGAGCCGCTCGTGCCGGTCGGGGGAGCGCCGGATCTCGACGACGGTGAGCGCGGCGAAGACGCCCGAGGCGAGGAACACCGTGCGGAACCCGAGGCTGTACGCCGGGGGGTCGGTCAGCACGATGAGGACGACGGCGCACCCGGCCGCCAGGAGGGCGGCGATCCACGGGAACGCGCGTGCCCGGCGTCGGGCGCGGAAGCCCGACCAGATCAGGGCCGGGGCCCCGAGCATGAGGCCGAGGCCCAGGCGCCGGAGCTCCTCGAGCCCCAACGCCTCGCCCGCGAGGGTGATCCACGTGCTGACCATGGCGAGGATGAAGGCGAGCGACCACAGCAGCGACGCCCTCGACGGGCGCTGGAGGAAGCCGAGACCGACGATCATCACGGTGCCCAGCGACGCGACGACCGCCTGGGCGATGCCGAGGTTGGCGACGGCGATCGACCCCATGAAGAACCCCGTTTATGCCTCTGTCTCGATCGGCAACGAGACCGTCACGGTGGTACCGGTTCCCTGCTCGCTGTCCACGTCGAGCGTACCGCCCTGCTGCTCGACGATATCGCGGACGATCCCCATCCCCAGGCCGGTGCCGGGGGTGGGGCTCTCGCGCGCCGACTGCGTGCGGAAGTACGGGTCGAAGATGCGCGGCAGGTCGGCGGGCGAGATGCCGACGCCGGTGTCGGCGAACGCGATCACGAGGCGGTCGTCGGTCTTCGTCGCGCTGATGCGCACGGTTCCGCCGCCGGGGGTGTACTTGATCGCGTTGCTGAGGATGTTGTCGAACGCCTGCCGTAACCGGAACGCGTCGCCCACGACGGGGAGGTGACCGGGCACGTCGAGGATGATCGCGATGCGACGCCCGTCGGAGGCCGGACGGAAGGATTGGACGGATGCATCGATGATGCGTCGCACGTCGGCGGAGCTCTGGGCGCTCGACTCGTCCGACCGCGCGCGGGAGCCCGCGAGGATCTCCGAGATCAGCTTCTGCATGCGCTGGCCGGCGTTGTCGATGACTTCGATCTGCTCCCGGACGCGGGCCGGGAGATCGTCGTGGTCCAGGAGCAGGTCGGCGTGACCGATGATCGCCGTCAGGGGGTTGCGGAGCTCGTGCGAGACGACCGTCGCGATCTGCTCCCTCGCGCGCTCCGCCTCGATGAGGGCGGTGACGTCGTGGATGATGAGGAGAGTCGTGGCCGGCTCGTCTGCGCTCGAGGTGAGGCGACGCGTCGATGCCGACAGTGCGTGCCACTGTCCGTGCGTGTCGTACAGCCAGACGCGCTCGTCCTCGAACTGCTCGCCCCGGGCCGCGCGCATGAACGGCCGGTCGGGCTCGGGCAGGGGCTCGCCGCGGAGGGTCGCGTACTCCACCGACGCCCCCGGACGCTTGGGGTCGTCGCGGTCGACGGCATAGAGCGTGACGTAGGTGTCGTTGAGCGCGAGGACCTCTCCGTCCGACGACAGGCGGGCGATGCCGGTGTCGAGGCCGTTGAGCATCTCGGACACGCGCCTCTCCTGCCCGGTGACGCGCTGGAGCGTGCTCTGGAGCCGGGAGGCCTGACGGCGCAGGAGGTTCTTGAACGCGTTGTTCTGGCGTGCGGTCAGGTAGGTGGTGAGGCCGATGAAGGTGAGCGAGAGCATCACGACGAGGAGCCGTAGCGCCGAGAAGGGCGTGGGGCCGTTGAGGCTGGCATCGATGAGGATGATCGCGCCGACCGTCCCGAGCGCGCCGCCGAGGTGCAGGAGGGAGTAGTAGGAGGCGATCCAGGTCACCGGGAACACCCAGAAGAAGCCGAAGCGCATGTCGCTGTCGAAGGCGAGGAGCCCGATGCCGATCAGATCGAGGAAAGGCATGATCACGACGGCGTTGCGGGGCACGCGCTGCCAGGGCACGACCAGGGTCGCGACCGTCAGAACGATGATCGTCATGACCCCGGCGGCGAAGGTCCAGGCGGCGAACAGCTGCGGCTGCAGCGCCTGGACCACGATGACCGTGACGATCACGCTGGCGGCCAGGACGAGCTGGAAGAGCCAGATCGATCGCGTACGGCTGCTCGGAGACGCGTTGTCTGGGTCTTCCACGATGTCGACCGGCGACGACACCGGAAGACGAATCGCGGCACCCATGCGGCGAGTCTACGACGGTGGTGTATTCTCTTGCGCGCCATCCTGTCTCTGCTCCGGCCGATGTATGCTCTCGGCTCATCGACCCCGGTCAGACTCCCCCTGAGGCCTGCATCCCGCAGCGTGATGGTCGCCGAATCGACCCTTCGCGCACCCGCGCATCACATCCTCAGGAGTGGGCCCATGAGCCTTCGTGTTTCCTCGCGCCGCGCCGTCCGCGTCGCGGCCGTCGTCGCCTCGTTCACCCTCGCCGGCCTGTCGCTCACCGGGTGCGCGCAGCTGGTCGACACGTTCAACAGCGTGCAGGGCATCGCTGAGCCGGCGAGCGCGCCGAGCGCGGTCGTCACCCCGCAGCCGCAGTCCTCGGAGTCGATGGACTTCGCCTCCCAGTTCACCTACGACGGGTCGGTCTCGCTCACCACCGAGGTCGCCGACGGGCTCGATGTGACGCTCGACATGTGGGCCGTCGACTCGCGGCGCACCCAGGAGTGGACGACCGATCGGGAGAAGACCTTCGGATTCGCCGTCAACGCCCACGACAACCGTGTGGACGAGAAGGCGGTGCTCACCCAGAAGCGCCGCGTCTACATCTCGTCGATCTCGATCACGTCTCAGACCGCGCAGACGTCGGGTCAGGTGCAGAGCCCGTTCCAGTTCAGCGCCGACCCGCGCACGCTGGTGCCGGCCGACACGAACCGGTCCGACCGCGGTCTGCTGCTGAACAGCTTCCAGGGCGGGTTGTTCGTCCCCGAGACGACGATGCACCAGATGCCGAACGACACCTACGGCGTCACTCTGGAGTTCGCGATGAACATCTGGGTCGAAGGCGGCGCCAACGACGAGAACTCCTTCTCGCAGCAGACGGTCTACCAGTACGTGCCCATCGCGATCTACCCCGCCGGCTCGGCCGGATGAGCCGCGACGATCTTGAGGCAATCTTGCGGAAAAGCATGAGGTACGCGCGCTGAATCCCTGAGGGGGGTCCGCCAGAGTGGGTCTCGGCCGGAAGGTCGAAGAACCCGATTGGAAGACACCCCATGAGCGATACGCGCACCTCCCTCGCCACGCAGGCGTTCGCGCCCTCCTCGTTCACCCACGAGCCCATCCAGGCGAACTCGGCGGCGGGCTTCGCCGACGACTTCTCCGCGGTGCTCGAGGACAACGGCGGCCACCGCTCCACCATCGGATGCGTCATTCCGGCGTACAACGAGGAGGAGTCGATCGCCGAGGTGATCGAGGCGCTCCTGAAGCAGACCCGCGTGCCCGACGTCATCCACGTCGTCGTCAACAACACGTCCGACGCGACCGTCAAGATCGCCTCGGAGTACAGCGGTCCGCACGAGATCACGACCGACCTGGGGGAGCAGTTCACCGAGGTCTTCGTCCACGACATCGGCAAGAACCCCGACAAGAAGGTCGGCGCGCTCAACTACGGCTACTCGCTCGTGGAGGGGTACGACTACCTGCTCGGCGTCGACGGTGACACCATCGCCGACAAGCAGGCCGTCGAGTACCTCGAGAGCGAAGCCGTCGCCGATTCGCGCATCGGTGGGATCTCGGCCATCTACTCGATCGACGACCGCCCGATCAAGGGCACCATCGCGAAGTTCCTCATCGCCGGCCAGCGCACGCAGTTCGCGGCCTTCAACCTGCAGAACCTGCTGCGCGGGCGCAACATGGCCGTTCTCGGCGGGCAGTTCTCGATCTTCTCCACGCACGCGCTGCGCGAAGCCATGCGGCAGAACCACCAGAACTCTCCCTGGGTGCGCGACTCCGAGGTCGAGGACTCGCTCCTCTCGCTGCAGATCAAGAGCGCCGGCTACCTCACGAAGATCAGTCCCTACGCCCGTGCCAACGTCGGCGGCATGACCACGCTCTCCGGTTACGACGCGCAGCAGGTCAAGTGGACCTACGGAGCGATCGAGCTCATGTGGCCCGGCCAGCGCGGTGACACCAAGGGTCAGCCCCTTCACCCGAACCTGCGTCTGCGGTGGCTCGAGAACTTCGGCATGCTCACCAACCTGTTCGTGCGCGTCGCCTTCGTGACGCTCCTGGCCGGCTCGCTGTCGATCAACGCCTTCGTCTTCTCGCCGTGGTGGCTCATCCCCTCGGGGATGGCGATCCTGCTGAACGTTCGCATCGCGCGGACGATGAAGGACAGCAACAGCCGAGACGTCCTCTTCGCGGCGACCTTCCTTCCCGCCGAGATGTTCATGTGGGTGCGGCTCAGCCACTTCGTCCGCTCCTGGAGCCGCTTCTTCTCGCGGAAGAAGGTCGACAACTGGGCCATGCAGGCCAAGGCCGAGAAGGGTGGCGGTCTCGGGCACTGGACGCCGCTGATCGTCCTCATCGCCGTCGCCATCGCGATGACGATCGTCTGGATCCTGATCGGCCCGATGGCCCAGTCCACGATCCTGTGGATCGGCTGGCCGATCGTCGGCGTGGTCACCGTGCTCCAGACCCTCGGAATGTTCTTCAAGCTCGTCCGTCGCTACCACGGATACAAGGTCTGATCACGACCCGACGTGTCAGAAACACGGATGCCTCGGCCCTGGGGAGGGCCGAGGCATCCGTTATGCGTGGTGGGTGCGGATCACGCCGAGGTGAGTTCGGACGTCAGGCGGTAGCCGACGCCGCGCACCGTCTCGATGTAGCGCGGCGCGGCCGGGTTGTCGCCCAGCTTGCGGCGGAGGTTGGTCATATGCGCTTCGATGGCCCGCTTGTCGGCGTCGCCGACGAAGTAGCTCGTCACGTAGGACTCGCCCCTCAGCACCAGGGTGAGGTCGGCCTTGCTGCGCACGCGCCGCTTGGATTCGAGCAGCGTCGCGAGCAGGTCGAATTCGGTGCGGGTCAGATCCATCTCCTGGCCGGCGACCAGGACGATGCGGGTCTCGGGGTCGAGCTGCAGGTCCCGGTGCAGCACCCAGTTCGCGCCGGCGGGGACGACGGCGCCGCTCGGGCGGACCGCCACCTCGGATCCCGCAGGCGGGTAGGAGGCGGGGCCCTGCGAGGACGGGACGACGACGGCCGACCCGGGCATCGCGGCGGTCGGCGGCAGGCGGTGCTCCTCGAATCCCGCCGCGGACGGCTGCGCCGTGGCCCCCTGGTGGTACGGGGCGTCGGGGGCTTGACGGACGGTCGGTATCGACTGCGTCTGACCTGTCGAACGCGCCCCGGGGAACGAGGGGCCGACGGAATCCTGCCGAGGTGCATTGGCCTGGGCGTCGCCGCCGCGGGGACGGCGGAGGAGTGCTTCGATGCGCGCCCGGAGCTCGCGCGGCCGGAACGGCTTGACGACGTACTCGTCGGCGCCCGCGCCGAGGCCGAGCACGACATCGGCCTCGTCCTCCAGGCCGGTCAGCATGATGATGTACGTGTCGCTCTGCGCCCGGATGCGGCGAGCGGCCTCGAATCCGTCGATGCCGGGCATGTTCACGTCGAGGGTGGTGATCAACGGCTGGTAGGCGATGACCGCCCGCACGCCGTCGATGCCGTTGCCGACCGACACGGTCGAGAAGCCGGCCGATTCGAGGACCTCGACGAGAAGGTGCCGGATGTCGGGATCGTCCTCGACGATGACGGCGGTCTTGACGTCCGCTGAATCGCTCATGTCCCTGCTCTCCGGGCTGATCGGGTGAGCGGATGCTGCGAACCGGAGGTCGCGCAGACCGGTGGCACCGCTCGGTCCAGCGTTATCATTCCATACTTGTACATACGGCGTGAGCGGGGGCTCCGCAGCCTCACCGAACCTCGCGTGTGAGCTCGGCGGAGCCCTCCGGCCACCACACGCCGGCGTCGGGGCCGCCGTTGCAGGAGCCGTCGCTCTCGCCGGGCGGCTTGATCCAGAGGTTCGTGTCGACCACGTCGTCGCCGTACGTGCCCCCGGGGTCTCCGACCAGGCGGCCTGCGGGATTGCACCACTCGCTGCCGGCCGGACCGGCGCCGTTCCTCGACGTGTCCACGATCGCGTGCACGTCGCCGCCGAGGAGGGCGGCCACCTCGTGCGCGTAGGCGAATTCGGCGGTCGTGGTCTGGTAGTTCGACACGTTGGTGGCGAAGCCTCGCACGTGGTCGGCGACACCGACCCGGCGGATCAGGTCGGCCATCTGCTGGGCGGGCAGCCAATCGGAGTGCCCGCCGTCGAGGTAGATCCAGGTATCGATGCCCGCCAGGCGGTCGGCGGCGCCGGAGAGCTGCTCGACCCTCTCGTCGACGTTGCCGCAGTCGGGAGCGAGGGCGAGGCTATCGGGCTCGAGGACGACGATCTTCTGCACGTCCTGAGCGTTGCGCAGGGCCCGCCCGATGAGGTCGGTCCACTCGACGTACGCGTCGGGGTCGAGGCCGCCGGCGGAATGGTTGCCGCAGTCGCGCCCCGGCAGACCGTAGACGACCACGGCGAGCGCAGCATCCTGACCGCGCGCCTCGTCGGCCAGATGCGCGATCCGGTCCCAGACCTCGTCGATCGGGTCGAGCTCGGGTGTCAACCAATAGGCGGTCGGCTGTGCCGCGAGGTAGGCCGCCGCGGCGGTCTCGTCGTCGCTCAACCCCGTCGGGGAGGCGGCCGACCGGGCGGCCTTGGACTCGTCCGGGGCGACGATCGTCGTGCCGACCGCGGGCGGGCGGGCGCCCAGTGCGTGGAAGAAGGTCTGGGCGTTGATCCCGACGAACGCGATCACGGCGACGAGCCCGATGGCCAGCAGCGCGGCGGCGGCGATCAGCAGGGTCTTTGTGGTCCGTCGACGCGTCGTCGGACGAGACGTCGGGGTACCCATCAGAAGGGACTCTACTCGCGGTGGGCCGACCGGTGCGATCCGGAGGGGAACGGAAAAAGAGTGCCCTCGTCGGGTGGACAGAGTCACACGCCGGCGAGGGCTGACGACCGGTGCCGGGCCGTCCCGCCCATCATAGGCTCGCGGTCCCCCGTTTGGGGGACAAAAGTGGATTCTCGTGCATCGATTCTCGGCGAACTCGCGGGAAGGTCGGACGGCCCCGCGGGGCCGCGAGATGCCGCGGGATTCCGCGCTGTGGGAGATAGTTAACCCCCGGCGATCCGATTAGTTAAGTCGGGCCGCGCGGTAGTCTGTGATCGTGGGCAAACTGATTTACAACGCGCAAGGTCACTCCTTCGACATCGAGGACCGCGCGTTGTCTCACCTGCGGATCGTGTTCATGAACAAGCTGCGCCGGAACGAGTCGTTCATGTTCCAGTTCGCCGCGGGCGACGGAAGCGGTTCGCGGTCGATCTGGATCCATCCGTCGATCCCGCTGGTCTTCCACTTCTATGGAAGCCGCGCGCCGTCGCTCAACCGTCGCTGGGTCGACCAGCTCATGCTGGAGGCCGGGAGCCCGAACGGGCTGGCCGTGACGCCCGAGCCCGACGCCGACGCCCCGTCGGAGCCCATCGTCGGCTGACGCTCGCCGCTCTCAGGCGCACTCCGCGTCGACGACCTCGCGAACGCGTTCGAGGAAATCGGCGATCTGGGCCGCCGCCTCGGGCGAGAGGTCGCCGGCGAACTGGCGGATCTTGGCCGTCACCGGGTCGACGTCATCCGCGTCGGTCGATCGGTCGAAGGGGACGACCAGCTTGCTGCGCCGGTCTCGCGGGTGCGCCTCGAACGCGATCATCCCCCCGGCGTGCAGTCGGTCGAGCATCCCGGTGACCGAGGCGCCCGACACCCCGAGATGAGCGGCGATCTCGCTCGGGGTCACCCTCTCGCCGACGTCGGCCCGTTCGAGGATGTAGCGCATGGCCGCGCGGGCGTTCTCGCTGGGACCGCAGTCGGTCTGCCGGCGTCGAGAGAGGCGTGCTTCGGACAGTCGCAGCAGCTCCACCGACCGGGCGGCGTCGTGGATCGCCTCGTTCGTCTCGAAATTGTCGTCGGTGTCGGTGTCGGTGTCAGTGATGGTCACCGGTCACTCCTTCCCTGTGGGCTCAGGGTGCTTGGTTCGTGCCGGGGCCATTCTACTTAGGCTCGGTGATTACTAGGCGAGTGAAGAACTTCCACTCTGGCACGCTGGGACGATGATCACCGCCGCCGCTCGCGCCTTCCTGTCCGAGTACCACCTCGCCACGCTCTCGACCATCGGGCGGCACCACCGGATCCACGCGGTTCCCGTGGGCTTCACCTGGGAGGACGACGTGGTGCGGGTGATCGGAGCGCGCGGCTCGCAGAAGTTCCTTAACGCCGAGCGCAGCGGGCGCGCATCGATCTGCTCGGTGGACGGTCGGCGCTGGATCAGCTTCGAGGGGACCGCGAGAGTGCTCGACGATGCGGACGCCGTCGCGCACGCGGTCGACCTGTATGCGCGGCGCTACCGCCAGCCGCGTGTGAACCCGGAGCGGGTCGTGCTGGAGATCCGTCCCGACCGGGTGCTGGGCTCGCCCGACTTCCGGGCGTGAGACGACGGACGGCGGCAGGATCGCTCCCGCCGCCGTCCACTCGCGAGAGAGCGTCAGTTCTCGACGTCGCCCCGCCACGCACCAGTCTCGGATCCCCGCGACTCGATGAACTTCTTGAAGTTGGCGAGGTCGCGCTTGACGGCGATGTCGTCGACGCCGACCAGCGCTCCGGCCTTCTCGAGCAGGCCGGTGGGCTCCCAGTCGATCTGCACGGTGACGCGGGAGGTGGTGTCGCTGAGCTTGTGGAAGGTCACGACGCCGGCGTGGTTCTCCTCGCCCGCGATGCTGTTCCAGGCGACGCGCTCGTCGGGGTGCTGCTCGGTGATCTCGGCGTCGAACTCGCGCTCCTGGCCGCCGATCTTCACCTTCCAGTGCTGCGTCTTGTCGTCGGTCTGCACGATCGACTCGACGAAGCTCAGGAACTCGGGGAACTCCTCGAACTGCGTCCACTGGTTGTAGGCGACACGAACGGGGACGTCCACGTCGATGGTCTCGATGATCCGGGCCATGTTCTGCCTTCCTGTTACGGGATGTGCTCCCATCGTGGCGCGGGCCGGCCGTCGCGTGCCCCGGCCTTGACAACTACCCTCGAATGCATGAGAACAGTCGCCCGATGGGTGCTCGCCGCCGCCATGGTCTTCGCCGGACTGAGTCACCTCCTGTGGGCGAGGAAGGATTTCCAGGCACAGGTGCCCGACGCCCTCGTCGACGGCATGCCGCTGGACAAGGACACCGTCGTCGTCGCCTCGGGGGTTGTCGAGGTCGCGTTCGGCCTGGCGCTGGTCGCCCTCCCCGGGGAGCGCCGGCGCATCGGTGCGCTTCTCGCGGCGTTCTTCGTGGCGGTGTTCCCGGGAAACCTCGACCAGTGGCGGAAGGGGCGCTCGGCCTTCGGCCTCGACACCGATCGCCGGCGGTACGTGAGGCTGTTCTTCCAGCCTGTGCTGGTGGCATGGGCGTGGTGGTCGACGCGTCGCTGCGCGTAGCAGGCCGGGCGGTCAGCAGACCGCGAAGACGTGGTCGGGATCGCCGGGCGCGGTGAGCTGTCGATCTCGGAGCACCATCGACGCGGGCGACTCGGGGTCTCGGCACATCTCGGCGAACGTTCGGGGGAGCGCGTCGGAGTACTCGATATCGATCACGGCCGACCCGTAGACGGCGGCGTAGTCCGAGCATTCCTCGTAGGCGGCGCATTCCTCGGTCACGGCGAAGTCGAATCCGGCGGTGCCTCTCAGGTGCGCCGCGTACTCGGCCGCGTTCTTCTGCCCCGCGGCCAGCCCCGCCCGGTGGGCGACGTCGACGAGTGCCGCCGCCAGCGACAGGTTGTCGTCGAGCGAGAGTGCGCCGCCGGTGCGGGTGAACGTGTCGAGGTTGTCGAACTCGACGGCCTGGAACCCGGATGCTGCGCACCCCTCGATCCACGCGGAGACGATGTCTGCGATGGCATCCCTCTTCGCTGCCGTGCTCGTGTCGAGGATGACCTCGTCGGGCCAGCCGGGGTCGATGACGGGCTCGCCGGCGTCGGTGCGAAGCAGGAGGTGCTCCGGCCACTCCTTGCGCTCGCCGGGCTGCGTCTGGAACCCGTTGACGTAGCAGATCGAGTACAGCCCGTCCGCGGGTTCGGCCGACCGGTCTCGTCCGACGATCCGCACCCGGTCATCGGGTGCGTATGCCTCACCGAGCTGATAGTCGGCGACCCCGGCGGACGGGGGAGGGGTGACCGTCAGGGCGGGCGGGTCGGGGGACGTGCATGACGTCACCGCACAGGCCCCGAGCGCCAGGGCGAGGAGGTTCAGGCCGATCCGAGCGCTCGTCATCGGGGAGAGCTTAACGCGCACGCGCAACCCGGGCCCCGCGGGACGATCGGGTTGCCACCATGGAGAAGTGACGAGAATCCTCCCCCCTGCAGCCCTGGCCGTCGTCGCGCTCCTCGGACTCGTCGGATGCGCGGCGTCGTCCCCGTCGCCGACCGCGGAGCCGTCGAGCATCGCCCCCACGACCGCCGCACCCGCGTCCCCGACCCCCACGCCCGCCGACCCGATCGCCGACCTGTCGCTCGAACAGCGGGTGGGGCAGCTGTTCATGGTGGGCACGGCGGTCGGCGGGCCCGATCCGATCACCCTCGACGCGGTGTCGCAGCAGCATGTCGGCGGGATCTTCCTGCACGGCCGCTCCTCTGCCGGCGTCGAACCCGCCGCGGCGTTCGTGCAGACCTTCCACGACGCCCACCTCGAGAGCGACCCGCCACTGTGGGTCGCGACCGACCAGGAGGGCGGCGACGTGCAGGTGCTCTCGGGTCCCGGTTTCGACGACATGCCCACCGCCCTCACCCAGGCGCGCTCCGATACCGCGACGCTCGAGACGGACGCCACCCGCTGGGGCGCCCAGCTCGCGCAGGCGGGGGTGAACATGAACCTCGCTCCGGTGGCCGACATCGTCACGAGTGCCGAGGCCGGACCTCAGAATCCGCCGATCGGCGCTCTGAACCGCGAGTACGGTTTCGACCAGGCGACCGTCGCCGACAAAGCCGGAGCCTTCGCCGCCGGGATGCGGACCTCCGGCGTCATGCCGACGTTGAAGCACTTCCCCGGTCTCGGGCGGGCGACGCAGAACACCGACACGCGGTCGGGCGTCGTCGACGACGCGGTCGGTGCCGATTCGCCCGACGTGGCCGTCTACCGCGATCTCCTCGCCGAGGGCCCGGCGGTCGTGATGATGTCGACCGCGGTCTACGCGCGGATCGACCCTGCCGCGCCCGCCGCGTTCTCGCCCACCGTCGTGACGGGGCTGCTGCGCGAGCAGCTCGGGTTCGAGGGCGTGGTCACGACCGACGACCTCTCGGCGGCCGCACAGATCCGCGATTGGGCGCCCGGCGACCGCGCCCTGCTCTCCATCGAGGCCGGGGTCGACCTGGTGCTCGTCTCGGCCGACCCGACGGTGTTCCCGGAGATGTACGCGGCGGTGCTGTCGCGCGCGCAGACCGATGACGCGTTCGCGGCGAAGGTCGACGCCGCCGCCCGCCGGGTGGTCGAGGCCAAGGCCTCGCTGGGCTGAGCGCGCGGGCGCAGCATCCGTCACCGCAGGAGGGCAAATCACGAGCGGAGGACGAATCCCTGGGGAATCGTCCTCCGCTCGTGAGATCTCCGCCCCTCGCGACCGAAAGGCTGCGGGCGAGAGGCGGGGGGCTAGTGCTTCGAGTCCTCGTCGGCGTGGATGACGGGCTCGCCCTCGATGCGGGTGCGGTCCTTCTTCCGGGCGTCGTTGCGGGTCTTCGCCAGGCTCGCGACCGTGGCGACGGCGATGGTCGCCCCGATGAACAGCAGCGAGAACCAGATCGGGATCTCGGGCACCCACAGCAGCGGCTCGCCGCCGTTGATGAAGGGCAGCTCGTTGACGTGCAGGGCGTGGAAGACGAGCTTCACACCGATGAAGGCGAGGATGACCGCCAGCCCCTGGGCGAGGTAGACGAGACGCTCGAGTAGACCGCCGATGAGGAAGTACAGCTGACGCAGACCCATGAGCGCGAAGGCGTTGGCCGTGAACACGATGTAGGCCTCGTTCGTGAGGCCGTAGATCGCGGGGATCGAGTCGACGGCGAAGACGAGGTCGATGAAGCCGATCGCGACGATGGTGAGCAGCATCGGGGTGACGAACCGCTTGCCGTCCAGCTTCACCGTGAGCTTGTCTCCGTGGTACTCCTCGGTGACGGCGAGGTGGCGACGAACGAACCGCATGAACTTGCCGTTGGCGGGGTCGCTCTCACCGTGCGAGAAGGCCTGGCGGTACGCGAGGAACAGCAGCAGCGCGCCGAAGAGGTAGAAGATCCACGAGAAGTTGTCGATCAGCGCCGCGCCGACGGCGATGAACGCGCCACGCATGATGAGCGCGATGACGATGCCGATCATCAGCACCTTCTGCTGGTACTTCTTGGGCACCGCGAAGCCCGTCATGATCAGCAGGAACACGAAGAGGTTGTCGATCGACAACGCCTTCTCGGTCAGGTATCCGGCGTAGTACTCGCCGCCGAAGTCCCAGCCCCATACCGCGCCGATGACGACACCGAACAGCAGCGCCAGCCCGATGTAGAAGGCCGACCAGCGGGCGGATTCGCCCACGCTCGGTTCGTGCGGTGTGCGCACGTGCGCGAAGAATTCGTAGACGAAGAACGCGATGGTGACCGCGATCGTGATGAGCCAAATGAGAGGCGTGATCTCCATGGGAGAGCTCCAGGGGTGAGAGGACGTAGCAGTGACGTCAAGGTCTCCTCCATCACGACCGGGGTCGGGACCGACGTGCCGGGACCCGATGTCGAGTCCGTAATGACGGCAGCGCCGCGAGTGGGAGTACTCCCCTTGCTCCTCCAGGATACGGCATCCACGAGGGGCTCGGTGATGCGGCGTTCCTGTGGTAGCGCTACGATCCGAGGCGGGGAGGATCGTATGGGGACGATCGCATCGCACGAACGCTCGGAGAGGGCCGCGCGAGCGGGTGCCGGCGTCGCGGCCGTCGGCCGCCGCATCCATGCACAACGGACGGCGCAGGGACTGTCGCTGCAGGAGTTCGCGACGCTCGCCGGCGTCGATGCTCCCGCGCTGTCGGCGCTCGAGCGCGGCGAGGGTGCGACGACGCTGTTCACGCTGTACGCGGCGGCGGATGCGCTCGGGGTGCCGGCGGGGGCGTTCGTCTCGGTCGGCGACACGTCGGCGGATGCTGCGCCCGCGGCGCCGGTCCCGAACCCGACCCCGGTGCCGGCCACGGGGGGCGACCACGGGCCGACGGAGCGGGCGCCGCGCACGT
The DNA here is from genome assembly GCF_003635115.1 of Microbacterium sp. AG1240. GTDB lineage: Bacteria > Actinomycetota > Actinomycetes > Actinomycetales > Microbacteriaceae > Microbacterium. The sequence goes on from NZ_RBXJ01000001.1 coordinate 540,952, forward strand.
TCGCCGACCTGCGCAAGGGAGCACTCGCCGGACGCACGTTCGACACCCTGCCGCAGTTCGCGGTCGCGGCCGTGCTCGAGGCGCGGTACTCGGTCGCGGCGATCGCCCGGGTCTTCCGCGTGCCGGCGTGGAAACTGCAGGGCTGGGTCGACGAGAAGACCGGGCCCGACGCCGCCTCTCACCGTCGGTAGCGCGCGCGCAACCCCGACTTTCGCCGACTTCGTGCGACGTACGCTCGCGGCATGAAGACCTCAGAGATCTCCTGGAACGAACCGGCGCGTGCGAAGATCATCGACGACGCGAACCGAGTGCTGCGCGAAGCCGTCGTCGACGTCGCGAAGACCCACCCCGAGGCGACGGCCGACGAAGCCTTCGCCGAGTTGAACGCCCGCCTGAAGGACCGGTTCATCGACTACGAACCCGGACCCGACCTGCGCACCTACGCCGACGCGATCGCCGCCGGCGAGATCGAGCACGAAAGCGACACCGAGTAGTCACCTCCGCGCCATCCGGAACTGTTACGGTGCGGCGACCGCGGCCGACCACGGCGGCGGATCGACCTCAGCGGGAGCGGGCACGTGAACCACTCGAACGGCTCGCACCGGCCCGGGGCGCTGCGCCGGGCCGCCGCCCTCCTCGCCTCCGCGGTCGTCGCGGGATCGTTCCTCGCACCGACCGCGGCCGTTGCCGCGGAGCCGGGGACGGGCCGCATCCTCGGACGCCTCGCCTCGGAGACGGGGGAGCCGATCGCCGGCGACATCGTCGCGATCGACGAGACCACCGGCCGGGCGTACAGCGCGACGGCGCGATCCGACGGCGGCTACGCGATCAGCGACGTCCCCGCCGGTCGCTACGCGGTGCTGTTCCGTCCCGCCGACATCGCTCTGCCCGGCGCTCCCTTCGGATACGCGGAGGCCTGGTTCCCCAACGTCCGTCGGGGCGATGATGCGGCCCGCGTGATCGTGGACGCCGGTGTCGAGACCGTGGACGTCGACGCGGTGCTGAGCGCCGCCGGGCGGGTATCGGGTGTCGTGTCGGGCGCGGCGGGCGAGTACGCCGTCGCCCTGCTGGACGAGCCCACCCCGGTCGATCCCTTCGACGGCGACACGCTCGTGGTCGAGATCGACCGTGCCGGGCGCTTCGCCCTCCGGGCTCCGGCCGGCGGGTACGAGCTGCTCGTATACCGGCGCTGCGGCCACGAGTGGCTGCCTTACGCGCTCTCGGAGGAGCGCGTGGAGCTCTCGAGTCGCAGCGACGTCGAGGTCGCTCCGGTGGTGGTGCCGATGGCCGGCGCCGTCGAGCTCCACCTGTGCGCCGATGACGGGGCGTTCGCCACGCACGCAGACGTCACGCTGGCGCGGCAGGGCTGCCTCCGCGTCGAGCGGGACGGACTCACCGACCACACCGGGCGCGTGCTCTTCGAAGGGCTCGCCCCGGGGCGCTACGCCGTGGCGGTCGACGGCGTCGCGCGGACGCCGTCCCTCGTGGTGACGGTCGAACCCGACCGCGTCGCGCGCATCGCCGACCGTCCGATTCCCGCATAGCCCGCGCATAGTCTTCCCGACACCCGACCGACACGGGAGCGAAACACACGCTTCCTAGGGTGGGGACACCGCCTGTCTCCCCGATCCGCGTCCCACCGGACGGTGTGGTCTCGCGCGCTCACATCCGAGCGCGCGTCGAGTTCCCCCTCTCGAATGGAGTCCGCTTCGTGCGAACCCGTGCCCTCGTATCCATAGGTGGCGTCGTCGCCATCGCCTCCTCCATGCTGGCGTTCGCGCCGGCGACCGCGGCGGTCGACCCGCCCGCGCTCTCGATCGTGCGCCCCACGTCGTCGATCGAGATGCCGACGCAGTACCCCTCCCAGCCCCGTCTCACCGTCGTCCCCGACCTGCCCACCGATGCGTCGATCGCGCGCGGCGTGATGCCGTACGACGAGATCGCGCCGTTCCTCAACCGCCTGATGGACCGCAGCAATCGTGTGTCGTCGCAGGTCGTGGGCACGTCCTACCAGGGTCGCGAGATCTACATGGTGACGGTCACGTCGCGCGAGACCCCCGCCGAGACGGCTCAGCAGGACGCCTGGCGTACCAAGGTGAAGTACGACCCCGCCGCGGCAGCCTCCGACGCCGCGCTCGCCGAGGGCTACAAGGTGCCGCTGTGGTTCAACGCGAACATCCACGGCAACGAGTGGGAGGGCACCGACGCCACCCTCAACTACATCGAGGATCTTGCCACGAGCGCCGATCCCGTCGTCCAAGACCTTCTCGACAACCACCGCATCTACTTCACGGTCACCAACAACCCCGACGGGCGCGCGCTCGGACAGCGCGGCACCGCCAACGGGTACGACCCGAACCGCGACTTCATCACCGGCGCGACGAAGGAGGCGTCCATCGTCCGCGACCTCGCCAGCATCATCCAGCCGACGTACTTCATCGATCTGCACGGATACACCAGCGTGCTGCAGGTCGAGCCGTGCGGTCCGCCCCACGGTGAGAACTACGAGTACGACCTGTTCGTACCGCACGCCTACGCGACCGCACTCGACATCGAGAAGGCCGTGACCGAGGCGAACATCCCCGGCAACACCTACTACGACCCCGAGGCGGGGGACGTGACGTCGACCAACACCGGCTTCATCAACATCCCCTACCGCGACCAGCGTTCGGGATGGGATGACTGGCCGCCCATCTTCGCCCCGCAGTACGTCGCGTACCAGGGTGCCGTGACCAACACGGTCGAGCTGCCGCTGGGCCGTAGCGGCGACCAGCCGGCGCGCGCGAAGGTGAACATCGAGGTCGCCGAGGTGGTCATCGACACGGTCGCCGACTACGTGCAGGACAACAGCGCCTCGCTGCTGGAGAACCAGATCGAGATCTTCGCGCGCGGGCTCACCGGCACCGAGAGCGTCGAGATCCCCGCCGACGTCTCGCCGGACGACCTCGCCGAGGGCGTGCCCACGGAATGGACCGACATCTGGGACGAGAACGACATCTACACGACCGAGTTCCCGCGCGCCTACGTCATCCCGCTGGGTGCGGGGCAGCGCTCCGACTCCGACGCGCAGACGCTCGTGCAGCAGCTGCTCGTCAACGGCATCGAGGTCTCGCGCACCACGGCGCCGTTCACCGCCGAGGGCGTCACCTACCCCGCCGGCTCCTATTACGTCGACATGCACCAGCCCGTCCGCGGGCTCGCGAACGCGCTGCTCGCCGACGGCACCGACATCACCGACCGCGTGCCCGACATGTACGACATCTCCGCGTGGAGCCTGTCGCTGCTGTGGGGAGCCGACGTCGAGGCACTCGGCTACACGACCGACCCCGCCCCGACGACGGCCCTCGAGCCCATCTCCGAGGCGCCCCTCACGGGCTCGGTGGCTCCCGCGAGCGACTACCTCTCGTTCGAGCCGCGTGGCGTCGCCGACTACCAGGCGATCAACGAGCTGCTCGGTGAGGGGATCGCACTGTCGCAGCTCGAGGACGGCACCGTCGTCTTCCGCCGCGATGCGGCGGCGGATGCTGCGGCCCGAGCGGTCGCCGACATCTACGGTGTCGACGTCGCGGCCTCCGACGGATCGGAGCTGCGCGAGGAGGGCGTCGCCGGACTGCGTCCGCTGCGCGTCGGCTACGCGAGCAACACCGACGACCGCGACGCGCTGACCAAGCTCGGGTTCACCGACCTCGTGCCGGTGACGGCGGCGACGATCGAGTCGGGCGCGGTCGACCTCGCGTCGATCGACGTCCTGTGGATCGGCTCGGCGGTGACCATCGACCCGGCGACGCAGGCGACGGCGTTCGGCGCCATGCGCGCCTACGTGGAGTCCGGCAAGCCCGTCGTCGGACGAGGCACTGCCGGTGCGTCGTTCGTGTCGACCTTCGGTCTCGCTGCCCTCACCGCCACCTCCGGTACGAACCGATCGAACGGCATCGTGTCGATCGACGTCCCCGAGGCGGGCGTGCTCGGCGACTACGCGCAGGACACCGCGTTCGTCTCCCCGGCCACGTGGTTCACGGGTCTAGGTGCGGGTGTGACCGTCGAGGCGAGCTACGCGGCGACCGACCCGCTGGTATCGGGTCACTGGGCCGCGTCGGACGGACGTTCGTCAGTCGATGCGGCAGGGCAGGCGGCGGCGGTGTCGGCGACCTCGTCGCTCGCGGGCAACCGCCTGTTCCTCTTCGGCACCTCGCCGACGTACCGCAACCACCCGGTCGGGGCGTTCAGCGACATCGCACGGTCGATCTTCTGGGCCACCGAGACGGCGAGCAGCATCGAGCCGCCCGTCGTCCAGCCCGAGCCGACGGCGACCCCGACGCCGGAGCCTACGACGGTCCCGACGCCGGAGCCCACGACGGAGCCGACGCCGGAGCCGACGACGACGGGTGCGCCGGCGCTCGTGGTGCCGCCGAGCGACTCGAGCCTCGCGACCACGGGTGGGTCGAGCCCGGGGTCGCTCTGGGCGGGGGCGGCCGCGCTCATGATGTTCGGAGCGGGCGCGTTCGTGCTCGCCCGCACGCGGGCGCGGCGTTCGGCCGAGTGATCCACCGAGGGGAGGGCGGGATCATCGCATCCCATCCTCCCCTCGCCGTCCCGCCTGACCGAGGAGTGCCCGATGATCGAATCGAACGACCCGGCCGACGCCGAGACCGTCGCATCGACCGTGCGTCGGCGGATCGTCTGGGGCTACGTGGGCGGCGCCGCGTTGATCGCCGTCGCGGTCCTGCTGGCCTGGTGGGCGATAGCGAACGGGGCCGCGCCGGCGGCCCCCGTCTCCTCGGCGTCGACGGCGCCCACCGCATCGTCGCCGCCGGTGGGATCGTCCGCAGCATCCTCCGCCCCGGCCTCCGACCCGCCCTCCGGCCCGGCGTCGTCCACCGAACCGCCCACCGCCGGTGACGCACCGGGGAACACGGGGGCATCCGCGCCCGCCTCACCGCTCATCGATGCTTTCGCGGTGAGCACGACCTCCGCCCAGTGCGCCGACGACCGGTCCGCAACGGCGGCCCTCACCTTCACGTGGAGCGCGACCGGCGCCGACGACGCGTGGATCGGAGTCGGCACGACGGATGCGTCGGTCGTCCCGTCCGCCGCGGTGCCGGTGTCGTCCGACGGCTACGCCGGACTCGCGTTCGACTGTCGGGAGGAGGAGCAGCTGTACACGCTGACCGTGCGCGGGCCGGGCGGGACGACGAGCAGCTCCGTCTCGGTCACGCGGTCGCTCCTCTGACCGGGATCAGAGGGCGCGGAGCTTCTCGAGCAGCGGCTCGGCGATCTCGGCGACGAAGCGTTCCTGCTGCTCGTCGCCGACCTGCACGATCGCGATGTCGGTGAAACCGGCGTCGACGAACGGGCGGACGCTTTCGGCGAGGGCGTCGAGATCGGGGCCGCACGCGATCGACTCGGCGACGTCCTCGGGCCGCACGAACTGGCTCGCACCCTCGAAACCGGCCGGGGTCGGAAGATCCGAGTTCACCGCCCAGCCGCCCGCGAACCAGCGGAACTGATCGTGGGCCCGGGCGATCGCCGCATCCTTGTCGGGGTCCCAGCTGATGGGGATCTGGCCGATCTTGCGCGACGCGGGTTCACCCGACCGCGCGTCGTCCCATGCGGAGACCAGGTCGGCGTCGGGTTCGGTCGTGATGAGGTGATCGCCGAGCGGGGCGAACTTCTCGATCGACTTCGCTCCCGAGACCGCCACGCCGATCGGCACGCCGGCGTCGGGCGCGTCCCAGATGCGAGCCGAGTCGACGCGGAAGTACTCGCCGTCGTAGGTGACGAGGTCGCCGGTGTGCAGCGCTCGGATGATCTCGATCGCCTCGACGAGCATCTCCTGCCGAGGCTGCACCGACGGCCAGCCTTCGCCGATCACGTGCTCGTTGAGGTTCTCACCCGAACCGAGGCCGAGCGTGAAGCGGTTGTCGGAGAGGATCTGCAGCGTCGCCGCCTTCTGCGCGACGACGGCGGGGTGGTAGCGCAGGGTGGGGCAGGTGACGTAGGTCATCAGCTCCACCTTCGACGTCGCGTTCGCGACCGCACCCAGCACGGTCCACGCGTAGGGGGCGTGGCCCTGGCTCGTGAGCCACGGGGAGAAGTGGTCGCTCGAGACGAGGAAGTCGAATCCCGCGTCCTCGGCCGACGCGGCGTACCGCACGAGCTCGCGAGGGCCGCTCTGCTCGGTCATCAGGGTGTAGCCGAAACGGGTCATGCTGTGCTCCCTCGTCGTCGTGCGTCGCGGAGTTATCCCGCGCGGCACTCCCGACGATAAGCGGGGCGGCGCGACCTCATGCCGGGGTTGCCGAAGCGGATGCGTTAGGGCATCCTGCCGGGCTCAGAAGGGTTGGCGACCGACGATGGTCCGCGGCTTCTTCGAGCGGGCGGGGGTGGGGGCCGCGGCTCTGCGGGTCGAGCCGACGGCGGGGTCGAACCGCTCCGCACTGGCGGGAGGGGTGGGGCGGGAAGCTGAACGTTCTGAGGGATTGTCCATCACCGAACGCTATGCGTTTCACATGTACGTGCTCACAGGTTCGCGCTCGGGCCCCGAGACGGGAGGGGCCCGAGCGCGAGCCTCACGCGTCCCGGCGCTTGAGCAGCACGATCGCCGTCGAAAACAGAACGACGACCCAGACGACGAGGATCAGCCCGCCCGCCCAGGGCTCGATGGTCCAGAGCCCCTCCGTGGTGGGGGCGCCCGGCGAGTCGACGGGGTAGGCCGCGAGGGCGCTCCCCGCCGACGACGGCAGGATCTTCTCGAGGTTCTGCATCCACACCAGCTGGGTCAGTACTCCCACGATGTTCAGCACGATCGGGGCCGCGAGCACGAGGCCGAGCGCCACGGCGACGCTGCCCGCCGTGTTGCGGATGATCGCGCCGAGCGAGAACGCGATCAGCCCCACGAGCACGAGGTAGCCGACGCCGCCGAGGATGGAGAGCCAGTACTGCGGGTCTGCGAGGTCGGTCTCGAGTCCCTTGCCCGACAGCAGTGCCACGGCGACGACGATCGAGATGCCGAACGAGATCACGGCCACGACGAACGTCGCGACGGCGAACACGAGGGCCTTCGCCAGGAGCGCGGGCGTGCGCTTCGGCACGGCCGTGAGCGTGGAACGGATCATGCCGGTGCCGTACTCGCCCGAGATGATGAGCACGCCGAGCACGCTGACGACGAGCGCACCGAAGGTGGTGCTGATGGTCACCGCCTGCACCGACAGCGCCTGCGCCGAATCGCCGGTGGGCGCGGGATCGACGCTGAGCGATGAGGCCAGCAGCAGGGTGAAGCCGACCGTCAGGACGAGCAGGATCGCGTAGCACCACCAGGTCGAGCGGATGCTGCGGAACTTGATCCACTCCGACGCCACGGCTCCGCCGAAGCTGAGGTCGCGCCCGGTGGGGGTGAACACGGGGGTGGGGGTCGAGGTGCTCATCGGTTCGCCTCCGCGGTCGTGGGGGTGTCGTAGTCGGCGGTGGCGTACTCGACGCTGTCGCGAGTGAGCTCCATGTAGGCGTCCTCGAGCGAGCCGGTGAGAGGGGTGAGCTCGTACAGCACCACGCCCGCGCTCGCGGCGACCTCGCCGACGCGCTGCGCGGCGATGCCCGTGACGGACAGCAGGTCGGGTGCGGTCGCCGTGGCGGTGGCGCCCTCGCTCTCGAGGAGCGGGCCGAGCTGCGCGATCTGCGGGGTGCGCACCTTGACCGAACCGCCCGAGGCGTTGGCGAGGATCTCGTTGACGGGGGCGTCGGCCACGATCCGTCCGCGCCCGAGCACGATGATGTGGTCGGCTGTCTGGGCCATCTCGCTCATGAGGTGCGACGACAGGAACACGGTGCGGCCCTCGCTGGCCAGGTGACGGACGAACTGACGCACCCACGCCACGCCCTCGGGGTCGAGACCGTTGACCGGTTCGTCGAGGATCAGGGTGGCCGGGTCACCGAGCAGCGCCACGGCGAGACCGAGGCGCTGGCCCATGCCGAGCGAGAACCCGCCGACCCGCTTGCGTGCGACGGACTCGAGTCCGGTGAGGCCGATGACCTCGTCGACGCGCTTCGCGCCGATCCGGTGGGTGGCGGCGATGGCCAGCAGGTGGTTGCGCGCGCTGCGGCCGGTGTGCACGGCCTTGGCGTCGAGCAGCGCGCCGACCTGGTGAAGCGGTGCTCGGTGCTCGGCGTACGGCTTGCCGTTCACCGTGACCGATCCGTTCGTGGGGCGGTCCAGGCCCACGATCATGCGCATCGTGGTGGACTTTCCCGCACCGTTCGGTCCGAGGAATCCGGTCACGTGTCCCGGGCGGACGGTGAAGTCGATGGTGTCGACGGCGGTCTTGGCGCCGTAGCGCTTGGTCAGGGAATGGGCTTCGATCACGACAGGAACTCCATGCCACCCACCGTAGCGAGGGGGTTCGCCGGGTCGATACCGGGGTATCCCTAAACCGTTATCGGATGAGCAGGGCGGCGGTGACCAGCAGGACGGTTCCGAGCGCGATGATCACCGCCCCGACGATGAGCCACACCGGCTGGCGGTGCGGCGGGCGGGTGGACGAGGAGCGGCGGCGAGTACGTCTTCGGGCAGACATGGTCGAAGTGTAGGGGCCGCACGTGACGCTCGCGTGACGTCGACGCTACCGGCCGCCTCCTCCGCCGCCTCCGGCGCCACCGCCCGAGAACCCGCCCCCCATGGAGCCCCCCGAGAAACTGCTCCCGCCGCTGGAGCTCCAGGTCGACGCGGGCGGGCTCGCGGCCGTCCGCGACGCGGCCATGACGGCCACCAGCTGGGCGGAGGAGAACGGCTGGGTTCCGCGGTACCAGTCCAGCGGCGCATCCGTTCTCTCGGCCTGCATCGCGAGCACACCCGCCCACTCCTTCTCGATGCCCCAGATGACGGCGTAGGGGAGGAGGCGCTCGTAGAGGTGCAGCACCTCGGCCTCCTCGGGTCCGGTGCGCTCGGCCCCTTCCGGGCTCTGCAGCATGCGGATGCGGTCGGCCTCGGCCAGCTGCAGGTAGTCGCGCAGGCCGAGGAGATGGTCGCGCACGGGCGCGCCGAGCTCGGTGATGCGGTCGCGGGTGCGCCACGTGGTGACCGTGACGATCCCGGCGAGGATTGCCACGACGACGGCGGCCCCCGGCACCCACCGTGAGGCGTCGCCCATCGCGGCGAACACGGCGCAGACGATGGCCGCGGCGAACGCCACGAGAGCGACGGTGAAGGCCGCACCGGGCAGTCGATGCGACCGCTTCCGCGTGAAGCCGGCCGCGTGGAGCTCGCCGACGGCCGAGGCCGAGAGGCTCGTGAAACGCGACGCGATCTCGGTGTCGGCGCCCTTCAGCCGCAGCCGGCGGCCGGGCGCGGGGGCGAGTCCGAACACCGCGTCGAGCGTGCGCTGCCGGGCCGGATCGTCGGGGCTCGGGGCGAGGTATTCGAGCGATACGTCGGAAGCCGCATCGTCGTGCGCGATGACGCGGGCGTGACCCGTGACGGCGAGATCGACGATCGCGGCGGGCACCGCTGCGGCGGGGCGTCCGACGAGGTGCGCGGCCTGCACGACCGAGACCTCGCGCGGCGGATCGTACTCGGCCACGATGATGCCGCGGCCCTCCGCGTCGCGGCTGCGGCGTCGGGCGAGGAGCGCCGCGGCCGCCGCCGCGATGCTCGCGATGATCGCGGCGACGGCCCCGGCCTGGAACGCGGGGGCAGCACCGGCGGCGAAGTCCTGCACCGCGCTGCGCTCGACCTCGCCGGGGACGAACGTGCCCGGCGCGAAACCGATGGCGATCGTCACGTTCTCGCGGGGCTCGAGGTCGAACGCCTGGGGGAAGAACTCCTTAGGCTCGCCCTCGGCGGTCTCGCGCTCGACGATCTCGCAGGTGTCGGTCGAGCCCTCGACCCCGACGTAGCAGGCGGCGTTGCCCGTGAGCGCGTCGGACAGGGAGGGGTCGATGACGATGTAGGCGCTGACTTCACCGAAGGGCTGCTCCCATCCGGTGCCGTTCAGGTCTCGGTAGAACTCGTCGGCGTCGGTGTCGGCGAACGCACGGATGGTGTCGCGCTGCGTGTACGAGATCACGTAGGTCTGCACCCCGCGCACGTAGGAGTCGTCGCCGGTCGCGACCTCGACGAAACCGCCGCGCTCGCTCACCTCGTAGGGGATGGGCTCGCCGCCGCCCGACGTCACCGATGTGACGGTGGTGTGCAGCGGCACACCGCCGTCGTCGTCGGGGATCGCGCGCACGATGCCGCGGTTCTGATCGCTGTCGGGGAAGCGGGCCACGAGCGTCTCGGTGACCGAGAGTTCGGCGTGCCCGTCGGCGGCGCGCGTGAGCAGCATGTCGGCGTGGAACGAGTCGAACGCGAAGTCGTCGGCGTCGGCGGTCGCCGCCGAGACCGGCAGGAGAACCGCCGCGACCGCGATCAGCAGCGCGAGCACGAACCGGCCCAGGAGCGAGGTCATGCCTCCGACCCTAGGCGAGGCTGACGCGGAACCGAATCCACACATCGCCGCGCGAGTCCACGCCCGGATGCTGCCGTTCGGTGGTGATCGGAGCGCGATGGTGTGGACTCAGCGGCGCTTGCGGCCGCGTCGCCCGCGGAGGAGGACGAAGGCGATCCCGCCGACCGCGGCGACGGCGACGAGCCCCGCGATGGCGACGAAGACGTAGACGACGCCGGCGGCACCGTCGGCGGGCGTCTCGGGCGTGCCGTCGGCGAGCGCCCCCGACAGCACAGCGGTGAAGAGGGTGAGCGAGGTGACGAGTCCGGTGAGCACGGGCGTCCTTTCCGACGGTCGGGCCAGGTTATGCGGATGCGCGCGGCGGGCCCGGAGCCTGGACGCGCAGCCGCGCACGGGGTATGGGGGCGTCGGGGACGGCTTTGTACGTACAGACTGGACGATCTGTACTGTTCGGGTTAGAGTGACGCTGTCTCTTCGAAAGGACCCCCTATGCCACTGGTCAGCGGCCTCGACGTCATCCAGGAATGCACCGCGCGCGGGCTCGTCGCGGGCGCGTTCAACACCACGAACATCGAGACCACGATGGGGATCGTCGATGCCATCGAGAAGGTCGGGGTGCCGACGTTCATCCAGGTCGCTCCGACCAACGCGGCGCTCTCGGGCTTCGAGTACATCTACGACATGGTCAGCCGACGGCTCGCCGGCACCCGCGTGCCCGTCGCGCTGCATCTTGACCACGGCAAGTCGCTCGGCGCCGTCGAGGACGCCCTCGCCGCCGAGTTCACGTCGATCATGATCGACGCCTCCGAGGAGCCCTACGACGAGAACGTGCGGATCTCGACGATCGCGAGAGAGATGACCCCGAACGACCTCGCCCTCGAAGCGGAGCTCGGCAGCATCGGCGGCAAGGAGGACGACCACGGCCCGGAGGTGGAGTTGAGCACCGACCCGTCCCAGGTCGAGGGGTTCGTCGCGTCCGTGCGCCCCGACATGCTCGCCGTCTCCGTGGGCAACGTGCACGGGTACTCCCCGAATGCCGCGATCGACTTCGACCTGCTCGGGCGGGTGCGCGCGGCAAGCTCCGTGCCGCTCGTCGTGCACGGCGGTTCGGGCCTGCCGCCCGAGCAGCTCGCGCGGCTGCACGAGTTCGGCGTGGTGAAGGTGAACGTCGCCAGCGACCTGCGCAACGCCATGATCCGCACCTTCGGCGAGGCCTACGCCGCCAATCCGCAGGAGGTGTCGTTGATCCGCGTCTCCACGCAGGCGGTCGCGGCGATCTCGGATGTGGTGGAGCGACGCATCCGGATGCTGAATCCCTCCGCGGCCTGAGCGGTCGGCCCCATGCTTCCCACGATCACCGTCGACGTCGGAACGACCAGCGTCAAGCTCTGCCTGTTCGACGCATCCGGCGACCCGCGCGCGACCTCCCGTCTGGCGACGCCGACGACGGGCGACGGCTTCGGTGAGGTCTACGATCTCGCCGAGCTCACGGCGGGCATCGAACGGTTCGTCCTCTCCCTTGACGCGGCCGAACGGGCGACGGTCCGCCGCATCGCCTTCACGGGCGTCGGGGAATCGGGGGGTCTCGTGCGCGGCGACATGTCCCTGGCGTCGCCGATGATCCTCTGGCACGACCATCGGGGCTCGGGTCACCTCGACCGCCTCGGCGCGCGCGAGCGTCGTCGCGTCTACGAGGTGACCGGGCTTCCGATCAACGCCAACTACGGGCTGTCGAAGGTCGCGTGGGCCGTCGCCCACGCCGATGACGCGGGCGATGCGCAGTGGCTGAACGTGGCGGAGTACCTCGCCGGCACGCTGACCGGGGATCGGTGGTCGGAGTACTCGCTGGCGAGCCGCACCATGGCACTCGACCTCGTCGAACGCCGGTGGTCGGCCGAGATCGTGGGGCTCATGGGGCTCGACACGTCGCTGTTCCCGTCGCTGCGGGCCGCCGTCGACGGGTCTGCGATCACCGCCGACGCCGCCCGACGGCTGGGTCTCGGCGACGAGGTGACGGTGCACGTCGCCGGTCACGATCACATGGTCGGCGGTGCGGGCGCCGACCTGCAGCCGGGCGAGCTGCTCAACTCCACCGGAACCACCGAGGGTCTGCTCTTCGTCGGTCAGCGCCCGAGGCTCGACGAGACCGCCGCCGCGGCGAAGCTGGCGAACGGCATCGACTGCGACGGGGAGGGGTTCACCCTGTTCGCCTCGATCCCCACGGGCGGGTCGGCGTTCGCGACGCTGCAGGGCATGCTCTCGCTCACCGCCGACGAGCTCACCGCCTGCGTCGACGACCTCGCCCGGCGGTACGCCCGCGGCGCGATCGACTTCGACGCCGTGCCCGTCGTGCTGCCGCAGTTCCGCGGGAGCCCGCCACCGGACAAGAACGCCGCCGCGCGGGGCGTCATCGCCGGGGTCCGCAGCGACACGACCGCCGCCGACATCGTGCTCGGCTGCTTCCTGGGCATGGCGCTGCAGTTCCGCGACGTGCTCGGCCTGTTCGACCACCACCCCGTGGATCGGGTCAAGGTCATCGGACCGGCCGCCGTGAATCCGCTCTGGCTCCAGCTGAAGGCCGATCTGCTGGGTGTGCCTCTGAGCGTGTCCCGCTTTCCCGAGGTGGTCTCGCGCGGGGCGCAGGCCCTCGCGTCGGGCGAGGTCGTGCCCTGGGCGCGCAGCGAGCCGCGCGAGGTCGAGGTCGATCCGGCGAACGCCGAGCGTGTCGCCGCCTGGGCGGCGTCGGTCGCCCCGCGCTGGGAGCACATGAAGGCCATGCCGTGGTGAGCCGTCGGCTGACGTACGGCGACACCGTCCACGAAGACCAGGGGGAGAAGCGATGACGCTCGTCGCCGGAATCGATTCGTCCACGCAGGCGTGCAAGGTCACGGTGCGCGATCTCGCGACCGGCGTCCGGGTGCGCGAGGGCAAGGCCGCCCATCCCGACGCGACCGTCGTCGACCCGGAGGTGTGGTGGGCGGCGCTGCTGGAGGCCGTGCGCGCGGCGGGCGGACTCGACGACGTCGCCGCCGTCTCGGTGAGCGGTCAGCAGCACACGCCGATCTTCCTCGACGCCTCGGGGGCGGCCGTTGCGAGATCGCCCCTGTGGAACGACACCGGGTCGCACCCTCAGATGGTGGCGCTGAACGCCGAGCTCGGGCGGGAGGAGTGGATCCGTCGCACGGGGCTGCCGCTCACGCTCTCCGACACGGTGGTCAAAGCGCGGTGGCTGCGCGACACCGATCCGGACGCCGCTCGACGCACCGCCGCCGTCGCGGTCGTGCACGACTGGCTCACCTGGCGCCTCCGGGGTTACGGGCCGGGCACGGGCGGCGTCGACCGCGTGACGACGGATCGATCCGAAGCATCCGGCACCGGCTACTGGTCGGGCCAGGATGAGGCCTACACCCCCGACCTGTTCGCACACGCCTTCGGGGCGTCGGCCATCCTGCCGGAGGTGCTCGGGCCCCTCGCTCGAGCGGGGGTGACCGGGGCGGGGATCCCCGGTGTGCCGGCCGGCATACCGATCGGTGTGGGCAGCGGTGACAACGCGGCCGCGGCGCTGGCGCTCGGACTGGACGACGGCGACGCCGTGCTCAGCCTCGGCACGTCGGGCGTCGTCTACGCCCGCACGCCCGCGCCCGTGCACGACTACTCCGGGTACGTGTGCAGCTACGCCGACGCGACGGGCGCGCACCTGCCGCTGGTCGCCACGCTGAACGCCGCACGCAATCTGCACCTGGGGGCGGGCCTGCTCGGATGCACGTACGCCGAGCTGTCCGACCTCGCGCTGGAGGCGCCGGCCGGCGCGGGAGGGCTCGCGCTGCTGCCCTACTTCGAGGGCGAACGCACCCCCGACCTGCCGCACGCCCGCGGGTCGCTCCAGGGGGCGACGCTCACGAACCTCACCCGCGCGAACTTCGCCCGCGCCGTCGTGGAGGGGACCCTCGCGAGCCAGGTCGCCATGCTCGACGCGCTGCACGTGTGCGGAGTATCGACGACGCGGATGCTGCTGATCGGCGGGGCGGCGAAGAACCACGCCGTGCAACGCGTACTCGGTCAGATGGTCGACCTGCCGATCGTCGTGCCGGAGTTCGACGAGTACGTCACGAAGGGCGCCGCCATGCAGGCCGCGGCGGCTCTCGACGGAGCGTTCCCGTCGTGGGAGCTGGCCGCGACGGAGCTGCCCCGCGTGCCGCTCGAGCCGCAGATTGCCCGGCAGCACGTCGAGGCGCAGCGCGCCCTCGGCTACCTCGACCCCGTGCTCGCCGTGCCCTCCTGACCGTCGCGGGCGGCCCCGGGTCGCGGGGGCGGTTATGGTCGTGGACGAGGCGCGGCCACAGCCCGGTCGGCGTCTTCGGCAGGCGGCCCGCGAGGCGCCCCGGGGAGGAGTGGTCACGTGTCCGCCAGTTCGCGCGTGCCCGTCGCCTGCGGTGTCGATGTCGGGAGCACCAATTCCAAAGTCGTCGCCATCGACCCGTCGGGCGCGGTCGTCGCTCGTGCCAGCCGCCCGACACCGCGTGACGCCGTCGATCTGTCGGTGAAGGTCGACCGTCTCTTCGACGCCGTCGAGGAGATGGTGGTGGAGGTCTGCGGGGAGATCTTCGAGGTGCACGCGATCTGCGTCGCGGGTGTCGGGGAGGACGGCGTTCTCGTCGACGAGAGACTCCGCGTGCTCACGCCCGCGCTGACGTGGTTCGACCCGCGCCGCCAAGACCTCTTCCGGGCGCTCCGGCCGCAGCTGGTCGATGACGAGACGTTCGACTCGGAGACCGACCCCGTACGCACGGTGGTCGGGTGGGCGTGGGCGCGCGCGCACGAGACCGCGGGTCGCGCGCGGTCGTGGCTCGCGCTGACCGACCTCGCCGCGTGCCGGTGGGCCGCACGTCCGTTCTTCAGCGACACCCTCGCCTCCCGCACCGCGGCGTGGCGATCGAGCGACCGGGTCTGGGCGTTCGACCGCGTCACCGCCACCCTCGGCTCGCCCGAGCTGCTCCCCCCGGTCGTCGCGACCGGTGAGATCGTGGGCGCCCTGGAGTCCACGACCCTGCGCGCCGCGGGCGTCATCGCCGCCGACGCGATCACGGTCGCGGGCGGTCACGATCATCCGATCGCGGGATGGGGCGTGCAGCAGATCGTGCCCGGCGCGATCCTCGACTCGATGGGAACCGCCGAGGTCGTCGTCGCGCAGGTTCCCGGCCTGCCGGTCGCGCGCGGCGAGCACGTCGACGTCGCCCCCGGCATACGCTCCGACGGGCGCACGCTCCTGCGCGTGGAGGAACTCGCCCGCAACGTGCAGTGGGCGTCGCAGGATGCGGACGTCGCAGCGCACGTGCGGGCCCTGCTCGAGGGTGCGGCCGAACCGCTGCCGCTGTGGGACTCGGGCTACTTCGTGCCGGGGGAGAGGGGCGGGGGAGCGCCCTCGTACTCGTCCGACGCTCCCCGTGATCCACGCGCCCGCGCCTCGGCCGTGCTCGGCGCGCTCGCCGTGGCCGGACGCGACGCCGTCGACGCCGTGTCGGCGGGGATGCCCGGTCGCGCCGAGGTGCGCCTGGCGGGCGGGTGGGTGCGCTCGCCGGGGTGGATCGAGATCAAGTCGGCCGTGCACCGCCTGCGGGCGGCGCCCATCCTGGAGCCGGAGGTGACGGCGGTGGGTGCGGCCCTGCTGGCGGCGACGGCCCGCGGGTGGCGGCCCGACGCGGTCGTCTCCCTCGGCGGGTTCACCGCGTCGATGCTCGGGTGAGTGTCAGCTCGCCGCGACGCTGACCTCGAGCGGGATGACGTCGGTGAGCACCCAGGTCTCGTAGTAGTCGAAACGCGTGTCGCTGTGGTCCCACGAGAGCGACCGCACGCGCAGGACGGGCTGATCGGTGTGGATGCGCAGGTGCTGCGCCACGACCGCGGGAGGCAGGGTGGCGTGGATGAGCCGTCGTGCCCCGCTCGTGACGAATCCGGCCTCGCGGAGCCTCTCGTTGACCGACCCGGTGCCGTCGAGCACGGCGTCGGCGGTCGACATGGTGCGACCGACCGCATCGGGGAACCAGTTCGTGCTGAACATGGCCACGCGCCCGTTGAGCGACCGCACGCGTTCGATCGCGAACACACGGTCGTCGGAGGCGACACGGAGCGCCTCGGCCACGTGATCGGGCGGGGTGACGAAGCCGGCGTCGGTGACCTCGGTCTCGATGCCGGTGCGACCGTGCCGGATCTGGGACTCGAGGAAACCCTCCTGCACCGTCCACCCGGAGGGGGCTTCCGGCGACGTCGCGAACACGCCGCGTCGGGGCACCCGACGGGCGAACCCGTCGGACTCGAGCTTGGACAGCGTCTGTCGCACGGTCGCGCGCGACAGACCGAATTCGCGGCAGAGCTCGAGCTCGCTGGGGAGCCGCTCGTCGGCGGGCACCTCTCCCGCCACGATGCGGGCACGCAGGATCTCGAACAGCTGCTCGTAGTACGGCACCGGAGAGGTGCGTTCGATGATCTGGGACACGGCCACACTCCTTTGCGTCGATGAACGGCCGAGAATGATCTATCGGTACGTTGTCGTCCGACTGTACAGACAAGCACGATCCGGCCGCACCCGAGCGGTCGGGGAGCTCCCGGTTTGCTTTCAGCGGGGTTAGCTGTACATTCTGTACGTACAAGGCGTACGATACGTTCAGAATGACGTCGGCAGCAGCCGTCACCTGTCCCGCACTTCAGAGAGGAAGTCGCATGCGAACTTCAATGATCACCGGTGTCGCACTCCTCGGAGCCGGCGCCCTCCTGCTCGCCGGGTGCTCCGGCGACACCGCCGGCGCCGGCACCGACGGCGGCGACCCGGCATCCACGCCGCTGAGCTACTCGCAGCCGCACACCGACCCGTTCCAGAACGCCGAGAACGTCGGCTCGATGGAGCGTTTCGCCGAGCTGGGCTACGCCACCATCCCCGCGACCAACGCCGACCGCGATGCCGCGCAGCAGATCACCGACATCCAGACGCTCATCAACAAGGGCGCGAAGGGCCTCGTCATCTCGGTGGGCGACGCCGACGCGATCGTGCCCGCGATCGAGTACGCGAACGACGCCGGTGTTCCGATCGTCGCGATCGACGAGGCGCCCGCCTCGGGCAACATCGCGATGATCGTGCGCGCCGACAACGTCAACATGGGCGCTCTGGCCTGCGAGGAGATGGGCTCGCGCGTCGCCGCCGGCTCGGCAGTCATCACCCTCGACGGCGACCCGGTCACCTCCAACGGTCGCGACCGCACCAACGGCTTCAACGACTGCATGAAGGAGAACTACCCCGACGTGCAGCTCGTGAACGTCGCCACCGAGTGGGACCCGGCCAAGGCCGCCACCGGCATCGAGACCGCGCTGAACCAGTACTCGAACGTCGCCGGCATCTACAACCAGAGCGACGCGACCTTCTTCCCGACGATCCTCGACACCCTGCAGTCGATCGGCAAGCTCATCCCCGTCGGCGAGGCCGGTCACATCGTGCAGGTCTCGGTCGACGCGAGCCCCATGGCCATGACCGCGATCCGCGACGGATGGCTCGACGCGGCCATCGCCCAGCCGATGACCGACTACATCGACTACGGCGCGGACTACCTCACGCGCGCCATCGAGGGCGAGACCTTCGCACCCGGTGAGACCGACCACGGCAGCGTCATCGAGGAGCGCAACGGCAACCTCGTCGACCTGCTGCCGACCCCGGTCGTCACCAAGGAGAACGTCGACGACCCTGAGCTCTGGGGCAACAAGCAGTTCGCCCTGGACGCCTTCGGCGTCGCGTAACACCCACCGCCCGACCGCGCAGCATCCGAGACGGAGACGTCATGACCGCTTCACCGACCACCGTGCCCGTCACCGTGCCCGCCATCGAGATCGATGGCGTCAGCAAGACGTACGGTGCGACGAGAGCCCTCCAAGACGTCTCCGTCTCGATCCTGCCCGGGCAGGTGCACGGCCTCATCGGCCGCAACGGCGCCGGCAAGTCCACGCTCCTGCGCATGATCACCGGCCTCGAGACCCCCGACACCGGGAGCGTGAAGTTCTTCGGATCCGAAGCGCCGCCCGCGTCCGATCCGAAGGCCTGGCAGCAGCGTGTCGCCTGCGTCTACCAGCGTCCCTCCGTCTTCTCGAACCTCACGATCGCCGAGAACCTCTTCACGGGCCGGCTTCCGCAGCGCGGCGCCGGGGTGTCGTGGCGGCGCATGCAGGAGGAGTCCGAGCGCATCCTCACGGAGTGGAACATCCAGCTCGATCCGAAGATGCTGCTCTCCGACGCTCCACTGGAGGAGCGGCAGATGCTGACCATCGCCAAGGCGCTGGAGGCGGGCACCCGCATCGTGCTTCTCGATGAGCCGACCGTCCAGCTCGAGGGCGCGGCGATCCGCAGGCTCTTCGACAAGGTTCAGGAGCTCCAGGCGGCGGGCGTGACGTTCGTCTTCGTCTCCCATTTCCTCCGCGAAGTCACGGCGATCTGCGACTCCGCGACGGTGCTCCGCGACGGCAGACTGCTCTGGTCGCGGCTGGGCGACGACATCCGATCCGACGACCTCGTCGACGCGCTGCTCGCCGGCCAGGAGCAGCGGCGGCACCGGGCGGAGTCGACGACCGCCTCGGACGCGCAGGCATCGCCCGCCGTCGCCCTCGCCGTCGAGAACGCGACCGACCGGGAGGGCGCGTTCACCGACGTCTCGTTCACGGTCGCGCCCGGCGAGATCGTGGCCATCGGCGGAGTGGGCGGATCGGGCAAGTACTCCGTCGGGGAGGCCATCGCGGGCCTGCGTAAGACCGCTGCCGGGGGCATCGTCGTCAACGGCGAGTCCGTCGCCGCAGGAAACGTCAAGGCCAGTCAGCGCGCCGGCATCGGATTCGTGCCCGCCGATCGGCACCGCGACGGGTACGTGCCGCAGCTGAGCGTGGCCGAGAACATGACCATGGGGGTGATGGACCAGATCGCCCCGCGGGGGTTCTTCTCTCCGAAGAAGCGCACCGAGATCTCCCGCGACCTCATCTCCGACGTCGCCCTGGTGCCACCGGACCCGTCGCTGGCGGTGTCGGGCCTCAGCGGCGGCAACCAGCAGAAGGTGGTGCTCGCGCGCGCCCTGGCCCGCAATCCGCGTGTGCTCGTGCTCATCTCGCCCACGGCGGGCGTCGACATCGCCGCGAAGGACGCGATCTACGCGCTCATGCTCCGCGCTCTCGGCGACGGCGTCGCCGTGGTGCTGATCTCCGACGACGTCGAGGAGCTGCTCGTCAGCCCCCGCGTCCTCATCATGCGGGAGGGGCGCATCGGCGCCGAGCTCCGCGAACCGACCGAAGAAGACATCGTTCGAGCCATCGAAGGCCTGGAGTGAACATCGTGCGAACCACCGTCATCCGTACCCCCGCCGCGAAGAACCCCTTCGCGCGCACCGTCGTGAAGAACGTCCGCGAGCTGAGCGTGCTGCCCGGCCTCGTCATCGTGGCGATCATCGGCGCGGTCGTGAGCCCCGCGTTCCTCTCGGCGGCGAACCTCACGCTGATCCTCCGCCAGTCGGCCGAGCTCGGCATCGTCGTGATCGGCCTGACCTTCATCCTGCTCACCGGCAAGCTCGACATCTCGCTCGAATCGACCGTGGGGCTGGCGCCGATGGTCGCCGCGTGGCTGCTCATCCCCGCCGCCGTCGGCGGTCTCGGCACCGAGATCAACGAGTTCGGCGCGATCGGCATCACGATCGGGATCGGGATGCTGGTCGGACTGTTCAACGGGTTCCTCGTCGTGAAGGTGAAACTCGACCCCTTCATCGTCACTCTGGCGATGCTGATCCTCCTCCGCGGCATCACCCTCGGCATCAGCGAGGGCAAGACCCTCGCCGGCCTCCCCGAGGCCTTCCGCTACGTCGGATCGGCCCGGTGGGCGGGGATCCCCGCGGCTATCTGGATCACCGGCATCCTCTTCCTCATCGCCGGACTCCTTCTGCGCTACACCTCGTGGGGACGCGCCCTCTACGCGATCGGCGGCAACGCCGAGGCCGCGCGCGCCGCCGGCATCCGGGTCGACTTCGTGCTCATCACGGCTTTCGTCGCGGCCAGCGCGCTCGCCGCGTTCGCCGGTCTGATGCTCGCCGGGCGCCTCGCCTCGGTCACGAGCGGCATGGGAGAGAACCTCATCTTCAGCGCCCTCGCCGCTGCCGTCATCGGCGGCGTGCAGCTCACGGGCGGCCAGGGGCGCATCGTCGGCGCGCTGATGGGCGTGCTGCTCCTCGGTACGCTGACCAACGTCCTCACCCTCGCGGGCGTCCCGACCTTCTGGATCAACGCCGTCTACGGCGCCGTCATCCTGCTCGCCCTGCTCGTCGGGCGGCTGGGCGCCAAGCCGGGCGTGAGATGATCCGCGATCAGCACGACCTCGGTACACCGCACCGGGAAGAACCAGAAGAGAAGGAAGTGGACATGTCGGAATTCCGCGAGATCAGCGCCACTGTCGTCCAGGAGCTCGGCGAGGTCTTCCGCCGGGTGCCGCTGGACAACATCGACGCCGCCCTCGACGCGCTCGAGAGCCACCAGCGCATCTTCGTGCTCGGCATCGGGCGCGAGGGCCTGGGGTCGAAGGCGTTCGCGATGCGCCTGACGCACTTCGGCAAGACCGTGCACTGGGGGTGGGACGACACGACGCCGGCGGTGACCGCCGATGACCTGTTCATCATGCCGTCGGGTCCGGCGAACATCCCTCACCTCCACTACATCGCGGAGCAGGTGAAGAAGACCGGTGCGACGCTGCTCGTGGCCACCGCCGTGCCCGACGGGCCGACCGCGCAGCTCGCCGACATCGTGCTGACCGTTCCGGCCCACACCTACGGTGCCGACGACCCCAGCGGTCTCGTGCCGACCATCCAGGCGATGGGGAGCCTGTTCGAGCAGTCGCTCTGGATCTTCTGGGACGTGCTGTACCTCATGCTCGTTCGCCGCACCGGGGCGAAGTTCGACGACCTCGTCGCCCGCCACCGCAACTTCGAATGATCTGACGCGGTCGTCGCCGCGCACAGAGAGAAGGGCCTCCCGGTCGGTACCGGGAGGCCCTTCCTTCATGCGCGGGTCACCCCAGGGGGCCGTACAGGGCCGGCGCGGTGCGGCCGCCGATCTCCTGCTCGAGCGCGAACGGCGCGGCCGCTAGGCGCGGGTGAAGCCGTCGAGGTCGGGGTCCCAGCTCGCGTCGGGATCGTTCACGGCATACAGATCGGGGGCCGTCGCCGCTCGGCGCGGGTAACTGGGGTGCGAGCGGAGCGTCTCGGCCGCCTCGGAGAAGTCGAGCTCGTCGCCCTGCCACTCGGTCGGGGCCGACAGCACGTCGTTCCCGACCCCGATGACGAGCTCCGCCGTGCCCCCGTCGTCGGTCGTGCGCGAGACGATCGGAATCGTCACCGCCTCCGCCCGGCCGTCGTTCGCGATGGCGGCTGTGAGCTTCACCAGTGCCTCGGCGACCTCGTCGGTCGTGATGATCGTCTCGCCCGCGTACGTGATGCTTCTCATCGTTCCACTCTGTTGTTCGCCCCCCTCTCGGGGCCGACCCATTGCCATCGGGGAGGCGGTGGGATACGGCCGCCGTGCGTCGCATCGGGACGTGTTCGGGGGTGTTCGGGGTTGTTCGGAGTAGGCCCATCGGGCTGCGAGAGCGGCGGCACCGGCCTAGCGTCGAAGACGAGCGGGTCGGGACGGCAGCCCCTTTGTCCCCCGGCCCGCTCACAGGCCTCGCTTTCGTGGAGAGACCGAGCCGTGGGGGATCCCGGTCTTTCCTCCTCCGCCCGCGGGCGGAGTGATTCACCGCCGACGATGTCGGTGGATCCGTGCGCGACGGATGCTGCGCCCCGCGGTGCCTCAGGCGGGCAGCGCAGCATCCGTCCGCGTCTCGCCGTCGCGCCGGGACTCGCCCGTCGCCATACGGCCGACCATCGACCCGACCAGGTCGTGCGTCAGCATGCGGGCCGGGAGCAGGCCGATGACAGCGAGGGCGATGAAGCCCGAGATGAGCTTGTCGGCGAGCGAGGTCAGCAGGTTAGCCGTGAAGACGGACGGGGCGAGCTGCTCGCCCGAGGCCATGAGCCCCTCGGCGATCTGGTCACTGGCGTGACCCGTCTCACCGCCGAAGATCATCATGAGCACCGGCACGGAGACGATCGTGCAGACGACGCCCACGATGAGGTTCAGCGCGAGGAACCGCGGCAGCGACCGCGCCCCTCCGAGGGCCCGAGCGCCGTACCCCCACGCCAGGGCCCCGGCGATGTTCACGAGCACGAACGGCAGGGAGTCGGTGGTGCCGGTGACCGTCTCGATGGCGGTGGAGCCGCACGCGACGAGCACCCCCCACCAGGGGCCGAACGCCATCGCGGCAACGGCCGTGCCGATCATGTCGAGGAAGAGGGGGAGGCCGAGCGCGGCTACCGCGGCGCTCCCCGAGAAGTTCAGGAGCACGCAGCCGACGATCAGCACCGCGGTCCACATCGCGGAGCGCGGCACCGCGGATGCCTTCGCCGGAACGGATGGCGCCGGGACGGGTGCCGCGTGCCGGGCCTTCTGGGCGAGACCGCAGCGGGCCTCCCACTTCTCGGCCTCGGCGTCGTCGGCTCCGAGCGCGCGCACGATCTCACCCACGAGCGCGGCGTTGATCCGGGAGCGACCGAGACGGAAGGCGTCGTAGACCGTCGTCCTGGCGGGTGCCGACGCCGAGAGGGGCACCCCGCGCTCGATCCGGGCCTGCGCGATCCGGCTGCCGATCTCTGCGTACGAGGGTCCGCCGGCGCGAGCGCGGAGCTCCCGCAGGCTGCTCGCGATGTCGTCGAAATCGTCGTTCGTACTGTCGTCCGTCGGCACCGGCGTCATTCCCCCTTTGCCGGGAGGCCCCCCGCCCGGCTCGAAGATCCTATGCGACGCGGCGAGGATCGCCTGGACGTGCCGCGGCGATGGTGAGCGCGCGCCGTGCGGCAGGATGCCCCCCTGGATCGGGGGAAGGGGGAAAAGGAGGGGTTTTTGTCCCCCATTCAGGGGACAGGATCGGCTAGTGTCTGTGTTCAGCGACGAGACGCACGGCACCGCGAATCGTCGCACGTAGGTATCGGACCCCCGCCCGTCTTGTCTCGACAGGGCGGGGGTCCCTCTTCTCTCCCGGGTCAGCGCACCTTCACCGCGGACGGCTGCAGCGAGACGGTGAACTCCCGCGTCTCGCCGATCTCCTCGCCGTCGATCTCGAACGCGCGAGGATCGGGAAGGGTCACGCGGATCTTCTTCGCCCGCCCGTGAGTGACCGACTCGGAGCTGGTCGTGTCGTCTTTCTTGGTGATGAGGCGCATGAGCCCGTTGTCCCACATCATCGTCTTGAGGGTTCCCATCCATTGGCCGAGTCCTTCGGCGCTCAGCAGCAGGAAGTCGAGCTCGCCGTCGGCCGGGTCGGCGTCGGGTAGGAGCGTGAAGCCGCCCTGCAGCGTGCCGCAGTTCGCGATCAGCAGCGTGTGCCCCTCTTCGTCGCGACCGGGTTGCTCGTCGACGGTGAGGTGGAAGGGCACGATGTCGCTGGCGGCGAGGGCCCGCCCGAGCGACTCGACGTAGGCCAGCCAGCCGGCCTTGCTCTTGAGCTCGTCGTCGGTCTCGGCGATCATCTGCGCATCGATGCCGAAACCGATCATGACGACGAAGCCGTGCCGCTCGGTTCCGGTGTCGAGGTCGACATCGACCCAGCCGACGTCGATGGCCGTGGCCGTGCCGGTGAGCGCGCGGTCGACAGCCTTGTCGATGTCGTTGATCGGCACGCCGAGGTTGCGCGCGAGCAGATTGCCCGTGCCGAGCGGCACGATGCCGAGGTCGACGTCGGCCTTCTCGTCGGCGAGGTGCTCGGCGACCGCACGCACGGTGCCGTCGCCGCCCGCAACGATGATCACGTCGGGTGACGCCTCGAGGGCGCGGCGCGCGGCCCCCTGGCCGGGGTCGTCGACGCTGGTCTCGAACCACTGGACATCGGCGTCAGCGCCGAGCGTCGCGGTCACGGGCGTCTCGAGCGCCTCCCGCTCGGTCTTCGACGGGTTCCAGACGACCGCCACACGGGTGCTCATTCTCGTGTTTCCCCCTCATCAAGGACATCCTCGCGACGACAGGTGTCGTCATGATGTCGCCACAGTCTGACCCCCGCCGCGCGGGAGCGCCAACTCCTTGCGCGAGCTCGACTTCCGGGTCGTGTGCCCGCTAAGGGTGTCGCTCGCACTGAAAGCCCAAGACACCCGGATGCTGCGCGAAGCGCGCCCGGGTGTCTTGGGCTTTCAGTGCAATACCGTCAGTCTTCGAGGTCGCCGGGCGCCTCGGGTTCGGCCTCGGTCTCCTCGACCTTGCCGCGCAGCTGGTCGGCCATCGCGGCGGCGCCGTCCTCGCCGTGCTCGTCGTCGACCTTCGCGATCAGCTTGCCGAGGTCGGTGTCGGAGCCGGACGGGGCGGTGTCGTTCTCGTTGCTGCTCATCCCGCGACCTTACGCCGCCCCGAAGGATCGGCGTCGCGCCGGTGGGTGATCGCGGCGGCGAGAAGGATGCCGATGCAGGCGCCCGCGGTGTTCGCGAGCACATCGGAGATGCTCGCCGTGCGTTCGTCGAGCAGCTCGGCCTGCAGCCCCTCGATGGCGATCGTCGTGAGCAGGCCGATGGGCAGCACGAGGTAGCGGGAGCGCTCGAGCACGAGACTCAGCAGAAACCCCAGGGGCACGAAGAACACGACGTTCGCGGCGACCTCGATGCGCCCGTACGTCGCCCACGGCAGCAGCCGCTCGATGCGGTCGAGCAGCCCCACGGCGCCGCTGTCGACGGGCACCGGCCAGAACGCGATGAGCAGCACGGCGACGCCGTAGACGACGAGCGCCAGCAGCGCGGTGCGCTGCCGGCGCTCGGTGCGCGAGCGGTGCTCGTCGATTCGCGAGGCGGGACTCAAGCGTCGATGCGGCGCTTGTCGTAGGTGGCGGAGCCGAAGCCGAGGATGAGGTACCCGATGAACGAGAAGAGCCACAGCAGGAAGATCGAGAACACCGCGCCCTGACCGAACGCCTTACCGATGCGCAACGACACGATGATGTGGAAGACGATGTTGACGATCGGGATGAGGTACAGCAGGCCGAACCACGCGGAGAATCCGGCGACCTTCACCAGCACGAAGACGTTGACGATCGGGATGATGGCGAGCCATCCCGCGTAGCCCGCCTTGGTGAACACACGCCACAGCGCGATGACCACGACGACGTAGATGAGGAACCCGAAGAAGCCCGTGACGCCGTTCAGGGCGGTGAATTCGGCCTGGTCTGTGATTCTGCTGAGAGTGATCATGGCGCCCAGCATAGGGGTATCCGGAGTCGCCTCATGCGCGCCCGCGCAGGATCAGATTCCAGTACACCCACGGCAGCACCCACCGGTCGAGCAGGTACGTCAGTCGGCGCTCGCGGAAGAGCGTCCGCCACATCGGTACGGTCGGGGCCAGGCGGTCTTCTCGATCGAACTCGGCGAACACGAGGGTGTGTCGACTCACCGTGATCGGGGTCACCGTGTAGCCGTCGTAGACGGCGTGGGGCTTCCTGCCCGCCACGACCGCCACGAGGTTCTTCACGAGCACCTTCGCCTGCGGGCGGATGCCGCCGCCCGATCGCGTCGGGGTGATCGCGGTGGCGTCGCCCAATGCCCAGACGTTGTCGAAGCGGCGATGGTGCAGCATCCGCTCGTCGACATCGACGAAACCGTCCGCGTCACCGAGACCGCTCTCGGCGATCCAGGCGGCGGGGGCCTGCGGCGGGACCGCGTGCAGCAGGTCGTAGCGCACGGTCTCGCTCACGCCACCGCGCCCGATCACGGCCTCCTGGCTCTCGGGGTGCACCTCGATGAGGTCGTGCGCATATCGCGTCTCGATGCCGTACTCGTCGATCTTCCGTTGCAGCTCGTCGGAGATCTCGTCGATGCGGAACGCCTGCGACTGCGGAGAGACGAAGACGGATCGGACGCGGCGTCGCGGATCGCGCCGCCACCAGTCGTTCGCCAGATACATCGGCTTCTGGGCGACGCCGGCACAGGTGGCGGGCTCGGGTGGCTGGACGAAGACCACGGTGCCCTCACGGATGTCGCGCAGGGCGAGAGAGGCCTTCGCCGCGAGGTCGTGCGTGTAGCTCGAGATGCCGAGCGGGGTGCGCATCGCCTCGGCCAGGCCCGCCACCGCATCCCACCGCAGCTCGATTCCCGCGGCGACGATGAGGTGCGAGTACCGCACCACGGCGCCCGATGAGAGGGTGACGCTGTCGTCGTGCGGGGAGACGCTCGTCACGCGGTCGCGGATCCATTCGACCCCGGACGGTGTGACGTCGGCCTGGGGGCGCACCACATCGGACGCGCGGGCGAGCCCGCCCGCGATGTGCGACTGCATCGGCGCGTACACGTGCTGCTCCCGCGGCTCGATGACGACGACGTCGCCGATGCCTTGACGGCGCAACCTGCCCGCGACCGACAGTCCGGCGTTCCCACCGCCGATGATGACGACGGGGTGGAGCGGGAGGTTCGCGGGTGGCTGCATTCCATCAACTCAACGCGATGAACGGCCCCGCGGCTACCGCTTGACAGTGCGAGCGCTGCGGCGAGCGTGCCGTGTCCCCCAAAATGCCTACATCGGTGTCGTGAGGCCGCACGTAACCTGAAGGGGCGCTCACTCGCGCATCGGGCAAGTCATCCCCCCACGTACTTGTTCCGATCTGAGCGCCGGCCCCCGGCGACGTTCATCCCCCCAGAACGAACCGGGGGCTCACTCTTGCCATCGGTGGGCCTCGTCAGGGGCGTCCCATCCCGTAGTACGTCCATCCCGCGGCGCGCCAGGCGCCCGCGTCGAGGCAGTTGCGTCCGTCGATGACGATGTGGCCGTTGGTCAGCGAGGCGGCGTGCTCGGCGGAGAGCTCGCGGCGGTACTCGTCCCACTCGGTGACGACGATGACGGCGTCGGCGCCGCGGAGGGCCTCGTCGCGGTCTTCGACGTAGTTCAGCTGCGGGTGGATGCGGCGGGCGTTGTCGATCGCGGCGGGGTCGGTGATGGTGACCCAGGCGCCGAGGCCGTGCAGGCGCACGGCGACGTCGAGGGCGGGGGAGTCGCGGATGTCGTCGCTGTGGGGCTTGAAGGCGGCGCCGAGCACGGTGATGTTCTTCTTGAAGACCTGCCCGTCGAAAGCCTGCACGACGAGGTCGACGGCGCGGTCGCGGCGGCGGAGGTTGATCGCGTCGATCTCGCGGAGGAACGCGACCGATTCGCCGCGGCCGAGCTCCTCGGCGCGGGCGGCGAAGGCGCGGATGTCCTTCGGCAGGCACCCGCCGCCGAAGCCGATGCCGGCGCCGAGGAACCGGCGGCCGATGCGGGCGTCGTGGCCGATGGCGTCGGCGAGGGTGGTGACGTCGGCGCCGGTGACTTCGGCGATCTCGGCCATGGCGTTGATGAACGAGATCTTCGTCGCGAGGAACGCGTTCGCGGAGACCTTCACGAGTTCGGCGGTGGCGTAGTCGGTGATGATGAACGGCGTGTTCTTCGCGATCGACGGGTGGTAGACCTCGCGGAGCACGGATGCGGCGCGTTCGCCCTCCTCGGTGGCGCCGTTGGCGTCGGAGGGGACGCCGGCGACGAGGCGGTCGGGGTCGATGGTGTCCTGCACCGCCCACCCTTCGCGGAGGAACTCGGGGTTCCACACCAGGGTCGCCCCCGTGGGGGTGACGCTCTCGGCCAGGCGCGCGGCGGTGCCCACCGGCACGGTCGACTTGCCGGCGACCAGGTCTCCCTCGCTCAGGTAGGGGAGGAGCCCCTCGACGGCGGCGTTGACGTAGGTGAGGTCGGCGGCGTAGCCGTCCTTCTGCTGCGGTGTTCCGACGCCGACGAAGTGCACCTTCGCGCCCTTCGCCGCCGACATGTCGGTGGTGAAGGTGAGGTTGCCCGACGCGATGCCGGCGGTCAGCAGCTCCTGCAGGTCGGGCTCGAAGAACGGCGCCTCACCCCTCGACAGCTGCGCGATCTTGCGCTCGTCGACGTCGATGCCGACCACCTCGTGGCCGATGGATGCCATCGCGGCGGCGTGCACCGCACCCAAGTACCCGCAACCGATCACGGACAGACGCATGAGACTCCTCAAGAGGGACGAAAGGGACTGCCTGGAAGCCGGCGATCGTTGGCGGCGGACGAAGAAGCGCACCGAAAGGCGATGCCTCTTTCTAGCAGACGCACATCACCGGCGGATGTCGCGCGCCCGACCGGCGTGAGGAGGATTAATCGCTCCGAAACAGGGATTTCATTCCGGGCGGCTAGGTTCATGACTATGGAACAGGCATCTCGTCCGGGGTGGGGGCGTCGATGACCTCGATGATGGATCGGCTCACGCCGCGTCGCGAGGGCGATCGCCCGACGCGTCGTCGTGGCCATCTCGTCGTCGGCGGCGGGTGGCGACGCGGCGCGCGCATCGCACTGCTGATCGTGCTCGGCGGTCTCTTCGCCGGTGCGATGACCCTCGGCATCCTCAGGTTCCTGAACATCATCGTGCGCGTCGCTGGCATCCCGCCCGAGCTCGTCGGGCTCGTGATCGCTGTCGCGCTGCCGGTCGCGGCGCTGGTGATGATCGCGCTCTTCGTGATCCCGGTGCACGTCATCCCGACGATCGCGCTGGTGATCCTCACCCTCGCACCGACGCGGTTCATCCCGAGCGACGGCCCGTTCAACGCGTTGCCGCCGCTGGCGATCCTCATGGGGATCTGGGTGTTCAGGCGCATCGTGCTGAACCAGACCCCCGCCGAGAACCTCCCGGTCGTCGGCGAGCGCCGCCCCATGGGTCCGCGGTTCGCCATCGGTGCGATCGCCGTGCTGCTGCTGTTCTGGCTCATCGCGAGCACGGCGTTGGAGGGCGGATCCGACACCACCGTGGGCTGGACCCTCGCCTTCGCCGTGAGCGTGCTGATGCCGCTCCTGGTGCCGAACGCCCGCGCCGAAGCACGTCTGCTGGCACAGGTCGTCCTGGTCGTCGGTGTGCTGGTGGGCCTCTACCTGCTCGTCGAGATGGTGCTCAAGTTCTCGCCGGTGTACGGCCCGCCCACCGAGGAGTTCGAGTTCTCGGTCTATCGGGCACGGGCCGCGTTCTCCCACCCCCTGTTCGCGGCGGCGTTCATGACGATTCCGGCGTCGATCGGCATCGGCGCGTGGCTGCAGTCCGGAAAGCTCTGGCCGCTCTTCGCCGGCGCGATCTCGGTCGGCGGCATCGTGGCGACCGTGTCCCGCGGCTCCGTTGCGGGGGTCGGTGTCGCGGTGGCGTTCGCCCTTCTGCTCGCGCCGTTGTTCCTGGGGTGGAAGAACATCTCGCGGTGGGCGCAGCTGCTGGTCGTCTCCGTCATCGGCGCGGTCGTCGTGCTGAACGCCGGGCCCCTGGTGGAGAGATCCGACTCGATCGAGTCGCAGATCTCGGCCGACGTCCGTGACCGCGCCGTGGACGTGGCCTTCCGGGCGGCCGACCTCTCCGGATGGATCGGCACCGGACCGGGTACCTCCGGAATCACGTCGCGGCTGTTCGACACGATCATCATCGAGAACTCCATCCTCCAGCTGCTGATCAGCATCGGCATCCCCGGGCTGATCCTGTTCGCGCTGTTCATGACGGCCCTCATCTGGCAGGCGTGCACGCGGGGCAATCTGAGCGTCATCCTCGCGATGGTGGCCTACGTCGTCGCGCTCGCCGGGTTCAACTCGATCGATGCGGTACGCACGATGCACATCCTTCTCGGGTTCCTCGTGATCCTGGCCGTCCACGGTCGGGGCGACGATGCGGCTCGGTGGGGGCGCGGGCCGGATGCTCCCCGGGCGGCTTTCGAACCGACAGATCTTCGGAGCACGGCACCCCCCGAACGCCTCGCACCTGAACCTGTTCTGCGGAGGGGGTGACGGTGGGCTCGGGGGGGCGAGGTCTAGGGGCGGTCGCATCGCGGGGAGCCGCGGTGACACTCGGTGCGCAGGGGGTGCGCATCCTCGTGCAGCTGGGCGGCATCGTGCTGCTGGCGAGACTTCTCTCCCCGGCCGATTACGGGCTCACCACGATGGTGATCGCGATCATCGGAGTCGGAGAGATCCTCCGTGACTTCGGTCTGTCGAGCGCGGCCATCCAGGCCAAGACGCTCTCCGTCGGGCAGCGATCGAACCTGTTCTGGATCAATACCGGTATCGGAGCGCTCCTGACCGCGGTCGTCGCCGCGCTCGCGGTGCCGATCGCGGCGTTCTACGACGACGATCGACTGGTCGCCGTGACGTTGGCGCTGTCGGCGACGTTCCTGCTCAACGGCATCTCGACCCAGTTCCGGGCCGATCTGAACCGCCGGTTTCGTTTCGGTGCACTCGCGTCGGTGGAGATCTCGGCGCAGGCCGTCGGGCTCGGTATCGCCGTGATCATGGCGGTCGTGGGCTTCGGGTATTGGGCGCTCGTCGCCCAACAGGTCATCCAGGTGCTCTTCCAGGTGCTGGTCCTGCCGCTCGTGGCACGGTGGATGCCGGGGCTGCCTCGACGGGGCGAGGAGATGCGCAGCTTCTTCGACTTCGGTGGGCCGCTCGTCGCCTCGCAGGTGCTCGTCTACGCGAGTCGCAACGTCGACGCCCTCGTGATCGGACGCGTCTTCGGGGCGTCGACCCTCGGCTTCTACAATCGGGCGTTCCAGCTCATGACGCTGCCCCTCAATCAGATCAATGCGCCCTCGTCGCGAGTCGCGCTTCCCACGCTGTCCAGGCTCCGCGAGGAGCCGGCGCGGTACCGGGAGTTCCTCACGTTCGGGCAGATCACGCTCCTGAACATCGTGAGCTTCGTGCTGGCGCTCTGCGTGGCGCAGGCAGCGCCGATCATCGCCATCTCGTTGGGATCGCAGTGGGCGCCGTCGGTGCCCCTGTTCCAGATCCTGGCGGTGGCCGGACTCTTCCAGGCCGCATCCTTCGCCACGTACTGGGTCGTGCTCTCCCTCGGCCGCACCAAGCGGCAGTTCTGGTACACCCTCATCACGCGGCCGCTCGTGATCGGCCTGATCATCGGCGGAGCGGTGTGGGGGGTCGAGGGCGTCGCCTGGGCGTACGCCCTGGGGAACGCCCTCCTGTGGCCCATGGGCATCATCTGGCTCGTGCGCGGATCGATCGCCCCGGCCGGGCGACTGTTCGTCGGAGCGCTGCGGACCATCGTGGTCTACGCGCTGGCTGCCGTGGCCTCGTACGCGTCGACGATGGCGATCCCGGAGAGTCTGTCGATCGTGCGCATCCTCGTCGGGGCGGTCGTTTTCCTCGCCGCACTGGCCCTCGTCGCCCTGGTGTTCCCCCCTTTCCGCCGCGACGTGGTCGCCATGGCGGGCGCACGCCGTTTCTTTCGCCGGCAGAGGTCTGCCCGCACCGCCCCGCCGTCGACCGAGCCCCAGGAGGCCGACGTATGAAACTCCGCAGGATTCCGAAGCGTGTGCAGAAGGAGCTCCGCGGGCTCGTCGATCGTGTGGGACACACGCGCCGCCGGTTCGGTGCTCTGGTCGAGGCGTCCGTGGGGAGCCCGGGGGCGTCGCATCACGTGCTCGTCGCCCCTCCGGGTGCCGGGAACATCGGAGACCAGGCGATGGTCGAGGCGTTCGTCGCCGCGGCCGACAAGCCCGTCACGATCATCACCCGGACCGACAATGACTTCCGTCTGCCCGTCGATCTCGCCGACCAAGCGACGATCCAGGCGCTGCCGAACCTCTTCTACGGGCAGGGGTCCGCGCACGAACGCGACGTCCGCGCCCTCGGCCGTGTCCTGACCGGCGCCGCGACCGTGTCGATCATCGGTGCCGACATCATGGACGGCGTCTACACCCTGCGCCCCTCGATACGGCGCGCGACCCTCGCCGCCTCCGCCGCGCGCCGAGGATTCGACACGACGGTCATCGGGTTCAGCTGGAACGGCGCCGCACCCCGCCCCGCGTGGGACGCCCTGCGCGCGGCCGGGCAGGCGGGGGCGCGACTGCTGCTGCGTGACCCGGAATCTGCGAGAAGGGTGCGGGAGGCGGGCATCGTCGGGGTGGTCGAAACGGCCGACATCGTCTTCACCGACGACCGGCTGGCCTCAGCGCTCCCCGACGTGGCCGCGTCGTTGCCGCGCCCGTACGCGCTCGTCAACGCGAGCGGTCTGATCGCCCGCACGGTCGATCAGGTGCCCGAGTATGCGCTGCTCATTGAGGAGCTGCGCTCACGCGGGCTGCACGTGGTTCTGCTGCCGCACGTCATACGCGCAACGGCCGACGATCTCTCGGCCTGCCGCGGTGTCGCCGCCTCGGTCGGTGGCGCCGGTGTGACCTTGATCGAAGAGATGCTCGCTCCGTCGGTCATCCGCACGCTGGCCGACGCGGCGACCGTGACGATCACGGGCCGGATGCATCTCGCGGTGATGTCGCTCTCGAGGGGAGTGCCGGCGGTCACCGTCGCGACGCAGGGGAAGGTCGAGGGCCTCATGAGGCTCTTCGATTGGCCGCAACTGTGTGTCGCGCCGCGACGTGGAATGGGGGAGGAGATGGTCGCGGTGGTGCGCAGCATCCTCGACTCCGACGACAGTCGAGCGCGTGTCGAACGCGGACTGGTCCGTGCCCGTGGGGCGGCGCGGGCGAACATCGAACGAATCGGTGCCGGCGCCTCGGGGTAGCCGGCCGACGGGGGGAATGGACAGTGGGGACAACGAAAGTGCGCAGCAGCGTGCTGCTGCGCGATGACGTGGGGAAACGCGACTGGGTCGACTTCGTGAAAGGAGCGGCGATCATCCTGATCGTCGCCTATCACGTGGCGCTCTTCCTGACCTCGATCGGGATGGATGCTGCGGGGATCGGCCGCGCCCGATTGGTGCTCGACCTCTTTCCGATGCCCGCGTTCTTCCTCATCTCGGGCATGTTCCAGACCCGGGTGGGGAGCTGGTCGTTCGCTGATCTCTGGCGCCGACGGTTGCGTCAGTACCTCTACCTCTATGTTCTGTGGTCGATCATCCGGTTCGTGTTCTACCTCGTCGCCCCGAACGTGCGCTCCGACGGCGCGGGCGACTCCGCCCAGGATCCGCTGGCGCTCCTGCTCATCCTCGTGTGGCCGATCAGCTCCTACTGGTTCATCTACGCGCTGTTCCTGTTCACCCTCGTCGTGTGGCTCTTCCGGAAGGCGCCGCCGGCCGTCCTGCTCATCATCTCGGGAGTGCTCAGCACCCTCTCCGCCTCCGGGGTGCTCGATACCGACAACTCCGGGTTCAACCGGATGCTCGAGTACCTCTTCTTCTTCGTCGTCGGTGCGTACGCCCACAAACGCGTATACGGCGCGGTCGAGCGGATGCGCCCCTGGAAGGCGGTGGCGGTATGCGTCGCGTTCGCGGTCACGATCGGTGCCACGTTCGTGGTCCCGGGCCTTCTGCGCGTGCCGGGCTATGAGCTCATCGCGCAGGTCCTGGTGGTGGCGGCCGGCTTCGCGCTGGCTTCGTACCTCGTACGGCTCGCGCCGCTGAAGTGGGTCAGTTATGTCGGACAGCGCACGCTTAACATCTACCTGGTGCACATCTTCATCATCTCGCTGCTCGTGGCGCTGGTGTCGCTGATCCCCGGGATCGAGAGGCCCCTTCCCGACCGAGGGCTGTCGGCCATCTTCCTCCTGACGGCCGTCGTGGTCGCCCTGTCGATCCTGCTGACCCGGTACCTGACCCGCGTCTCGTGGTTGTTCGTCTATCCGTTCCGGCCGCGCACCGCCCGTGCCGTACCCGCCGACGAGGCGCTCGGCTCGACCCGCCCGAAGACCGACGGCGACGAGGGGATCACGAGATGACGACGAGCAGGCTGGGATGGGCGGACGTCGCCCGTGGCGGCGCGATGATGCTGGTCGTCCTCGCGCACACGCTGCAGCTCATGGAGGTCGGCGGGTGGGATCTGGGCTGGCTGGACACCCTGAACATCTTCCTGACGGCGATCCGGATGCCGTTGTTCTTCCTCATCTCGGGAGTGTTCGCGGCGAACGCCATCCGTCGCACCTGGGGCGGGATCTGGCGCTCGCGGCTCGCGCTTCTCATCTACATCTATTTCCTGTGGTCGCTGATCCGAGCCCTCTGGTTCACCGTCGTGCCCTGGCCCCTCGGCGACACCCACCCCTGGGTGGCGCTGGCGATCTCGCCGGTCTGGCCGACGAACGGTCTGTGGTTCCTAATCGCCCTCGTGCTGTACATCGTGATCGGCCGACTCACAGCGCGGTGGCCCCTGTGGATCCCCCTCGTGCTGTCGGGGGCGGTGTCGGTGCTCGCGGCGTACGATCTCGTTCCGACCGGCGGCAACGGGGTATGGCGCTCGATCGGTCTGTATCTGTTCTTCTTCGTCCTGGGTGCCCGGTTGCCCGAGGTGTGGAAGATGATCGCGGCCCGGTCGACGGCCCTGCTGCTGATCCCCGCGATCGTGGTGATCCCGCTGGGTTTCTTCCTCTTCACGCGGTTGCCGGATGCTGCGGAGGGGATCGCGCGGGTGCTGCTGTCGATGGTCTGCGTTGCCGCATGTCTCGTCATCGCCGCGATGATCGCGAAGGTGCGATGGCTCGCAGCCCCGTTCTTGGCCGTCGGCACGCGCACGCTGCCGATCTACGTGACGCACGCCATCCTTCTCGCCGTGCTCGTGCCTCTCGTCCCCGTGGGAAGCGTTCCGGCGGTGGTCGTCGCTGTGGCGATGACCGCGGTGGCCATCCTCGTCGCACTCGGCCTCTTCTTCCTGCTCGGCCCCGTGGGTGGTGTCTACAACCTCCCCCAGCCGATCGCTCGTCGCCTGGCCCGTCAGGCCGACGCGACCTGACGGGGTGGCGCGAGCTCACCGCTCCGACGGGCGGGACAGATGGTTCTCGATCACCTCGGCTTGCGAGAGTGCCGTATCGATGCCGCTGACGGAGGGTATGCCCGGAACGCTTCCGACGTACGCCAGTAGCGTGCCGGCGTCGCTCGATCCCGACGCCCCGAAATAGGTCACGTCGAGGCGATAGTCGTCGGCGACGGTGTAGAACTCCTCGAACAGGGCGTTCCATCCGGCGGCCGATTCCGCGGATTGGACCCCGCCGCGCCCACCCGAGGGCCACCCCACCTCGCCGACCGCGCAGCGCACACCCCAGCGGGTGCACCAGTCGCCGAACTCGCGCAGGCGCTGGATGACCGCGCCGTTCGCGGCCCCCGCATCGAACGGGCCGCGTTCCTCGGCGTAGAAGTGCTCGGAGTACACGACGAGACCGAGCTCGTCGGTGATCCACGGTCCGTCGGGCGCGATGGCAGCGAGCCTGCCGCGGGTGTCGCTCAGGATCCCCTCCACCCACACCGTGTGCTCATCACCGGTCGAACGGATCGCATCGACGGCCACCTGCGCGAAGTGCTTGTAGGTCTCCACGCCGACCGACCAGCGCGGTTCGTTAAAGATGTCGTAGGCGAGCACGTCGGCGTCGTCGCGGAATCGGTCGGCGATCGTCGACCAGATGGTGGTGACGTGCTCCTCGGTGATGCCGTCGCCGCACGAGATGCTTCCCTCGACGTACTCGCCCGCACCCCAGGGGTACGTGCACCCGTTGTGCAGGTCGATGAGCGTACGGATGCCCGCTGCCCCCGCACGGCGCACCTGCTCGGCGACCATATCGAGGTAGGCGGTGTCGACAGGCTGGGCGAGGCCGTCCTGCGCGGTCCCGCCCGCCGGGATCTCCTGCAGCCGCTGCCAGGGAACGGCGAGGCGCACGATCGACACACCTCGGCTCGCGAGGAAGTCGTAACTGGACTGCGGCTCACCCACATCGTCCACGGATGCGCCCGCGCCCGCGAAGATCAGGCTGTAGACGTTCACTCCCCGGAGGTAGTCGTACCCCCGCAGGTAGTCGGGGTCGACAGCGGCGAGCGGTGGGCTGTGCCGGGGAACGGCGAACGCGACGGCGATGGCCAGCACGGCGACGGCGGTGCCGGCCCCGGCGAGCCAGTGTGTTCGCCCGCTCGGCGGACGCCGACCCCGCGCCATCGCGCTCTATTCCGGGGCGCCGACGGGGGCGGGAGCCACCGACGCGCCCAGGGGAGCGAGCCAGACGGACTCCACCACGGGGAAGACCGCGTGTGCGGAGTGCTCCGAGACGAACCGGGCGTGGGCGCGTTCGGCCATCGTCGTTCGGCGCCCCTCGTCGCCGATCAGCTCGGACAGCGCGTCGGCGAGGGCATCGGCGTCACCGGGCGCCACCACCACCCCGTGTCCGTCCCCGAGAACGGCGGGGATACCCCCCACCGCCGTCGAGATGACGCCCGCGCGACGTGCCATCGCCTCGAGGATGAACATCGGCATCGCCTCGTCGCGGGAGGGGAGGACGGCGATCGAGGCGTCATCGAGGATGCTCATCAGACGCTCGTGCGACACGCTGCCGAGGAACGTCGCCTGGGGCAGAGCCGGGTCGACGAGCTCTTCGTCGCGGACGGGGCCGGCGATGAGCAGCGTCCATTCCGGATGCGCCGGAGCGACGCGACGCCAGGCATCCTGCAGGACGTCGATGCCCTTCCGATGCGACACGACCCCCCCGAACACGATGGTGCGGCGCTTGTCGTTCGCGTCGCCGTCGGGTATCGCGTTCGGGATGAGACGCACGCGTCCTTCGCCGACCGTGCGCGCGGCGATCCGGCTCGCCTCGTCGGACAGCGTGATGACCTGGGCGCAGACGTTCAGGACGTCGGCGACGGCTTTCGGATGGGCGGCTTCGTACTGCGCGAATTCACTACCGTGCAGGTGGGCGATGACGGGGAGCCCCAGCCGAGCCGCGTGTATAGCGAGGCGTCCTTCGCGCAGGAACGAGCCGCGCTCGGAGAGATGGACGACGACGACGGCCGCACGACGCGACCGGGCGATCGCGGTGATGCGACGGCGGGCGGCGATGAACCGGCGGAGCGCGGTGAGATGGTCGCCCGGGTTTCCGCGCGACACGACCACGGCGACGTCGGACCGGTCGAATCTCCAGGCGAGGTAGGCGTTGATGACCTGCGTCATGCCGCCGGGGACGTCACCGGCTCGGCCGACGTGGAAGACGACCGGACGTGCGAGGCTCTCGCTGGCGCTGCGCCGCCGCACGACGTCCGCGACGGCGGGTCTGCTCTCCTCGGTCGATCGGCCGATGAGGGCGTGCAGGTCGTCACGAACGCCCCGCAGCCGCTCTCGCGCGGCGGGCAGGGCTCCCAGGATCTCGGCGCGCCGTTCGACGAGCGACTCGATGCGGGACGCCAGCTCGTCCGCTTCCAGCCCGATGGTGTTGACGGCGATGCCGTGCACCCCGATCGTGTCGAAGTGACGAGAGATCTTCGTCGAGTCGTCGAGCTGAAGGCCGACGGGCACAGCCCCCTCGGTGTAGCCGGCGATGATGACGTGCAACCGGTCGCTGGCGACGACCTGCGCCCGTCGGTAGAGCTGGCGAAGGCGCGCCTCCTGGGCCGCGTGCCCCTCGAGCGACGGCCACCCCACGACCTCGTCGGCGCCCAGGTCTTTCGCGAGCCGGCGGCTCCGTTCGTCATCCACCAACACCTGCGTCGCAATGGCGATGCGGAGGCCGAGTCGACGGGCGGATTCGCGGATGCCCTCCATCCAGGCCCGGTCGGGGTAGGGGCGGGGGGCGACCTCTTCGTCCTCACGGAGTGAGACGACGAGGAGATCGCGACCGTCGCCGGGCTCGGCGATCATCGCGCGCACGGCGTCGTCGGAGAGGCCGTCGGAGTACCCGAGATCGGGCATCGCCGGCCCGAAGCCGAGATACGAGGCGGTGTGGTCGTCGCGCCACCGGGTGTACGTGCTCAGGGCGCTGGACGGCCACATGATGGCGCGCGGGAGCGGGGCGAAATTGCGGGCGCCGGCCCCGATGCGGGCGACTCTGCCGCCTCGCACGCGCACGAGAGCCACAGCGGGGAGCATGACGATGTGTTCCTTCATGCCGACCAGCGTGAGCTGCACCTCTCCCGGTTTGTACAGGGAGTCGGCCCTCCCCGCCCAGGCCTGTCGGATGAGCGCGACGTACCACTTCGCGAACGATCGATAGACCGTATCGGCGGGCTCGATCCCGAGGCCCTCGTCGTAGCCGGGCGGAGAGTGGCCGACGTAGACGTGAAGGTTGCCCGCTTCGCGCGCCCACTCGAGGAGGGGACGGCGAAGGAGCACGTCGCCGATGTTCTCGTATTGCCCGCGTCCGATGGCGAAGATCTCTCGGCGCTCGGCGCGCGGCCCGGAGGACTCGCTCATTCTCACGCGACGTGCCACAGCGGGCTCGGCGAGAGATCGGTGTCGACCACGCGGCGTCGAGCGGCTTGCTCGCAGATCTCCCGGGTCAGGTCGGGCCCCTCGACCGAGATGCCCACACCCATCTCGGTCACGATGTCGGCGAGCTCGACCTGGTGGTCGTCGACGTGTTCGTTGCGTGATGCCCGTCGCACCGCGTACACGGCGAAGATCCCCGCGGTCAGCATCTCCACCATCGTTCCCACACCGGTGTGCGTGATCACGAGGTCGGCCTCGCGAGCCTGACGCGCGAACTCCTCGGGCTGGAGGAAGTCGTGCACCGTGCCCGGGAGGTCGTCCCGTGAGGTGTAACCGAGCTGCCACACGGTGTCATCGTTCGCCAGACCAGTGGCGAGGAACGCATCGATGACGGAGTCGAAGCGGTACCCCTCGATCGTGCCGAGCGCGACGAACACGCGACGGATCCGCGGGGTCTCGGCGGTCGTCTCTGCGCGGAAGTCCTCCAGGACGCTCGGATGCGACCTCCAGTGGTCGTCGGCCCACTGCGAGTTCTGGGTGCGAAGATGCACCCCCGGTATCCGGCGCAGTATCTGACCCGTCAGCGAGGGCCCGCGCAGCCTGCTCGCACTCTCGACGTACGTGCTGGGTATGCCGTGGAACGCGGCCATCGGCAGCGCGACCGTGGCGATCGCCGCACCGGTGCTGATGGCGGCATCGAACTGCTCCCGACGCAGGATGCGCTCCAGCGCGGGCGCCGACGCGATCGTTCCCTTCAGATCGCGCGGGCCGATGTACGGCAGCACCGCCATTCGCTGACCCTCGAGCAGATGCCGGCTCTGCAAGGTGTCGAACGTGACCCAGAGACTCTCCGGATCGGAGCCGAACCTCCGGCTCAGTCGAATGAGCTCGGTCAGGTGCCCCCCGCTCGAGCACACGAACAACACTTTTCCCCC
This sequence comes from Microbacterium sp. AG1240, assembly GCF_003635115.1. Taxonomy (GTDB): domain Bacteria; phylum Actinomycetota; class Actinomycetes; order Actinomycetales; family Microbacteriaceae; genus Microbacterium. The sequence goes on from NZ_RBXJ01000001.1 coordinate 580,612, forward strand.
GGAACCCGGGATCTCTTCCCCCACGTGCTTCCCCCACTGTGCGTCGTCAATCGACGGATGCAACGGCGACCCAGCCCCTCGCCCCCACACAGGCCAGAAGCAGATCGCGTCGCTCGCGTCCCCCTGCGGTCAAGATACGCCTCGGAACCAGTCGTACCTACTGTGTGATCAGGTCTTCACGTGGAGGTATCCGGCGTGCAACAATCGACCCTGCACTCTCGGTGCCCGGCGAGCCGTGCCCACGGCCGTGTCCGCGCCCGGTGCGAGCGTTAACGAAGATGTAACGCGCTTTCGGAGCGGGTTCGCCTCCGCCGCCCGTATGGTGGCTGCCAGCGGGGCCTCGCCCCGGCGATCGACTCCGGATCCACTCGCCTCCAAGACAGGGCCCACTCTCATGGCTGCATCGCACGCCGGCACCTCCATCGGCACCGACTCCGTCTCGCGGCGCGGGTTTCTGACGCTGGCGGCGGGCGGGCTCGGCGGTATCGCGCTCGCCGGAGGTTTGCTCACGGCCGCCGACGCTGCCGACACGGCGTCGCCCGCCCCGAAGCTGCCCGGTGAGTACTACCGGAAGGCCAATCAGCGCACTGTCGCCGGAACGCTCTTCGACAACATCAACGTGCGGATCAACGGCGACGTGGCGAGGATCTTCCTCCCTCAGACGGCCAAGCCGGGCAGCGGCGTGCCGGTGCCGGTCGTGTGGTTCTACCACGGCTCCGGGAGCGACCACAACGCGCTCGAGGGCGGGTTCAAGACGGCGGCGCACGCGGTCGTCGACCGCGGTTCGATCGCCATCTGCCAGACGGCCGGTGGCACGTTGTACTCCCACCCGACGGCTGTCGCTCTCCAGATCGCCGGCTTCGACTACATGCGCGGTCTGTTCACGATCGCCACGAACGTGCTGCGCTCGACGTCGGGCGGAGGGGCGCTGGGCACCGAGACGTACGCCAGGCAGCTCATCACGAACGTCGCCGGGATGTACGTCGTCAACGGCAGCTACGACCTCCGGGCGCACTACGAAGCCGGCGGGCGGCAGACCGAGGCCATGCAGGCGGTCTTCGGCGACCCCGCCAGCATCGATGCGGCGAACCCGGCACGTCACGGCTCGTCGGCGTGGACCGGCAAGCGCATGCGGATCGTGGTGTCGGCCCCCGACGACAGCGACGATGTCGTGCCCCCCGCGGAGCACGGGCTCGCTCTGCGGGCCACCGCGCTGCCGACAGCTGGCGAAGCATCGTTGCGCACGCACACCAGCGGACACAACACCCCGTCGTGGTCGGTCACCGATTTCGTCGCGACGATGAACAGCTGGGGCGTGCCCGACCAGCCGATCGTTGTCGACACCGTCGCTCCCGTCGTGAGCATCATCTCCCCGTCCGCGGGGGCGGTGCTCAGCGGAGTGGTGACGGCGCGCGTGTCGGCGACCGACAACGTCGGCGTCGTCGACGTGGGCCTCTTCGCGGGCTCCCTCCGCCTGGCCACGGCCGTGAAGTACAGCGCCTCGGAGTGGCGGGTGACCTTCGACACCGCAGGACGCGCCAACGGCACGTTCACGATCACGGCCAAGGCGGCGGATGCTGCGGGCAACACCGCCACCTCGGCGGGCGTACGGGTGACGATCCGCAACTGAGGCGGGTTCTACTCCTCAGCCCTCTTCGAGAGGTGCCGTTCGATCACCTCGGCTTGCGAGCGCGCGGTGTCGATGCCGCTGCGCGCGGGGATGCCGGGTTCGCTCGGCACGTAGGCGAGGAGCATTCCGAACCGGTGGGTTCCCGACGCCGCGAAGTAGGTGACGTCGAGCTTGTACTGATCGGCGATCGTGTAGAACTCCTCGAAGAGGGCTGCCCACCCGTCGGCCGATTCGCGCGAGAACTGCTCGCCGGGCCCGCCCGCAGCCCATCCGACCTCTCCGACCGCGCAGTGCACCTCCCACCGCGTGCACCAGTCGCCGAACGTTCGCAGCCGCGTGAGGATGGTGCCCGTCTCCTCCTCCGCGATGTACTCGAGCTGCGAGTCCGCGTAGAAGTGCTCCGAGTAGATGATGCGGCCGAGCGGGTCGGTGATCCACGGGCCCCACGGGGCGATCGAGGCGAGCCGGCCGCGTTCGTCGCTGAGCATGCCTTCCACCCAGATCGAGTGGGTGTCGCCGGTGGAGCGGATCGCGTCGACGGCGACCTGCGAGTAGTACATGTAGACGTCGACGCCCACCTGGAAGCGCGGTTCGTTGAAGATGTTGTACGCCGCGATGTTCGGATCGTCGCGGAAGCGCTCGGCGATGGTCGACCAGATGTGGGTCACGTGGGCTTCGGTGATCCCCTGCCCGCAAAGGACGCTGCCCTCGATGGGTGCGCCGGCACCCCAGGGATACGTGCAGCCGTTGTGCAGATCGATCACCGTGCGGATTCCCGCCGCTCCCGCGCGCGACACCTGCTCGGCCACCATCTCGAGATACTCGAGGTCGACGGGCTCGTTCAGGCCGTCGATGGCGTCGCCGCCGTCGGGTATCTCCTGCAGGCGCTGCCACGGGACGGCGAGACGAACGATCTTCACGCCACGCTCGGCGAGGAAGTCGTAGCTGGACTGGGGTTCACCCAGAGCGGTCACCGGCACGCCTTTGCCGGTGAAGATCAAGCTGTAGACGTTCACACCCCGGAGATACTCGTACCCGGCGAGGTACTCGGCGTCATCCCCGGTCGTCAGGGCGGTGTCATCGACCGCCTCGGGAGCCGTCGGCGACGGCTCCCCTGAGGTCATCGAGGGGAGAGTGACGGACAGTGTGACGAAGAAGAAGGCAAGGGCGAGAGCGACAGCGGCGAACGCGTACCTGCGGCGGACCCGCACCTCAGGCGGCCACGCGCTGCGCGGCCGCGTAGTCGAGAGCTCGTCCAAGTACCGCACCGCTTGCGGCGGAGGAGAACCGGTCGAGCCAGTCTTCGATTCCCGTCACCTCCAGGCGGGCAGCCGCGTGCACGGCGTCAGCGATCGCGGACGGGGAGTCATCGAAGGCGAGTTCTCCGGTGATGCCCGGGATGAGGGCGTCGGCGACCCCCAGGGCTGTCGAGATGCCCACCGAGGGGACGCCGTGCGCCGCGGCGTCGATCAGAACGCGGCCGAGTCCGACCGCGCGGTGCGGAAGGAGCACCACCGCGTTCGGGGCGAGCCGGGCGGCCCACTCTTCGCCGTGCGGTGAGACGGTGAACGTCACATCGGAGCGCTTCGCGAGAGCCGCCACCTCGCGAGCGAGTGGCCCGCCGGCCTGGGCCACGACGTTCGTGGGCACACCCCGGGAGTTCAGCTCCTGCGCCGCGAGGATCGCGAGGTGGGGCCGGGTCGATGCGACGAGTGGGCTGGCGATGACCAGTTCGATAGCGGCCGAGGGATCTGCCGAGCGCGCGACCCGCTGCGCCGCGGCCGGGAGCACGGGATCATGCACGACCAGGCTTCGGCTCGCCGGCACGCCGAAGGCGGCGCTCATTTCGGCGCTGATCGGGTGGGACGAGCCGATCACCAGGTCAGCGTCCGCGTAGGCGCGCCGAGCGCGGCGGATGCGCCGCATCGCGGTGATACCGGGTCGGGCGAGGCCGGAGGTGAGGAGTTCGAGCTCGGTCAGCACGAGGATCGGCCTCGGCGCCAATGCGGCAACGGCTTCCACCGCGAGCAGGTTGGGCTCCGTCTGCAGAGCGAGAACGACGTCGAACGGCGTCTCCGACAGCAGGCGTCGGATGCTGCGGACCTTCCCGTTCCGCCCGGCGTCGGCATCGGGGTACCTCACCGTCACCGCGTCCGGCAGGTCGGCGGAGGGGTCCGCCGGGTCGGCCGACACGGGGACGACGGTGACGTCGTACCCCGCGTCGGCCAGCCATCGCAGGCGGTCGACGCCGATGTGTTCGGCGTCGCCGCCCGTCAGCCGAGTGACGATGACCGCGATGCGGCGCCCGTCGTTCTCGCGGTGTTCGGTGAGGGCTCGATGTTCGTCATGGAGAGCAGAAGACATTCGTGAGCCCGCTTCCGGATGAGGTGATGTCGTTGTCGCACGCAACCTTCACCCGGCGGTTCTTGTCGTGAACCCAGACGCCGTACCCGGAGGAGTTGGCCGTCCCCGTGTTAGCGAAGAATTCGTTGTCGTACCCCCAATTCGACCACACCATCGACGAATATGCATGCTCGACCGCGTCGGAGCCGTCGTTGTAGGCGACCGTCCAGTCGTTTCCGGTCACCAGCACCCACCCCAGCGAGCGGGACCCGGGGAGGGATCCGGTCAGGGTATTGCCCCCGATGATTCCTCCGGTGGTGCCTTCTTTGGCCTCGATGTGCTCCGCGCCCGTGTCGGAGATCGTGTTCATGATGATCTTGTTGCGGTCGGACTTATCGGGCTGACCTGCCGTCACCTCCGACCACCGGCGCTGTGACGTGCCGATGTATACGCCCTCGCCGTACGCGACGTCACGCACTCCCGTGCGGCTGATGACGTTGTATTGCACGGCGCTGTCGGTCGTCTGCGAATAGAGGTGAATGCCTTCGTACCCGATGTTGGATACCGCGAGGTCGCTGACGGTCACGTCGCGGCTGTTCTTCACCATCACCCCTTGCAGCGACGTGTTCACGCTGAATCCGGCGACATGCACGAAGGTCGAGAAATGCACCCGCAACGCCAGGCCGGTATTCACCGAACCGGTCTGAAGGACCGCCCCTCGGCCGCCGCAGAGCCAGACCGGCTGGTCAGCGGTCCCGAATACCTGCAGCGTGAATTCGCCGGTGTAGACCCCGTCATTGAGTCGGATGACCGAGCCGGGCTGGGCGCTACCGAGCGCGGCGGTGAGTTCGGCGGGGGTGGAGACCGTCGTCGTCGCGTCCGGGCATTCCGCGATTCGCCCCGGGGTGTCGAGGCTGGGCACGGAGCGCACCTCGCCGACGACGAAGGAATCCATGTGCGTGATGCGCGAACTGGATTTGGCGTTCTTCTGTCCCGACCCGACGATCTTGATCGTGTGCGTACCGGGGCCGACGTCGGCTTGATAGCCGACGACGCCGGTCACGCTCGAAGGGGCGTAGTTGTCGACCGTCGCGACGGTCTTACCGTCCACGATGACATTCACGATTCCCGCGGTGGGGGAGTTCCACGTGTACCAGGTGATCGACGCACCCGTGAACGTCAGAGTGGCGGACGCGGTCGTCGAGCTCGTGTGACGGATGCTGCCGCCACTGGACCCGGACGACGTGAGCTTCGACCAGGTGCCGGTGTAGACGATATTCGGCGAGCTGTCTTCATACGTCCCTGCGGGGGACACGGTCGTCGCCGCTTGCGCGGGCGTCACCGGGGATGAGATCAGCACACCTGTGACGGCGAAGAGGAATGCGAGAAGGAAGGCGCTAAGCCTGCGGATGGGTCGGTCGAACATCATCAGCCCCTGAGATCGGCGAACAGAAAGGCGCTCGCCTACCTTGCGGCTACCTCTCGGCGAGGGCGAGCAGTGCGCGGTGAGCACGCACAGATGTTTTCGCCGTGATGCATAGCGCGAAGCGCCTCAGGTCGCGTCGTCGAGCGACCGCCCACATGTTTTGCATGGTGAGGGCGCGTCGTCGCTCCGTGATCAGAATCGCCCGCTCGGCGGGGGAATAGCCCGCGAACAGAGCATCCTTCAAACCCGACAGATGGATGTACCGAGCGCGGAAATAGCGGTAATCGTTCGATGCCTTCAGACCGAGACCTGCAGCGTCTCGGCTGACTGCTGCGTCGATAATAGCGAGGCTATCGGATCGTTTGGATACCGAATTTATGATCGAGTCGTCCCTCAGTAAATACTGGTAAACAAGTGGTGACGAATATGTTACGCGGCGTGCGTGAGTGAGCGCATCGGCGACCATGACGAGGTCTGATTGCACGCGTGCGGGGGCGAAGGACGCCTTTGCCATGACGTCGCGGCGAAACAGCTTGTTCCAGAGGTGTCCGGTGATTTCTCCTCGAAGGAGCATGCGGAATCCTTCTCGACCCGAGGTGGGAGCCGAGACAGGAGCGGAGAGTCGTCGACGCGAACCGTCTCTGTACACGAATTCCGCGTCGGCGACCACGACGTCGGCATCGTTGCGCTGCGCGAGCGCGACGAGTGTGCGCAGGGCGTCGTCCGGCCACGTGTCGTCGGCGTCGACGAACCACAGGAACTCGCCCCGCGCCTCCGCGACTCCGCGCTGGCGCGCTCTCGCGACACCCCCGTTCTCAGGGAGGGCGAAGAAACGGACCCGGGGGTAGGTCGCGGCCAGTTGCTCGGCGACCTGGGCGGTGCCGTCGTCGGAACCGTCGTCGACGACGATGATCTCGAAGGGGGCCTCGACCGTCTGGCGATCGAGCCGCTCCACCGCCGCCGGCAGATGCTCGGCAGCGCGGTAGGCGGGGATGATGACGGACACGAGAGGACTGGTCATGGCCGGCTTCCTATCCGTGGGTGCGCGAGCGCAGAGCGGCGGTGAGGTCGTTCAGGACGGTCCGAGCGTGTGCGACGGAGCGCATGATCTCCGAGCGGCGACGCAGCGCATCCGTCATCACCGACAGGGCCTCGTCGTAGGACGGGAGGGCGCGGGGCACACTGGTGCCGACGATGTTCGCCCCCTCGAGAGTGCGCGTGACCTTGTCGAGCGGGCCGGTGGTGAGAGCGACCGGCACGGCGCCCTCGGTGGCTCCGATGACAGCCGCGTGCAGGCGGTCGCTGAGGATGATCGCGCTGTCGCGGTAGACGGCGCGCAGCCGCTCTTCCTGGCGCGCGTGATTGTCGTCGGCCCAGGTGATCGCCGCGCACCCGAGTCGCTCCGCCAGCTCGTCGGCGAGGGGGCCGTCGCGTTCGATCTGCGCGAGCACGACCGGCTCGAGACCGAGACCGTCCGCCAGCCGGCGAACCGTCGCGATCCACTCCTCCGTTGGCTTGTCGCGCGCGGCATGGCTGAGGCCCTGGCGCACCGCGATGGCCAGGAAGGGGCGGGGTCGGGTGTCGTCCGACAGGAGCTGGTCGTCGGATCCCAGCGCGAACGCCCAGTCGGGGGTGACCGAGCCGATGCCCATGATGCGCCGGCTCATGTCGTCGCGCCAGGTGACCATCGTGCACAGTCGCAGCACCGCAGCGATCGGGCGGCGCCACGGAGTCGACTCGCGCACGCCCGTTCCCAGCTGCACGGCGTAGCCGCCGCGAAGCCGGTTGACCGCGAGGAGCGGGGCGAGCTTGAGATACCGGCGCGCGAACGGCGCCTGTGCTTCGGTCTCACCGGTGTCGAACGCGTAGATGCCGCGCCCGGCGAGGAGCTGGCGTGAGACCGCCCGGCGCCACTCGGCGCCATTGCGGACGGCGATGTCGCCCGGCTGCAGGCCGAGGCCGCTGATGTAGTCGTCCGACTTGTCGCCGACGTACACGCGCAGCGATCCGAGGGTACGGAGGTGGTCGAGGAAACCGCGGCGCAGGACCGTATCGCCGACGTTGTCGAACTGGCCGACCGCCGACACCATGACGGGCGGCCGGGGGCGCGGGCCGGTGCGATCGGGCGACGTGCGTCGCGTGGCCTTCTCGATCGCGCGCAACAGGAGCGCCCCGCTGTTGTCGCTCGAGAAGCGCCGAGCCCACTCGTCGACACGATCGATGGATGCCGAGCGCGCGCGCAGGATGGCGGCGGCCAGATCTTCTGGGGTGCCCGCGAGAGCCAGCTCGCCCGAGACCGTGGGAACGAGGGCGTCGGCAACCCCGTAGGAGTTCGAGACCGCGACGCTCGGTATGCCGCCCAACGCGGCTTCGACCAGCACGTTGCCGAAACCCTCGCGGTAGGACGGCAGCACGGCGATCGCGTTGGCCGGGGTGTCGGCGACCCAGTCCGACGTCCACCCCGGAATGGACAGCGGCACCTCGGCCGCGCGTGCAGCGTGCTCGAGCTCCCCGAGTCCCGGGCCCTGACCGAAGCACACCAACCGCGCGTCCACGCCCTGCGCCCGCAGGATCGCGGCCGCCGCCACGGCCAGCGGAGCCCGCTTCTGAGGCACGAGGCGCATGGGTAGAACCAGGTTGAGCGGTGCGTCGGGGTCGAAGGGCGCGGGAGGCTGGCGGTGACGTGCCCTCACCTCTGAGCGTTGCCCCGCCGGGTTCGGCACGATGACCAGCCGCGAGCGCAGCACGCCGTACGCCCCGATCAACTCGGCGGCGACGGGGTGGGAGATGGCCACCACGACATCGGCTCGCCGATAGAAGCGTTGAGCGGCCACGAGCTTCAGTCGCTCTCCGCGCGTCGGGGGTTCGCCCTCGCGCGAGGTGATGTTGCGCTCGCTGATCAGCACGGCCGGCCGATTCGCCAACCCCACGGTCGCGGCCAGCGCGAGGAGGTTCGGATAGCTCTGCACCGCGACGAGAGCGTCGGCCGGCTCGCGAACGAGCTCGCGCCGCAGAGCTCGAACCAATCGGGCATGGCCCGTCGCGCCGAGCGGGCGCACCCGAGCGCCCCCGGGCAGCCGGGTCTCATCCGTCGGCGAGGTCGTGATGATGCGAGTGTCGTGCCCGTGGGAGGCAAGCCACTCCGCCCAGACGCGTGCGACGAACTCCGCACCGCCACCACTGAGCTTGGTCGTGAGGATCGCGATGCGCACGGCTGAGCTCTCCGGTCAGTCGGTCTTGCGAGCCGGTTGCAACTCGCGATAGAGCGACGTCGACGGGTCGGCGTCGCTGCCTCGCACGGGGGCGTTCATCATCACCACGCCGATGACCTCGACGCCGACGGCCTCGAGGGCCTGCGCCGCCGAGTCGAGCTGGCCGGTCGTGACGCGGCCCGCCGATACCGCCAAGACCGTCGACTGGGCGACGGATGCGGCGAAGATCGTGTCGCTGAGCGGGAGCGCGGGCGGAGCATCGATGAAGACCATGTCGTGCGACGCTCGGAGCTCTTTCACCACGTTGCCGAGCTCAGTCCCCGAGAGCAGCTCGGCAGGGCTGTCGACGCTCTTGCCCGCAGCCAGCACGGTGATGCCCTCGGTCTGGTGCAGCGACGGGGTGAGCTCGGCGTCTCCGCGGAGCACCTCCGCCAGGCCGGGTCCTGTCAGGCCGAGCAGTGCGGAGAGGCGGCCCGAGCGGAGGTTCGCATCGATGACAGCCACACGGACACCGAACTCGTTCATGGCCAGAGCGATGTTGGCGGTGAGGGCGGAGGTGTTGTCACGGGGCGTTGCGGCCGCGATCGCCACGACGCCCAGGCGCGCATCGGGCGTGTGGCCCAGGGTGGCGGCGATCGTGCGGTAGGCCTCTGCCTCTCGACCGAGCGGCTGGGAGATGAGTGCCACGCCGGCCGCGCCGTGCGCCGCAGGTACTCCGCCGAGGATGCGTCGCTTCGACAGTGCCGCCGTCTCGGTGATCTCGTCACGGGTGTGGATGCGGCGGTCGGTCGCCGCGGCGACCGCGAGCCAGATGAGGCCGACCGCGAGACCCGCACCGAGGCCGATGGCGACGTTGACGAGCAGATCGGGGGTCTCGGGCTTCGGCGGGGCGATCGGCTCCTGGAGGGTCTCGATGCGAACGGGCGAAGCGCCGCCGGTCGAGGGTGTCTCGACCTCGGCGATGACCTCGGTGAACGCGGTGATGTAGGCCTGCGCGAGCACCGCGGCGTCGCCGGCCGTGCCGGCTTTGCCCGAGAGCTGCAGGATCGGCGTGTTCAACGTGGCTTCGACCTCGAGGTCGAGGGCGAGCTCCTCAGGCGTGTCGCTGAGGCCGAGATCGGCGATGACGACCGAGAGCACCCGCTCGGAGAGGGCGATCTGCTGGTACGCGACAGCCTTCTGCACGGCGAAGGTGTTGGCCTGCACCAGGTCGGAGGAGCTGGCGCCCACCGGAGCGTTGTAGGTCACGACGAGTGAGCCGGTCGCTTTGTACGTCGGTGCGATGACGGCTGTCGACAGGGCCCCCGCCGTACCCCCGACCAGCGTGAGGACCACGACGACCCACCACCATTTGCGAAGAGCTCGAAGGACCGTGGTGCTAGTCATTGCGTGTTCCGTTCGTCTGTGACGCTGGGGCCGAACCGTCGGGGGGATCGGTCAGACGGACCACGTCTGCGGTTCCCCCCGGGCCCGCAAGACTTCTTGAATCTACCTCGCGCATGTTGCCGCGATGTTGCGAGTGCGGCGCGGAAGGCGACACGAGCTCACTGCACGCTCGCGAGGAAGTCGAAGATGGACGGCCGCGTCTTGCTGTTGAGCAGGCTGAGGCCGTGATTGTCGCCGTCGACGACGACGAGTTCGTTGCGCACCCCGGCGGCGTTCAATGCGTCGACGAGTGTCTGCGCCTGCGCCAACGGGATGAGTTCGTCGGATCCGTGGATCAGCATGGTCGGCGGCAGCGACGCGGCGACGGTGACGGGCGAGGCCGCTACCGCGCTCGGACAGTCGATGAGCTTCTCGCACCCGAGGTACCCCTGGACGACCTGCTCCAGCTCCGGCGGAGGGGAGCCGAGGTCGCGGGCGGCCTCTGTCAGCACCGCGGCCGTCGAGAGCCCGACGACGGCGTCGACCGGCGCACCCGCTCCGGCGAGCGTCGCTGCGGTCGTCATGACGATGATGGCGCCGGCCGAGCTGCCCAGCAGCGACACGGAGTCGCTGAGGCCGAATCGTTCCTTCTGCTCCGGCTGCCGCAGCCACTCGACGGCGGCGGCCACGTCGTCCTGCTGGGCGGGGTAGATCGCCGGCACGAGACGGTAGTCGACCGAGAAGGCGGCGTAGCCCGCGTCGGCGAGGTCACCGCAGATTCCCGACATCGTCTTGCGATCGCCCTCTTGGAACGCACCGCCGTGCACGAGCACGACCGCCGGGACCGGCGCGTCGGTATCGAGCGGGATACACGCATCGAGCGCGAGCGGCTGATCGTCGACTTCGCGGTAGGTGATGTTTTTCTCCACCTTGGACGTCGGATCGGGGATGTCGGTGCGACCGCCCCCGCACCCGGCGAGCACCGCAAGAGACGCGACGGCGACCGTCGCGGCGATCAGGCGCAGGGCGCCCCCAGTGACCCGAATGCTCATCGGTGTGCCCTTCCCCCGGCGGCCGCGATCGCGGCGATATAGACGTCGCGGTGGCGACGGCCTACCTCGTTCCAGTCGCGCCCTTCGAGACGGGGGCGCTGGTCGGGAGCGAGGGTGGCAGAAACATCCACTGCGGCTGACAGTACCTCGTCGGTGAGGGGCCCGTCGTATTCGATGACCCAGCCCGGTCCTACCTCTGCGGCGAGCGCGGAGTTCGAGGGGCTGCGCGGAACGAGGATCGGGCGGTCGAGCGAGAGGGCGACGAGCGCGGCTCCCGAGTTGTGCATCTCGGCGTATGGCAGCACGACGAGGCTCGCAGCACTCACCTCGCGCACCAGTTCGGCGTCGTCGACGAAGGCGAGCGTCGCCGACACGCCGGGCGCAGCATGCGCTCGGCGTTGGATGGACTCGCGGAGCTCGGGACTGGGGGAGCCGACGATGCGCAGCCGCGATCCCGGGCGGGGTCTCGCTGCGTACACGTCGATGAGTGCTTCGACGTTCTTGTAGGGGCGAATGATGCCGAAATACAGCACCAGGCCGGGCTCGCGCGGCGTGCGCGGGTGGGCGGCGAAGCGATCGCGGTAGTGGCCGTGGAGGATGGTGGCGGTCGCCGCCGACGGAGCGCCCTCGGTGGTGGGGTTCAGCAGGATCGATACCGCCGTGGCGCGGTCGACGAGGGCCAGCACACGGCGTTCGGCGGCGGATCCGGCTTCGTGCGGTGTCACGTTGTGCACCGTGCGGACAACGGGGATGCGGCGCGCTCGGGCGAGCGCGAGGGTCGCGCGCATCGCCTGCCGTTTGGCGAAGCGGATGCGCCTGGTCTTGCCACGGATGAGCAGCTCGGGCCAGTGGATGTGCAGCACGTCGTAGCGACCGCGCAGCGCCGCCTTCCACGAGAAATAGGCGACGGAGACGTCGTCGGGAGCGCCGACGGTCATCTGGTCGACGTATCTCGTCTTGCCGTCGGGCGGGGCGAGGGAGTGCAGCACGCGCACTCGGCGAGCGGGACCGAGTGAGGGGGTGTGCACCATAACTCGGAGGTTAGCCGCCGATGGTGGCGCCCGCGTCATCGGTCACCGCATATTAACGCGCGCGAAATCCGTGCGCGCTCGCCGCGTGACGTCGCCTTTCGCCTGATGTCGCCCGTCAGGTGACGGCGGGCCGCTCGGCGCGAAGCCGCTCTTCGCGCTCGAGGTTCTCCGTCTCTTGTCGACGGTCGGCGGATGCTGCGGCGCGCCCGAAGACGAGCGCCACCCCGCCGGCGATGACGACGTAGAGCGACAGCAGCAGAAGAAGATGAACGACCATGGTGACTCCCCAGTGAATCGACCGTTGTGGATCAAGTTAGCCCTCCACGCGGTCGCGGCGGGTGAGATACCTCTCATGTCGGGCGAAGTGTTGTGGACTTTCAATCCCACGTCCAGACTTTACGCGATTTGTCCCCCGAATGGGGGACACGGATGTATGCTCGCCGACAGCCCGCTCCGTGACGGAGGCACCCCTGATCGGAGCGGGCCTCTAGGGAGATGACATGGCGACGATTGCCTTTCCGCGGCTGGTCAGCGTGACCGTCCGTCGAGCGCACGCGAGCCCCCGCCCGAGCCTCCGGGATGCGATCAACCGCATGGTCTATGGACGAACAACGGTGACCTGCGAAGAATGCGGCACCCCGCTTCGCCCCCACCGTGCGGTTTGGCGAGGCGCTCATCCTTACTGCTCCGCGGAGCACGAGGCCGCCGACTCGTTCTGACGACGGCGTCGGCGGCGAGCGTTCCTCGCGGCCGGTCGTGCGCGGCACTACCCTGTGGGCAGCGAACGTGGGGGTCGCTGTGACGACGGGGGAGAGATGGCGCGCACGACCGGTGGGGGCGCCGAGGTGCCTCCGCCCGGCGGACGTCGCGTGCGAGGGCGCGCGTGGACGGTCGTCGCGACGGTGCTCATCGTGGTCGGGGCGCTTCTCGCGCCGGTGGCCGCAGCCGCGGCGTGGGCGAACACGACCCTCACCGACACCGACCGGTTCGTCGAGACCTACGCGCCGCTGGCGCGCGATCCCGCGGTGCGCGCGTTCGTCACCGACGAGACCGTTCGCGTCATCTCAGAGCAGGTCGACATCGCGCAGCTCACCTCCGATGCCATCGACGGCATCATCGGCCTCGGCACCGGGCCCGTGGCTGCGCAGGCGCTGGAGGCGGTGAAGGGATCGGTCGCCGAGGGACTCGAATCGCTCGTGCGGTCGAAGGTGGGTGACCTCGTCGCATCCGAGGGGTTCGAGACGGTCTGGACGAACGCGTTGCGGATCACGCACGTGCAGCTCACCGCAGCCCTCGAGGGCGACCCCGACGCGCTGGTGGATCTGGCAGACGACGGCTCGATCGGCATCCAGCTCGCACCGATCGTCGACGCGGCGACGCAGATGCTGGTGTCGGACGGGTTCTCGTTCGCCGACCGGATCCCCGCGACCGACCGGGTGATCGTCGTGGCGCAGTCGGATGCGCTCCCGGCGATCCAGCGCGGGAATGACGTCGTCGTGGTCGCGGGGGCATGGTTGCCGTGGATCGTGCTGCTACTGATCGCCGCGGGTGTCGCGGTCGCCCGGCGCCGGTGGGTCGCGCTGATGTGGGCGGGGATCGCGGTGGCCGCGACGATGACGGTGCTCGTAGTGGCGCTGGCCGTCGTCGGTGCCGTGGTCGCAGACGGGATCGTCTCGTCGAACGTTCCCGCGGGGGTGGTCGACGCCCTTCTCGGTGCCGCGTTCACGCCCCTCCGCGAGGCGGCGGTGCTCGCGATCGTGGGGGCGCTGGTGGCGGGGGTCGTGGGCTGGGTCGCGGGTCCGTGGCGCGTGCCGCGGATGCTGCAGGGCCTCGCACTCACCCGCGCACGGGGAGTGCGCGCTGCGGTGCGATCTCGGACGACGGCGTCGCGCTGAGCCCGGGTTGCCGGGAGGCGCAAGCCCCCGACGTCGTTCGTCGGCCGGTCGTAGGGTGAGGCGATCCACCCCCCGAGAGGAGTCGACCATGTCTCTGCCCATCGACAAGCTGGCCGTGCACAGCCCCGATTTCGACACGCTCACGCGAATCCCCGAGGAGTTCTCGGCCGACGGCGGCAACCGCGTGCCGCGCGTGACCTTCGACGGCGTTCCGGAGGGAACCGTAGAGCTTGCGGTGATCGTGCATGATCCGGATGCTCCGTTGCCCCAGGGATTCACGCACTGGGTGGTCTACGGTGTCGCGGCCGATGCCACCGAGCTCGACATCGACGCCGACGGCATCCGTCAGGGGCCGAACACCGCGGGGGTCACCTCGTACTACGGGCCGCAGCCGCCCGCCGGCCACGGCGAGCACCACTACTACTTCTGGGTGTTCGCGCTCTCGCGTCCGGTCGAAGGTACGCCGTCGCGCGAGGAGTTCCTCGACCAGTACGCCGACGCCATCATCGAGCAGGCGCGCACCGTCGGCCTGTTCTCGCGCTGACCTTCGCTGCGCCGCATCCGTCGGCCGCCGTTCCCCTGCGGGTGCGGGGCGCCGCGTGGGGCGTGCGGTTCGGAGGGAATGTGCGGTTCGGAGGGCGGATGGGGGCGGGGGCTCCTCCGGTGTGCGCATCTCCTCCGGTGCGCGCATGGGCACTGGCGGCAGGGACGCCGTGGATCGTGCGCGCCCAGGGGAAATTCCGCCAGCGTGCGCGCGGATGAGGGTGATGTCTGCCTAGAAGGGTGGCGGGTCACCGTCGGGCACGAAGGCGACGTAGCGCTCGGGCTTGTCGATGGTGGTGTGACCGAGGGGTGAGGTCCACTTGATCGACCCGTCGGGGAGCTGCCGGGCCGTCCACGTGGTTTCGGTCTTGAGCGTGTGATGTCGCTTGCACAGGCAGGCGAGATTGGTCACATCGGTGGCTCCGCCGAGCGCCCAGTCGTCATTGTGGTCGGTATCGCAGTAGCGGGCCGGCATTCGGCACCCGGGGAAGCGGCAATGGACGTCGCGTGCGGCGAGAAACCTCTCCATCGCCCGGTTGCGTTGGTAGCGGTCGACGGCGAGCACGGCGCCGGTAACGGGGTGGGTGAGAATGCGATCCCATCCGGGTGCGGCGGCCATGAGACAGCGGGCAGTTTCGGCGTCGACCGGACTGACTCCGTCGATCTTCGCTCCGCGGTCGGAGACTCCGGCGGCCGTGAGAGCGGGAACCACGACCTGCACCTGCGCACGGATGGCTCCGAGCCCGCCGGGCACCACGTCGGCGGTCGGATCGATGGCCGGTTGCCCGGTCAGCATGAGGTCGCACGCGAGATCGGCGCGCATCTGATCGAGCGTTCGCGTGTCGTGAACGACGGTGTCGGAAGCGTCATCGGTGTCGGATGCCGCGTCGGCGTCGTGAAGGTCGGAGTCGGATGCGTCACCGGAGTCGGATGCGGCGTCACCGTCGCGTTCGGCGGAGGCCGCAGCATCCGCCTCGGTGTCGGTGCTCGTGGCTGCGGCAACCGAGCGCACGGCGTGAGCCTGCCGGGTGAGGCGGTCGCGCATGGCGCGCACGAGAGTGATGGAGTGGCGTACGACGAGCTCGCCGATGCCGTCGCCGACGTCGTTGACCCAGACGCGGCGCTCGTTCTCGGCGCGCGCGTGGCGGACGGTGATCGACTCGGGGTGCAGCTCTTCGGCGATCGCGCGGGCGAGGGTGCGCGTGCGCGCGACGGTGTCGGTCGACGCGCGCTCGAGCACGACCTCTTCGAAGGCCTGCCGCTCGTTCGGATCGTCGATCACCGCACCCTCTTCGCGGATGACGCTCGCGTGGCGCATCGAGATGCGGCCCTCTGACAAGGCGTCGAGCGTGGCGGGCCACTTGTCGACGAGGTCGATCGCGTCGTTCATGCGTCGCTGCACGACGCGGTCGTTCCACCGCAGCGCGATGCCGATCTCGGCGGCGATCGACCGCAGTTGCATCTCGCGCACCTGCACGGTCTTGGGTTTGTGGGCGGAGCGAGAAAGGGCCACGCGCATCGCGGTGGCGAAACCCATGACGTTCTCGGCCTCGAGAGCGGCGGCCGCGCGCTCGTTCTCGACGAGCGTGCTCACGACGTCGTCGATGACCGCATCGTCGCGATCATCGAAGGTCGGGTTCGTGGTCATGGCTCCAGTGTCGCAGATACCTCCGACATCGAACCGGGCCGGCCGGGCCGCCCGACCGGGTAACCGCCGAAGCGCGTTCACTGCGGAGGAGATGTGCACTACGGAGGGCGTACAGGCGCCAAACGGCCCTCCGAAATTCACATCTCCTCCGTTGCGGGCGAGGGGGTCAAGAACCCGCCACCGGGGCAAGGTCTGGGATGCTCGACCCATGCTCTTCCTGCCCGACGACGACTACGCGCTGATCGAGCGGTCGGTGCCGCTGGCGTGCGTCGACTTCGTTCCCGAACGCTCGGTCGGCGGTCGCCGCGAGATCGGACTCATCCTGCGCGAGTCGCCGCACGGCCGGGTCTGGTGCCACCTCGGCGGACGCATCGGGCGCGGCGAGAGCATTCGCGAGGCGCTCGGCCGGCACGCGCGCGACACGATCGCCGTCGACCTCGAGCTGCCCGCCGATCCGCAGCCGGGATACGTGTATCAGTGGTTTCCTCCCGACGATCCGCCGACGGATGCTGCGCACCTGCGCTACGGCGACGACCCGCGCAAGCACGCGATCGGGTTGTCGTTCGTGGTGACCGCGATCGGCGATCCGCAGTCGCAGAACGAGGCGCTCGACTTCGGGTGGTTCGCCGTCGACGACCTGCCGCAGCCGCTGTGGCCGGGGTGCGAGGCGTTGTTCGAACGATTGCTCGCGCTGCCTAGGCTGGCGTGATGGGAGTTCAGGTCAGGCGCGTTCTCGCAACAGACGAAGCCGCGTGGTCGCGGCTCTACGAGGGCTACCGCGCGTTCTACGCACTCGACGATGATGCGCGAGCGGTGAGAACCACGTGGGAGTGGGTGTCGACCGCGCAGCACGGTTTGGTCGGGCTGGTCGCCTCCGTCGACGACGAGCTCGTCGGGCTCGCTCACCTGCGTCGATTCGCGCGACCGTCGAGCGCGACGATGGGGCTGTATCTCGACGACCTCTTCACTGCTCCCGAGGCCCGCGGCTCGGGTGTCGCGACGGCCCTGCTGGAGGAGGCGGCCGCGCTCGCCGCAGCGGAGGGCGCGAGTGTCGTGCGCTGGATCACGGCATCCGATAACGCCGCGGCACGCCGCGTGTACGACCGGGTGGCAGCGGCCACGCCCTGGGTCACCTACGACATGAAGCCCGCTGCTCGCTAGGCAGCGCCATCGCCGTTCCGTCGGTGTCGTCGCCGACCTGGTTCGCGGACGAACCGCCGGGCGGTGGGACTCGCCGACCTCAGCGGATGCCGCTGCGGGCGAACCCCTGCACGAAGTACCGCTGGAACAGCAGGAACAGCAGAACCATCGGCAGTACCGAGATCAGAGCCAGTGCCATGCTGGCGCTGTAGTCGGGTGTCGACTGCCCCTTGAGGTAGAGAAGGCCGATGGGGAGGGTGAAGAGCGCGGGATCTTTCAGTGCGATGAGGGGCCAAGCGAAGTCGTTCCAGCTGCCGAGCAGGGTGAGCAGCGTCAGCACCGCGACGAGTGGTTTGCTCAGAGGAAGCACGATCGCCACGAACGTGCGGACGTGCCCGGCGCCATCCATGCGGGCAGCCTCGATCAGCTCCTGCGGGATGCCGAGGAAGAATTGGCGCGCGAGGAAGAGTCCGAAGGCGGCAGCTGCCCCCGGGAGGATGACCGACCAGTAGGTGCCGGCCAGTTGCAACCCGGTCACCAACCGGAATTGGGCGACCATGATCGCCTGCACCGGGATCATCATGGTCGACAAGGCAAGGATGAACAGGATGCCGCGTCCGGCGAAGCGGATGCGGGCGAACGCATACCCGGCGAGAAGGTTCACCGTCACCGTGAGCGCCGTGACGAATGCGCCGATGACGAGAGAGTTCACGAACCAGTCGGCCACAGGGAACCGATCGAACACCGTGGTGAAATTCTCCGTGCTCAGCGCGCTTGGCCACAGTTGCACGCCGCCCGGACGGAAGACCTCGCCACGAGGGGAGAACGCGATGACCAGCATCCAGTACAGCGGGAAGAAGACCAGTGCCGATGCCACGATGGCCAGCGCGATGCGCACGACCAGACCGAGCGTCGATCCGTTGCGACGACCGCGGACCCGCCGTGGGGCGCCCGCACGCGGCGGCTCGGCCACGGGGGCGATCTGAGTCAGGGTGGAAGAAGTCATGGATGCTTCCTACTCGACGGTGTCGCGCGAGCGACTCGTGCGCCATTGGATGTATGTGAAGACCAGGGTGATGAGGAGGATCACGACGCCCAGAGCGGCTCCGTACCCCTGTTCGCGAATCTGGAACCCGTTGCGGTAGGCGTAGGTGCCGAGCACCGATGTGGAGAATCCCGGACCGCCTCCGGTCATGACGAAGACGATGTCGAACACCTGGAACGATGCGATGACATTCATGATCAGCAGGAAGAAGGTCGAGGGACCGACCAGCGGCGCGGTGATGCTGCGGAACAGTTGCCACCGGTTCGCGCCGTCGAGTCGAGCGGCCTCGTACAGCTCGGGGGAGACGCTCTGCAGGCCGGCCAGGTAGATGACCATGTTGAAACCGATCCGCAGCCAGATCGCGGTGATCATCACCGAGACGAAGGCCGCCGTCCCGTCGGACTGCCAGGCGACCGGGGAGAGACCGAGCGCTTGGATGGTCTTGTTGATGACACCTGACCCCTCGCTGAACATCGTCACCGCGATCATTCCGGACGCCACCCCGGAGATGACCAGAGGTAGCACGATGAACGTTCGGAAGAGGCCCTTGGCAGGCAACACCGAGTTGAGGAGCACCGCGAGGGCGAGGCCGCCCACCAACTCGATAGGGACGGTGATGGCGGTGAAAAGAAGCGTGTTGCCGAGGCTCTGCCAGAACACCGGATCGCCGAGCATGCGACTGTAGTTGGCGAGCCCGACCCATTCCGGGTCGCCGAATCCCTGCGAGCTGGTGAACGACAGCTGCACCGCGAACACGATGGGGACGAACAGGAACAGCCCCATGAGGAGCATGTTCGGCGCGATGAAGCCGTAGCCGGTCAGCGTCTCGCGAACGCGCGCCCGCCGCAGCCGTCCCGGCAGAGCGACGCCGGAGCGGCCGCGGACGGACGCGACGGTCATGAGCCTGTTGCTTCGCGAATCGCGGCGGTGAGGTTGGAGATCGTATCCGCCGTGCTCTGCCCGTTCACGAAAGCCGCCTCGAGTTGATCCTGCATCGACACCGCGATGGGCGCGAGGTAGGGGGAGGTCAACTGCGCCACGTCGGACGGTTCGATCGTGGACGCCTGCTCGACGAAGACAGGCATCACGTCGGGCCGTACGGCGAAATCGATCGAGGCGGGGTCGATGTCGGTTCGCGTGGGCAGCTCGTTCGTCGCCGCGCAGAACGTCGTCATGTTCTCGGCGTCCACCATGAACTTCAGGAACGACGCGGCCAGGTCGGGCTGGTCGGTCTCCTTCGAGGCCACCATCGCGTTGCCACCGAGATCGGTGGCGCCACGCTCGTTGACGGGCATCGGCAACGCGGTCCACTCGAACCCGGCGAGGTTGTCGATGTCGGGCACCACGAATGACCCGGCGAATGCCATCGCGACCGATTCTTCCGTGAAGAAGGCGTCCGCGTACGTCGTGGCTTTGACCGAGCTCGTCGGAGGAACCCACCCCTTCTCGAAGAAGGAGCGGGTGAAGTCCACCGTTTCCGATCCGGCGGCCGAGTCGATGGCCGGCGTCACTCCGTCATCGGCGAGCAACGCACCATCCGCCTGGAAGAGCCAGCTCAGCCAGCGCGGGGTGCCGCCGAGCTGCCAGTTGTACACGAACGGGTAGACGTCGGCGGGGAGAGAGGTCTTCAATTTGGCGGCGACGTCGGCGAACTCATCCCACGTCCAGGCGTCCGCCTGGGTCGTGGGCAGGTCGGTGACGCCCGCCGCTGCAAGCATCTCCGTATTGACGACCAGCGCGGACACGTCGGTCTGGTGCGGAACCCCGTAGGGAGTGCCGTCGTACGACACCGCTTCCCACATGGCGGGTGTGAAAGCAGATATCTCATCGTCTGTGAAGTACGGGCTGACGTCGAGCAGCTGATCCTGGCTGGAGTACACACCCAGGTTTCCGTAGTCGACGCGGAAGAGGTCGGGGGCATTGCCGGCAGACAGCTGCGCGTCGATGTTGCTGAACATCTGGTCGTAAGGCACTACATTCAGTTCGACTTGTACGCCGTCATTCGCTGCTTCGAAGTCGGAGACGAGCTGCTCGAAGGCCGCCTTCTCGGACTCGCTCGCCCAGGTCGTGAAGGTGAGGGTGCCCTCGGAGGTCGTGTTACCCCCGCCGGTGAAGCCGCTGCATCCAGTGAGTGCCAGTGCCGTCGCGACGATTGCGACGGCACCGCCGGAGGTGCGTTTGATCATGAGTGTTCATCTTTCGTGTCGGTGAGCGCGCGACTGTGGGGCAGCCGGTCGGGCTCGAACTCGACGCTGAGCTTCGGACCGCGAGGTACGAGGACGTCGTCGAGGTTTCGGAGGGGGGCAGGGTTCGTGGGGTCGCCCGAGCGAGCTGGCGCAGTCGCCCTCGGGAGCCGAGATGACAGGCGCTGCGAACGGCACGGTGTCTTCGATGACGACCGCGGAGACTCTTTCGCAGAGCTTCATGGGGTTCATTGTGGTCTGCGCGGTCACCGCAAAGTGGGCCTTGACCATTCGCGGATCAGTCATTTCGCGCGGCCGAGGTCGACTGCTCCATCGGTGATGCGCGGCGCAGGATCGCCTGCTGTCCCTAGCTCAGGGAATGCGTTCGAGAGACCAATTCGACATCATGAACTGCACGCCCAGCTCCTTGAGCCGCTGATTTCCGACGAGATCCGGGTCATAGCGCGACCCCAGAAGCCAGGCCGCGACGCGGGGCCGTCGACCGGTCGCTTCCTCTATCTCGGCCATGGGTCGATCGACCTCGGCTCGAAGGTTCGTGCGCGTGATGGTGGGGGCGCTGCGATGCGTCGCGGTGTGAAAGCCCACCTCGTGGGCCGTGGCGATGTCGGCGAGGTCGGCTGCAGTCACTGTGCCGCGCCCGGAACGTTGCGGACGGGTGATGGGGAAGAAGAAGGCCCGCACCCCGAGCTCAGCGCAGACATCGGCTCCGAAGAGCGCGGTGTCACGCCACCCGTCGTACCAGCCGATGACAACGCTGGGTCCTTCGACCGGCTCGTCGTACCGGTCGAGGTCGACGGCCGGCCCCATCGCCGCGACCTCTGAGATGCGCTGACGCGCGGTGGACCGCCACTCGCGAGGCACCTCATGGAAATTCAGCGCGATCACCGGACGCGTCGCCAACGCGTGTTGCCTCGGTGCGGACCAGCGCAGGTCGGCGGTCATGCGTCTCTTTCGGCGACGAGGTGCCCGGCGACGCTCTGAACGAGGTACGCCTGGGTGGTGAACAGCTCGACATCCGCGAGGTCGACGCCGATGGCCGCCGCTGCCTCGCGGATGACGTGTGCGCTGTGTCGATCGCCGGCTGCGGCGGCGGTCTCATCGGTCGCGGCGAGGGTCGCATCCGTGAAGAGAAGCACCGGAACGCCGACGGGACGCCTGCCCTGTTCCTCGACTATGCGAACGAAGTCGGTGTCATTGGGCATTTGGCAACCTCCGATTTGCCGACACAGGACGCCAATAGATTGGCCCGTGTGAAAGCAGATGACATCATCACACACTACGAGGCAGCGCTGACGGATGTTGGTGACATCGTCGAATTCGACGTCTCGAGCCTCGACCGCCTGGGCGTGCCGGTCACGAGCTGCTCGACCATCGTCGGCGGCCGGTTCGCCGCGCAGGGCAACGGCTACGGTCTCACGCTAAATGATGCCCGCATCGGCGGGCTGGGTGAACTGGCCGAGGGATCTTTGATGGGTCGGGCGATCCGCGAGGCACTACCCGGCGCTGTTCGCGCAACCCGACACGATCTCGTCACCCGCGAAGGCGGAGACCGCGTCGTCGACCCCCGGACGCTGGGACTGCCCGCGGGTAGTTCCTACACCGAGAACACGGAGCTGACATGGCTCCCCACGACCAGAGTCCGCACCGGCGAGGTCGTCTTCGTTCCCGCCGACTTCCTCGTCAGCGATGCGGGTGACCTCGAAGGTGCGTCGCTCATCCCGCCGGTGACAAACGGACTCGGGGCCGGCCTCGACGCTGACCGAGCCGTCGCCCACGGCCTGGGCGAGATTCTGCAGCGGCACACGAACGGGCTCCGATTCCGAGCCCTCGATCGACTGTCGCCGATCATCGACCCCGCGACTCTGCCCACGTCGGTGCGCAACCTCGCAGAACGGATGCAGGCGGTCGGTGTGACACCGGTGTTCAAACACGCCTCGACCGAGTTCGGCGTGTGCTCGACGTACGTGATGGGTGTCGACGACGCGCCGGACGCCGGCATCGAGTTGTCGGCCTGCGGAGAGGCAGCCCATCCCTCCGCCGAGGTCAGTCTCACGAAAGCCCTCCTCGAATTCGCGAACTCGCGGGCGCGCAAGATGTTCTGCTTCGGGTCACCCGACGAGGCGCGCCGCCTCGGTGCGGACGCCTACTGGAGCGCCGTCGACGCCGGACGGTCGATCAGGGGCGAGGATCGAGCCCGCGAGGCCATGCAGTCGTGGGCCCATCTCACGAGCGACGAGTTGCGCGAAGTGACGGCCCCGCACAGCGGCCGCTCGGTCACCTACTACCAGATCGTGGTGGACGACCTCCCCCCTCTCCCCGATCAGGCCGCCCTCCTGAGCCACCTCCTCCGCTCGCTCGACGGGCACACCCCCGCGCACGATGTGCTCGCGATGACGACGACCTACGGGGGAGTGACCGTCGCGAAAGTTCTCGTCACGAACCTCGAAGTCGAGATCCTCTCCTACGGACGAGTTGGCGAGCTGGGGGCCCGAGCGTCATTGGACGATGATCTCGACCTCGTGCGCGTCGGCGCCCAGCCCACGGGGACACACACCGCGCGTGTTCTGCTCACTCCCGAGGCCGAGGAGCGGCTGGGCGGGGCCGCGTGGTACTCCTACGACGTCGCAGAGCAGATCGTCGGAGACCTCTACCCGCTCTACCGCGAGCCGCCGCGCCACTCCGTGGTCGTCTGACAACGCCGCCGCTCGCTGAGCGCGATCGCCGGCTATTCGGTGTAGTCGCCGACCCACCAGTCCGAGATGCGGGCCATCACCTCGCCCGCCGCGCGATGTTCGGGCAGGGCGAGGAAGCGGGAGAACGCAGCATCCGTCGTGAAGGTCGCATCTTCGACGATGACGCGACCCTTGCGCGCGTCGGTCGACAGCTCGACCCGCCACAGCTCGGCCCCCGCGACCGGTTCGAGCGCGCGCAGGGTGTCGATGGCCGCGAACAGCTCCGGGCTCGCGACGTCGTCACGAACCCGGAACAGAACGATGTGCCGCTGCACTATCCGCGCAGGGTGTCGACGTGCTCGCGGTACCAGGCGACGGTGCGGTCGAGTCCTTCGCTGAGGGAGATCTTCGAGGTCCAGCCCGCCTCAGCCAGTTTCGACACGTCGAGCAGCTTCTGCGGAGTGCCGTCGGGCTTGGTGGTGTCCCACTCGGTCTCGCCGTCGAAGCCGACGACCTGGCCGATGGTCTCGGCGATCTCGCGGATGGTGACGTCGGAGCCCGTGCCGACGTTGACCTGGTCGGGTCCGTCGTAGTGCTCGAGAAGGTGCAGGCACGCGTCGGCCATGTCGTCGGCGTGCAAGAACTCGCGTCGCGGCGTGCCGGTGCCCCAGTTCGTCACCGTGGGCGCGCCCGACTTCGTGGCCTCGTCGTAGCGACGGATGAGCGCCGGCAGCACGTGCGAACCCTTGGGCGAGAAGTTGTCGTTCGGCCCGTAGAGGTTGGTCGGCATCGCGCTGATCCAGGGCAGGCCGTACTGGCGACGCACGGCCTGGGTCTGCAGGATGCCGGCGATCTTCGCGATCGCGTAGGCGTCGTTCGTCTCTTCGAGGTGCCCGGTGAGCAGCGAGTCTTCGCGGATCGGCTGCTCGGCGAACTTCGGGTAGATGCACGAGGAGCCGAGGAACAGCACGCGCTCGACGTCGTTCTTGAGCGCCGCGTCGAGCACGTTTACCTGGATGCGCATATTGTCGCTCAGGAAGTCGACGGGGTAGGTGCTGTTGGCAAGGATCCCGCCCACCTTCGCCGCCGCGAGCACGACGTACTTCGGTTTCGTCTCGCCCATGTAGGCGAAGACGGCGTCGCGGTCTTTCAGGTCGAGCTCGGCCGAGGGCTTTCCGACCAGGTTCTCGAACCCGGATGCTTCGAGCTTGCGCCAGATCGCCGAACCCACGAGTCCGCGGTGCCCGGCAACATAGAACGTCGCGTCGCGGTCGAGCTCGGCGGGGGAGTAGTCGACTCCGTCGACGGCGGTCACGCGGTGCCCCACGAGGCGAGCTTGACGGTGTCGATCCACTCCGAGCCCTTCTCCAGCGCTTCCACGTCGGCGTCGACCATGAGCTTCGCGAGTTCCTTCCCGTCGATCGTGGGAACCCATCCGAGCTTGTCCGCGGCCTTCGAGGGGTCGCCGATGAGTGCGTCGACCTCGGTGGGGCGCAGGTAGCGCTCGTCGAACTTCACGAACTCCTGCCAGTCGAGCCCGACGTGACCGAACGAGGTCTCGAGGAAGTCTTTGATCGTGTAGCCGACGCCCGTGCCGAGCACGAAGTCTTCGGGCTCGTCGGCCTGCAGGATGCGCCACATGCCCTCGACGTATTCGGCCGCGTAGCCCCAGTCGCGGATCGAGTCGAGGTTGCCGAGGTAGATGTCTTTCTGCACACCGGCCTTGATGCGGGCCACGGCGCGGGTGATCTTGCGGGTCACGAAGGTCTCGCCGCGACGGGGCGACTCGTGGTTGAACAGGATGCCGTTCACCGCGAACATGTCGTACGCCTCGCGGTAGTTCTTGGTGATCCAGTAGCTGTAGAGCTTCGCGACGCCATAGGGCGAGCGCGGGTAGAAGGGCGTGTTCTCGTCCTGCGGCGGGGGAGTCGCACCGAACAGCTCGGAGGTCGAGGCCTGGTAGAACTTCGTCTTCACGCCGGAGAGGCGCACGGCCTCGAGCAGGCGGATGGTTCCGGTGCCGGTGGTGTCGGCGGTGTGCTCAGGCTCGTCGAACGAGACGCGCACGTGCGACTGCGCGGCGAGGTTGTAGACCTCGTCGGGGTCGATCTGCGCCATCAGCGTGACCATGCGAGCCCCGTCGCTGAGGTCGCCGTAGTGCAGGAAAAGCTTCGCCGTCGGGTCGTGCGGGTCGACGTAGAGGTGGTCGATGCGGTGCGTGTTGAAGGTCGATGCGCGGCGGATCAAGCCGTGCACTTCGTAACCCTTCGACAGCAGGAGTTCGGCGAGGTAGGAGCCGTCTTGCCCCGTGATGCCGGTGATGAGTGCGCGCTTGGTCAACTGAAGCCCCGTTCAGATGGAGGTTTTGCTAGGACGTTGGTGAGTTGCGGATTGGTGTGAGCCATCACCATCGATGAGCAGCGAGAGAAGCGTAGCGAATCGATTGATCGCGAATGTTTCGTCGAGCACCGTGTTTCGGTAGGTCAGTCCGTTGGCCCCGAGCTCGGTGCAACGCGCCTCGTCGGCACCGAGCGCGAGCGCTGATTCCAGCAGCTGCGACGGGTCGCCCGCAGGCACCACGACGCCGGCGGCGGCGGTTGTGACCTCCTCGGCGGTGATGCCCGTTTCGTCGGTGGCCGCGAGAACGGGGCGACCAGTCGAGAAGTAAGAGGTGAGCTTGCTCGGCACGGCCATCTCAGAGACACCGGGTTTCTCGTTCACCAGCAGCACGTCGGCCGCGACGAGGGCCTGAGCGAACTCATCGCCAGGCAGCGGCGGGAGGAACTGCAGTGCCCCGATGCCCGTGCCCTCCTTGGAGAGGCGCGCCTTCTCGCCCCCGTTGCCCATCAGAACGAAGCGGATGCGGGCTCCGCTCTTATCGGCGAGGCGAGCGGCCGCGAGCACGTTCTCGAGCCCCTGCTTCACGCCCATGTTTCCCGCGTGCAGCACCACGGTTTCATCGCCCCACCCGAGTGCGCGTCGAGCCGCCTCGCGGTCTACAACCGGCATCGGGGGCAGGTGCGTCCAGTTGCGCACGACCTCGATGCGGTCGCGGGGGATGGAGAAGTCTTGGGAGACGCGACGAGCGAACCTCTCGTGGATGACGACGACGCGGTCGGCCCGGCGCAGCAGCCATCCCTCCACCACGCGGATCACGCGGCCGGTGAGGCCCGATCCCTGGCCGGTTTCGGAGAGGCCGAGCGTGTAGAGATCCTGCACCCACACGACGACGGGTGTGCGCCGGTGGAAGATGCGCGCTCGAAGTGCGGCGAATGCGGAAGAGAAGAGGGCGGGGGAGATCAAAACGATGGCGTCGGGGCGCCGCCAGCGAGCGCCGACGAGTCGCAGGCCGAAGCTCATCTCTGAGAGGAGTCGTCGCACCCCGGTGGGCTTGGTGGGCACGTAGTGGCGCAGCCGTGTGACGGCGACCCCGTCGAGATGTTCCCTGCGCGACCACTGGCCGTAACCTTCGCGGATTTTCCACTCCGGATAATGAGGGTGCGCCGTGATGACTTCGATGCGGCGCTCGTTGCGCGCAAGACCGAGGGCCATCGCGCCCGTGTAGGGAGAGATGCCCGTCGGTTCAGGCGGGTAGTTGATCCCCAGTAAGGTGACTGCGGGGGCGAGGCGCGGCATGGTCTCGACCTTAGTGCGGCTACGATTCCGTCTCGTTTCAGAAGGTGCCCAATGTCTGAAGTTCCGGTGATCGATCTTTCGAAAGCCCCCGGTGAACGCGCTGCGTGGGATCGTCCGTCATGGGTCGTGTACCTGTGGGCGGTGTGCGAGCTGCTCTTCGTGACCAACCCATGGCAGATCAGTTCGAGCCTCCGTATCCGAGTTCTCCGTGCGTTCGGCGCCGAGATCGGCTCTGCAGTGGTGTTCCGCCCACGCACCCGCGTCAAGTTCCCGTGGAAACTCCACATCGGAGACCGCTCCTGGATCGGCGAGGGGGTCTGGTTCCACAATCAGGACCACATCAGTATCGGGCACGACGTGGTGATCTCCCAGGAGACATTCTTGACCACGGGTAGCCATCGGCATCGGCATGACATGGCATTGGTCACGCGGCCGGTCACTATCGAAGAGGGGGCATGGGTGACGAGCCGCTGTGTTGTTTTGGGCGGCGTACGCATTGGGAGGTCCGCGTTGGTCCGGCCGCTCTCGCTGATTGCGGGCAATATCCCGCCGGGTGAGGTGTGGGGCGGCAATCCCGCCGCACGACTAGCGCTCCGGTTTCAGCCCTCCTCGGCGTCGTAATGAAGGTATTGCATATCCTCGCGCACGCGTCGCCCGACCGCCTGTATGGTGGGCCGAACTCCGTGGCTGCGACTCAGGCCGAAGGGCTCATCGCCCGGGGGCACGAGGTGCTTCTCGTCGCTGGGAGCGAGGGGTTCGAGCCAGGGACCGAGAATATCGGTGATATTCCTGCAGCTCTCTTCAGGTCTCGACGGGTGGTCGGTCGATCGTACGCATACCGCCTCACTCCCGGCATGTCCGCGTACGTCAGACGCATTGCTCGTGGATTTGACGTCGCTCACATTCATCTCGCGCGCGATCTGACTACACTCCCTATCGCACTAAAAATGCCTATCCCGCTCGTGGTTCAGCCTCACGGCATGCTCTCGTCTCGCTCGTCCTCTCTGCACCTTTTAGTCGACCAATTGTTGACTGCAAATGCGGTGGCGCGTGCCAGCGCGGTTGTGGCGCTCAACGATGCAGAGCTGGCCGAGTTGGAGGCCCGCTACAAAATTCGTTCCGGGTTCGTCTTGCCCAACCCCGTTCGTGCAGGGTCCGGATCACGTGGCTCGGCAGATGGGCCTCAGACGGTCCTTTTCCTCGCGAGGTTACACGAGCGCAAACGCCCCACCCTTTTTGTTGAAGCAGCTCTCGACTTAGCTGCAGAGGGTGCACGAATGCGGTTCATCGTAGCTGGGCCAGACGAGGGTCAGGGCGCTCTTTTAGACACGCTGATCGCGAGCGCGGGGGCGACAGTCGAACGTATCGGCAGCGTTGATGCGGGGGATGTAGCGAGGACCATGGCTCTAGCGGACCTATATGTCTTGCCTGCGATCAACGAACCTTTCGGGCTGACTCTGCTGGAGGCCGTCAGCAACGGAACCCCGGTGGTCGCTGACCACACATCTTCGCTCGGCCGTGAGCTAGCGGCGCTCAATCTTGGTCGCGTATTCGACGGCACTCGCGCCGGGCTGACTGCTGCGATACGATCCGCACTTGCCGACGAGCGTCTCATCTCCACTGCTAGGGATAGAGGCAATGAGTTGGTTCAAGCAAGGTGGGGCATCGACCATGCGAGCTCTCAGCTGGAGAAGATATATGAAAGCGTGGTGAAGGTATGAAAAACGTGCATATCCTGCAGCCCTACGTCCCAGGCTACCGCGTTCCGTTTTTCGAATCGCTTCAATCCCGCCTCCTCATGGACGGGGTACAGATTCGCGTTTTCGCAGGCTCACCGGTGGGAGAACAAGCGGGCCGCGGTGACGCGTCATCGCAGCATTCGTGGGAAGTGAGGATCTCTCAGCAAAGCTTTCAAATCGGGCGCAAGCGCATCACGTTTCCTAAACCCGGACGTGGCTTCTCGGAGGCAGATGGCGTCATAGTCGGACTGGTTGGGTCATTGCCCCAAGCTCACCTCGGAGCGTTGGCTTCATCCCTCGGTCGCCGTCGCCTGGGTCTATGGGGTCACGTCAAGGCTTACACTGCCCCCGCAAACCAATTGGACATGGCGCTCGAGCGGATGCTCATGAAGCGATCGGATCAAGTGTTCGCATACACCCCGGGCGGCGCAGAATTCGCCCGGGAATCAGGTGTGAACCTGGATCGAATCACAACCGTAATGAACACGCTCGACACAAGCTACGCATCGCAGGCGCTAGCGCCTGACACGGTTCTGGCGTTCCGGGAGCGCTGGGGACTTCGCCCCGGCGAGCGAGTATACGGATATATCGGGGGTCTAGACGCAAGTAAGCGCGTCGGCTTCCTTGCTGAATCACTAGACCGGTTGTGGGAGATCGACCGAAGTGCACGAGTTCTGGTGGCGGGTGAAGGGCGCGATGCGGATTTGCTCTCAAGTCATGTGAACCGTGGGCAAGTTGTCCGTCTCGGCTTTGCTGACAACAGCACGAAGGCGGCAATCGGAGCGGTATCTTCGGCTATTCTAATGCCAGGGCGGATAGGTTTGATTGCTTGCGATGCTCTCGCCCTTGGGGTGCCCCTCGTGTCGACCCGCTGGCCATTCCACGCTCCCGAAGCTGAATATTTACAAGAGGGTGACTCCGTTTTCTATGCTGCGGATGAACCTGCTGATTTTGCGCGGGTTGTGCATGGAGGCGCATTTGTGCGGCGTAAGCGAACTGTTCCAAGTCTCGAGCAGATGACCGAGAACTTTGCGCATGGCGTTCATAGGATGTTGGCGTGAAGGCTCCATTGCGGATTGCGATAGTTGCAGATGGTGACCCCGAACAACGTTCGACGAATTCAGGGGTAGCCGCCGGCCTTTTGAGTGGCCTTCGGCGCGATCCACGCGTTGACGTTGTCGCCACCGTCGACTCCACGCCACCACTTGCTATTCGACTGTTCACCGCTGCAGTCGCGATCATTTCTGCCCCCAGATACTGGCGGTCGACCTTTCGGAAGGGCACTCTGGCGCGTTGGGCGAGGTCCCGGAGGCGCGATCAGCTCTTGCGCTCGCACCAAGTTGACGTGGTGATACATGTGCGCAATACCTATGCTCCGTACGCCGACGCGGCGTACGTGAACTTCGTAGACAACGTAGCGTCTTTGAGCCAACGCGAGTGGGAGCCTTGGTCCCTTCCCCGCCGTGAGTACGTGCGTCGGTTCGGTGCGGAACAACGTCAGTTCCGTATGAGCGTCGCCACCTACACGGCAGGACGCCATGTGAGGGCGGAGATATCGAAAGAATACTCCCTACCCCTCGATCGCGTTGTTGCGGTTGGGGGGGGATTGAATCCCG
Source organism: Microbacterium sp. AG1240 (assembly GCF_003635115.1). Classification (GTDB taxonomy): domain Bacteria; phylum Actinomycetota; class Actinomycetes; order Actinomycetales; family Microbacteriaceae; genus Microbacterium. The sequence continues at coordinate 610,809 of NZ_RBXJ01000001.1, forward strand.
TCCCGCAGTCGGGTGTCCCGCGACAAGAAGGCCGCGTTCTGTTCGTCGGCTACGACTTCGAACGGAAAGGTGGGGATGTCCTCCTCCGCGCGTTCTCGAAGGTGACCGTTCCTAATGCTGAGCTGGTGATCGTGGGACCGGAAGCTAGACCGTCGGCGGATCCGCGAGTTAGATGGGTTGGTCGTCTATCTGACCGTCAAGAGTTGGCTGACCTATACGCTAGTGCGGCGGTATTTGTGCTGCCCGCGTTATTCGAACCGTATGGTCTTGTGATCGCAGAAGCGATGAATAGTGGTCTCCCGTGCGTGGTATCAGACGCCAACGAGTTGCCGCGCCTTGTCGAGGACGAGGTGTCAGGCATCGTTGTTCCGCGCGGCGACGACCAATCTCTGGCGGTTGCACTGGAACGGCTGTTGGGCGATCCATGCCTTCGCGTGAGGCTCGGAGATGCGGCCCAGCGCTCCATTGCGACTGAGGGGCTGACGTGGCGAGATGTCGCGTCAAGAATGATTGCCGATATTGGTCCGCGGGTTGGTAATTAGGCTAGGAGGCCGTCGCGCAATGATTAAGAGCCTCAATGGATACGATGCGGGGCTACCTGATACCCCGAACGAGGGTGCGCCGTCGTCCGTTATCATCGTGGAGGGGAACCCCACCGGGCATCGACTGAGCTACGTCTCCCTTCTTGCAGACGCGGCTGACGAATCTGCGATGAATATTTCTATATTGACGAGCAAGGTTGCGCGCGACTCACCCGAATGGGCGTTGCACCTGGGTTCTTTCGAAGGTGCTGTTGAGTTGGACGAGTCTGAGAATTTAGAGCAGTTCGCCCGCTTGGCTGACGAACGGGCGGCAAGCGTGGTAGTGATCCCCGACGGAGACAAGTATCTCAAGCATTTGTTTCTCCACGGTTGGCGGTCGTCCTCTCGAATCTCTCTCCTAGTGATGCGACCGGATGGCCAAGCATCTGGAGGGCGGCTTCGTGCCGTCGGATCGGGTGTGCTGAAGAAGATCCTTATTCTCGCAGTCAATCTGCGCAGGCGCGTTCATGTGCGGGCGCTTTCGAGCTCGTTGCGAGAGGGGACAAGAATGGTTCCGTCGGTACCAGACCCGGTGTCGTTCGCGCCAAGTGAAATCGCTACGAGGGAACTTCGGCGTGAGATGGAGGCGGGTCAGGGCGAGTATTGGGTGGCCGTCTTGGGCCTGATAACCCGGCGCAAGAACCTGGACGCTATTGCCGAAGCAGTCGCCTCGATCCCGTGGGGTGGTCTCGTTCTCGCGGGTTCGCTCACTGCCGATGCGCGAGCGCTTGCCGAACCATTCCTGCGGCAGCTGCTGGCAGAAGGGAGGCTGATCACGCACTTTGGCTCGCTCTCAGATTCAGATTTTGACGCTGTAATCTCGGCGGTGGATTGCGTTGCGGTTGTGCATTCCAACAACGGCCCCAGCGGGGTGGTGGGCAAGGCAGCGGCCGCAGGCACCCGGCTTATACTCGGCGGTGCGCGCAGCCTCAAACGTGATTGGGCTTCTGCCCGGCAGGTGGCGACCTGGTCGGGGTCAACCCCGAAAGAACTCGCGTATGCGATGGCGAAATCAAGAAATGTGGAACCGTTGCCCATGACCAGACCTCTGGCCTCCAAATCTCAGTTCTGCGAGGTCATGTTATTAAGATCTTCCAAGAGCAGGAATGAGGCATGAATTGGCGTGGGCTTGGCCCGCGGTTCACTCTCCGCCTCTTCGCTTTGGTGGTGGCATCGCTGTTTCAGGCCATATGGTTTGCAGCGTTCGCCCGCGAGGCAGGTCCCGCAGACTTTGGAGTTTTCGGGGTGGTTTTGTCCGGCTGTTTACTTGCGGGCGCCGCGCTGGGCTTCGGGTTCGGGTCGTACGCGCTGCGTATGACGGAGAGCGGTACCAATCACAGGTCCACCGTCACCACAATGCTGATCACGCGGATTGGAACGACGGTCGCGATTGTGTCAGTAGCCGCGGCCATCGCCCTTTCGACTGCAGACTCGTCGAGCGCAGTAGTCCTAGTCGGAGCTCTTTCGGCCGCGGTGGAGCTCCTGGGGGAGCTTGGCCAGGGAGTAATGTCCGGCCAGCGCAAGATCCTTCGCGCTGCGCTTGTGCTCGTTGGTCAAAGACTCGCCCCTCTCTGCGGGATACTGATCGGATCCGCTTTCGGTGACTCCCTAGGCGGGCTTTCGCTCGGTTTAGGTGTCGCGCTGGGCGTAACGACACTGGGGATGTTGCCCTACCTCTCCGTGCCGTCGTCGCTGTTCGCTCTGATCGCTCGATCACGTCACTATTGGTCAGCGTCTCTGTTGTCGAACGTATCGCAGCTCGAGTCGCCTCTGATCGGAATAGTCGCAGGTGCGGGGCCTGTCGGGCTTTACGCGGCTGCCAATAGAGTTGTCAGCCCTGCCAGCTTGTTGGCGAATGCTCTGCTCAACGTTCTCGTGCCGGAGATTGCCTCGCAGGATGACGAAACTCGCAGGCTGGACATTTTCCGTCGCGTTCGGCTGGCGGCGTTTGGCCTCTTGTTCGGGCTGATTATGCTGTCGTTCCCGGCTTCCTACGCTGTTTTGTTGGTGCTGGGGCCAGAGTACTCCGAGGCATTCCCAATTGTTGCGGGATTTGTAATTGCGGCGGGCGTCAGCGGTGTCAGTAAGGTGTATCAGTCGATGCTTTTTGCGATAGGCGATGCGCGGTCTGTCGCCAGGTCAATCGGAGTGGGCGCAGTGGTGGGTCTGGCGTGTGTTGCAGTGATCGGGGTAGCTCTCTCCCCGGGCTGGCTGGGCCTGGCTCCCGTCGCCGCGCAAGTTGTGATTCTTGGTCTTATGGCCCTAGCGTTCAGCCGGGTGCGCCCGAATCCGGGAGGGGAAGTTCAGTGACCGTTGAAAGCTCAGCGCGTACGTTGGTTCTGCTAACCGCGGCCATCACGCCGAAGGCTGCGGGTCCGGTAGCAGTCGTCGACCCTAAGGTGCGGCTCTCGCAGTATCGGTCAGCTCTGGAAAGTTGGATCCGTGACACGCCTCCGGAAGTGCACTTAGTCATTCTGGAGACAACCGGATGTTTTACGGATGAGCTCAGGGAGTCTATTCCCATAGATGCTCGTGAACGTGTCGTCGTTACAGTGATACCCGCATCTCCCGAAGCAGAACGGCGTGGTAAGGGTTCCGCGGAGTTTGAGGTTGTGGAACGTTACCTGAGTGGATTGAGAGGTAAGTATCAGACCATATACAAGGTTACCGGGCGATTGGCACTCGAAGACGCGGCGCGGCTGGTAGTTCCGCTGAGGGATGAGGAAGTTCGAGCGCGGGCTGCTCTCGATCGCTCATATGTAGATACGCGACTGGTGGGCGCTGGTCGCTCGGCATGGCAATTTCTTCTCGAGGATATGGTTGCTGACATAGATGACATGCGTGGGGTGTACGTCGAACATGTTTTAGCGGCGCGAATCGCTACTGGGCTTGCGCTACGTCAAATTTCGATGTCGCGCTTTCCTTGGAAGCCGGTATTTCTCGGTGTCTCCGGGACCACCGGGGGAATTTATGGTGGTAACAAGTTTCGCCGTCTCATTGCCGTTCCGCAGCGTTATGTGGAGTCCAAGCTTGCTGCACTCGCGCAGAGAAAACAGGTATGATGGATAGGCGGAATTTTGCCGCGGGGGTAAGTCGGCTGGGTAACAGCTCCGCGACGGATAGTCGGGCGGGTTCACGCAATCGAGTGAAGGCGCGTACGTCCCCTGCTTCTGCTGGGTTACATTCATCTGTGAGTAGCAAGGCTTTCACGGTATTTATCTCCCTAAGCGCGCTGACCTCTTCGTGGACGGGTGCGCGCACGATTTACCCGCTGTACGACGCATTTGCTCTTGCTGCACTCGCGATGTTGGTCTACTTCTGGCTGGCGCGTTTGGTTGTCTTGCGCATTCCTTTCTGGGTGGTATTACCATCGTTCGTGGCTATCGCTCTAGCTCCAATCGGGGCCATTCTCGCAGAGGTGCCGGGGGTTGCTCTAGGCTCCGCGATCGGATTTGCCAGCCGGATAGTTTTCACGACTGCTGTCCCAGCCGTATTGATTCTTGTGCAGGCTCAGCTGAGTCGTCGACGGCTTAGGTGGATAGCGGGCGCTTGGGTGGCGGGAGTAACGCTCAACGCGTTCGTAGCGCTCTTGACTAGCGTCGAGCTGGTGAACGTAGAGGGGATTGTGGAAGGCACGACCGGGGAGCGCGCGTTTGGGTTGGCCGCGCATCCGAATACGCTCTCGTTGTCGGTGGCGCTCGCATGTCCCGTTCTTGTAACTCTGTTCCTAATGCGTGGGCGGCATGTGTTGGTGCGCCTACTATCTCTCGCCGGTTTGCTCCTTGCTGTCAATGCGCTGTTCACGGCTGATTCCCGTGCTGGTCTTGTTGTCGGGCTGCCCGCGCTGCTCGTCAGCTTCCTGGTTATTGCTTTCCGAGAATGGAGGGGGGGATTTGCGCTCCTGCTGGTTCCCCTCATCGCGATTGCCGTGATCATGCTGGCTCCGGTAGTCTTTTTTCAATCTCGACTCTCGGTTAACTTGACGCGCGATTTGAGCTATATCAGGCGCGCTGAGTTGGCGGGTGCGGGTATAGAAACGTGGGCGCAGTCGCCGATCTTCGGGACCGGTTTGACTTCTGCGAGCGGCGTATCTGTCCCTCTGCTGCTGCTGTCCGCTGGTGGCGTTGTCTTACTAGCCGCTTACTACACTTTCCCGCTGGCACTGCTTTCGCGGGTGAGGGGGGTTCCGGTGTCATGGAGGGCGGCGTTCGTTCTGATGCTTCTTGCTGTGCTCGTGTTCGGCTTATTAAATAACGGGTACGCTGAGCGGGTTTCGTTTTGGTTTCCGCTTTGTCTTGTGGCGGCGTACCCGCGCGTTTCCAATCGTGATCTTTCACGTTTGAAACGCATTACATAACTTGAGGATGACGAAATAAGCGTTCTGGTGGGACGCCTCCCGAGTTTGGTCTGAGACAGCTCGTCGGGAATGCTGTGTATGCAGTTGTGTAGACCATCCTGCCGCCGGGGATTAATGTCTCCGAGCGAATATTGTCACCACGGCTTGTTTGGCCATGCTCACGTTTAGAGAGCGATCCGCGGTCCGCTATCGGGCAACCTCGCGCCTTCTTGGCACCGCGCTTTACCAGACCGTGGGCTCTCCCCAGCAACGCCCTCGATTTTGCGCTGGTTTGAGGCGTCCGGGTTGAGCGGTTTGCCGCAAAGGTCGACGGTCACTATGAGTTCAGTGGTCACAGAAGCGACGTCGTCACATATGAGTTCCGTCAATGAAATCTGGGTGACGGTGTCGAGCTGGGGTCCGTATTTCTCGCGACTCCGTTATCCAAGCCGTGTCGGTCTTTCGGGGCGCTTGTTCGCGTGGGTGGCGCGGAATGCCTGGCGCAGCTACGCGCTCGAGTGATCGAGTTGCATTGCTCGAACCTGCGGGTGCACCAACAATCTGTTCATTCGTCACAAACGTTCCTCGTGACGGCGATTAGATGGAATGCATGGTGGAATTAATTGCGCTCGGTGTTGTTGTGCGGTTCTTCGGAGACGGTGAGCTTGGATTCTTAGCGTCCCGCACGACTTGAGCCTTGATGCTTTAGACGCTTGGGGAAATCTGGCCGGGCAACAACGACGGCTGGCCCGCCCCGAGCTGATGTCGAAGATCCGCGCCCGAACGAGGGCCGAACTCGAGCCCCTTTGCGCCGCTAATGCGCAGTTTCTCCGGGTGCCAGAGCGGCGCGTCCGGTCTTGGCCAGTATGACAATGTCGCCGATGAAGGTCCAGTTCTCCACGTAGGAGAGGTCTAGACGGACGGAATCTTCCCACGACAGCGATGAGCGGCCACTGACTTGCCAAAGGCCGGTGATGCCCGGCTTGGCAAGGAACCTCCGGTGGACGTGGTCTGCGTATTGGGCAACCTCTTGTGGGAGCGGAGGACGGGGACCGACCAATGACATTGACCCGCCAATGACATTGAACAGCTGGGGCAGTTCGTCCAGGCTGAACTTTCGCATGATCCGCCCGACGGGTGTGATTCGAGGGTCGTTCTTCATCTTGAAGAGCACCTCGTTACCGACATCGCGCTGCTCGCGCCGCAGCTGCTCGAGAAGGTCTTCAGCGTTCGTCACCATCGACCGGAACTTGATCATGGTGAATTCCTTGCCGCGCAGCCCGATACGGGTCTGTCGGAAGAACACGGGTCCCTGGCTGGTGAGGCGCACGGTGATGGCCAGCAACGCCAGGATCGGGCTGATCAGGATGACCCCGATGATCGAGGCGCTGAGGTCCAGCGTGCGCTTCACGAAGAGCTGACCCTTGGTGAAGCGGGGTGTTTCGACGTGGATGAGGGGCAGGCCCGACACGGGACGCATGTGAATACGCGGGCCAGCGATGTCGACAATGCTGGGCGCGAGAACTAGGTGCTGCTTGCCGGCCTCAAGGTTCCACGAGATCTCTTTGACTTTGTCAGGGGGAAGCTCGTCTGTGCTCGTGACTGCGACTGTGTCTGCACCAGTCGCTTGAATCGCTCGACCGACGGCTGAGACCGAGCCCATGATTGGGATCGTCGTGCCAGCTATGGTTCCAGCAACCTGGCCCGACGGTACGCACGCGCCGACGACCTGGTAGCCAGAGCCGGGGGAGCGGTGCAGCTCGCGTGCGATTTGTGCCACAGATGACTCGGAGCCGACAAGTAGGACCCTTGCGGAGTACTCCCCGCTACGGCGTTTCATGCCCAGCCATTGACGCCACAGCCAGCGTTCCGCGAGCAATACCAGGATGCCGGCGGGAAGTGCGATCAGAAGAAAGCCGCGCGCCACATCGACCCGGAAGAGGAACGCGACGATCGCTATCACGCCAAACAGGCGGAAACTCGACGTCGCGACGCGCACGTACTCAGTCGACCCACTGCCGATGACGCGGTATCCGCGCGAGTCGACGAACGTCAGTGTGTACATCCACGCGGCGATGAGGATGACTGAGAACGTCCAGTACGAGAACTCTGTAATGCGCGAGTCTTCGCGTATGGCGACAGCCGCGTTGCCCATGCCGAACCACGCGATCTGCGCGCCGAAAACGACCCAGGTCAGAGTGAGTAGGTCACTGATCCACAACATGCGCGCGTAGCGCTTTCGCCAGTTGAAGGCTGGCACGGCAGGGGCAGGGGGTTGATCTGCGGGAGACGTGGGCTCAGCGAGGGCGTCGCTCAGCTCGTCGGAACGGTTGGAACTCATTTGAATGGCTCGCTGCGACGCCGGTGTCGCGTCGACCCGAAGGTGCGACGTCACAGTTGTGCGATCCCTTTCCCCTTAAGAATCTCCCCGTGGGGGAACGGTATCACCCGTTTGTGTCGGCGGTATAACACGGGTCGTAACGACGGATTGCGGAGGGGGCGGGATACTCAGGGAACTTGGATGAAGAGCCCATCTAGGAGGTCTTGGAAGTAGATGGGTTCGACGGCAACGGGTCCCGCGTAGGCATGGTCGAACCCTGCCACCGCGTAGAGCAGCAGGGAGACGAACAGAGCGATGAGCCCCGCCATTAGGAGGTGTATCCGCAGGTTGGTGACCTGGATCAGGCCGATGAGCACGGCGTTCAAGACCGCGCCTACGGCAAGAACAATCCACAGCACCCCTGGCAGGGCCAGGCTCGTCAGCGCGAGACGTTGCCGCCGTTCGGCGACGAAATCGTTGAAGACGACGAGCGTCTGAGCCTGCAGGGTGGTCTCGGTCGTAGACGCCGGGTCGAGCGAGAGGATCGCGTCTTGAATAATCCCCACCTCCGCATCCGTCGTCTCGGGCACGATCAGTCGCTGCTGCAGGGGCCAGTCGAGTTCGACGACCTTCTCCGTGTAATCGATGAGCGCGGCCTGCAGTTCGGACGAGACCGGCTCGGGGAATTGGTCGGCGCTGCGGTACATCACCGCGATGGACGAAGACTCGGACAAGACTGCGTCGTCGACCTCGACGAGGTTGCCGTAGGCGCCGGCCGCGATGAGCCCGAGCGTGACTCCGTAGAACACGCCGTAGGCGCCGACGGCGTAGCCGAGCACGCGATCCCACTCGATGTCTTCGCGTGCCATTCTGCGCACCCAGCGTCGGAGCACCAGGAGGATGCCGAGCGATCCGCCGACGACGACGAGGACGAAGAGCGGTAGCCCGACGGCTATCGGCAGGTCATACAGCCACATGAGTGTTCTCCACGTGAGCAGTTTGGCGGAACAGGGGAGAGAGCGTTGCGATTTCTTGGTGGATGCGCTGACCGCTTCGTCGGACTCGGCGAACGGGTGGTCCTGGCTCGGCGACTGTGCGAACGCCCATCTCGTTACTGGCTCGGCCTCAGTTGCTGAGCGAATTGGTCAGCGCGAAAAGCGAAGCGAAGGCACCAAGGGCGGCGAGAATATCCAGGCCCGTCCATGCGGTGCGTCGGTTCACTATCGCTGACCAGAGCGCGATGCCAAGGCTGATCAAGAATCCTGCGACGGCGACGATCCACTCGGCCGGGTGCCAAACGATCCCGAGCGTCGCTACGAGACACGCGATCACGTAGACGCTGAAGCGGAACACCCAATGGGTCCGGCGGGGCGCACCCGGGTCACCATCCGCGAGCTTTGTTGACGAATCGGTCATGAGGGAAACGTAGCGCCAGCGTCCGGCCAAGATCGCGCCCGCAACCCCTAGGGCGGTGCTGACGCGAGGGGGCATGATCGAGGCATGCGCACCATACTCAACGTTCTCTGGCTCGTGCTGTCGGGGTTCTGGCTGTTTCTCGGATACGTGCTCGCGGGCGTCATCCTGTGCGTGCTGATCGTGACGATCCCCTGGGGGATCGCGTCGTTCCGCATCGCAGGCTACGTGCTGTGGCCCTTCGGGCGCGACGTGGTCGACAAGCCGCGGTCGGGCGTCTTCTCGGCGATCGGCAACGTGATCTGGGTGATCCTCGCCGGCTGGTGGCTCGCGCTCGGACACATCCTCTCTGGGCTCGCACTGTGCATCACGATCATCGGCATCCCGCTGGGCATCGCGAACTTCAAGCTGGTCTCGGTCTCGCTCATGCCGCTGGGCAAGCAGATCGTCGACTCGCGCCGCGGCACGTTCGACCAGGCGATCAAGCGCTGAGGCGGGGAAGCGCCGGGCGCTTCGACCGGCTCACCGACCGGCCGGGTGGGCTCAGCGAGTAGCCGGGAGCGTCCTCGACCGCGGACCGGCTAGCGTCACAGCTGGGGGTGGTGGGGGATGGTCCATACGCTGACAAAGCGACGGCTCGCGTTCGCCGCCGGACTCGCCGTGCTCGCGGGCTACGTCGACGGCTTCGGGTTCGTCTACCTCGGCGGATACTTCGTCTCGTTCATGAGCGGCAACACCACCCGTGCCGGCGTGTCGCTCGCCGAGATCGACCTGTCGGTCGCGGCGGTGGCGGGGCTCTTCATCGCCGCGTTCGTCGTCGGCGCCGCCGCCGGAACCGCGATCGCCGCGCGTCGTGCGGGGGGTACCGTGCTGTGGCTCATCGCCGTAGCCCTGGCCGCAGCATCCGTCATCGCGACGTGGCAGCTGACGGTGGCGACCGGCGGCGTGCTCGCCCTCGCGATGGGAGCGTCGAACACGGTGCTGTCGGAGCGGGGAAGGGTCTCGTTCGGCGTCACGTATATGACCGGGGCGCTCGTGAAGGTCGGCGAGCACCTGGCGTTCGCCCTGGGCGGGGGAGCCCGGTGGGGATGGGTGCCCTACCTGGTGCTGTGGAGCGCCATGCTCGTGGGAGCAGTCGGGGGAGCCGTGGGCTATGCGCTGGTCGGCTCCGCCTCGCTGTGGGCGGCGTCGTTCGGCGCGGCCGCGCTCGCCGTGACGATGAGGGTCTTCTCGCGGCGCTGACGTCGTGCGGCACGGTCCGGCGACCGGGGCGGGGTGTCAAGCCCCGCGGGCGAAATGGCTCGTCGGGGGTGCGTCGATAGGGTCGAAACGTCCGCCATTGAGGAGAAATTCATGCGTTTGCGCCCTGTCAGCCTGATCGTCATCGCGGGTGCCGCCCTATCTCTGCTGGTCGGTTGCTCGGCCGCCGAGGTTGAAGTCTCGCCGGTCACCCCCGCCGCCGAGGAGTCGCAAGCATCCGCTTCGAGCACGTTCTGCGCCGACTACTCCGACGTCGGCGGCACGCTGGCGACACCCAGTAACTTCCAGATCGGGCTGCCCGCCGAACAGACGATCGCCGACCTGAGCGAGCGCATCGCCGTCTTCGACGCGGTCACCGCACCTGACGAGATCGCGACGGAGTGGCAGACCACGCGCGACCTCTACGCCGAGAGCGTCGAGATCGCCGAGCAGACCACCCCGAGCGAGCCCGTCATGGACTCCCGGGTGATCGAGATCGTCGGCGAGCTCGACGAGCCCACCGGGGTCATCCGCGACTACCTCGACGCAGAATGCTGAGGCGCCTGATGACGACCCGCACCCGTTCCGCTCGCTCCACCCTGGCCGGCCTCGCGCTCACCGGCGTGCTCGCCCTCGCCCTCGCCGGCTGTTCCGGGGAAGGGACGTCTGCTTCGCCGGATACGGCGGCACCCGCGACACCCGACGCCCCGGCCACGAGCGAGGCGGCCACGGTCGAGCACCTCTCGTCGGAAGAGCTGACCGCTCTGTTCGACAAGCTGCAGTTTCCGCCCGGGGAGTACGCAACCAGCGCCGAGCTGCTCAGCTCGATCTACCCGGGTCTGACGGTCTCCGACCCCTCGTGCCTCGCGCCGTTCGGCGCCGGGTGGGAGTCGGCGGCGACCGCAGACGACGCCGCGGCAGAGATGGCGACCAGCAACGACCGGTCGATGACCGCGGTCGTCGTCAGCTCGTCCGACCCCGAGCAGGCGAAGACACTGTTCGCCGACGCCGAGGAAGCACTCGCGACCTGCGCCGACGGCAGCCAATCGTTCGAGCTCTCGGGACTCCCCATCGACCTGCAGCTCGAGACCATCCCCACGACCGTGACCGGCACCGACGAGTCGGTCTCGTGGCGGGCGACCGGCGAGGTCGCGGGCTCTCCGTTCAGGCTCGTCGGCATCACCGCGGTGCACGAGGGCACGGCGATCGCGCTCGTCGGGTGGGACCCCGCGACCAGCGCGGACTACGTGCCCGCCGCGACCCAGATGTTCGTCGACGGATTCTGAACCACCGACGCGCGTGAGCCCGGCCGCCTCTCGGTGGTCGGGCTCATCGTGTCGGTGCGCGCGTCAGAACACGACGGCGAGCATGGCCGACCCCAGCCACCACTGCCCCGCGACGCTCACGATCGCAGCGACGGCGGCGACGGCGTACACCCACGGTGCGACGCGCGGGGCGTAGGGCTCTGACGGGAGGGCGGCCGAGCCGAACACCGCCTCGAGCACGGCGAGCCCGGTCTCCTTCTTGTCGAAGTAGCGCACGTGCTCGAGCAGCCATTCGCGCGGGCGTGAGAGAGGAACGTACCGCACGAGGGCCTCGCCCGCGTTCGGTCCGAGGCACACCGGGTCGAGGAGCGACTTGACCACCATGACCTGGCCCGCGGGCTGCTGCAGCAGGTCGGCGGGTGGCCGTGCCGCGCGCGCGATCAGCGCCGCGAGCGCGACGATCACACCGACGACGAGAAGATCGAGCGCGGCCGAGCCCAGCGCCGTTCCGACGAACGCCCAGGCACCGTCGAGATCGTCCGCCCCTGTCGCGCACAGGAGCACGAAGGGAAGGCCCACCGCGCCACGCACCAGATCCCACCCGCGCGAGGCGACCAGGGCGAACAGGGGCGGGAACAGCACCGCGGCGAGCACGAGCACCGGCGGCAGCCACCGGCTGCGCTGCAGAACGCGCAGGGCGCTCAGCTGCGACTCGCCCGAGCCGACCCACACGCTCGACGCGACCGGGGCGTCGAGGGCCACGCGGCGTCCGATCTCGCCGCCCTGGGAGTGCCCGACGAGCATGACGGTGGCTCCGTCGGAGGCGGCGTCGGTCGCCGCATCCGTCAACCGCTGCACCACCGACTCGTCGAGCAGGTTCGACCGGTAGCTCCACGCATCGCCGAGCCAGTCGACGAGCACGCGACGGATGCCGCGGCGCACCGCCGGCACCGGCCAGGAGAGCACGAGCGCCACCAGCGCGACCACGATGGCGAGCGGCGCGAGGAAGAAGCACGCGACCATCGCGAGGAACGGCAGCAGCACGCGCGCGGCATGACCCGCACCGAAACGGCGACTCTGCAGCTCGTCGAGGTCGAACGCCCAGAGCGCGGCGGTGTTCCACAGGACGAACGGCGTCACGCGCAGCGCCCACCACAGCGGCACGCGCATCGCCGGGGCGACCACCTGTTCGTCCCACCACCCGTCGTGGAAACGGAGGGTGACGGTCTGCCCGTCGTCGAGCGTGAACCGCAGCCGCGGTCCGGTGTGATCGTCGTCGCCGTCGTCGAGAGACTCGAACCTCGCCTTGATCGACTCGGCCCCGAGGGCCACGGCGCGGGCCACGTCGGCCGCTGTCTCGCCCTGGCGCTGGCGTCCGATGCCGTGGATGCACAGCAGCACGACGTCGGTGTTCGCTGGCATGACGGGGTCCTTCGCGCTCGGGCTGTGCCGGGGCCCGAGACCAGACCCGTCGCCCATGCTAACGAGACGACGGCCCGCGCCCATACAGAAGGGAGGGGATGAGCGGAGCGCCGAGGCGCCCGCTCATCCCCTCCCGGTGATGATCAGCCCGCGGGCTGGTAGTTGTACAGCGACGGCACGGTCTGGTAGGCCTGCGTCTCGACCTGAACCGTGCTCTTGTGGGCGTAGGTTCCGTCGATCCAGTACCACGGGGCGAACCACGCGTTCTCGACCGCGAACGTGTTGATCTCCTTGTAGGTCGCCGCCGCCTCTTCGGGCGTCGACGTGGGAACGGAGTCGAGCATCGCCTGCAGGGTCGGGTCGGTGCTGTTCAGCGGGTTGAAGACGGCACCGGGAGCCATCAGCGTCTGGATGACCATCCAGTCCTGCTCGGCACCGAACTGCGTGAAGGCGATCGGCCACTTGCCGGCGATCAGCTCGTTGAAGTACTCGGCACCCACGTCGGTGAAGCGCACCTGGATGTTCAGCTCGCCGAGCGACTGCTCGATCGTCTGCACGATGTCCTGCTGCATGATCGCGGTCGCCAGGGGCATGTCGAGCACGAAGCCGTCGGCCAGGCCCGCATCGGCCATCAGCTGCTTGGCGCGGTCGAGGTCGTACGAGTACTCCTCGTTCAGCTCGGGCTGGTACGACGCGGAGTTCTCGTTGAACACCTGCCGGTTCGAGCTGCCGTAGCCCAGCTGCAGCTTCTCGACCATGAGGTCGGTGTCGAAGGCGAGCATGATGGCCTCGCGCACCCGCACGTCACCCAGTTCGGGAACGATCTCGCCGGCGCGGTCGAACATCATGATGCCCTGCCAGTCGTACCGGTTGGTGAGGATCTCGAGCCCCGATCCCTCGGCCTCGGCGACGTTCGACTTCTGAGCGAGATACCCGGCGTCGATCTGGCCCGACTTCAGCGCGTTCAGCTGGGCGGTCTCGTCAGAGAAGAAGTTGTAGACGATCTTGTCGTACTTCTGCAGCTCGGGAGCCCAGTAGTCGGGGTTCTTCGTGAAGGTCCAGCTCGATCCCGACACGGTGGCCGCGGCGTCCATGACGTACGGGCCCGTGCCGACCGGCACCGACTTCAGGTCGGTGTCGAAGGCGGCGGGGCTGGCGAAGTAGATGCCGTCGCCCAGGTAGTAGAGCACGTCGGGCTCGGCGCGGTTCATGCGGATCGCGACGGTGGTGTCGTCGACGACGTCGACGCCGTCGATGAAGCCGGCGTTGCGCGAGGCGATGGGGCCGTTGCCCTCCTTGAAGCGCTCGATGTTGAGCTTCACGGCCTCGGCGTTGAAGGGCGTGCCGTCGCTGAACGTCACGTCGTCGCGGAGCGTCATCGTCAGCACGAGGTTGTCGTCGCTGAACTCCCACTCGGTGGCCAGCATCGGCTCGATCGAACCGTCGGGCATACGGCGCACGAGCGTGTCGTAGGGGGCCTGGTAGTACAGGGCGCCCCAGGTGTTGGTCGCCGTCGCAGCATCCCAACCGCCGTTGGGCTCCTGAGCCATGCCCAGGGTCAGGGTGGTGGATGCTGCGCCGTCCGGCGTGCTGCCGGTGTCGCCGGCGCACGCGCTGAGTGCGAGCGCCAGGGCGGCCGTGACGGCTGCGATGCCGACCAGCCTCTTGCGTGATCTCATGATGGTCCTTTCGGGTGCGGGGTACTGCAGTCGGTGGGTCAGGGGCGGGACAGGGAGGCGAGACGGCGGCGTTCGGCGCGCCGCTCCGCTTGAGCCGCAGGGTCGGCGAGGGGAGCGGCGAACATGAGCTGCTGCGTGTAGGGGTGCGTCGGCGAGCTGGTGACCGCATCGGCCTCGCCCTGCTCGACGATGCCGCCGCGGTACATGACGGCGACCTCGTGGCTGATGTAGCGCACGACCGAGATGTCGTGCGTCACGAAGAGGTAGGCCACGCCCGTGCGCTGCTGGATGTCGATGAAGAGCTCGAGCACCCTCGACTGCGTCGACAGGTCGAGGCCCGAGACGGGCTCGTCGCACACGATCAGTCGTGGGCGAAGCGCCAGCGCCCGCGCGATGGCGACGCGCTGCCGCTGGCCGCCCGAGAAGTCGCGCGGCAGACGCTGCCCCGCGTCGGAGGGGAGGCCCACCTGGTCGAGCAGCTCGGCGACCCGGCGACGGGCCTCGGCAGCCGGCGTCCCCTGCACCATGAGCGGTTCGGCGAGGATGCTCTCGACCGTCATGACCGGGTTCAGCGACGTGTAGGGGTCTTGGAAGACGACCTGGATCTCGCTGCTGATCTCGCGGCGCTCGCGGCGGTTCAGGTGCGTGATGTCGCGGCCGCGATACGAGATCGTGCCCTCGGTGACGGGGGCGAGCCCGAGCACCGCCCGGCCCAGCGTGGTCTTCCCCGACCCCGACTCGCCCACGAGACCCATCGTCTGACCCTCGTGGATATCGAGGGTGACGTTCTCAAGAGCCCGGAACGGGGGCTTACGGAAGCCCTTCGTGGGGTAGTCGACGGCGATGTTCGCGATGGACAGCAACGGCTCGGCGCTCATGCGTTCGATCCCTTCGACTGCGCGCGGTCGCGCTGCGAACGCGGCTCGACGTCGTCGAGCGTGGAGTCCAGCAGCATCCGCGTGTACGGGTGGCGGGGGCGCGCGAACAGCTCGGTCACGCTGTTCTCCTCGACGATGCGACCGCCGCGCATCACCGCGACGCGATCGCAGATGTCGGCGACGACGCCGAAGTTGTGGGTGACGAGGATGACGGCCATG
This sequence comes from Microbacterium sp. AG1240, assembly GCF_003635115.1. Lineage (GTDB taxonomy): Bacteria > Actinomycetota > Actinomycetes > Actinomycetales > Microbacteriaceae > Microbacterium. Next base: position 626,161 of record NZ_RBXJ01000001.1, read on the forward strand.
CGCCGCTCGCGCTGCAGGTCGCGCAGCAGGTCGAGCACCTCGGCCTGCACGGTCACGTCGAGGGCCGTCGTCGGCTCGTCGGCGATCAGCAGGTCGGGATCGCACGAGACGGCCCCGGCGATGAGAACGCGCTGCGCCATGCCGCCGGAGATCTCGTGCGGGTACGCCGCGAAGACCCGCGCGGGATCGGCGATGCCGACCCGCTCCAGAAGCGCGAGCGCCTTCTCTTTCGCGGCGGCGCGCGACAGCCCGAGCACGGCGGTCATCGGCTCGACGAGCTGGCTCCCGATCGTGAACGACGGGTCGAGGTTGCTCATCGGCTCCTGAGGGATGTAGCCGATGCGACGCCCCCGCAGACCGCGGCGCTCGCGGGCCGAGAGATCGACGACGTTGCGGCCGTCGACGACGATCTCGCCCGAGATCACCCGCCCGGGGGTGGGAAGCAGGCCCATGATGCTGAAGGCCGTCTGCGACTTGCCCGAGCCCGACTCGCCGACCAGGCCGAGCACCTCGCCGCGCTCGACGTGCAACGACACGTCCTTGACGACGACCCGGTCGCCGCCGCCGTTCTGGGGGTAACCGACCCGGAGGTGCGACACGGAGAGAAGGGTGTCGGCACCGGGCGAGGTGACCGGCGGCACCGGCTCGTTCACGGCGTCGACCGCGTCGTCTTCGCCCGGCGTGGCCGCCGCGCCGCGGCTGTCGTCGAGCGCATCGCGCACCGAGTTGGCCAGGAGGGCCAGCGACAGACAGGTCACACCGATGACGAGGCCGGGCCAGAGGATGAGGGTCGGCGCCTGGTAGATCTTCGCGAAGCCCTCGTTGAGCATGCCGCCCCACGTGGGGATGCTGATGTCGCCGAGGCCGAGGAACTCCAGCCCCGCCTGGATGCCGATCGCCACGCCGGCGACCATCGCGCTCTGGATGAAGATGGGCGCGCGCACGACGAACAGCACGTGGCGGCCGATGATGCGGGCGTCGCTCAGTCCCGACACGCGTGCGGCGTCGACGTAGAGCTCATTGCGCACCGCGCCCACCGAGTTGCGCACGAGGCGGAAGAACCCGGGGGAAAGCAGGATGCCGAAGATCGCCATCGACAGCCACATCGAGGGTCCGACCACGGCCCGCACCGCGAGCAGCACGAGGATGGCCGGCAGCGCCATGAGCAGGTTGGTGGTCCAGTTGGCCACGGTGTCGAACGTGCGACCGTAGAAGCCGGCGATGAGACCGGTGGGCACACCGATGACCAGGGCGACGAGCAGAGCGATCGCCGCGCCCGCGAGGCTGAACTGGCCGGCGAACAGCAAACGGCTGAACACGTCGCGGCCGGCGGAGTCGCCGCCGAGCAGGTGGTCGGGTCCGATCGGGGCGAGGACGTTCTCGAGCGCCGAGGCGTTCGGGTCTTGCGGGGCCAGGAGCGGCGCCAGCAGGGCGCTGAGCAGGATGACGCCGAACAGGATGGTCGAGATCCACGCGAGCGGGTCGCGGGCGAGACGGCCGAAGACGCCGATCTGCGCGCGGGGCACGGTGAGGGTCTTGGTCAGGGGGAGTGTCGAGGCGCTCATGCGATTCTCGCCTTCGGGTTCAGCCAGCCGTTGAGGATGTCCATCGTCAGGTTGACGATGACGACGAGGACGGCCGTGACCACGACGACCCCCATCACGATCGGGATGTCGCCGCGGGTCGTGGCGGTGACGGCGAGGAGCCCGAGGCCGGGGAGCGCGAAGATCTGCTCGACGATGACCGCGCCGCCGAGGAGACCGACGAACTGGAGGGCGAGCACCGTCAGCGCCGGGCCGCTCGCGTTGCGCAGCACGTGCTTGCCGATCACCCGCACGGGCGAGAGGCCTCGACTGTAGAGCGTGCGCACGTAGTCCTGGCGCAGCGTGCCGATGACCGAGCTGCGCACCTGCTGGGCGATGCCGGCGATGCCGCCGATGACCAGGGCGGTGATGGGCAGTGTGACGGTGGACAGCCACCCCGGGAACGAGGTCGTGATGGGCACGAACCCGGTGGCGGGGAAGAGCCGGAGGTCGATCGCGAAGAAGCGCACCAGCATGAGCGCGAGCCAGAAGCCGGGGAGCGCGAAGCCCAGGACGATCACGACCTGCAGAACGCGGTCGAGCCAGCCGCGGCGTACGGCGGCTGCCACCCCGAGCACGACGGACACGACGGCGGCGACGATCGTCGTACCGATGACGAGCGAGAGGGTGACGGGCAGGCGCGTGGCGATGGCGCTCGAGACCACCTCGCCGCTGAACCACGAGCGTCCGAGGTCGCCCTGCAGCGCATCGGTGAGCCAGCCGAGGAAGCGTTCGAAGAACGGCCGGTCGAGTCCGAGTTCGGTGGCCTTGAGCGCCACCTGCTCCTCGGTGGCGCGCTGCCCGAGGATGGTGCGCGCGATGCCGGGGCCCGAGAGCATCAGGAACGAGTAGGTGAGGCAGCTGATGACGAACAGCAGCACGACCCCCGAGCCCACCCGCTTGAGCACGAACTTCAGCACGATGCGCCCGTCGAGCTCCGGAGCTGCCGCAGGCGCGTGGCGGGCGAACTCTTCGGGGAGGGGAGGCCTTCGCCGAACTTCCTCATGCGTGTCCTCTACGTCATTGTGAAAGGACCCACTGTGACCATTGGATACCGTGGGTTACCTGGATGCAGTGGATACACTACTCAGCATCCCCTGCGAAGTGCAAACTGGCTACGCAGCATTCGCCACCCCTAAGGAGTTCCGCCGGTGAAACCCGATCAGATCGCTCGCCTGCTCGCCCAGGCCATCCGAGAGGGCCTCTACGCGCCGGGGTCTTCGCTGATCCAGGAAGATCTGGCCAGCCGGTTCCGCGTCAGCCGGAGCCCCATCCGCGAAGCGCTGCGCATGCTCTCGGCCGAAGGGCTGATCATCATGCCGCCGGGCGGTCAGGGCGCCACCGTGCGCACGCTCACCCGCGACGAACTGATCGAGATCTACGACCTCCGCCTGCTGATCGAGCCGTCTCTGGCGAAGCCGATCGTCGCCCGCGGGACGGCCGCCGAGGTCGACGCGCTGCGCCGGCTCGACGACCAGATGGCGGCGGCGACCGAGGTGAGCGCGTGGATGCGGCTGAACTTCTCGTTCCACGAGCTGATGTACGAGATGGCCGGGAGGCCGCACACGTCGGGGATGGTCGCCAACCTGCTCAGCCTGTCGCAGCCCTACTCCCGCCACAACATCGACAAGCTCGGCGGGCGCGAGCAGGCGACCTCCGAGCACGCCCTGATGGTCGCGGCCATCGAGACGCGAGATGCCGATGAGCTCGCGCGTCTGATCACGGATCACCTGAACCACGCGCGCACGCGCCTGCTCGACTCGCTCCCTCCCGCGGAGGAGAGCGACCCGCTGGCGATCCTCCGGGGCTGAGGTCGTCAGGCTCAGCCCCGAAGGACTCCTCAACCGACCAGGCGCCTGATCTCGTCGTCGCTGAGGCCCATCATGCGCAGCCGGCCGGCCGGGAACGACACGTTCAGACCGCCCATCTCGGTCTCGGGGTCGAGCAGCTGCATGAGAAGGCCACCCTGCTCCCCGCGCGACGCGGCGATCTCGCGCATCACGGCGCTCGCCGCCGGGTCGCGGGCGATCTCGCCGAGCGACGACGACTCGCTCAGAGGCAGCGTGACGACGTCGCCCTCGAGGTCGAGCTCCATGGTGTGCCGGATGTCGCGGCTCGAGGCGCCGATGTCGAAGCGGTACGTGCCGGACTCGAGGATCCACTGGTCGACGCGTCGATCCCAGTAGGTCAGATCGGCGCGCCGCACGGTCATCTCGACGCGCGTCGAGGCGCCCGCGGCGAGCTCGACGCTCGCGAATCCGCGCAGTTCGCGCGGCGCGCGCTGCACCTCGGTGCGGGGGAGTCCGGAGTACACCTGCACGACCTCGCGGCCGGCGCGCAGACCCGTGTTCGTCACGGTGACCTGCACCTCGACGTCGCCGCTCGCGGTCACCGTCGCCGACGCGTCGGAGTAGGAGAACGAGGTGTAGCTCAGGCCGTGCCCGAAGGGGAAGGCCACCTCGACGTCGCGGGCGTCGTACCAGCGGTAGCCGACGAACAGCCCCTCCGAGTAGCGGACGTGTCCGAACTCTCCCGGGAAGTCGAGGAAGGCGGGGGAGTCGCTCAAGCGCAGCGGCACGGTCTCTGCCAGCCGGCCCGACGGGTTGACGATGCCGAACAGCACATCGGCGGTGGCCCCGCCGCCGGCCTGACCGAGCAGCCAGCCGTCGAGGATGGCCGGGACGCGGTCGGCGAACGGCAGCGCGACGACCCCGCCGTGCGAGAGCACGACCACGGTGTGCGGGTTCGCCGAGAGCACCGCGTCGAGAAGGTCCAGCTGGTCGGCGGGCAGATCGATGTGCGCGCGGTCGGCGCCCTCGGTCTCGTCCTTCGCGGGAAGGCCCAGGAAGACCACGGCGACATCGGCGGCCGCGGCCGCATCGATGGCCTCCGAGCGCAGGCGCGCCAGCTCGTCAGCATCCGCCCGTCCGTCGAGATCGAAGCCGCGCGCGTAGGTGACCTCCGAGGCGGTCGCGCGCTGGATCTCGTCGCGCGCGATGTCGAGCCGCGTCGGGTTGATCAGCGACGACCCGGCGCCCTGGAAGCGGGGGCGCTCGGCGAACTCGCCGATCACCGCCACCCGCGCCGACGGCGACAGCGGCAGCAGGTCGCCCTCGTTCTTCAGCAGCACCAGCGAGCGACCCGCCGCCTCGCGGGCGAGCGCGTGGTGCGCGTCGTGGTCGACCGTCGACGCGGTGCGCGGCGTCGCTCGCGTGCGCTCGGCCAGCGTGCGCAGGCGCTCGACGGCGACGTCGAGCACGCCGGCGTCGAGGCTGCCGTCTTCGACCGCCGACACGATCTGCGCGTCGGTGCGCCCGTCGTTGCCGGGCATCTCGAGGTCGAGGCCCGCGGCGAGGGCCGCGACGCGATCGTCGACCGCGCCCCAGTCCGACATGACGATGCCGTCGAAGCCCCACTCATCGCGGAGCACGCTGGTGAGCAGCCACCGGTTCTGCGACGCGAACACCCCGTTGATCCGGTTGTAGGAGCACATGACGGTCCACGGTTTCGCGTCTTCGACGACGCGCTGGAACCCGCGCAGGTAGATCTCACGCAGCGCTCGCGGATCGACGTCGCTCGAGACGCGCATGCGATCGTGTTCCTGGTTGTTGGCCGCGAAGTGCTTGAGAGAGGCGCCGACGCCCCGCGACTGCACGCCCCGCACCCAGGCCGCGCCCAACTCGCCCGAGACCAGCGGGTCTTCGGAGAAGTACTCGAAGTTGCGCCCGCACAGCGGGGAGCGCTTGATGTTGACCCCGGGGCCGAGGAGCACGTCCACGTCGGCGGCCGCCGACTCGTCGCCCAGTGCCCTTCCGACCCGCTCGACGAGCTCGACGTCGAACGAGGAGGCCATCCCCGCCGCCGGCGGGAAGCACGTGGAGGGAACGCTGTCGGCCAGATCGAGCTGCTCGCTGCTCTCGCGCTGGCGGCGCACGCCGTGGGGTCCGTCGGTCAGCATCAGGGAGGGGATCCCCGCACGCTCGACGGCCTCGGTGTGCCAGAAGTCGCTCCCGCTCGTGAGGGACGCCTTCTCTTCGGTGGTCAGGGACGGATTCGTGTCGGTCATCATCAGGCTTTCTGAGCGGTGTCGGTGGATGCGGCGGACTCTGCCGCCGGTGAGTGGGGGGTCGGTCTCGGTGCGCGACGGGCGAGCACCCGAGCCGAGAGGTAGCCGTCAGCGGGCTCCTCGCCGCCCGAGAAGACCTCGACATTCACCTCGGTCGAGCTCGTCCTCTCCCACCCGGGATCGCCGTGGGTGATGAAGGCGACATAGGCCGCGTGCACCGCATCCGCCAGGGACTGGGGCGCATCGGGGCCGGCGACGCGCGCGACCTCGGGCGCATCGAGCACGTCGAACGCGAAGGGCACGTCGAGGCAGTGCTCGGCCGCACCCGACGTGCCGGAGCGCCACGTGAAGTCGTACACCCAGGTGGGCGCGGAGCGGCGGCTCTCGACCCAGCGCACGATCCGCTCGCGGAACATCACGTCGGTGACCCAGCGGCCGGCGAGGATGGCAGTGGGAAGGTCGGACAGGGCCTGTGCGTACCGTTCGGCGGTGTGCGCGTCGGCGCCCAGCAGGTCGAGGGCCTCGGCGGCCTCGACGTCGTGGAACATCTCGACGTTCGAGGCGAAGAACGAGCCGAACTCCTCGAGGGTCGCTCCGACGAGGAGGGGTTTGTCCGCGCCGCGCCCCTCGGCCAGGGCGGTGTCGACATCGGTCGGGTGCAGGTCGCCGTCGACGATGGGGCCGAACGGGAGTGTGCCGTCCATCTTGGCCATGGCGCGCAGGATCCCGCGCGACCCCGGGTTGTCGGTCATGTCTTCGCCCCAGCCCTGCGCGGCGATGAGGGCGGCCTCGTCGACGCTCGCGAAACCGGCGGCGGTGGCCGGCACGCCCAGCTCCGCGGCCATGCGCAGCGCCGTCTGGCGGGCTCCCTCGAGGGGGACGTCGGAGGGCACCCCCGAGACGCTGATGGCGGAGCGGAAGAGCGCCTGCGCGCGCGGCATGGTCAGGAGCGTCATCACCGCCCCACCGCCCGCGGACTGGCCGGCGATCGTGACGCGTTCGGGGTCGCCGCCGAAGCGGGAGATGTTCTGCTGCACCCACTCGAGGGCGAGGATCAGGTCGAGCACGCCGCGGTTGAGCGGGGCGTCGGGGAGCCAGCCGAAGCCGTCGAAGCCGAGCCGGTAGGACGGCACCACCGTCACCACGCCGTCGCGCGCGAATGAGCGCCCGTCGTACCAGGGGCTGGCGGGCGAGCCGGCGACGTACCCGCCGCCGTGGATCCACACCATCACGGGGAGGGCTCCGCCGCCGTCGGCCGCGGGGGTGAACACGTTCAGGTTGAGGACGTCGTCGCCCGGGATCGAGGGCTCGGGGATCGTGGTGATCTCGGAGAGGGTGCGTCGCTGGGGCGTCGCCCCGAAGGAGTCCGCCTCTCTGACCCCGCTCCACGCCGCGCGGGGCTGCGGGGCGGCGAACCGCAGATCGCCGTAGGGCGGTTCGGCATAGGGGATGCCGAGAAAGGCCTCGGAACCGTCAGCCCGGCGGGTGCCGCGCACCGTTCCGGACGTTGTCTCCACGATGGGTCGATCGCCATTGACACTCAAGGTCGGTTCCTCTCCGAACGCAGCCGGGAGGGCCCCGACAGTCCATTGTGTACACTGTAGCCAATGCGTGCAAACCTCCCGTCTGCCCGCCGGAAGTGAATGGAATCGCACGGATGAGTGATCTGTACCGCATCGGCGCGGGCGCCGGATTCGCCGGCGATCGCCTCGACCCCGCCCGGCTCCTCGCACGAGACGGAGCGCTGGACGCGATCGTGTTCGAGTGTCTCGCGGAGCGCACGGTCGGGCTCGCGCAGCAGCGTCGCTCGTCGGGGGGCGTGGGCTTCGACGCCCGCACCGTGGACCGCATCGTCAGCGTGGCCGAGTCGATGCGCAGCCGCGGGGGCATCATCGTCACCAACGGCGGTGCGGCCGATCCGGTAGGAGCGGCGCACCTCACCTCGTCGCGTCTGGAGGGCATCGCTCCCGGCTCCGTGGTGGCAGCGGTCTCGGGCGACGACGTCCTCGCCAGCATCGACCGGTCGCAGGCGCGCGTCGACGGAACCGACCAGACCCTCGCCGACCTCGGTGACCGAGTCGTGTCGGCCAATGCCTACCTCGGCATGGCCGGCATCGTCGACGCCCTCGATCTCGGCGCCAACACGATCATCACCGGTCGCGTCAGCGACGCCGCTCTCTTCCTCGGTCCTCTCGCCCACCGGTTCGGCTGGGCTCCCGACGACTGGCGCTCCATCGCGGAGGGTACGCTCGTGGGCCACCTGCTCGAGTGCGCCGGTCAGCTCACCGGCGGCTACTTCGCCGACGGCGTCTCGAAGACGGTGCCGCATCTGGCGACGCTCGGCTTCCCGTACGCCGACGTCCGCAGCGACGGCGCCGCGGTCTACGGCAAGGTCGACGGCACCGGAGGGCGCCTGGACGGCATGACGGTGCTCGAGCAGCTGCTCTACGAGATCGACGACCCGCAGGCGTACCTCACGCCCGACGCGATCGTCGACCTGAGCGCGGTATCGGTGGACGAGGTCGGGCCCTCCCGTGTGTCGGTATCGGGCGCCCGCGCGAACGGACGACCCGAGCGCCTCAAGGTATCGGTGGGCGTTCGCGACGGCTTCGCCGCGGTGGCGTCGATCAACTACGGCGGGTACCGCGCCGTCGCACGCGCGCGTCTGGCCGCCGAGATCATCCACGAGCGCTGGCAGGACGTGCTCGGGTGGGACGACGAGATCCATTGCGAGTACGTGGGGCACAACGCCCTCAGCCCGTGGGCGGCTCCGTCGGCGGAGCCGACCGAGGTGCAGGTGCGGTTCAGCACGCGGACGCTGCGCGCCGAGGTCGCCCGCAGCCTCGTGCACGAGATCGAAGCGCTCTACACCAACGGCCCCGCGGGCGGGGGCGGCGTCTCCGGCAGCATCACCGAGACGATCGGCATCGTGTCGACGTTCATCGACCGCGACGAAGTACAGACGAAGGTGGAGATGGTCTCGTGAAGACTCCCTGTCTCGGCGACATCGCCCACGCACGCGCCGGCGACAAAGGCGACACGTCGATCCTGATGATCGCCCCCTACGACCGGGCCGACTACGCGGCGCTCTGCGCGCGACTGTCGCCGACGCGCATCGCCGCGCAGTTCGGAACCGTCGAGGGAAGGGTCTCGGTGAGGCCGTCGCCCGGACTGTCGGCTCTGACCATCGTGCTGCGGGCGCAGCTGAACGGCGGCGTCACCCGCGCCACCACGATCGACCCCCACGGGAAGAGTCTCAGCGGCTGCCTGCTCGACATGCCCCTCTTCGACGAGGCCGGCGCGTCGTGACCGGCGACACGATCGTCCGCACCCCGTCGGGGGCCGTGCGCGGGGTCGTCGAGGGCGGGGTGCGCAGGTGGAGCGGCGTGCCCTTCGCGCACGTGCCCGACCGCTTCCGTCGTGCGGTGCCGGCACAGTGGGGCGGGGTATTCGACGCCACGCAGTGGGGACCGGCGCCCTGGCAGCCGTTGCCGGCGTTCGACGACCCGGCCGCCCCCTTCGCGGAAGACTGCCTGAACGTCGTGGTGTGGGCGCCGGCGGAGATGACCGGTCCGCTGCCCGTGCTGGTCTGGATCTACGGCGGGGGCTTCGAGCAGGGCTCGAACGCCTCCCCGCTGTCGCGGGGCGATGCGCTCGCCGCCGCGGGCGACATGATCGTCGTCGCGGTGAACTACCGCATCGGCGCCCTGGGCTGGGCCGAGCTCGCTCATCTCGGCGGCCCGTTCGCCGAGGCGTCGAACCTCGGACTGCGCGACATCGTCGCCGGACTGCAGTGGGTGCAGTCGCACATCGCCGACTTCGGCGGAGACCCCCAGCGGGTGACGGTGATGGGCGAGAGCGCCGGATCGTTCGCCGCGTGCGCGCTGCTCGGCGTGCCGCACGCGGTGACCCTGTTCTCCTCGCTCGCCGCCTTCTCGGGCTGCGCCTCGCGCATCGTGCCGATGGATCAGGCGCGCGGACTGGGCGAAGACATCTTGTCAGCCCTCGACGGCGACCCGATGAGCGCGTCACCGGAAGCGTGGCTCGATGCCCAGCGGCGCGCCACCCCGAGAGACATCGGCGCGCGCAACTCGGCGCGGCCACGCACGCTGGGAGTGGTGGACGACAGCGCCGTCGAGCACGGATTGCTCACGCGTCACCCGCTCCAGGCGGCACGCGAGGGCATCTGGGCGGGCAAGCGGCTGCTCGTGGGTACGACGCGCGACGAGGCGACGTTCTTCCCCCAGCCCGACGACCTGACCGCCGACGCGCTGCGTGCCGACGTCGTCGAGTGGACGAATGATCCGCGCGCCGCGGCCGTCGTCGACGCGTACCTCGCCGACGGAGACCCGCTCGCCGACACACGCCGCCGCATCATCACCGACTGGGTCTATCGCCTGCCCACCGCCCGGCTGGCCCGCGCCGTCGCAGACTCGGGCGGGAGCGCCCATCTCAGCATGGTGGGGCGCGTCGACGGTCGCCCCGCCCCGCACGGCGTCGACGTGCCGGGGCTCTTCGGGCGCACCCTGCCGACGAGCGATGCCGGCGAGCGGGCCCGCGACGCGCAGATCACCGACGCGATCCGGCGCTTCGTGCGCGACGAGATGTCATGGACCCCGCTCGAGCCGGGTGCTTCCCGGGCGCGGGCGGCGACGTTCGGCGATGCGTCCTTCGACGCGGGCGCGGCGTACGACGACGTCACGGCCCGGTGGCACACGATCGAGCGCCCCTGACGACCACTCGGTCATCAGGGGCGCTCCCCGTCGGGTGCCGGGCCTCGGCCCGGGTCGGTCAGGCTCGGGCGGTGCGCAGCGCCTGGAGGAAGTGGCGAGCGTTCGCCCGGATCGTCTCGGCATCGCCGTCGCGCACCGCGGCCGCCGGCAGCAGCTCGCTGCCCGCGCCGACGGCCACGGCGCCGGCGGCGAGCCAGTCGCCCAGGTTCTCGGCGTTCACGCCCCCGGTGGGGATGCAGGTGACGTCGGGGAACGGGCCGCGCAGCGCCTTGAGCGCTGCCGGTCCGCCGATGCTGCCCGGGAAGAACTTCACCACGTCGACGCCGATCCGGCGAAGGCGCTGCACCTCGGTGGGGGTGTAGCCGCCGATCATCGACATCGCCCCCGACGCCATGATCGCGGGGGTCACCTCGTCGTCGAACCCGGGGGAGACGAGGAACACCGCCCCGGCCGCGCGTGCCTCCTCGACCTGCGCGACCGTGGTCAGGGTGCCGGCACCGAGCAGCACGCGATCACCGAACCGCTCCGCGACGCCGGCGATGACCGCCCCCGCATCCGGAGTCGTGTACGTGACCTCGATCGCGACGAGGCCCTCCTCGACCAGGGCGTCGACGGCGCGGTAGGCCGCGTCGGCGCTCGGGGCGCGCAGGGTCGCGATGACACCGGCGTCGGAGATGGCGGGCAGGGGGGCGTGGGGCATGACGGTTCCGTTCGAGGTGGTGCGGGTGCGGGCGGAAGCGCGGCTCAGTAGGGCTCGCCGAAGGTGAAGTAGCGCTTCGGGTTCTCGACGAAGAACAGGCGCACCAGCTCGTCGATGTCGGCCTGCGAGTAGTGGCGCTGGGCGAGCTCGTCGCGGAAGCGCGGCAGCCAGGCGCCGGCGATGTAGTGCAGGCCCGGGCCCCCGGTGTAGGCGGTGAGGTCGGTGCGACGTGCGAGATCGCCACCGATGAGGATGCGGTCGGCGTACCCGGCTTCGACGACGTCGAGGATCACGTGGATGCGCGTGCTCTCGGGGAAGTATTTGATCTTCGCGAACCCGTCGTAGCAGAGGTAGGTGCCGCGCTTCGCGATCTGCTTGTGCACGTAGGGGTCGGGGTTACGCATGAGGTGCACGATGCCGACCCGGTTGAGGTCGACGCCCTCCTCCTCGAGCATGTCGAGCTGGGTGATCGCCATCGTGCCCGTCTCGGTGTGGCCGTGCAGCACGGCGCCGGTCTGGCGGTGGGCGCGTGCGGCGGCGCGCAGCACGCGGTCTTCGGCGGGGGTGACCCGGTTGTAGCTCGTGCCGTACTTGATGGCACCGGCGCGCACGGTCGTGCCGTTCATGCCGGTGGTGACGTCGGCGACGATCTGCGCCTGCAGCTGCTCGATCGAGTGATCGGCGAGCAGGTCGTCGAACCATTCGCCCTTGTTGAACCCGCCGCACGCGATGATCTGCAGGCCGGTCTCCTCCGAGATGCGGCGCAGGTCTTCGGGCTGACGCGAGTAGTCCCACGCCGATGCCTCGTACAGGCTCTTCACTCCGACGTCGAGGGCCGCCTGGGCCTCGACCTTCGCCATGGCCGGGTCGAGGATCACGAGATCTTCGTCGACCCGTTTGTGCGCGGGAGGTGCGCCGAGCAGGTGCTCGTGCGAGTAGGTGAAGCCGAGGTCGTCGGAGTGGATGTCTCCGGTGACGGTGCGGATCATGTTGCTGCTTTCTGTGACGGGGGATCGGGGGTGTGGGGCTGCCGCTCGAGCTCGAGGAGCGCGCGGCGCACGGTGCGGAAACGGTCGTGGCGGCGACGCCAGGCGTCGGCGAAGGAAGGCCGGGGGAGCACCGCGCGCTCGGCGCGGGGCGCGTGCACCCGGTGGCCGACGGCGGCCCACCCGAGCTGGGCGGCGCCGACCGCGGCGAGGTCGGCCTGGGCGACCACGCGCACCGGAAGGCCGGTCACGTCGGCGATGATCTGCGGCCACGCGGCGACGTTCGTCCCCCCGCCGCACGCGGTGATGTGACGGTACGGGGTGGCGCGGTCGTGCTCGAGCCTGTCGATGAGATCGGCCAGGTCGAAGGCGATCGCCTCGAGCGCCGCCGACACCATTCGCGGTGCGCTCGTCGTCGGTGTGAGGCCGATGACCGCCCCGGTAGCGCGCTCGTCGAAATCGGGGCTCCCCGTGCCGGCGAGGTAGGGGAGGAAGCACAGCGGATCGTCGGGGTCGGGATCAGACGGCGCCTCCGCGATCGCCGCGGCGCCGACGGTGGCTCGCAGCCAGTTCAGCGCGAGCCCGCCGGTCAGCAGCGAGGCCAGCGCGAATCGCGTGCCGTCGACGGCCGGATGCTGCGTGAAGGCGCCGTCGGCGAAACCCGAACCCGAGGCCGGATCGATGGCGGCCATCATCACGGCGGAGGTGCCCAGTGCCACGGCCACCTCGTCGCCGTCGATGCCCCCGAGCCCCTCGAGCGTCGCGGCGACATCGCCCGCACCGATCGCGACCGGCACCCCGAGCGGCAGGCCGAACGCGGCCGCGGCGCCCTCGTGCACGGTGCCGGCCGTCGACGAGCTCGGGAGCACGGCGGGGAAGAGGTGACGGGGGAGCCCCACCGCGGCGATGAGGTCGTCGTCCCACTGGCCGTCCGGGCGCAGCAGCAGGGCGTTCCACGCATCGGTCGCGTCGGTGGCGATGTCGCCGGTGAGCGTGGCGCGCAGGTAGTCCTTCGCCGAGAGATAGGCGCGGGCGTGGGTGAGCGTCTCGGGGTAGCGCGACTGCCACCACAGCAGGCTCGAGAGGGAGAACACGGCACTCGGCAGATTGCCCGACTGGTGCAGCATCCGCGCCGTGATGTCGTCGTCGAGCGCGCGCAGCTCGTCGGCGCCCCGCCGGTCGGCGAGCAGCAGGGCGGGCACCACCGGATCGAGGGCGCCGTCGACCAGCACGACGGCGCTCATGTTGCCGCTCAGCCCGATCGCCGAGACCCGGCCGAGGTCGACCGAGGCGCCGAGCTCGGCCACCGCCCGCCGCGCCGAAGCGATCCATACGGCCGGATCGACCTGCACGCCGTCGGAGACGGGGTCGATACCGTGGTGGGCGCTCGCCACCGCGACGACGGTTCCCTCGGCGTCGAGAAGCAGCGCCTTCGTGCTGGTCGTGCCGAGGTCGATGCCCAGACTGAGCGCGGTCGTCGCGCTCACGGAGCCTCGGCGATCTGCGCGAGGCTGCGGTGGCTGTGGGCGTCGATGTGCAGCGACACCGCGAAGATCTCGCCCCGCACGTAGGAGATGGAGTACTCCACCGCGCGCTGGTCGTGCAGGTAGGCGGTGCGGGAGACCCGCATGACGGGGGTGTGGCGCGGGACGGCGAGGAGCGTCGCGGTCTCGGTGAGGGCGGATGCGGCGGTCCACTGCTCGTCGGCCGAGCACGGGCGGCCGGGCGAGCCGTCGATCCTCTCGAGCTGCTCGTAGAGCGACCCCTGCTCGATCGCCGAGCGGGTGAGCGTCGGCACGAGCGCGCAGGGGAGCCAGGAGGTGAGGTGCACGACGGGATCGCCGTCGCTGACGATGAGGCGCTCGACGCGCCACACGTCGTCGCCGGCGATGAGCCCGAGGGTCGCGGCGACCTCGCTGGGTGCGCCGACGACCTCGAGCGTGATGACCTGCTCGCGGGTCTGGCGGCCCGCGGCGCGGAGGTCTTCGCTGAAGGACGGGAGGATGCCCGCGCGGTTGGACCGGATGGCTCGGCTCGAATCGGCCACGAACGTGCCCCGGCCCTGACGGCGGATGACGAGGCCGCGCTGCTCGAGGTCGCGGAGGGCCTGGGTGGCCGTCGCCCGGCTCACCGACAGTCGCTGCACGATCTCGAACTCCGACGGCAACCGCACGCCCGGACGCTGATCGAGGATGACGGCCGCCAGCTGGTCGGCGATCTGACGGTAGCGACTCACGTGCGAGTCGGTGTCGAGGTCGCGCAGCACGTCGGCGCCGAGCGCCTCTTCGTCGTCTCTCACTTCTGCGCCTCTTTCCATGCCGTGATCAGACGCACGGCGGTCGCCACCACGTGGTCGACGATGCGCCGACCCTTCTCGGCGGTCGCGGCCGTCGCGTCGCCGAACACGCCGCTCTCGCTGATGGTGTCCCATCGCACCGGCGCGACGTCGAAATGCGCCGGGTAGTCGGGGTATTCGCTGACCGCGTCGGCCACGCGCACCACGTCGTCGCGCAGCGCCAGCATGATCGAGGTCTCGAGCTCGTCGGCGTGCATGATGGCGGGGTGGCTGCGCGGGCTCTCGGCCACCGCGGCGGCCACCTCGGCCAGCCCCGGGTAGGTCAGCGAGATCGCCGGCAGGCCGCCGAGCTCCTCGAGGGCGCGCGTGGCGGCCTTCATCGCGGCGGCGTTGCCCAGGTGCGCCGAGAAGAGGACGAGCCCGCGCACGCCGTTGCGGGCGAGCCCCTCGGCCAGGTCGACGATGAGCGAGACGAGCGTGTCGTCGCTGATCGAGAGGCTGCCGTCGAAGTACTCGAGCGACCACACCTGCCCGTACGGCAGCACGGGCAGCTCGATCAGACCGGCCTCATCGGCGAGCCGCGCCGAGAACGCCTCCGCGGCGAACGCGTCGGTGCCCAACGGCAGGTGCGGACCGTGCTCTTCGACCGCGCCGAGGCACAGCAGTGCCCACGGCTGCTTCTCGACGGCGCCGGCCACCTCGGGCCAGGTGAGGTCGGCCCACCGGGTCATCGTGCACCTCGCCGAGCCGACAGGCGCCCGTTGATCAGCAGCATCCCGATCAGCACGCCGCCGTTGACGATGAACTGCACGGGGGAGGGGATGTTGAACGAGTTGAGCACCGTGGTGAGGAAGGCCAGCGCCGCGACGCCGGCGAACGTGCCGACCATGCCGCCGGTGCCACCGGCGAGGGCGGCCCCCCCGATGACCGCGGCGACGACGGAGTTCAGCGCGTAGCTGTCGCCGGCGGTGAGAGACGGCGACCCCGAGTAGGCGATCAGCAGGATGCCGGCCATCGCCGCCAGCGTTCCGGAGGCGGTGTACGCGACGAGGGTGTGCCGGCGCACCGGCACGCCCGACAGCCACGACGCCCGGGGGTTCGCCCCGACGGCCTTGAAGCGCCGGCCGGCCACGGTGCCCGTGAGGATGAGTCCGACGATCACGAGCAGCACGATCCAGATGACGAGCGAGGCCGAGAAGGGGGTGCCGAAGAGGCGCCCGTCGGCCAGCACGCGCAGCTCGTCGGGAACGATGCCGCGCGGCTGACCGCGGGTGACCAGGGCATTCACGCCGCCGATGATCGTCGCCGTCGCCAGCGTGCCGAGGAGCGGGGGAATGCGGGTGAAGGCGAGCAGCACGCCGTTGACGAGGCCGATCGCGGCACCCATCAGCACGACGAGCGGCACGGTCGTCGCCAGGCTCGCGCCGGGAGCGGCGGAGAGCACCGCGGTCAGGATCGCGGCGGAGTTCATGACCGGGCCGACCGAGAGATCGAGGCCCCGGTTGATGATGACGATGGTCTGCGCGATGGCGACGACGCCCAGCGGTGCGGCGTTGGAGAGGATGCGCAGCAAGCGGTCGGGGTTGAACCCGTCGGACGTGCTGACGCCCAGCAGGATCAGACAGGCGAGAGTGAGACCGTACGCGACCCACAGCGAGGTGGGAACGCGCCCGAGGGCCGAGCCGAACCCCGAACGGGGCCGATCGGTGCGAAGCGGTGGCGAATCGAGGGCGGTCATCGCGCGGGCTCCGATCGGGTCTGGGCGGGGGCAGCATCCTTGTCTTTCGGCCTCAACCGCCACGGGATCTTCAGCCCCCGATCGGCCAGGCCGTACACGCCCATCGCGGCGATGAGCAGAACGCCCTTGAAGATGGTCTGGTAGTACGTGTCGGTGCCGGTCAGCGTGATCACCTGACCCACCACGGCGATGATGACCGCGGCGGGGAGGATGCTGAGGAGCGAGCCGATGCCGCCGGTGATGACGATACCGGCGACGAGCACCGTGGCGATCGAATCGATCACCGAACTGGCGCCGACGAGGGCATCGGCCGTGTACGTGCGCGAGGCGATCGCCATGCCGCCGAGGGACGCGAAGACCCCCGAGAGGCCGTAGACGAGCAGCGCCGAGCGGCGCACCGGGAAGCCCAGGCGCGTCGCGATGCGCTGGTCGTATCCCACGGCCTGCACGTAGCGGCCGGCGCGGCTCTGACCCATCCACGCCCAGGCGGCGACGAGCACGACGAGCGCGATGAGTGCGAACAGGGGGACAGCGCCGAGGCTCGTTCCGAGCACGGTCAGCAGCGGCAGGGGGATGCCGGCGCCCGGGGTCGACTGCAGGAGCAGGGCGAAACCCTGCACGACGCCGGAGGCGGCGAAGGTCATCAGCAGCGGGTTGATGCCCGCGATGACTCCGGAACCGTTCGCGAGACCCACCACGAGCCCGGCGATCAGCACGAGCGGGACGGCGACGGCGGCCCCGCCGGGAAGCACCGGGCTCAGAGAGAGCACCACGGTGGCGAGTCCGGCGATGGCACCGACGCTGAGGTCGATGCCGCCCCACATGACGACGATGCCCTGACCCACCGCGATCAGCACGATGGGGGCGAGCGACGCCAGGAGCGAATTGACGCTGACGGTGCTGCGGAAGGCGGGGAGGGCGATCGAGGCGATGACGATCACGGCGAGGGCGAGGATCCACAGGAACTTCGCGCGTGACAGCGCACGCAGCGACGTGGTCGAGAGGGCCTGGGGGCGGAAGGCTCTGGTGGCGCTAGACAACGGCGGTTCCTCCGGTGGCGAGGTGCATGACGGCGGTCTCGGTGGCGGTGCGGGAGTCGAGGCGACCGGTGATGCGGCCGGAGTACATGACGTACACCTCGTCGCTGAGCCCGAGGATCTCCTGCAGGTCGGTCGAGACGAGCAGCACGGCGACGCCCCGCTCGGTGAGTTCACGGATGCTCTGGTAGATCTGGGCGCGCGAGCCGACGTCGACGCCGCGCGTGGGGTCGTTCAGGACCAGAACCTCGAGGCCGTCGTCGACGAGCCAGCGGCCGATGAGCACCTTCTGCTGGTTGCCGCCCGACAGCTCGACGATCGGCTGGGTGAGAGCGGCGTGCTTCACCGCGAGGTGCGAGACCACCCGCTGGGCGATCTGACGTGCGCGGCGCGGGCCGACGATGCCGGAGGGGAAGAGTCGCGGCATGGCCGCCAGCAGGGCGTTGGCCGAGATCGACTGGTCGAGCAGCAGTCCGTCGAGGCGGCGGTCGGGGGCGACGTACCCGATGCCGGAACGCACCGCGTGGCGCGGGGAGCGCAGACGCACCGGGCGTCCGGCGCGGCGGAGCGTTCCGCTCGTGGGGGTGCGGACGCCCGCGACCACCTCGGCGACCTCCGACTGGCCGTGGCCCTCGAGTCCGGCGATCGCGGTGATCGACCCCGCGGTGACGCGGAGGTCGACGGAGGACAGGCTTCCCTCGAGCGAGACGTCGACCAGTTCGACGGCCGCGGGCCCGGCAGCATCCTTCTCGTCGCCGCGCGCCTCGCGCGAGGGGTAGAGGTCGCTCGCCTCACGGCCCACCATCGACGCGACCAGCTGATCACGGGTGCGGTCGGCCAGAGGGCCTTCGTCGACCTGCCGGCCGTCGCGCATGACGAGCACGCGATCGCAGAGCTCGAACAGCTCGTCCATGCGGTGCGAGACGAACACGACGGCTGTCCCCGCGGCGCTCAGTCGCCGCACGGCGGCGAAGAGCAGCTCGACCTGCGGGTTCTCGAGCGACGAGGTCGGTTCGTCGAGGATGAGGAGGGTCGGCGTCACCGCGATGGCCTTGGCGACCTCGAGCAGCTGGCGCTGGCCGACGGTGAGGTCGCCCACCGTCGCGTCCACGTCGATGTCGACGCCGAGGCCCGCCAGGGTGGAGCGGGCGACATCGCGCTTCGCCCGCTCCGACCGGTGGGTGGTGTCACCGTCGCCGAGGGACAGGTTCTCGGCGACGGTGAGGTTGGCGAACAGGCTCAGTTCCTGGTGCACCATCGACACCGCGCGGCCGCCCTCGGGAGGGTCGGCGATCGTGATCGATCCGGTGTCGGGGGAGAGCAGGCCCGAGAGCATGTTCATGAGGGTGGACTTGCCGGCACCGTTCTCGCCGACGAGGGCGAGGATCTCCCCGCGGTTCAGCGTCACGTCGACATCGACCACGGCGCGGGTGGCGCCGAACGACTTCGACACGTGTTGGCACGTCAGGGCGGGCTGAGACACGGGGGAGGTCCTCGTTTCGTGGGGGAGTGCGGGGCTCAGCCGAACAGGGCGGTGATCTCGTCGTCGGTCATGCGGGTGTTGACCCACAGGCTGTCGGGCAGGTCGTCGCGCACGAACTCGGTGAGGTTCTCGGACGTGATGACCTCGGGGTCGAGGATGTCGTCCTTCGTGACCTCGGTGCCCGAGAGGGCGGCGAGGGCGTTCTCGAGCGACTGCGCCGAGATCCAGGTGGGCTTGGCGACCGCGATGCAGTCGAAACCGGTCTCGCCGGCGGCGACGAGCGACTGCCACTTCTTCAGCAGGCCGTTGCTGTCTTCACCGGTCATCGGCACGAGCGGCACGCCCGCGGCCTCGAACGCCTCGATGGCGCCGAGCGTCATCGACCCGCCCTGCGACCACACGCCGTCGATGTCGGGGTTGGCCGCGAGCACGGCCTCGACCGCGGTCTTGGTCGTGGCCTGGTCCCAGCCGCCGTCGATCGTGGAGACGACCTCGATGCCGGGGTTCTCGTCGAAGACGGCCTGGGCTCCCGCGTAGCGCAGGTCGCTCGTGGGGATGCCGGCGATGCCGTTGATGGCGATGATGCGGCCCGAGCCGCCGAGCTTGTCGACCAGCCACTCGGCGCCGGTCGCGCCGAACGACTCGTCGTCGACGTTCACGTAGGAGGTGTAGTCGTCGGTCTCGGCGCCGGAGGCGTTCAGGATGACGTCGATGCCCGCGGCGGAGGCCTGCTGCAGCACCGGCACGATGCCCTCGGGCGAGATGGGGGTGACGATGATGGCGTCGACGTTGCGGGCGATCATCGACTGCACGTTGGAGATCTGCTTCTGCGCGTCGTTGTCGGACTGCGTCATGATCACGTCGGAGATCTGATCGGCGTCGCGCTTCGTGGCGGCCGTGAACTCCGCCTCGAGCTGGGCCGACCAGGTGTTGCCGACGAAGTACGAGTCGTAGCCGATGACGTAGGTGCCGTCGGCGGCCGGGGTCTCGCTCGCGCCGTCGGTGCAGGCGGAGAGGGTGAGTGCGGTCACGGCGGCGACCGCGGCGAGCGTCGTCGCGCGCTTCCAGGTAAAGGTGTTCATGCTGCCCTTCGGGTTGGTGATGTCGGGTGGGTGCGAGGGTGGAGCGTGGCCATACACTCGCACTTGACCGGTCAACCCGTCAAGTGCTGAAACGTAACGTTTACACGCCGAGGAGACACAACGATGCCGCCCCAGACCCGCTCCGCCAGCCTCTACACCTTTCCGAGCGACCTCGTCGACGACGGCGTCGACCGCGTGATCGACGACGCCCGCAGGGGCGGCTTCGACACGCTCGCCGTCGCCCTCGCCTACCACCAGGCCCGTGACGTGGTGCCCCACCCGCGGGGTCCGCGGCTGAGGTACCGGCGCGACGGGGTGTTCTTCGAACCCGACGTCGAGAAGTGGGCGAACTCTCCGATGCGACCGTCCGTGCAGTCCGCGCAGGAGCGGGCGGCGGTGGCCGAGCTGCTCGCCGCGCCCGACCGGCCCGCCGTCGAGTCGTGGACGGTGTTCCTGCACAACACGGGCCTCGGCGAACAGCATCCGTCTGCCGCGACCGAGAACTGCTTCGGCGACCGGATCCTGTCGAACCTCTGCCCGGCGGCACCCCTCGCCCGCGCCTACGCGCTGGCGCTCGCCGACGACGTCTCCTCTCGCGGGCTCGACGTCGTCGCCGAGGCCCTGAGTCAGCAGACCTTCGGCCACGGCCACCACCACGAACGCAGCTTCGCTCCGGTGGGCGCCGGCGATGAGACCCTGATGAGCCTGTGTTTCTGCGGGGCATGCGTCGAACGCGCGGGCGATGTCGACACCGCATCGCTCGCCGCACGCTGCCGGGAGCGAGTGGATGCGGCGTGGGCCGGTGCCGCGGCGCTGCCGGCCACGCGAGACGCCCTCGCCGAGGCGATCGGAGACGATCTGCTCGCCTTTCTCACCGCCCGTGAGCGGGCGGTGACCGACCTCGCCGGCGAGGTGGCCGCGATCGTGCGCTCCCGCGGACAGCGGCTCGTGTTCATGGACCTGACGGGGGCCGTGCTCGGCTACGACGACGGACGCCCGCGCGACGCGCTCGCCGCCGACCAGGCGTGGCGGCTCGCGATCGATCCGGCGGCCGTCGCCTCCGAGGTGGACGCCTACGCCGTGCTCGGGTACGCGCAGGACCCCGCGCGACTGCACGACGACGTCGCGTCGGTGCGGGCGGCGATCGGCGAGCGGGAGTTGCGCGTGATTCTGCGCCCCGGCCATCCCGACACGACCTCGGCCTCGCACTGGCGCGAGAAGGACGCCGCCGCGATCGCTGCGGGGGCCGACCGCGTCGACGCCTACAACTACGGCATGGCCCCCGAGCACGTGCTGGCGCGGCTGACGCGCGACTGACGGGCACGGTCGGCGGCGACGGGCGGCCTCCTCCCGTCCGGGCCGACGCACCCGTCGGGCCGAGAGACGGCGATCTCCCCCCTCACCGCCCCGGCGCGTATCGGAGGCGCGGCGACCGAGGGATACTCGAACGAAGCGCCGATCGAACCCAGCTCGATCGGCACCACCTCCGACACGTTCGACGCGATCGCCGCAGCAAAGGGGAACGGAATGGCCCGCACGAGTTCCTATCGCTCCGTCGAGACCGCGGCGCACAGCGACGGCCTCCGGTGCGCACTGCGATGAGCGATCCCCACGACCCGGCCACCCGCAGGAGGGATGACCCCGGCAGCATGCTGCCCCTCGACAGCGATACCGAGGTATCGGATACGCGGCCGTCGGGGCCGGCCCGGCCGATCCACCTCCGGTGGCGGTACATCGGCCTGGTGTTCATCGGCGGAACCGCCGGAACCGCCGCGCGCGAGGCTCTCAGCCTCGCGATCCCGTCGATCAACGGCATCCCGGTCGCGATCCTGCTCATCAACGTCGTCGGCGCCCTGTTCCTCGGTGTGCTGCTCGAGGCGCTCGCCCGGCGCGGGGCAGACGAGGGGCGCAGGCGGATCCTGCGGCTGCTGCTGGGCACAGGATTCGCCGGCGGGTTCACCACCTACAGCGCACTGGCGTCCGACACCGTCTTCCTCCTCATCGACGGCGATACCTGGGTCGGGCTCGGATACGCCGCCACGACCGTCGTCGTCGGGGCGCTCGCCACCGTGGCGGGGATCTCGCTGGCCGCCGCGCATCATCGCCGACGGCACCCGAACGCCGAACGGGAGGGCGTGTCGTGACTCCGGTGCTCTTCCTGGCGTTGTCGGTCGCGGGCGGAGTCGGTGCGGCGCTGCGCCTCGTCGTCGACGGCACCGTCAAGGCCCATACCCGAACCGCGTTCCCCATCGGCACGATGATCATCAACATCACCGGTGCGTTGCTCCTCGGCTTCGTCACCGAGATCGCCTTCCGCGGCATCCTGCCGGATGCGGCGCGCCTCATCATCGGAACAGGGCTGCTCGGCGGGTACACCACGTTCAGTACCGCCAGCTTCGAAAGCGTGCGCCTCATCCAACAGCGACGGTACGGTGCGGCTTTGCTCAACACCGTCGGGATGGTCGCCCTCGCCGTCGTCGCCGCTCTCGCCGGTGCCGGACTCGGAGGCCTGCTCTGAACCGGGTTCCGCCGGCTGTGCCCCGTCCGCGGCGGGCCGCAGACATTCGCTAGGGTGAGAGCGCCGACCTCACAGGAGACTCACATGCGCTCGCTCGCCCGTTCCACGTTCGCTGCCATCGCCCTCGCGTCGGTCGTCGCCCTCGGCGGATGCTCCGCCATCCAGGGGCTCATCAGCGGCGGCGGCGAGACCGTCGCGCGCGACGCCGACACGCAGGAGGTCACCGAGGGCGGAACGGCCGATGTCTTCGCCCTCAACGTCGGCGACTGCCTGCAGGAGGCGACCAGCGAAGAGGTCTCGCAGGTCGAGGCGGTGCCCTGCGGCGACCCGCACGACGACGAGATCTACTTCGAGTTCACCCTGCCCGACGGCGAGTTCCCCGGCCAGGAGGCCATCTACTCCGCGGCCGACGAGCAATGCCTGCCGCAGTTCGACACCTTCGTCGGGCTCGCCTACGACCAGTCGGTGCTCGACTGGTACCCGTACGTGCCGACCGAGGGCAGCTGGACCGAGGGAGGCGACCGCGTCGTGCAGTGCGTGATCTACGAACCCAACGTGCGCACGACCGGCAGCCTCGCCGGAGCCGCCCGCTGAGAGCGGACCCTGCGGGAATGACGCAGCACGAGGGGATGACTCTGCCCCCGCGCCCCGTCTCAGCCTCGGTCTCGCGGCCGCGGCTGCTCGACGTGCTGTCGTCGGAATCGTCGGTGGTCGTCGTGATCGGACCCCGCGGAGCCGGCAAGACCGTGCTGCTGTCGGAGTGGTTCTCCACCCGGACGGATGCAGCGTGGCTCGGCGTCGGGCCCCTGCCCGACGCGCTGCCGACGGCTCGAACGCTCGTGATCGACGCGGTCGACGACCTGCCCGCGGACGATTGGGGACGGCTTGACCGCTGGCTCGTCGAGACCCCGGGTGCACGCCTGCGCGTCGGCGCTCGCGCCCCGTTCCTCGCGATGAGCGAGTGGGACGCCACGATCGTCCACGACCTGGCATTCACGCGCGCCGAACTCGCCGACTACCTCGGCCAGCGCGGATCGACGGCCGACCCGCGGACGGTGCTCATGGCGACCGGCGGACTCCCCGACGCCGTGCGTCTCGTCACGCAGATCGGGGCGACCGCGCGGCGCGACATCGACGCGCTGCTCGCCCGGGTGTGGGCCGATGCAGCGCTCGCCACGGAGGAAGCGCGCCTCGCGATCCCCGTGACCCTGACCCCCGATCTCGTGGCCGAACTCGGCGGCCCCGCCGACTTCTTCGAGCGTGCCGTGCGGCGGGGCGACGGCGCGTGGGTCGGCGGCCCCTCGGGTCTCGCCTTCGCCCTGACGGCGCCGGTGCGCGCCGCGACGCTCGCCCGGCATGCGGTCGACGCTACCGATCACCGCGACGTGCGGGAGCGGGCTGCCGAGGCGCTGCTCGCACAGGGGTCACTCGCGCCGGCGATCGTCGAGGCGGTCGACGTCGGGCGGCTCGACCTCGTCGACACCGCCCTCAAGAACGGCGGACTGGCTCTGCTGTCGGCGCACGGCCCGACCCTGGTCGCTCTGCTGCAGGGCATCCCGACGGCGCGGTTGCGTCAGCATCCGGTCATCGCGCTCTCGCTCGGCGTCATGTACAACGCGCGTCGGCAGCACCGGCTGCGCGCGCTCGAGATGTTCGCGATCGCCCTGGTCGGCATGCAGACAGCGCCGCGCTCGTCGTCGGACCGCGCCCTGCTGCGCGCGCTCGAGAGCATCGCCCGGCGCCTCACCGGCGTCGGCGACGGCGGAGTGCGCGCCGCGCGCAGCGCGTCGGCCCAGCTGAGCGAGCTGCCCACGGCCGAATCGGAGCAGCTCGAGGCCCTGCGCGGCGACCTGCGCGTGCACCTCGGCGTGAGCCTGCTCTACGGCGGGCACCCCGACGAAGCCCGCACCGAGTTCGAGCGCGCGGTCACGGGAGCCGTCCGCCCGAGCGTGGAGCTCATGGCGATCGGCGGAGTCGCCCTCACCCACGCGCTCGCGGGCGACGTCCCCGATGCGCGTCGCTGGATCGCCACCGCCGAGGAGCGCACGTGGGCGGAGGGCATCCTCGACGAGTACCCCGGCAGCATGCTGCGCATCGCGCAGGCGCGCGTGGCGCTCGAAGACGGCGACCCCGCCACATCCGTCGCCTTTCTCGACCGCGTATGGCCCATCATCGACACGATCGAGCACTGGCCCCTTCTCGGGGCCGTGCGCGCGCTGGCCGACCACGCCTCGGGCCGGCCCGAGGAAGGACTCGCGCGACTGCGCAGCCTGCGGTCGCACCGCGGCGCGAGGATGCGCTCGTCCAGGCCGGCGGCGCGCATGCTCGACGCCACAGAGGCTGCGCTCGCCCTCGCGGCCGGCGACCTCGTCTCGGCGCGGCGGCTGACGGTGCACCGGTCGGACGGCGCCGCGGTGCGGCTCGCCGTCGCGCGCGTCGCGCTCCACGACGGCGAGCACGAACGGGCCCTGCGGCTGATCGCCGACACCCGGCCGGCCACGCCCGACCAGCGCATGGCCTACCTCGCGACGAGCGCGGTCGTGCTGCGCCGGCTCGATCGGCGCGACGAGTCCGACGCCCTCGTGCGGCAGGTCGGCGCGATGCAACGCGCGCTCGGACTCCACACGCCGCTGCTTCTCGTCGCGGCGGGGGAGCGCGAGCTCTTCGTGCATCCGTACGCGGCGGCGGCCGCCGCATCCGTGCCGACGGCCCCGCCTCGGCTCACCCCGCGAGAGGCCGTCGTGCTCGCCGAACTCGCCCGCACCGCCCACGTCGACGAGGTCGCCGCGCGCCTGCACGTCTCACCCAACACGGTGAAATCGCAGCGGCGCACCCTGTATCGAAAACTCGGCGTAACTCGCCGCGAAGACGCCCTCGCGGTCGCCGTCGCTCACCGGCTGCTCGACGGCACCGACGATCGCACGCGCGAGATCACGGCGGCCGACGCGAACACCAGCACCGAGGCGAGCGCGAACAGAACCACGTAGTCGTTCGCGGTCGCGACGAGAACGATGCCCGCGATCGTGGGGGCGAGGGTCTGGGGCAGTGTCGTAGCGAGCCCGAGCACCCCGAGATCGCGTCCGCTGTCGGCACGCGACGGGAGCAGGTCGATCATGAGGGCGAGGTCGGCGGTCAGGTAGACGCCCCGCGCCACGCCCGCGATCGCCGCGTAGACGGTCAGGCCGGCGAGGTCGGTCCAGAAGATCGGGACGATGAGAGCGGCGCCGATGACGACCGACGCCGCGATGATCCAACGCACGCGGTGCCCCTTCACGACCACCCCGCCGAGGGCCGCGCCGGCCACGAGACAGACGATGTGCAGCCCGATCACCCGGCTCGAGATGCCGCCGGCCTCGTCGACAGAGGCCGAGGTGAACGCCATCACGACGTACAGCAGATATCCGAGCACGAGCTGGTGGCCGAGCACGAGCACGAACCGCGCGGCGAAGACGAGCCGGAGGTCGCGGCTCGCCCAAGCGCGCCGCCAGGGCAGCGTGACGGATGCTGCGCGGTCGCGCGGGCGGTCGCGCTCGACGAGCACGAAGCCCACCATCGCGACGACCAGCACGACGGCGAGGCCGGCGTAGGCCGCCCCGACGGTGGAGACAGTCGCGCCGGCCACGACCGTGCCGCCGGCGACCCCGATGGCGATCCCCGCCCCGTAGAACGCGGACGCCCGGGGGAGGGACGCCGGCGGCACCCGATCGGCCATCACCGCATCGAGCGGCCCCTCGACGAGGTTCAGCAGCGGCTGCACGATGATCCAGCCGATCGCGATCGCGACGACCGACGTGGCCTGGCCGAGCGCGACGAGGGCGACGGCCGCGCCGATCGCTCCGCCCGCGATGAAGGGAGTGCGGCGTCCGAACCGCGAGCGCGTGCGGTCGGACACCATGCCGAACACCGGACGCAGCACCACGGTCAGCGCCGAAGAGGCCGTCATCGTCACCGCGAGAGCGGCTTCCTTACCCGCCGGGTCGGCGGTCGCGATCTGCGCCGGAACGAGGATGCCGGCGACGGCGCCGTACATCGCGTTCAGCGCGAGGCTCGCCACGAGGAGAGACCAGAAGAGGCGGCGAGGCACTCGCGGCATCCTGCCAGAACTCGCCCGGCTCGGAGAAACCCGGGGTGAAACCGGGGGTGAAAAGCGCCGGTGTCCTCCGAACGGGGGACACTGGGATTCCAGACTCATGCGCGGCAGGAACCCGCCTGCCGCGTCGGCCCCTCTCTGTCAGGTGCCCCTTCAAGGAGTCCGAAATCGTGACGTCATCACGTCTTCCCCGTCCATCGCGCGGGAGATCCGCGCGCACCACCGGGCGCGCCCTCGTCGCCGCCGTCGTCGCCTCGGCGCTCACCCTCGCCGGCGGAGTCGCCGCGCACGCGGTCGAGTCGTCGGTGCCCGTCGCCCCGAACCCGGCGCTCGCCGACCACTGCGACCTCAACCTCGCCATCAGTCTCGACCTGTCGAACTCGGTCACCGACCCGCAGCTCGCGCAGGCGCGCTCCGAGCTGGCGGGCCTCGCCGCCGCACTCGAGGGCTACCCGGTCAAGCTCGCCATGCACACGTTCGCCTCGAACGCGCCGGCGACCTCCGCCGCATCCAATGCGCCCCTGCCCCTCACCTCGCTCAGCACCGACACGGGCGTGCAGGCCTTCGACTCCTACGTCAAGGGTGTGCAGCGCCCCGCCCAGGCCCAGGGCGGCACGAACTGGGACCGCGCGCTCGCCGCGGTCACCTCCTCGACCGAGTCGTACGACGCCCTGCTGCTCGTGACCGACGGCAACCCCACGCAGTACGGCAGCCCCGCTCAGGGGCCCGGGAGCTCCACCAACCAGGCCACGATCGACGCCGCCGTCACCAGCGCCAACGCGCTCAAGGCCGAGGGCGTCCGCGTCATCCCGATCGGCGTGCAGGACAACCTCAGCGGGCAGCCGCTGGCGGAATTCCGCCAGCACGTCGCGCAGGTGTCGGGCCCGACCCAGGGGAGTGACTACTACCTCGCCGGCTTCAGCGGCCTGCGGTCGACGCTGCTCGACATCGTCAACGCGAACTGCGCCACGATCGACCTCGAGAAGACCGGCACGCTCGCGGTCGGCAGTCTCGGCAACGTCGGTGACACGGTCGACTACGACTTCACCGTGACCAACACGGGCGCCGTGCAGCTGCGCGACGTGCAGCTCTCCGACCCCAAGCCCGGTCTGTCGGCGGTCACGTTCGGCACCTGGCCGGGCGCGACCGGCACCCTCGATCCCGGTCAGTCGGTCAGGGCGACGGCCGCCTACACCCTCACCGCGGCCGACGTAGCCGCCGGCGAGGTCGGCAACACGGCGACGGCGACCGGTCTGCCCCCGGCAGGCTCCCGCGTCAGCGACGAATCGCCCGCGCTCGTCGTGCTGCCCGACCCCGTGCCCGCGATCGGCCTCGACAAGACCGGAGTCCTCACCGGAGACACCGTCGCCTATACCTTCGTCGTCAGCAACACCGGCACCGTGCCACTGTCGGGCGTGACGCTGGCCGATGAACTGCCGGGCCTCTCCGCGATCACCTTCGGCACCTGGCCGGGAGCCACCGGCACCCTGGCGCCGGGGCAGAAGGTCACCGCCACCGCGTCGTTCACGCTCACCCAGGCAGACCGCGACCGGGGCGCCATCGCCAACACGGCCACGGCGACGGGTACCCCGCCGACCGGACCCGCCGTCACCGACGAGGACGACGTCGAGCTGCCCGTTCCCCAGGCTCCGGGCATCTCGCTCGACAAGACCGGCGTGCTCGAGAGCGACGGCATCCGCTACTCGTTCGTCGTCACGAACACCGGCAACGTCACCCTCTCCGGCGTGACCCTCGCCGACGCGCTGCCGGGCCTATCGGCGATCACCTTCGGCACCTGGCCGGGAGCCACCGGCACCCTGGCGCCGGGGCAGAAGGTCACCGCGACCGCGTCGTACGCGCTCACGCAGGCCGACCGCGACCGCGGCGAGGTCGAGAACACCGCGACCACCACCGGCACCCCGCCGAAGGGCGGGAACGTCACCGACACCGACGAATTCACCCAGCCCCTCGCGACGAACCCCGGGATCGACATCGTCAAGACCGGCGTGCTCGAGGGGGACACCATCGCCTACACGTTCGTCGTCACCAACACGGGCGACGTGACCCTCTCGGGCGTGACCGTCACCGACCCGCTCCCGGGGCTGTCGGCCGTCACCTTCGGCGCGTGGCCCGATCAGGCGGGCGTGCTCGCGCCCGGACAGAAGGTCACCGCGACGGCGGCCTACACGCTCACCCAGAACGACCGTGACAACGGAGAGGTCGTCAACACGGCGACCACCGGCGGCACCCCTCCCACGGGACCGCGCGTCACGGACCAGGACGGCTTTGACCAGCCCGTGCCGACGGCACCCGGCATCGGGCTGGTCAAGGTCGGAGCCCTCGACGGCGACACGATCGGCTACACCTTCACCGTCACCAACACCGGCACCGTCACGCTGCGCGGCGTCGAGCTGAGCGACGAACTCGCGGGTCTCTCCGACATTCTGTTCGGCGCCTGGCCGGCGACACCGGGAACGCTCGCCCCCGGGCAGTCGGTGACGGCCACCGCGTCGTACGAGCTCACCCAGCCCGACCGCGACCGCGGAGAGGTGCTCAATACCGCCACCGCCATCGGCACCCCGCCGCAGGGCGACGACGTCACCGACGAGGACGATGCCGAGGTTCCGGTACCGCAGGCCCCCGGCATCCAGCTGGTGAAGTCGGGCGAGCTCGAGGGCAGCAGTATCCGCTACTCGTTCGAGGTCACGAACGTCGGCGACGTGACGCTGCGCGGTGTGACGATCGAGGACGAGCTCGACGGGCTCTCCGACCTCGTGTTCGGTGACTGGGGGGCGACCGAGGGTGAGCTCGCCCCCGGACAGTCGGTCACCGCCACGGCGGGCTACGTCCTGGCGCAGGCCGACCGCGACGCGGGCTCGGTCGTCAACGTCGCCGAAGTCACCGGTACCCCGCCCGGCGGCACCGACGTGACCGACGACGACTCGGTCGAGGTTCCCGTGCCGCAGAACCCCTCGATCGATCTGGAGAAGACTGGTTCGCAGGACGGCGCGCTCGTGCGCTTCTCGTTCGCGATCACGAACACAGGCGACGTCACCCTCCACGGGGTCGCGCTCTCTGACGAACTCGCCGGGCTCTCGGCAATCTCGTTCGGCGCCTGGCCGGGCGAGGAGGGCGTGCTCGCCCCCGGACAGTCGGTGACCGCGTTGGCGGTCTACGTCGTGACCGACGCCGACCGCGCCACCGGAGCCGTCGTGAACGTCGCCCAGGCAACGGGCACGCCGCCGACCGGTTCGAGCGTGATCGACGAGGCCGACGTGCGTGTGACGATCGTCGCGGCGCTCGCCGCGACCGGCTTCACCGCCGAGCGCCTCGGATCCGTCGCGCTGTTCGCGATGCTGACGATCGCGCTAGGAGCGGCCGCGGTCGCGACCGTGCGACGCCGGAGCCGCGCTTGATCGCCTGACCGCCGAGCGGGCCGCCCCGGGACGCGTTCCCGGGGCGGCTCAGTCGGTTCATGGGGCGGCGCAAGGCGGTGGGGAGCGCAGCATCCGTTCGCGACACCGCCTAGCACAAACCCCCTTTCGATCGGTATGCCCGGATCGGTGTCGGGGGTCGCGGTTATGTTCGGATACGACTCCTCATCAGAGGGTCGCGAGCATGGGAGAAGCGAGTGAGCACGGTTGAGGTCGATCGTCCCGGAGCGGGGGTCGTCTGGGCGCGCGTGGAAGACGGCTTCCACGTGGGCAGCAGGGGTGGAGAATTCCTCGGCTACATCGATCGACAGCGCGACGGCCGCTGGCTGGCGTGCGATCTCTTCTCGCGGGAGGTCGGGCTGTTCGCCGACCTGACGGCGGCCATGAAGGCCCTGACCGAGGTCGAGGCCTCCGAGCGGTCGCGCCGACGATGACCGCGCAGATGCTGTCGATCCTCTATTCGAGCACCGCCGTCGAACCTTTCGACGATGACCGGCTGCTCGCCCTGCTCCAGCAGAGCCGGGCGAACAACGAGCGCCACGATCTCACCGGGATGCTGCTGTATCGCGGCGGCCGCTTCGTGCAGGTGCTGGAGGGCCCCGAGTCGACGGTGCGTGAGCTGGTCGAGAAGATCGGACGCGACCCGCGGCACACGAATATGCGGATGCTGTTCGAAGAGCCCATCACCGAGCGCCAGTTCGCCGGGTGGACGATGGGGTACGAACCGATCTCGGAGCCCCGCGAACAGAAGCCGCCGGCGTTCCGCGACACCTTCGACGACCTCGAGGTCGGCGACGACGCCACGGCCACGCTGCGCGCCGTGCGCGAACTGAGCCTCTGGTTCCGCGTGCGCGCGGCACGCGCGCAGTAGCCCGGCGGCGCCGGCGTTCGACCATGCGTGGGCGCGCGCGCGGCGTCGCGAGCGTAGGGAGACGGCGCCGACGGAGCACGATTCGCGGAGGATCGTCCTGCCTGCGCGTCTTCGCCTACGCCGGTGACGCGTAGAGCGCCGGGCGCGCGGGCTTCGTGGGGTTCACGTTGCGCGCACCGCATGTAAACAGGTACGGTGGCCGAAGTAGACGCGCATGCCGCTGAGGCGTGCGTCGAGTCACTCCGACTGAGGCCACTCGCGCGGCGAAGCTCGATTTCGCGCGCCCGCGTGCTCCTCGTCGACGATCTGGGGGAGTAGCCACGTGTCATTTCGTCGCGCCCGAAAGCGCCATCGCGTCCTCGCGAATCCGCACCGCTCGACCGATGCTCGTCGACCGAGCGCGTGGCGGAAGGCCGTCGGCCTGCTGGCCGGCGCCGCCGTCGTCGCCTCGTCGCTCGTCGTCGCGGGAGCGGTCACGGCAGCACCCGCCGTCGCCGCCGACCCGTTCTCGTGCACCCCCGGTTCGGTGTTCGTGCAGAGCTCGACGGAGGTGCGCGAGTTCGACGTCACCGCGAACGGCGGCACCCTCGGCGGCACGAGCTTCGGCTCCGGCCACTCCGACAACGGCCTCGGGGTGTCGGCGGGAGGCCGGTACGCCTACACCGTGACGAACACGTCGGCGAGCAAGACCCTGGCGAAGCACGACCGCGCCACCGACACGACGACGCGCACGAACTTCACCCTGAACTCCTCCGTGCTGCGCGGCGCCGTGCACCCGGCCACCGGCGTCTACTACTTCGCCAGCGGCACCATCGACAACGCCATCAACATCTACGCGTGGAACGAGAGCGTCTCGCCGCAGACCTTCGTCCAGGTCGGTACGTTGCGCCCCTCTGCCGGCAGCAGCGCCTTCGGTCTGAACGGCGACATGGCGTTCAGCGCCTCGGGCCAGCTCGTCATCGTCGCCGACCGCCACATCTACTCCGCCGACCTCCCACTCGCCCTCACCCCGAGCACGGCCACGATCAGCGCCAAGCAGGTGCACGACATGGGCGCGGGCATCCAGGGCAACGGCATCGCCTTCGGCAACCTGGGCCACATCTTCGTCTCGGTCAGCGGAGGCGGAAATCGCATCATCGAGGTCGATCTCGGGCGAGGGGTGACGGTCAACACCACGAGCCTCGGCGGCTTCGCACCGACGGACATGGCGAGCTGCACGTTCCCGAACACGCTCACGCTCAAGAAAGACGTCCCCGGAGGACGACACGCGTCCACCGACCAGTTCGCCCTCGCCGTCGACGCGCCGAGCGGCTATCTCGTGCCGCGGACGAGCATCACCACGACCGGTGGCGCGACGGGCGTGCAGGCCGAGTACGCCGGACCCATCTTCACCAACCAGGGCGACACGTTCACCCTGTCCGAATCGGCCGCCGGCACCACGGATCCCGACCGATACGCCTCGTCACTGAGCTGCGTGCAGCCGAACTCCGACGGCACCACGTTTCCCGTCACGGTGCTGTCGGGCAACCGGGTCGTGCAGCCCGCGGGCAACCTCGGCACCGATGTGGTGTGCACCTTCGTCAACGACCGCCTGGTGCCCGACCTCGAGCTGCGCAAGACCTCCGACCCGGTCGGCGGCACGCCCGTCGCCGCGGGTCAGCGGATCACCTACACCGTGGAGGCGGAGAACACCGGCAACACCATGCTCGACCCGGTCGCCGTCGCGGACGACCTCTCGGGTGTGCGAGCGCACGCCGAGTACCAGGGCGACGTGACGACCGCGGTCGACGGCACCCCCGTGTCGTCGGGCGCCGCGACGATCACCGGCGACGACCTCGCCTGGACCGGCGCGCTCGAGCCCGGCCAGATCGTCACCATCACCTACTCGGTCATCGTCGACGACGATGTCGCGGGTCAGACGATCGCGAACAGGGTCACGGCGTCCGGCACCCCTCCCGGTCCGTTCCCGCCGGTCATCCCGCCCGTCGTGACGACCGAGAACCCCGTGGGCGGCTTCGAGATCGCCAAGACGGCCGACCCCGCATCCGGCACCGTCGTCGAGCCCGGGCAGACCATCCAGTACACGGTGACCGGTACCAACACGGGCGCCACCGCGCTCGACCCGGCGACGATCACCGACGACCTGTCGGGCGTCTTCGCACACGCCGCCTACAACGACGACATCGTCACCGCGGTCAACGGCGTCGAGGTGGCCTCGGGCGCCGCCGCCATCGCAGAGGACGACCTGACGTGGACCGGCGCGCTGCAGGCCGGCGACATCGTGACCATCACCTACTCGGTGACCGTCGCCGACGATGCCTCCGGGCAGGTGCTCGACAACTCGGCCACAGGATCGGCCACCCCCACCACCCCCGACCCCGACGACCCGAGCGGTCCGCCGATCCCCGGCGAGCCGATCGTGCCCCCGACGGTCACCACGCAGCATCCGGTCATCGGGTCGGGCTTCACGATCAGCAAGACGGCCGACCCGGTCTCGGGAACGGCCGTGGAAGCCGGCGACACGATCGTCTACACGATCGTGGCGACCAACACCGGTGACACCCAGCTCGACCCCGTCGAGATCGCCGACGACCTCTCGGCGGTGCTCGACAACGCCCGTTACAACGACGACGTCGCGGCCGACCGCGGTACCGCGAGCGTCTCGGGCGACGAGCTGACCTGGAACGGCTCGCTCCCGACGGGTGCGTCGGCGACCATCACGTACTCGGTGACGGTCGACGAGGGGGTGCGCAGCGCGCTGCTGCGCAACACCGCGACGGGCGACGCGACACCGCGGATCCCCGTCGATCCGACCGACCCCGAGAGCCCGACCACCCCGGGTGCGCCCCTCACTCCGCCGCCGGCCGAGACGCAGCATCCCGTCGTCGACAACGGCTTCGAGATCGTCAAGGCGGCCGACCCCGCCTCGGGCACCGCCGTGCGCGCCGGCGACACGATCACGTACACCGTGACCGGCACGAACACGGGCAACACCGTGCTCGACGCGGCATCGATCAGCGACGACCTGTCGGCCGTTCTGGCGGGCGCTCGGTACAACGACGACGCCTCGGCGACGGTCGGCGAGGTTCGCGCAGACGGGAACACCCTCACCTGGCGCGGCACCCTCGCCCCAGGAGACGCGGTCGTCCTCACCTACACGGTGACCGTGAACGACGATGCGACCGGCGTGCTGCTGCGCAACACCGTCGAGGGAGGGGGCACGCCGCTCATCCCCGACGACCCGACCGATCCCGACAGCCCGACGACCCCGGGTGAGCCCGTGACGCCGCCTCCGGCGACCACCGAGCACCCCGTCGTGAACCCCGGGTTCGAGATCGCCAAGTCGGCCGACCCCGCCAGCGGCACGCGCGTCGACCCCGGCAGCGTGATCCGGTACACGGTGACCGGCACGAACACGGGCGACACCGCGCTCGATCCCGTCAAGCTCACCGACGACCTGTCGGGCGTGCTCGCGAACGCCGCCTACAACGGCGACATCTCGGCCGACCGCGGCGACGCGGTGGTGACGGGCGACATTCTCACCTGGAACGGAACGCTCGCACCGGGCGCCGCCGTGGTGATCACCTACTCGGTGACCGTCGCCCCCGGCGCGGGCGGCGAATCGATCGACAACGCGGTGTCGGGCGAAGCGACCCCGCTGATGCCCGAAGACCCGAGCGACCCCGACAGCCCGACGACGCCCGGCGTACCCGTCGTGCCGCCGATCGTGACCACCGAGCACCCGATCAACGAGCCCGGCTTCACGTTCGCGAAGACGGTCGACCCGGCATCCGGTACCGCGGTCGACCCCGGCCAGGTGCTCACCTACACCCTCACCGGCACCAACACCGGTGAGACGGCGCTCGATCCCGTCGACATCGTCGACGACCTCTCGGGCGTGCTCGAGCACTCGTCGTACAACGGCGACGCCGTCGCGACGATCGACGGAGAGCCCGCAGCGGCGCCGCTGGTCGCGGGCGACGAGCTCACGTGGACCGGTTCTCTCGAGGTCGGCCAGGCCGTCACCGTGCGCTACACGGTGACGGTGGGGCCGGATGCTGCGGGCACCGTTCTGGCGAACTCGGCCCGCGCCGAGGCCACGCCGCCGGGAGGCGCGGAGATCACCCCGCCGCCCGTGACCACGAAGACGCCCGTGAACCTGCCCGGGTTCTCGGTGTCGAAGAGCGCCGACCCCGCGACCGGCACCGCCGTCGACCCCGCCAGCGTCATCACCTACACGGTGACCGGCGTCAACACCGGTGAGACCGCGCTCGACCCGGTGACGATCGTCGACGACCTGTCGGGCGTGCTCGACCACGCGGAGTACAACGACGATGCGACCGCGACCATCGGCGGCTCGGCGAGCACGGCTCCCACGGTCGCCGAGGGACGCCTGTCGTGGACGGGTGCGCTCGCCGTGGGGCAGACCGTGACGGTCACCTACTCGGTCACGGTCGATGCCGACGCCGGGGGAGCGGTTCTCGAGAACGTCGCGAGCGGCTCGGCGACGCCCCCGGGCGGGGTGCCGCCGATCGAGACGCCGCCGGCGACCACGCAGCATCCGGTCAACGAACCCGGCTTCGCGCTCGTCAAGACCGCCGACCCCGCCTCGGGCACCCGCGTCGACCCCGGCAGCGTCATCACCTACACGGTGACGGGCATCAACACCGGTGAGACCGTGCTCGACCCGGTGGTGATCAGCGACGACCTCTCGGCCGTGCGTGCGAACGCCGTCTACAACGACGACGCGGTCGCGTCGGTGGGAGGATCGCCGGTCGAGGCTCCCGCGGTCCACGGCGACACGCTCTCGTGGCGCGGGACGCTGGCCATCGGAGAGCGGGTCACGATCACCTACTCGGTGACGGTGAACGGCGACGCGGGCGGCGCGACGATCACGAACGTGGTCGACGGTGTCGCCACGCCCCCGGGAGGGGCCGTGATCACGCCGCCGCCGACGACCACCGAGCACCCCGTCGGCACGCCCGGTTTCGCGTTCGAGAAGTCGTCGAACCCGGGATCCGGTGCGGTCGTCGCCGCCGGCAGCGTCGTGACGTACACCCTCACCGGCACGAACACGGGGGAGACCGCGCTCGACGAGGTCGTCATCACCGACGACCTCGGTCAGGTGCTGCCGCACGCCGTGTTCAACGACGACGTCGTTGCCACGGTCGGTGACCGCACGGTCGCCGCACCGGTGCGGACGGGCGCGGAGCTCGCGTGGACCGGCGCCCTCGCCGAGGGCGAGACCGTCACGGTGACGTACTCGGTCACCGTGAAGGCCGACGCCGCCGGTCAGACGCTGAAGAACGTCGCGGTGTCTACGGCTACACCCCCGGGCGGCGAGACGATCACCCCGCCCGCGAGCGAGACGGTGCACCGCGTTCTCACGCCCCTCGCCGTCACCGGCGGGCAGATCGCCCCCTGGATCTTCGATGTCGGCGTGCTGCTGCTTCTCGGCGGCGGCGTACTGCTGGTCGTTCGTCGTCGCCGACGCTCCGCCGACTGACGGCGGCGCCACGTGACCGCGAAACGGGGCTCATCATCGCGATGGGCCCCGTTTCGCGTCGGTGCATCACTGCGAGAGGTCGCGACTCAGACGGTCGAGCAGGTTCTCGAGCGACACCTCGAACTCCTCGTCGCTGCGGTCTTCGCTGAGCAGCACCCGCAGTCGGCTCACCTCCGGGGCGTGGGCCAGGTTCATCTCGCCGTCGCCCTCGGGGATCGTCGCGTCGCCCTCGTCGAGCGGCTCTTCGACGGGGCCCGTCTCGGCCCCGCGAACGGCCGATTCGAGAAGCAGCTGCCCGAGCAGGAAGCTGCTGAACGATCGATAGGCGTCAACGGCCTGCTGGTCGGAGAAACCGTGCCCGATCAGCGTGCTGAGGAACGAGTTCACGATCTCGACGCTGCGCAGCGGCGGCCGCAGCCAAGGGGCCGCGGGGTGGCGGGTGGCCACGAGCGGGAACGCCATCGGGTGCTCGATCGCGATGCGGCGCACCTGGTGCGCGACCGTCTGCAAGAACCCCTGCCAGTGGTCGGTCACCTCGCCGACGAGGTTCTCGTTGAGGTCGGCCATCAGCAACGCGACGACGCCCTCGAGCAGATCCTCTCGCCCGTGCACGTAGCGGTACAACGACATCGCCTCGACGTCGAGCTCCTGGGCGAGAGATCTCATGGACAGCCCCTGGGCGCCCGTGCGATCGATCTGGTCCAGCGCGGTCGCGAGGATCAGATCGCGGCGCAGCTTCGGCTCCGCGGGGCGCCCCGGCTTCTTGGTGTGACGTGCCACAGGGTCGCCTCCTTCGCGCTCGCCCCATTATCGCGTTTGCCCAGTGCTGTCTACCGAGACCGAGGCAGCCGCCGAAAGGAGAGACTTACGCTGTAAGTTTTCGCATCGTCGTCCTGAAGGGACAATCATGAACTTTCCCCAAGCGCTGGAAGGGGGGCTTGCGGCCGTCATCGCGTTCGTGCCGCTCGCTCTGCTGTTCCTGCTCATCCTCATCGTCGGCCTCGTCGTCGCGAAGCTGATCTCCAAGGGCCTCGAGAAACTGTTGGAGAAGGTCGGATTCGACCGTCTCGTCGAACGCGGCGGCATCAAGAAGGCCCTCGCGAAATCGAAGCTCGACGCGTCCGACATCGTCGCCAAAATCGTCTATTACGCGCTGGTGCTGTTCGTGCTGCAGTTCGCGTTCGGAGTCTTCGGGCCCAACCCGGTCAGCGATCTGCTCGAGGGCATCATCGCCTTCCTGCCGAAGATCATCGTCGCGATCGTGATCGTCGTGATCGCCGCGGCCATCGCCGCCGGCGCGAAGGCGCTCATCCAGAACACCCTCGGCGGTCTGTCGTACGGAAAGATCCTCGGCAACATCGTCGCGATCTTCATCCTGTTCCTCGGCATCACGGCCGCGCTGAACCAGGTCGAGGTGGCCACGACCGTCACGACGCCGATCCTCATCGCGGTGCTCGCGATCATCGCCGGCGTCATCATCGTCGGTGCCGGTGGCGGCCTCATCAAGCCGATGCAGCAGCGCTGGGAAGCCCTGCTGACCAAGGCGGAGGAAGAGGCGCCGAAGATCCAGCAGGAAGCGCAGAAGGCCCCCTCGGTCGCCGACCAGGCCTCGCAGGCCGCGCACCAGGCGCAGGCCGCGACCCGCAGCCAGCCCCAGCGTCCGCCGCTTCCGCGCGGCTGACACGTCACCACCTTCGGGCCGATCCTGCCGCCGGGCGGGGTCGGCCCTTCGGCGTCTCGGGACGGGGCGGGCGTAGGAGATGGTGCCGGCGTAGGACGATCCGCGGCGCTGCATACTGTGTGCGCGTCTTCTCCTGTGCCGGGAATGCCGGGAGCGGATGCGGCGTGCCGGCCGCGGCTGCGCAGCATCCGGCCTCGCAGCATCCGGCCTCGCGGGATACGCGGGGGACGGGTCGAGCGCAAGCCCGGGATCACCCGGATCATCGCGACCTACGGTGAGGCTTCCCCCGAGAGACGAGTCACCCATGTTCCGCTTCCTCCTCCGCTTCGCCCCCGTGCTCTACCCGATCGCACGAAAGCTCTGGCGCTCGCGTCAGGCCAAGAACGGCCCGCAGACCCCGCCTCCTGGCACCACGCGCCGCTGAGCGCAAGGGTCGGCCCGAGCCCGGGACGAGCGCCTAACGTTCCGGGCATGGCTGATCAGTACACCTTCGACAACCCCGTCACCCGCTACGCCCGCGTCGAGCCTCCCGTGCAGCACCAGAGCGAGCCGGGCGTGCAGGGCGAGATGACCCCCGTCCCCGACCTCGGCGAGAAGACGTACCGCGGTAGCGGTCGCCTCACCGGCCGGAAGGCCCTCATCACCGGCGGCGACTCCGGCATCGGCGGCGCCGTGGCGATCGCCTTCGCGCGCGAGGGCGCCGACGTGGCGATCGTGCACCTGCCCGACGAGCAGGCCGACGCCGACCACGTGCTCGAGCTCGTGCGCGAGGCCGGACGCACCGGCGTCTCGATCGCGACCGACATCTCGGATGCTGCGGCCTGCCGCGCGCTCGTCGCCGAGGCCGCCGAGGCGCTCGGCGGGCTCGACATCCTCGTGAACAACGCCGGCAAGCAGGTGGCCGTCGACCGCGTGGAAGACCTCAGCGACGAGCAGTTCGAGGAGACCTTCCGCACGAACGTGTTCGCGAACTTCTGGATCACGAAGGCCGCTCTCGCGCACCTTCCGGCCGGCGCGAGCATCATCAACACCGCGTCGCTGGAGGCCTACAAGCCCGCGCCCGACCGGCTGGACTACGCCGCGACCAAGGCCGCCGTGAACAACCTGTCGAAGGGGCTCGCTCAGCAGCTGGCACCCCGCGGGATCCGCGTCAACATCGTCGCGCCCGGCCCGACCTGGTCGGCGCTGCAGGTCAGCGGCGGCGTCTCGGACGAGCAGATGAAGGCCTTCGACGACGAGAGCACCTACCAGCGCGCCGGGCAGCCCGCCGAGATCGCACCCGCGTTCGTGTTCCTCGCCTCGGCCGAGTCGAGCTACGTCTCGGGCGAGACGCTGAACGTCAACGGCGGCATGGTCACGCCGTAGCGCGCGGGTTGCGCTCGTCGAGATGTCACGACACCCGGATGCGCGCGGGCTGCGCTCGGTGAGATGCCACGACATTCGGACGGGCGCGGGAGCGAGTCCGGGTGTCTTGGCATCTGAATGGATGCGCGCGGCGACGGATGCGGCGCGGCAGGCCGGATGCGGCGCTAGAGGAGGTCGGCGATCGCGTGGAAGGTGAGGTCGGGATCTTCGAGATGCATGTCGTGATGGAGGCCCGGAAGACGGCGGATCTGCCAGCCCGCGTGCTCCAGACGCGCAGCGAAGGCGTCGGGCAGCACCGCCGGCGAGTCGTCGGAGAGCACGACCGTAGACGGCACGGCGGGTGCGGCCACCGCGACCGGATGGAACGCGACGTCGCGAAACACCCCGACGGCCATACGGGTGTCGAAGCGTTCGCGAGCCCGGGAGAGAAGGTTGCGGATGTCGGGGTCGTAACCGGCCCGGACCTTCGCGCCCTTCCGAGCCTGCAGCGCTCCGGCCACTCCCATCGACAGCGCGGGAACGGCCCAGAAGAACCTGCCCGCAACGCCCGTCGTGGGCAGGGCGAGGGCGAAGCCCGGGTCGAGGTAGATCGCGCGGCGCGGCGTGAGCCGGTCGACCGCCCGCACCAGCACCGACCCGCCGAGCGAATGACCGATCACGGCATCGAGGCCGACGGGCAGGGCGGTCGAGACGTCGTCGGCGAAGTCGTCGAGACGGTACGACGTCGCGCGTTCACTCCTGCCGTGGCCCCGCAGATCGAGGGTGGTGACCGTGTATTCGCCGGCCCGCAGCATCCGATCGACGAGGGGCCGCCACGTGTCGCCGTCGCCGCCGAGTCCGTGAACCAGGCCCACATGCCGTGAACCATCGCCGACCGTGGTGGTGTGCAATCGCATCGTCACAGTGTCACAGGCCCGGCGCCCGGGCGGAACGTCACAGGCCCGGCGCCCGGGCGGAACGCGTAGAGGATTCTCGGGGCGCAGCGCAAGCCGCCCCGAAAATCCGCGCGGTGCCCGAATGTTGTCGTCATGCTCGTTTCGAACACGTCTGCTCCCGTCATCGTCTGCGCCCTGCCGGGGTTCGCGGAGCGCGTGGGGCCGATCGACGGCGAGGTCGACGTGCGACATGTCGAGCTCGCCGATCTCGACCACGTCATCGCGCAGCTGGCCTCCTGCGACGGCCGGCGCTTCGTGGTGGCCGGCGGGGGCGCGGAGGCCGCGGTCGTCGCCGCGGTCGTGGAGCGGCTGCTCAGCGGCGAGGCCCCGGTCTTCGGGCTCGTCGGGGTGGTGCTGGCGGAGCCCGAGGGCGACCTCGGGACCGAATCGTTCGACCTTCCGACGCTGGTGATACCCGACGCCGCGACGCGACTTCTGCGATCCGCGGCCTCCGACGGCGCGCAGCACATGGCAGACGAAGCCTCCGAAGCGGTGCGCCGCACCTTTCCGCGAGCCCGCGCCGGCGAGCTCGCCGAATTCATCGCGCGCGAGATCGCGCCGGCACCGGCGGTGCCCGAAGACTGGGCACGCCTCATCGCCTCGGATCGCGTCGACGTCGAGGTGCGCAGCATCCTGTCCCGTCGCGCTCTGCCCGACGACGCCGAGTATGCCCCGCGAGAGATGGATGCGGCGCAGTTGACGCTGCTGCGCGAGATCGCCGACCTCGTCGTGCCGCAGGACGGCCCGGCGATCGACCTCGCCGCTCGCGTCGACGCCCAGCTCGCACGCGGCGAGGGCGACGGGTGGCGCAACGCGGCGCTACCGCCCGACCCCGACGCCTACCGCACGGGGCTCACGGCGCTCGCCGATCGCTGGGCCGGGGAGGAGACCCTCCGCTCCGCGATCGAGGGCGAGCTCGAGACGGGCGGACCGTTCTCGGCCGCACAGCTGATGGCGTGGCTGGAAGACGTGCGGGTCGATCTCGTGCGCCAGTGGCTCGCCCACCCCGCCACCGCGGCCAAGGCGGGATTCGACGGCTTCGCCACGGGCGGCACCGTGCTGCCTCTGCGCGGGTTCACCGAGCTCGGCAGCGCAACACGAGAAGCATGGGAACCGGCGGGGGTGAACGCGTGAACCTCGACAGCATGCGCACCTTCGCCGACGACGAGATCGTCGACGTCGTCGTCGTCGGAACCGGTGCCGGCGGCGCCCCGCTCCTGGCCGAGATGGCCCGTCGCGGCCTGAGCGCGGTCGCCCTCGAGGCCGGCCGCAACTTCGAGCTGACCGACTTCACCCCCGACGAGACCGAGGCGGTGCGCATCAACTGGATGTCGGAGCGCCTCAGCGGGGGAGAAGACCCCACCGCGTTCGGTCCGAACAACAGCGGCATCGGGGTCGGCGGCTCCACCCTGCACTGGGGCGCGTTCTCGCCTCGCCCCGACCGGCGCGACCTGCGCCTGCGCACCGAGACGGGTGAGGGGCGCGACTGGCCCCTCGACCCGGAGGAGCTGCTGCGCTACGTCGCCCGCGTCGAGAGCGACATCGGCGTCTCGGGTCCCGTGCCCTACCCGTGGGACCCCGACCGCGCCTACGCCTACAAGGCGCCGGGTCGCAACGGCTCGGCCGACATCGTGGCGCGCGGGGCGAGCGCTCTGGGCATCCGCACCGCCGACGCCCCCGCCGCCGTGCTCACGCGCGCACGTTTGCAGCCCTCCTTCGGCGAACGCGGCGCCTGCCAGTCGTGCGGCGCCTGCCACCAGGGCTGCCGGTTCGGCGCCAAGGCCACGACGGCCACCACGTACCTTCCGGCGGCGGTGTCGTACGGCGCCGAGATCCGCGCGGAGTCGATGGTGCACGGCATCGAGCTCGACGCTCGCGGCCGGGTCGCGGCGGTGCTCTATCGCCGAGACGGTGTCGACCGCCGACAGCGCTGCCGCACGCTCGTTCTCGCGGCGGGCGGCATCGAGACCCCACGCCTGCTGCTGCACACGGGGCTGGCGAACTCGAGCGGCCAGGTCGGACGCAACTTCCTCGCGCACGGCGCCACCCAGGTGTGGGGGCGCTTCGACGAGTCCGTGCGCGGCCACCGCGGGTACCCGTCCTCACTCATCAGCGAGGACATGCTGAGGCCCGCCGACGCCGACTTCGCGGGCGGTTACCTCATGCAGAGCCTCGGCGTCATGCCCCTCACCTACGCCACGACCCTCGCGCGCGGCGGCGGGCTGTGGGGCCGGGAGCTCGTCGAACGCACGCTCGACGCGCGCATGTATGCCGGAATCGGCATCAACGCCGATTGCCTGCCCTCGGACGACAACCGGCTCGAGCTGGTCGACGAGCTCGACGAATGGGGCATCCCGCGCGCTCGCATCGACTTCACCGCCGGCGCGAACGAGAAAGCGCTCGACGCGCACGCCACCCGCACGATGGAGAACATCATGCGCGCCGCCGGGGCGAGCGACACCATCGTGCTGGCACGTACCGCGCACACGGTGGGCACGTGCCGTATGTCGGCCGACCCGGCCGACGGCGTGGTCGACGCCGACGGGCGGTCGCACGACATCCCGAACCTCTGGATCAGCGACAACTCCGTGTTCCCCAGCGCCCTGGCCGCGAACCCGGCGCCCACCATCATGGCGATGTCGCTGCGCACCGCAGACCGGATGCTGGCCTCGGCGTAGCATCCGTCTCTCCACCGTGCTCGACCGTCGGAGGATCATCGCCGCGTCGGAGGATGCGGCGGCGATCCTTCGATGACGGTGCGTTTCTCCGACGGGGTGAGGCCCGTGAAGGAGGGCACTAGCGAGTCGGGGCGCATTCGTCAACGCTTGGCTCGGGGCAAGGTTCGCGGCGCACGATGTCGGGCATGACAGAGATCACCGCACACCACGGATTGCTGACCGACATCAACCTGCACGTCGACGACACCGGCGGATCGGGCCGCCCGGTCGTGCTGATCCACGGCTGGCCGCTCTCGGGCGAGTCGTGGTCGGAGCAGGTTCCGGCCCTCGAGAAGGCCGGCTACCGCGTCATCACCTACGACCGCCGCGGCTTCGGGCGCAGCGACAAGCCCCGCACCGGCTACGACTACGACACGTTCGCCGATGACCTCGCGGCCGTTCTCGCGGCTCTCGACCTGCGCGACGTCACGCTCGTCGGCTTCTCGATGGGCGGCGGCGAGGTCGCACGCTACGTCACGAAGCACGGCACCGATCGCCTGAAGAGCGTCGTGTTCGCCGCCGCCGTCCCGCCGTACCTCAAGAAGAGCGACGACAACCCCGAGGGCCCGCTCGACGACGAGACCGCCGGCGGCATGGAGAAGGGGCTGCGCGAGGACGAGACGAGCTTCTACCACCAGTTCACGACCG
The DNA here is from genome assembly GCF_003635115.1 of Microbacterium sp. AG1240. GTDB lineage: Bacteria > Actinomycetota > Actinomycetes > Actinomycetales > Microbacteriaceae > Microbacterium. The sequence continues at coordinate 669,630 of NZ_RBXJ01000001.1, forward strand.
ACTTCTTCTCGGTCGACGGCAAGCTCACGGTGAGCGACGCGCAGCAGGCCGACGCCGAGCGCCTCGCCAACCAGGCCGACCACCACGCCGCCCTGAAGTCGATGGAAGCGTTCGCCACCACCGACTTCCGCGACGACCTGCCCAACGTCACTGTGCCGGCGCTCATCATCCACGGCGACAGCGACGGCACCGTGCCCTTCGAGGGATCGGGAAAGCGCACCCACGAGGCGATCGTCGGCAGCGAGCTCGTGCTCGTCGAGGGCGCGCCCCACGGCCTCAACGTCAGCCACAAGGAGCAGTTCAACACCGCGCTCCTGAGCTTCCTCAACCGCTGAGCCGCCCTCGCGCCGTCGACGACGCCCGCACTCCCGCACGGGGTGCGGGCGTCGTCTCGTTCACCTACCATCCCGCACCCGCCCTCAGCAACGGCCCGGTGCCGAGACCCGCCGAATGTGACGATCATCACGTGACAACGCTTCTCCCCGCCCCGGTCGACGACGGGGTCTTCCCGCCCGATCTCGACGAGCTGATGGCACGGGTCGCGCAGGGCGACACCGAGGCCTTCGCGGAGGTCTACGACCTCTCGTCGAGCCGGGTGCTCGGCCTCATCACCCAGATCGGTCGCGGACGCGCCCCCGCCGAGGAGATCATGCTCGACGTCTTCACGACGGTGTGGCGCACAGCGCCCGAGTACCGCGCGTCCGACGGACCGGCCTGGGCCTGGGTCGTGCGGATCGCCGCACGCCTGGCGATCGCCGACCGGCGACACGCCCACCCCGGCGTTGCAGCGACCTCATAGCCGAGGAGAGGATGCTGGAAGATCCCGTCTGAACCGAGGTACGCGTGAACGCACTGCTCGACATCGGAATCCTCTCCGGACCGGCTGTCATCGCCGTCATCGTCGTCGCAGGCATCGCCGCCGCCCTCCTCGTGCTCGTTCGACCGAGCAGGAGATGGAGACGCGGCACCTGGTTCGTGACCGCGGTCGGCTCGGCCCTCGCCGGAGCCCTCATCGGCGCCGCGCTGACCTGGGTGATCGCCGACGAGATGAACGCCTTCGGCGTCGATCTCACCTTCGCGTCGCGCGCGTGGATCGCGCTGGCGTTCGCCGGGAGCGCGGTCGCCCTGGCCTCGCTCTGGCGCGCGAGCTGGAAGCGGATCGTGGCCGTACCCCTGGCCGTCGTGCTGTTCGTCGGCACCGCGGGGATGGGCGTGAACATCGCGTTCGGCAAGTACCCGACGATCCGCAGCGCCCTCGGACTGAGCGCCTACGCGGGGGATGTGCTGCCCGACCTCCACGTCGGCTCGGGCGATCGTCCGACCATCGCCGAATGGACGCCCCCCGCCGGCATGCCCGCGAAGGGGAGCATGGCGTCGGTGGTCATCCCCGCGACCGCGTCGGGCTTCGTCGCGCGCGACGCGTCGGTCTACCTGCCGCCCGCCGCGCTGACCCAGAACGCTCCCCTGCTGCCGGTGCTCATCATGATGTCGGGGCAGCCGGGCTCGACCGACGAGGTCTTCACCGTCGGGCGATTGCGCGACACCCTCGATGCCTACGCCGCCGCGCACCAGGGGCTCGCCCCGATCGTCGTCTCACCCGATCAGCTGGGCGACCCCGACGCGAATCCGATGTGCGTCGACTCGCCCCTCGGCAACTCCGCGACGTACATCACGGTCGACGTGCCGAACTGGATCACCGCGCATCTGCCCGTGCTCCCCTCACCCGGCGGGTGGGGTGTGGGGGGACTGTCGCAGGGCGGCACCTGCTCGATCCAGCTCGGCGCGCAGCATCCGGAGCTCTTCAGTGCGATCCTCGACGCCTCGGGGGAGGAGTTCCCCACGCTGGGCGACCCCGCCACGACCATCGAGAAGGGCTTCGGGGGCGACGCTGCGAAGTACGCCGCCGCCTACCCCGCCGCGATCATGGCGTCGAAGGCGCCGTACACCGACATGTTCGCGGTGTTCGGCGTGGGCAGCGCCGACTCGGCGTTCCTCCCCGGGGTGAAGAACGTGTACGCCGCCGCGCAGGCCGCGGGGATGACCGCGACCTACGTCGAGTCGGAGGGCAACGCCCACGACGCGGCGGCCTGGAGCTACGTGTTCTCCGTCGGGCTCCCGCTCATCGCCGACCACTGGGGCCTGAACCGCTAGCCGCCGGTCCTCGAGCGACCCGGGGACCGGCGGCGACGGCGCGGCGGCTACTTCACGGCGGCGGCCTCGCGGGGCTCGCGCAGCGTGCCGGCCATGCGTGCCGCCTGCGTGAGCGTGAGGTGCGGCAGGTAGGAGCGGGCGAGGGCCACGGCGAGCGAGGGGAGCACGGTGGCCTCGGGGTACACCGCCCAGAGCGTGACGAACTCGGGCTGGAACTTGCGTTTGAAGTTCAGCAGCGAGCGGAAGCCGTAGGCGGGCTCGAGCAGCTCGCCGAACCGGTCGAGCACCCGTGTGATGGCCGCGCGCTCGCCGTCGTCTCCCGGGCGCGACGCCAGCGGCGACCCCGACAGGCTCAGTCGTTCGAGGCCCTCCGCCTTCATGTGGTCGGCGGCCGCGCCGATGACGAACTCCATGATGCCGTTCATCGAGTCGGCGCGCCGACGCATGAAGTCCAGGGTGTAGCCGTGGACCGCGCCCCCGTCGAACAGGGGCAGCCAGCTCGTGACCGCCTGGATGCGGCCCTCCTCGTTCATGGCGAGCATCAGTCGTACCGCGGGATCGTTCAGCTGATCCACCCCGCCGAGGGTGAACTCCATCTCGGGGAGGCTCTTGTCGGCGACCCAGGCCTCCGAGATCTCGCGGATCTGCGCATGCTCGGCGATCGTCAGGTCGTGCCAGCTCGTCCACGTCGCGGTGACGCCCTCGCGGGCGGCGCGGTTCGTCGCGGTGCGGATGTCCTGCCGCTTCTTGCCCGCGGTGTTCCACGTCGCCGGGTCGAGCAGCGCCTCTTCGGCGACCGGCATGCGCTGCCATCCGAGGTGGGCGTAGGGCGAATCGTCGCCGTCCTCGACGCTGTAGAAGACGGGCGTCCACCCGTTGTCGCCGCAGAACTCCACGAACCCGGTGACGACTTCCGGCCTGCGCGCATCGGGGCCGAACGCCCCGCCGAGGGTCACCGCCACCGGGCCGTGCACCCGGTAGGCGATCCCGGCGTCGACGTCGGGCGAGAACCAGTAGGCGTTGCCCTCCCAGGTGGTCATGAACGACAGGGTGTCGCCGCCTCCGCGTTCCAGCGTCAGGCGGGCGCGCGAGCGATCGGACGCGCCGCTGACGGTGCCCGGATCGAGCACGAGCCGCGCCGTCGCGATGAACGCCGCCAGCCAGAACAGCAGCGGCGGGAGGTACCAGAAGGCCTGCGCCCACCCGCTCGAGGGCACGAACGTGAGGATGTCGGAGGGCAGCAGCGTGGGCGGCAGCAACCGCAGCGGCAGCCCCACCAGCACCTTGCCGACGTCGAGGTTCGGCGTGTACCCATCGGCGGCGGCCAGGCTGCCCACGAACGCCAGCAGCAGGTTCACGGCGGCGGCGACGCCCACGGTGACGCCGAAGGTACGCAGCGCCGCAGGCGTCGACGCCGCCCGCACGTCGCGGCGGAACACGACGAGCACGATCGCGACGATCAACGGCACGAGCGCACCGATGAGGCTGCTCGAGAGCGTCTGCGCCACGTACTCCTGCGATTCGGTGTCGCGCAACTGCGCGATCGCCGCGACGGTCTCGGGCTGGATGACCGAGAAGACGTAGAGCATGCCCGCGAACACGATGACGTTGAACACGACCGCCAGCCACAGGGCGGCGCGGCGGCCCTTCAAGATGCCCCAGGCGGCCAGCACGGCGACGAGGATCGGCAGGAGCGCGATGAACCCCGACGCGGGCTGAAGTTCACTGAACACGTCGTACGTGTCGGGGCACGGTGCGGCCGTCGACCCGTAGGCGCACGTCTGCCCGTCGATGAGGGTCACCGGGTCGTCGGAGAGGAAGCCGTAGATCGATAGGAGGCCGGCGCCCGTCTGCGAGAACGTGGCGATCACCGGACCGACGGAGGTCACGAACGTCAGCGCCGCCAACAGCACGCGCGTCTCGTGATGCGAGCTCCGCACGATCCGGAAGCCGGAACGACGCCCGCCGAGGGCGAAACCGAGCCCGAGCCCGATGGGTAGGGCGATGATCGCGAACAGGTCGTTCGCGGCTCCCTCGTAGAGGAAGAGCGTGACCGCCGTGAGCGAGGCCAGCAGGCGCGTACGGCGCCGCCACAGTGCACCGGCGAACGAACTCGCCGCCATCGCGGTGCAGATCACCGCGGCCAGCGGCGACAGGGTGTCGACGGCGGGGGCGTTCAGCGGGAGGAAGCCGAGGTATTGGTCCTCGACGACACCGACGCCCAAGCCCACGAACGACGCGGCCACCCCGCCCACCACATACGCGACGAGAGTGCGGATGCTTCCCATCGTCTTCTCTGCGGCACCCAGCACGATCAGGAGCACGGGAACGATCGCGATCAGCGCGGCGACGTCGGCGACGGCGAACAGCGATGTCACCGTCCCCCACCAGTGGCGCTGGAACTGCACGCCGGGCTCCTCCAGATCGAGCACCTGCCACCCCCACCCCGACGGGGTCAGGATGAAACCGGTGAGGCTGAGCACCACGATCGCCGCCGTGATCAGCAGCGTCACGGGCCGTCCCCGGCACCACCGGAGCACGAGCACTCCGGCCTGGTTCGCATTCACCGTCGGTGTGCGCGGCATCCGACAATCCTTTCGTCACCCATCTCTGCGCCGAGACTCTATCGGCGGTCCCTATGGACGAGCCGGTCTGCGCGGACGAGAGCGGTGGCGCGTCGCGGGGTGCTACTCGGCGGCGGCGACCGCGTCGCCCGACCAGACGAGAGCGCGTCCGTCGGATACGGCGACGGCGAGCGGACCGGCGGGGTCGACCCCGGCGGCGCAGCCCAGCGGGGTCGCCGTGCCGAAGCCGGCGCCCGACCACCGGGTCACGGCGACGCCGGCGCAGTCGGCGGCGGGGGAGGCGGTCACCACGGTGCCGCCGTCGATCGAGAGGGCGACCGCATCCGTCGCTCCGAGCGGCTGCCACGCGCGGTCGGAGCCGAGAACCGACACGGTGCCGTCGCACTCCACCGCGACCACGGTGCCGGCAGCGCGGAACGACCGCGGCTCGGCGCACGGCGCGGCGACATCGTCGCCCGGCAGCACGACGACGGACGGATCGGAGAGGTCGAGGTAGCGCGAGGCGGTGAGCACCTCGGGGTAGGGCTGCCAGAACTCACCCTGGGTGAAGGTGCGGAGGGCCTGCACCTCGCAGGTGGCGCCCATGGCGGCGACCATCTCGGCCTCCGAACCCGCGAAGGCGTCGAGCGAGGCGACCTGACCGATCCCGCGGTAGGCGGGGGTGACGTCCTGCCACGTGCGGCCCCCGTCGGCGGAGTGCTCCACGAGCGGGGCGGTCGTGCCGCAGTCACCGGCGGTGGCGCGCCACCACCCTTCCGAACCGATGGAGAAGAACCGCGCCTCGGCGGCGGTCGCGGACGGCGACGGCGAGGGGGCGGCCGCGGTCGGGCTCGCCGAGGTGGTGGGGTCGACCTCGACGGAGGAGGACTGATCGACCGGCGTCGCGTCGGTGGCCGTCGTGGGCTGCACGCTCTGCAGCGCGAGGACCACCAGAACGATCGTCGCCACGATGAGCAGGGCGACGAGCGTCCCCGCGAGCCATCGAGCGGGGACGGGGTCGAGCCATCTTCTGCGGGCCATCGTGCCCCGCGTCAGGGCAGCAGCTGGTCGTCGGACGAGTCTGACGCGGAGGTCTTCCGGCCGCGACGGGTGGGCTTCTCGGCGGGGGCGCCGTACGTGCCGTATCCGCCGTATCCGTACCCGTAGCCATAGCCGTAGGAGTCGGGTCCGCGCGTGGGCAGCATCGTCAGCACGACGCCGCCGACCTTCGATCCGACCGTTTCGAGCGCGTCGAGCGCACCGCTGAGCTGGTGGGTCGTGGTCTTGCCCGCCGCGACGATGAGGAGGGCCCCGGCCGTGAACTTCGACAGGACCGCAGCATCCGTCACCGGAAGCAGCGGCGGCGCGTCGCACAGGACGACGTCGAACTCGTTGCCGAGCGCCTCGAGCAGCTGCCCCATCTGCTTGGACCCGAGCAGCTCGCTCGGGTTCGGCGGCACCTTGCCGGCCGGCAGCACGTAGAGCGGACGCTTGCCCCAGGGGAGCATCACGTCGGCGACGCGCGCGCGGCCGATCAGCACGTCGGTCAGGCCCGCGCCGCCCTCGATGTTGAGGTACTCGGCCACCTTCGGCTTGCGCAGGTCGGTGTCGAGGAGCGCCACGCGCTTGCCGGCGTCGGCGAGGGCGACGGCGAGGTTGATCGTGGTGGTCGACTTGCCCTCGCTCGGGAGGCTGGAGGTGACGACGAAGATGTTGCCGCCGTCCATCTCGAGGAACTGCAGGTTGGTGCGCAGCGCGCGGAAGGCCTCCGACCGCTGGTTGTGCGGGTCGGCCTCGAGGATGAGGGGCCGCTCCTTCGCCTTCGGGTCGAAGGGGATCGCGCCGATGAGCGGCCGGTCGGTGAGGTTCTCGATGTCGCGGGTGTTGCGGACCTTGTTGTCGAGCACGGCGCGCAGCACCGCGATGCCGACCCCGAGCGCGAGGCCGACGAGACCGCCCAGCGCGAGGTTCAGCGGCACGTTCGGGCTGACCGGGACGCGGGGGGCCTGCGCGTCGCGCACGCGGGTGAGCTTGACCGGGCTCACCTCCTGTCCGTCGCGGGTCTCGAGCGTCTCGACCGCGTTCGCCAGGCTCGCCCCGAGGGCGTTCGCGATCAGCGCCGCCTTGGCGGGGTCGGCGTCGGTCACCGTGATCTGCACGATCGTCGAGTCGAGTTGGGCGGATGCTGTGACGCGGCCCGCGAGCGCGTCGGCGTTCATGTTCAGGCCGAGGTCGGTGATGACGGGGTTGAGCACGAACGGCTCTTCCACCAGCTCGACGTAGGTCGCGATGCGCGCCTGGGTGAAGTTGGAGCCCTGCTGCAGCTCGGTGATCGTCGATCCGCCCTCGGTCGAGACGAACACGCCGCTCGTCGCCTCGAACTGGGGCGTCCGCGTAAGGGAGAAGCCGGCAGCAACCGCGACGCCCACCAGGGTGGTGACCACGATCACGAGCCAGTTCTTACGCAGGATGCGAATGTAGTCGCTGAGCTCCATGGCACCTTTCCGGGGTTCAGTACGGGATCATCCTGCCACACCGGGTGTTTCCATCCCGTGACGGGGAGCTTCGTCCGTCACGCACCGGGGGCTCAGCGGATGCGCGCGATCTGGATGCGGATCTCCCCGTCGGGCGCGGGGTGCGCGGCGAGGAGCGCGTCGGCCACCGCGCGCGCGCTGTCGGCGCTGCGGCCGTCGCGCTTCGTCGCGATGCGGGCATCGACGAGGAGCCCGTCGTTCGTGGGAACGATGGCCCGTTCCACGTCTCCCGTCGCCGCGGCGATCAGCCGGGGGATCGAGGGCGGCGGGAAGGCGTCGACCACGCCCTCGACGCCGAGGATGACCTCGGTGATCCGGCTGCTCTCTAGCGCGCTCATGACCCGTCCTCCGTGTTCGCGAAGCCGTGCACGTCTTCGATCGTCACGTTCACCGCGACGACGTTCAGGTCGGTGTGCTGCGCGAGTGCGTCGTAGACGGCGGTGCGCAGCAGCGAGGTCGCGTCGAGCACCGACCGATCCCACCCGATCGTTCCGGTGATGTTCACCTCGACGGGCGCACCCGGCACCTCGGCGTCGCCGTCGAGGTCCACCCGTCCGACGTAGAGGCCCTCGATCTCGTCTCCGACCGATCGCACCAGCGCGCGCACCGCGCCCTCGGTGATCGTGATCCGCACCCGGGGGTCGGGGTGCTGCACGGGAAGGCTGCGACCGACGCGCATCTCCGAGCGCACGACATCCATGATCCGGTCGAACCAGTTCGCCGGGGGAGGGGGCAGCTCCCGCGCCTCGCGCTCGAGAAGGCTGCGCGAGAGCATGCCGACACGCTCCAGCGCGTCGAGCGCGTTCAGGCACTCCGGGCAGTTCTCGATCTCGGGGTCGTAGGGCAGCCGGTCAGCGGCGAGATAGTCGCTCAACTCATCGACGGTCTTGCCGCATTCCAGTGCGACGGGGTGGGCTTCGTTCATCGCCATCCCTCCATCTGGATCATGATGCTCGCCCGCGCACGGGACAGGTTTCCTCGAACGGTGCTCACAGGAAGAGACGTCTGTTCAGCGATCTCGTCGTAGCTGAAACCCCCGACCTCTCGGAGCAGCCAGGAGGTGCGTTGGGCCTCCGGGAGAGTCGCGAGCGCTTTCGAGAGTGCCGCGAGTCTAGCGTTGTGCACCGCGATGGCCTCGGGGTTGATCGACTCCCGGGTGGGCACGTCGATCCCGTCGTCGAGCGCAGCATCCGTCCCCCTCCGGCGGATCAGCGCGAACGCCTCCCGGCTGGCGATCTTCATCAGCCACGCCTTGACGGCCGAGCCGTCGCGGAGCGTGGGCAGCTGCTTCCAGGCGATCGAGAACGCCTCCTGCACGACGTCGTCGGCCTCCGACAGCGAGCCCACGATGCGAGAGGTGTAGGCGCGCATGATCCCGCTGTGCCGGCGCACGATCTCGCCGAACGCCAGCTCGTCGCCGTCGCCGGCGCGTTCGACGAGGATGCGGTCGGACAACCCGCTCAGCGACGAGGCCGAACCCCCCGAACGTGGTGCCATGAAAAATCCGCCGAACTTTTTTGTGACGAATGAGGCCCGCCCTGCCTCCTATTCATGAGCGACGCTAACGCGCAGCGCAGTCGGCTGGCAGTGGTTGCGTCCAATACTCGAAACAGCTAGGAGAAAATCGCATGGCTACTGAAGAGAAGACCACCCCCTCCGCCACCCCCGCCACGGTGAGCCGCGTCGACCGCGTCGGCACCACCCCGGGCGAGGCCACGAGCGAATCGGGCGGCACCACCCACATCGCCGAGAGCGTCGTCGCGAAGATCGCCGGCATCGCCGCGCGCGAGGTGCCCGGAGTGTTCGCCCTCGGCGGCGGCGGAGCCCGCGCCTTCGGCGCCATCCGCGACGCCATCAACCAGACCGACCTGACGCAGGGCGTCAAGGTCGAGGTCGGCGAGACCCAGGCCGCCGCAGACCTCACCATCGTGGTGGAGTACCCGCAGCCGATCCACCAGGTCGCCGCGAACGTGCGCACCGCCGTCTCGTCCGCCATCACGCGCCTCGCCGGTCTCGAGGTCGTCGAAGTGAACGTCGACGTCAACGACGTGCACCTCCCCGGTGACGACAACAACGACGACGACCAGAACGAGTCGCGCGTCGCATGAGCGCCACGATCTCCGGCGCCCTGATCGGCGCCGTGCTCGCCTTCGCCGCCCTCGTGTTCGGGTTCTGGGGATTCCTGCTCGTCGCCCTGTTCATGGGCATCGGCGCACTCCTCGGACGCGTCGCCTCGGGCAAGCTCGACGTACGCGGGTTGGCGAACGCCTTCTCCGGACGACGGACGTCATGAGCACCGCAACGGTGTCCCGCGGCGGCAGCGGATCCGCCGCCGCGGGACAGAGCGAGACGGATGCTTCGGCCGCCGCCTCGACGGCGCTGCCCGGCCGCATCACCGTTGCCGACCGGGCGCTGCGCGCCGTCACCGAGCAGGCCAGTGCGCTGGCGTTCGGGGTCGGCCGCGACCAGGTGTCGGTCGAGATCGGATCGGCCGGGGGCGGCCTCGCGCTGCGGGTGTCCGCTCCGCTCCCGATCCCCGATCTCGACGACACCGAATCCGTGCACGCGGGTGCCACCGTGATGGAGCGCATCCGCAGCATCCAGCAGAACCTCCGCCGCAACGTCGCCGACCTCACCGGTCGCGCCGTCACCCGCGTCGACGTCACCGTCACCGGGGCGGTCATCCCCACCAGAAGGAGAGTCCGATGAGCGATGGCGTCCTCGCTCGCGTCGCCCGACGCGAGACGCACTCGCCGCGTACGGTCGCCATGGCCGTCGCCGTGGTGCTCGTGATCCTCGCGCTGATCTACGTCGGCCTCGAGATCGTGCTCGACCTCCTGTCGCAGCCCGCGCTGCTGATCGCGCCGGCCGATGCGCTCGCGCAGCTGGCCGATGTGCCCGGCCTCCAACCGTCGGGCACCGTGATCGGCATCGGACTGATCGTCGCGGTCGTCGGACTGGTGTTCCTCGTGCTCTCCCTCACCCCGGGGCGGCTCTCGAAGCACCGCATGGACATCGGAGACCGCGCCGTCATCGTCGACAACGGCGTGCTCGCGGCCTCTCTCGCCCAGCGGATCAGCGATGAAGCGGGGATCCCGCGCGACCACATCACGGTGGGCGTCGCCCATCGCGTCGTCGATGTCGTCATCACCCCCGATGCCGGCCTGCCGATCGACGCGTCCCGCGTGCGGGTCATCGCCGACGAGGAGATGGCGGGGTACCGCCTGACGCCGCCGGTGAAGACCGTCGTGAAGATCGCCGCACCCGAGGAGCAGGAGTTCAGCCGATGAACCAGACGAATCGTGCGCTCAACCGCATCCTTCTCTTCCTGATCGGACTCGTCTTCCTCGCCGTCGGCGCCGCGATGGTCGCCGCTGCCTCGACGCCCCTCGTGGGCGACGTCTGGCGCAGCACCGCCGAGCAGCTCGAGTCGGGGCTCGTGGACGCCGCGCAGGCCAGCCCCGTCGGCGCGAGCGACGTCTCGTGGGTCACGGTCGGAGCACTCGCGGCCGTCGTGATCGTGATCGCGCTGCTGATCGTCGTGCTCTTCCGCCTCGGCGGAGGACGCAGTCGGTCGGTGCTGCAGTCGTCCATGGACGAGAACAACCTCGGCCGTGTCGTGGTGAAGGATTCCTTCGCCTCCGACGCGTTGACCCACTCGCTCGCCGCCCGCAGCGACGTCGTCAGCGCGAAGGTCACCGCCGCCGAGGTGAAGAAGGAGACCGTGCTGCACATCTCGGTCACTCCGCAGCGCAACACGTCGCCGCGAGCGATCGCCCTGGAGGTCGACCGGCTCGCCTCCAACCTCGCCGTGCTGACCGGCCAGGACATACCCACCTATGTGTCGATTCGAACGGGACTCCGAGCGCGCCTCGCGACGGAGCACCGAGAATTGGCCTGACGCACCACCCCGGACCACGGGGAACCACCACCCGGACGAACCGGGCCACAACCGGGAAACCGGGATCACCAGGAGAGAGGAGCCCGACATGGGACTCGACGACAAGATCAAGAACGCCGCGGAAGACATCGCCGGCAAGGCGAAGGAAACCATCGGCAAGGTGACCAACAACGAGCGCCTCGAGGCCGAGGGCAAGGCCGACCAGGTGAAGGCCGACGCGAAGAAGGCCGGCGAGGACGTCAAGGACACCTTCAAGTAAGCCAGCGTCGCACGAATGCCCCGACCTCGCGGCCGGGGCATTCGTGCGTGTGCGGCCGAACGCGGGCTTCCGGCCCAGGCGCGGGCGATCCGTGCGCGTATGCCCGCGTGCGGACCGGGAGCCCGCGTCTCGGTCGGCGCCCGCTTTACCTCAAAACCGCGTTCTTCGCCAGCATCCCTTGCGCTGACATGGCGCAACGTACCGTGGAATCACCTTTCGGGAGACACCCGGATCGAAGACGGAGGGAGCCCAGATGGGACTCGACGACAAGATCAAGAACGCCGCTCAGGACATCGCCGGTAAGGCGAAGGAAGCGACCGGCAAGGCGTCCGACAACGAGCGCCTCGAGGCCGAGGGCAAGGGCGACCAGACGGCCGCCAACGTCAAGCAGGCCGGCGAGAACGTCAAGGACGCATTCAAGTAAAGCTCGTCTCTCACCGAAACGCCCCGCGCCGTTGGCCGGGGCGTTTCGTTGTTTCCAGACGAGTCGGTCGGTCCGACGATGCCACCGCTCGCGCTTGATCCCCGGGGTGTGACCGAAGTGCGGTTCGACTTGCTCCCGCGCTACTGAGCTGCGGCCGCGCGGCCGCGGGCCGCCTCAGGCGAGCGCGAGGCGCAGCACGCGGGCGACCTCGGCGAGCCCCGGGGCGAGCTCGGTCGCCGACTGCTGGTAGACCTCCCACGAGCGGCGGTACGGGTCGACCACGTCGTCGTCGGCGGGGTCGACCGGAGCGTCGACCTCGTCGCGGTGCGCGCGCAGCACAGCCAGCGCGGCGCGCACCCGGGCGTGGGGGTCGGCCCCCGCGGCCTCGGCCGCGTCGCGGATCTCGGCGTCGCCCACGTCCTTCGCGAGACGCTCGAACTCGCGCACCGTGAAGGTCGAACGCACGCGCGCCGGAGCCAGTGCGACGACGTGAGAGCGGTGCTCGCGGCTCATGGCCAGGACGAGATCCGGTCCGGTGAGGTGCAGCTCGGTCAGCCACCGCGCACGATGCGCCTTCGAGTCGGCCGATGGCACCCCGAAGGCGGCGGCGAGCTGCGCCGACTCGCGGGTCATGGGCTTGTCGACGAGCGCGTGGGTGCCGGCGCTGGAGACCACAACGTCGAGCGGGGAGAGCGCCGCGCGCAGGATCTGCTCCGCGAGCGGCGAACGGCAGATGTTGCCGGTGCAGACGGTGAGTATCTCGATGGTCGGGCTCGCCTCGGCGTTTCCCCCACCTCGGAACAACGAACTGAGATCCAGATCCAGCATGACGACCCCCCGGCGCGTGCGAATGTAGGTGGGCCCACGACCGGTAGTCGGGATGGCTGAGCGGTAACGTGGGCGCTGATGAGCGAGTCTAGTGAAGCGTCGAGCGGCACCCCCGCGACGGGGATCGTCATCGACGAGCCGCTCGACGATGTCGACGCCGAGTCGGAGCGGTCCGACGAGCGATCGCGTCGCCGTCGTCGCCGTGGCGGCGACTCGACCAGGCCGCGGCGCACCTGGCGCGAGGGCGGCACGTCCGTCCACCGCTGGGGGTGGGAGCTCGTCGGCTGGGCCGTGCTCGCCCTCGGCGCCGGCGTGCTCGGGTCGTCCGGTGTGACGGCGATGATGGGCGGTGCCTCGGCGGCGCTCATCGCCCAGATCGTGCTCTGGGTCGCGTTCGCGGCGGCGGTCGTGGCGGCGTTCGTGCGATCGGTGCCCCGCGGGCTGCTGCGGTTGCGTCCGGTCGACCTGCTGTACGGCCTCGTGCTGGGAGGGATGCTGCGCCTCGCGCAGGGGTGGTTGCAGATGCGCGCCGGCGGGGATGGCGGCTGGCCGAGCTACCCGAGCCTGGGAGGCTCGCTCCCGTCGTCGTGGTTCTTCGACGACCTGCTCGGCGACGCGGTGATCTCGCCCGTCGTGGAGGAGTTCTTCTTTCGAGGGCTCGTTCTCGTCGCGGTCTACACGGCGGTGCGACGGCTCGCCGGACGCGAGGTCGCGATGTTCGCCGCGGCGATCGTGTCGACCGGGTTGTTCGTCGCCGCGCACGCCCTGCTCGCCCCCCTGGCGTGGGACGCGGTCGTCTCGCTCAGCCTCGTCGGCCTCGTCGCGAGCCTGCTCGTCCTCCTGACGGGCCGGCTCTGGCCTGCGGTGCTCGTGCACGTCGTCTACAACGGTCTGTGGGTCGCGATGGCCACCCTCGGAACGCTGCTCGCGGCCTGAGCGCGCAGCATCCGTTCGTTGGATCACTGTTCTCTCAGCATGTAAACCTGTGCATGCACGCATGTAATGTGCGTCAGTCTCGAAGCATGCATGACGACCCGAACCAGGCCTGGGAGCAGTACACGGCGGCGTTGGGCGTCGCGCTCGCGCGTGCGCGGGCCACTCGAGGACTGTCTCAGGAGCAGGTCGCCTACGCCGCCGGCATCGCCGCGTTCTCGTATCGCAAGCTCGAGAAGGGCGAGTCGAACCCCGGCACGCCCGCGAACCCGCGTCTTCGCACCCTCGTCGCGCTGGCCGGCGTGCTCGGCGTTCCGGTCGCCGCACTGCTGCCGCCCGATCCCGACGGCGTCACCGCCTGGAAGTAGTGCGGCACCGCGGAGGGTGGTGGGAGTCACCGCCGGAGCGGGCACCTCGGCCCGGCGGTGACCGCTTCAGACTCTCGCTTTTGCTCCCTCGGCAACAGCAGCCCGACTACCGACGAAACACTGGTTCTTCGAAACCCGTCAGCTTCGTGCCGCCTCCTCGATGATGTCGGCGACCGCCTCGGGCTGCGACAGGAACGGGGAGTGGCTCGTGTCGAGACGTCGCACGGTCGACCCGGCGCGGGCGGCGAGGCCCTCCTGAGCGGGAACGGGGAAGATGGCGTCCTGCTCGGTGACGATGTAGGTCGACGGCTTCGTGCGCCACGCGACCTCCGTGAGCGGCTCCTGGAAGGCGAGCACGCTCTGCGGCTTCAGTCTCGCGGATGCCGCGGCCGCCGCATCCGCGTCGACATCCGCGAAGAAGATCGACGCCGGTGGTTCGTCGTCGGTGCCCGCCGTCGCGAGCGGGCCGTCGACGACCCACCACGACGGCGCGACGCCACCGACCGCGCCGAGCAGCGACTCGCCCTCGTCGAGCGCGAACGCCGCGACGTAGACGATGTGCTGCACGTTGTCGGCGGTGGCGGCCTGGGTCGTGGGGACGCCGCCGTACGAGTGCGCGACGACGACGACCGGGCCGTCGATCGCGGCGATCGCCGCGGTGATCGCGTCGGCGTCGTCGGCGAGGTGCAGACCGACAGGGTCGGCGGCGTGGACGGTGGGCAGGTCGATGCGCTCCACCGCCCAGCCGCGGTTCTCGAGGATGCTCGCGACCGGGTTCCACGCCCACGCGCCGTGCCACGCGCCGTGCACCAGCAGTAGAGTCGGCTTCTCAGACATCGTCGTCTCCTTCGGGTAAGGGTTGGCCCGTCTTCGGGCCCGCCAGCAGGGTACGGCGACGACGACGCGGTTCGCACTGGTGGAGGGCGCAGGATCATGTACGCGAGCGCAGGCGTGACCCCGGTGCTCGAAGCCTCGACCCGCGATGCCCCTCCGCGGGATCAGTTCGGGCAGTTCTGCGATGCGTTGTGCGACGTCTACCTCGGGATCCGACCCCAGCGCACCGCCTCGCCGGGCTTCGACGCCGACGTGCTCGCGTTCGGGTGGGGCGACATCGTGCTCTCGCGCATGCGGGCGCCCGGTCACGAGGCCCGCCGAGACAGGCGCGACATCGCGGCCAAGCCCGATGACGCGCTCTTCCTGAACATCAGCGACACCTCGGCATCGGTCGTCCACGTCGCCGGCAGAACCGTGCCGGTCGCCGCGGCCCTGCCGGTGCTGCTCGACAACGCCGAGCCGTTCCGCCTCCGGTTCGATGACGCCCGCCGCTTCCGCCTCTACTCGCTGCGACTACCGAGGGAGGTGGGCGGGAGCCGACTCGACGCCGCCGACGCGATCGCCCTCGACGCCCGACTGCGCCGCACCGCCCTCGGGCGCCAGATCGCCCTGCAGGTGCGGCTGATGACGGCGGAGTTCGACGCCGGCCGCATCGAGGTGGCCGGGGCGATGGCCGCGGCGGTCTCGGCGATGGTGCGCCGACTGTGGGACGGCGGCGACGCCGCCTCGGCGGCCGAGCGCTACGCCGACTTCACCACGACGGCGTCGGCCCATCTGGCAGAGCCCGACTTCGGGGTGAACGAGATCGCGGCGATCCACGGCGTCTCGGCGCGCACGGTGCAGGACGTGTTCGCGGGGGAGGGCGACACGGTCACCCGGTGGATGCTGCGCGCGCGGCTCGAACTCGCGCGCGATCGGCTGGGTTCACCCGCGTGGGAGAGGGCGTCGGTGGCTCGGATCGCCTCCGCGTGCGGGTGGCGCGACGCATCCGGCTTCCACCGGGCTTTCCGCGAGCGCTTCGGCGACACCCCCGGGTCGTTCCGCGGTTCACGCGATGGGGCGTGATCGGCAGACTCACGGGTTTTTTGTCGGAACGGACTGCAATAATTGTCGGGCTGTTGTCTCACTTGTTGGGCGGCGGTCAACAATCCCGAGTGCCCCCCAGGAGTACCGATCACGTACCACACGCTCCCCACCCTTCAAGGGTGGATCGACGAGTTCACCATCCTCCACGCGCCGTTCGTCAGCGACGTCGTCGTGCTCATTCAGGACGGTGAGGACGGCGCTGACACCGGTCTCGTCGAGATCCGTATGGTGAACGCCTCCACCGTCACCACCATCGAGCCGGAGTTCGTCGGCTCGAACCGCTGGGTGACCGTGTTCGACGCGCGCGACGACCCGCTGCGGCTCGACGCGAAGACCGTGATGTGGCTCTCCCGCGAGCTCGCCACCGTCTCCGAGCTCTGCTCGTTCCTCGAGCGCAAGGCCTCCGCCTACGAATGCGACGACCGGGAGACCGCGTAGGGCTCTTGACGGTGCACTTGCGTTTTGCAAGTGTGGCCGCATGAGCCTCTTCCTCACCTGCCCGGTCGAGAGCGTCGACCGCGCGACCGCCTTCTACACCGCCCTCGGGTGGACCCTCAACGCCGA
Organism: Microbacterium sp. AG1240; assembly: GCF_003635115.1. GTDB lineage: Bacteria > Actinomycetota > Actinomycetes > Actinomycetales > Microbacteriaceae > Microbacterium. The sequence goes on from NZ_RBXJ01000001.1 coordinate 686,076, forward strand.
GATGTCGGACCACAACGTGTCGTGCTTCGCGATCGCGCCCGGGCAGTACGTCATGCTCGGCAGCCGCGAGATGTACGCGAGCGTCGGCGGCACCGACGATCTGATCGGCGGACCCGACACGCCGTCGAAGATCACGGTCTCGTTCGACCTCCCGAGCCGCGAGGCGGTCGACGAGCTCGTCGACCGTGCCGCCGCTGCCGGGGGTCGGATCGGCGATACCGACGACTACCCCTTCATGTACCAGCGCCAGTTCGACGATCCCGACGGGTACCACTACTCGCCGTTCTGGATGAAGCCCGACGCCGATTCGACCGCGTGAGCGACCTCGCCGCCGCTCTCGACACCGTCGGAGCGCGCTGGGCGCTACTCATCGTGGAACGTCTGCTCGACGGGCCTCAGCGCTACGGCGACCTGCACCGAGACCTCGGCGTGCCGACCAACATGCTCGCGACGCGCCTGCGCGAGCTGGAGGTCGCCGGCGTGCTGACCCGCCTGCCCCTGCGTCACAACACGCGGGCCTACGCGCTGACCGATCGCGGGCTCGCCCTGCGGGAGGCGATCGAGGCGCTCGGACGCTGGGGTGGCGGGGACGCGTAGGCGCCTGCTCAGCGGAGGAACGGGCCCTCACGTCGGCGCGATGCCGGGTGTACGTTGCGCATATGGGGTCGATACGCGTGGGTCTGGTGGCCGATCCGGCGTCGCCCACCGACATCGCGGGCCCGATGACGAACCTGACCCCGTCGGACGGCGCGGCCGCAGACGGCTGGGATGTCGAATTCGTGAGCGAACCCTTCACCCTCGGCTCCGAGGACGTCGACATCGCGCTGGCGCGACTGCGCGCCCGGGCGCAGACGCACGGCTGGGACCTCGTCATCGGGGTGACGGAGCTTCCGCTGCGCGGCGACGACGGCCGGTACCTGCTGGCGGCGATCGATCCGCAGAGACACGCGGCCGTTCTGTCGCTCCCCGCTCTCGGAGGGTTCCGCGTTCGCGCTCGCGCTCGTCGGGCCGTGCGGGCACTCGTGGGCGGGATGGCCGGAGCCGACCGTCCCGACGAACAACGGGTACCCCTGCGCGGTCGTAGCGGCCGCGGGCGGGTGCTGCGGGGCATGGTGCTCGCGAACCGTCCATGGCTGCTCGCGGCGGGTCTGAAGTCCGCGCTCGTGGCTGCTCTGGCGACCGGGGCGATCGCCACCATCGAGCCGACGATCTGGCTGCTCGCCGCATCCCTCTCTGGATGGCGACTGGCGGCGGCGACGGTCGCCTCCATCGCGATCGTCATTGCCTGGATCGTGATCGACGGCGAACTGTGGGACCGCCCCGACGACGGCTCGCGCGCCGCCCGGGAGAGATCGCGTCTCTACAACACCTCGACACTGCTGACTCTGACGGTCGGCGTCGCCCTCTGCTATGTCGCCCTGTACATCGTCAACCTGGGCTGGGCGATGTTCGTTCTCGACCCCGCCGTGCTCGGCGATTCGCTGGGTACGGCGGCCGGCTACGGCGATCTGTTCGTGCTCACTTGGTTCGTCGCGTCGGCCGCGACCCTGGGCGGTGCGCTGGGCACCGGACTGGAGTCGGACGACGCGATCCGCGCGGCCGCGTACTCCAAACGAGAGGAAGAGCGACGCGCCCGACTCGCGGACGACCGGGTGTAGCCGCGGAGGGCTGTCTTAGCGGTAGTTGATGAACTGCAGATCGAGGTCGAGATCGGCGGCCTTCAGAACGCGGATGACCTCCTGCAGATCGTCGCGGCTCTTGGACTGCACGCGCAGCTCGTCGCCCTGGATCTGCGACTTGACGCCCTTGGGTCCCTCGTCGCGGATGATCTTGCCGATCTTCTTCGCGTTCTCCGACGAGATGCCGTCCTTCAGCGTCGACGTGATGCGGTACTCCTTGCCGCTCGGCGTCGGCTCGCCGCTCTCGAGGCTCTTCAGCGAGATGCCGCGCTTGATGAGCTTGGACTGGAAGACGTCGAGCACCGCGTTCGCGCGCTCCTCGGTGCCGGCCTTGATGAGCACCGCTTCGCCGCTCCACTCGATGGAGGCGCCGGTGCCCTTGAAGTCGTAGCGCTGCTCGACCTCTTTGCGGGCCTGGTTGAGGGCGTTCTCCGCCTCCTGGTGGTCGACCTTACTGACGATGTCGAAAGAGGAATCAGCCATGGGGCGAGTTTAGCCGTGGCTCTTCGAGAGCGGTGGATGCGGCGGGGCGCCCCGCTCGCGGTCAGACCTCGCCGACCGCCCAGCGGAAGGCGTTGCGCAGCACGTAGCCGTCGGCGGTGCGGAACGGAGCTGCCGCCTCGACGATCGCCGCGCGGAAGAAGTCGAGGGCCGCGGCGTCCTCGCCGAGCAGGATGCCGCGGACGAGGGTCTCGTCGTCGGGCGCGGTCCACGGCGCCTCGACCACGCCCGCCTCGAGCGGGTGCACCCCGGCCGCGGCGAACGCGGCCTCGAGTCCTCCCGCGGGGCGGAGGGGGCCGTCGGGCAGGGGATCGGATTCGTCGGCGGCGGCCACCGCGCGTTCGATCACGTCGACGTCGTTGAGCGCGCCCTCGGCCCAGTTGGCGACGGCGATGCGTCCTCCGGGCGCCAGCACGCGCGCGAACTCCCGGAGGGCCGCGGTCGTGTCGTCGGCGAAGTGGAGGGCGTTCACCGCCGCGACCACGTCGAAGGTTCCGTCGGTGAACGGGAGGTGCGCAGCATCCGCGTCGCGCACGTCGAGCCCTCGGTTGCGCGCGAGTTCGCGCATGCCGCCGGCGGGGTCGACGCCCGTGACCTGCGCCCCCGCGTCGCGCGCGGTGAGGAGGAATTCGCCGCTGCCGCAGCCCACGTCGAGCACGCGTGCGCCAGGGCCGATGCCCGCCGCGGCGATGATGGCGTCGTGCGCCGGTCGGGCGGCGTCGGCCCACAGCTCCGACCAGCCAGCGGCTACGGCGGACCAGCCCCCGGCATCCGCGTCGTCGACCACCCGCCCACCCTACGGCGTGCCCGCTGCGGGATGTGTCGCCCGGCGATGCCCGCCCGCGCGGCGCCGGTGCGCTGCCCGGCGCTCGCTGCCCCGCGCCGGTCGGTCCGGCTGCGCCCGCGCAGCGCCCCGCGTCGCGCCCCGCGCATTGCCCGTACTCAGGATGATCGTGTTCCCGACTGCGACGGATCCCCGCAAAAGCGCCGTTCGGGTAGCGCGCCGGTGGCAACGAGCCTGAGTTCGTGCAGTCGGGGAGCCGAAGCGCGCCGGCCGAGGCGGACGCGCCGGACCGCGGCGCGGGGCCGAACGCCGGGAGCGGCCGGGGACCGGATGCAGCCGGGGGCCCGCCGCGGCCGGCGCCAGCCCCCGGCACCTGTCGGCACCGCTCCGCCCGTACTCAGGATGGTTGTGTCCACCGTTCATGCTGATCCCCGTGAAATCGGCGCCCGGAGAGTGCGTCGGCGACAACGAGCCTGAGTTCGTGCAGACGCAAGAAGGGGAACGAGGCTGACGCGTCGGCCCAGGCGCGGGGCCGAGCGCCGGGAGTGGCCGGGGCTGCGAGTTTTGCTCTACCGCCACAACTCAGGAAGAGGAGGGGGCTGCGCGTCGCGTTCCGCGTGTTTCCGGGGTGGCCCGGCGGTGCGAGTGGCAACGAGCCTGAGTTCGGCGGAAGGAGAGGCGGATGGGACGGATCAAGGGACGGAAGGGGAGGGGGCGGAGGAGGAGGGACGGAAAGGGAGGAAGGCGTATCAAGGGACGGAAGAGGAGGGGCCGGAAGGGGAGGGACGGAGGAGGAGGGACGGAAAGGGAGGAAGGCGTATCAAGGGACGGAAGGGGAGGGACGGAAGGGGAGGAAGGCGTATCGAGGGACGGGAGGGAGGGAGGGAGGGAGGGAGGGGGCGGATCGGGGCGCCGCACGCGGCCCGGGCGGCGGAGGGGATTCGTAGACTTGAGGCCGTGCGAGCCCTGACCGAAGAAGAAGTACGCGATTCGTTCGTGAACGCGACGACCGACGAGCGTCGGGTCGCCGCGATGCCCATCGACTTCCTGCTGCTGGACTGGGATCACCTCGACTTCCTCGCGTGGCGCGATCCGCACAACCGCGGGCGCGGCTACATCGTGATGGAGCACGAGGGCGAGCCGGTCGGCGTCGTGCTGCGGGGTGCGGAGGGTTCGTCGCGCGCGAGATCGGCGATGTGCAACCTGTGCCACACGATGCAGCCGGCCGATCAGGTGTCTCTGTTCAGCGCGCGCAAGGCCGGGCGCGCCGGCGCCGCCGGCGACAGCATCGGCACCTACATCTGCGCCGACCTCTCGTGCCACGAGAACGTGCGGCTGGCGATGCCGCTCGCGCCGAGCGAGGTGCGCGCGAGCGTCGACCGCCGCATCGACGGCACTCGCCGCCGCACCGAGGCCTTCGTGGACCGCGTTCTCGAGCCCGCCGGCGCCGACGCCTCCTGACGCGTCCGACGTGGTTCGGAGCAGGTCGCGCGGCAGAGTAATATGGTTTCTCGCGCCTCCGGTCGACTGAGAAAGCCGGGCGGGTGCGCACCTGGCGAGTTACCCAAGCGGCCAAAGGGATCTGACTGTAAATCAGACTGCATTGCATTCGGGGGTTCGAATCCCTCACTCGCCACCGAGGGGTGTACGTGAATCTGGACCAGAAATGTTCGCGTATCTGACCTAGAGAACACACCAAACAAGAAAGCCGCCCGATTCGGGCGGCTTTCTTGTTGTTCGGGGCATCGAGCGAGTCTTCGAGACACGCGACGGTGCTGCCGGCACGCCTGTTCCGCGTTTCCGGGCACGCCGATACCGCCCTTGTCAGGGGCGGCTGGCGAAGTGTTCAGTTCAGACGAGCGCGGGAACGCCGGGAGGTGCGCCGCTGGTTTGATAGCGGGCTGTTCGGCTGGCGGGGACGCCCTTGCGGCTGCGGCGGCGGGGCGCGGCCGGGGCGAGTCGCGGTGTGCGCTTGCGGCGCTCGGTCGCGGCGGGCGCCGGTTCCGTCTCGTCGTAGTGCTCGGCCATCCACGCGTGGATGCGGCGAGAGTTGGTAGCGGCGACACCGAGGAGTGCGAGGAACGTCTGTGCCGCGGTGCCACGCAGGCGTCGTCGGGCGGAGTCGCCGACGCCGCCGTTCGCGTCGTCCTTGAGACTGGCCGCGGACCCGACCCGACCGCTCACCGCGGCGCCACCGACCACTGCGTCTATGAAGTCCGCGAGGTCACCGACGGAACGGCAGGTCGCGCCGTCTGGGTAGGTCATGCGCGAAGCGATGGTGCACGCCGACTCACCGAGCGCGCGCTGCGTGCCTTGCGACCGTCACCAGCGGCGGACCACGAACGCGTCAGCGCGCGCACCTGGGCTATCAAAGTCTCAGCCAGTGGGCACGAGAGGGCGCTGACAGCGCGGTCCTGGAGGACATCGTGGACACGGCGCTTGAGGCTCATCTGGACGGGCGACTCCTCCGCCACCCGTGACCCGGCCTCTACGGTGTCGCCGAGTGCTGACTGTCGGTAGCGCGCCATAGGGTAAGCGATAGCGGGAGAGTGCGATGTCGCACGCGATGGGGAGCGCCCGCGCATAGGGGATATGGATGACGACGCTCACACAGACAGGACGAGCAATGAACAGCGCGCCAAACGAGGGCCATCGCGGGCAAATCAAGTCCCGCGAGCGCGTGCGGGACCTGGCAGAGGTGTACACGCACCACCGCGAGGTCAACGCGATGCTCGACCTCGTCCCGGACATGTTCCCGACGGCCGAGAACCCGGGGAACACCGACCGGAAGTTCCTCGAGCCCGCATGCGGCTCGGGCAACTTCCTTGAGGAGATTCTGCAGCGCAAGCTCGCTTTCGTCACCACCGAGCGCTACGGGATGGGGCAACGCTACGAGCACCGCATTCTTCGCGCCCTCGCCAGCATCTACGCCGTTGACATCAATGACGAGAACGTCGAAGAATCCCGGGACCGCCTGCGCGCCGTCATCAACTCCCACATCGACAACGACATGAACACCAAGGCCGTTTCGTCGGCGTTTTCCGACGCAGTGGACGTCATCCTGACGACCAACATCGTCCTGGGCGACACCATGAGTAAGCGGGCAGACATCACCTTCGTCGACTACAAGGCAGGCAAGGGCGGCACCTTCACCCGTGAGTGGGCAACCCTCGACTCGCACAACGAAGGCCTGTTCGCCATGTTCGCACCGGTCGATGAGACCCCTGTGCACTACCGCGACCTCCTCGCCAACCCTGGCCCCACGACTGCGAAGGCGACCACTCGATGAGCATGACCGCCACCTCCCGACGGCACATCCCGGACATCCTCGACTGCCTCGCGCAACTCTCGAACGACGAGGTCCCCACCCCTCCGAAGTTCGCGAACCAGATGCTCGACCTCCTCCCCGACGAGGTATGGAGTGACCCGAACCTGAAGTGGCTCGACCCGTTCGTGAAGTCCGGGGTCTTCCTGCGTGAGGTCGCCACCCGCCTCCTCTCAGGTCTCGCCGAATGGGAACCGGACTTTGAGAAGCGACGCGACCACATCTTCCGCAACATGCTTTACGGCACCTCCATCACCGAGATGACCGGACTTCTTGCGCGGCGCAGCCTCTACTACTCGCGCGACGCGTCGGGGGAAACGTCCGTCGTCAAGTTCGCGAGTCCTGACGGCAATGTGCCGTTCGTACCGGCAAAGCACGCGTTCAAGAAGGAGCGCTGCGTCATCTGCGGCGCGCCCGAGGACCTTGAGCGCGGCGACTCACGCGAGAACCACGCGTACTCGTTCATCCACGGGGCCTACCCCACCGAGGAGCTGAAAGACATGAAGTTCGACGTCATTGTCGGAAACCCGCCGTTTCAAATCGACGACGGCGGGCACAACGCGAGTGCAACGCCGATTTACCAGCACTTCGTCGAAGCAGCCATCGACATGGACCCGCGGTATGTGCTGATGATTACGCCGTCTCGCTGGTTCGCCGGCGGCAAGGGCCTCGACAAGTATCGCGACCGCATGCTCAACGACCGACACATGCAGAACTTGGTGGACTACCCCAAGCTGTATGACGGGTTCCCTGGCGTCAAGATTCGTGGCGGTGTCTCCTACTTCCTTTGGAGCCGGGACTACGACGGGCCCTGCAGCATTCAGACCATGTGGGACGGCAAGCCGGTGGGTGAGCCTGTGGCGCGGTACCTCAACGCGTATGACGTCCTTGTCCGACGCAACGAGGCCGTGTCTATCCTCGAGAAGGTCCGTGCGAAGAACGAACCCACCCTGAACAATCGCGTTTCGAGCGCGAAGCCGTTTGGTCTCAGAACCTTCTTCCACGGGGCGCCGAAGCCGGACGGCATGGCCGAGCCCGTCAAGCTGTATGGCTCGCAGCGGGTCTCCTGGGTGGAGCGGGCAAGTATCCCGCAGAACGATGCGTGGGTCGATAACTGGAAAGTGCTCATGACGCGTGTACAGGGCACCAGCTCGGCGGTTGAGACTCAGTTCCTGGGCAAGCCGATTGTCGCCGCGCCCAAGAGCGCCTCCACTGAGAGCTACGTTGTTGCCGGCCGCTTCGACGGGTTCGCGGAGGCCGAGTGGTATGCGGCGTATCTCCGGACACGATTCGCTCGCTTCCTCGTGTCGCTACGGAAGTCGACACAAGACGCGGCGCGCGGTGTCTACTCGTTCATCCCTGACCTGCCGATGGACCGTCAGTGGACGGACGAGAAGCTTTACGAGCGGTATGGACTCAACGCAGAGGAAATCGCGTTCATCGAGTCGCAGGTGCGCGAGATGCCGGCGAACGGCGAGGCGGTGGAGGAGTGAGCGTCAACCCGAACGACCCGACCGTTCCGAAGCGCGTCTACGCGGTGACTGCTGACGGCGGGCGTGACGTCAAGTGGACCCGCGATGTGAACGGCACCATCATCACGGGAACTGGGCGCATCAAGGTCGGCGACACGACCCTCGGTGAGGGCAAGCAGCGCGTCAAGCAGTGGGCCGGAACGATGTTCCCCGGGCTCGCTGGCGTGGACATCCTGCTCGATGAGTTGGCGGACAAGCCGGACGGCACCTACTTCCGCGACCTTCAGGTCCACAAGGTTCTCACGGACGCGGGCGTTCGGCGTGACCAGGAGTGGTTCGAGGGCACTCTCGACGAGGTGCGCGCGGCCATCGTCGCGGTCCGGCAGGGGCGGCCGTATGACGTGAAGCGCGTGCTGGACTTCGGCCTTCGGCCGGAGCAGCAGGATGCCGTGGACATCACGGCCGGTTATTTCCGTGAGCACGCCGCCGAAAGCGGCCCGTCTCACTTCCTGTGGAACGCGAAGATGCGGTTCGGGAAGACGTTCACGACCTACAAGCTCGCCGCCGACATGGACTGGTCGCGAGTGCTCGTGCTCACCTACAAGCCGGCAGTGCAGTCGGCGTGGAAAGACGACCTCGCCTCGCACGTCGACTTCGCCGACTGGGAGTTCATTGACCGGGGCGTTGACAGCGATGATGCCGACAGCATCGCTTCGGGCGCAGACCCGTTCGTATGGTTCGCGTCGTTCCAGGACCTCAAGGGAAAGACGTCCGACGGGCGCATTAAGAAGCACAACGAGACGATTCACCTCGTCGACTGGGACGCCATCGTCATTGACGAGTACCACTTCGGCGCGTGGCGCCAGACAGCGCGCGACCTTTACGACCCGACCGAGAAGGCGCTCGCCGAGGAGGAAGCGCCCGAGGACGACATCGTCGAGCAGGACTTCGGTCTGAAAGCCAAGCACTACCTCTATCTCTCGGGCACCCCGTTCCGCGCAATCACGAATGGCGAGTTCACCGAAGACCAGGTCTTCAACTGGACGTACATCGACGAGCAGCGGGAGAAGGAGGGCTGGGACGACCCCGAACAGGAGAACCCCTACCTCGAGCTGCCGCGGATGGAGATGTACACCTACCGGATGGGCGCCGCCGCTGAGCAGTGGGCTGACGACGGCGAGTTCAACGGGTTCTCCCTCAACGAGTACTTCCGTGCCCGCAAGGTCGACGGAGCTGGCAAGAACGACTACGAGTTCAAGGACAAAGACCGGGTTCTCGAGTTCCTCGAGATGCTGCGCGGGAAGCTGTCCGACCAGCAGAAGACTCACATCATCGCTGGGCAGAAGCCGCCCTTCCCGTACGAGTCCGCCCGATTCTCCGCCGGCATCCGCCACACCGTCTGGTACATGGACGACGTCGCTGCCTGCTACGCGATGAAAGACCTCCTGGAGACTCATCCGTACTTCAAGGACTACGTCATCCACGTCGCTGCGGGCACTCGTGCCGGTCAGGGAGCGAAAGCGAAGAAGCCCGTCGAGGACGCCATCGCGAAAGCGGAGCGCGACGGTAGCGCGGGTTCCATCACCCTCTCGTGCGGGAAGCTCATGACCGGTGTGACCATCAAGCAGTGGTCCGCCATCTTCATGCTCAGAAGCCTGAAGAGTCCGGAGTCGTACTTCCAGGCCGCGTTCCGCGTGCAGTCTCCGTGGGCCGTCACTCGCGCGGGCGAGCCGCGAGAGGTCGTGAAGCCGACCTGCTACGTCTTCGAGTTCGACCCGAACCGGGCGCTCAGCCTGCTCGCGGAGTACGGCACGAAACTCGCCAACAGCGAGAAGGACGTGCCCGAAAAGGTGCTGGGCGAGCTCATCAACTACCTCCCGATTTTCGCGTTCGATGGCGCCCGGATGGACCAGCTCGACGCGACCGAGGTACTCAACTGGGCATCCGCTGGCATCGGAGCGACCGCCCTCGCGCAGCGCTGGAACTCACCGCTTCTGGTCGATGTCAACGACACGACTCTGCAGAAGCTGCTCGACAGCCCGGACCTCCTCGCCTCCCTGGAGCAAATCGAGGACTTCCGCAACCTCACCACTGACGTGAGCAAGGTCATCACCACGAACCAGAAGCTCAAGGCGACCAAGCGGGAGAAGGCTGAGAAGGGCGAACCGCTCGGCGATGACGACAAGCGAACGTCGAAGGAGAACGCGAGCAAACGCAAGGAGATTCGCGAGAAGCTGCAGAAGTTCATCGCGCGTGTTCCGGTGTTCATGTACCTCACCGACCACCGCGAGAGCGCGCTCGTCGACGTCATTACATCGCTGGACCCGGCGCTGTTCGAACGCGTCACAGGGCTCACCATCGCCGATTTCGAGATGCTCGCCAGCATCGGCGTGTTCAACGCGCAACACATGAACTTCGCCATCCACCAGTTCCGGCAGTTCGAGAACGCGAGCCTCCGCTACGCCGAGGAGGACCCGACACAGACATTGCAGGGACGAGTCGGTGTGTGGGACACCGTTATCGAGTCAGATGATGCGGTTCCGGCGAGCGCATCGTGAGCAAGTGGGAGTGGACTCCAGACACGACCTGGGCCATGGTGGGCGCACTTCGCGCGGCCGCGGCAGTCTTGGTCGCGCTTGTCGCCGCGGCGTTCGTCATCTGGCAGGTCCGCCAGACGCGCCTGCTGGCGCAGGAGCAGGCGCGACCGTACGTCTCCGTCTGGGTTGAGGTCGACAAGGAAACTCGGTCGACAATCGAACTTCACATCAAGAACACGGGCCATACAGCAGCCAAGAACATCAAGGTCGCGCTGACGCCCGCCCACGAATGGGCCAGAGGAACGCCCGGGATGAGCTTCATGGACGCGCGGGTCTTCACGCGAGGGCTCCCCACCATGCCGCCGGGCATGGACGTGACACTCGCCATGGAGTTCACGAGTGACATCGCGGACCAGGACCCGGTCATCTACACAGCCGTCGTCACCTATGACGATTCGCTTGGCGCCCGCCTCTCAGACACGTTCGAACTAGACCCTCAGTACCTCGCCGGCGCCCTGTGGTTGGACACCCACGGAGTCCATCACCTCGCCAAGTCGGTCAGAGGTATCGCCAAGAAGATGGGCGTGCAGAGCTTCTAAACCACCTCATGAGACAGGGCCTCAGGGCTCGAACATATAGCCGAATGTTTTGCAGACCTTGTTGCGCAATGTCGGGGGCGCCGTCTAGGGTAGTACTCATACACACTGGCCCCTCTTCCGAGAGACGCTCCGTCGTCCTCACGGTAAGGGCCAGTTTTCTTTGCCAGGATTGACCAGTGGTCTCCTACGACAAGCCGTTCCTCAACCTTCAGAGTCAGGTTCATCACCTGACTTCCAAGGGGCTTGATTGCGGCCCAGCGGACGAAGCCATGAAGGCGCTTCATGACGTCGGCTACTACAGGCTCACGGCCTACACCTATCCGATGCGCCGCCTGCTGCTCCCCGGTGAGCACCGTGACACCGACCATCAGTTCCGCGCCGATGAGTATGTCGACGGCGCCCAACTCTCTGATGGAATGGCACTCGCAGGATTCGATGCAAAGTTGCGCGGGTTCGCCTTCGACGGTCTTACTCACCTCGAGCTCGCGCTGAGGTTTCAGCTGGCGCACACGCTCGGGCGTCGCAGCCCTCGCGCGCATGTCACCCGCGACGACCTCGACGAGCAGGCTGCGGCCAAACCTGCTCCCCAACGTCATCGCGAAAAGTATTCGGACATGTACGAGTACTGGTGCGCAACCTACGACTCGCTTGTCAGTCGAGCCGGCGGCGAGGACTTCATTCGCCACTTCGACGCGAAGTACAGTGACGACGACCTTCCCGTCTGGATAGCGGTCGAGGTGTTCGACTTCGGTGCGCTGACCCGCCTGTACGGCCTCCTCAAGCGCAGCGACCAGAACGAGATATCACGCCGATTCGGTGTCACCGACGGTCGTCAGCTGCACGGCTGGCTGCAAGGTCTCAACCTCATTCGCAACCACGCGGCGCACCACAATCGCCTCTGGAATCGGAACCTCACCCACCGGCTGGCCGTGATTCCCCCGGGCGTACTCCTGCGCCCTGAGCTCCTTGCTCACCTCGGGAGTGTTCGGGACCGAGATAAGGTCTACCCGCACCTGGCAGTACTCGCATACGCCCTCGGAACCTACGACTCCTCATTGAACTGGCACCGAACGCTGCGCACTCAGCTTCGGAAGTTCCCGAGTTCGGAACTACTCGACCAGATGCAGGGCATGGGAATGACCTCCGGTTGGGACGACGAAGACCTTTGGTCCCGCGAACCCGCCCCCGCCGCTGCGCTCCCCACGCCAACGAACCTCAAGCCGTTGAAACCGAAGCGCGTTGCCTGACGTCGCCGCTCGCCACAGGACTTCCTCTACATCAGTTCGTCACCCCAGCAAACGCCGACGAGTCGCGTGCCACTAGGCGCCACTTGCGGTGGTCGCAGTGGACCTCGAAGTTTGGAGTGAGTTGGGCCTTCTCGTCGCGATTCTTGGCGTTGCGAGCGTCGTCGCGTGGGCAACGACGGTCGTCGCAGTCATACAGGCATTCAACGGGGCGTCATGGGTGAGCGTTATCGTCTGGGGCGTCATCGCGATTGCAGTCACCGCGACCCGCGGCGCGGCCCAACGGGCCGCGGTCAGACATGAGATGCAGGCATCCGTGCAGACGCTAGAGGCCGCCGCAGCCGCCTCGCCCGCGTTGACCGAGGCAATCGAGTACTTCGGTTCGGGCGACTACCAGCGGCTGGGCAGGACTCCGCCGCCGCACCCGACTCCTGTCGACGTTGGCGGGCTCGTGCTGATGTTGCTGAGCTGGGTGTTCGCCATCGGTGGCACGGTGCTCAGCGTCATCGGGTCGTTTCAGGTACTCAACGACGTTTGGTGGGTGCTCGTCCTCGGTATCGTGCTTCTACTGCTGGCCGGGCCCCTCCATAGGCTGCAGAAGAGTCGCTACGCCTCGCGAGTCCTCGCGGTCTACGAGCACGAGATGGTCGGGCCGCTCCCGAAGACCCCCTCGCAAGAACTTCGACTCGCGCTATGGCAGTTTGCCCAGGCTGCTGCTCCCGGTGGTGCGAGCACCGACACTCGCGTGGCACAGATGGTCGACGTCTACACAGAGATGGTCGCAGCCTGGGGCGAGGACCAGTAGCCAACCCTTGAGAGAGGGGAGATGCGTCGCGTCCGCGACGCATCGAACAGCAGCCAATCAGCATGCGCGGGACCGCCGCGTACATAAAGTGCATGGAGCCCGACGACTTCGCGCATAGAGGGGGCATGACCCCGACGCTGCCTGCTGGGTACGAGCACGGAACTGCCCGCGCGTACCGGTACTGCCGCCCGTCGTGCGACGAGTGCAAGGCGGCGAACGCCGCAGAGAGGGCTGAGCGTCGTGCGCGCAAGCGGGCGGGCGTGATGCCGGAGTCCGCGCATGGGAAACCGACGGGGTACACGGAGTGGGGCTGCCGGTGTCGCCGCTGCAAGCACGCCTATCGCACCGCCAACGCGGGCAGGAAGCCCGTCGCACGAACCAAGCCAGACATCTCGCTCATGCCCGAGGAAGAGCACGGTACTGCGCGCGGGTACGGGTACTGGGCGTGCCGGTGTCAGGCGTGTCGCGCATGGAATGCGGCGGATGCTCGTGAGCGTGCTCAGGGTCGCCGGGGGCCCGCACCGACTGGCGCGACGGTGACGCGCGGGTTCAGGTACCGCATCTACGTCACCCCGCGGGTCGAGAAGACTCTCACTCGGGTGTTCGGCTGCTGTCGTCGGGTCTACAACGACTACGTTCGTCTGGCCGACAGCGAGTACCAGGGAGGCCGACCGCACCCCTCCTACGCCGTCGGGTGGAGTCTGGTGTCTGAGGCGCGCACGGCCCCGGAAACACCCTGGCTCGCCGACGTGCCGGCGCACGTCCTCGCTGCATCGGTGAAGAACGCGACCGTCGCGTTCGACAACTTCTTCGCGTCACAGACCGGCAAGCGCAAGGGGCATCGGTCGGCTATCCCAGGATGAAGCGCAAGGCGGCACGGCAGACCGCGCGGTTCGATGAGTACTCGCACACCATCCGCGGCGGATGGCAGAACAGCCTCAAGGGCGGCGGTCGCCTCTATCTCGTGAAGGTCGGTCTCGTGCGCGTGCGCTGGCACCGGCCGCTGCCGTCGGCACCATCCGCCGTCACCGTCACTCGTGAAACCGACGGGCGCTGGTGGGCGACGTTCACCGTCCAGGTACCCGTCGAGCCCGCGCGACCGCCCGTTCACGAGGGGCGCGCGGCCGGTGTCGACATCGGCACCGAAGACATCGCGCTCGTGTACAGCGACAAGACCCGCGCGAAGGTCATGACGCTGCGCGCTGAGCGTGACGACACCCACGAGAAGCGAACGGGTCCGCAGTCGTACCGCCAGGCGGAGAAGCGGCTCGCGGCACTCGACCAAGAACTCTCCCGCAAGACCCGTGGGAGCAACAACCGGAAGCGGACGCAGCGCAAGAGGGCGCTGCTGCACACCCGGCTCAAGAACCTGCGGACGGACTTCGCCCGCCAAATGGCTGCGCAACTGACGAGCGAGAACCAAGTCGTCGTTGTGGAGACCCTGGGCGTACGGGAGATGGTCCAGGACGCACACGCAAAGTCGGTGCTCGACACCGCCTTTGCAACAATCACAAGAGAGGTCGCGCTGGCGGCCGAGAAGCGCGGCACCACCCTCATCGAGGCGCCACGCTACTTCGCCGGCACACGCACCTGCTCGCACTGCGGAACGAAGGGGCCGAAGCGGCCCACGCGGGTCCGCGACTGGCGGTGCGCGTCGTGCGGAGCGGTCCTGGACCGCGACTACAACGCATCCGTCAATCACCTCATGCTCGCCGCAGGCAGTGCGGAGAGCCTAAACGGCTGGACACCCGAAGACCGACGCCAGTTGGCGTCCCTCCCGGGCGAAGGCAACCACGTCGTGCTCGAACGGCCCCGCGCCGTTCGTCGCGGCAGCGTCTGCGAGGACCCAGTCCTCGCAGACGTGGACAGCGTTCGCGAACATTCGCCGCGTACAACTCAGGTAGCGGCCAGGGGATTAGCGCCCCGGCCGCAGGGGATTCCCACAGGCGAAGACCTCCGAGACCTGCAGAAAGACGCGGCCAGATGAGATACGCGAACAGCCCACCGAACGAACAAGGGCACCCCTCGTGGGTGCCCTTCGTCGTCGACCGGACGCAGCGGCGGGGTCGGTGCGGCAGGCCGGATGCTGCGCATGACCCGACGGCCGGTACCCTCGGTGAGCAGCCGCACAGTCCGTGCGAACGCAGCATGAGGAGAAGCGCACATGTCGGTCGGATTGCTCGCCGTCGTCGATGACATCCTGACCGCGGCACTGAAAGCGAGTGCGAAGACGGCGGGCGTGGTCATCGACGACGCCGCCGTGACGCCGCAGTATGTGCAGGGCATCACGCCGGCCCGTGAGCTGCCCGTGGTCTGGAAGATCGCTCTCGGCAGCCTCATCAACAAATTCGTCATCATCATCCCGATCGCGCTGCTGCTGTCGGCCTTCGCGCCGTGGGTGCTCCCGTTCCTGCTCATCATCGGCGGCGGGTTCCTCTGCTTCGAGGGCGCGGAGAAGGTGCTCGAGTGGTTCGGGGTCTCACACGGCCACGCCGACGACGGCCCCCGCGACGAGAAGAAGCTCGTGCTCGGCGCGGTGCGCACCGACCTCATCCTCAGCACCGAGATCATGCTCATCGCGCTCTCGAGCCTCGATCCCGGCTTCGGCACGTGGATGACGCTCGGAGCGCTCGTCGTCATCGGCCTCGGAATGACGCTGCTCGTCTACGGCGCCGTCGCCCTCCTCGTCAAGATCGACGACATCGGGCTCCGGCTCATGAAGAGCCCCGCTCGGGGCGTCCGTCGTGCCGGCGCACGCGTCGTCGCGGCCATGCCCGCGGTCTTCCGCGTCATCAGCGTCATCGGCACGGTCGCGATGCTGTGGGTCGGCGGCCACCTCCTCATCGCGAACCTCGCCGAGACCTTCTGGCACGGGCCTTACGACGTGGTCCACGCGATCACGCACACGATCGAGGCCGCGGGCGCGGTCGTGCTGTGGATCGTCGACACCGCGCTCTCTGCGGTCTTCGGCCTCGCCGTCGGCCTTCTCATCGTCGCGGTCGTCACGGGCATCTCCCGCATCGGCCGTCGACGCGCGCCCGCCGACGCGGCGCACTGACGACCTAGTAGTCCTCGATCGGCTGGTCGGGGAAGTAGGTCTGATCGAGCAGCCACGTCGATTTCTCGGTGCCGTCGACGCCGACGAAGGGGATGAGCACCCACCGGCCGACGTACTCGCTGCCGTCGTCGGTGGTGAAGGTGATGTCCTGGTAGTTGATGAGTGTGCCGTTGGATTCGACCGTCTTCGCGGCGTAAGCCGTCGCGGTGAAACGCGTGTCGGTCGTGTACGGCGGTCCGGTGGCGGCGCTGCGGTGCGCCTGGAGTTCGGCGTCGAAGATGGTCGACAGGCCCTCGCCCTCCACCCGCAGGAACGCCCCGCTGAGGTACTTGATGCCCTCGGTTGCGTCGTGCAGTTGCGCGCCCGTTTTCGGGTCGATGCGGAACTGGTAGTCCGCCTCGTCGAGCACGTAGACGAAGTGGTCGACGATCTGCTGCGGGTTGCTGCTCGGCGACGGTGCCACGAAGCCCGGACGCCCCGCACCGAGCAGCTGCGCGTGCTCGTCCCGGCTGCTGCCGATGCGGTAGTCGACGTATTGCAGCCGGTCCTGGGAGGGCAGCGCGTTGAACGCCTGCCACGGCAGGGCCGCGTAGCTCGAGATCACGGCGGGCGTCGCATCCTGTGTCACCTCGGGCTCGGGCGCCGTGGCCGCCGGAGACGCACTCGCCGTCGGCCTCACCTGGGCGGGAACCGTGCACCCGGCGAGCGAGAGCGCGAGCGCGACGACACAGGTCGCGGTGAGGAGGGGAGTGCGCATGGTCTCCCCAACCTGCCCGGGCGCGGGCCCGGCGTCAAGCGGGCGCGGTGCTGCTCCCGTGCGCCCGACGGAGCGCAGCCGACACGACGGCGACCACCGTTCCGATCGCGACGCCGATGATCGTGTCGACCACGCGGTCGCGAAGAAGCGCGTCGGCGGGTGTCGGCGACGCGAGCGAGACCATGAGCAGGGCCAGCGGGGTCACGAACACCATCGCGATGCCGTAGTTGCGACCGATGAACAGCTCGGCTGCGGTCTGCAGCAGCACCACGATCGCGATCACCGCGAGCGGGGGCAGCGCGAGACCGAGCACGGCGGCGGCGACGAGCACGCCGAGCAGCGTTCCGAGAAGGCGCTGGATGCCGCGGATCACACGCGCCGACGTGCGGGCCCCGCTCACGGCGGCCACGGCGCCGACCATGGCCCAGTACCAGTGCGACCCCACGATGAGGAGCGCGGCGATCCCGGCCGCGAGCGTGGCGATGCCGACGGTGAGCGTCATCTCCCACGCGACCGCGCCCACGGTCTGGCGTTGCCTCCCGCCCGTGACGGGTGTGCGGCGAAGGGCGAGCGCGACGGCCGAGGTGACGGCGAGCGAGAACAGCACGCTGAGCCCGGCGACCCCCAGCACCGAGACGAACGACGACGCGCCGGCGGGGATGGTGGCGCAGGCGCCGGTGGCGAACACCGGGAACAGGGCGCCCGGTGGGTGCCATCTCAGCGCGTAGCTGAGGAGCGTCACCGCGGAGGCGATGACCGCCACGACGACGACGCTGACGGCCGCGGGGGCGCCGATCACCGACAGCGCCGTTCCGCAGAGCATCGCCGCGATCATCATGGCACCGGCGCCCGCCTGCATGCGGATCCGGACGCGGAACGGATCGTGGCGGCCGTAGAGCGAGGCGAAGGCTCCGAAGCTTGCGTAGATGCTGAGATCGAGTCGCCCGACACCCCAGAGCACGAGGAGGGGCACGGCGATGCTGACCGCCGCGCGGAGGGCGGCCCGGTGGTCACCCTGGTGGGGTGCGACGCGCAGAACCCCGGTCCACACGCGTCCTCGGGAGTCTTTCACCGACCCAGCCTAGGCACGGGCCCCGCGGGATCGGGCGGCGCACTCCCACTCGCCAGGAAACGACGAAGACCCCCGGCTCCCGGCCGGGGGTCTTCGATACGGGGGCGAACTCAGCGCGGCTGTTCGGTGGCGATGAGTTCGGCGATGTCGATCGGTTCGGTGGGCAGGTCCGGCAAGTGCATGCTGCGATTGTGCGGGGTGCACGGGTGCGCACGGCGGCCGTTGCGGTGGCGTGCGGAAACCGCTAGGTGCGGTCAGACGATGCGACCGGCGTCCATGCGCACCACCCGGTCGGCCGCGGCGAGCACCGCCGGGTCGTGCGAGACGCACACGACCGCCGCGCCGCGGTCGGCCTCCGAGCGCATGGCGGCGCGGATGAGTCGGCCGCTCTCCGCGTCGAGGCCGGTGGTCGGCTCGTCGAGCAGCACCAGATCGGCGCCGCGCGCGAGGCCCTGTGCGAGCAGCGCCCGCTGGCGCTGCCCTCCCGAGAGCGAGACGAACGGATGCTGCGACAGGCCCTCGATCGCGAGCCGCCGCAGGGCTTCGTCGATGGCCGCGCGGGCCGCCGCATCCGGTCTGCGCCAGGGGCCGAGCGCGCCCCAGGTGCCCACCGCGACGACGTCGCGGACCGATACCGGCAGTCGGTCGGACGCCGCCGTGCGCTGCGGGACGAAAGCCATGGTGCCCCGAACGGTGCGCTCGCCGGACGACGGTGGGCGGGTGCCCGCGAGCACCTCGATCAGCGTGGATTTACCCGCGCCGTTCGGCCCCGCGATCGCCGTGATCGCGGCGGGGGCGATGTCGAGGTCGACGTGGCAGAGGGCTTCGCGCCCGCCGAAGTCGACGTGCACGGCGCGCAGTCGGGCGACGGGTTCGGTGAGGGTGGGGGAGAGGGGCACGCCTCCATCATATGAGTTTGAGAATCGTTCTCAGTAAAGCTACGGTCGTGTCTCGTGACTCTCCCGACCGACGCGCTCTTCGCGCCCTTCGCCCTCGACTTCGTGCAGCGCGCCTTCGCCGGCGGTGCTCTCGTCGCGATCCTCTGCGGCGTCGTCGGCACGTGGGTGATCGCGCGCGGCATGGCGTTCCTCGGAGAGGCGCTCGCCCACGGCATGCTGCCCGGCGTCGCCGTCGCGACCGTGCTCGGGGCCCCGGTGCTCGTGGGCGGGGCGCTCAGCGCCGTCGCGATGAGTCTCGGCATTGCCGCCGTCCAGCGCCGAGGAAGGCTGTCGTACGACACGAGCATCGGTCTGCTCTTCGTCGCGATGCTCGCCCTCGGAGTGATCGTCATCTCGCACTCGGGCAGCTTCGCCACCGATGCGACGTCGATCCTCTTCGGTGACATCCTCGCGATCGCACCGATCGATCTGGCCCTGCTGGCGGGCGCGACCGTCGTCGGCCTGATCGTCGCCGCGGCATTCCACCGCCCGCTCGTCGCCCTCGCGCTCGACCCCCGGATCGCGTCGGTGCTGGGGCTGCGTCCCCGCCTCGCTCAGGCGGCACTCGTCGGGCTCGTCACCCTCGCCGTGGTCGCCTCGTACCAGGCCGTCGGATCGCTGCTCGTCGTCGGGTTGCTGCTGGCTCCCGCCGTGGCGGCGAGTGCGTGGACGACGCGCATCCCCACGCGGATGCTGCTCGCCGCCGTCCTCGGCGTCGTCGCCGTGTTCGCGGGGTTGCTCGTGTCGTGGCACGCCGCCACCGCCGCGGGCGCCTCGATCGCCGCCGCGGCCATTGCGTTCGCGGCGCTGTCGGGCGCCGCCCGTGCCGCCGTCGACGCGATGCGCTCGCGGGGCACCCGCCCGCCTCGAACCGGAGTCGACGCCCACCGGACGGGTGCGCTCGCGTGAGCGGCGCAGCATCCGTCATCCCCTCCCGAAAGGAACCCGTGCGCTCCCGCATCCTTCCCCTCGCCCTCGCCCTCGTCGGCTCCCTCGCCCTCGCCTCCTGCGCGAGCGCCACGCCAGAGCCGCCGGCCTCGACCGAGACCGGCGACGGACACGGCGAGATCGCCGGCGCCGCCGAGCTCGCGGAGCCCGCGACCGGGCTCACCTCCGTCGACGCCGACGGCGCCGTGCGCCACCTCGACCTGCTCGACGAGAGCGTCACCGAGATCGGCTCCACCGCGCCGCCGGTCGGTATGACCACCGACGGGCGATACCTGTTCGTCGAGACGGGCGACGGGGTGGAGATCGTCGACAGCGGCGTGTGGACCTGGGATCACGTCGACCACTTCCACTACTACCGCGCCGAGCCTCGCCTGCTCGGCACCGTCGAGGGGGAGGGGCCGGTCACGGTCGCCACGACGAACTCGTCGACGACCGGTGGCACGGGCCTGTTCTTCGCGGGCTCGGGCGAGTCGGTGCTGCTCGACACCGAGGCGCTGTCGAAAGGCGAGGTCGTCGAGCGGTTCCGCGTCGACGACGGCGGTCTCGTGGTGCCGGTCGGCTCGTTCGCCCTCGTGGCCCGGGGCGACGAGGTCGCCGTGCGGTCGGGCGACGGCGCGCCCACCGGCGAGGTCGCGGCGTGCGTCGACCCCCGCGGCACCATCACCACCCGCGTCGGCGCGGTGGTCGGATGCGACGACGGCGCGCTCCTCGCGACCGCCGCGACAGACGGGGTGACGATCGAGCGCATCCCCTACCCGCAGGGCGCGACCGCGCCCCGCGCGGAGACGTTCGCGAACCGCGAGGGGCGGCCGACCGTCGCCGCGCTCGCCGGAGAGAGCGCCGTCTGGCTGCTCGACACCCGCGCTCGCGCGTGGACGCTGCTGCCCGCACCCGCGCCGCTGCAGGCGGTGACCGCGGTCGACGACGCCGACGGGCACGTGCTCGCGCTCGCGAAGGACGGGCGGATGCTGGTGCTCGACGCCGAGACGGGCGCGCAGCTCGCCGCGACCGAACCCCTCGTCGCCGACTCGCTCTCGGCGGGGGCCGCGCCCGTGCTCATCGCCGACCAGCAGCGCGCGTACCTCAGTGCGCCGGTCGAGCGGCGGATGTTCGAGATCGACTTCGCCGACGGGGCGCGCCTCGCCCGCACGTTCGAGACCGAATCGGCCCCGGCGTTCGTCGCGGAGACGGGGCGATGATGGTGCGTCGGGTCGGCGCGATCGTCGCGGTCGCCCTCGTGGCCGCCCTCTCCGCGTGCGCGCCGGGAGGCGGCGCAGACCGGCCGCTCGTCGTGGTGTCGACGAACATCCTCGGTGACGTCGTCGGCGAACTCGCCGGTGACCAGGTCGAGGTGCTCACCCTGATGAAGCCGAACGCCGACCCGCACTCGTTCGAGATCTCGGCGCAGGAGGCGGCCCGTGTGCGCTCGGCCGACCTCGTCGTCTCGAACGGCCTCGGACTCGAGGAGGGGCTGCAGCAGCACCTCGACGCGGCCGCCGCCGACGGAGTGCCGGCCTTCGTCGCGGGCGACGCGATCGACGTGCTCGCCTACGCCGAAGGCGACGCGGAGGGCTCGCCCGACTCGCACTTCTGGACCGATCCCGCCCGCATGATCGACGTCGTCGACGCCCTCGAGCCCGCGCTCGCCGCGATCGACGGGATGGATGCCGCGGCCCTCGCCGAGCGCGTCGGAGCCTACCGGGCTCAGCTCGCGCAGCTCGACGCCGAGATGACCCAGGCCTTCGCGGCGATCCCCGACGGGCGGCGGGCGCTGGTGACCAATCACCACGTGTTCGGCTACCTCGCCGATCGGTTCGACTTCGCCGTGATCGGGGCCGTGATCCCCGGCGGCACGACGCTGGCCGCTCCCAGTGCGTCCGACCTCGCCGACCTGGTCGACGCCGTCGAGCAGACCGGCGTGCCCGCCATCTTCGCCGAATCGTCGTCGCCCGACCGGCTGGTGCAGGCCCTCGCGAGCGAGGCCGACGTGCACGTCGACGTCATCGAGCTCTTCACCGAATCGCTCACCGAACCCCAGGGCGCAGCCCCCGACTACCTGACCATGATGCGCGTCAACACGCAGCGCATCGCCGGCGGACTCTCGCCCTGAGAATCCGCACACCGAGAGAAAGAGAAGCATCCATGCACCTCCCCACCGCACGAAGAATCGGCCTGACGGCCCTCGCGCTCGGCGCCGCCGTGACGCTCGCCGCCTGCTCGACGCCGGCCGCCGGCGGCCCCGGCGCGGCCCCCAGCAGCACCCCCGAGGCGGGTGCGCGCGTGGCGGTCGCCTACGAGGGCGGCATCCTCGTTCTCGACGGCGGCACCCTCGAGACGGTCGCCGACCTCACCAGCGAGGAGTTCACCCGCCTGAACCCGGCCGGCGACGGCCGGCACGTGATGGTCACGATGAGCGAGGGCTTCCAGGTGCTCGACACCGGTGCGGGCTCCACCGATCAGGCCGAGCTGACCGACCTGGTGTTCGCGGCAGACAAGCCCGGTCACGTCGTGCGCCACGCCGGCAAGACGATCCTGTACGCCGACGGGACGAGCGACACGACCGTGTTCGACACCGCCGAGCTCGCAGCATCCGATGCCCTTCCCGAGGTCGAGACGATCGCGGGCGTCGAGGCGCACCACGGTGTATCGCTCGTGCTGGAGGACGGCACCTTCCTCACCACGGTGGGGAACGCCGACGGACGCACCGGGATCATCGCGAAAGACGCGTCGGGCGTCACCGTGGCCGAGAGCGCCGACTGCCCGGGCGTGCACGGCGAGGGGACCGTGGCGGACGAGGTCGTCGTCTTCGGGTGCGAGGACGGCGCGCTCATCTACCGCGACGGCGAGATCACCAAGCTCACCGCCCCCGACCAGCCGTACGGTCGGATGGGCAACGCCTTCGTGACCGAGGCCAGCCCCATCGTGCTCGGCGACTACAAGAACGACCCCGACGCCGAGGGCTACCTGCTGCAGGCGGTCACCCTGATCGACACCGCCGCCGGCACCTACGAGGTGATCGATCTGCCCGCGGGCGTCGAGTACACGTTCCGCGACCTCGCTCGCGGGCCCGCCGACATGGCGTACGTGCTGGCGACCGACGGGTCGATCCACGTGATGGACCCCGCCACCGGTGAGATCACCGACGCGTTCCCCGTGGTCGAGCCCTGGGACGGCCCCGCCGAATGGCAGGACGCGCACCCGGCGATCGTCGTCGCGGGCGACATCGCCTACGTGACGGAGCCGGCCGCGAACGCCGTGCACGCGGTCGATCTCACCACCGGCGAGGTCGTCGCGACGGGCGAGCTCGAGGTGACGCCGAACGAGATCGCGGTGGCCGCGGGCTGATCCGCATCAGCGGCCGGGGGTGTCGCCGTCGCGAGCGGCGCGTCGCCCCCGGCCGTTCCGGGCCCGTGGTGCCCGAAATCCAGGAGGAAACGCGGTCGGCGGCTGGCGTCCGCGACGTCGGTGCCGTTTCTTCCTTAATTCTGAACGCGGGGACGGGTGTCACGCGCCGTTCGCGGTGGGGCGGCGGCACCGGTGCGCCGGCCCGTGTGCGCGCGGGCGCCAGGCCCGCGTCGTCTCCTCCCCAGGGGCGGTTCGCGGGCCGGAGGTCACGGAAGTCGTACGGCACCGGTCGCGGAACGCGACGCGTGACAGGATGGGAGCGATTCCCTCGCGGAGGAGGACCACATGACCGCTCCCCACTCACCGTCCCCGTACTCCGGGCAGCCCGCTCCCGCGGCCGACCAGGGCGCACCGCGCCCCCAGCTTCTGCGCTGGGCGATATGGGTCGCGATCTTCGCGCTCATCGCCGCGGCTATCGTCTGCGTCGTCTGGGTGCTCGTCGGCCCCGAGAACGGGCTCATCGGCCGGGCGTTCCTCACGATCCTGCTGCTCGCCGCGTTCGCCGGCGTGGCGATCCTCGAGACGCATCTCGCCCCGCGCCGCCCCGACTGGTTCGCCCTGACGAGCATGGTCGTCTGGGTCGTGACGCTGCTGCTCGGAGCATTCCTCATCTGGATGCCCGTCGATCCCTTCGACTACACGGGCGGCTTCGGACGTTTCGTGTCATTCCTCGCGATCATCCTCGTGCTGCAGCTCGCCGTGCTCCACGTGCGGCTGTTCGCCAAGGCGATGGCGCGCAACAGCACCGCCTTCACCCGAGCCACCGGCTTCGTCACCATCGGCCTCGTCGCCGTCCTCGCGGTGCTGCTCGTGCTGCCACTCACCTTCCACGAGTTCATCGACTTCCACGACCTCTACTGGCGCATCGTGGTCGCCGTGACGATCCTCGCCGCGGTCGGCACCGCGCTCGTTCCGCTCGTGAATGCGCTGTTCGCCCCCAAGCGTGAGAGGCCGGTGCCCGATGCGTCGGGATACGCGCCGGTCGCGCAGGCGCCCGGATACGCCCCCGGCTACCCGCAGCAGACCCCGGGGTACGCGCATCCCGCGCAACCGGCGACGCAGCCGTGGCCGACCTACGCCGACGGGGTCACGCCGCTCCCGGTGCTGCCCGACGGCTCGCCCGACTGGAACGCGTACTACACCGGCCAGCCGAGCCAGCCCGCTCCGCAGCATCCGCCGGTCGAGCAGCAGCAGG
The DNA here is from genome assembly GCF_003635115.1 of Microbacterium sp. AG1240. Lineage (GTDB taxonomy): Bacteria > Actinomycetota > Actinomycetes > Actinomycetales > Microbacteriaceae > Microbacterium. Next base: position 710,395 of record NZ_RBXJ01000001.1, read on the forward strand.
CTCCGCAGCCGCCCGCACCGCCCGCCGGCTACCAGGGCTTCCCGCCGCCGCCCCCGATGCCCCCGAGCTGACCGCGCTCGACGAGTTGCCCCGTTCCGGGCCCACCGCTCTGCGGGAGGCCCCGGGACGGGGCAACTCGCGTGTGGGCGTCAGGCGCCGAGGAGCTCCAGGGCGGCCATCGCCGCGTTGTGACCGCCGATGCCGCTGACCGCGCCCCCGCGGCGGGCCGACGACCCGCACAGCAGAACGCGCTCGAGTCCGCTGTCGACGCCCCAGCGGGCCGCCGGGCGGTCGAGGTCGGCGTCGTCGTCGGCCCACGGCCAGGAGAGCGGGCCGTGGAAGATGTCGCCGCCGACCATTCCGAGCGACCGTTCGAGGTCGGCGGTCGTGCGCGCCTCGATGCACGGGCTGCCGTCGGGCGCCTCGTAGACGACGTCGGCGATCGGCTCGGCCAGCACCGAATCGAGCGAGCGCTGCGCTGCGGCCAGCAGTGCGGCGCGGCTCGCCGCGGCATCCGTTCCCTCGACCAGCCGGTGCGGAACCTGCAGCCCGAACAGGGTCAGGGTCTGGGCGCCCTCGGCGCGCAGCTCGGGGCCGAGGATCGACGGGTCGGTGAGCGAGTGGCAGTAGATCTCGGCCGGAAGCGGTGACGGCACGCGGCCGGCCACGGCCTGGGCGTAAGCCGTGTCGAGCTGCGTCATCGTCTCGTTCACGTGGAACGTGCCGGCGAACGCCGCCTCGGGCGCGACCGTCTCGTCGTGCAGCCGGGGGAGCCGCCGCAGCAGCATGTTCACCTTGACCTGTGCGCCCTCGGCGACCGGGGGCGCGGGGGTCGGCGGGGGAGTGACATGGGCGGCGGCGCCGGCGGCCAGCAGCTGCTCGAGCACGTCGCGCCCGACCCCGCTGAGCACGAGGCGTCCGCGCAGCACCTCGGGATCGCGGCCGCCGACGTGCACCTCGCCGTCGGGGGTCACCGAGGTCACGTCGGCGTTCACCCGCACGTCGGCGCCGGCCTCGCGCGCGGCGCGTTCGAGCTCGGCCGAGACGCGTCCCATGCCGCCGACGGGGACGTCCCAGTCGCCCGTGCCGCCCCCGATCACGTGGTACAGGAAGCAGCGGTTCTGGTCGAGGGAGGGGTCGTCGGCCGATGCGAAGGTGCCGATGAGCCCGTCGGTGAGGGCGATGCCACGCGCGAGGTCGGAGGCGAGCGAGCGTCGCAGCACGGTGCCCAACGGGCGCTCGACGACGTCGGCCCACAGGGCGTCGTCGCCGAGGCGCTCGCGCACGGCCGTCGCCGTGGTGAGGGGTTCCGTCATCGAGGGGAACACCGCGCGCGCGAGCGGCCCCATCCGCGACGTGAACGCCGCGTAACGGGCGGCCTCGTCGGGGTCGCCGACGGTGCGGGCGAACGAGGCCTCGGTGGCCGCCGCATCCGCCGTGTCGACGAGGATGCCGCGGCTCGGGTCGGCCGGGTCGGGCGTGTACGACGAGAACCGTCGGCGCCGCAGGTCGATGCGCAGCCCGAGGTCGTCGATGATGCGGCGGGGGAGCAGGCTCACGAGGTACGAGTAGCGCGACAGCGACGCATCCACGCCCGCCCACGGGCGCTCCGACACCGCCGCTCCGCCGACGGCTCCGAGGCGTTCGAGCACGACAACGCTGCGCCCCGCCCGCGCCAGGTAGGCGGCGGCGACGAGCGCATTGTGGCCCCCTCCGACGATGACCACGTCGTGCGTGCGGGCGAAGGGTGCGCGGCTCATGCCTCCACGGTACCCACCGTGCCGCCCGGGTTCAGCGGTTGCCAGACGCCCGCCGGTCCGTCCGGACCGCGTGGCGCGCCGCCGGTCGGTCCGGGGCCTGCGCGGCGCCCCGCCGGCCGGTTCCGAACCTGCGAGGCCCTCCGCCGGCCGGCCGAGCGGTGCCGAGGCGCCTCCGACCCGCCATGCTCGTGCGCTTCTCGACCGTACTCAGGATGGATGCGCGCTCAGCCCCCGCGGCGCCCGCCATTGCGCGGGCGGCTTTTCGTGGCGAGCGTCTGATCCTGAGTTGGTGCATCGCGCCCCCGGAGGCTCCCGGTCGCTCCGGCCCCGTTCAGCGGGTCCCGGCACCCGGGCGGGGCGGTCCGGAGCCGCCGGTGTCGCCGCCTCGGTACTCCGTGGTGACGCCGGGCCGTGCGGCCACAACTCAGGATGAAAAGCGCGGCGCGGCGAAGACCCCGCGGAATGACGGGGCGCGACCTCGAGGGTGGCGCGTCCATCCTGAGTTCGGGCTGGGGGCTGGGGGCTGGGGAGCGAGGGCTGGGGGCTGGGGGTTGAGGCCCGGGGCGGGAGGGCCCGGGGTCGGCGCTGACGCAGCGGGAGGGCCCGCGGCGAGAGGGCCCGGGCAGGAGGGCGCGGGGCGGGAGGGCCGGGGAGAGGGCGGGTCGCGGGGAGGGAGGGACGAGGCCGGATGCTGCGCGCCGCACTAGCGTGGAGGCATGACCTCTCCGAGCGAGCTGCTGAGCCTGGCCGTCGACATCGCCCTCGAAGCGGGGGAGCTGGCCCACCGCCGCCGCACCGAGGGGGTCACGATCGCGGCGACGAAGTCGGCGCTCGCCGACATCGTCACCGAGGCCGATCGGGAGGTCGAGATGCTCGTGCGCAACCGGATCGCCGCGGCGCGTCCGGACGACGGCTTCTTCGGCGAGGAAGGCGGTGCGGGGCGGGGCAGCACGGGGATCACCTGGGTCGTCGATCCGATCGACGGCACCGTCAACTACGCCTACGGCATCCCGGCCTGGGCCGTCAGCATCGCCGCCGTCGAGGTGGCGGACGGCGACGGCGAGCCCGACACGGCGACCTGGACGGCGCTTGCGGGCGTCGTCTACAACCCGGTCGTCGGTGAACTCTTCCGCGCCTCCCGTGGGGGCGGCGCCTGGCTGGGAGAGCACCGGCTGCACGTGAACGACGAGGTCGGTCCGGCCGGGGCGCTGCTGGCGACCGGGTTCGGTTACGACCCCGCCACCCACGCGGCGGCGCTCGAGCAGCAGGCGCGCATCATGCCGATCGCGCGCGACATCCGCCGCATCGGTGCGGCCTCCCTCGACATCGCCTACGTCGCGGCGGGGCGCATGGACGGCTATTACGAGCGCGGACTCCAGCCCTGGGACCACGCGGCGGCGGCGCTGCTCGCCACCGAGGCGGGCGCCGTGGTGGCGGGGGCTCCGGGCGGTGTTCCGGGCCGAGAAATGACGATCGTCGCCGGACCAGGGCTTTTCCCCCGGCTCGACGCCCTGATCGACTATTGAGCCCGTCGGTCGGGGTCGCCCACATGGCATTCCCAGGGCGTCCGATGTAGTGTTTACCCGATCGTTATCTTCGTCGCCCGAACGGCGGAGACGCCCCGAAAAGCCCGATTCCGTCGCGCCTGCGACACGACCCGAGAGCACTCTGCGCGTTGTCCGAAACCCCCGAAGTCGAGCCCGCTCGCACGCGACGGTCGACTCGCCCCTCCGTGGCGCCCGCCGCCGCCGAGCCGCGGCAACTGACGCGAGCCGAGCTGCGTCGCCTCGCCCAGGGATCGCCCGCGGCTGAGGCCGCGATCGAGCCCCGTCCCGCCGCATCCGCCCCTGTCGCCCCCGCGCGTCGTCGTTCACGCCCCGCCGCCGACGTTCCCGCCGCATCCGTTCCCGTCGCGGAGGCCGTCGTCGCCGCCACGGCCGAGCCGACGCCCACGCTGCTGCCGACGTCTCCCATCGTCCTGCCCACCGCATCGCGCCGCTCACGCGTGCGCCCCCCGCGAGAGACCCCCGCGGTCTTCGAGCTGCTGACGCCGGGCGATGCGTCGAACGGCCCCATCGCCTTCGCCGCCGCCGCAGCCGATGAAGCGCTCGCCGCCGACGTCGCCTCGGCGGAGGCGGCCGCCGCCGACGCACGGGCGCAGGAGGCCCTCGACGAATTCGAGGCCGCTGCCCGGCTGTTCGCCTTCACCGGTGAGACTCCCGTGCAGGTCGCCGCCGAAGCCCTCGCCGATGATGCTCCCGCGGAGGCCGCGCACGTGCCCGCACGTCGCCGCGGGCTCCTGTCGTTCAAGCGCGTCGCGACCGCCTCCTTCTCGATCGGCGTCTTCGGCGTCGTCGGGCTCATGGCCGTCGGCATGACGACCCCGGTCGGGGCTGTCGCCGCGGCCCAGGGCACGTCGTCCACCAGCGCGAACCTCCTCGTCGCCTCGGACGTCGCGCGCGAGCCGGGCGAGATCCAGGCGTATGTCGCCCCCGCCGACGTGCAGGCCGGTTCGCTGGAGCGCACCGACGGGTACGAGGCCGCGTCGTTGGCGAAGATCGCCGCCGACTCGGGCATCACGAACTTCTCCGACTTCTTCGTCAACGACCCGACGGCGGCCATCCAGTGGCCGTTCTCTGTGGGCGTGCCGATCACCTACGGCTTCGGCATGCGCTCGGGCAAGATGCACGAGGGTGCCGACTTCGTACCGGGCGCCGGCTCTCCGGTGCAGGCGATCGCCGACGGCACGGTACGGATCGCGACCGAGTCGGGCGGCGCATACGGCGTCACCGTCGTCATCGATCACATCATCGATGGCGAACTGGTCTCGAGCCGCTACGCCCACATGCAGTACGGGTCGCTCAAGGTCTCGGCGGGCGAGAAGATCACCGTCGGAACCGTCGTCGGCAACACCGGCAACACGGGCCGTTCGTTCGGCGCGCACACGCACTTCGAGATCCTCGCGGGCGGGACGACCGCCATCGACCCGATCCCGTGGCTCCGGGAGCACGCCGGAGGCTGACTCGATTTCTTGAGGATGCCGCGGCTCTGGTATTCTCTTCTAGTTGCCCAGCATCGCTGGGTACGCCCCGATAGCTCAGTGGTAGAGCACTTCCATGGTAAGGAAGGGGTCGACAGTTCAAACCTGTCTCGGGGCTCGAAGCATCCATGTCACTCCACCGGATGCTGTGCGGCGGGGTAGCTCAGTTGGTGAGAGCGCACGACTCATAATCGTGAGGTCGCGGGTTCAAGCCCCGCTCCCGCTACCACGAAAAGCGCCCCTCGTAAGGGGCGCTTTCGTGTTCATGCTGCGGACACGTCAGAAGTCGAGCGAGAACACCCTCCGGGCGGTCCGCTCGAAGAAGTTGGCCTTCTCGGCGTCGCTGATCGGCAGGGCCTCCTGCGCATCCACCTCCGCGGCGTCGTACTGGTAGGGGTAGTCCATCGCGTACATCACGCGGTCGGCGCCGATCACCTCGCGCGTGAACATGATCGCCGGTGCCCAGGGCATCCCCGACGTGGTCAACCAGATCTGGCTCGAGAAGTACGCCGACGGCGCTTGGCGGAGAGGCTTGATGCTCTCGTACCTCCCCGACGCGACCTGCTTGGCGTGCATGTGGTCGATCCGGTGCAGCCAGAACGGGAGCCCCTCGCCGAGGTGCCCGACGACCACGCGCAGACCGAGGTGCCGGTCGAGCACGCCCGAGGTGATGATGCGCAGCAGATGCAGGCCCGCACTCGCACCGAACCCGTGGACGGCGCCGTCCAGGCCCGCCTCGTGATAGGGCGCGATCATGCTGTCGGGCGGTGTGTTCGGGTGCAGGTAGAGCGGCACGTCCAGTGACTCCAGCTCGGAGAGGAGCGGCGCGAAGCGGGGATGGTCGATGTACGAGCCGCGGATGTGGTCGTTGAGGATCAGTCCCTTCAGGCCCAGCTCGGTCACGGCCCGCCTCAGCTCGGCCACCGCCGCATCCACGTCTTCGAACGAGACGGCTGCGAGCGCGGAGAACCGGGTCGGGTGCTCCCGGCTCAGTGCCGCGAGGCGGTCGTTGCTGAGACGGGCGATGTCGATGCCTTCCCGCGCGTCGAGCACCTGGGTGCCGGGGGCGGTGAGGGCGAGCACCTGGTGGTCGATCCCCGTGGCGTCCATGTCGGCGATCCGTTCTTCGGCCGCGCTCTGCAGCCGCGCCACGACCGCCTGCGGCTGCGGGTGCGTCGAGCCGAGGAAGTATCCCATCAGGCTCGAGAATCCGATGTCGTCGATCGTGCGCTCCGACAGATGCCGGCGGTAGAGGGCGATGAGCTCGCTCGGCGCCCAGGCCTCCTCGGTCGCGATGCGCAGGTGGGTTCGGCGGTTGTCGTCGGTCACGTCGTGTGCCCTTCTCCGAGCGACGCGGTGTCGGCGCCCGGTGTCGTGTTCTCGTGAGTCGTCGTCGGTTCGGATGCTTGGTCGGAGATCGCGTGCATGCGCACCGTCACGACCGCGGAGACGCCTTCCGCCGTCTTCGCAAGGCCTGTGCGCAGCGCCGCGTGGAGTTCCGAGAAATCGGTGACGAGCCCGCTCCAGGCGTCTCCGGCCGCCGCGGCGACACCGCCGAAGTCGGCGCTCTGCTGCAGGTTCACCCAAAGCCGATCGGTCCGGGCGGCTACTCCGTCCGGGTGCAGGCGCTCCAGATTGCGTTTGGTCGCGTTCCATCCGCCGTTGTCGAGCACGACGGTGAGGACCGGCAGACCGTAGTGACGGGCGATCCAGTAGGTCGACGAGGGTGCGCTGAAGAAGAAGGTGCCGTCTCCGACGATGCTCACGACCGTGCGATCGGGTGCGGCGAGCTTGACCCCGAGCGCTCCGCCCCCCGACCAGCCGAGCGACGTTCCGCGATTGCCGTACAGCGTTCCGGGCAGCTCGCGGGGCAGATGCTTCCACACGGCGGGCGCCGCGGAGATGGCTTCGTTGACGACGATCGCGTCGTCGTCGAGCAGGTCGTGGAGTGCGCGGGCGACGGTCGCGGCGGTGAGCCTCCGGGCGTCGCGGTCGGCGTCGGCCTCGTCGTCCCATGCTTGTCGCACGGCTCGGCCGAGATCGGCGCCGCGGGCGGCGCGGAGCGTTGCGGCGTCATCGGCAGCCGGCGGACAGCGATCGAGCAGCTGTCGCAGGACGAGTCCGCTGTCGGCCCCGACGAACCGCTCGGCGGGCACGTACCAGAGGGGGAGTGACACCTGCAGCGGATCTTCGTTGACCACGAACACCCGGGCGTCCGGCCGCGGGCGGCCGATCGCGTCGACCCAGGGCACGTCGGTGTCGATGGCGAGGATCACGTCGGCCTCGCGCAGGAGCCGGTGGGGATCGTCTCCGCCGTGGAGCGGATGCTGCCGGGGGAAGCTCAGCACCTCCGCGTTGTGTTCGACGACGACGATGCCGAGTCGCTCGGCCAGCTCGACCAGCGCGGCGACGGATGCGCGGTCGCGACCGAGGTAGGTCGTGATGATCACCGGGGCGGTCGCCGCGGCCAGCGCCGCGAAGATCTCATCCGCCGCATCCTCGGACGCGGGGTTCGCGGCGACGGGCGCCCACTTCGCCACGTCGATGGAAGCCGGCAGGGCGCGGTCGGCCAGCGCTTCGCGGGCGGCGGTCACGTACACCGGGCCCGCGGGGGCGCTGCGGGCGATCTGCAGCGCGCGGTGCATGATCTGGCCGGTGTTCGCCGCGGTGCGGATGTCGTAGCTCCACTTGACGTAGGGCCGCACGATCCCGTGCTGATCCGCCACGTCCTGCAGGTGGTTCACGAACGAGTTCCGGCTCCCGGGGAGCTCCCCCTCGAGGGTGTACGGGGTCAGCCCGGCGAAGACGAACACCGGCACGCGCGACCTCGCGGCGTTGTGCACGGCGCCGCCCAGGTTCGCCGTCCCGACGTCGGTGTGCACGAAAACCGCCTGCGGCTCACCGGTGACGAGCGCGTACCCGTGCGCCGCGCTCAGCGCGCTGTACTCGTGGGGGCACAGGATGACGACGGGCGTGTCGATCCCGTTCTCCCGGTCCTGCGCCAACGCCTCGATGATCGCGGGGTGGTCGCTGCCGAAGTTCGCGAACAGGTGCGTCACACCCGCGGCGCGCAGCGCATCGACGATGAGCGCGCCGGCGGTGCTCTCGTGCGGCGTCATGAGGCGGCCGAGCCGGGGATCGGCTGCACGTCGACGCTGTGGAACTGCAGATACTCGTCGATTCCGTGAGGGGACCCCTCCCACCCGATGCCGCTCTGCTTCCATCCGCCCATCGGGATCTCTCGCGTCCCGGTGTGCGAGAACATCGCGCTGTTGACGAACGTCACCCCGGCCTCGATCCGCCCCGCGACCGCCAGAGCGTGCTCGCGCGACGTCGACCAGACCGACGAGCACAAGCCGTACTCCGTGTCGTTCGCAAAGGCGATGGCCTGCTCCTCGGTGTCGCAGACGATCACGGGGAGGATCGGTCCGAACTGCTCCTCGCGCACGATCTCGTCGCCCTGCTGGGCGTCGAGCACGAGCGCGGGCAGGAGGAAGTTCCCCTGGTCCCATGTCGAGGGATCCAGCCGGGAGCCGAGCACGCGCACGTCGCGCCCCGCTGCGCGCGTGCGCTCGAGCAGCTCGCTCACCCGGGCGAACTGCCCCGGGTTGTTCACCGGCCCCATGTCCGACCGCTCGTCCTGGGCGTCTCCGACGGTCATCGCCGACACCCGGGCCACCAGCAGCCGTTCGAACTCCTCGGCGATCTCGCGCTGCACGTACACGCGCTTGGTGGCGAAGCACACCTGCCCGGCCCGTCTGTAGGCGGACTGCGCGATGCGTTCCGCGGCGAGCGGGAGATCGGCGTCGGCGAGCACGATCGCCGGGTCGTTGCCGCCCAGCTCGAAATGCACGGGAAGCAGCGAGTCCGCCGCCTGGCGCATGATGTGCCTCGCGGTGGCCCCGCCGCCGGTGAACGAGATCTTGCGCACGCGCCGGTCGTCGACGAGGGCGCGCACCACGGGGGCGTCGCCGTTGACGATGGCGATGACGCCTTCGGGGAGCTCTGCTGCGGCCAGGGTCGCGAGGAGCGAGACAGCCAGCGGGGCGAACGGTGACGGCTTGAGCACGACGGCGTTTCCCGCGGCGATCGCCGGGGCGAGCTTGTTGGCCGTGAGCAGCACGGGCGCGTTCCACGGCACGACGCACGCCACGACCCCGTAGGGGCGGCGTTCGACCCGCACGAACTCGTCGGTGCCAGGATCACCGATCGTCTTGGGCGCCACGGCGTCTTCGAGGTAGTCGGCCACGTCGCGGAAGGAGCCGGCGGATGCTGCGACCTCGCGCCGAATGGTCGAGACGATGCTGCCGTTCTCGCGCGTGGCGAGATCGATGAGCCGGTCGGCGTGGGCGTCGACGGCGTCGGCGATGCGGCGGAGCCGCTCGACGCGATCCGCAACCGTCGTCGCCGCCCATCCGGGTGCCGCCGCGGCTGCGGCGTCGACCGCCCGCGCGGCATCCTCCGCCGTCCCGTCTGCGACGACCCCCACGATGTCGGAGGCGCGCCCCGGGTTGCGCACCTCGAACGTCGCCGCCCCGTACGTCGCGATGCCACCGATCAGATGGCCCTGCACAGCATCCTGGGTCGTGGTGGTGTTCATGGTCGTCTCTTCCTCGCTCATCGTGGAACCCCGCATCACGAGCTCGCCGGCATGACGAGCGACAGCAGATGGCTGCGCAGATCGAGGAACTGCCGACTGGCCCGCGTGTCGACCTGGGAGCGCTCGGCCCCCAGCTTCACGTCGACGACCTCTCGCACCACGCTCGGGTTCTTCGAGAGCACGACGATGCGATCGCTGAGGTAGATCGCCTCGTCGATGTCGTGCGTCACGAGCACGACGGTGATGCCGAGTTCACGACGCACCTTGAGGATGAGGTCCTCCAGGTCGAACCTCGTCTGCGCGTCGACGGAGGCGAAGGGCTCGTCCATCAGCAGCAGCTCGGGCCGGTACGACAGCGCACGCGCGATGGCGACGCGCTGCTGCATGCCGCCCGAGAGCTCCCAGGGATACTTCTTCTCGACATGGCCGAGTCCGACGCTCTCGAGCGTCGCGGTCACGCGCGCCGCGCGCTCGGAGCGTGCGACACCGCGGGCCGCGAGCGGCAGCGCGATGTTCTCCCCGTTGGTGAACCAGGGGTAGAGAGACCTGCTGTAGTCCTGGAAGACCAGTCCGAGCTGCTCGGGCACCTCGGTCAGAGTGCGACCCTCGAAGCTCACGGCGCCTGAACTGGGGGAGGCGAGGCCGGAGATGCAACGCAGGAGCGTCGTCTTGCCGGCGCCGCTGGGACCGACGATGCAGACGAACTCGCCCTTGTCGACCTCGAACGACACCGAGTCGATCGCCATGTTGGCGTGGTCGGTGCCCTCGTCGTAGATCTTGCGGAGGTTGTCGACGGCGAGCACCGTCTCGGTGGCCGTGGGAAGCGCTGGTGCGATGGTCATGGTGCTCCTTAGGAAGAACCGAGCGCGCGCGACCGGTAGTACCAGCGCAGCGCACGCCGCTCGATGAAGACGAACAGGAAGTTGAGGCTCGTTCCGATCAACGCGAGCACGAGGATGCCGGTCCACATCTTCTTGATGGCGAACTCGGCCTGCGCCTGCAGGATGAAGAAGCCGATGCCGGAGTTGGCGGCGACCATCTCGCTGACGACCATCAGCACGATGCCCACGGTCAGGCTGGCGCGCAGCCCCGCGGCGATCTGCGGTCCGGCCCCCGGGAGCACGAGCCGGAAGTACGTGCGCCAGCCGCCGAGGCGAAGCGCCTTCGCGGTGTCGAGCTTGACGGTGTCGACGCCGCGCATGCCGTCGAGGGTGTTGAGCAGGGTGGGCCAGATCGACCCGAGTGCGATGAGGGCGACCTGGCGCGCGTCACCGATGCCGAAGATGGCGATCATCGCGGGCAGCAGCGCCGGCGCCGGCAGCACGTAGAGGAAGTAGATCAGCGGGTTCGCCGCCACCCGGAGGTACTTCAGGCGCCACATCAGAGACCCGCCGATGACACCCAGCAGGGTGCCGAACAGGTAGCCGATCAGGAGGTTCCGAAGGCTCACGACGGCGTTCGTCCACGCTCCGAAGACCACCCATTGGTTCCACGTGTCTGTGAGGATGGCGCTGAGCGGGGGGAAGAACGGCGATGTGGAGTTCGCGGTCGCGATCCACCACGCGGCGATCAGCAGCAGCGGGAGCCACACGGGGGTCAGGACCTGGCCCACCCGTCGCCATCCGTTGTTCGTGCGCCGCGGGCGCACCGTCGGTACGACGCTCGTGGTCATCCTGGTCATGCCGCACCCACCTTGTTCGACGCGCGGATGTTCCGCTGGGACTCGTGCCAGTGCATGACGCGTTTCTCGAGGAGGAAGAACGCGCCCGTCAGAGCGATGCCCAGCACCCCGGCCACGATGATGTAGGCGTACATGGTGGGGTAGGCGACCACGCCCGAGTTCTGGGCGAGCAGGATGTTCCTGCCGATGCCCGCCGCCCCGCCGACGATCTCCGCCACGACGCAGAGGATGAGCGCCTGCGCCGAGGCGATGCGCATACCGGTCACGAGGTACGGGGCGGCACTGGGGATGCTGATGGCGAGGAACCGTCGGGGTCCGCGGATCCCGAGCGCCTTCGCGGTGTCGAGCACGATCGGATCCATCGACCGCACCCCGTAGATGACCTGGATGAGGAAGGGCCAGAACGCCGCGAAGCACACGAGGAAGACCTTCATCGGGAGGGTCGACCCCGCCACCAGGATCACCAGCGGGAGGATCGCGATGGCGGGGATCGCCTTGAAGATCTCGATCACGGGCGCCGCGCTGCGCTGCGCGAATGCGTTGAAGGCGAGCGCCGTGCCGATGATCAGCCCCAGACCGATCGTGATCACCATGCCGATCACCCAGCCGATGAGCGTCGCGCCGATCGCCGGCCACACCCGCCCCGACGCGAACTCCGCCCTGAGGGCGGCCATCGTGCTCGACATCGTCGGGAACTGCGCGGGACTGACCACGCCCCCGACGGCGACGGCCTGCCAGAACAGCAGCACGATGCCGACGGTGACGACGGGCAGGGCCCAGTTCAGCCATGCGTGCAGGTTCCTGCGCATCTGCCTCTCCTCTCCTCGGTGCGTGATCGCCTACTGAGACCGCGGATCACTCGAGAGCGCCGGGCCAGACCACCGTGCTGACGTCCAGGGCCTCCAGCGCCGCCTGGGCCGACTGGTCGGTGCTGAACTTCACCAGGAGGTCGCGTGCGGTCTCGAACGCGGTCAGGTTGAGAGCCGGGTCACCGCCGATGTTCCAGCGGGCGCCCTCGGCCTGCTCGGCCGTGATGCCGAGGCCGTCGACGAGCGCGGCTTTCGCCGCATCCGGATCTTCCGTCGCGCCGAGCATGGACTCGGTCATCGCATCGGCGAAGGCGCGGACGGTGCGCGGGTTCTGGTCGATGAAGCCTTGCGACGTGTTGAACAGCGTCGTGGCCGTGTCGACGAAGAGCTCGCGGTTGTTGTATCCGAGCTCGACGCCGCCGGCGGCGAGGGCCTCGGCGGCGAAGGGCCACTGCATGATGGCGGCGTCGACGTCTCCGTTCTCGAGCGCCGCCGCCATCTGCCCGAACGGCAGCTGCACGAGCTCGATGCTCGACGTGTCGGCGCCCGCCCGGTCGGCGAGCTCCCACATCGTCAGGGTGTTGTGCGAGGAGAGCCCGATCGTGGCGACCCTCTTGCCCTCGAGGTCGGCGAAGTCGGTGATCCCGGAACCCGGCGCCGCGATCGTCAGCGTGCCGTCGTCATCGGGCTGGATCTGGCCCTCGATGGAGGTGATCGCCCGGATGGGGATGCCGTTCGCGTTGGCCGTCACCACGTGCACGACGGTGGCGAAGCCGACGTCGTAGGTGCCGCTCGCGAGGCCCGAGACGATCGCGGCGATGTCGGTCTGGGGCGTGATCTCCAGCTCGAGCCCGTGCTCGGCGAAGATGCCCTCCTGGATGCCGTAGTACAGCGGCGCGAACTGCGTCGACGGGTTGATCGCGACGGTCAGGGTCGCTTTCTCCGGGGCGCCCGACTCCTCGCCGGCCCCCGGCTGCGCCCCTGAGGAGCAGGCGACGAGGGATGCGGCGGCGATGAGCCCGATGGCGGCGGCGGCGAGCTTTCGTGCGGTGGGTCTGCTCATGAGGGAACCTTCGATCCGTAGGTGCGGGAGAGAGAAGCGTCGCCCAGTCGAAGAAGGGCGGTGACGTTGCCGTGATAGATGCGTTCGCGATCCGCGTCGTCGAGGATGTCCATGTCCCGCAGGTTCGCGATGGTGTCGCGGATGTACCCGGGGCCCTTCTCCGGGTCGAACGGGGTGTCGGAACCGAAGAGCGTGTGGTCGACTCCGAAGAACTTGATCGCGGTGCGCATCGAGTCGCCGGCACCGAAGTAGGCGGTGTCGACGTAGAACTTCTTGAAGTACTCGATGGGCCGGAGCGTCAGGGGGTAGCCCTCGATGTCGGCCGCCTGGTCGGCGGGCGTCCGGGCTCCGAGCTGGTCCCACCCCGGTCCGACCCGTCCGGCGAAGTGGGGGATCATCGCCCCGCCGTGGTGGATGAGGATCTTGATGTCGGGCAGCCGGTCGAAGACGCCGGAGAAGACCAGTCGCGACATGAAGGCCGACAGGTCGTACTCCCACCCGAGCGTCCACCAGATCTCGAACTTCGAGCGCTCCTCGGTCTTGTAGTCCGACCAGCTCGCGTCGCGGCAGGGGTGCACCTGGATCATCTTGTCGCCGCGCCGGGCGATCGCCTCGTAGAAGGGGAAGAAGCGTTCCTGGTCCATCGGACCGCCGTGCACGTGGGTGTAGATCTGCACGCCGACGGCCCCGAGTTCGTCGAAGGCACGCTCGGCCTCGGCGATCGCGTTGTCGACGTCGTCGAGTGCGACCGCCGCGCAGAACCCCTCAAAACGATCGGGGTTGTCGGCGACCAGCTCGGCCATCCCGTCATTGGCGATCCGGGCCAGCTCCGCCGTCCGCTCCCGCGGACCGAGATCGTCGAGCGGCGGGGCCGCGGTGTTGATGATCTGTCGGTAGTCGCTGCCGAACATGTCCATGACGCGGAAGCGCTCGTCCATGTCGAACAGGGCCGGCACTCCACTGACCCGTTTCTGGATGTTCCGAGCCACCGCGCTGTCGGAGATGGCGAACAACCGGTCGGCATAGGCGGCCGGTAGCACGTGGCAGAAGGCATCGATCTTCATCGAATCGGTCCTTTTCTTCCCCGTGCGTCGGTGCACCGGGATAGTCAGCGAGCTAAGCAACCTCCCCCGGGCAGGTAAAGGCGCAAGGCCGCCGGATTCCGTGATGCGGAATCGCCGGGTACGCGGGCGTCACCGCGTGAGGTCCGACCGGATACCGGCGGCGCATCCGCGCAGCGCGATGACCATCTCGCGCACGCGGCGGGCGGGCAGACGCGGGCTCGGGGCCGACATCGCCACCGCGGCGATCGTGGCGCCCCCGCGATCGCGCAGGGGGACGGCGACGGCGCTGAGTCCCGCCACGCTCTCCTCCTGATTCACCGCGTATCCGCGCATCAGGATCACGGCCAACTCGTCCAGCAGCTGCGTGAAGGTGCGGGTGTGCGGGGTGAAGCGCCGCAGACCCCGCGGGTAGAGCTCCCGCAGGGTCTCCTTCGGAAGCTCCGCGAGCAGCAGCTTCCCGCCCGACGTCGCGTAGGCCGGCAGGAGCGTTCCCGTCAGCACGTGCGTGCGCACCCGCTGGTCGGCTTCGAAGCCCGCGACGAACCTCACCGACGCCCCCTGCAGCACCAGCAGGTTCACGGTCTCGCCGAGTTGCGCGGTGAGGCGGGCGAGGTGCGGTTCGCTCACTTCTCGAAGATCGATGGCCCGGGTGCTCGAGAAGCCCAGCTCGATCAGCTCCGGTCCGACGCGATACGCGCGCGTGATGCGGTCCTGCGTCACGAACCCACGGTGCTCGAGGGTGCTCAGAATGCGGTGCGCCGTCGACGCCGCCACCCCGAGCCGGCGCGCGGCGTCGGTGACGCGCAGGTCGGGGGCCTCTCGCAGCAGAAGGAGCAACCGGAGTGCGTGATCGACGGCGCCGACGGGATGGCGCGGCCCGGGGGTGCGCTCTAACGTCATCGTCGTGCTCGTCTCATCGTCTGCGAGAGCCGGTCGGAGGTCCACGGTCGTCGGTGCTCGCGCGGTCAGGCCGTCGCCCACGAGGGCGGTGGCGTGCGGGTCGGAGGATGCTACCAGCCCACCCCGCGCGACGGTGCCCGGGTTCTCGCTCGGTGCGCTCAGCCGAGCTGGTCGGGGTGCGTCAGCCGCCACCACTCGCTCGGGGGGTCGATCTCGCCCTGGATCTTCACGGGTGCGGTGGCGGTCTGGGGTCCGGCGGTCCACGTGACGGTGCCCACGACCTCGCCGTCCTCGTAGGTGACGGGTGCCGTGGTGTCCATCGACACCGTGATCGGGGTGTCCGACCACGTGAAGATCGAGGCGTCCTCGGCGATGACCATGCGCGCCGACGATCCCCACGCCGTGGCGAGCGAGCCGACCTGCTGGCCGGCCGTGGCGACCGGTACGCTGTGGAACCCGCGGCGGAGGCTCTCGAGCGTTGCGACCACGCTCTCGTTGATCGCCGCGCTGGAGTAGCCGCCGAGGGCGACACCCGTGACGCTGAGCGGCGCGGCGGCCCCGACGTCGAGGCTCGCGGTGTACAGGAGGTTGTAGCTGCCCGCACCGAGGTTCCCCGTCTTGAGGCCGGTGATCCCGGCGGTTCCGAGCAGCCCGTTCGTGTTGCGGACGGTGCCCGCCCCGCCCAGAGTCATCGACGGGGTCGCCGCGATCCGGGCGACGACGGGGTTGGCCGCGGCGATCTTGCCGAGGGCGAGCAGGTCGGTGGGCGTGCTCGTGTTGCGTGGGTCGAGGCCGGTGGGTTCGACGAGGGTCGTGCTGTCGAGGCCGTTCGCGGCGAGCCACCGACGCGCGGCGCCGACGAAGGCGCCCTGCGACCCGAACGCCCAGGTCGACACGACCTCCGCGTAGTTGCTCGCGGAGGGGATGAGCATCGTCGCGAGGGCGTCGCGCAACGACATCTCACTGCCGGTCGGCATCGCGGCGATCGTCGCACCGCGAACGTAGTACTCGTCGTAGAGGTCGTTGTCCGCTGCGTCGAAGGTGAGCGTCGGCCCGACGTCGGTGCCGTCGAGGGGCCACGCGTCGAGAACGACGAGCGCGGTGACGAGCTTGCTGATGCTCGCCATCGGTCGGACCTCGTCCGTGCCGCTGGTCAACCACACCCCGCCGGTGTCGGGACCGAGGTACTCCTCGCCCCCCGTCACGCTGATGGCGGACGCGCCGTCGCGGAACAGCAGGACCGCGGCCGCCGGCCCGGCGGGCGCGGTCGGCGTCTGCGACGTCACCGTCGGCGAGGCCACCGGGGCGTTCAGCGCCCAGCCGACGTAGGCCGTCGGCGTGCCGAACACGATCAGGGCGACGATGAGCGCGGTGATCAGACCCCAACGCCGGCGCCGGCGTCGGCGCTGGGGATCGACGTCGTGCTCGGGGCCGGCCGGATCGCTGCTCCACAGCTCGTCGAGTCCTACCAGTCCGTCTGGCGACGTCGTCATCGCGGGCCCCCGTCCGTCATGCTGCTTCGATCATGCACCACCCCGGTGGCGAGAGGGAGGCGGGGATTCGTCGCCGGTGGTGAGCGGGGGAGGCTCGGGTCAGAGGGGCTCGGCCGAGACCTGATCGACGGCGTCGGTCATCCGCTCCAGGAAGGCGACGATCGCTTCGGCCTCGGGTTCGCCGACCTCGCGGGTCGCGCGCATCATCCGCTCGTGCATGTCGCCGAGAGTCGTCCGGACGGAGTCGTCGGCACTCTCCGTCGCCGCGATCGTCACACTCCGGCGGTCGGTGGGGTGCGGACGGCGAACGATGTAGCCCGAAGACTCCAGTCGGTCGAGCAGAGCTGTCGTGGAAGCGGTGGACACGCCTAAGTATTTCGCCACATCGGTCGGCGTCGTGGTGCCGCCCTGAGTTCCTCGCCGGATGATGAACCGCAGCGCCGCGAGTTCGTTCTCGCCCATCGACATCGCCGCGCGCGTACGCCGGCGCATCGCCACCTCGGCTGCCTGGTAGAGCCGAAGCGCCTGGAGGAGGCGTCGGCCGCGCGCCGCCTGCTCCTCGCTGGAGTACCAGAAGGCACTCGTGTCGTTCAGCGTCATGGAAACCATCCTCGAAATCGGCGTTTGCCTAATTGCTAGCCTAACTAGTAACGTAGCCAACGAGCAACAAGTACCGCTAGTTACCAAGGAAACGGGGTCAGTCATGGCGAAGCTTTATTACGGCAACAGCGCCGATCCGATCGAGATGCCCGACAGACTCCTGGCCCACGTCAAGGTCGTCCTGGCGACGAAGCTGCGTCGCAGTGAGAGCTTCACCCTGTCGTGGCAGCACCCTGACGACGCCCTCGGCGCACGATCCACCATCTGGATCCAGCCCTCCATCCCCCTGCGTTTCGTATTCTCCTCGGCCGAGCCCGAGGCGCTGGACCCCTCCTTCCTCAAAGAGCTCGCGAACGCCGCGAACTCGTCGGGCGGGCTGACCATCGACACGAGCATCGAGATCCCGACCGCTCAGATCGCCCCCGACCGGCCCCGCGCAGTTCTGCGGGCGGCCTGATGACGATCGTCGCTCCCTCCCTGCGCAGCTTCGCCGCGCTGCGGTGGTCGGAGGTCGAGCCGGGCTTCCACGTCGGCGAGCGCGATGGCGAATTCGTCGGGTACGTCGATACGAACGCCGACGGCACGTTCGTGGCTTTCGACGGCCACTCCACGGCGGTGGGCCGGTTCCGGTCGCTTGCCGATGCGAAGGCCTCGCTGCTGACGACCGATCATCCCGCCAATGTGCGTCGAGACCGGATGGTGCGCCGCATCATGCTGGGCGTCGCAACGGGCGTCGGATCGATCGCCGCCGGTCTCGCGCTCACCGCAGGAGTTCTCGCACCCTTCCTCTGATCCCCCCAGGTCGCGAAGCGCGAAGACCCGGTCACCCTCGCGAGGGCGGCCGGGTCTTCGTGTCTCGGGGGTCAGCCCTTCATCGCCCCGAACGTCATGTCGATGTCGGCCATCTCCATGGCGGCGGTCGCCTCGATGAGGTCGCGCAGCTCTTTGTCGGCGCCGGGGGAGAACTCCTCCGGGCGCTCCGGGGCGATCTCCAGAGGGGCTCCCTCAGGGGCCTGCTGCGACGCATCCAGGTCGGTGCCGTCGTTCGACGGCGACATGCCCTGGAAGATCTTGCCGGCCTCGGACTGGTCGCCCAGATCGAACGAGAACTGCTTGCTCTGCAATCCGAGGTCGACGAGCCGTTTGACCTCGGGGAACTGCTCGGCGTTCGTCTTCGGGATCGGCAGCGATGTGCGCCAGTTGACCCCCAGTGTCTCCAGGGCCTTCGCGTACGCGTTCTCGTGAGCCTGGTCGCGCACGATCAGATACGAGATCGTCGAGCGCGCGGTCTTGTTGTCGGTCATCTCGTACATCCGGCACTTCTGCAGACGCCCGGTCGACTCGAGCATGAGGTTGTAGAGCAGATCGAGCACGAGGTTGCCGGAGTTGTAGACGTAGCTTCCGCTCCACGGGTTTCCGGCGGCGTCGACGGGGAGGGCGCCCTGAGCACCCACGAGATAGTGGTGGATGTTGCTGTGGTCCAGGGCGATGTTCAGGGGTATGGCCCCGCCCGCGCCGGGCTTGTCCACGGGGTCGGACCTCTTGCCGTTGTACTCGGGGGAGCCGTCGAGCAGTCGGGAGATCGTGGTGCCGATGAGCTCGACGTGCGAGATCTCCTCCGTGCCGATGCCCTGGATGAGGTCCTTGTAGGGCTTACCCGACGGTCCGCGGAAGTTGATGCTCTGGAAGAGGTACTGCATCATCGTGCGCATCTCGCCGAACTGACCGCCCAGGCCCTCCTGGAGGGCGTTTGCTGCGGCGGGGTCGGGCTCGTCCTGCTCGATGGGATTGATCAGGCGCTGGAGGTGGAAGTACACGGTGTTTCCTTTCGCGAGGGGAGGCCAACGATCCGCCCTCTCCCCGAGGCTTTCGACCGCCTAGCCGAGCCCCCCTGCGGTCGACTACTGTCGACGGGCCGATCGGGCGACGAAGGAGAGTGCGATGAAGACACGGATGCTGGCGCGACGCGAGGTCTCGGCCATCGGCCTCGGCGCGATGCCCCTCTCGATGAACAACGACAGCGTGTACCCCACCCCCGATGAGGCCGTGGCCACCGTGCATGCCGCCCTGGATGCCGGCGTCACGCTGATCGACACCGCGGACATCTATGCGCCGGCGTGGAACGAGATGGGGCACAACGAGCGCATCGTGGCCGGGGCCGTCCGTACGTGGGCGGGCGACGCCTCCGGGGTCCTCCTCACCACGAAGGGCGGAATCACCCGCTCGGAGGGCGAGCGGTGGGGGCGCGACGGCTCGCTCGACTACCTTCGCTCCGCCGTCGAGGCATCGCTGCAGAACCTCGGCGCGGAGAAGATCGAGCTGTACCAGTACCACCGGCCCGACCGGTCGCTCGTCTACGCCCGCATCATCGAGAACCTCGCCACGCTGCGCGACGAGGGGCTCATCGGAGCGATCGGCATCTCGAACGCCAGTGTCGAGGAGATCGAGATCGCACAGGAGGTGCTCGGCGAGGGGGGACTCGCGAGCGTGCAGAACGAGTTCTCGCCGCGGCATCCCGGGAGCATCGACGAGCTGCGCCACTGCTCCGAGAACGGCATCGCCTTCCTGCCGTGGAGCCCGCTGGGCGGAACGGGCGGCGGCGCCCGCGACGTGGGCGACCGGTTCTCCGTCTTCGCCGACGTCGCTCGGGCGCACGGTGTCAGTCCGCAGCGGGTGGTGCTCGCCTGGGAGCTCTCGCTCGGCGACACGGTCATCCCGATCCCGGGGGCTCGGCGTGCCGCGTCGATCGTCGACTCCGCGGCGGCGGCCGAGCTCGTGCTGAGCGACGAGGAGATCGCGCTGTGCTCGTACTCGGTGGGCATCGACGCCTGACCGCCGAGCGGCCGGGCAGACCTCAGAGCACGCTGTCGGTGTCGTCGTCGTCGTCGTGGGCGGCGCGCTCGCGGATCTCCTGCTCGTCGAGGGGGATGGGCGTCGTCGGGGGAGTGGCGGGCTCGTCCCGGGCCGGCGTGGTGCCCGGCGCGTGATCGCGGGGTTCGGGGGAGCTGTCGCTCATGGTGGTCCTTTCGCTCGGAGGGGTGCGCGACTCGTGCCGGCCGCCTGTCAACCCCCTGGGTGGGCAGGCGTCCGCGTCCAAGGGTGAGGGCACACCCCTCGAACGATTGGATGTCCCTGACATGAAGGCTCTCACGTGGCAGGGGCGACGCGACCTCGCCGTCGTCGACGTCCCCGATCCCCGGATCGAACAGCCCACCGATGCGATCGTGAGGATCACGTCGTCGGCGATCTGCGGTTCGGATCTCCATCTGTACGAGCTCTTCGGCCCGTTCCTCGATCGCGGTGACATCCTCGGCCATGAGCCGATGGGCGTCGTCGTCGAAGTGGGAAGCTCCGTGACGAAGCTGAAGGTCGGCGACCGCGTCGTCGTGCCGTTCAACATCTCGTGCGGCGAATGCTTCATGTGCCGCCACGGGCTGCAATCGCAGTGCGAGACCACCCAGGTCACCGAGTACGGCAGCGGTGCCTCGCTGTTCGGGTTCACCAAGCTGTACGGCCAGGTGCCCGGCGGGCAGGCGGAGCTGTTGCGCGTTCCCCTCGCCGACTACAACTCGGTCGTCGTCGGCGGCGACCTCCCCGACGAGCGGTACCTGTTCCTGAGCGACATCCTGCCGACGGCATGGCAGGGCGTGCAGTACGCGCAGGTTCCCGACGGCGGCACGCTCGCGGTCGTCGGCCTCGGACCGGTCGGCCAGTTCGTCGCGCGCATCGGAGCCCACCTCGGTTATCGCGTCATCGCGTCCGACCCCGTCGCCGAGCGCCGCGCGCTGGCGGAGAAGTACGGCGCCCAGGTCGCCGAGCCCGACGACATCGCGGCTCTGGTGAGCGAGGCCACCGAAGGCCGCGGCGCCGACGGCGTCGTGGACGCCGTCGGAATGGAAGCGCACGGCAACGCCATGGTCTCGGCGTTCCAGAAGGCGACGGCGCTGCTTCCCGACGCCATCGCGCAGCCGCTCATGGACAACGCCGGCCTCGACCGGTTGGCCGCGCTGCACTCCGCGATCGACCTCGTTCGGCGCGGCGGGACGGTCTCCATCAGCGGGGTCTATGCCGGCGACGCCGACATGATGCCGATGAAGACGATGTTCGACAAGCAGCTCACTCTCAAGATGGGTCAGTGCAACGTCAAGCGGTGGGTGGATACCCTCCTCCCGCTCGTCGAAGACCCGGCCGACCCGCTCGGTACGGCCGATCTCGTGACGCACACGGTGGGGCTCGACGACGCGCCCCACATGTACGAGGTCTTCCAGAAGAAGGAGGACGGATGTATCAAGGTGGTGGTGAAGCCCTGACCGGCCGATGGACGCGCAGCAGCGCTGCGCGGCCCATCGAGATCCCGCACCTCCCGCCGCTCGCGCCGCGCCAGCCGCGCGCGGGCGCGGAAGGCGGGGGAGCTGCCCCCGTCGCCGAGGGCGACCCGGGCCGTCGGCGACGCGACGGGATGCCGTGACGGGACGCGCGTCGACGAGGTTTGGATGCTGCGGTCGAATGCCGTAGTCTGTCCCTTTGGTGCCTCCGCCTGTCGGAGGTCACTGCGAACGTGAGCCCTCCACCGGCCTGTTCCCCGCGTTTCCGCGCGAGGCAACGACCACCGGAGCGGGATTCACGAACTCCTCCGTTCGATCCAGAAAGCAGTATCACTGTGACGCGCACATTTACCCCCAAGGCTGGCGAAATCCAGCGCGAGTGGCTTGTCATCGACGCGACCGACGTCGTGCTCGGTCGCCTCGCCTCGCACGCGGCGGTCCTCCTCCGCGGCAAGCACAAGGCGACCTTCGCCAACCACATGGACGCCGGCGACTTCGTCATCGTCATCAACGCCGACAAGGTCGCCCTCACCGGCCAGAAGCTCGAGAAGAAGAAGGCGTACCGCCACTCCGGCTACCCGGGCGGCCTCAAGTCCGTCACCTACGGCGAGCTGATCGAGAAGAACCCCGAGCGCGCGGTCGAGAAGGCCATCCGCGGCATGCTCCCCAAGAACAGCCTGGGTGCGCAGCAGCTCCGCAAGCTCAAGGTCTACCGCGGCGCCGAGCACCCCCACGGTGCGCAGCAGCCCAAGACCTACACCTTCGACCAGGTCGCCCAGTAGGCGCGAGAGATTTAGAGGATAACTATCGTGTCGGACATCGACCCCACCAACTACTCCACCGAGACGCCGCTCGACCAGGCGGCAGCCGAGGCCCCGCGCCCCGTGCTCTCCGTCCCCGGCGCGGCCGTCGGTCGTCGCAAGCAGGCCATCGCCCGCGTGCGCATCGTGCCCGGATCGGGAACGATCACGGTCAACGGCCGCTCGTTCGAGGACTACTTCCCGAACAAGCTCCACCAGCAGCTGATCAACGACCCGTTCACGGTGCTCAACCTCACCGACGCCTATGACGTCATCGTCCGCGTCTCCGGTGGCGGCCCCTCGGGCCAGGCCGGTGCCGTGCGCCTGGGTATCGCTCGCTCGCTGAACGAGATCGACCTCGAGAACAACCGCCCGGCTCTGAAGAAGGCCGGCTTCCTGTCGCGCGACGCTCGCGTCAAGGAGCGCAAGAAGGCTGGTCTCAAGAAGGCCCGTAAGGCGCCTCAGTACTCGAAGCGCTGAGTCCGGCTGCCCGTATGCCGCTGTTCGGCACGGACGGGGTGCGGGGGCTGGCCAACGGCCCCCTCACCGCCGATCTCGCACTTCACCTGGCCCAGGCGACCGCCGTCGTCCTGGGCCAGGGCCGTTCTGCCGAGGCGCGCCGCGCCGAAGGCCGCCGGCTCACCGCCGTGGTCGCCCGCGATCCGCGGGTCTCGGGGGAGTTCCTCTCCGCCGCTGTCGCGGCGGGCCTCGCGTCGTCGGGTGTCGACGTCCTCGACGCGGGCGTACTCCCGACACCGGCTGCCGCCTACCTCATCGCCGACATCGACGCCGACTTCGGCGTGATGGTCTCGGCGTCGCACAACCCGGCGCCCGACAACGGCATCAAGATCTTCGCGCGCGGGGGCGTAAAGCTCCCCGACCTCGTCGAGCAGCGCATCGAGGCCGCGCTCGACGCCGAGAAGCTGCAGCCCACCGGTGCGGGCGTGGGTCGTATCCGCGTCTTCGCCGACGCCGAAGACCGCTACGTCGTGCACCTGCTCGGCTCGCTTCCGCACAGGCTCGACGGCATCCACGTCGTGCTCGACTGCGCGCACGGGGCAGCCTCGGGGGTCTCGCCCGAGACCTTCAAGGATGCGGGCGCGACCGTGACGGTGATCGGTGCCGACCCCGACGGTTTGAACATCAACGACGGCGTGGGCTCGACCTACCTCGACCACCTCGCCGAGACCGTCGTGCGCCTCGGCGCCGACGTGGGCATCGCGCACGACGGCGACGCCGACCGCTGCCTCGCCGTCGACGCGCAGGGCAGACACATCGACGGCGATCAGCTCATGGCGATCCTCGCCGTCTCGATGAAGGAGCGCGGCGTCCTCGCATCCGACACTCTCGTCGCGACGGTCATGAGCAACCTCGGTCTGCACCGCGCGATGGAGGATCACGGCATCCGCGTCCTGCAGACCGCGGTGGGCGACCGGTACGTCCTCGAGGCGATGACCGAGGGGTCGTACTCGCTCGGAGGCGAGCAGTCGGGGCACGTCATCATGAGCGAGCACGCGACGACGGGTGACGGTCTGCTGACAGGCCTGCACATCGTGGCCGAGATGGCGCGTCAGAACAAGACGATGGCCGAGCTCGCATCGATCATGACCGTCTATCCCCAGGTGCTCGTCAACGTCCGCGGTGTCGATCGCACCCGCGTGGCCACGGACGAGGAGCTGCAGCGCTCGGTCGAGGAAGTGAGAGCCGAGCTCGGCGACACCGGTCGCGTGCTCCTTCGCGCCTCGGGCACCGAGCCGCTCGTGCGGGTGATGGTCGAGGCCGCCGACGAGAAATCGGCTCGCGAGTACGCCGACAGGCTTGCGGCCGTCGTGAGCGACCGACTGGCCCTCTGAGTCCCGCGCCAGAACCGTCGGCACCCGAGCACCTCCGGGCTCCGGCGGTTCTGTGCATCCCGTCGTCAGTCGTCGGGCTCGGTGAGCCCCTCGATCATGGCCAGGTAGGCGAGAGCGGCGAGCGTCCACTCGACGGGCTCGCCATCCATGCCCGGCGCGGTGAGGATCTCCGACGCCGGGGGAGCACCCATGCGGCGGTGCGTGACCACGCCCTCGACGATCGCGCCTCCCGCGGTGGCGAGATGCTGCCACTGCACACCGGGACGCGTCCGGCGACCGAGGCGCTCGCACGCAGCGGCGTAGAACTCGGTCATCGTCTCGCGGAAGGCGCGATCCGATTCGCGCAGGGCCTCCGCGACACGCTCTCGACGCCCCGGGGGGAGGCTCGGAAGCGTCGCGGCCAGGGCTTGGCAGGTCTGCCAGTGCGCAGACGCCGCGGTGTCCTCGACGTTCTGGCGCAGTGTCAGCCGCACCGTCTCCCGGAGCACCGCGTACGATCCGTCGCGGTCGCGCGACCCGTCGGGGCGCAGCATCCGATGCCCGTGCTCGGCGATGGTCCGCTCGACGACATCGAGGGTGGCTGCGAAGATCCCGTCCGATCCATCACTCTCGCTCAGCAGCTGCACCATCAGACTGGTGAGCAGCTCCTCCTTGCCGCCGAACGCCGCGAAGGCCGAGCTGCGAGGCACCCCGACCTGCCGGATTAGGTCTTCCATGTTGAGGTGGTGGAGGCTGACGGTGAGGCCGCCCTCGCCGAGCATCTCGGTTCCGGCGCGAAGAACCCGTGAGCGCAGTTCGGCTTTCGAGAGACGCCGGGGACGCGCCTTTTGGACTGTGAGTCCTGAGTCTTGTCTTGTCGCGCTCTCTGCCATATCGTCGAGACTACCGACGGGATGCGCACCGTGCTCCGCACACGAAAGCGCATCGCACCGGGGGGTCGTCGGTGTTCGCACCGCGTGCCCGGGACGCTCGTGGAATCCACGACTCCCGGGCACGTGCGCGTGCGCCCGCGAGACCCGAGGATGACGTCGTGTTTCGCGTCTCGCCCGTCGGCGCCCCGACGTGCTTATAGTGGAGGGGCAACGTAAGCCGTTGTGGGCCACCGGGCCAAAAGATCTCGGTGGAATGTGAGAGACGTCGACGTCGTCGAGTCCGCATGGTCCTCGGCTTCGATCTCCTCGTCGTCTCCTTTCCTGTTCCTCCGGCGGAAGTGCGAGATCTCGAATGACGGTAAAAGTAGCGGTGGTCGTGGGCAACCCGAAGCCGCAGTCCAGAACGATGAAAGTGGCGACCACCCTCGTGGAGCGCCTGCTCGAGCCCGGGTCGTTCGACCTGACCGTGATCGATCTCGTCGATCACCAGGCCGAGATCTTCGCGTGGCCGAGCGACGAGCTCGCGCGACTGAACTCCCTGGTCGCCGAGAGCGATCTCGTGGTGTTCGCATCCCCGACCTACAAGGCCACCTTCACGGGGCTGCTGAAGTCGTTCCTCGACCGCTATCCGGCCAATGGCCTTCGCGGCGTCGTGGCGATCCCCGTGCTGACGGGGGCCGACCAGACCCACTCGATGGGGCCGACGTACACGTTCGCTCCGCTCCTCGCCGAGCTCGGAGCCGTCGTTCCCGGCCGAGGTCTCTACTTCGTCTCGAGCCAGATGGACCGGCTCGACGAGCTGGTGGGGGCCGCCGCCGAGGAGTACCGATCCAATCTCGCCCACGTCGCCGGCCTGGCGACGTCGGCATCTCGGAAGGAGGAGGTGGCACGATGACGATCTCGCAGCATCCGTCCGCCGCCATCGATCAGCGGACTCTCCGCGACACTCTCGGGCACTTCGCGTCGGGCGTCACGATCATCAGCGGTATCGACGACGCCGGACCCATCGGCTTCACCTGCCAGTCGTTCTACAGCGTCTCGATGGACCCGCCTCTGGTCTCCTTCAGCGTCATGAAGACGTCGACCACCTATCCGCGCATCCGCGAGACGGGTGCGTTCGCCGTCAACGTGCTCTCCGACCACCAGCACGGGATCTCGTCGCAGTTCGCGCGCAAGGGCACCGACAAGTGGGCCGGAGTCTCGTGGCGTCCGACCGCCGCAGGCAACCCGGTCGTCGACGACTCGTCGATGTGGCTGGACTGCGAGATCTGGGCCGAGCACGAGGCCGGCGACCACCTCATCGTGATCGGTCGGGTGGTCGAGACGAGCCCCGCGGAATGGCACCGGCACGAGCCGCTTCTGTATTTCAAGGGCGCGTACCGGCATCTGCGCGGTCTGGCCGGCTGAGGCCGGCCCGGGTCAGCCCTGGGCGAGCGACTCGATGTAGCGCAGCAGCACTCCCTCGCGCAGGGCCCACGGCGACACCTCGAGCTCGTCGACGTCCATGGCCTTCATCGCCTGGTGCAGAACGACCGCGCCGGCGACGATCTGGAACGTGCGGTCGGGCGTGATGCCGGGGAGCTCTTGACGCGCCTCCGCGGGGATGCGCGCGAGACGGGGGATCCAGTCCTTCAGCGCCGTGCGCGGCAGCACCATTCGTTCGATCCCCGACCAGCCCGGCACGGGGAACCCGGCGAGCTTCGCGAGCGAACGGATCGCTTTCGACGAGCCGACGACATGGTCGGGCCGGGGGAGCGCGGCGAACCTGTCGGCGACGGGGGCCAGGACGGATGCGGCGTGGTCGCGGAGCGCCTCGATCTCGTCGTCGCGAGGCGGGTCGTCGGGGAGGAACTGCACCGTCATCCGGCCGGCACCCAGGGCGACGGACTCCGCGAGGTCGGGCAGCTCGTCGGCGCCGCCGGCGATCTCGAGCGAGCCGCCGCCGATGTCGAAGAGCAGGATCTGACCGGCCGACCAGCCGAACCACCGACGGACCGCGAGGAAGGTGAAGCGCGCCTCGGTCTCGCCGCCGAGCACCTGCAGAGGCTGTCCGAGTGCCGCCTCGATGCGCGCGATCACCTCGGCGCCGTTGACAGCGTCGCGGACGGCGGAGGTCGCCGTGGCCAGCAGCTCGTCGACGCCCTCGGTCTCGGCGCGAAGCCGTGCACGGGTCACGGCGTCGACGAGTGCGCTCACGCCCTCTTCGGAGATCGCGCCGTCGGGGGTGAGGTAACGCATCAGGCGCAGGACCGTGCGGTCGCTCGTCCGTGCGGTCGGGCGCCCTCCGGCCCGGGCCGTCGCCACGAGCAGATGGACGGTGTTCGAACCGATGTCGAGAACCCCGAGACGCACCCTCCGACCTTACCGGCGCCGCGTCGGCCCGCTGTGCGGGGCGCCGGCCGGCCGGAGGTAGGGTCGGAGGGTGTCCGCCGCCGAGACCGCTGCACCCGCACCGTCGCTGAGCCCGTATCGCGACATCGCCCGCGCCGAGTGGGCCCGCATGGCCGCCGGCATGCCGCAGCCGCTCACCGAGACCGAGGTCGTGCAGCTGCGCGGCATCGGGGACCGGCTCGACCTGCGTGAGGTGCGCGAGGTGTACCTGCCCCTCAGTCGACTGCTCAGCCTCTACGCCACCGCCACCCGACGGCTCGGCGCAGCGACGAGCGACTTCCTCGGTGAGCCCGATGCCACCACTCCCTTCGTGATCGGCGTCGCCGGCTCGGTCGCCGTCGGCAAGTCGACGATCGCGCGTCTGCTGCGTGAGCTCATGAGCCGTTGGTCGGACACACCGCGGGTGGAGCTCGTCACCACCGACGGATTCCTCTACTCCAACGACGAGCTCGAGCGCCGCGGCATCATGCACCGGAAGGGCTTCCCCGAGTCGTACGACCGCCGGGCCCTCGTCGACTTCGTCAGTCGCGTCAAGAGCGGCGATCCCGTGGTGCGGGCGCCCTTCTACTCGCACATGCGGTACGACATCATGCCCGACGCGCACGTGACGGTGAACCGGCCCGATGTGGTCATCGTGGAGGGGCTGAACGTCCTTCAGCCACCGCCCTCGCCGAACGAGGTGGCCGTCAGCGACCTGTTCGACTTCTCCATCTACGTCGACGCGCAGGCCGCCGACATCGAAGCCTGGTACGTCAGCCGGTTCCTCGCACTGCGTCAGGGAGCCTTCGCCGATCCCACGTCGTACTTCCGCGTGTTCGCTGAACTCAGCGATGAGGAGGCCGTGCAGACGGCCCTGAAGTACTGGAACGAGATCAACCTCCCCAACCTGGAGGAGAACGTTCTGCCGACCCGTCATCGGGCGACCCTGGTGCTGCAGAAATCCGCCGATCACTCGGTCGAGCGCGTGCTCCTGCGCAAGGTCTGACGACGCCGCATCCGTTCGACGTACTGCTCCGCGCGGCAGGCTGCGACGCCCGTCGAGCGGCCGCTCGCCGTGGGATGCGGTCGCTTCTCAGTAGTCACTACGGGGATCACGGATGCGGCGCGCCCCAGTAGTACCGGGACTCGGGATTACCTACGGGCATGCCCGGGCAGCTGTTCAGGTCGCTCACAGGTTCACCTACGTTCGGGGCTAACGCCGCGCGCTCGCCCACAGATGCGCGGAGACCGTCGATGACGACCGGAGCCGGGAGCAGCACACATGAGTCTCGATCGCACACGCGTCCCCAAGATCAGGCAGAAAGTTCGCGCGCGCACTCGGAGCCTCGCGCTTCGGACGACCGCCATGGTCGGCGTCAGTGCGCTGGCGGTGTTCGGCGGAGCCACCGCGGCGCATGCCGCACCGGGCGATTCGTCCAACGCCAGCGGCACCTTCCTCGGCGGCTCGATCCTCGACCTGATCGATCTCGACGCGCTCGTCAACCTCGAAGGCGCGCAGGCGAGCAACGACGGCACGCCCCCCGAGGTGGTCGACTTCAACACGCTCGACCTCGGTGCGCTGGGCGTGGTGAACGTGACGGCGGAGGGCGGGATCCAGATCCCGATCAGCTTCGCCGACGCGGGTGTGCTCGGGCAGTACGCCAGCGCCGACTCGGACGGTTCGTCATACGGTTCGTCGGGCGCCGTCGGATCCGACGGCGTCGTCGGCGCCGGCCCGGTGCCCGGCTCGCCTCCCGGCCCCCTGACGCTCGACCTGACCGCAGCGGCCGGTGCGCTGGGGCTGCCGCCTGCGCTCGTCAACGATGTCGCCGACGTCGACCTCTCCGTCGGCGTCGTATCGGCCCAGGCCGAGCTCGTCGGCGCGACCGGCGTCACCCGCGACTACACGATCGCCGATGCGACGCTCACGCTCCAGAGCAACACCGTCTCCGGCCTCGCAGGCACCGTCAACTCGGCGATAGCGCCGCTGCAGACGACGGTCAACGGTCTGCAGACGACCATCAACGATCTCGTGAACGGGGTCGCAGGGTTCGCTCTGTCGTCGGATCTGACCGTCGACACCGCGAGCCTCACCGGTTCCGTCTCGAGTCTGCTGACCGGCCCGATCACGAGCCCCGACTACCCCGGAGTGGTCGTCAACCTCTCGACCGGCGTCATCTCGGTCGACCTCGAGCAGATCGTCGATCTGAACAACCTGGGTGTCGGGCAGGAGATCCTCAGCGGAGCCACGATCGAGTACATCCAGCAGGCGGTGCTCGACGCGATCGACGGCACGCTCGACGACGTCACGCAGACCCTGGTGGACGCGATTCGCGACCTGACCGTCACCGGCGGAGTCGACATCGACCTCGGCTTCCTCGGCACCCTCGACGCGCTCACCGTCAACACGACGGTCGGCGCCCTCGCGGACGGCAGCACGGCCGGCATCACCCTGCTCGGCCTCCCCGTACCCGTCCCGGGCCTCATCGGCGCCGTGGTCGGCGTCCTCACCGCTCCGCTGGACGCGCTGATCGACTCCGTGACCGGCGTGGCGGCGGCCGCGCTCGCGCCCGTGAACGACGTGCTGCTGAACGTCATCGACCTCGTGCTTCCCGGCGTGGTCAGCCTGACGGCGAACAACCAGTCGGAGGCGGCGGGCGAGTACTCCATCACCGCGCTGATCCTGACGGTGCTGCCGGCGGTCGGCGGCGGCGTGCTCACGGTCGAGCTCGCGAACGCCACGGTCGGCCCCAACGTGATCGACGCCAACCCCGACGTCACCATCACCGCGCCCACCCCCGGTCAGGTCTTCACCGTTCCCGACGCGGACGACACGACAGACGTGACGGTCACGGGCACGGGAGCGGAAGGCGCGACCATCAGCGTCGCGATCCTCGGCCAGACGACGCAGCCCGCCACCGTCGTCGACGGTGTCTGGACGGCGACGTTCCCCGACCTGCCGGTCGGCACGTACACCGCCACGGCGACGCAGGACGTCGACGGTTCCGTCGCATCCGTCACCTTCTCGGTGGCTGCGGCCCCCGACGTCGTCATCACCGCTCCGGTCGACGGAGACGAGTTCCCCGTCGCCGGCCCGCTCGACACGACCGACGTGGTCGTCTCGGGAACGGGCGCCGTCGACTCCATCGTCGAGGTCGAGCTCAGCAACGGCGACAGCGAGCCCGTCACCGTCGGTGCCGACGGCACCTGGACGGTGACCTTCGAAGACCTTCCGGTCGGGGTGTACACGGCCACCGCCACGCAGGAGATCGACGGCTCGACCGACACGGTCGACTTCTCCGTCGTCGAAGCGGTCGACGTGCAGATCCAGCAGCCGGTCGACGGCGCGGAGATCGTCGTCGACGGCCCCGGTGACGTCACCGACGTGACCGTGTCGGGCATCGGCGCTCCCGGAGCATCGGTCGAGGTGACCATCCCCGGTATCGGAACCCAGACGGCCGAGGTCGATCAGGACGGCGAGTGGGAGGTGGTCTTCGACGACCTCCCCGTCGCCGAGTACACCGCGACCGCCGTGCAGGACGCGGACGGTTCGACCGACTCGGTCACGTTCGAGGTCGTCGCGGCCATCGACGTCACGATCCTCGCGCCGGTCGACGGCTCGAGCATCTTCGTGGACGACGAGGGCGACACCACCGACGTCACGGTCTCGGGCACCGGCCAGCCCGGCGAGACCGTCACCGTCACGATCCCCGGTCAGCCGACTCCCGCAGCGGCGACGGTGCTCGCCGACGGAACGTGGTCGGTGACCTTCCCGGGCCTCCCGGTGGGCGACTACACCGCCACGGCGACCCAGAGCGACGGATCGACCGACACGACGTCGTTCGAGATCGCGCCCGAAGACGACGTGGCCATCGCCACGCCGACCCCCGGCCAGGTGATCGTGGTGCCCGACGCGGATGACACCGCCGATGTGCTCGTCTCGGGAACCGGACAGCCGGGGGCGACCGTCACCGTCGTGCTCGACGGGGACGAGACGCTCACGGACGAGGTCGACGGCGACGGCAACTGGAGCGTCCTCTTCGACGACGTGGGCCAGGGCGGGCACACCGCCGTCGCGACCCAGGACGTCGATGGATCCACCGACAGCGTGGACTTCTCGATCGAGGAGGCCGACGACGTGGTGATCGAAGACCCGGTGGACGGTGAGACGATCCTCGTCGACGGACCGGCCGACACCGCGGTCGTCGAGGTCTCGGGCATCGGTCAGCCGGGTGCGGTCATCACCCTCACCGGCGACTTCCCGACGCAGACCACGACGGTGAACGAGCAGGGCGAGTGGACGGCGACACTGCCGGCACTCGGCCTCGGCGAGTACACCGTGACCGCGACACAGAACGTCGACGGGTCTACCGACACGGTGGCCTTCGAGATCGACGACCGGGCCGACGTGACGATCACCGAGCCGGATGACGGCGACGTGATCCTCGTTCCGGATGAGGGCGACACCACCACCATCACCGTGACAGGAACGGGTAACCCCGGCTCCACGGTCACCGTGACGATCCCGGGTCTCGACCCGGTGGACACCCAGGTGGAGGAAGACGGCTCGTGGACGGTCGACGTGCCCAACGTCCCCGAGGGCGAGCACGTCATCACGGCGACCCAGGACGACGGGTCGTCGACGACGGTGACCGTCTCGGTCGAGGCCGCGGACGACGTCGCCATCACATCACCCGACCCCGGTGAGGAGTTCACCGTCGACGGTGTCGATGACACGACGGACGTCGTCGTCACCGGAATCGGGCAGCCGGGTGCGACGGTCACCGTCGTGCTCGAAGGCACCGATGTCGAGGAGACCGCGGTCGTGCTCGAGAACGGCACCTGGACGGTCACGTTCGAGGATGTCGAGGTCGGCGACTACACCGCCGTCGCCACGCAGGACGTGGACGACTCGGAGGCCGAGGTCGACTTCTCGGTCGTCGCCGAGATCACCCCGGTCGCGATCGGCTCGCCGGACGACGGCGAGGAGATCACCGTCCAGGCCACGGGCGACACCACCGCGGTGACCGTATCGGGAACCGGCGAGCCCGGCGCCGAGGTGGAGGTCGAGCTCGACGGGGTCGAGGGCGTCGAGACGGCCACCGTGCTCGAGGACGGCACGTGGGAGGTCACGTTCGAAGACGTGGAGGTCGGCGACTACACCGCCACCGCGACCCAGGACGCCGACGGCTCGACCGACTCGGTCGACTTCTCGGTGGCCGTCGAGGGAGCGGTCGACGCGATCGACGCCGATGCCGACGGCATGGATGCCGACGGTGTGGATGCTGACGGTGTGGATGCTGACGGTGTGGATGCTGACGGTGTGGACGCCGATGGCATCGATGCTGACGGTGTGGACGCGGATGGCATGGATGCTGACGGTGTGGACGCCGATGGTGTGGATGCTGACGGTGTGGACGCCGATGGCATCGATGCTGACGGTGTGGATGCCGATGGTGTGGATGCTGACGGTGTGGATGCTGACGGTGTGGATGCCGATGGTGTGGACGCCGATGGTGTGGATGCTGACGGTGTGGATGCCGATGGTGTGGATGCTGACGGTGTGGATGCCGATGGTGTGGATGCGGACGCCGACACGGATGCGGACGCCGATGGCATGGACGCGGACGCTGATGGCATGGACGCTGACGCGGACGCTGATGGCATGGACGCTGACGCGGACGCTGATGGCATGGACGCTGACGCGGACGCTGATGGCATGGACGCTGACGCAGATGCTGATGGCATGGACGCGGACGCTGACACGGACGCTGATGGCATGGACGCTGACGCTGACACGGACGCTGATGGCATGGACGCTGACGCTGACGCTGACGGCATGGACGCCGATGCGGACGCCGACGCCGACGCTGATGGCATGGACGCGGACACTGACGCTGACGCGGATGCCGCTGACGCCGACACGGATGCCGTAGACGCTGACGCTGACGCTGACGCTGACGCTGACGCTGACGCTGACGCTGACGCTGACGCTGACGCTGACGCTGACGCTGACGCTGACGCTGACGCGGACGCTGACGCTGACGCCGACGGTACCGACGCGGACGCGACGGACGGTGGCCAGACCACGGTTCCCGAAGCGGCTGTGACGCAGACGCGGATCGTGCGCGGCACCGGTGTCACCCAGGTGGTTCTCGGAACCGGGTTCCAGCCCGGTGAGACCGTCTCGGCCACCGTGCTCTCGACACCGTTCGCGTTGACCCCCGTGGTCGCCGACGCCGCCGGCAACGTGCGATTCACCTTCCCGGTCGGGTCCACCTTCGAACTCGGCGCACACCGCGTCGAGGTGCAGGGCTCGGTGTCGGGAGAGCTGCCGACCGATCGTGAGCGCACCGCGTTCACCGTGGTGGCGGCACCGGCCGTTCCCGGGACGCTCCCGGCGACAGGCGGAGATCTGAACGGTCTCGCACTGGGAGGGCTCGGAGTGGCGATGCTGATCGCCGGTGCTGCGGCACTGACGATCCGCCGCCGGAACACCGCTGAAGAGAGGTAGGGCGGTGGGTAAGCCTCGGGCGGGCTTGCCCACCGTCGCAACCGACGCCGCCGGTGACGGAACCACTCCGTCGCCGGCGGCGGCCCCTCCCCGCGGAGGGCCGGTCATGGCGGTCGCGACGGCGCTGACACTGGCGGTCGTCGCCGGGTACGTGTTCGTCAGCGCCTCCTTCACCCTGCCGCCGACAGCGGCCCAGGCCTCGGTGCGACAGGTCTTCGCCCCGTACTTCTCGCAGCAATGGAACGTGTTCGCCCCGAACATCATGCGGTCGAATCGCGAGCTCCAGGTGCAGGTGCAGTGGCGCGAGGACGGGGAGCTCGTCCACAGCGACTGGATCGACGTGACCGATACCGAATTCGCGGCGGCCCGCGGCATCCCGCTTCCTTCTCGCATCTCGAAGAGCTCGTTCAACGCGGCGCAGGCCTACATGTCGCGCTACAACGCGCTGTCGAGCCCGCAGAAGACGAGGGTGCGCGACACCTTCATCGAGGCGGTCGGTGGCGGAGAGTTCGCACCGATCCAGGACTCCCGGCTGCTCGACGAGATCGACGCCGCCGGATCCGCCGGCGGCGATGAGGAGTTCGAGCCGGTCACCGATGCCGACGTCGTCGACGAGAGCGCCGCGGCAGAGGCGAGCGGCAACCGTTCGGCCGTCGTGAGGTTCCTCCGGTACGACTACATGCTGGTGCGCTTCGCGGCGGCCTTCGGCTCCGCGTACTTCGACCACGACGTGGAACGCGTGCGCTGGAGGATCGAGACGCAGCGCACCAACGATTTCCTGCACCGGTTCGACGACGAACCCCGGTCGGAGGCCTCGGTCGTCACCTTCGGGTGGCGCCAGCCCGGTCGCGAGGTCGACCCCGAGGTGCTCACCATCTTCGACGACGTCGTGGAGAGGTACACCGGACGATGACCGCCACGCGCACGCAGGATCGGATCGCTCCTTCGTCACGTCTGAGTCGCATCGGGAGTCCCGCGCGGCTGTGGACCGGTCTCTCGCGATGGCTCACCGAACGAAAGCACTCCACGATCAGCTTCTCGCTGATGCGGATCCTGCTCTCGGCGGCGATGCTGGCGGTGCTCGTGCCCAGCCTTCCCGACCGGCACTACCTGTGGGGTCCGGGGTCGTGGTGGGTCGAGCCCGAGGCGAGTCGGCGCGGGTGGTGGGAGCCGCTGCGTCTGCTCTTCTCCAAAGACAGCATCCTTCTGTTCGACATCGCCTACGGGGCGCTGCTGGCGCTCGTGCTGGTGTTCCTCGTCGGCTGGAAGACGCGCTGGGTCACTCCGGCGCTGCTCCTGCTCTGGGTCGGGTTGTCGACGAACAGCACGCTGCTGACGAACGGTGGCGACACGCTCATGCGGATCGTGCTGCTGTTCGCCGTCTTCGCCGACCTCAGCTCGCACTTCTCGGTGGACGCGTGGCTGCGTCGCCGCCGGGGAGGTGGGCCGACGTCCCGTCCGCGGTGGCTGCGACTCGTGCCGGCGTGGGCGTCGAACTGGGCGCACAACACCGTGCTGATCCTCTGCGTGTATCAGATTCTGCTCGTGTATCTCGTCTCGTCCGTGCTCAAGCTGGCCGGTGAGGAGTGGCTTCAGGGGACGGCGATCTACTACGCGCTCAGCATCGACCAGTTCCGTGTGCTGCCGGGGCTCAGCGACCTGGTGTGGCAGTTCACGCCCGGCGTGATGCTGGCGACCTGGACGGCGCTGTGGGTGCAACTGCTGTTCCCGGTGCTGATCCTGTGGCGCCCGACGCGCTACGTCGCCCTCGTGCTCATCACCGGGATGCACCTCGGCATCGCCGTCCTCCTGGGGCTCTGGCCCTTCTCGCTGACGATGATCGCGCTGGATCTCCTGCTCGTGCGTGATCGTTCGTGGGCGCGCGCGTGGGGTGGGGCGCGAAGAGTCGGTCGAGCCGCGAGGCGCGTGGTCGACGACGCATGGGCCGACGACGGGGCATCCGGGCGGGGGAGCGGGCGCACCGCGCGGGGGCGCACCCGAGCGGTCCGAGGCCCACGGCGCCCCACCCACGAGCCCCAGCCGATGCCCGACGGTCGCGCCCTCTGACCCGTGGCGGGCCGGTTCGGGGCGCTTTCCTCGCCTCGGGGCGGGTCTTGCGCGCCCCGACCGGAGGAACGCGCCCCGATGTCACTCCACCGGGTCGCCGCGCGCGGGCGCGCGTTCGAAGCCGACGGACAGGTCGCCGCGCCTAGGATGAATCCCTATGTGCGGAATCATCGGATACGTCGGCCCCCGGCAGAGTCAGAGCATCCTTCTCGCGGGCCTCGCCCGACTGGAATACCGCGGATACGACTCGGCGGGTGTCGCCGTGATCGACGCCGATGGCGGCCTCGGCATGCGCAAGCGCGCGGGCAAGCTCGCCGTGCTCCGCGACGACCTCGTCGAGCATCCGCTGAGCGACGGCACCACCGGTATCGGGCACACCCGGTGGGCGACGCACGGTGGACCGACCGACTCCAACGCGCACCCGCACCTGGCCGACGACGACAAGCTCGCCGTCATCCACAACGGCATCATCGAGAACTTCTCCGAGCTGAAGGCCGAACTGGTCAGCGACGGCTACACCTTCCTCAGTCAGACCGACACCGAGGTCGCAGCCGTGCTCATCGGTCGCGAGTACCGCAGGACGGGCGACCTCGTCGCCGCGTTCCGTGCCGTCGTCTCCCGGCTGGAGGGCGCCTACACCCTCCTCGCGATGCACCAGGACCACCCCGGACTCGTCGTCGGCGCTCGCCGCAACTCGCCGCTGGTGATCGGTCTGGGCGATGGCGAGAACTTCCTCGGCTCCGATGTCGCCGCCTTCGTCGAGCACACCCGCCACGCCCTGGCCATCGGGCAGGACGAGATCGTCGCGATCACCCCGTCGGGCGTCGAGGTCACCGACTTCAACGGCGCCCCCGTCGAGGTCGAACCGTTCGAAGTGACCTGGGATGCTTCGGCGGCCGAGAAGGGCGGATGGTCGTCGTTCATGGCCAAGGAGGTGTCGGAGGAGCCCGACGCCGTCTCCAACACGCTGCGCGGTCGCCTCCACGACGGTGCGGTCGTCATCCCCGAACTCGAGGGACTCGACGACCTGTTCCGCGACGTCTCGCGCGTCATCGTCATCGCCTGCGGCACGGCGGCGTATGCCGGACAGGTCGGCAAGTACGCGCTCGAGCAGTGGACCCGCGTGCCGGTCGACGTCGAGCTCGCCCACGAGTTCCGCTACCGCGATCCGGTGCTCGGACCCGACACCCTCGTCGTCTCGATCAGCCAGTCGGGCGAGACCATGGACACCCTGATGGCGGTCAAGTACGCCCGCGAGCGCGGCGCGAAGACCCTGTCGATCTGCAACACGCAGGGCGCGACCATCCCGCGCGAATCCGACGCGGTCGTCTACACCCACGCCGGCCCCGAGGTGGCTGTGGCCTCCACCAAGGCCTTCGTCGCGCAGATCACCGCGCTCTACCTCTTCGGCCTCCACGTCGCGCGACTGCGCGGGTCGCTCTCGGCCGCCGAGATCGCCGACCACGTGGTCGAGCTCGAGTCGGTGCCCGGCAAGATCGCGCAGATCCTCGAGCGCGAGCAGCCCCGCATCGAGCAGTTCGCCCACTGGATGGCCGACACGCGCTCGGTGCTCTTCCTCGGTCGTCACGTGGGGTTCCCCATCGCGATGGAGGGTGCGCTCAAGCTGAAGGAGCTCGCCTACATCCACGCCGAAGGGTTCGCCGCCGGAGAGCTGAAGCACGGCCCGATCGCCCTCATCGAAGCCGGGCAGCCGGTGTTCGTCATCGTCCCGTCGCCGCGGGGCTCGGGCGAGCTGCACCGCAAGGTGATCTCGAGCATCGAGGAGATCAGCGCCCGCGGCGCCCGGGTCATCGCGATCGCCGAGGAGGGCGACGCGGCGGTGCTCCCGCAGGCCGACGAGGTTCTGCGCATCCCGCTCGCGGGTCCCCTGTTCGAGCCGCTGCTCGCCGTCGTGCCGCTGCACATCTTCGCGATGGGTCTGGCGACGGCGAAGGGTCTCGACGTCGACCAGCCGCGCAACCTCGCGAAGTCCGTCACGGTCGAATAGGCATCGCCCGCGGGGCGCAGAAGGAGCACTCGGTGATCGTCGGCATCGGCGTCGACCTGGTCGACATCGCACGGTTCGAGCGGTCGATCGCGCGCACCCCTCGGCTGCTCTCGCGGTTGTTCTCCCCGGATGAGCGGATGCTGAAGCCCCGGTCGCTCGCCGCCCGCTATGCCGCGAAGGAGGCCCTCATCAAAGCTCTGGGCGGCTCCGACGGCGTGCACTGGAGCGAGATCGAGATCGCTTCCGAAGCATCCGGCAGGCCCCTGTTCCGTCTCTCGGGATCGACGGCGGCCGTCCTCACGGAGCGCGGCATCACCGCCGTGCACCTGTCGATGAGTCACGACGCGGGAATCGCGATGGCCTACGTGGTGGCAGAAGCAGAGAAGGGTGCGTCATGAACCGACTCCCCGCCGGGCGCCTGCGCGAGGCGCGCATCGACGTCGAGGCGATCGCCGACAACGTGCGGCACCTCCGACGGCTGACCGATTCCGAGGTCATCGCCGTCGTCAAGGCCGACGGGTACGGGCACGGCGCGTTCCGCTCCGCGGTCGCCGCCCTCCAGGGCGGGGCCACCCGCATCGGGGTCGCCGATGTCACGGAGGCGCTCGCCCTGCGCCGCGCGGGGATCCGCGCACCCATCCTCGCCTGGCTGCACGCGCCGGGGGAGACCTTCGACGACGCGATCGCCGCCGACATCGAACTCGGCATCTCCGGGCTCGATCAGCTGCTGCAGGTCGCGGCGGCCGCATCCGAGTCGCGCCCCGTCTCGGTGCATCTGAAGATCGAGACCGGCCTGTCACGCAACGGGATCGCCCCCGCCGACTACCGCGTCGTCTTCGCCGAGGCCGCGCGCCTCGAGCGCATCGGCAAGCTCACGGTCGTCGGCCTCTTCTCGCATCTGTCGAACACCTCTCCCGAAGACGACCGCGCCGCGCTGGCCGCATTTCAAGAGGGCGTCGTGCTGGCGGCGGCAGCGGGACTGCACCCGCCGCTGCGCCACATCGCCGCGACCCACGCCGCCATCGCCCTCCCGGAGTCGCGCATGGGGTGCGTGCGCATCGGCATCGGCATCTACGGACTCTCGCCCTTCGACGACCGCTCGTCGGCCGATCTCGGCCTTCGTCCGGCGATGACCCTGCGCTCGGCGGTCGCCGCGGTGCGCCGGGTGCCGGCGGGCACGGGAGTGTCGTACGGGTACGACTACCGCACGCAGGCCGACACCACCCTGGCCCTCGTGCCGCTCGGCTACGCCGACGGTGTTCCGCGCCAGGCGTCGGGATCGGGGCCCGTCCGCATCGGCGCCGCCGAGTACCGCGTCGCCGGCCGCATCGCGATGGACCAGTTCGTCGTCGACGTCGGTGACGCTCCGGTCGCGGTCGGCGACGAGGTCGTGCTGTTCGGCGACCCCACCCTCGGTCACCCCGCCGCCTCGGACTGGGCGGATGCTGCGGGGACGATCGACTACGAGATCGTCACCCGCATCGGTCCGCGCGTGCCCCGCGTGCAGGTGTCGTCGTGACCGTCCCCGCCGAGCTGCTCGGCACGCGCGAGGTCACGACCGCGGCCGACATGGATGTGCTCGGTCGCGCGATCGGCGCCGCCCTCGCGCCGGGCGACGTCGTCGTGCTGAACGGACCGTTGGGGGCGGGTAAGACCACGCTGACGCGGGGGATCGGTGCCGGTCTCGGAATCCGCGGCCCGGTGCAGAGCCCGACCTTCGTGCTCGCGCGGACGCACCCGTCGCTGGTCGACGGTCCGCCGCTGGTGCACGTCGACGCCTATCGGCTCGGGTCGGCGGTGGAACTCGACGACCTCGACATCGATGTCGACCGCTCCGTCGTGGTGGTCGAGTGGGGCGGCGGCATGGCCGAGCACCTCACCGACGCGTGGTGGGAGATCGATCTGGTCCGTCAGACCGGCGGACGCGGCATCGACACGGCGTGCGGCGACCTCTCTCGCGCGAGCGCCGACCTCGACGCCGACGCGCCGCGCACGGTCACGATCTCGCGGCGACCCTGAGGGCGGGCGTCTCGACCGCGGGTGCGAGCACTCCGGCGAGGCACCGCAGCACCTCGTCGGGGCGTTCGACGGCCGCGTAGTGACCGGCGTCGCGCAGACGCTCCGCGGAGAAGTCTCGGATCCGTCGGGAGAACCACGCGTCGTCGGACGCAGCGGAGAACACGTCGTGCTCGCCGGCGACGGCTCGCACGGGGCACCGGATGCGTCGCCAGCGGCGGTCGTCGTAGGTGCGCGCCGCCCGGGCCGCGCGCAGGAAGGCCACCGGCCGGATCTCTCCGGCGAGGGCGTCGGACACGGAACGATCGACCTCGTTCGGGTGGCGGAACAGCGGGGCGGCGAAGGCGCGGAGAAGCCCGACGTTCCGCAGGAACAGGAGAAGGGGACCCGCGGCCCGGCCGAGCGCGTGCAGCACCCGCATGGCGATCAGCATTCCCGCGAACCCGGGGAGCCGGAGCCCTCCGCGCAGGGGGTGACGCAGCACGTCGAGCACCCCGCCGCCGGTCGCGGAGACCAGGCCCACCGCGAGCGTCTCGTCGGGGTGCCTCGCCGCGATGTCGAGGGCGACGAAACCGCCGAGCGAATGTCCGACGAGGCGCCACCGGTCGTATCCGTGCGCACGGATCACGTCGACGACCGCGGCGGAGAGGTGCTCGAGCGAGGGCGCGCGCACGCCGCTGTCGCCCCAGCCGGGGAGGTCGACGAGCACCACGTCGGTCATCGGGTGCGCCGAGCGGTCGGATGCCGACAGCAGCGGCGTCCAGGTCGTCCACCGGGCTGCAGCCCCGTGGAGCAGAACCACGGCGGGGCCGCCTGCCCGTCGGCCCGCGTAGGAGGCGACCGCACCGACGGCCGTCGGCACGACGACCCGGCTGAGCCCCAGAGGGGCCGCGTTCACTTCGAGGGCGGTCGGCGTGGTCACATACTCTCTTCGTGGCGGCGGCTGCTTCGGATGGCCGGGGCCGGGGCGATTATCCTGGACGAGTGTTCCTCGGCATCGATACCTCCCTCGGCACGTCCGTCGCCGTCGTCGAGGACGACGGGGTCATCGTCGCCGAAGCATCGAGCGAGAACCCGCTCGGGCACGCCGAGGTCATCGGCGATCTGCTCGCGCGGGTCGTGGCGGAGTCGTCCGCGCCGCTGACGCATGTCGCGGCGGGGATGGGACCGGGCCCTTTCACGGGGCTCCGCGTCGGCATCGCGGCCGCGCGCGCTTTCGCCCTCGGGCGGGGTCTGCCGGTCGTCCCCGTCGTCAGCCATGACGCGGTCGCGCTCGGCGTCCTCCTGCGCAGCGCGCTCGTCGACGGTCTCGACTCCGACTCCGCCCGGTTCGCCGTCGTCACCGACGCGCGCAGACGCGAATTCGCCTACTCGGTCTACGACGGGCTCGATGACGACGGTCTCCCGGTGCGAGAGGTCGGCCCGGCGCTCGTGCCGCGCGACGACCTCGATCGCGTGCTCGCCGACCTCGACGTCCCGCGGCTGGACGCCGCATCCGTCCCGGCGACCATGGTCGCGCTGATGGGCGCACGCTCCGTCGCCGCCGGCCGCGAGGTCGCCGCCTCCGAGCCTCTCTATCTCCGCGCCCCCGACGTCACCGTGGGCGGCGCGCGCAAACGGGTGGGCTCGTGAACCTCCGTCCTGCCACCGTCGACGATCTCGACGCGATCATGGTGCTCGAACGCGCGTCGTTCCACGGCGATGCCTGGTCACCGGCCGTCATGCGGGCGGAGCTCGCATCGGAGCACAACTGGTACGTCGTCGCCGAGGCGCCGGGCCGTCTCGACGGCTACGCGGGGCTGCGCGCTCCGGCGGGGAGCACCGACGCCGACATCCAGACCATCGCGCTCGCCGAATCCGCCCGCGGGCGAGGGCAGGGAAGGGCGCTCCTGCGCGAGCTGTTGGGCGAGGCCGAGCGTCGCCGCATCCGCGAGGTGTTCCTCGACGTCCGCGACGACAACGCCACGGCGCAGAGCCTCTACCGCTCGGAGGGATTCGTGGAGATCGGCCGACGCCCCAACTACTACCCCGACGGCAACGTCGACGCCGTGGTCATGCGGCTCGATGTCGCAGCGTGGCGTGCCGCGACGAACCCGTCCGCCACCGACGCGGGAGCGTGCACGTGAGCGGGCCGCTGGTACTGGGCATCGAGACCAGCTGCGACGAGACGGGCATCGGCATCGTGCGCGGCCGCCAACTGCTGTCGAACACCATCGCGTCCAGCATGGACGAGCAGGCCCGCTACGGCGGGGTCGTGCCCGAGGTCGCCGCCCGCGCGCACCTCGAGGCGCTGCAGCCGTCGATCGAGGCGGCCCTCGCCGAAGCATCCGTGACGCTCGACGACCTCGACGCGGTCGCGGTGACGAGCGGGCCGGGACTCGCCGGCGCCCTCATGGTGGGAGTGGGCGCGGCGAAGGCGCTCGCCGTGTCGCTCGGGAAACCGCTCTACGCCGTCAACCATCTCGTCGGACACATCGCCGCCGACATCCTCACCGAAGACGCCGATCGTCTCGAATACCCGACGGTCGCCCTCCTCGTCAGCGGCGGTCACACGTCGCTGCTGCTCGTGCGCGACCTCACGAGCGATGTCGAACTGCTCGGCGAGACCGTCGACGATGCCGCCGGGGAGGCCTTCGACAAGGTCGCGCGCGTGCTGGGGCTGCCCTATCCCGGGGGGCCCGAGATCGACCGTGCCGCGGCCGAGGGCGACCCGCTCGCGATCAGATTCCCCCGCGGACTCTCGCGGGCATCCGACATGGTCGAGCACCGCTACGACTTCTCGTTCTCCGGGCTCAAGACCGCCGTGGCGCGCTGGGTGGAGCAGCGCGAAGACGCGGGGGAGCCCGTGCCGGTGGCCGACGTCGCGGCGTCTTTCCGGGAGGCCGTGGTCGACGTGCTCGTGACCAAGGCGCTCGACGCGTGCGCCCGTCACGGCGTGCCCCGCCTGCTGCTCGGGGGCGGCGTCATCGCCAACCGGCGCCTGCGCGACGTCGCACTGGCGCGTGCCAAGGCGGCGGGCGTCACCGTCCGCATCCCACCGCTGAGCCTGTGCACCGACAACGGCGCCATGATCGCCGCGCTCGCCGCCGAGCTCATCTCCGCCGGACGTGAACCCTCCACGCTGGCGTTCGGCGCCGACTCGACGCTCCCCGTGACGGAGATCCAGGTATGAGCGACCACGAGCGTGTCGACGACGACGCCCCCGTCCTGCCCGGGCCACCGCCGCCGGTACCCGACCTCGACGCGGTGTCGGCGTCGGTCCAACGGCGTCGTCGCGCCACGGCCCCCGTGCCCGAAGAGCTCGCACACCCCGTCGAGACGGACGCCGCCACCGCGGTGCTCTCCGGCGACGACGAGGCTGTCACCCACGCGCCGCCCCTCGTCGCCACGGCGACGACGCCACGCGCGCCGCGCCCCGTCGTGGGTCCGTGGGCGCTCGGGCTCGCGGTCGTATCGCTGGCCGCGTCGTTCGTCGGGGGATGGATGCTGCCGCTCGGGCTCGTCGCGATCGTGACGGCGATCGTCGCCTCACGCCGACCGGTGGAGCGTCGGGGCGTCGTCGTCTGGGCGATCGTGCTCGGCGCGCTCTCGGTGCTCTACAGCGCCGGCTGGCTGCTGTGGGCAGCCTCGCGCGCCGGCCTCCTGGGCTGACCCGCGCCCGTCGATGGGGGAGCGGGTCAGGACACCCGGTCGGCGAGAAGTGCGAGACGGCGTGAGCCGATCCGCGTGAGCAGGAGCGTCGCCGAGTCGTCGCCGCGCAGTCCGAGCTTGCCGCGCAGCGTCGCGGGATCGACGTCGACCCCGCGCTTCTTGATCTCGAGGGTGCCGATGCCTCGCGCGCGCAGCAGCTTCGCCAGCGCGCGGGTGTCGGACGGCACTTCTTCGCGCACGCGGAACGACGAGACGAACGGGCTCGTCACCGCAGCATCCGAGGTCAGGTACGCCATGCCGGGCGCGAGCATGCCGGCCTCGAGTGCGCGTGCGACGTCGCCGATCAGGCGCGCGCGGATCACGGCGCCGTCGGGCTCGTGCACGAACGTCCCCAGTTCGCGAACAGCGACGTCTTCGGCGTCGGCGGGGCTCGTGATCTCCCACGACTGCTCGCCCCGCGTGACGAGTGCGGCTCGCCGCACGCCCTCGCGGGCCAGTGCCCCCGACCACAGCACGAGCTCGACGGTGGAGCCGTCGGCGCTGACCCACTGCGCTTCGAGGTCATCGGGGATCGTGTCGCGGTCGAAGGCGGGGCCGAGCTTCATCCCCCCGGGAAGACGCGATAGCTGCGCGAACGCCCAGTCGAGCGGCGGGGAGTAGTCGGCGGCCGACACGCGACTGGTCTCCGTGTGCCCGGCCGTGCGCCGAGCGGGGTCGAGCCACACGGCGTCGACGCCCGTCAGGTCCACGCTCTCGGCCGTTGCGTTCCGCACCTCGACGGCGTCGCCGAAGGGAGCCAGGTTGTACGCCGCGATCGCCGCGGTCACCTCGTCGGCGTCCACCGCCCGCACCCGCAGCCCGAGCGCGGCGAACCCCATCGCGTCGCCGCCGATCCCGCAGCCCAGGTCGGCCACGCGC
This sequence comes from Microbacterium sp. AG1240, assembly GCF_003635115.1. GTDB lineage: Bacteria > Actinomycetota > Actinomycetes > Actinomycetales > Microbacteriaceae > Microbacterium. Next base: position 754,799 of record NZ_RBXJ01000001.1, read on the forward strand.
GAGATGCCCGTATCGCGGAACCGCGCCGCGTGCCTCCCGGCGATCGACAGGCGGGTGGCCTGCTCGAGCCCCGCGCGGGTGAACAGCATCCGCTCGGCGAACTCTCCGAACTTCGCCGCCGCCCGGGTGCGCAGCCGTGCCTGCCCCACGACCGCCGAGACGAGTTCGGGGGAGTGGCCCGCGGCGCGAAGCCGAGACACCGTCTGCGCCACGTCGCCGGGGGCAGCCGCTGTCTCGTCGAGAAGGCGGAGTCCGTCGGGGGTCAGCAGGGCGGTCAGTTCGGCGATGTCCATCGGATCCACCCTAGGTCGGCGCCGCGGCGCGCACTCGCAAACCCCCTACCCGGGGATCCCCCGAACCCCGAAACCCCCTCGGGGGCCCCCGGAGGTCCCGGAGGCATCCCCGATGTGCCTTCGCGGGGGTGCTCCTACTTTGAGATGACACAGACCACTGTCGGGCTCCGGCCCTGAGCAAAGGGAACAGAAATGCCAGATGAGATCAACGTCGGCGACATCACCGACTCGGGCAACTCGGAAGAGACCACCAACTCGCTGTCGGCGACGATCGCCGATTCGTTCAACGAGGACAACTCGGTCAACGACTCCGGCAACCTGGGTGTCGACGTGAACGACTCGTTCAACGAGACCACCAACACCGAGGTCACCAACGAAGACTGGGACATCGACAACTCGGGCAACACCGAGACCGTCAACGAGGACAACTCGGTCAACGACTCGTTCAACGACGAGTCCGACAACTCGGTCAACGACTCCTTCAACGACGAGTCGGTCAACGACTCGAACAACACCCTCACCTACACCTCGTGGGACGACCACTCCATCAACGCCGGCAACCGCGAGTACAACACGGGCTTCGGCGACCTGCACTTCGGCGGAGCAGCCGGTGCGGCCGCGGCCGGTGGCGGAGAGACCCACATCTGGAGCCAGAGCACGATCGTCGACCAGTCGGTCAACAGCAACATCGTCTCCGGTGGCAGCGTGACAGGCCTCAGCGCCAACACCGCCAATGTCGCCTCGGGCGAAGGCGCGATCGCTGCCGGCGGCGACATCTCGCTGTCGACCACGATCGACACCTCGACGAACATCGACGCGGGCGGCGACGTCAACATCGGCAACGAGACGACGGTCAGCAACGTCATCGGCTCGGGCAACTCGTACCTCGACGAGTCGGTCACCACCGACGAGTCGGTCGTCATCGACGTGAACGACTCGTTCAACGACTACTCCGACAACTACGACCTGTCGGACTCGTTCAACGAGTTCACCGACATCGACAGCGACCTCACGGTCAACGCCGACGTCGACCTGGTCAACGACAGCGACGGCTCCGCGATCATCGACGGGTCCGACTTCACCTTCTGATCGACCGGCCCGGTCGCCGCTGGCGGCGACCGGGCTCACCCTCCCTCTTCTCGATTACCCCCACAGAAAGACACGGATATGCCTGACTTCTTCGCTGAAGACATCGACAACTCGTTCAACCAGTCCGAGACCAACAACACCGTCGGCGTCGACTTCGACACCGTCGGCAACGTCGACAACTCGGTCAACGACACCGACAACACCGACATCGCTCTCGACAACGTCGGCAACGTCGACGAGACCAACACCGAGACCAACACCACCATCGGCGTGACCGACTCGTTCAACGAGTTCTTCGAAGAGACCGACAACTCGATCAACAACTCGGGCAACGACCTCTCCGACAACTCGATCAACGACTCGGGCAACGACAGCTCGATGAACAACTCGGGCAACTCGTACAGCTTCGACATCACCGACGACCACTCGATCAACGCCGGCAACCGCGAGTACAACACCGGCTTCGGCGACCTGCACCTCGGCGGCGGCGCCGGCGGCGGCGGCGACCTGTGGATCAACAACTCGGCGACCGTCGTCGACCAGTCGGTCAACGGCAACATCGCTGCAGAGGGCGACGTCGCGTACGGCTCGGCCAGCACGGCCAACGTCGCTTCGGGCGAGGGCTCGTGGGCTGCCGGCGGCGACATCACGGTCGACCAGTTCCGCGACGACTCGACCAACATCTCGGCCGACGGCGACGTCAACATCGGCAACACGACGACGATCTCCAACGAGCTGTTCTCGAACAACTCCTACACCGACGCGTCCGAGTACACCGACGCTTCGCAGGACTGGACCATCGACGGATCGTTCAACGACGACTCGACCAACGTGGCCGTCGACAACTCGTTCAACGACGAGCTGAACGAGTCGACGAGCAGCAACTGGGACATCGACGCCGACGTGATCTGGGGCAGTGACGACTCCGTCATCGCCGACGACGTGAGCGTGGACGTCGACTTCGACGCTCTGTGAGCACTCCCGTGAAGGTCCTCGCGACCTGATCAAACCGATGACCCCGGTGGCTGCCCCTGCCACCGGGGTCATCGCTCCGTTCACGGCCCGGCGAAGACGAAAACAGGCGACAATGGCATCACCCCGGTGTGATGCGACGAAGGAGATCTCGGATGAGCCAGACCGTTCCTGCGACGACCGATCAGAGCACCACCGCCGGAGATGACACCTCTCCCACCGCGGTCGAGCTGGCCAACAAGGATCTCGTGGTCCTCGTCGACCGCACGAAGGGCTTCACGTCCGTCGCGGGGCGCGAAGACCTGGCCGAGCGTCTCGACCAGACCCGCGCCCGCCTCCTCGACCCGCAGGTGCGCGTGGTCATCGTGGGGCAGTTCAAGCAGGGCAAGAGCAAACTCGTCAACGCGCTCGTGAACGCGCCGGCCTGCCCGGTCGACGACGACGTCGCCACCAGCGTGCCGACCTTCGTCTCCTACGCAGAAGAGGCATCGGCGGTCGTGCTCACGCGCGACGACAGCGGGGTCGAGCCCCGCGTGGAACGCACGACCATCCCGCTCACCGATCTCGCCGAGTACGTCTCGGAGCGCGGCAACCCGAACAACGCCCGCGACATCCTCGCCGCCGAGGTGATGCTCCCACGGGAGATCCTCCGCGGCGGGCTCAAGCTCATCGACTCGCCCGGCGTCGGAGGGATCGAATCGACCCGTTCGGTGAGCACCCTGGCCGCCCTCTCCACCGCGCACGCCGTGCTGCTGGTCTCCGACGCATCGCAGGAGTACACCGAGCCCGAGGTGCAGTTCCTCAAGCACGCGCTGCGGGTCTCCCCGAACGTCGCCGCCGTGCTCTCCAAGACAGATGTCTACCCCGAGTGGCGCCAGATCGAGCGCATCGACCGGTCGCACCTCGGCGCGGTCGGGGAGATCCCGATCTTCGCCGTGTCGAGCGACCTCCGCCTGACCGCGGCCGACGAGCAGGACCGGGAGCTCAACGAGGAGTCGGGATTCCCCGCCCTCGTGGCACACCTGCGTCGCGACGTGCTCGGCAAGGCCGAGGCGCTGCACCAGCGTGCGGCGATGCACGACCTCATGTCGGTCACCGATCAGCTCTCGCTCAGCGTCAAGACCGAGTTGAACGCTCTGCTGCACCCCGAAGACACCCCGCAGATGATCGCCCGTCTCGACGAGGCCAAAGCGCGGGCCGATGAGTTCCGCGGGCGTTCGTCGCGCTGGCAGGTCGCGCTCGGCGACGGCATCGCCGACCTCATCTCCGACACCGAGCACGACCTCCGCGACCGGCTCCGCAAGGTGCAGCGCGAGGCCGAGGCGGCCATCGACGAGGGCGACCCCGGTCCGATCTGGGACCAGATCACCGAGTGGCTGGACCAGCGGGTCTCCGCCGCGGTATCCGAGACGTTCGTCTGGACGAACGAGCGCTCGCAGTGGCTCGCGGAGCGGGTCGCCGAGGAGTTCATCACGGAGGAGGCGGGCATCCCCCTCATCCGCGTCGGCGAAACCGACGGTCTGCTCGATCCCGTCGAGGACATGCAGGGCATCGCCTCGGGGCGCATGGGGGCTGCCGAGAAGATCTACATCGGCGTCCGCGGCTCCTACGGCGGCGTGCTGATGGCGGGTCTGGCGACCAGTCTCGTCGGGCTGTCGCTCCTCAACCCGATCTCGCTGCTGGTCGGCGTCGTGGTCGGTCGTCGCGCGTACAAAGAGGACATGTCGAACCGTCTCAACCGCCGCCAGGCCGAGGCGAAGAACCTCGTGCGCCGTCACATCGAAGACGTCGTGTTCCAGGTGGGCAAGCAGCTCCGAGACCGCCTGAGGTCGGTGCAGCGGGCCGCACGCGACCACTTCGGCGGCATCGCCGACGAGCTGCACCGCTCGCTCTCCGACTCCGTGCTCGTCGCCAAGCAGGCGGCGGTGACGTACCAGAGCGATCGCGACTCGCGCGTGAAGCAGCTGGAGATGCATCTCAACCGCATCGACGCGCTCCGCAAGGAGATCCCGGCGCTCGTCGTCGGCGAGAGCTCTCCGAAGAAGTCCATCCGATGAGTCGGGCGGGCCTCGCCGACGCGGCGACCCTCGTCCAGGACGCTCTCGAGCTCTACGCCGACGACCGTGCCGCGGTCGCGGCGCTCGAGCGACACGCGCGCCGACTCCGTGAGCCGCTGCGGCTGGCCGTGGCGGGCATGGTCAAGGCGGGCAAGTCGACCGTGTTGAACGCCCTCATCGGCGAGCAGATCGCTCCGACCGACGCCGGCGAGTGCACCAAGATCGTCACCTGGTACCGCTACTCCGTCTCTGCCCGCATCACCGCCCATCTCAAAGGCGGAGGAGAGACGCGCCTGCCGGTCAAGCGCACCGACGGTGCCCTGGTGATCGAACTGGGTGCATTGACGGCCGACCAGGTCGAGTGGATCGAGGTCGCGTGGCCCTCCGAGAGCCTGCGCTCCCTCGTGATCATCGACACCCCCGGCATCGCCTCTCTCTCGCAGGACGTCTCCGCTCGCTCGCACGCGTTCCTCGCCCCCGAAGACGCGCCCTCCGACGCCGACGCCATCCTCTACCTGCTGCGGCACATCCACGCATCCGACATCGGGTTCCTCGAGGCCTTCCGCGACAACGCGGCCGGTTCGTCGCAGACGGTGAACGCCGTCGCCCTGCTGTCCCGGGCCGACGAGATCGGCTCCGGTCGCATCGACTCTCTGCTGTCGGCCGCTCGTGTCGCCGACAGGTACCGACGCGACGGCGAGCTGCGGGCCCTCGCGCTCGGGTGCATCCCCGTGGCCGGTCTCCTCGCCGAGGGCGCGCGGGCGCTCCGTGAGAGCGAGTTCGCCGCGTTCCGTGAACTCGCGGGCCTCGACAGGGCCACGCGAGACCGGATGCTGGTGTCGGTCGATCGCTTCACCCGGCCCTCCACCGAGACAACGCTGTCGGTCGAGGATCGCAAGCGCCTGCTCGCCCGGTTCGGGATCTTCGGCGTCCGCCTCGGTTCCGCGCTGGTCCGCGCGGGAGCATCCAGCTCGACCGACCTCGCTCAGCGCCTCGTGCAGCAGAGCGGGTTGCTCGAGGTGCAGCAGTTCATCGTCGAGCAGTTCCGCGCTCGGGCGTCGGTGCTGAAGACGCGGGCCGTGCTGGCGGGTCTCGAAGACCTGCTGCGCGACAAGCCCCGCGACGGCTCCGAAGACGTGCGTGCGGGCCTTGAACGCCTGGTGGCGACGAACCACGAGCTGCGCGAACTGGTGCTGCTGTCGGAGTTCCGAACGACGATCCCGCAGCTGGCGCCGGCGGACGCTGCGGAAGCCGAGCGCATCATCGGCGGCTCCGGGACCGCGGTCGCCGCGCGGCTCGGGCTGACCGACTCGGCGCGCACCGAGGAGGTGCGCGAGACGCTCGCCTCGTCGCTGGCGAAGTGGCGCACCCTCAGCGAGTCTCCGCTGAGCGATCGCGCCACGATCGAGGTCTGCCGGGTCGTGATCCGCAGCCTCGAGGGGATCGCCTCACAGGTCGGAGCTGCTCCCGGAGCCGATCGGTCCACGGCGGACGTCGTGGCCGCGGGCAGTCCAGCGTAGGGCGGGCGGGAACAGCCCGATCAGCAGGCCCAGGAGGGCCAGCCCGAGCTGGATGAGCATGATCCGCTCCAGCGGAATGCCCCGATCGCCGACGGCCAGCAGTTCGCGCGCGATGAGCACGACACCCGCCTGCGTCAGCAGCACGCCGAACTGCCACCAGCGCACGTTGGGGCGGCGGTTGGAGAACGACACCTGCAGCATGATCTGGATGAACAGCAGCAGCACCTGCATGCCGAAGATGACCCAGAAGATGATGTCGGCGGCGGCGGTATAGGTCTCGTCGGCCCTCGTCGCGTCGACATCCTTCACGATGTCGACGATCGCGGGCAGCTGCGCCTCGCGGATCACGAACATGTAGACGACGACGACGGCGCCGACGGCCATGCTGAGGATCCAGGCGACCTGACTCAGACCGACCGTGAAGGGGAGGGGCAGCTTCACGATGACGGGCGCACCGGGCTTGTCGGCCACGGACGGCCGCGCCGGGGGCTTGCGCTCCTCGAAGTCGTCGTCGTCATCGGGCTCGTTGTCGCGGCTCGCGGGCGTGTACGCCCGCGAACGCGCGAGGGCCCGGCCCGCAGAATCATCGGATCTGCGGGCCAGGCCGTCGGACGGTGCCATCGACTAGAAGGTGTCGTCTGCCGACGAGTCGTCCACGATGACCGTGTCGGTCGAGTCGAACACGGCGTCGCTGTTGACGGTCGTGTCGACGTCGTTCGTCTCGGTGGTCGTGTCGTTGAGCGAGTCGTTGACGTCGACGTTGGTCGAGCTATCGTTCGCCGAACCGTCGAGCGAGACGTCGGTGGAGTTGTCGGTCGTCGTCGACGCGTCGGTGTCCTCGTTGTACGAGTCGTCGATGTCGGTGACGTCGGTGTCGTTGCCGACGTTCGCGTCGCCGCCGGCGTTGATGGTCGTCGAGTTGTCCTGCGTCTTGTCGATCGCGATGTCGTCACCGGCAGCCATCGAGCCATCGCCCGAGGCGACGTTGGCCTCGTTGTCGAAGACCTGGTTGACGTCGCCCTCGGCCCAGATGTTCTGGTTGACCGACTGGTCGATGATCGTGTCGCGGTCATCGATCGACGTGAACTGGTTCGTGATGTTCTTGATCTCACGCACCACCGGGTTGTCGGGGGTGTGGTGGTCGGGGGTCGGCGCCGGAGTGGGCTTCGGCGAGGGGATGACGTCGTGACGCTCCACCAGCACGGGGGCGACCGAGCACACATCTGCATGGCTGACAGAACTGAGCCCACGCGAGGCCAGCATCCCATCGGGATCCTCCTCGAACTCTGCGGCGGCCTCAGGGTCGCGCAGAAGGCTCAGGATGAATTCGATCAGCGCGTCGGCGACACTGGCCAGGGTTACGCTCATGCTCGGCTCCTTATGAAGATCTTTGTATTCGAACAGTACGACCGGCGCGCGATTCGCGCGTCGGGGTTACCCCCGAAGAGGTGAGAACCCCAGTAGGGGTTCCGGGGGGAAGCTAGGGGAACGGCATGACGAGCCCGCTGCGAACCGATGCCGTTCACGCGGAAACCCGTGCGCGCGCGGAGGAATCCTCCGCGGTGAGCGCGGCGCGCAGTTTGGCGATCAGGTCGGAACGCGTCGTCGCGCCGAGGCGCCGGCGGATGCGGGCGATGTGGTGCTCGGCCGTTCGGGGCGAGATGAAGATCGATTCGCCGATCTCCACGTAGGTCTTGCCCTGCAGGACGAGCTCGGCGACCTCGCGCTCCCGGGGGCTCAGCGATGCGCCGTGGGCCGCGGGGGGAGTGGAGGTGGGCTGATCGGTCGACTCGGCGGGTGCGGCAGCGGGGCGCGATTCCTCGCGGGGGTGCAGCTGACGTGCGCAGGCCAGGAGGCGTGAGATCTCCCGCTTGTCGTCGGTGCGGCCGGCCGCGTGTCCGGCGAGCCGTGCGCCGTCCCACGCGAGTCCGACGGATGCGAGTCCGAGCGCCGCGGCCTCGACCACGTCAGGGTCGACCTTGCCCGCGAGCACGGCCGTCCACACCCTCCCGGCCTGCGCCATCTGCGCCGCGAGCGCGTTCGTCCCTGCCGCCTCCACGAGCGCCCGAGCGTGCGGACGAAGGTCGTCGGGGTGGCCGCGGAGGATGCCGCGTTGGATGCCGGTCCAGTGCAGAGGCACGCCCCAGACACTGCCCTTGCTGAGCCGCGCGACGCTCTCCAGCGCCCGCTGGAAGTGGGGATCCATGCGCGCCTCGTCGCCGACGCGCACCGCCGCCAGCACGAACTCGCCCAGGGGCAGGATGCTGAAGACGTCGAACTGCGACCGCATCACGTTCGAGCGTGCGCGTCGCCACTGCGCCGTGAGCTCGCCCAGGTCGCCGTACCGGCGGGCGATGGCTACCGAGAGGGCGCTCGCGAGCGTCGCGTCGCGGGGTGAGAGCGGGCGAGGGGCGGCCAACGCCTGCGCCAGTGCGGCCTCGGCGTCGGCGCGGTGCTCGCACTGCAGCGACACCCACGAGCTCCACAGGAGCAGACGCGGGCGAGCCCACGGTCCGCCGTGGCCGCGGGCGACCGCGTCGGCGATCACGGAGTGCGCGACATCGAGCTCGCCGGTGTTCAGTGCCATCAGCGTCGCGATGACGGCGGGGAGCTCCCCGATCGGCGCCGCGGTTCCGGATGCGGTGTACACCTCCGCGGCGCGCACGAGGTCGACGAGGGCGTACTGCGCCGATCCGGTCGTGCTCTCCTGGATTCCGCGGGCCACCAGGCCCAGAGAGACCGAGAGCGTGGACGGCATCGCCGGCGCTCCGTCGTGCACCTGCTTCGCGTCGTCGAGGGCGACCGGGTCACCCGCAGCCAGCGCAACGGTGGCGGCCCGAGCCGCCGAGTCGCTTCCGAGGCGGCCGGATGCGCGGTAGACCGCCGCCGCCGACTCGAAGTCGCCGCGGGCGGCCCAGATCGATGCCGACAGGTCGATGGCACGATCGCGGTCGGGATGGGCGGTGTCGAGGTCGACCCCCTCCAGCAGCGCGGCCGCGGTGTCGATGTCGCCGGCGACCCACGCGGCCGAGGCCTCGCGGATCCGCACCGATAGAGGGTCGGCGCCGGCCCTGCCGGCCCGGCGGAAGAGCTCGGCCGCCGCGGCAGCGTCTCGCGAGAGACTCGCATCGCCTTCCCGCAGGAGCATGCCGGCGATCCGGTCGTCGCTGATCCCGTCGACGATGCCGTCCTCGAGGTCCGACGCGGTGGGCGTCGACGACATGTAGAGGTCGACGATGCGGGCGACGGGGAGCGTCGCGCGCACCGCATCGGTCACCAGGGGGACGGGCCTGCCGTTGCGCTGCAGCATCCCCTCGCTGTATCCGCCGAACAGGAGTTCCTCCGACGCCATCGCCGCCGAGGAGGGTGACAGGCTGACGGCGATGACGGCCTCGGCCACCGCTTCGTCGATGCCGGCGAGCCGGTGGGCGATGACGTCCTGCAGGTCGCCCGTGATGTGACCGTGGTCTCCCGAGCCCTCGCAGGACGTGTCGTGCACGCGGATCGCCTCGGCGACGAGCCACGGCGTACCCGCCGTGAGCGCGAGGATCGAGGCGACGCAGGCGTCGCCGAGGCCCGGCAGGTCTGTCAGATCGTGGTGACTCAGGTGGCCGAGCACGACAGCGGGGTGCGCGCGCTCGATCACGTCGGCGAGCTGTCGCATCGCGGCAGTGCGCGGCCACGGTCGCGAGGCCACGACGATCTGCGCCGACGGGTCGGCCAACCAGTCGATCAGCGAGGCGAGCCGGCGGTCGTCGAGACGGTGGGCGTCGTCGACGAAGAGCACGTCGGTGCTGTCGAGGTCGGCGGTATCGGAGTTCGTGCGCAGAAGGGCCGAGGCCGCCCCGCGGTCGGTCAACCGCCGGCGGGCGTGGCGCAGCAGCAGCGTCTTACCCGAGCCGGCCGGACCGGTGATGATCGCCCGGCGCGGTTCGTCGCCGGAGTCGATCAGCGCATCGAGCTGCGCGCGAGCGGCACGACCCCACACGGGGGCTCCGGATCCGAGCGTTGCGAGGTCGAAAGGGCGTGACTGTGTCATGACGTTTCCCCCAGTCATCCGCGTCAGACGGCCGAGGCGGTCTCAGTGGGGGTGCTTTCCGGCGCGGGCGCCGGAGCGGGAGCCTCCGTGGCCGGCGGTGTGTCGACCGTGGGCTCGGGGTCGGGGGTGACGGGCGGGGTCGAGGGCTCAGGCGTCGGTTCCGTCGGCGGGGTCGTGACCGGCGGCGTGCTCGGCTCCTGGGTCGGCGTCGTGGTCGGGGTCGTGCTCGGCGTGGTCGGCGTCGTCGTGGGGGTGGTCGAGCCGCCGCCGGTCGAACCGCTGGGCGTGCTCGGCTGTCCGGTCGACGGGTTGCCGCCCGAGCCCGACGAGGGGTTCGAGTTCGAACCCGCCTGGTTCGGCGTCGACGGGTTCGTCGACGTGTTCGGCTTGCCCGAAGCGCGCGTCGGCGTCTTCGAGGCGTTCGACTTCGAGGTGTTGGTCTTGGGCTTCTGCGCTGCGTTGTTGGGCGATGACGGGGCGGCGATCTCGAGTACCGGAACGTCGCTGATGGGCGCGTTCACGCCGAAGGGTGTCTCGACGATCTCGTCGTCGGAACCCATCGCGGAGAGGCTGCCGGCGGCCAGGGCGTCGTTGAAGAACGCCGCGCCCTGCCCGGCGGCCTGCACCGGCTGGTCGGCGTTGCCGGCCAGAGCGGCGACACCCGACAGCGTCACGCCCGCCGCGAGGACGACGGCGCCGACCGCGACGGCCGCGGCCGCGGGGCCGCGCCCGAACCAGCGGACGCGGGACTTCTGCTGAGGGCGGGGTGCCGGAACGTGCCGGGACTCGTCGAGCAGCGTCGACAGCTCCTCGGTCGGGTCGGCCTGCACACGGGCGAGCGCCGGGGGTGCCTCCTCGCCCTCGAACTCGGCGGCGGCGGCACGCGCAGCGCCGAACGCGACGACGGCCTTCGGGTCGGCGTCGACGGCGATCGCGACGTCGACGCGCTCGGAGAGCAGTTGGGCGACGCGGGGGATACGCGACGATCCGCCGACGAGGAGGATCGCATCCAGGCGGTCGGCGCGCAGGGAAGCCGACTCGATCGACTGCTCCAGAGCGTCGGTCGTGCGCTCGATCTGCGACTCGATCATGGCCTCGAACTCGGCACGAGTAACGCGCACGGAGGTCGACCGCCCGCCGAGCAGGACGGGGATCACGGTCTCCGAGTCGAACGACAGCGACTCCTTCGCATCCACGCACTCCCGACGCAGGGCGGCGAGTGCGACGCGTGCTCCGGGGTCGGTGGCCAGGACGTCCGCGGAGATGCCCGCCGCCGTCATCACGTGGCGAAGGAGCAGGTCGTCGAAGTCGGCGCCACCGACGTCGGAGAGTCCCGACGCGGGCGAGACGATCCGCAGCGCGCCCTTCTTGTCCTTCCGCACGACGACGGCGTCGAACGTGCCACCGCCGAGGTCGTAGACCGCGAGTGCCCGGCCGGTCTCGAGCGGGTTGACGTGGTCGTAATGGCGCGCCGCAGCCTCCGGCTCGGGAATGAGGTTCACGTCTCGCCAGCCCTCGTGGGCGATGGCTGCGCCGACGCGCTCGGAGCGATACTCGCCCCAGGCAGCGGGGACGGTCACGCTGATCGCCGACGGCGAGCGTCCTTCGCGCTCGCTCACCGTCTCGGTGACCCAGGTCACGACGTGCGCGTAGAGCTGCTCGGCGGTGAAGCTCTGGTCGCCCGCGACGACGGGCACGTCGTCGCCGACGCGCCTCTTGAACTCGCGGATGAGCCTGTCGGGCTGAGTCAGCCCGCGGCGCTCCGCGGCATCGCCGAAGAGCAGACCGCTCTCGCCGACGAACACCGCCGTCGACGCGTGATCGGAGTGCCGCCCCAGCGGCACGGAGGTGACTGTCGTCACACCCCCAGAACGTTGCGAGACGGCAGCAGCCGTCCGCGTCATTCCCACATCGATCGCAAGAAAATATGGAGCACGCATGTACAGAATTCCCCCCGACGAGCGCGCGCTAGCGCCTCGCCTAGAACCGAAGCGTCTTAGCTTCGAGTTCTGTTCCAGTGCCGGATCGTGCCCCTTACGACTCCGACGTCGTTCGGACATGATGACACACGCCCGCAGACGAAAAAAGGGGGGTAGCGCTCGGGAGGCCGGATATGCAAGGCGCGGAGGCGGGGAGAGCGTCCGCTGGCACTCGCGTTGCGAGAGTGCCAGCACTTCCCTAGACTCGGGCTTAGCACTCTCCCCGCGTGGGTGCTAATGAGTCTTCCGTACCGAAGCGTCAAGAAAGAAGAGGTAGACCGTGTCGGTTTCCATCAAGCCGCTCGAAGACCGCATCGTCATCCAGCAGGTCGAGGCAGAGCAGACCACCGCGAGTGGTCTCGTCATCCCCGACACCGCCAAGGAGAAGCCCCAGGAGGGCGAGGTCGTGGCTGTCGGCCCCGGCCGCATCGACGACAACGGCAACCGTGTTCCGATCGACGTCGCCGTCGGCGACCGCGTCATCTACAGCAAGTACGGCGGCACCGAAGTGAAGTTCGGCGCCGACGACTACCTCGTGCTCTCGGCGCGCGACGTCCTGGCGGTCGTCGTTCGCTGATCGTCTCCTCGCGAGTCGGGAAAGGCCCGGATGCTTCGGCATCCGGGCCTTTCTGCGCGCACCGCAGGCGCACGTGTGCCGTGTGGGGCGGCTCCCGCGTTGCAAGGGGCGCGTACGAAGGAGCCGTCGTGAATGTTTCGGCGCCGACGACCGATCGGATTGACCCCTTAACGGGCCTAGGCTGGCAGCGTGAACGACCGTGCCGGTGCTTCCACGCCCGCGGCGCGGACCCCCTCCCGTGAAATCGCGATCGGTGGCGTCTACGCCTTCGTCGCCTACCTCCTCTGGGGATTCCTTCCCCTGTACTTCCTGACCCTCGCACCCACGGGCGCGTGGGAGGTCGTCGCCTGGCGGATCGTGCTCTCGCTGGTGTTCTGCGCCATCCTCCTCTTCGTCGTCCGCGGGTGGACGGCGCTCTGGCGGATCGTTCGGCAACCCCGTCTGCTCGGTCTGACGGCGCTCGCCGGCGCCCTGATCTACGTCAACTGGCAGGTCTTCCTCCTCGGCACGTTGAGCGGTCACGTCATCGAGACGAGCCTCGGCTACTTCATCAACCCCATCGTCACGGTGCTGCTCGGGGTTCTCGTTCTCCGGGAGAAGCTGCGGATCACACAGTGGATCGCGATCGGCATCGCCGTGGTGGCCGTGCTCGTCATCGTCGTGGGCTACGGCACGTTCCCCTGGATCGCACTGTCGCTGGCGTGCTCCTTCGGGCTGTACGGCCTCGTGAAGAAGAAGATCGGGCCGGCCGTCGACGCCGTCAGCGGCCTGACGCTCGAGTCCTTCTGGCTGTTCCCGATCGCCATCGTCCAGCTCTGCGTCGTCGCGGCCACGAGCGGGCTGACGCTCTTCACCGCCGGCGCCGGCCACGCCGCTCTCCTGCTCATGGCCGGCGTGTTCACCGCCACGCCGCTGCTCTTCTTCGCGGCGGGCACCCGGCGCGCGCCCCTCACCCTGGTCGGGCTCCTGCAGTTCGTCGCGCCGGTGCTGCAGTTCGTCACCGGTGCGTGGCTCCTCGGCGAACCCATGCCGTTCGAGCGGTGGGTCGGGTTCGCGCTGGTGTGGGTGGCGCTCGCCGTCCTCACGGTCGACTCGCTCCTCGCCGCCCGGCGAGGCAGGGCCTCCGTCTCGGACGTCGCCGAGTTGACCTGACAGCCCCCGGCCGGGGGCGCAGCATCCATCGAAAGTGCCCGTTCCCGCCGGAAGAGCGCAAAATCGGGGGCTCGAATGGCAGAAACGGGCGCTTTCGGCGTTTGGCGAGTCTCGCCGCATAACGATTGGGTCGCGTTACACATCGTTAACGAACGGCAACACTGCCGAGACGAACGGCCGCATAGGTTTAGGGCACTGGGCCGGTCCCCGAATCGCGCCCGCAATCATTCACAGCAAGGAGCAACATGAGCGTCATTTCACGTTCGCGTGCCGGCAAGGTCCTGGGCGGCATCGCCCTGGTCGGTGTCAGCGCGCTCGTCCTGGCCGGCTGTGCCGGTGGCGGCGGAACCGCGGAGTCCTCGTCGGCGGCGCCCAACGCAGAGGTTGGTGGGGACCTGACGCTGAAGATCGGCACCGCGCTCCCGCAGACCGGCAACCTGGCCTTCCTCGGCCCGCCCGAAGAGGCCGGCGTCGCCTACGCGGAGTCCCTCATCAACGCCGAGACCGCAACGACGGGTCTCACCCTGGAGACCGTCTACGGCGACTCCGGCGACACCGACAACAAGGCCTACGAGACCACCATCCCCCGCCTCCTGGGCGAGGACGTCTCGGCGATCATCGGTGCGGCGTCCTCGGGAACGTCGCTCCAGTTCATCGACCAGGTCGTCGGTGCGGGCGTCATCCAGTTCTCCCCGGCCAACACGTCGGACACGTTCACGACCTACGACGACAAGGGGCTGTACTTCCGCACCGCCCCGTCGGACGTCCTGCAGGGCGAGGTGCTGGGTAACCTCATCGCCGAGGGCGGCGCGCAGACGCTCGGCCTCATCGTCCTGAACGACTCGTACGGCACCGGTCTCGCGAAGTACGTCTCCGAGGCCTTCGAGGCCGCCGGTGGCGAGGTCGTCGCACAGTCGACCTACAACACCGGTGACACCACGTTCGACTCGCAGATCAGCGAGGTCCTCGCGGCCGCGCCGGACGCGATCGCTCTGATCACGTTCGACGAGGTCTCGACGATCCTGCCGAGCCTGTTCGGCCAGTTCCCGTCTGACAAGCTGTACTTCGTCGACGGCAACCTGAAGAACTTCGCCGACGCGTTCCCCGCGGGATCGCTGACCGGCGCGAAGGGCACGCTGCCCGGTCTGTCGATCGACTCGATCGGCGACTTCACGTCGTCGCTCGACGAGTTCCAGTCGGCCGAGGGTCGCCCCGCGCTCGAGGACTACAGCTACGCGGCGGAGTCGTTCGACGCCACCGTGCTGCTCGCTCTCGCATCCCTCGCTGCCGGCTCGACCGATGCCGAGGCCATCGCAGGGAAGCTGCAGGAGGTCTCCGGCGGTTCGGGCGACGGCACGAAGTGCGAGTCGTACGCCGACTGCGCCGCGATCATCCTCGACGGTGGCACGGCCGACTACGACGGCATCTCGGGTCCGATCACGTTCGACGAGGTCGGCGACCCGACCGAGGCGTCGATCGGTATCTACCAGTTCGGCGAAGACAACAACTACGTCGCGTACGAGGGCTGATCCTCAGCATCCGCTCGACAGGAAGGGCCCCGGTCTTCGGACCGGGGCCCTTCCCCGTGCGTTCGGCTCCACCCCGGCGACGACGCCGCGCTCCACCCCGCCCGCCGGCCCCGCCTTCACCCGCCCCGCCTTCACCCGCCCCGACCGCCCGCCCCGCCTCGCCTCCGCTCGCACGAACTCAGGCTCAGAGGTCAGCGGACAGGCGAAACGCCCCTCCCACGGGCTGCGGAGTCGCGCTAATCCTGATTACGTGCTGCCGGCCGGCGGCTCCCCGCCCGCGAGATTCGGGCGGGACGGTCGGCCCGGGCCCGGCTCGGAGCTCGGCGGCATCCGTTCCGCACGCACCGAAGATCGGGCCGCCCTCCGCCACAACTCAGGCTGAGCCGTCGCGACGGCTGCGACACGCCGCCGTGGTGGGCGTGACCCCGCATTCATCCTGAGTTCGTGCTCGGAGGCGGCGTGGCGGACGGGCAGCGCGCGCACGCACCCGCCATCCGAACCCCGTCGGGGCCGGATGGCAGGTATGGAGGTCTAGACGCCCAGCGTGCCGAGGTAGAGCTCGGTGACCTTGGGGTCGTTCAGCAGCTCGCGGCCCGTGCCGGTGTATGCGTCGCGCCCCTGGTCGAGAACGTAACCGCGGTCGCAGATCTGCAGGCAGCGGCGGGCGTTCTGCTCGACCATGATGCACGTCACCCCGGCCTTGTTGATCTCGGAGACGCGGATGAACGCCTCGTCCTGCCGCACGGGGGAGAGACCAGCCGACGGCTCGTCGAGAAGCAGCACCTTCGGGTCCATCATCAGGGCGCGGCTCATCGCGACCATCTGCCGCTCACCGCCCGAGAGCGAGCCGGCGCGCTGCTTCAGGCGCTTGCCGAGCTCGGCGAAGATGCCGGTGACGAACTCGAGTCGTTCCTTGTAGATCTTGGGGTTCTGGTAAAGCCCCATCTGCAGGTTCTCTTCGATCGTCAGGCTGGGGAAGACGTTGTTCGTCTGGGGGATGAAGCCCACGCCGCGACGCACCAGCTTGTCGGCCTTCAGCCCCGTGATCTCGTCGCCCTCGAGCGAGATGGTGCCGCCGCGAACGTTCACCTGCCCGAAGATGGCCTTCAGCAGCGTCGACTTGCCGGCACCGTTCGGACCGATGATGCCGATGAGCTCGCCCTGCTCGGCGACCAGCGAGCAGCCGTTGAGGATGTTCACGCCGGGCAGGTACCCGGCGTGGACGTTGTCGACGACCACGACGGGTGTGGCGGTGGCGGTGGCGCTCATGCGCGATTCCCTTCGTCTTCGGCCACGCCGTCTTCGACGAGGACCGTCGCGTCGGCGTCGACGGATGCTTCGGCATCGGTGGTCGGGTCGGCGTCGACGACGGCGACGCGACCTGTGACGACCCCCAGGTCGAGGTCCTGGTGGGCGCCGAGGTAGGCATCGATCACGGCGGGGTTCTTCATCACCGAGAGCGGATCTCCCTCCGCGACGATGCGTCCTTCCGCCATCACGACGACCCAGTCCGCGATGTGGCGCACCATGTGCATGTCGTGCTCGACGAAGAGCACGGTCATACCGAGGTCCTTCAGGTCGAGGATGTGGTCGAGGAGCGACTGCGTCAGGGCGGGGTTCACACCGGCCATCGGCTCGTCGAGCATGACGAGGGTCGGATCGGTCATGAGCGACCGGGCCATCTCGAGGAGCTTGCGCTGACCGCCCGACAAAGACGCGGCGAAGTCGTCGGCCTTCGCGTCGAGCTTGAACTTGGCGAGCAGCTTCATGGCCCGCGCTTCGATCTCTTCGTCCTGCTTGCGCCAGATCGCCGGGATGAGCCCCTGCCAGAAGTTCTCGCCGCGCTGCTTGCGTGCCCCGAGCTTCATGTTGTCGATCACGGTGAGCAGCCCGAGCGCCTTCGTGAGCTGGAAGGTGCGCACGAGGCCCATCCGCGACACCCGGTAGGCGGGGATGCCCGAGAGGGATTTGCCCTCGAACGTCCACGACCCGCTGTTGGGCTTGTCGAAGCCGGTCAGGAGGTTGAACAGGGTGGTCTTGCCCGCACCGTTCGGGCCGATCAGGGCCGTGATCGCCCCGCGGGGGACCTCGAGGTGCTCGACGTCGACCGCGGTCACACCGCCGAACGATCGCGTGATGCCGTCGGCGACGATGATCGGGTCGACCTTCTTCACGCCGGGGACCGCTTCGCCGATGTGCAGGCCGGTGGCCTTCGCACGCGGAGTGGGGGAGGTGAGCGGCGCGGGCTCGATCGGAGCGTCGCTGGGGGAGGCGCTATTTGACAAAGGTCAGCTCCTTCTTGTTGCCGAGGATTCCCTGCGGCATGAAGATCACGAGCAGCATGAGCGCCACACCCACGAGGATGAAGCGCACCGTTCCCGCCTGGATCTCCGACATGAACGGGAGGACGCCCGCGCTCACGAGAGCGGGGAGGACGTTGGAGAGGAAGGTCTGCAGCACCCAGAAGATGAGCGATCCCAGGAGAGGCCCGAAGACCGTCGCCGCTCCGCCGAGGAGGAGCGCCGTCCAGACGAAGAAGGTCAGCGACGTGACGTAGACGCCGGGGCTGACCGCCGAGGGGAGCGCGTAGACGATGCCGCCCGCCGCCGCGAGGACGCCACCGAGAACCAGCGCCTGCAGCTTGTAGGAGAAGACGTTCTTACCGAGCGAGCGCACGGCGTCCTCGTCTTCACGGATGCCCTTCAACACGCGACCCCAGGGGCTGCGCGTGACCATCCACACGACGAGTGCGGCGATCGCGAGGGTCACGAGTCCCGTGATGCGCACCCACCAGTCGGTCTCGTTGTAGGTGAACGGACCGAAACCGTAGGTGCCGGCCGGGATCGGGTTCGACGACCGGAAGCTCTCGTGGTAGCCGCTCAGGCCGTCGGCCGACCCGGTGACGTCTTCGAACGCCGTCGTGAGGAACAGCAGTCGAACGACCTCCGCGGCGGCGATGGTGACGATCGCGAGATAGTCTCCGCGCAATCGCAGCGTGGGTATGCCGAGGATGAGGGCGAAGACGGCGGAGGCGACGAGCCCGATGAGGGCCGCGAGCCACCAGGGCAGTCCGAAGCTCAGGACCGAGATGGCATAGCCGTAGGCGCCGATCGCCATGAAGCCGGCGATGCCCATGTTGATGAGTCCGCCGTAGCCGAAGTGCACGGCCAGGCCCAGTGCCGCCAGCGCGTAGCCGAGGGTCGCCGGGCTGAGGATCGAGGATGCGGTGTTCGAGAGGATCTGGAGCCAGTCCATTATTCGCGCCTAACCTATTCTTTCGCGGCGGCCGAGGATGCCCTGCGGGCGGAACAGCAGGATCACGATGAGGACGACCAGCGCTGTGGCGTACTTCAGATCCGAGGGGACGCCGAACAGGGTCGAGACCTCGACGAGGAGGCCGACGATGATCGAGCCGACCAGCGCGCCGAGGGCGGTGCCGAGCCCGCCGAGCGTGACCGCGGCGAACATGAGCAGCAGCACCTGCGCACCCATGTCCCACTTGATGCCCGGGCGGTAGTAGGCGTAGAGCACGCCGGAGAGGGCGGCAAGGCCTCCCGCCACGACCCACACGACCCGGACGACGTAGTCCACGTCGATGCCCGAGGCCGAAGCGAGCGAGGGGTTGTCGGAGATGGCCCGCGTGGCCTTGCCCAGCCGCGAGAACGTGAGCCAGAGGGCGAACGCGACGATCACGACGATCGAGATGGCGATCGAGACCATGTCGATGACGCTCAGCTGCACGACGCCGAACAGTGGGATCTTCGGCTCGGAGGCGAACGGGAGCTGGCTCGTGCCGCCGCCGATGAAGTACTGGAAGACGTACCGCATCGCGAGCGAGAGGCCGATGCTCACGATCATGAGCTGCACCGCTCCCACCCGCTTACGCCGCAGTGGTCGCCAGAGGATCATGTCGAGGATGAGCCCCAGTCCGCCGCCGAGGATGACCGCGAGAGGGAAGCCCAGCCACACGGGGAGCGCGAGCGTCGCCGGGCCCACGAGGAACAGGGCGATGACCGCGCCGAAGGTGACCATCTCGCCGTGGGCGAAGTTGGAGATACCGGTCGTGCCGAAGACGAGGGACAGTCCGACCGCGGCCAGGGCGAGCATGAGGCCGAAGCTGAGGCCCTGGACGACGCGCTGCACGAGCTGATCGGCGAAACCGGTGACGCTGCGTTCTCCCTCGCCGATGAAGAAGTTGACGCTGACGCGACCGCCGGCTCCCACCTCCACTTCCTTGGCGTTGGGGGTGTCGTCTTCCGGGTCGACGACCGCGATGCCGTCGGGCAGGGTCGACTCGTCGAGCGTGACGACGTATTCCTCGCCGCGCTCGGGAACACCGACACGCCACTGTCCCTCGGCGTCGGTCTCTACTTCCTGCTCACCGCCCGGACCGGTCACGACGAGCACGACGCCCGCCAGGGGTTCGCCGTCGAGTTGGACGTTGCCGCTGATGCGATAGGGGTCGTCTTCGGCCGCGTGCGCCGGCGTCACACCGGCGAAGAGCCCGAGCAGCGTCAGCATCAGCGCGATGACGGCTGGGATGACACCCGCGCGAACTCGTGGTGGCGCGGTGGTGGTGGGTCTCACGGATCCTCCAGTCGGGGGCGCCGACATCGAGTCGCATCGGCAATGATGAAGACGTTACGAGCGTAATGTGTCGTCGGTGTTTCACAGCGAAACCCGAAGATCGCGGGAACGCTGAGGGGAATACTAGGTCGGCCACGGCCGTGTCGGGGTATTTCCGGGAATGAACTAAGGTCCGCCGCGTTTAGAATCGGTAACGGCGCGCGAGCAGCGCACCCGGCCGTCGTCGTCCTTTCGAGCAACGCGCCGCGCGCGCAGGAGAACGAGAACCATGGAGCACAACGACCCCTTCGGATTCGTAGGCCTCACCTACGACGACGTCCTCCTCCTTCCGGGGCACACGGACGTGATCCCCAGCGAGGCGGACACCTCTTCACGGGTGTCGCGGCGTATCACCGTGGCGACACCGTTGCTCTCCAGCGCGATGGACACCGTCACCGAGGCGCGTCTGGCCATCGCGATCGCGCGCGAGGGCGGGCTGGGCATCATCCACCGCAACCTCTCCATCGAAGACCAGGCCGCGCACGTCGACCGCGTCAAGCGCAGTGAATCGGGGATGATCTCCGACCCGATCACCACGACCGCCGATGCCACGATCGAAGAGGTCAACGACCTCTGCGCGAAGTACCGCATCTCGGGTCTGCCCGTCGTCGACGACGACGGCCGCCTCGTCGGCATCGTGACGAACCGCGACATGCGATTCGTCTCGGGCTTCGAGCGTCAGACGACGCTCGTGAAGGACGTCATGACGACCGAGGGCCTCATCACCGGCCCCGTCGGCATCAGCGCGAACGAGGTCATCGCGACGTTCGCGAAGCACCGTGTCGAGAAGCTCCCCCTCGTCGACGACGAGGGCAAGCTGGCCGGACTCATCACGATCAAGGATTTCGACAAGAGCGAGAAGTACCCCCTCGCCACCAAGGACGAGCACGGCCGTCTCCGCGTCGGTGCGGCGATCGGCTTCTTCGGCGACGCGTGGGATCGCGCCGAGGCCCTCCGCGACGCGGGCGTCGACGCGCTGGTCGTCGACACCGCCAACGGCCAGTCGGCGGGCGTGATCGATCTGGTGCGCCGGTTGAAGGCCGACCCGACGTTCGACCACATCGACGTCATCGGCGGCAACGTCGCCACGCGCGAGGGCGCGCAGGCGCTCGTCGACGCGGGCGTGGACGCCGTGAAGGTGGGCGTCGGCCCGGGCTCCATCTGCACCACCCGCGTCGTCGCCGGGGTCGGGGTTCCGCAGGTCACCGCCGTCTACGAAGCATCCCTCGCCGCTCGCGAGGCCGGCGTGCCCGTGATCGCCGACGGCGGTCTGCAGTACTCGGGCGACATCGCCAAGGCCCTCGTCGCGGGTGCCGACACCGTCATGCTCGGATCGCTCCTCGCCGGTACCGACGAGTCGCCCGGCGAGATCGTCTTCCAGGGCGGCAAGCAGTTCAAGCAGTACCGCGGCATGGGCTCGCTCGGGGCCATGCAGACCCGCGGCAAGAAGACGTCCTACTCCAAGGACCGCTACTTCCAGGCCGACGTGCCCAGCGACGACAAGCTCATCCCCGAGGGCATCGAGGGTCAGGTCGCATACCGCGGCCCCGTCGCCGCGGTCGCCTATCAGCTCGTCGGTGGTCTGCGTCAGTCGATGTTCTACGTCGGCGCCCGCACGATCGACGAGCTGAAGGCCAAGGGCAAGTTCGTTCGCATCACCGCGGCGGGTCTGAAGGAGTCGCACCCGCACGACGTGCAGATCGTCGTCGAGGCGCCCAACTACAAGAAGTAGCGGCGCTACGCTGTGCGGATGTTCGCACGGCGCTCGCATCCGGATGCGACCCAGGGCACGGGTCGACTGGAGGCCTTCACCGATGGGGTGTTCGCCATCGCGGCGACCCTGCTCGTCCTCGACCTGACGTCGAACTCGATCGGGTCGGTGTCGTCGGACGGCGACCTGCTGGCCGGCCTGCGTGACATGAGCGGGTTGTTCTTCAACTTCGTGCTCAGCTTCGTGCTGCTGTGCCTGCTGTGGATGACCCATACGCAGCAGTTCGAGCACGTCGCCCGCGTCGACGGCGTCGTCGTCTGGCTCAACAACGCCCGGCTGCTGTTCATCGTGCTCATCCCGTTCGTGACGGGGCTCACCACGGAGTACTCCGCGTTCCTCGTCGGCCGTGTCGTCATGCCGGTCACTTTCTTCTTCGCCGTCGTCATCAGCTGGTTGCAGTGGATGTGGGCCCGCCGTCACCGGGAACGGATGCTGCCGGACCTGTCCGAGGCGCAGGCCGCCGCGATCGGACGGGCGGGGCTGAGCGCCGTGATCATCTCGGTCGCCGTCATCGCGCTGTCGACCGTCGCGGGGTCGATCGCCTTCGTGCTCTTCCTCCTCGATCCCGTCGTCACGCGGCTGCTGCAGCGCGGTCTCCCGCGCGACTCCACCGCATCCTGAGCCCGCTCGAGACACGCGGATCGGCGCAGACGCGCCGCCTGGCGGTGCGTCTCGGCCGAATGCGGTGTTTCGGCGGGGACCGGGGGGATGTCAGGCCGCGCGGGTAGGCTGGGAGGGTGAGTATGGAGATCGATCTCGGCCGCGCCAAGCGCGCTCGCCGCGCCTACACGTTCGACGACATCGCGGTCGTGCCGTCGCGGCGCACGCGCAACCCCGAAGACGTCTCGACGGCGTGGACGATCGACGCGTTCCAGTTCTCGATCCCCGTGCTCGGCGCACCGATGGACTCCGTCGTCAGCCCGCGCACCGCGATCATGCTGGGGCAGCTCGGCGGCCTCGGCGTGCTCGACCTCGAGGGGCTGTGGACGCGGTACGACGACCCCGAGCCGCTGCTGGCCGAGATCGCCTCGCTCGGCGACGGCGAGGCCACCCGCCGCATGCAGGAGCTCTACGCCGAGCCCATCAAGCCCGAGCTCGTTCGCGACCGCCTCGCCGAGATCCGGGCCGCGGGTGTCACCGTCGCCGGCTCCCTCACTCCGCAGCGCACCCAGGACTTCTACGAGACCGTCGTCGCCGCGGGCGTCGACCTCTTCGTCATCCGCGGCACCACGGTCTCGGCCGAGCACGTGTCGTCGGTCGACCAGCCGCTGAACCTGAAGAAGTTCATCTACGACCTCGACGTGCCCGTCATCGTCGGCGGTGCGGCGACCTACACGGCCGCCCTGCACCTCATGCGCACGGGCGCCGCCGGCGTGCTGGTGGGCTTCGGCGGCGGCGCGGCCTCCACGACGCGCGCCACTCTGGGGCTGCATGCTCCGATGGCGACCGCCGTCGCCGACGTCGCAGGTGCACGCCGCGACTACCTCGACGAATCGGGCGGACGCTACGTGCACGTCATCGCCGACGGGGGAGTCGGCACCTCGGGAGACATCGTCAAGGCGCTCGCGATGGGCGCCGACGCCGTCATGCTCGGGGTCGCGCTCGCGCGAGCGACCGATGCTCCGGGGCACGGCTACCACTGGGGTCCCGAAGCACACCACCCCCAGCTCCCGCGGGGGCGCCGCGTGCGGGTGTCGCAGGTCGGTCCCCTCGAGGAAGTGCTCTACGGACCGGCGCCCGTCGCGGACGGCACGGCGAACCTCATCGGAGCGCTTCGCAAATCCATGGCGACCACGGGGTACTCCGACCTCAAGGAGTTCCAGCGCGTGGAGGTCGTCGTCGCGCCCTACGGCCACTGATGACCGATACGACCCCGAGCGCACCCCGTGACGACGCAGCCGTGACCGCGTCGATGATCGACCCCGTCAAGGCCTACGCCCCGACGTTGCGCGAGGTGATGCTGCGGCCGCGGTGGATCGGCGTGCTCGCCGTCTGCCTCGTCGTAGCCGGTGTGTTCGCGTGGCTCGGTCAGTGGCAGCTCAGCCGGGCCATCGACACCTCGCCGCCCCCGCCGGGGTCGACCGAGGTCGTGCGTCCGCTCGACGAAATCGTCGCACCGGGGAAGTATCTCGAGGAGCCCCTCGTCGGGCAGCGGGTCGACGTCTCGGGCACCTGGGTGCCCGACGACTTCATCGTCGTCTCCTCCCGCTTCAACGACGACGTGCAGGGGTACTGGGTCACCGGTCAGCTCCGCGTCGCCGACGCCCCGTCGCCGGTCTCGTTGGCCGTCGCGGTGGGATGGACCAGCGACAAGGCGCAGGCCGAGTCCGCCGCATCCGCCCTGTCGGCGCAGGCCGCCGCCTCCCCGGCGCGCGTGGACCTGACGGGGCGCATCATCTCGGACGAGGGGGCCGCCGTCCCCGCCAGGACCGACCCGCAGGAGATCCCGAGGATGTCGCCCGCCGCCCTGCTCTCGCGGTGGCACGACACGGCCGACCTCGAGGTCTACCGCCCCTATCTGACGGCGGCGGAGCCGCTGGGCGGACTCGACGCGATCTCGTCGCCCGCGCCCGCCGAGGGTTCCAACGTCAACTGGCTCAACATCTTCTACGCGGCGGAGTGGGCCGTGTTCGCGGGCTTCGCCTTCTACCTCTGGTACCGCCTGGCCCGCGACGCTTGGGAGAAGGAGATCGAAGACCTCGAGGATGCGGCGGGAGACGCCGCCGCGTAAGCGCCGCCTGGTCGGGGGCGACGCGTCCGCTCAGGGCAGGTCGAGTCCTAGTCGGTGAAGATCGGCGGTCGTGATCCGGGAGGGATCCGCGCCGAGCCGGTCGACCTCGTCGCGAAGGTCGCGGACTTCTTCGGTGAGGGCGGTGATGGCCGTCTGAGCGTGATGGAGCGCGACCGCGAGCATCCGAACGGGATTCTCGTCGTCCTCGACATGGCCCACGACGGGCATGGCCACCGATTCACCGTCCAGGGCAGTGGCGATGAGCGCCGAGTTCTGCTCGGCGAGATGCAGGTTGTCGGTCACGGTTTCTCCCAGGGGAAGGCTGCAGCGAGAATCCCGCGTCGTGCCGAGCGTGGAGCTCGCGGCGAGCAGTCTGCGGGGTTCAGCCGGGGGCTGGGGCTTGCGGAGAGGCTACTCGCCTTCCGCCTCGTCCGCAGGTGATCACCGCGATCCATAGGAGAGTCCCAGTGGATGCTTCGTCGATTCGGCCCGGATGAACGGCCGGGTCACTCCTCCGAAGAACTGATCGTTCGACATCGACCGACCGCCCTCTCCCCGCGCGGGGGAGGGCAGTCGGCGTTTTCGCCGCCGTCTAGAATGGAGCCCATGCCTCGAGCCCCGAAACTCGCATCATTTCCTGCGATCCGCGGAGCCTTGAAGTTCTACCAGATCTGCTCGGTCATCACGGGTGTCGGCCTGCTGCTGCTCCTGACCGAGATGATCCTGAAGTACACCCCGCTGCACGTCGAGCTCTTCGCCGGCGGGACGCGCGGTCTCCTGTACTTCGCCCCGGCGATCCCCGGTCCGGCGTGCGAGTGGTTCTCGCTCTTCCTGCCGGGAGGCAACGGGTGCGAGATCCTCTCCACCGGTGACGGCGTCAACATCTCCCTCGCGATCCTCGTCGTTCACGGATGGTTCTACGTCGTCTACCTGTTCTCGTGCTTCCGCATCTGGAGTCTGATGCGCTGGCCCTTCCCGCGGTTCATCCTGCTCGCCCTCGGCGGCGTCGTCCCGCTCCTCTCCTTCTTCCTCGAGGCCGTCACGGCCCGGAAGGTCACCACCTACCTCGCAGAACGCGAGGCGGCCGAAGCATCCGTTCCTGCACCGGAAGGCACCCGTTGACCGAACAGACCGAGACCTCCCAACGTCCCGTCCTCGTCGTCGACTTCGGCGCGCAGTATGCGCAGCTGATCGCTCGTCGCGTCCGCGAGGCCGGTGTCTACAGCGAGATCGTCCCTCACACGGCCACGGCCGCGGAGATCGCCGCCAAGAGCCCGGTGGGCATCATCCTCTCGGGTGGTCCGTCGTCGGTGTACGAGCAGGGCGCCCCGTCGCTCGACTCCGGGGTGTTCGACCTCGACGTGCCCACGCTCGGCATCTGCTACGGATTCCAGGTCATGGCGAAGGCGCTCGGCGGCGAGGTCGCGAACACCGGCCTGCGCGAGTACGGAGCGACCGATGCCACGATCGTCACCGAGGGAACCCTGCTCGACGGTCAGCCCGCCGAGCAGAACGTCTGGATGAGCCACGGCGACCAGGTATCCCGCGCCCCCGAGGGGTTCGACGTGCTGGCACGCACCGCCGCGACCCCGGTCGCCGCCTTCGCGAACGACGCCCGCCGCATGTACGGCGTGCAGTGGCATCCCGAGGTAAAGCACTCCGATCACGGTCAGCGCGTGATCGAGAACTTCCTCCACAAGGCCGCGGGCCTTCCTGCAGACTGGAACAGCGGCAACGTCATCGCCGAGCAGGTCGACCGCATCCGCGAGCAGATCGGCTCGGCGCGCGTCATCTCCGCCCTCTCGGGCGGGGTCGACTCCGCCGTCTCGACCGCGCTGGTGCACAAGGCCGTCGGCGATCAGCTCACCGCGATCTTCGTCGACCACGGGCTGCTGCGGAAGGGCGAGCGCGAGCAGGTCGAGAACGACTACGTCGCCTCCACCGGTGTTCGCCTGATCACCGTCGACGCGCGCGAGCAGTTCCTCGACGCGCTGGCCGGCGTGAGCGACCCCGAACAGAAGCGCAAGATCATCGGGCGCGAGTTCATCCGGTCGTTCGAGGCCGCCGAGCGCGACCTCGTCGCGGAGGCCGCAGCAGACGGCGAGCCGATCCGGTTCCTCGTGCAGGGAACGCTCTACCCCGACGTCGTCGAATCCGGCGGCGGTGCGGGCACCGCGAACATCAAGAGCCACCACAACGTCGGCGGCCTTCCCGAAGACCTCCAGTTCGAGCTCGTCGAGCCCCTGCGCACCCTCTTCAAAGACGAGGTGCGGGCGATCGGACGCGAACTCGGCCTCCCCGAGGCGATCGTCGGTCGCCAGCCGTTTCCGGGGCCCGGCCTCGGTATCCGGATCGTCGGTGAGGTCACCGCTGACCGCCTCGAGATTCTGCGTGACGCCGACGCCATCGCGCGTGCGGAGCTGACCAAGGCCGGCCTCGACAACGAGATCTGGCAGTGCCCCGTCGTGCTCCTCGCCGATGTGCGATCCGTCGGCGTGCAGGGCGACGGCCGCACCTACGGGCATCCGATCGTGCTGCGCCCCGTGTCGAGCGAAGACGCGATGACGGCCGACTGGACGCGGCTGCCCTACGACGTGCTGTCGAAGATCAGCAACCGCATCACCAACGAGGTGCGCGACGTCAACCGTGTCGTGCTCGACGTGACGTCGAAGCCGCCGGGGACGATCGAGTGGGAGTGACGCGGAGCCTACGGGCTCCGCGGTGACGGTCGGCCCTCGGGTGTCGGCTCCGTGCGCCTTCGGCCGACATCCGTCTGCTGTCCGGTGGCGTCGCCCCTAGCCCGACCCCTCGGGGAGAGAAGAGGATGAGGGGATGAGCGAGAGATTCGTGCGACCCACGACGATGGACGAGGGGTTCAACCGCGTCGTGGGGTTTCTCACGCGGATCGGAATCCCGCTCGCCGGCAGCCGAGTGCTGGCCGTGCGGGGGCGATCGAGCGGCGAGTGGCGCACGACGCCGGTCAATCCGCTCCGGGTCGGCGGCGAACGCTACCTCGTCGCGCCGCGGGGCAACGCGCAGTGGGTGCGAAACCTCCGGGTCTCCGGCGAGGGCGAGCTCCGCGCCGGACGCCGGGTCGAGGCGTTCACAGCCGTCGAGATCGACGATGCGGAGAAGCCCGCGATCCTTCGTGCCTATCTGAAGGCCTGGGCCTGGGAGGTCGGGCGCTTCTTCGAGGGGGTGAACGCGGATTCTTCCGACGAGGAGCTCGCCGAGATCGCTCCGGGCTTTCCCGTGTTCCGGATAGGAAGATCGCGCCCATGACCCGATTCCCCGACGCCTGGTACCTCGTGCTGTCGAGCCGGCTCATCCCCGGACTCGACGGCGGATACACCGTGGCGACCCTGGCCCGCTCGCGGCAGATGAGGGAGGCCGGTGCCGAGATCGCGCTGCTGACGGTCGATCCGGGCGCGCCCGAGGCGCACGTCGAACACCGGTCGGAGTTCGTGCGTCGCGGGATGCTCGACGTGCCCGAACGCCTGCGCAATCTGTTCGACGAAGCATCCGACCCCCGTGGCGGTGGCGCGCCGTGGCTGCGTGAGGCCACTGTGCCCGGCGACGCCAACCCCTCGCTCTCATACCGGGACGTGACGGATGCTGCGGGCCGCGCGATCGTGTCGCTGCCGGTGATCACGGGCGACCCCGATTGGCACCTCACGACGGCACCCATCGTCGTGCGCGACGCGGACGGGTCATCCGTCGGTGTCATCGCCGGGTTCGGGGCCCTGTATCGCGCCTGGCTCGACCACGTGGTCGCGGGGCTGCGCGGGCGGGTCGAGCGCCCGGTCGTCGTGATCTGCGAATCCCGCCAGCTCGGTGAACTGCTCAGCGGGTGGCGCGCACCCGCGGTGCGTCTGCTGCACACCGTGCACACCACGCACCTCGAGCCGCCGTTCACCGCCGATGCGCCCGTGAACCCGCTGTGGTCGCGGTGGTTCACCGTCGCCGACCGCTTCGACGCGGTGCTGTGGCCGACCCCGTCGCAGCGTGACGACGTCGTCGAGCGGTTCGGCTCGTCGGGCGTTCACGCGGTCGTCCCGAATGCGGTGGTGCCCCCCGCATCCGTCGTCCCGATCGGGGCGCGCGAGCCCGGTCGGGTCGTCGTGGTCGGCCGGCTCGCGCCCGGGAAGCGCGTGGACCTCGCGATCCGCGCATTCGTCGGCGCGGCCGTGCCGGGTGCGACGCTCGACATCTACGGCGACGGGGCGGAGCGCGGGGCTCTCCAGGCGCTCATCGACGATCTCGGCGTCGGCGGAGCGGTCGTGCTGCGCGGTGCGACGGAGGACGTCGCCGGCGCGCTCGACGCCGCATCCGTCTATCTCTCGACCTCGGCTTTCGAGGGGCAGGGGCTCGCGCTCGCCGAGGCGCTGTCGCACGGCACCCCCGCGGTGGTGTTCGACATCCGCTACGGTCCGCGCGACATGCTGCGGGGCGGCGGGGGAGTGCTCGTGCCCGACGGCGACGTCGCCGCGCTCTCGGCCGCGCTGGCCGACGTGCTCGGCGACGCGGCGGTGCGCGACCGGCTGTCGGCGGAGGCCGTCGTCGCCGCGGCGCGGTTCGCCCCCGCCCCGACGATGGCTGCCCTCGCGGCCGTGGCCCGGCAGGCGCTCGACCGCGAGCCGCGGCGCTCGCCCGCCGTTCGCTGAGCCCCCGCCCGCCGCTCGCTGGGCCGCGCCGCCTCCGTCTCCGCGGTGCGGTCGGCCGCGCGCTGCGGTTGGGCGCGCGCTGCGGTTGGGCGCGCGCATGGGGCTCGTGCCCCTTCCGTCGGGTCTGCCGACCGTACTCAGGATGATTGGCCGGGGAGGGCCGCGGAACCGCTCCACACCGCGGGGGTCGGTGGATTCTTCCTGAGATAGTGCGGGGCGAGGGGCTTGATGAGGAGGAAGGGGATGAGGGAAGGGCGGGCGCGTGGGGGCTCGTGCCGCTTTCGTCGGCTTCTGTGACCGTACTCAGGATGGTTGGCGCGCGAGGAGCCAAGACAGCGCGGATCGTGGCGGGCGGTGGATTCTTCCTGAGTTAGTGCGGAGTGAGGGGCCTTGTGAGGGAGAAGGGGACGGGAGGGCGCGCGTGCGGCTCGTGCCCGGGTCAGTCGGCTTCGGCGACCGTACTCAGGATGGTTGGCCGAGGACGGGCGCGGAACCGCTCCAGACCGCGGGGGTTGGCGGATTCTTCCTGAGTTAGTGCGGAGTGAGGGGGGCCTTGTGATGGAGAAGGCGCAGGGGACAGGGAGGGCGGGCGCATGGGGGGGCGTGGCAAATGCGCGGGGGGATGCGGGCGCGCCGAGGGCAGGGGCGACGGAGCCGCGGACGCACTCGGGCGGGGGAGGAAAGACGCCTAGGCCCGCCCGGCCCACGGGTCGTAGTCGGCGAGCAGCGGCTCCTGCGGCGGGCGCTCCGCCTCGGGTACGTGCTGCAAGTTGACGCGCACGCGGTACCAGAGTGAACTCGATCCGCGCATGCCGTCGATCATCACATCTGCGGGATGCAGCACGGCCGCCGCCCGCTCGTGCGCCGTCTTCCACGTCTCCAGGGCCTCGAGGGCCTCGGGCTTCGTCTTCGTGCGCGCCACCTCGATCAACGGCATCGTGGACGCGCGCCGACCCGAGCCGTCGGACGCTGCCGGCGGTTTGTCGGCGGGGCCCAGCTCGTCGGCGAGCCGCAGCAGGCCGTCGAGACGCCCGACCGCCTCGTCGATACCGCGGTGCGGGTCTCCGATGTCGCCGAAGCGCTCGAGCACGGTCGCGACGGTGAACTCCTCCGGGCGGCGCGCACGCACTTCGTCCCAGGCGAGCGGCGTCGACACGCGGGCATCGGGGAGGGGACGGATGCTGTACGCCGACGCCACCGTGCGGTCCTTGGCGTTCTGGTTGAAGTCGACGAAGACGCTCTCACCGCGCTCCTCCTTCCACCACCGCGCGGTCGCGAGGCCGGGCGCGCGGTTCTCGACCTCGCGCGCGAGGGTCTCGGCAGCCAGCCGCACCGCGGCGAAATCCCATTCGGGCGCGATGCGTACGAGGATGTGCAGGCCCCGCGACCCGCTCGTCTTCGGCCAGCCGACGAGACCGTGGTCGTCGAGCACGTCGCGGACGATCATCGCGACGTCCACGATCTGCGCCCACTCGACGCCCGGCATGGGGTCGAGATCCACCCGCAGTTCGTCGGGGTGGTCGAGATCCTCGGCACGTACCGGATGCGGGTTGAGGTCGAGGCATCCGAGGTTCGCGACCCAGGCGAGCCCGGCGGCGTCTCTGACGACGGTCTCTTCGGCGGAGGTGCCGCGCGCGTAATGCAGTGTCGCGGTATCGATGAAGTCGGGATGCTTCTCGGGCACCCGCTTCTGGAAGAACGCCTCCTCGTCGATGCCCTTCACGAAGCGCTTGAGCACCATCGGGCGCCCGCCCGCTCCGCGTAGCGCGCCGTCGGCGACGGCCACGTAATAGCGCACGATGTCGAGCTTCGTGAGCCCGGGGCCGGGGAACACCACGCGGTCGGGGCTGGTCACGCGCACCTCGTGACCGGCGATCTCGAGGGTCTCGGCGGGTGTCTTCGACGGGCTCATGGCGCGAGGCTAGCCGGGTGCAGGATGCTGCGACCAGGCCTTGCGCTGTCGCGCCGTCGCGTCGGTCGTGGCTCCCCGCGCGCCGTCCGCGCAGTTCGCCCGGCTCCCCGCCGAGCCGTCCGCGCAGTTCGGTCGGCTCTCCGCGCGCCGTCCGCGCAGTTCAGTCGGTTCTCCGCCGAGCCGACTGCCACAGCATCCGTCGAGTGACCCTACAGATCGGTGCGGTCATACGCAGGAATGCGCCACATTCTGGACAACGAGGGCGGAAGCGGGCCGGGCGGAAGCGGGCCGGGCGGAAGCGGGCCGGGCGGAACGGGGCCGGGGGGAACGGGGCCGGGGGGAACGGGGCCGGGCGGAAACGACGAGGGGGCCGGGCGGAAACGACGAAGGGGCCGGGCGGAAACGACGAAGGGGCCGTCCGGAACGGACGACCCCTTCGTGCGAGCGGTGGCTAGTTGCTGCCGCGGATGATCGCGATCATGCGGAGGATCTCGACGTAGAGCCAGATGACCGTGACCATGATGCCGAAGGCGGCCTTCCAGGCGAACTTCCGGGGAGCCCCGTTGCGCACGCCCTGCTGGATCTGATCGAAGTCGAGCACCAGCGAGTACGCGGCCATGATGACCACGAGCACACCGAGGATGAGGCCGATCGGAATGCCGGCGATGGTGGCCGAACGCAGACCGAACATCTGGTCGGCGGGCAGGACACCGAAGAGCATGAGGCCGACGTTCAGGAGGCTGAACACCAGGTATCCGATCATCGCGATCATGAAGATCTTCGTGGCTCGCTTCGAGGCGCGGATCTTGCCGCTGGCGAAGAGGGCCAGGGTGACGCCGACGACCGACACGGTCGCGAGGGTCGCCTGCACGACGATGCCCGGCATCATGAACTCGAAGTAGGCCGAGATGCCACCGACGAAGAGGCCCTGGAACGCGGCGTACGCCATGATCAGCGGTGCCGAGGGCTGCTTCTTGAAGATGTTGACCATGGCGAGCACGAAGCCGCCGAGGGCGCCGATGAGCCACGGTGCGACGTTGGGCTGGGGGTTGGCGGGCGTGACACTGGACATCGTCCAGATCCATCCGCCGACCGCGACGACGAGCATGACCGCGAAGAGAGCGATCGTCTTGTAGACGGTGTCCTCGTACGTCATGCGGTCGGTCTGCTGGGCGCCGGCCGACGGGGCGGCGAACTTGCCCTCGAGCTCGGCGCTGGTGGCGGCGGGGGGCGGCGCATACTGCGTCTGACCGTTGCCCAGGCGCGCAGCCTGCGAGCCACCGGGGTAGGTCTGAACGGCGCGCGGGTCCTGGAACGCCGGGTTGTTGAAGGCCGGGTTGTTGAGGGCCACTGCTCTCACACTCCAAAATCGGGGTTGATCTACAGCACCGTGCTGTAGATCAACACTAGCCGACGCCCTCCCCGCCGTCGCGGGGTGCTGCTGTGAGGACACCATGAGCGAGCCGGCCGCTAACGTGAAGACGTGACCGCACCCCTCGTCATCGGGCACCGTGGCGCCCCGGGCTACCGTCCCGAGCACACCGCGTCGTCGTACGAGCTGGCGATCGCGATGGGGGCCGACGCGGTGGAGCCCGACGTCGTCGTCTCGCGCGACGGTGTGCTCGTGGTGCGGCACGACAGCGAGATCGGAGCCACGACCGATGTCTCGCAGCATCCGGTGTTCGCCTCGCGTCGGACCACCAAGGAGATCGACGGCGAGATGCTCACCGGCTGGTTCGCCGAGGACTTCACGTGGGCCGAGCTCGCCACCCTCCGATGCCGGGAGCGGCTGTCGACGTTGCGCCCCGGGAGCGCGGCCTTCGACGATTCCGAGCCCATGCTGCGCCTGAGCGATCTCGTCGATCTCGTGCGCGACGCCGGGTCGGCGCGGGGGAGACCGGTCGGGTTGGTCGTCGAGATCAAGCACGCGACCGCTCTCGGTCGGCTCGGCCACCGGCTCGACCAGCTGGTGTTCGACGAGCTCCGCGGCCTCGGCGACGATGTTCCGCTCATGGTCGAGTCGTTCGAGTCGACCGTGCTGACCGCTCTCCGCGAGCGCGGTCTCGCCGCCGAGTACATCTACCTGCTCGCCGCCGACGGCCGTCCGTCCGACCTCGTCGCCTCGCTCGGGGAGGCCGCACCGTCGTACGCGCAGACGGCGGCGCCCGCCGGGCTGGATGCGCTCGCGGGCCGGTTCGACGGAATCAGCGTCGACAAGCGGATGATCCTGGCTCCCGATGCGGCCGGACGTGCGAGGGGACCCAGCCGCGTCGTCGCGGATGCGCACGAGCGGGGGCTGCGCGTCTTCACGTGGACGTGCCGCCCTGAGAACGCCTTCCTCGTGCCGGAGTTCCGATCCGGCACCGACGACGGTGCCTTCGGCCGGTACGAAGAGGAGTGGGCGGTGATCCGGGATGCTGAGCCCGACGGTGTCTTCGCCGACCACGCCGATCTCGCCGTAGCCATCTTCCGCGGCGAGTGAGACGCGCGCCGGTCAGCGCCGTCGTGCGGGTGTGTGTCGGGCGGTGACGCGCGTCGCGCCGCCGCGCGCCGGTCATCCGTACGGTGGAGCGGTGGCCACCGCTTTCGTGAAGACGCTCCGTGACCTCCTCCCCGACGGGGCGGTGATCGACGATCCGCGGATCGTGGCGCAGCACGCGTCCGACGCGTCGCGCACGACCCCGCCGGTCGCCGCCGTGGTGGTGCGGCCACGCTCGACGGACGAGGTCTCCGCCGTTCTGCGCGCCGCGAACGACGCGGGCATACCCGTCGTGCCGCAGGGCGCGCGGTCGGGTCTCGTCGGGGCGGCGGCGGCGATCGAGGGCGCCGTGCTCCTCGACCTCGGCGCGCTCGACCGCATCGTGCGCATCGACCCCGTCGACCGCGTCGCCGTCGTCCAGCCGGGGGTCGTCGTCGCCGACCTGCAGCGCGCGGTGGCGGCGGTGGGGCTCTTCTACCCGCCCGACCCCGCCTCGGCCGACTGGGCGTCGATCGGCGGCACGATCGCGACCAACGCGGGCGGCATGCGCTGCGTCAAGTACGGGGTGACCCGCGACGCGGTCCGCAGCCTCGAAGTGGTGCTCGCCGACGGCGAGGTGGTGCGCACCAGAGCCGAGACCGTCAAGGGCGTCGCCGGACTCGACCTCACGAGTCTGTTCGTGGGGTCGGAGGGGACCCTCGGTGTCATCACCGAGGCGACCCTCGCCCTGCGCCCCGCGCCCGGCCCGAGCAGGGGGGTGTCTGCCGTCTTCCGCGACGCGGCCTCGGCATTCGCGGCGGCGAACGTCGTCGCCTCGGGCTCCCGACTGCCGTCGACGCTCGAGTTCCTCGACGAGGTGGCGCTGCGCGGCATCCGTCTCGTGCGTCCCGAGCTCGGCATCCCCGAGCACGCGCAGGCGTGGCTGCTGGCCGTCACCGACGAAGCGATCGGGAGCGCCGACGACCTCGACGGTTTCGAAGCCGCGTTCCGCGCGCACGGGGCGGAGACCGTCACGCGCGCCGATGACGCGGACGGGCTGGATCACCTGTTCGCCGCCCGTCGTGCGCTGAGTCCCGCTCTCGTCGCCGTCCGGGGCGGGGCGACCCACGGCGACCTCGCCGTACCCCGGTCACAGCTGCCCGCGATCGCCGACGCCGTGGTCGAGCTGCGGGCGCGCCTCGGGGTGGAGATCAGCCTCGCCGGGCACGTGGGTGACGGCAACCTGCACCCGACGGTCGTGTTCGATCCGGCAGACGCCGACGAGACCGCGCGGGCGCGGGCGGCCGAGCGCGAACTGCTCGTGCTGGCTCAGCGACTCGGGGGAACGGTCGCCGGCGAGCACGGCATCGGCTCGGTGAAGCTCCACGCGGTCGACGGCGAGGTGCCGCCCCGCATCCGCGAACTGCAGCGTGCCGTCAAGGTCGTGTTCGACCCGAGGGGGACCCTCAACCCCGGGCGGAAGCTCTGACCGCGCCGAACGCCGTGAGGCGCTCGACCAACTCGGTCAGCGTCGCGTCGTCGTGGACGAGTCCGACGCGGAAGAAGCCGCGTCCGCGCTCGCCGAACCCGTCGCCGGGCGCGACCGCCACGCGCTGCTCCTCCCGGAGCCTGCGTGCGAAGTCCGCAGCATCCGCCCCACCGGGCACCCGCACCCAGACGAAGAACGTGCCCTCGGGCTCGAAGACCTCCCACCCGGCGGCGCGCAGCCCCGCGACGACGAGGTCGCGCCGCCGGCGGTAGATGCCGACGAGCTCTGCGGCGGCGCTCTGGTCGCCGTCGAGGGCGGCCGTGGCCGCGACCTGCGTCGCGCCGAACATCGTGCTGAACGCGTGCGCCTGGTAGCGCGCCATCGCGTCGATGATGGAGGCGTTGCCGGCCGCGAAGCCGAACCGCCACCCGGCCATGCTGTACGTCTTCGACAACGTCTGCAGCTCGACGGTGACATCGAGCCCGGCGTCGAACGCGAGCGCCGACAGCGGGCGACGGTCGTCGAAACCGAGCGACGAGTAGGCGAAGTCGTGCACGAACGCCGCGCCCGTCCGACGTGCGAAGGCGAGCGCCCGCTCCATCGTCTCGGGCGTCGCCAGAGCCCCGGTCGGATTGTTCGGGTAGTTCAGCACGAGCACGCTCGCATCGCTCACGGCGTCGAGCGTGGCGAATCGCGGCTGGAACGACGGTGCGTCGAGGGGCAGCGAGACGACGGATGCTTCGGCCAGGTCGGCGGCGGAGAGGTACAGCGGGTACCCGGGGTCGGGCAGCACGACGTTCGTGCCCGGATCGGCGAGCGCGATGACCGACGCCATGATGGCCTCGTGCGAGCCGTGGAAGATGGCGACCTGCGCGTCGGGGTCGATCTGCACACCGTGGTCGTCGCGGTAGCGTTTCGCGATCGCCCGACGCACCCCCGGACGCCCGATCGACGACGGGTAGCGGTGGTTCACCGGGTCGGCGACGGCCCGCTGCATCGCGGCCACGATGTGCTCCGGCGTCGGGAGGTCGGGATTGCCCTTCGACACGTCGATCACCGGCGGTCCGGGCTCCGCGCGCAGGCGCGCGATCTCGCGGTCCATGGCGCCCCAGAAGTTCGGGGGTAGGGCGCGCACCCGGCGCGCGGGGGAGAAGTCGGCCACCGTCACCGCCGCCGGTACCGGCGCGCGATCGCCGACCCCGTCATCTGGATGCCCTGCACCAGCACGATCAGAGTGACGCACGTGAGCACCATGGCGAAGCCGTCGTAGCGCTGGTAGCCGTACGACAGCGCCAGGTCGCCGATGCCGCCGGCGCCGACCGTGCCCGCCATCGCGGTGGCGTCGATGAGTCCGACCGTGGCGATCGTGATCGCCAGGATCAACGAGCTGCGCGCTTCGGGAAGGAGGAAGCGGCGGAAGATCTGCCACGGCGAGGCGCCCATCGAGCGGGCGGCCTCGATGACCCCCTGCGGCACTTCCAGCAACGAGTTCTCGACCAGGCGTCCGATGTAGGGGGCGATCATGACCGTCAGCGGCACGATGGCGGCCCACACTCCGATGCTCGTGCCGACGAGCAGGCGGGTGAAGGGCAGGATCGCCACGAGCAGCACGATGAACGGCAGCGACCGGGCGATGTTCACGAACACGCCCAGCACGATGTTGGCGGGCCTGTTCTGCAGGATGCCGCCGGGTCGCGTGAGCGCGAGGAAGGTGCCGATCGCGACCCCGAGGATCGACCCGAACACGAGGGCGAACCCCAGCATCTGCAGGGTCTCACCGATCGCCTTCAGGAAGATGTCGGGCGTGATGAGGGTCCAGCGGTCGCCGTTCATGCCACGACCTCCTCGAGGCTGACGACCCGTGACTCGAGGTAGTCCCGCGCCGAGCGCACCCGATCGGCGGGGCCGTCGACCTTCACGATCATCTGACCGATCGTGTGCGTGCCGACCTCGGTCATGTCGGCGTGGAGCATGTTCACCGTCACGCCGAGGTCGGTGATCATGTGCGACACGAGCGGCTCGGCGACCTGCTCGTCGAGCAGGAGGAGGCGCCACAGGTTGTCGCCGCCGACGTGGGAGACGACGCGAGCGGGGAGTCCCTGCGGCACGACGGTCGTGACGAAGTCGCGTGTGATCGAGGCGCGCGGGTGCACGAACACGTCGAGCACCGAACCGTGCTCGACGACCGCGCCGCCGGCCATGACGGCGACCTCGTCGGCGAGGTCTTTGATGACGTCCATCTCATGGGTGACGACGAGGATCGTCGTGCCGTATTCGCGGTTGATGCTGCGCAGCAGTTCGATGATCTGCACCGTGGTCGTCGGGTCGAGCGCACTGGTCGCCTCGTCGGAGAGGAGGATGCGGGGGTTCCGCACGAGTGCGCGAGCGATGCCCACCCGCTGCTTCTGACCGCCGGAGAGCTGCGAGGCGAAACTGTCGGCCTTCGCGCCGAGGCCGACGAAGTCGAGCACCTCCTCCGCCCGGGCGCGGGCGGCGGCGGGTGCGACCCCGTCGAGCCGAAGGGGCAGCGCCACGTTGTCGCGCACGCGCACGGTCTCGAGCAGGTTGAACTGCTGGAAGATCATGCCCGTGCGGCGCTGGGCGGTGCGCAGGGCACGCCCGCGCAGCGCGCCCATGTCGACTCCCTCGACCATCACCCGCCCGCTCGTGGGTTGCTCGAGGCCGTTCACCGTGCGGATCAGCGTCGACTTCCCGGCGCCGCTGTATCCGATGACTCCGAAGATCGATCCCGGAGAGACCTCGAGAGAGACGTCGCGCAGTGCGGCGGTCGCCGCATCCTTCTGTCCGAAGGTCTCGTGACGCTCTCGAAGACGATGCGCCCTTCGTCGCGAGAACTCACTCGAACCAGGCCGGCAGCTGGTAGCCGTCGTACTGCGGGTCGGAGGCGATGTACTCGATGAACTCGGGCGACTCGTAAGCGGCCTTGATGGCCTGAGCCCAGTCCGAGTCGACATCGTCTTCGCGCACGGTGACCACGTTCGAGAAGAACACGGGCTGGTCCTCGACGGCGAGGGCGTCGCCGTGGTCCAGGCCGCCCGAGACGATGAAGTTGCCCTGGATCGTCGCGTAGTCGACGTCTTGCAGCGCCGGAACCTGCTGCGCGTTCTCGATGGGCGTGATGTTCAGGTTGTAGGGGTTCGACGTGATGATCGACAGGTCGGCCGTATTGGGGTCGTCGACGTCGTCGAAGTCGATCCACCCCGCGTCGCGGAGGATGAGAAGACCGCGGTACATGTTCGAGGGCGAGTTCGGAACGGTGACGGTCGAGCCGTCGGCCACGTCGTCGAGCGACGACTTCTTGCCGCCGAACAGACCCATCCGGGGCGTCGGGATCTGCACGAGTGCGGCGTTCGTGATGCCCTCCTGGGCGTTCACGAAGTCGAGGTACACCGGATGCTGCATGATGTTCGCGTCGATCTCGCCCTGCGAGACCGCCACGTTGACGACGATGCCGTCGGTGAAGTCGACGGTCTCGACCGAGTAGCCCTCGGACTCGAGGATCGGGAGGATGCCGCCCTGGAACATGTCGAGGTAGGGGCCGGGGTTGAAGCCGATCTTGATGCTCGTCTTCTCGGCGCCATCGGCGGCGTCGCCCGTCGTCGTGGTGGACCCGCCGGTGCACGCCGTGGTGGCGACGAGGACGACGGCGGCGATCGCGCTGACGAGCGCAGGACGGAAAAGCTTCATGGGGGCCTCTTCTGCGGTGAGTGTCTCAGGGGTCCGGATGCGGAACTCTCCAGGTGCTGGGGGTCACGCTAGCCAGCCCCCGCTCGTCGCCGGGATTCCGGGCGTCACAGTCGGCAACAGTCGAACGATCGGGAGGGAAAACTAGTTCGGAAGTCTAACTACTAGCAAAGCTGTATATTAACTACATGCCTTCCGCGGACGCTCAGCGATCCGCCTTCGCGTCACTCCTCCAGGAGCTGCACGACGCGACGATGCAGGCGGGTTTCGTCACAGCCCGACGGATGAATCTCTCCACCACCGATGCCGCCGCGATCGAGCACATCGCTCTCGCGGCCGATCCGATCGGCCCGGCAGAACTCAGCGTCCGCCTCGGTGTGACGCGCTCTTCCGCGACCGAGATCATCGACCGACTGGTTCGGTCGGGGCACATCCAGCGGCGGCGCGACGAGGCCGACGGACGACGTTTCCGTCTGGTGCCGACGGATGAGGCTCGGGAACTCGTCGCGGTCGAGCTGGCGCCCCTCGAGCGTCGCATCGACGAGATCGGCACCGCGTTCACGGCGCAGCAGCAGCGCGTGATCACGGAGTTCCTCGAGGCGGTCGCGACCGCGCATCGCGAGTTCGCGATCGACGGCAAGCCGGAGCGGTAACGCACGCTGGGAGGTCAGCTGCGGAGCGTCGCGGCGTCGGTCGTGCAACGCCGTGCCGGATCCGCCGCCCGGACAGCGGTGCGCTACGCGGCGGAGACCTGCGGTGCGAGGGTGTCGATGCGGCGGCGGAGGTCGGCGTACGCCGTCTCGAAGGCTGCGAGACTCCCCACGGCGACGGGGTCGGGGATCGACCAGTGCAGGTCGCTCGCGCCCAGGTTCTCGTGGGCGTTGTCGCACACCGTGATCCGGAGCTCCCCCTCCACCTGATCGATCTCCGACAGGAGCCGTGGGCGGGCGGGGGAGAGGTCGAAGCCGTGCTTCGCGGCGACCCTCACCGCTCCGGGAGCGACCGAGTGGGCGGGGACGGTTCCGGCCGACACCGCGGGGACACTGCTGCTCTCGCGCCACATGTGCTCGGCGAGCTGTGAGCGCGCGGAGTTGGCCGTGCACACGAAGAGCACGCGGGACGCCGCGAGGTGAGCGTGCGGGCCCACGTCGCCGAGACCGTGCGCGTTCAGGTGCACGTAGCTGCGTCGCCGATCGCCCTCGGACCGCGACCGCGTGATCAGCGCCACGGACTCGAGGATCTTGAGGTGGTGGGCGAGCAGGTTGGACGCCACCCCGAGCCGCGATTGCAGCTCCTGCGGGGACAGGTCGCCCAGCGCGAGCAGGTCGACGATCCGCAGTCGAGTCGGATCGGCGAGCGCCGCGTGACGGGCGGCGCGAGCCTCGAGGGTTGTTTGCTCGCTGTTCATTGACTCAATATTGATTGAGGTAGTGTGTCGCTGTCAAGCTTTGGAGAACCATGAACCACTCGCACCTGATGCGGCGCGCCGTCGCCGAGACGCTGGGCACCGGACTGCTCGTCGCGGTCGTCGTCGGGTCCGGCATCGCCGCG
Organism: Microbacterium sp. AG1240; assembly: GCF_003635115.1. Classification (GTDB taxonomy): domain Bacteria; phylum Actinomycetota; class Actinomycetes; order Actinomycetales; family Microbacteriaceae; genus Microbacterium. The sequence goes on from NZ_RBXJ01000001.1 coordinate 794,913, forward strand.
TCGCGATTGTCGACGGACGGGGGCATCCAGCTGCTGGCCAACAGCCTGGTGACGGCCATGGGCCTCACCGTGCTGATCCTGTTGTTCGGTCCCGTCTCGGGCGCGCACCTCAACCCGATGGTCTCGACGGTCGACGCGGTGCTGGGCCGCGGGGCACGGTCGGGCCCGCGGGCACCCGAGGCGATCGTGTACGTCACGGCGCAGATATCCGGCGCGATCGGGGGAGCGGTGCTCGCGAACCTGATGTTCGACGTTCCGACCGCGTGGTCCACGACGGTGCGGACCGGCCCCGGGGTCCTCCTCGGCGAGGTGGTCGCCACCGCCGGGCTCCTCCTGTTGGTGCTCGGCCTGGCGCGCGCGGGCGCGGGCTGGGTGGCGGCGCCGGCCGTCGGAGCGTACATCGGCGCGGCCTACTGGTTCACCAGCTCGACCTCGTTCGCGAATCCCGCCGTCACCGTCGGGCGCATGTTCACCGACACGTTCGCCGGTATCGCACCGACGTCGGTCCTCCCGTTCCTCGCCGCCCAGCTGCTTGGCGCGATCCTCGGCGCCGCGCTCGCCGTCGTCGTGTTCCCCCGCGCCGTGACGGGCTCGCCTGTCGCGGATGACGTCGTCGTGCCGCAGACCATCCCCTGACCCGAAGGACACCTCATGCACCTCGTCGCCATCGGTGGCAGTGACGCCGGAATCTCCGCCGCGCTGCGTGCCCGCGAACTCGACCCGACCGCGGATGTCACCGTGGTCGTCGCCGACGCCTATCCCAACTACTCCATCTGCGGCATCCCGTACTTCTTCTCCGGAGAAGTGCAGCCCTGGCAGTCGCTCGCCCACCGCACCCACGCGGATCTCGAGGCGACCGGCATGCGCCTGCGTCTCGACACCCTCGCAACGGGTATCGACGTCCCGGGTCGACGGCTGACCGTTCGCGACGGGCGGGGTGTGGAGTCGACGATCGACTACGACGCGCTCGTCGTCGGCACCGGAGCCCTCCCCACTCACGCGGGGATCGCCGGTCTCGACGAGCTCGGCCCCGACGACGGGGTGCACGTCATCCACTCCATGGGCGACACCTTCGCGCTCGACGAACACCTCACCGAGCGACCGCCGCGCTCGGCGATCATCATCGGGGCGGGCTACGTCGGCCTCGAGATGGCCGAGGCGTTCACCGCTCGCGGCATCGCGGTCACCCAGCTGCAACGCGGCCCCGAAGTGCTCTCCACTCTCGACGTCGAGCTCGGGACCCTGGTGCGCGCGGAGCTGGTCGACCACGGCGTCGTCGTCCACACCGGCACCACCGTTCGCGGCGTCGAGAAGTCCGAGCGCGGCCTGACCGTTCACGCCATCCACAATGGGACGGAGGTCGATCACACGGCGGACCTCGTGCTCGCGGTGGTCGGCGTGCGCCCGAACACGCAGTTGCTCGAGCGTGCCGGGGCCACTCTCGGCGCGGGACGCGCCGTCGTCGTGGACGAGCAGATGCGCACCGGACTTCCGGGAGTCTTCGCCGCCGGCGACGGGGTCACGACCCACCACCGCCTCCTCGGCGTCACCTACCTCCCGCTCGGCACCACCGCGCACAAGCAGGGGCGCATCGCGGGGGAGAACGCCCTGGGTGGGGCCGCGCGTTTCGCGGGCTCCGTCGGCACCCAGGTGGTAAAGGTCTTCGACCTCGTCGCCTCGCGCACGGGGCTCCGCCAGCACGAGGCCGTCGCCGCGGGATTCACCGCGGCCACGACCCAGGCGGTCGCCGACGACCACAAGAGGTACTACCCCGGCGCTCAGCCCATCAGCATCCGCGTCACCGGCGACACGGGCACCGGTCGCCTCCTCGGCGCCCAGCTCGTCGGGCGTCTCGGCACCGAGACCGCCAAGCGCGTCGATACGTACGCCACCGCCCTGTTCGCCGGCCTCACCGTCAAGCAGATCAGCGACCTCGACCTCTCGTACACCCCGCCGCTCGGCTCCCCGTGGGATGCCGTGCAGCTCGCGACCCAGAGCTGGTCGCGCGACACTCGACCGACCGGAGCCCACGCATGACCACCCCGCCCACCGTGCTGTTCATCTGCACGCACAACGCCGGACGTTCGCAGCTCGGCGCCCACCTTCTCGCTCACGTCGCCGGTGATCGCTTCGCCGCGACGAGTGCGGGGGTCGCCCCCGCCGAGGCGATCAACCCGGCCATCGCCGCCACCCTCGCCGAGCTGGGGATCGACACCTCCGCGGCGAAGCCGCGCGCGGTCACCGTCGACGATCTCGCGACCGCCGACATCGTCGTCACGATGAAGCCCGGGCTGCGCGTGCCCGGCCCGATCGCGGGCGAGCACGTGGAATGGGCGTTCCCCGACCCGGCGAACTGGGAGGCCGACGGGGCGCGCGACCTCCGCGACGCCGTCCTCGCCGCGGTCACCATGCTCGCGGAGCGCCACGCGCACAACCCTGCGCCGATGGGCTGACATCGCCCGGCGCCGTCGATTCCGGCGGGGAGAGTGGACGCGACGGCGGGAGTCGAACCCGCCACGCAGTCGGGTATGAACCGATGCCCGGGACCGCCCGGATCGCCGCGATGACGGTTCCACGGTAGATCGCCAGTCGCACCCGGGTCGAGGTGTGTGACCGATGATGTCCCCCTGAGTCGTCACAGACCGGCGGTCGTCGTCCCCGCGGCCGCGATCGACGGGGCGGCTGTCGGAGCCCGCGCCTACACTTGACGGGACATGACCGACGCAACCACGCCCCTCATCGTCGGCAGCGGCACCGGGCGCTTCGACAAGGCCGATCACGCCTCGCGCTCCGACGACGACCTGCTCGCCGGACTCAACCCGCCCCAACTCGAGGCCGTCACGTATCGCGGCCCCGCGCTGCTGATCGTCGCCGGCGCCGGTTCGGGCAAGACGAGCGTGCTCACGCGCCGCATCGCGTCGCTGCTGCGCAGCCGTGAGGCGTGGCCGAGCCAGATCCTCGCCATCACGTTCACCAACAAGGCCGCGGGCGAGATGCGCGAGCGGGTGCGCTCGCTGATCGGCGACCGCGCCGAGGGCATGTGGATCTCCACGTTCCACTCCGCGTGCGTGCGCATCCTCCGCCGCGAGGCCCAGCAGTTCGGTTTCACGAAGTCGTTCACGATCTACGACTCCGGCGACTCCCGTGCGCTCATCAAGCGGCTCGTCAAAGAGCACGAGGGCGACGCGTTCGGCCTGACACCGGCGGGCACGCAGAGCCGCATCTCGAAGCTAAAGAACGAGCTCGCCGATGCGGAGTCGTACGCGCGCCAGGCGAACATGAGCGACCCCGTCGAGCGGGTCTTCGTCGAGATCTTCGGCGCGTACCAGCGCGAACTCCAGAAATCGAACGCCTTCGACTTCGACGACCTCATCGGTCAGACGGTCTACCTCTTTCGCGCGTTCCCGCACGTGGCCGATCAGTACCGTCGGCGCTTCCGCCACATCCTCGTCGACGAGTACCAAGACACCAACCACGCGCAGTACGCGCTCATCCACGAGCTGACCCGTCCGATCGGGGCGGATGCTGCGCCGATCGCCTCCAGCGGCGGCATGATGATCTTCGAGCCCGAGCCCGTCGGCGAAGACGCCGCGTCGCTCACGGTCGTCGGCGACTCGGATCAGTCGATCTACGCATTCCGCGGCGCCGACATCCGCAACATCACGGAGTTCGAGCGCGACTACCCGGGTGCGAAAGTCGTGCTCCTCGAGCAGAACTACCGTTCCACGCAGAACATCCTGTCGGCGGCGAACGCCGTCATCAGCAACAACTTCGACCGCAAAGAGAAGCGACTCTGGACCGATGTCGGCGCCGGCGAACCCATCATCGGGTTCACCGGGTACTCGCAGCACGACGAAGCCCAGTTCGTCGCCGACGAGATCGAGTCGCTGCACAAGACGGGCGTCGACTACTCGCAGATGGCCGTGTTCTATCGCACGAACTCCCAGTCGCGTGCGCTGGAGGAGATCTTCATCCGCTCGGCGGTGCCCTACAAGATCATGGGCGGCACCAAGTTCTACGAGCGCGCCGAGATCAAGGACGCCCTCGCCTACCTGGTCGCGGTGGCGAACCCCGCCGACGAGATGGCGCTGCGCCGCATCCTGAATCGTCCGCGCCGCGGAATCGGCGACGTGACGGAGACGGCGATCGCGCGGTACGCGGCCGACCAGCAGATCACCTTCCGCGATGCGCTCGCGAACTCCTCCGCTCTGGGCGTCGGGCCCAAGCTGCAGGCGGCCATCGCCCAGCTCGACGCCGTCCTCGCCGAGGCGACCGCGATCATGCTGCCCGCCACGGGCGAGCTCGCGCCCCCCACGGCCGTCGCCGAGGGGCTCACCCTGCTGCTGAACAAGTCGGGCTACTTCGACGCCCTGCGCCGCAGTCGCGACCCGCAAGATGAAGCGCGCCTCGAGAACCTCGACGAGCTCGTCGCCGTGACCCGCGAGTTCGCCCGCAACAACCCCGAGGGCACGATCATCGATTTCCTCAGCGAAGTCGCCCTGGTCGCCGATGCCGACGACCTCGACGATGCATCGGGGTCGGTGTCACTGATGACCCTCCACACGGCGAAGGGGCTCGAGTTCGACGCGGTCTTCCTCACCGGCGTGGAAGAAGACCTCATCCCCCACCGCATCTCGGCGAACGAGCCCGGGGGGCCCGCCGAGGAACGCCGCCTCTTCTACGTCGGCATCACGCGTGCTCGCAAGCGCCTCTACCTCTCGCTGGCGATGACCCGCGCGCAGTTCGGCGAGGTCACCGTCGCCATGCCCAGCCGGTTCCTGCAAGAGGTGCCGTCGGAGCTCATCGACTGGCGCCAATCGCCGGGGGATGTGAACTCGCGCGGCGGCTCTCGCTCCCGTGCCCTCAACGCCCGTCCGTCGGGAGGCTCCGATTCCGGCAGCTGGGGCACGAAGCGTTACGGCGACGACCTCGCACCGAAGTCGACGGCGATCGACAAGTTCCCCAATCGCATCCCCGCGAAGGTGCGCGACAACGGCGACCTCGTGCTCGCGTCGGGTGATCGCATCCGGCACGACGATTTCGGCGAGGGCCGCGTCGACGCCGTGACGGGGGAGGGTGCCAAACGCGTCGCCCACGTGAGGTTCGACACGGTCGGCGCAAAGAAACTCCTCATCAAGATCGCACCGATCGCGAAGATCTAGCGATCGCCCTCAGCGGTCGCGACGCCGAGTTCGTCTGCCACGGCGGGGTCGGCCAGCACGGCCGCCAGGAGGTCGTGGGCGCTCTCGGCGGTGATCTGCACGCGGATGTCGCGCCCGTTCTCGATCACCAGCCAGGTGCGGGAGTCGCTGCGCCGGTGGAGGAGGCCGACCTCGACGTCGGCCGTCGCTATCGCGGCACCGTCGCGTCCGTCGCGCAGGGTGAGGGTGAGCGAGCGCCCACCGCTGCGATGGTCTTCGTCTGCCTCGTGCGTCGTCTGGCCGTGCCGTGTCGTGCACCAGGCGAAGGGGCAGGACGGGCCTCGGCTCTCGGGTCGGCGCCGAACCTCGTCGTCGCTCATCGGGGCTCCCCTCTCGCCATTCGACGTCTGTCATCGCTGGGTGAGGTGGGCACGACCTCTCCGCCCAGTAAAGCGTGGGGTTCCGACATCGCGTGCTCGCCGGCCGGGGCTCGCGTGCGCATGTGTACATGCTAGCCGGGTCACTGCGGTCCGTGGAGACGCGGGGCCGTCCCCGTGCGAGCGCGAGGTTCGCCGCGTGCGGGAACTGGGCCTCGGGTTAGGCTGAAACGGATGGCTCTCTTCTCGCGTCGAAAGAATTCCGACCGTCCGGCCGCCTCCGAGGCTCCGGCCGAGGCGGGCACCACCGACGTCACGGCTCCGCCGGTCGAGCCGGTGAGCGACCCCGCGGCGTCGGTCGGCATCTCTCTCTCCACGTTCCAGGGTGTGGGGGCGTCCCCGCCCGCCGAGCCCGTCCCCGACACGCGACCCCGGGCTCGCGCGGTGCCCGCGGAGGCTCCCGCGCCGAACGAGTCGCTCCCGGGCGTGTACGACAACGTGCTCCTCCGCGATGCGCTGGCCGCGCTGCCCGATCCGCCCACACCGACCGCGCTCATGAACGTTGCGCGGCAGCTGCTGCAGGGGCACCTTTATTTGCGGGTCAAGGGCGATGCTCGCGCGTTGCTCTCGGAAGGCCGTGGTCTGCCGCTCGCGGTGACCCGGCGAGGCGAGAAGCAGCACGTGCTCGTCTACAGCTCCGGTACGGCTCTCCAGGCCAGCGTGAAAGCCGACGGCGACACCGACACCTCCGCGATGGCGCAGCCGGTTCTCACGGTGCTGCGCCACGTGCTCGACGGGCCCTACGAGGGCATCGTCATCGACCCGTCGTCGGGGCCTGCCCGGGCCGTCCTGCCGAAGCCGCTCCTCCAGCGCGCTGTCGACGAGGCGCACGCGACGCTGACCATCAAGACGCTTCTCGCCGGTCCCCGCACCGACGAGACGGCGCCCGCGGTCGCCGCCGCGTTGGCCGAGGCGCCCCTGTGGATCGCCGTACGCCGCACCGAGGAGGGTGGTCCGGTCGGCATCGCCGAATCGCGCACGGCCGACGGCGATCGGTACCTCGAGGTGTTCTCCCACCCGCTCGAAGTGCTCAGCCTCGGCCGCGGCGACCAGGCCCTGCCGGTGACGGCCGATCAGCTCGGCAAAGCGCTCGCCGCCGACGCGGGACTCACCGGTGTGGTCGTCGATCCGGGCGGACCGTGGATCCGCGTGCCTCGCGCCGAGCTGGCCGCGCCGCTCACCGACGCGTCCTCGTAGTCGACCCGTCCGACGCTCGCGGGGTGACGGATGCGGCGCACCGCCCTAGTGTCGAACAATGGCGTCTCCGCGCATCACCCTCACCGTCCCGGGCCCTGATGGCGAGCGGGAGGTGGGTCTGTCGAGCCCCGATCGCGTGCTCTGGCCGGAGGCGGGTATCACCAAGCGCGAGCTGGCGGAGTACTTCGTCGCCGTGGCGGAGCCGTTCCTCGCGGCCAACGGCGGTCGCCCCGTGTCGCTGGAGAGATTTCCCGACGGCATCGAAGGGGAGAGCTTCTTCTCGAAGAACCCGCCGAAGGGCGCGCCCGACTACGTCCAAGCGGTGACCGTCACCTACAACAGCGGACGCCGGCATCCGCAGCTCGTGCTCACCGAGATCGCGTCGGCGGTGTGGGCCGCACAGATGAACACCATTGTCTTCCATCCGTGGGCGTCGCTCGCCGACGACACAGACCACCCCGTCGAGCTGCGGATCGACCTCGATCCCCAGCCCGGCACCGGGTTCGCCGAGGCGGTCGCCGCCGCCCACGGGCTGCGCGAGGTGCTGCGAGAGGCGGGCCTCGAACCCTGGATCAAGACCAGCGGGAACCGCGGGCTGCACGTCTTCTGCCCCATCGAACCGGCCCACGAGTTCCTCGACGTGCGGCACGCGGTGATCGCCGCGGCGCGCGAGCTCGAACGGCGGATGCCCGATCGGGTGACGACGAATTGGTGGAAGGAGGAGCGAGGAGAGCGGATCTTCGTCGACTTCAACCAGGCGAACCGCGACCGCACGATGGCCGGCGCCTACTCGCCGCGCGCGCTCCCGACGGCGACCGTCTCCACCCCGCTGACGTGGGACGAGCTCGACGGCGTGGATCCGCACGACTTCACCGTGCGAACCGTGCCGCAGCGGTTGGCCGACGTCGGCGATCCATGGCGGGGGATGCTCGACAGGCGCGGTCGGATCGACGTGCTGCTGCAGTGGTGGGAGCGCGACCTCGCCGGCGGGCTCGGCGAGCTGCCGTTCCCGCCCGAGTTCCCCAAGATGCCGGGCGAACCGCCCCGTGTGCAGCCGTCGCGCGCCCGTAAGCCCGATACCGCCTGAGAGATCGAGGTGCGCGGGGAGGGGCGTCCGACCGGCGCCACCGGGGTACGCGGATACGATGTCGCATGTCGCGCGCGGATCACGATATCGTGGGGAGTGGCGACAAAACGCCGACAGCGTCGAACGGCCAAGGGCGGCCGGGAATCGGAGAACAAGGGTGCGCACGTCGAACGGACGCAGAACGGTCGGCATCGTCGCCGGGGCAGTGCTCGCGGGGGCTCTGCTGCTCCCGGCGGGCGTGGCATCAGCCGAACCCGTCGACAGCGAATCGCTGACCCTCGTCGTCGAGATCCCCGAGCGCACCGCCACTCCGACCCCGTCGCCCACCGCGACGGTCGATCCGACTCCGTGGCCGCAGCCGTCGTCGAGCTCGACGACCGGGCCGGGCAACGGCTCCTCGGGCAATGGCGCGTCGGGTAACGGCGCATCGGGTCAGCTCCCCGCGACCGGTGGCGAGGGTCTGCTCTGGCTCCTGGTCGCCGGCGGCGCGATCACCGCGGTCGGCCTCACGATCCGCGGCGCGGCGCGTTCGCGTCAGTCGAGCACGTCGCCCAGGTCGTAGGCCGAGACCGTCTCGAGCTGCTCGTAGGTGCACGACCGCGCGTCGCGGTCGTCGCGCCACCGCTCGAACTGCACCGTGTGACGGAAACGGTACCCCTCGAGCTGGTCGTACCGGACTTCCAGAACTCGTTCGGGTCTCAGTCGCACGAAGGACACGTCCTTCGACGCCGAGAAGCGAGAACGGTCCGTCTCTCCGGTGATCGCGTCTCCCGCGTCGTCGCGCTCCACGTACGGCGCGAGCTCGTCGATGAGTGACAATCGTCGCTCGTTGCTCCACGCGGCCACCCCGCCCACCCCCACGAGGGTGCCCTCGGCGGTGTAGAGCCCGACGAGGAGCGAACCGACGCCCCGACCCGACTTGTGGATGCGGTACCCCAGTGCGACGACGTCTGCGGTGCGGGCGTGCTTGATCTTGAACATGGCGCGCTTGCTCGGGGCGTACGGCTGGGCGAGCGGCTTCGCGATGACGCCGTCGAGTCCCGCTCCCTCGAATTCCGCGAGCCAGCGCCGCGCGACGTCGGCGTCGTCCGACGTGCGCGTCACGTGCACCGGGTGGGGGAGCCCTACGAGCAGGTCGACGAGTTCGGCGCGACGCACCGAGAACGGCTCGGGCTGGAGGTCGCGCTCGCCGCGCGCGAGCAGATCGAACGCGATGAACATCGCCGGCGTCTCCTCGGCGAGCATCGCGACGCGGGAGGCGGCGGGGTGGATGCGCTGCGACAGCGACTCCCAGTCCAGGCGCTGCGCTCCCGGTTCGCCCCGGGCCACGACGATCTCGCCGTCGATGAGGCACGGCTCCGGGAGAAGACGGGTGAAGGCCTCGACGAGCTCGGGGAAGTACCGGGTGAGCGGCTTCGCTCCGCGGCTGCCTATTTCGACCGCGGTGCCGTCCCACGAGACCAGAGCACGGAACCCGTCCCACTTGGGCTCGTAGCTCAGGCCGCCGTCGACCTTGGCCTGCTCGGGCACCTGGGGCACGGACTTCGCCAGCATCGGTGCCGGGATGTCGTAGGGCACGATCTCACCCCTCGCCGCCGGAGAGCGGCACGGGCGACCGGCGCTTCTTTCGCCGGGCCCACTCGGCCGGCTCGTTCTCGCCGTTCCAGACCGACACGATGCCCCAGGCGACGGCGGTCAGCGGCACGGCGAGCAGGGTTCCGAGGATGCCGCCGATCGCGGTGCCGCCGGCCAGCACGACCAGCACGACGAACGAGTGCAGCTTCATCGTGCGACCCATCAGCACCGGCTGGAGGAAGTTGCCCTCGAGCTGGTTGACGAGCACGACCACCCCGACGACGAAGAGCGCGTTGACCGGTCCGTTCGCCACCAGTGCGACGAGCGCTGCCAGTACGCCGGCCGATACCGCACCGACGATCGGGATGAACGCGAGGAGGAAGACGAGCACCGCGAGGGGGAGCGCCAGGGGCACCTGAAGGATCAGCAGACCGATGTAGATGCCGATGGCGTCGACGGCTGCGACCGAGGCGGTGCCCCGCACGTACGAGCCGAGCACCGTGACCGTCTTGTCGCCGATGCGGCGCGCGCGGTCGTAGTGGGCGCCGCGGAAGGGGCGCAGCACGAACTCCCACATGCGGGGGCCGTCCTTCAGGAAGAAAAAGAGGATCACGATCAGCAGCACGAATCCGGTGGCGAACGAGGCGATGGCGCTCACGCCCGCCAGCGCTCCGGTGCCGAACTGTGCGCTCGTGACGAAGTCGGTGATCGCCGACATCGCGCTGTCGATCTGCTCGGGAGAGATGGCGAACGGCAGGGTGTGGTACCAGTCGAGCGCCTGCGAGAAGCCGTCTTGGGCCTGTGAGTACAGGTCGTCCCACTGGTCTATGACGGCGCGCACGACCAGCCAGCCCAGCCCCGTCAGCACTACGACGACGGCCAGGAGGGTGAGCAGCGTCGCGATCAGCGACGGCACACCCTTGCGCCGCATCCACATCGTGAACGGACCGAACGCCGAGGCGAAGATCAGCGCGAGGATGAGGGGGATCACGACGAGCGTCACCTGCTGGATGCCCCAGATGAGACCGCCGACGACGATGACGAGCACGACGATCTGAACGCTGCGCAGCGCGAGGCGTCCGAAGGCGTCGGCCCACAGCGAGCGGGGCGGGGTGTCTTCGGTGTGCTCGATGGCGGATGCCACGGCATCCTTGTGCACGGGCGTGCGACGGAACAGGCTCATGCTCCGAAGGTAGCCGGTCGCTCCGGTGGGCACCCGGGGTTGCGGCGGTGCGTTATACGAACGCGCTCATGCCGGTGATGTCGCGTCCGAGCAGGAGCGCCTGCACGCTCTCCGTGCCCTCGTACGTGTGAATCGCCTCGATGTCGGCCATGTGCTGTATCACCCCGTTCTCGAGCAGGATGCCGTTGCCGCCGAGCAGGTCGCGCGCCGTCGATGCGACCCGACGGGCCGCGCGGGTGTTGTGGTACTTCGCGAGCGAGGCCTGCGTGGGCCGAAGACCGCCGGATGCTTCGAGGTCGGCCAACCGGCGGCAGAACAGCTGCATGCCGGTGAGGTCGTCGAGCATCTGTGTCAGGCGCTCCTGGATGAGCTGGAACTTCGCCAACGGCTTGCCGAACTGCACGCGCTGCGTCGCGTACGACAGGGCGGCCTCGTAGCAGGCGGTCGCGTGGCCGAGGGCCGACCACGCCACGCCCGAGCGCGTGGCGAAGAGCACGGTCGACGCATCCTTGAAGCTCTTCGTGCCGGGGAGCACCGCGCTCAGCGGCACCCGCACGTCGTCGAGCGCGATGTGCGCCTGATGGATCGCGCGGAGCGACGCCTTGCCCGGAATGACGGTGCCGGTGTAACCGGGGAGGGACTGCTCGACGAGGAAGCATCGCACCGAGCCGTGCTCGGCGGCGTCCGGGTCGTCGACGCGCGCCCACACGAAGCTGACCCCGCCGGAGGCGCCGTTGCCGATCCACTTCTTCGTGCCGCGCAGCACCCACGCGTCGCCGTCGCGCCGCGCGACCGTCTCGAGCGAGACCGAGTCCGATCCGTGGTCGGGTTCGGTGAGTGCGAAGGCGCCGAGCACGTCTCCGCGGAAGAGGGGCTGCAGCCATCGCTCGCGCTGCTCGGGTGAGCCGTAGAGCGCGAGCGTGCGCAGGGCGAGTCCGCCCTGGACGGCCACGATGGTGCCGAGCGAGCCGTCGCCGCGCGAGACCTCCATGTTCACCAGGCCCGCCGCGAGGGGCGACGACGCGGGGAGGTCGGGGTCGTCGATGCCGTCGGCGAACAGGCCGAGCTCGCCCATGCGGGGTAGGAGGTCGATAGGGAACTCCGCGGCATCCCACGCGCCCTGCATCCGCGTTCCGACCTCGTCGATGAGCGTCTGCGCGTTCTTCCAGGCGTCGAGGTCGGCATCGGACACGTCGGCGAAGACCGCGTAATAGTCGGTGCCGCGTCGGCCGGTGAGGTCGTAGCGCGAGACGGCCTCGCCGGGGAGGTGTGAAGTAGCAGCGTCGCTCATGCGAACCACGCTAGACGCTCGAGCGCCCGATGCGGGCGGGTTGTCCCGACCGCATCGAGGTGTCGTGTCAAGCCGCCTGCGCCCGGTCGCCGGCGGGCGTTGACTGACGCGCATGACCTCACTGTGGAAGCACGGGCTGGAGCCCGTCACCGGCACGACGATCGAAGCCGGTGCCTCGCACGAGGTCGTCGTCGTGGGTGCCGGGATCACCGGACTCTCGACCGCGCTGATGCTCGTGAGGTCGGGATTCGACGTCGCCCTCGTCGAGAAGGGCGACGTCGCCGAACTCGCCACGGGCTCGAACACCGGCAAGGTCTCGCTCCTTCAGGGAACGACCCTCTCCGAGCTGCGACGTCACCATCCCGCCCGCCTCGTCCGTGCCTACGTGGACGCCAACCGCAGCGGCGCGGAATGGGTGGCCGACACCGCACGCGAACTCGGCGTCCCGGCGACGCGACGCACGGCCTATACCTACGCGCAGGATGCCGGTGGCGTGCGCGCGGTCGGCGACGAGCACGCCGCCGCCACCGAGGCCGGTGTCGAGACGCGCATCGTGGGCGTCGACGAGATGGCGCAGGTGCCGTTCCCGGTCGCTCGGGCCGTCGCGCTCGACGACCAGCTCGCGCTGGACCCGGCCCGTTTCGCCCGCGCGCTCGCCGCGGCCTTCGTCGCCGAGGGCGGTCGCCTCCATACCCGCACCCCGGTGCGGCGAGTGAGCGTGATGGGCACGCCGACGGTGCACACGGATGCGGGGGACCTCTCGGCGCACCGCGTGGTGCTGGCGACGGCGACGCCGATCATGGACCGCGGTCTCTACTTCGCCAAGACCAGCGGGCTGCGATCGTCGTGCGTCTCGTTCGCGCTCGAGGGGGATGCCTTCGACGGCATGTACCTCTCCACCGACGACCCCTCGCGCTCGATACGCGTCGTCCGCGAGGCGGACGGACCCGTCGATGCTCCGCAACTGATCGTCGGCGGAGCGGGTCACCCCGTCGGCCGCGAGGACTCGGCGCTCGCCCTCATGGACGAACTGGTCGCCTGGGCGCGGCAGCACCTCCCGATCGGTGAGGAGACCCACCGGTGGTCGGCGCAGGACTACCGATCGCACAACCTCGTGCCGTTCGTCGGCACGCTTCCGCGCACACTCGGGCGGGTGAGCTTCGCGACGGGGTACGCGAAATGGGGGCTGACGAACGGCCCGGCGGCGGCGATGCGCCTCGTGTCGGAGCTCCGCGGCGAGAAGCTGCGCGATCGGCCGCGATGGATGACCGTGATCGGCACGCGGCTGACGGTGCCGGCCGACCTCGCGCAGGGTGCGGTCGAGAACGTGTCGGTCGCTCGCGAGGCCGCTCGGGGCTGGGCGGCGGCCGAGTCGACAGCCGTACCCGTGCCGCGCCCGGCCGAGGGCGGCGGGGTCGTCGCGCAGCGCTCCGGCAGGCCCGTCGGGATCTCGACGACCGGCGGCGTCACCCGGGCCGTCGACGCCGTCTGCCCGCATCTGGGCGGAGTTCTGTCGTGGAACGATCTCGAGTGCACGTGGGACTGCCCGTTGCACGCCTCCCGGTTCGCCGCGGACGGCACCCGCATCGAGGGTCCGGCGGTCGCCGACCTGCGCCGCCTGGACGGCGGGGCGCACGCCTGACGGGGCCCGCGACCAGGACGTCCGTCCGTCGCGCGCTCGCAGGAGGCCGCGGATTCGGGCCTCCAGGGTCGGGATAGTAGGGTGGGGGACTGGTCGATATATCTCGACATCAAGATGTTTCCGGCTCCCCCGTCCCATCGTCCAGCGAAGGATTCTCCGTGGATCTGTACGAGTACCAGGCACGCGATCTGTTCGAAAAGTACGAGGTGCCGGTGCTTGCCGGCATCATCGCCGATACCCCCGAAGAAGTGAGAGCCGCGGCTGAGAAGCTCGGCGGCGTCGTCGTCGTCAAGGCTCAGGTCAAGACCGGCGGCCGCGGAAAGGCCGGCGGCGTCAAGGTCGCCAAGACCCCCGACGAGGCGTTCGAGGCGGCACAGGCCATCCTCGGCCTCGACATCAAGGGCCACGTCGTCAAGCGCGTGATGGTGGCCGCGGGCGCCCGCATCGCCCAGGAGTTCTACTTCTCCGTGCTGCTCGACCGCGCGAACCGCTCGTACCTGAGCCTCGCGAGCGTCGAGGGCGGTATGGAGATCGAGCAGCTCGCCGTCGAGAAGCCCGAGGCGCTCGCGCGCATCGAGGTCGACCCGATCGAGGGGATCACCCCCGAGAAGGCCCTCGAGATCGCCAAGGCCGGCGGTTTCGACGACGAGCTGGCTCCCAAGGTCGCCGACGTCTTCGTGAAGCTCTACGCCGTCTACACCGGCGAAGACGCCACGCTGGTCGAGGTGAACCCGCTGATCCTCTCGGAGGAGGGCGACGTCATCGCCCTCGACGGCAAGGTCTCGCTCGACGAGAACGCCGGTTTCCGCCACCCCGAGCACGAAGAGCTCGAGGACAAGGACGCCGCCGACCCGCTCGAGGCCAAGGCCAAGGCCCACGACCTCAACTACGTCAAGCTCGACGGCCAGGTCGGCATCATCGGCAACGGCGCGGGCCTGGTCATGTCGACCCTCGACGTGGTCGCGTACGCCGGCGAGAAGCACGGCGGCGTCAAGCCCGCCAACTTCCTCGACATCGGCGGCGGGGCCTCGGCCACGATCATGGCGGCCGGGCTCGACGTCATCCTCGGCGACGAGCAGGTCAAGAGCGTGTTCGTCAACGTCTTCGGCGGCATCACCTCGTGCGTCGCGGTCGCCGACGGCATCGTGAAGGCGCTCGAGATCCTCGGCGACACCGCTTCCAAGCCGCTCGTCGTGCGCCTCGACGGCAATCAGGTCGAAGAGGGTCGCGCGATCCTCGCCGCCGCCAACCACCCGCTCGTGACCCTCGCCGCCGGTATGGACGAGGGTGCCGACAAGGCCGCCGAGCTGGCGAACGCCTGACCCGACGCTTCGACAAGCTCAGCGACTGATTCGAAGGACATAAGAAATGTCGATCTACCTCAACAAGGACTCCAAGGTCATCGTCCAGGGCATCACCGGCGGCGAGGGCACCAAGCACACCGCGCTCATGCTGAAGGCCGGCACCCAGGTCGTCGGCGGTGTCAATGCTCGTAAGGCGGGCACCGTCGTCGCGCACAAGGACAAGGACGGCAACGACGTCGAGCTGCCCGTGTTCGCCTCGGTCGCCGAGGCGATCGCCGCGACCGGCGCCGACGTGTCGATCGCGTTCGTGCCGCCGGCGTTCACGAAGGACGCCATGATCGAGGCCATCGACGCCGAGATCCCGCTGCTGGTCGTCATCACCGAGGGCGTGCCCGTCGGCGACAGCGCCGAGGCGTGGGCCTACGCGAAGTCGAAGGGCGAGACCACGCGCATCATCGGTCCGAACTGCCCGGGCATCATCACGCCCGGTGAGGCGCTCGTGGGGATCACCCCCGCCAACATCACGGGGAAGGGCCCCATCGGCCTCGTCTCGAAGTCGGGCACCCTGACCTACCAGATGATGTTCGAGCTGCGCGACCTCGGCTTCTCGACCGCCATCGGCATCGGGGGCGACCCGATCATCGGCACGACGCACATCGACGCGCTCGCCGCGTTCGAGGCCGACCCCGAGACCAAGGCCATCGTGATGATCGGCGAGATCGGCGGCGACGCCGAAGAGCGCGCGGCCGACTTCATCAAGGCCAACGTGACCAAGCCCGTCGTGGGCTACGTCGCCGGTTTCACCGCACCCGAGGGCAAGACGATGGGCCACGCCGGCGCCATCGTCTCGGGCTCGGCGGGCACCGCCCAGGCCAAGAAGGAGGCCCTCGAGGCCGCCGGGGTCAAGGTCGGCAAGACGCCCAGCGAGACCGCGACGCTCATGCGCGAGATCATCGCCGCACTGTAAGCACGCACCCGAGGGGGCGGATGCTTCGACACCGGCGCTCACGCGCCGCGGTCGCCGCATCCGCCCCCTTGTCGTCGCGGCATAGGGTGGGACGCATGCCGCTTTCCGGGGAGTATCTGCCCAGCACGTCCGAGTGGGCCCGCAACCAGGCCGAGACCTTCGAGGCCACCGGGGGTGCGGAGGCCGCCGAGCTGCGCGGCGTGCCGATCATCGTGCTGACGACCGTGGGTGCGAAGTCGGGGGCGCTCCGCAAGACCGCTCTCATGCGCGTCGAGCACGACGGCCGCTACGCCGTCGTCGCCTCTCAGGGCGGCGCACCGAAGGCGCCCGCCTGGTATTGGAACCTCGTCAAGAACGCGCACGTCGAGCTTCAGGACGGCGCCGTGACACGCGACTACATCGCTCACGAGGCCGAGGGCGACGAGTACGTGGATTGGTGGACGCGGGCCACCGCGGTCTGGCCCGATTACGACGCCTACCAGGCGAAGACCGACCGCCGGATCGCGGTGTTCGTGCTCGAGCCCGTCGACGGGTGATCGAGCGCCGGCGCGGGTGACGCGCAGACGGGCGTCGCTGCACCGATCGGTCACCGGCCGACCCTAGAATCTCCCTGCTCCACGGGTGGAGCGGCGGATCGGGGGAGTCGGCATGACCGCACAGCAGGCCCGACGTGCGCGATCGGTGGCGATCGGCATCGGCGCGGTCCTTCTCGTCGTCGTCGCCGTTCTGCTGCTCGGGGCGTACCTGGCACCCCGCGTGCTTCCCAACCTCTTCACCGAGGTCTTCGACGAGGCGCACCCGCAGACGATCGTCGACGCGCACACCAGTGCGACGGTCGTCGTCCCCGCCGGCTGGGCGTCGCAGCGGGCGGGGGGCAGCGAGAGTGAACTCGTCCTCCGTTCGCCCGACGGCGGGCTGGCCGTGACCTTCACCATCTCGGTCGACGCCGCGCGACCGACGGTCGACCCCGGTGACGCGACGGGCCCAGGCGGGACGGTCGTGGAGCGGCTCGCCTCGGGCCTGGACGCCGCGCACGCGCAGACCGACGACGCGCTCGTCGTCGCGGTCGGGCGAGGGACGGCGGGGCCGAGCGTGCGGATGGTGGCGACCGGAGCGAGGGAGGATCTCGCCCCCTACCGGCCCGTCATCGCCGATCTGATCGAGAGCGTGCGGGTGGGATCATGAGGCGGCGCCGTTTCGTCGCCGTCGTCGCGGTGACCGCACTGCTCCTGAGCGGCTGCGCCGTCGCGAGCGACCCGCAGTGGACACCACCCGGCTGGGAGGAGCACGACATCCGCATCACGACACCGCCCGAGCCGATCGACCCGGCGAGCGTCGGCGCGCTCAGCGGCGAACGCCTGCGCAACGACACCGTCGGCGTCCATGCCCGGTTCTCGCTGCTCCCCGGCTCCGGGGCGTTCGACGAACGGGTGGTGGGCCTGGTCCGCGATGCCGCCCTGGGCCGTGCCGCGGCGATCGGCGAGACCTATGCGCCCGAGGTGTTCCCCCTCGGCGCCGGACTCGGCGACCGCGGATGCGTGCGCGGGGGCACGCTGAGAAGCGCTGCCGACGTGCTGGCCGATCCCGCACTGGGGCCGGTGGGCGGAACGGGCATCGCCGTCGTCTGCGACATCGTCGCCGCGACCGGACCCGTCCTCGGCGAGCGTGTGAGGGTCGTCGACGGCGGCCCGGGCGGCGTGGCGTCCGACGTGACGACCATCGTCTACGCCGACGTCGCCAGCGGTACGGTGGGCTCCGCCGCCGACCTCTGGAATCCCGAAGCATCCGGGCGTCTTCACGGCGAGATCGTGGAGTTGTTGCGGCGCGAGGCGGGTGCGCTCAGCCTCGCGACGGCCGCGCCCGCCGACGAGGCGGGTCTGGCGGGGTTCGCCCCCGCTCTCGGGACGACCGTCCCCGGCGCGGGCGGCTCGCTCGTCTTCACGCTCGCGCCCGGTTTCACCGCTCCCGAGCTGGCGGCGCTCGACGTGCCGCCGACCGAGTCGGCTCTCGTGATCGAGGTGCCCGCGGCGACCGCCGCGACTCTGGTCACCCCGCTGGGCGCCGCGCTCGTCGCGGCCGGGCAGTCGGGCGCCGCTTTCGAGAGCCCCGTCGCGCTGCCCGCCGGGAGCGCCCCGATCGACTGCGACCTCTTCCCGTGCGTGGCGCTCACCTACGACGATGGACCCAGTGACTTCACTCCCGGCATCCTCGACGAGCTCGCCTCACGCCGGGCGGCCGCGACGTTCTTCACGATGGGCGACAAGTCGTCGCGCTACGGCGACGTTCTGCGCCGCATGGTGGCGGAGGGGCACCTCGCCGAGAACCACACCTGGAACCACCCGCACCTCCCCGACATCCCTCTCGACGCGGCACTACGACAGATCCGCGATGCCACCGGGGCGATCGAGAAGCAGACGGGGGAGCGGGTCACCATGTTCCGTCCGCCGTACGGCGAGTACACCGCCGAGATCGTCTCGGGGTCGGGCCTTCCTGCGATCCTCTGGGACGTCGACACGTTCGACTGGCAGGGGATCGCCGACGACGTGCTGATCGGCCGTGCCGTCGAGCAGCCCCGACCCGGATCGATCGTGCTGCAGCACGACATCCAGCCGAACACCGCCCGCACCGCCGGCGCGGTCTACGACGGGCTGCGCGACCGGGGCTTCAGCCTCGTCACCGTCGCGCAGCTGTTCGGCGGCCAGGCACCCGCGTCGGGCGCCTGGCGCAGCGGCCGCTGAGCCTGCGCGTGTCCCGTCGCGGGACGCGCCGCACCCGCGGGTAGGGTCGTTCGCGCATGCATCGCCTCCTCGTCGTTCTCCTCGCCGCCCTCGACGCCGTCATCGCGGCAGCGGGCGGCGTCGCCGTCGTGCTCGCACCCCTGACCCTGCTGTGGGTCGTCGGCTTCGGATCCGGTGCCGACTGGTCGACGCTCTGGCCCGCGAGCGGGGCGATCTGGCAGCTCGGGCACCTCGTGCCGCTCGAGCTCACGCTGCCGCCCGAGTATCTGAACGTCGCCGGTATCGACCCGACGGCGGCGTCGTTCACCCTCTCGCTCGCGCCGCTCGCCCTCGCCGTCTTCACGGCGCTGTTCGCTGCCCGATCCGGTCGCCGCGCGGCTCAGGCGGGCGCCCCCGCGACCGGTGCGGTGACGGGCCTGGCGGTCTTCACGGCCATCGCCGCGGTCATCGCCCTGACGACGGCCAACGACCTCGCCACCGTCGAACTCTGGCAGGCCGTGCTCTTCCCCGCTCTCGTCTTCGGGCTCCCCGCCATGCTCGGCGCATTCGTCGAATCGTGGCGACTCGACGAGCACGGATCGATCGCGCGGCTGCGGTCTCGGATCGAGCACGGCACCTGGGGAGCGCTGCCGGGTCTCCTCGCGCGGGGCAGCGCCATCGCCGTGACCGGTCTGATCGGCGTCGCGGCGACCGTCGCGGGCATCGCCGTACTGCTGCGCGGCGGAGAGATCGTGGCGCTGTTCGAGGCCGCACACGTCGACGCCGCCGGCGTGATCGTGCTCGCCCTCGCGCAGCTCGCGTACCTTCCGACGCTGATCGTCTGGGCGCTCTCGTTCGTCGCGGGCCCGGGCTTCGCTCTCGGTGAGGGCACGGCCGTCTCGCCCGCGGGCACGCAGCTGGGAGTGCTGCCCGGCATCCCGGTTCTCGGGGTCGTGCCCGAGTCATCGACGACGTGGCTGCTGCTCCTGGCGCTCCTCCCGGTCGCCGTCGGCGTGCTGACCGGATGGATGCTGCGCTCCCGCCTCGCCGCAAGGCCCCACGCCGCGCGCGACCACGACGGCGGTCTGCTGTTCCGCCTCGTGCTCGCCGTGTCGGTGGCGGTCGTGACGGGGGCCGTCGCCGCGCTTCTGGCCGTCTTCGGGTCGGGCTCGATCGGTCCCGGGCGGCTCGCCCGGATCGGTCCCGACGCCGGTGCTCTCGCGTTCACCGTCGGAGTCGAGGTGCTCGTCGGTGCAGCGATCCTTCTGCTCCTGCCGCGACGCGCGAGCGACGACGAGCGCCGCGAGGTCGCCGCATCCGTCGTCCCCGCGCGCCCGGCACCGCCCGACACCGGTCTCGACACCTGGCGGCGTCTGGCCGCCGAGCGTCCGTTCTCCCACCCCGAGCGCCCCATCCCGACGACCGACACGTGGCTGGCCCCGCCGACCGAATCGGGGGAGCCGGCGGCGGCGGGCGACGGCGAGCGCGCCCACCCGGTGCCGGTCGACGCGGACGCGACCGAGCCGATCCCCGGATTCGAGCGCGGGGGCGCCTCGGATGGCGACGAGCGTCCGCGGCGCCCGTCGGTAGACTGACCGGGTGTTCACCGTCGCGGTCCTCATCTCGGGCACCGGATCGAACCTCCGGGCCCTCCTCGAGGCCGCCGCCTCCGCCGATTTCCCGGCGAGGGTCATCGTCGTCGGCGCCGACCGCGAGGCCGAGGGGTTCGCGCACGCGGAGGCCTTCGGCATCCCCACGTTCCTCGTGCCGTACGAGCAGTTCGACTCGCGCGCCGAGTGGGGGAGCGAGCTCATCGAACAGCTCGCCGTCTGGAACGCCGACCTCGTCGTGCTGAGCGGACTGATGCGCGTGCTCCCGCCGGCCGTGGTCGAGGCCTGGTCGCCGCGGCTCATCAACACCCACCCCGCCTACCTGCCCGAGTTCCCCGGAGCGCACGGAGTGCGCGACGCCCTCGCCGCCGGTGCCACCGAGACCGGGGCGACCGTGCACGTCGTGGACGGCGGTGTCGACACCGGGCCGGTCCTCGCCCAGGAGCGCGTCGCCGTGCTGGCCGGAGACGACGAGCACCGCCTGCACGACCGCATCAAGCCCGTGGAGCGACGGCTCCTCATCGACGTGGTGCGCCGCATCGCGACCGGTGATCTCGACCTGTCCTCGACCGTCCCGTCGCCGTCCGCCGCGCGGCACAACGAAGCATCCGCCCTCGACACACCCTAGGAGTCCCCATGGCCGGACCTCGGCACGACCCCTCCCTCTACCGCGACCGCGACGTCGTGGCGGTCCGCCGCGCGCTCGTCTCGGTGAGCGACAAGACCGACCTGCTGCGCCTCGCCGAGGCACTCGCCGCCGCCGGCGTCGAGATCGTCTCGACGGGTTCGACCGCGGCGACCATCCGCGAGGCCGGTCACGCCGTCACCGACGTGTCGGCGGTGACCGGCTTCCCCGAGTCGCTCGACGGCCGTGTGAAGACCCTGCACCCGGGCGTGCACGCCGGGCTGCTCGCCGATCTCCGCCTGGAGGGCCACGAGCGCCAGCTCGACGAGCTCGGCATCGCGCCGTTCGAACTCGTCGTGGTGAACCTCTACCCGTTCGTCGAGACGGTCGCCTCGGGCGCCGAGGGCGATGACGTCGTCGAGCAGATCGACATCGGCGGCCCCGCGATGGTGCGCGCCGCCGCGAAGAACCACGCGAACGTGGCGATCGTCGTCGCGCCCGAGTCGTACCCCACGATCATCGACGCGCTCGGTGCCGGCGGCACGACCCTCGCACAGCGCCGCGAGCTGGCCGCGCGTGCCTTCGCACACACGGCCGCGTACGATACGGCGGTCTCGACGTGGTTCGCCGACGACACGCTCTCGTCGGCCGACGAGCTGCCGGCGCACCTGACGATCGCGGCCGAGCGTCTCGAGACCCTCCGCTATGGCGAGAACTCGCACCAGCGCGCGGCGATCTACTCCCGCGCAGGCGGCCACGGCATCGCCCAGGCCCGCCAGCTGCAGGGCAAGGGCATGTCGTACAACAACTACGTCGACGCGGACGCCGCCCTTCGCGCCGCGTTCGACATGGTCAAGCCCGCCGTCGCGATCATCAAGCACGCGAACCCCTGCGGCATCGCGGTGGCCGCACCCAACGCGCTCGACGAGATCGCCAGCGCCCACCTGCGCGCCCACGAGTGCGACCCCGTGTCGGCGTTCGGTGGCGTCATCGCCGCGAACCGCACGGTGACGCTGAAGATGGCCGAGAACCTGCGCGACATCTTCACCGAGGTCATCATCGCGCCCGACTTCGAGCCCGAGGCGCTCGAGGTCTTCAAGCTCAAGCAGAACCTGCGCGTGCTGTGCCTGCCGGCCGACTGGGAGCAGGAGCGTCTCGACGTGCGCCTCGTCTCGGGCGGGCTCCTGCTGCAGGACGCCGACCGCTTCCCCGATGACATCGAGTCGGTCGCGAAGGACTGGCAGCTCGTCTCGGGCGAGCAGCCCGGCGAGGCCGAGATGCAGAACCTGATCTTCGCGTGGAAGTCGTGCCGCGCCGTGAAGTCCAACGCGATCGTGCTGGCCAAGGGCTCCGCCACGGTCGGGATCGGGATGGGTCAGGTCAACCGCGTCGACTCGTGCCGTCTGGCCGTCGAGCGCGCCGGTGACCGCGCCGCGGGCTCGGTCGCAGCATCCGACGCCTTCTTCCCCTTCGCCGACGGCCCCCAGGTGCTGCTCGACGCCGGGGTGTCGGCGATCGTGCAGCCGGGCGGTTCGGTGCGCGACGAAGAGGTCATCGACGCGGCGCGTGCCGCCGGCGTGACGATGTTCTTCACGGGCGAGCGCCACTTCTTCCACTGACGCGCCCCCGCCAAGACCGCGAGACCGCTCCTGCGCACCGAAACCCCGGCTTCATGTCGGGGTCTCGCGGCGCGGAAGCGGTCTCGCGGTCTTCGGGCGGATGGTGTCAGGGGCGGCCGTAGGTCTCGAGCAAGCGCAGCCAGACCTCGCTGACGGTCGGGTACGACGGCACCGCGTGCCACAGGCGCGTCAGCGGCACCTCGCCGACGATCGCGATCGTCGCCGAATGCACGAGCTCGGCGACATCGGGACCCACGAAGGTCGCGCCGATGATCGTGCCGCGGTCTTCATCGACGATGGCGCGGGCCTGACCCTTGTACGAGTCCGACTGCTCGCTGGCACCGGCGATCCACGACAGGTCGTAGTCGAGAACACG
Organism: Microbacterium sp. AG1240; assembly: GCF_003635115.1. Classification (GTDB taxonomy): domain Bacteria; phylum Actinomycetota; class Actinomycetes; order Actinomycetales; family Microbacteriaceae; genus Microbacterium. The sequence continues at coordinate 817,684 of NZ_RBXJ01000001.1, forward strand.
GATGCGGCGTCCCGCCTTCTCGGCGGAGGCCGCGGTGAATCCGACCGAGGCGACCTCGGGGTCGGTGAAGGTCACCTGCGGTACCGCTTCGTTATCGGCCGTCGCGACGTGGGCGCCCCAGGGCGCGTCGTCGACCGGCGCACCCTGGGCGCGCGCGGCGATGACGTCGCCGGCGGCGCGCGCCTGGTACTTGCCCTGGTGGGTGAGCAGCGCCCGGTGGTTCACGTCGCCCACCGCGTAGAGCCAATCCGTCCCGCGCACGAGCAGCGTGTCGTCGACCTCGAGCCAGGAGTCGGGCTCGAGTCCCACCGTCTCGAGGCCGAGCCCGCCGGTGCGGGGGATCCGCCCGGTCGCGACCAGCACCTCTTCGGCTTCGACGGTGGTGCCGTTGGACAGCTCGATGGCGACGAGGCCCGCGTCGGTGCGACGGGCGGAGACGGCGTCCACCCCCGTCTTCACCGTGGCGCCGAGGTCGGTGAGGGATGCGGCGACGAGCTCTCCCGCGAACGGTTCGTTGTTCGCGAGCAGCCCTGAGCGCGCCACGAGCGTGACCGCGCTGCCGAGGCTCGCGTAGGCGGTCGCCATCTCGGCCCCCACCACACCGCCGCCGAGGATCGCGAGCGACGCGGGGATCTTCTGGGCGCTCGTCGCCTCCCGGCTGGTCCACGGTGCGACATCGGCGAGTCCCGGGATGTCGGGGAGGAGGGCTGCGGATCCGGTGCACACGGCGACCGCGTGCCGGGCGACGAGGTCGGTCGTCGTGCCGTCGTCAGCGGTGACGCGCACGGTCTTCTCGCCGGTCAGCGCGCCGTAGCCGCGGACGAGATCGATGCCGGCGCCCTGCAGCCATTCGACCTGGCTCGAGTCGTTCCAGTCGTGCGTCATCGAATCGCGCCGGCGCAGCACAGCGGCCACGTCGAGGTCGCCCGTGACGGCCTGCTTGGCGCCGTCGACGGCCTGCGCCGCTCGCAGAGCCGCGCCGCTGCGCAGCAGCGCCTTCGACGGCATGCACGCCCAGTAGGAGCACTCGCCTCCGACCAGCTCGGCTTCGACGATGACCGCCGAGAGGCCCCTCTGCACGGCCCGGTCGGCGACGTTCTCTCCGACGGGACCGGCTCCGATGACGATGACGTCGTATTCGCGTGCGCTCATGGCGACACGGTACCGCCGCACGAGCGGGGGAGGGCGGGGCTTGCGCGTCCCGTCGAGCTGACCCACTCTCCCTCCAGAGTCCAAGACACCCGGACGCGCAGCCCGGGCCGCCCGGGTGTCGTGGACTCTCAGCGCGCCAGCCGCGACGGCCGTGTCCGAAAACCGCCAGCCGGTGTCGGCGGGCGGTGGCAGGCTGGGGGAATGAGCACGACGGGCATGAGCTTCTCCGAGCGGTATCGCGTGATCCAGTCGCGCGATACGCGCTTCGACGGCCAGTTCGTCACCGCGGTCAGCTCCACCGGCATCTACTGCCGTCCGAGCTGCCCGGCGCGCACCCCGAAGGAGCAGAACGTCTCGTTCTACGCCACCTCGGCCGCCGCCCACGAGGCGGGCTACCGCGCGTGCAAGCGGTGTCTGCCGGAGGCCGCCCCCGGCTCGCCGGAGTGGAACCTCCGCGGCGACGTGACGGCTCGGGCGATGCGCCTCATCGCCGACGGGGTCGTCGACCGCGAGGGCGTACCGGGGCTCGCCCGCCGGCTCGGATACTCCCCGCGGCATCTGACCCGGTTGCTCGCGGCCGAGCTCGGCGCCGGCCCTCTCGCGCTGAGCCGGGCGCACCGGGCGCACACCGCGCGCATGCTGCTCGTCGGCACCGACCTGCCCGCCGCCGACGTCGCGTTCTCGGCGGGGTTCTCCAGCGTGCGCCAGTTCAACGAGACCGTCGGCGAGGTGTTCGGCATGCCGCCCACGCAGCTGCGCGCACGTCGTCGTTCGCACGAGAGCACCCCGGGGCAGATCGACCTCGTGCTGCCGCATCGCGGGCCCCTCGACTCCGCCGGACTGTTCGGGTGGATGGCCGCTCACGCCATCGGAGGAGTAGAGGATGCGTCGGCCACCTCGTTCGCGCGGACACTCCTGCTCGGCGGCGGTCCGGCCTGGTTCTCCGTCACGCTCGATGCCGACGGCCGGGTGCGCATGCGCGCGCGTCTGTCTCAGCTGTCCGACCTCGCGACCCTCATCACCCGCGTCCGGCGCCTGTTCGACCTCGACGCCGATCCGGTCGCCGTCGATACGGCGCTGTCGCGGCATCCTCTGCTCGCGCCCCTCGTCGCGCGCATTCCGGGGGTGCGGGTGCCGGGATGCGTCGACGCGCACGAGATGCTCATCCGCGCGATGATCGGCCAGCAGATCAGCGTCGCCGCCGCGCGCACCGCCATGACGCGGCTCGCCGATGCCCTCGGCGAGCGGGTAGAGGGCGACGAGGGCACGACCGTGCTCTTCCCGACCATGACCGCGATCGCCGAGCGCGGCCATGACGTGCTGCGGGGTCCTGCGGCGCGCATGCGCGCCATCGTCGAGACCGCCACCGCCCTGGCCGACGGCTCGCTCGACCTCGGGGCCGGCGACGACGGCGCCGAGCAGCGCGAACGGCTGCTGGCGTTGCGGGGCGTCGGTCCGTGGACCGCCGACTACGTGCGTATGCGCGTGCTCGGCGACCCCGATGTGCTGCTTCCCGGAGACATCGCCGCGCGTGCGGGCGCGGCCGCCGCCGGCATCCCGGCCGACGCCGCCGGTCTCACCGGATGGGCCGTGCGCGCCGCACCGTGGCGCAGCTATCTGATGTCGCACCTCTGGTACGCCGCCCCCGTCACCCAGTCCTGGCGCGCCGCGCCCGCCCCCATCGAGGAGAAGTCATGACCACCGCCACGATCGAGACGATCGACACCCCCGACGGCCCTTTCACGATCCTCGCCGACCCCGACGGCCGCGTGCTGTCGTCGGGCTGGACGAGCGATGCCGAGCTAGTCGTCGGCCGCCTGGCCCCGGCGGCGCGCCCGTCGGCCGTCGCCGAGGGCCGGACGGATGCTGCGGATGCCGCGCGGGCGTACTACGAGGGCGACGTCGCCGCCATCGACGGTGTCGCCGTCGCCCAGACGGGCACCGCCCTGCAGCTCGCCGGCTGGTCGGCGCTGCGGGGGATCGCCCCGGGGGCGCCGCTCACCTACACCGGATTCGCCGCGACGCTCGGACAGCCTCGTGCGGTGCGGGCCGCAGCCTCCATCTGCGCCCGCAACGCCCCCGCGCTGTTCGTGCCCTGCCACCGGGTGCTGCGCACCGACGGTTCGCTCGGCGGGTTCGCCTGGGGCCTCGAGGTCAAGAGGCGCCTCCTCGACCGGGAGACGGCGCTGCGCGCCCGGGGTTGAGGCTGCAGCGCGAACGTCTGTATCCTGGAGGGCTGCCCGCGAGTCGGGCATAACTCCTCCCGCCCGAGCGTTGCGGCTGTGAGTCCCCTGAAATTCTGCCGTCCGTGGACGGTGCCGCTCCACCGAGGATCATGACCCCCGTTACACCTGCCTCCGAACTGTCCACCGCGCGATCGCTCGCGCGGCTGCTGCCGTTCGTGCGTCCCGTCAAGGGACGCCTCATCCTCGGCGGTGTCAGCGCCCTCGTCGCGAGCCTGCTCGCGCTCGGTATCCCGCTCGTGCTCGAGGCCGTCGTGGGCGGTCCGATCGCCTCCGGCGACCCCGGCCTCATCGCCTGGGGAGCCGCCGCGGTGCTCGCGCTCGGTCTGCTCGAAGCCCTCATGACGTGGGCTCGCCGGTGGTTCGTACTGGCGCCCTCGACCCAGGTCGAGTACGTGATCCGCACCGAGTTCTACAAGCGTCTGCAGCGTCTGCCGGTCGCGTTCCACGACCGCTGGCAGTCGGGGCAGCTGCTGAGCCGCATGATGCAGGACATCAGCCTCGTGCGCCGCTGGTTCGCCTTCGGCCTCGTGCTGCTGGTGGTGAACATGCTCACCATCCTCGCGGGGTCGGTGCTGCTGTTCAGCTGGCACTGGGTGCTCGGCACCGTCTACGTCGTGTGCTCGGCACCGCTGTGGATCGCGGGCTACCTCTTCGAGAAGAAGTACGGCATGCTGACCCGCCAGAGCCAGGACCAGGCCGGCGACCTCGCGACCGCGGTCGAGGAGAGCGTCCACGGCATCCGCGTGCTCAAGGCGTTCGGTCGCGGCGGGCACCTGCTGGGCAAGTTCACCCGCCAGGCCGAGAGTCTGCGCGTCACCGAGCTGCGCAAGGCGAAGTCGGTCGGGCTCATCATGTTCTGGCTCGTGCTGCTGCCCGACATCGCGCTGGCGCTCTGCCTCGGCGCGGGCATCGTGCTCACCTCGATCGGTCAACTCGACGTGGCGCAGCTCTTCGCGTTCTTCGCGATGGCGGCGATCCTGCGCTGGCCCACCGAGTCGATCGGCTTCCTCTTCTCGTTCCTCCTCGACGCGCGCACGGCGACCGACCGCATCTTCGAGGTCTTCGACGAGGAGAACACGATCGTCGACCCTCAGCACCCGGTCGCGCTCGACGAGGTGCGCGGAGCGCTCGTCTTCGAAGGCGCCCGGTTCCGGTACCAGGATGCCGGGGAGGGCGAGCGCGACCTGCTCGACGGCATCGACCTGGCCCTCCGCCCCGGAGAGACCATGGCGCTGGTCGGGCTCACCGGGTCGGGCAAGACGACGCTCACCACTCTCCCGGCCCGCCTCTACGACGTGACCGGAGGCCGGGTGACGCTCGACGGCGTCGACGTGCGCGACCTCACCCTCAGCGATCTGCGGCGCCACATCGGCATGGCGTTCGAAGACGCCACGCTCTTCTCGGCCACCGTGCGCGAGAACGTCCTGCTCGGTCGGGAAGACCTCGAGCCCGGTTCGCCGGAGGCGGAGGCCGCGATCACCGAGGCGCTCGCCGTCGCTCAGGCCGGGTTCGTGCACGAGCTGCCCGACGGGCTCGACACCGTCATCGGCGAGGAGGGGCTCAGCCTGTCGGGCGGCCAGCGTCAGCGCCTCGCCCTGGCTCGCGCCGTGGCCGCCAAGCCCGCCGTCCTCGTGCTCGACGACCCCCTGTCCGCCCTCGATGTCGACACCGAGGCGCTGGTCGAGGAGGCGCTGCGCGCGGTCCTCGCCGACACCACCGCGCTCGTGGTCGCCCACCGCCCGTCGACCGTGCTGCTGGCCGATCGTGTCGCCCTGCTCGAGCAGGGCCGCGTGACCGCCATCGGCACGCACACCGAGCTGCTGCGGGGCAACGAGCACTACCGCCACGTGATCTCGAGCCTGGAGGTCGAGGCGGCCGTGCGCGATACGAACACCCGGGAGATCGAGGTGATCCGATGAGCGCCACGACCGTCTCCGGAACGGCCGGCGAAGACCGCTCCGATTACACCAAGGCCGAGAGCCGCAGCATCCGCCGTCGTTCCCTGCGGCTTCTGGGCTCGCTCGTGCGCCCGGTGCGCTGGCAGGTGCTGCTGGCAGCCGTCGTGCTCGTGATCTCGACGGCCCTGCGCGTCGCCGGCCCCGCGCTCATCGCGTGGGGGATCGACAACGCCCTGCCCGCCGCCCTCGAGCAGGCCGACTGGATGCCGACGATCGGCGTCGTCTCGGTGTACCTCGTCGCGGGCTTCGGCGGCGCCGCGCTCATCGGCTGGTACTCGATCGTCGCCGCGCGGCTGACGCAGGCCGTCATGCTCGATCTGCGCAAGCGCATCTTCCTGCACACGCAGCGGCTGAGTCTCGAGTTCCACGAGTCGTACACCTCCGGCCGCATCATCTCGCGGCAGACGAGCGACCTCGACACGATCCGCGAACTGCTCGACGGCGGCCTGAACGAGCTCGTCTCCGGTGTGCTGTACGGCGGGTTCACGCTCATCGCGCTGCTGCTGCTCGACTGGCAGTCGGGCATGGTCGTGGTGGTCATGGGTGTGCCGCTGTACTTCCTGATGCGCTGGTTCTACCTCCGCTCACAGGGCGTGTACCGCGAGTCGCGCGTGATCAGCGCCCAGGTGATCGTGAAGTTCGTCGAGACGATGACCGGCATCCGCGCGGTGAAGGCGTTCCGCAAAGAGCCCCGCAACGACGAGGGCTTCGGCGACCTGTCCGACCAGTACCGCAACGTCAACATGCGCTCGATCCGGCTGTTCGGCATCCTGGAGCCCGGCCTGATGGCCGTGGCCGCCGTCTCCGTCGCCCTGGTGCTGCTGTGGGGTGGGCTGCGCGTCGTCGACGGCACGTTCGCGGTCGGAACGCTGCTGGGTGCGGTGCTGTACGTGCGCAACTTCTTCTCGCCGCTGAGCGAGGTGGCGTTCTTCGTCAATTCCTATCAGTCGGCGACGGCCGCGCTCGAGAAGGTGTCGGGAGTCCTCGAGGAGGAACTCACCGTCCCCGACCCCAGCGACCCCGTCGACCTGCGGCAGGCCCGCGGGCACATCCGTTTCGACGACGTCGAGTTCGGGTACTCCGACGACCGCGTCATCCTGCCCGACTTCACACTCGATCTGCCCGCCGGTCAGACGATCGCCCTCGTCGGAACGACGGGCGCCGGAAAGTCGACGCTCGCGAAGCTGGTATCGCGGTTCTACGACCCGACGTCGGGCGCGATCACCCTCGACGGCGTCGACCTCCGGCAGCTGCACCCGAAAGACCTCCGTCGCGCGATCGTGATGGTCACGCAGGAGGCCTACCTGTTCAGTGGCACCGTCGCCGACAACATCGCTCTCGGCAAGCCCGACGCGACGCTCGACGAGATCCGGTCGGCCGCGCGAGCGGTCGGAGCGGACGAGTTCATCCGCGCTCTTCCCGACGGCTACGACACCGACGTGAACAAGCGCGGCGGGCGCGTATCGGCCGGTCAGCGTCAGCTGATCTCGTTCGCGCGGGCGTTTCTCGCCGATCCGGCGGTGCTGATCCTCGACGAGGCGACGGCATCGCTCGACATGCCGAGCGAGCGCCTCATCCAGGAGGCCCTGCAGACGCTGCTCGCCGACCGCACCGCCATCATCATCGCCCACCGTCTGTCGACGGTCGCGATCGCCGACCGGGTGCTCGTGATGGAGTACGGCCGCATCATCGAGGACGACACCCCGGAGGCGCTGATCGCCGGGACGGGCAAGTTCGCCCAGCTGCACGCGTCGTGGCGCGAGTCGCTCGTCTGACGTCCGGCTACGTGCGCACCCGCGCGGCGCGCGCGTGCCGGGCGTTGCCGATCGCCCAGACGGCCACGGCCAGCACGAAGAAGCCGGCGACGAGTCCGATGCACCACAGGGCCACCCCGCCGTACCCGCCCGAGACGGCCGGGTTGTAGAAGGGGTAGGGGTAGAAGCCCGAGACCGCGCCGCGCACCAGCGAGAAGACCGAGTACACGACCGGCCAGATCATCCACCACAGGGTCACCCGGAAGGGCAGCCTGCGCCGCGGCGCCCAGATGATCCAGTCGACGAGGCCCGCGACCGGCACGATCATGTGGACGACCACGTTCACCCAGGGGAAGATCGCGCCGATGTCACCGGCGGCCAGGATTGTGTTGAAGACGATGCCGACGAACACGATGTACACGACGGCGCCCCCGCGGATCGACACGAGCGTCTCGGAGGGATCGGCGCGTCGTCGGATCACCCGCACCGCGCTCACGATGAACACGATCGAGATGAGGATGTTCGAGAGGTTGGTGAAGTAGCAGAAGAAGTTCAGGATGCTGAAGCCGCTCGCCACGGTGCCGGCGAAGAACTGCCACGCCACCGCCGACAGCGAGAGCACGGCGAAGAACAGCCTGAACACGATCGACGCCACCCGCGAGGTCATGTGCACACGATAGCGGGAGAGCGTTCGGGCGCGGGTCATTGCGCCCTGCTATGGTGCGCAGCATCCTCTTCCCGTTCCCGACCCGCGAAGAACCCCCGTGACATCGAACGACGAGATCCCGACGCGCGGTTCGAGCCTCACGTGGTTCGGCCTGATCGCCGGGGTCGTGCTCCTGGTCGTCGCGGGGGCGTGGCTCGCCACCGTGAACACCGCGTCGACGCGGGCCGACGCCCCGCGCGTCGATTCGCCGGCCGCCGCGACCGAGGTGTCGGGCCAGGTCGGCGGTCAGACGTCGGTCGCCGGCCCGTCGCCGGCGAGTGCCCCCGCGGTCACGGTGGATGCGGCGTGGAGCGCACGCGTCGCGGCCGCCATCGGCATCCCGCGGCGGGCGCTGGAGGCCTACGCCCTGGCCGATCTCGTCGTCGACGCCGAGCAGCCGGGATGCGGCATCGGGTGGAACACGCTCGCGGGCATCGGTTCGGTCGAGACCGACCACGGCCGTCACGGGGGAGCCGCACTGGGCGACGACGGCTACCCGTCGCCCGCCATCCGCGGCCCGCAGCTCGACGGCGACGGCAACGCCGCCCTGCGCGACACAGACGGCGGAGCATGGGACGGCGACATCGTGTGGGACCGCGCCGTGGGCCCGATGCAGTTCATCCCCGACACCTGGGCGCGCTGGGGTGCCGACGCGAACGGCGACGGCGCGGCCGACCCGAACCAGATCGACGACGCGGCGCTGGCGGCGGCGCGCTACCTCTGCCACTCCGGCTCGATGACGAGCACCGAGGGCTGGCGGGCGGCGGTGTTCAGCTACAACCACCTCGATGTCTACGTCGACGACGTGGCCGCGGTCGCCAACCGCTACGCGCTCGACGCCGGCTGAGACGCAGCATCCACCTCGCATCGGCGTCGGAGAAGAGCACCCGGGTCGGAGGCTGCGGCCCGAATGCTCCGACGAAGGTGCGGTTCTCCGACGCCGGTGAAGCGTCGGCGTCGGTCAGAGGTGGGCCTGGGCGATGATCTCGCCGTACTCGGTCTCGCCGACGGGGGTGAAGCCGACGCGCTGGAAGAACGCCTCCGGGCCCTCTTCGCCCGACTCGTAGATCACGTCGACGTGCTCGAGCCCGCGCGATCGGGCCTCGTCGAGCAGGCGTTCTACGGCGAAACGCCCGATGCCGCGGCCCTGGTCGTCGGCGTCGACGTTGATGCGCCAGAGCACGGAACGGAAGTGCTCCACGGATGCTTCGGGGTCGAAGTTCGCGCTGACGAAACCCACGACCTCGTCACCGTCGAGCACGACGCGCTGCCACGAGGTCTGCGGATTCACCACGGTGGCGGCGATCCCGTAGCTCAGCGGAGCAAGGAACTGCTCCTGCCCGGGCTTGAGAGACAGCGTGTTGACGGCCACGATCGTGGCGGCCGACAGTTCGACGAGTCGCAGGTCTGCCATGACGACAGGCTAGCCGGGAAGAGCGTGCCGCGGGAAACGAGTTGACGGCCCGTGTCAACTATCTCGACATCAAGATATTTTCCCGGTTGCGTTAGGCTGATTCTCGACCCCGACGCTCGATATCGACGGGTGACAACGACGCCTGACGGAGAGACGACACGTGCCTGACTCCACCATCATCTACACCCACACCGACGAGGCCCCGGCGCTCGCGACCGCATCGTTCCTGCCGATCGTGCAGGCGATCGCGCGGCACGCCGACGTCGACGTCGAGACCCGCGACATCTCGCTCTCCGGGCGCGTGCTCGCCGCGTTCCCCGAGCGGTTGAGCCCCGAGCAGCAGGTCGGCGACGCCCTGGCAGAGCTCGGCGGTCTCGCGACGCTGCCCGAAGCGAACATCATCAAGCTCCCGAACATCTCCGCCTCAATCCCGCAGCTGAAGGCCACGATCGCCGAGCTGCAGTCGCAGGGCTTCGACGTGCCCGACTACCCCGACGAGCCCACGACGACGGAGCAGAAGGACGCCCGCGCCCGCTACGACCGCATCAAGGGCTCCGCGGTGAACCCGGTGCTCCGCGAGGGCAACAGCGACCGCCGTGCGCCGCTGTCGGTGAAGAACTACGCCCGCAAGCACCCGCACCGCAACAAGCCGTTCGCGCAGGGCTCGAAGACGCGCGTCGCGACGCTCGGGCACGACGACTTCCGCTCGAACGAGAAGTCGGTCGTCATCCCCGGCGACGACGTGCTCGACATCCGCCACGTCGCCGCCGACGGCACCGTGACCACGCTGCGCGACGGCCTGAAGGTGCTGCCCGGCGAGATCGTCGACGCCACGTTCCTCTCGGCGACGGCCCTCGACGCGTTCCTCGCCGAGACGCTCGCGACGGCCAAGGCCGACGACGTGCTCTACTCGGTGCACCTCAAGGCCACGATGATGAAGGTCAGCGACCCCATCATCTTCGGCCACGTCGTGAAGGCCTACTTCGCCGACGTCTTCGACCGCTACGGCGACGCCATCGCCGCCGCCGGACTCACCGCGAACGACGGACTCGGCGCGATCCTCTCCGGCCTGTCGTCGATCGAGGGGGGCGACGAGATCGCCGCGGCGATCACCGCCGACCTCGCATCGGGACCCAGCCTGTCGTACGTGAACTCCGACAAGGGCATCACGAACCTCCACGTGCCCTCCGACGTCATCGTCGATGCGTCGATGCCGGCGCTCGTGCGCAACGGCGGCAAGCTCTGGGGTGTCGACGGGGGCGAGGACGACACGCTCGCCGTGATCCCCGACTCGTCGTACGCGGGCGTCTACCAGGCGACCATCGACGACGTGATCGCGAACGGCCCGCTCGACCCCGCGACGATCGGCACCGTGCCCAACGTCGGCCTCATGGCTCAGGCGGCCGAGGAGTACGGCAGCCACGACAAGACCTTCGAGATCGCCGCTCCCGGTGTCGTGCAGATCACGAACTCGGCCGGCGACGTGCTCATCGAGCACGAGGTCGCGCAGGGCGACATCTGGCGCGCGACGCAGACGAAAGACATCCCGATCCGCGACTGGGTGAAGCTCGCGGTGAGCCGTGCCCGTGCCAGCGACACTCCCGCGGTGTTCTGGCTCGACGAGACCCGCGCGCACGACGCGCGGCTCATCGAGAAGGTGCGCACCTACCTGGCCGACCACGACACCGAGGGCCTCACGATCGAGATCCTCGCGCCCGAGGCGGCGACCGCCTATTCGCTGGAGCGCATCCGTCGCGGCGAGGACACCATCTCGGTCACCGGCAACGTGCTGCGCGATTACCTCACCGACCTCTTCCCGATCCTCGAGGTCGGTACGAGCGCCAAGATGCTCTCGATCGTGCCCCTGCTCGCGGGCGGCGGACTTTTCGAGACCGGCGCCGGAGGCTCGGCCCCCAAGCACGTGCAGCAGCTCGTCGCGGAGGGGTTCCTGCGGTGGGACTCGCTGGGTGAGTTCTTCGCCCTCGCGGCGTCGCTCGAGCACCTCGCCGACCGCGCCGGCAACGCTCGTGCGAAGATCCTCGCCGACACGCTCGACGCGGCCACCGGCACGTTCCTCGAGAACGACAGGTCGCCCGGACGCAGCATCGGCGCGATCGACAACCGCGGCAGCCACTTCTACCTCGCGCTCTACTGGGCGCAGGAGCTCGCAGCGCAGACCACCGACGCGGAGCTGGCGGCGGTCTTCGCCCCGGTCGCCGAGGCGCTCGCGGCGAACGAGAAGACGATCGTCGACGAGCTCGCCGCGGCGCAGGGAACGCCGGCCGAGATCGGCGGCTACTACCGGCCCGACCCCGCGCTGGTCGAGGCCGTCATGCGTCCCTCGACGACGCTGAACGGCATCATCGACGCCGTCTGACGCCCCGAACGACGAGGAGCGGATGCTGCGAGGCATCCGCTCCTCGTCGTTTCACGCGGCCTGCACCGGTCGCGGTAGCGGACGCGATGCGAGACGGGGGAGCGCGGCTTCGAGGGGCGCACGAGTCGGACGCCGGCCGAGCGCACCCGGGTACGAAGAAGGGGCGGATGCTTCGCAGCATCCGCCCCTTCGGCCGAACTCAGTAGTGCACCCAGACCTCGGTGCCCTTGGGCGCCCAGTCGTAGAGGAACTTGGCCGAGGCGACCGGCAGGTTCACGCAGCCGTGGCTCATGACGTTGCCGAAATTGTTGTGCCAGTAGGCGCCGTGGAAGGCCTCGTCGCCATTGAAGTAGGCCACCCACGGCACGTTCTCGGTGCAGTACGTCGCGCCGGGGAAGCACCCCATGTCTTGCAGGGGAGTCTTCCACCCGATGCGGAACGAGCCCGGTGTCGTCGGGCTGCTCGGGAGTCCGGTCGACGATGCCCAGGCGTACAGCACCTGGTCGTTCTCGTAGAGGTAGGTCATCTGTGTGCTCAGGTTGACCTCGAGGCGGCGCTCGGTGGCGGTCGTCGCGAACGGCGTCTCGGCCACGGTCAGCGGGAACACGCCGTTGCCCTCGGCGAGCTGGCTCGCGAAAGCGGAGGCGATGCCGTCGGTCGACTCGAGGGCACGACCGGTGACGCCGGCGACCTGCTCGAGCAGGACGCCGCCGGAGGAGTCGGTGATGACGTTCGCGTTGACGGCGTCGCGGTTCACGGCTGCGGGGAGCGTGTCGACGCTCGCCTGGATCAGCGCGGGGTCGGCCGTGTACGAGAACTGGCCGCCCTCGGACGACACGGTGAGCCACGACGCGGCCACGGTGCGGTCGACGGGCACGGTGCGCTCCTGGCCGACGTAGAAGCCGACCGTCTCGAGCACGCTGTTGAGCGCAGCCACGGCGGCGTCGGCCTCGTCGGTCGTCGCGAGGGCGTCGACGGCGACGGGCGCGGCGTCGATCGTGGTGGTGGTCTGCCCGCTGTCGAAGGCCGTCTGCAGGGCGGCCTGCACGGTCGCGAGGTCGACGCCCTCGCCCGGCACCGCGGGGGTCGTGACGTAGCTCGCCGATGCGGCGTCGAACGTCACGGCTGCGTCGACGGGGGCGACGTAGAGGTCGGGGGCGGTGCTCTGGAGGGCGGCCGTGGCGGTCGCCTGGTCGATGGTGACCGCGGCGTCGCTGCTGCCCGGGTACCAGGTCGACGGGTTCCACATCGGGTTCTCGGCGAACGCGGCGTCGGCGAGGGCCCTCGCGTCGACGCTCGCACCGAGGTCGGCACCCGTGACCTCGAAGGTGCCGTCGGGGCTGTCGAGCACCACGGTGGTCTCGGCCAGGCGGGCGGAGATCGCGTCGGCGGCGCCGCCGGCGGTGAGTCCGCCGACCGGCACGCCCGCGACGGAGGCGCCGGGGGCGATGAGAACCAGGGAGGCGGCGATCAGTGCGGTGAGCGTCGCGCCCACCGGCAGGCCGATCCACAGCGCGGTGCGCTTCTTCTTGGGACGGCCGGGTTCGACGGGGGCCCACGCCACCGTGGGGGCGGAACCGTCGGTGCCGCCGTCGACGGTCGTTCTATCGCGGTCGTCTGCGTCGGCATCCGGTCTCGTGACGAGATCGGTCATGTCGGTCACCCCCCGTTTGATGACTCCATGGTAGTCCGCAGGGGTGGGCCTGCGGGGGCGATCCGTATCACGGTGGCACAACGAAGTGCGCCGGGCTCACTCGCGGGACGCGCCCCAGACCAGGGGGAGCAGCACGTGGCTCAGCGGAGCGAGAGGCAGAACGGATGCTTCGGCCTCACCGAACCAGCGCATCTCCTCGATCTCTGCGCCGATGGTGACCTCCGACGCCGAGACCGCTTCTCGCACACGGAACGCGTGCGCCACGACGGTGAATCCGGGCTCGTTCGCCGCATCCGCCCGGAACTGCCCGAGCGGCTCGAGCGCAGCCGCATCGACGCTCAGCCCGACCTCCTCGAGGAGCTCGCGCGCGAGCGTCTCGGCCGGGGTCTCATCGGGCTCCGGCTTGCCGCCGGGCTGCATGAAGGTGTGCGTGCCGCGCTTGCGCACGAGCAGCGCGCGCCGTTCGTGGTCGAGCACGACGGCGGCGCTCACGTGCACCTCCGCGGTCACCGGGAGGCCGTCTCGAAGACCTTGCCCGGGTTCAGGATCCCGGCGGGATCGAACACGCGAGCCACCTGCCGCTGCAGCTCCCACTGATCGGCGCCCAGCTCGTCGGCGAGCCAGCGTCGCTTGAGCACGCCGATGCCGTGCTCGCCGGTGAGCGTGCCGCCGAGGTCGAGGGCGGCGTGGAACAGGGCGTCGGCCGCGGCCCAGATGTGCTCGGGCACCTCCGGACCGTCGAAGACGAAGTTCGGGTGCAGGTTGCCGTCGCCGGCGTGGGCGACGGTGGGGATGACGATGCCGAACTCCCGCTCGATGCGGGCGATCTCGTCGAACATCGCCGGGAGCGCGCTGCGCGGCACCGAGACGTCTTCGATCAGGGCGGTCCCCAGGGTCTCCATCGCGGGATGCATCGAACGACGGATCATCAGCAGCCGTTCGCCCTCCTCGCGGTCGGCGGCGACGCGCACGGTGCCCCCGGCGGCCGAGAGCACCTCGTTGATCCTCGAAGCCTCCGCGGCGGCGGCGGGGCCGTCGGTCTGGAGGGTGAGCTGCGCCACGCCGGGGGCGGGCGCGTCGAGACCGAGGAGCGCGTGCACGGCGGCCAGGCACGCCGCATCCATGAGCTCCATGATCGCGGGCTGCGCGCCCGAGGCGGTGACGGCGGCGGATGCCGCGGCCGCGGTGCGGACGTCGGGGAAGGTGGCCGCGATCGTGACGATCTCGCCCTCCACGAGACGACGCAGCTTCAGGGTGGCGGCGACGACGACCCCGAGGATGCCCTCGGAGCCGATCACGAGCGACGTGAGGTCGAGGCCCGTCACGCCCTTGACGCTGCGGTGTCCGAGTTTCATGAGCCGCCCGTCGGCGAGCACGATGTCGACCCCGAGCACGGCATCGCGGACCACGCCGTACTTGGCGCACAGGAGTCCGCCGGCGCCCGTGGCGATGTTGCCGCCGACGGTGGAGATGGCCCGGCTGGCCGGATCCGGGGCCCACCACAGGCCCTGGAGACCGAGGGCGTCGTTCAGTTCGGCGTTGAGGATGCCGGGCTCGACCACCGCGAGGAGGTCATCGGGGCGCACCTCGAGGATGCGGTTCATGCGGCGCACCGAGAGGGCGATCTCGCCGCCCCCGGCGTTGGCGCCGCCGGCGAGCCCCGTGCCCGCGCCGCGGGTGACGACGGGGGTCGAGGTCTCCGAGGCGATCCGCAGCACGCGCTGCACGTCGGCCACCGACTCGGCGTGCACGACAGCGAGCGGCCGGTCGGGGGCCGCGTGGCCCGACTTGTCGGCGCGGGCGGCGTCGAGCGCATCGGCGGAGGTGTCGACGAGGTCGCCGAGGGCGTCTCGGAGCAGCCCGACGACGTCGACGCTCATGCGAGTCGTCGCCGGCCGGCGAACAGGCCGCACGTGATGGCGACGATCGCGAAGGCGATGCCGACCCACACCTGGCCCATGTTCCACCAGGCCACGGTCGCCGCCGCGTACACGAGCAGCTCGACGATCGCCCGCACGAACGGGTGCACGGCCAACACCGCGCGCGGCGAGACGAACAGCGCCCACACGAGGATCGCCGCGACGGGAGCGGCGATGCCGAACACGATGTTCCAAGGGAGCGGCCATGCCAGGAAGCCCCACAGGGCGAGGGTCGCGAAGGCGAACAGGCCGCAGAGGAAGGCGCCGATCTCGGCGGCCGAGGGCCGCGGTCGCATCCCCGGCTGGAGGGGCGCTTCGGCGCGGACATTCGGGGTTTCGGGCATGCCACCAGTCTACGATCCGTCTCGCCGCGAGGCGGAGGCCGCGGTCGGGGACGGATCGGGAAACGGGCACGACCGGCACGCCGAGGGGGCTCGTCGGCGCGGGTCGCCGGACAGCAGCATCCGGTATGATCTGACCTGTCGCGACTGGCGTTCAAGGTGGAGGACCACCGGGGAGCGACACTGTTTTCGCCTTCTGCACGATGGCATTCGACCGCTCGCCTGGGCCGATGTGGATGTTCGTCGGCGCGCTCCGCGGGCCGACTGCAACCGCAGTAACCACCCGACGATCGAGGAGTCCGCCCGTGTCCGACCCGTCATTCAACGCCCCCCTCTCCGAGGTCGATCCCGAGATCGCCGAGGTGCTCGAGCGCGAGCTCGAGCGTCAGCGCGGCTACCTCGAGATGATCGCGTCCGAGAACTTCGTGCCCGTCTCGGTGCTGCAGTCGCAGGGATCGGTACTCACCAACAAGTACGCCGAGGGCTACCCCGGTCGCCGTTACTACGGCGGCTGCGAGGAGGTCGACGTCGCCGAGGAGCTCGCGATCGAGCGGGCGAAGAGCCTGTTCGGCGCGGAGTTCGCCAACGTGCAGCCGCACTCGGGTGCGACCGCCAACGCCGCCGTGCTGCACGCGATCGCCCGCCCCGGCGACACGCTGCTCGGTCTCTCGCTCGACCAGGGCGGCCACCTGACGCACGGCATGAAGATCAACTTCTCGGGTCGTCTCTACAACATCGTCGCCTACGGCGTCGACCCCGAGACCTCGCTCATCGACATGGACGAGGTGCGCCGACTGGCGATCGAGCACCAGCCCAAGGTCATCATCGCCGGCTGGTCGGCCTACCCCCGTCAGCTGGACTTCGCCCGGTTCCGTGAGATCGCCGACGAGGTCGGTGCCCTCCTGTGGGTCGACATGGCGCACTTCGCCGGCCTCGTCGCGGCGGGCCTGCACCCCAGCCCCGTGCCGCACGCCCACGTCGTGTCGTCGACCGTGCACAAGACGATCGGTGGCCCGCGTTCGGGCTTCATCCTCACGAACGACGCCGCGCTGGCGAAGAAGATCGACACCGCGGTGTTCCCCGGCCAGCAAGGTGGCCCGCTCATGCACGTGATCGCCGCCAAGGCCACGGCGTTCAAGCTCGCCGCCTCGCCGGTGTTCCGCGAGCGTCAGGAGCGCACGGTGCGCGGCGCGGCGATCGTCGCCGAGCGCCTCACCCGCGACGACGTCTCCGCCGCCGGCATCGCCGTGCGGTCGGGCGGCACCGACGTGCACCTGGTGCTGGTCGACCTGCGCGAGGCCGCCATCGACGGCAAGCAGGCCGAAGACCTGCTGCACGAGATCCACATCACGGTCAACCGCAACGCGGTGCCGAACGACCCGCGCCCGCCGATGGTGACCTCCGGTCTGCGCATCGGAACCCCGGCGCTCGCGACGCGCGGCTTCGGCGACGAGGAGTTCACCGAGGTCGCCGACATCATCGCCCTGGCGCTCCTGCCGAACGCCGATGTCGAGGCCCTGCGCACCCGCGTCGCCGCGCTCGCCGCAGCCTTCCCGCTGTACCCGGGTCTGACTCAGTAAAGACCGAGAGGTTCGGAAGCCCGGTTGCCGTGGACCTATACCTACGGGCATAGTGATCTGCGGGAGCCGGGCTCTCGACCGTCGACGACGACACGAGGAGAACACATGACCGCGCAGAAGCTCGATGGCAAGGCGGCGGCAGCCGAGATCAAGGCGGAGCTGCGCGAGCGCGTAGACGCCCTCCGTGCGAAGGGCGTCACGCCGGGCATCGCGACGGTGCTGGTCGGTGCCGATCCGGCCTCGCAGCTGTACGTCGGCATGAAGCACCGCGAGTCCGAGGCCATCGGCATGAACTCGATCCAGGTCGAGCTGCCCGCCGAGGCGACCCAGGCCGAGGTCGAGGCGACCATCGACGAGCTCAACGCCGACCCGACGTGCCACGGCTACATCGTGCAGCTGCCGCTTCCGAAGCACATCGACACCGACGCGATCCTCGAGCGGATAGACCCCGCGAAAGACGCCGACGGCCTGCACCCGACCAACCTCGGACGCCTCGTGCTCAACGTCAACGCGCCGATCACCACGCCGCTGCCCTGCACGCCTCGCGGCGTCATCGAGCTGCTGGTGCGCAACGGCTACGACCTCACGGGCAAGGAGGTCGTCGTCGTGGGCCGCGGTGTCACGATCGGCCGCTCGATCGGGCTGTTGCTGACACGCCGCGAATACAACGCGACCGTCACCCTCACCCACACGGGCACGACCGACCTCGGTCACCACCTGCGTCAGGCCGACGTAATCGTCGCCGCCGCCGGGGTCAAGCACATCGTGCTCCCCGAGCACGTCAAGCCCGGCGCAGCCGTGCTCGACGTCGGCGTCACGCGCGAGACCGACCCCGAGACGGGCAAGAACCGCGTATACGGCGACGTGCACCCCGGTGTGGCCGACGTGGCCGGGTACCTCTCGCCCAACCCCGGCGGGGTCGGCCCCATGACGGTGGCGCTGCTCATGACCAACGTCGTCGAGGCGGCGGAGCGCGCCACGGCCTGACCCGGCGTTTCCGCGCGTCGGAGGGTCGTCGCAGCGTCGGACGATGCGCGCGGGATCCTCCGACGCAGGTGCGGTTCTCCGGCCCCGGCCTCGCGAATCGCGGTCAGGCGAGCTGCACCAGCCGGGTGATGTCGTCGAGGGGGAGCGACTCCGCCGTCGCGGTGACCTCCATCTCGACGAGGTTCGCGAAGCCCGACATGATGGTGAGGAACGCGGTGTCGGCGGCGTCTCGCCCCGTCGCGATGCGCACGAGCGTCTGACGCGGCGCGAGGGTGGTCGCGTCGACGATCCGCCACGCGCCGTCGACCCACGCCTCGGCCACCGCGTGGAAGTCCATAGGGTGCAGCCCGGGGGCGTACACGGCCGCCAGGCGGGCGGGCACGTTCAGCGCGCGCAGCAGCGCGACGCACAGGTGGGCGTAGTCGCGGCAGACGCCGCGGCGGTCGAGCAGGGTGCGCACCGCCCCGTCGGTCGGCAGGCTCGACCCGGGCACGTACGCGAGCTCGGTGCCCACCCACGACGACACGGCGGCCAGCAGGTCGACGGGGTCGGTGATGCCCGCGAACTCGGCCACGGCCGTCGGCAGCAGCCGGTCGGACTCGGCGTACCGGCTCGGGCGGGTGTAGACCAGAAGGTCGGTCTCGGTCGCGGTGGCGACCTCCCCCTCGCCGACGGTCGCGCGATACCGCACCTCCAGGCGGCCGGGCGAGGCGCTCAGCCGGTGCAGACGCGTTCCGTGGGCATCGTCGACGACCGACGGGTCGATCCGGCGTCCGTCGATCGAGGCGGTGAACTCCTCGGTCGTGGGGGCGTAGTGGGACGAGACCGCCACCGCGAACACCAGGTCGGCCTGTCCGGTCACGTCGAGCACGATCTTGCTGGTCACGTCACGTCTCATGCGCACAGCGTGCCACACCCGCGCTCGCTCGGGTCGCAGCATCCGTCCCGAGATCTCGGGGCGTCGTTCGTCGCGGTCCGAGCGAGTTCAGCGCGCGCTTCCGTAGCGCTCGCCGACGGGGATCTCGACGTCGACCGTATTGCCGACCTGGGCCAGCGGGCAGGCCCACATCGGGTCGTAGGCGCACGACGGGTTGTAGGCGAAGTTGAAGTCGAGCACGAGCGAGTCGGGCGAACCCCCGAGGTCGGCACCCTTGATGGTGTCGAGCAGGTACCGCCCGCCGCCGTAGGTGCCGCCGGGCACGCGGCTGAGGGCATCCTTGACGGGCACGAACACCCCGCCGCCGTACGAGGCGAGCCGCCACACGTCGAGACCGCCCACGCCGGGAACGTCGACGCGGCCGATGCGCTCGAACGGCACGGAGCCGTCGGTGCCGGTCTCGACCTCCATACGATGCGGGTCGGTGGGCTCGATCCGGCAGGTGAACCGCCACTCGGGGTCGTACGGCGGCACGCGCAGGCCGGTGAAAGCGCCGCGGTCGTCGTCGAGGAGGGGCGAAGCCGGATGCTGCGCGAACAGCTCATCGCGACCGCGCCGCCACAGGTCGTGCGCGGCGGAGAGGTCGGGGTGCTCGCGCACCGCGGCGTAGAGGGCGAAGACGCGGCGGCGCCAGTCGACGATCTCGAGGGCTTGCATACTCCGACCCTAGGCCGCGCCGCGGCGGGGTGGCTCAGGCGTGGCGATCGAGGAAGGCGAAGACCTCGGTGTCGTCGACGCCGGGGAAGTCGCCCCGGGGGAGCGGCGAGAACATGTGGCGGTGAACGCGGGCGCTCGGCCAGGCCTTGCCCGTCCATCGGCTCGCCGACTCCGCCGGTGGCCTGCGGCAGCACGACTCGTCGGGGCAGCGCGACACCGCGCGGGTCTGCGTCTCGCGGCCTCGGAACCACCGCGCGTCGTCGAAGGGCACCCCCACCGTGATCGAGAAGTCGCCGTCGGAGGTCGTGCCCGTCTGCGTGGAGCACCAGAACGTGCCGGCGGGGGTGTCGGTGTACTGGTAGTGCTCGGTCGTGCGGTTCTTCTCGGCGAACGCCGTGCGCGCCGACCAGCGTCGGCACACGCGCTGGCCTTCGACGGCACCGGTGACGTCGGCGGGGAGGGGGAGGCCGTCGTTCTCGTAGACGCGAGAGATTGCCCCTGAGCCGTCGGCCCGCAGGAAGTGCAGCTTGATCCCGAGGTGTTGCGTCAGGAGGTTCGTCATCCGCATGCCGGCGGCTTCGTGGGTGACCCCGAAGGCGTCGCGGAAGTCTTCCACCGCGAGGTCGCGATCCTTCTTCGCCTGATGCAGGAAGGCCACCGAGTTGCCCTCGGGCATGAGGCAGCACGCCGCGAAGTAGTTGATCTCCAACCGCTGCTGCAGGAAGTCGGCGTAGTCGGTGGGCGGGCGGTGGCCGAGCAGGCGGTGCGCCATCGCCTGCAGCGCCATAGACCGAAGGCCGTGCCCGCCGGGGATCGAGGCCGGGGGGAGGTAGATGCGGCCGTTCTCGAGATCGGTGACCGAGCGCGCCGAGTGGGGCAGGTCGTCGACGTAGAGCAGTTCGAACCCCAGTTGCTCGGCCATGATGCTGACCGTGCGGTGGGTGAGGGCGCCGGAGACGTGTCCGGCGCTCTTGAGCTGCTTCTCGGCGAGCTTCTCGACGTCGGGCAGGTAGTTGTCGACGCCGCGCATGCGCAGGCGCAGCTCGGTGTTCGCGCGACGAGCCTCTTCGGGGGTGGCGATGGCCTCCCGCTCGCGACGCTGCAGTTCGTGGTGGAGTCCGAGCACGGTCTCGATCGTGTCGTCGGACATGCTCTTCGTGACCTTGACCGGGGGCAGGCCGAGCTGCCGGAACACCGGACTGGCCTGCGCGCGGTCGAGTTCGATCTCCAGCGCCGCCCGCCGGTTCGGAGGCTCGGCGGAGAGCAGCTCGGAGATGGGCGTCGAGGTCGCCCGCGCGATCTCCTGCAGCAGCGAGAGCTTGGGCTCGCGCTTGCCGTTCTCGATGAGGCTCAGCTGGCTGCCCGCGACCCCGACCTGAGCGCCGAGCTCGTCCAGGGTGAGCCCGCACGCGAGGCGGTGATGACGGATGCGGTGCCCGAGGGTCGTCAGCTCGAAGGCGGGAGACGTCATTGTTTGATCCTAGCGAAAGAAACTCGATTCTTATCAAGATTTTTCTCCTAAAGACGCCGACGGAACGGTCAATCTAAGGAGGAACCCCGTTCTCTTCGAAGGAGCTCGCATGGCCATCGCCGACACTCTCACCTTCCGCCCGTCGACGTCGCCCGCGGCCGTGCCCGCCGGCGGGTCGCCGCCCCCGTCGACGTCGCCGGGTCTCATCGCCCTGCGCCTCTGGGTCGACGAGGTCGTCGCGCTCACGAAGCCCGATCGCGTGCACTGGGTCGACGGCAGCGCCGCCGAGCACGATGCCCTCATGCGCGAGCTCGTCGCCGAGGGCAAGCTCATCAAACTCAACCCGGAATGGCGGCCGGGGTCGTACCTCGCCCGCACCCACCCCGGCGACGTCGCCCGCGTCGAAGCGCGCACGTTCATCGCCTCCGAGAACGAGGACGACGCCGGCCCCACGAACAACTGGGTCGCACCCGACGAGATCCGCGGCACGCTCACGTCGCTGTTCGCCGGATCGATGCGCGGCCGCACGCTCTACGTCGTACCGTTCTCGATGGGTGCCGTCGGGGGTCCGCTCTCGCACATCGGCGTGCAGCTGACCGACAGCGCCTACGCCGTCGCATCGATCGGCATCATGACCCGCGTCGGAGCACCCGTGCTGCGCGAGATCGAGAACGGCGCGCCCTGGGTGCGCACCGTGCACTCGGTCGGTGCACCCCTCGCCCCCGGGCAGGCGGATGCGGCGTGGCCGTGCAACGACGAGAAGTACATCGTGCACTTCCCCGACACCCTCGAGGTCTGGTCGTTCGGCTCGGGCTACGGCGGCAACGCGATCCTGGCGAAGAAGTGCTTCGCGCTGCGCATCGCCTCCGTCATCGGGCGCGACGAGGGCTGGCTCGCCGAGCACATGCTGCTGATCCGCGTGATCGATCCGTCAGGGCGGGCCTACCACCTCGCCGCGGCCTTCCCGTCGGCGTGCGGCAAGACGAACCTGGCGATGCTCCGCCCGACGATCCCCGGCTGGCGGGTCGAGACCCTCGGCGACGACATCGCGTGGATACGCAGAGGCGCCGACGGCCGGATGTGGGCGATCAACCCCGAGGCCGGGTTCTTCGGGGTCGCCCCGGGCACGGGCGAATCGACGAACGTCACGGCCGTCGAGACCCTCTGGGGCAACACGATCTTCACGAACGTCGCGCTGCGCCCGGACGGCGACGTCTGGTGGGAGGGGCTGACCGATGAGGCACCGCCGCACCTCACCGACTGGCGCGGCGAGCCGTGGACGCCCGAGTCGGGGCGCCCCGCCGCGCATCCGAACTCGCGCTTCACCGTGCCCGCGTCCCAGTGCCCGCAGATCGCCGATGATTGGGAGACCCCCGAAGGCGTGCCGCTCGATGCCATCATCTTCGGCGGACGCCGCGCGACCAATGTGCCGCTCGTGCTCGAGGCGACCGACTGGGCGCACGGCGTGTTCCTCGGCTCGACGGTGTCGTCCGAGAAGACCGCCGCCGCCGAGGGCACCGTGGGCGAGCTGCGCCGAGACCCGTTCGCCATGCTCCCGTTCTGCGGATACAACATGGCCGACTACTTCGCCCACTGGCTGCGGGTCGGGCAGAGCCTGCGGTTCGACCACGCGCCGCGGATCTTCCAGGTCAACTGGTTCCGCAAGGGTGCGGACGGCCGTTTCCTGTGGCCCGGCTTCGGCGAGAACGCGCGCGTCATCGACTGGATCATCCGCAGGATCGACGGCAAGGTGCCCGCGGTGACCACTCCCATCGGTCGCATCCCGCGGCTCGCCGACCTCAACCTCGACGGCATCGACGTGCCCGAGGCCGACCTCGAGCAGCTCTTCGAGATCGACCCTCGGTCGTGGCTCGACGAGGCCGACCTCACCGAGGAGTTCTTCGACACGTTCGGCGGACGCATCCCCGCCGCGCTCACGGCGGAGCTGTCGGCGCTGCGCTACCGCCTCCGCGCCGCGCAGGCCTGAACCCCTCGCAGCATCCTCGGATACCCCTCCGCCCCGCGCGCTGCGCCCGCTCAGGCTGGTTCGCCGCGGGGCGGGGTCGGCGCGCCGGCCCGGTGCGCTAATTCAGGCTCGTTCGCCGCGGGGCCTGCGCGCCGGCCCGGTGCGCTAACTCAGGCTCGTCCGCAGCGGGGCGCGGCCGGCCCCCGGATTTACGGGTGCCGCAGCCCAGGCCTCCGCATCCATCCTGAGTTGCGGTCTGCCGCGCGCGCATCCCGGCGTCCGGGTACCCCGGGAGCCGATCGCGGGGGCCGGAGTCCGCACCGGGGGCGGGTACCGTGGGCCCGTCTCTCCGGCGCCTGGCACCCGGTACGCCGGCCCGGTGCGCTAACTCAGGCTCGTTCGCCGCGGGGCGGGGTCGGCTCCCGGATTCGCGGGTGCCGCGGGCGGGGCTTCCGCATCCATCCTGAGTTGCCGTCTGCCGCGCGTGCATCCCGGTGTCCGGTCGTCTCGGGACTCCGGTCCTCTGTACCGGGGTCCCCGCTCTCCCGCCCCCTGCGCGCCGGCCCGGTGCGCTCATTCAGGCTCGTTCGCCGCGGGGCGGGGCCGAGCCCCGGATTTACGGGTGCCGCGGGTGGGGCTTCCGCATCCATCCTGAGTTAAGGTCCGTCGCGCGTGCATCCCGGGTGCCGGGGGTCCGGGTGCCGGGTGGCCGGCCGCGGTGCCCGATCCGCGGGCGTCGGGTGCAGCGCGCCGCGGCGGGCGCGGGCGCCTCCCGCACCAACTCAGGCTCGTTCTTCCTGGCGGAGGGCCCAGGCCCGTGTTCTCGGGGTGCCGCGGGCAGGGCTGTCGCATCCATCCTGAGTTACGGCGTGACGCCGGCGGCGCTGAGGAGTCGGCGCTGAGGAGGCGGCGTGGAGGAGTCGGCGCTAAGGAGGCGGCGCTGAGGAAGCGGCGCTGAGGAGGAGGCGGCGCGGAGGAGGCGGCGTGGACGGGGCGAGGGGATGCGCAGGTGCGCGTCGTCAGACGAGCAGCTGGTGCCGTGCGAGGTCGCGGTAGAGCGGCGTCGACTCCACGAGCTCGGAGTGCGTGCCCTGACCGACGACACGCCCGTTCTCCAGCACGACGATCAGGTCGCTGTCGACGACCGTCGACAGGCGGTGGGCGATGACGATGAGCGTGCGCCCGGCGGCCACCGCGTCGATCGCGTCGCGCATGCGCTGCTCGTTGAGCCCGTCGAGCGACGACGTCGATTCGTCGAGCAGCAGGATCGGGGGAGCCGCCAGCAGCGCGCGCGCGATGGCCAGGCGTTGGCGCTCGCCGCCCGACAGCATCACGCCGGATTCTCCGACGGGCGCATCGACCCCGAGCGGATTGCGATCGAGCACGTCGCCGAGGTTGACCGCGTGCAGCACGCGCTCGATGTCGGCATCGGATGCTTCGGGGGAGGCCAGCCGCAGGTTCTCGGCGATGGTGCCGGCCAGGGTCGGGGCGTCCTGCTCGACGTAGCCGAGACGGCTCCGCAGCTCGGCGCGGTCGAGGGCGCGCACGTCGGTGCCGTCGAGGAGGATCGCGCCCGCCGTCGGGTCGTAGAAGCGCTCGATGAGGGAGAGGGTCGTGCTCTTGCCCGCACCGGACGGACCGACGAGGGCGATGCGGGCACCGCGCGGCACGGTGAACGACACGCCCCGCAGCACCTCGCCGTCGAGTGCGTGAGGCGCGTCGGGGTCGCCGGCGGGCAGGTCGATCGCGGCGGTGGCGAGATGGGCGGTCTCGAGCGCGGCGAGGGCCTCGGTCTCGGCCTTGCGGCGAGCGGCGACCACGTTCTCCGGGTAGGCGAAGTGCACGTCGCGGAACTCGATCGCGGCGTCGGAGTCGGCCGGGGCAGCGGCAGCATCCGCCGTCACGCGTGCCGCGGTCGCCGCGTCGTCCTGCGACTCGACGGGCAGGTCGATGACCTCCTGGATGCGCCCGAGCGCGCCGAGCGCCTGGTTCACCGAGGTGATCGCGCCGAAGAAGCTGCCGAGCGGGCCGACGAGGAAGAACAGGAACATCACGAAGGTCACGAGCGAGGCGATCGTGATGGCCCCGTCGGCGACGCGGTATCCGCCGACACCGAGCACGACGAGGAGCGAGACCTGCAGCGCGACACCCGCGATCGGCACGACGAGGGCCGAGACCTTCGCGATGCGCACACCGATCCCGTAGGCCTCGCCCGCGGTGGCCGTGATCGAGGACTCCTCGCGCTCGGTGGCACCGGAGGCGCGCACCGTGCGGATCGACCCGACCGCGCGCTCCACGCTCGAGGCGAGCTCGCCCACCTTCTCCTGCTGCGTCGTCGTGGCCTTGCGGATGCGGCCCGACAGCACGGTGACACCGGCGATGGATACGCCGATCACGACCACGATGAGAACGAGCAGCACAGGGTCGATGATCGCCATAGCGACGATCGCTCCGACGAAGATGAGGGCATTGCCGACGCTGTCGGCGAGACCCTGCGTGAGCACCGCGTAGAGCAGCGTCGTATCGGTTCCCACCCGTGAGACGAGGTCGCCGGTGCGGCGGGCGTCGAACTCGCTGATCGGCAGGTGGAGGATGCGGGCGATGAGCTTGCGGCGGCTGGAATAGACCACGGCGGTGCCGGTGCGCTGCAGCAGGTAGTGCTGATAGCCGGAGATGATCGACGACACGACCACGAGCGCGACGATCGCCCAGACCAGCGCGCCCAGCGTCTCGCCGTTCTGCACGAGCTCGATGACCTGGCCCACGAGCAACGGCTGGGCGAGTGTCGTGGCCGCGCCGATGACGCTCAGGATCGCGACGATCACCAGCACCCTCTTGTGCTCGAAGAGGAACGGCAGCAGCTGACGAAAGCTTGCGCGGGGGCCGTCGTCGGGGGTGCGGCGGCCGCGGCGTGCGCGTTCGGGGGTGGACATGCCGGTACCTCGTTCGATCGATGTTCGGGTGTATCCCTTCGACCGTACTTCGTGCGCGCGGCCTGTCGGGTCGCGCCGTGCTCCGCCGAGGTCTATGGTGCGGAGAGTCATCGAGTCGACGGAGAATTCGTGCACTTCGCTTCGCTTCTCCCGCGCCGTGCGCTGGAGGCGGCGGCGGGAGCGGTCATTGCGGTCGCTGCCTTCCTCGCCGTGCTGCTGCCCCTGCAGGTGGGTGCCGCGGTCGACGAGCTCGCACGCGCGACGCTCGCCGCCGGTGGCAGTGTCGACGTCACGCTGACGATCGAGCTGCCGGTCGCGGACGACGTCGACGTACAGGATGCTGCGGTCCGACGCGCGATCGATTCCACCCTCGGCGCCGACGGCGTCGGGGTCGCCCTCGACGTGTCGCGGACCGGGCCCGACGACGGCCTCCTGCGGTGGACGATCGCTCCTCGTGCCGACGAGATCAGCGCCGCGGCCCTCGAGGCGGTGCCCGCGGCCTGGCGACGCATGCGCTCGGCGCTGGTCGACTCCGGCGCCGATGTGTCGCAGGTCGCCTTCTCGGGGAGCCTCGTGCCGACGGCTCTGACGGTGACGCGGCAGTCGGACGCGCTGCGCGGCGCGGCTCCGATCGCGCTGGCGGTCGCGGGGATGATCGCGCTCGTCGCCGTGAACGAGATCGCGCGGTTGCTGGCGACCCGCGGTGCGCGCCGGTCGGCGCTGCTGTGGTCTCGGGGAGCGCGCGTGACCCGCCTCGTCGGCGACGCCACGCTGCCGAGCGCGGTCGCCGTCGTCGTCGGCGCCGCCGTCGGCGCGCTGACCGGAGCCGCGGTCGCCGGCCGCCTGCCGCTGGATGCTGCCGGATGGGCGGCGGTCGCCGGTGCCATCGCGGTCGTGCCGATCGCGGTGGCACTCATCGCGGGTCACGCCTTCGCCGGGGTGCGCAGGCTCGAGCGACCCGATACCGCCGAGAGCCCTCGGGCGCGGCGAGCGGTGCGCGTCGTCGCCGTCGCTCTGCTCGTGGCACTCGCCGGCTTCACGTCGTGGCAGCTTCTGCTTTTCGGCGCGTCGCCGCTGTCCGCCGAGGCGGCACGCACCAACCCCGCGATCCTCCTCGCGCCGGCCGCCGCTCTCGCAGCCCTGTCGATCGTTGCATTGCTGCTGGTGTCGCTGCTGCGCTCGCCGATCGACCGCGCCGTCGACCGGCGGGCCTCCTGGTTCTCCGCGGTGTGGACCCGCGGCGCATTCCGCAGAGGGGCAGTGTCGGTCACCCCGCTGCTGCTGTGCGCCCTGGCCGTGGGTCAGCTGATCGTCGTGGCCGGCTACGGCGGATCGTGGACGGCGCGGTACGACGCGGTGGCGTCGGCGCGCTGGGGGACGGAAGTGCGAATGGATGCGGGTGGCCGCGGCATCGACGCAGACGACCTCGCGGCGGCGGGTGCTCTCGACGAGGTGACGAGGGTCGCGCCGATCCGCACGACCGAGCAGTCGCTGGCCGCGCAGTCGGTGTCGGTGCTGGCGGTCACCGCCCCGGCCGTGGCCGAGCTCGCCGACGCCCCCGCGGAGCTACGACGAGGGTGGGCCGACATCATCGCCCCCCGGACTCCGCCGGGGTGGCCCGTGGCGGGTGGCGCGATGATCGACGTCGCTCTGTCGGGTGACGGCGCGACCCCCGGTACGACGGTGTCGGCCTTCCTCGGAAACGCCGACGGGCTCGTCGTGGAGGTGGGCGGCACCTCCGCCGGGAGTGAGGCGACGGTGGCGTTGATCGCACCCGCGGATGCTGGGGGGTGGCGGCTGTTCGCCATTGATATCTCACCGCCCGCCACCGGAGACGAGCGGGGCGCGCCGACCGTCGAGGTCGAGGTGAGCGCGAACGGGGAGCGGCTCGACCCCGCGGGGTGGGTGGTCGCGAGTCCGTTCTCCGAGCCGTACCCGATCGACACGGGGCGCGATGCCCGGCTCGAGGCGGCGATCCTCGACGGGGCGCCCTCCGTGCGCTTCCTGGCGGGCCCCGACGCCGGCCCGCTGCCCGTGGTGGTCACCACGGCGTTCCTCGACGCGACGGGGCTGACGCTCGGTGACCGCTTCTCCCTGACGCTCTGGGGCCTCGATACGACCGCCGTCGAGATCGCCGCCGTGACGCCCGCGATCCCGGGCGCTGACAACGCCGTCGCCGTGATGATCGACGCGTGGGCGCCGGTCGTCGGATCTCTCGCCTGGTCGGACGACGCCCCGTCGCCGACGGCGGCCTGGATCGGGCCGGCCGGAGCGCCGGCGTCGACCGCTGCGGCTCTGCGGAGGGTCGTGCCGGAGGGCGTCCGCATCGACGGGACGGCGGTAGACCCGGCTCGCGACATCCTCGCCGCCGCTCCGGTGGCGATGTGGTGGGGCGCGGGGGCTGCGGCGTTCCTGGCGCTGCTCGGAACGGCCGCGGTCTCCCTGGCGGGGCGTGCCGCCGAGACCGCGGAAGCGGACGCGCTGCGACGGATCGGGCTCGACCAGCGCCGTCGCAGGGCCGCGCGCGCCGCGGAGCGCTTCGCCGTCGTCGCGGTGGGCGTCGTCGTGGGGCTGATGGCGGGCGCCGTCGTGGTCGCTCTCCTCGTGCCGTCCCTCGCCCGGGGCGCGGCGCCCAGCGAGGCCCTCGGACTCGCCGCTCCCGTCGTGGACACCATCGCGCTCGCATGGTCTGCGGTGTCGTTCCTCGGGGCCCTCGCCCTGGTGGTCGCCGTCGTCGCGTGGCGTGAGCCGCGCGCACCGGGGCCGGGGTCGCGCTCATGACCCGGCTCGTCTCCGCGCGACTTTTCCGGCGGCGGATCGCTCCGCACATCGCGCCGCTCGTCCTCACCGCTGTGCTCATCGCCGCGCTCGTGGTCGGCGTGGTCGGGTTGCCGCGTGCTCTGGCGGTGTCGAACGACGAGCAGTTCGCGGCTGCGCTCGACCCGAACCGCTCCTCCGCCTCGGAGATCACCCTCAGCGGCGAATGGGCCGAGGCCGACGGGGGAGGTCTTCTCGCGCGCTCTCTCGCCCGTGCGGCGGAGGAGTTCCCCGCACGGCTGCGCGAACCGCTCGCCGGGGCCACCGGCCAGGCGACGACGAACATCGTGCTCGCAGGGCTCCTCCTCGATCAGACGGGCGCCGACGGCGACGATCCCGTCCGGGTGCGCCTGGGCGTCGACGCGCAGGCCCTCTCGAGCGCGCGCACGATCGAGGGTGCCGCCCCGGCGACGTGGACGGGGGTGGGGCCGCTCGAGATCGCGCTCGTCGACTCGGCCGCGTCGCGGATGGGTGTCGCCGTGGGCGACCGCCTGAGCTCGGCCGGCCTCGAGATGATCGTCGCCGAGGTCGTCGAGCCCGCACCGGGCGACGCGGTCGCGCTCCGGCACCGCGAGGTGTTCGACGACATCACCGAGGAACGCCTGCAGAGCGGCACCGCCGTGCTGGGTATCGGCGCCCTGATCGATCCCGCCAGTCTCGATGCGCTCGACGGATTCGTCTTCGGTGCGCAGTTCTCGGCCTGGTACCCGGTGTCGTCGGCCGGTCTCGAGGCATCGGATATCGGCGAGCTCACCTCGGCGATCCGGTCGGCGATGAGTTCCGGAGCCGCCCTGCAGAGCGGCCAGCCGCTCAGCGTGAACTCCCGACTCCCACCGATCCTCGATCGCGTCGTCACGACATCGGCGAACACGTCGGCGCTGGCGTGGCTGCTGGCCGCGGGCGTCCTGGGCGCGGTCGTCGTGGCGGTCGGGAACGCCCTACGGAGCTTCGCCGACCGTCGAGCGGTCGGTCGTGCGCTGCTGTCCGCGCGCGGAGCGAGCGTCGGTCGCACCATCCGTGACGCCGCGATGGAGACGGCGGTCGCCGCGGTGCCGGGAGCGGCGATCGGGGTCGCCGTCGCGGTCGTCGCCCTCCCCGGACCCGTCGGTCCCGGCGATATCGGGAGTGCGGCGATCGTCGCTCTGGCGGCCATCCTGTGGGGCGCGGTGAGGGCGGCCCCGCTGCCCCCGGCCTGGCGCGGCTCGGTGCGCGTCGGGGGAGACCTCCTCGTGCTCGCCCTCGGCGCCGGTGCGGCCGCGCTGCTCGCGGTGCGAGGGTTCGCGCCCTCGGATGCGGGGGCAGACCCTTTCCTCGTCTCCGCACCCGCGTGGATCGCGATCGCGGCGGGGGTGCTCGCCGGCCGGATCCTGCCGTACGGCCTCCGCGCGATCGAGCGGGTGCGCCGCAACGGCGCGTCGGCGGGGGCGGGTGTCGCGCGGGCGTGGGCCACCCGGCGCCCGGCAGCCGTGGCGCCGCTCGTCGCGATCGTCGTCGCGCTGTCGGCGTGCGTGTCGTCGCTGATCGCGGGGCAGGCCCTCGCCGACACCCTCACGACGGTCGCGCGAGACGCCGTCGGAGCCGACGCACGGATCGTATCCGTCTCGGGCGCAGGTGCGGCGCTCGGAGACGTCCGGGCCGTGCCGGGGGTGGCCGACGCCGTCGAAGTGAGGGTCGCGAGAGGCGTCGGCCTGACCGACGACGGCCGGTCACGATCGGCCGACGTGCTCGTGACCGACACCGCAGCGCTGCACGCGCTCCGGCCCGATCTCCCCGTGCTGCAGCCGGGCGAGATCGCGGTGGGTCCCGAGCTTGCAGGCGGGGTGGACGGAACGCTGGAGATCGGCGATGACATCCCGGTCGACGCGCGCGTCGTGTCCGCTCGACTACCGGCGTCCGACGAGGGGCGGTGGGTGCTCGTGGACGAGCGCACCCTCGCGGGTGAGGCGCTCTCGGGCCCCGTCTGGGTGCTGTGCTCCTTCGCGGCGGATGCCCCCGCAGACACTCCGGCCGGCCTCCGGGCGATCGCCGGGGACGACGCCACGGTGACGGTCGCCGACGAGGTGCGGGCGGAGGCCGCCGCGCGCCCATCGGCCGTGGTGCTGACCGGCGTGCTCTGGGCGGGCGCGGTGGTGCCGCTCGGTCTCGCCGCGCTCGCCCTGTTCGCCGCCGTCGTGGCCGTGGGCCCTGAGCGCGAGCGTCTGCGCGCCGTGCTGCGCCTCCTGGGGATGCCGCCGCGCGGGGGCGCCCTTCCCGTGCTCTGGCAGGTCGTGCCGGTGGTGGTGGCGGGCTCCCTCGTGGGGGCCGTCGTCGGTATCGCGGTCTCTTCGCTGGTGGCGGCCGCCACCGACGTCGCCGGCATCGCCGGGGTCACCGCAACGGCGGCCGGCTCCGCCTTCCCCGTTCTCGCCGTCGCCCTCGCGACCACGGGTGGCATGAGCATTCTCATCGCGGCGGGTATGGTCGCCGCCCTCCCCGGCCTCCGGCGCGCACGCCGCGTCCCCGCTCGAAACGGAGCATCATGAACGCCCAGCATCCACCCCTCATCGACTGCGCCGACGTCGTGAGGATCTATCGCAGCGCGAGCGTCGAGGTGCAGGCGCTCCAGGGCCTGAACCTGCGGGTCGACCGCGGGGAGCTGACCGCCATCGTCGGGGCGTCGGGATCGGGCAAGTCCACGCTCCTCGGCATCCTCTCGGCCCTCGACGTCGCCAGCGCCGGGCGTGTGCGGGTCGGCGACCACGACCTGATGTCGATGAATGCGGGGGAGCGTGCGCGATACCGGCGGGAGGCGGCGGGCTTCATCTGGCAGCAGACCTCCCGAAACTTCGTCGAGGGCCTGTCGATCCTCGAGAACATCGAGCTGGCGGCCTCCCTCACCGGCGGGGGGCGACGGCGCCGCGCTCAGGCGGTGCACGACGTCGTGCGGCTGCTCGACATCACCGCGATCGCCGAGCGCGATCCCGCGCAGGTCACGGGCGGGGAACGCCAGCGCGCGGCGATCGCGGTGGGGCTGGTCAACGCCCCCGAGGTGCTCTTCGCCGACGAGCCGACGGGCGAGCTCGATGAGCGCAGCTCCGCGCAGGTGCTGGAGGCGATGCGTTCGGTCAACGTCGAGAGCGGGGTGACGGTGCTCATCGTCACCCACGATCCCGACGTCGCCGATCACGTGCGCCGCACCGTGCAGATCCGCGACGGGCGCACCTCCACCGAGGTATTGCGCTCGACGCGCATCGACGAGGCAGGAGTGGAGCGCGGGATCTCGGAGGAGTTCGCCGTCCTCGACCGCGCCGGGCGCCTCCAGCTGCCCCAGGATCAGCTCGCCCGTCTCGGTATGCACGACCGGGTGCGCCTGGGGTTCCGCGAGCGGCATATCGAGATCCACGCCGGCGATCAGCCGGACGGAGACCCGCGATGACGCGTCGCATGGTGCACGCCGAGGGACTCGTGCGCGTCTTCGGCGGTGGAGCCCTGCGCACCGTCGCCGTCGACGGGATCGACATCGACGTCTCGGCGGGAGAGGTCGTCGTCGTACGAGGCCCGTCGGGTTCGGGCAAGACGACCCTGCTGTCGCTGCTCGCGGGCATCGACGTGCCCGATGCCGGCACGGCGTGGATCGACGACGTCGAGGTGACGCGGGCGTCCGAGACCGACCTCGCCGGGCTGCGGGCCCAGACCGTGGGCTTCATCGCACAGGACTTCGCGCTCGTGGAGATGCTGACCGCGGCGGAGAACGTCGAGCTGCCGCTACGGATCGCGCGCACGCCCGTCACCGAGCGCGGGGCGCGGGTGGCGGAAGCGCTCGAGGCGGTGGGGTTGACCCCGCACGCCCGTCAGCGCCCCGATCAGCTCTCGGGCGGGCAGCAGCAGCGGGTGGCCATCGCCCGCGCCCTCGTGCACCGCCCGCGGGTGCTGCTCGCCGACGAGCCGACCGCCCAGCTCGACAGCGCCAGCGCTCGCACGGTGATGGAGCTGATCGCCGAACGGGTGCACCGCGACGACATGGCCGCCGTCGTCACCACGCACGATCCCGAGCTGGCCGCGATCGCCGATCGGGTCATCGAGATCCACGACGGCCGACTCGGCGCCCTCGCGCCGACCTCTCGTGCCCAGGCACGCAGAAGGCGGATGCTGCGGGGCGAGGCGCCCGCGTAGCATCCGCCTTCCGCGGCTCTTCTATAGCGAGCCGGTGGCGCCGAGCCCCAGGTTCTCGTCGTAGTCGATGTCTTTCGTCTCCTTCGACAGCAGCAGGGCGACGAAGGTCAGCACGCCCATCGCGGAGAGATAGATGCCGACGAGCCACGGGTTGCCGTCACCCATCTGCCAGAGCCACAGCGCGACGATCGGCGCGAGCGCCGCTCCGAGGATGGACGACACGTTGTACGAGATCGCCGACCCCGAGTACCGCACGTTGGTCGGGAAGAGCTCGGGCAGGAGCGCGCCCATCGGTCCGAACGTCGCACCCATGAGCATGAACCCGAGAACGAGGAACGCCTGCGTGAGCGCACCCGTGAACTTCGGATCGGCCTGCGGCAGCAGGAAGATCGAGAACGTGAGGCCGAAGGCGATGATCGCGCCCGTGACCCACAGCAGCAGCCGTCGGCGTCCGATGGAATCGGCGATCGGACCGGAGAGCAGCGTGAAGATGCCGAAGAAGACGACACCGATGATCTGCATGATGACGAAGTCGGTGTAGCCGAAGCCCAATCCGGGGTAGAACTGTGCGGCGAACGCCGTGGCGTCGTAGGGCGCACCCCCGTTCGCAGCCGCGGTCTGCGCGGCGGCGGCCGCCGTCTCGAGGCTCGCCGCCTTCGTGCCGTACGACAGCGTGAAGTTGGTCATCAGGTAGAAGAGCACGTAGGTCGCCAGCATGATGAACGTGCCGAGGATGAGCGCCTTCCAGTGATGGCGCACGACGACCGCGAGCGGGAACTTGCGGATCGTGCCCTTCGCCTCGGCCTTCGTGAACGACTCCGACTCGACGAGCTTCAGGCGCACCCAGAGACCGATGATCACCATCACGGCGGAGAAGAGGAACGGCACGCGCCAGCCCCAGGCGAGGAAGTCGGCCGAGCGCTGGCCGGCGCCGCCCGGGTGGGGGAGGGCGAAGTTGATCAGCAGGAACACGGTGTTGGCGATGATGAAGCCGATCGGCGCGCCGAGCTGGGGGAACGTGCCGTACCAGGCGCGCTTGCCCTTCGGGGCGTTCTCGGTGGCGACGAGCGCCGCACCCGACCACTCGCCGCCGAGTGCGAAGCCCTGGGCGAGCCGCATGACCAGCAGGAGGAACGCCGCCCACGGTCCGATCTCGTTGTGCGTGGGGAGGCACCCGATGAGGAATGTCGCGACGCCCATCGTCAGCAGCGACGCGACGAGGGTCGCCTTGCGGCCGAACCGATCGCCGAAGTGCCCGAAGACGATGGCGCCGATCGGCCGTGCGATCATCGCGGCGCCGAACACGCTGAACGACAGCAGGAGGGCCGTGGTGTCGTTGCCGGTGGGGAAGAAGAGGATCGGGAAGACGAGCACGGCCGCCGTCGCGTAGACGTAGAAGTCGTAGAACTCGATCGTCGTTCCGACGAGGCTCGCGGTGATGACGCGCGAGCGCGGGTTGGCGGGCTTGGACGGCGCGCGAGTGGAGGAGGGGGAGGATGCGGGGGAGGTCAAGAGAGGGCCTGTCGATCAGCACGAGGAGACGCACGTTCTGCGATGCGTCGCGGTGGGCGGCCGTGGGCGCGGGGTCTGCGCCGGGGCTGGACGCCGGGTCACCGAGTGCGACGGCCTGGTCGCCGACACACGGTGAACGATCCTATGCCGCTCGCAGACCCCTCGGCGCCGTCAGCCC
The DNA here is from genome assembly GCF_003635115.1 of Microbacterium sp. AG1240. Classification (GTDB taxonomy): domain Bacteria; phylum Actinomycetota; class Actinomycetes; order Actinomycetales; family Microbacteriaceae; genus Microbacterium. The sequence continues at coordinate 852,395 of NZ_RBXJ01000001.1, forward strand.
GCGCGCAGCTGCCGCAGGACGAGCGCGGTGCGCACCGCAGCATCCGCCGCTTCGGCTCCCTTGTCTTCCTTCGAGCCCGGGAGTCCTGCCCGATCGATGCCCTGCTGCTCGTCGTCGAGGGTCAGCACGCCGAAGCCGACCGGACGACCGGCGTCGATCGCCACCCGGGTGAGCCCGTCGGTCGCCGCCGACGACACGTACTCGAAGTGGGGCGTACCGCCGCGGATGATCACGCCGAGGGCCACCACCGCGTCGGCGCCGGCCTCGAAGGCCGCCTTCGCCGCGACGGGCAGCTCGAACGAGCCGGGGACCCGCACGAGGCGCCAGTCGGCACCTGCCGCGTCGAGCGTGCGCTCGGCCCCCGCGATCAGTCCGTCGGTGATGGCGTCGTGCCAGGTGCCAGCGACCACGACGATCGACAGCCCTTCTCCTCGAAGGTCTCCTGTGATCGGTGCTCCTTTGCCGCTCATGAACCGGCCCCTTCCTTCATCTGCTCGAGGGCATCGCTGAGGTCTTGCTCGGCGATGATGTGTCCCATCCGGTCGCGCTTCGTCGACAGGTACTGGTGGTTGTTGGGCCCGACGCCCACGAGGAGCGGCACCTGCTCGACGATCTCGAGTCCGAGCTGACGCAGCTGCGAGACCTTGTCGGTGTTGTTGGTGAGCAGGCGCACGCGTTCGATTCCCAGGTCGGCCAGGATGCCGGCGGCCGCCGCGTAGTCGCGCGCGTCGGCGGGGAGCCCGAGCGCCAGGTTCGCGTCGACGGTGTCGAGTCCGCGCTCCTGCAGGCTGTAGGCGCGGAGCTTGTTGATGAGGCCGATGCCGCGGCCCTCGTGCCCGCGCATGTAGACGACGACGCCGCCCTCCCTGTCGATGGCGTCGAGCGCGGCATCGAGCTGCGGGCCGCACTCGCACTTGAGCGAGCCGAAGGCCTCGCCGGTGAGGCACTCCGAGTGCACGCGCACCAGCGGTGCCTCACTGGAGAGGTCGCCGGAGACGACCGCGATGTGGTCGGTGCCGGTGACGCGGTCCTTGTAGGCGAGGAAGCGGAACTCGCCGTGCGAGGTGGGAACCTGGGCCTCGGCGCGCAGGCTCACGCGCCGCTTGTGGCGGTCGGCGGGTGCGGCCGGGGCGGGCGCGATCTGATCGAGGTGAGCGATGAGCTGCTCGATCGTGATGACGGGGATGCCGTCGCGCTCGCCGAGTTCCAGAAGGCCGGGCAGCCGCATCATGCTGCCGTCCTCGGCGACGATCTCGGCGATGGCGCCGACGGGCGAGAGCCCCGCGAGCTGCATGAGCTCCACGGCGGCCTCGGTGTGTCCGCTCCGCTCGCGCACGCCGCCGTCGACCGCGCGCAGGGGCAGGATGTGTCCCGGCCGGTGCACGCTCGTCGGAACGGACTCGGGGTCGGCCAGCACGTTGAGCGTGCGGGCGCGGTCGGCCGCGCTGATGCCGGTCGTGACGTTCGTGGCGGCGTCGACGCTCACCGTGTACGCGGTGCCGCGGGCGTCCTGGTTGACCTCCACCATCGGGGGGAGGTCGAGGCGGTCGGCCCACTCGGCGGGCATCGGCGCGCAGATGAAGCCGCTCGACCACCGCACGGTCCAGGCGATCCACTCGGCGGTCGCCCGCTCGGCGGAGAGGACGACATCGCCCTCGTTCTCGCGGTTCTCGTCGTCCGAGACGATGATGGGGCGACCGGCGCGGAGCGCGTCGAGAGCCTCGGGGATGCTGGCAAGGCTCATCGCGAGCCTCCTTCGGTCGTGGATGCGGAAGGCGTCTCGTCGGCTGCGGGGGAGGAAGCGGCCCCGCTCGCCCCGGAAGAGAAGCTGAACAGGCGCTGCACATGGCGCGCGAGGATGTCGGTCTCGAGGTTGACGGGGTCGCCGACCTCCGCCGCCCCGAGCGTCGTGGCCTCGAGGGTCTCGGGGATGAGGGAGACCTCGAGCCACGGCGCGGGTTCGTCGGCATCGCTGACGGCGCTCACCGTCAGCGAGATGCCGTCGATGGCGATGGAGCCCTTGTCGACGACGAGCGGGGCGAGCGCTGCCGGGATGCCCACGCGCACCACGCGCCACTGCTCGCCCGGTCGCACCTCGCGCACCTCGCCGGTGCCGTCGATGTGGCCCTGCACGATGTGCCCGCCGAGGCGGCCGTGCGCAGCGGTGGCCCTCTCGAGGTTCACGGGCCGCCCGGGAGCGACGCCCGCGAGGGTCGACATGTCGAGCGTCTGCTTCATGACATCGGCGGTGAACCAGTCGGCCCCCTGCTCGACGACCGTGAGGCACACGCCGCTCACCGCGATCGAGTCGCCGTGGGCGGCGTCGGAGACCGCGACGGGTGCGTGCACCGTGAGCCGCACGCCGTCGCCCGAAGGCTCGACGGAGGTGACCGTGCCGATCTCTTCCACGATTCCGGTGAACATCAGAGGTCTCCTTCGACGGCGGGGTGCGCGACGACCAGGAGGTCGTCGCCGAGAGCGGTGACGGATGCCGCGCGCAGCCGGTGCGCGTCGGCGATGGTGGCGACGCCGATGTCTCCCACGGCGAGCCGGTCGCCGCCGAGCAGGACCGGGGCGACGTACACGAGCATCTCGTCGGCGAGACCGGCGCGGACGAACGCGCTGGCGAGCGTCGGGCCGCCCTCGACGAACACGCGCTGCACCCCGCGCTCGCGGAGGTCGGCGAGCACGGTGTCGAGGTCGCGGGTGGCGAAGAACAGCGGATCGATCGGGTGACGCCGCACCGCAGCATCCGTCGGCACCTCGGCCGAGCCGATGACCACGGGCCGCGGCTGCGCGTCGTACAGCGAGCCGTCGGCGCGGCGCGCGGTCAAGGCCGGGTCGTCGGCGAGCAGCGTGCCCGTGCCGACGACGATCGCGTCGGCCTCGGCGCGACGTCGGTGAACGTCGGCCCGTGCCTCCGGCCCGGTGATCCACTGGCTCGTGCCGTCGGCCGCCGCCGCGCGGCCGTCGAGGCTCTGCGCCCACTTGACGGTCACGCGAGGACGGCGCAGGCGCTGCACGTCGAGCCAGCCGCGCAGGAGATCCATCGCGTCGTCGATGAGCACCCCGCCCTCGACCTCGACCCCGGCGGCACGTAGACGCTCGGCTCCGCCGGCGGCGGCGGCGTTGGGGTCGGCCATCGCGTAGACGACCCGCCCGACGCCGGCCTCGATGAGAGCGACGGCGCAGGGCCCCGTGCGCCCGGTGTGGTTGCAGGGCTCGAGGGTCACGACGGCGGTCGCGCCGCGGGCGGCACCCGGCTCGAGCTTCGAGAGCGCGTCGACCTCGGCGTGGGCGGTGCCCGCTCCTCGGTGCCAGCCCTCGGCGATGACGTCGCCGGCGGGGGAGAGGATCACGGATCCCACCTGGGGGTTCACACCCCGCGGACCCCGCCGGGCGAGGCGCAGCGCGTGCCGCATCGCCTCGAGCTCGGCGGTGGTGGCCATCGGTCCTGTTCCTTCCGGTGAATCCCCGGGGGTCAAGACGCAACGGCACGGCGTACCGTGCGTGCCTCCTCCCATCCGGACTGACGACGATCGCTCGTCGCATCACCGTCGGTTCCGGAATTCCACCGGATCAACCCGAAGCATCCTGTCGGATATCGCGAGTTCGCGGACTGTCACCGCCGGTTCGGATTCTCACCGACCCCGGAGCACGTGTGTGTTGGGTGCGATTCTAGTCAACGCCCGTCTCGACGTTTCATTCCCCGATCGCGCGCGGTCATTTCAGCAGGCGCGACAACCGGCGATCGGCGAGGATCTTCCCTCCGGTCTGGCAGACCGGGCAGTACTCCAGCGAGTTGTCGGCGAAGAACACGCTCTTGACCTCGCCGCCGCAGACCGGGCAGGTCTCGCCGCGACGGCCGTGCACCCGCATTCCGCGTCGTTTCGCGTCTTTCAGCTCGGCCGGGGGCTTGCCGCTCGCGGTGGTGACGGCCTCGGCCAGCGTGTCGCGCAGCGCGGCGTAGAGACGATCGATCTCCTCGGCGCTCAGGCCCGCCGCGAGGGCGTACGGCGACATCTTCGCGGCGTGCAGGATCTCATCGGAGTAGGCGTTGCCGACCCCCGCGACGATCGACTGGTCGCGCAGCACGCCCTTGATCTGCGTTCGGCGATCCGCCAGCAGCGCGGCGAACGTGTTGCGATCGAAGCCCGGATCGAGCGGATCGGGCCCGAGTCGGGCGATGCCCGGCACGTCGGCGGGATCGCTCACGACGTACACCGCGAGCGACTTCTTCGTGCCCGCCTCGGTGAGGTCGAAGCCCGACCCGTCGGCGAGACCGACGCGCAGCGCGATCTGCGTCTTGCCGGGGCGGATCACGGTCGACGGGAGAGTTTCGTACCACCGCAGCCAGCCGGCCTTCGCGAGGTGGAAGACGAGGTGCGCGCCGGCGTCGGTGGCGATGTCGACGAACTTGCCGCGCCGCTCGACCCCGGTCACGTGCGCACCGACCACAGCCGTGATGGGCGGATCGTAGGTCTTCAGCGCCGAGATCGCGCTGACGCTCGCCCGCGTCACTTCCACCCCGACCACGCGTCCGCGGAGGAAATCGACGAGGCCCTGTACTTCCGGCATCTCCGGCATGCGCCCATCCTCCCACGCACCGTCGACAGCCGTCCCGCCCTTGTGCGCTCTCGTGCGCTCCGCCCGCCCCGTGCGCTTCGCCCGCTCCTCTGCGCTCCGCTGTGCGCCGTGCGGTCCGTCCCTCCCGCAGCTCCACCCGCCCCTGCGCGCTCGGCTTCGGCCCGAACTCAGGATGAGAATTCTTGAGCGCCTGTCGAACCCCGGTTTTCCGCGGGCGCGCAGGCGGGCGCCCGGATTCAGCCTGAGTTCGTGCGAGAAGCGGTCCTCCACAGCATCCGCTGAGTCGCCTTTCGTCCACGGATGTGCGCCGCGCGCCCATCGGCTCGTGGCTGCTGGCGATCGTCGCGTGATGAATATCGAGTTCCTCCACCGTCACGACCTCGTGCGTGATGGATTTCGTCGCGCCGACATCGACGCCGCCCTCGCTCTCGGATACCTGGTGCGGGCGCGCCGTGACCACTACCTCCCCGGCGACACGGCCGAGTCGATCATTCGCGCCGTGCGTGTGGGTGGGCGACTCACGTGCCTGTCGCTCCTGTCGATGCTGTCGGTCTTCGTGCTGCGCCACGGCGCATTACACGTCCACCTTCCGCGCAACGCCTCGCGCCTGCGCTCCCCGCACGATCGACGGCGCGCTCTGTCAACCCGGACGAGGCGGGGTGTTCGACTGCACTGGCTTCCCTTGATCATTCCGCCCGGACAGTCGGCGTGCGTATCGATCCTCGACGCGCTGGCGCACTCCGTGCTCTGCCAGGCGCCGCGTGCCGCCGTCGCCACGCTCGACAGCGCTCTGCACCAGGGATTGGTGCGCATGGAGGAGGTCGCCGACATGTTCCACGCGCTCCCGGCAAAATACCGCGTGCTCCTTCCGCTGCTCGATCCGCGTTCCGAGTCGGGGCCGGAGACGATCATGCGGCTGATGCTGCGGTCCCTCGGCTGCGAGGTGAGGGTGCAGGTGTCGTTCGATGGCATCGGACGTGTCGATCTGCTGGTCGACGGCTGGCTCGTCATCGAGTGCGACAGCCAGGAATTCCACGCCGGTTGGGAGAGCCAGGAACGAGATCGTCGCCGTGACATGCTGCTGGCCGCTCGGGGATACACGACGCTGAGACCGACCGCGAAGATGATCATGGACGAGCCCGAGCTCGTCCTGGCCGCGGTCAAGCGCATGCTCGCGAGCCGTCCTCGCTGATCCCGCGTCCGCGCGAGGTCGGTCGGCCGCGCATCCGTAATTCAGGCTGGTTGCGTCCGAGCGGTGCGCGTGCCCTGACGAATCAAGGCCCCGTCGGATGCCCGTGCGAACCATCCTGAGTTGTGGCGATGAGGCCGACGCGACGAGGTGCGACCGGTTTCAGACGCGCCGCAGCAGGCCCATCCGGTCGTAGACGTCGCTGAGGGTGCGGTTGGCGACGGATGCTGCGCGCCCGGCGTTCTCCGCGAGCACCCGGTCGAGTTCGGCCGTGTCGTCGAGCAGCGCGAGAGCGCGCTCGCGCACCGGCCCGAACTCCGAGACGACGACCTCGGCGAGGCCCTTCTTGAAGTCGCCGTAGCCGCGGCCGGCGTACTCGTCTTCGATCGCGGCGATCTGTCGTCCGGTCAGGGCGGCGTAGATCACGAGCAGGTTCGACACCCCGGGCTTCGTCTCGCGGTCGAACCGTACGACGCCCTCGCTGTCGGTGACCGCCCGCATGATCTTCTTCGCGCTCTTGGACGGCTCGTCGAGGAGCCACAGCACCCCGGCGTCGGATTCGGCCGACTTCGACATCTTCGCCGTCGGGTTCTGCAGGTCGTAGATGCGGGCCGTGTCGCGCTGGATCACCGGCGTCGGAACGGTGAAGGTCTTCCCGTAGCGCGAATTGAAACGCTCGGCCAGGTCGCGCGTGAGCTCGATGTGCTGCTTCTGATCGTCGCCGACGGGCACGACGTCGGTCTGGTACAGCAGGATGTCGGCGGCCATCAGCACGGGATAGGTGAAGAGGCCGACGTTCGTGGCGTCCGCACCGTAGCGGGCCGACTTGTCCTTGAACTGCGTCATGCGACCGGCCTCACCGAATCCGGTGATGGTCGACAGTGCCCAGGCGAGCTCGGAGTGCGCCGCCACGTGCGACTGCACGTACAGCGTCGATCGCGAGGGCTCGATGCCCGCCGCGATGTACTGGGCGGCGGTGCGTCGGGTCTTCGCCCGCAGCTCGGCCGGGTCGTTCGGCTGGGTGAGCGCGTGCAGGTCGACGACGGAGAAGTACGCGTCGTACGAGTCCTGCAGTTCCCGCCACTGCATGAGCGCCCCGATGTAGTTGCCGATCTGGAGCGAATCGGCCGAGGGCTGCATGCCGGAGTACAAACGCGGTTTGGTCACCGCCCAATCCTAGAGCGGGTGGATGCGGCGTCAGCCCCGCCCGCGGCTGCGCGGTAGGAGGGTCCGTGACGCATGCCCGGAGTGGTCGGCCTGCGGCCGGCGGCTCACCGCCAGACCCGATGCCAGCGTCGCGGACCCTCCCACCGCTCCGCCGCTCCCCGGAACGGCGCAGCATCCGCTCCACACGGCGTCACGTGGATCAGCACCCCACGGCTGCGCAGGGATGCGGACTCGGTCGCGGACGTGGTGAGCGGATGCGGCGTCAGCCGCCGTGCACTCGGAGCGCGGCGCGTCAGAGGCCGAGGGTGTAGTCGGCCACCACGGGAGCGTGGTCGCTCCAGCGTGTGTCCCACGAGGGTGCCCGGCCGATGCGGTAGTCGGTGACGCGCTCTGCGATGGCGGGGGTGGCGAGGTGGTAGTCGATGCGCCAGCCGGTGTCGGTGTCGAAGGCCTTGCCGCGGCTCGACCACCACGTGTACGGGCCGTCGACCTCGCCGGCGTGGCGGCGGCCGATGTCGATCCAGCCGAGTCCGGTGCCGACGCTGCCGTCGACGCCCGTCACGGTCGCTTCGGCCTCGCCGAGGAAGCGGTCGAAGTAGCCGCGCTCACGCGGGAGGAAGCCGGCCTTCTTGACGTTGCCCTTCCAGTTGCGGATGTCGAGCTCGCGGTGACCGACGTTGAGGTCGCCCATGATGAGGGCCAGCCGGCGCTCGGCGGCGAGCTGCGGCATCCGCTTCTCCATGGCATCGAGGAAGCCCCACTTCGCCTCCTGCTTGGGGGTGCCGACCTCGCCGCTGTGCACGTAGGCGCTCACGACCGTCACGGTCTCGCCGTCGATGTCGAAGTCGCCCTCGAGCCAGCGGCCGGCCGAGTCGACGGGATCGGCGCTGAGCGAGGTGCGCACTTCGACGGGTGCCACCCGGCTGGCGATCGCGACACCGGCGCGGCCCTTCGCGAGGGCCTCGTCGTTGACGATCTCCCATCCGGGCAGTGCGGTGCGCAGGTCGTCGGCGGTGGCGCGCACCTCTTGGATCGCGAGGATGTCGGCATCGGCTTCGGCGAGCCAATCGTTCATCCCGTTGCGGACGGCGGCACGGATGCCGTTGACATTGATGGAGACGATGCGAACGCTGCGAGACACGACCGCAAGCCTAACCGCGGGCCCCGACACGGCCGGGGCGACTGCCACACCTTGCCGCTCATGACGGTACCAATCGTTGCGGTCATTCGCCGGAATGCGCCACATTCCGGCACACCACAGGAATGCGCCACATTCCGGCACAGGAGCGAGGGACGGGCGGGGAGGCTCAGTCGAGGAAGGTGCTCGAGGCCCGAGGAGGGGCGGATGCTTCGGCCTCGGCGAGATCGTCACGCAATCGGTTCACCTCGCGTGCGGCCCACCAGTGGGCGTACCACGGGGCGCCGTGGAGCTCCTGCTCGGCGTCTCGCAGGCGCACCTGCGCGGCGGTGACGAGCGCGGCGTGTTCGGCGGCCACCCGCTCGTCTTCCGACAACAGCGACAGGCCGCGGTCCTCGGCACCCACGGCGATCCACGCGGCGGCGACGAGGATCACGATCCCGTTGAGGCGGAACCAGAGGAGGAACCCGATGAAGATCGCGAACGTCGCCAGGAGGGGGTTGGTGGGGGAGTAGACGAAGAGGAAGCCCGCGGCGATCTGCAGGGCGACCATCGCGCCGCCGCCGAGGAGCGATCCCGACCAGATGCGCCGCCACGAGAGCGAGGCGCCCGTGAGGAACCGGAACATGGCCGCCAGGGCGGAGGTGTTGACCCAGAACGCCACGACGAACGCCAGCACGCGGCTGAGGACGCGCACCCAGATCGATTGGCTGTCCCAGCCGAGCAGCAGGAAGATGAGCTCGATCGCGCCGGTGGCGACGAGTCCGAGCCCGGCGCCGACGATGAGCGCCACCCCGAACATCACCGCGGCGAGGAAGTCGCGGGCTTTGAGCAGCACGTAGCTGCGCCGGTCGAAGGGGAGGCCGAAGGTGTCGCGCACGGCGCGGCGGGCGTAGGTGATGAACCCGATGGCGGTCCAGATGACCACGACCGCCGCGACGATGCCGGTGACGGTGAGAAGGCCGGTGCTGCCGGCCGCGACCGCTTCGACCTGCTCGGGCTTCACGAGCCCGTTCTCGCTGATGATCTGCGGGATGTAGCGGTTGATCAGGTCGATGAGCGCCTGCACCGACTCCGTGCTGCCGCCGAGCCACAGACCCGCGAGCGCGAAGGAGAGATAGATGACGCCGAAGATCGCGAAGAGCGACTGATAGCTGATCCCGGCCGCGAGCAGGAACCCGTTGTGCTGCAGGAAATGGCGCCAGACGCGGATCGGAAACCAGGCGAGGGTCTTCCTCGTCAGTTCGGTCGCCTTCTCGATCGGCTCGTCCAGTCGCTCGCGCAGCGCCTGCAGGCGCTCCCCGGACGCATTGGAGTCTGCCACCCGATCAGACTACCGAGCGCGCGGGGCGAAGCGCCGTCGCACGACGAGGACGGTGAGGAGCGCGAGCCCCGGAAGCAGGAACGCGATACCGAGCCCGGTCGCGTCGCCGATGAGTCCCACGCCCACGGCCCCGAGCACCGCGCCGGCGTAGGTGAAGAGGTTCACCCGGGCGATCACCTCGTCGGTGCGTGCGGGGTCGAGGTCGCCGGCGGCGGCGAAGGCGACCGGCACGAGCACGCCCGTCGCCACGCCCGCGAGCGCGAAGCCGACGACCGCCGCCGCCGGCAGGGGGACGGCGGCGACCACGCCGCATCCGACGATCGCGACCACCGCCGACAGCACCGCCAGCGCTCGGCGGCCGAGCCCCGTGACGAGGGCATCGGTCGCCAACCGCGTCACGAGAACGGCGCCCTGGTACGCGGCATAGCCGAGGGGAGCGATCACCGCGGCGGTGGTGAGGGTGTCGGCGAGGTAGACCGTGCTCCACGTGCTGACCGCCGCATCCAGGGCGAAGGCCGCGAAGATGACCGAGCCGAACACCCAGATGCCCCGCCGCGGAAGCCGTGACGAGCCGGATGCTGCGGCGACGGGTCGTTCCGTCGAGAACCAGCGCACTCCCGCCACGGCTGCGCCGACGGCGACCGCGCAGGCGATCAGGAGCGGTATCGGCGGCAGCGCGGACGCCGCCGCGCCGGCGACGAGCACCGCTCCGACGATCGCCGCGGCGGTGTAGACGGCGAAGAGTCGTCCGAGCACGGGGCGGGCGAGCGAGCGCTGGAGCGCGACGCCCTGCATCGCCGACGCCGCGTCGACGCAACCGAGCCCGAGGCCGTAGACGGCGAAGGCCGCCAGGAACGGGGGGAGAGGGGTCAGAAGGGCGATCAGCGGCAGAGCGGCGGCCTGCAGGAGCAGGCCCGTGACGAGCGCCGCGCGGCTACCGGCCCGGACGGCGATGAGGTCGGCGAGCACCGATCCGACGGCCGCGGCCACGCTCACCCCGAGCACGATCACCGCGACGGCGACGTCGTCGATGCGCACCTGATCCTTCAGCGAAGGAAGCGAGGTGACGACGGCCGCGTAGCCGAGACCCTGCGCCGCATACGCCGCGCCGATGGCGGCACCCGCCGGTCGCCGCATCCGCTCGTCCACGCGCACAGGGTAGCGCGCGGACGATCCCTCAGGGAGCGAGTGTCAGCGACCGCCGCGCAGAACCGCCTGCTTGACCTCGGCGATCGCCTTGGTGACCTCGATGCCGCGGGGGCAGGCCTCGGAGCAGTTGAAGGTCGTGCGGCAACGCCAGACGCCTTCCTTGTCGTTGAGGATGTCGAGACGCACGTCGGCCGCGTCGTCGCGCGAGTCGAAGATGAAGCGGTGCGCGTTCACGATCGCAGCGGGTCCGAAGTACTGTCCGTCGGTCCAGAAGACCGGGCACGACGAGGTGCAGGCGGCGCAGAGGATGCACTTCGTGGTGTCGTCGAAGACCTCGCGGTCGACGATGGACTGCACGCGCTCCTTGCCGGGCTCGGCCTTGGTCTTGGAGATCAGGAACGGCTGCACGTCGCGGTAGGAGGCGAAGAACGGCTCCATGTCGACGATGAGGTCCTTCTCCAGCGGCAGGCCCTTGATCGCCTCGACGTAGATCGGCTGCGAGATGTCGAGATCCTTGATGAGCGTCTTGCAGGCCAGGCGGTTGCGGCCGTTGATGCGCATCGCATCGGAGCCGCAGATGCCGTGGGCGCACGAGCGGCGGAAGGCGAGCGAGCCGTCGACCTCCCACTTGATCTTGTGCAGCGCGTCGAGCACGCGGTCGGTGGGGTAGAGCTCCACGTCGTAGTCGACCCAGCGAGGTTCGGTGTCGGACTCCGGATCGAAGCGACGCACGTTGAAGGTGACGATGAACGACTGGATGCCGGTGTCGGCCGTGTTCTCCGAGGCCTCCGCCGTGGCGTCCGTCGTGTCGATGACTGTAGATGCCATGGTCAGTACTTCCTCTCCAGGGGCGGGTAACGCAACTCGCCTGCCTCGTTCTTCGTGAAGACCACGGGCTTCCAGTCGAGCTCGATGTGGTCGGAGGCGAACGACGAGTGGGGGTCGCCCGTCAGATAGGCCATGGTGTGCTTCATGTAGTTCTCGTCGTCGCGCGTCGGGTAGTCGTCGCGCATGTGGCCTCCGCGGCTCTCCTTGCGGTTGAGAGCGGAGTACACCACGACCTCGGCGAGGTCGAGCAGGAAACCGAGCTCGACGGCCTCGAGCAGGTCGGTGTTGAACCGCTTGCCCTTGTCGTCGACGTGGATGTTGTTGAAGCGGGTGCGCAGATCCTCGATCGTCGTCAGCATCCGGGTGAGCGACTCCTCGGTGCGGAACACCTGGGCGCCCTTGTCCATCTCGTCCTGCAGGGTCTTGCGGAGGACGGCGATGCGCTCGGTGCCGGGGTTCGCGCGCAGGCCCTCCATGAGCTCGCGCACCTCCTTGGCCGGGTCGTCCGGCAGCGGCACGAACTCGGCGGTCTTGACGTACTCCACCGCGTTGCGGCCGGCGCGCTTGCCGAACACGTTGATGTCGAGCAGGGAGTTGGTGCCGAGGCGGTTCGAGCCGTGCACCGACACGCAGGCGCACTCGCCGGCGGCGTAGAGGCCCGGCACGACGGTGGTGTTGTTGCTCAGCACCTCGGCGTTGATGTTGGTGGGGATGCCGCCCATCGCGTAGTGCGCGGTCGGCATGACGGGAACCGGTTCGACGACCGGGTCGACGCCCAGGTAGGTGCGGGCGAACTCGGTGATGTCGGGAAGCTTCGTCTCGAGCACCTCCGCGCCGAGGTGGGTGCAGTCCAGCAGCACGTAGTCGCGGTGGGGGCCCGCGCCGCGGCCCTCCGCGACCTCCTGCACCATGCAGCGTGCGACGATGTCGCGCGGCGCGAGGTCTTTGATCGTGGGGGCGTAGCGCTCCATGAACCGCTCGCCGGAGGCGTTGCGGAGGATCGCACCTTCACCGCGCGCGCCCTCGGTGAGGAGGATGCCGAGGCCGGCGAGGCCGGTCGGGTGGAACTGGAAGAACTCCATGTCCTCCAGGGGCAGGCCCTTGCGCCAGACGATGCCGACGCCGTCACCGGTGAGGGTGTGGGCGTTGGAGGTCGTCTTGTAGATCTTGCCGAAGCCGCCGGTGGCGAAGATCACGGCCTTCGACTGGAACACGTGCAGCTCGCCGGTCGACAGCTCGTACGCGACGACACCGGCGACCTGGGTCGCGCCCGCATCGTCGACGACGGTCACGAGATCGAGCACGTAGAACTCGTTGAAGAAGTTGATGCCCAGGCGCACGCAGTTCTGGAACAGCGTCTGGAGGATCATGTGGCCGGTGCGGTCGGCCGCGTAGCAGGCACGGCGAACCGGAGTCTTGCCGTGGTCGGCGGTGTGGCCGCCGAAGCGCCGCTGGTCGATCTTGCCCTCGGGCGTGCGGTTGAACGGCAGACCCATGTTCTCGAGGTCGATGACCGCGTCGATCGCCTCTTTCGCGAGGATCTCGGCCGCGTCCTGGTCGACGAGGTAGTCGCCGCCCTTGACGGTGTCGAACGTGTGCCACTCCCACGAGTCCTCTTCGACGTTGGCGAGCGCCGCGGCCATGCCGCCCTGCGCCGCACCGGTGTGCGAGCGGGTGGGGTAGAGCTTCGAGATCACCGCGGTCTTGGCACCGGGGCCGGCCTCGATCGCCGCGCGCATGCCGGCGCCGCCGGCGCCGACGATGACGATGTCGAACTGGTGGTAGTGCACTCCGTCTTTGACGACGGAGTCCGAGCTGGTCTGGGTGCTCACGGGGAGATGCCTCTGCTGTCGGTGAAGTGCGGGCGAGGGGAGGTGCGGGTCAGGCGCCGGTGCAGGTTTCCCAGAGCACGCTGGCCTCGTCGACCCCGATGCACGGGTCGAACGTGAAGACCACGAGCGTGCCGAGGAGGATGAGGAACGCCGCGGAGGTCCACAGCGACACCACGAGGATGCGGCGGATGAGCGGCGTCGCGACGTAGTCGTTCACGATCGTGCGCATGCCGTTGGCGCCGTGGATGAGGGCGAGCCAGAGCATCGCGACGTCCCACCACTGCCAGAACGGCGAGGCCAGCTTGCCGGCGACGAAGGCGAAGTCGATCTGGTGGATGCCGTCGTTGGTCAGGAGGTTGGAGAACAGGTGGCCGAAGATCAGGATGATCAGCAGCACGCCCGAGGCGCGCATGTAGAGCCAGCCCCACTTCTCGAGGTTGACGCCCTTCTTGCGGACGTAGGGGGTGCGCGGTGCCGCGAGGTCTGCGGTGGTCATCAGTGTCCGACTCCCATGCTCGAGAAGACGTTGATGAGGTGGCGCGGCGTGAAGCCGAGCATCGTCACGACCCAGAGGCCGAGCACGCCCCACCACAGCTGACGCTGGTGGCGGGTGGCCCATCCCCAGAAGTCGACGAGGATGATGCGCAGGCCGTTGTAGGCGTGGTAGGCGATCGCACCGACCAGGGCCACCTCGCCGAGACCCATGATCGGGTTCTTGTAGGTGCCGATGACGGCGTCGTACGCCTCGGGCGACACGCGGATGAGCGCCGTGTCGAGGATGTGCACCAGGAGGAAGAAGAAGATCGCGATGCCGGTGACGCGATGGAGCACCCACGACCACATTCCCTCGTTACCCCGGTACAGGGTGCCGCGAGGGACCTTCGAGGTGGTCTCGGATATCGACGGTGTGACGCGTGCAGGTGCTGACACGGTCGTCCTCCCTGATCGAACACGGTTTCGGGGCCATTCGATGCCCCCGCACGGGGCATCCCGGACGGCGCGCGAGCGCTTCGCAATTCTATTCGGCGCCTCATAGGTTCGCCCCTAAGGCCCTCCTAACTATCTCGATATCGAGAGAATCGTTTACATGCCGGTCACCCGGCCGCGACGGGCGCGACCCCGCGACGCCACTACCCTGGCGGCATGGCTTCTCACCCCCTCGACGACTTCTACGCCGTGATCCCCGCCGGGGGCATCGGCAGCCGGCTGTGGCCCCTCTCGCGCGCCGAGGCACCGAAGTTCCTCCACGACCTGACGGGGTCGGGTCAGACCCTCCTCCGAGACACCTGGGACCGCCTCGAGCCCCTGACGGGGCGCGACCGCATCGCCGTGGTGACGGGACGCGCGCACCGTGGCGCGGTCGAGCGCGAGCTCCCGGGCGTCGCCGACAAGAACGTGATCCTCGAGTCCGAGCCGCGCGACTCCGCGGCCGCGATCGGTCTCGCCGCGGCGATCCTCGTTCGCCGCGAGCCCGATGTCGTCATCGGCTCGTTCGCCGCCGACCACGTCATCCGAGGGACGAACACCTTCGCCTTCGCCGTGCAGCAGGCCGTCGCGGTCGCCCGAGAGGGATACATCTGCACCATCGGCATCCAGCCCAGCGAGGCGTCGATCGGATTCGGCTACATCAAGAAGGCCGGCGAGCTCGATGTCGAGGGTGCGCCCGAGGCCGCGCTGGTCGAGCGCTTCGTCGAGAAGCCCGATCTCGCGACCGCCCAGACCTACTTCGCCGACCGCGCCTACCTCTGGAACGCGGGCATGTTCATCACGCGCGCCGATGTGCTCCTCGCCGAGATCGAGGCCAACGAGCCCGAGCTGCACGCCGGTCTCATGGAGCTCGCCGAGGCGTGGGACGACCGTGACCGCCGAGGGCCCGTCGTCGACCGGGTGTGGCCGACGATCAAGAAGATCGCGATCGACTACGCCGTGGCCGAGCCCGCTGCCGACAAGGGGCGTCTCGCCGTGATCCCCGGACACTTCGACTGGGACGACGTCGGAGACTTCGCGAGCCTGGCCAAGCTCAACTCGCACGGCGGCAAGGGGGAGCTCGCGATCCTCGGGAAGAACGCGCGCGTGCTCGCCGACTCCTCCAGCGGCATCGTCGTCTCGCAGACCAGTCGAGTGATCAGCCTGATCGGCGTCCACGACATCGTGGTCGTCGACACCCCCGACGCGCTCCTTGTCACGACCAGCGACAACGCCCAGCGGGTCAAGGGCGTCGTCGATGCCCTGAAACTGACCGGCCGCAGCGACGTGCTCTGACGGGCGGATGCTGCGCGGTGCAGGGGGATCTGCGGCTCGCACGCCGCATCCGTGTCCCCTCTGTTGCGTCTTTGTAACCATTGCCCCTCGGCCCTCGTTCGGGCCGTGGGGCGCGGCGTCACAATATGTAATGTGACTGCATCGATCTCCGAACCCGGAGGTCATACCCCCGTTCTGGAGGACTTTGTGAACACGACGAAGAAGGCCGTTCTCAGCGGTCTCGCGATGGTCGGTACCCTCGCGCTGCTGACCGCCTGTGGATCCGCGCCGGACGCCGCCGCACCCGCCGAGAGCGGCAGCGCCGCAACGGTGGTCGACGGGTTCAAGCCCTGCATGGTCTCGGACGAGGGCGGATTCGACGACAAGTCGTTCAACCAGCTCGGCTTCGAGGGCCTGGAGCGCGCCGCGAACGAACTGGGCGTCGAGGTCACCAAGACCGAGTCCGCCTCGGCCTCGGACTACGCCTCGAACCTCGACGGTCTCGTCGCGGCCAACTGCACCTTCATCGTCTCGGTCGGCTTCAACCTGAGCGCTCCGACGGTGGAGGCGGCTCTGGCCAACCCCGACATCGAGTTCGCGATCATCGACGACGCCGCAGACAACGACTTCGACGGCACCACCGACGCGCCGAACATCAAGCCGCTGCTCTTCGACACCGCGCAGGCTGCCTTCCTCGGCGGCTACACCGCCGCTTCCTACACGCAGACCGGCAAGGTCGGCACCTTCGGCGGAGCGAAGATCCCGCCGGTGACGATCTTCATGGACGGCTTCCAGAGCGGCGTCGAGTACTACAACTCGCAGAAGGGCACCGACGTCCAGGTCGTGGGCTGGGACTCGGCCACGCAGGAGGGCCAGTTCACCAACGCGTTCGCCGCCAACGACGTCGCCAAGCAGCTCGCCCAGGGCATCATCGACCAGGACGTCGACGTGCTGCTGCCCGTCGGCGGCCCGATCTACCAGTCGGCCGCGCAGGCCATCCGTGACTCGGGCGGCAACATCGCGCTGCTCGGCGTCGACGCGGACGTCTACGAGACCGACCCGTCGGTCGCCGACCTGCTGCTGGTCTCGATCCTCAAGGGCATGGACGTCGCCGTCCACGAGGCCGCGATGGAGGCCGCCGCCGGCGGGTTCGACACCACCCCGTTCGTCGGCGTGCTGGACAACGACGGCGTGGGCATCTCGAGCTTCCACGACTTCGAGAACGAGGTCGCACTCGGCCTCTCCGACGAGCTGGAGACGATCCGTCAGGGCATCATCGACGGCACGATCGACGCCGAATCGGTGTCTTCGCCCGCCCAGGGCTGATCCCGCCACGACCACGGCCAGCCGGTGATCCGGCTGGCCGTGGTCGTGCCCGGCCTCGCGCCACCCGCTTCCCTCGCCCGGGCCGCCGGCCTCCTGCCGCCCCGTCCTCTCGATTAGATTGACGTCATGACGCTCGAACTGCGCGGGATCACAAAAAGATTCGGCGACCTTGTCGCGAACGACCACATCGACCTCGTCGTCCGTCCCGGAGAGATCCACGCCCTCCTGGGCGAGAACGGCGCCGGCAAGTCCACCCTGATGAACGTGCTCTACGGCCTCTACACGGCCGAGGAGGGCGAGATCCTGCTCGACGGTGTCGTCCAGCAGTTCCGGGGCCCGGGCGATGCCATGCAGGCCGGCATCGGCATGGTGCACCAGCACTTCATGCTCGTGCCCGTGTTCTCGGTCGCCGAGAACGTGATGCTCGGACACGAGTCGACGCGCTTCGGCGGCGCGCTCGATCTGCCCGCCGCGCGCGCACACGTGCGGGAGGTGGCGGCCCGGTTCGGTTTCGCCATCGACCCCGACGCGATCGTGGGCGACCTCCCCGTCGGCGTCCAGCAGCGCGTCGAGATCATCAAGGCGCTCTCGCGCGAAGCGAAGGTGCTCGTCTTCGACGAGCCGACCGCCGTGCTCACCCCGCAGGAGACCGACGAGCTGATGGGCATCATGCGTCAGCTCCGCGACGAGGGCACATCCATCGTCTTCATCACCCACAAGCTCCGCGAGGTGCGCGAGGTCGCCGACACCATCACGGTCATCAGGCTCGGGAAGGTCGTCGCCGAGGCCGAGCCGACCGCCACGAACGCCGAACTCGCCTCGCTGATGGTCGGTCGTGCCGTCGAGCTCACCGTGAGCCGGGAAGCTCCCAACCTGCGCCCCGGCGGGCTCGTCGTCGAGGGCCTCAGCGTCACCGACGAGACCGGCCACCTGGTCGTCAACGACGTCAGCTTCACCGTGCAGCCGGGCGAGGTCCTGGCGATCGCGGGAGTGCAGGGCAATGGTCAGACCGAGCTCACCGAGGCCCTCATCGGCCTGCAGGCCAAGGTGTCGGGATCGATCCTCCTCGACGGCGAGAACCTGAACGGTCGCAGCGTCAAGCAGATCATCGACGCCGGTGTCGGCTTCGTCCCCGAGGACCGCAAGGTCGAGGGACTGGTGGGCGAGTTCAGCGTGGCCGAGAACCTCGTGCTGAACAGGTCGGGAGAGGCCCCGTTCTTCCAGGCCGCCACGTTGCGCCGGTCGGTTCTCGCAGACTTCGCCCGCGAGAAGATCGACGAGTTCGACATCCGCACCCAGAGCGCCCAGACGGCGGTGGGTCGTCTGTCGGGCGGCAATCAGCAGAAGGTCGTCCTCGCGCGGGAGCTGAGCCGTCCGCTCAAGCTGTTCGTCGCCTCCCAGCCCACCCGCGGCATCGATGTCGGATCGATCGAGTTCGTGCACAAGCGCATCGTCGAGACCCGCGACTCCGGGGTGCCCGTCATCGTCGTCTCCACGGAGCTCGACGAGGTGTCGGCGCTGGCCGACCGGATCGCGGTGATGTACCGCGGTCGCATCGTCGGGATCGTGCCCGGCGACGCGTCCCGGGAGACGCTTGGGCTCATGATGGCGGGCGAATCGATCGAGGGGATCAACGCATGACCGACACCTCCTCCGAGCTTCCCGCGGCCACCGGACCGCTGGCGGGCCAGACGCCGTCCTCGCCCCCGGCGCCGCGGCAGAACGCCTTCGTCGCCGACCTCCTACGGGGCAACGTCGTCACCACGGTGCTGGCCATCGTGCTGTCGATGCTGATCGGCGGCCTGCTCGTGGCCCTGACCGATCAGAACGTGATCCGCACCGCCGGCTACTTCTTCGCCCGCCCCGGCGACATGCTCGGCGCCGTATGGGACGCCTTCGCGGGCACCTACTCCGCGCTCTTCCGCGGCGCGATCTACAACTACGACGCACCCGACTTCCTCCGGGCCATCAAACCGCTCACCGACACGCTGAACTTCGCCACGCCGCTGATCGCCGCCGGCCTCGGCGTCGGACTCGCGTTCCGCGTCGGTCTGTTCAACATCGGTGGCCGCGGTCAGCTGCTCATCGGTGCCGCGACGGCCGCGTTCGTCGCGTTCTCGGTCGACGCGCCGCTGTGGATCCACCTGCCGCTGACCATCCTCGCCGGCCTTGCCGGAGGGGCCGTTTGGGGCGGCATCGTCGGTGTGCTCAAAGCCCGTACCGGTGCGCACGAGGTGATCCTCACGATCATGCTCAACTTCGTCGCCTTCTACTTCGTGTCGTGGCTGCTCTCGACACCGGGACTGCTCATGCGGCCGGGCGGATCGCAGCCGATCTCCCAGGCCACCCCCGTCACGGCGCAGTTCCCGGCGATCTTCCCGGCGCCGCTCACGGTCAACTGGGGCTTCCTCGTCGCGATCCTGGCCACGGTCTTCGTCTGGTGGCTCATCGAGCGGTCCTCGCTCGGTTTCCGCATGCGGGCCGTGGGCGAGAACCCGCACGCGGCCCGTGCGTCGGGCGTGAAGGTCGGCCGCATCCTCATCTACGCGATGGCTCTCGCCGGTGCCCTCGCCGGACTCGCCGGCGTCAACCAGATCTCGGGCACGATCACGAGCGGTTTCGGTAACGGCATCGACGCCGGTATCGGCTTCGACGCCATCACCGTGGCGTTGCTCGGCCGCAGCCGGGCGTGGGGCGTCTTCGCCGCGGGCATCCTGTTCGGCGCCCTGAAGGCGGGGAGCTTCACGATGCAGATCACGGAGAACATCCCGGTCGACATCGTGCTCGTCGTGCAGGCGCTGATCGTGCTGTTCATCGCCGCCCCGCCGCTCGTGCGGACGATCTTCTTCCTCCCGAAAGACCCCGCGACGCCCACCCGGCGAACGCGCCGCGCCGCACGGAAGGCGGTGTCGGCATGAGCGCCGCCACGGTCAAGGACAACGCCCCCGTCGACACGGGCCTCGAGATGTCGCGTCAGCGCAGCTGGAAGGGTTCGATCACGTTCGGCGTGGCGACGATCCTCCTCCTGCTGCTCGCGCTGCCCGCCGGACGCACCGGTGTCAGCACGTACCGCCTCGCCGACCGCGCGTCGTCGTGGACCGCGCCCGACATCCTCGTGCCCACCTGGCCGACGGTGCTGGTGTGCGCGCTCCTCCTCGCCCTCGCGACGGCGTACTCGGTCTGGGCGACGCTGCGCTACCGACGCCCGGGGCTGTGGCTGGCCATCGTCGTCGCGCTGGTGGGCGTCTTCGGATTCCTCACCTGGTCGGCTGCGGACGGCCTCGTGCCCGTCACCGGTCTGCTCTTCGGTGCGATCTCGCTCTCGGTACCGCTCGTCTTCGGAGCGCTCGGCGGCGTGATCGGCGAGCGGGTGGGCGTGGTCAACGTCGCGATCGAGGCCCAGTTCCTCCTCGCGGCCTTCACGAGTGCGCTGGTCGGCACGATCACCGGAAGCTACGTGCTGGGTCTGATCGCGGCCATCTTCGCCGGTGCCCTCGTCGGAGCCGTCCTCGGTCTGTTCGCCATCCGCTATCTCGTCGACCAGGTGATCGTCGGAGTCGTGCTGAACGTGCTCATCACGGGCCTCACGAGCTTCCTCCACGGCGCGATCATGGTGCCCAACGGCGCCACCCTGAACAGCCCGCCGCGCTTCCCGCGCTGGGCCATCCCCGGGCTCAGCGAGATCCCGGTGCTCGGTCCCGTGCTGTTCAACCAGACTCTCATCGTCTACCTCATGTACATCGCGGTCCCCGCCGTCGCATGGGGGCTCTACAAGACGCGCTGGGGCCTGCGCCTGCGCGCCGTGGGCGAGCACCCCCAGGCCGCCGACACCGTCGGTATCAAGGTCAACCCGACCCGCTTCTGGAACCTGCTGCTGGCCGGAGGCATCGCGGGCATCGGCGGCGCGTACTTCACCCTCGGCGCCGTCGGCAGCTTCGACAAGGAGATGACCAACGGTCTCGGGTTCATCGCCCTCGCCGCGGTGATCTTCGGCGGGTGGGATCCGGTGCGCGCGACGCTCGCGGCGCTGCTGTTCGGGTTCGCCACCAACCTCCAGACCCTGCTCGGCAACCTCGGGTCGCCTATCCCGGGCGACTTCCTGGCGATGCTGCCCTACCTGGTGACCATCTTCGCGGTGGTGGGCCTGGCGGGCCGTGTCCGGGGTCCGGCCGCCGCCGGCAAGCCCTACATCAAGGGCTGACCTGACCTCGCCGCGGCATCCGATCAACGGCGTGCCGAAGCATCCGACTCACGACAAGAAGGACAGATGACCGACATCGATTGGGACGAGCTGCGCACTGTGGCCACCGATGCCATGCACCACGCGTACGCGCCGTACTCCCGCTTCAAGGTGGGGGCCGCGGCCCTCGTCAGCGACGGGCGCATCGTGTCGGGGTGCAACGTCGAGAACGCCTCCTACGGTGTGACCCTCTGCGCCGAGTGCGGACTCGTGAGCGAGCTGCACCGCTCCGGCGGCGGCCAGTTGGTCGCCTTCGTGTGCGTCGACGGCGACGGGCGCACGCTCATGCCGTGCGGCCGGTGCCGGCAGCTGCTCTTCGAGCACGCCATCCCGGGCATGCTGCTCGAGACCGTGTCGGGGATCCGCACGATCGACGAGGTGCTGCCCGATGCCTTCGGCCCGCGCGACCTCGAGGAGGCGGCCCGATGAGCGCGGAGTCGGAGGTGCACCCCCACGACGCCGTCGACATCATCCGCGCCAAGCGCGACGGCCAGGCCGTGCCCGAGCCCGCGCTGCGCTGGATGATCGAGCACTACACGAAGGGCTACGTCTCCGACGCGCAGATGTCGTCGTTCGCGATGGCCGTGCTCCTCAACGGCATGTCGCGCGACGAGATCCGGGTCATGACCGACGCCATGATCGCCTCGGGCGAGCGCATGGAGTTCTCCTCCCTCGGCAAGCGCACCGTCGACAAGCACTCGACCGGGGGAGTGGGCGACAAGATCACCCTTCCGCTGGCGCCGCTGGTCGCCGCGTTCGGCGTCGCCGTGCCGCAGCTGTCGGGTCGCGGCCTCGGACACACCGGGGGCACGCTCGACAAGCTCGAGTCGATCCCCGGGTGGCGCGCGGCCCTGTCGAACGACGAGATGCTCGCGCAGCTGCGCGACGTCGGCGCCGTCATCTGCGCGGCCGGTTCGGGCCTCGCCCCGGCCGACAAGAAGCTCTACGCCCTGCGCGACGTCACGGGCACGGTCGAGGCGATCCCGCTGATCGCGTCGAGCATCATGTCGAAGAAGATCGCCGAGGGCACGGACGCGCTCGTGCTCGACGTGAAGTTCGGCTCCGGCGCCTTCATGCAGGACATCGACCGGGCGCGTGAGCTGGCCCGCACCATGGTGGCTCTGGGCACCGACTCGGGCGTGTCGACCACGGCGCTCCTCACCGACATGAACACGCCCCTGGGCCGTGCGATCGGCAACGCCAACGAGGTGCGCGAGTCGGTCGAGGTGCTCGCCGGCGGCGGACCGGCCGACGTCGTCGAGCTCACCCTCGCCCTCGCCCGCGAGATGCTGGCCCTCGCGGGGCACCCCGATGCCGACGTCGAGGCGGCGCTGTCCGACGGCCGCGCGATGGACGCCTGGCGCGCGATGATCATCGCGCAGGACGGCGATCCGGATGCGGCGCTCCCCACGCCCCGCGAGACGCACGTCGTCACCGCCGAGCGCGCCGGCATCGTGCAGCGCGTGGACGCGCTGCCCTTCGGCGTCGCCGCCTGGCGGCTGGGTGCCGGGCGCGCCCGAGCCATCGACCCCGTCATCCACGCTGCGGGCATCGACCTGCACGTCAAGCCCGGCGATCGGGTGACGGCTGGTCAACCGCTGTTCACCCTGTCGGCCGATGATGAGAAGCGGTTCGGCCGCGCTCTCGAGGCCGTCGCGGGAGCATGGGAGATCGCCGACTCGGCGGTCGACGTGCTGCCACTGGTCCGTGAGCGCATCACGGCCTGACCGAACCCGCGCACAGGAGGAAGCCATGTCGATCGATCAGCACGGAGACGCCCGCCTCGAGGGGATGTCGCTCCGCGGCCTGCCCAAGGTGTCGTTGCACGACCATCTCGATGGAGGGGTGCGCCCCGACACCATCGCCGAGCTCGCCGATGCGGCAGGTGTCGATCTCCCCGTCGACGACGGAGACGACCTCGCCGACTGGTTCGCCGAGAAGGGGGACTCGGGGTCGCTCGTGGAGTACCTCAAGACCTTCGACCTCACGACCGGCGTCATGCAGACGCGCGAGAACCTGACGCGCGTCGCACGCGAGTTCGTCGAAGACCTCGCCGCCGACGGCGTGATCTACGGCGAGGTCCGCTGGGCTCCCGAGCAGCACCTCGCCGGCGGGCTCTCGCTCGACGACGTCGTCGACGCCGTGCAGGAGGGGATCGAGGAGGGCGAGGATGCCGCGGAGGCAGCGGGTCGCGACATCCGCGTCGGCCAGCTGATCTCGGGCATGCGCCACACCCAACGCGTCCGTGAGCTCGCCGAGCTCGCCGTGTCGTGGCGAGGGCGCGGAGTGGTCGGGTTCGACATCGCCGGCCCCGAGGACGGGTACCTCCCCGCCCTGCACCGCGACGCCTTCGACTACCTCGCGCGGGAGTTCTTCCCGACGACGGTGCACGCCGGAGAGGCGGCCGGGCTCGACAGCATCCGTTCCGCCCTTCTCGACGGCCGTGCGCTGCGTCTGGGCCACGGTGTGCGGCTCGCATCCGACCTGAACGTCATCGAGCGCTCGGGCGAGGAGGTCATGGTGCAGTTCGGCGATCTCGCCCGCTGGGTGCGCGACCGCGAGATCACCCTGGAGCTCTCCCCGTCGTCGAACCTGCAGACCGGTGCGATCGAGGCGTGGGGCACCGCGATCGAGGACCACCCGTTCGATCTGCTCTACCAGCTCGGCTTCTCGGTCACGGTGAACGTCGACAACCGCACGATGAGCCGCACGAGCCTGACGCGCGAGCTCTCCCTGCTCGTCGACGCCTTCGGCTACGACCTCGGCGACCTCGAGGCTTTCCAGCTCAACGCCGCCGCGGGTGCCTTCCTGCCGGTCGAGGAGCGCGAGGAGCTCATCGAACTCATCGCCGCCGGCTTCGGCGCCTGACCTCCGCCCCGGCTGCTGACCGCGAGACCGCTTCTGCGCACCGAGACCCCGACATTCTGACGGGGTCTCGCCGCGCGGATCGGGTCTCGCGGTCTTGCGTGGGCTCCGGTCAGGGGAGCGCGGCGAGGAACGGGGCGATCGCGTCGGTCAGGGCGGCGGTCATGTCGGCGTCGGAGATCGTCGGGGTGCCGTCGCCGGCCTGCGGACCGTAGTCGCCGAACGAGGCGTGGGAGGCGCCGGCGATCTCGACGAACCGGGCATCGGCGGGCAGATCGCCCCTCGCGTCGGCGATCTTCTGCGGGGTGGAGAGACCGTCGTCGGAGCCCGCGAGGCTCAGCACGGGAAGACCGGAACCGCTGAGGTCGTTGGCGCAGTACGAGGCGAACAGCACGAGCGCGTCGGCGTCGGAGGCGAGCTGGCACGCCCGGACGCCTCCGAGCGAGTGCCCGCCCACCGCCCACGCCTCGACGTCGGGGGCGAGCGAGGTGAAGGCGTCGAGCGGGCGCGGGTCGAAGAACGCGAGGTTCAACCACGGCCGGGTGATGACGACGGTCACGCCGTCGTCGACGACCAGCCGGGAGAGCTTCGCCGCATACGCCCACGGGTCGACCTTCGCGCCCGGGATGAAGACGAGCCCGACATCGCTGCCGCCGCCGGCGGGCGCGAGCACGATGCCCGCGCCGTCGTCGGCGACCGTGATCGCGGGATCGCTCGTGACCGCGTCGAGCGGACCGGCCTCGGCGGCCATGACGCCGACCTGGCTCCAGACGACGACGCCGATGATCAGCGCCACGACGAGGCCGCCGATGATGCCAAGGGTCCAGCGCAGTGCCCGGAACCGACGACGCCGGCGCGGGGGAGTGCCCCCGGCCGGCGTCGCGTCGTGCGGATCGGTCACGTCAGGCTGCCAGCTCCGCCTGCCGCGCGGCGACCTGCGCCTCGATGCGGGCGAAGAGCGGATGCTGCGCGTCGAGGCCCGTCACCGACGCCGTGAACTCCGCGGCCGACTGCTCACGCAGCATCCGCTGGAGATCGACGGCCTGTGCGTCCTCCTGATCGGAGAACTTCAGAGCCGCGGCGATCGCGGCGACGAGGGCATCGACGGGGAGGCCGCGGTCGACGGCCTCGGCGGCCGGGCCGACGAAGCGCTCGTGTCGCGAGAGCTTGCGCAGCGGCTGCCGCCCGACGCGCCACACCGTGTCGGGGAGCGCGGGGTTGCGGAACCGCTGCAGGATCGTCGCGCGGTACTCGTGCTGCGTCGCGGCGTCGAGCTCGTGCTTCACGATGAGCAGCTCGGAGGTCTCGCGCAGCGCGCTCTCGACCTTCTCGGCGATCGCCGGGTCGGCGAGGGCGTCGGAGATGCGCTCGATCCCCGCTTCGGCGCCGAAATACGCCGTGGTGGCGTGCCCGGTGTTGACCGTGAAGAGCTTGCGCTCGATGTACGGCGTCAGGTCATCGACGAAGTGCGCCCCCGGGATGCGGGGAGGGTTGTCGCCGAACGGCGCTCGCTCGATGGCCCACTCGAAGAACGGCTCGACCGTCACGTCGATGCCGTCGCCCGGAGACTGGGCGGGCACGATCCGGTCGACGGCCGTGTTGGCGAAGACGGCGCGGGCGGAGACGGCGTCCCACGCATCTCCCGCGGCGTTCGCCATCTCTTCGCGGAGGGTGTCGGTCGCGCCGATCGCGTTCTCGCACGCCATGATCTGCAGCGGCGGCGACGCGGGGTCGCGAAGGCCCAGGCCCGCCACGATGTGCGGCGCGACGAACTTCAGGATCGTCGGGCCGACGGCCGTGGTGACCACGTTCGCCCCGGCGATCTCGTCGACGAGCGCCGCAGCGTCGGTGGCGCTGTTGATCGCGCGGAAGCCGGTGACGACGGTGTCGACGCCGCCCTCGCCGACCTCGTGCACCGTGTACTCGGACGCATCGTTGATCGCATCGACCAGGGACGCCGCGACGTCGGAGAACACGAGGTCGTAACCGCCCTGGTGCAGGAGCACGCCGACGAAGCCACGGCCGATGTTGCCCGCGCCGAAGTGGACGGCCTTCATGCGTCGTTGACCGCGGCGAGGGCCTGGTAGAGCGCCTCGGGGGCGTCGGCCTGCTTCAGGCGGGCGACCTCGTCCTCGTCGGAGAAGAGGATCGCGATCTGCGAGAGGATCTCGAGGTGCTCGTCGCCCTTGCCGGCGATGCCGATGACGAAGGTCACCGGCTCCCCGCCCCAGTCGACGCCGCCGTCGTACCGGACCACCGAGAGCGCGGAGTCGAGGATGGCGTCCTTCGTCTCGTTGGTGCCGTGGGGGATGGCGAGCTCGTTGCCCATGTAGGTCGAGACGGTCTCCTCGCGCTGCTGCATCGCGTCGAAGTACTCCGACGTCACGGCGCCGGCCGATTCGAGGATGTCGGCGGCCTCCTTCATCGCCTCTTCACGGGTCGCACTGCCGCTGTGGATGCGCACCTGGCCGATGCTGAGAACGTCGCGTGGCATGTCGTTCGCCTTTCGTTTCGAGGGGTCGGATGCCGAAGCATCCGTGGGTGAAAGCCTACGAGGCCGGGGCTTCGCGCGCCCGGCCTCGTAGGAGTGATCTTTCTTACTTGTCGTCGTGCTGGTCGCGCACGAGTTCCACGACCTCGTCGTACTTCGGCGAGTTCATGAAGTTGTCGACCGACACGTGGATCGAACCGGGCGTCTGCTTGCGCGCGCGGTCGGTCAGCTGAGCCTGGGTGATCACCAGATCGGCCGACGGGTCGAGGTTCGCGATGGCCTTGTTGGTCACCGTGACGTCGGCGAGACCGGCCTTCTTGAACTTGTTGCGCAGCACGCTCGCACCCATCGCCGACGAGCCCATTCCGGCGTCGCACGCGAAGACCACGTTCTGGATCTGCTTCGTGGCGACGATGCCGCCGCCGAGCGCTCCACCGGTCTCCTCCTCGGTCTCGAGGCGGTCGACGGCCTCCTCGGCCTCGCGAACCGCTTCGCGGTCGCGGCCGTCCGACGCACGGAGCGCGTCGAGAGCGGCGGACGACTTGCCCTTGTTCGCCGACGTCTTCGAGATGGCGGCGGAGAAGGCGTCGCCCTCGGCGAGCAGGTCGCGCTTGCGGGAGGCGCGCAGGATGATCGCCGAGATGAGGAACGTCACCGCGGCCGACAGCACCACGGACAGGATCACCGCGAAGTACCGGTTGTCGGCCACCTGGGCGAGCACCGCGAGGATGCTGCCGGGAGCCGCGGGGGCGCGGAGCTGGCCGCCCAGCAGCAGGTTGGTCGTGACGCCCGTCATGCCGCCGCCGATGAGGGCGAGGATGAGGGTCGGCTTCATGAGCGCGTACGGGAAGTACACCTCGTGGATGCCGCCGAAGAACTGGATGATCGCCGCACCGGGAGCGGACGCACGCGCCGCGCCGAGCCCGAAGAACGTGAACGCGAGCAGCAGGCCGACGCCGGGGCCGGGGTTGGCTTCGAGCAGGAAGAGGATCGACCCGCCGGTGTCGCTGTCGGCCGCCTGCTGGATGCCCAGCGGGGTCAGCACGCCGTGGTTGATGGCGTTGTTGAGGAAGAGCACCTTGGCGGGCTCGATCAGGATGCTCGTCAGCGGCAGCAGGCCCGTGTCGACCAGGAAGTTCACCGCGGTGCTGAGCACGTTCATGAGGCCGTTGATGAGGAACGCCAGCGGGTAGAACCCGACGATCGCCATCACGAAGCCCCAGATGCCGGCCGAGAACATGTTGACCAGCATCTCGAAGCCGGCCTTGATCTTGCCGTCCCAGAGCTTGTCGAGCTGCTTCATCGTCCACGCGGCGAGCGGGGCCATGATCATCGCGCCGATGAACATGTTGATCTCACCGAGCTGGTTGTCGGCGGGGAGGGTCAGGTTGACCTGTGCGATGAGGTAGTCGGAGCCGGCGATGACGCCGAACGTGGCGATCGCACCCACCACACCGCCGCGCACGGCGTAGACCAGGTGGCCGCCGAGATAGGCGATGAGCACCGGTAGCAGGTAGTGGATGAAGGGGCCGACGATCGTGGCGAGCTGGTCGTTGGGCGTCCAGCCCTTCTCGATGAAGAAGGCCGTGAAGATACCCCAGGCGATGAGCGCGGGGATGAGGGGCATGATCATGCCCGAGAGGAACGTGCCGAAGCGCTGCACCGCGACGCGTGCGCCGCCGGTGCTGCTCGTCACGTCTTTCGACGTCGTCGTCATTTGACCGCTTCTTTCTGTCGTGCGGAGGCGGCCTGCGCCGCCTCGCGTGCTGTGGCCGCGCCGTCGGCGGCCAGTGCTGCCTCGGCGATGCGTCGGGCATCGTCGAGAGTGTGGGTGAGGAGGGTGGCGCGCACGTCGGCCAGGGCCGTCGGCGCCATCGAGAGCGTGGTCGCGCCGAGACCGACGAGCACCACGGCCAGCAGCGGGTCGGCCGCCGCTTCGCCGCAGATGCCGACGGGCTTGCCCGCCGCCGCTCCGGCCGCTCCCACCTCGCGCACCAGGCGGAGCACCGCGGGGTGCCACGGATCCTGGAACGATGCCACCGAGCCGAGCAGGCGGTCGGCGGCGAGCGTGTACTGCGTGAGGTCGTTCGTGCCGATCGAGGCGAAGTCGGCGTGGCGGAAGATGCGGTCGGCCAGGAGCGCCGACGAGGGCACCTCGACCATGACGCCCGCGGTCTTGAGCCCGTAGTCCTTCGCGAGCGAGACGAAGTACTCGGTCTCCTCGACCGTCGAGACCATGGGTGCCATGACCCACAGATCGGCCGGTCCTTCGGGAGAGCGTCGCGTCGCCGCATCCGCCTCCGCGAGCGCGGTGAGCTGCTCGCGCAGGATGTCCTCGCTCGCGCGGAGGGCGCGCAGGCCGCGGAGGCCGAGCGCCGGGTTCTCTTCGTGCGCGTCGTTGAGGAACGGCAGGGGCTTGTCGGCGCCGGCGTCGAGCATGCGCACGACGACCTTCTTGCCGGGGAATGTCGCCAGCAGCTCGGTGTAGGCCGCGCGCTGCTCCTCGACGGTGGGGGCCGAGCTCGAGCTGAGGAAGAGGAACTCCGTGCGGAACAGGCCGACGCCCTCGGCGCCCAGCTCGACCGCCTCGGAGGCGCCGCCGGGCTTGCCGAGGTTCGCCAGCAGCGGCACGGCGGTGCCGTCGGCCAGAGCGCCCGGGGTGATGGGGGCGGATGCTGCGGCCGCACGGTCGGCGGCGCGGGTCAGTGCCCGGGCGAGCTCGTCGTCGGACGGCGAGGTCACGACGAGGTTGGCCGCGGCATCGACGATCACCGTCTCGCCCTCGGTGAGGCTCGCGGCATTCGCGGCGCCGACGACGGCGACGATGGACTTCTCGCGGGCGAGGATGGCCGTGTGCGAGGTCGGGCCGCCCTCGGTGGTGATCAGCGCGAGCACCTTGTCGAGGTCGAGCAGCGCGGTGTCGGCCGGGGCGAGGTCTTTCGCGACGAGCACGAACGGGTGCCCGGGGTCGGGGATGCCGGGGGCGGCGACGCCCCGGAGGCGGGCGATGACGCGCTGGGCGACGTCGTCGAGGTCGGCGGCGCGCTCGCCGAGGTAACCGCCGAGCGCGGTGAGCTGCTCGCGGAACGACGCGAAGGCGTCGTGGACGGCCCACTCGCCGGTCTTGCCGGCCTGCAGGCGGGTGTCGACCTCGGCTTCGAGGGTCGGGTCCTCGGCCATCATCGCCTGGGCCTCCAGCACGTCGCGGGCGGCGCCGCCCGCGGTGTTGCCGCGCTCTTCGAGCTCGCGCGCGACGGCGGCGACAGCCTCGCGGACGCGCGACGATTCCTCGTCGACGCTCAGCTCGCTGGGGGCGTCCTTCGGAGCCGGGAGGGGCTCCGCCATGCGTGCGACCGGCCCCTGAGCGACGCCCAGGCCGATTCCGACTCCGCGAAGTTCCGTCATGGTCTCGGTTCCCGTCATGCTGCGTCGTGGTCGGTGGTCAGGAGTTCGGCGAGGGCGTCGACCGTCGCCTCGGCGTGGGGGCCGTCGGCCGTGATCGTGACGTAGTCGCCCTGATCGAGCCCGAGGGCGATCACCCCGAGGATGCTGGCGGCGTTCACCGGGGCGCCCGCGTCCTTGGCGATCGTGACGGGGATGCCGGAGTCTTTCGCGGCCTGCGCGAACAGCTTCGCGGGGCGGGCGTGCAGTCCGTGGGACGAGCCGATCCTCACCGTGCGGGTGATCTGGGGCATGGGTGGTCCTTTCTCAGGCGTCGAGGGGGTCGGTGGCGCGTGCCGGGGAGCTCTGCACGGCCTGCTCGACCAGGTCGAGGGTCCGCACGCCGGACAGGTCGGTGAAGACGTCATCCGGGAGGAGGACGACCACGACGTCACGGGCCGCAGCATCCCTCTCGATCCTCTCGAGCGAGTCGGCCATGTGGGGTCCGACCAGCACGATGTCGGCGGCGTCCAGATCGATCGGGAGCGATCTGTCGGTGCCGGCGAACGCGGTGTAGGGAAGGCCGCGGTCATGAGCGGCGTGCCGCACGCGTTGCGCGACGAAGGTGCTCGACGCACCCGCACCACAGACCACGAGGATCCTCATCGATCCGCCTC
The DNA here is from genome assembly GCF_003635115.1 of Microbacterium sp. AG1240. Classification (GTDB taxonomy): domain Bacteria; phylum Actinomycetota; class Actinomycetes; order Actinomycetales; family Microbacteriaceae; genus Microbacterium. Next base: position 882,830 of record NZ_RBXJ01000001.1, read on the forward strand.
CTTCTCGCCCATTCTTGTGAGAACGCTGGGAGACGACAACCAGGTTCGTTTCCCACCCCCCGGAATGAACGCTGGTGGGCCGCCGCCCGGGGGGTCGGCGCGTGATTGACTGGGAGGGCTTCCGCGACACGACGGCGGACGTGGAGGACGACGTGACACGAGCGAGACAGGATCGCCTGCTCGCCCTGCTGACCCGGAACGGCGAGTGGGAGACGGCGGCGACCCTCGCCGACTCCCTGGGCGTGACGCCGCGCAGCATCCGGTCGTACGTCAACGCCGTCAACGCCCGCGTTCCCGACGGGACGGCGATCGAGTCGGGACCGTCGGGCTACCGGGCGGGGGCGGATGCGGCGGCCGCCCAGCGAGCGGGCAGTGCGCCGGAGGCGGGCACCCCCCGCGACCGGCTCCACACGCTCGTGCGCGCGCTCCTGGACTCGCCCGACGGCATCGACGTGTTCGAGACCGCCGATGCCCTGCACGTCAGCACCGCCACCCTCGACGCCGACCTGGCCCGGGTGCGCGGGCTCCTCGGCGGCACCGAGCTGACGCTCGAGCGCTCCGCGTCGACCGCGCGGTTGCGCGGCACCGAGATGGCCCAGCGGCGGCTCCTGAGCAAGCTCGCCCACGACGAGATGGATGCGGGGCTGTTCGACCTCGCAGCGCTGCGCCGCACCCTCGGGGAGGGGTCGGTCGGTGCCCGCGCGTTCGGACCGTTCAAGTCCGAGCTCGTGGCGGAACTGGGCACGATGGGTTACTTCGTCAACGAGTTCGGGATCGGCGATGTCGTGATGCACATCGCGATCGCCGCCGACCGCATCACCCGCGACCGCGCACTCGAACGCGCGTCGACCGACAGCTCCGCCGCCCACTCCGAGGTCGCGGGCCTCCTCGACCGGCTCACTCTCCGGCACCTCGGCGTGCAGCTGGGCACCGGCGACCGCGAGCACCTCGCCACCCTCGTGCTCACCCGGGTCGTCGCCCCCGGCGCGCCCTCGGCCGATGACGCGCGCGCGCGACTCGATCCCGAGGTCGAAGCATCCGTGCGTGCCGTCGTCGAGCAGGCCGCCGCCGACTTCCTCGTCGACATCGCGCACGAGGACTTCATCCTCCGCCTCGCCCTCCACGTGCAGAACCTGCTGCACCGCGCGAGGGAGCAGGCGTGGTCGCGCAACCCCCTGACGCGCTCGCTGAAGTCGACGTATCCGATGATCTTCGACGTCGCCGTCTACATCGCCAGCGGTCTGCAGCGGAGCCTGGGCATCCCCATCCAGGACGATGAGATCGCCTACATCGCGATGCACGTCGGTGGGCGCCTGGAGCGCAGCAGGCGAGCCGACCAGCTGCTGACGGCGACGATCGTGTGCCCCGGGTACTACGAGCTGCACGAGCTGCTGCGCTCGAGCGTCGACCGCTCGCTCGGCCAGGCCATCGAGGTCGTCGGCGTCGAGACCCGCGTCGATCCCGACTGGGAGTCGATCGACACCGACCTCGTTCTCTCCACGATCGACCCGGCACGCCCGAGCGACCGCATCGTGCGGATCCAGCCGTTCCTCACCGACAGCGACGTGGAACGGGTGCAGGCGGCGGCCGGCCGTATCCGGCGCGGGCGGCGCCTCGCGCGGCTGCGCACCGAGCTCGAGCGCTATTTCGACCCGACCGCGTTCATCCGCGGCATCGACGCGGCCGAGGGGGAGTCGGGGGTGATCCGAGAGCTCGGGTCGCTGCTCGTGGCGCAGTCGGTCATCGACGACGACTACGTCGAGCGGGCGATCGACCGCGAGGCGCTCTCGTCGACCGCCTTCACCGACGCGCTCGCCGTGCCCCACGCGATGGACATGACCGCCTCGCGCACGCGGATCGCGATCGGCATCGCCGATTCCTCGATCCCGTGGGGCGAGGGCCGCGTGCAGGTGGTCGCTCTCGTGGCGTTCAGCGAAACCGACCGCGAGGCGTTCCAGACCGTGTTCGAGCAGTTCGTCGAGGTGTTCAGCGAGCGCGACAGCGTGCAGCGGATCGTGCGGCGCGGCACCGACTTCGCGGCCTTCCTCGACGAGCTGGTCGCCGTCATCGACGGCTGACGCCCGCTCGGGCGGGTTCGGGGCGCCTTTCTCCGGCTGGGGCGCGATATTCCGCGCCCCAGGGAGAAGATCGCGCCCCGATCGGGTCAGCTCGCGAGGCGCGCCTCGAGGCCGCGGCGGACGCCGGGCCACTCTCCGGGCAGGATCGAATACACGACCGTGTCACGCAGGATGCCGTCCCCGTCCACGCGGTGGTTGCGCAGCACGCCGTCCTGGCGTGCGCCGAGGCGCTCGATCGCCGCGCGGGACTGACGGTTGTGCCAGTGCGTGCGGAACTCCACCGCGATCGCGTCGCAGGCCTCGAAGGCGTGGCCCAGCAGCAGCAGCTTGGCCGCGCTGTTGACGGCGGTGCGCTGCACGCGGGGTGAGAGCCAGGTGTGGCCGATCTCGACGTGACGGTTCGCCTGGTCGATATTGCAGTACGTCGTCATGCCGACCGCGGTGCCGTCGGGGAGCACCACGGCCCAGGGGTTCATCGAGCCGCTCTCGCGCGTCGCCAGCCGGGCCGCGATCTCGGCGGCCACATCGCCGGGGGTGGGGACGCTGGTGTACCAGGCGTGTTCGAGACCGGATGCTGCGACCTCGAGGTCTTCCGTGTGACCGGCCGACAGCGGCTCTAGCCGCACGCGCGCGTTCTCGAGGGTGACGGGTTCGACCAGATCCATGCGACGAGCCTAGGGCTCGCCCGCGCGACGCCGGGCGCCCGCAGCATCCGCCTATCCCGGCGGGTCGATGCCGAACGAGGCCAGCGTCAGCGCACGGCGTCGAGCATTTCGCGAGCGCCCGCGGCGAGCTCCGCGAGGCGTTTGCGCGCCTTCTTCTCGGTCGTGGCGCGCACGTCGAGGTAGAGCTTCAGCTTCGGCTCGGTGCCGCTCGGGCGCACGATGAGGCGGGAGCCGTCCTCGAGCGAGAAGCGCAACACGTCGCCGGGCGGCAGGTCGCCGAGTCCGTCGCGCAGGTCGTCGACCCGGGATGCGGCGACCCCGCCGACCGTCTTCGGCAGGTCGTCGCGCAACGTCGCCATCATGGCGGCGATCTCGGCCACGTCGTCGACGCGGACGGAGATCTGGTCGCTCGCGAACGCGCCGAAGGTCTCTCGGAACTCCGAGAGAACGTCGGCGATGGTCTGACCGTCTTCTCGTGCCTGGCCGACGAGACCGAGCATCGCGACGGCGGCGGAGATGCCGTCCTTGTCGCGCACCGTGCCGGGGTTGACGAGGTACCCGAGGGCCTCCTCGTACCCGAAGACGAGACCGGGGGCGCGGGAGATCCACTTGAAGCCCGTCAGGGTCTCGCGGAAACCCAGGCCGTAGTGCTCCGCGATGCGCCCGAGCCCGGGCGAGGAGACGAGCGAGCAGGCCAGCGTCGCCGACGGGTCGCGGGGCACGCCGTTCTGGTCCACGGCGGCGCGGGCCGCCCGCCAGCCGAGCAGCAGCCCGACGTCGTTGCCGCTGAGCATCCGCCAGCCGCCCTCCGCCGAAGCATCCGGGATCGCCACCGCCAGGCGGTCGGCGTCGGGGTCGTTGGCGATGATCAGGTCGGCGGAGTTCTGCCGCGCGGTCTCGTAAGCCAGGTCGAGGGCGCCCGGCTCTTCGGGATTGGGGAACGCCACCGTGGGGAATGCGCCGTCGGGGTGCAGCTGCGCTTCGACGGGGATGGGCGCCGGATACCCGGCCGCCTCGACGATGCGAGAGAGGGTCTCCCATCCGACGCCGTGCATCGCGGTGTACACCCAGCGCAGTCCGTCCGCGCCGACGGGGGCGGGGGAGACGGCCGCGGTGGCCGTGACGTAGGCCTCCACGAGCGACTCGTCGGCGTTGGAGTACCCGACGGAACGGGGGAGTTCGCCGAGCTCGGTGGTGTCGGCGATCCGCTGGATGTGCGCCGCGATCGCCGAGTCGCTCGGCGAGACGATCTGCGCGCCGTCGTCGTCGCCGCCGAGGTAGACCTTGTAGCCGTTGTCGTCGGGCGGGTTGTGGCTGGCGGTGACCATGACGCCGGCCGACGCGCCGAGGTGGCGGACGGCGAAGGCGAGCACGGGAGTGGGGAGCATCCGCGGCAGGAGGATCGCGTGGAGTCCGGCACCGGCGAAGATCTCGGCCGAGTCACGGGCGAACACGTCGGAGTTGCGGCGACCGTCGTAGCCGATGACGACCGACGGCGCATCGCCTCCACCGGCGCGCTCGAGCAGGAACGCGGCCAGGCCCGCGGCTGCTTGCGCCACCAGCACGCGGTTCATGCGGTTGGGCCCGGCGCCCAGCGCGCCGCGGAGTCCCGCGGTGCCGAACGCGAGTCGCTGCGAGAAGCGGTTCGTCAGCTCGGCGGCGGCCGCAGCATCCGCCTCCTCGGTGCGGCTGATCAGCGTGCGCAGCTCGTCGCGGGTCTGTCCGTCGGGATCCTGCGCCAACCAGGCGCGGGCCGCCTCCAGCAGGTCGTCGGTGCGCGACGCCGCGTCGGCGCTCACAGCGCCTCGATGACGCGCGCGAGCAGGGCGGAGATCACGGGCTCGGCCTCACGGCCGGCCTCGAGCACCTCTTCGTGGCTCAACGGCGTGGTCTGGATACCGGCGGCGAGGTTCGTGATGAGCGAGAAGCCGAGGATCTCCATGCCCGCCTGGCGGGCGGCGATCGCCTCGAGAGCGGTCGACATGCCGACGATGTGGCCGCCGATGGTCTTGGCCATCTGCACCTCGGCGGGCGTCTCGTAGTGGGGGCCGCGGAACTGGCAGTACACGCCCTCGTCGAGAGTCGGGTCGATCGTGCGTGCGAGGTCGCGCAGCCTCGGGGAGTACAGGTCGGTCAGATCGACGAAGGTCGCTCCCTCGAGGGGCGAGGCGGCGGTGAGGTTGATGTGGTCGCTGATGAGCACCGGCTGCCCGGGCGTCCACGTCTCGCGGATACCACCGGCGCCGTTGGTGAGGATCATGGTGGACGCGCCGGATGCTGCGGCCGTGCGCACGCTGTGGACGACCCGGCGCACGCCGTGGTTCTCGTAGAAGTGCGTGCGGGCTCCGATCACGAGCACGTGCTTACCCGCGGGGGTGCGGACGCTCCGCAGCGTGCCGACGTGCCCGGCGAGAGCCGGAGCGCTGAACCCGGTGACCTCCGTCGCAGGGAACGATGCGACGTTCTCGCCGATGAGCTCGGCGGCGCGTCCCCACCCGCTTCCGAGAGTGACGGCGATGTCGTGGCGCTCGACGCCGGTGAGGCGTGCGATGTCGGCGGCGGCGGTGGCGGCGATCTCGAACGGATCGGCCGTGGGGTCATCGAGAGGGTTCTCGGCAGATGAGGACATGAGCCCACTCTAGGAATCGCCGCGTTTCGTCGCCACACGCGACGCGCGACAGAATGGAGTACATGTCCTCTCTCAGCTTCGAGCGAACCCAGCGCGTCGCCATCATCGGCGGTGGCCCCGGCGGTTACGAAGCGGCGCTCGCCGCCGCCCAGCTCGGAGCCGAGGTGACCCTCGTCGAGCGCGCGAGCGTCGGTGGCGCCGCGGTCATGACCGACGTCGTGCCGTCGAAGACCCTCATCGCCACGGCCGATGCCGCGGTCGCGATCAAGGGCGCGAGCGCCCTGGGGGTTCAGCTGTTCGCGAAGGGTGGCGACGGCAAGCCGCTGCAGCCCGAGGTCGCCATCAACCTCGCGGCCGTGAACACCCGGCTGCTCTCCCTCGCCCGCCAGCAGTCCGACGACATGCGTGCCTCGCTCGTGGAGGCCGGTGTGCGCATCGTCTCCGGGCACGGTCGCCTCGAGGGCGACTCCGCCGTCGTGATCGCCACCGAGCCGGGCGGCACCGACTTCGACCGCGTCGAGGCCGACACGCTGCTCGTCTCCGTCGGTTCGTCGCCGCGCGAGCTGCCCTCCGCCAAGCCCGATGGCGACCGCATCCTCACCTGGACCCAGCTCTACGGCATGCGTTCGCTGCCGAAGCACCTGATCGTCGTCGGCTCCGGCGTCACCGGTGCCGAGTTCGCCTCGGCCTACATGAACCTCGGGTCGAAGGTCACGCTCGTCTCCAGCCGCGACCAGGTGCTCCCCGGAGAGGACTCCGACGCCGCGGCCGTGCTCGAGAAGGTGTTCGAGCGCGGCGGCATGACGCTGCTGTCGAAGGCGCGCGCCGAGAGCGTGGTGAACACCGGCGACGGCGTCGTCGTGACCCTCGCCGACGGGCGGACGGTCGAGGGAAGCCACTGCCTCATGGCGGTCGGCTCGATTCCCAACACCGCCGGCATCGGACTCGAGGAGGCCGGCGTGCAGCTGACCTCGTCGGGCAACATCCGGGTGAACCGTGTCGCGCGCACCTCCGTGCCGAACATCTACGCGGCCGGCGACTGCACCACGTTCGTGCCGCTGGCGTCGGTCGCCTCCATGCAGGGCCGCACCGCGATCTTCCACGCGCTGGGCGACGTGGTCATCCCGCTCGAGCGCCGCCGCATCTCGGCGAACATCTTCACCGCACCCGAGATCGCCACCGTCGGCTGGTCGGAGCAGGACATCGCCGACGGACGTATCGACGGGGTCGTGCGCAAGCTCCCGCTCTCGGCGAACCCGCGCGCGAAGATGCAGGGCATCAAAGACGGCTTCGTCAAGATCATCGCCCGGCAGGGGAGCGGTACCGTCATCGGCGGCGTCATCGTCGGCCCCCGCGCGTCGGAGCTCATCTACCCGATCGCGATCGCCGTCGAACGACGTCTCACGATCGACCAGGTCTCCCGTGTGTTCGCCGTCTATCCGTCGCTGTCGGCGAGCATCACCGATGCGACCCGGGCGATGCACGTCGTCGACCGCAACGACCTCGACTCCTGAGGCGAGGCGGCCGCGCGCCGCCTCCGCCCGTCCCTGCGCCGGCGCGCCCGCGCTCGCTTCCGTGCGCTCCGTCCCTGCCGGCGGCACTAACTCAGGATGAAAGGGCTGCCATCTGCGCGACACGCCGCCTGGGCGGCCGTGTCGCCGCGCTCATCCTGAGTTCGTGCGGGGAGAGGTCTTCTCCCGGTCGCCGGCGGGCCGGCGTAGGCCGGCTCTGCACACCCATCCGCGCAGCCGCACCCCGGCCCGGCGGGTGGGACAGTTCGGCGGATGGCTCGCTCCGCCCGGTGGCCGCTCCGTATCCGCCCCGTGTCTGCCGCCGATGCGTCCGTCCCTCTCGGCTCCGCCCGCCCATCGCACCAACTCAGGATGAGAGGGGTGCCCTATTGGCGACACGCCGCGCGGGCGGTTGTGCCGCCGCGTTCATCCTGAGTTCGTGCGGGGAGAGGTGTTCTCCCGGCCGACGGCGGGCTGTCCTGGCCGCCCCGGCAGGTCCACCCGCGCAGCCGCACCCCGGCCCGGCGGGTGGGACAGCCCGGAGGCTGGGGCGGCCCGGCACATACCACCGGCGGCTGGGGCGGCGCGGCGCGTACCCCGCAGCCGCAGCCTCACCCGCAGCCGCACCCCGGCCCGGCGCGCGCGGCAGACCGGCGGCTGGGGCGGCGCGTACCCCGGCTCCGCACCCGCAGCCGCACCCCGGCTCGGCGCGCAGGCACCCTCCGCGCCCAGGCCGGCGTGGCACCAACTCAGGATGGTCTCACCGCGGGAGCGGAAAGACGCAGGTGTGGGCGGGCCCGCGCAGCATCCCCTTGAGTACGGGCCGGGCCGGGCCGGGCCGGGCCGGGCCCGGGCCCAGGGACGAGGGGAGGCGGGTCGCGCGGGGCGAGGGGGCGGCCGGGCTACGCGATCGTGAGCAGCGTGTGACCGGCCGAGACGGTGGCGCCGGGGGTGGCGTCGATCGAGCCGATGACGCCGTCCTTGTGGGCCTGGATGGGCTGCTCCATCTTCATCGCCTCGAGCACGACGACGAGGTCGCCCTTGACGACCTGCTGTCCCTCTTCGACGGCGATCTTCACGATTGTGGCCTGCATGGGCGATTTGACCGTGTCACCGGTCGCGCCCGAGACGCCGGATGCTGCGTGCGCGCGCCGCGAGGGAGGGGCCGCCACGGGGCGTCCGGCCGGGGCCGCGGCCACGCGATCGGGGAGGTTCACCTCGAGGCGCTTGCCGCCGACCTCGACGACCACCGTGTGTCGTGCGGCCGGCACGGCGGGAGCGTCGAGCTCGCCGTCCCACGCCGGGATGTCGTTGACGAACTCGGTCTCGATCCAGCGGGTGAAGACGCCGAAGCGGCCGTCCTCGGCTGTGAAGGCGGGCTCGCGCACGACCTTGCGGTGGAACGGCAGCACCGTCGGCAGGCCCGCGACCTCGAACTCGTCGAGCGCGCGACGCGCCCGCTCGAGGGCCTCGGCGCGGTCGCGGCCGGTGACGATGATCTTGCCGAGGAGCGAGTCGAAGGCACCGCTGACGCTGTCGCCGGCGGTGACGCCCGAGTCGAGGCGGATGCCGGGGCCGCCGAAGGTCTTGAAGACGTGGATCGGGCCCGGCTGGGGAAGGAAGCCTCGGCCCGGGTCTTCACCGTTGATGCGGAACTCGATCGAGTGGCCGGTCGGAACGGGGTCGCCGTAGTCGAGCTCCCCGCCCTCGGCGAGACGGAACTGCTCGCGCACCAGGTCGATGCCCGTGATCTCCTCGGAGACCGGGTGCTCGACCTGCAGGCGGGTGTTGACCTCGAGGAACGAGATCGTGCCGTCGGCACCGATGAGGAACTCGCACGTTCCCGCCCCGACGTATCCGACCTCGCGGAGGATCGCCTTCGACGCGCTGTAGAGGATGTCGTTCTGCTCCGGGGTGAGGAACGGCGCGGGCGCCTCCTCGACGAGCTTCTGATGACGGCGCTGCAGCGAGCAGTCGCGCGTGGAGACGACGACGACGTTGCCCGCGGCATCCGCCAGGCACTGCGTCTCGACGTGGCGCGGCTTGTCGAGGTACTTCTCGACGAAGCACTCGCCGCGCCCGAAGGCGGTGATCGCCTCGCGGGTGGCCGAGTCGAACATCTCGGGGATCTCTTCGGCGGTGCGCGCGACCTTCAGGCCGCGCCCGCCGCCGCCGTAGGCCGCCTTGATGGCGATCGGGAGTCCGTGCACGTCGGCGAAGGCGACGACCTCGGAGGCATCGGCGACGGGACCGGGCGTGCCCGGAGCCAGCGGCGCGCCGACCTTCTCGGCGACGTGTCGCGCGGTGACCTTGTCGCCGAGCGCTTCGATGGCGTCGGGCGAGGGGCCGATCCACACCAGGCCTGCGCCGATGACGGCGCGGGCGAAGTCGGCGTTCTCGGCGAGGAAGCCGTAGCCGGGGTGCACGGCGTCGGCACCGGAGCGTCGGGCGATCGAGAGGATCTTCTCGATCGAGAGGTAGGTCTCGGCGCTGGTGGCGCCCTCGAGGGCATAGGCCTCGTCGGCGAGACGCGCGTGGAGGGCGTCGCGGTCCTGGTCGGCGTAGACGGCGACGGACGCTTTGCCCGAGTCGCGCGCCGCGCGGATGACACGAACGGCGATCTCGCCGCGGTTCGCGATGAGCACCTTGGCGATCTTCGGCATAAGAGTCAGCCTATCGACGGTCTGGGGAAGGCCTTTAGCGCCACTCCACAAGAAAATGGGTGAAACGTGTCGGGTGTCTCTCACCGGTTCCAGAGAGAGGTCCACTCCACGTCGAGTCGGCGCACGAGCACGCGCAGTGTCGACAGCGACATCCCGACCACGGTGGAGGGGTCGCCGTCGATCCGGTCGATGAACGCACCGCCCAGGCTGTCGACGGTGAAGGCCCCCGCGACCTGCAGCGGTTCGCCGGTCGCGACGTACGCGGCCACCTCGTCGTCGGTGACGTCGGCGGAGAAGGTCACGGATGCTTCGGCCACCGCGAATGCCTCGCGCGGCGCTTCGCCGGGCACGACGCGGAAGACGCTGTGGCCCGAGTGCAGCACGCCGGTGGCTCCCCGCATCCGATTCCACCGGGCGATCGCGGTGTCGGCGGTGTACGGCTTCCCGAGGATCTCGTCGCCGAGCGCGAACATCGAGTCGCCGCCGATCACGATGCCGTCGAAGGCGGGGTCGATTCTCTCGGCCACATCGGCGGCCTTCCGGCGTGCGAGCAGCAGAACGTGCTCGGGCGCGGACAGGCGCCGTGCCTCGGCCGCCTCGACCTGGGCGACGGCCGCCTCCTCATCGACCTCCGGAGCCATGGTCTCGGGTTCGATCCCCGCCTGACGCAGGAGCATCAGTCGGGCCGGGGAGGTGGAGGCGAGGCAGACGCGCATGCCTCGACGGTACCCGGGCGATCCGCGACGCGTCGCGGTCGCCGCGGCGGTCGCGACGTGAAAAGCTCGGGGGATGCAATCAGGAGATCTCGTCGACCTCGACGTCACGGGGGTCGCCCACGGCGGCGTCTTCGTGGCCAGACACGAAGGCCGGGTCGTGTTCGTCCCCGACGCCATCCCCGGCGAGCGGGTGCGCGCACGGCTCACCGACACGTCGAAGTCGTCGTTCTGGCGGGCCGAGGCCCTGGAGATCCTGGATGCGTCGCCCGACCGTCGTGCGCACGTCTGGGGCGCGGCCGACATCTCGGTCGCTCCGGAGCGCCGCGCCGGGGGCGCCGACTTCGGTCACATCGCGCTCGCCCGTCAGCGGCAGCTGAAGCTCGACGTCTTCGCCGACGCCCTGCAGCGCATCGGGCGATTCACCGACTTCCCCGTGACGATGGAGGAGCCCTCGGCCGGCGCGCTCACGGCCGAGACCGCCGACGGCACCGGGTGGCGCACCCGCGTCAGCCTCCACGTCGACGACGAGGGCCGCGTCGGCCCCTACGCTCCGCGCAGCAACACGGTCATCGAGGTCGACGACCTTCCGCTCGCGACCGCGGCCGTCGAACGCGCAGCCCTCGGCCTGCGCTCCGGAGCCTCCGGCCGCATCGACCTGGTGCAGCCCGCGGACGGCCGCGTGCGCGTGCTCGCCCGACCCGACTCCGAGCGCCGCGCGCCGGGCATGCCGGAGGTCGTCGTCGAGCGCGTCGGCGACCGCGAGTTCCGAGTCGACGACCGGGGCTTCTGGCAGGTGCACCGCCTGGCCGCGAACACCCTCACCCGCATGGTGAGCGAGGAGCTCGGCCGGATCGATCCCGACGCCTGGCACCTCGACCTCTACGGCGGAGTCGGACTCTTCGCCGCGACGCTCGGCGACCTCGGCGGCCCGACGACGCGGGTGACGTCGGTCGAGTCCGACGCACGTGCCACCGAGCACGCCGGTGAGAACCTCGCGGAGTGGGTCGGAGCCCGGGCCGAGACCGCACGCGTCGACCGCTTCGTCTCGAAGCTCTCGGCCGAAGCATCCCCCCGTGAGCGCGAGCGGCTCTCGCAGGGCGTCGTGCTCCTCGACCCGCCGCGCGCCGGAGCCGGTCGCGAGGTCGTGCGGGGGATCGCCGCACTCTCGCCCGCGGTCATCGCCTACGTCGCCTGCGATCCGGTGGCCCTCGCTCGCGACCTCCGCACGTTCGCCGACCTCGGCTACTCCGCCCGTCGCGGGGTGCGTGCCGTCGACCTGTTCCCGAACTCCCACCACGTCGAGGCGCTCGCCGTGCTGGAGCGCGACACGGATACGATGTCGGCATGACGCGAGTCGCGCTGATCGACGATCACGAGTCGGTGCGACTCGGCCTGGAGGCCGCCTGCGCCGGCGAAGAATCGACCGCGGTGGTCTTCTCCGGAAGCAACGTGACCGAATACCTGCAGTGGCGTCTGGCCGGCGATGAATCGCCCGCCGACGTCGTCGTGCTCGACCTCACGCTCGGCGACGGCACGACGGTCGCCGAGAACGTGCAGCGTCTCGTGGGCGACGGATCGAGCGTGCTGATCCACAGCGTCGCCGACCGCCCCGCCGCCGTGCGCGAGGCGTTGTCGTCGGGGGCCGCCGGAATCGTGAGCAAGGCGTCGCCGATCCACGAAGTGATCGGCGCCATCCTCACGGTCGCTCGTGGTGAGCTGTTGAACAACGTCGAGTGGGCCAGTGCCGTCGAGGGCGACCGCGAGTTCGCCGACGCACAGCTGTCCGTGCGCGAGCGCGAGGTGTTGCGGCTCTACGCGGCCGGGCTCCCGCTCAAGGTCGTCGCCGATCGGCTGGGTGTGGCGTATTCAACTGCCAAGGAGAACATCACCCGGGTCAGGGTCAAGTACGTCGAGGTCGGCAGGCCCGCCCCGACGAAGATCGACCTGCGACTGCGGGCCATGGAGGACGGCATCATCGGTCCGTCCGACGGAGAACGCCATGGCTGAAGCGGGCAGGTCGGTGCTCAACGAGGCGTGGGGGCGCATCCCTCACACTCGTGAGACCGCGGAAGGATACGGATCCTTCACCCGCACCCGCATCGAGCGCGTCAGCGAGCTGCTGATCGGTTCGGGCAGCTTCGTGTTCGCGCTGCAGGCGTTCGTCGCGGCCCTGGGCCCGGGCGACGAGCGCGACGGCTGGCACACGCCGCTGGTCGCGGCCGTCTTCCTTCCCCTCGCCGCGATGATCGTGGCGTGCTTGGTGGGCCGATTCGCGCGGGTCTTCGCGGGTGTGTTCGTCGTCGTCTACATCGCGGTGCTCGCGCTCTGGCCGATCGCGACGGTGGGGTCGCAGCCGTCACCGACCGAAGAGCCGTGGACCTTCTATCTGCTGACGGTGGCCACCGCCGCCACCGTCGTCGCCCTCCCGCTCTCCCTGCAGATCGCCGTGAACATCGCGGCGCCGCTGCTGTTCGGGCTCACCCGCCTCATCCAGGGCGACTTCGACGACGCTTTCTTCGTGCCCGTCGGGCTCGACGTGTCGTTCGCCATCATCCTCGGCAGCGTCCTGGTGGTGCTGGGGTGGACGTACCGCTCCGTCGCCGCGAACGTCGACGAGACCCGGGCGCGCGCGGTCGCGAGCTACGCCGCGGCCGCGGCCGCAGCGGCCACCGAACGCGAGCGCGTGGCGGTCGCAGCCCTCATGCACGACAGTGTGCTCGGCGCTCTCCTCGCCGCCGAACGCGCCGGCACGCCGCGCGAGCGCACGCTCGCCGTCAGCATGGCCCGGGAGGCCCTCACCCGCCTTGCTAATGCCGAGAAGGACGCGTGGGAGGGCAGTGACGAACCGGTGGATGCTGCGCACCTGGCCGACGAGATCGAGGCGGCCGCGCGCGAGATGGGCGTCGACACCGCCGTCGTGCGTCGGCTCGACGACGAGACGCCGCGTGTTCCGGGACGCGTCGCGCGTGCGCTGGTGCTTGCGGCCATGCAGGCCGTCGCCAACGCCGTGCAGCACGCCGACGCCGCGGGGCTCCGGGTGGAGTTGCGCGGACGCGCGGAACCCGGCGGCGTCACGGTGCGGGTGCGCGACGCGGGCGGCGGGTTCGACATCGACCTCATCCCCGACGACCGTCTGGGTATCCGCGGGTCGATCCAGGCGCGCGTGACCGCGGTCGGCGGGCGCACCGAGATCGAATCGGGGGCGACCGGCACGACCGTCACCCTCCACTGGGAAAGCGGTGATCGCTGGTGACCGTCCGCGGAATCGTCTCCGTCATCGGAGTGGCCTTCACGGCCTACCTCGCCGCCCGCGGGCTGTTGTTCACCGGCGCCGTCCAGACGCCCTGGGTGACCTACCTCGCGTTGACCCTCTATCTCGTCGTCACGTGGACGGTGATCTTCTGGGGTTATCGGCCGGGCGCGGCCTCGACCGGCGCCGTCCCGCGCGCCACCCTCCCGCTGTGGCTCGCCCTCCTCTCCCTGGTCGCGGCGATCGTCGTCCCCAACGCGATCCTCTGGGCCGTGCCGGTCGAATCGCGCAGTCTCCCGTTCGCGACCTGGTTCATCGGCGGCATCGGTGCGCTGATGACGGTGGTCATGGTGCGCCGTCGCCCGGTCACCGCGTGGATCGGCGTAGGACTCATGTCGGTGTCGGCCATCCTGTGGCTCGGTCCGCTCGCTGCGCTGAGCCTCGGCCTGCCGGGCTCGATCGTGTGGGTCGCCGCCGCCCAGTTGCTCATGTACGCCCTCGACCGGGCTGCCCGCGACACAGAGCAGCTCGCGAGCCTGCAGCAGGCGGCCTCCGCGTGGCAGGCCTCACAGGTGGGGCGCCAGCGCGAGCGCCGTGTGCAGGTGCAGCGCGCCCTCCAGGCCGCGGGGCCCGTGCTGGGCCGCACGATCGAGACCGGTGGCAACCTGCGGCCGGAGGAGCGCGTCGACGCACGTCTGGCCGAGGGTCGCCTGCGCGACGAACTGCGGGGCCGCCGTCTTCTCGACGACGCCGTGCGGGCCGAGCTGGAGGCCGTGCGTCGTCGCGGCTCCGCGGTGACCATGTTCGACGAGGGAGGCCTGGAAGACCTCGACGACGCCGCGCTGGCGATCGTTCGCGCCGAGCTCGCCGAGACGCTGCGTGACGCCGCATCCACCCGTCTGATCATCCGCACCTCGCCGCACGCGCAGATCGCCATCACCGTCGTCGGGCGGTCCGGCGACGGGGAGAGCCTGTCCGACGAGGACAGCGTCGACCTCTGGCGCGAGATCCGTAGACCCTGACGCGCGGAAGTCTTCTCCTCCACCGTCCCGGTAGGGGAGGGGTCCGGGACGGTGGAAGAGAAGAAAGAGAAGGCGAGGGGCGGCGAAGCCGCCCGCCCCTCGCCGTGCGAACGGTTACCCGAAAACCGTCCGCGGGACCGATCCTGGCTCTAATGAGCAGGTCGGCCGAACGCGTAATGCGTTCCAGCTCATTCAGTATCTGCGACCCCAACGCCCGCGTCTGTAGGTACTTCGGGGGACAAATGCTTAGCCTGTCGCCGGCTCAGCCGCTGAAGCCGCCCCACCGGCGTTCGCGGTCAAGGGGTCGGCGCAGGCCGCGTGCCGACAGCTCCCAGCGCGAACGTGCGGGGGCGACGATCGCGGGTTCGGCGGACTCCTCGAGGTAGGCGCCGCCGACGACCGCGATCAGGGCGGCGAGCTCTTCGTCGGTCGGGTTTCCGCGGCGCACCCGGATGTCGGGCGGCGTCGCATCGCCGGCCGCCGTGCTCTCGCTCACAGGGGGATGTTCCCGTGCTTCTTGGCCGGCTGGGTCGCGCGCTTGTTGCGGAGGGCACGCAGGGCCTTCGCGATCGACACGCGCGTCTGCGCGGGTTCGATGATGCTGTCCAGCTCGCCGCGCTCGGCGGCGAGGAACGGCGAGGCGACGTTGTACGTGTACTCGCTCGCGAGACGCGCCCGCACAGCGGCGACGTCTTCGCCGGCCTCCTCGGCGCGCTTGATCTCGCCGCGGTAGAGGATGTTGACGGCGCCCTGCCCGCCCATGACGGCGATCTCGGCGGTCGGCCAGGCGAGGTTGATGTCGGCGCCGAGCTGCTTCGAGCCCATGACGATGTACGCGCCGCCGTAGGCCTTGCGGAGGATGACGGTCACCAGGGGCACGGTCGCCTCGGCGTAGGCGTAGAGCAGCTTCGCGCCACGGCGGATGACACCGGTCCACTCCTGGTCGGTGCCGGGCAGGTAGCCGGGCACGTCGACGAGGGTGACGATCGGCACCGAGAACGCGTCGCAGAACCTCACGAAGCGGCTCGCCTTCTCGCCGGCCTCGATGTTGAGCGTGCCGGCCATCTGCGACGGCTGGTTCGCGATGATGCCGACCGTGCGCCCCTCGACGCGGCCGAACCCGATCACGATGTTCGGGGCGAACAGCGGCTGCACTTCGAGGAACTCGCCGTCGTCCATCAGGCGACCGATCACGGTGTTGATGTCGTAGGGCTGGTTGGGGGAGTCGGGGATGACGGTGTTGAGCGACCGGTCAGCATCCGTCGTCTCGAACTCGAAACCGGTGTCGAACACGGGGGTCTCGGCCATGTTGTTGTCGGGGAGGAACCCGAGCAGGGTGCGCGCGTAGTCGATCGCGTCGTCTTCGTCTTCGGCGAGGTAGTGCGCGACGCCCGAGCGGGTGTTGTGCGTGTAGGCGCCGCCGAGCTCCTCCATGCCGACGTCCTCGCCGGTGACGGTTTTGATGACGTCGGGGCCGGTGACGAACATCTGGCTCGTCTTGTCGACCATGATCACGAAGTCGGTGAGGGCGGGGGAGTACACCGCACCGCCGGCCGCCGGGCCCATGATGAGCGAGATCTGGGGGATGACGCCCGAGGCCGCGGTGTTCAGGCGGAAGATCTCGCCGTACTTGCCGAGGGCGACGACGCCCTCTTGGATGCGAGCGCCGCCGGAGTCGAGGATGCCGATGATGGGGATGCCGCTGCGCAGCGCGAGTTCCATGACCTTGATGATCTTGTCGCCGGCCGCCTCGCCGAGCGAGCCGCCGAAGGTGGAGAAGTCCTGCGCGTAGACGGCGACGGTGCGGCCGTGGATCGTTCCCGTGCCGGTCACGACGGAGTCGCCGTAGGGGCGTGACTTGTCCATGCCGAACGCCGTCGTGCGGTGGCGGACGTACTCGTCGAGCTCGACGAACGAGCCCGGATCGACGAGCAGGGCGATGCGCTCGCGGGCGGTGAACTTGCCCTTCGCGTGCTGCTTGGCCTGGGCGGCGGCCTCGGCGTCGACGACCGCCTCCTGGTACCTCGTGCGGAGGTCGGCGATCTTGCCGGCGGTGGTCGCGTGGTCGGGCTGCTCTGTCACGCGTTCCACACTAGCGGCGGGCTCCCTCTCGGCCTTGGAGGGTGCGCACAACGACTCGCCGAATCCCCTGTCGTCCAGCGCACGTCGGTGAGTTCGGCGCGATTCGGTGCGTATTGCTGTTCAAGGTCACCGAAGAGCGCCGAACTGACCGATTCGGGTGGGGCGGGTCACCGCGCGAGGTGAAGATTCTGCGCCATGGCGGCCAGGATGGTGGCCTCCACCCGGGGCCAGTCGTCGACGATCTCGCGGTAATCGAAACGCAGCACGGTGTATCCGAGCAACCGCAGCCGGCGGTCGTGGGCGATGTCGGATCGACGTTGTCTCGGATCGGAGTGGTGGGCGAAGCCATCGATCTGCACGACGAGCCTCGCACCGATGAGCCCGTCGACATGATGGCCGTCGATCTTGACCTGCTGTCGTACCAGGACGCCTCGCCTCCGCATCCGTGAGACGAAGTAGGTCTCGAGGCCGGAGTGCGACAGAGCGGTGGTCTCGTCGCGGAGCGCCCGAGCCCGCTCGCCGCGCCAGTCGATCGCCCCGATGCTCTCGACAGTGATGAGGCGGGCGCGCACCGCTGATTCCCAGATCGCGAGGGCTTGTTCGTGAGGACGACAGACCGCGACGGCGGCGAGCATGTTCTCGACCGCATCGATGAGAAGCCGCCGGGGGCGCGCAATGATGCCGGCGCCCCAGTGTCCGTGTGCGGCGGGTGGTGACCTGCGCGCTCCTCTTGGCACCGCCAGGTGGACCGTGGGGTCGTCGTCGGCCCGCCAGAGCGTGCGCAGCGACGCCGCGGAGACGCACGTCACCGCGCAGCCGGTTTGGGCGGCGACCAGCAGTTCCGGGGGTGCGCCGGGAAGCAGCACCCAGTCGCGGCCCGCTCGCACCAGCCTTTCCCTCTGGACGGCCGCACGAATGGCGTCGGGGCGCCACCCCGCTTCGCGCACCTCCGCAAGATGGATATAACCTCGCGCGGCGACGAGTGGCCGTAATGATCTCGTGCTCGAACCCATCCGCCCACCGTTGCGGCGTGCTCGCGGTGTGCGGATGCAGGAGGGGGCGAATGGGGAGAGATTCTCTCGCAGACCGGCTGGGGAGGACACGTCCCCTCTTTCCTCTCTGCGGTGAAATCGGCCCGATTCGGTGCGTGTCTACCTGGACGCGCACCGACTCCGGCCGATTTCAACGATTCGGGCGGCGACGGCGGCGCACGGCTGTCAACCGCGGATGCTGCGCGGCGCGCGTCCGCGTAGGGTGTGGCCATGCCGATCCCCGCCGAGGGCTACCCGCTCGCCGCCGCCGTCAGTCCGCGCCTGCAGGTGGTCGAGACCACCGATTCGACCAACGCCGACGCGGTCGCCGCCGCATCCGCCGCCCCCGAGGGCTGGCCGCACCTGGCCGCACTCGTCACGACCGACCAGCGCGCCGGTCGCGGGCGGATGGGTCGCATGTGGACCGCGCCCCCGGGCACCGCCCTCGCCGTCTCGGTGCTGGTGCGGGTCGAGGGGCTCCCCGCCGCGTCGCGCGGGTGGATCCCGCTCATCGCGGGGGCGGCCATGACCCGCGCGGTGGCAGCGCAGCTGAAGGGCACCGGCAACACCGCCCAGCTGAAGTGGCCCAACGACGTGCTCGTCGACGGCGCGAAGATCTGCGGCATCCTCGCCGAAGCCCTTCCCGGCACGATGGATGCGGTCGTCGTCGGCGCCGGCGTCAACACCCACATGACGCGCGCCGACCTGCCCGTCTCGACCGCGACGTCGTTCGCCGCCGTCGGGGCCGAGTGCGACGACGACCGGCTGCTGGCCGACTTCCTTCGCGCGCTCGACGAGCAGCTGAGCGCGCTCATGGCGGCCGGCGGTGATGCCTCCGCGGCGAACGTGCGAGGCGAGGTGGAGAGCCTCTGCGCGACGCTCGGCCGCGACGTCGTCGTGTCGCTGCCCGACGACAGGGCGCTCCACGGCCGCGCGCAGCGCATCGACCCCGAGGGTCGCCTCGTCGTCGTCGTCGACGGTGTGGAGACGTCGGTCGCGGCCGGCGACGTGCAGCACGTGCGTTGAGTGCCCCGCCGCCTCGTTGAGCGGCGTGCCGCGTGGGATCACCCCGACGTCGGCGGGGAGGGTGACAATGAGAGCGTGACCCAGCCGACGACCCTCGGGGGGCGCCCGCTGATGCCGGCGCCCGGCGCACCGACGCCCGAGCTGCGTGTGGCGCGGTTCCGGCCGCGCGCGACACGGCTGTTCTGGTCGGCCGTCGTGCTCATCGCCGTCGCCGGAGCGGTCGGGTACTTCTTCGACAACCTGCGCGAGCCGTTCGCCGACTGGATGCTGCTGAGCGCCGCCGGTGCGGTCGTGCTCCTCCTCGTCGTGCTCCCGTTCCTCAGCTGGTGGGCGCAGCGCTACACGATCACCACCCGCCGCGTGATCGCCCGGTCGGGCCCGTTCGGCCGTCGCCGAGCCGAGCTGTCGCACGTGCGCGGCTACACGGTGCAACTCAAGCGCGGAATCCTGCAGCGCATCGGCGGCGGGGGAACCCTGGTGCTGTCGAACGGCGTCGATGCGCCCGTGCGGCTGCGTCGTATCGCGAACGTCGCCCTCGTCTACGAAGTGCTGGTCGACCAGGTCGAGGTCAACCAGATCCTGGCCCACCGCGACTCGCAGAGCCTGACCCCTCCGCCGCTGCCCTCCTGACCGCCGAGCGCGAGTGCGCCAAGATGGGAGCGACGGACTCGAACGAGGGAGTGGCATGACGCTGCGTGTGGGTGTGGTCGGCGGTGGCCAGTTGGCGCGGATGATGATCGCGCCCGCGGTCGAACTCGGCATCGAGGTGCGCGTGCTGGCCGAGGAGACCGGTATGTCTGCTGCGCTGGCGGCGACGGCGGTCGGCGATTACCGCGACGCCGAGACGGTGCTCGCGTTCGCCCGCGACGTCGACGTCATCACGTTCGACCACGAGCACGTGCCGCAGGAGGTTCTCGCGGCGCTCGTCGACGCCGGCGTCGCCGTGCATCCCGGTCCGAACGCCCTCGCCGTCGCCCAGGACAAGCTGGTGCTGCGCGCCCGCATGGCCGAGCTCGGTATGCCGCAGCCCGACTGGGCCGCGGTCTCCGACGCCGCACAGCTGCAGGAGTTCATCGACGCCCACGGCGGGCGCGCGGTCGTGAAGACCCCCCGCGGCGGCTATGACGGCAAGGGGGTGCGCGTCGTCTCGGCCGCCACGGAGGCTGCCGACTGGTTCGCCGCACTCGCCGAAGACGCGCGCGGGGGCGAGCTGCTGGTGGAGGAGCTCGTCGACTTCTCGCGCGAGCTCGCCCAGCAGATCGCGCGTCGCCCGTCGGGCGGCATGCGGGCATTCCCGCTCGTGGAGACGGTGCAGCGCGACGGCGTGTGCGTGGAGGTCGTCGCCCCGGCGCCCCGGGCGAGCGAGCGTCTGGCGCTCGCAGCGGAGGACGTCGGGATGGCGATCGCCGAGGGGATCGGGGTCACCGGGATGCTGGCGGTCGAGCTGTTCGAGACGGTCGACGGCCGCATCCTCGTCAACGAGCTCGCCATGCGCCCGCACAACAGCGGGCACTGGACCCAGGACGGCGCCGTGACGAGCCAGTTCGAGCAGCACCTGCGCGCCGTGCTCGATCTGCCGTTCGGGGCGACCGAGGCGACCCGCCCCTGGACCGTGATGGTCAACATCCTCGGCGGCCCCGCGCAGGGCGGGCTCGACGAGCGCTTCGACGCGGCGATGGCATCGCACCCCGCGGCCAAGATCCACACCTACGGCAAGGCTCCGCGGCCCGGCCGGAAGGTGGGGCACGTCACCGTGGCCGGCGACGATCTCGACGACGTCGTCTACGAGGCGCGCGCCGCAGCATCCGTGTTCCTGGACTGACCCGCTACCCCTGGCCGCTGATGCTGTCAGCGGCGATCGTGAGGATGATGCGCTGCTGGTCGCGTCCGCCGTACCAGGGGTAGGGCTGACCGGTGTACTTCTGCGACAGGGCCTCGATGCTCTCGGCCCCGCCTTCGGTCGTCATGTCGACGACCCTGCCGCGCACCTGCATGTAGCGGAACGGGTTCGACGGATCCTGGATCGCGACCGCCACGCGCGGATCGCGCTCGACGTTGCGCACCTTCACGAACCCGACGACCGTGTTGATCACGACGTGGTCGCCGTCGGTGTCGACCCACGTCTCGGTCACCTGAGGCGACCCGTCGGGCATGATCGTGGACAGGAAGCAGGGGCTCGGCTGGCGCAGCAGGTCGAGCAGGGCATCGGGCAGTGTCATCGGGTCTCCTCGAGGGGTGGGGTCTCAGTCTGAGCCCTCACCGGGCGTGGGGGTCGCCCGACGCGCGATCGAGCATCGCGCGCACCGTTCCAGCGATCTGTCCGAAGTGCCGCATGTGGACGTTGTGGAACCGATCGCCCGAGAGGTGATGGGTCGCATTCGGGTAACGCGACGCGACCGCGTCGTGCATCGTGATCCACCCCCGGCCGTAGGTGCCGCTGGTGATCAGCGCCACCGGGAGGTCGCCGTGCACCGCGTCTGCGAGTTCGGCCGCCGCCGCCACCGTTCCGGGGAGCACCGCGCGCATCTCCGCGACCGCGTCGCCGAGGAAGAGGGCGACCACGGCGCTGTGCCATTCGTCGCGTGCGCGGGGCTGGAGGGCCGCGAGGAAAGGCCCGCGTCCGGGGTAGAGGGGCAGCGTGTTGCGGCGAACCAGGCGCGCGAAGAGGGGAGCGGGCAGCATCCGCCGTGCCGCGGCGATGCCCCCGACGTAGAAGCGGTACCCCCGTCGGCGCACCGGGTCGGAGGCGAGCAGATCGGGAGTCGCGTCGAGCATCACGAGCCCGGCGACCCGAGCGGGGTGCCGCGCGGTGAAGACGCGTGCGATCAGCGCGCCGAACGAGTGACCGACCAGCAGCACCGGGGAGTGCGGCGCGAGTGCCGCGATCACGCCCTCGAGCTCCGCGACGAGGCCGTCGATCGTGCGCGGGGAGCCGGGGGCGCTCGCTCCGATCCCCGAGCGCTCGTACGAGATCACGCGGGTCGTGCGCGAGAGGAGCGTCTGGAGAGGCAGCCACGATCGGGCGGTGTCGCCCGCCCCGGTGAGGAGCACCACCACCGGTGCGCCCACCGGCGAGGAGCCCGTGTCGAAGGCCTCGACCCGTCGGCCGTCGACGTCGACGAACGCCCGATCGAGGGGTTCGACGAGGGTATCCATCGCCGAGCAGTCTAGGCAGCGGGCCCGGCGGTCGAACCGGGCGCCCGTGCGACGCCGGCGACCGCAGGATGGGCCGGTGCGTCGACGCGGGGCGGTCGGGCCGGTCGACTACTGTCGAGCACGACCCCAGGAGGCGCCATGTTCCGCAGCCGTTCGACGATCGGCGTGACCACCCTGCTGCTCGCCGTCGTGCTCTCCGGATGCGTCGCCGAACCGGCGACCACCCCGTCCGAGGCGCCGACCTCGTCTATGCCGACATCGTCGGTGACCGAAGAGGCGACACCGACGCCCACGGTCTCCGAGACTCCGGCAGGCATCGCCCTGCCCGGCGACTGCGCGCAGGTCTACTCACCGTCGATGCTGTCGTCGCTGCAGCAGGAGGGCCTGCCCCTTAATGATCCGGCCGTGACGATGCTGGCGACGCAGAACGCCGCGCTCCTGGGCGACCTCGAGACCCTGCCCACCCTGCGCTGCTCGTGGGGGGCGCCCGGCACCGTCGGGATCACGACGAACGTCACCGTCGTCGACGCGGCGCAGGCCGCGGCGATCGAGACGGAGCTCGCCGAAAGCGGGTTCGGTTGCGGTGACCAGGGCGGTGCGAGGATCTGCAGCCTGGAACAGCGCGGGGTGAGCCTCGACGACGTCCCGTACGTCCGCGGAGAGACCCACGCGCTCCGGGGGAACGTCTGGGTGGCGACCTCTTGGCTGAACCGCCCCCTCGACGGGTACGTCGAAGACATCCTCGCCACACTGGGAGCCTGACCGCTCCGCGGTGCGGCATGGGCCCGCGAGTCAGGCCTGTCGACGGCAGCGAGGGGGTGCGCAGCATCCGAGTCGCTCCCGACTGCCGCGCGTTGCGGTGATCTTCCAGCGATGCGTCCTAGCCTTGTGGGCGTGACCCGACCGCTGCATTCTTCCGACGCGCCCGTGGTCGGCGTCGTCATGGGCTCCGACTCCGATTGGCGGGTGATGGCGGATGCTTCGCAAGCCCTCACCGACTTCGGGATCGCGCACGAGGTCGAGGTCGTCTCGGCCCACCGCACGCCCGACAAACTGCTGAGGTACGGCCGCGAGGCGCGCGGACGCGGTCTTCGCGTCGTCGTCGCCGGGGCCGGCGGCGCGGCGCACCTTCCGGGCATGCTCGCCTCTGTCACCGCTCTTCCCGTCATCGGCGTGCCGGTGCAGCTCGCGACGCTCGACGGCCTGGATTCGCTGCTGAGCATCGTGCAGATGCCCGCCGGTATCCCGGTCGCCACCGTCTCGATCAACGGGGCCAAGAACGCCGGGCTCCTCGCCGCCCGCATCCTCGGAGCCGGGGATCCCTCGATCGCCGACCGCGTGGAGGCCTTCGCGCGCGACCTCGAAGCGCAGGTCGAGGAGAAGAACCGCCGGTTGAAGGAGTCGCTGTGAGCGTTGCGAGCCCGCCGCTTCAGCGCCCCGTGCGCAAGAGCGTCATCGAGTCGCGTCCGATCCGCAACCCCGACGTGACATCGGCCAGCATGATGACCACGCGGGGATGGTGGCTCGTCGCACTCAACTTCCTGCTGCCGGGCTCCGCCCAGGTGCTCGCCGGGAGCCGCAAGCTCGGGCGCTTCGGACTCGGCGCGACGGTCTTCATGTGGCTGCTCCTGGTCTTCGCGGGTCTGGGGGCGCTGCTCTGGCCCTCCGGAACCTTCAGCATCGCGTCGGGGGCCTGGTTGCCCGCACCCCTGTCGCTCCTGCGTCCGATCCCGCTCCTCATCGTGCAGGGGCTCTTCATCGCCTACGCGGTGCTCTGGATCGTTCTCACCGTCGATACGCTGCGTCTCGTGCGGCTCGTGCGGGTCAAGACCCTCTCGCGTATCGGGATTCCCGTCCTCGCCATCATCCTCGCCGCCGCCTCGTCGACCACCGCGGCCTACGGTGCGCAGGTCGCCGGCTCGACACGTGACGCCCTGGGTGCGATCTTCGGCTCCTCGGCCGCGGTCGAGCCCCCCACCGACGGGTATTACAACATCCTGCTGCTGGGGGCCGACAGTGGCGAAGGCCGCGACTCGATGCGGTTCGACAGCATCTCCGTCGTCTCGGTCAACGCCGACACCGGCGCCACCACCATCACCGGCATCCCGCGCGACCTCGGGCACTTCCCGTTCGCGCCCGGGCCGATGCAAGACCTCTACCCCGACGTGCACGAGGGCAAGTCGAGCGCGACCTGCGGCTGGGGGAGCGGCATCAACCAGCTGCGCACCGAGGTGGAGGTGTGCCGCGACGGCACCGCCCTCTACCCCGACGCCGTCGCCAACGGCTCCGAGCCCGGCGTCGAGGCGACCAAGGACGCCGCCGAGGGGCTCCTCGGCATCCGCATCCCTTACTACGTCTTCATCGACATGCACGGTTTCGCCGCCATGATCGACGCCCTCGGCGGCGTCGACATCACCGTCGACCAGCGCCTGCCCAAGGGCGGCGGCCCGCAGTACCCGGGCGAACCGGCGGACGAGTGGGCGATCGGCTGGATCGAGCCCGGCGCGCAGCACATGGACGGCGACACCGCCCAGTGGTACGCCCGTTCCCGCTACACGACGAACGACTGGGACCGG
The DNA here is from genome assembly GCF_003635115.1 of Microbacterium sp. AG1240. GTDB lineage: Bacteria > Actinomycetota > Actinomycetes > Actinomycetales > Microbacteriaceae > Microbacterium. Next base: position 907,235 of record NZ_RBXJ01000001.1, read on the forward strand.
ATGCTGCGTCAGCGTCAGCTGCAGGAGGCGATCCTCGAGCAGTTCACGCCCGAGACCGTGCTCACACGCTTCCAGAACGTGGCGGCGGCCGGCACGAACCTCGTGCAGACCGACCTGCCGCAGGGGCTGCTGCCGGCCCTCGTCGACCTCGCCCTGAAAGCGAAGGAGCAGCCGGTCACGACGATCGAGCTGACCCCCGAGGCGCATCAGATCTCGCAGGACTCGCCCGACGTGGAGTACATCCGGCAGCTCATCGACAGCACGCTGCATCCGCCGACCCCGGAGCCGACCGAGTGACGGTCGCGCTGCGCGTCATCCTCGACCAGCTCGTCGCCCCCACGGCCCCCGCACTCGCCGAGGCGTCGGGCGAGCTCGTCCGTGCCCTGGCCGAGACCGCGCCGTCGGGCTGCGTCGTCGAGGGGATCGTGCCCTCTCCCGGGCTCGACGACGAGGATGCCGCGGGTCTGGCCGACGTGCACCGGCTCGCCCTCGCGCGCCGCGAGCTCGCCGCGTCGTGGCAGCTCGGGATCGCCCCCGGGGTCGGGAAGGGCATGATCCACTCGCCCACGCTGCTGGCGCCCCTCGTGCGGCACGACCGGGTCAACGACACGCACCAGCTCGTCGCGACCGTGTGGGACCTCCGTGCCTGGGAGGCGCCCGAGACCCTCTCGCGCACCGAGGTCGTCTGGCACAAGGCGATGCTCAAGCGTGCCGAGAAGCACGCCGACGCGATCGTGGTTCCCACCCATGCACTCGCCTCGAAGCTCGGCGACCTGGGCCGGTTCGACCGGCGCGTGCGCGTCATCTCCGGCGCCGCGCCCGCGGGGTTCCGGGTGCCCAACGACCACGTCGGGCGCCTCCGCGCACTCGACCTGCCCTCGTCGTTCCTCGTCACGGCAGGTGGCGCGACGGAGTCGGACGCCCTCGGGCACGCCTTCCGCGCCGTCGCCGAGTCGAACGAGTCGAACGACGTCGTCGTGCTCGACTGCCCCGAGGGCGAGGAGCCGGCCGTCGTCGAGATCGCGGCGGCCGCGGGGCTGTCAGCCTCGCGCGTGCACGTCCGCGGCGCACTCGACACGTGGGACCGCGCTGCCGTCCTGGGAGGCGCGAGCGTGTTCCTCGCGCCGTCGACGCGGTCGGACTGGCCGTGGCGCCTCGTCGAGGCGCTGGCGCTGGGCGTGCCGATCGTCGCCGCGGACGCGCCCGTGCATCGCGAGGTGCTCGTCGACGCGGGAATCGTCGTGGGGCAGGAAGAGCTCGGTGCCGCGCTGGTGCGGGCCACCGGCGATGCGGCCGACCGGCTGGGGGTATTGTCCCGCGATCGGGCGCAGGCCTTCTCGTGGCGCGAATCGGCCGAGCGCGTCTGGGCGCTTCACGCCGACCTCTGATCCGCCTTCGCTGATCAGTTGCGCATCAGAGCAACAGCATCCTTGCTCGCACCGTCGTACCTGACCTTGCCATCGCGGAGAAGGATTCCCCGTTCGCAGAGGTCAGAGACCATATCGAGGTCGTGGCTGACGACGACGAGGGTCTTCCCCCTCGCGTGGAGTTCGCGGATACGCGCGAGGCACTTCTGCTGGAAGGGCTCGTCGCCGACCGAGAGGATCTCGTCGATGAGAAGGATGTCGACCTCGGTGTGGATGGCGACGGAGAAAGCCAGCCTCAGGAACATCCCCGACGAGTAGTGCTTCACCTCCGTGTCGATGAACTGTTCGATCTCGCTGAACGCGACGATCTCGTCGTAGCGCTCTTCCGTCTCTTTCTTGCTCATGCCCAGGATCGCGGCGTTGAGGAAGATGTTCTCCCGCCCGGAGAGGTCGGGGTGGAAGCCCGCACCGACCTCGATCAGCCCCGCGACGCGACCTCGCGTGAGCACGCGCCCGGTGTCGGGGAGGAGGACTCCCGAGATGAGCTTCAACATCGTCGATTTGCCTGAGCCGTTATAGCCCAGAAGAGCGATCGACTCGCCCTGGCCCACCTCGAAGGAGACGCCGTCCAAGGCGTGGAACTTGGTGGTCAACGGCTTACGGCGAACCGCCGCGACGAAGGTCTCTTTGATGGAGTGCGTGTGCCGGAGTTTGAACTCCTTGTGCACGCCGTCCACCACGATGCGACTGTTCGATGTCGTCACGGGCTCAGAGATCCTGTGCAAAACGTCCCTCCAACCGCCGGAACACCAGCTGGCCGATCACGAGAAGAGCGAGGGAGAGCACTGCGCCGATCCCCGCGAAAAGCCACATGTCGGGGATCAATTGTCCGTTCACCGGCCCCAGGGGGAACCAGATGCCGAAATGGAACAGCTCGACCGCCGCCGTGATCGGATTCATCCGGTACAGCACGAACAGCCAATCCGGAACCTTCTCCTGGACCATCTCCCACTGATACATCACGGGCGAGGCCCATACCGCGCACATGGTGATGATCTCCACGAAGCTCTGAGCATCGCGGAAGGTCACGTTCACGGCCCCGAAAAGCAGGCCGAGCCCGGTGGCCAGCATGGCGACGATGATCAGGCCGAGCAGGAGGGCCGCGATGTGCAATGCCGATGGCGCCCAGCCGAAGAAGACGGCGATCACCGTGACGACGACGATCTGCGGCAGGATGTTGACGGCCGCGACCAGGACACTCGCGACGGGGAACATCTCCCGGGGCAGGTAGATCTTCTTGATCAGAGCCGCGTTGTCGACCAGCGAGCGGGTGCCGTTGGTGAAGGCCTCGCTGAAGAACGTGACGACAGTGATGCCCGCGAGAAGGTAGAGCGGGAAGTACTCCACGCGCCCGTTCATTCCGAGGAAGACACCGATGGCGAGGTAGAAGACGACGAACTGCACGAGCGGTTTGACGTACGACCACATCCACCCGAGCACGGACCCGCGATAGCGGATGCCGATCTCCTTGCGGACGATCAGCGAAAGGAGATACCGCCGGCGGAAGACGTCTGCCAGCCCGACGCTTCTGCCGGGAGCGACGAATGAGGACTGATCGGACATGGGTCTTCTTTCACGGCGCGCGGGCGCGCGGTCATCTACTGTAATCGCGATCGGCTGTGCGCTCGCACCACAGCGCGCCGCGCGGGTCAGGCGGAGCTCTTCACCCAGCCTGCGGTCAGCTCGCCCGCGTCGGCGGCGGTGAATCCCGTGGCGGTGATGCGGGCGAGGTCGAGGGTGCTGTTACGAGGGCGCGGGGAGACGGGGCCCGTGGCGTTCTCGAAGTAGGTGGTGGTGTTCACGGGGGTGACGCGATCGGGGTCGTGTCCGGTGAGTCGGTAGACATCGCGGGCTATGTCGTACCAGGTGGTCGGCTCGCCGGTGTTGGTGACGTTGTAGGTGCCGTAGGGGGCGCGAGTGTCGAGGAGGTGTCGGATGGCGTCGGCGATGGTCGGGGTGAAGGTGAGCCGGCCATGCTGGTCGTTGACGACGGTGGGGTTGATTCCGCGTTCGGCGAGGGTGGCCATCGTGCGGACGAAGTTGTTGCCGTTGCCGATGACCCAGCTGGTGCGGACGATGTAGTGGCGGGGAGCGGTGGCGACCGCGGCGTCGCCGGCGGCCTTCGTCTGTCCGTAGACGCCGAGCGGTGCGACGGGGTCGGTTTCGCTGTAGGCGCCGTCTTTCGTGCCGTCGAACACGTAGTCGCTGGAGACGTGGACGAGGGTGATGCCGTTGTGGGCGGCGATCGTGGCGAGGTTGGTCACGGCGGTGACGTTGGCCGCCCACGCGGCGGCGCGCCCCTCGGGGGTTTCGGCGGTATCGACGGCGGTGTAGGCGGCGGCGTTGATGATGGTGTCGTAGTCGCGCCACCGTCGGGCCGTGCCGAGGTCGGGGTCGGTGAGGTCGAGGGTGTCGCGGGTGGTGTATTCGACGTGGGGTGCGTCTCCGAGGGCGTCGCGGAGGGCGGCGCCGAGTTGCCCGTTCGAGCCGGTGACGAGGATCTTCGCCGGGGGCATGGGGGTCACGTCCTGCAAACGCGGGTGTGCCTTGTCTTTGTCGCTGATCTCGACCTGGTCCAGCGGGATCGGCCAGGCGATGGCGGCGGTTTCGTCGGCGAGGTTGAGGAAGGTGTAGGAGGCGGTGGGCGACCAGTGGTCGTTGACGAGGTAGGTGTAGGCGGTGTTCTCGTCGAGGGTCTGGTAGCTGTTCCCGACGCCGCGGGGGACGAAGATCGCCTTCGAGGGGTCGAGCTCGGTCGTGTACACGGCGCCGAACGTTTCTCCTTCGCGGAGGTCGACCCAGGCGCCGAAGATCCGGCCGGTCGCGACGGACACCCACTTGTCCCAGGGTTCGGCGTGGATGCCGCGGGTGGTGCCGGTGGCGTCGTTGAAGGAGATGTTGTTCTGCACCGGGCCGAAATCCGGCAGACCGAGGGCGGTCATCTTCTCGCGCTGCCAGTTCTCTTTGAACCAGCCGCGCGCGTCTCCGTGGACGGGGAGGTCGAAGACCACCAGTCCGGGAATCGGGGTTTCGGTGACGGAGAGCGGCTTGGCGTACTCGGTCATCGGGGTCACTGGCCTTTCGAGGCGTAGAAGGCTTCGACGCCGTCTTTCGCGGGTGCCCACCAGGCTTCGTTTGCTTTGTACCAGTCGATGGTGGCGGCAAGGCCGGCGTCGAAGTCGCGGTACTGGGGTGCCCAGCCGAGTTCGGTGCGCAGTTTGGTGGAGTCGATGGCGTAGCGCATGTCGTGGCCGGGCCGGTCGGTGACGTGGTCGTACGCGTCGGGGGATTCGCCCATGAGGGTGAGGATGAGTTCGACGACGGTCTTGTTGTCCTTCTCGCCGTCGGCGCCGATGAGATAGGTCTCGCCGATCTGCCCTTTGTCGAGGATGGTGAGGACGGCCGAGGAGTGGTCGTCGGCGTGGATCCAGTCGCGGACGTTCTCGCCGGCGCCGTAGAGCTTGGGGCGGATGCCGCGGATCACGTTCGTGATCTGGCGGGGGATGAATTTCTCCACGTGCTGGTACGGGCCGTAGTTGTTGGAGCAGTTCGAGATGGTGGCCTGCACCCCGAAAGACCGCACCCACGCGCGCACGAGGAGGTCGCTGCCGGCCTTCGTCGAGGAGTACGGCGAGGACGGGTTGTAGGGGGTGTTCTCGGTGAACCGTGCCGGGTCGTCGAGCTCGAGGTCGCCGTAGACCTCGTCGGTGGAGATGTGGTGGAACCGGGTGCCGTGTTTGCGGGCGGCTTCGAGCAGCGTGTACGTGCCGACGATGTTGGTGTCCAGGAACGGGCGCGGGTCGTTCAGGGAATTGTCGTTGTGCGACTCCGCGGCATAGTGCACGACCGCGTCGGTGTCGGCGAACAGGGTGTCGACGAGGTCGGCGTCGGCGATGTCACCCTTCACGAGGCGGACCCGGTCTTCTGGCAGGCCGGCGAGGGAGGACTCGTTGCCGGCGTAGGTGAGCTTGTCCAACACCGTCACTGTGTGGTCGGTGTGCTCCACGACGTGGTGGACGAAGTTCGATCCGATGAACCCGGCACCGCCGGTGACCAACAAACGTGCCATGCGTCACTTTCCTCGCTTCAACAGATCCAACAGGTACGTCCCGTACCCCGACTTCACGAGCCTGCCCGCACGCTCTTCCAGCTCCGTGTCGGAGAGGAAACCCTGCCGCCACGCGACTTCCTCGGGCACCCCGATGCGCATCCCGGTGCGCCGCTCCATGGTGCGGACGTACTCGCCGGCGTCCATCATCTGATCGAACGTGCCGGTATCCAGCCACGCCGTCCCCCGGGGGAGGACCTCGACCTGCAGCTTTCCGGCCTGAAGATACGCACGGTTCACGTCGGTGATCTCGTACTCGCCCCGCGGCGACGGCGACAGGTTCCGGGCGATCTCGATCACATCGTTGTCGTAGAAGTACAACCCCGGGACGGCGTAATTGCTCTTCGGGGTGGCGGGCTTCTCCTCGAGGGACACCGCACGCCCCGCCGCATCGAACTCGACCACGCCGTACGCCGACGGCTCGGCGACGTAGTACGCGAACACCGCGCCCCCGTCGACGTCCGCGTACCGGGACAACTGCGACCCCAGACCGGGCCCGTACAGCAGGTTGTCACCCAGAACGAGCGCGACCTTGTCATCGCCGATATGGTCCGCGCCGATCGTGAACGCCTGCGCCAACCCATCCGGCGACGGCTGCGCCGCGAACGACAGATTGATCCCGAACTTCGACCCGTCACCCAGGAGCCGCTCGAAGTGCTCGGCATCGTGCGGCGTCGTGATCACCAGAATGTCGCGGATACCCGCCAACATCAGCGTCGACAACGGGTAATACACCATCGGCTTGTCGTACACCGGGATCAACTGCTTCGACACACCCAGAGTGATCGGATGCAACCGCGTGCCAGAACCACCGGCGAGAATTATGCCCTTCACCCGTCAATCGTGCCACACCGGGCTCGCCGGCTCTGGCGTGTCGAGCCCGTATCGCCGTGCGCCCGCCGGGGTTGTCCGCAAGAATATGCCGGTGAGATCTAACACAGCGCGGTCGCGTCCGCTTCGGTTGTTCCTGGCGTTCGTTGCGACGCTCGCGCTCATCGGTGCGACGCCGAACGTCGCCGTGGCTGCTGTCGGATCGCAGACAGCCCCCGCCGCTGTCGGGACGCAGTCCACCGTCGGCCCGCGGCAGGTGCAGTCCGCCGCCGATCTCTCGCAGTTCCGCCCGGGGAACATCATCTCGAACGCGGTCTTCTATGACTCCACGACGATGTCTGAGGCGCAGATCGATGCGTTCCTTCGCGCCCGCGTTCCGAACTGCCAGTCCGGCTACGTCTGCCTCAAGGACTTCCGCCAGGACACCGTCACCCGAACGGCCGACGCGTACTGCGGCCGGTATGACGGTGGAACGGCTGAGTCGGCGGCGCGCATCATCCAGAAGGTGGCTGCCGCGTGCGGTATCAACCCGCAGGTGATCCTGACAACGCTCCAGAAGGAACAAGGTCTCGTCACGCACACGTGGCCGTCGGACTGGCGTTACACGATCGCGATGGGACAGGGGTGCCCGGATACGGCCGCGTGCGATACGAGGTACTACGGGTTCTACAACCAGGTGTACGGCGCCGCACGGCAGTTCAAGCTGTACGGGCAGAGTACGTACTTCACCTGGTACGCACCGGGCAAGACGTGGAACGTGCAGTTCAACCCGAACCAGTCGTGCGGTTCTTCGCCGGTGTACATCGAGAACCAGGCCACGGCGAATCTCTACTACTACACGCCGTATCAGCCCAACGCGGCGGCGCTCCGTGCAGGCTACGGCGAGGGCGACGGGTGCTCGAGTTACGGCAACCGCAACTTCTACAACTACTTCTCGGACTGGTTCGGCAGCCTTCAGACGCGATACGCCCCGATCGTGAAGTCCGCCTCGTCGCCCGCGATGTACTTCGTGACGGAGGGCGTCAAGCACTACATCCCGGACGAGGCCACTCTGCGGGTGCTCATGTCGGCGTTGCCCACGGTGTCCACCGTTCCTGATGCGTACCTCGCCTCGGTGCCGGCCGGCAGGGACGCCTCGCGCTATATTCACGACGCCCGCAGCGGCGCGCTGTATCTTCTCGAGAGCGACGGCACCAAGCACTGGTTCTCCAGCGGCGACCTCATCGCCCGGTTCGGGTACTCGTTCGGTGACTACGTCAATCTGTCGCCCTCGCACGTCGACGCTTTCCGCACCGGTGATGCCGTCGGCGACTATTTCAAGGCGGAGGGGTCCGCCGACTACTACGTCTGGCGAGAGAACCAGAAGCGCTACGTCGTCGACGATTGGGCGTGGGCCGAGCTCACCGGCTCCCGGCCGACGTACGTGGCGACCATGAAGCCCGCGTCGGCGGCCGGTATTGCACTCGGGCGTCCGGTCCTGGCCTCCGGGATCCTCGCCAAGGAGCAGTCCACGCCGAACGTCTACCTCACGGGGACGGCGGCCGAGTTGGTCTACGTCGATTCGTTCGACACCGCCCGCGACGCGGGCGTGACGCGTTACCGGATCTACCCCGACGGCACTTTGAGCGGGTTCACGAAGTCGAACGTGACCTTGGGCCCGGTTCTGACCTGCAGCGGCTCCGTCTTCGCTCTCGGGGGAACGGGCATCGTCCCCGTCAACGGCACAGTCCCGTCCGCGGCGGCCCCGGCTCTTCCGGAATCCGTCTGCGCCGTCCTTCCGCGCAGGGGTAGCGCCGTCAGCGCTCCGTTCTTCGTCAAGAACCCGGCTGCGGACCCCGTGCTCCTCTATACCGACGGAACCCTGCGGCACGTTCGTGATCAGCAGACGCTCCAGCGACTCAACGCCGGACGGCCCCTGGTCTTCCTCTCCTGGTCGGCAGCCTCGATCGCGCGCGTCCCGTCGGGAGCCCCGTATCTGACCGATGGATCGTTCGTGCAGTTCGGCGATCCGGACGTGTTCTACGTCACCGGTGGAGTGCTCAGACTCGTTCCGGACGTGGAGACGCTCACGCGCCTTGCGAGCCCGCGCTGGCCCGTCGTGGAACGGCTGCCGGAATCCTTCCGCGCCTCGTACACGTTCGGCCCGGCGATGCCCCGCTGACCGGGGCGACGCGCCCCGCCCGCCTAGAATGAGAGCATGCCCACGTCGCTCGCCGATCTTCTGATCATCGTCCCGGCCTGGAACGAAGAGGGGAACGTCGGCAACACGGTTCGAGAGATCCGCAGCGAGCTTCCGGCCGCTCACGTGCTCGTGGTCGACGACGGATCCACCGACTCCACGGCGATGGTGGCGAAGGCGGCGGGGGCACGTGTCTTGGTCTTGCCGTTCAACCTGGGAGTCGGCGGAGCCATGCGGGCGGGATACGTCTTCGCGCAGCGGCACGGCTTCGCCCGTGCGATCCAGGTCGACGCCGACGGGCAGCACAACCCCCGCGACATCGTTTCGGTTCTCGAGGGGCTCGATCGTGCCGACATCTCGATCGGAGCGCGTTTTGCCGAGGTCGGGGAGTTCTCGGCGCGCGGGCCTCGGCGATGGGCGATGGTCTTCCTCGCCTCCATCTTGTCGCGCGTCGCCAAGACCCGACTCACGGACGTGACCAGTGGCTTCCGTGCCGCGAATCGTCACGCCATCGATCAGTACGTTCGGTACTACCCGGCGGAGTACCTCGGAGACACCATCGACAGCCTCGTGGCGGCCGCGCATGTCGGGCTCACGGTGACCCAGGTGCCTGTGGCGATGAGACCGCGACAGGGAGGTCGTCCCAGCCAGGGCGCCCTCGGATCGACGATCTACCTTCTCCGATCGGTTTTCGCGCTGATGCTCGCGATCATGCGTCGACCGACCGGACCGACCAGCCCGGGAGCGCGCGCATGATGGTTTTCGGGGCGATCCTGCTCGCCATCGCGCTGGTCGTCGCGGTCGTCACCATGCTCCTGCGTCGCCAGTTGCGCGAGAAGTACGCCGTGCTCTGGCTCATCATCGGTGCGGCCGTGCTCGTCCTCGGGATCTTCCCCCAGCTGCTGATGTGGGCGACGGTATCCCTCGGATTCCAGCTGCCCGCGAATCTTCTCTTCACCCTGGCGATCCTTCTCCTGCTGGGGGTAGCGCTGCACCTCTCGTGGGAGCAGTCCCAGGCTGAGGAAGAGATTCGTCGCCTGGCCGAGGAGGTCGCGGTGCTTCGAGAGAGCGTCGAGCGGATCGAGGCTGCCTTCGACGCCGTCTCCGCCGACGACAGCGATCCCTCGGACGGCCCCGACCGGTGATGACCGGGCCTCGCACGCGACCGTCGGCCGTCATCGCGACCTTCCGTCCCCCGGAGGCGCTCGCCGACCTGGTCGCCGTGCTCGCCCGTGATTGCGACGTGGTCGTAGTCGACGACGGCAGCGGGTCCGGATCGGACGCCGTCTACGAGGCGGCGGAGTACGCCGGCGCCCAGGTCGTTCGTCACGAAGAGAACCGGGGGATAGCGCACGCGCTGAACATCGGAGTGCAGCGGGCGCTGTCATCGGGCGCCGATGCCGTCTTCACGTTCGATCAGGACTCCTCACCGGCGGACGATTTCATCGAGCAGATGAGCGACGCCCTCTCACGGGCGCGCGAATCCATATCCTCGTCGGTCGCCGCGATCGTCCCCGAGTTCTTCGCCGATACGGCTCAGTCGCGTGGGGCGGACCTCGCGCCCGGTCTATGCCGAGCGAGGAAAGTCATCCAGTCGGGAATGCTCGTTCCGCGCGAAGCGTGGAACGCGCTCGGCGCACTGCGCGATGATTACTTCATCGACCTCGTCGACACGGAGTTCGAGATGCGAGCACTGACCCACGGGTGGGAGGTTCTCGCAGCGCGGGGCGTGTCGATGCCGCATTCGCTCGGACGCATGATCCGGTTGCGCCTGGCTCCGGGGCTGCAGGTCACGACGTCGGTCAGCACCCCGTTCCGTTACTTCTACCGTGCCCGAAACCGTGTGGTGCTCAGCCGTTCCTACGCGCGGCGGGCCCCGGTGAGGGTGCTTTCGGATGCTGGTGTCGATCTCGCCTACTTCGTCGTCGCCGTTCTCGGGGCGCGACCGCGCCGGTCCCTCGCGCACATCATCGTTCGAGGCCTGGGCGCCGGGTTCCGGGGCACCATGGGTCGTTTACCCGCTCGTCTCTCGAACGTGGCCGACGGCGTGCGGTGGAGCGGCGTCGAGGTCAGTCGCGACGGCGTCGCGCACTGACCGTCCCGCACAACCAGCTCGCCAGGTACTGCACGGCGAATCCGCGGGGAACATAGCCGTCCCTGACGGCGACGCGGAGGTTGGGAAGCAGAGCCCGCAGTCGCCGTCGTGGGCCGAAGCTGCGTTCGAGGACGCCCAGCGACGCGGCGTCGTGCCGTCGTCGGGCTAGGGTCGCCGTCATTGCCTCGCGCCAGCCCACATAGACGTTGTACGTGGTGCGCACGACCGCGAGAACGTCGTCACCGCCCTCCGCGCTGCGACTCATCTTTCGTGCGTTCCGCCATGACTGGAGGACGGAGGGGCGTGAGGGCATGGAGGTCGGATCACCGAAGACGTTCGCGGAATGCTGCACGTAGTCCTGCACCACGTCAGTCGTGATGTGCGTGCCCGATGTCGCTGCGGCGCACACGGCCAACCAGTGATCGTGCGCTGCTGCCCTCGTGCTCAGTCGTGGGAAGGGGAGGGCGAGGTCCAGCACCTCGCGGCGGAGCACGCTCAGCGAACCGGTGAACTGGTTGCTGAGTATCAGACGCTCGAGCGAGCCGTTGCGCCGTTCGGTCGTGCCGAGGACCTCACCGGACGGGTATTGGACGAGGCGGGCCTGACCGGAGACCATTCCGTGCGTCGCAAGGTGGGGGAGCAGCACCTCCAGCTTCTCGGGGTACCACCAGTCGTCCTGATCGGCGAGGGCAATCCATTCCGTCTGGGGCGGCACGGACAGGAGGCCGCGTTCGAAGTTGAGATAGAACCCGAGCCGCACCCCTCCCGTGTCGACGACGGCGAAACGACCGTCGCCCGGGGCGGCCTCATCAAGGAGGGCGCGGATCGGTGCGGGGTCGCTGTCAGGAGAGATCACACAGGTGAAATCGGCGACGGTCTGCGCGGCGATGGATCGGATCTGCCGTCGGAAGAGCTCCGGGTCGGGCTCATAGACGGCCATCACGATGGCGCCCGGTGTGGGACGGAGCATCGATCGTCCTCCCGATTGAGTTGCATGGCGGCGCCTCTCGGCGCTGTGGATAGTCTAGATGGCGCGGGCGAGCTGCACGGAATGCGCCGTCGATCGCGCATCCGACCGGAGGACACACAGTGGACACCACTTCCGCGCCGACAGGCCCCCGTGTCTCGGTCTGCATGGCGGTGTACAACGGCGCACGGTGGCTCACGCCGCAGTTGGAGTCCATTCTCGACGAGCTCCGGTCCGACGACGAGATCGTGATCGTCGATGATGCGAGCACAGATGACAGCGTCGCCCTCATCGAGACGCTCGCCGATCCACGAGTGCGCATACTGAGGCACGAGACCAATCGTGGGTATGTGGCGACATTCGAGCATGCTCTCTCGCTCGCGACGCGCGACGTCATCCTGCTCTCCGATCAAGACGACGTCTGGGTCCACGGGCGCCGCGATCTCCTCTGCGCTGCCGTGGAATCTGCTGACGTCGCGGCATCCGACCTCGTCCTCCTGGGCGACGGTGCACCCCTCCCGCACCCTCTGACGAGGCGCCCGTGGCGGCTAGGACGATCCCGGCCGTCCGATCGAATCCGCCGGCAGCTGACGATCTGGGCGGGCGTTGCACCGTACTTCGGCTGCGCGATGGCGGTGCGCCGAGAGTTCCTCCCGACGGTGCTACCGTTTCCGACCTTCCTCACGGAGTCGCACGATCTGTGGATCGCCACGGCCGCCAACGCGGCGGCCTCGCTCGAGCACGTCCACTCGCCTTCGGTTCAGCGGCGGTTGCATGAGGCGAACGCGTCGCCCTCGCGTCCCCGCGGAGTCCGTGCGGTGCTTCGCGCTCGGGTCATGCTCGTGCGATGCTCGGTGGAAGCCGTGCGCCGCACCCGGCGGTCCAGGCGCGGGGCTTAGCTCATCGTCCGAAAGCGTTCCGCGCCGCCGCGGAGGAAGCGGCGGAGTCGCGTGCCCTGACTGCTCCCGGAAGTGCTGCGGCGGAATGGAGTCTCGACGATGGACGCAGCGCCGCCCACCACGCCGCTTTGCGCCATCCGCGGGTGCGCGCACGGGAGCTGATCTCGCGGTGGAAGCGAGCTTCGTCTCGGAACCGGACGCCGTCGGAGATCGCCGTCTGCGACAGGCTCGATCCATGCCGCCGGTACGCGAACGACGGCGTACCGTTCATGTACATCACGGTCCCTCCATCGAAGGCGACGTCGAGGATGAAAGCCAGGTCGAGGATGATCGGCAGGTCCAGTCGGAAGGGGATCTGCTTGAGTCGGGCGGTGCGGATGGCCAGTGAGGGCCAGTAGAGCCAGTTGCCGCGGACGAGGCTGGAGACGAGGCCCTCGCCCACCAGACGCACCGGTCCCGCCGTCGGCGACGGCGCCAACACGGTCTTCACACGATCGGCCAGTGGCCTGTGGGTATCGCCGTTCTCATCGATCACGACGACGGCCGGGGCGAAGATATCGACGTCGGGGAAGCGCGAGACGAAGTCTCGGAGCGACCGGACGTAATCGGGGAGAAGACGGTCGTCCGAGCCCAGGATCGTGGTGTAGTCCGCGGAGGCCAGCTCGGCGCAGCGACGGAAATTCTCCGTGATGCCGATGTTGCTGTCGTTACGCAGGTACTGCACTCGTTCGTCGTCGAGTTCGGCGAAGAACGCGGGTACCTCCGTGCTCGGGTATGCATCATCGATGACGGTCAACCGCCATCCCGGGTCGCTTTGTTCGAGAACGCTTCGCACCGCCTCGAACAGAAGCTCCGGCGGCCCCCAGAAAGGGAGCATGATGTCGACCACGACGCGGTCGCCCGTCATCATGCGCAACCGACGATGCGGTACAGGCGCGCGTCGCCCTCCTGGTCGACGAGCTCGACCGCCGTCGAGGCGGCGAGTCGGCTGAATCCGGGATACGGGTGATTGCCGCCGTGTACCTCGCGGGTGCCGAAGTCGAGGACGTACCGGACCCTCGTGTCGTCGACCGCCCGGCAGACCGACCCGCCCGGCACAGCACGGTCGAGACCGTCGTTGATGGCGGTCATCTCGCTCGTGATGTCCATGAGCGTATGGGGCTGGAGGACCTTCCGCCCGCTGATGGCGTAGGCCAGCCCGGCACCCGTCCACGGGCTTCCCGCGATCACCGCGTCCGGTTCCACCTCGTCGTCGAGTCGCCGCATGAGGGCCATCTCGTCGGCCGAGACCAGGGGGGAGTCGGCATTCAGCGTGTAATTCGCCTGCGCCGTATCGATGGGCGTCCTCATAGGCAGGAGCGCTGCGACGACGGCGATGAGCAGGACGCCCGCGGTCGCGACCGCCCGGAGAGGGCCGCGCAGCCGCGCCCGTCGAGCCGCGCCCCGCACACCCGACGATAGGAGCAGTGCACCCGCGCCGGCGAGAGGGACGACCGCCGTCGGCAGGATCGCTGCGACCCGGGGGAGGTTGTTGTACCAGCTGCCCGTCAGCACGTCGCGAACGTCGAGGTAGGGGAGCGCGGCCACGACGACGTACAGACCGCCGACGGCCAGGAGCGCGGCAACCGCATACAGGGGGGCGCGGCGACGCGCCCGCAGGGCCCAGACGACTCCCGCGATCATGAGAATGGCAACGAGCAGCGCGAGCGGCGCGCGGTAGGGAGACGCGAAGGACACCTCTCCCAGTGCTTGGGCGACGGTCATCTCGGGCTCCCACGTCCGAGCTGCAGCCGGCGGGCGCAGGACCCACCACACGGCCGCGGCGACGACCGCGTAGGTACCGACGAGCAGCACGACGAGGACGCGCTGTCCGCTCGAGCGCGAGCCGTTCCACGCCCGGACGGCGGTGAACACGATTCCCACCGAGAAGAAGACGATCCACGCCACGAGAGCGCCGGGGTGCGCGATGGCCAGGCCGGGCAATGTTCCGAGGGTGCCGACCACGGTCAACGCCATGGGCAGACGTCCGGGAGAGGTGATCCGCAGTGCCCGTAGCGCAAGCGCGAGCGCGGCGGGGAGGACGGCCAGCCCCATGTGCAGTGGATAAAGCACGCCGTAATCGATCATCAGCAGGGGAAACGACGCCGACCCGATGATGGCCAGTCCTGCGCCGAGGGCGGTGCTGCGCCCGCGCCCGAAGAGCTCGGACGTCAGCCACATCGCTCCCGCCGGCCAGGCGAGCGCGGAGAACACGAGGGCCATGGCATTGGCAGCGACGGGGATGGAGGCTCCGGTCGCCTGCACGACCAGTGCGGCCACCGCGTGCCATGCGGTGGGGTAGAACCACATTCCGCCGCTCGTGCTCGTCATGGAACCGACGAACAACGGCGACGCATTCCCGTTGTCCAACGCATACCGCACGGCGTTCAGATGGAAGATGTTGTCGAACGTCTGAGAGATGTTGTCGGGGGCACCGACGACGACGACGACCTGTGCTGCGACGACGATCCCTGCCGCTACCACCGCGGCGACGACCCAGTGTCCTCGATTCACCGGCTGCGACGCACGGAACCGCCAGCCGCGATTGGCGGCGAACCGTACTGCGACGATCACGGCTGCGAACACGACCGTCACGAGGACGACGGGTAGCGGCGACCAGGAGAGTCCGATGAGCGGGGCGGCGACGGAGGCCGTGCTGACGACGGTGACTCCGAACGGGAAGGCAGCGGCCCACGACCCGAGCCCGCGCAATCCCATGACGACGGCGAGCACAATTCCGGGAAGGACCACCACGGCCGCTGTGAGGGCGCCGGCGATGGCGAGATCAATCCAGGTCATTCATATGTCTTTCGCTCGGCGCGCGGGGCCCGGAGGGCTCGAACTCGGCGCATATCGGCACCGAGCCCGCAGGGAAGAATAACGGACCAAGATCGGCGGACTCCGAGAGGCAGCGCCGCAGGTTCTCGAATCGAGGTCAACTAGTCTCTTCGGGTGGCCACTCTCATCCGACGTCTTGCCGGATTCTCCACACTTCCTTTCATCTCGGCCATCCTGCCCTTCGTGGCCATCCCCATCGTGGGGCGAGCCAGCGGAGAGGATGGCTGGGTCGCATTCAATGTCGGTCAAGCCGTCGGCACGTACGCCGCCGCGGTCGGCTATGTCGGGTGGAACGCTCTGGGCACACCGATGGTCGCCGTCGAGACATCGGGTCGAGCCCGCCACGAGCTCTATGGTCGGTCGTTCTACGCGCGCCTGCCGATCATCGCCGTCGTAGCCGTGGGCGCTGCCATCATCGGCGCCCTTCTCGCGCCCGGGGCGACGGTCGGCGTCGCCGTGACGTTCGCCATCGCCGGGGCGCTGGGCGGTTTCGGAGTGAGCTGGTACGCGGTCGGGGTCTCGTCGATCTCGATCATCGTCTGGTTCGAGATCGTGCCGCGGGCGATCGCCACGGCGATCGCCATCGGCCTGCTCCTGTGGACGGGCGACGTGGTCTGGTACGGCGTCGCCATGATCGTGGCGGCGGTGGCGGGGGTCCTCGCGTTCCATCTCGTCCACCTTCGACGGTTCTTCCCGAGGTGGGTGGGCTGGCGACGAGTCCGGTCGGACATTCAGGGGCTGCGCTCCGCCTGGGGTGTCGAGGTGGTCGGGAACCTCTATTCGAACGCACCCGTGCCCATCGTCGCGGCGACGTCGTCGCCCGCCGCCTCGGCATCTTACGGATCGAGCGACCGCATCTATCGTTACGGTCTGCTCGGTGTGGTCGCCATGGGGAACGCCCTGCAGGGGTGGGCGCTCGAGGCACGCGGCCATCATCGCCGCTCGCGCAATCTCGCGTCCATCGGGATCATGCTCGCCCTCGGACTGGTGGGGTTCGCCTTTCTCGTCTTCCTCGGAGTTCCCGCCAGTCAACTCATCTTCGGGCAGGAGCTGGCAGCCGACCCCGCCATGCTGTTCTGGCTAGGGGTGTCCTACATCGCGATATCCACCTCGACGCCGTTGATACGCAACGTGCTGCTGCCGGCACGGCGGGAGGGTGCGGTTCTGTGGGTCACGACGGCGAGTGCGATCCTCGGCTTGTCGGGGATGCTGGTCGGCGGCATCGCGTTCGGCCCGGTCGGAGTCGCTGCGGGCCTCGCCCTCAGCGAGGTGTTCACGCTGCTCTGCTGCGTCTGGTATTCCCGGCGGACGGGACTGGCAGAGCCGCTCACTTCCGAGGCGGCGTCGCGGTGAGCACCGACGAGACTGTCTCGGACGTCCACTTCCTGCTTCCTGCCCCGGCCCTGACCCCCATCGGCGGGTACAAGGTGGTGTACGAGTATGCCGACGCGCTCGTCAGCCGAGGTGTCGATGTGACGGTCTGGCACAGCTCGATCTTCAACGCATTCGAGAGTGGGCGGTTCTCGAGGTATCGGGCCGCGATCCTGGCGGCGGGTCTGTGGCGACGCCGTCTGACCGGGCGCGCGACCACTTCCATCCCCTGGTACCGGCTCGATCCGCGCGTACGAGTGAAGGTCACCTCCGCCAGGCCCCGACCGAAGCTGGGGCGGCGCTCTGTGGTCGTCGCGACGGCGGTGCAGACCACCGATCACGTCGCTGAGGTGGCCCGCCGTGCGGGCGCGACGTCTCTCGCCCTCATCCAGCACTTCGAGACGTGGGCGGCTCCCGAGGACGTCATCCGTCGCGCCTGGGCACGCGTTGACGAGCGAATAGTCATCGCGCCCTGGCTCGCCGAGCTGTGTTCGCAGGCGGGTCTGTCCAGCGTCCTGCTGACGAACGCGCTCGACGTCGATTCGTTTCCGACCGGTGCTCCGCTCGCGCAACGTCGCCCCATGGTGATGTCGCTTCTTTCTCCTCACGGGTACAAGCGGCCCGACGTCGTTGCGCACGCACTCGGCGCCGTGCGCGCCGGCCGCCCGGACGCGCGGGTGGTCGCCTTCGGTATCGATCCTGTCCCACCGCGTCCGCTCGCCCCCGGCGTGGAGTATGTATGCGACCCCTCGCCTGAGGTGCTGCGGGAGCTCTATCGGTCTGCCTCCGTCTATCTCTGCGGGAGCGATGCAGAGGGGTGGCATCTCCCGCCCGCGGAGGCGACTCTCTCCGGGGCGGCCGTGGTGTCCACCGATATCGGCGGTGTCCGAGCCTCGATGGGTGATGAGGCGCTCTACGGTCCGCCCGGTGATGGCGAGGCCCTGGCCTCGCTCGCCGAACGCGTGCTGGAGAATCCGGATGCCGCTCAGCTGCGCGTCGACACCGCGGCTGCACGGATCCGGTCGGTGACGTACGGGGAGAACACCCGGGCGCTGCTCGACATCGCTGCGGCCGTTCGGAAGCGCCAAAGCTGAAAATGCGCGGCGGGGCGGCCGTCTAGACTTGATGGCGATTTGCCAACGCAAAGGACGTGACTGTGAATCCTGATCTTCTCGTCGTCGGCTCCGGCTTCTTCGGTCTCACGATCGCGGAGCGGGCTGCGGCATCCGGTCGAAAGGTGACCGTGATCGACCGCCGGCACCATGTCGGTGGGAACGCCTATTCCGAAGCCGAACCGACCACCGGGATCGAGGTGCACCGGTACGGTGCGCACCTGTTCCACACGTCGAATCCGACGGTGTGGGAGTACGTCAACAGATTCACCGACTTCACGAGCTACGTGCACCGCGTCTACACGAACCACAAGAACGTCGTGTTCCCGCTGCCGATCAGCCTCGGCACGATCAACCAGTTCTTCAACGCGGCATATTCGCCCAGTGAGGCGCGCGCGCTCGTTGCGGAGCAGGCGGGGGAGTTCGACCCCAGAGCTGCCCAGAACCTGGAGCAACGGGGTATCGGTCTCATCGGTCGCCCTCTGTATGAGGCGTTCATCCGCGACTACACGGCCAAGCAGTGGCAGACCGACCCCAAGGACCTGCCCGCCGAGGTCATCTCGCGTCTCCCGGTGCGATACACGTACGACAACCGGTACTTCAACGACACGTGGGAGGGTCTCCCCGTCGACGGCTACACGGCGTGGCTGGAGCGCATGGCCGACCACCCGAACATCGATGTCAAGCTCAATGTGGACTTCTTCGACGAGTCTCAGCCGTTGAACAAGCGAGCGACTGTCGGGCAGCTCCCGATCGTCTACACGGGCCCCGTCGACCGTTACTTCGACTACACGGCGGGGGAGCTCAACTGGCGAACCCTCGATTTCGAGGAAGAGGTGCTGCCGGTCGGCGACTTCCAGGGAACGAGCGTGATGAACTACGCCGATGCCGACGTGCCCTACACGCGAATCCACGAGTTCAAGCACTTCCACCCGGAGCGGGCCGATCGCTACCCGACGGACAAGACCGTCATCATGAAGGAGTTCTCGCGTTTCGCTACTCGCGAGGACGAGCCGTACTACCCGGTCAACACTCCCGAAGACCGCACCGGTGTGCTCGCCTACCGTGAACTCACCCAGGGGGAGAAGGACGTCCACTTCGGCGGGCGCCTCGGCACCTATCAGTACCTCGACATGCACATGGCGATCGGATCTGCGCTGTCGATGTGGAACAACACGCTGGCGTGAAGCCAGGGAGAGCATCGATGGACAACGCAGAGAACTACGTCACCGTCAATCGCGTCGTGTTCCCCACTGAAGGGGTCGCGGAGGTCTCGGCGCTCTACGTCGATACGGGGGCGGGCGACGGATCGCAGCCGGGCGCCGACTACGAGATCAATGGGCGACGATCCATCACGGTGTACGCCCACCGCCGCATCTCGCTGAGCACCTATTTCAACGCGTTCCCCGCGAGCTATTGGCAGCGCTGGACGAGCGTCCGGTCCGTTCGGCTGGTCGTGACGCTCCGCGGTCAGGGTCTCCTCTCCGTGTACAAGTCGAGTGCGCGCGGTCGAGCCTCCGCCGTGGCGTCGCAGCAGTTCGACGACGAGACCGTGTCGTTCGAGCTCCCGGTGCTCTCGTTCGTCGACGGCGGGAACTACTGGTTCGACATCGCGTGCGCGCAGTCCGAGGCGACTCTCGAGAGTGCCGAGTGGCAGGTGGCTGCCCCCGAGGCGAAGGCACCCGGCACGGTTTCGGTGGGCATCACGACGTACAACCGCCCCTCGTACTGCCTCAACCAGCTCCTCACGATCGGTGCCGACACCGACATCGCCAGCGTCCTCGACACGGTGTACGTGATCGATCAGGGCACCGATCTCGTCGAGGATCAGCCGCGTTTCGGCGAGGCCGCCGAGCAGCTCGGCGAACATCTCTCGGTGCTGCGGCAGGCCAACCTGGGCGGGTCCGGCGGGTTCTCGCGTGCGATGCTCGAAACGCTGACGGAGGGCCGCAGCGACTACGTCCTCCTCCTCGACGATGACGCGATCTCCGAGCCCGAAGCGATCATGAGGGCGGTGCGCTTCGCCGACTTCGCGACGGTGCCGACGATCGTCGGAGGGGGGATGCTCCACCTCGACGAGCGGTCCGTCCTCTACACCCAGGGTGAGGTCTGGGATACCCGCAAGTCGTGGATGTCGGCCTCGGGCGAGAGCGAATACGACCACGACTTCGCCGAAGACACCCTTCGTGAGACACCGGAGCTCCACCGTCGCCTCGCGGCCGACTTCAACGGCTGGTGGATGTGCCTGATTCCGACGCATATCCTCCGTGACATCGGTCTCTCGCTACCCGTGTTTCTGAAGTTCGACGACATCGAGTACTCGCTGAGAGCAGCGCAGAGCGGCTACCCGACGGTGTGTCTTCCCGGCGTCGCCGTCTGGCACATGGCCTGGCACGACAAGGACCCGACGAGGACGTGGGAGGAGTACTTCATCCACCGCAACCGCGTCATCACCGGCCTCCTCCGCTCACCGGTCCCGCGCGGCGGCTACCTGCCGCTGCATTCGTTCCTCGGCGACGTCAAGCTCCTGTTCATGCTGCAGTACTCGACCGTGCGGCTGCGTCACCAGGCTCTGCGCGACGCGTTCGCCGGCCCGGATGCGCTGCCGGGCTGGCTCGCGACCAAGCAGGGCGACGCGAGACGTCTTCGCGCCGATTTCGTGGATGCCACCGTCGTCGAGGACTTCTCGACCCTGCCGCCCGTCCGCCGTTCGTCACGCGTGATGCTGGGCGCCGTCCGCCGCCCGACCAACCCCGTCGCGGCGGTCGTCCTCGCCCTGCGCGTGGCGGTGAGGCAGCTCTTCATCCGCGAATCGGAGGGCAGCCATCGCAACCCGGAGCGCATCATCGCTGCGCCTGACATCACCTGGTGGCGGTTCGCCGACATCGACTCCGCCCTCGTCACCTCGCCGGACGGAGTGGGCGTCGCCTGGTACCAGCGCGACCGTTCCGCGATGCGACGGTTCCTCTTCGACAGCGTGCGCCTGAACATGCGATTGGCCCGTCGATGGGCGCGTCTGGCCGACGAGTACGGTCGGGAGGCGCCGAAGATCACGTCTCCCGAGCAGTGGCGGTCGATCTTCGCAGGAGACGTGACCACCACAAAGTGAGGCACGGGCGCCTGCGGCGGCCGCGAGTCGCGGCAGGCTAGCCTCTTCCGAGGCGGAACGCCGCCTTCGGAGTAGAGGGATCGAGCATGGCGACACCGGCCGTCGAAGCGCCGTCGAGCGAGCCCGCTGAGCGCACCCGGGCGTTCCGCACCGATATCCAGTCGCTTCGCGCCCTCGCCATCGCGGCGGTCGTGCTCAACCACCTCTGGCCACTGCGCTTCACCGGCGGTTACGTCGGGGTCGATGTCTTCTTCGTGATCTCCGGCTTCCTCATCACCGGGCACCTCCTCGCGGAGATCGGCCGCACGGGTCGCGTGCGCCTCGGCCGGTTCTACGCCCGCCGCGTCCGCCGTCTCCTCCCGGCAGCCCTCCTGGTGCTCGCGGCGGCCGCCGCGCTCGCGTATGTCTTCCTGCCGTACCCGCGGTGGGAGCGCAACGCGGCCGAGATCGCCGCGGCGGCGCTCTACGTCGAGAACTGGGTGCTCACGGGCTTCTCCGTGAACTACTCGGCAGCGAACGAGGCGGCCAGCACGGTGCAGCACTATTGGTCGCTGTCCGTGGAGGAGCAGTTCTACGTCATCTGGCCCGTGCTGCTGCTGGCGCTCGCCGGGTGGGGTGTCCGCCGCGCGGCCGACCGCCGTCGCCGGGCGCTCCTGCTCATCTCCGTGGTCGCGGTCGCGTCCTTCGCGGCGAGCGTCATCTACACGCAGCTGGCGCCGAGCGCGGCCTACTTCGTCACCTTCACCAGAATGTGGGAGTTCGCGCTGGGCGGGCTGGTCGCGGTCTTGGCTTCGCGCATCCGGCTGCCTCGAAGAGCGGCGGATCTGCTGTC
This sequence comes from Microbacterium sp. AG1240, assembly GCF_003635115.1. Lineage (GTDB taxonomy): Bacteria > Actinomycetota > Actinomycetes > Actinomycetales > Microbacteriaceae > Microbacterium. Next base: position 929,042 of record NZ_RBXJ01000001.1, read on the forward strand.
GCTCCTGGGGTTCACCGGGATCGTGCTCTCGGTCTTCCTCTTCGGGCCCGAGACTCCGTTCCCGGGATGGACGGCACTCCTCCCCGTGCTCTCGACCGTTGCCGTGATCGTGGCGGGGACGGGCCACGATCGGCTCGTCCATTCCGCGGTGACGGGCGCGAGGCCCGTGCAGTGGGTGGGCGACGTCTCGTACTCGCTCTACCTCTGGCACTGGCCCCTCATCGTCGTGGCGCCGTTCGTGCTCGCGGGCCCCCTGTCGACGGTGTCGAAGATCGGCGTGCTCGTCATCTCGCTGTTGCTCGCCTGGGTGACGCACCGTCTCGTCGAACGACCCGCCCAGCGGTGGCGGTGGTGGTCGACGTCGACCCGCCGGGCCTTCGCCGGGATGGCGGTGGGGATGATCGTTGTCCTCACGGCGGCGGGCTCGTTGCACGCCGCCTACGCCCAGCAGAGTTCGTACGATCTGCCCGACGGCCCGCTCCGGGCGGGAGCGTGCGTCGGACCGGCGGCGATCGCGGATGCGGCGTCCTGCCCCGATGCGTTCGGACCTCCGGAGTCGGCCGTCATCACCGGCGCGCACGTCTACTGGTGGGCGCCCGAGGTCTGCCGGCCTCTCGACCGGATGGTCTACGACGACCGCGCGACGACGACGCTGTGCGACTTCTCGCGCGGGGGGAGCGACGCCACAGACGTATGGCTCGTCGGCGATTCGCACGCCGAGCAGTGGCAAGGCCCCCTCCTCGACATCGCCGAGAAGCGAGGATGGCGTCTGACGATCAGCCACTTCGGCGGCTGTCCGGCCGCGGACGTGCCCTTCGCGGGGTTCCGTACGCTCTGGGGTCCGCCGGAGGTCGCGGTCTGCCGCACCTGGTCGAGGGATGTGTCGGCGGCGGTCGTGGAGAGTCGCCCCGATCTGGTCTTCACCTCCATGGCGGGCCGCTTCGAGCTGCTCGAGGGCGATCTTCCACCCGAACTCGCTCAGGAACGGTTCGCCGACGGCCTCGTCGCGGATTGGGACGCCTGGGCCGACGCGGGGTCGCGCGTGTTCGCCATCGTCGATCCGCCGCTCAACGGCGACGTCCGCGATCCCGATTGCGTTCTGCTCAATCCGCAGCATCCGCTCGAGTGCGCTCGGCCCCGCGCGGTCGCACTGCCTCCGGGCGATCCGCTTCCGCTGGCCGTCGAGAAAGCGGGCAGGCCGGAGGTACGCCTCATCGACCTCACGGACGCGTTCTGCGACGACCGGTCGTGCTTCGCCGTGATCGGTGGGGAACCGGTGTATTACGACGCCGACCACGTGAGCCGGCGGTACTCGCGCATGCTGGCCGACCGGTTCGAGAGCGCCGTCGATAGCGCCCCCGGCACCTGACGGGCGGTCAGGCGGGGGACTCGACGGCGTCGGCGAGAGGAGGCATCGGCCGCCACGACCGATCGCTTGCGATCTTCCGCCCGTCGCGCAGACCTCGCGCCAGATGGCTCGTGCCGCGGATCGTTCTCTCGACCAGCACGAGTCGGATCAGCTCCTTGGCGAGCGTGAGCGCGGTGCCGGCGGCGAACGGCAGGGGTTTGTACGCGCCGTGCGCTCGGTAGTACTGCTTCAAGTAGGCCCGGTTGCGCATGATGTAGTACCGGTAGGCGTTGCTCGACGCGTTCATGTGCCGCACGCCGAAGTCGTGCTGCTTGATCTCGCGGGTGCGGCGCAGTACGAAGTCGTCGACGATGACCGACGTCGTCACTCGGGACGCGAGCCAGCCGTACATCTGGTCGTCCCAGTAGATGAAGAACCGGGGGTCGGGCAGTCCGATCTCGCGCACGATGTCGCGGTGGATGAACATCCCCTCGAAGCATCCGGAGTTCATCTCCTTGAACCCGGATGCGTCGAACCCCGCGGGTGCGAACGGGATGGGGATCGCCATCGACTCCGCGACGCGGTACTGCCAGTAGAAGGCACTGCCGTCGTAGTCGTAACGCCGGCCCTGGATGCTGCGGAAGCGGGGTGTCCATCTGCCCATGCGGGCGAGGCCGTCGGGGATGACCTCCACGTCGTCGTCCATCAGCCACATCCACTCGGATCCCAGCTCGTAGGCGACGCGCATGCCTTCGCTGAAGCCGCCCGACCCGCCGGTGTTCGTGTCGAGGCGGCGGTAGACGAGCTCGGTGCCCACCTGCTCGCGCAGCGCCTCGATGACCTCCGTCGTGTCGTCGGTGGAGGCGTTGTCGATGACGACGACGTGACCGGGTTTGGGATCCATCCGCCCGATGCTCTCGAGAAGCCGGGTGAGCAGGTGCGACCGGTTGTAGGTGACGATCGCGATGGTCGCGGACGACGGATCGAACGCTTCGGACTCGGGCACGGATGAGCGGGAGGAGGCGTTCATATCGTGCTCGATCCTAACCGAGGCACCTCAGGAGACCTGGCCGGGCGCCTCTCCGCGTTCGATCGCCATGCTCTGCTCGGCGGGCCCGACCCCGATGAGGGGCGCCTGCTTGATCTTCGCGCCGAGCAGCACGAGCAGCATCCATCCCCACAGCAGGAGCACGCCGGGTTCGGCGACGCCTTCGACGAGAAGGAGCGCGGCGAGGAGCGTCGGGAGGAGCGAAAGGGGGGAGTAGGGGCGGTCGGCGCGCAGGTCGAAGCGGGGGCGATCGATCGCGAAGAACCAGGCGCGCCAGATGAAGGCGAGCAGCGTGAGAGCCAGGAGCACCACCCCGACCGGGCCGAGGTGAGCGAAGACCTGGGCCCACGCACCCTCCGCTCGGGCGAGTTCGGCACCGAAGGCGATCCAGACGACGGCGCCGCCGGCGAGGCCCGCCGTGGCGTACAGGAGGTAGTAGCGGGTGCGCTCGCCGGGGTGGGTTGCGGTGCGCATGAGGAGCACGGTCGTGAGGACGAGGGTCACGCCGGCGACGGCGAGGAGCGAGACGGTCGAGCCCGAGCGGACGAGGATGAACGCCGCGATCACGATCCAGGCGAGCAGAACGGGGCGCCGCGGAGCCCGGGCTGCGAAGCGGATGACGAACACGGTCATGGCGAGCACCATGAGCGCCCCGAGCACGCCGGGGTCGCCGACGAGACCCTCGAGAGGACTGGCTCCGAAGAAGTCGCCGCTGGACCAGAACGTGGCGGGGTCGGAGTCGGCCGAGGCGACGACGAATCCCGGCAGGAGCGGACCGCCCACGAAGACGCCGACCGCCAGCTCGAAGACGATCGAGAGGCCGATCAGCCACTTCAGCGCGGAGGCGATGGTGCGCACGACATCGCGCCAGGTGAGGGCGGCGGCGATGAACATCGCGTGCACGGCGGCGGCGGCCAGCAGCATCCACACCACCGCTGCCTCCACCGGCCGGGGGCTCCAGATCATCGGCACCGCGGCCCAGAGGAGGAAGGCGAGCGCGACCCATGGAAGCCGACGCCACTGGAGCGGGGGTCGGATGGTCACCCACAGCACGATCGTGACGACGACCGTCGCCGCCACGAGCACGCCCGTACCGACCGGGCCGAGGGCGAAGACCCAGCCCGATCCGATGAGGGCGGCGACGATGACGAAGACGCACCACCCGCGCAGCAGGAGGTGGCCGGTCGTCTCGCGCGCCGGTGCCTCCGGGGGAGCGGACGCGGGATGCTTCGTCGAGATCGCCATCGTGCCTTCCAGGGTAGTGCGGCAGCGACCTTACGCTAGATGGATGTGCAGTCGTCTCCCCCTCACCTCGCTGCGAGCGGGATGAGTCGGGCGAGCTCCGCATCGGGAGCGTCTTCCGGGCTCCGGAGCACGATGGCGACCGCGTCTGCGTCCGCCGTGCGCAGAGCCGACATCGACGGCCTTCGAGCGTTCGCGATCGCCCTCGTCGTCATCTACCACGTCTGGGTCGGGCGGGTCTCGGGCGGCGTCGACGTCTTCCTGATGGTCTCGGCGTACTTCCTGACGTCGTCATTCCTCCGCCGCGCCGCCAGCGTCGATGCGCCGTATCTCGGCCGGTTCTGGTTGCGCAGGTTCGCCCGCTTGATCCCCGCCGCCGCTGTCACGGTACTCGGGGTGCTGCTGCTCGCCGCGGCGGTGTTCCCCACGTCGTCGTGGAACACGATCTGGTCGCAATCGTTCGCGTCGCTCTTCTACGCGCAGAACTGGCAGTTGTCGGCGGAGTCGGTGGACTACTACGCACGCACCGAGACCTTCCCCTCGCCGCTCCTGCACTTCTGGTCGCTGTCCATCCAGGGCCAGGTCTTCCTCCTCTGGCCGGTGCTCATCGCGGGTGGGCTCTGGGTGGCCCGCCGTCTGCGGCTCAACCCGCGACGCGTGCTGCTGATCGTCTTCGGTGCGGTCTTCGCCGCATCCTTCATCCGCTCGATCGTCTACACCAGCGCCGATCAGCAGCTGGCGTACTTCGACACGTGGTCGCGGCTCTGGGAGTTCGCCCTCGGGTCGTTGCTCGCGATCATCGCGCCGTCGTTGCGCATCCGCGCCCGCTTCGGTGCGATCCTGGCGTGGGTCGGCATCGCCGGGGTGCTGCTGTGCGGGATCGTCCTGGACGTCGAGTCGGGGTTCCCCGGCGCAGCGGCGCTCTGGCCCACGCTGAGCGCAGCCTTCCTGATCCTGGCGGGACAGGCCGAGACGACGAGCGCTCCTGTCCGGTTCCTCGGTTCGACCTGGATGGTCCGGCTGGGGACCATCGCCTACAGCCTCTACCTGGTCCACTGGCCCGTGTTGGTGGCGTACCTCGTCATCACCGATTCGGCCTCGGTCTCTTTCATCGGCGGCCTCCTGGTCGTCGCCGTGTCGCTGACGCTGGCCATCACCCTCAACCGCCTCGTGGAGCGTCGGACCGAGAAGGCGTCGTCGGTATCTCTGCGCAGAAGCGTCGGCGTCACCGTCGGGTGGCTGCTCATCGTGCTCGTGCCCCTCACGGGGTGGCAGGCCGCCGACCGCATCCGGTCGGCGATGGCCGACCCGCAGGCGAACCCCGGTGCCTCGGTCCTCCTTCCGCGCAACGCCGCGAACGTGATCGCCGACGCCGACATCGTCCCGGTCGGCACCGCTGTGGATACGGACTGGGTGGACTTCGACTCGAGGTGCACGCAGGACAGGGTGCCCCGCGATCGTTCGCTGGCTGCGACCTGCCTCGAGACCCTGAGCGCGGAAAGTGCTGCGCGCACCGCTCTCATCATCGGCGACTCCCACGCGCAGCAGTGGTCGGGGGCGTTGTTGCCGATCCTGCAGGACGAGGGCTGGAACGTCGTTGCGCTCCTCAAAGGCGGGTGCTTCTTCGCCCCGGGTGAGGCCGCCCAGGTCGACGCCGAGTGCGAGGACTGGGAACGGGCGGCGGCGTCCTACGCCGAGGATTCCCCCGCGGATCTCGTGGTCCTGATCGGCAGCCGAGCCGTCGCGGAGTCGCCGGAGGAGCGGCTGCCGCTCGGCATCGAGGAGCGAGTGGATCAGATCGTCGCTTCCGGATCCGATGTCCTCCTCATCCGGGACAATCCGCGGTACGAGACGAACATGTACCGCTGCGTCGAGGACAACGGGCGAGAGGCCGCCGAGTGCACCCGCGCTCGGGCCGACGTCTCGGCCGAGATCAATCCCGCCGCGGAGCTGGGTTCTCGCGAGGGCGTCCATGCCGTGGATCTCCTCGACTTCCTGTGCCCCGAGGGGACGTGCTACGCGGTCATCGGCAACGTGGCGGTGTACCTGGATCAGAGTCACCTCTCCGCCACGTACGCGGCGAGCCTCACACCGGCGATGCGCGACGCCCTCGCGTCGATCCCCGGCATCCCCCTCGGGTAGCGGGGTCCCTTTCCGAGACGCGATGGGGTCTTCCGCGCCGCCTCTACGATGGGAGCGTGCTGACCCGGATCTCGAACACGCCGCGCGACTACGCCTGGGGCTCCACCACCCTGATCGCCGAACTGGAGGGGCGCTCCCCGAGCGGCCGACCCGAGGCCGAGGTGTGGTTCGGCGATCACCCCGGCTCGCCCTCCGAGGTGCACGACGGCACCGGCCGCACGCTCGACGACTGGCTCCCCGCGGAGGCCGCCGCCGACGACGGGGCGGCGAGGCTGCCGTACCTGCTCAAACTGCTCGCGGCCGGCGCGCCGCTGTCGATCCAGGTGCATCCGTCGAAGGCGCAGGCCGAGGCCGGGTTCGCCCGGGAAGAGGCCGCGGGCGTTCCGCGCGAGGCCGGCGAGAGGAACTATCGCGACGACAATCACAAACCCGAGGTCATCGTCGCGCTGAGCGACCCGTTCGTCGCCCTGGCAGGACTGCGCGACCTCGAGGCGACGCGGCGTCTGGTCGACGGCCTCGGAGCCGACGCGGCGACGCTGCGCGCGCATCTCGAGGGAACGGATGCGGGGGAGGCCCTGCGTTCGACGATCGGGTGGCTGCTCGGCGGCGACGCGCAGGTCGACGTCGATCGCATCATCGGCGCCGCCGCGTCGGCGTCGTCGGACGAGTTCGCGGCCGAGCTCGCGCTGTCGGCCCGACTCGCCGAGGCCTACCCCGGCGACCCCGGTGTGGTCGTCGCGCTGCTGATGAACCTCGTGTCGCTGCGACCGGGGGAGGCCGTCTTCGTTCCCGCCGGCGTCCTCCACGCGTACGTCGCGGGGCTGGGGGTCGAGCTCATGGCCGCGAGCGACAATGTTCTGCGGGGCGGACTGACACCGAAGCACATCGACGTCGCTGAGCTGCTCTCCCTGGTGGATGCTGCGCCCTCCCCGCCGCCGAGGCTCGCGCCGGTCGCGCTCGAAGCCGGTGCGGAGCTCTTCGACGCGGGTGTGCCCGACTTCGCGCTGCTGCACGTCGAGGCGACCGCCGCACCGATCCACGCCGCGCTGCGGGGCACCGCCATCGCGCTCGCGACGCGCGGCACGGTTCGCGTGACGGGTGCTTCGGGGGAGAGCATCGAGCTCTCACCGGGTCAGGCGGTTCTCGCGACGGTCGACGAGGCCCCGCTGGCGGTCGTGGGCTTGGGGGAGCTCTTCATTGCCATGCCCGGCGAGGTCTGACCTGCCGATTCAGCCCGCGACACGCCGACGAATCCGCGTAAAGGTTCAATGCGCGCTTGAGGCTTTAGTATCCGCGACTTGATTTCCGCGAATAACACCGGTGTAATTATGAGCGCGTGACCGACACGCGGGGGATCGCGAAGGGGACGAAATGGCGTCAGATTACCGTTCCGGTGCACCCGAGAACTGGTTCGTCGATCCGGTGCAGCTGGGTGTCCCCGGTGTCCGCCGCGAGGCCGACGTCGAAGACAACGCGCTCGCCTGGCAGACCGATGCGCTCTGCTCGCAGACCGACCCCGAAGCGTTCTTCCCCGAGAAGGGCGGCTCGACCCGAGACGCCAAGCGCGTCTGCACGACCTGCGACGTCCGCACGGAATGCCTCGAGTACGCGTTGCAGAACGACGAGCGCTTCGGCATCTGGGGCGGCCTCAGCGAGCGCGAGCGACGCAAGCTCAAGCGTCGCGCCAGCTGATCGTCGATACCGATCGCTTCGGCGCGTGCGGCTCGCCCTCGTCGCGCCGCCGTTTAGGCTGATCGCGCCATGCCCGCGCGAGTTCATGCCATTCTCGTCGTGCGTCCCGAGGGACGTACGCCCGCTGCGCCGCACCTGAAGCGCACGATCGATGCCCTCCGGGCGCAGACCCAGCCGGTCGACGCCCTCACGATCGTGCTCTGCGGTGGCGACGCCGCACTGACCGAGATCGCCGCCGCCTCCGGCGCCGAGGGTGTCATCACCGCCCCGCACTCGACGGGCTTCGCCGCGGCGACCGCCCTCGCGACGCCACGGCTGACGGGCGACGCCGTCTGGCTGCTCGCTCAGGACACCGCGCCCGAGCCCCAGGCGCTGACGCGGTTGGCGGGTGCCCTGGAACTCGCACCGTCGCTGGCGATGGTCGCCCCCAAGCTCGTGCGCTGGGACGACCGCACCGAGATCGTGTCGCTGGGTGTGAGCATGAGCGGCCTCGGCCGCGCCGTCGAACTGGCCGCCGACGAACTCGACCAGGGCCAGCACGACGCCGCGGCGGACGTGCTCGGTTCCGACATCCGCGGCGTGCTCGTGCGACGCGAGGACTGGCGGGCGCTCGGCGGCCTCGACCCCGCGCTGGCGGGCGCCGACGAGGGTCTCGACCTCGGAGTGCGCGCGAGACTCGCCGGCGACCTCGTCACCGTCGTCCCCAGCGCGCGGGTCGCCGTCGCCGGAGACGGTGTCGCCTCCCTCCCCGACGGCCACCGTGCCTCGCGTCGCGCGTTCGCGGTGCGCACGGCCGAGCTCCACCGCCGCCTGAGCTACGCCCCGGGGTTCGCGGTGCCGCTGCACTGGCTGTCGCTGCTCCCCCTCGCGATCTGGCGCACGATCATGCACCTGGTATCGAAGGAACCGGGGCGCGTCTGGCCGGAGTGGCTGGCGACGCTGCGCGTTCTGGTGCGTCTGGATCACGTCGCTCGTGCGCGCGGGCGGATCCGTGCCGTGCGCCGCGTCGGCTGGCCGCGTCTGGCCTCGCTCCGCGTGAGCCGCACGCAGCTGCGGCTTCGGCTCGACGGCGACGCCGAGCCCACAGCGCCCGTGCGCTCCGACCTCCGCTTCTTCACCGGCGGCGCGGCCTGGGTGGTGCTCGGGGCGATCCTCGTGTCGGTCGCCGCTTTCCCCACGCTTCTGGCGTGGCCGGCTCTCGGGGGCGGCGCGCTCGCCCCGATGCAGGACACCGTCGCGCGCCTCTGGGCCGACGCGGGCTTCGGCCAGCGCTCCACCGGACTCGCCGAGATCGGCCCGGCCGACCCCTTCTCGGCCGTCATCGCGCTCCTGGGCACCCTGTGGCCCTTCGAGCCCGCGCGCGCGATGGTGCTCCTCTGGCTCGCGGCTCTGCCCCTCGCTGTGCTCGGCGCGTGGTTCGCGAGCACCCGCGTGACCGAACGCTCCTCGCTCCGGCTCACCGCGGCCGTCGCGTGGGCGCTCGCCCCGACGTTCCTCGCGGCGCTCTCCGAGGGTCGCGCGGCGGGCGTGATCGTGCACCTGCTCCTCCCGTGGCTCTTCTACACCGCGAGCGTGGCGCATCGCTCGTGGGCCGCCGCGGGCGCAGCATCCCTGCTCCTGGTCGCCGTGATCGCGTGCTCGCCGTCGCTGGCTCCGGCGTTCGTGCTGCTGTGGTCGGCGACCCTGCTTCTCGTCGCCCTCGTCAAGCGCGGTCGCGGACTCGGCCAGATCGTCTGGCTCTTCGTGCCCTCGGTGGTCGCCTTCGCGCCGCTGGTCTGGCATCAGGTGCGCGTCGGCAACCCGTGGGCTCTGCTGGCCGACCCGGGTGTGCCCTACGCGGGCGCCACGGTGGGAGCCGACGCGATCGGACGCTTCCTGCTCGCGACGGGGTTCCCGCTGTCCGACCCGGGTGGTTGGTCATCGCTGCTCGCGGGCGCTCCGACATGGTGGGTGCCGCTGCTCGCCGCCCCGATCGCCGTGCTCGCCCTGCTCGCGGTGCTGACCCCGCGATGGGTCAGCGGCGCGGCGCTGCTCGTCATCGCCGGCACGGGGCTTGCGACGGCGTTCGCCGCGATCGGGGTGGCGGTGTCGTTCGTCGACGCCACGGCCGTCGCGATCTGGCCTGGTGCGGCTCTCAGCCTGGCGTGGCTCGGCGCGATCGGTGCCGCCATGGTCACCCTCGATGCGGGTGTGGTGAACCGCATGCGCGTGGTCCGTCCGATCGCCGCGGTGCTCGCCCTGGCGGCGCTGGCGGTCGCTGCGGTTCCGGTGCTCACGCTCTCGTTCCGCAACGAGCTGGCGCTGACCAACGGGCCCGCCTCGACCCTGCCGGCCTACGTCGCCGCCGAGGGCCGCGACGACGCTCGGCTGGGCACGCTCGTGCTCGACCCCGACGACACCGGTCTTCACGTGCGCGTGGTGTGGGGCGGCAGCGAGACCCTGGGCGGCCAGAGCACCGTCGTCTCGACGCGCGACTCCGTCGACGCGTCGGACCGGGACGTGGCCGATCTCGCTGCGAGCCTCGTCACGTCGTCGGCGGGCGACGCCGTCTCAGACCTGGCCGAGCGCGGGATCGCCTTCGTGCTGCTCACTCCGGGTGATCCGGCCACGGCCGACGCGGCCGCGACCCTGCAGCTGTCGGCATCGACCGCGCTCGATCAGCTCGGCGGGCTCGACACCGTCGGCGACACCTCTCGCGGCACGCTGTGGCGCGTGACCGAGGCGGTCGCTCCGCGCGCCGAACCCTCGCGGATGACGCGGGATACGGCGCTCCTGATCGCCGGCGTGCAGATCGGTGTCGTCGTCATCGCCCTGCTGCTCGCCATCCCCACGACCGCCAGCCGAGGAACGGCACGCCGATCTCCGCGCATCGTCGGGCCTACTCCCGGGGAGACCCGATGACCGATTCACGCGCACGCCGCTGGGCCACCACGAGCGCACGTCTCGTCGTGGGAACGGGTATCGCCGCGGCCGCCGTCGTGGCGGTCGGGGCCGGGATCGCCGCCCCCTGGCCGAGTCTGTCGGCCGAGCCGGTCAGCGTCTCGGCGACCCCGACGCCCTCGGCCGCCACGGTCGTCTGCGACGGTCCGGTCCTCGCTCTGGGCCGCACCGTCGAAGACTCGTCGGCGATCAGCATCGCCGCGGGGCAGTCCGTCGTGTCGGGGCCGTCGACCACCGCCGCGGAGCCGGTGACCGTCACCGGGCCCGCAGGAGCCGAACCCGTCGCGCTCTCGGCCGATCCGTCGGGGGGAGTGCGGGCGGAGCTGGCGGCGTCGGGCTCGGCGTCGCTCGCCGACGCCGACCTCGCCGGATTCGCCGCCTCCTCGTGCACGACCCCGCTGATGGAGTCGTGGCTCGTGGGCGGAGCGACCACCACCGGTTCGAACGATCTGATCGTCGTGTCGAACCCGGGCGACGTCGCAGCGACCGTGCAGCTCACCGTCTACGGCGTCGACGGTCCGCGGCTGCCTCCGGGGGGCAGCAACCGCGTGGTCGCCGCCGGATCGCAGGTGGTGATCCCGCTGGCGGGCCTCCTCCTCGGCGAGGAGAGCCCGGTGGTGCGGGTCACCTCGAGCGGTGCGCCCGTGCGCGCGTCGCTCCAGGCGAGCCTGGCCCGGGCGCTGACGCCCGGCGGCGTCGACCAGGTCGGCGCGCTCGCCGCCGCCTCGCCCCGTCAGGTGATGCCGGGCGTATCGGTGGTGTCCGAGCCCGACGGCGCGAACTCGGCGACCATCGTTCGCCTGCTCGCGCCGGTGGGCGACGCGGAGGCGACGGTCACCATCGCGTCGGTCGACGGTTCCGCGGCTGCGCGCACCTCGACGGTGCCCCTGACGGCAGGACTGCCCTCCTCGCTCGCCTACGACGATCTCGAGCCCGGGCGCTACACGGTCACGGTCGACGCATCCGTGCCCGTCGTCGCCGGAACCTTCCAGGCGACCGGTTTCGGCGAGGGCGACGACTTCGCCTGGTACACGTCGGCCCCCGAGATCTCCACCGCGAGCGTCTTCGCCGTGCCCGACGGCCCCGATGCCACCCTCACGATCGCGAACGCGGGAGCCGAGGCCGCGACCGTCGCCCTGGTCGACACCACCGTCGGCGGCTCCACCACCCTCTCCGTCGCGGCCGGCGGTTCGACCACCGCCCCCGTCTCACCCGGCAGCGTCTACCGGATCGAGCCCTCCGCGCAGGTCTACGCCGGTGTCGACTTCTCGTCGGAGAGCGCGATCGGCGCGTTCGTCGTGTGGGCATCGGATGCTGCGGCTCCGCCGCTGACCGTGTACCCCTGAGCCGACGCACCCGCCGTCATCGGTGACATCGGTCGAGATCGGTGCGGGTGAGCGCTCGCGCGCACCGCTTCGGGCCGATCCGACCGACGGGGGCGAGCCTCAGAAGAAGCGGAAGCGCTCGGGGCCGAGGTCCCACGGGTCGCGGTCGAGGTACTCCGCGGCGGCACGGAAGACGCATCCCTCGATCACCATCCGACGGTGCAGCTCGTCGTCGCGGTGCAGGTGACTGAGCCGCTCGATCGGCACGCGGAAGAGGATGATGCGCTTCTCCTCGCGCAGCACCCGCCACCGGGGGATGCCGGCGTCCTCGACGAGCGGCGGCATGATGCCGATCTCGAACGAGACGTCGCGCAGTTCGTCCCACGCCGACCGGAGGAACTCCGCCGCCGTACCGACGGTGAGCTCGAAGCGCTCCGCGCGCGTGTCGAGCGGCGGGAGCGGCGGACGCACCACCGGGCTGCGGTTCTCCCGCCCGTGGCGACCGTGACGAGACGCGCGCGGTGCCGCGGCCTCTCGAACCCGTCGCCACGCCATGCGGCCCATCCTACGCGGCGGCGGCCCGGCGTTCGGCGGTGCGCGGGGTGGCGTCGCGGTCGCGGGGGAGGCCCGGACTACGCTCGGGACAATGCGCGAGAGACTGTGTTCCAAGGTGGCGTGCGCCCGCGAGGCCGTGTCGACGTTGACGTACGACTACGGCGATCAGATGGCCGCGATCGGACCACTGGGGCGCGCCGACGACCCTCACGCACACGATCTCTGCGCGATCCATACCGAGCGCCTCTCCGTGCCGCGCGGGTGGATCGTCGTGCGGCACGAGACCCTCCAGGTCTGACCCCGGCTCGACGACTCAGCGCAGCGTGTCGCCCGTGCCCGCGAGCAGTGCGTCCACCCGAGTGTTCTGACCGTTCAGCGCGCGCCACTCGCGATCGCGGCGCACCGCCGCCACGCCCCGCAGCAGCGTCTCCGCGTCGACCGGCGGGACCGGGGCGACATGCGGACGCACCTCGGCGGCGAGGGACGCGGCGAGCCGGGCGCGGGGTGCGGGCTGCAGATCGGACGCCTGCCGAACGAACTGGGCGATGCGCGAGGAGAGCCGGTCGGGGAGCCGGTCGACATCGGCCGTGCGCGCCCAGTCGACGAGCGCATCGGGAACCCCGGGAGCGGGCGCCGGAAGACGCGTCGTGCGCGTGCGCTCGGAATACGTGCCGGCCAGCAGATCGCCGATCCGTTGTGCGCGGGGCGTGAAGGCGCCGACGAGAGCGGCGGCCGAGCCGACGGTGAGCCAGATCTCGAGCACTCCGGCCAGGGACCGCAGCAGCGCGTGGCGGAACCCCGCCGCCCCTCCGTCGGCGCGGACGATCCGGCCGCCCACGGCCAGCTTCCCCAGGCTCCGCCCACGGGTGACGGTCTCGACGGTCGTCGGCAGCACGACGGCGACCAGCACCAGCACGACGATGACGACGATCGGCAGCACCTCCGCGCTCAGCGCCCCGGCGTCGATCAGGGCGAAGGTCGCGAGCGCGAGCAGCACGAGCACCACGATCGAGACGACCATGTCGATCAGGAGGCCGACCCCGCGGAGGAAGAAGCCCACGGGCTGCACGTCGAGGGCGACGGCCTCGCCGGTGAGGGTCTCCTCCTGAGGGATCCGTACCGGGGCGGGCGCCTGCGTCATGGATACAGTTAACCAGTGGACCTCGATGCCCTGACCGCCGCACGACGTGAGGAGTGGGCGCGCCTGGACGAACTCGGTCGCCGCCGTCGTCTCAGCGGCGCCGACGTCGACGAGCTGGTCACGCGCTACCGCGCAGCATCCGCCGATCTGGCCGACATCAAGACCTCGGCGGGCCGCACCCCGCAGGGCGATCACGTCTCGACCCTGCTCGCCCGCACGCGACTGCGGCTGACCGGTGCGCGCGAGAACGTGCTGCGCCAGGTTCCGCGATTCTTCCTGCGTCAATTGCCCGCGGCGCTGTATCGCGTGCGATGGACGACCCTGGCCGTCGCGGTGGCCTTCCTCGTGGTGGCGAGCCTCGTCGGATCATGGATCTCGTCGGATGCGGCGGCCCTCGCCTCGCTGGGTGAGCAGGCCGATCTGCAGGCCTACGCCGACGACCAGTTCACCGGGTACTACACCGAGAACCCCGCGGCGGTGTTCGCCGGCACGGTGTGGACGAACAACGCCTGGATCGCCGCCCAGTGCGTGATCTTCGGCATCACCGGCTTCTGGCCCGTCATGGTGGTCATGCAGAACGCCGTGGGCGTCGGTCAGGCCGCCGCCATCATGTTCGCCTTCGGCCGGGGCGACATCTTCTTCCAGTTCATCCTCCCGCACGGGCTGCTCGAGCTCACGGCCATCTTCGTCGCGGCCGCTGCGGGGCTGGGCATCTTCTGGGCGTGGATCGCGCCGGGTCGTCGATCGCGCGGCGAGGCTCTCGCCGCGGCGGGGCGATCGCTCGGCACGATCGCGGTGGGCCTGGTGTTCGTCCTGGCGCTGTCGGGTCTGGTCGAGGGGTTCGTCACTCCGCAGGCGTGGCCGTGGCAGATCAAGCTCACGATCGGCGCGGGTGCGCTCGCGGTGTTCCTCGTCTACATGCTCGTGCTCGGCCGCCGCGCCGCCGAGGAGGGGGAGTCGGGCGATCTCACCGAGTACGAGGCGGGCACGCCCCGTCTCGTCGCCGGCTGACACGCCCGGTGACCTGCTTTTTTTGAGCGAATCAAAAGAAGCCGCTAGGTTGGAATCGTGCCCGATCTTCCCGTGACCTCCGAGACCGAGGGCGTGATCCGTCGATCGGGTCTGCGCGTCACGGGCACGCGGGTCGCGGTCTTCGACGCTCTGCGAGACCTGCCCCACGCGCGGGCCGACGATGTCTTCGAGCGGGTTCGCCCCGCGCTCGCTCACACCAGCCTGCAGTCGGTGTACAACGCGCTCGGCGACCTCACGGCGGCAGGCTTGGTGCGTCGGATCGAGCCGGCGGGCCACCCCGGGCTCTTCGAGCTCCGGGTCGACGACAACCACCATCACCTCGTGTGCGCGTCCTGCGGCCGTATCGAAGACGTCGACTGCACGGTCGGGGCGGCGCCCTGCCTCGTGCCGGGCGATACCCACGGCTTCACCGTCTTCTCGGCGGAGGTGACGTTCTGGGGTCTGTGCCGACCCTGCAGCGGCGCCGCAGCATCCGCCCCCACCGACTCGACCTCTGCCCTCACCCACCCCGCGGAAGGAACCGAATGACCGACAGCGATACCCCCGTCGTCACCGACGAGGAGACCGAATCGACCACGACCACCGGCCAGGAGTCGCCCGCCGCCGGCGCGAGCTGCCCCGTGCTGCACGAAGACCTTCCCCGTCCGACCGCGGGTGACCCGAACCACACGTGGTGGCCGAACAAGCTCAACATCGACCTGCTCGCGTTCAACCCGGCCGAGCGCAACCCGCTCGGCGCGGAGTTCGACTACGCCGCCGCGTTCCAGGGCCTCGACCTCGCCGCGGTGAAGGCCGAGATCCTCGAGGTGCTGACGACCTCGCAGCCCTGGTGGCCCGCCGACTTCGGCCACTACGGCCCGCTGATGATCCGCCTCGCCTGGCACAGCGCCGGCACGTACCGGGTATGGGACGGCCGCGGCGGTGCCGGAAGCGGCCAGCAGCGTTTCGCCCCGCTGAACAGCTGGCCCGACAACGTCGGTCTCGACAAGGGACGCCGCATCCTCTGGCCGCTGAAGAAGAAGTACGGGCAGAGCCTGTCGTGGGCCGACCTCTTCATCCTCGCGGGCAACGTCGCGCTGGAGTCGATGGGCTTCCAGACCTTCGGCTACGCCGGCGGCCGGAAGGACGTCTGGGAGCCCGAGAACGTCTACTGGGGCTCGGAGACCGAGTGGCTCGGCGACGAGAAGCGCTTCCCCGGTGGCCGCGAGGCGAAGAACCTCGAGAAGCCGCTCGCGGCGACCCACCTCGGACTCATCTACGTCAACCCCGAGGGCCCGGGCGGCAACCCCGACCCGATCGCCGCCGCGCACGACATCCGCGAGACGTTCGGCCGCATGGCCATGAACGACGAGGAGACCGTCGCGCTGATCGCCGGTGGCCACACCTTCGGGAAGACGCACGGAGCGGCGCCCGACTCCAACCTCGAGGGCGACGTCGAAGCCGCGGGCATGGAGCAGCAGGGCCTGGGCTGGAAGAACAACCACGGCACCGGCAAGGGCGACGATCAGATCACCAGCGGGCTCGAGGTCACCTGGACCTACCACCCGACGCGTTGGGACAACGAGTTCTTCCACATCCTCTTCTCGTACGAGTGGGAGCTGTTCAAGAGCC
This sequence comes from Microbacterium sp. AG1240, assembly GCF_003635115.1. Taxonomy (GTDB): domain Bacteria; phylum Actinomycetota; class Actinomycetes; order Actinomycetales; family Microbacteriaceae; genus Microbacterium. Next base: position 945,118 of record NZ_RBXJ01000001.1, read on the forward strand.
CGGCGGGCGCCTGGCAGTGGCGTCCGAAGGACGGCGCCGGCTCCGACCTCGTGCCGCTGGCCCACGACCCCGCGTCGCGCCGCGAACCGCGCATGCTGACGACCGACCTCGCCCTGCGTTTCGACCCGTCGTACGGTGAGATCTCGCGCCGGTTCTTCGAGAACCCCGACGCGTTCGCCGACGCGTTCGCCCGTGCCTGGTTCAAGCTCACGCACCGCGATCTCGGTCCGAAGGTGCGCTACCTCGGACCCGAGGTTCCCGCCGAAGACCTCATCTGGCAGGACCCGCTCCCGGCGGCCGAGTCCGAGCCGATCGACGAGACGGATGCTGCGGACCTCAAGCGCCGCATCCTCGAGTCGGGTCTCACGCCCGCCCAGCTCGTGTCGACCGCGTGGGCCGCAGCGTCCACGTTCCGCGGCGGCGACAAGCGCGGCGGCGTCAACGGTGCACGCATCCGTCTGGCTCCGCAGAAGGACTGGGAGGTCAACAACCCCGCCCAGCTCGCGACCGTGCTCGAGGCCCTCGAGGGCGTCAAGAGCGCGTTCGATGCGGCGCAGACCGCCGGCAAGCGCGTCTCGATCGCCGACCTCATCGTGCTGGCGGGCAACGCCGGCGTCGAGGAGGCGGCCCGCGCGGCCGGCGTCGAGGTCGTGATTCCCTTCCGCGCAGGACGCGTCGACGCGACCCCCGAGCAGACCGACGAGAAGTCGTTCGAGTGGCTGGAGCCCGTCGCCGACGGCTTCCGCAACTACCAGAGCCGGTCGGCGTCGCTCCCGGCCGAGTACCACCTGATCGACAAGGCCGCCCAGCTCACGCTGACCGCGCCCGAGACCACTGTGCTCGTCGGCGGACTCCGCGCGATCGGTGCCACCTGGGACGGCTCGTCGTTCGGTGTGCTCACCCAGACGCCGGGCGCGCTCACGAACGATTTCTTCGTGAACCTGCTCGAGCTCGGCACCACGTGGAAGCCGCTCGACCCCGGGTCGCACGCCTTCCAGGCGCACGACGACGCCACCGGTGAGGCGACCTGGATCGGCACCCGCGCCGACCTGGTGTTCGGCTCGAACTCCGAGCTGCGCGCCCTCGCCGAGGTCTACGCCTCCGACGACGCGAAGGAGAAGTTCGTCGCCGACTTCGTCGCCGCCTGGCAGAAGGTCACCGAGCTCGACCGGTTCGACCTGGTCTGAGCCCCACCACGACGCGGCTCGTCCCTCCGGGGGCGGGCCGCGTCGCCGTACCCGTGCCCGAGACGGGGGGATCGGGGCGTGCATGTCGGGGCCGCGGTCGGCGCAGCATCCATTCGCGGGATGCGGGGGATCGGTCGGGGCGCGGGTTTCGGGGTGTGGACTGCCCGCGTGTGGGCCGGAAGCCCGCGTGCGGCGCGAGCAGCACACACCTACACGCAGCCCGGGCGGGCGCGCTCAGCGGGCGTAGTGGGCGGCGAGGCGGGCGAGGCCCGCATCGAGCGACACCGCGGGAGACCAGTCGAGGTCGCGACGGATGCTGTGCTGCTCGAACCAGTGCGCGGTGGAGAGCTGCTCGGCGAGGAACCGGGTCATCGGCGGTTCGTCCGAGCCCGGGCGCACCGCCCACAGGCGCTCGACCAGCCCGCCCGCGGCGCGAGCGAGGGGCGCCGGCACGCTGACACGAGGAACCGACACACCGGCGGCACGGCACATGCCGGCGAGCAGGTCGCCGACCGGACGCGGCTCGCCGTTCGTGAGCACGTACGCGCGCCCGCCGACGTCGGGCGCGTGCTGGAGCGCGGCGACGATGCCGGATGCGGCGTTGTCGACGTAGGTCGAGTCGATGAGCGCCGTGCCCCCGTTGAGCAGCGGCAGTCGCCCGCGCCTCGCGCGGTCGATGATGCGCTCGACCAGTTGGGTATCGCCCGGGCCCCACACCAGATGCGGCCGCACGGCGACGACGGCGAGACCGTCGCGGTTGCGAGAGAGCGCGAGGATCTCGGCCTCGGCCTTGGTGCGCGCGTACTCGCCGCGCGCGCCGGCGGGGTCGGCGGGTTCCGCTCCGACCCCGGCCAGGGCGCTCCCGGCGTGCGCGACGGAGGGGGAGGAGACGTGCACGAACCGGGGGACGCCGTGCGCCTCTGCGGCGTCGAGCAGCATCCGCGTGCCGTCGACGTTCACCGCTCGGAAGTCGGCGGGCGAGCCGGCGAGCGAGACCTTCGCGGCGAGGTGCACGACGGCGTCCACACCCCGCGCGGCCCGGTCGACGATGCCGGCATCGGTGACGGACCCGAGCACGTCGATCACGCCCGGAACCCCCGAGGGGCGGCGCTGCAGCGTGCGCACCTCGTGCCCGGCATCGACGAGGGCCGCGGCGACCGCCCGCCCGAGGAACCCGGACGTACCGGTGGCGAGCACGATCACGGCGCGCTCGGCGTACGGCCCGACAGCACGCCCTCGGCCCAGGCCGACAGGCGCGAGCGGTCGATCTTGGAGTTGTGACGCACGTCGGTCGGGAGCGCCCGCACCTGCAGCACGGCCGCGATGGGCAGATCGGTGCTCTTGCGGATCGCCTCGGTCAGCGAGGGGTCGGCGAGAGCCGCCCGCCGGGCACCGGCGGTGGTCTCGATCACCGCGACGCACTGACGCAGCCCCTCGGGGCCGACGCCGACCACCGCGGCTCGCGCGACACCGTGCACCCGCTCGATGCTCTGCTCGGCCCCGACCGGGGTGACGGGGCCGTCGCTCGTCGCGATCACGTGCGGCATCCGACCCTCGATCCAGAGCCTGCCGTTCTCATCGAGATGCCCTACGTCGCCGGTGCGATGCCACCGGGCGGTGGGATCGGGCGCGACGTCGCGGGTCGCCTCGCGGTCGGTCGCCCACAGGCGGTGGTAGCCGCGCTTGAGGTGCGGTGCCGAGATGACGACCTCGCCCGTGACTGCGGGGTCGGTGGTGAGAGCGCCGGTCGCACGGCCGAGCTCGTCGAGCGGGATGATGAGCACGCGACCCGACCCGATCGGGGCTCCGACGCACACGCCCTCCTGGCCGGATGCTGCGGCGTCCTCGAGGTCGGTCAGGGTGATGTCGGTGACCAGGAGGCACTCGGTCATGCCGTACGGCGTGTGCGCGACCGCGTTCGGCATGAGCCGCTGCGCGGCGCGGAGCAGCTCGAGGCTCACGGGGGCGCCGGTGGAGAGGAACGTGCGCACGTCGGCCAGGGCCGCGCGATCGGCGTCGTCGAGATCGCCCGAGGTGGCCACGACGTTCGTGACCGCGGCGGGGGAGAGGAAGACGATCTTCGCTTCCGACTCCCGCACAGCCCGGGCGACTGCGGTGGCGGTGAGCGTGCGCGGCGCGGAGACGTCCATCTCGGGGGTCGCGGAGCGGGTGCCGAGCGCCGGACCGAGCAGCGCGAAGGGTGCGAAGCCCGTGACGAGACCGGAATCCTCGTGCACGTCGAAGTGATCGCCCAGAGCGTCACGGAGGGCCGAGAGCTGCCCGTGCGTGTACACGACGCCCTTCGCCGGTCCGGTCGAACCGGAGGTGAAGAGGACGGCAGCGTCGTCGCTCGATGCGGGGGGCTCGGGGAGCACACCCGACGCGCCGCGGGCGGCGACGTCGGCGAGGCTGTGCGAGACCCCGAGCAGCCGCGCCGTGGCCGACGGGAGTCGTGAGGCCGAGATGCGGATGCCCGACCAGCCGAGGGCGCGCGCGGCGGCGAGGCCGGCGACCTCCCCGACGACGAACCGGGGGCTCGCGCCGCGGACGGCGCGGGAGAGGCCGCGGATGCCGAGCCCGCGATCGGCGACGACCACGACCGCGCCGATACGCAGGCAGGCGTACAGCACGGCCGTCAGCGTCGGCCCCGGCTGCACGAGCAGCGAGACGCGGTCGCCGCGTCGCACGCCCATGCGGTGGAACCCGGCGGCGAGCTGCTCCACCCGGTCGGCGAGCTGGCGCCAACTGACGCGCAGCGCCGAGCCGTCGCTGCCGGCGGTCATGTCGATGACGGCCGTGCCGTCGTCGTCGCGGCGGGCGAAGAGCCGATCCCACAGGGGGGTCGAGTCGTCGGGAGGGACGGATGCGGCGGCCGGCGCGCCCGCGGTCGAGTCGAGCGTGGGGGCGACCCGGTCGGACAGCCACGCGAGCACCGTCTCGGCGTACGGCCGCTCTTCGACGAGCAGGTGGCCGGCGCCTTCGAACCGATGCACGTCGGCCCAGGGCATCCGCCGCGTCAGATCTTCGAGGTGCTTCTCCAGGAAGACGGGGTCTGTCGGGCCGCGTAGGAGGAGCGCCGGCACTCCGATTCCGCCCAGTCCGCCCGAGACCCGCTCGAGCGCGGGGGTGCTGCGGTGGTCGGGGGTCGCGGGGATGTCGGCGACGAACTCGCCGATGCCCCTCCGACGCGCGGTGGTCGCGTAGGGCGAGCGGTAGGCCGACGACACGGCCGGGTCGAGCTTCGGATCGGCGAGGGACAGTGTCGTATCGAGGAACGCCGTGGTGACCGTGGTGGCGGCGCCGAGCACGCCCCGGGCCCCGGCGACGCGGAGCGGGAACGGGATGCGCTCCTCGGACGGATGGTGCACGGCGGTGTTCAGCACGATCGCGCCGGCCAGTCTGGTCGGATTCTCGACGGCCCAGCCGAGCGAGATCGGACCGCCCCAGTCGTGCCCCAGGGTGACGATCGGCCCCTCGGGGGCGAGGGATCGCACGAGCGCGGCGAGATCGCCGATGCGCTGCTCGAGCCCGCGAGACCGCGAAGTGCGTTCGGAGTACCCCATCTCCAGCTGGTCGACGGCGATGATGCGCCAGGCGTCGCCGCCGTCGGCCGCCTGGCGCAGCGACGCGGCGAGCAGATCGCGCCACAGATACGACCACGTGGGGTTGCCGTGCACGGCGATGATCGTGCCCAGCGGCTCCGCACCGAGGCGGCGCAGTGCATCGCCGGTGTCGAGCACGTGCCACCGCGGGGAGCGTCCGACGTCGACGCCGAATCCCGGCACGGCGACGACCCGGGACAGAGCGGGGTCCAGGCCCGGCAGTCCCTCCGGCGGGAGGGTCGCCGAGAGACCGGTCTCTCGACTCACCAGGCCAGCTCGAGCATGCCGGTGTTCAGACCCGATCCCACTCCCATGAGCAGCACCCGGTCGCCCGAGCGCAACGTCGCCTTCTCGGCGTCGAGGGTGATCGGGATGGAGGCGGGCCCGACGTTGCCGAGATGCGGGTACGTCACGGGCACGCGCTTGCGGTCGAGGCCGATCGCCTTGACGATCGCGTTCGTGTGCACCGCCGAGACCTGGTGGGTGATGTAGCGGTCCATGTCCGACCACGACCAGTCCGTCCTGGCCTCCTTCCACGCCGACATGACGAGCTCCATGCCGCCCTTGAGCAGTGCCTTGGCGTCGGTGAACATGCCGTCGACGCTGCCGACGCAGAGTTCGTGGAACTGGGTCGCCGCGCGGGTGACGCCGCCGAGGATGCGGTGCCCCTCCGGATGCTCGCTGGCGCGCCCGAGCACGGCGGCAGCCGAGCCGGAGCCCAGCGTGAGGGTGGCGAACTCGCTCATGAAGGAGTCGCGGTCGATGTCGCTGCCCAGCAGGCGCGCCACCGTGTTCACCTGCACGTCGTCCGCATCCTCACCGTTGACGATGAGGGCGTAGCGCACCTGACCCGACTGGATCATGCCCGCCGCCAGGCTCATCCCGTTGATGAAGCCGAGGCAGGCGTTCGCGACGTCGAAGTTGACGGCCGAGCTCGGCAGGCCCAGCTCGTGGTGCAGGCGCACCGCGACCGAGGGCTCGAGGTGCTTGCGCGTGACGGAGGTGTTGATGATGAGCCCGACCTCGGCGGGGTCGACGCCGGCCTCGGCCAGAGCGCGCTGGGCGGCGATGACGGTCGAGGTGTCGGCGGATTCGCCTTCGGCCCAGTTGCGCCGCTCGAGCACGCCGGCGACGCGACGCAGGAGTCCGGGCTTCAGGTGCATCCGGGACAGGGCCGAGGCGAGTCGGCGCTCGATATCGTCGGACGAGGTGACGCGTCCGGGTAACTGGCTGGCGACCGAGATGAGCGCGACATCATCGAATCGGGTCGTGGCGTTTCCGTGCAAGAGATCTCCGGTAGTGACGGCGGTCGACGGGGCAGGGCACTGCGTGTGCGCGAGCTCGCGGCCACATCCTTGCAACCCTAATCCGCTCCGTATGAGCGAGGGCGTATGCGTTGGCCCCTTGCGGAATCTCCCCAGGAAGGGATCAGAGACGCCCGGCCGCCTTCAGCGCCAGATATCGGTCGGCGACGAGCGGCGGCAGAGCCTCGGCGTCGGCCACGAGGGCTTCGCCCCCGGCGCGGCGCACGGCGGCCGCGACGCGCCCGGCATCGCGCCGCGCGCGCTCCACGGCGGCGGCGGCGTAGACGTCGGACGCGTCGTCGAAGATCGGGTCCGACGCATCGGCGTCGGTGGCGGTCGCGACGAGAACCCGGGTGCGGTCGGCGAGCCCGGAGAGACTGGCGAGGAACCCGCGGGCGGCGAGCGGCTCGTCGTGGGCGGTGAGCAGCACGACGAGCGACGGCCGGCCCGTGAGCCGGCGCACCTGCGCGAACGCGGCATCCCAGTCGGTGTCGATGAGCTGCGGCTCCACCGGTGCCATGGCGTCGACCATCGCCGGCAGAAGCGCCGGGCCGTCGAGGCGGGTCACGCGGCCCCGCACCGCGCGATCGAACAGGAGCAGGTGCACGTGGTCGCCCGCGCGCGCCGCGAGGGCGGCGAGCAGCAGGGCAGACTCCATCGCGGCGTCGAGGCGAACGCCGTCTCCCACGCGTGCGGCGGCCGTGCGCCCGGTGTCGATGACGACGACGATGTGGCGGTCGCGTTCGGGGCGCCACGTGCGCAGCATCGTCGTGCCCGCTCGTGCGGTGGCACGCCAATCGATCGCGCGCACGTCGTCGCCGCGGACGTACTCGCGAAGGGAGTCGAATTCCGTTCCCTGGCCGCGCACCTGCACGCTCGTGTTGCCGTCGAGTTCGCGCAGGCGTGCGAGACGCGAAGGCAGGTGGCGCCGCGACGTGAACGGCGGGAGCACGCGGACGCGGCCGGGGGCGTCGATCCACGCCTGGCGGCCTGCAAGACCGAGCGGTCCGCTCGAGCGCACCACCACGCCGTCGGTGCCGAGCTCGCCGCGGCGCCGCGGCCGGAGGGCGATCGGCACCGATCGGCGCTCGCCGGGCGGGAGGTCGACGGCGGGCCGATCGGCCGACGCGCCGGCCGTCGGCTGCCACGCATCGCGTATCCGTCCGCGCAATCGGCGGTCGCCGGTATTCGTCACGAGGAGCTCGGTGGCGAGCGGCTCGTCGCGCAGCACGCGCGGGGGGACCCGCCGATCGATCGACACGCGACGCGGGTCGGCCGCAGCCGCAGCATCCGCCCCCGTCGCCGCGAGCGCGAGCAGCACCCACACCCCGGCGGCGGCCCACGGGCTCACCCCTCCGACCGAGAGCACCACGACGGGCACGACGCCGAGGGCGACGAGAAGAGCGAGACGACCGGTGACGAACATGCGCGTGATCAGATGGGAACGCGGGTCTGCTGGACGACGGACGAGAGGATCGCGTCGACCGACACTCCTTCGATCTCCGCCTCGGGGCGCAGCCGGATCCGGTGACGCCACGTCGGCACGAGCATCGTCTGCACGTGGTCGGGGGTGATGGCGGGGTACCCGCCGAGCCACGCCCACGCCTTCGCCGCCGCGAGGAGTCCCGTCGAGGCGCGCGGGCTGACCCCCAGTTCGACGGAGGGACTCTCGCGGGTCGCCCGGGCGAGGTCGACGACGTACGCGAGCACGTCGTCGGCGACGGCGACGGATGCGGCGGCCCGGCGGGCGGCGAGGATATCCGCCGGTGCGACGGCCGCCTGCACGCCGGCCTCGCCGAGCTCGCGCGGGTCGAAGCCGTTGGCGTGACGGCGGAGCACGGCGACCTCCGCATCGCGATCGGGTATGCCCACGACGAGCTTGAGCAGGAAGCGGTCGAGCTGCGCCTCGGGCAGGGTGTAGGTGCCCTCGTGCTCGACCGGGTTCTGTGTCGCGGCGACGAGGAACGGCTCGGGAAGGGGCCGTGTGACCCCGTCGGTGGAGACCTGCCGCTCCTCCATGGCCTCCAGGAGCGCGGCCTGCGTCTTGGGCGGGGTGCGGTTGATCTCGTCGGCCAGCACGACGTTCGTGAACACCGGCCCGGCACGGAACTCGAATTCGCCGGTGCGCGCGTCGTAGACGAGCGATCCCGACACGTCGCCGGGCATGAGGTCGGGCGTGAACTGGATGCGCTTGGTGTCGAGCCCGAGTGCGCGGCTGAACGAGCGGACGAGCAGCGTCTTGGCCACGCCCGGCACGCCCTCCAGCAGCACGTGGCCACCCGCCAGCAGGGCGATGAGCAGCCCGGTCACGGTGCCGTCCTGGCCCACCACGGCCTTGCCCACCTCGAGACGCACGCGGTGCATCCCCTCGCGGAGGGCGGCTTCGTCTGATGCGGCCGTCTGTTCGTCGCTCATCGGGTGTTCCTTTCGGGTCGAACGGCGGCGTGCACGCGCGCCTCGAGGTCGCGCAGGCGGGCCGCCCACTCGACGAGGTCGCTGTCGTTACGCGGGGTGGTGTCGATGAGGATGCTGCGCACCGACGCGTGGTCGCCGCCGAGGCGCGCGGCGACGGCGTCGACGATGTCCTCGGGACGCGCGGTGGCGGAGAGACCGAGCATGCGCGCGAGGCGTTCGAGCGCGCCGAGCCGCAGCTGGTCGAGGGCGTGCCCCGGATCGTTCGCACGGGCGTACAGGCGAGCGCGCCCGGCCGTCGTCTCCGAAGCACGCACCACGACGGGCAGGTTCTCGACGACGAGCGGACCGAATCGGCGCCCGCGCCAGAACCCCGCGGCGACGGCGGCGAGCAGGAGCAGCACCAGCGCCGGTGTCACCCAGCGGGGTGTCAACTCGCCGAGGGTGGGTGCGGCGGTGGAGATGTCGGAGTCGGAGAGCGACGGCACGTACCAGACGACGCGCGGGTGAGTTCCGACGATGCCGAGGGCCAGAGCGGCGTTTCCGGCGTCGGCGAGCACGTCGTTCGCGAACATCGCCCGTCCGTCCACCGCCGTCACGCGCGTCGGCCCCGTCTCGCCGACGAGGAGGGCGAATCCGTCGCCGGACGGGTAGCAGCCGGTGACGCCGTCACCGGGGGTCATGAGCGAGCCGCCGACGACGCCCCCGGCGCGGTCGGCCACGGCGAGGTCGCAGGCGGGGGCGAGTTCGTCGGTGCCGGCCGATCCCGCGAGCTGTGAGCCGGGAAGGAGGAGGCGGAGCGTCCTGCTGCGCGGTTCGAGGATGACGATCTCGTCGGCCGCCGACGCGAGCTCGCCGATCGCCTCGTCCGAGAGCGCGGGAGCGTCGGGCAGGACGAGTGTCGCGCCGCCGCCGAGGGCGGCACGCGCCGTGGCGCGATCGCGGGTCACGCGCACGTCGATGCCCTGGTCGACGAGGATGCGTGCGAGCGCGCCGGTGCCCGCAGGGCCCGCGGACTCCGGATCGAGGGCGTCGCGCTCGGCCCATCCGTCGCCGGCCAGCACCGTGCCGATCAGGGCGAGCGCGACCACCGCTGCGACGATGGCCCCCCACCCGAGCAGAGCACGTCGGAGGCGGTTCGGTGCAGCGGCGATGCGGGTGCGCTCGGTCGTGACGGTCATGAGACGCCCGCCAGGGCCGGACGCGCGCGAGCCAGATCGTCGTCGAGGGTGCTGATCGCGCGGTAGGCGGTCTCGCTACCGGGGCGCCGCAGGTACCGCACGTCGTCGAACGCGGCGGCCGCCTCATCCATCCGCTGAGACTCGGCCGGGAAGACGAGCGCTGCCCGTCGTGCGAAACCGTGCACGGTCGTGCCGGCCGACACCTCGACGAGGGTGCGCTCGGCGAGCGCGCGGGCGAGCGCGCGGAAGCGCAGCACGATGGCGTCGTTCCACTCGCCGGCCGATGCGGCGGCGGCGGCGTCTCGACGGAGGTCGGCCGCCGTCCGCGCATCGGTGTCGCCGAACAGCGGTGTCGCGAGGGAGGGGAGGCGAGCGCTGCGCCGCGGCCGACCCCAGATGAGGGTCCCGGCCACGATGAGCACCGCGACGAGGACGGCGATGACGATGGCCGCGACCGGCCCCCAGTCGCCCGTGAGCTGTCCGTTGAACAGGCCGCCGACGAACTCGACCACGGCTCGGGCGGCGCGATCGAGGAGGTTCGGCTCCGCGGCGGCGTAGCGAGGGTCGGAGAGCTCGCGCTCGGCCCACTCGCGTGCGGCGTCGCGGTCGGGCGAGAGAGGAGCCGCGGCGAGCACGTGGGTCAGGATCGCGGGGGCCGTCACGAGCCGTCGCCCGGCGCGGACCAGCGCGTCGGCGAGGGGTCAGCGGGCGCGGCCGGAGCCGGGGGAGCGGGGTGCGTGGCCCCGTCCGGCCCCGCGTGCGCGGTCGCGGGACGGTCGTACCCGGTCGGGGGCGCGTACCCCTGGGGCGGTGCGTACCCCTGCGGCGGGTAGGGGTACTGCGGCGGCCGCGGGCCTGCGGTGCGCCCGATGTTCTCGCGGTAGGGATCGGGCAGACCGGTGCCGCCGGCGTCCCTGCGCTCGACGTACGTCTGCAGGTCGAGGTCGAGTCCCTCGTGCCGCATGCGGCAGTCGACGTATATGAGGGCGGTCGCGGTGGACTGCACGATGACGGCCACGCACTGGACGAAGAGGGTCAGCACCTGCGTGAGCACGGTGGACGCGATGTAGCCGATGATCGCTGTCGGCTCCGGATCGCCCGTGGGCGTCAGAGCGGTGGTGAACCCGAGGGAGACGAAGGAGGTCGGGATGCTGATGAGCTGCGCGATCGCGCCGAAGGTGAACGAGATGATCACCACGATGCCGAGGGTCGGCCAGAACCGCCGGCGGGTGAGCCGCCACGACCGGACGATCGCCGTGCGGATGCTCGCGTGCTCGAGGATGATGACCGCCGGCACCAGCAGAAGCTTCGTGGTGAGCCACAGCGACAGCGGGATCGCTCCGAGGACGGCGAGGATGCCGCCCAGGATCGCCAGCGGGAGCACCGCGACACCGACCGCGAACAGCAGTCCGCCGACGACCGCGATGGCGATCAGAGCCGCCAGTGTCACGAGGAAGGTGTATCCGATGAGGCGCCACGCGACCGGCTTCACGCGTCGCCAGATCTCGCCGAGGGTGGGCTTCTCGGCCACGACGGCGGAGGCGACCTCGCTCACCACGACGCCCTGCACGATGACCCCGAGGGCGGCGGTGGCGAGGCCGAGCACGAAGCCGGTGATGCCCGTCGCGGCGATCGATCCGATCATCACGGCGTCGTAGTCGTCGGTCCCCCTCGGGATGGTCTCCAGGCGCGAGAACGACGCGAAGGCGACCCCGCCCGTGGCGACGATGAGCACGATGTAGGAGACGACCTGCACGCACAGCGCGAAGCCCAGGAGCACCTTCGGGTTCTGCCGGAGGGCCACGAACGAACGACCGAGGATCGTGCCGAAGCCGAAGGGGTGCAGCGGGACGATGCCCGGTCGCGGGGCAGGGCTCCAGGCCGGATACGCGGTCACGGTCGGTGCCTCCTCGTGCTGCGGCGGTCGTCCCATCGTGTCATACGCCACGCGGCGGATGCGGCTACCTCTCCGACACGTCGACTACTCTGTGGGGAGCGCACGGGGAGGCTGTTGCGCGGGCCCATGGCGCCTGGGCCGGACGCGGGAGGGCGAAGCGCATATGACTTCACGGATCCTGGTGGTCGACGACGACACCGCACTCGCCGAGATGATCGGCATCGTGCTGAGCACCGAGGGATTCGAGACGGCCTTCTGCGCGGACGGAGCCCAGGCCGTCGACGCCTGGCGCCGCGAGCGGCCCGATCTGATCCTGCTCGACCTCATGCTCCCCGGCATGGACGGCATCGAGATCTGCACCCGCGTGCGTGCGGAATCGGGCGTGCCCATCATCATGCTGACCGCCCGCACCGACACCGCCGACGTGGTGAAGGGGCTCGAGTCGGGCGCCGACGACTACATCATGAAGCCGTTCAACCCGAAGGAGCTCGTCGCGCGCATCCGCACGCGTCTGCGCCCCGCGGGCCAGCCGAGCAGCGAGACCCTCCGCATCGGCGATCTCACCGTCGACGTCGCCGCGCACGAGGTGCGCCGCGGCGACGCCCCGATCGGCCTGACCCCGCTCGAGTTCGAACTGCTCGTCGCGCTGGCGTCGAAGCCGCAGCAGGTGTTCTCCCGCGAGATGCTGCTGGAGCAGGTGTGGGGTTACCACTACAAGGCCGACACCCGCCTGGTCAACGTCCACGTGCAGCGCCTCCGCGCCAAGGTCGAGAACGACCCCGACAACCCGCGCATCGTCACGACCGTGCGCGGCGTCGGATACCGCGCCGGGGCGGTCGTGTGAGGCCCTGATGACCGGCCCGGTCATCACCTCGACGGTGCGCGTCATCCGCGACTGGCGGGCGTGGCCGACCCGACTCGCAACACTGTGGCGTCGTTCGCTGCGATTCCGAACGGTGCTGCTGACGGTGGGGCTGACGGCCCTCGCCATTCTCGTGGCGTGCGTCGGCATGGCCCTCGCGATCCAGAACGACCTCTTCCAGTCGCGGCTGAACCAGGTGCTCGAAAGCTCCCAGAACGCCACGATCGCGGCGCAGAAGACGCTCGAATCGACCGTGGACACCGGTGAGAGCGCGGTCGCGAGGCAGAACCTCCTGACCAGCATCCAGCAGCCTCTGCTGCAGCAGGCGTCGAGCGACGTGTTCGCGTTCTACCGCATCGGCACCGATATCTCACCCCTCGCGCCCCAGAACCAGACGTCTCGCGGGTTCGACGAGAGCATCCTGTCGCCCGGGCTCCGCGAGCAGGTGCAGAACGGCGACAGCGGCTCGCAGTGGTGGCAGTCGGTGCCCCTTCCGACGTCGGGCGGTGGCACGGTACCCGGCATCGTGGTCGGGCAGCAGCTCGAGATCCCCGACGTCGGACCCTACGAGCTCTACCTCGCCTACGACTTCGCCAGTCCCGCTCAGACCCTCTCGTTCGTGCAGTTCGTGCTGTGGATGGTCGGGATCGTGCTTCTCATCCTCATCGGCGGTATCGCGTGGTACGTGCTGCGCTCGGTGACGACCCCCATCGGCGAGGCCGCCGACACGAGCGCGAAGCTCGCGTCGGGCGACCTCGGGGTGCGACTGGACGTCCGCGGCGACGACGAGCTCGCCACGCTCGGGCGTTCGTTCAACGCGATGGCCGACAGCATCCAGTCGCAGATCAAGGAGCTCGCCGACCTCTCGCTCGTGCAGCAGCGGTTCGTCTCCGACGTCTCGCACGAGTTGCGCACCCCGCTGACGACCATCCGGCTGGCCGCCGACATGCTGAACGATCGCCGTGACGACTTCGACCCCGCGACGGCGCGGGCCGCCGAGCTGCTCCACGCCCAGGTGCAGCGCTTCGAGACGCTGCTGACCGACCTCCTCGAGATCAGCCGCTACGACGCCGGGTCGGTGCAGCTCGAACTCGAGCCCACGAGCCTGGCCCACCTCGCCGAAGACGTCATCGCGTCGATGTCGCAGCTCGCCCAGCAGCACGGATCGGACGTGCGGCTCGTGGCGCCCGGCGGCTATTCGCCGGTCGAGATGGACCCGCGGCGCATCCGCCGCATCGTGCGCAACCTGCTCGGCAACGCCATCGAGCACGGCGAGGGGCGGCCGATCGTGATCACGGTAGACAGCGACCAGCGCACCGTCGCCCTGGGCGTGCTCGACTACGGTATGGGGATGCTGCCGGCCGACGCCGAGCGCGTCTTCGACCGGTTCTGGCGCGCCGACCCCTCTCGCAAGCGCACGATCGGCGGCACCGGTCTCGGGCTCTCGATCGCGCTGGGCGATGCGCGGCTGCACGGCGGCACCCTGGCGGTGTGGTCGGAACCGGGCCGGGGATCGCACTTCGTGCTCACGCTGCCGCGCGACGGCTCGCGCGTGGAGGGCTCGCCCATCCCGCTCGCTCCGCGAGAGGGCGAGGTCGCCCCGTTCGGAGCGCTGGGGCTCACCCAGCCGATCCACGTCTCGGACGGTGCCTCGTGAGGCGCGTCATCGCCGCGCTCGCGGTGGGGATGCTGCTGCTCCTGGCCGGCTGCACGGGACTGCCGACCTCGGGGCCGGTGCAGCCGGGACTCCTTCCCCGCGAGGCCGACGACTCCCCGCCGTTCGACCTCGTCCCCGATCCGCCGCAGGCCGGCGCGTCGCCCCAGCAGATCGTCGACGGCTTCCTGCGTGCCGGAGTCGGCGCGCAGAACGACTGGAAGACCGCTCGCGAATACCTCACGACCGACTTCGCACCCCAGTGGCAGCCGAGGTCGGTGACGATCGACCGACTCAGCGAGCGGGCCGCCGCGCCCTCGTCGCCGTCCCCGACACCGTCGCAGGGATCCGACTCCGTCGAGATCACCCAGCGCGTGACCGCGGAGGCGTTCGTCTCGGACACGGGGGAGTACACCCCCGCCGACGGCAGACCGATCTCGCTGGCGTTCCACCTCGTGCAGACCGACGAGGGATGGCGCATCGACCGTGCCCCGAACGGCATCGTGCTCTACCAAGAGGTCTTCACGAGCGTCTTCCGGCCGGCATCGATCATGTACTTCGATCCGACCTACACCTACCTCGTGCCCGATGAGCGGTGGTTCCCGAACACGCTCATCGCGGCGCGGGTCGCCCAGGCCCTCGTCGACGGTCCGCCGAGCGAGTGGCTGGCGCGGGGCATCGCCAACGCCTTCCCCGAGAACGTGACCCTCGCCAGCAGCGCCGTGCCGCTCGAAGACGGCGGCACCACCGCGCAGGTCGAGTTCACCCCGGCCGTCCTCGCGCTCGACGATCTCACCCTCAACCGCATGCAGACCCAGCTCGAGAAGAGCCTCGAGTCGGTCGGCGTCGCCGAGGTGCAGATGAACGTCGGCACGACACCCGTCACGGCGCAGGCCGTCGCCGTGCGTTCCACCCGCGTGAACTCCAACCCCCTCGTCGAGATCGCCGGGGGTGAGTTCGGGTTCCTCAGCTCGAACACCGTGGAGGCGGTGCCCGGGATCTCCGGCGCCGTGCGCGAGATCGACGCCGCATCCGTCGTCCTCGCCGCCGACCATCGCACCGCTGCCGTGCAGAACACGGACGGCGCGATCCTGCGTGCGTTCGCGGACGGCACATACGAGGTTCTCGACGGCAGCTCCGTCGACCTCGTCGTCCCGTCGCTCGATACGCAGGGAGCGGTGTGGTCGGCATCGGCGAGCACGCCCGACTCCTTCACGGTGTACCCCCTCGACGGCGAGCCCGTCACGGTGTCGGCCTCTCTCTGGACGAGCGCCATGGAGATCTCGGCGTTCCAGGTCTCTCGCGACGGAACGCGGCTCGCCGCTCTCGTGCTCACCAGCGACCGCACCGAGGTATGGGTCGCCGCCATCACGCGCGAAGGCGGGGTGCCCGTCGCCGTCGGCGAACCGCAGGTGCTCGCCACCACGTCGTCGCTGGGACTCGACCTGGCCTGGCTCGACGACCTCAGCGTGGGGGTGCTGCTCGCCTCGGAACAGGGATCGACCGTGCTGCTGCAACCGGTGGGCGGGCGGGGGTCTTCCAACGCGGTGACCTCCGACGCCGTCAGCATCTCGGGCGGCAACTCCAGCGTTCGCCTGCGGACCTTCGACGGAGCACTGCTCATCCAGCGCGGCGCGAACTGGGAGGAAGCGGCCGGCGACATCGCCGTCCTCGGCGTTCAGCAGGGCGCGCCGGAGTAGTTCGTCTCCTCCCCAGGCGGGAGGAAGGCGGCATCCGTTCTCGTCCTGTCCGCTCGGCGCTCGATCGCTCCTCGGACGCGCAACGATGACGCGATGGACTCCGCCGTCATCCGACGTGCGCTCGCCGACGCGCTCGCCTTCGTCCTCCCCGTCGAGTGCGCCGGGTGCGAGGCCGAAGACGTGGCCTTGTGCGGCGAATGCCTCGTCGCGCTCGAGCCCGAGCCGCAGTGCCGCGAGATCGACGGCGTGGCGGTCTGGAGCGGCGTGCGCTTCGAGGGGAGAGCTGCCCGCGTCGTGCGCACGCTGAAGGAGGAGGGGCGCACGGCGCTCGCACGCCCGCTGGGGGCGGCTCTCGGCGCGGCGCTCGCCGCGCTCCCCGACGGCGCCGCGTTCGTTCCGGTGCCGACGTCGACGGCGTCGATGCGACGACGCGGATACCGCGTGCCCGAGCTGCTGCTGCGCCGAGCGGGGGTTCCCGTCCACAGGGCGCTGCGCATCGTGCGGGCCACGGGCGACCAGCGCGCGCTCGGCATCGACGACCGCCGCGCGAACGTCGAGCGCAGTCTGATCGCGACGGGCGTCGAGGGGCGTCGGGTGGTCGTCGTCGACGACGTCGTCACGACCGGCGCGACCCTCGGCGAGGCGGTGCGGGCCCTGCGCGCGGCAGGAGCCGACGTGGTGGGAGCGGCGACGGCGGCGGCGACGCCGAGGCGTCGCGGGGGCCTCCGCTAGGCGAATCCGATGAGGTTCACCGCATCCGCGGTTCGGGCGTGACAGGTCCGGTCGTCACGACTACGGTGGGGGGACTAGCAAGGCGACGGACCGTTCGCCCTTGGCACCGAACAAGCCGATTGGGCGAACCCGGAACAAGGAGGTCACGGATGGACACCAACATCGTCGGCGTGGGAGTAGGGATCACGGAACGATTCCGAACAGTCGTCGAAGAGAAGGCCTCACGCATCGAAACCCTCGCGCCCCGCGCGCAGGGCCTCGAGGTGAAAGTCACCCATCGCGCTTATCACAACGGGCGGATGGAAGACGAGACCGTCGAGCTCACCCTCGGCGGCAAGGGTCCGGTCGTACGGGCCGAAGCAACGGACGGCGACAAGTTCACCGCCCTCGACCTCGCCGTCGACAAGATGGCCGAGCAGTTGCGTCGAGCCAAGGACAAGCGCGTCGACGCGCGCAACCACCCCCGGGGTGCGAAGTTCGAGAAGGAGAGCGGATCGCTCGCGGGCATCGACATCGAGCCCGCTTCCGCCGAGCTGTTGCACGCCGTCGCGACGGGTGAGGTGCCCGTCGTCCAGGCGGACGACGAGGCCGACTACACGCCCGTCGTCATCCGAACGAAGCAGTTCGACGCCGAGTGGATGACGGTCGAGGAGGCCGTCGACCGGATGGAGCTCGTCGGACACGACTTCTTCCTCTTCGTCGACGCGCGCTCCGACCACCCGAGCGTCGTCTACCGCCGCAAGGGCTGGGACTACGGCGTGATCTCGCTCGAGACGCAGGCCGCTCCGGAGGCACGCGCCGCCTCCTGACACCCCCGCACAGACCGCGAGACCCGATCCGACCGGCGAGACCCTGGCTTTCTGTCAGGGTCTCGCCGCGGAGATCGGGTCTCGCGGTCTGTGGGCGAGCAGATGCTGCGGCGGGCCGATCAGCCGTCGAACATGTCGCCGAGGAGCGACCCGATGACGAGGCCGCCGAGCATGCCGCCGACCATGTTGCCGCCGCCCATGCCGCCGCCGCCGCGGCGACCGCCCCATCCGTCGCCGCCCCAGTCGTTCGGGCGCGAGGAGTCGATGTCGTTCTGCGCGAGCTGAAGGGCCTCCGACGCCAGCGCGGCCACCCGGCGGGCCTGCGCGATGGTGCGCTCGCGCGCCTCCTCGTCGATCGGTCCGAGGGGGATCTCGGAGCGGAGGCGCTCGGCCTCTGCGAAGCGCGTGCGCGCATCGGCTCCGATCCAGCCGCGGTGGCCGGAGATGATGCTGCGCGCCACGGTGAGCTGGCGATCGGCGTCGTCGACGGCGTGCGTCACGTGGGTCTGGGGGATGACCGGCCGCGAGGCGCGCTCGCGGGCGGTGTCGAGATCGGTGTTCGCCTGACGCAGTCGCGAGAGTGCCCCGAACGGGTCGTCTCGCACTCCGCCGGCCGGAAGCTCGGCCAGGGCCTTCTCGAGGGCGACCATGGCCTCACGGACGGCCGGGGTCTGCGGACCGCTGCGCGCATCGACCAGATCGCCGCGGGAGTCCTCGACGACGGCGGCGAGCGTCGACTCGGCGCGCAGCGCCTCGATCTCGTAGGAGTCGATCGCGTCGAGAAGCGACTCGGCACGGCGGATCGACTCGGTCGCCGCCTCGAGGGCGACCCCGGCCTGTTCGCGCTGGCCGGCCTCGCGTCGGCGCTCCGACACGTCGGCGGTGTGACCGGCGAAGCTCAGCAGCTGCTCGATCTCCTCGGGGTTGCCCGAGATCTGCTGCAGCGCGGCCGGGCTGTACCGGGTCGCCAGCCGCTGCACGGCATCGCGGGCCGCGGGCACGCGCAGTGAGAGGCGTTCGCGGTCGGCGCGCACGCGTTCGAGCACCTCGGGCGCGCGACGCACCTTCTCGATCGCGCCCTGCAGCACCGTGGTGCGCTCCTCGAGCAGGTCTTCGGCCCACTCGGACAGCTGGATGATGCGGGCGTTGCGGGTGCGGAGCTCCTCCGGAGTATCGGGGATCTCATCGTGGTTGAGCTGGTGGAGGTGGAAGGCCTCGCTCAGGTGGGTCTTCACGGAATCGAGGGCGTTGCGCAGGTCTGCGGTGGCCGACTCGCCGAGCTCGGCGACCGCGAAGTCGAGCTCATCGGTCGTCAGACGCACGCGCTCGTCGGCCGCGACGATGGCCATCTCGGCCCGTCGCATCAGGTCGGCATCCGCCGCATCCTGCTCTTCGCGCTTGCGTTTTCCCCAGAACCCGGCCATGTTCCGATCCTACGATCCCGGTGCGGTGTGGAAGCCGACTGTTCGCCGTGGGCGCGCGATGGGCTTACCCACCCTGGTTCCTCGGAGGTCACGAACGGATAACATGGGCGTCATATGCCTGTTCGCAGGCGGGCCTTCGCGCCGCACCCGACAGATGGAGATCCTCCGTGGCCAATCCTCTCGAGAAACTGCTCCGCGCCGGAGAGGGGCGCATCCTCCGCCGGCTCCAGCAGGTGGTCAAAGCGGTCAACGCACTCGAAGACGACTACGCACAGCTGACCGATGACGAACTGCGCGGCGAGACCGCGGAGCTGCGCTCGCGTCACGAAGCGGGCGAGACGCTCGACCAGCTCATGCCGGAGGCGTTCGCCGCGATCCGCGAGGCGGCCAAGCGCACCCTCGGCCAGCGTCCCTACGACGTGCAGATCATGGGCGGCGCTGCCCTCCACCTCGGCAACATCGCCGAGATGAAGACCGGTGAGGGCAAGACACTGACGGCGACGTTCGCGGTCTACCTCAACGCGATCGCCGGCAAGGGCGTGCACGTCATCACGGTCAACGACTTCCTCGCGAGCTACCAGTCCGAACTCATGGGCCGCGTCTACCGCGCGCTGGGCATGACGACGGGCGTCATCGTCGCCGGGCAGACGCCGCAGGTGCGCCGTGAGCAGTACGCGGCAGACATCACCTACGGCACGAACAACGAGTTCGGGTTCGACTACCTGCGCGACAACATGGCGTGGCGCAAGGAAGACCTCGTGCAGCGCGAGCACTTCTTCGCGATCGTCGACGAGGTCGACTCGATCCTCATCGACGAGGCGCGCACCCCGCTGATCATCTCCGGCCCCTCGTCGGGCGAGGCCAACCGCTGGTTCGCCGAGTTCGCGAAGATCTCTCGCACCCTCGAGGTCGGTGTCGACTACGAGGTCGACGAGAAGAAGCGCACCATCGGCGTGCTCGAGCCCGGCATCGAGAAGGTCGAGGACTACCTCGGCATCGACAACCTCTACGAGTCGGCCAACACCCCGCTCATCTCGTTCCTCAACAACTCGATCAAGGCGCTCGCGCTGTTCAAGCGCGACAGCGACTACGTCGTGATGAACGACGAGGTCATGATCGTCGACGAGCACACCGGCCGCATCCTCGTGGGTCGCCGGTACAACGAGGGCATCCACCAGGCCATCGAGGCCAAGGAGAACGTGCCGGTCAAGGCCGAGAACCAGACCCTCGCCACCGTGACGCTGCAGAACTACTTCCGTCTCTACGACAAGCTCGCGGGCATGACCGGTACGGCCGAGACCGAGGCCGCCGAGTTCATGTCGACCTACAAGCTCGGCGTGGTGCCGATCCCGACGAACAAGCCGATGGTCCGCAAGGATCAGTCCGACCTCGTCTACAAGAACGAGACGGCCAAGTTCGCGCAGGTGGTCGAAGACATCGCGGAGCGCCACGAGACCGGCCAGCCGGTGCTCGTCGGAACCACCAGCGTCGAGAAGAGCGAGTACCTCTCGCGCCTGCTGGCCAAGAAGGGCATCAAGCACGAGGTGCTCAACGCGAAGAACCACGCGCGCGAGGCCGAGATCGTCGCACGTGCCGGGCGTCTGGGCGCGGTCACGGTCGCCACCAACATGGCCGGTCGCGGTACCGACATCATGCTCGGCGGCAACGCCGAGTTCCTCGCGGTGCAGGAGATGAAGGCCAAGGGTCTCGACCCCGTCGAGACCCCCGAGGCCTACGAGTCGGAGTGGGACACGGTCTACCAGGGCACGAAGGACGTGGTGTCCGAGGAAGCCGCCAAGGTCGTCGAGGCGGGCGGTCTGTACGTGCTCGGCACCGAGCGGCACGAGTCGCGTCGCATCGACAACCAGCTGCGCGGCCGCTCGGGCCGTCAGGGCGACCCCGGCGAGAGCCGCTTCTACCTCTCCCTGACCGACGACCTCATGCGGCTGTTCCAGTCGGGTGCGGCGGAGGCGATCCTCGCCCGAACGAACTTCCCCGACGACGTCGCGATCGAATCGACCATGGTCTCGCGCGCGATCCGCAGCGCCCAGACCCAGGTCGAGGCGCGCAACGCCGAGGTGCGCAAGAACGTCCTGAAGTACGACGACGTCCTCAACCGCCAGCGCGAGGCGATCTACGCCGACCGTCGCCAGATGCTGCACGGCGACGACATCGCCGGGCGCGTCGAGCACTTCATCGAAGACGCCATCAGCACGGTGATCGACGACCACACCGGAAGCGGTCACACCGAGAGCTGGGACTTCGACGCGCTCTGGACCGAGCTGAAGACGATGTACCCCGTCTCGGTCACCATCGACGAGGTCGTGGCCGAAGCCGGCAACAAGGGCCGCGTGACGGCGGCCGGTCTCAAGCGCGAGATCCTCTCCGACGCGACGATCGCCTACAAGAACCGCGAGGAGACGCTGGGCGCCCCCGCCATGCGAGAGCTCGAGCGTCGCGTCGTGCTCCAGGTGCTCGACCGCCGCTGGCGCGACCACCTCTACGAGATGGACTACCTCAAGGACGGTATCGGCCTGCGCGCGATGGCACAGCGCGACCCGCTCATCGAATACCAGCGCGAGGGGTACCAGATGTTCCAGTCGATGATGGACCAGATCAAGGAGGAGTCGGTCGGATACCTCTACAACCTCGAGGTCGAGGTGCGTCGCGCCGACGGCGACGAGGCCGAGGTCGAGGCCAAGGGGCTCGCCGCGCCGCCGGTGGAGGGTCAGCGCCTGGAGTACTCCGCCGCGAACGATGCCGGCGAGGTCGAGGTGCGCAACGACCGCGGGCAGGTGCAGCAGGCGGCGACGAACCGCGTGCGTCAGGCAGCGGCCGCCGCATCGGTCCCGGCCGCGGCGCCCGTCGCCGAGGCGCCCCGCGGCGCCTTCGGTCAGCGCACCGATGGCGGCCAGGGGGCCCCGGCGGCCGCCCCGCAGAACCGTGCGGAGCGACGGGCCGCCCCGAAGAAGAAGTGACCGCGGCCCCGGACCGGTCCACGCGATGAGCATTGGCCGGTTCGGGGCGGGTTTATTCTGACTGGATGACCTCGCCACGCTCGCTCGACCAGTCGTCGAAGCTGAAAGACGTCCTCTACGAGATCCGTGGCTCGGCGCTCATAGAGGCCGATCGGCTCGAGAGCGAGGGACACCGCATCCTCAAGCTGAACACCGGCAACCCGGCCGTGTTCGGCTTCGAGGCACCCTTCCAGATCGTGCGCGACATGATCGACGCCGTTCCCCACGCGCACGGCTACAGCGACAGCAAGGGCATCATGTCGGCGCGCCGCGCGGTCGTCTCGCGGTACGAGCAGGTGCCGGGATTCCCGCTGTTCGACCCCGATGACGTGTACCTCGGCAACGGTGTGTCCGAGTTGATCACGATGGTCATGCAGGCGCTTCTCGACGAGGGCGACGAGGTGCTCATCCCTGCGCCCGACTACCCGCTCTGGACGGCGATGACGAGCCTCGGCGGCGGCACGCCGGTGCACTACATCTGCGACGAGCTCGACGGGTGGCAGCCCGATCTCGACGACATCCGGTCGAAGATCACCCCGCGCACCAAGGCGATCGTCATCATCAACCCGAACAACCCGACGGGGGCGGTCTACTCGCGGGAGGTGCTGGAGGGGATCGCTGCCGTCGCGCGCGAGCATTCGCTGCTGCTCCTCGCCGACGAGATCTACGACCGCATCCTCTTCGACGATGCGCAGCACATCCCGCTCGCGACCGTCGCGCCCGACCTGCTGTGCCTGACGTTCAACGGGTTGTCGAAGACCTACCGCGTGGCAGGGTTCCGCTCGGGTTGGCTCGTCATCACCGGTCCGAAGGACCACGCCAAGGGGTTCATCGAGGGGATCACCCTCCTCGCCTCGACCCGTCTGTGTCCGAACGTCCCGGCGCAGTACGCCGTCCAGGCGGCGCTCTCGGGGGTGCAGTCGATCGACGCGCTCATCGCCCCGACGGGTCGGCTCCACGAGCAGCGGGATGCGGCGTGGCAGGGCCTCGAGGCGATCCCCGGTGTCTCCTGCGTGATGCCGCAGGGAGCGCTCTACGCCTTCCCGCGGTTCGACCCGGAGGTCTACGAGATCCCGGACGACGGGAAGTTCGTCCACGACTTCCTCATCGCCGAGCATGTGCTCCTCGTGCAGGGCACGGGGTTCAACTGGCCGACGCCCGACCACGTGCGCATCGTCACGCTGCCGGAGGCGCGGGTGCTCACCGACGCGATCGAGCGGCTCGGCAACTTCCTCTCCTCGTACCGCCCCTAGGCGTCACAGCAGGGCGAGGGACGTCGCCCTCCAGCGACGGTCCATCCCTTCCAGCCGGATGGCCACGGCGCGGGTGCGCGCCGGGCCCGCGACGATCACGACCGCCTCGACGACTCCGTCGGCGGGCACGCACTCGCGCACGGACAGGATCCGGTGCACCGGGCGCGCGGCGGGCACGCCTCGTGCGCTGCGGGCCCGCGTGGCGAGGTTGGCGCGCGTCAGCAGGCTGCGGTAGGCGTCTTCGGTGAGCCAGCGCGACAGCTGTTCGATCTCGCGCACGCCGGCCAGCACCTCGAGGACGCCGAGCGTGAGGTTGCGCAGCAGCGGCGCCGGGGCGGGGAGGTCGCTGGAGCGGGTGGGCTGGGGTGCGAAGTATTCGTCGATCTCCAGCGATCGAACCGTGAGGGGGAATGCGCGGGCAGAGCTCGTCGACATCGATGCCATCAGTGCGCCTCTCTCGACCGGGGGTGTCGTTGAGTCCAGCGGGGGACTTTCCGCTCAGTACAGCACAACATCTGCTACGGTGGCCGAACTTTTCCAGGATGTGGATAAGCGATCCGGGCCACGGGGTAGCTGCCCTAACGTCGGCGTCATGCGATGGGACCGTTTCTTCGAGGACATCGAAGATCAGCTGGAGTCGGAGTGGGAGGCCGAGCGCGCTGCCCTCGAGAGCGAAGCGGAGCGCCTGCGGCTGTCGAAGCTGACCCTGCACGAACGTGTCGCCGCGATGGTCGGTGCCGACGCCTCCGCGACCCTCGAGCTCATCGACGGCACCGCGCTCGATGCCCCCGTCACCGCCCTGGGCGCGGACTGGCTGCTCGTGTCCCCGTGGCAGACCCGCGCCGGCGCCGCGCTCGTCCCGCTGACCTCCGTGACGGCCGTGAGGACGCCTCACGCCGAACTCCTGCGCACCGCGCGGCCCGCGGGCGCGACCGCGAAGGCGCCCGTCTCCCGCCGCGCCACGTTCGGGTTCGCGGTGCGCGATCTCGTGCGCCGCCGGGCGGGGGTCAGCATCCACGCGACCTCCGCGCGCGTCTTCTCGGGGACGATCGACCGCGCTGGCGCCGACCATCTCGATCTCGCACTGCACGATCCGGGGGCGCCGCGTCGTCGCGCCGAGGTCTCGGCGTACCGCATCATCCCCTTCGCCTCGGTCGCGTGGATCGGCATCGACGCGCCGATCGCGGTGTGAGCGGGGGGATGGCTCAGTCGGGGTTGCGCACGCTTCCTCTGCCCCAGAGCTCGGGGAAGCTGGCGGCGTTCGACTGTCGCCAGAGCGCGATCCGCCGCGCCTCCTCGGCCTGATCGTCGAGGTATCCCTCGACGCTGTCCGCGTCGACCCGCCATCTCGCGGGCGTGCCGACGCGGGCGCCTCGCAGGCGTCCGTCGTGGACGAGCGCGATGACCTCCTCGACGGTCACGTCGAGCAGTTCGGCCACCTGCGACGGCGCGAGCATCCGCGCGCCGGTCGGGGGGACATCTGGCATGTCTTCATTATGAGCGTCGCCACGGCGGCGCCGCAGCGACCCGCGCGGTTGTGGATAATCGCCGCCGGGCCGGCGCGCTTCGTTGCACCATGGTCGCCATGACGGCCATCGACTCTCCTCGCCGACGACCGCGGACGTTCTGGGCCGACGCCCGATTCCTGATCGGGATCGTCTTCATCGCGGTCTCCATCGCCGGTGTCTGGTTCGTCGTGGCCGCGGCCCGGCAGACCGAACCGGTCTACGCCGCGACGCGCACGATCGTGCCGGGGGAGGCGGTGACCCCTTCCGATCTCCGGGTCGTCGACGTCGCTCTCGGCCAGGCGCGGCGCTCCTATCTCCCGGCCTCCGCGCTCGAAGACGCACTCGTGGCGACGAGGACGATCGGCGAGGGCGAGCTGGTGCCGGTCGACGCCGTCGGCGGTGCCGGCGACGCCCGGACCACCAGCGTCGTCGTCCGCTCGACGACCGACGTCTCCGAGGCCATCGGGGTGGGTACGCGCGTCGAGGTCTGGCACGCGCCCCCTCTCGATCGTGACACGTTCGAGGTGCCGCGCATCCTCATCGCCGACGCCACGGTGGCCCGTGTCAGCCGCGACGACGCGATGATCGCCGGCCCCGCGGCGACACTCGAGCTCGTGATCGCGAGAGCCGACGTCGCAACGATCCTCGGGGCGCAGTCCGACGGCTCGGTGCTGTCGGTGGTGCCGATCGCCGGGGCGACGCGATGACCGTGGTCGTCGCGGTCGACGCGCCCCGCGGCGCCCGCCTCGCGTCCGAGCTCCGCGGCGAAGGTCTGACCGTCGTCGCGGTCGTCGACGCGGATGCTGCGTCGCGCACGCCGCGCGATGTACTCGCCGCCGATGCCGACGTCCTGGTGGTCCAGGCGTCCCGGCGGGGCCTGTCGCGGATTCTCGTCGAGGAGTGCCAGCGGCGTGCTGTCAGGGTCGTCGTCCTCGGTGACGAGCCGTCGGCCCGGCGCGACGCCGAGCTGCTCGGACTGGCCCGGCCGCTCCCGCTGGACGTCGAGGGGTGGGTGCTCGCCGATGCGCTCGCGAGCCCCGCGGCGACGTTCGTCGCTGCGCCGACGCCGCCGCCGGCGAGAGGGAGCGGGGTGATCGCCGTGTGGGGGCCGCACGGCGCGCCCGGCCGCTCGACCCTGGCCATCGAGCTCGCCGTCGAACTCCGACGCAGCGCGGCGAGGGTCGCGTTGGTCGACGCCGACACGCACGCGCCCGCGCTGGCGGTGATGCTGGGGCTCGCCGACGAGGGACCGGGTTTCGCCGCGGCGTGCCGCCAGGTCGGTCTCGCCGAGCTCGACGACGAAGAGCTCCGTCGGATCAGCGTGCCCATCGGGGCCGGAGCGGGGCGCGTGGACGTGCTGACCGGCATCAACCGGCCCGGGAGGTGGCCCGAGTTGACGCACGATCGCGTGACGGGAGCGCTGCGCGCCTGTCGGCGCTGGGCCGACCACGTGGTGGTCGACGTCGCGGCCTCTCTCGAGACCGACGAGGAGATCGTCAGCGACCTCGACGGGCCGCGACGCAACGCGGCGACGCTCGGCGCGCTGCGGGAGGCCGACATGATCGTCGCCGTGCTGTCGGCCGATCCCGTAGGCGTGTCGCGCTTCCTCCGCGCGCACGCCGAGCTGCGCGCTGCGGTGGGGACGACACGCGTCGTCGTCGTCGCGAACAGGATGCGCCCGGGCACCCTCGGGGTCGACGCCCGAGGGCAGGTGCGTCGCACGCTCGAGCGCTTCGCGGGGATCGAGGACGTCTGGTTCGTCCCCCTCGATCCCCGCTCGGCAGACGCCGCGGTGCTGGCGGCTCGACCGGTCGCGGAGACGTCCCCCCGCTCTCCGCTCGCCGCTGCCGTGCGTCGTGTCGTCGGTGAGGCGGTCGCTCCGGCGGTGGCAGCGTCAGCGGCTCCCCGAACGCGCCGCGGCTCCATCGGGCGACGCGTGGCGCGTACCGCGTGAGCGTCGGTGGACGGGGGAGGCTCCCCGTACGCTAGGGGGGTGTCCACGCTCAGCGACCTCGTCTATGCCCAGGGCCGATTCACGGAACCGGATGTCGAGTGGCTCCATCGTCTCGCCGGGGACGGGCAGCTGCTCGCCGACCTCGCGTTCGCCGACGTCGTGATCTGGGTGCCGACCGCCGACGACTCGTTCGTCGCCGTCGCGCACACCCGCCCGGGCGGCGCCGCCACCCTGTTCTACCGCGACATCGTCGGCGACCGCGTGCGGCCGCAGTGGCGCACGCAGGTGCTCGAAGCCTTCCAGAGCGGCCGCATCATCGATTCGGCGTCGCCCGACTGGTTCGAGGAGACTCCCACGCGCGTGCGCGCCGTGCCGATCGTCCGCACCTCGACCCAGGCCGGTCAGGCACCGGTCACGGTCGGCGTGCTCACCCGTCACACGAACCTGGGCGAGGCACGCATCCCCTCGCGTCAGCAGATCACCTTCAACGACTGCGCCGACGACGTCTTCGGCATGGTCGCGTCGGGGGAGTTCCCCGATCTCGCGGCTCCGATCGCGCCTCGCCGCGGCGCACCGCGGGCCTCCGACGGCCTCATCCGGCTCGACGTCGACGGGATCACCACCTTCGCCAGCCCCAACGCCCTCTCAGCGTTCAATCGCATGGGCTTCGATGATGAGCTCGAGGGGGAGGCGCTCGTCGACGTCACCACCCGCATCCTCCCCGCCGACCGCGAGGTCGACGAGTCGCTGCCGGTGGTCGTGACCGGGCGTGCTCCGTGGCGGGCCGACATCGAGGCCCGCGGCGTGCAGGTGTCGCTGCGCACCATCCCGCTCCGCGATCACGGCGTGCGCATCGGCGCGATCGTGCTCTGCCGTGACGTGACCGAGATCCGGCACCAGGAGCAGGAACTCATCACCAAGGATGCGACGATCCGCGAGATCCATCACCGGGTCAAGAACAACCTGCAGACCGTCGCGTCGCTGCTGCGGATCCAGGCGCGGCGCACCCACTCCGACGAAGCCCGGGACGCTCTCAGCCAGGCCATGCGACGCGTGTCGGCCATCGCCGTGGTGCACGACACCCTCTCGGAGGGTCTCGCCCAGAACGTCGATTTCGACGATGTGTTCGACCGCGTGCTGAAGCTCGTCGCCGAGGTCGCCGCCGCTCCCAACACCCGCGCCCGCACGCGTTCGACGGGCCGCTTCGGAACGTTGCCGAGCGAGTACGCGACGCCACTGGCGCTGGCTCTCACCGAGCTCGTCACGAATGCGGTCGAGCACGGACTCGCCGGGCGCGAGGGCGAGGTGGAGATCACCGCCGAGCGATCCGACGAGAGACTCGAGGTGCGCGTCCGCGACTCCGGTGTCGGCATGCCCGAGGGGCACGTCGGCCAAGGGCTCGGAACGCAGATCGTCCGCACCCTGATCCAGGGCGAGCTGGGCGGCACGATCGACTGGCACACTCTCGTCGGCAGCGGCACCGAGGTGACGATCGACATCCCCATGCGCTACATCGACCGCTCTCGCGCCTGAGCGGGGAGCATCCGAAGACGCTCCCCGCTCAGTTGGCGGTTGCTCACCGCGAAGGTGGTTTCACCAGGTGTGCGTCAGGAGCCCGCCGGTGAGCGGGTGACGCCGGTGATGGGCGCTCAGGAGGCGCGACGGGCGCGCGCGGCGCGCCGCTTCAGCGCGCGACGCTCGTCTTCCGACAGACCGCCCCAGACACCGGAGTCCTGTCCGGACTCGAGCGCGTACTGCAGGCACACCTCGGTGACGGTGCACCGGGCGCAGACCGACTTCGCCTTCTCGATCTGGTCGACGGCAGGGCCGGTGTTCCCCACGGGGAAGAACAGCTCGGGGTCGACGGTGAGGCAGGCGGATTTGTCGCGCCAATCCATGGTGGTGCTCCTTGTGACGTAAGTCGGATGGGTTCGGATCCCGTATTCGGGTGTCGGGTACCCTGGTGGGAGATGCGGGCAGAGGCCCGCCCCACTTCGCTGTGGGAGCACACGGCTTCGACCATGCTCCCACAGCGCTCCCGGACGATCAAGAGGTAACCGGCAGGTTTCCAGGGAGTTACCGCCCGCATCCGGTTCCCGAAAGGACGCATCGTGCCCGTGCGCGTTCTCGCCGCAGCCATGCTGGCGCTCGAAGCCGTGGGTGCGCTCGCGCTCGTGGTGTGGCAGATCGTGGCGCTCTTCGAGGGCGACACCGTCTTCCTCACGACGGCTCTCGCACTGATCGTGCTCACCGTGGTCGCGGCCGGTGCCCTGGCCGCCTTCGCGGTCGCCACCGCACGCGACCAATCGTGGGGGCGCTCGGGCGGGATCGTCGTGCAGATCCTCATCCTCGCCGTCGCGCTGGGTGCGCTCACGGGGGCGGAGGCCGACCCGCTGACGGCCCTCGCGATCGCCGCGCCCGGTGCGATCGGACTCGTGCTCCTCGTCGGAGCAGTCAGGCGGGCCGCGCCGGAGCGTCCCGACGACGAATGACGTCGACGCCGACCGTCAGGCGGCGTCGACGCCGAGTGTCTTGCGCAGGCGCGCGACGTGCCCCGTCGCCTTCACGTTGTAGAGGGCTTCGCGCACGACGCCGTCCTCGTCGAGCACGAACGTCGACCTCAGCACCCCGGTGATCGTCTTGCCGTAGTTCTGCTTCTCGCCCCACGCCCCGTACGCCTCGTGCACAGCATGGTCGGGGTCGCTGAGCAGGGGGAAGGTGATGCCGTCGTTCTCGCGGAACTGGCGCAGCTTGGCGGGTTCGTCGCGCGACAGGCCGAGCACGGTGTAGCCCGCTCCCTGCAGCGACGCCATGCTGTCGCGGAAGTCGCAGGCCTGCGTCGTGCAGCCGGGCGTCATCGCGGCGGGGTAGAAGTACAGGATGACGCGACGGCCGCGGAAGTCCGAGAGCGACACCGGTCGCTCGTCCTGGTCGAGGAGGGTGAAGTCGGGCGCAACGGAGCCGGGTTCGAGATGGGTCACCCGACCAGCCTACGATCCGGCGAAGGTGGCCAGCAGCCGCTGCAGGGAATCCAATCGGGCGGCGCCCTCCGGTCCCAGTCGGCCCTCGCCGACGGCCTCGACGATCGCGCAGTCGGGCGCATCGGGGAGATGCGTGCACCCGCGGGGGCATTCCTCCGCCACCAGCGCCAGCTCGGTGAAGGCCCCCAGGATGTTCGCCGGGTCGACGTGACCCAGCCCGAACGAGCGCACGCCGGGCGTGTCGATGACCCAGCCCGACCCGCCCTCGTCGCGGTACCGCAGCGACACGGTCGACGAGGAGGTGTGCCTGCCGCGGCCGGTGACCTCGTTCACGTGCCCTGTCGCCCGATCGGAGCCGGTGAGGGCGTTGACGAGCGTGGACTTGCCGACGCCGGAGTGCCCGACGAAGACCGTCGAGTGGTCGATCAGCGCGGCGCCGATGCGTTCCAGGGGCATCTCGTCGCGCCCGCTCGTGAACACCTCGAGTTCGAGGCCGTCGAAGTGCGAGAGGAAGCGCGCAGGGTCGGCGAGGTCGGTCTTCGTGACGACGAGGAGAGGGCGCACCCCTGCGTCGAGAGCTGCCACGAGGTAGCGGTCGACGAGGCGCTCTCGCGGCTCGGGGTCTGCTGCGGCCACGACGATGAGCATCTGGTCGGCGTTGGCGACGATGATGCGCTCCACCTGATCGGTGTCGTCGGCGCTTCGTCGAAGGAGTGACGTGCGCGGTTCCAGCCCCACGATCCGCGCGAGTGTGCCCTCGGTGGCGGAGGTGTCGCCGACGACGCGGGCGAGATCGCCGGTGACGATCCGCTCGCGGCGGAGCTCCCGCGCCCGCGTGGTCGTCACGCGTCGCTCCTCCGGGGTGTTCTCGTCGAC
This sequence comes from Microbacterium sp. AG1240, assembly GCF_003635115.1. Classification (GTDB taxonomy): domain Bacteria; phylum Actinomycetota; class Actinomycetes; order Actinomycetales; family Microbacteriaceae; genus Microbacterium. Next base: position 975,471 of record NZ_RBXJ01000001.1, read on the forward strand.
GAGAACCGTGTATCGGCCGCGATCGACTCCGAGCACCCGCGCGATGGTCGCGTCGGCGTGTGCCGGACGCCGCTTCGTGCGCGGCCGGTTGGCCCGCGGGTTGGGGCGCGCGCGGAAGTCGGACTCGTCGAACTCCGGCTCGTCGTCGTCGGAGTCGTCGATCCAGCTCATCGTGCCGTCACGGGGTCAGGATCCCGCGCTCGCGGGGGACCCGTCGAGCATCCGCTGCCACAGGTGCGCGAACTGGGGCATGGTCTTGGCCGTCGTGCCGATGTCGTCGACGACCACACCGGGCACGCGCAGGCCGATGAGGGCGCCGGTCGTGGCGAGGCGGTGGTCGTGGTGCGCACGCCAGACGCCGCCGGTGAGCGGGCGGGGAACGATGCGGATGCCGTCTTCGAGCTCCTCCGCCTCGCCGCCGAGCGCGCGGAGGTTGCCGACGAGGGCGGCGATGCGATCGGTCTCGTGCCCTCGGATGTGCCCGATGCCGTACAGCGTGGTGGGCGCGTCGGCGAACGCGGCGAGACCGAAGAGGGTGGGGGCGAGCTCTCCGGCGGCGGACAGGTCGAGGTCGACGCCGACGATCGACTCTCCGGCCGTCACGGTGAGGCTGCCCCCGCGACGCGTGGCGCGACCGCCCATCTCCGTCAGGATGTCGGTGAGCAGGGCACCGGGCTGGGTCGAGTGCAGGGGCCACCCGGCCACGGAGACGCTTCCTCCGGTGAGCATGGCGGCGGCGAGGAACGGCGCCGCGTTCGACAGGTCGGGCTCGATCGTCACGTCCTTCGAGCGCACCGGGCCCGCCGGCACGAGCCATTCGCCGGGGGCGGGCCGCTCGACGTGGATGCCGCGGTGGCCGAGCGCCTCGACCGTCATGTCGATGTGGGGGATGCTGGGGAGCCTGCCGCCCACGTGCCGGAGCCGCAGGCCTACGTCGAAGCGCGGTGCGGCCAGGAGCAGGCCCGAGACGAACTGGCTCGACGCGCTCGCGTCGATCTCGACTTCGCCGCCGCGGACGTGGCCGTGGCCGCGCACGGCGAAGGGGAGGGCCCACCGACCGCCGTCGTCGATGTCGACGCCCACGTCGCGGAGCGCCGTGATCATCGCCCCCATCGGGCGGTGCAGTGCGCTCTCATGAGCGGTGAGGACCACGTCGCCCGCGGCCAGTCCGGCGAGTCCGGCGACGAAACGCATGACCGTACCGGCCTGCCCGCAGTCGATGGAGGTGCCGCCGCGGAAGGGGGCGACAGGGGTGACCATGAGGTCGGGGCCGAAGGATCCCGAGGTGGCGACCGCCTCGATCCCGACGCCCAGTCCGCGGAGAGCGTCGATCATGCGCGCCGAGTCGTCGGAGTGGAGCGGGGAGTGCAGCATCCCCGGCCCGTCGGCGATCGCCGCGAGGATCAGCTCGCGGTTTGTGAGCGATTTGGAGCCGGGCACCGACAGCGACGCGCGGATGGCGCCCTCGGAGACGGGCGCGGCCCACTCCCCACGGGGAGCTGTCGCGTTCGTGGTGATCGGGGAATAGCCGTCGGCGGTCATCGGTTTCAACTCTACTGAAGGCGAAAGGAGCCTGATGCCTGCAATCCTGGAACGTGAGTACTCACGATCGCCGCAGACGACCGTGCCGGTGTCTGCGTCGTGGCCCGACATAGACTGGCCGGTGATGAACGACGAGGTCGACGCGGCAGCGGAAACGCGCGCGCAGTTCGAGGAGCAGGCGCTCCCCTTCATGGATCAGCTGTACGCGGCTGGCATGCGTATGACGCGCAACCCGGCCGACGCGGCCGATCTCGTGCAGGAGACGTTCGTGAAGGCCTTCTCGTCGTGGTCGTCGTTCACGCAGGGGACCAACCTCAAGGCGTGGCTCTACCGCATCCTGACGAACACCTACATCAACACGTACCGCAAGAAGCAGCGTGAGCCCTACCAGGGCACCATCGACGACCTCGAGGACTGGCAACTCGGGGGAGCCGAATCGACGACGGCCACGAGTTCGCGCTCGGCCGAGGCGGAGGCGATCGACAGGATGCCCGCATCCGTCGTGAAGGACGCCCTCCAGTCGATTCCCGAAGATTTCCGTCTGGCGGTGTACCTCGCCGACGTCGAGGGCTTCGCCTACCAGGAGATCGCCGACATCATGAAGACTCCGATCGGCACGGTCATGAGCCGCCTGCACCGAGGCAGGCGAATGCTGCGTGAACTGCTGGCCGGCTACGCGAAGGAGCGCGGCTTCACCGCCGCGTCGGGAGTAGAGAAATGAGCGACTGCGGCTGCGACAAGGCCCGACGCGACCTGGAGGAGTACCTCCGCCACGAGGTCTGCAAGACCTCGCACCACGACATCGAGCAGCATCTCGAGGGTTGCCCCGGATGTCAGGACGAGGCGCTCGTCGCCCGCACGCTCACCGAAGTGGTGGCCCGCGCGTGCAAGGAGTCGGCACCCGAAGACCTGCGCGACCTCGTTCTCGCCCGCCTCGCGGCAGCGCAGACCAGTCGCTGACCCCTCGGCGGCTCTGACCGCCCGCTGAGCATCGCGGGTCGGCGTGACGCGTCGGCGTGCGCGAGCGCGTGTCGCACCGCACCACGAAGAAGGCCCCGCACGGCGAACCGTGCGGGGCCTTCTTCGCAGGCGCTTACGGCGCGACGGCCTCCGCGAGGATGGCCGCGGACTCGCGAGCGTGAACCTTCGGCGAACCGGTGGCGGGAGAGGCGGCTGCGGAACGCGAGATCCGGCGGATCGTGCGACCGTGCAGGTGCTTCACCATCTCGAGAGCGATGAACGGCCAGGCGCCCTGGTTCTCGGGCTCGTCCTGCACCCACACCAGTTCGGCGTTCGGGTAGCGGTCGAGCACGGTGTTGAGCTCGGCGACCGGCGACGGGTAGAACTGCTCGAGACGCACCAGGGCGATCTCCGGACGCGGGTTCTTCTCGAGCTCACCGCGGAGGTCCCAGTGGATCTTGCCCGCGTGGAGCAGCACACGGGTCACCTTCGAGGCGTCGATGCCGCGGTCGTCGTCGAGCACGGGCTCGAACCGCCCGGTGGTGAAGTTCTCCACCGGGCTGGTCGCCCCGCGCAGACGCAGCATCGCCTTCGGCGTGAACACCACGAGCGGACGACGCGGACGCTGGTAGGCCTGGCGACGCAGCAGGTGGAAGTACGACGCCGGGGTCGACGGACGCGCGACGGTCATGTTGTCCTGCGCGCACAGCTGCAGGTAGCGCTCGATGCGCGCCGACGAGTGGTCGGGCCCCTGGCCTTCGTAGCCGTGGGGGAGCAGCAGCACGACGCTCGACTGCTGGCCCCACTTCTGGTCGGCCGACGAGATGAACTCGTCGATGACGGATTGCGCACCGTTGCCGAAGTCGCCGAACTGCGCCTCCCAGAGCACGAGCGCGTCGGCCCGCTCCACGGAGTAGCCGTACTCGAACGCCATGGCCGCGTACTCGCTCAGCAGCGAGTCGTAGACCCAGAACCGCCCCTGGTTCTGGCTGAGGTTCGACAGCGGGATCCATTCCTGCCCGTTGGCGCGGTCGTGGAGCACGGAGTGGCGCTGCACGAAGGTGCCGCGGCGGGAGTCCTGGCCCTCGAGGCGCACGGACGTGCCCTCCAGGAGCAGCGAGCCGAAGGCCAGCAGCTCGCCGAAGCCCCAGTCGATGTTGCCGCTGCGGCTCATCTCGAGGCGCTTGTCGAGCAGCTGCTGGAGCTTCGTGTGGACGGTGAAGCCCTCGGGCTTGTTGACGAACGCGTCGCCGATCGACTGCACGACCTCGATCGACACACCGGTCGTCTCGGGCTCGCCCGCGACGGGCTCGTCCGAAGCATCCGGGTCGGCGATGGGCAGCGCACCGGTCTCGGCGGCATGCGTCTCGGCGAAGGCGACCTCGAGTCGACCCTGGAAGTCGGCCTTGGCCTGCTCGTACTCCTCCTGCGTGATGTCACCGCGACCGATGAGCGACTCGGTGTACAGGCGACGCACCGACCGCTTCGCCTCGATGAGGTTCGTCATCAGGGGCTGGGTCATCGAGGGGTCGTCGCCCTCGTTGTGTCCACGGCGGCGGTAGCAGACGAGGTCGATGACGACGTCGCGGTGGAACTCTTCGCGGTACATGAACGCGAGCTGCGCGACGCGGACGACGGCCTCGGGGTCATCGCCGTTCACGTGGAAGATCGGCGCCTGGATGGTCTTGGCCACGTCGGTGGCGTAGACCGACGACCGCGCGTCGGAGGGCTGAGTGGTGAAGCCGACCTGGTTGTTGACCACGACGTGGATCGTTCCGCCGGTGCGGAAGCCGCGCAGCAGCGACATCTGCAGCGTCTCGACGACGACGCCCTGTCCGGCGAACGCCGCGTCGCCGTGCACGAGGACGGGCAGCCACGAGAAGCTCCCGATCGGCTTGCGGTCCTGCTTGGCGCGGACGATGCCCTCGAGCACGCCGTCGACGGTCTCGAGGTGCGACGGGTTGGCCGCGAGATAGACCGGCAGCTCCGTGCCGGTCTCGGTCGCGAACGTGCCCTCGGTGCCGAGGTGGTACTTCACGTCGCCCGAGCCGCGCTCGTTTCCGAGGGCGACCGAACCTTCGAACTCGCGGAAGACCTGACCGTAGGTCTTGCCCGCGATGTTGGTCAGCACGTTGAGGCGACCGCGGTGGGCCATGCCGATGGCGGCTCCGTCGAGTCCGGCGGATGCTGCGCCCCGCAGGATCTCGTCGAGGAGAGGGATGAGCGACTCGCCACCCTCGAGGCTGAAGCGCTTCTGCCCGACGAACTTCGTCTGCAGGAACGTCTCGAACGCCTCCGCCTCGTTGAGCTTGGAGAGGATGCGCAGCTGCTCGTCGTGGCCGGGCTTGGTGTATTTGACCTCGACGTTGTTCTGGAACCACTTGCGCTGCACGGGGTCCTGGATGTGCATGTACTCCAGGCCGATCGTGCGGCAGTAGGAGTCGCGGAGCACGCCGAGGACGTCGCGGAGCTTCATCACGCGCTTGCCGCCGAAGCCCGCCGTGACGAACTCGCGGTCGAGGTCCCAGAAGGTCAGACCGTGCGACTCGATCTCGAGGTCGGGGTGGGTGCGCTGCACGTACTCGAGCGGATCGATGTCGGCCATGAGGTGGCCGCGCACCCGGAACGCGTTGATGAGTTCGTGGACCCGGGCGGCCTTGTCGATGCGCTCGGACAGGTCGACGTGGATGTCCTTGCCCCAGCGGATGGGGGAGTACGGGATGCGTAGCGCCGCGAACAGGTCGTCGTAGAAGCCGCGCTCACCCGTGAGCAGCTCGTGCACGCGCTTGAGGAACTCGCCGGAGCCCGCGCCCTGGATGACCCGGTGGTCGTAGGTGCTGGTCAGCGTGATCGTCTTGCCGACGGCGAGCTCGTTCAGGATCGTGTCGCTCGAACCCTGGAACTCGGCGGGGTACTCGAGGGCACCGGCTCCGATGATGCACCCCTGCCCCTTCATGAGGCGCGGCACCGAGTGCACGGTGCCGATGCCGCCGGGGTTGGTCAGCGACAGCGTCGTGCCCTGGAAGTCGGCCGCGGTGAGCTTGTTGTTGCGCGCACGCTTGACGAGGTCTTCGTAGGAGGAGAGGAACTCGTCGAACGTGAGCGTGTCGGCGCGCTTGATGCTCGGAACGAGCAGTGCGCGCGTGCCGTCGGGCTTCGGGAGGTCGATCGCGATGCCGAGGTTGACGTGGGCGGGCGCGACGACCGAGGGCTTGCCGTCGACCTCCGCGTAGAAGACGTTCTGGCTCGGGAACTCCTTGAGCGCCTGGACGAGCGCCCACCCGATCAGGTGGGTGAAGCTGACCTTGCCGCCGCGCGTGCGCGCCATGTGGTTGTTGATGACGATGCGGTTGTCGATCATCAGCTTCGCGGGCACGGTGCGGACGCTGGTCGCCGTCGGAACGGTCAGCGACTCGTCCATGTTGGCGGCGAGGGTCTTCGGCATGCCCCGGAGCGGAGTGACCTTGTCAGCCTCCGGCTCGACCTCGGGCTTCGCCTCGGCGGGCGCTGCCTTCGGTGCCTGCGCGGGGATGGGCTGGGGCTTGGCGGGCTTGGCCGTCGTGCGGGCGACCGGCGGAGCGCCGATCACCGGGATCGGAGCCGTCACGGGCTTCGGCTCGGAAGGGGCTGCTCCCGTCGCGCTCGCCTCGCCGACGACCGGGTGGTAGGCCTCGAGAACCGGCCACCAGGCCTTGTCTACGGAATTCCGGTCGGACTTGAACTGTTCGTAGAGCTCGTCGACAAGCCATTCATTGGCTCCGAATTCGCCCTCGTTCGAAGTACCGACGCCCGTCACCTGGCTCGACACGGTCGATCGCCTGCTTTCCTCGATGAAGATGGAGGCGGCGCGTCGATGCTGCCTCTTGCACGCCGCCCCACAAGCGTAGCCCAGTTGGCAGAGGGGTCTCCTCGGAGCGGGGCACAACACGCGGCGACCGACCCGCGCGTAGCGTAGGGGCATGGAGTTCTACGGAGAACAGCCCGAGGTCGATCTGACCTATTCCGACGTGTTCCTCGTTCCGCGCCGCTCGGCGGTCACGAGCCGGCTCGACGTCGACCTCTCGCCGGGCGACGGGACCGGCGCGCGCATCCCGCTGGTCTCGGCGAACATGAACTCCGTCACGGGTCGGCGACTCGCCGCCACCCTCGCCCGCAGGGGCGGGCTCGGCGTTCTGCCGCAAGACCTCCCGCTGCAGGATCTCGACGCCGCCATCCGATGGGTGAAGGCCCAGCCGGTGCGGTGGGACAGCGCCCTCGTCCTCCCGCCCGATGCGACGGTCTCGGACGCCGCGCGCCTCCTGCCGCCGACCGAGGGGCACGGGATCGTCGTCGCCGAGAACGCCGACCGGGTGCACATCGACGACGTGGTGGGCACGGTCTCCGCCACCCGGCTGGGCACGGCCCTGCCGGACGCACGACTGGGCGACCTCGTGCGAGGGCGCCCGCCGGCGATCGACGCCTACGACGTGGAGACCGCGCGGCACGCCTTCGACCTCATCGTGGCCGCCGACGCCGACACGGTCTGCGTGCTCGAGCACGGATACCTCGTCGGCACGCTGTCACGGCGCAGCGCCCTGCGCTCCACGCTCTACGCGCCGGCCGTCGACGCCTCCGGGCGCCTGATCGTCGCTGCGGCGGTGGGCATCAACGGCGACGCCGCGGCCAAGGCGCGCGCTCTCGCCGCGGCCGGCGTCGACGTTCTCGTGCTCGACACCGCACACGGGCACCAGGACGGGATGCTGCGCGCCCTGCGCGAGGTGGCGTCGCTCGAGCTCGGACTGCCGATCGTCGCGGGCAACATCGTCACCGCCGACGGCGTGGAGGACCTGGTCGACGCCGGCGCGACGATCCTCAAGGTCGGCGTCGGACCGGGGGCGATGTGCACCACCCGCATGATGACGGCCGTAGGGCGTCCGCAGTTCTCGGCCGTGCTCGAGACCGCCGAGGCCGCTCGCTCGCGCGGCGCGCACGTCTGGGCCGACGGGGGAGTGCGCTACCCGCGCGACGTCGCCCTCGCACTCGCGGCGGGCGCCGCATCCGTCATGATCGGCTCGTGGTTCGCGGGCACCATCGAGGCGCCCGGCGAGCTGCTGACCGACGCCGACGGGCGCATCTACAAGGAGTCGTGGGGCATGGCCTCGACCAAGGCCGTGCACGAGCGGTTCGGGCGCCTCGACCCGTACGAGCTGGCGCGCAAGGAGCTCTTCGCCGAGGGCATCTCGTCGTCGCGCATCTACCTCGACCCGCTGCGTCCGGGTCTGGAGGACCTGGTCGACATGATCACCTCCGGCGTGCGCTCGTCGTTCACCTACGCCGGTGCGGCCACCGTGGCCGAGTTCCGCGACCGGGCCTGCGTCGGCCTGCAGTCGGCCGCCGGCTACGAGGAGGGCAAGGCGCTCCCCGTCTCGTGGTGACGCCGGCGCTACGGCTGCCGCTGCCGCTGCCGCTGCCGCTGCGGTGCGACTGCGGCTGCGGTGCCCCCTGCATTGGCATGTGCCGGATTGTGGCGCATTCCTGCGACTGACGCCAGCGATTCGTGGCGTCAGAGGCAGGATGCTGTCGCAGTCGCCTAGTAGCCGGGGCGACGCATCGAAGTGGGAAGTCCCGCGGCGGTGAGGATGTCCCAGAGGGCGCAGGGGGAGTCGAGGGCGCTGACGCGCCACCTCGCCACGCGATGGACGAGTCGCCGCAGCTCGTCCTCTCGATCCTTCTCGTCGGAGAGTACCTGCGCCGGCGAGCGGCCCGCCCGCATCCGTTCATCGAGGTACTTGGTCAGGCCGTCGAGCTCGCCGATCACGCGCCACCTCGGCCACCAGAAGTCGGAGTAGGCGACTCCTCCGCCGGGTAGGTCGAATCGCTGCTGCAGCTCGGGGGCGGGGAACCCCAGGGTGTGGATCAAGACCCGGCTCTGCGATTCCCGCACGTTCGCCGCCCGCGCATCGGCGAACCGTGCGACGCGATCGACACGCACGTTGCCACGCCCGATGAACGCGTGGGCGGCATCCCCCAGCTCGTCGGCGCTCAGGAGTGCTCCGCCGATCCGGCGTTCCCAGAGCGCCTGGTCTGCCGCGGCGACCCCGATCGTGAACGGGTGGGAGGCCGCGATGTCGACGACCGTCTGAGCGGGCGTCGTGACGAAGTGGTCGCCCCACGCAACGATGCCGTCCACCGGAACGCGCCGTGAATGCCGCACGATGAGACCCGTCGATCGGCCACCGCCGGAATCGTCGACGGCGACGTCGACGCGGCCGGGCCACGCGCCGAGGGTGTCGATCGACCAGAGCGCAGCCGCGGCGTGACGGACGAATACTGCGCCCGGCTGGAGGCGCGTGGCGGCTTCCCAGACCCGCTGCGCGTGCCTCTGCAGTGGGTCGGCCGCGTCCCACGCATCCCTCCACACGTAGGAGCCCGGGGCGATCCGCACGGCTTCGCCGCGCTCCACGATCCGGCGGAGTCGGCGCTCGTTCACCTCCGCGTGTTCTCGCCGTCGGAACACGGCGGAGATGGGCGGGCGATCCATCCATGTCATGCGTCGAGCGTGGTGCAGCCGCAGCATCCGTTCGTCAGATACAGCGAGTGTGCGGACAGGCGGCGTCGCGTCGATGCCTGTGGAGGAGAGCACGCGGTGGGTCTTCGCGTACGACTGCGCCACTCTGCGGCGAGTGACGGCGCGAACCTGCGGTGTCACTCGCAGGAATGCGCCACATTCCTGCCGGGGGAGAGATCGCGGGACCACCCTCCGAGCCGCAGAGGCTCGGGATAGAATGGCGGGACGATGGACGACCCCCCTCCTTGTAGACCGTTGCCCCACTGTCCTCTCTCCGCCCCGGGCGGAGGTGGTGCGTGATGGAATTCGTCATGCTGGGCGTGGGGCTTCTGCTCACGGTCGGAACGGGCCTGTTCGTTGCGAGCGAGTTCGCGCTGGTCAATCTGGATCGCGCTGATCTCGAGAAGCGACAGGATGCTGGTGAGTCGCGTCTGTCGCTGACGATCGCGGCGCTGCGCATCACCTCGACGCACCTCTCGAGCGCGCAGCTGGGTATCACGCTGACCACGCTCCTGACCGGTTACACGATGGAGCCGGCCATCTCGAGTCTGGTGCGCCCCGTCTTCTCCTCGTGGGGATGGCCCGACGGGTTCGTCACGCCGTTCTCGGCGATCCTCGGTGTGTCGATCGCGACGGTCCTGTCGATGATCCTCGGCGAGCTCGTGCCGAAGAACTTCGCCCTCGCCATCCCGCGGCAGACGGCCAAGCTCGTGATCCCCTTCCAGGTCGCGTTCACCGCCGTCTTCCGTCCCGCGATCGCGGTGCTCAACGGCAGCGCGAACGGCATCCTCCGCGCGATGGGTGTGGAGCCGAAGGAGGAGCTCTCGGGCGCCCGCACGGCCGAGGAGCTCTCCAGCCTCGTGCGCCGCTCGGCGAGCGCGGGGATGCTCGAGGAGGACACCGCGTCGCTGCTCGACCGGAGCCTCACGTTCGCGCGGCTGAGCGCCGCCGACGTGATGACGCCGCGCCCCAGCGTGCATGCCCTCTCGGCGGACGACTCCGCCGACGACGTGGTGCAGCTGGCACGCCGCACCGGGCACAGCCGGTTCCCCGTCTACCAGGACTCGATGGACGACATCGTCGGCATCGTGCACCTGAAAGCCGCGATCGGCGTTCCGCGCGACCGCCGGGCCGACGTTCCCGCCGCGGCGCTGGCGACCGAGCCGCTGCGCGTTCCCGAGACCGTGCACCTCGACGCGCTCGTGGCCGAGCTGCGCGCCCGGGGATACCAGATGGCCGTCGTTGTCGACGAGTACGGCGGTACCGCCGGCGTCGTGACCCTCGAAGACCTCGTCGAGGAGATCGTGGGCGAGGTGCTCGACGAGCACGACCGCTCGCGCGCCGGCGTCGTGCGCACCGGCGGGTCGATCAACATCCCGGGCGACCTGCGCCCCGACGAGGTGCTCGACCGCGCGGGCGTCCGCGTTCCCGAGGGCGACGTCTACGACACCGTCGGGGGCTACATGATGGCCGAGCTCGAACGCATCCCCGTCGTCGGCGACAGCGTGCCCGTCGAGGACGGCACCCTCACCGTCATCCGGATGGACGGCCGCCGCATCGACCGCGTCGCGTTCACCCCGAAGCCCGTGGAGGAGAACGTCGGCGACCTCGTGCGCGCGGCGAAGGGGGGTGACCAACGATGAACGATTGGGCAGGAATCGCCTGGCTCGTCGTCCTTCTGGTCGCCAACGCCTTCTTCGTCGGGGCGGAGTTCGCCGTCATCTCGGCCCGTCGCTCGCAGATCGAGCCGCTGGCGGAGCGCGGATCGCGCGCCGCCAAGACCGCGCTGTGGGCGATGGAGCACGCCACGCTCATGCTCGCGACCTGCCAGCTGGGCATCACGATCTGCTCGCTGCTGATCCTGAACGTGTCGGAGCCGGCCATCCACCACCTGCTGGCCGAGCCGCTGGCCCTGACCGGCATGGGCGAGGTCGCCGTCGACGTGACCGCGTTCGTCGTCGCGCTGCTGATCGTGTCGTACCTGCACGTCGTGTTCGGTGAGATGGTGCCGAAGAACCTCGCGTTCTCGTTGCCCGACCGGGCCGTGCTGATGCTCGCCCCGCCTCTGGTGGCGGTGTCGAAGGTCTTCCGTCCGATCATCGTCACGCTGAACTGGATCGCCAACCACGTACTGCGCCTCTTCCGTGTCGAGCCCAAGGACGAGGCAGCATCCACCTTCACCCTCGACGAGGTCGCGACGATCGTGAACCAGTCGCGCCGAGAGGGCGTGCTCGACGACCTGGCCGGCACGGTGGCGGCGGTCGTGGAGTTCACCGACAAGAAGAGTCGCGACGTGGCGGTGCCGCTGGCCGACCTGGTGACCCTCCCGGAGACGACGACGCCCGACGAGATCGAGCGGGCCGTCGCCAAGCACGGGTATTCGCGCTACGTGATCGTGGATGCCGAGAACATGCCGGTCGGGTACGTGCACCTGAAGGACGTGCTCCGCGCCGCCGAGGTGGAGGGCGCGGTGACCGACGTCGCCCGTCCGCTGCCGTCGAAGCGGATCCACCACATGGTTCCGGTGATGGAGTCGACCGATCTCGAAGACGCCCTGGCGCTCATGCGACGCGCAGGCCGTCACCTCGCACAGGTGCGCAACGAATCGGGTGAGACGACGGCGGTGCTCTTCCTCGAGGACATCATCGAGGAGCTCGTCGGCGAGGTGCAGGACGCCACCGCGCGTCGGCGCTGACGCCTCGCGCGGCGAGCGATTCGCGTGATCGCCACACCTTCCGGCGACTGACTCTACGAATTCGTGGGGTCAGTCGCCGGAATGCGTCACATTCCTGCGGGGGGAGAACCCCGCGGGAGCGGCGGTGGATGCTGCGGGCCTCAGCGACGGCGGGCGCGCTCGTACTGCGGGGGCCACGCGATGTCGGCGCCCAGCTCACCGGCGGCGCGGAGGGCGAAGTGCGGGTCGCGGAGCCACTCGCGCGCCGACATGATCGCGTCGGCGTCGCCGCGGGCGAGCACCTCCTCGGCCAGCGCGCCGGTGTCGATCATGCCGACGGCGTTCACCGCGATGCCCACCCCGGCGCGCACGGCCGCGGCGAAGGCGACCTGGTAGCCCGGTCCGGTGGTGATCTGCTGGTGGGCGACGAGCCCGCCGCTGGAGACGTCGATGAGCTCCGCGCCGAGGTCTTCTACGACGGCGGCCGCGCGCACGGTGTCTTCGACGTCCCAGCCGCCCTCCGCCCAGTCGGTCGCGGAGAACCGCACGGCGACGACCGCCTCGGGCGCGGCATCCTTCACCGCGGTGACCACGCGGCGCAGCAGCCTCGTGCGGTTCTCGAACGATCCGCCGTACTCGTCGGTGCGCAGGTTCGACAGCGGCGAGAGGAACTGGTGGAGCAGGTATCCGTGGGCGGCGTGGATCTCGAGCACCTCGAAGCCCGCGGCCACCGCACGGCGCGCGGCGGAGGCGAAGTTCGCCACGACGTGGTCGATACCCGTGTGGTCGAGCTCCGCGGGAGCCGCGTACCCCTCGAAGGCGACGGCCGACGGCGCGACGCTCTGCCAGCCGCCCCGGTCGGACGGCACGGTTCCGCGCTCGCCGGAGAACGGCGACCACGTGGAGGCCTTGCGGCCGGCGTGAGCGAGCTGGATGCCGGCGACGGCCCCGCGCGAGCGGATCGCGGCGACGATCGGGGCCCAGGCGGCCTGCTGCGCGTCGTTCCAGATGCCGGCGTCCTCGGGCGAGATGCGTCCCTCCGGCGACACCGCGGCCGCCTCGGAGACGACCAGGCCCGCGCCGCCGGAGGCGAACTGAGCGAGGTGCACGTGGTGCCACTCACCGGGCATGCCGTCGGTGGAGCTGTACTGGCACATCGGGGCCACCCACAGCCGGTTCCGGAACGTGGTCGCACCGATCGTGAGGGGGGAGAAGAGGATGCTCATGGTGCCTCCGGCGCGTAGGGTGTGGGCCATGTCTGGTGAGGGGCTCGAAGCCGCGATCGATCCCACGACCGCCGAGTGGACCGCGGAGCGCGCGTCGAGCGTCCTCCGGGTGCCAACGGCGTCGGACGACAAGTATTCCCGCGGGGTGCTCGGGGTGCGAACCGGCTCGACCCGCTATCCGGGTGCCGCCGTGCTGGGCGTCGAAGCCGCGTGGCGCACGGGCCTCGGCATGGTGCGCTACCTCGGCCCCGAGCGCGCGCAGAATCTCATCCTCGCCCGCCGCCCCGAGACGGTCACCGCCGACGGACGGGTGCAGGCCTGGCTCATCGGGTCGGGGACGGATGCTGCCGACCGGCCGGCATCGGAAGACGCAGCGCTGCGCCGCATCCTCGACTCCGACCTCCCTGTCGTCGTCGACGCGGGTGCGCTGGATCTCGCGGGCGTCGGCTCCGCACCGCGCATCGTGACCCCCCACGGGCGCGAGCACGACCGCCTGCGCGAGAGCATCGGGCTCGCGCCGGTCGGGGGCGATGCCGACGACGCCGCGCGGCAGCGAGCGGCGCTCGAGACGGCGCGCACGCTCGGTGCGACGGTGCTGCTGAAGGGTGCGCGCACGATCGTCGCCACCCCCGGCGGGTGGGTGGCGCGCGTGACGTCCGGCACGCCGTGGCTCGCGACCGCCGGCACGGGAGACGTGCTCGGCGGGATCATCGGCGCGGTGGTCGCGGCCGCCTCGGTCGAGCCGGTGAGCGACACGGAGAGCCTGGGCGCGCTCGCCGCCACCGGCGCGTGGCTGCACGGCCGCGCGGCGACGGCGGCCGCCGACCGGCACGGGGAGGGCGGAGGGCCGATCACCGCCCTGGACATCACCGAGGAGCTCCCCGGCATCGTCGCCTCCGTGCTCGCGCACCGCATGCGCTGAGGAGTCGTCGCGCGTCGCGCGGTGCGGGCGCTCGGGCCGTCGCGCTTAGGATGGACGCCGTGTCGAGGCGGGGTGTGTTGTGGATCGCCTTCGCGGTGGTCCATGTCGCCGTCGCCGTCGCCGGGTACGTGCTTCCCAGTGGTCCGATGGGCGATGTCTACCTCGTCTACGAACCCTGGTCGGCTCGCGCGCTGACCGGCGGAGGCATCGTCGGCATCACCGAGCCGTGGGTCTACCCGCAGCTCGCCCTCGTGCCCCTCGTGCTCGCCTGGGCTTTCGGCTTCCTCACGTACACCGCCGGGTGGGCGGTCTTCGTCACGCTCATCGATGCGGTCGTGTTCTGGATGCTGGTGGGCACGGCCCGCTCGCGCGGCCGCGTCACCGGTGCGTGGTTCTGGCTCGCAGCGATCCTGCTCCTCGGCCCGGTCGGCATGTACCGCCTCGACGGGGTGACCGTGCCGCTGGCCATCGCCGGTTCGCTGTGGCTCGTCGGTCGTCCCTGGTTGGGTGCGATCCTGCTCGCCGTGGCGACGTGGATCAAGGTGTGGCCGGCCGCCGTGCTCGCCGCGGCCGTCGTGACGCTGCGCCGGCGCTTCACCGTGATCGGCGGGGCCCTGGCCGTCTCGGCCGTCACTCTGGCGATCGTGTTCCTCGCCGGGGGCGGGTCGTACGCGTTCGCTTTCGTGACGGAGCAGACCAACCGGGGGTTGCAGATCGAGGCTCCGGTGAGCGGCTTCTACATGCTCCTGGCGTCGCTGGGCGTCGAGGGTGCGAGCGTCTACTACGAGCCCAACATCCTCACCTTCCAGGTGACGGGGCCGAACGTCGACGCCGTCATCGCCGCGATGACCCCGCTCATGCTGCTGGCGATGGGTTCAGTGTTCGTGATCGGGGCGGTGAAATCGTTGCGGGGAGCGAGTTTCGCGGCGGTCTTCCCCGCGCTCACCCTCGGTCTCGTGCTCGGATTCATCGTGTTCAACAAGGTCGGGTCGCCCCAGTACATCGTGTGGCTCGTGACGCCCGTGATCGTCGGGCTCGTCATCGATCGTGCCCACTGGGCCAAGCCCGCGATCCTCATGCTGGCCATCGCCGGACTCACGCAGGGCGTGTATCCGCTCGCCTACGACGGGCTCCTCGTCGCGCAGATCGGCGCCGTGCTCCTGGTGAACCTCCGCAACGTGCTCCTCGTGGTGCTGTTCGCGTGGACCGTCTACCGACTCGCCCGCGTGCGGACGCGTTCCCACCCGGCATCCGTTCTTTCCCGGCGGCCCGCCGCCGTGAAAGGCTGACCCCATGCTCATCGCCTTCTCCGTCGCCCCGTCCGGATCCGGTAACGCCGACGGCTCGGTGCACGACGCCGTGGCCGCGGCGGTCGAGGTCGTGCGCGCATCGGGCCTGCCGAATCGCACGACCTCGATGTTCACCGAGATCGAGGGGGAGTGGGACGAGGTGTTCGATGTCGTGCGCCGCGCGACCGAGGCCGTGATGCCCTTCGGCTCGCGCGTATCGCTCGTGCTCAAAGCCGACATCCGCCCCGGACGCACGGGCGAGATCGACGGGAAGATCGAACGCCTCGAAAGCGCCATCGAATCGATTCGTCATACGGACGCGGGCGGGTCTAGCATCGAGGAATGACCTCCTCGATCCTCTCGAGGGGTGCGGCGATGCGGGCGCTCCTCTCGCTCGCCATCGGCAGCTTCGGCATCGGCATGACCGAGTTCGTGATGATGGGCCTGCTGCCGAACGTCGCGGCGGAGTTGCTGCCCACCGCGTGGGCGGCGAACCCCGACGACGCGATTGCTCAAGCCGGGTGGCTCATCTCCCTCTACGCCCTGGGCGTCGTCATCGGAGCGCCCACGATCGCGGGCTCCGTCGCGCGCTTCCCCCGGCATCGCGTGATGATCGTGCTGGCGCTCGCGTTGACGGTGTTCAACCTGCTCACGGTCATCGCTCCGACGTACGAGCTGGTCGCCGCATCCCGTCTGCTCGCTGGCCTCCCGCACGGCGCATACTTCGGCATCGGAGCCCTCGTCGCCGCCGACGTGCTCGGTCCCGGCAACCGTGCGAAGGGCGTCGCGTTCGTGCTCACCGGTCTGACGGTCGCGAACGTGGTCGGCGTTCCGCTGGGAACCCTGCTCGGCCAGAACTTCGGCTGGCGGCTCGCGTTCCTCGTCGTCGGCGGGGTGTTCGCCCTCGCGACCCTCGCGATCGTGCTGTTCGTCCCCGAGCACCCCGGCGATCCCGGGCGCCGACTGCGCGACGAACTGCGAGTGTTCCGGGTCGGCCAGGTCTGGTTCGCCCTCGGTATCGGGGCTGTCGGCTTCGGAGGCTTCTTCGCCATGTACAGCTACATCGCGCCCATGGTGACGGAGCTGGCCGGATCGCCCGAGTGGGCGGTGTCGATCGTGCTCGTCATCGTCGGCATCGGCATGACGATCGGCAACATCGTCGGTGGGCACCTCGCCGACGTGAACCTGAAGAAGTGGCTGCTCATCGGCCTCGTCGCGATGGCGGCGGCCTCGGCCCTGCTCGCCCTCACGGCGGGATGGGTCGTCACCCTCGCGCTCTTCGCCTTCGCGGTCAGCTTCGTGGGGTCGGCGCTGAGCCCGGCCATCCAGACGCGTCTCATGGACGTCGCGGGCGACAACCAGTCGATCGCCGCCGCGCTCAACCACTCCGCGCTCAACATCGGCAACAGTCTCGGCGCGTTCCTCGGCGGTGTCGTGATCGCGCTCGGCCTCGGGTTCGCCGCGCCCGCGTGGGTGGGGGCGGTGCTCGCGATGGGTGGCCTGGTCGTCGCGGCCTGGAGCTTCCGCGTCGAGAAGTCGCGGGCCGCGGAGCCGGTCGCGGTCTAGGCCGCGAACAGGCGCCGCAGGTGGCGCCCGACCTCGTCGGTCTCGATGAGGAAGCCGTCGTGGCCGAAGTCGCTCGTGACGGTCACCGCCTCGCGCCCGTCGAGGGTGTTCGGGATGCTGCGGGCGATCCGATGCTGTCCGTCGATGGGGAACAGGCGGTCGCTGTCGATCCCGAGCACGAGCGTCGTCGCGGTCACCCGCTTCAGCGCGTCTTCGATGCCGTCGCGGTCGCGCCCGACATCGTGGGAGTTCATCGCGTCGACGAGCGTCAGGTAGCTGTTCGCGTCGAAGCGGCGCGTGAACTTGTTGCCGTGGAAGTCGAGGTACGACGCCACCGCGAACCGCCCCCCGCGACCGAGCGGGCTGACCCCCGACTGCCACGACCGCTGGAAGCGCTGATTGAGCTCCGTAGGACTGCGATAGTTCAGCAGCGCCATGCGGCGGGCGAGCGCGAGGCCGCGGTGCGGACCGTCGCCGTCGCCCGCGTCGTAGTACTCTCCGCCGGCGAAGCGCGGGTCGATGCGGATGGCCTCGAGCTGTACCGAGTTGAGCGCGATCTGGTCGGCGGTGGTCACCGGGGGTGCCGACAGGATGGCCGCGCGCTCGACGCGCGCAGGGTGGCCGATCGCCCACTCGAGCGCGTGCATGCCGCCCATCGAGCCGCCGATGACGCCCGCCCACACGTCGATGCCGAGCGCATCGGCGAGACGGGCCTGCGCGCCCACCTGGTCGCGGATGGTGAGGTACGGGAAGCGCGCCGCCCACTCGTAGCCGTCGGGTGCGACGCTCGCCGGGCCCGTCGAGCCCTGGCAGCCTCCGAGCATGTTCGGCGCCACCACGAACCACCGGTCGGTGTCGAGGGGCGCGCCCGGGCCGACGAGGTCCTCCCACCAGCCGGCCGTCGGGTGCCCGGGGCCGGCGGGGCCGCGCAGGTGGCTGTCCCCGGTGAGGGCGTGGAGCACCAGCACGGCGTTGTCGCGGGCCGGGGAGAGCTCGCCCCAGGTCTCGTACGACAGCCGCCACGAGGGCAGCTCCTCGCCGCCCTCCGTGCGGAAGCCGGTGAAGCTCGCGAACCGCCGGTCGCCGACGGGGTCGCCGTCGCGCCAGGCGCCCGTGGTCGGTGGACGCCCCAGGAGCATGCGCGCGTCGGCCTCCGTGATCGGTGCCGACGGCACCGTGTCCTCCGACGTCTGCCAGTCCATGAGCACTACCTTTCGCGCCCTTCCAGGCTAGGCGGTCCGACCCGCCGGCCAGCCGACTGTTACACCGACGATCGGTGCGGGTGCGATCGCGCCGATGCGCCGCGGGCGGCCCGGGTGAGGAGACAATGACGGGGGAGGTACACCATGGCGCGATATCTGATCATCGCCGCATCCAGCGGTATCGGTGCGGCGACGTGCGAGCTGTTGCGCGCGGCGGGTCACGAGGTGGTGACGACGGCCCGCGAGGCGGGGAACGGCGATCCCGACATCGTGCTCGACGCGACCGACTTCGAGGCCGTCGAGCAGGCGGTCGTCGATGCCGGACCCCTGGACGGTGTCGCGTGCTTCGCGGGATCGATGCTGCTCAAGCCCGCCCACCTCACGTCGCGCGCGCAGTACGACGGCATCGTCGCCGCGTCGTTGACGACCGCGTTCGCGACCGTGCGGGCCGCCGGCCGGCAGCTGCGGTCGGGTGGCGCCGTCGTACTGGTCTCCTCGGCGGCCGCCATGGCGGGGTTGCCGAACCACGACGCGATCTCGGCGGCGAAGGCCGGCGTCATCGGGCTGATGCTCTCGTCGGCGGCGAGCTACGCCTCGCAGGGGCTCCGCATCAACGCCGTCGCACCGGGCCTGACCCGCACGACGCTGACGTCGGCGCTCACCGCCAGCGAAGGGTCTCGCAAGGTGTCCGAGTCGATGCACGCGCTCGGCCGTCTCGGCGAACCCGACGATGTCGCGCGCGGCGTGCAGTTCCTCCTCGACCCGGCGAACGACTGGATCACGGGCCAGGTGCTCGGCATCGACGGAGGGCTCGGGACCCTCCGCCCGAAGGTGCGGGCCTGACCTCGCCCTCACCCGGACGCGGGTGTTCTCGCACCCGCGCGGGAAGAACGACGGATGCCCCGGCGCCCGTGAGGGCGGCCGGGGCATCTGGATGCTGCGGGTCAGACGCGCGCGGCGTCCACGCTGCGGCGCGCCGCGGCGAGGGCCTGCGAGAGGTCGGCCTTCAGGTCGTCGATGTTCTCGAGCCCCAGCGACAGCCGCACGAGGCCGGGCGTCACTCCGGTGGTGAGCTGCTGCTCGGGGGTGAGCTGTGAGTGCGTGGTCGAGGCGGGGTGGATCACCAGGGAACGCACGTCGCCGATGTTGGCGAGGTGGCTGAAGAGGGTGAGCGAGTTCACGAACTCCCGCCCGGCGTCGACCCCTCCCTTGAGCTCGAACGACAGCACCGCGCCGACACCCTTCGGGGCGTACTTATTGGCGGCGGCGTACCAGGGGGAGGTCGGCAGGCCCGAGTAGTTGACCGTGGCGACGTCGGGCTGACCCTCGAGCCATTCGGCGATCTCCTGCGCGTTCTGCACGTGACGCTCGATGCGCAGCGACAGCGTCTCGATGCCCTGGATCAGCAGCCACGCGCTCTGCGGCGAGATGGCCGCACCGAGGTCGCGCAGCAGCTGCACGCGGGCCTTGATGACGTAGGCGAGGCCGTCGCCGACCGCCGCGGTGTAGCTCGCGCCGTGGTACGACGGGTCGGGCTCGGTGAGGCCGGGGAAGCGCTCGACGTTCTCCGACCACTTGAACGAGCCGCCGTCGACGATGACGCCGCCGATGACCGTACCGTGGCCGCCGAGGAACTTCGTCGCCGAGTGCACCACGATGTCGGCGCCGTGCTCGAACGGACGGATGAGGTACGGGGTCGCGATCGTGTTGTCGACGATCAGCGGCACGCCGGCGGCGTGCGCGACATCGGCGACCGTGCGGATGTCGAGCACGTTGATCTTGGGGTTGCCGATCGTCTCGGCGAAGAACAGCTTCGTGTTCGGGCGCACCGCGGCGCGCCACTCCTCGGCGTCGTCCTGGTTCTCCACGAACGTCACGTCGATGCCGAGCTTCTTCAGCGTGTACTTGAAGAGGTTGTAGGTGCCGCCGTAGATCGACGACGACGAGACGATGTGGTCGCCGGCCTCGGCGATGTTTAGCACCGCGAAGGTCTCGGCCGCCTGGCCGCTGGCGACCAGGAGCGCGCCGGTGCCGCCTTCGAGGGCCGCCACGCGCTCCTCCACGACCGCCTGGGTCGGGTTCTGGATGCGCGTGTAGATGTTGCCGAACTCGGCCAGCGAGAAGAGGTTCGCAGCGTGGTCGGCGTTGTCGAAGACGTAGGAGGTCGTCTGATAGATCGGGGTCGCCCGCGCCTTGGTCACCGGGTCGGGCTGGGCGCCCGAGTGGATCTGCTTGGTCTCGAATCGCCAGTTCTCGGGTGCGGACATGATCGGGCTCCTGCAGTCGGATTCGGTCAGGCGGGTGCGGTGACCTGCTGCGAGACTACGGACGCCGCATCGGACACGCCACCGCTTCGGACACGCGGCGTAACAGCCGTCGGGGGAGCCTGGCGCGGGTAGCGTTGCTCTAATGACGCGACGTGTTGTGGTGACGGGTGCAAGTTCCGGGATCGGTGAAGCGACGGCTCGGATGCTGCGCTCCCGGGGATGGGACGTGGTGGGGGTGGCCCGGCGGGCCGAGCGCCTCGAAGCGCTCGAGGCCGAGACCGGCATCGTGGCGTACGCCGCCGACCTCACGCGAGGCGAGGACATCGACGCGCTCGCCGGATGGCTCGCCGAGACCGGCCCCGTGCACGCGCTCGTGCAGGTGGCCGGCGGAGCTCGCGGGACAGACCTCGTCGAGCACGGCGACCCGGCCGACTGGCAGTGGATGTTCGAGGCCAACGTCGTCTCGACCCAGCGGCTGGTCGCCGCGCTTCTTCCGCTGCTGCGCGATGCCGCAGCATCCGACGGCCATGCCGACACCGTCTTCGTGACCTCCACCGCCGCGCAGACCGCTTATCCGGGCGGTGCGGGCTACAACGCGGCGAAGGCCGCGGAGGCGATGCTCGTGCACGCGCTGCGGTTGGAGCTGAACGGCGAGCCCCTCCGCGTCATCGAGATCGCGCCGGGCATGGTCGCCACGGAGGAGTTCTCGCTCAACCGCCTGCGCGGCGACCAGAACGCCGCCGACCGCGTCTACGAGGATGTGGAGAACCCGCTCACCGGCGCCGACGTCGCCGATGTGATCGCCTACGCGTTGGAGGCGCCGGGCCACGTGAACCTCGACCTGGTCACCGTGCGCCCGGTCGCGCAGTCGGCGCAGCACGCGCTCGCCCGCGGACCGCTGCGGGTGCGTCAGGACTAGATCACCTGCGTCTGCCCGGCAGCCGCATCCGCCGCATCGGCGTCGCTGAACGCGACCTTCGGAACGAACAAGAGCAGCGCCGCGGCGAGGAATCCGCCGACCGCGCAGACGGTCCAGACGGTCACGTAGCCGACGAGGGGTGCGGCGGTGCCGGCGACCGCGGCTCCGACGCCCGCGGCGAGCACGACGCCGAAGACGGCGGAGGCGAACGTGCCGCCGATGGTCTTCGTCGTGTTCGTCAGTGCGGAGGCGATGCCCGTCTGGCCGCGGGGCGCAGCCGCAGCGGCCGCGGCGGGCAGGGCTGCCACCAGGGCCCCCGAGCCGATGCCGGCGATCGACAGGTTCGCCAGCACCTGCCACAGCTCGACGTGGAACGGGACGAAGAGCGCGTAGCCGATGCCGACGAGCGCCGAGGCGCCGATCAGGATGAGGCGCGGATTGCCCCGGCGCGAGAACACCGCGAACAGCACCGCTCCGACGATGAGCGACACGAGGTAGACGCCGATCACGTTGGAGCGGTCTGTCGCGTCGAGTCCGAGGCCGTACCCGAGTGAGGAGTCGGTGCCGGCGTATGTGGCCAGCGGGCCCTGCGCGCCGAGCAGGCTGATGCCGACGAGGAACGCGGTCGCCTGCACCGGCCACATCTCGGGCCGCGCGAGCACACGGATATCGACCGCGGGGTCGCTCTGACGCAGCTCTTACCAGACGAAGACCGCCAAGGCCGCGAGACCGGTGATGAGCAGAGCGACGACGACGCCCGCGCCGGGGCCGTCGGGCACCCGCAGGAACGACAGGGCGCCGGTGACGAGCAGCAGCGCGAAAGCCAGGAGCACGAAACCGCCGATGTCCAGACGACGCCCGGGCACGGGTTCGGACTCGGGCACGCCGAGCCAGATGACCACGCACACGAGTGTGACCGCCACCGCCGGCACCATGAGCGTCAGCTGCAGGTTCTCGCTCGTCGCCGCGAAGAGGCGCCCGGCGGCGAGGGCGCCGAGGATCGCTCCGGCCTGCAGGCCCACGACGAGCAGACCCGCCGCGCGTCGCGTCTGCGACACTCCCCGGGCCTGACGGCGCCCGCGTTCGAACACGAGCGCGATCTCGAGGGGCAGCCACACCACATAGAAGCCCTGCAGCGCCCACGCGATGAGGAACGTCGTGAACGAATCGGCGAAGACGAGCCACCAGCTGGCACCGGCCGTCAGGATCGCCGAGGCCAGCAGCACCTTCTTGTGCCCGTACATGTCGCCGAGCTTGGCGAGGATCGGCAGCACGAGGGCCGAGAGCAGCAGCTGCGCCGCCTCGAACCAGTTCACGTCGGCGTCGGTCACCCCGAGATGCACCACGATGTCGCTGAGCAGGGGCACGTAGTAGCCCTGCAGGATGCCGCTGGTGAGCTCGACGACGACGAACCAGCCGATGAGCCCCGCGGTGATGCCGAAGGAAGACCCGCGCAGGCGTTCAGCGGCGGACGATGCGCGTGACATGGGGCCGAGAGTACACCGGGCGTCGGGCGGGAGACGGGCACGGCTGCCGGATGCCTAGGCTGGAGCGAACCGTCCCCGAGGAGGACCCCATGGCCATGAGCGAAGAGCGCGAGACACTGACGTGGGACGGGTTCGGTGCCGCATCCCGAGACCTCGCCCGCGAGATCCTCGCCGACGGCTTCGTCCCCGAGGTCGTGGTGGCGATCGCCCGCGGCGGTCTGCTGCCGGCGGGTGCGATCGCGTACGGGTTGGGGGTGAAGAACTGCGGCGCGCTGAACGTCGAGTTCTACACCGGCATCGGCACCGTGCTCGACGCCCCCGAGGTGCTGCGCCCGGCGCTGGACACCGAATACCTCGGCGGTCGCAAGGTGCTGCTCGTCGACGACGTCGCCGACAGCGGCCGTACGCTCGCCCTCGCGGTGAAGATGCTGCGCGAGCGCGGTGCGGACATGCGCTCGGTCGTCATCTACACGAAGCCGACGACGATCGTCCAGCCCGACTACTCCTGGAAGGAGACGTCGCTGTGGATCGACTTCCCGTGGTCGGCCCAGGGGACGGTCGTCGAAGAGGACGAGGCCTGACACCGTGGCGATGACTCTGCCGGAGCTCTCTGCCGCCGGACTTCTCGACGACGGGTGGGCCGATGCACTCGAACCCGTCGCCGGCGACATCGCCGCGCTGGGTGAGCGGCTCAGGGCCGAGGTGGCGGCGGGTCGTTCCTACCTGCCCGCGGGGGAGAACGTGCTGCGCGCGTTCGCGCGGCCGCGCGGCGACGTGAAGGTGCTGATCGTCGGACAGGACCCGTATCCGACGCCGGGCAACCCGATCGGGCTGTCGTTCGCCGTCGACCGGCACGTGCGGCCGATCCCGCGGAGCCTGTCGAACATCTACGCCGAGCTCGAGTCCGATCTCGGTATCCCGCCGGCGCCGCACGGCGACCTCTCGGCCTGGAGCGACCAGGGCGTCATGCTGCTCAACCGGGTGCTGACCGTCGCCCCCGGCGAGGCGGGCTCGCATCGGGGCTGGGGGTGGGAGACGGTGACCGAGCTCGCGATCCGCAGCCTCGTCGAACGTGACGCACCGCTCGTGGCGATCCTGTGGGGGAAGGATGCGGCGAACCTCCGCCCTCTCCTCGGTGATACGCCGATCGTCGCCTCCGCCCATCCCTCCCCGCTGTCGGCGAGGCGCGGCTTCTTCGGATCGAGACCCTTCTCGGCGGCGAACGCGCTGCTCGAGCAGCAGGGGGCGACGCCGGTCGACTGGCGCCTGCCCGCCTGAACCCGCAGCTACGTCTCGGGCATGCGTCACCGCCGTGCGGGGGATGGTGCGGGCGGAGTGTCGTGCTCGGCGGAGACGCTGGCATCGGGACTGGCGGGAGACGACGGCCGAAGGCCGGCGTCTCGGGCATGCGTCACCGTCGGGCGGGGGATGGTGCGGGCGGAGTGTCGTGCTCGGCGGAGACGCTGGCATCGGGACTGGCGGGAGACGACGGCCGAAGGCCGGCGTCTCGGGCATGCGTCACCGCCGGGCACGACGCGCAGCCCGCGAGCGGTCGCCGGTGCGCGGACCACATAAAATGGCGGTCATGCTGGAAGACGAATACGACAAGAGCCGTCGGCGTCTTCCGTGGCATCTGCGCCGCACACCCGAGCCCGAGCGCCCCTTCACGTACGAGATCCGGCCGGTGCGCGAGAGCGACATCCCCGACATCCGCGAGATCTACAACTACTACGTGACGAACTCGATGGTCACGTTCGACGAGAAGCGCTGGACCCTCGCGCAGTGGCGGGAGAAGTACGCGCACCTCCACAAGCTCGGCATGCCGTTCCTGGTCGCGCAGTCGCCATCGGGACAGATCCTCGGGTACGCGCTGCTGCAGCCGTGGAAGAGCAAGTCGGCCTATCGCTACACGGTGGAGAACTCCATCTACCTCGGGCAGGCGGCCGCGGGCAAGGGCCTCGGGCGGGCTCTCATGGAGGCCATCATCGCCGCGGCGCAGGAAGCCGGGATCCGCGAGATCGTCGCGGCCATCAGCGACCGGGGTGCCGAGTCGTCGATCGCCCTGCACCAGAAGCTCGGGTTCGTCGAGGTCGGCCGCATGGGCCGGGTCGGTTTCAAGTTCGGCCGGTGGCTGGGCGTGGTCTACCTGCAGCTGAGCGTGCCGAAGCTGAAGAAGAAACGCCTCTTCGGCTGACGCGCCGCGTCAGCGCGGGCGTTCGGGGCGGCGGGGGCGGGACTGCGCGCGCACCTCGTCGACGAGCGTGCGCCACGGGCCGGCCAGGCCGCCGTCTCCGAGCCGGACTTCGCGCGGAGGAGCATCGTCGCTGCGCGCCCGGATGCGCCACTGGTATCGATCGGCCCCGGGCTCCGCGGCGGGCGGGTCGTCCCACGGGCACCCGTCGATCAGCTCGGTCCACCGGGCGACCGCGTCGGGCGCCGGCTCTGCCCGCCACTCGCGTCGCAGCCCGGCGATCCCGCCGGATCGGACGACCGTGACGACCACTCTCGGCTCAGTCGCTCCCTGCATGCTCGATGACGCCGACTCCGGCCCATCCGGCGCGGACGGCGGCGACCTCCTCCGACTCCTCACCGTACTCCGCCGTCGCCGCGGCGATGGTCGCCGCCGCGAACTCGGCGAAGTCGGCGGTCGGCGAGAGGGTGCCGCCGGTGAGAGCGCGGTACCACACCCGTCCCGCGCGCTCCCATGCCCGGCCGCCGAGAGTGATCGCCGCGAGGTAGAAGGCCTTGTTCGGGATGCCCGAGTTGATGTGCACCCCGCCGTTGTCGTCGCTCGTCTCGACGTAATCACGCATGTGGCCCGGCTGCGGATCCTTCCCGAGCACGTCGTCGTCGTACGCCGTGCCGGGGGCCTTCAGTGAGCGGAGGGCGTCACCCTGAACCTCGGCGCTGAAGATGCCTTCGCCGACGAGCCACGTCGCGGTGTCGGCGGTCTGACCGAGGTGGTGCTGCTCGGCGAGCACGCCGAACACGTCGGAGAGCGATTCGTTGATGGCCCCCGACTGTCCCTCGTACTCGAGGCCGCCCTCGGCCTCGGTCACACCGTGCGCGAGTTCGTGCGCGATGACGCTGAGCGACCGCGTGAAGCCGGTGAACACCTCGCCGTCGCCGTCGCCGAAGACCATGCGCTCACCGTTCCAGAAGGCGTTGTCGTAGTCCTCCCCGAAGTGCACCGTCGCCAGCAGCGCGCCGCCTGCGGCATCGATCCCGTCCCGCGAGAAGGCGTCCCAGAAGAAGTCGAAGGTGGCGCCGAGGCCGTCGAAGGCTTCGTCGGCCGCCGCGTCGCCGGTGGGCGCATCGTCTTCGGACCGCACGATCGCCCCCGGAAGCCGCTCGGTGTTGCCGGCGTCGAACACGATGCGATCAGGACCCGGTGCGGCCTCGGCGACCAGGGTGCCCGACTCGTCGATCGACAGTCGCAGGCGCGCACGCACGGGCCGGTCGGGACGACCGACAGCGAGGGTCGCCCGCGCAGCGGCCGCGGCGCGGGCGAAGCGGGGATGATCGGTCTCGGCGAGCCGATCGAGCAGGAACGGGGGGATGATCGCGGGGGACATGTCCGAACACTAACGGTCGGTTCCGACACCTCGGTTTCGCGAAGATGACGGCCGGGGGAGCGTCGGGATCGCGTCGAGGAGCGACCGCGTGTACGCGGAGGCCGGATGCTGCAGCACCGATTCTGTGCGTCCGCGCTCGACGATGCGTGCATCCTTCATCACGACGACCTCGTCGCACAGGTTCTGCACGACACCGAGGTCGTGGGAGACCAGCAGAAGGGTGAGCCCCGCGGTGGCGCGCAGCTCGGCGAGAAGCCGCAGGATCTGGGCGCGCACGGTGACGTCGAGCGCCGACAGCGGTTCGTCGCCGACGAGCACGGCCGGCCGGTGCACGATGGCCCGGGCGATCGCGATGCGCTGACGTTGACCGCCCGAGAACTCGTGGGGGAAGCGGTCGGCCATCGCCGCTTCGAGGCCGACCTGCTCGAGCACCTCGCGAACGCGGGCGCGTCTGTCGCCCGCGATATCGAGCGCCCACAGCGGCTCGCCGACGATCCGCCCGATGCTCATGCGCGGATCGAGCGAGGCGTAGGGGTCTTGGAAGACGATGCCCGTCTGTCGGCGCAGCCAGTGCAGCGACCGCGCGCTCTGGCGGGCGTCCACCGGGCGGCCGTCGAGTTCGACCGTTCCGTCGGTGGGGGTGTCGAGCGCCAGGAGCAGCCGCACGAGCGTGGACTTGCCCGACCCCGATTCGCCGATCACGCCGACCGCCGACCCCGCGGTCACGTCGAGGTCGACCGCGTCGAGAGCCGTCGTGACGACCCGCGGCGTGAACAGGGTGCGGCGCGGCGCGGTGTAGCGACGCGTGAGTCCGCGAGCGCGCAGCAGGATCTCGCTCATGACCGGCCCTCCGGGCGCCAGAGGGTGGCGCGCGCGTCGCGAACCAGGCCGCGGGTGACGGGTGACGCCGGCGCGTCGAGCAGCTGCGACACCTGACCCGCTTCGGCGACGCGCCCGTGCTCGAGCACGACCGCCGTCGTCGCGACCTGCGCGAGCACCGCCAGGTCGTGCGTGATGAACACGAGCGACATCCCCGCGTCGCGGACGAGGTCTGCGAGCAGGGAGAGGATGCCGGCCTGGATCGTCACGTCGAGAGCGGTGGTCGGTTCGTCGGCGATGAGCAACCGCGGTCGACAGGCGAGGGCCATGGCGATCGCGACCCGCTGACGCTGGCCGCCCGAGAGCTGGTGGGGGTAGCGGGTCACGATCGTCGCGGGGTCGGGGAGGGCCACCCTCTCCGCCTCGTCGATCGCCCGCCGCCGGGCGTCGGCGCGGGAGAGCCCTTCGTGGATGCGCAGCGACTCGCCGATCTGGCGCCCTACGGTGCGGATGGGATTGAGCGCTGTCTGCGGTTCCTGGAACACGACGCCGATCTCGTCGCCGCGGAGCTGCGCGAGGTCGCGGTCGGGGAGCCCCAGGATCTCGCGGCCGTCCCAGCGGATGCTTCCGGCCGCCGTCGCCCCGTCGGGCAGGAGCCCGAGGATCGCGAGCGCGGTGAGCGACTTGCCCGACCCCGACTCGCCGATCAGTCCGAGACGGCCGCCGTCGGGAACGTCGAACGAGACGCCGTCGACGGCCCGGCGCCCCCCGATCTCGACCGTCAGATCGCGCACTTCGAGCGTCACGAGACCACCTCCGGGACGTGCAGGCGGGATGCGGCGGCGCGCCGCGACAGCGTCGGGTCGGTGGCTTCGCGCAGCCCGTCGCCGAGGAGGTTGAGACCGAGCACGGTGAGGGTGATTGCGAGCCCCGGCCAGATCACGGTCAACGGGTAGACCGACACGTACCGCTGCAGCTGCTCGAGCAGCACCCCCCACGACGGCTCGGTGAGCGGTGCGCCGAACCCGAGGTACGACAGCCCGGCCTCGGCCAGTACGGCCACGGCCATCGCCCACGACAGCTGCACGATGAAGACGGGCGCCACGTTCGGCAGCAGGTGGCGCCACAGGTTCTGCGCGGGGGAGAGGCCGCTGGCTCGACCGGCCAGCACGAAGTCGCTGTGCAGCACGCGGCGCAGCTCCGCGCGCGTGACGCGGGCGATGTTCACCCCGAATCCGATGCCGACCGCCCAGATCACCACGCCGAGCGATCCGCCCCAGACGGCGGTGATCATCATCGCGATGATCAGCACGGGGAAGGCGACGAGGATGTCGATCAGCACGGCCACCGTCTCGCGCACCCACCGGGCCGTCAGAGCGCCGAGCGCGGCCAGAGCGATACCGAGCAGGGTCGCGACCACGCCCGCCCCGAGGGAGACCATCAGTGTTGTGCGTGCTCCCGCCATCAGGAGGCTCAGGATGTCGCGGCCGGTGTCGTCGGTGCCGAGCAGGTGCGGCCAGCCGGGCGATGACCAGCGGGCGCCGATATCGACCTGCTGCGGCGGGAAGGGGGTCCAGAAGGCCGCGACGATCGCCGTCGCCACGACCACCGCCACGACGATCAGACCGAAACGCCCGGTGCCGAGCGCCCAGAGGCGCCGGAGCCACGCAAGACGCGCGACGGGTCTCGTGGTGCTCATGCTGCCTCCCGCTGCCGGGGGTCGATGAGCCGCTGCACGAGATCGACGACGAACCCGATGACGAGCACGAAGCCCGTCAGAGCGAGCAGCGCGCTCTGCACCTTGGGGAGGTCTCGCTGACCGACGTCGGTGACCAGCATCCGCCCGATGCCCGGAAGCGAGAACAACTGCTCGATGATGACGGCGCCGACCACGATGCCGGCGATCTGCAGACCGAGGACGGCGATGATCGACAGCGCGACATTGGGCAGCCCGTGGCGGATCAGCGCGCGCGTGCGGGTGAGTCCCTTCGCCGCCGCCGTGCGGACGTAGTCCTGGCCGATCGCCTGCAGCGTGGCGCTGCGGACGAAGCGCATCAGCATCGCCCCCTCCACCACCCCGATCGTGAGGGCCGGGAGGATCAGCGAACGGAACGCCGCACCGGGGTCGTCCCAGCCGTTGCGGGGGAAGCCCTGCGCGGGCAGCCAGCCGAGCCAGACCGCGAAGACGACGACGAGCATCAGTCCCGCCCAGACCACCGGCACGGCCGCGAGCGACTGGGCCGCCACGCTCAGCGCGGTGCCGTCGGCGCGGCCGCGGCGCAGGGCCGAGGCCACGCCGAGGGGGACGCTCATGGCGAGGGCGATGAGCAGTGACATCACGCCCAGGGGCACGGTGACCTGCGCCTTCGCGGCGAGTTCGTCGGCGACCGGGGCCCCGGTCAGCAGCGATGTGCCGAGGTCACCGCGCAGGAGTCCGCCGATCCAGTCGGTGTACTGCACCACCAGCGGCCGGTCGAGTCCCAGGCCCTCGCGGATGGCCGCGACCTGTTCGGGCGAGGAGGTGGTGCCCCCGATCACCGCCGCGACGTCGCCGGGGAGCACGCGCAACGTCACGAAGATGAGCACGCTGGCGACGAGGAGGCCTGCCAGGAGCAGGACCACCCTCGTCACCGCGTAGCGCATCACCGCGAGGACACCGTCAGTTCTTCGAGCGCATCACTCGGACGAGACCGTCACGCCGGCCAGCGGAAGCCGCACGTTCAAGGAGTTCTTCGGGAAGTCGCCGACCTGCGTGCTCACCGCGGCGAGCGGAGCCGCCGCGAAGAGCCAGTCGGCCGCGTTGTCTTCCGACACGATCCGCGCGGCCTGGGCGAGAAGGGTGTTCGCCTCGTCCTCGTCCACCGAGGCGACGGCCTCGGCGTAGAGCGACTGGACCTCGGGGTTGTCGTATCCGAAGTAGTAGTCGGGGTCGACCCAGTTCGAGAAGTCGCGGGCCTCGACGTGGCGGACGAAGCTGAGTTCGTAGTCCTTATTCGTGTAGACGTCCTGGAGCCAGACGGAGAACTCGACCGATTCGACCGTGAGCGTCACACCGATGTCGTTGAACGCCGACACGAGGTAGGTCGGGATGGTCGCGTCGTAGATGTTCGGAATGGTGAGCGTCAGCTCGAGATTCTCCTGGCCGGCCTCCCGCAGCAGCTCCTTCGCGCGCTCCGGATCGAACGGGACGAGATCGGAGAGGTCCTCGTACCCCGGGTCGAGCTCGGGGATCGGACCGTAGAGCGTCGAGCCGACGCCGCCGATGGCCTCGACGAGCCCGTCGTGGTCGATCGCCAGACGCAGCGCCTCGCGCACCTTCGGGTCGTTCAGCGGGGGAGCGGCGTTGTTGAACGCCAGCGTGCCCTTGTCGGTGGTCTGTCCGGTCTCGATGGTGAACAGGCCGCTGTCCTCGATCTGCGAGCGGAACTCGGGGTCGAGCTCGAGGGTGACGTCGACCTCGTCCGCGAGGGCGGCGTTGGCGGCCGCTGTGCGGTCGGGGATGTAGTCGATGACGACCTCGGCGACGCCCGCCTGCTCGCCCCAGTAGGCGTCGGCCCGGTCGAGGGTCAGGCTCTGGCCCTGCGCCCACTGCGAGACGGTGAACGGGCCGGTGCCGTTCGCCTTCGTCTGCAGGTCGGTGGTGTCGCCCGCCCGGACGACGAGACCGGCGCGCCCGGTGAGCGAGAAGAGGAAGTCGCTGTTGGGTTCGGCCAGCGTGACGACGACGGTCGCGGCGTCGGGGGAGGTGATCGAGGTCACGCCCGCGAGGTCGGAGTTGCCCTGCACGGTCGGGTCGTCCTTCGCCGTGGTGAGCGAGGTGACGACGTCGTCGGCGGTGAGGGCGCTCCCGTCGTGGAAGGTGACGCCCTCCTGCAGGGTGAACGTGTAGGTCAGCCCGTCGTCGGAGACCTCGTAGGCGCTCGCGAGCTTGGGGACGACCTTGTTGTCCTGGTCCCGGGAGACGATCCCCTCGTAGACATTGTCGATGAGCGCCTGATCGAGGGCCGCACCCGACGTGTGACGGATGTCGAGGTTCGACGGCTCGAGCGTCGCGGCGATCGTCAGGGTCGCGTCCGGGTCGGGGGCGCCGACGGATGTCGGTGCCGGTGACGGTGAACTGGAGCACCCCGCGAGGACCAGGGCCCCCGTGACGAAGAGGGCGGCAGTGGCGAGGGTGGCGCGGCGGGGCATGTGCGGGCGGGTCCTTTCCCCAGGAGGCGGCGTCATCGATGCTGTCGGACGCCGCGGGCAGGCAATCTCGGTGTGCCTACCAGCCTAGGGTTCCGCGCGGGTGCGTGAGGCGACCGTGACGCGGAACGTCACAGGTCGATGCACCGGGACTCAGAGAAGGTCGGCGATCGCGCGCGCCAGCTCGACCGGTGCGTCCTCCTGCACGTTGTGCCCCGAGTCGAAGGAGACGATGCGCGCCGCGGGCGCGCGACGGGCGAACTCCGCCGCATCCGCCTCGGTGACGTACCCGCGCTCGCCGCGGATCAGCGTGATCGGGGCCCCGACCGCCGCGAGGTCGTCCCAGCCCGCACCCGACAGCAGCGCCGACACCGCGTCGTCGCGCGACGGCGTGCCCCCGGCGTCGTTCGCGGCGGCTGCGGCGAGATGCGCGAAGTGGTGCTTCCACTCGACCCGCCCGTCGGCGCGCACGCGGGAATTGAGGAACACGCCGCGCGCCGCCTTCTCGCGCGAGCCGCCGCCGAGCCCGAACGCGAGCGCTCGGTCGACGAGCTCGTCGCGCGACGCCCAATCGGTGGGGCCCGCGAAGAAGGCGCGCACCTGCGTGGGGCCGGCATCGGGATCGACGCCCGGGGTGATGTCGACGATGAGGAGACTGGATGCGGCGTCGGGGGCGGATGCGGCGACCGGGGCCGCCGTGAGGCCCCCGAGCGATTGACCCACCAGCACCTGCGGGCGGTCGGTCCAGGCCGACAGGGCGGAGACGACGTCGGGCGCGAGGTTGCGCGGGGTGTAGGCCGCATCGTCGCGCCACGACGAATCGCCGTGCCCCGCCAGGTCGATCGCGAGCGCGGGGCGCCCGAGCGCGAGGATCGTCGTGTCCCACGTGTGAGCGTTGAGTCCCGCGCCGTGCAGGAAGGTGACCTCGGGGGCCGAGTCGCCGTAGCGCAATGCACTCAGCGTCCGCCCGTCCGGCAGGGTCAGGGTGAGACGCTCACCCCGCGGGATCGGAACCGTCAGCCCGGCGTCGGCGGCCTGATCGGAGAGGAACGAGAACTCGTCGAAGTCGGTCACGCGGCTATTCTGCCCGCACACGCGCGCGGCGCGCGCCTAGGCTGGTCGCATGACGGATGAAGCGCGTGTCCACCTGTCGAGATCGGCCCCCGACGCCTATCGCGCGCTGGAGGCGTTCTCGAAGACCGTCGGTGCGGTGGCGTCCGATTCGGGGATCGAGCCGCGTCTGCGCGAGCTGGTGCAGATCCACGCGTCGCAGCTGAACGGGTGCTCCTTCTGCGTGCGGGTGCACGTCGACCGCGCCGTCGCGGCCGGCGTCACGGCCGACGAGATCGCGCAGGTCGCCGTGTGGCGGGATTCCGGCGTCTTCACCGACCGCGAACGTGCCGCCCTCGAGCTGGCCGAGGCGTTCACCTTCATCTCCGAGGACGGCATCCCCGACGAGGTGTACGACCACGTCGGCGGCATCCTGAGCGAGAAGGAGTACGTCGGGCTGAGCTGGATCCTCGTGGCGATCAACGCCTTCAACCGCGTCGCGATCGCCGGTCGCTACGCCGTGCCGGCACGCGAGGCGCGGGCATGACCGAGGTGCCGCCGACCCTCGTCTCCGGCGTGATGAACTTCCGCGACGTCGGGGGACTGCCGGCCGAGGGCGGCCTCACCCGCAGCGGCGTGCTCTACCGGTCGGGAAACCTCGCCGACGTCGACGCCGCGGGGGCCGAATCCCTTCGCGGGCTCGGACTGCGCCGCATCCTGGATCTCCGCGACGACGAAGAGGTGACCCGTTCGCCGAGCCGGGTCGACGGACTCGACCTCACGACCCAGCGCGTGCCGCTGTTCCTCGGCTCGGTCGCCTCCTTCTTCCGCAACGATCCGAGCCTGGGCGAGCTGTACGACAGCCTCATCGAGGACTCGGCTGACCGTGTGGTCGAGGTGGTGCGCAGCGTCCTCGTCGATCAGCCCGTGCTCGTCCACTGCACGGTCGGCAAGGATCGCACCGGGGTGACCGTCGCCCTCACCCTCGCCGCGGCCGGTGTCGACCTCGACGCCGTGGTCGACGACTACGCGCGCACCGAGACGCTGCTGCCCGCGTCACGCAACACGCAGGTCATCGCCCGGCTGCGGGCGATGCATCCCGAAGCCCGCCATCTCGAGGAGCTCGCGACCCGGTCGCCGGCCCCCGTGATGCGCGACCTGCTGGCCCGGCTCGAGCGCGAGTACGGATCGCCGAGCGACTACCTGCGCGCCCAGGGGCTCGGCGACGACGAGATCGCCGAGCTGCGCCGCATCCTGATCGTTCGCCCGGCATAAGGTGAGGCAACCCTTCCCTCGCGTATAGTGGGAGGGTCATGGGCACCCAGAACGAGCACAACGAGACCGTCTGCCGGTCGTCGCGTCACACGCGCGTGCAGCACCTCATCACGGCCGACGAGTCGTCGCTGGTCGACCTCGAGACGCTGCTGGTGACGCTCCCGATCTGTTCGACGGGTCGCGTGTTCATCGAGGTGCCCGACGCATCCTGGATCGGCCCCCTTCGTGCCCCCGCCCGCATGACGGTCACGTGGCTCGACCGTTCGCGTCGCGCCGGCGCACCCGGCACCGCCCGTTCGTGCGCGCCCGGCGAGGCGCTGACGCGCGCTGTCACGGGCTGGGCCGGCGAGATGCTCTGCGATGCCGAGTCGGCAGCCCACACGCGCGTGTTCCTGCTCGGTGGATACCTGGGCACGGCCGACATCGTCGACGAGCTCACCTTGGCGTACGCCGTCGACGCCGCGTCGATCCACACCCCGGAGCGCTTCGGGCTCGCGACCGCCCGCTGACCGCCGGCCGCAAACCCCGCTGAGACACACCTTTCGGGCGAGACGCACCGCCAGGCGGTGTGTGTCAGCCGATGCGCGTGTTTCGCCGCGAGGCGCTTCGCATCACGTGTCGCGGGGGACGTAGTTGCCGTCGACCAGGCCGGCCTCGATCTCGAAGCGGTTGCGCAGCGGATCGCGCCCGGCGAAGGCGTAGAGGAACGGCATGAGCATGCCGTAGCGCCGCCACTGCCGCTGGTGCACGGCCTCGTGGCGCAGTATCGCGGGGGTCACTCGCGCGTATCCGGTGAGGAAGCATCCGCCCACGCAGACCCCTCCGCGCCCGTAGGTCCAGGCGGGCATCCCGCGGAAGACCCAGAGACCGCCGCGGCGCTCGACGCGTCCGGTGCTCCAGATCGTGCCCCAGATCCACCCCGTGGCGGTGCCGTAGAGATAGCCCAGCCGGCTCAGGGGGGAGTCGAGGAGGAACGACGGAATCCAGCGATCGAAACGGCGACCGCGCTCGACGGCCCGCTCGGCGCGTTGCTCCCACCCGTCGGGCGGCGTAGCGACCGGGCTCACGCGAGCGCTCCCACGATGCGAAGGATCGTGCCGAGGTCGTCGACGGCGGCGTCGGGCGAGGAGGGCGAGAACTCGGTGAGGGATGCTCCGGCGAGCGGAATCCGCGCCCGCAACGCCCGGATCGAGCCCACGAGGTCGGCGGTCGCCACCCCGAAGGGCTCCGCCAGACCGATGCCGGTGATCTCCGCGGGATCCAGCACGTCGAGGTCGACGTGGATGTACACGCGCCCGGCGCCCGTCGCCTCGACGGCGTCGGCGAGGGCGTCGTGGTGCGAAAGGTCGGTGGGCGTCAGCATCCGGATCTCCGACCCGGCGACGTAGAGCTCTTCTTCCAGGTCGAGGGAGCGCGTGCCGGCCAGCACGACGCGCGACGGCGTGACGAGCCCGGTCTCGACGGTCATGCCGTCGGGACCGTCGCCCAGGATGCTGCGCAGGACCATGCCGTGGAAGGCTCCCGAGGCCGACGTCTCGGGGTTGTGGGCGTCGGCGTGCGCGTCGAGCCAGACGACGGCGAGATCGTCGCCCGCGACGGCGGCGACCGCTCCGAGCGCGACACCGCAATCGCCGCCGACGACCACGATCGTCTCGGTGGCGTCGCGCACCGCCTCTTCGACCTGGGCACGAACGCGATGCAGAGCGCTCAGGCGGTGCACGCCCGAGCCGAGCGCGTCGCCGGCTTCGAGCGGGATGTCGAGCCGGGTGGTGGCGCTGCGCGGCAGATCGCCGGCGATGGCGTCCGCCCCGTCGACGAGCTGCATCGCGCGCGACGACGACGAACCCTGCCACTGGGGAACCACGACGAACCTGGTCATGCGTCCATCCTGCCTGTGCGGGGCCCGGGCGGGCCCTTCTTCAGGGACGGAGCCACGGCACGGGGTCCATCCTGCCGCAGGTCGTGCAGGTTCAGTCCTTCGCGGCGGAAGCGGCCTTCCTCTTGGCGTTCTTCTCGGTGAACAGCGTCTCGGATTGCTCCAGCGCCATGCCCTTCGTCTCGGGGATCTTGATCGCGACGTACACGAACGACAGCGCGGCGAACAGTGCGTACATGCCGTAGGTCAGCGGAAGCGACCACTCCGACATCACGGGGAACGACACGGTGATGAGGAAGTTGGCGACCCACTGCGCGGCCGCGGCCACACCGAGCGCCTTGCCGCGGATGCGGCTCGGGAAGATCTCGCCGAGCAGCACCCACACCAGCGGACCCCACGACGCGCCGAATCCGACGACGAACAGGTTCGCGGCGACCAGCGCGATCGGGCCCCACGCCCCGGGGAGGCTCACTTCGCCGTCGACGGTCTCGGCGAAGGCGAAGGCCAGCGCCATCGTGCCGAGGGAGAGCGCCATCAGCGTGGAACCAGTGAGGAGGATGGGCTTTCGTCCGACGCGGTCGACCAGCCAGATCGCGATCAGGGTGACCACGACGTTCGTCACCGAGGTGATGACGCTGATGAGCAGGGAGTTGCTCTCGCCGAAGCCGACCGCCTGCCAGAGAGTGGTCGAGTAGTAGAAGATCACGTTGATGCCGACGAACTGCTGGAAGACCGACAGGATGATGCCGGTCCAGACGATGCCCTGCAGGCCCAGCACAGGCCCGCGCAGCGAGGCGTTCGCGTTCTTGCGGTCGGTCTCGATGGCCTGGGCGATCTCGTTCACCGACTTATCGAGGTCGGCCGGCGGCACGAGCCGGGCGAAGATCGCGCGCGCCTCGTCTGCGCGGTCCTTCGACAGCAGGTAGCGCGGCGACTCGGGCATGACGAACGCCAGCGCGCCGTATACGGCCGCGGGGACGACGCCGATGAGGAACATCCACCGCCAGGCCTCCAGGCCCCACCACAGCTGCTCCGAGGCGCCGCCCGCCGAGGTGGCGAGCACCGCATCGCTCAGCAGCGCGGCGAAGATGCCGAGCGTGATCGCGAGCTGCTGGAGCGAGGCCAGCGCGCCGCGGATCTGCCGCGGTGCGATCTCGGCGATGTACGCGGGAGCGACCACCGATGCGATGCCGATGCCGATGCCGCCGATGACACGCCAGAGGATGAGGTCGGGCACGCTGAAGGTGAGCGCCGAGCCGACGGAGGAGACGAGGAACATGATCGCGCCGAGCTTCATCACGCGCAGCCGTCCCCACCGGTCGGAGAGGTTGCCGGCGATGACGGCGCCGAGCGCGCAGCCGAGCAGCGCGATGGCGACCACGAACCCCTTGAGGAACTCGCCCAGGGCGAAGTTCTCCTGGATCGAGTCGACGGCACCGTTGATCACCGAGGAGTCGAACCCGAAGAGGAACCCGCCGACGGCGGCCGCGATCGAGAGGGCGGCTGCGCGTCGACCGAACGGGCTCTTCATCGAGAACGCGTTCGCGGGAATGGTGCCGGTTGATGTCATGGCCGTCACCGTACTCCTCGCCGCGAGACAAGACGAAGGCTTGCGCGCGAGGTCGTAGGGTTAAAGGATGCCTGTAACCCTGCTCGGGGCGACCGAGATCCGTCGGCTGGCGGCGGAGCTCGACGTCACCCCGACCAAGAAGCTCGGGCAGAACTTCGTCGTCGATGCGAACAGCGTCAGGCGCATCGTGCAGGTCGCGGGCGTCACCGCGAGCGACCGCGTCGTCGAGATCGGCCCGGGTCTCGGCTCGCTCACCCTCGCCATCCTCGAAACCGGCGCGACGGTGACGGCGGTCGAGATCGACCACCGCCTGGCCGCCCGGCTCGCCGAGACGGCCGCCGCGCACGGCGTGCCCGACGGTGCGTTGACCGTCGTCGACGCCGACGCGTTGAGAGTGATGGAGCTGCCGGGCGACCCCGAGGTGCTCGTGGCGAACCTGCCCTACAACGTCTCGGTGCCCGTGCTGCTGCACTTCCTCGAGACCTTTCCGGCGCTGCAGCGCGGTGTCGTGATGGTGCAGGCCGAGGTGGGGGAGCGCATGGCCGCGGGCCCCGGCTCCAAGATCTACGGCGCGCCCAGCGTCAAGGCGGCCTGGTACGGGTCGTGGCGGCTCGCCGGCAACGTGTCCCGGCAGGTGTTCTGGCCGGTGCCGAACGTCGACTCCGTGCTCGTCGCCTTCACGCTCGACTCCGACCCGCGCGGCACGGAGGAGGAGCGCCGCCGCACGTTCGCGATCGTGGATGCGGCGTTCCAGCAACGACGCAAGATGCTGCGACAGGCCCTCGCGGGCGTGGTCGGCACGACCGCTGCCGAAGCATCCGCCCTGCTCGAGAGCGCCGGCGTCGCGCCGACGGCTCGCGGCGAGGAGCTCGGCGTCGAGGACTATCTCCGCATCGCCCGCATCAGCGTTTCATGACGTGTCCACCGGACGTTCACGAAACACGTCTGTAACATTTCCCTCGTTCTGCCACGATGATCGCCCGGCAGCCGCACCTTCGGCTCCACGGCACGAGGAGACACATGCGGTATGCGGAGTACCCCAAACCCGAGCGGGTACTGCTCCACCTGAGTGACACCCACCTGCGCGCTCACGGCGCCCCGCTGTACGACAGCGTCGATTCCGAGGCCTACCTCGCCCGAGCGCTCGCCGCGATCTCGGCCTCGGGCGTGAAGCCCGACGCGCTGATCTTCACCGGCGATCTCGCCGACCACGGCGAGGACGACGCCTACGACCGGATCGCCGCCCTCGTCGAGCCGCTCGCCGCATCGCTCGACGCGCGCGTGATCTGGGTCATGGGCAACCACGACGATCGCGCCGCCTTCCGCGCGCGGCTCCTTCCGGGCGAGGCGGCCGGCGACGCGCCCGTCGATCGGGTCGACGAGCTCGACGGCCTGCGCGTCATCACGCTCGACACGACCGTTCCGGGGCATCACCACGGCGAGGTGACCGACGCGCAGCTGAGGTGGCTCGCCGAGGAGCTCTCGACGCCGGCGCCCCTGGGCACGATCCTGGCCCTGCACCATCCGCCCGTTCCGAGCGTGCTCGAGCTCGCGGCATCCGTCGAGCTGCGCGAGCAGCGTCGCCTGGGCGACGTGCTGCGCGGCAGCGACGTGCGCGCGATCATCGGCGGGCACCTGCACTACTCGACGTTCGCGACGTTCGCGGGCATCCCGGTGTCGGTCGCCTCGGCCACCTGCTATACGCAGGACCTCACTGTGCCGGTGGGCGGAACGCGGCCCCACGACGGCGCGCAGGGGTTCAACCTCATCCACGTCTACGACGACACCGTGGTGCACTCGGTCGTTCCGCTGGACACCGCGGCGCCGCTGCAGTTCGTGGATGCTGCGGAGTCGCTCGCGCGGCTGCGTGCCGCGGGCATCGAGACGCCCGCGGCTCGCGCGCTCACACCATCGTCGCCGCCGACGGCTCCGATGACGGCGATCCGCTGAGTTCGGTGGGGACGACGTCCGCGCGCTCCCACGGTGCGCGCACCGGGAAGTAACGCTCGAGGCACGAACGCAGCGCCTTCACCCGCATCTCTTCGGGGATCTCCGGTTCGCTGCCGTCGTTGAGGCAGAACATGTCGGTGTCGCGCCGTTCGATGAGGCGCTCCATCCTGCGCAGCGAATCGAGCTTCGTGGTCTGGATGTAGCGCACCCGCGGTTCGGTCGTCACGACCGCCCGCCCGGTGAACAGCGAGTAGTAGTGGTACAGGCTGTTGGTCACCGAGACATCGGTGGCCGAACGGAACCGGCTGCCCGCCGTGCGGGCGTAGTCGTCGGCGAAGGTGCGCTCGAGTTCTGCGGCGATCGAGCGGCGCATCGGGACGGCGCTGTGCTCGAGGTCGTGGGTGATCACGCGCCCGAAGCGTTCGCGCAGCAGCGCACGGTTCACCCGCAACGCGTTGTCGTGTCCCGAGCGCTCCGGGGCGGACGCCCCACCGCCGATGCGGATGCCGCTCTCGACGAAACGGCTGACGCCCGATCCGCTGAAGAACAGTTCGGGGGAGACGGGGCGACCGAAGAACATGTCGTCGTTGCTGTAGAGGAAATGCTCGGCCAGCCCCTCGATGCGGTGCAGCTGCGCTTCGACCGCGTGCGAGTTGTGCGTGGGGAGCGTCGACGGATCTGCGAAGAACTCCTCGCTGCGCACGATCGTCACGTTCGGGTGGTCGTCGAGCCACGCCGGCCGCGGGGAGTCGGTCGCGATGAAGATGCGCCGCACCCAGGGTGCGTACATGTGCACGCTGCGCAGCGCGTAGCGGAGCTCGTCGATCTGGCGGTACCGCGCGGGGGCGTCGTCGCCGTCGCCGACCACGTAGCCCTGCATGCGGGCGGCGCGCTGTCGCTGGAACTCCGAGTCGGTGCCGTCCACCCACGAGAAGACCATGTCGACGTCTTCGGTGAACTCGTTGGCGTGGGGCTCGAACATGCCCTCCACGGTGCGCCACCGTCGACCGTGGCGTTCGACCTCGACGAAAGAGAGGTCGGAGGCGGCCATCACGCGGCGGGTGAGGGCGTTGGGGCGGGGGGCCTCGACGAGCGCGTCGCCGAACCGCCAGAACTCGAGGTGCGGGGCGAGCGCGGAACCGTAGCGGAACGCGCCGTCGACGGAGGCACGGGGACGGAAGACGGCCATCGCCGAGACGGCGTCGGTCGCGAGCGTCGCGGTGTGCACGGGCGCGGGGTCTTCCCCCGACGTCTTGAGGTAGAGCGGTTCGTCCGCTGCGGCCAGGCGCAGCGCCGAGAGTGCGGCGGCAGCATCCGTCAGATCCACGACGATCTTCGGACGGCGATTGGTGTCGCGCACGAGCAGGATGTCGATCGACGCCGACTCCAGCGCTGCGGCGATGTAGAGCAGGTCGGCGTCGCGGGCCTCGGCCGGAGCGGTGTCGTCTCCGATGAGGTGCAGGATGCCGTCGGAGAGACGGACGTCGTCGCGCGAGAGGATGCGACGAAGCGGATCGGTCTCGGCCGGCAGCGGTGTGATTCGGGGCAACGAGGCTCCTTGAGG
Organism: Microbacterium sp. AG1240; assembly: GCF_003635115.1. Lineage (GTDB taxonomy): Bacteria > Actinomycetota > Actinomycetes > Actinomycetales > Microbacteriaceae > Microbacterium. The sequence goes on from NZ_RBXJ01000001.1 coordinate 1,015,939, forward strand.
GGCAGGATGTGGCGCGCTTCGCGAGCGCGAAGGTGTACTAAAGGTAAACACACCGTGTTGCGCCCGCATTTCACAGGGGCTTCCTTTGCGGGCGGGGTCGCGCGCTAGGGTCGAAGAGTGAGTGATTCCGACCGTTTCGGCGCCGATGTTCGAGACCTGCACCGGCCATACGCCGCCCGCGCCGAACGGTACTCGGGAGTCGACTACCGTCAGGTCGGAACGAGCGGGCTGTACCTGCCTCCGATCTCGCTCGGGTTGTGGTGGAACTTCGGCGACAACATCCCGTTCGACCGGCAGCGCGCGCTGCTTCGTCACGCATTCGACCACGGCATCACGCACTTCGACCTCGCCAACAACTACGGACCGCCCTACGGCTCGGCCGAGACGAACTTCGGCCGGATGATGCGCGAGGACCTCGCGCCCTACCGCGACGAGCTGATCATCTCGTCGAAGGCGGGGTACGACATGTGGCCCGGGCCCTACGGAAATTACGGCTCGCGGAAATACCTGATCGCCAGCGCCGACGCCTCGCTGACGCGGATGGGGCTCGACTACGTCGACGTGTTCTACTCGCACCGGGTCGACCCGGTCACGCCGATCGAGGAGACCATCGGGGCGCTCGACACCCTCGTGCGCGACGGCAAGGCCCTCTACGTCGGTATCTCGTCGTACAGCGCCGAGCGCACGGCCGAGGCCGTCGCCGTTGCGCGCTCGCTGGGCACGCCCCTCGTGATCCATCAGCCGTCGTACTCCATCGTGAACCGATGGGTCGAGGACGGGCTGACCGGTGTGCTGCGCCAGGAGCAGATGGGCGCGATCGCGTTCACCCCGCTCGCGCAGGGCCTGCTGACCGACAAGTACCTCGGCGACGGACGGGCCAACCGCGCTCAGAAGCGGTCGTCGCTGCCGGAGGCGGCGCTGCCGCATCGCACGGTCTCGGCGCTGCGGAGCCTGAACCTCATCGCCAAGGAGCGCGGGCAGACGCTCGCGCAGATGGCGATCCAGTGGGTGCTGCGCGACCCGGTGGTCGCCTCCGCCCTCATCGGCGCCTCTCGTGTCGAGCAGCTCGACGACAACATCGCCGCTCTCAGCGGTCCCGCGTTCGACTCCGAGGAGCTCGAGCGCATCGACGCCATCTCTGACATCGTCGGCGCCGATCCGTGGGCGGATTCGGCGAAGCGGTGACTCTCGCGTCGTCATCCGAGCGCGTGCACGTGCGCGCGCCGGGAAAGATCAATGTCTTCCTCGAGGTCGGTGACGTGCAGGACGACGGGTACCACGACGTCGCCACGGCCTATCAAGCCGTCTCGCTGTACGAAGACCTGTGGGCGAGCGACGCCGACGAGATCACGGCCCACGTCTCGGGCAGCGTCGCGATCGGCGACGTGCCGGTCGATGACCGCAATCTCGCGGTCCGGGCCGCGCGACTGCTCGCCGGGGCCGCCGGGGTCGATCGCGGCGTGCACCTGGAGATCCGCAAGTCGGTGCCGGTCGCCGGCGGCATGGGGGGCGGATCGGCGGATGCTGCGGCCGCCCTCGTCGCGTGCGATGCGCTCTGGGGCACGGGGCTGTCCACCGCGGAGCTTGCCCGTCTGGCCGCACGGCTCGGTGCTGACGTGCCCTTCGCGCTGCTCGGGGGCACCGCGATCGGGACGGGCCGAGGCGACGAGCTGAGCCCCGCACTCGCGCGCGGACGGTTCGACTGGGTGCTGGTGGTCAGCGACGAGGGGATGTCGACACCCGTCGTCTACGGCGAGCTGGACGCCCACCGCGCGCGGCACCTCGTCGACATCGGTCCCGCACCGCGGCAGCCGCGCGTCGACCCCGACGTGCTGCACGCGCTGCGCCAGGGCGACGCGGGCATGCTCGCCGCGGCGCTGCGCAACGACCTGCAGGCACCGGCGCTGCTTCTCCGCCCCGACCTCGGAGCAGCCCTCGAGACGGGGGAGAAGGCCGGGGCACTGGCCGGCATCGTGTCGGGTTCGGGCCCCACCCTGGCGTTCCTCGCCGCCGACGACGCATCCGCGCTCGATCTGCAGATCACCCTCAGCGCCGCCGGCTTCTCCGCGCTCCACGTGCACGGCCCCGTCTCGGGTGCGCGCGTCGTCTGACGCGACCTCATAACACGTCGGCGTCATACGCGGCAATCTCGGTCGAGACCGACCCGGGCGTCGGTAGCCTCGGGTACCGTGGCGGGATCGCACGGGCGTCCGTGCCCCGCGGAGCTCCGAGGAGGACTCATGAAGGCTGTGCTCGACGGTGTCGTGATCGCTGAGGCGGATCGCGAAGATCTCATCTCGATCGAAGGAAACTGGTACTTCCCGCCGGCCAGCATCCGCGAGGGTGCGCTGACGAAGACCCCCACCCCCTACACCTGCCCCTGGAAGGGTGCCGCGCAGTACTGGAGCATCTCGCTCGACGGCGCCGATCTCACCGACGGAGCGTGGTCGTATCCCGATCTGCTGCCGGGCGCGGTGGAGAAGGCCGGCGGCGATTTCGCGGGCTTCGTGGCGTTCGACCGGAAGGTATCGGTCCAGGACTGAGGCGGTCGACATGATCGAGTTCACGAACGTCTCGAAGGAATTCCCCGACGGCACACGAGCAGTGGGCGACTTCGACCTCCTGCTGCCCTCGCGCAAGACGACGGTCTTCGTCGGGTCATCGGGATGCGGCAAGACCACCCTGCTGCGCATGATCAACCGCATGGTGGAACCCACGGCCGGCACCATCTCGATCGACGGCGAGAACATCGCCGACCGCTCGCCGGTGGAGCTGCGCCGCAGCATCGGGTACGTCATGCAGAACTCCGGCCTGCTGCCGCACTTCACCGTCGCCGACAACATCGCGACGGTGCCGGTGCTGCAGGGGCAGTCGCGCAAGGTCGCCCGCACCCGGGCTCTGGAGTTGATGGAGACGGTCGGGCTGGAGCCCTCCATGGCCGACCGCTACCCGAGCCAGCTCTCGGGCGGTCAGCAGCAGCGCGTCGGCGTGGCGCGCGGACTCGCGGCCGATCCCAACATCCTCCTCATGGACGAGCCGTTCGGGGCCGTCGACCCGATCGTGCGGGCCGAGCTGCAAGAAGAACTGCTCCGACTGCAGCGCGACATCGGCAAGACGATCGTCTTCGTCACCCACGACATCGACGAGGCGTTCCTGCTCGGCGACCAGGTCGTCATCCTCGAGAAGGGCGCCAAGGTCGCCCAGCTCGGCACGCCGACCGAGATCATCCAGAACCCGGCCAACGACTTCGTCGCCAGCTTCGTCGGAACGGAGCGCGGCAAGCGGGCGCTGCATATCGAGACGACGGCGAACGGGTCATTCCTCGTCGACGGCGAAGGACGCACGCAGGGAGCGCTCGTGGACGGACCCACCGGGTGAGCTGGGTTCTCGACAACCTCGGTCTCATCGGCGGCCTGACGCTCGATCACCTGCGCCAGAGCGTCATCCCCCTGGTGATCGGGTTCGTCATCTCGGTGCCGCTCGGGTGGGTGGCGTGGCGCTACCGTCTCGTACGCAGCGGCGTCATCACGATCACGGGTCTGCTCTACACGATCCCCTCGCTGGCACTCCTCATCCTGTTGCCGTCCGTCCTGGGCTACAGCATCGTGAGCGAGACAAACCTCATCGTGGCCCTGGCGATCTATGCGGTCGCCATCCTCGTGCGCTCCGTCGCCGACGGTCTCGACTCCGTCGACCCCGGAGTGCGCCAGGCATCGACCGCGATCGGGTACGGCACGTTCCGCCGCTTCTGGGCGGTCGACTTCCCCCTGGCGGGTCCGGTCATCCTCGCGGGCCTTCGCGTTGCCGCGGCGAGCACCATCTCGCTCGCGACGGTGGGCATCCTCGTCGGCGTCATCAACCTCGGCTACCTGTTCACGAACGGTCTGCAGCGCCGGATCATCCCCGAGGTGCTGGCGGGCGTCGTCGTGGTGGTGCTGCTCGCACTGCTCGTCGACTTCGTGCTCGTCGTGGCCGGCCGACTGCTCATGCCGTGGACGCGGGCGACGGCGGTGCGCCGCGTGCGCCGCGCCCCGATCGGTGCGGAGGCGACGGCATGAACCTCTTCATCGACGCGTTCGCGTGGATCTTCTCGCCCGACCGTCTGTCGGGCGACCTGCCGCTGCAGCTCGCGCTCTTCCAGCAGCTGGCCTACACCTTCGTCTCGGTCGTCATCGCGGCGCTCATCGCGGTGCCCGTCGGCTGGGCCATCGGCCACACCGGGCGCGGTCGCGAGGTCGCGGTCGCCATCTCGGGCGCCGCGCGCGCCATCCCCTCGTTCGGTCTGCTGATCCTGCTCGTTCTGCTCCTCGGGGTGCTGCGCAAGCCCGAGGCCGCGGTGATCACTTTCGTCATCCTGGCCATCCCGTCGATCCTCGCGGGCGCCTACACGGGTCTCGAGGCGATCGATCGCCGGGTCATCGACGCCGGGCGGGCGATGGGAATGACCGAGTGGCAGATCCTGTGGCGCATCGAGGTGCCCCTCGGACTGCCGCTGCTCGTCGGGGGCCTGCGCGCCGGAACGCTGCAGGTGGTCGCCACCGTGGCGATCGCCGCGTACATCGGTCTGGGCGGACTCGGGCAGTACATCATCAGCGGTCTGCAGTTGCGCCAGCTCGACGTGATCATCGGCGGTGCCATCCTCGTCGCCGTCCTCGCCCTGGTGCTCGATGCGCTGTTCGCGATCGTGCAGCACCTGGTCGTACCGCGCGGCATTCGCGCCGGCGCCGTCGCGGCCGGCTCGGAAGGCCGCAAGAAGACCTCGCGCACCGCGACCGAACGTCCGGTGAGCGTCACGACGGCCGACGCCGCCCGTTAGACGCCCTCGGGAACACGAAACCCCACCAAGGAAAAGAGAAATAACATGTTCACAGCACGAACTCGAAAGGGCCTCGTCGGCACAGCCGTCGGCGCGGCGGCGCTCCTCGCCCTGGCCGGCTGCTCGTCCAGCAGCCCGCTTGATTCCGGCGCGTCCGCCGGCGACGGCGGATCCGACGGCCCCATCGTCGTCGGGTCGCAGGCCTACCCGTCGAACGAGATCATCGCCGAGATCTACGCCCAGGCTCTCGAGGCCGCGGGCTTCGAGGTCACGACCCAGTTCAGCATCGGACAGCGCGACGCCTACATCCCGCTGCTCGAAGACGGCTCGGTCAACCTGTTCCCCGAGTACTCCGGCAACCTGCTGCAGTACTTCGACGCCGCGACCACCGCGCGTACGTCCGACGAGGTCTACGCGGCGCTCCCCGACGCGCTGCCCGAGGGCCTGAAGGTTCTCGACCAGTCGGCGGCGACCGACCAGGACTCCTACACGGTCACGGCCGCCTTCGCCGAGGAGAACAACCTCACCACGATCGCCGATCTGGCGAACGTCACGGTCCCGCTGACGCTCGGCGGCAACGCAGAGCTGGCGGAGCGTCCCTACGGTCCGACCGGCCTGAAGGACACCTACGGCGTCGACGTCTCGTTCACCCCGACCGGTGACACCACGGTGGAGGATCTCCTCGCCGGCACCGTCAACATCGCGAACGTCTACACGGCCGACCCGCGCATCGAGACCGACGACCTCGTCGTGCTGGAAGACCCCGAGGGTCTGTTCCTCGCGTCGAACATCGTTCCCGTCGTGAGCGCCGACTTCCCGGCCGACGCCGCCGACGTCATCAACAAGATCAGCGCGGCGCTGACCCCCGAGGGTCTGGTCACGCTGAACGTGCAGAACACCGTCGACCAGCGTTCGGCGAGCGACATCGCGGCCGACTGGCTGAAGGAGAACGGCCTGGCCTGACCAGCATCCGTTTTCCGAGGGTCGTCCGGCTTCCGCCGGGCGGCCCTCATCGCGTCGGCGGTGTGGCGCGACGACGGGGGGAGCGGCGGAGCGGTGCGAGGGTCCGCGACGCTGGCATCGGGACGGGCGGGAGACGCCGGCCGAAGGCCGACGTCGAGGGCATGCGTCGCGGACCGTGACACCGCGCAGCTCGCACCGTTACCACGCCGCCACCCGCGCACACCATCCGCACACCCGCGACCCCGTACCCTGGAGGCAATATGGCGCATCTTCTCGGGGCCGAGTCCCTGCATCTCGAATACCCGACCAAAGTCGTCTTCGACGCCGTGACCCTGGGGGTCTCGGAGGGTGACCGCATCGGCATCGTCGGCCGCAACGGCGACGGCAAGTCGAGCCTCCTGGGCATGCTGGCGGGCCTGCGCCAACCCGACTCCGGACGCGTCACGGTCCGCAGCGGCGTCACGGTGGGCGTGTTGCACCAGGCCGATGAGCTCGACGATGACGACACCGTCTCGAACGCTGTCGTCGACGGGCGCGCGGAACACGAGTGGGCGGGCGACGCGCGCACGCGCGACGTGATCGCCGGCCTCCTCTCCGACGTCCCCTGGGAGGCGCGCATCGGAACGCTCTCGGGCGGTCAGCGACGCCGCGTCGCGCTCGCGCGGCTACTCTCGGGAGACTGGGACATCCTCTTCCTCGACGAGCCGACGAACCACCTCGACGTCGAGGCGATCACCTGGCTCGCCGCACACGTGAAGCGCCGGTGGGCCGCGAATTCGGGAGCCCTCCTGGTCGTGACGCACGACCGGTGGTTCCTCGACGAGGTGAGCACCGTGACGTGGGAGGTGCACGACCGCATCGTCGATGCCTTCGAGGGCGGGTACGCGGCCTACATCCTGCAGCGCGTGGAGCGCGATCGGCAGTCGGCGACGATCGAGGCGCGTCGTCAGAACCTCGCCAAGAAGGAACTCGCGTGGCTGCGCCGCGGCGCGCCCGCGCGATCGACCAAGCCCAAGTTCCGCATCGACGCGGCGAACGAACTGATCGCGGATGTGCCGGAGATCCGCGATCGCATCGCGCTGCAGTCGCTGGCGACGTCCCGACTGGGCAAAGACGTCGTCGACCTGATCGACGTGGCCGTGAGCTACCCCTCGACGGGCTCGGGGGAGCCGCGCCAGGTCTTCGACGACGTCACGTGGCTGATCGCCCCGGGGGAGCGCACCGGCATCCTGGGCGTCAACGGCGCCGGCAAGTCGACTCTCCTCGGCCTCGTGGACGGATCGATCCAGCCCACCGAGGGCCGCGTCAAGCGCGGCAAGACCGTGCATGTCGCGACGTTGACGCAGCGCCTCGACGAGCTCGAGCAGCACCTCAAGGATCCCGTGCGCGTGGTGATCTCCCGGTTGCGCACGTCGTACACCTTCGGCACCGGCTCGAAAGCGCAGGAACTCTCACCCGGACAGCTGCTCGAGCAGCTCGGTTTCTCCAGCGCGCAGCTCTCCACCCCGGTGAAGGATCTCTCGGGCGGGCAGAAGCGGCGCCTGCAGCTGCTGCTGATCCTGCTCGATCAGCCGAACGTGCTGATCCTCGACGAGCCCACGAACGACCTCGATACCGACATGCTCGCGGCGATGGAGGATCTCCTCGACTCGTGGCCGGGCACCCTGCTGGTGGTCTCGCACGACCGGTACTTCCTCGAGCGGGTCACCGACCAGCAGTACGCCATCCTCGGCGGCAAGCTCAGGCACCTCCCCGGTGGCGTCGACGAGTACCTTCGCCTGCGCGCGAAGGGAGAGGGCGCGGCTCCGACGCCGGCTGGCGGCAACCCCTCGACGTCGACGCCCGCTCTGTCCGGAGGAGACCTCCGCGCGGCGCAGAAAGAGGTCTCCGCGATCGAGCGGAAGATCGTCAAGCTCGACGGCCAGGTGAGTTCGGCCCGCACCGCGCTCGTCGAGTGGGATCCGTCCGATTACGAGGGTCTCGGTGCGGAGATGAAGAGAATCACCGCGCTCGAGGCCGAACGTGACGAGCTCGAGGGTCGCTGGATGGAACTGAGCGAGGCGCTCGACTGAGTCGCGGCGTCAGGAGTCGAAGCCGAGGCTGAGCTTGCGCAGGAGCCCGGCCAGGCGGTCTCGATCACCGCGCGAGAGCGCGCCGAGCAGCAACGCCTCGGCGTCGACGAGGCGGGTGATCGCCGCGTCGACGCGCGTTCGTCCGTCGGCGGTGAGGGTGACCAGGATGCTGCGTCCGTCGCCGGGGTCCGACTCCCGCCGCACGAGCCTCCGCCCCACCAGGCGGTCGATGCGGTTCGTCATGGTGCCGCTGGAGACGAGCGTCTGCTGCAGCAGCTGCTTCGGGCTCAGCTGGAACGGCTCGCCCGCCCGGCGGAGGGCCGACAGCACGTCCCATTCCCACGACTCGAGGTCGCTGCGGCGGAACGCCTCCCTGCGCGCCCGGTCGAGGTGGCGCGAGAGCCGGTCGACGCGGGAGAGTACTTCGAGGGGCGAGAAGTCGAGATCGGGGCGTTGACGCACCCAGGCGTCGACGATGCGGTCCACCTCGTCGCTGTGCGGGGTCATCGCACCATTATCGTCGGCGTCCGCATGGCAGACTTGTCGGGCGCCGACAGCCCCGAGGCGGGCGCGGTCCGCCGTGGTGTAATGGCAGCACGACAGCCTTTGGAGCTGTGAGGTCTAGGTTCGAATCCTGGCGGCGGAGCATGAACGAAACGAGCGAACTCGCCATCGTGATCCTGGCCGCAGGCCAAGGAACCCGCATGCGGTCCACCCTGCCGAAGGTGCTGCACGCGGTGGGCGGTCGTCCGCTCGTCGGGCACGTGCTCGACACCGCCGGGGCGTTGAACCCCACGCGCGTCATCGTCGTGGTGCGGCACGAGCGCGATCTCGTCGCTGACACGGTGCTCGGCCTCGCTCCGGGTGTCGTCATCGTCGACCAGGACGAGATCCCCGGAACCGGGCGCGCGGTGCAGGTCGCCCTCGCCGAGCTCGGCGACTTCGACGGCGATGTGCTCGTCCTCAGTGCCGACGTGCCCCTGCTCGAGTCGTCGACGCTCTCCGACCTGCTCGACACCCACCGCGCGCAGCAGGCGGCCGCGACCCTGCTGAGCGCGCGACTGGACGATCCCACCGGCTACGGCCGCATCATCCGCGGAGCCGGCGGCGGCGTCGAGCGCATCGTGGAGCAGAAGGATGCGACGGCCGACGAGGCATCCGTCACCGAGATCAACGTCGGGGTCTACGTCTTCCAGGCCCCGTCGCTGCGCACCCACCTCGAGCTGGTCGGCACGGCGAACGCGCAGGGCGAGAAGTACCTGACCGACGTCGTTCGTCTGCTCCGCGACTCGCGCCACACGGTGGCCGCCGCCGACGCTCCCGACGCCTCGACCGCGCTCGGGGTGAACGATCGCGTGCAGCTCTCCGAGGCCGCGCGCATCCTGAACGCGCGCACGGTACGGCACTGGCAGCTCGAGGGCGTCACGATCCTCGACCCGGCCACGACGTGGATCGACGTCACCGCCACGCTCGCCCCCGACGTCACCGTGCTGCCGAACACCCACATCCTGCGTTCCACGGCCGTGGGCCGCGGCGCGCTGATCGGTCCCGACACGAGCCTCGTCGACTGCGAGGTGGGGGAGGACGCGACGGTCACCCGCACCGATGCGACGCTCGCCGTGATCGGCGCGAAGGCGAGCGTGGGTCCGTTCGCCTACCTCCGGCCCAACACGGTGCTGGCGTCCAAGGGCAAGATCGGCACGTTCGTGGAGACGAAGAACTCCACGATCGGCGAGGGCAGCAAGGTGCCGCACCTGTCGTACATCGGCGACACCACCATCGGCGAGCGGGTGAACCTCGGAGCCGGTGCGATCACCGCGAACTACGACGACGTTACCAAGCACCGCACCGAGATCGGCGACGAGGTGCACACCGGCTCGCACAACGTCTTCGTCGCGCCCGTTAGGATCGGAGACGGCGCGAAGACCGGCGCGGGAGCCGTCGTCCGCAAGGACGTTCCTCCCGGCGCCCTGGCACTCAGCGTGGCCCCCCAGCGCAACATCGAGGGGTGGGTCGACAAGAACCGATCGGGCACCGGAGCGGCAGCCGCCGCGGCACGCGCCCGGTCTGCACAGGAAGCCGGCGATGGCTCGTAAGAAGAAGACCGTAGACCTCGACCGCGAGAACGACATCGCCCCGGGCCTGGTCGCCAAGACCAAGAAGCGGCTCGTGGTCGCGACGGGTCGCTCGCACCCCGACCTCGCGCACCAGGTCGCGCAGCAGCTCGGCACCGAGCTCGCGCCCACCGAGCACCGCACCTTCGCCTCGGGCGAGATCTACACCCGGTTCGAGGTCTCGATCCGCGGCTGCGACGTGTTCGTGATCCAGTCGTTCGGCCCCCCGGTCAACGAGTGGCTGATGGAGCTGCTGATCATGCTCGACGCGCTCAAGCGCGCGTCGGCGAAGCGCATCACCGTGGTCGCTCCGTACTTCCCCTATTCACGGCAGGACAAGAAGGGCCGCGGACGCGAGCCCATCAGCGCCCGCCTCGTCGCCGACCTGCTGAAGACGGCCGGTGCCGACCGCGTGATGAGCGTCGACCTGCACGCCGCGCAGATCCAGGGCTTCTTCGACGGCCCGGTCGACCACCTCTTCGCCAAGCCCGTGCTGCTCGAGCACTTCCAGGCGAACCTGAGTCCCGAAGACCGCGAGACGCTGACCGTCGTGTCTCCCGACATGGGCCGCGTGCGCGTGGCCGACACCTGGTCGGACAGCCTGAACGCGCCGCTGGCGATCATCCACAAGCGTCGCGACCCCAAGGTCGCCAACCAGGTCACGGTGCGCGAGATCGTCGGTGAGGTCGACGGCCGCACCTGCCTCCTCGTCGACGACATGATCGACACCGGCGGCACCATCGCGAAGGCGGCGCAGGCGCTGAAAGACGCGGGCGCGCGCAAGGTCATCGTCGCGGCGACCCACGCGATCTTCAGCGATCCGGCTCGTGAGCGGTTGCAGCATCCCGCCATCGACCAGGTCGTGGTGACCGACACGGTTCCGATCCCCGAGGAGAAGCGATTCCCGTCGCTCATCGTGCTGCCGATCGCGCCTCTTCTCGCCCGCGCCGTGCGCGAGGTCTTCGAGGACGGCTCGGTCACGAGCATGTTCGGCGGCGAGGCCTAGCCCTTCCACAGTGCGCGCATAAGGTGAACCGTCACGCTGATGGTCTCGTGTCACCTGAGTGACGATCCTGCTCGGTAGAGCAGCAGGATCGCGAGGCACTGCTGAAGGAGCACCCCCCATGATCCGCACCACCGCCGTACCCCGCCCCGTCCGCGCCGGAGCCGCCCTCGTGGGTGTCCTCGGTATGGTCACCCTCGCCGGATGCGCCGGCGCCACGACGCCCGCCGCCGACGCCGAGGAGACGACGCCCGCGACCACCGCACCGTCGTCCTCGTCCGCAACCGGCACAGACACGGGTTCGATCGTCGGCAGCGCCTACACCGACGGGACCTACACGGCCGAGGGGTCGTATTCGACCCCGGAGTCGGTCGAGACCGTCGAGGTGACGATCACGCTCGAGAGCGACGTCGTCACGGCCGTCGAGGTGACCGGCGACCCGCAGGCCGCCGAGTCGAAGCGGTACCAGTCCGAGTTCATCGGGGGCATCTCCGACGAGGTCGTGGGCAAGCTGGTCGACGACGTCTCGGTCAGCCGTGTCGCGGGGTCCTCGCTCACCAGCGGCGGGTTCAACAAGGCTCTCCAGACGATCAAGTCCGAAGCCGCGGCCTGACCGGCGTCGTGAGCTCCGCGACTCCCACCCGCGCGGTGTGGTCGTTCGAGGCGATCGGCACGATGTGGTCGATCGAGACCGACGCCCCTCTGGGCCACGGGGTGCGCCTCGAGGTCGAGACGGCGATCGACGCGTTCGACCGCGACTGGTCGCGGTTCCGCGACGACTCGGTCGTGTCCCGGTTGGCCGGCTCGGGAGGCTCTGCTCCCGTTCCGCCCGATGCCGTCGCGATGCTCGACGTCTACACCGCGCTCGATGAGGCCACGCGGGGAGCGGTGAACCCGCTCGTGGGCGCGTCGCTCGCCCGCCTGGGCTATGACGCGCGGTACTCGCTCGTCGCGCAGGGCGACCCGATCGCTGCGCCCGAGCACTGGCGCGACATCGTGCGGTGGGATTCCGGCACCCTCGCGGTGGCCGCACCGGCGACGATCGATGTGGGAGCTGTGGGCAAGGGACGGCTGGTCGACCTCGTGACCGATGTCGTCTCCCGCGCCGTCGACGGCGACCTCGTCGTCGACGGCGGCGGCGACCTCGTCGTGCGCGGGACCCCGCAGCGGATCGGGCTGGAGCATCCGTACGACCCGCGCCGCGTCATCGGCGCCGTGACGGTGGCGGATGCTGCGCTCTGCGCCTCGGCCGTCACCCGCCGCGCCTGGGGCGAGGGGCTTCACCACGTGCTCGACGCACGGACGGGCGCCCCCGTGCGCGCGTACGCGGCGACGTGGGCGCTCGCCCCCGACGCTCTGCACGCCGACGCGCTCGCGACGGCGCTGTTCTTCGACGGCGGGCCCGAGCTCGCCGCTTCCTGGGGAGCCCACTGGGTTCGAATGCGCACGGACGGCCGCGTGGAGTGGTCGCCGGGCAGTGAGGCAGAGTTGTTCACGTGATCGCCACCCTCGTCGCGGGTTCTTCCCGCGTTCTCGCCGTCCTCGGACGCGTCTCGATGTATCGGCTCGTGATGATGTCGCTCGCCGTGCTGGCAGCGCTGTCGTTCGTGCTGTCGTTCTTCGACCTCGTCGGCCCCGGGCCGTTCGAGATCCTCGTCACGGCGGTGGTGCTCGCCCTCGCGTGCGCGGGCGCCGATCTCGCCGCGCAGAGCGTGCTGCGCCTGCCTCGACGATTCGAGTCGTCGTTCATCACCGCGGCGATCCTCCTGTTCGTGCTGCGTCCGACGCTCGAACCGATCGCGATCCTGGGCATCGTGCTCGCCGCGGTCGCCGCATCCCTGTCCAAGTACGTGCTCGTCTGGCGGGGCCGTCACATCTTCAACCCCGCGGCCGTCGGCGCCACGGTGCTGACCTTCGTCAGCGTGCTCGCCCCCGACCTGGGCGCGTCGTCGTGGTGGGTGGGCACCCCCGTGCTCGCGGCGCCGGTCGTCGTGCTGGGGATCGCGATCCTCTGGCGCACCGAGAAGCTGCGCATGGTGGTCGGCTTCTGGATCGTGGCCACGGCAGTCGCCTTCCTGCGCACGTCGTCGCAGTACCAGGCGATCGGCGAGACGATCGACCCGGGCGTGCTGCTCACCCAGGTCGCGTTCTCCTCGCCGTTCCTCTTCCTCGGCGCGTTCATGCTGTCCGAGCCGCTGACGATGCCGCCCCGCCGCTGGCAGCAGTACACCGTCGCCGTCGTCGTCGGTGTCTTCGCGGGGTGGCCCATCCCGGTCGACCTCGGCATCGGCACCGTCACGCTCGGTCAGGAGCGCGCGCTCCTCATCGGCAACCTGCTCGCGTTCTTCTTCGCTGTCCGTGCGGCGGTGCGTCTGACGCTCGAGCGCCGACGCGACCTGACCCCCACGGTGCGCGAGCTCACCTTCCAGGCCAAGCGCCCGTTCGCATTCCGCCCCGGGCAGTACCTCGAGCTCGACGTCCCCCACACGCACCCCGATGCGCGGGGAACGCGGCGCGAATTCTCGATCGCCTCGGCACCCGAAGACCTGCCGATGGTGCGGATCGCGTTCAAGGACGGGTCGAAGAGCAGCTTCAAACGCGCCCTCGCCGAGGTCGCGCCGGGCTCGCCGCTGGCCGTCACGGGCGTGTGGGGCGATTTCCTGCTGCCCGTGAAGTCGTCGTCGCCGGTGCTGCTGGTCGCCGCGGGGATCGGCGTGACACCCTTCGTGTCGCAGCTGCGGCACCTGGTCGCTACCGACCAGGACCGCGACATCGTGCTCGTCTACGTCGCGTCGACGGCCGACGAACTGGCGTTCCGCGACGACATCGTCGCCGCGGGCATCCCCGTCGTGGTCTTCACGCGCGACGAGCCGGTCGATCTGCCCCCGCGCTGGACCTGGGCCGGACGCAGCACGCGGCTCGACTCCGACGGCCTCATCCGCGCGATACCCGACATCGAGGGCCGCCACGCCTACATCTCGGGTCCGCCCGCGCTCATCGCCGACCTCGCGCCGGCCCTCGGCCGCGCGCGGTCGCTGACCACCGACGCCTTCGCAGGCTACTGACCCGCCGTCCCGTCGCCTGCGTGCGCGAGCACACGGGTCGGGTTCGTGCGCACGGGGTGGTGCCGGGCGCAGACCGTGTGCCCGGGCGCAGAGCGTGTGCTCGCGGGGCGGGGCGGGGCGGGGCGGGGCTGGGCGGGGCGGGGCTGGGCGGGGCGGGGCGGGGCGGATGCTGCGCGTCAGGCGGGGTCGGACGGCTTCGCCGGAAGCCGCACCTCGAACGTGGTGTCGCCGGGCGCGCTGCTGACGGAGATCGTGCCCGCGTGGGCCTCGACGATGGCGCGGGCGATGGAGAGGCCGAGGCCGGTGCCGCCGGTCTTGCGGGCCCGCGAACGGTCGGCGCGGGAGAACCGCTCGAACAGCTCGTCGGCGACCGCGGGGTCGACGCCGGGTCCGTCGTCGTGCACGCGCAGCACCGCCTCGTCGCGCTCGCGGCGAACCGAGACGGTGACGATCGTGCCCTCGGGCGTGTGGGTGCGAGCGTTGGCGAGCAGGTTCGCGACCACCTGGTGAAGGCGCGACGTATCGCCGGCGAGATGGACGGGCTCGTCGGGCACGTCGATCTCCCACTGGTGATCGGGCCCGGCGGGTCGGGCATCGCCGACCGCCTCGAGAGCGAGCTGGGTGAGGTCGACGGTTCCGTAGACGAGCTCCTGCCCCTCGTCGAGGCGGGCGAGGAGGAGCAGGTCTTCGACGAGGGTCGTCATGCGCAGCGACTGCGCCTGGATGCGGGAGAGCGCTTCGTGCGAGGTATCGCTGAGCGTCCGGTCGCGCAGCGACAGTTCCGAATAGCCCCGGATCGATGCCAGCGGGGTGCGGAGCTCGTGGCTGGCGTCGGCGACGAAGCGCCGCATGAGCTCCTCGTTCTGCTGCCGGGCCGACAACGATGCGTCCACGTGGTCGAGAAGACTGTTGAGCGCGGCGCCGACCTGGCCGATCTCGGTGCGATCGTCGGTCTGCTCGTCGGGTACGCGCTCGGTGATCGACACCTCGCCCTGGTCCATGCGCACCGACGCGACGCGCTGCGCCGTCTCGGCGACCGCGCGCAGCGGCTTCAGGCCCGCCCGGATGACGATCGCGATGATCGAGCCGAGGAGAACGAGTCCGCCGGCGGTGACGAGGGCGATCGTGGTGAGGATCTGAGCGATCGTCGAAGTCACGTCGGTCAGCGGCAGACCGAGGACGGCCGACCCCGTGCTGGCCACTCGGTACTCGCCGAGCCCGGGCAGGTCGATGACCTCCGACGCCGGGGCGCCCACGAGGGCGTTGACCACGTCGTCCATCTGGTCGGAGTCGAGCTCGCGGACGGTGTCGCCGTCGACGTACGCGCCGGTGATACCGGCGAAGTTCGACACGACGAGCACCGTGCCCGGCTCGAAGAATCCGGCCCTCAGCACCGCGCTGGCCGTGCTCTGCGGGCCGAACCGCAGCTCCTGCGCCTGCGACTGCACCTTCGTCTGCAGGTTCTCCTGCAGCACGTTGCTGAGGATCGCACTCGTTCCGAGAGCGATGCTCGCCAGGATGATCGCGACCATGCCGATGATCGCCATCATGAGTCGGGCCTGCAGGCTGTAGGCGTGCCCGCGCCGCTTCGTGGTGGTGGCTTCGGCGGTGTCGGCCGTCACTGCGGTGCTTTGATCATGTAGCCCACGCCCCGGACCGTGTGGATCAGCGGCTCGCGACCGGAGTCGATCTTCTTGCGGAGGTAGGAGATGTAGAGCTCCACCACGCTGGAGCGGCCGCCGAAGTCGTAGTTCCACACGCGGTCGAGGATCTGAGCCTTGGACACGACGCGCCGCTGATTGCGCATGAGGTATCGCAGCAGTTCGAACTCGGTCGCCGTCAGGTCGATCGACGTCCCCGCACGGGAGACCTCGTGGCTGTCCTCGTTCAGCGAGAGGTCGCCCACGTGGAGGATCGGCTCGCCGCCGCCGGCGAACGCCGTGCCCGCGCGTCGCATCAGTCCCCGCAGGCGCGCGACGACCTCCTCCAGGCTGAACGGCTTCGTGACGTAGTCGTCGCCGCCCGCGGTCAGACCCGCCACGCGGTCGGACACGGCGTCTTTCGCGGTGAGGAAGAGCACCGGCACGTCGTTGCCCGAGTGGCGAAGCCGCTGCAGCACGGCCATGCCGTCGAGGTCGGGCATCATGACGTCGAGCACCATGGCGTCGGGTGCGAAGTCGCGCGCGGCCTGGAGCGCCTGAAGGCCCGACGCGGCTGTCTGCACGTCCCAGCCCTCCATCCGCAGCGCCATCGACAGGAGGTCGGTGAGCATCTGCTCGTCGTCGACGACGAGCACGCGAAGCGCAGAGCCGTCAGGACGGGTGAGGGCGGGGGAGGCGGCGGTCGCGGTCATGCACTCATTGTGCTCGCCCACCTATGTGGTTCCTATGGCGAATGTTATGGCTGCGCTGTGAATCCGATCTCATCGTGTTTCCACACGTGCGCCACACGCGCGACATGAGTGCGATTCCTACCGTCGGGGGACGGCGGCATCCGGGCGCCGGGAGGAGACACATGTACTGGACGTATTTGCGCCGCGAGCTCGCCGGCCGCAAGAGACACACCATCATCGTGGCCGCGGGGCTCGCGATAGCGATCGCCCTCGTCATCGTCGTCGCGGCGTTGTCGGCCGGCGTCCGCGATGCGCAGACCCGGGCCCTCGCCTCGGTCTACGGCGTCGGCACCGACCTCACCGTCACGGGGGCGTCGGTCGAGCCCGGTCAGGGCGGGGGCTCGCGCTTCGACTTCGGGCAGGACGACGGCGAGACCGAAGACGGCACGACCAGCCTCAGCCAGTCGCGCCTGATGACCGACATGCTGCGCGGCACGCTCGAGGCCGCCGCCGTCGACACGGTGGCCTCGCTCGACGGGGTCGCGGCAGCATCCGGCGCCCTGTCGCTCACCAACACCACCTTCTCGGGCGAGATGCCCGACATGTCTCAGAGGGGCGAAGGAGTGACCCCGGGTCAGCCGCCCGCGGGCGGCGCCGACGGCGCCGGGGGAAGCGCCTTCGACATCCAGTCGTTCAGTGTGCTGGGGATCGACCCCGCCGCATCCGGGATCGGCCCGCTGTCATCGGTCACCGTCACCGACGGACGAGGGCTGGATGCGGGGGATGCGGGCGCGAACGTCGCCGTGGTCGACAGCGGCTACGCCGCGACGAGCGCGCTCGCCGTGGGCGGCACGATCGACATCGGCGGCACCGCGATGGAGATCGTCGGCCTGGTCTCGTCGACGTCGTCCACTGCCGACACCGCAGCGGACGTCTACCTGCCGCTCGCCGTGGCCCAGACGCTCGCCGGGGTGGACGACGTCATCTCGACCGTCTACGTGCAGGCGGCGTCGGCCGACGGCATCGGCGCGGTCCAGACCGAGATCCGATCCGCACTCCCCGATGCGACGGTCAGCTCCCAGTCCGAGCTCGCCTCGACGGTGTCGGGGTCTCTTTCCAGCGCCTCGTCGCTCGTGTCGAGCCTCGGCACCTGGCTGTCGGTGCTGGTCCTCCTCGTCGCCCTCGTGCTCGCCGTGCTCTTCACGATCTCGGGTGTCTCCCGTCGTACTCGGGAGTTCGGCACCCTCAAGGCGATCGGCTGGTCGAACGGACGCGTGGTCGGACAGGTCGCGGGGGAGTCGCTCGTGCAGGGACTCCTCGGCGGCGCAGCCGGGCTCATCATCGGTCTGGCGGCCATCGCCGCGATCAACATCATCTCGCCGACGATCTCGTCGGCCCCCGAGACGACGACGGGCGCCCCCGGCGGAGGCCCCGGCGGGATGGGCGCGGGCGGCGGCGGACCGTTCGGGCAGGCCGCGACGCAGGTCGCCGATGTCGTACTCAACGCTCCGCTGACCCCGTGGATCATCGTGGCCGCGGTCGGCCTCGCGGTGGGAGGCGGGCTCGTCGCGGGGGCGTTCGGAGGATGGCGTGCCGCGCGCCTCAGCCCCGCAGAAGCACTGCGGTCGGTCGCATGAGACCCGGCCGTCCGTTCGACACCTCAATCGGAGAAGAGAGCATGACCATCGCAGACAGCTCGAGCACCCCGTCCGGCATCGACGAGCGCTCGCCGATCTACCGCCTCGCGGGGGTCACCCGCACCTACAGACAGCGCGAGCGTGTCGTGAACGCGCTCGCGGGAGTCGATCTCGAGATCGAGCAGGGCGACTTCGTCACCATCCAGGGTCCGACGGGCGGCGGGAAGTCGACGCTCCTCCAGCTTCTCGGCGCGCTCGACCGTCCCACCGCCGGATCGGTGCAACTCGGCGAGATCGACGTCGCCGTCGCATCGAACGCCGAGATCGGGCGCCTGCGTGCCGCCGAGATCGGCTTCGTCTTCCAGGGGTTCAACCTCATCCCGACGTTGACGGCCGCCGAGAACGTCGACATGGGTCTCGAGCCGCTCGGCCTCGACCGCGACGAGCGTGCGACCCGGGTCGCCGAAGCGCTCGCCCAGGTCGGTCTCGCCGATCGGGCCGACCACCGGCCCGGGGAGCTCTCGGGAGGGCAGCAGCAGCGGGTCGCCATCGCGCGGGCGGTGGCGAAGCGGCCGCGGGTGCTGCTGGCCGACGAGCCGACGGGCAATCTCGACGAGCGGATGCGCGACGAGATCCTCTCCGTGCTGGAGGGGCTCAATGCGGCCGGGCTCACGCTCATCGTGGTGACCCACGATTCGGCGGTCGCCGCCCGCGCCCGTCGACGCCTGCGCCTCGATCGCGGGATGGTGACCGACATCACGCGCCGGTGACGCAAAGACCGCGAGACGTCATCCCCGGCACGAGACAGCGCACTACGGTCGCAGTCTCGTATACGGAGTGACGTCTCGCGGTTCGGGCGTTCGCGCCGCGCGGCGCGGCGTCAGTGCGTGTCTTCGGCCTCGATCTCGCTGCGGTCGCCCGACCACAGCGTGTGGAAGGTGCCGGGCTTGTCGATGCGCTTGTAGGTGTGCGCACCGAAGAAGTCGCGCTGGCCCTGGATGAGGGCGGCGGGCAGACGCTCGGCGCGGAGCCCGTCGTAGTAGGCCAGCGACGACGAGAACGCCGGTGCCGGGATGCCGACTCGTGCGGACGTCGCGACGACGTCGCGCCAGGCGGACTGGCTGCGCTCGAGCGCTTCGACGAAGTACGGCGCCGTCAGCAGCACCGCGAGGTCGGGCGTCTCGGCGTAGGCCTCGGTGATGCGGTTGAGGAACTGGGCGCGGATGATGCAGCCGCCCCGCCAGATGCCCGCGATGGCGCCGAGGTCGATCTTCCAGCCGTACTCGGCCGCGCCCGCACGGATCTCATCGAACCCCTGCGAGTAGGCGACGATCTTCGACGCCCACAGCGCGAGCCGGATCTTCTCGATGAACTCGTCCGCGTCGTCGACCGCGAAGTCGCCCTCCGCCGACGGGCCGGGCAGCCCGCCCGAGATCGCGCGCTGCTCGGCGTGCGACGAGAGCGAGCGGGCGAAGGTCGCCTCGGCGATGCCCGAGACGGGCACGCCGAGCGAGAGGGCGGTCTGCACCGTCCACGCGCCCGTGCCCTTCGCACCGGCCTGATCGACGATCACGTCGACGAGCGGGCCTCCGGTCGCCGCATCCGTCTGACGGAGCACCTCGGCGGTGATCTCGATGAGGTACGACTCGAGCTCGCCGCGGTTCCACTCGGCGAAGATCTCGGCGATCTCGGCGGGGGACTTGCCCGTGCCGCGACGGATGAGGTCGTACGCCTCGGCGATCAGCTGCATGTCGGCGTACTCGATGCCGTTGTGCACCATCTTGACGAAGTGGCCGGCGCCGTCGTGACCCACGTGGGTGACGCACGGCTCGCCCTCGGCGACCGCGGCGATCGATTTCAGGATCGGGCCCAGGGTGACCCACGACTCGTCCGAGCCGCCGGGCATGATCGAGGGGCCGAGGAGAGCGCCCTCCTCGCCGCCGGAGACGCCCATGCCGACGAAGTTGATGCCGGTCTCGCGGACGGCCTTCTCGCGGCGGATCGTGTCGGTGAACAGCGCGTTGCCGCCGTCGACGATGATGTCGCCCGGCTCGAAGACGCGCACGAGCTCATCGATGACGGCGTCGGTGGGGCGGCCGGCCTTGACCATGATGATCGCCGCGCGGGGCTTCTGCAGGTTGGCCGCGAACTCCTCGTAGGAGAAGGCGGGCGCGAAGCCGGCCTCGGGGTGCGCCTGCACGAGGTGCTCGGTCTTGTCGGAGCTGCGGTTGTAGACCGCGACGGTGTTGCCCTCGCGGCTGGCGAGGTTTCGAGCCAGGTTCGACCCCATCACTGCGAGACCGACGACACCGATGTTGGCCTGCCCACCGGTGGCGGGGGCGTCGACGCCGGCTTCGCCGACGGGGCGGCGGACGTTCTCCGAACCGGGGGCCGATTCGTGGTCGGGGGCAGAATCCGGCCCGTCGGCCTGATCAGGCGAGAGGTGCTTCTGTGCGGACGTGGGGTCAGAGGACACGCGAACTCCTTGAAGTCTCGGAACCCCCTCAGGCTACCGGGATCGAACCGGGCGCCGTCGACGGCTGCTGGAGCGCGCTGACCTCGTCGGCGACGAGCGCCAGGTGGTGCCGGGCCTCGCGCTCGGCGACGTCGACGTCGCCGGCAGCGACGGCTGCCGCGGTGGCGACGTGCGCTTCGAGCGTGCCGGGCCGCGGGTCGGAGGGGGTGAGCCCGTAGGAGGTGCGTCCGCGGAGGATCTCGGTCACGGGCCCCGCCATCTGGGCCAGGAGCGCGTTGCCGCTGGCCGTCAGCAGCAGCGAGTGGTAGGCGATGTCGGCCGCGAGGTAGTCGTCCGAATCGCCCAGGCCCGCAGCCCCGAGGTCGCTGAGGGCGGTCGCCGAACGCAGGAGCTCGGCCCGCTGCTCGGCGGTGGCGCGCTGAGCGGCGAGCCTCGCCGCGACCGGTTCGACGGCTTCGCGCAGATCCATGAGCTCGATCAGCTGATCCCGGCGTCGGGGGCCGTCGAGCGTCCACTGGATGACCGAGGCATTCAGGTTGTCCCACTCGGTGCGCGGCTGCACGGTGATCCCCACGCGCCGGCGGGATCGGACCAGCCCGTGGGTCTCGAGGACGCGGACGGCCTCCCGCACCACGGTGCGGGAGGTGCCGAACTCCTCCTCGAGCCCGGCGAGCGTCAGCACGGTGCCCGCGGGCAGCGTGAGGCCCGCGATCCGGCGTCCGAGCTCCTGCACGACGCGGCTGTGCGAACCCTCGCGCATCGCGCTCATCAAGCCTCCGTTTGGTAAAAGTACTATCTTTGTGGCAGCCTGACCGTGGCTTCCAGGGAAGCGCTCCGTCGAGGCGGTCCCCACCCTAGTCAGCCCCGGTCGCGCGGCGTCAGCCACCGGCCGGTCACCCTCGAATTCAACGGAGAATCCCCATGGAAGAGTGGACTCAGACACTCGGAGCGCTCCCGCTGCTCGGCATCGCCGCAGCAGCGATCGCGGTCATCCTGTTCCTGGTCATCGTCGTCAAGCTGCACGCGTTCCTCGTGCTGGTGCTGGTGTCGCTGCTGACCGCGCTCGCCACCGGCATCCCGACCGGTGAGATCTCGGGAGTGCTGGTCAGCGGGTTCGGAGGCACGCTCGGGTCGGTGGCCCTCCTCGTGGGTCTCGGCGCGATGCTCGGCAGCCTCGTCGAATCCAGCGGCGGCGCCCGCGTGCTGGCCGAGAAGATGGTCGACGTCTTCGGCGAGAAGCGCGCGGCCTTCGCCCTCGGCATCGCCTCGCTGATCATCGGCTTCCCGATGTTCTTCGACGCCGGTCTGATCGTCATGCTGCCGGTGGTGTTCGCCGTCGCGCGCCGCGTCGGCGGCAACAACCTGCTGCTGTACGGGATCTCCTCGGCGGCGGCGTTCTCGGTGATGCACGTCTTCCTCCCGCCGCACCCGGGTCCGGTCACCGCGACGGAGTACTTCGAGGCCAACCTCGGCGTCGTCCTGCTCGTCGGCATGCTGGTCGCCTTCCCGACCTGGTACATCTCCGGATACCTCTGGGCCAAGCGCGTCAACAAGCGCATCCCCATGCCCGTGCTGGCATTGTTCGGTCGTCCCGAAGACGACGTGCAGGCGGTCAACCCGCCGAAGGCGGGCACGGTGATCGGCATCATCGCCGTCCCCATGCTGCTCGTCTTCCTGAACACCGGACTCGACGCCCTCGGCTCGATCGGCGTCGTCGATTCGACCGCGCTCTGGGTGCAGTTCCTGACGCTCATCGGCACCAGCCCCGTCGCCCTGCTCATCTCGGTGCTCGTCGCCCTCGTCGTCCTGGGCCGGGCCCGTGGCGTCGGCGGAAGCGCGCTGGAGAAGATCGTCGAGCGCTCGCTCGGCCCGATCTGCTCGGTGATCCTCATCACCGGCGCCGGCGGGATGTTCGGTGGCGTCCTGCGCGCCTCGGGTATCGGCGACGCACTGTCGGGCACTCTCGCCGACCTCGGCCTCCCCGTCATCTTCGCCGCGTACATCATCGCCGTGGTGCTGCGCCTCGCGCAGGGCTCCGCGACCGTCGCTCTGGTCACCTCCGCCGGCCTGGTCGCGCCCGCAGTGATCTCCGGCGGCTTCAACCCTCTCGAGGTCGCGGCGATCACGCTCGCGGCAGCGGCGGGCTCGGTCTTCGCCGGACACGTCAACGACTCCGGGTTCTGGCTCGTCGGTCGCCTCATGGGGATGGACGTGAAGACCACGCTCAAGACCTGGACGGTGCAGCAGGGTCTCGAGTCGATCATCGGCTTCGTGCTCGTGCTCATCGTGTACGCCGTCGCGCAGCTGTTCTGACAGAAAGGCACCCCGAGAGATGAATGCGATGTTCGACCTCACCGGCAAGACCGCCCTCGTCACGGGCTCGTCCCGTGGCCTGGGGCGCGCGCTCGCCCTCGCACTGGCCGATGCGGGCGCCGGCCTCGTGCTGCACGGGCGCGATGAGGCGGCGCTCGCGGAGTCCGCCGACCTCGTCCAGGCGCGGAGCGGTCGTCGCCCCGTGACGGTGACGTTCGACGTGACGGATGCGGCGGAGGTCGAGCGCGCGATCGGCGGGCTCATCACCGCGCACGGCGTGCCCGACATCCTGGTGAACAACGCGGGCGTGCAGCGCCGCGCGCCGTTCGCGGAGTTCCCGGTCGCGGACTGGGACGCCGTCATCGCGTCGAACCTCTCGAGCGTCTTCTACGTGTCGCGCTTCATCGCCCCGGCGATGATCGAGCGGGGGTCGGGCAAGATCGTCAACATCGCGTCGGTGCAGTCGATGCTGGCACGGCAGACGATCGCCCCCTACTCGGCGAGCAAGGGCGGGGTCGCGCAACTCAGCCGGGGAATGGCGGCCGACCTCGCGCGGCACAACATCCAGGTCAACACGCTCTCGCCGGGGTACTTCGCGACGGAGATGAACTCCGCGCTCGTCGCCGACGCGGAGTTCTCGGCGTGGGTCGAGCAGCGCACCCCGGCGCAGCGCTGGGGGCGCCCCGAAGAGCTGGCGGGCACGCTCCTGTATCTCGCGTCGTCGGCGAGCGATTTCGTCAGCGGGCAGAACATCTTCGTCGACGGCGGCATGACCTCCGTCGTCTGACCCACCGTCCCCGTCATGAAAGGAACGACCATGAGATCGGTCGTCATCAGCGGCAAGCTCGACCTCGACGTCGTCGACGCCCCCGAGCCCCAGCCGGCGCCGGGGCAGGTGCGCATCCGGGTCGATTTCGTCGGAATCTGCGGATCCGACCTGCACTACTACTTCGAGGGTGCCAACGGCGCGTTCGTCGTGGAGGAGCCGCTCGTCCCCGGCCACGAGCTCTCAGGTCGCGTCGACCTCGACCCCCGCGGGGTGCTGGCGCCGGGAACCCCGGTGACGGTGCACCCTGCGCGGTTCGGCACGCCCACGCGGGGCACCGAGGACGAGCCCCACCTCTGGCCGGGGGGCTCGTACCTCGGCAGCGCATCGACCCGCCCGCACACGCAGGGCGCGATGAGCGAACTGCTCGTCGTCGAGGCCGACATGGTGCGCGTGCTCCCCGCCGACCTCCCCGTGCGTCGAGCGGTGCTCGCGGAGCCCCTCGCCGTTGCGCTCCACGCGATCACGCGCGTCGGCGACATCACCGGTGCCCGGGTGCTGGTGTCGGGCGCCGGACCGATCGGGCTCCTCACCGCCGCCGCGGCGCGCGCGAGCGGGGCCGAGCACGTGACGGTGTCGGACGTGCTCGACGAGCCGCTTCGCCGGGCCGCCGGCCTCGGAGCCGATGCCGTCGTGCGCATCGGCGAGCAGCCGTTGCCCGACGAGGCCTTCGACGTGGTGTTCGAGTGCTCGGGCGCCGCCCCGGCGATCTCGGCCGCGCTCTCCGCTGTGCGTCGACGCGGCACCGTGGTGCAGGTCGGGATGGTGCCGAACGAGCCGAGGCCGCTCAACATCGCACCCCTGATCTCGAAGGAGGTGGCCCTCCTCGGCGTCTTCCGGTTCCACGACGAGATCGACGACGCTGTGCGTCTCCTGGCGCAGCATCCGCAGATCGAGGCCGTCATCACGCACGTGCTTCCCGTCGACGACGCCGTGCGTGCATTCGAGATCGCCAAGGACTCCACGGCCAGCGGCAAGGTCGTCGTCGAGCTCTCCGCCGGCCGCTGACCTGGGAGGATCTGACCATGACGGATGCTGCGGACCTGGTCATCGGGCTCGACCTCGGAACGACCAGCACGAAGGCCGTGGCCTTCGCGGTCGACGGCACCCAGGTGGCCACCGCCTCGCACGGGTACGCGCTCGAGACCCCCCACCCCGGGTATGCGGTGCAGGACCCGGAGGCCATCCTCGCCGCCGCCTACGCGGCCGTGCGCGACGTCGTGGCGGTGACGGGCGCCGGTCGGATCGCAGGCATCTCGTTCTCGTCGGCGATGCACAGCCTCCTCGCCCTCGACGCGGCGTACCGACCTCTGACGCCCGTCGTCACCTGGGGAGACACTCGCGCCGGCGTCCACGCCGAGCGCCTCCGGGCCCAACCGGGCGGCCTCGCGCTGCACCGGCGCACGGGTACCCCGCTGCACCCGATGTCGCCCCTGCCCAAGCTGGTGTGGTTCCGCGAGGTCGAGCCGAAGCTCCACGAGGAGGCCGCGTTCTGGGTGGGCATCAAGGACTGGCTGCTCGTGCGCATGTGCGGCGCGCTCGTCGTCGACCACTCGCTCGCCTCCGCCAGCGGCCTCATGAACATCCACACGCTCGCCTGGGACGACGAGGCCCTGTCGATCGCCGGAATCTCGGTCGAGCAGCTCCCCGAACTGGTTCCCACCCGCCACGTGCTGCGGGGCATCACCGAGGAGGCGAGCGCCGCGATGGGCCTTCCCATCGACACGGCGGTGGTCGTCGGCGCCGGTGACGGCCCGCTCGCGAACCTCGGCGTCGGAGCGGTCGGCCCGGGCGTGGCCGCATGCTCGATCGGGACGAGCGGAGCTCTCCGCGTCGGAGTGGACAGGCCCGCGGTCGATCCTCAGGGCGGGGTGTTCTGCTACGCGCTCACCGAGGACCGATGGGTGGTCGGCGGGGCGATCAACAACGGCGGGGCGACCCTCGACTGGGTGCGCACGCTCCTCGCACCCGAGATCGCATCGGGCGAGGAGGCAGAGTTGCTCGAACTCGCCGCCCGCGCCCAGCCCGGTTCCGGCGGGTTGATCATGCTGCCGTACCTGCTCAGTGAACGCGCCCCGCACTGGAGTGCGCTTCCGAAGGGTGCCTACATCGGGCTGTCGCGAGCCCACACCCGCGAGCACCTGATCCGGGCGGCGCTCGAAGGGGTCTGCCTGCAGCTCGCGCTCGTGCTGCAGTCGATGCGGGCCGCCGGGCTCGAGATCACGCAGATGCGCGCCACCGGGGGAGTGATGAAGAGCGACCTCTGGCGCGACGTGCTCGCCGCGGCTCTCGACATCCGCGTCGACTTCGCCGAGGGCCAGGAGGGGTCGAGCTTCGGAGCCGCCCTCCTCGGTATGGAGGCGCTCGGACTGATCGATTCGATCGATGTCGCCGCCGACCTGATCCCGGTCGATGACCACGTGCGGCCCGATCCGACCGCAGCATCCGTCTACCGACAGCTGCAGCCGGTGTTCGGTGCGCTCTACGACCAGCTCGTGCCCACGTTCGCGAGCCTGCGGCGGCTCGCGCCGTCGCTGCCGGTCGAACTGCGCGAGCTCCCGTGATCGGTCAGGGCTTGCGGTAGCCCTGTCGTCCCATCGAGAACAGCGCCGCGATGAGGCCCACTCCGCCGACCGCGGCGATGCCGCCGACGATCCACAGCATGACGTGGGAGAAGAAGTGAGCGTCCAGGTCCAAGGGGTCCTCCGGAGGGGATCGGGTGCGTCTTCATCGTACCGTCGCCGCTGGTAGACTCTGTCCTTGAACTTCGGCGAGGGATGCCCACGTCGCCCGTGAGGGTGATCGCAGCATCCGTGATCGACGCAGTGAAGCAGGCTCACGGCTTTCCTCACGCGCTCGCGTTCGAGTCGAATCCACCCCAGACCACAAGCACTGGGCAGTACCCGTGAACTACGGGCCGCACGCCCTCGAGGAGAACAACCATGTCGGAAGACAACAAGGTCAGCGCCGAGCTGCGCGAGAACTTCGGCAAGGGCTTCGCCCGTCGCCTGCGCGCCGAGGGCAAGATCCCCGCCGTCATCTACGGTCACGGCACCGACCCGAAGCACGTCTCGCTGCCCGGCCACCAGGTCTCGCTGCTCATCCGCCGCGCCAACGCGCTGCTCGAGCTCGACATCGCCGGCACGCCCGAGCTCGCCCTGGTCAAGGACGTGCAGAAGGACCCCGTGCGTCAGATCATCGAGCACATCGACCTGCTCGTGGTGAAGAAGGGCGAGAAGGTCTCGGTCGACGTGCCGATCAACGTCGTCGGCGAGCCCGCCCCCGGAACCATCGCCAACCTCGAGGGCAACACCGTGTCGCTCGAGGTCGAGGCCACCCACATCCCGCAGAACCTCGAGGTCAGCGTCGAGGGCCTCGAGGACGGCACGCACATCACCGCGGCCGACCTGCAGCTTCCCCGCGGCGCCGTCCTCGCCGGCGACCCCGAGGCGCTCATCATCGCCGTCTCCGTCCCGGCCGCGACCCTCGCCGCCGAGGACGAGATCGCCGAGATCGACGCCGCCGTCTCGGCTGCACAGGCCCTCGAGTCGGCCGACGAAGAAGCATCCGAGTAAGAGCGATCCTCGCCCGCCACGGTCGCCGACTCCGTCGAGCGGCCCAGGCGGATGGGAGAGACGAGGGGGCGCCCGGTGCGCCCCCTCGTTTCGTTTCCGGGTATCGGTTCGGTGGAGGATGAGGGCATGGCAGAGACGTGGCTGGTGGTCGGACTCGGCAACCCCGGGCCCCGGTACGAGACGACCCGGCACAACATCGGGCAGCTCGTCGTCGATGAGCTCGCGGCCCGGCGCCGCGAGACGTTCCGCGCGCATAAGTCGCACGCGCGGGTCGTGGAGACATGGTTGCGTCCCGGTGGAGCGAAGCTCGTGCTCGCCAAGCCCGACAGCTTCATGAACGTCTCCGGCGGGCCCGTCTCGTCGCTGGCGAAGTTCTACGGCGTCGAGCCGGGGCGCGTCGTCATCGTGCACGACGAGCTCGACATCCCGTTCGACACGATCAAGCTGAAGACCGGCGGAGGTCACGGCGGGCACAACGGCGTCCGCGACGTCGCGAAGGCGCTCGACACCCCCGAGTTCCCGCGCGTGCGCGTGGGCATCGGCCGACCGCCGGGGCGGCAGGATGCGGCGGATTGGGTGCTCGATCCGTTCGGTGCGACCGAGCGCAAGACCCTGCCGATCCTCGTGGGCGATGCCGCCGACGCGGTGGAGCAGCTGGTCGCCGAGGGGCTCGTCGCGGCTCAGCAGCGCTTCCACGCCCCGCGCGCCTGAGCCCGGCGCCTCGCACCCGCTCATGACGAAGGCCCCGCCTCCGGGAGGAGACGGGGCCTTCTCGGCGCGTGGGTGTCAGGCGCTGATGTAGGGGGCGGCGCCCGCGGCGAAGCCGACGCCCCAGATGATGGAGACGATCACGCCGCCGAGGACGGCGACGATGATCGCGGCGATGCCCCAGCCGCGGCCGCGCTTCTTCACGACGGCGACGATGCCCTGGACGAAGCCCCAGAGCGCGAGCACACCGAACACGGCGAACCCGGCGAAGGTCAGCAGGCCACCGGAGGCGGCGATCTGCTGGGCGGCGGGAGGCAGATCGTTCGCATCGACGGTGCCCGAGGTGCCCGTGTACTCGATCAGGGTGCCCAGGCTCTGCCCGCCGAGGTACGCCACGATCGATCCGATGACCACGGCGGCGAGGGCGACGACGAACGCGATGAGGCCGAGCTTGTTCGACCCCTTCGGCTTCTCCGTCGGGTAGTCGGACGGCGCCGCCGGATAGTTGGAAGGCGCTGCCGGGTAGGAACCGGGAGCGGAGTACTGGGGAGCGGGCGGCGGCGCGGAATCGCCCGGTGTCGGGGGCTGGTACGCGGGCTGCGAACCCTGCGGCTCGGGGGCGGGCGGGACGTTGCTCATGGCTACTCCTGGCTGTCGGCGAGCGAGATACAGCCGAGAATCGGCTGTGAACCCCACAGTCTAGAGTTCGTCGCGACGACGGGCCAGAACCTCCGCATCCCTCGCGTCACACTCGGTCTCATGCAACAATCCGCCCCGGCAGGCCCGGCCGGGCACGACGACGAAGCCCGATGGGGGTGGGGGCGCGTATGCTTCTCCGGTGACAGTTCCCGGGATCGTGCGCGCCCTTGAGCAGGATGAATCGTTCCGGGAGGCGATGGCCGCCGCGGTGGTCGACGCCGACCTCTCGCTGGTGGAGGGGCTGCAGGCCCCGGCCCTCGCCGGGCTCCTCGAGCGGCGACGCTCGGCCGGGAAGCCCGCGGCACTGCTCGTCGTCGCTCCCACCGGCCGCCGTGCCGACTCGCTGGGCCCCGCCCTGGAGGCCCTCGTCCCGGGCGCGCAGGTGCTGCACTTCCCCGCGTGGGAGACGCTGCCCCATGAGCGGTTGAGCCCGAGCCCCGAGACCGTCGGCCGACGCCTCGATGCGCTGCGACGCATCGCCTCGTGGGACGGCGAGACCCCCCTCATCGTCACCGCATCCATTCGCAGCGCCCTGCAGCCGCTCGCGTCCGGACTCGCCGACGTCGCGCCGATCGATCTCACCGTGGGCGGGCGCGACTACGACCTCGAGTCGGTCACGCGCCAGCTCGTCGAGCGCGCCTACCTCCGCGTCGACATGGTGTCGCGCCGCGGCGAGTTCGCCGTGCGCGGCGGCATCCTCGACGTCTTCCCGCCCATCGCCGACCACCCGCTGCGGGTCGAGTTCTTCGGCGACGAGGTCGACCAGATCCGCGCGTTCTCGGTGGCCGACCAGCGGTCGCTCCCCGGGGAGGTCACCTCGGTCTCGCTCGTTCCGAGCCGCGAGCTGCTGCTGACCGCCGAGGTGCGGGCGCGGGCCGCCGAGCTGCGCGACGAGCTGCCCGCCCTCCGGTCGATCCTGGAGAAGATGGCCGAAGGCATCCCCGTGGAGGGGATGGAGTCGCTCACGCCCGCGCTGCTCGACCGCGTCGTGCCCCTCGTCGAGTACCTGCCGATGGGTGCGGCCGTCGCCCTGGTCGACCCCGAGCGCTCGTTCGCGCGCGCCACCACCCTCGCCGACACGAACCGCGAGTTCCTCGATGCCGCGTGGTCGGCCGCGACCGCCGGTGCGGAGACGCCGATCAGCCTGGGGGCGGGCGACTTCCTTTCCCTCGGCACCCTGCGCGATGCGGCTCGCGAGCGCGAGGGCGTCTGGTGGTCCCTGTCGTCGTTCGACTCGGGGGCCTCCGACGCGACGACCGACTTCGAGGGCACGGAGTACGACGGTCTCGCCGCCGACGGCTCGGTGCGCGTGCGCGGCCAGGCCGTGCCCTCCTTCCAGGGCAACATCGACGGCGCGACCGAGCACGTCGGGCAGCTCCTGACAGATGGCTGGCGTGTGGTCGTCGTGGCCTCCGGGCCCGGTCTCGTCGACCGCGCCCGGGACGTGCTGGCCGAGCGCGGCATCGCCGCCCGACGTGACGAGGCCCTCATCCAGGAGCCCGCCCCGGGGGTGGCGCTCCTCGTCTGCGCCGAGCTCGAGCGCGGTTTCGAGATGCCGGGGTCGCGGTTCGCGGTGCTCACCGAGGCGGAGTTCTACGGCCGCGCCGTGGCCAACGACTCGCGCACGGTCAAGAAGCTCGCCTCCAAGCGACGCAACGTCGTCGACCCGCTGCAGCTGAAGACCGGCGACTTCGTGGTGCACTCCACGCACGGCATCGGCAAGTTCGTCGAGCTGCAGCAGCGCGAGGTCTCCAGCGGCGGTCGGAATGCGGTCAAGAGCATCCGCGACTACCTCGTGCTCGAGTACGCACCGTCCAAGCGCGGCTACCCGGGCGACAAGCTCTACGTGCCCACCGACCAGCTCGACCTCCTCTCCCGCTACGTCGGGGGAGAGGCGCCCACCCTGTCGAAGATGGGCGGCAGCGATTGGGCCCAGGCGAAGGGACGCGCGCGCAAGGCGGTGCGCGACATCGCCGTGGAGCTGGTGAAGCTCTATTCGGCGCGCATGGCCGCGAAAGGCCACGCCTTCGGACCCGACACCCCGTGGCAGCGCGAGCTCGAAGAGGCGTTCCCGTTCGCCGAGACCCCCGATCAGCTGCAGACGATCGACGAGATCAAGGCCGACATGGAGAAGCCGATCCCGATGGACCGCCTGCTCTCGGGCGACGTGGGCTTCGGCAAGACCGAGGTCGCCGTCCGCGCGGCCTTCAAGGCGATCCAGGACGGCAAGCAGGTCGCGATGCTCGTGCCGACGACCCTGCTGGTCAAGCAGCACACCGAGACCTTCACCGAGCGGTTCGCCGGGTTCCCGGTGAAGGTGCGCGCGCTCTCGCGCTTCCAGACCGACAAAGAGGCCCGCGAGGTGCTCGCGGGCATCACCGACGGCACGATCGACATGGTCATCGGCACGCACCGCATCCTCACCGAGAAGGTGCAGTTCAAAGACCTCGGGCTGATGATCATCGACGAGGAGCAGCGCTTCGGCGTCGAGCACAAGGACGCGCTGAAGAAGATGAAGACGAACGTCGACATCCTCGCCATGAGCGCGACGCCGATCCCTCGCACGCTCGAGATGGCGGTCACCGGCATCCGCGAGATGTCGACGCTGCAGACCCCGCCCGAAGACCGGCATCCGATCCTGTCGTACGTCGGCGCCCGCAACCCGAAGCAGATCGCCGCCGCCATCCGCCGTGAGCTCCTCCGCGAGGGGCAGGTGTTCTACGTCCACAACCGGGTGCAGTCGATCAACAAGGTCGCGGCGGAGCTGGCCGAGCTCGTTCCCGAGGCGCGGATCGCCGTCGCCCACGGCCAGATGGGCGAGCACGCCCTCGAGCAGGTCGTCGACGACTTCTGGGAGCGCCGGGCCGACGTGCTCGTCTCCACGACGATCATCGAGACCGGTCTCGACATCGCCAACGCGAACACGATCATCATCGACCGCGCCGACAAGTACGGACTGTCGCAGCTGCACCAGCTGCGCGGCCGCGTCGGGCGCGCCCGCGAGCGCGCCTACGCCTACTTCCTCTACGACGACCAGAAGCCGCTGTCCGAGACCGCCGCCGACCGTCTCGAGACGATCGCGGTCAACAACGACCTCGGCAGCGGCATGCAGGTGGCCCTCAAGGACCTCGAGCTCCGCGGTGCCGGAAACCTTCTCGGTGGCGAGCAGGCAGGACACATCGCGGGTGTCGGGTTCGACCTGTACCTGCGCATGGTCGGCGAGGCCGTCGCGACCTTCCGCGGTGACGACACCGAGGGGCCGGCCGAGCTGCGGCTCGAGCTCCCCGTCGACGCGCGCCTCCCCGAGTCGTACATCGACAGCGAGCGCCTGCGGCTCGAGGCCTACCAGAAGCTCTCGGCCGCAGCATCCGCCACCGCGAAGGACGACGCGATCGACCTCGTCATCGATGAGATGCGCGACCGCTACGGCGAGCCCCCGGCCGAGGTCGACGGACTGATCGCGGTCGCGCGTCTGCGCCGCCGTGCAGCACGCGCCGGGCTCGAAGACGTCGTCGCGATGGGGCCGAACCTGCGCGTGGCCCCCGCCCGGCTACCCGACTCGATGCGTGTGCGCCTGCAGCGCCTCTACCCGAAGGCGAAGCTCGTCTCCGGCGGCGACGCGATGGTCGTGCCGCTGCCGACTGACACGCACGACGCCGCGCTCATCGCCTGGGTCGCCCAGCTGCTCGACGCGCTCTTCCCCGAGCCCGTCGCCGCACCCGCAGAGCCGCAACCGGCCTCCGCCTGAGCCCCGGTCACGCCGAAAGTGCCCGTTTCCGCCAAGAGTGCGCGGATAATCGGGCACGATCGGCGGAAACGGGCACCCTCGAGCGGATGCTGCGCGCTCAGCCGGTGTTCTGGAGTCCGGCCGCCACGCCGCTGACCGACAGCAGCAGCAGGCGCTCCTGCTCGGGATCGCTGGGCGTCGCCTCGTCGCCGGAGCGGAGCGAGCGCAGCGCCCGCAGCTGCAGGAGTGAGAGGGCGTCGACGTAGGGGCTGCGCATCTTCACCGCGCGCTGGAGCACCGGCTTGTTGTCGAGCAGCTCCGAGCCGGCGGTGACGCGGATCACCCACGAACGCGTCAGCAGCATCTCGCCCATGACGAGGTCGGCGAGGTCGTCGCGGTCGCCGAGGTCGAGGTACCGGCGGGCGATCCGCGCGTCGGCCTTCGCGAGGCTCATAGCCACGTTGTCGACCAGGGTGCGGAACAGCGGCCAGTCGGCGTACGCCTGACGAAGTCGGTGCTCGTCGCCGACGGCCTCGAGGGCGGTGCCGAGTCCGAACCAGCCGGCGAGGTTGATGCGGGCCTGCGTCCACGCGAACACCCACGGGATCGCCCGCAGGTCTTCGAGCGACTCGACCGACAGGCCTCGGCGCGCGGGGCGGGAGCCGAGAGCGAGGTTGCCGAGCTCCTCCATCGGCGTGACGGTCGCGAACCACGGGGCGAAGCCGGGGGCCTTGACCAGTTCGAAGAAGCGGGCGCGCGACGCCTCGTCCATCGCGGCGGCGACATCGGCGTAGCGCTCGGCGGCGTCGCGGTTGCGGTCCTCGTTCGAGGGTGCGGAGGCCATGAGCACGGCGGCGGCCACCTGATCGATGTGTCGCATCGCGATAGCGGGGTCGCCGTAGCGGGCGAAGATGACCTCGCCCTGCTCGGTGAGCTTGAAGCGCCCGTCGACGGAGTGCGGCGGCTGGGCGAGGATCGCCGAGTTCGCGGGCCCGCCGCCGCGGCCGAGCGCTCCGCCGCGACCGTGGAACAGCGTCAGCTCGATGCGGCTCTCATCGGCCCAGGCGGCGATCTTCGCCTGCGCCTCGTACAGCGCGAGGTTCGCGGCGACCGGGCCGACGTCCTTCGACGAGTCGGAGTAGCCGAGCATGACCTCCAGGCGGCGGTCGGTCGCGTCCAGTCGCGCCACGAACTCGGGGTGATGCACGACCTCGGCGAGGATGGCCGGCGCGGCCTGCAGATCGGCGAAGGTCTCGAACAGCGGGATGACGTCGAGGACGGGGAGGGTGGCGCCCTCGCCCATCGCGTGACGGGCCAGCGCGTGCACGTTCGCGAGGTCTTCGGCCGACTGCGTGAACGACACGATGTAGCGCCCCGCGGCTCGCGGGCCGAAGCGCTCCTGCACGAACGCGATCGCGCGGAAGACCTCGAGCACCTCCTCGGTCTGCTCGCTGCGCGCGCCGCCCGCCTCGAGCTCGGCGAGCACGGCGCGGTGCACGGCGGAGTGCTGACGCACCTCGAGCTCGGCGAGGTGGAAGCCGTAGGTCTCCACCTGCCAGATCATGTGCTGCAACTGGCCGTATGCCTGGCGCGGTGCGCCGGCTGCCACGAGCGACTCCTGCACGGTGCGGAGGTCGGCGAGGAGGTGCTCGGGGTCGCGATAGGCCAGGTCGGCGTCACGGGTGCGCGTCGCGGCGATCTTGCGGGCGACGACGAGCAGGATGCGGCGGTGCGGCTCATTGGGCGAACGCTTGGCGATCTCGGTGGCGGCGTCTTCGTCGGCGGCGCGCAGACGCCGCCACAGTGCCAGCAGCGCGTCGCTCGGCGGGGTCGTGGTCGCGTCGAGCGTCAGACCGCGGCCGATGCGCTGCGCCGTGCGCTCGAGACCGAGCAGCACGTGCTCGCTGGCGATCCCCGCCGCCTTACGCGTGACCTTCGCGGTAACGAACGGGTTGCCATCGCGGTCGCCGCCGACCCACGATCCCACGCGCACGAAGGGGCGCACGATCGGCGGGCGGGATCCCGCATCCGCCCCCTGGATCGCCTCATCGATGCGCCGGTAGACATCGGGCACGGCCGTGTAGAGGGTCTCGTCGAAGATCGCCATGACGGCGCGCACCTCGTCGGTGGGCGACGGCTTCTCGGCGCGCAGCGGCGCGGTGCGCCACAGGGTGTCGATCTCTTCGATCATCTTCGGTTCGATGCGGGCCGAGTCGGCGCCGTCGCGGATCGCCGCGTCGCGCTCGTCGATGAACTCCGCGAGACGGCGGATGCTGCTCGACACCGCGCGGCGGCGGGCTTCGGTCGGGTGCGCGGTGAAGACCGGGTGGAACCGCAGTGATTGCAGGCGGGTCAGCGCCGCCTCCTCGCCGACCTCGGACGACAGCTGCGCGTACGCGCCGGCGATGGAATCGGTGGCGGAGCGCCCCGGGCGTCCGTCGCGCTCGCGGAGCGCGCGCACGCGCTGGTGCTCCTCCGCGAGGTTCACGAGGTGGAAGTAGGCCGTGAAGGCGCGGGCGACCTCGTCGGCGCGCTCGACGGTGAAGCCGTCGGCGATGGCCGCCGCACGCGCGAACGCCTCGGGGGTCTCGTCGGTGTAGGCGTGGATCGTCGCCGTGCGGAGGCGTTCGACGTCTTCGTACAGACCGGGGGAGCCGCTCTCGCGCAGAACGCGCCCGAGCAGCGATCCGAGCAGTCGCACGTCGGAACGCATCTGCTCGGGCAGCTCCTCGGCGGCTTCGAAGCGGCCGACCAGGTCGATGGCCTCCGTGTGGGTCAATTCGCGCATCCCTCCACGCTAGCGCCGCCGGATGACGGTGAAGTGACACGGCCCGTCTCGACGGGTGGGTCCGGTGCGGTCGTGATGACCGCGATACTCGTCTCGTGGCGCGCACGCCCGCAGCATCCTTCTCCCCGGGAGTCCTCATGAGCACCGTCGATCCGCTCCGCGAAGCCGCTGAGACCATGCGCGCCGTGCGCGACCGCTGCGTCTGGTCGCAGCAGATCGATCACCGCGCGCTCGTGCCCTACCTGGTCGAGGAGAGCGCCGAGGTGATCGACGCGGTCGAGGCGGGCAGTCGCGACGACCTGCGCGAAGAGCTGGGAGACCTGCTGTGGCAGGTGCTCTTCCACGCCGAGATCGCCTCCCGCGACGAGACCGACCCGTTCGACATCGACGACGTCGCACGGGTGCTGACCGAGAAGATGGTGCGCCGTCACCCGCACGTGTTCGCCGGCGAGGTCGCGACGACGCCCGAGGAGGTGCTCGTGCACTGGAACGCGGCGAAGGCTGCGGAGAAGCGCACGCGCACGAGCGTGCTCGACGGCGTGTCCGAGCACATGCCGTCGCTCGCACTCGCGCAGAAGATGCTCGGCCGCGCCGCCCAGGTCGGCGTCGAGGCGGCGCCGACCGCGGCGCCGGCGCGGACGGAGGCCGAGCTCGGCGACGCGCTGCTCGCCCTCGTCGCCGACGCGCGCGGCAACGGCTGGGACGCCGAGCGCGCGCTCCGCGAGCGTCTGCGGATGCTGCAGGCCGACGTCCGCGCGGCCGAGGGGCCCGCGTAACGCGCTGAGAGTCCACAACACCCGGACGCGCTTCGCGCTGCCTCCGGGTGTTGTGGACTCTCAGCGATCGGGCGCGGCGGGACGCCCCGCGGCGACCTGGAAGAATGGCGCGGTGGCAACCGTGAACCCGCCGCGCGGCATGCGCGACTTCCTCCCCGCCGAGAAGGCCCGTCGCGAGCGCGTGCTCGCCGTCATCCGTGACCGCTACCGCGCGCACGGCTTCGACGAGATCGAGACTCCCGTCATGGAGGAGTACTCGCGCCTGCACGCGGGCATCGGCGGCGACAACGAGAAGCTCGCCTTCAACGTCCTGGCCCGCGGACTCGACGCCGACGCCATCCGTGCCGCCGCCGACGACCCCGCGGCCCTCACCGACCTCGGACTCCGCTACGACCTCACCGTGCCGCTCGCGCGCTTCTACGCCAGTCACCGCGGCGAACTGCCCGGCGTGTTCCGCGCGATCCAGATCGCCCCCGTCTGGCGCGCCGAGCGGCCGCAGAAGGGGCGCTACCGCCAGTTCGTGCAGTGCGACATCGACATCATCGGAGACGCGACCGCGCGCGCCGAGGCCGAACTCATCGCCGCCACGCTCGACACCCTCGATGCGCTCGGGCTCGAGGGAGGCGTCGTGCGGGTG
Source organism: Microbacterium sp. AG1240 (assembly GCF_003635115.1). Classification (GTDB taxonomy): domain Bacteria; phylum Actinomycetota; class Actinomycetes; order Actinomycetales; family Microbacteriaceae; genus Microbacterium. Next base: position 1,052,466 of record NZ_RBXJ01000001.1, read on the forward strand.
AACGACCGCCGGGTGCTCGAATGGATGCTGTCGAGCTTCGGCTTCGTCGAAGACGAACGCCCCCGCGTACTCATCACGATCGACAAGCTCGACAAGATCGGGCCCGACGGCGTCGTGCGCGAGCTCGCCGAGCGCGGTGCCGCCGCCGCGGCGGTCGAGGCGTTCGGCGAGTTCCTCCGCCGTACCTCGGATGCCGACGCGCCGTTCGGCGAGCAGCAGATCCGCGGGGCGCTCCCCGACGGTGTCCCCGACGAGATCGTCGCGCACCTGACGGGGATCGGCGACGCCGTCGCCGCCGCGCGGCCGGGGGAGTCCCGCATCCCGGTCGTGTTCGATCCGTTCCTCGTGCGCGGCATGGGCTACTACACCGGCACGATCTTCGAGCTCGCCCACCCGAGCGTCGGCTACTCGCTCGGGGGCGGCGGTCGCTACGACGGCATGATCGGGAGGTTCCTCGGTCAGGACGTGCCGGCCGTCGGCTTCTCGATCGGCTTCGAGCGCATCGTCGATCTGCTCGAGGGCGACGCGGATGCTGCGGGGCGCGCGATCGTGCTCGTGCACGACCGCGACGTCACGGTCGCCGAGCTGGTCGCGGTGAAGGCGTCTCTCGTCGCGGAGGGTGCACGCGTCCGCCTCGAGCAGCGCCCGAAGAACCTCAAGCCGCTCCTCGAACGCGCCGCCGCCGATGGCTACACCGCTTTCGCCTTCGTCGCCGCAGGGGCCGACCCGTCCGACCTCGAGGTGAAGCCGCTCGCGTGATGTCAACAAAAAGTTGACGCTCCCCGGTGTCAACGTTAGATTGACATCATGACCTCCTCGACCGTTCGAAGCCGCAATGCTTTCCTGACCGCTTTCTCCGCATCGCTGGTCGTCGTCGGAGCGCTGCTCCTGCTGGCCGGCACCGTGCTGGACTGGAGCGGGTTCTGGGGCGGCGCCGGACTGGGTGCCGGCGTGGCTCTCGCCGTGGTCGGCGCGTACCTGTGGGGTTATGCGAACGGGCTGCGGCGCGTGCGGTCGGCCGCCGTCTGGATCCCCAGCTCGGGCGAGGGCGAGTGACCGACCTCTCGGAGGTCGTGGCGCGTGCCGTCGTCGCCGCCGCCGACATCGACGCCCGCGAGGAATTGGGCGTGAACGATCACCTCGCCCTCATCGCCGCGAGCGCGCGCGCCGAGGGCGAGATCCGCGCGCTGCTGCAGCGATCCGTCGCGGCCGCGCGGGCGGGAGGGGCGAGCTGGGCTCTCATCGGCAGCGAGCTCGGCATGTCCCGGCAGGCGGCCCAGCAGCGGTTCGGAGCGCTCGAGAAGCCGTCCGCCGTCGACGAGGACGAGCGGTGGATCAGCCCCGTGACGGCCTTCGACGAGATGGCCGAGCTCGAGCTCGCCGGACGAGCGGGGTGGCACACCGTCGAGGCCGGCATGCTCTCGCACCGCGTGGTGCGCACCGACACGCAGTGGGAGCACCGCCGCATCCTCTGGCGCGCGTCGGTCGCGTCCGAGACCGAGGCCGGGTGGCAGATCGGGTGCCGGGCCTTCCCGTGGATCTATCTGGTGCGAGACACCGGTATCCCGGTGGGCGACGGGCACCCCGCGATCGAGCAGGGCGCGTCCGGCGGGCGGTAGCCGCCGGATACGCGGACGTCAGACGCCGTTCATCCGCCGGGTGTCGAATCGACGCATGGGTCGTTCCACTCGCCTGGCCGTCACCGTGACGTCGTCCGTCGCCGGGGTGGGGGTGACGGCGGTCGTGGTCCGCGAGGTCCTGCGCCGGCAGGCCGCCGTCGCGCGCCGGCGGATCGGCAAGCCTCTGGGCGAGCTCGCGCCCGACTCCGACCGTGTGTGGCGCCGCTCGCTCGAGGGGGCACCCCTCGAGCTCCTTCTGCTCGGCGACTCGATCGCCGCCGGTCTCGGAGCCGAGCGGCGCAAAGACACCCTCGGTGCGCGCCTCGCGAAGGACGTCGCCCGCCGCACGCATCGGCCCGTGCGGCTGAGGACGGCGGCGGTGGTCGGCTCCGAGTCGTCCGCCTTGGCGGGGCAGCTCGACGCGCTGCCCCCCGACTACGTCGCCGATCTGGCTGTCATCGTCGTCGGCGGCAACGACGTCACCCATCGCGTGCCGGTCTCGGTGGCGACCGGGCACCTCATCGAGGCGATCGGTCGGTTGCGCGAACGCGGCTCGGCGGTGGTCGTCGCGACCTGCCCCGACCTCCGGTCGTTGCGCGCCGTGCCCCAGCCGTTGCGGAGCCTGGCCTCCCGGCTCTCGCGGCAGCTGGCGAACGAGCAGGCGGAGGCCGCGACCGCCGCGGGTGCCGAGGTGTTCTCCCTCCGCCGGACGGTCGGGCCCATGTTCCTGTCCGAGCCCGACGAGATGTTCAGCCTCGACCGCTTCCACCCCAGCGCCCTGGGCTACCGGCGCACGGCAGAGGCGCTCCTCCCCGTCGCGCTGCACGCGCTGACGCGCCACGCCTGACCCCGCAGCATCCGCCCGCCCTCGTCGGGCCGCGAGCGGGCGGTCTCGCGGGGGAGCGCCTTGACCGGGCGCGCGACGTGACGCGAGGCTGACGGCATGAGCGAGCTCACCCCCGACGCGTACCGCGCCGTCGACGCCTATCTGTCCGAGACCCTCGTCGGCCACGACCCCGCTCTCGAGGCGGCGGTCGCCGACCAGGATGCTGCGGGGCTGCCCTCGATCGAAGTGGCACCGGTCAACGGCAAGCTGCTCCATCTGCTCGTCCGGATGAGCGGTGCGCGCCGGGTGCTCGAGATCGGCACGCTCGGTGCGTACTCGACGATCTGGCTGGCGCGAGGCCTGCCCGCCGACGGCCGCGTCGTCACGATCGAGGCCGAGCCGGCGAACGCCGCCGTCGCCCGCGCGAACCTCGAGCGGGCGGGGGAGAGCGGTCGGGTCGAGGTGATCGAGGGGCGGGCGGCCGACGTGCTCCCCACCCTCGCCGGCGACGCACCGTTCGATCTCGTCTTCATCGACGCCGACAAGGAGTCGAACACGATCTACCTCGACTGGGCGGCCAGGCTCGGGCGTCCCGGAACCGTCGTGGTCGTCGACAACATCGGTCGCAGCGGAGACGTCGCCGACGCCGACACCACCGACCCGCGGATCGTCGGCACCCGCGCGGGGCTGGCGATGCTCGGGGGCGATCCGCGGTTCGACGCCACCGCGCTGCAGACCCTCGACCGCAAGGGCTGGGACGGCGTGGCCATCGCGCTCGTGACGGACGCCGCATCGTGACCCGCCCCGTGGAGAGCCGTTCGCATCACTAGACTCGACGAGGACCGACGACGCTCCGCACCACCTCACACCCCGAGATCACACAGGGAGTCCTCCGTGGCACTTATCGAGGCTGTCAACGCGCGCGAGATTCTGGATTCGCGCGGAAACCCGACCGTCGAGGTGGAGGTGTTGCTCGACGACGGCATCGTCCAGCGCGCGGCCGTTCCGTCCGGCGCATCCACCGGCGCCTTCGAGGCGTACGAACTCCGCGACGGAGACAAGAGCCGCTACGGCGGCAAGGGCGTTCTCAAGGCCGTCGCCGCGGTCGTCGACGAGCTCGGCCCCGCCCTCGAGGGCGTCGAGGCCAGCGAGCAGCGCATCGTCGACGAGATCCTCATCGAGACCGACGGCACCGAGAACAAGTCGCGCTGCGGCGCGAACGCCATCCTCGGCGTCAGCCTCGCCGTGGCCAAGGCCGCCGCCGACAGCGCCGACCTCCCGCTGTTCCGCTACCTGGGCGGACCCAACGCGCACGTCCTCCCCGTGCCGTTGTTCAACGTCATCAACGGCGGTTCGCACGCCGACAACGGCATCGACTTCCAGGAGTACTTCCTCGCTCCGATCGGCGCGGAGTCGTTCTCCGAGTCGCTGCGCTGGGGCACCGAGGTCTATCACGTGCTCAAGGGGCAGCTCAAGGCCGCCGGCTTCGCCACCGGCCTCGGCGACGAGGGCGGCTTCGCCCCCGACCTGCCCAGCAACCGCGAGGGGCTCGACTTCCTCATGGGCGCGATCGAGAAGGCCGGCTTCACGCCGGGCACCGACATCGCCGTGGGCCTCGACGTGGCCGCGACCGAGTTCTTCGCCGACGGCGTCTACACGGTCGAGGGCAAGTCGTGGTCGGCCGAGCAGCTGACCGACTACTTCGCCGATCTCGCCGCGAACTACCCGATCGTCACGATCGAAGACGCGCTGGCCGAGGATGACTGGGACGCGTGGAAGCTGCTCACCGACAAGCTCGGCACCCAGGTGCAGCTCGTCGGAGACGACCTGTTCGTCACGAACCCCGAGCGCCTGCAGCGCGGCATCGACCTGGGCGTCGCGAACGCGCTCCTGGTCAAGGTCAACCAGATCGGCACGCTCTCCGAGACGCTCGACGCGATCTCGCTGGCGACGCAGAACGGCTACCGCTCGATGCTCTCGCACCGCTCGGGTGAGACCGAGGACACCACCATCGCCGACCTCGCTGTCGCGGTGAACGCGGGTCAGATCAAGACCGGCGCGCCCGCCCGTAGCGAGCGCGTCGCGAAATACAATCAGCTTCTGCGCATCGAGGAGGAGCTGGGCGACGCCGGCGTCTTCGCCGGCCGCGGCGCCTTCCCGCGCTTCAAGGGCTGACACGCAGTACGACGCACGACGAGAGGGAGGAACCATGAGCGATCGGGTTCCTCCCTCTCGCACGTCCGGCCAGGGCGACCCTCGCGTCGACGTGCGCGCGTGGCTCGGCGGCATCCGCTTCTCCGGGTTCATGGTGATCATGCTCGGACTGGTGGTGCTCGCCGTGTTCACCCTCGTGCCGACGGTCGGCACCTACGTCGACCAGCGCCAGCAGATCGCGGGACTCCAGGATGCTGTCTCGCTGAGCCGGTCCGAGGTCGACGACCTCGAAGCGCAGCGTGAGCGATGGACGGATCCCGCCTACATCACGACGCAGGCCCGTGAGCGCCTCTACTACGTCAAGCCCGGCGAGGTCGTGTATCTCGTCGATGACGACCTGCCCCCGTCGGCCCTCCCGCAGGACGAAGCGCCGGTGAGCGAGGATGTCGAGCAGACACGCACCGACTGGATGGCACAGCTCGTGCGATCGGTCACGACGGCGGGCCTCGCGCAGACCGCGGTTCCCGCCCCCTGACATCGGCGACCGCCGCCGATCCGCGTGGGGGGCGCGCCGCACGGTACCCTGGGGGCGATGAGTACGCCGCCCTACCCGCCGGTCACCGACGCAGAGCTCGCCGTGCTCCGCGAGCAGCTCGGGCGCCCCGCGCGCGGCGTGGTCGGCATCGCCGCCCGTTGCGTCTGCGGCAACCCGACCGTCGTCGCGACCCTTCCGCGTCTGGACGACGGATCACCGTTCCCGACGTTCTACTACCTCACCCATCCGGCCGCCACGGCAGCGATGTCGACGCTCGAGGCCGACCACGTGATGCGCGAGTTCACCGACGAGCTCGCCGAGGACGACCTCGAGCGCGACGCGTACCTCCGCGCCCACGAGGCCTATCTGCGCGACCGCGCCCGGTACGGCGAGCCCGAGGAGATCGCCGGTGTGTCGGCCGGTGGCATGCCGACGCGGGTCAAGTGCCTCCACGCCCTGGCGGGCCACGCGCTCGCCGCCGGCCCGGGGGTGAATCCCGTCGGCGACCGCGCACTCGAACGCTCCACGTGGTCGCCCGAGCAGTGCGTCTGCGTCAGTCCGGGAGCGGCGGCATGAGGCGGTTCGCCGCGGCCGTCCTCGCGGTGGTCGTGGCGGGCACGCTGGTCGGGGCGGCGACCCCGCCTCCTCCCGTGGTCGACGACCCCGCCGACGGCGTGAGAGCGGCGGAGTACTGGCTCGATCAGTACGGCATCCGCGAGGCGTGGAACACCACCCGCGGCGCCGGCTCGCGGATCGCCATCATCGACACGGGTATCGCATCGGGGCCGGTGGAGTTCGCCGGCGCCGTGGCCGGAGGAACCGACGTGTCGGGTGTGGGTACGCCCGACGGACGCACCCCGGTGGGCGGCACCGACCGCGCGCACGGCAGCTGGGTCGCATCGCTCGCGGGCGCGCGGGGGACCGGTGACGGGCGGGGGATGATCGGCGTCGCCCCCGAGGCCGAGCTGCTGTCGGTCTCCGTCGGGTTCGGCGGCACCTCGTCGGTGTCGTTCATCCAGCAGATCGCCGACGCCATCCACTGGTCGGTCGACAACGGTGCCAACGTGATCAACCTCTCCTTCACCACGAACACCCTCGACTGGGACGAGACCTGGGACGAAGCGTTCCAGTACGCGTTCGACAACGACGTCGTCGTGATCGTCGCGGCGGGGAACCGCGGCAGCGGAACCAACCGCGTCGGCGCACCCGCCACGATCCCCGGAGTGCTGACCGTCGGCGGTGTCGATCCGTCGGGCGTTGCGAGTCAAGAAGCATCCACGCAAGGCATCACCATCGGGGTCTCGGCTCCCAGTGAGCGCCTCCTCGGCGTTTCGCCGAACGGTCAGCTCGTCTGGTGGGACGGCACGAGCGGGGCGGCCCCGCTCGTCGCCGGGATCGCCGCCCTCATCCGCTCGGCGCACCCCGAGCTCGACGCCGACAACGTGATCAACCGGTTGATCAAGACCGCCAGCCCCGTGCCCGGGATCTCCGCCCTGCCCGACCCTCTCTACGGCTACGGTCTCGTGAACGCCTCCGCCGCGGTCACCGCGCAGGTGGCGAGCGTCGACGAGAGCCCGCTCGGGCTGACGCTGGAGGAGTGGATCCGCCTCTACCGCCGCGCCGCCGCCGCGCCTGCGCCCGAGGTCACGCCGACCCCCGTGGAGGTGCCCCCGCTTCCCGATGCGGAGGAGCGCACCGCGGAGGCTTCGCCGTTCGTCCCGAGCGGCGACACCCTGCTCTACGGGACGGTGCCGCTCGTGGCGGGCACGCTCGCGGCTATAATGATCTCGCTCGGCTTCACCGCTGCTGTCCGGCGCATCAGATCGGCGCGCGCATCTCGCGGGCCAAGCCGCACCATCATCTAGGAGTTCTTCCACCGTGACCCACACCGTTCCCAGGATCCTCATCGTCGGTGGCGGATACGCGGGGTTCTACACCGCGTGGCACTTCGAGAAGCGGTCCCGCCGCGGCGAAGCGGATGTCACGATCGTCGACCCGCTTCCGTACATGACCTACCAGCCGTTCCTCCCCGAGGTCGCGGCCGGCGCCATCGAACCCCGCCACGCCGTCGTCGCCCTGCGTCGCCACCTGAAGCGCACGACGGTCGTCACGGCGAAGGTCACCAAGATCGACCACGCGAACAAGGTCGCCACGATCACGCCCGCCGAGGGCGAGCCGTGGCAGCAGGAGTACGACCAGATCGTCGTCACCGCCGGAGCCGTCTCGCGCACCTTCCCGATCCCGGGCATCGCCGACAACGCGATCGGACTCAAGACCATCGAAGAGGCCGTCGCCGTGCGCGACCGCCTCATGTCGAACTTCGACCGCGCATCGGTGCTCCCCGCGGGTCCTGAGCGCGAGCGCCTGCTCACGGTCGTGGTGGTCGGCGGCGGCTTCGCCGGCATCGAGGTCTTCGCCGAGCTGCGCTCGCTGGCCTCCGCGCTGCTCAAGGACTACCCGCAGCTGTCGTTCGACGAGACCCACTTCCACCTCATCGAGGCGATGGGGCGCATCATGCCTGAGGTGTCGCTGAAGACGAGCGAGTGGGTGCTGAAAGACCTTGCCAAGCGCGGGGCGTTCGTGCACCTCGACACGCAGCTGCAGAGCGCGGTCGACGGCATCGTGCAGCTCTCGACGGGCGAGACGATCCCGACCGACCTCATCGTCTGGACCGCCGGCGTCATGGCCAACCCGACCGTCGTGCGCGGCGGCGACCTGCCCGTCGAGGAGCGCGGTCGCATCCGCACCCGCCCCGACCTGCGCGTCGGCACCGACGACGAGATCGTCGAGGGCGCCTGGGCCGCCGGTGACGTCTCGGCCGTCCCCGACCTCTCCGGCGGCGGTGTCGGCGGCTTCTGCGTGCCGAACGCGCAGCACGCCGTCCGTCAGGGCAAGCTCCTCGCGAAGAACGTGCTCGCGGTCGTCCGCGGCGAAGAGCCGAAGAACTACTTCCACAAGAACCTGGGAGCCGTCGCCGGCCTCGGTCTTTACAACGGTGTCTTCCAGTCGGGCAACATCGCGCTCAAGGGCCTCGTCGCGTGGTTCGCCCACCGCGGTTACCACGGTCTGGCCATGCCCTCGTGGGAGCGCAAGATCCGCGTGGTCTGGGGATGGATCAACAACTTCTTCCTCGGTCGCGACATCGTCAGCCTCGAGGCCGTCCAGACCCCCCGCGCCGTGTTCGAGGAGTTCGCCGCTCGTCCGAAGCCCCCGCAGCCCGCGGCCGTCGAGGAGTCGAAGCCGGCAGCCGAGAAGGCCGAGCCCGAGAAGGTCGCCGCCGCCGGCTGATCCGCCCGCGTCGTCGAACGAGCCGGTGCACCCCGCGGGGTGCCCGGCTCGTTCTGTACCGGCACTACGGTGGTGGTGTCGGCGACGCGCAGGTGCCGGCACCGGCCCCCGTAGCCCAATGGCAGAGGCAGGCGACTTAAAATCGCTTCAGTCTGGGTTCGAGTCCCAGCGGGGGCACCGGGTAGCTGCGGGGTCTGAGGTCACCCGGCCGCGCCGGGGAACACCATCTCGAACGTCCCGATGCGCAGCGTGACGCCCTCGGGTCGCCGCAGCAGCGTGAGCATCGTGTGGGTGCACGACCGGCATCGCACGATCGCGCCGGCCTCGTCGAGTTCGACGAGCGCTTCGGCGAGCACGCTCTGATCGCCGCACGTTCCGCACGTCAGCTGCAGCAGCGTCGCGTCCGACTGAAGGGCATCGGACAGCAGGCCCGCGACCGCATTTCCGTCGACGATCACGCTCTCGACCGTGTCGCCCGGTTTCACCTTGACCATCGCTATCCTCCGAACCGCTCGGTGCGCACGCGCGCGGGGTCGTGGCCGAGGGCGACCAGCGCCGTCGCGACCGTCTCGACGAAGCCGGTGGGGCCGCACACGAACACCGCCGGCGACTGCGCGGGCGACCACGCAGCATCCCGCAACAGGTCGCGACTCACGCGACCTGCCGGCCGCGCCCACCCGACCGGTGCTTCGCGCGTGTAGGCCCACGTGACGTCGACACCGCCGCCGAGCGCCTCGATCTCGTCGCGGTACATGGCATCGTCGGGGCGCCGCACCGAGTACAGCAGGCGGAACGGCGCTGCGGAGTCGGACGCGGCGCGTGCGCGCGCCATGGCGATCAGCGGAACGATCCCCGACCCGCCGGCGATGAGCTGCACGGGGGAGGGGTCGTCGTCGTGCCAGACGAAGTACGCCCCGAGCGGACCTTTCACCTCGACGGCGTCGCCGGGTCGGGCGTCGAGCACGAGGTAGGGCGACACCTCGCCGTCCGGAACCTCGTCGACTCCCAGCTCGACCTGCTCACCGGGGCCGAAGGAGGCGATCGAATACGACCGGACGGCCTGGTAGCCGTCTTCGGCCGTCAGGCGAAGATCGAGGTGCTGCCCGGGGAGGTTGCCCGTCCACCCCGGCACGTCCAGACGCAGCACACGCGCGCTCGGAGTCGAGGGCTCGATCGCGGCGAGAGTGGCCGGCAGCCAGCCGCCGACGCTCACCAATAGCGTTCCTCGGTCCAGGGATCGCCGTGCAGGTTGTACCCGTTCTGCTCCCAGAAGCCCGGATCGTCGTGCTTCTGCATGGTCAGTCCGCGCACCCATTTCGCGCTCTTCCAGAAGTACAGGTGCGGCACGAGCAACCGTGCGGGCCCTCCGTGCTCGGGGTCGAGCGGTTCACCGCCGAACTCGAACGCCACCCACGCCTTGCCGCCGAGCAGGTCGGCCATCGCGATGTTCGTGGTGTATCCGCCGTACGAGTGCGCCATCGCGTAGGCGAAGTCGGTGTCGACGCCGGCGAAGAGGGTGTCGAGCGAGACGCCTCGCCAGGAGGTGCCGAGCTTGGACCACCGGGTCACGCAGTGGATGTCGGTGGCGACCTCCTCGATCGGCAGATCGTGCAGCTGGTCCCACGACCAGGTGGTCGTCGTGTTCTTCTCGGTCTGGATGCTGAAGCTCCAGTCCGCGGTGTCGATCCGCGGGGTCGGCCCGGCGGAGAGCACGGGGAAGTCCTCGGTCAGATACTGGCCGGGAGGGAGCTTCGGGTCGGACTCGCGCCTGCGAGCCCCGAAGCCTCGGGAGAAAACGGCCATGAGGGTCCTTTCGGTCCGTCGGCGCGATGCATGCGCGCCCCGCACCAGGGTACGGCGCGCACGGCTCCGGCGGGGAGCGACGTGCGGGACCCGACTCGTGGGGGCCCGTCCGCTAGTATTTCCATTCAGGCGCATCAGAGTTGCTTTGGGGGGCAACCATGACCGTGACAGAACCGACGACCAGCGCGAGAACGCTCGTTCTCACCGAGACGGTCGACCGATTGTCGACCGCGACGAGCTCCGCTCAGGTCACCGCGATCGTCGCAGCGGCCGTCCGCGCTCTGACCGGGGCGGACGGAGCGACCTTCGTGCTCCGCGAAGACGACCAGTGCTTCTACGCCGACGAGAACGCGATCGCGCCGCTGTGGAAGGGCAGCCGATTCCCGGTGACCGCGTGTGTGAGCGGGTGGTCGATGCTGCACCGGCAGACGGTGGTCATCGCCGACATCTACGACGACGACCGCGTTCCGCACGATGCGTACCGACCGACGTTCGTCTCGAGCCTGTGCATGGCGCCGATCCGCTCGTCCGACCCGATCGGCGTCCTCGGCGCGTACTGGGCCGAACCCCACGTCGCCGAGCCCGAGGTGGTGCGCCACCTGGAGGTGCTCGCCAACAGCACCGCGGTGGCTCTGGAGAACCTCGAGCTGCGGGGCGCCATCGCCCGGCGCAGCGCGGAACGCGACCAGGAGGCCGCGCGGGCGGACGAGCTCGATGCCGCGATGCACTCGCTGGTGCACGACCTGCGCGGGCCCCTCGGCGCGATGATGGGCTTCTCCGAGCTCGTCGCCGACGGCACGGCGACCGACGTCGCCAGCGCCGCCGCCTACGCCCACTCCGCACTGGGCGCCGGTCAGCGCATGTCGGATCAGATCGACCGGATGCTGTCGGTCTACCGCCTCTCGACCGAACCGCTGCACATCGAGCCGGTCGACCTGAGCGCGGTCGCGGAGGGGATCGCCGCCGACCTTCGCGTGCAGGGCCGCGCCGACGGCGTGATCATCGAGATCGAACCGGCCATCCGCGTCTCGGCGGATCCCGCGATGGTGCACCTGCTGCTCAGCAACCTGTTCGACAACGCGGTGAAGTACACCTCCACGACCGACGACGCAGCGATCCGTCTGCGCTGCGTCGGGTCGGACGGAGCGTTCCGCACGATCGAGGTGAGCGACAACGGCGTGGGATTCGATGCCACCGACCCCGACCGGGTCTTCCGCCCGCTCACGCGTCTGCACAGCGCCGACGAGTTTCCCGGCACCGGCCTCGGGCTCGCGTCGGTCTCGAGGATCGTCGCGCTCCACGGCGGGGCGGTCTCCGCGAGCGGGGCGAAGGGCGTCGGCGCTGCATTCACGTTCTCGCTGCCGACGGCGTGACCGCCGCGGCCCACGGCCGATGGTTCTAGGCTGACCCCACACGCGGAGGGAGACGCACACGGTGTCGATCGATCTGATCTCTCGCCCGGCGGCGCATCCGCCGGCCTCGGAGCTCTGGCCGCACCTCGGCCGAGCCGTCTCGTCGGTGAGCGGCCCGCTGGCGACCATCCACCTGCCCGCACTCCGGTACAACGCGGCGGATCTGCTCGTGCGGGCAAGCGGCGTACCGGTGCGTGTCGCGAGCAAGTCGGTCCGGGTGCGTTCGGTGCTCGACGCCGTGCTCTCGGTGCCCGGCTACCGGGGCATTCTCGCCTACACCCTCCCCGAGGCGCTCTGGCTCGCGGCCGACCACGACGACATCGTGCTGGGGTATCCCACCGTCGACCGGGAGGCCCTCTCGCGACTGACGAAGGACGACGCCGCCGCGTCGCGCATCACGCTGATGATCGACGATCCGGCCCAGTTGGATCTCATCGACGCCATCGCGTCGCCGGGCGCGCGAGCACGCATCCGGATCGCGATCGACGCGGATGCTTCCTGGCGCTCGGCCGTTCTCGGACACATCGGTGTGCACCGTTCGCCCGTGCACGAACCGGCGGAGGTCGTCTCTCTCGCCCGCCGCATCGCCGACCGACCCGGCTTCGACCTCGTCGGACTGATGATGTACGAGGCGCAGATCGCCGGGCAGGGTGACGACACGGGGATCGCCGACCCCGTGATCCGCTGGATGCAGCGTCGCTCGGCGGCCGAGCTCCTCGAACGCCGTGGAGCGATCGTGGCAGGCATCCGCGAGGTCGCACCGATCGAGTTCGTCAACGGCGGGGGGACGGGATCCCTGGAGGAGACGGCCTCCGACACGTCGGTCACCGAGCTGACCGCCGGGAGCGGTCTGCTCGGGGGGCACCTCTTCGACGGGTATCGCGCGTTCCAGCCGGCGCCGGCCGCGGCCTTCGCACTCGAGGTCGTGCGCAAGCCCCGCCCCGACGTCGTGACGGTGCTCGGCGGCGGGTGGATCGCATCGGGGCCGCCGCTGGCGTCGCGACAGCCCCGACCGGTGTGGCCCGAAGGGCTGGCCATGTTCTCGCGAGAGGGGGCGGGGGAGGTGCAGACCCCGCTACGGGGCGTCGCCGCGCGGGGGCTGCGGATCGGAGATCGCGTCTGGTTCCGTCACGCGAAGAGCGGCGAGCTCGCAGAACGGGTCGACCGCTACCTCCTCGTGGAGGACGACCGCATCGAGGGTGAGGCGCTCACCTACCGCGGCGAGGGGATGACGTTCCTGTGACCCGTCCGGGTGGCGTCTGGCGCAACTGGGGGCGCTCGCAGAAGGTCCGGCCCCATCGCATCGAGTTCCCCGTCGACGAGGGTGCGGTCCGCCGCGCCGTGGCCGCCGCATCCGCCCGTTCCCTCACCGTGAAGGCCGTCGGCGCCGGGCACAGCTTCTCGGGCATCGCCGTTGCGGCGGGCATCATGCTCGACCTGCGCGATCTGAGAGGCCTGATCGCCGTCGACCGCGAACGCGGACGCGTGCGTCTGCGCGCCGGAACGCGCCTGTGGGAGATTCCCGCCATCCTGGCACCCTACGCACTGGCGATGCCGAACCTCGGTGACATCGATCGGCAGACCGTCGCCGGAGCCATCTCGACCGGCACGCACGGGACGGGTCTGCGCTTCGGCGGCATCTCGACGCAGGTGGTCGGCGCGACCCTCGTCACCGCCGACGGCGAGCTGCTGCGCGTGGACGACGAGAGCAATCCGGAGCTGCTCCCGGCCGTCGCGGTGGGGCTGGGTGCGCTCGGGATCCTCGTCGACGTGACGCTGCAGTGCGTGCCCGCATTCGTGCTCGACGCCACCGAGCGCCTCGAACCGCTCGACGACGTCACCGGCGTTCTCCGCGATCGGGTCGGCGCGGCCGACCACTTCGAGTTCTACTGGTTCCCCCACACCGACGATGCCGTGACGAAGGAGAACGTGCGGTTGCCGCAGGGGAGTCCCACCCGTCCGATCCCGCCGTTGCGGCGGTGGGTCGACGAGTCGCTTCTCGCGAACGGCGTCTACCGAGCGACGTGCGCGGTGGGCACGGTGGTGCCCGCGACGGTTCCGCCGGTGGCGCGTGTCGCCAGCGCGCTGATGGGCGGTCGCACCTACGCGGACCGTTCGCACCGCGTCTTCACGCAATCGCGCACCGTGCGGTTCCGCGAGATGGAGTACGCGGTCGGCCTCGACGACCTGACCGCGGCGTTCGCCGCCGTGCGCGATCTCGTGAGCGAGCGCGGATGGCGCATCTCCTTCCCCGTGGAGGTGCGCGTGGCGGCCGCCGACGACCTGTGGTTGTCGACGGCGTCGGGGAGGGAGAGCGGGTACATCGCCGTCCACCGGTACTGGCGGGAAGATCCCACCGAGTATTTCGAGGCGGTCGGCGAGGTCATGCGCGGTTTCTCCGGACGACCGCACTGGGGCAAGGAGCACGCGCTCGGAGCCGGCGAGCTCCGCGCGCTCTACCCGCGATTCGACGACTTCCTGGCGGTGCGGGATCGGCTGGATCCGGATCGGCTCTTCGCCAATCCCTATCTGGCCCGCGTGCTCGGTGAGTAAGCCCTGAGAGGCGGGGTCGGGAGTCTTTCGCGGCGACCGCCACGGTTAGGATGAGGAAAATCGTCGAACGGAGAACCCGGCAATGTGGGAATGGCTCATCCCCGTCTTGGCCGTCGTCGCCCTCGTGGCCATCGGCGGAATCTACCTGTGGGCGACCTATAACTCGCTGGTCCAGCTCAACGTCCGCGTCGACGAGGCGTGGAGCGACATCACCGTGCAGCTCAAGCGCAGAGCCGACCTGCTGCCGAACCTCATCGAGGCGGTGAAGGGCTACGCGGCCCACGAGAAGGCCGTGTTCGAGAACGTCACGCGGGCGCGCGCAGAGACCCTGTCGGCGACCGGGCCGGCCGAGGCCGGCGTGGCGGAAGGGCACATGCAACAGGCCCTGAAATCGATCTTCGCGGTGGCCGAGGCCTACCCCCAGCTGCAGGCGAGCCAGAACTTCCTGCACCTGCAGCAGTCGATCGTCGACACGGAAGACAAGATCCAGGCATCGCGCCGGTTCTACAACGGCGGCGTTCGCGAGCTCAACACCAAGGTCAAGGTCTTCCCGAACAACCTCTTCGCCCGCCGCCTCGGGTTCTCCGAGCGCGAGTTCTTCGAAGTGGTCGACGGCGCGGCCATCTCCGAGCCGCCCCGCGTGCAGTTCTGACGCGTCAGAGTCGGGGTTCTTCCGGGGCGAGCGCGACGGACTCGAGGGTCGTCGTCCGCTCGTGCCGATCTGCGCCGGGAATCGCTCGTGCGAGGTCGTCGACGGCATCGCCCCATCGTGAGACCGACACCCGTTCGAGCCCCTGCCACGCGGCGGCCAGGCGTATCTCGGCGGCGATGCGGTCGGCGGCGTCGGAGGGTCGCCGGTGCTCCCACCAGGCGGATTGCACGAGAAGGGTGCTCGAGGCTCGATCAGCCTTGAGATCGATGCGTCCGACGATGTCGTCACCGACGAGCACCGGCAGGGAGTAGTAGCCGTACCGGCGTTGCGGCGCCGGCGTGTAGATCTCGATGCGGTACTCGAAGTCGAAGAGACGCTCCGCGCGATCGCGGAACCACACCACCGGGTCGAACGGGGTGAGGATCGCCGCTCCGGTCAGGCGACGCGGCAGCACCGCATCGCGGTGGAGCCACGCCTTCGCGGGGCGCCCGCCGGTCTCCCACCCCTCGACGGTCACACGCTGCAGCTCGCCCTGGTCGGTGAGCTCGTCGAGTGCGCCCAGCACGGCCCGGCGATCACGGATGCGCCAGTAGTCGGCGAGGTCGGATGCTGTCGCCACGCCGTAGGCGCGGGCTGCGCGCCGCACCAACTCCCGGATGGCGTCGGGCCGCGCCACGGGCGATGCGAGAACGGAGGCGGGGATCACCTGCTCGGCGAGCGCGTAGCGACGTTCGAATCCTCGTCGCCCCGCGATGGCGACGTCGCCGACGAGCCATAGGTACTCGAGGGCGAGCTTGACGTCGTTCCAGCCCCACCACGGGCCGCGCTGACCGCCCGCGGCATCGTGTTCGATCTCGGCCGGCCGCAGCGGACCGCGAGAAACCAGCTCGGCCCGCACCCACTCGACGATCTCGGAATGCGTGGCCATCCACGCGTCGGCCTTCTCGGCGTACTTGGCGCGGTGGTCGTCCATCCGGAAGCGGAACAGGCCCCAGTCATCGGCGGGGATGAACGCTGCGACGTGCGCCCAGAACTCGACGTACGGAGGTCTGCGCGAGAACAGCAGGCGATCGAGCAGGGCGGTGTCGTACGCGCCCAGCCGGGAGAAGAGCGGCATGTAGTGCGAACGGGCGAAGACGTTGACCGAATCGATCTGCAGGGTCGCCATGCGCGCGAGGGCGCCGTTGAGCTGCCGCGTGCCGACCGTCTCGGGTCGCGGGCGCGCGAACCCCTGGGCGGCGAGGGCGATGCGACGTGCTTCAGCTCGTCCGAGGGTCTGTCTCACCGAGTCAGCCTATTGATGGCCACCGACACCGCGGCGGCCATGCCCGCCGCGGAATGCCCCGAGCCTAGACTGAGTGGATGAGCGATCCCGCCCCCGAATCCCGCGGTTCGTTCCTCGACGCGCTGCGTCGCCGCACGGTCACGATCGATGCCCCGAGCGCCGTGCCGAACGCCCTGCGCATCGCGACCTCCTACGCGTGGCGGCTGCTGGTGCTCGCCGCCGCGATCGGCGTCGTGATCTGGCTGGTGATCCAGCTCAAGCTGCTGGTCATCCCGCTGCTGATCGCGATCCTCATCACGGCCCTGACCTGGCCCGCGTTCACCTTCGTGCTGCGCCATCGCTGGCCGCGATGGCTCGCCATCGTCGTGACGGTGCTCGGCACCATCGCGATCGTCGGCGGACTGTTCTGGGTCGCCGTGTGGCAGATCACCCGCGACTTCCGCTCGGTGCAGGAGCGCACCGTCGCGTCGGCCGAGCAGTTCCGCCAGTTCCTCATCGACGGCCCGCTGCATCTGACGGCGGCCCAGATCGACGACGGGCTCGCGCAGGCGATCGACTTCGCGCAGCAGCAGGCCCAGGTGCTCTGGACCGGCGCGCTCGCCGTCGGCAGCACCGTCGGGCACGTGGTCACCGGACTCCTACTGACCATCTTCATCCTCCTGTGCATCCTGGCCGACGGCGCACGCATCTGGCAGTGGACGACGCGCCTGTTCCCGAAAGACGCCCGTCCGGCCGTCGACGGTGCCGGACGCGCGGGCTGGCGCACCGTCGTGACATACGCGCGGACGCAGCTGCTCGTCGCCACGATCGACGCGGTCGGCATCGGCCTCAGCGCCTTCTTCCTGGGCGTGCCGCTGGCCATCCCGATCGGCGTGCTCGTCTTCCTGGGTGCCTTCATCCCGTTCGTCGGCGCCGTCCTCACGGGTGCCGTCGCCGTGTTCATCGCCCTCGTCTACAACGGGCCGTGGATCGCCCTGTGGATGCTCATCTTCGTGCTGCTCGTGCAGCAGATCGAGAGCCACATCCTGCAGCCGATCCTGATGGGCTCGGCGGTGAAGGTGCACCCGCTCGCGGTCGTGCTGGTCGTGGCCGGTGGCGCCATGGTCGGCGGTATCCCCGGGGCCCTGTTCGCGGTTCCGCTCGCGGCGTTCGTGAACGTCGTCGCGGTCTACCTGTCGTCACGGGCCTGGACGACCGCGGGCGAGCAGCCCCTCACGGGAGATCTGATCTGGAGCACCGTGCCACGCAAAGAGAGAAAAAAGGCATGACCGATCCCACCCTGGCCGAGTTCGAAGACGCGGCCGCCTCCCTTCGCGGCATCATCACGCGCACCCCGCTCGACCAGTCGCAGCACCTCAGCGACCTCCTCGACGTGCCGGTGCATCTCAAGCTCGAGAACCTGCAGCGCACCGGTTCGTTCAAGATCCGGGGGGCCACCTACCGCCTGTCGCGTCTCACGGCCGACGAGCGTGCGCGCGGCGTCGTCGCCGCGTCGGCGGGGAATCACGCTCAGGGCGTCGCTCTCGCGGCCCAGCAGCTCGGCATCCCGGCGACGATCTTCATGCCGCTGGGCGTGCCGTTGCCGAAACTGCTGGCAACTCGGGGGTACGGCGCCGAGGTGATCCTCGAGGGCGACACGGTCGAGACGCCGCTGCGACTCGCGGCGGAGTTCGCCGAGAAGACCGGTGCGGTGCTCATCCACCCCTTCGATCACCGCGACATCGTCGTCGGCCAGGGAACGCTCGGTCTCGAGCTCATGGAAGACCTCCCCGACCTCGAGACCGTCATCGTCGGTATCGGCGGGGGAGGCCTCGCGGCCGGAGTGGCCGCCGCCGTCAAGGCTCGCGCCGCCGCCGAAGGCCGCACCGTACGGGTCATCGGGGTGCAGGCCGAGAACTCGGCCGCGTACCCGTCGTCACTCGCCGCGGGGCGTCCGCTCCAGGTCGAGACCCGACCGACCATCGCCGACGGCATCGCGGTCGCACGCCCCGGCGACCTGCCGTTCGCCCTCATCAGCAAGCACCTCGACGACGTGGTCACCGTGACCGAAGACGACATCGCCCGTGCGCTCCTCGTACTCCTCGAGCGCGCGAAGCAGGTGGTCGAGCCGGCCGGTGCGGTCGGGGTCGCGGCGATCCTGGCCGGGAAGGTCACCGCCTCCGGCCCGTCCGTGTCGATCCTGTCGGGCGGCAACATCGATCCGCTGCTGCTGCAGCGCGTCGTCGCGCACGGGCTCGCAGCATCCGGTCGCTACATGACCCTGCGCATCCCGCTGCCCGATCGTCCGGGGCAGCTCGCGCGGGTGTCGGAGCTGCTCGCCCAGGTCGGGGCGAACGTGGTCGAGGTGATGCACACCCGACACGGTCAGGGCATGCAGATCAGCGAGGTGGTGCTGCAGCTGAGCGTCGAGACCCGGGGTGAGGACCACCGCGGTCTCGTGATCAGCACGCTCGAAGAGGCGGGGTTCACCGCTACCGTCTCGCGCGACTGAGGGCGGGGCCTACTCGCCGGAGTAGGTCTCGACCTTCACGACCTCGACCGGGATCTCGCGGCCGTTGGGGGCGGTGTACGACACCTTCGCTCCCTCGCTCTGGCCGAGGATCGCAGCTCCGAGCGGGGAGGCCTCGCTGTACACGTCGAGTTCGGAGTCGACCGCGATCTCGCGGTTGCCGAGCAGGAACCGCTCTTCGCCTCCCGCGACGATAGCGGTGACGATCGTTCCCGACTCGACCACGCCGTGGCTCTGCGGTGCTTCGCCGACCGTGGCGTCTTTCAGCAGCGCCTTCAGGGTGCGGATGCGTGCTTCCTGCTTGCCCTGCTCGTCCTTCGCGGCGTGGTAGCCGCCGTTCTCCTTGAGGTCGCCCTCTTCGCGAGCCGACTCGATGCGCTTGGCGATCTCTTCGCGGCCGGTCGTCGACAGGTGTTCGAGCTCATTGGCGAGGCGGTCGTAGGCATCCTGGGTGAGGAACGTCACCGGGGCGTCGCTGGACACGGTCGGTCTCCTTGGTCGTCGTGGAGCGCCGATATCGACGCCCGCAATTCGAAACGCCCCGGCATCGGCCAGGGCGTCGATCGAATGTGGGTCCTGAGTTTACGTGACCCAGCAGCTGTTGACCAAACCATTGGTCGCCAGGGCGACCGTCGGGATCTCCTCCGAGAACGCCCGCGCGTGCGAGTCGACCGCGGGGTACTCCACGACCCGCCAGCCCACGATCCCGTGCTCCTCGTCCTGTGCCTCCAGCACGCACGCGACCCCGCGGCCCGGGGGAGAGGTGATCTGGAAGGTCACCGAGACCGTGTGCGCGTCGACGACCTCGAAGGCGGTGAGGTCGTCGTCGATCTCGTCGATCGAGCGGGCCACCGTGCCCCAGCCGACCCATCCGATCAGCCCGACCGCGACGGCTCCGACGACGATCCAGCCGGCAGCCCGCCGTCCGCCGGAGCGTCGCCGTCCGTATCGTTCGTCGAGCATCTGCTGGGTCATCGCTACCTCGGGTCGGAACTAGGCTGGAAGTCCAGGTTAAGCGCTCCCGCGCAGAACGAGGATGTGTGATGTACGCCGCGATTCTTCTCGCCGCAGTGACCCCCGAGCCCAGCGCGCCTCCGGCCGAACTCGTCACCCCCGGTCCGTGGGGCTTCGCCGCCATCGCGTTCATCGCCGTGGCGGTGTTCCTGCTCGTCTGGGACATGCTGCGCCGCATCCGTCGCGGACGCTACCGCGCGGAGGTCAACGAAGACCTGGATGCTGCGGAGGCGCAGGCGAGGGCGGCCGAGGAAGCATCCGACGTCGACGACCAGGACATCGATCCCCGCGACGATCGTTTCCGCCGCTGAGGGTCATCCCGCGTGGAACGCGGGGTTCAGCACGATGAGCAGTGACGCGGTCCAGTGGCAGAGGAACGCCAGCACCGTGCAGACATGGAAGATCTCGTGGAAGCCGAAATGGCCGGGCCACGGGTTCGGTCGCTTCAGCGCGTAGATCACCGCACCGCCGGAGTACAGCACACCGCCGATGACGACGAGCACCATCATGGCGACGTTCGCGGCGAACAGATCGCCCATGTACATCACGGCCGCCCATCCGAGCGCGAGGTAGAGGGCGACGTAGAGCCATCTCGGCGCGTTCAGCCAGAACACGCGGAAGAAGATGCCCAGGATCGCGCCGCCCCAGACGATGGACAGCAGGATGATCGCCTTGTCGGTGGGGAGGGCGAGCACCGACAGCGGTGTGTAGGTGCCTGCGATCAGCAGCAGGATGTTGGCGTGGTCGATCCGCTTGAGGATCGCGCGTGTCCGCGGCTTCCACTGGAAGCGGTGGTACAGCGCGGAGTTGCCGAACAGCAGCAGCGAGGTGGCCATGAAGACCGCCGCCGCCCACTTCGCGGGAGCACCCTGCGCCACCGCGATGAGGACGATGCCGGCGGCGATGGCGACGGGGAAGGTCCCGGCGTGGATCCACCCGCGCCACGTCGGCTTCAGCTCGTCCTGCGCACCGACCGCCGCCGCCTCGATGAGGGGCAGCTGCGGCATGTCGGGGCCGTCGTCTTCGGCCGCACGGGAGGAGGCTGGGCGGGTCACGCAATGAGCCTACGTCCGGGCGTATGCCGCTGAGCGCACGCTGTGCGGTTCCGCATGCACTGCACAGGTCGGGGGTAGCGTAGGGGCGTGACGGAGACCGGGATCAACGAGGGCAGAGGACCTCTGTACCGCCTCTACATCAATCGACTGCGCCGCCGGTTGACGCCCGATGTCGTGCCCCACCACGTCGCGATGATGATCGACGGCAACCGCCGGTGGGCCCGACAGCTCGGGTTCGATTCCGCCGCGCACGGCCATCGAGCGGGTGCGGCGAAGATGCGCGAGTTCCTCCGTTGGTGCGACGATCTCGGCGTCGGCGTCGTCTCGCTCTACCTGCTCTCCAACGACAACCTCGTCAAGCGCGACTCCCGAGAGCTCGCCGACCTCCTGGAGATCATCGCCGAGCTCGCCGACGAGGTCTCCCGCGAGCCGAACTGGCGGGTGCAGCACGTCGGTCGCGCCGCCAACCTGCCGCCCGAGCTCGCGCGGGTGCTCGCAGAGTCGGAGGACCGCACCCGTGCCCACACGGGTCTGCACGTGAATCTGGCGGTCGGGTACGGCGGGCGCAGCGAGATCGTCGACGCCGTGCGCAGCATCATCGCCCAGCACGACAGCGAGGGCGGCTCGCTCGAGCAGCTGGCCGCGAGCCTCACGCCCGAGCAGATCGGCGAGCACCTCTACACGGGTGGGCTGCCTGACCCCGACCTCGTGATCCGCACGTCGGGCGAGCAGCGGCTCAGCGACTTCCTGCTCTGGCAGAGCGCCCACAGCGAGTTCTACTTCGTCGAGGCGCTCGGCCCCGACCTGCGCGAGGTCGACTTCCTGCGCGCCGTGCGCGACTTCGCCAAGCGCGACCGCCGCTACGGCGGCTGAGCTCCTCCGCGAGACCGCAACGGCGCGCCGAGACCCGGCCATGATGTCGGGGTGTCGTCGCGCAGACCGGGTCTCGCGGTCAACGGCGAGCGAAGCGGCGAGCGGAGTGGGAGAATGGCCGTTTGTGACCGACCTCGATACCTACGTGCACTCCTTCGGCGATGAGACGGGGTATCTCGACTGGGCGTCGTTCGGCCCCCTCGCCCCGTCCGTGGTGGCCGAGACGAACGCCGACGCGGAGCTCCTCGCGTCGGGTCGGCGGTCGAGCCTCGACCTCGTGGTCGATCACGTCGCCGAGGCCGGCGCCGCCGTGGCCGAGCTGCTGGGCGCACCGGCCGACCAGGTCGTGCTGCAGCCGTCGACCGCGCACGGTCTGATGCAGGCGATCTACGCCCTCCGCGGCACGCTGCTGCTCTCGTCGGCCGAATTCCCGAGTTTGACGGTCGCCGCGGCGCGCTCGGCCGCGGTCGGTGGTGCGCAGGTCTCATGGATGCTGCCACCGGCCGGGTTCGTGACTCCGGAGGTCGTGCGCGACGCCCTCACCGACGACGTGACGGCGGTGGCCGTGAGTCTCGTCGACTTCCGCACCGGCTACCTCGCCGACCTCGCCGCCATCCGCGACGTGATCGGGGACCGGTTGCTCATCGTCGACGCCGTCCAGGGGTTCGGTGTGGTCGAGGCCGACTTCGCCGCGGCCGACGTCGTGTGCGGGAACGGGTACAAGTGGCTGCGCGCCGGCCGGGGGACCGGGTACTCCTGGTTCGCAGAGCGCGCGCTCGATCGGCTCGACCCCGTGCTCTCGGGCTTCACCGGAACCGAAGCGGAGGGGCTACCGCTCGACGAGGTGCCGCCGCCGGTGCACCAGGCTCGCGCCTTCACGGTAAGCGCGTTCGACTCGCTGGCGGCGGGTCGACTCAAGACGGCGGTGACCGACATCCGAGACGTCGGCGTCGCCGCGGTCGGCGCGCGTATCGCCGAGCGAGCCGCCGACGTCTTCGCCCTGGCCGATCAGTACGACATCCCCGTGACGACACCCCGCGATCCCGCGCACCGTGCCGGCATCATCGCGCTCGCCCCCGACGCCCGGGATGCCGCGCCGTTGGCCGCCGCCCTGTCGAACCACGGTCTGGCCGTCACCGTCCGTTCGGGCGGGATCCGGATCGCCGTGCACGCCGGTACCAGCCCCGACACGCTCCGCCAGCTCGGTGACGCCATGGCCGCGTTCGCGGCGTCGCGCGTGTGGTGAGGAAGTTCACCTGCTCGTAACGCGAACGAAGGGGCGTGTCGCTGCGCGCGCGGTGCGTTCCGTCGTAGCTTGATCGCATCGGGCAAGGCGCCCGTTCGAGTCGGCCTTCTGGATCGCGACTCGTGACCCCTGGTCGACTCGTCGCTTTCCGGGAGAGTGTCCCGGGTCGGGAGTGGGTTGTGAGCGCACGAGCACCTCAGAAGCAGCGTCTGGAGAACACCGCGGAGGACACGTCGACGGAGCAGGACCTCCGCACGTACGTGCTCGACACCTCTGTTCTCCTCAGCGATCCGCGCGCGATCTTCCGCTTCGCCGAGCATTCCGTCGTGATACCGGTCGTCGTGGTGACCGAGCTCGAGGGAAAGCGCCACGACCCGGAGATCGGATACTTCGCGCGCCAGGCGCTTCGCCACCTCGACGAGCTGCGCGTCGAGCACGGACGGCTCGACTTCCCGGTTCAGGTCGGCACCGGGGGAACCTTCCGCGTCGAACTGAACAACACCGATCCTTCCGTACTGCCCTCGGGTATGCGGCTCGGCGACAACGACAGCCGCATCCTCGCCGTGGCGATGCATCTCTCGCAGGACGGCAGCGAAGTCACTGTCGTGTCGAAGGATCTTCCGATGCGGGTCAAGGCCGCCTCCCTCGGCCTCTCGGCGGAGGAGTACCTCGCCGAGCAGGCCGTCGACTCAGGCTGGACGGGCATCGCGACGATCGACGTCTCCGGCGACGACATCAGCGACCTCTACGAGAGCGAGGTCGCCGTCAGCGACGATGTCGTCGGCCTCCCGGTAAACACGGGACTGATCATCCACTCCGAGCGGGGTTCGGCCCTGGGCCGGGTGACCGGGGACGGGAGCTACAAGCTCGTGCGGGGCGACCGCGACGTGTTCGGGCTGCACGGCCGCTCGGCCGAGCAGCGCATCGCCATCGACCTGCTCACCGACCCCGACGTCGGCATCGTTTCGCTCGGCGGACGTGCGGGTACCGGCAAGTCGGCTCTCGCCCTGTGCGCCGCCCTCGAAGCGGTGCTCGAACGGCAGGAGCAGCGGAAGATCATCGTGTTCCGACCGCTCTTCGCCGTCGGCGGCCAGGAGCTGGGATACCTGCCGGGCGATGCCCAGGAGAAGATGAACCCCTGGGGGCAGGCCATCTTCGACACGCTCGGGTCGGTCGTCTCGCCCAACGTGGTGGAGGAGGTCGTCGCCCGCGGTCTTCTCGAGGTGCTTCCCCTCACGCACATCCGCGGACGGTCGCTGCACGACGCGTTCGTGATCGTCGACGAGGCGCAGTCGCTGGAGCGCAACGTGCTGCTGACCGTGCTCAGCCGCATCGGACAGAACTCGCGCGTCGTGCTCACCCACGACGTGGGCCAGCGCGACAACCTCCGCGTGGGTCGTCACGACGGCGTCGCCTCGGTGATCGAGACCCTGAAGGGGCACGCTCTGTTCGGCCACGTCACGCTGACGCGGTCCGAGCGGTCGGCGATCGCCGCCCTCGTCACCGAGCTCCTCGAGGCGGGGGAGCTCTCCTGAGCCGCGTTCCGCGCTGAGGCGCGTCTGACGAAGGGGCGGGATGCTGCAGCATCCCGCCCCTGTCGTCTCGGATCGTCGACCGCCGAACATGAGAGGACTCTCACCTCGGATTCCTCGGGCTCTCACGCGTCGAGATGAGGATGGACAACAGCGAGGGAAACCTCTCTACCGCCCAACGGCGGATTCCCCCATAGAGGTACGGACCCATCGGGTCCGCCACGGAGAAGGAGTCATCGCGATTCGGGTATCGCGACAGGCGAGTGAGATCTTCCCCCAAAGATCTCCGACTCTCCCATAGCCCCCGGCGTCCCCCAGCGCCGGGGGCTCTCTCTGTCTCGGGGCGGCCCTTTACACCCTGTGATCGCCTGCGGTCTCGCACCTTCGAACAGCGCGATAATCGGAGGATGAGTCGCATGCCGAGACTGTTCTCGGCGCGCGCGCGGATTCTCGGGGCCGTCCTCGCCGTGGCGTGCGTCGGCCTCATCGTCGTCGGTGGCGTCACCTTCTGGGCGCAGCGCGACCACGTCGTCACCGCGATCGACAACCAGCTGCAGGCCTTCGCCGCCGCGTTCACGAACGTCTCGGGTGTGGAAGCGGCGGAGGAGATCGTCGTCGACACCGTCGGCGGCCCGACCGAGGGCGCTCTGCTGTTGTCGGGCGGCACTGTCGTGGCCACGGCATCGCCGGCGTCGGGTCTGGATCTGGCCGCCGACGCGGCATTCATGGAGCAGGTCATCGGCGCGCCCGAGGGACTCGGGACCGCGGTCGGCGACGACGGGATGTACCGCTACGTCGTCGTGTCGGTGGGCGACGCGGAGATCGTCAACGCGGTCTCCCTCAGCGCGCGCATGGAGCTGGTGCACATCGGCGTCGGCACGTACGCGATCGCCGCCGCGGGCGTGCTCTTCGCCATCGGCGTCGTCGGATGGTTCGTGACGGGTCGGCTGCTCCTGCCGATCCGGCGGCTGCGCGAGACGGCCGATTCCATCACCATCTCCGACCTCGGCGCGCGCATCACCACCGACGGCACCGACGAGATCTCCGACCTCGGGCGCACGATGAACTCGATGCTCGATCGCCTCGAGGGCTCGGTCGATGTGCAGCGACAGCTGCTCGACGACGTGCGGCATGAGCTCAAGACACCGATCACGATCGTGCGTGGTCACCTCGAGATGATGGATGCCTCGGATCCGGCCGACGTAGCGAACGCCCGCGAGATCGGTATCTCCGAGCTCGACCGCATGACGCGTCTCGTCGACGACATCGACCTGCTCGCCGCAGTCGAGGGAGGCGGGTTCTCGATGGGCGTCGTCGACGTCGACGCGCTCACCGCCCGGGTCGGTGAACTGGTCGCGGTCATCCCCGGGCACCCCTGGTCGGTCGAGCAGCGCGGGCGCGGCCGGGTGGAGGGCGATTACGACCGGCTCTTGCAGGCGTGGTTGCAGCTCGCCGACAACGCGTCGAAGTACACGCCCGGAGGGTCGCCGGTCGAGATCGGCAGCTCCGTCGACGATCGCGGAGCGCTGCTGTGGGTGCGCGACCACGGACCGGGCATCCCGCCGGCCGCCCGTCACCGCATCTTCCGGAGGTTCGACCGCGCTCTCGGCAAGCGCACCGTCGGCGGCTCCGGGCTCGGACTCGCGATCGTCGACGCGATCGCGAAGGGGCACGACGGCCACTGCGCCGTCACCGAGACCCCCGGCGGCGGCGCGACCTTCACGATCCACCTTCCCCTGGGACGGAACACGGCACCCGCCGGGTTCCCGGCCCCCGTGCGCGCCGGTGACGTCGTGCTCCAGCGAGAGGCCGCCGGATGACTCGTATCCTCATCGTCGAAGACGAGAGCCGCATCTCGGCCTTCGTCGCCCGTGGGCTCGAGTCCGCGGGGTACCAGACCGCCGTCGTCGAGGACGGCGAGGAGGCTCTTCAGCGCGCCATGTCGGGCGAGGTCGACCTGATGCTCCTCGACATCGGCCTGCCCACCATGGACGGGTTCGAGGTGCTGCGTCACCTCCGCGGGCAGGGGTCGACGCTCCCGGTGATCATGCTCACCGCGCGCTCCAGCACGAGTGACACGGTCGACGGCCTTGACGCCGGTGCCAACGACTACATCGCCAAGCCCTTCAAGTTCGACGAGCTGCTGGCTCGGGTGCGCTCGCGCCTGCGCGAGAACGTCGCGACCGCCACGATCGCCGTGTCGCACCTCGACGTGAGCCTCGACGTGCTGACGCGCCGTGCCACGGTGTCGGGGCGGGAGGTCGACCTCAGCGCCCGCGAGTTCGCGCTCGCCGAGCAGTTCCTTCGTCACCCCGGGCAAGTGCTCAGCCGCGAGCAGCTGCTCAGTCGTGTCTGGGGCATGGACTTCGACCCCGGCTCGAACATCGTCGACGTCTACGTGCGGTACCTCCGCGGCAAGTTCGGCCACGACCGCATCACCACGGTGCGCGGAGCCGGATACCGCTGGGAGTGACCCGGCCCGCGCCGCCGCCCGCTTCCCCCTTCGACCGGAATGTGGCGCATTCCTGTGACTGACGCCATCGATCTGTACGGTCAGTCGCCGGAAATTGGCGCACTTCGCCATTCGCGGGCTCCGGTCGCGCACGCGCCGGTCGCGCGGTCGCGCACGCGCCGGTCGCGCGGCCGCGCACGCGCCGGTCGCGCAGGCGCGGGGCGCGGACGGATGCTGCGGACACGCGAAACCGCCGCCGCCCCGGAGGGCGACGGCGGTCGGCGGACGTACGGCTCAGCCGGGGTGGGTCATCGAGAGCAGGTCGAGCTTCTCGTCGAGCTGCGCCTCGGTGAGCTCACCGCGCTCCACGTAGCCGAGGTCGATCACGGCCTCGCGCACGGTGATGCCGTTCGCGACCGAGTGCTTGGCGATCTTCGCGGCCGCCTCGTAGCCGATCAGCTTGTTCAGCGGCGTGACGATCGAGGGCGACATGCCCGCGTACGCAGCGGCGCGGTCGACGTTGGCCTGCAGCCCGTCGATCGTCTTGTCGGCGAGCACGCGCATCGCGTTCGACAGCAGGCGGATCGACTCGAGCAGGGCGGTGCCCATGACCGGGATGGCGACGTTGAGCTCGAACGACCCGGATGCTCCGGCCCACGCGACCGTCGCGTCGTTGCCGATCACTCGGGCCGACACCATGAGCACGGCCTCGGGAACCACCGGGTTCACCTTGCCCGGCATGATCGACGACCCGGGCTGCAGATCGGGGATGTGCAGCTCGCCGAGGCCGGTGTTCGGTCCGGAGCCCATCCACCGGATGTCGTTGTTGATCTTCGTGAGCGAGACGGCGATGGTGCGCAGCGCACCGGATGCTTCGACGAGGCCGTCGCGGTTCGCCTGCGCCTCGAAGTGGTCCTTCGCCTCGGTGATCGGCAGCTCGGTCTCGGCGGCGAGCAGCTCGATGACCTTCTGCGGGAAGCCGAGCGGGGTGTTGATACCCGTGCCGACCGCGGTTCCGCCGAGAGGCACCTCGCCCACGCGGGGGAGGACGGCCTGCACGCGCTCGATGCCCAGGCGCATCTGGCGGGCGTAGCCGCCGAACTCCTGGCCGAGCGTCACGGGCGTGGCGTCCATCAGGTGGGTGCGGCCAGATTTCACGACCGACTTCCACTCGTCGGCCTTGGCCTCGAGGGCGACGGCGAGGTGGTCGAGCGCGGGGATGAGGTCGTCGATCAGAGCCTGGGTGACGGCGATGTGCACCGACGTCGGGAACACGTCGTTCGACGACTGCGACGCGTTGACGTGGTCGTTGGGGTGCACGGGCGACCCGAGGCGCTGGGTCGCGAGGTTCGCGAGCACCTCGTTCATGTTCATGTTCGACGAGGTGCCGCTGCCGGTCTGATACGTGTCGACGGGGAAGTGCGCGTCGTGCTGCCCGGTGATGACGTCATCGGCCGCACCGGCGATGGCGTCGGCGATCGCCGCATCCAGCGTGCCCAGCTCCTTGTTCGCGAGCGCGGCGGCCTTCTTGATGCGGGCGAGGGCCGCGATCTGGGTGGTCTCGAGACCCGAACCCGAGATGGGGAAGTTCTCGACCGCGCGCTGCGTCTGCGCCGCGTAGAGCGCGTTCTTCGGAACGCGCACCTCGCCCATGGTGTCGTGTTCGATGCGGTACTCGGTGTCGGTCACGTCGTCGTCCTCCAGTTGCCGATGTGCGGGGTTGGTCACGGGTGCGAATCGCCGGCGTCGCCCACGATGACGTCGGGCTCGACCAGGCCTTCGTTGAGGCGGTAGTTGGCGCCGACGATCGCGACGCGTCCTTCGGCGATGGCTTCGCTGATGAGTTCCGAGGAGTGCAGCAGCTCTCCGACGGTGTCGCGGAGGTGCTCGCGGCCTACCAGCTCGGGGTCTGCGGGGCCCTCGTTCGCGCGCAGCACGCGCCGCACCGCGGGCACGATCGGGGCGATCTGCTTCCAGATCCCCGCGGGGAGGTCGGGGGCGTCGAGGCCCGTGCTGTCGATGGCCGCGCTCACAGCTCCGCACGCGTCGTGCCGGAGGACGACGATGAGCTTCACGTCGAGCACCGCGACGGCGTATTCGAGGCTGCCGATCACCGAGTCGGAGATGACCTGACCGGCGTTGCGCACGACGAACAGATCGCCCAGGCCCTCATCGAAGATGATCTCGGCGGCCAGGCGGGAGTCGGCGCACCCGAAGAGCGCGGCGCGCGGCGTCTGGCCCGCGGCGAGATCGTGGCGTCGCTCGACGTCCTGGCGCGGGTGCTGCGGCTCGCCGGCGACGAAGCGCTCGTTGCCGAGTCGCATCTCGTCCCAGACCTGGCGCGGAGTGAGTCGAGTCGTCGTCACGGGGTTGCCTCTCGGAGTTCGCGGATGTCTGCGGTGACGGCCGATGCGGCCGCCTTCGCGATGTCGGGCGCAGCCGTGCCGTAGACGAGAACGCGGTCGTCTCCGGCGGTCGTGGCGAGCGCGTAAGAGATGTTGCCGGCCCCGGCGGCATCGGAGATGGAGTATTCGGCCCACTCGATGCCGTCGATCGTGACGGCGGCCGATGGCGTCGCGCCCCGCAACATCTCGGCCGGCCATGACTCGCTCGCGCCGAACCCCTGGGCGATGTTGAGGAAGCCGCGCTCAGCGCGCGGAGCGTACGAGATGGTCCAGGCATCGACGCTGCCGCCCTCGATGCGAGCGGCGTTCACGCGCCAGTCGTCGGGCACGGCGGGGTCGATCACGGGGCGTCCGAGGTCGGCGGCCAGAGCGGCCGATTCGGAGGTGACATCGATGGGGGGAGCCTCAGCGGGCGTGCCGCGGGGAACGCCGATCACCACGACGAACATGATCGCCAGGGTGGCGAGAATGGCCGCGAGGAGGCTGGGGAACGTCTTGCTCGACCGGTAGCGGCGCGAGAACTCGGCCTTGCGGGCCGCGGTCTCCTCGGCGGTCTCGGGTCTGCCGAGCTCTGCGACGACGCGGGCCATCATGCCTCCGCGCGTGCGTCGGTCGACGCCTCGCCGCGGGCGGCGTCGAGGCGCCGCTTGGCTCCGAGCAACCACTCCTCGCAGCGGGCGGCCAGGGATTCGCCGCGCTCCCAGAGCGCCAGCGAGTGCTCGAGCGTCGGCGCACCCTGCTCGAGTTCGGCGACGACGCGCACGAGCTCGTCGCGGGCCTGCTCGAACGAGAGCGTCGCGACGTCGGCGGTGGGTTCCGAGGGCGACGCGGTCATGGGTTCCATTCTAGGGCGGGGCTCCGACGGCTCAGGCTCCGGTCGCCGACTCCTCGACCTCGCCGTCGGAGCGCGCCGCCACCGATCCGCGTGCCACGGTGATCGTCATGGCGGTGCCCGCCGGCGCCTGCGCGGCGTCGCGCACGATCACGCCGTCGCCGATATGAGCGATCGCGTAGCCGCGGGCGAGGGTCGCGACGGGAGAGAGGGCGCGCAGGGATGCGCGCAGTTCCATCGTGCGTCGCTCACGCAGCGAGAGGTCGCGCTCGACGAGGTCGCGCCCCCGGCTCGCCAGCATCCAGATCTCCTGGGCACGCGCGGTGAGGGTCGTCTCGGGGGTGCGCAGCACCGGTCGCGAGCGCAGCTGGTCGAGCTGCGCGATGTCGTGGCCGACGCGCTGCGAGAGGCGCCCGACCAACCGCGCGCGCAGCTGCGCCACCAGCGCCCGCTGCTCCGAGACGTCGGGCACGACCCGCTTCGCCGCGTCGGTGGGCGTCGAGGCGCGCAGGTCGGCGACGTCGTCGAGCAGCGGGTGGTCGTTCTCGTGACCGATCGCGCTCACGACGGGGGTGGATGCGGCGGCCACCGCGCGCAGCATCCGCTCGTCGCTGAATCCGAGCAGCGTCTGCGGGTCGCCGCCGCCCCGAGCGATGATGATGACGTCGATCTCGGGGTCGGCGTCGAGCGCCCTCAGCGCCGCGATGGTCTCGGGCACGCACCGGTCGCCCTGCACGGCGGCGTGCTTGGTGCGGATGAGCACGTGCGGCCAGCGCAGCTCGGCGTTGCGGTGCACGTCTTTCTCGGCGTCGGAGTTCTCTCCCGTGATGAGACCGATGTGCCGGGGGAGAAACGGCAGCGCTTTCTTGCGCGAGGGATCGAAGAGGCCCTCTCTTCGCAGCGCGAGTCGCAGCTGCTCGAGCTTCTCGAGCTGATCGCCGAGACCGACGTGGCGCATCGCCGACACCGAGAAGCTGAAGTCTCCGGTGCGGGGGAAGTAGTCGGGCTTGACGCACGCGATGATGTGGTCGCCGACCTTCAGGTCTCGGGGGAGGCGCTGCAGCGTGCTCGACCAGATGCGGAACGAGATGGTCGCGTCGGTGGCGAGGTCTTTCATGCGTCCGAAGACGTTGCCGCCGCGCTGGTTCCACGACGTGATCTCGCCCTCGACCCAGACCGATCCCCATTTCTCGACGAACCCGCGGATCGTGTCGTTGAGGCGCGCGACCGAGGTGGGGGCCTGAGCGGTGGAGTCGCGCGGCGGCACGGAGTCGGGCGGCGGCGGTTGTCCCGGAACGGCCTCGGGCTGGAACGTCGTCATGTGCTCCGGGTTCGTCGGGGTGTGGCGGGTATCGGCCGTCGTCCAGGGGTACCCCCGTAGAATCGAGGGGTGAGTACTCCTGTCGTCAAGCTGCCCCTGCCCCGCATACCGGGGCGTCGAGGACGGCTCCAGGATATCCCGGTGCCCGGACACAAGAAGGTGCTGCTGGCGGCCCCCCGCGGTTACTGCGCCGGCGTCGACCGCGCGGTCGTGGCGGTCGAGAAGGCGCTCGACCGTTTCGGTGCGCCCGTCTACGTGCGCAAGCAGATCGTGCACAACATCCACGTCGTCCGCGAGCTCGAGGCTCGCGGGGCGATCTTCGTCGAAGAGGTCGACGAGGTTCCGCCCGGGTCGCACCTCGTCTTCAGCGCCCACGGCGTCTCCCCGGCCGTCGTCAACGCGGCCGCCGAGCGTCAGCTCCAGGCGATCGACGCCACGTGCCCTCTCGTCACCAAGGTGCACCGCGAGGCCGTGCGCTTCGCGCGCGACGACTTCGAGATCCTGCTCATCGGCCACGAGGGCCACGAGGAGGTCGAGGGTACGGCCGGCCACGCGCCCGACCGCGTGACGATCGTGAACTCTCCCGACGAGGCCGACACCGTCGAGGTGCGCGATCCGTCGAAGGTCGTATGGCTCTCGCAGACGACCCTCTCGGTCGACGAGGCGATGGAGACCGTGCGGCGTCTGCGCCTGCGATTCCCGCAGCTGCAGGATCCGCCGTCGGACGACATCTGCTACGCCACCCAGAACCGTCAGGTGGCCATCAAGAAGGTCGCGCAGGACGCCGACCTTGTGATCGTCGTCGGCTCGGCGAACTCCTCCAACAGCGTGCGTCTCGTCGAGGTCGCGCTGGAGTACGGAGCGAAGGCCGCCTACCGCGTCGACTACATCGACGAGGTGAAGCAGGAATGGCTCGAGGGTGTCGAGACCGTCGGCGTCACCAGCGGCGCATCGGTGCCCGAGGTGCTCGTCGAGGAGGTCATCGCCGAACTCGCCGGTGCCGGCTACCGCGACGTCGAAGAGGTCAAGACCGCCGAGGAAGACCTCCTGTTCTCGCTTCCGAAGGAACTGCGGTCGGACGACCGGGCCCTCGGCGGTCGGAGCCGCGCGTGAGCACTCCCGACCCCGACGATCGGCCGCGTCCGCAGTACGGCGAATACGCCTCGGCGGAGGAGCAGCGGGCGCGCATCCGTCAGCCCGATGCCACCGATGCTCTGCTCGCGGGCCAGGCCCTCGATGCTCCCGCGACCCCCGCGCCCGCCTCGTCCGCGCCGCCTGCGACCCTCGCCGAGCAGACGCGGCGAACCGCGTCGCCCCCCTCGACGTCGGCGCTCGCGCGCCCTCTCACCGGCTGGCGTCTCGCCGACCGGATCGTCACGTTCGGTCTGCTCGCCTACGGGCTCTTCAACGTCATCGCCACGTCGGTGCAGCTCTTCTCGTTCGAGCAGTACGCGAACACGATCCTCGGACTGTTCGGCGTCGACCAGGCCTTCACGAATGTGGCGCAGGGCCAGCTGTGGGGAACCGTCGCCGGCATCACGATGATCGTCGGGTGGCTGCTGACGGCCGCCCTCACGTGGGGTCAGCTGCGCCGCGGACGCATCGCGTTCTGGATCCCCGTGGCCGGAGCGCTCGTCGTCAGCATCGCGGTCTCGATCTTCATCACGGTCCCGATCCTCAACGACCCCGCCTTCGGCGAACTGTTCAACCAGGTCGCGTCGCCGGGCCGCTGAACCTCCGGCTCCTCCGTCTCGTGTTCTGAGGAGGAGGCGGTCGATGCGTGCAGACGAGGCGGAACAGCTCGCGGCGCTCTACGACGCGCACGCGGCCCCCGTGTGGCGGTACGTGGTATCGCTGACGGGTGATCGCGCGGGTGCCGACGACATCGTGCAGGAGACCCTGCTGCGCGCATGGCGGACGCCCCGCATCATGGCCGACGACCCCGCTGCCCTCCGCTCGTGGATGATCACCGTGGCTCGCAACCTCGTGGTCGACGAGGCGCGGAGCGCGCGGCGCCGGCATGAGAACCCCGTCGCCGACATCCCCGACCGTGCCACCTCCGACGACACCGACGCACTCTTCGACGCGCTGCTCATCGAGGAGGCGCTCGCGGCGCTCAGTGCCGATCATCGAGCCGTGATCGTGACCGCCTACTACGGCGGCCGCAGCGTGGCCCAGTGCGCCGCCGCCCTCGGGATCCCCGAGGGCACCGTCAAGTCGAGGCTGCACTATGGATTGCGAGCGCTGAAGCTCGCCCTGCAGGAGAAGGGAGTCACACGATGAACCCCGATCACTCGCGTTTCGCGGAATGGGACGCCGCCTACGTGCTGGGCGCCCTGTCGGCGTCCGACCGACGTGACTACGAAGACCACCTGGCGGAGTGCGCCGAATGCACGCGTGCGGTCGGCGAGGTCGCCCCCACCGTCGGCCTGCTGTCGCGGGTCGCCGCGCCACCCCTGACCGAGCGCGACGAGGAGCCGGATGCTGCGCACCGCGCGCAGCTCGTGTCGATCGCGGGTCGCCGCGCGCGCCGTCGGCGGGCGTGGTGGGTGGGCGCGAGCGTCGCGGCCGCGGCGATCGTCGTCGCGGCCGTCGCCGTTCCGCTGACGATCGAGAACGCGACGCAGCAGGGGAGCGTCTATGCCCTGGAAGACCTCGCGAACGCGCCCCTGGAAGCATCCGTGCGGCTCACGGACGCCGCCTGGGGAACCCAGATCGATCTGGTCTGCCGGTACAGCGGCGAAGTGCTCGACGCACCCGAGGGCGGGTGGCCGTACGCGCTCGCGGTCGTCGATGCGAACGGCGCCTCGACGACCCTCTCGACGTGGCGGGCGGAACCCGGGTCGACCACGCAGCTGAGCGCGGGGACCGACCTGGGCGTCGGCGACATCGGGGCGGTGGAGATCCGCACGATCACCGGCGAACGCGTGCTCATGCGCTACGAGGCCGATCGGTGAGCGACGCGCGCGGGGTCGTAGGATCGTGCGATGCCCCGACTCCTCGCCGTCTGCGCCGTGCATCAGCTGCGTCCTGATTCGGGGTCGCTCGGCGTCACCGCGATCGACAAGCGCCCGCTCGACGGTGCGGTGAAGGTCGGACCCTTCGGCGTGCGCGGCGACGTTCAGGCGAGCCGTAAACACCACGGGGGTCTCGACAAAGCGCTCTACGCCTATGCGCAGGAGGACGCCGAGTTCTGGGAGGGCGAACTGGGCCGGGCGCTGCCGCCCGGCTGGTTCGGCGAGAACCTGCGTGTGGAGGGACTCGACGTGAACGCGGCGCGCATCGGTGAGGTATGGCGCATCGGTGACCGCCTCGAGGTGCAGGTGACGATGCCGCGCACGCCCTGCGCGACGTTCGCCCGGTGGGTGGGTGGCAGCGCCGCGCGCGGCTGGGTGAAGCGCTTCGACGCCGAGCGCCGCCTGGGGCCGTACCTGCGCGTGCGACGGGCGGGCAGCATCCGTGCCGGTGACGAGATCGTCGTGGTCCCGGCACCGGACGGCGCGCCCGCGCTGCTCGACGGCTACCGCGGCGCCTGAGACCGTAACGACCGCGAGACCCGTCCTCCGCGACGAAACCCCCGCAGAATGTCGGGGTCTCGCCGCGCAGAACGGGTCTCGCGGATGCTGCGGATCGGGTCAGGCGGCGAGGGACTTGCCGTGCGAGCCGAGCTGCTTCGTCGCCTCGACGACGCGGACGGCCATGGCCGACTCGGCGACCTTGCCCCACGCGCGCGGGTCGTACAGCTTCTTGTTGCCGACCTCGCCGTCGAGCTTCAGCACGCCGTCGTAGTTGGAGAACATGTAGCCGGCGATCGAGCGGGTGAACGCGTACTGCGTGTCGGTGTCGATGTTCATCTTGATGACACCGTTCGCCACGGCGAGGGCGATCTCTTCGTCGGTCGAGCCGCTGCCGCCGTGGAAGACGAGGTCGAGGGGCTTCGGACCGGTGCCGAAGCGCTCGGCGATGCCGGCCTGGATCTCGCCGAGCAGCTCCGGACGCAGCTTCACGCCGCCGGGCTTGTAGACACCGTGCACGTTGCCGAAGGTCAGAGCCGAGATGTAGCGACCCTGATCGCCGAGACCGAGGGCCTCGACGGCCTTGGTCACGTCGGCGACGGTCGTGTACAGAGCCTCGTTCGAGCCCTCGTGCTGAACGCCGTCCTCTTCGCCGCCGACGACGCCGACCTCGATCTCGAGGATGGCGTTGATGTTCTTCAGGCGCGGGAGCAGGTCTTTCGCGATCTGGATGTTCTCGTCGAGGGGCACCGCCGAGCCGTCCCACATGTGCGACTGGAAGATCGGGTTGCGGCCCGCGCGAACCTCTTCCTCGGACGCCTCGATGAGCGGGAGCACGAAGCCGGGGAGGGCGTCCTTCGGGCAGTGATCGGTGTGGAGCGCCACCGTGATGGGGTAATTCTTCGCAACCTCGGTCGCGAACTTCGCGAACGCCAGCGCGCCGGTCGCCCGGGCCTTGACGCTCTGACCGGCGAAGTAGTCGGCGCCGCCGGTGGTCACCTGGAGGATGCCGTCGGAGCCGGCCTCGGTGAGGCCCTGGAGGACCGAGTTGATGGTCTGCGAGCTCGACACGTTGATGGCCGGGTACGCGAAGCCGCCGGCCTTCGCGCGGTCCAGCATGTCGGCGTACTGCTCGGGTGTGGCGACGGGCATAGTCGTGCTCCTTGGGTTAGACGAGGGTCTTCGCTCAGCCTACCGAAGGGGGCCACGGCCCACCGGGAGGTCGTCGGCGCGACCGGATCGACGCCGGATGCTGTGTGGTTAAGAACTGCGATTCCTTCGTGTTCTTTCGGCGTCAATTCTCCAGATCGGTGTGATCATGCCGCGTAGGCTGGCCGCATGGTGAGCCTTACCGCGGACATGAGCCCGCTGCATCCCGACCGCAACCTCGCACTCGAGCTCGTTCGGGCGACGGAGGCGGCGGCGATCCGCGCCGTGCCGTTCGTCGGTCGCGGCGACAAGGAGGCCGCGGACGGCGCCGCCGTCGACGCGATGCGGGCGTTCTTCACGACCGTCGATTTCGACGGCACGATCGTGATCGGCGAAGGCGAGAAAGACAACGCCCCCATGCTCTACAACGGCGAGAAGGTCGGCAGCGGCCGGGGGCCGCAGTGCGACGTCGCCGTCGACCCGATCGACGGCACGACTCTCACCGCCGCGGGGCGCCAGAACGCGCTCTCGGTCATCGCCGTCTCCGATGCCGGCAGCATGCTCGACGCCTCGACGGTGTTCTACATGGACAAGCTCGTCACCGGTCCGGAAGGTGTCGGCGTCGTCGACATCCGGTTGCCGATCGGCGAGAACATCCGCCTCCTGTCGAAGGCGCTCGGCAAGCCCGTCGAAGAGATGGTGGTGTCGGTGCTCAACCGCCCCCGCCATGAGCAGCTCATCCAGGAGATCCGGGCGGCCGGCGCCGGGACCCGGCTGATGAGCGACGGCGACGTCGCCGGCGGCATCAACGCGGCCCGCCACAACGCGCGCACCGACATGTGCGTCGGGGTCGGCGGAAGCCCCGAGGGCATCGTGACGGCGTGCGCGATCAAAGCGCTCGGCGGCCACATCCAGGGTCGGCTGCGTCCGCGCGACGACGAGGAGCGCCAGAAGGGCGCCGACGCCGGGTTGAGGTTCGACGACTACGTCTACGAGGCCGACGACCTCGTGCGGGGCAAGAACACGATCTTCGTGGCCACGGGCGTCACGGACGGTCAGCTCGTGGGTGGGGTGCGCCGCGAGGGCGATTTCCTCTACACGGAGAGCGTCGTGCTGCGCGGGGCGTCGGGAACCCTCCGGTGGATCTCGTCGGAGCACCTCACATCGAAGTGGCTGTGACCGCTCGTTCGTGACCGCGCCGTGAGCGGCATCGACGCGCGGACCCGCCGTCGTGACCGAGTCGTGACGACCCGTTCGGGTGATGCATGGCAAAATTGACCCCGGTGTCAACGGCGATGCTTCCGTGATCACAGACGTGAGGGGAGTGGACATGTCCGCTCAGTCGAGCCAGTCCGCACCGCAGACAGGTGCCCAGGCCGTCGTCGCCGACGCCGTGGCACACGCCGCCGCAGCCGCGGCCGTTGCGGCTCCGATCGACCCCGCGCGTCGTCCCGATGTGCTGTTCCGCGTGCGTCGGGAAGAGGGCCACGAGCCGAGCGTCTGGTGGATGATCGGCGCATTCGTGGTCGTCTCCGGCGCCGTCATCTCGCTCCTGAGCTTCGTGCCCGGCGGAGCAGGCTGACCGACCCCGCTACGACGCCCGGCGCCACGTCGGCTCCCTAGAGCCGTCCGCGAACGTCGCCGAGGTCGGCGATCGTCGACGGTGCCGGATCGTCGAGGCCGTCGAGGAGTTCGGGCGCCGTCCACCGGCGCGTGCTGCGGTCGATCACCGCGGGGGCCGAGGCCGCCTCGAGGCGTGTGTCGTCGATACCGGGGAACTTGCGCGCGCTGACGAGCACACGGCTTTCGAGCGATCCCGCGAACTTGTTGTACGAGTCGACCGTGCGTTCGATCGCCCGGCGAAGGTCGTCGGCGTGACCGGCGAGGGTGCCGATGCGCTCGTACATCTCGGTGCCCAGGGCGAAGAGCTGCCGCGCCTCTTGCGAGACGTCCTGCTGCGTCCACGTGTAGGCCACGGTCTTCAGGACGGCCCAGAGGTTCACCGGCGAGGCGAGTGCGACCCGCTTGCCGAAGGCGTAGTCGAGCAGCGCCGGGTCGTGCTCGAGCGCGGCGGACAGGAGGGATTCGCTCGGGATGAAGCAGACCACGAACTCGGGACTGGAGGCCAAGCCCGACCAGTAGCTCTTCCTCGCTAGGGCGTCGACGTGCGCCCGCACGGCCCGGGCATGGCGGTCGAGCAGCGACGCACGTCGCGCGGCTTCCTCGCCCTGGGCGGTGAAGGGGATCGCACTCGCCTCGAGATAGGCGTCGAACGGCACCTTCGCATCGATCGCGAGCGTCTTATCGCCGGGGAGCCGCACGATCATGTCGGGACGCCCCGCGCCGGCGATCGTCGAGATCGTCGCCTGGGTGTCGAAGTCGACGTACCGCATGAGACCCGCCGCCTCGACGACGCGGCGGAGCTGCGTCTCGCCCCACACGCCACGGGTGCTGCTCGAGCGCATCGCCGACGCGAGAGCCTCGGTCGTCGAGCGCAGCGCCTCGTCGGATTCGTGCGAGCGCCGCAGCTGCTCGCTCAGCGATCCGAACTGCACCCCGCGTTCGCGCTCGAGTTCTTCGACCTTGCGCTGCATCGTCTCGAGGGAGTCGCGCACGGGGGCGAGCGCCCGCAGCACCGTCTGCTCACGACGCTCGCGTTCCTCGCGCGCGGCCTGATCGGCGCGCGCATGACCGGCGAGGTCGCGGTAGAGCAGCTGCTGGTGGTCGAGCTGCGCCTGCACACCGATCCTGGCCGCTTCGGCCGCGGCGAGCCGGGCCGCAGCATCCGCCTGATCGCGCACCGCACGCACGTTCGCGCGACTCGTGCCGACGACGAAACCGGCGACGAGGCCGAGGGCGACGCAGGCGACCAGCGTCAGGAGGAGAACAGGTGCGTCCATGTCGTCAGGATGCCGCAGCCCTCCGACATCGCCTCACGCCACGGCGGAGAGGGCCGAAACGGCGGGCTCGGCGACGGCGATCCGACCCATGCGCACGCCCGCGGATGCTGCGAGATCGGCGATGCTGCTCGCGCCGGCTCGCCGCGCGGCGTCGATGACGATGTGCGCGCACGCGAGGGAGTCGGCGACGGCGTCGTGGTGGTCGAACTCGCCGAAGCCCGCCTCGGCGGCCACGAAGGGCAGCCGGTACGACGGGAGATCGTAGGTCTTGCGCGCGAGCTGCAGGCTGCAGAGGTAGCGGTAGGGCGGGCACTCGTCGCCCGTCGCCTCGCAGGCCCGGCGCAGCACGGCCATGTCGAACCCGGCGTTGTGCGCGACGAGCACGTCGGCCCCCGCGAAGGCGGCCAACTGGGTGAGCTGGTCGGACCAGCCGAGGGCGTCGGCGCAGTGCTCGGGGCGGATGCCGTGGATGCCGATGTGGAAATCGAGGAACTCGTCGTGGCCCGGCGGGGGCTTGATCAGCCATCCCGCGGTGGCGACGACCCTTCCGTCGCGCACACGGGCGAGTCCCACGGAGCACGCCGACGCACTGCTGGAGTTCGCCGTCTCGAAGTCGATAGCGGTGAAGTCCAGGGGCACGCATCCAGCGTCGGATGCCGGGGTGGGCACCCGGGGGAGGCGCGCCGCTGCCGGCTCAACTCC
This sequence comes from Microbacterium sp. AG1240, assembly GCF_003635115.1. Classification (GTDB taxonomy): domain Bacteria; phylum Actinomycetota; class Actinomycetes; order Actinomycetales; family Microbacteriaceae; genus Microbacterium. The sequence continues at coordinate 1,092,098 of NZ_RBXJ01000001.1, forward strand.
GGACGCCGCCGGTCGCGGGAGCGGCGGTTCGCGGTGCGGGGGCCGAGACGACCGTTCTGATGCGGCGACGTCGGTCGTAGGGTCGATGCATGGCCGATCGCACGGAGATGTCGAGATCGTTCGGGGCCGAAGCCGCCGCGTATGAGGCCGGTCGTCCCGATTACCCGCTCGAGGCGGTCGAGTGGATGCTGGAGCCCATCCGTCGTCCGGGGCGCACGCCGCAGGTGGCCGACGTGGGGGCGGGCACCGGCAAGCTCACCCGCGTGGCCGTGGCGGCGGGGGCGGAGGTCGTCGCGGTCGATCCCGACGCCCGGATGCTCGACACGCTGCGCGCCCACGTCGCCGGCGTCCCGACCCACGCGGGCACGGCCGAGAACCTCCCGTTGGCCGGGGGTTCGCTCGACGCCGTGCTGGTCGCGCAGGCGTGGCACTGGGTCGACCCGGAGGTCGCCTCGGCCGAGGTCGCGCGCGTGCTCGGGGCCGGCGGAGTGCTCGGGCTCGTCTGGAATCTCCGCGACGAGAGCGTCGACTGGGTGCGCCGCATGACCGAGGTGATGACGCCGAGCAACGCCGAGCTGATGCTCGCCCAGGGCGCGCCGCCCGTCGGCCCGCCCTTCGGCGGGTTCGAGCATCGGCGCTGGACGTGGACCCGGCCCATGACGCGCGAGACGCTCTTGGCCATGGCGCGTTCGCGCAGCTACTCGGCGACGGTCGACGATGCCACCCGCGGCCGTATGACCGCGCAGCTCGGCGAGCTGTTCGACGACATCGGCGCGACGGGTGACGCGGTCGTCGAGCTCCCGTACACGACGGAGGCGTTCCGCTTCCTGCGCCCCTGACGGGTCGCCCGCGACGCGCGGGGGGAAGGGCGCAGCATCCGCCCGCCTAGACTTGGTGCCCGTGGCTCTTACCATCGCGATCGTCGGACTTCCCAATGTGGGCAAGTCCACCCTGTTCAACGCTCTGACGAAGAGCACGGTTCTCGCGGCGAACTATCCGTTCGCCACGATCGAGCCGAACGTCGGCGTGGTGAACCTCCCCGACCCCCGGCTCGACCAGCTCGCCGAGGTCTTCTCGAGCGAGCGCACCGTGCCCGCCGCCGTGTCGTTCGTCGACATCGCCGGCATCGTGCGCGGCGCGAGCGAGGGGGAGGGGCTGGGCAACCAGTTCCTCGCGAACATCCGGGAGGCCGACGCCATCGCACAGGTCGTGCGCGGATTCGCCGACGGCGACGTCGTGCACGTCGACGGTGCGGTCAACCCGCAGAACGACATGGAGACGATCAACGCCGAGCTGCAGCTCGCCGACCTCCAGACGCTCGAGAAGGCCATCACCCGGTACGAGAAGGAGGTTCGCGGCAAGAAGCTCGACCCCGCCGTGCTCGAGACGGCCACCGCCGCGCGTGACGCGCTGCAGCGCGGCGAGGTGCTCTCGGCCACGTCGATCGATCTGGCGCCGATCCGCGAGCTGGGTCTGTTGACCGCCAAGCCCTTCATCTTCGTGTTCAACGTCGACGAGGCGGTGCTGACCGATGCTGGGCGCAAGGCAGAGCTCGCAGCCCTCGTCGCTCCGGCCCAGGCCGTGTTCCTCGACGCGAAGATCGAGTCGGAACTGATCGACCTCGACCCCGAGGACGCCGCCGAGCTGCTCGCCTCGACCGGCCAGGACGAGTCGGGCCTCGACCAGCTCGCCCGCATCGGCTTCGCCACCCTCGGACTGCAGACCTACCTGACGGCGGGCCCGAAGGAAGCGCGCGCGTGGACGATCCCGCAGGGCTCAAAGGCCCCGCAGGCCGCCGGCGTCATCCACACCGACTTCGAGAAGGGCTTCATCAAGGCCGAGGTCATCTCCTTCGCCGACCTCCTGGAGCTCGGCTCGGTCGCCGAGGCCCGCGCGAAGGGCAAGGCCCGCCTCGAGGGCAAGGACTACGTCATGCAGGACGGCGACGTGGTGGAGTTCCGCTTCAACAACTGAGGTGTCGAGGCAGGGCAAGAGCGGTGTGGGTATCGACGTGACCGCTCCTGTGCTGCACCCGCTCGAGATCTCTGATCGTCCGGAATTCATCACGCGCCTGCAGGCCGCCTTCGATGCCGGTGCAGCCGCCTTCGGCAGCGAATCGGACGAGCCGGTGATCTCCGACGCGGAGATCCGGCAGTCGATGGATCAGCCGGGTGCCGCAACGTGGGACGTACGACACGACGGCAGACGCGTGGGCGGCGCCGTCGTCGCGATCGGGGAAGACGGGCGCCGAGCATCCCTGGACCTGCTGTTCATCGACACGGCCGAGCAGGGGAGAGGCCTCGGCCAAAGGGTGTGGGCCTGCATCGAGGCCCGCTATCCCGCCGTCGAGGTCTGGAGAACCATGACCCCGTACGAAGACACCAGGAACATCCACTTCTACGTCAACACCTGCGGCTTCCACATCGTCGAGTTCTTCCACCCGGGTCACCCCGATCCGGGCGAACCTCCTCGCGCCGGGAGCGCGGGCGAAGCATCCGGCGCGGATCTGATGTTCGCGTTCGAGAAGAGGCGTTCACCCGCAGACGACGCCCGCTCGGACAATGCCGCGGCGGCAGCAGGACGATCAGCACGATGAGCGGGCAGGCTCAGGACCATGTCGTCGTCTCATCCCCGGGCCGATGCCCCGGCGGGCGCTGGTGACGGGCGACGCGCCCGGTGTGCGGGCCAGGCCGCGGGTCAACGCGCGAGGGATGAGCGGAAACGGGCGGGCGTGGTGCCCAGCAGTTTCACGAAGTGCCTCGTGAGGTGCGCTTGATCGTGGAATCCCGCCTGAGCGGCCGCACGTGCGGGGCGGTGCCCGCTGATGAGGAGTTGGCGTGCGAGGTCGACGCGCCGCCCGGTGACGTAGCGATGGGGCGGCAGGCCGAAGGCCGCCACGAACGACCTCGACAGATGACTCGGATGACTGTTCAGCAGCTCGCTCGCCTCCGCGAGCGACACGGCGCCGGGCAGTCGTGCCTCGAGGAGCTCGCGGAGACGGCGGGCAAGGCCATGGTCGCGAAACGACGGGCCGGTGTCGTCGGCGCGTGAGGCGACAGCATCCGAGAGCTCGATGAGGGCCTGTTCCGCGGCGGGGCCTTCGCCGGGGGTCGCTAACGCCCGATGTGCGCGACGCGTGCCGGCCAGGAGATCGACCCGGGTGGGCCGGTCGACGACGGCCCCGATTCCGGACCGGGAGACCCACGACGCGTCGAGATACGCCACGCGCTTGGCGAAGCCGGCCGCGCCGGGAGCGGCGCGTCCGTCGTGGGCGACTCCCGGCGGAAGCAGCGTCGCGGCGGCGTCGTCGGCGATATGCGCTCGGCCGCCCAGGGTGTAGACCACCGCGCCTTCGTCGACCAGCATGAGCGCCCAGTCGGCGTGGGCGTGCAACGGATAGGCGTGGGTCGTCATCCGCGCGTGGAGGACTTCTCTCACCCCGGGCACCTCGGATGTCCACGCATGCATCTGGGTGCGCTCCGCCATGCGAGAAACGTACAAGACTCCGTGCGGCCCCGTGCCGGATCGTGGAGCCATGACCGACGAACCCGTGCGTTTTCCCACCCGCATCGCCCTCATCCTCCGCGACGATCTCGAGCCGTGGCAGAGCGTCAACGTGGCCGCGTTCCTCGCGAGCGGCGTCGCCGCTGACACCGGGCTGCTCGGCGAGCCGTATCTCGATGCAGATGGCACCGAGTATCTGGCGATCTTCGGGCAGCCAGTGATCGTTCTGGAAGGGGACGGCGACGTGTTGCAGGGCGTGAGGGCGAGAGCCGTGGCGCGTCAATTGCGGGTGTCGGTCTACGACCGGCGGATGTTCGGGACGACCCACGACGCGGCGAACCGCGAGGTCGTCGCCGCATCCGCCGGTGTCGACCTCGACCTCGTCGGTGTGGCCGTGCACGGGCCGAAGAACGCCGTGGATCGCGTCCTGAAGGGCGTTCCCCGCCACCGGTGAGGGCCCGGCGGCGGGGCGGCGGTCAGGACTCTGAGGGCTCCATGGGCAGTTCGAGTCCGTAGTTCCACGACATGATGGCGGGCTGCTCGCGGTAGAAGCTCAGAACCGACACCGATCCGGCATCCAGCGTGATCTGAGCCCCGAATCGCGGCGCCATCCGCAGGAACACCGCGGTCAGGATGCGGAGGAAGTGGCCGTGGGCCACGAGTGCCACGTCGCCGTCGACCATCGCCGGCAGCACGCGCGTCAGCACGCGTGACGCGCGACCGGCGACCTCTTCGACCGTCTCGCCCGGCGTCTCGCCGCGGATCACGCCGTGCGTGAAGGCGCTCCAGTTGTAGCCGAGCTCCTCGCGGATCTCGCGCGTCGTGCGGCCCTCGTATCCGCCGTAGTCCCACTCGACGAGCAGCGGATCGACCTCGGGTTGCAGGCCCGCGAGCTCGGCCGTGCGCCGCGCGCGCTCGAGGGGAGAGGTGAGCACGAGCGAGAAGTCGTACCCGGAGACCAGACGGCCGGCGCCGCGGGCGAGGTCCTCGCCGCGAGCGGTGAGGGGGATGTCGGTGAGTCCGGTGTGCTTGCCGCTCTTGGACCACTCGGTCTCGCCGTGGCGGAGGAGGACGAGCTTGCCCGAGGGGTTGTCGGGGGCGGGCCGGTCGGGCAGCGGGTCGTTGGTGATCACACCGCAACCGTACTGTCCGCCGGGGCGGGAACGGCGCCGATCGGGCGGGCGCTGCGACCCGCCGGCCATAACTCAGGATGAGAGGTGCGTCGCGGTGGCAAGATCCGCATGTTTCCAGGGCGCGCACGGGGCAGCGCAGCATCCATCCTGCGTTCTGGTCGGAAGGGGGAGCAGACGCCCGGTGGCCGGCGTCCGTCACCGGCCCCGGCGGTCGGGGAGAATGGGAGCATGACGATCAGCGCCCCGCAGACCTTCGAACCCGACGGCCGTTCCATCCCCTTCGTCGACGAGGGCGAAGGGCACCTGCTCGTGCTCCTGCCCGGTCAGGGTCTGAGCATCGCCTCGCTCGGCACGCTCGCGCACGTGCTCGAGGAGGAGGGCTTCCGCATCCTCCGCATCGGCGTGCGCGCGCAGGCGCCCGACACCGCACCGGTCACCCTCCACGACCTCGGCCACGATGTCGTCGACGTGCTCGACCACCTCGGCATCGGTCAGGCCTGGATCGGCGGCCACGGCTTCGGCAGCACGCTCGCGCGCGTGATCGCCCGCGACCACGCCGACCGCGTCGAGGGCCTCGTGCTGCTCGGCGTCGAGGGGTCCGACCCCGTCTCCGCCGAGGTGTCCGCCGCTCTCGACTCGGCCTTCGCCGCGCAGACGGCGGCCGAGGCGAAAGACGCCATGCGCGTTCTCGCGGGCGAGGCGGTCGACGCGGACTTCGCGTGGAACGTCTTCTCGCGCCTGCGCGACGACGAGGCGCGCGCGCTGCAGGCGGCCGCACGGGCGGCCACCCCCGTCGAGGACTGGGAGCCGCTGGCCGAGCGCATCCCGGTGAACATCATCCAGGGCACCCACGACCGCATCGACCTTCCCGAGACGGCCGAGAAGTTGCGCGCGACGGCCCCGACGCGGGCGAGCCTGGCGAGCATCGAAGGCGGCGGGTACCTCGCGGTGATCACGCACCCGGGCGAGATCGGCGCCGAGATCGAGGACTACCTCGGCTGGGATTGACCCGCCCCTCGGACGCACACGACAGGACACAAGATGACCGCGACACTCGTCGCTCGCGGTGTGGCCGGCGGCTACGGCCACCGCACGCTCTTCGACGCGCTCGACCTCACGATCGCCCCGGGCGACGTCGTGGGCGTCGTCGGGGCGAACGGCGCCGGCAAGTCCACGCTGCTGCGCCTTCTCGCCGGAGTGGACGAGCCGCAGGCCGGCACCATCACCCTTGCGCCCACCGACGCCTTCGTCGGGTGGCTGCCCCAGGAGCACGAACGCATCCCCGGTGAGACCGTCGCGCAATACGTCGGACGCCGTACCGGCTGCACACGGGCGACGCAAGAGATGGATGCTGCGGCCGCCGCGCTCGCCGATCCGACGCCCCCGGACGGTGCCGACCCGGCCGACGTCTACTCGGTCGCGCTCGAGCGGTGGCTCGCGAGCGGCGCGGCCGATCTGGACGAGCGGATCCCGGCGGTGCTCGCCGACCTCGGCCTCGATCTCGCGAGCGAGACCGAGATGACGTCGCTGTCGGGCGGTCAGGCGGCGCGGGTCGGACTCGCGGCCCTGCTGCTGTCGCGGTTCGACATCGCCCTTCTCGACGAGCCCACGAACGACCTCGACCTCGACGGTCTGGAGCGGCTCGAAGCCTTCGTGCGCGGCCTGCGGGGCGGCGTCGCGCTGGTGAGCCACGACCGCGAGTTCCTCGCGCGGTGCGTCACTCGGGTGCTCGAGCTCGATCTCGCCCAGGGGTCGAACCGTGTGTTCGGCGGCGGGTACGACGCGTATCTCGAGGAGCGCGCGACGGTGCGCCGTCACGCGCGCGAGAAGTACGACGAGTTCGCCGATAAGAAGGCCGATCTCGTCGCCCGCGCGCGCACCCAGCGCGAGTGGTCGAGCCAGGGTGTGCGCAACGCGATGAAGAAGGCGCCCGACAACGACAAGATCCGGCGGAAGGCCGCGACGGAGTCGAGCGAGAAGCAGGCGCAGAAGGTGCGTCAGATGGAGAGTCGCATCGCGCGCCTCGACGAGGTCGAGGAGCCGCGCAAGGAATGGCAGCTCGAGTTCACGATCGGTGCGGCGCCGCGTTCGAGCTCGGTGGTCTCGACGCTGAGTTCAGCCGTCTTCACGCAGGGGGCGTTCGCGCTCGGTCCGGTGTCGTTGCAGGTCAACGCGGGGGAGCGGATCGGTATCACGGGGCCCAACGGCGCCGGCAAGTCGACGTTGCTCAGGGCGCTCCTCGGGCGTCAGGAGCCCAGCGAGGGAACGGCGAGTGTCGGTGCCAACGTGCGCATCGGGGAGATCGACCAGGCCCGTTCACTGCTGGCGGGCACCCAGCCTCTAGCCACGGCCTTCGAGGCGTTCGTGCCCGATATGGGGTCGGCGGACGTGCGCACGCTGCTGGCGAAGTTCGGACTCAAGGCCGATCATGTGAGCCGACCGGTCGACGAGCTGTCACCGGGCGAGCGCACGCGAGCGGGGCTGGCGCTGCTGCAGGCGCGGGGCGTGAACGTGCTGGTGCTCGACGAGCCGACGAACCACCTCGACCTGCCGGCGATCGAGCAGCTCGAGCAGGCACTGGAGTCGTACGACGGAACCCTGCTGCTCGTCACGCACGACAGGCGGATGCTGGATGCGGTGCAGACCGACCGCCACTGGCACGTCGACGGCGGCCGGGTCACCGAGGCATGAGGCCGCGAGGCATCGGGGTCTGACCTGGTCAGCGCCCCTGGCGTTTCTTGAACGGCTTCGGCTGCCCCTTGACCACGGGGGCCCGCCCCGTTCCCTTCGAGGCCTTCGCCTTGCCGCCCGCGGGTGCGGGCGCGTTGCCCGACGAGACGGGGGTCTCGGCGATCTGCCGGCGGGCCTCGTCGAGGAACAGCTCGCCGGCGGGTGTCAGGGTCGTCTTGCCGTTCGCCTTCGTGAAGAGCGGGTGCCCGATCTCGGTCTCGAGCTTCTGGATCGCCGAGTAGAGCGCGGGGAGCGAGATGCCGAGCGATTCCGCGGCGCGCGGGAAATGCAGCTCTTCTGCGGCGGCGACGAACCGCACGAGGGACTTGAGACGGCTCACCTCTCGAATCTAGCCTGGCGACCGGCCCGCCCCGACCCGGTGGCCGCGTGGCAGACTGCCGAGGTGACAGACATCGAGATGGCCCGGATCGGCGGAGGGGCTGTGGTTCTGTACGACGCCCGCCTCGAACGACGGTGGACGGCGGAGCTCGAACCCTTCGAGATCGGCGTCTACCCGGTCACCCAGGAGCAGCTGTCCGAGATCATCGGCGCCCCCTCGCCCCACCCGCGACGGCCCGCGACGGGGGTGAGCTGGCTACGCGCGATCCGGTTCTGCAATGCGGCCTCGGAGTGGGAAGGGCTCGACCCCGCCTACTCGTTCGACGGTGAGGAGGTGACCTGGCATCTCGATTCCGACGGCTTCCGGTTGCCGACCGAGGCGGAATGGGAGTTCGCCTGCCGCGCCGGTTCGACGGGCTCGCACTACGGCCCGCTGCGCGAGGTCGCGTGGACGAGCGTCGACGGGGTGACGTCTCCGCAAGACGTGGGCGCGAAGCATCCGAACCTGAACGGACTTTTCGACACGCTCGGCAACGCGTGGGAATGGTGCTGGGATCTGCTCGACCCGGCTCGCTACGGCGAGTACCGGGTGTTCCGAGGCGGCGGGTTCGCGGACGATGCGTTCACCGTGCGTGCGTCGACGCGACGCGGAGGGCATCCTCGAGAGGGCCAGGACGACGTCGGATTCCGTCTCGCGAGAGGCGGATTCGACGGTACGGATGCTGCGCAGGGGTGGTCGGCGGCGCTCGATGCCGAACGCGGCGCGGCCGGAGACTCGCGCTAACGAATCTCACAGCCGCCCGTGTCCCCCATATGGGGGACAAGACACTAGAGTATTCCGAGTTGGGCAACCCTCACTGCCCCTTCTCAAAGGACGCCCCCTCCTGGGCGGCGAGGGTTGCCCGACTTCCGGCAGGGCCCGGCTTCAGGCGTCGGCCGGGGCGGGAGCCGCCTCCGGCGCTTCGCCCGGACGGCGGGCAGACGCATCGGCGAACGCCTCTCCCACCGCTCGGCCCTGGATGATGGCGGTCAGGTCGATTCCGGTCGCCGCGCGCACCGCGTCGAACGATGCGCGAAGCCCCGTCGCCGACTCGGTCGCGAGGTGCCCGCTGGCGCCCTCGCCACCGAGCACGGTGATCGAACCGACCTTGTCGTACCCCTTGGCGAACTCGCTCATCATCGGCACGAGCGTCTCGAGCGCCCGCTGAGCGAGAAGCGCCTGCTGGTTGAGCGAGAGCGCCTCGGCCTCGGCGCTGATCGCCGCGGCTCGGGCCTCACCGGTCAGACGGAGGGCGTCGGCGTCGGCTTCCGCCTTCAGGCGCACGGCCGTCGCCTCCTGCGCCGCGATCTGCGCGCGCGCCTCGGCCGCCTTGACCTGCGCGTACGCCTCGGCGTCGGCCTCCTGCTTGCGCTGGTAGAGGTCGGCGTCGGCGACGCGGCTGACCTCGGACTCCAGGCGGGCCTGGGTGTTCTGAGCCTCCTGGACGAGCACCGCCTGCTGGCGCTCGGCGCGGGCGAGGGCCTCGGCCTGCTCGGCCTCGGCGTTCGCGCGGCCGACCTCGGCCTTGGCGGCGGCGTTGTTCTTGTCGAGCGCGGTCTGCTCGATGAGGTTCGCCTCGTCGGTCGCGATCTGTCGGGCCCGGATCTCGCGGACGGCGTTGATGCGGGCCACCTCGGCCTCGCGCTTCACGCGCTCGACCTCGGTCGCACCCAGGGCGGAGATGTAGCCGTTGAGGTCGGTGATGCCCTGGATCTGGAACGAGTCGAGGATCAGACCCTGCGACGAGAGGTCTTGCTTGATGCCCTCGGCGATCTGATCCGACAGGCGCTGCCGATCGCGCATGAGCTCTTCGACGGTCAGCGTGGCGACCACGCCGCGCAGCGCGCCCTCGAGCTGCTCGGTGGTGAACTGCTCGATGGCCTTGTCCTGAGAGGCGAAGCGCTCGGCCGCTCGGCGCACCGACTCGGGGTCGGAGCCGATCTTGACGAGGGCGACGCCGCTCACGTTGACCGTGACACCCGTCGACGACTGGGCGGTGGGCTCCATCTTGATCTGGCGGGCGCGCAGCGAGATCATCTCGGCGCGCTGCGTGAGCGGGTTGACGATCGCGCCGCCGCCGGTGATGACGGTGATGCGCGACGAGGTCACGCCGTCGGTGCTGCGCTGACGCTTACCGACGATGACGAGGGCTTCGTCGGCCTTCGCCACGCGGTACCACGCGCGGATCAGGAGGGCGATGAGGATCAGGGCGACGAAGGCCACCCCTACTCCGATCAGAACCAGAATTCCGATTCCTGCGATTTCCATGGGGTCTCTTCCGTCGTGCGTCGATAGTCGACGCGGCGGTATGCCGGCCACGTCCAATCTATCCGTCGCCTATGACACGGAGTCAATCGGGGCCACGGAACGCTCACGCCGCAGCGGTGGGCGGCCCTAGAGTGGCCGCATGATCCGTCGTCGCGTCATCGCCCTCAGCGTCGCCGCCGCGGCGACCGCTCTTCTCCTCGCCGGATGCGCCGGCGGCGCCGATCCGAGTGGGAGCCCGTCGTCGTCGGCCTCGCCGACGGCGACGTCCGCCCCACCGACGCCCACGTCGACACCCTCACCCACGGCCACACCGACTCCGACGACCTCCGCCGAGACGCTGCCGACGGATTGCGCGCAGCTCGGCTCCGCCGCGACGCGCGCGGAGACGGTCGGCGACATGACGCTGCAGAGCAACGGAGAAGGCTTCACCCGGCCCGCGCCCGAGGGGGCGACGCTCGCTCTCGGGTGCGATTGGATCGTCGGCGAGGGGGCAGGGGTGCTGCTGCTCATCAGCACCGCGCCCGCAGCGAACGTCACCGCTGCACTCCCGGGCCTCGCGTCGGAGGGATACACGTGCCAAGCCGCGGAAGACTTCGGTGCTCAGTACTGCCTGCTGCCGGGGAACGGCACCGACACGGAGGAGGCGATCGTCGCTCGCGACGACGTCTGGATCTATTACGCGACGGTGAACCGCAACGGCCGCGCCCTGCTGTCGGAGATCGTCTCGGGCATCTTCGGCTGAGGGCGCGGGCCGTGTTCTAGCGGCTCGACGCGTCGCCGAGGTCGGTGTCGGTGTATTCGCCGGGGGTCACGTCGTCCTTGTGCGTGTCGCGGCCGTCGGGCGTCTCGACGTCGGTGTATTCGCCTTCGTCGGTGGTCTCGCGCTTGGCTGCGTCTTCGGGGTGCTTGTGGTCGGTCATGGCCGCCTCCTCGGGGTATGAGGTCTCGAACGCTACGCCCGGGGTCCCCGGCGCGCACGCCCTTGACACATCTGCGTCAACCGTCGGCGGACGCCGCGAGAGCGACGAGGTCTTCGCGCAGGTATCGCGCGTACCCGCCCGGGGTGCGCCCTTCCGAACGCCCGCTCGTGACGACGTTGGCCCGTGCGGAGGCGATGACCGTCGCGCCGAGGGAGCGCGCCCGATCCACGATCATGACGTCCTCGTGCTCGGGCACGGGCGCGAAGCCGCCCGCGGCCCGCAGCGTCGATGACCGGATGCCGAGGTTGGCGCCGTGCACGGCCCCGTTCGCGACACCGATCTCGTAGGTCGCGAGCCACGCACGGCGCTGGTGATCGTCGAGGTCGCGCAGGTCGGGGTGGACGGTCCCGACGACGACGTCGGCACCGGCCGCGGCGAGATCGAGCTGGTGCGGGAGCCAGTTCGGCGGCACCACGGAGTCGGCGTCGGTGTGCGCCGTCCACAGGCGTTCGGGGTCGATGCCGGAGAAGACGGCGCTCGCCGCCGCGGCCCCCGCGGCGCGGGCCGCGCCGACCTTCCCCTCTTCAATGACCACGGTGGTGACGTCGTGCCCCGCGGCGATCGCCGCAGACAGGTCGGTGCACGCATCGAGCACGACGACCACGGCCACGGGCACGTGGCGCACCGATCGAATGGAGACGGCGACGGAGCGCAGGCAACCGCCGAGAAGCTCTTCCTCGTCGTGCGCGGGAACGATGACGGCGATCGCGTCGATACCGTGACTCACGCCAGACCCTCCCTCTCGGCAACGGACCCCGGCGCGGTCGCGAAGACCTCGAGCACGAAGTCGGCCTCCTCGTGGCGCGCGGTCCGGTGCAGGCCCAGCGAGCGAGACAGCTCGTGATGCACGCGGTCACCGGTCGTCGCCGCGTCCCCGATGCGACGACGCCAGTGGCACGCGACGACGACACCGTCGTCGGTGAGTGACGCCCGGATGCGTCGCGCGAGCAGGTCCCTGTCGTCCGCGCCCAGGTAGTAGGCCAGTTCCGACACGACCACGAGGTCGAAGCGTCCGTGAGGCCAGGCGCCCGGAAGCAGGAACTGCTCGACCCGCACGTTCTCGAGGTCGCGGGTGCGCTCCGCCGCCGCGCGCACCGCGGGCTCGGAGGCGTCGACGGCGAGGAGATCGTCGCACCGACCGGCGAGCTCGGCGGTCAGGACGCCGTTGGCGCACCCGAGTTCGAGCGCGGTCACAAACGACGCGCGCGGGAGCGACGCCCGCAGCACCGCGCGCTTGCGCGCTTCGTACCAGCGCGACTCGAACCCCCACGGGTCGTCGTGCCGGCGGAAGAAATCGTCGAACGCGGCGATGTCGGCGCTCGTCTCCTCGGTGAGGGGAGCGCCGATATACACCTCCTCGTCGCGGAGGAAGTGCGCGCGCATGCCGTCGTGCACGATCGCCTCCCCGCCGGGGAGGGGTGACAGTGGCTCGACCTGTGTGCGGTGACGGGCGATCGCTCCCGTCTTCGCGGTGCGCTCCGCGTCGGTCAGGTGCAGCACCCGCCAGCCGGATGCGTCGACGGCATCGGGCGTCGCCCAGTGCCAGAGCCAGATCGGATAACCCACCACCTCGACCATCGGCGCACCCAGCTCGAGCGCGATCTCTCCGAGCACGCGGTGATCGCGGTGGCCGTCGCCCCACCAGGGCGCCGCGACGAGCACCGCGCGGTCCGGGAACTCCGACAGCACGGCGGCGACGCGCCGGGTGATGTCGGCGCGCTGCTCGTCGACACGCCCGTCGTCGAACCCGAGGAAGACGAGCGCCGCCGACGGGGCGAGATCGGCGATCGCGTCGACCGCCTCGCGCCGCCGCTCGCGCGCGAGGTCGCGCTCGTCGCCGAGGAGGGGATGCGACGCTCCGCCGTCGGTGACCACGACGACCGTGACCGGGATGCCGACGGCGTGGCACCGCGCGACGAGGCCGCCGGCGCCGAGCGTCTCGTCGTCGGGGTGCGCGGCGAGGACGACCACGGCGTCCGCGTCGAGCCGCAGCGGGGGAGCGGAGCGCCAGGGCGCAGCATCCGCCCACGTCTGCTCGAGCGTCCCGGGGTCGCGATGGTCGAAGGCGACGCTCACGATGCGACCAGCCTGCGGCCGAGTCCCGCGAGGTCGCGCCGTCCGTGATGCTGCCGCAGATAGATGCGCAGGTCGGCGATCCTGCGTGCGAACGGTTCGTCGGTCGTGAGCGGGGCGGGTCCGAGCGCCTGCTCGGCGAGTGAGACGATGCGCTCAGCGGTGTCGGCGACCGTGGCGCGCACGCGGTGGGCGAGCACCGCCGGCGCGTCGACACCGCGGCCGGCGCGCCGCGCCGCGTCGGTGAGAACCGCGCGGGCGGCCCACGACGCGGCATCCGCCTCGCCGGCGTACGCCGCCGCGAGCTGGTCGGCTCCGTCGCGCGCCGCGGCTTGCGCGAGCGCATCCGTCAACGGAAGGGAGGCGCCCCACCACACGGCGGCCACGCCGATACCGCCCCAGGCGAACCCGGGCCGCCGGAGGTACCACCCGTCGTCGCCGACCGGCGCCGCCGCCGCATCGTCGAAGTCGACGGGCGCGCTCACGACCTGCGCGAGGCCGCGTGAGACCCAGGGGCCCGCGTGCGGGTGCACGCCGGGGGCGCGGAGATCGACGGCGAAGAGCCGACGTTCGTCGGGCCCCGTCCAGGCCGTCACGAGCGCGTGGCTGAGATACGACGCCAGGGAGCACCAGGGCTTGGTGCCCGAGAGCACCCACCGCCCCCCGCGCGCGAAGGCGCGGACCGAGACGTCCTTCCCCTCTGCGGCGAAGACCCCCCACGTCGCGTCCTCGCCCGCGACCGCGTCGGTGCTCGCGGCGCCGGCACGGGCGGCCTGCGCGAGGATCTGCAACGCATCGACGTGGGGCTCCAGCATCCGCGCTCCCGCGACGTCGACCGCCGCCGCGGCGGCGAGCGACTCCCATCCCTCGGAGTGCGGTGCAGACGCGACGTCGGAGCCGATCGAGCGCACCCACGCGAGCGTCGCGTCGACGTCGAGGCCGAAGCCGTCGGCCGCGCGCGCCGACCTCGAGATCGCGGCCGCGAGATCCGACGGACCCTCGAGGCCGAGGGTCACATCGACGTCGTCCATGGCGCGAGCCTAAGCGCGGGTGAACTCTCGGTGTCCGGCATTGCCCGTTGCCTCGCCGGCTGGTAGCCGCCAGGCATACTGGACACGTGACTACACCCACCGTCCTGTTCGTGTGCGTTCACAACGCCGGCCGTTCCCAGATGGCCGCGGGCTACCTGCAGGCCCTCGCCGGCGACCGGATCGACGTGCGCTCGGCCGGCTCCGCCCCCAAGGACGAGATCAACCCGGTCGCGATCGAGGCCATGGCCGAGGAGGGCATCGACATCGCGGGCAACGCCCCGAAGGTGCTCACCGTCGAGGCCGTCCGCGAATCAGATGTCGTGATCACCATGGGTTGCGGCGACGCGTGCCCGATCTTCCCCGGTAAGCGCTACGAGGACTGGGAGCTCGGCGACCCCGCCGGTCAGGGCATCGACGCGGTCCGCCCCATCCGCGACGAGATCCGCGCGCGCGTGGAGACGCTCATCGCCTCGCTCGTGCCGGCTGCACCGCACGCCTGAGCCGTGTCCCGATCCGGGTCGGCCGCCGAGGTGTTCGGCGTCTTCGCCAAGCTCGGGTTGACCTCGTTCGGCGGACCGGTCGCCCATCTCGGTTACTTCCGCGACGAGATCGTGACGAGGAGGCGGTGGATCGACGACGAGCGCTACGCCGACCTGGTCGCGCTCTGCCAGTTCCTCCCGGGCCCGGCCTCCAGCCAGGTCGGCTTCGCGCTCGGAATGCTGCGTGCCGGCGTCGCCGGGGCGCTCGCCGCCTTCATCGCGTTCACCCTGCCGTCGGCGGTGCTGATGATCGCCGCCGCCTACGGGGCGGGCGTGATGGGCGGACCCGTCGGAGGCGGGATCGTGAACGGGCTGAAGATCGTCGCGGTCGCCATCGTCGCCCAGGCGGTGTGGGGCATGGCCAAGACGTTGACGCCCGACCGCCAGCGCGCGGCGATCGCCGTCGTCGCGGCCGCGGTCGCGGTGCTGCTGTACGGCGCGGGCGGGCAGGTGCTCGCGATCGTGATCGGAGCGCTCGCCGGCCTGTGGCTCTGCCGCACGGGGTCGGAGCCGGGGGCGGGGATGCTGCGGTTCCCGGTCTCGCGGACGGTCGGGTGGATCTGCCTGGCGCTCCTCGTCGCGCTGCTGATCGGGCTGCCCGTCGTGGCCGCTCTCGCGGGCGGCGGCGCGGTGTCGCTCTTCGACGCGTTCTTCCGGGCCGGGGCGCTGGTCTTCGGCGGCGGACACGTCGTGCTGCCCCTGCTGGATGCGGGTGTGGTGTCGACCGGGTGGGTCGCGGCCGACCGGTTCGTCGCCGGCTACGGACTCGCGCAGGCGATGCCCGGACCGCTCTTCACGTTCGCGGGGTACCTCGGCACGCTCTCGTCGGTCGGACCGGGGGGTGTGGCCGGCGGCGTGATCGCGCTCGGGGCGATCTTCCTCCCGGGCTTCCTGCTGCTGGTCGGCGTGATGCCGTTCTGGAACGTCCTGCGCGCCCGCCCGTGGGCCGGTGCGCTGCTGCGCGGCGCGAGCGCCGCCGTCGTCGGCATCCTGGCGGCCGCCCTGTACGACCCGGTCTTCGTGTCGGGCGTCGTCGACGGCGGCTCGTTCGCTCTCGCCCTCGTCTGCTTCGTGCTGCTCGTGTCGTGGCGGGTCGCACCGTGGATCGTCGTGCTCGTCGGCGCCGCGGGAGGCGTGCTGCTCGCGTTCCTCTGAGCCGCGCCGGAGGTAGGAGAAGGGCCCGGCGTAGGACGATCGCGGTGGGATCGTCCTACGCCGGGCCCATATCCTGCGTCGAGGACGGGCGGCGGTTACTGAGCGTTGTTGAGGTCGTGGATCAGCTCGCGCTCGACGTCCTCCGACAGCGACGTCTGGACGACCTTGCCGTTGAACGGGGCGAGGGCGGCGGCGAACTTGTCTTCGGTGATCTTCGTGGCGTAGATCACGATCGCCGACTTGCCCTCCGACACGGTCGACTTCACGCGATCGCGGAACTGCGCGTCGAGACCGGTCTTGTCGAGGCCGGCGAACAGTCCGCCGAAGAGCCCCCCGAAGACCAGGCCCGCGAGCGGAACGAAGAAGAGGATGCCGATGAGGGTGCCGAACAGCGCTCCGCCGGCCGCGCCGGCACCGATCCGCGCACCCGAACCCGGGTACTCGACCTTCGTCTTCCCCTCCTCGTCGACCTTGACGAGGGCGAGTCCCGCGAGCTGGACGATCAGGTCGTCCTGAAGCTCCTGAACCTTCGCGTAGGCCGCCTCGGCCTCGCTCTCTTTGTCGAACGCGATAACGATGAGATCTGCCATGTCGCATCTCCTGCTCAAGGGTCCGGTCCGCCCGAACGGCGGGTTCGAGTGCGACCCTAGTGGACCGTGGAGAACGGCGACAGACGTCAATCCGCGGGAGAGGTCTCGCCGAAAACGCCCACCGCGCGCCCGGCCGTGTCGACGTCGAACGTGAAGATCGAACCGCTGAGCGGGGCCGCACGAAGATCGTCCTCCGTGAGGTTCTCCCGCGCCGAACCGACGAAGAGCGTCCGCCGCTCCCGACCGCCGAGGGCGACCGATGTGAGGTTGGGTGCGGGCACGGCGAGACGCGCGATCACGTCGCCGTCCGGGCTCCATCTCAGCACCTCGCCGCCGCCGTAGACGGCGTTCCAGAAGCATCCGTCGACGTCGCGCACGAGACCGTCCGAGTCGTAGCCGCGCAGATACGGCTCGAGCTCGCCGAGCTCGCCGCGACCCGGACCGTAGGGCGCGCGGTAGACGGTCTTCGTCGATGTGTCGGTGACGAACATCTCGCCGCCGTCGGCTGTCCATTCGAAGCCGTTCGCAACGCCGAAGCCGCCCCGCAGCACCTCGGGGCCCTCGTCGGCGCTGAAGGCGTAGAGAGCCGCATCGGGGTCTCCGGAGGTGACGTCCATGCCGCCCACGATGAACCGCCCGAAGGGGTCGACCTTGCCCTCGTTGAAGCGGATGCCCGCGTGGGCGTGCTCGACCTCGGCGATCGTGCCGGTGATCGCGCCGTCCGCGTCGAGCGATACGACGCGATCCTTCAGCGCCGCGACGAACCCGCCCCCTCTCGCGGGCTGCACCGCGCTCATGGGTGCGGGGAGCGCGACCACGCGGTCGTCCGTCCCGTCGACCGCACCGTCGAGCCGCGCCCGATGGAATGTTCCGGTCGTGATGTCGACCCATGAGAGCTCGTCGTAGCGCTCATCCCAGAAGATGCTCTCCACGAGCACCGAATCCAGGTGGCGGAAGAGCTGGGGGTCAGCGTTCATCGGGAGCCTTCGATCGTGTTCGTGGAGAGCGGATGCTGCGGATGCGCGGGTCGGGGCGGGGGAGGTCAGTGTCCCTCGAGCTTCTTCGCAGGTGCCAGGTCTCGGATCGTCAGGGCCGCGGTGACCAGAGCCAGGTGGCTCAGCGCCTGGGGGAGGTTGCCCCACGACTCGCCGTCGGACTCGTCGATCATCTCGGCGTAGATGCCGACGTCGTTGCCGCGCGTGACGAGGTCGTCCATGGCCGCGATCGCCTCATCGTGGCGTCCGACGCAGGCCAGCGTCGCGGCCCGCCAGAACGCGCAGGCGACGAACGTGTGCTCCTCCTGGTCGACGCCCGAGTACCGGTACAGCAGGTTGCCGGCGCCGAGGTCGCGAGTGATCGCGTCGATCGTCGACGACATGCGTTCGCCGCGGTCGTAGCCGCTGGGGCCGTGCAGCAGGACGGAGGCGTCGAGGTCGGTCGAACCGGGGAACATGACGTAGGCCTGTGCCTCCTCCGACCAGCCGTTCTCCTCGATCCATTGGCGGATGCGCTCGCGCTCCGACGCCCACCGGGCCGCGCTTCCCGGGATCTGCCCCGACTCGGCGAGGGCCACCGCGTCGTTGAGGGCCTGCCAGCATCCCATCTTCGACGAGGTGTAGTGGCGGATCTCGGGAAGCTCCCACATCCCCGAATCGGGGTTGCGCCAGAGGTCGCAGACGCGGTCGGCGGTGTCGGCGAGCATGCGGCCGGTCGCCACGTCGAGCACGTTCCCCGAGTCGACGTATGTGCGGCAGATGGCGAAGAGGTCGCCGTAGACGCCCAGCTGCAACTGGCCCTGGGCCGGGTTGCCGGTGACGACCGGGCCGATGCCGCGCCACCCCTCGACATCGAAGGTCTGCACGTCGGTGCTGGTGCCGCCGCGGAGGGTGTACATCACGTGCAGATCGGGACCGTTCTCGCGAATGGTGCGCAGCAGCCACGAGATCGCGGCGTGGGTCTCTTCGCGCAGGCCGAACAGGATGAGGGCGTGAGAGGCGTACGCGAGGTCGCGCACCCAGGCGAAGCGGTAGTCCCAGTTCTTCCCGCCGCGCGGGTTCTCGGGCAGCGACGTGGTCGCCGCCGCCGCCATCGACCCGGTGGGTGAGTAGACGAGCAGCTTCAGCGCGAGCGCACTGCGCTGCACATCGCGGGCCCAGGGGCCTTCGTAGGAGAACTCCTTCGACCACGTGCGCCACCCGTCGATCGTGCGGTCGATGCCGCGGTCGACGTTGTCGGGGTCGGGGAGGTGCAGCGGCTCGTCGTCTGTCGCGGCCAGCACGATGAGATGCCGGGAGTCGGTGGACGTCGTGAAGCGTCCCTGGATGCGGGGAGACGATGCCGAGCCGGGCTCGGGGTCGTCGCGACCGTGGTTCCTGCCGACGATCGCGAAGGAGATCTCGCCGACCCGCATCACGCACGCGCCGTCGATGTCTTCGATCCACGGCGATGCGGTCTGCAGCTGGGTGCCGGGGCGGATGACCCACTCGAAGTCGACCTCGCCCTCGATGCCGTCGACCCGGCGTGCGAGCTCCGCCCACGGCAGCCGCCCGGCCACCCCGGTCACCATCGCGTCGGTGAGCCGCGCCTTCCCTGCAGCGGTCGTGAAGGTCGTCTCGAGCACGTTCGTCCGAGGGATGTAGCGCCGCTTCACCTCGTACTCGCCGGTGGGGTGCAGGTCGATCGCGCCCCCGGTCTCGGCGTCGAGCAGGCGGGCGAACACCGGATGCGAATCCAGGTTCGGCAGCGGCATCCAGTCGATCTGTCCGCGCATCCCGATCAGGGCGACCGTGCGACCGTCGCCGATGGGTGCGTAGGAACTGAGAGGGTCGGCGGAGGCGGGGGTGTCGTGCACCGTCCCACCGTACGAACAGCCGGCCGTCGAGAGTGCGGGCTTGCGCGAACACCCGGCCCCGACTAGCCGGTACGCACTAACAACGAACGGATGCATCGACAACCCCCGTGGCGTCGGAGCGGAGCGGGTCTAGCGTCTATCAGGTACCCGTTGCGACCGTCAGGAGACATCATGGCAACCGACTCGAAGACAGCCCCCCGTAACCGCCGTCGCCCCGCGAAGGGCGGAAGCGGCGCCGGCCTCACCGCGACCGAGAACGCCGAGAGCGGCTTCACCGCATCGGCCAAGCTCAGCGAGAACCTCCAGCGTGTTCTCGTCGACCTGATCGAGCTCTCGATCCAGGGCAAGCAGGCGCACTGGAACGTCGTGGGCAAGAACTTCCGCGACACCCACCTGCAGCTCGACGAGGTCATCGAGGCTGCGCGCGAATTCAGCGACACCGTCGCCGAGCGCATGCGCGCCCTGCACGCCCTTCCCGATGGACGCAGCGACACCATCGCCGAGACCACGACTCTGCCGGAGTTCCCGCAGGGCGAGGTGGACACGAGCGAGGTCGTCGACCTCGTCACCGAGCGCCTCGAGTCGGCGACGTCGACCGTGCGCGAGGTGCACGACGACGTCGACGAGGAAGACCCCACGAGCGCCGACATCCTCCACTCGATCCTCGAGCGCCTCGAGCAGCTCGCGTGGATGGTCAGCGCCGAGAACCGCACCCCGCGCAAGCGCTGAACCGCGCCCGCATAGACGGCTTCGACCGCCGCCGCAACCCCCGGGAGCGGCGGCGGTCGCTCGCTTTAGCGTGACGGAATGGCCGACAACATGTATACGCCCCAAGACCCCAACACCCAGTTCCCCCGGCCGCCGTTCCCCCCGCAGCAGCAGACCGGCCCCGGCGACATCCGCAAGATGGATCCCGCCCCCGACCACGGTGAGACCAGCTACATCGGCAACAACCGCCTGCCGGGCCGCAAGGCCCTCATCACCGGCGCCGACTCCGGCATCGGCCGGGCCGTGGCGATCGCGTACGCTCGTGAGGGTGCAGACGTGGCGCTGAGCTACCTGCCCGAGGAGCAGGAGCAGGCCGAAGAGGTCGCCGCTCTGATCGAGAAGGAGGGCCGTAAGGCCGTGCTCCTCCCCGGAGACCTGCAGGACGAGAGCGTCGACAAGGAGATCGTCGAGAAGACGGTCGCCGAGCTCGGCGGTCTCGACATCCTCGTGATCAACGCCGGCACGATGCCGACGGTCGACAGCATCGACGACTTCGAGACGAAGACCCTCGACCACGTGCTGAAGGCCAACATCTACCCGCTCTTCTGGCTGACGAAGGCGGCGTCCCCGCACCTCAAGCCGGGAGCGTCGATCATCACGACGTCCAGCATCCAGGGCTTCGTGCCGTCCCCGTCGCTCGCGGAGTACGCCGTGTCGAAGGCCGGCATCGCGAACTGGACACGTGCGATGGCCCAGCAGCTCATCGAGCGCGGCATCCGCGTGAACGGCGTCGCGCCCGGTCCGATCTGGACGCCGCTGCAGCCCGCCTTCGTGCCGAACGAGAAGATCGAGTCGTTCGGTGAGGAGACGCCGATCGGCCGGGCCGGTCAGCCTGTCGAGCTCGCGCCGCCGTTCGTCTTCCTCGCCTCCCAGGAGTCGAGCTACGTCATCGGCGAGACCATCGCGGTCACGGGCGGATCGCCCACGCACTGACCGTAGCCGCACGGCACAGCCCCGGACGATCCGACGAACTCGGCGTCCGGGGCTTCGCTGTGCGGGCCGGTACGACCGGTTCCCGAGCTGTCGAAGGGGCGGTGCGGTGCCGACGAGGAGGAGGATGCTGTCATGCCCGAGTCACCGGAAGTGCAGGCCCTCGCCGAGTACCTCGACCGTCACCTCGTCGCGCAGCGGATCATCGGCGTGGACCTCGAGGAGTTCCGCGCGCTGAAGACCCGCGCACGACCGTTGGACGAACTGATCGGTGCGACCGTGTCGGGGGTGCGGCGCTTCGGCAAGCACCTGGAGATCGTCACCGACGGCGCCGGTCTGGTGATCAGCTTCGGGCGCGCGGGATGGGCGCTCCTCGACGAGCAGACGGATGCGCCGGTGCTCGCGCGCCTCGAGTTCGACGGCGGTGGGTCCCTCACGGTGATCGACGCCGGCTCGTTCCTGTCGCTGGGGCTCTCGATCGTGGACGACGTGCGCGACGTCGCTTCGATCGCCAAGCTCGGTGCGGACCCCCTCGATCCCACCTACTCCCGCGCCCCGTTCGATTCCGCGCTCGGCTCGCGGCGGAAGCAGATCCGCGCCCTCCTGCAGGAGCAGGAGTCGATCGCCGGCATCGGGGGCGCCTATTCCGACGAGATCCTGCACGTCGCGAAGCTGTCGCCCGTCGCGCACGCGGTCGATCTGAGCGACGACGACCGAGACCGGCTGTTCGCTGCGGTCGTCGAGGTTCTGCGCGCGGCGGTCACGGCACGCCGCGGCATCCTGCCCTCCGGGCAGAAAGCGGCGAAGGTCGACGCGATGCGCGTGCACGGGCGAACCGGCGAACCCTGCCCGGTGTGCGCGGGCACCGTGCAGGACGTGCCCGGTTCGAAAGGCGCGGCGCAGTACTGCCCGACCTGCCAGACCGGGGGAGTGCGTCTTCCCGAGTGAGGGTCAGCGGCCCGACTCGGTGTGCCGGTGCGACGATCACGGGCCGGGGCGCGAGATCGGGCTCGGCCGTCTGCGCGAGGACAGGCGACCGAGCCGGAGGGTCGTCAGTGCGCCATCGGGAGCTCGGCGGGGGCGTCGGCAGGCTTCATGATGAGGAACGCGCCCACGAGCAGCGGCAGCGAGATGATCGCGGCGACGAGGAAGGCACCCCGCGCGCCCGCCGCCTCGGCGGCCGCGGCCGTCTCGGTCGATGCGCCCATGACGGAGGCCATGGTCGTGATGAGGATCGAGATGCCGGCCGCACCCGCCACCTGCTGCAGCGTGTTGACGATGGCCGAGCCGTAGGAGTACTGGCGAGGCTGGAGCGATCCGAGCGAAGCGGTGATCAGCGGCGTGAAGGAGAGCGCCAGACCGAGCGAGAGCAGCGTCTGCATGATGACGATCATCCAGATCGGCGTCGTGGTGGTGCTCAGGAGGGCGTAGGCCCACAGCATGGCGCTCACGAGGACGGCGCCGGGGACGAGGAGCACCTTCGTGCCGCGGCGGTCGTAGATACGGCCGATGATCGGACCGGCCAGACCCATCGCGAGCGCACCCGGGAGGAGTACCAGCCCGCTCTCGGCCGCGTTCAGACCCAGGCCCTGCTGCAGGTACAGCGGAAGCAGCGTGATCGTGCCGAAGAACGCCAGCGACATGACGCCGAGCTGGGCGACGGCCAGCGAGAAGTTGCGCACCCGGAACACGCGCAGATCCAGCAGCGCGTCGTCGGTGCGCTGCAGACGGAGCTGCGGCCAGCCGAAGAGCACGAGCGCGATGGCGCCGCCGACGAGGGCGACGATGAGCACCAGCGGAGAAGAGGGTTCGCTCGCCGCATCCGCCTCGCCGTGGCCACCCAGCTGGCTGAGGCCGAACACGATGCCGCCGAAACCTATGGCCGACAGCAGCACCGAGAGGATGTCGATGCGGTTGTGCTCGGTCTCGGAGATGTTGCGGATCCAGGTGGCGCCGATGGCGAGCGAGACGAGCGCGATGGGCAGCACGAGGCCGAAGTTCCAGTGCCATCCGATCGTGTCGACGATGAAGCCCGACACCGTCGGACCGATCGCGGGGGCCAGCGAGATGACGATGCTGACCCGGCCCATCATGCGGCCGCGCAGGTGCGGAGGAACCACCGTCATCAAGGTGGTCATGAGCAGCGGCATCATGATCGCCGTGCCCGAGGCCTGGATGACGCGCGCGGCGAGCAGCATGGGGAAGCCGACCGAGAGGAAGGCGACGAGGGTTCCGGTCGAGAAGAGGGACATCGCGGCGATGAACATCTGGCGCGTGCTGAAGCGTCGCAGAAGGAACCCGCTGATGGGGATGATCACGGCCATGGTCAGCATGAACGCGGTCGTGAGCCACTGCGCGGCGACCGCGGTGATGCCGAGATCCTCGATGAGGGCGGGGATCGCCACGCCCATGGTGGTCTCGTTGAGGATCGCCACGAACGCGGCGACCAGGAGCAGCCAGATGACCCGGCTCTGCTCGGGTGAGACGCCCGACGCGGACGTGACGGACTGGGGCTGTCGGATGCTGTCGGTGGCGGGGGCGGCCATAGGTGGCTCCTCATCGTGCAATCGGGGCGCTGGTCGCCACCGGACCGGTGGCACCAACTCCGTAACGTCGGTGGGTGGCGCGACATTCCCTCGACGGCGAACAATCTTGGCGGGGGGTGCGCTTCCCCGGCCCGGTGTCGGCGGGCGGACGTAGGCTGACCGGCATGAGCATGGCAGGCGGCGTCGGATTCCGCGGCGTCGACATCGAGGCGCAGCGAAAGCGCAACGCCGACGCCCCACGGGTGGCGAATCTCGGCAGACGGGTGGTCGCGCTCTTCCGCCCCTACCGCTGGCGCATCGCGATCACGGCGCTCCTGGTCGTCCTCGGCGCCGCGGTCGCGGTCGTGCCGCCCCTGCTGGTGCAGCGCATCTTCGACGACGGTCTGTTCCCCGTCGCCGGCGGCCCACCCGACATCCCGGTGCTCGTGCGGCTCGTCGTGCTGATGATCGCGTTCTTCCTCCTCTCGGCGGTGCTCGGCGTGGGTCAGACCTGGCTCACCGCCACCGTGGGCAACGCGGTGACGGGAGACCTCCGCCTGCGGCTGTTCGACCACCTCCAAGCCATGGAGCTCGGCTTCTTCACCCGCACCAAGACCGGCGTGATCCAGTCGCGCCTGCAGAACGACGTCGGGGGAGTCTCCGGCGTATTGACGAACACGGTCACCAGCATCCTGGGCAATACCGTCACGGTCGTCGCCTCACTCGTGGCGATGGTGCTCATCGACTGGCGGCTGACCCTCATCGCCGTGGTGATGATGCCGATCCTCGTGCTGGTGCAGCGGCGGGTCGGCCAGGTGCGGGCGCGCATCGCGGGCGAGACCCAGGAGTCGCTGTCGGAGCTCACCTCCATCACGCAGGAGACGCTCAGCGTCTCGGGCATCCTGTTGTCGAAGTCGTTCAACCGCCAGCGCGCCGAGTCGGGGCGGTTCGCCCACGAGAACACCAACCAGGTGCGCCTGCAGGTGCGCCGCGCCATGAGCGGGCAGGGCTTCTTCGCCGTCGTGCAGGTGCTCATGGCGAGCGTGCCGGCCGTCATCTACCTCGTGGCGGGGTTCCTCGTCACCGGTGGCGACGGCGGCACGGTCACGGCGGGAACGATCGTCGCCTTCACCACCGTGCAGGCGCGACTGCTCATGCCGCTGATGGGACTCATGCGCGTGGCCCTCGATCTGCAGACGTCGGCGGCACTGTTCGCCCGCATCTTCGAGTACCTCGACCTGGTTCCCGCGATCACCGACAAGACCGACGCGATCGACGTGACGCGGGCCCCGGGGCCGCTCGGGCGCCTCGAGTTCCGCGATGTGCGGTTCCGCTACCCCGATGCGGCCGAGGCGGCGCGTCCCACCCTCGACGGGGTGTCGTTCGTGGCCGAGCCCGGGCGGCACGTGGCGTTCGTCGGCCCGTCGGGGGCCGGAAAGACGACGATCCTCTACCTCGCACCGCGCATGTACGAGGCATCCGGGGGTGCGGTGGTGTTCGCCGGGGCCGACGTGCGCGACCTGCGCGCCGAGTCGGTGATCGACCAGATCGGGATCGTGTCGCAGGAGACCTACCTCTTCCACGCCACGATCCGCGAGAACCTCCGCTACGCCCGGCCCGACGCGACCGATGACGAGCTCGAGGCCGCCTGCCGATCGGCGAACATCCATCACGTGATCGCCGGATTCGAGAACGGGTACGACACGGTGGTCGGGGAGCGCGGCTACCGGTTGTCGGGCGGAGAGAAGCAGCGCATCGCGATCGCTCGCGTGTTGCTGAAAGATCCGCCGGTGCTCCTCCTCGACGAGGCGACGAGCGCGCTCGATACCGTGTCGGAGCGCATCGTGCAGGAGGCTCTGGATGCTGTCGCCCGCGGCCGCACGACGCTCACCGTCGCCCATCGACTGTCGACGGTGATCGGTGCCGACGTGATCCACGTCGTCGATGACGGACGGATCGTGGAGTCGGGCACCCACTCGCAGCTCCTCGCCGCGGGGGGCCTGTACGCGAGCCTCGCCGCCGAGCAGCTGGCGGCGACCCGCGTGCTGACGGAGGAGCAGACGGCGGGCTGACGGTCGGCTGACGGCGGCTCACCTGCCGCGAATCGGGGCATGGAGCGTGCCGGAGACCCCCGCTCGCGGCAACTCGGTGACCCGGGTGCGCGGAGTGTTCGTCCGCGCGCGAGGTCTCGTTCACCTGCGCGCATATCGCCCGTTCTCCGCGCCGCGGGACGGTGACGGTACCCGAACCCACCGTCCCCGCGGACGCGCCTCGCGTGCGCCCGCCAGCCAGGGAGAACCATGCCTCTTCTGCTCGCCGCCCCGAAGCGTCGGCTTCCGCTTCTCCTCGGCGGAGGTGTCACCGTCGCGGTGGTCGTCGCCGGGGTTCTCGTCGCAACCCTCTCGGGCGGCGCCGCATCCGCTCTCGAGGGCTCCGGAACCGCCGAGACCCCTTACGTCATCGACGATGCGGCGGAGTTCTCGACCTTCATCCAGAACGTCAACGCCGACACGGCCGGAACGGGCGCCGCCGCCGCGCACTACGAGCTCGGCGCCGACATCTCTCTCACCGCACCGATGCCGATGATCAACAGCTTCGCCGGCGTGCTCGACGGTGCCGGACACACGGTCTTCGGACTCTCGATCGACTATTCGACGTCTGCGGCCTACCAGGCATCGAACGGCGTCAACAAGACCGCGGCCCTCATCAACGCGCAGCGCGGAACGGTCGAGCGGATCGGCTTCAGCCAGGTCTCGATCACGGGCACCAGCGCGGCCGAGTCGCAGACGACCGCGACGAAGAAGGCGACGGTCGCCGCGCACAACTACGGACTCATCGATCAGGTCTACGCGCTCGGTTCGGTGGACGGCGGGTGGCGTACCGGCGGTCTCGTCGCCGACAACATGGGTGGCGGAACGATCCAGAACAGCTACTTCCGCGGGTCGGTCGTCTCGGGCTGGGAGGCGGGCGGGATCACCGCACGCAACGACAACGCGGGCGTCGAGAAGATCACGAACGTCTATGTCAGCGGCACGGTCTCGACCGCGACCCGCAACATCGGCATGATCGCCGGCTACAGCTACAGCACCGCCACCATCCGCGGCGCGGTCGCCCTCGACGGCTCGGTCACGCAGGGCTCGGGCCAGTCCGCGAACAACATCGGTCGCATCAACGGTCAGAACAACACGAGCGTCGGCAGCCGCGGTGCGACCTACGCCGACAACCTCGCGCTCGATTCGCTCCGTCTGACCACGGGCACGGCGGGCGTGACGGTCACGGGCACCGCCGCCGACCGGCAGGGCCTGTCGAAGACCTCCGCCGAGCTGACCCAGCAGTCGACGTTCGAGGCCATCGGCTGGGACTTCGCGTCGACCTGGCGGATGGATGCGGCGACGCTGCGCCCGCACCTCGGAGGAGTCTCCGAGAAGGCGGCGCCCGTCGTCTCGACGCCCACCGCCACGCCCACCCCGACCCCGACGGTCGCCGACCTCACGTCGTCCTCCGCCGTGACCAGCCCGGACGGCAAGACGGTGGCCACCCTGCGCACCGACGCCGCGGGAGACCTCACCTACTCCGTCACGCAGGACGGCAGCACGATCGTCCGCGACTCCGCCCTCGGCCTGGTCGTCGACGGCGTCGATTGGGGGCAGGGCGTCTCCCTCGGCGCCGCCGCGACCTCGACGACCGACGAGTCGTACCCGTTGATGGGTCTGAACGACACCGGACGCGACCACCGGAACACCAGCGTGATCCCGTTGCGGAAGGCCGACGGGTCGCTCGTCTCGGTCGAGGTTCGCGCATTCGATACCGGCGTCGCCGTCCGCTACGTGCTCGACCCCTCCCTGGTCGGCGCGGTCGTCTCGCGCGAAGACACGGCGTTCTCGTTCGACCCGGCGTCGACCCTGACCTACCAGGCGGTGACGGCCAGTACCATCGACGACCTGCAGAACAGCTTCGCCCGGTCGAGCTTCGACGCCGCCGGCGACCGCGACATCACGGTGCTCCCCACGGTGGAGACCCCCGACGGGCACGTCGCCAACATCACCGAGGCGAACATCCTCGACTGGCCCGCCATCGCGTTGAAGACCACCCGGGGCGGCGTCATCTCGACCTACTACTGGGCGACCGACAACGGGCAGGGCACGTTCGCCGTGAAGGCCGAGAGTCCGCACTCGCCGTTCCGTGTCATCACGATCGCCGACAACCTGACCGATTTCACCAACTCCGACATCGTCACCGCCGTGAACCCGCCGATCGACACCTCGGTGTTCCCGGGCGGCGACACGAGCTGGATCGAACCCGGCACGAACGCCTGGTCGACGCTGACGACCAACGATCAGAGCGTCGCCGGCATGCAGGCGCTCCTCGACGCAGCATCCGACGCCCGGATCCCCGGGATCCTCATCGAGGGCAACCTCGCGCACTCCTCGTGGGGGTCGACCACCGCTCAGCGGTTCGCGAACATCGCGGCGCTCGTCGAGCGCGGGAAGGCGAAGGCGTTCCCGGTCTCGGTGTGGCTGTGGACCGACTACGACAAGGCGGCCGGCGTCGACAGCACGTTCACCGCCGGTGTCACGTACGACTCGGCGAGCCCCTACCCGCAGGTGAGCCTGCAGAACCCCGACCTGCGAGAGGCCTACCTCGACCTCGTGCGATCAACGGGCATCGCCGGCACGAAGGTCGACCACACCAACGAAGAGACCGAGACCAAGGTCACCTTCTTCCGCGACTTCGCCCGCGACTCCGCGGCACGCCGGCTCATGGTGATCTATCACAACCCGCTCGAGCCGACCGGTCTGAACCGCACCTACCCCAACGAACTCGGGCGCGAAGCGATCAAGGGCCTCCAGTCGGGCTACAGCGCGAACCAGCAGACCCTCGCGCCGTTCACACGCCTGATCGCCGGCACCGCCGACTACACGCCCTTCCTGCTGTCGGGATCGGGTGGCAACGTCACCTGGGCGCACCAGCTCGCTTCGACGGTCGTCTACTCGATGCCGTACCTGCAGCTCTCCGAGCGCCCCGACTATCTCGCTCCCGGCGGGCAGTACCACGACCTCGTCGGCGACGTCATCGCGAACCTGCCGACCACGTGGAAGCAGAGCCGCATGCTGCCGCAGAGCGCGATCGGCGCGACCACCGCGGTCGTTCGCGAAACGGCGGACGGGGAGTTCTGGATCGCCGTGACGGCGGGGGCGGACGCCGGCGGCGAGATGTCGATCCCGCTCGACTTCCTGCCCTCGGGCACGACCTACAACGCCGACGTCTACGCCGACAAGAGCGCGTCGGCCGCGATGAGCCGCACGGTGTCGCAGGTCGACAGCGCCTCGACGCTCACCGCAGAGGTGCGTAACGGCGGCGGCTTCCTCGCCCGCATCACGACCCGGGCGATCGACAACCCGCTCGGCGAGGGCGGGACGAACGGCTACACGATCGACGACGAGGCCGACCTCGCGCTCATCGCGCAGCATCCGATGGCCACCTTCACCCTCACCGCCGACATCACCCTGACCAAGCCCTGGACCCCGGTGCCGTCCTTCCTCGGCACCATCGACGGCAACGGTCACAAGATCGTCGGGCTCGAGGTCGAGGGCGGCGCGTCGAAGGCGTTCATCGTCAACAACTCGGGCGTGATCCGCCGGCTGGGGTTCGTCGATCCGGTCTCGACGGTTCCCGCACCGTACGTGCAGACCACACGCGTCGCCGTGGTCGCGGTGGCCAACGCGGGTCTGATCGACGAGGTCTTCGTGCGAGGCGCCGAGGTGACGGGCGGATGGCGGACGGCGCCGATCGCGGCCGAGAACACCGGAGAGGTGCGCTCGAGCTACACCGTCGACGCGAAGGTCGTATCGAACTGGGAGGCCGGCGGCCTGGTCGCGTGGAACTCCGCGACGGGCGTGCTGACGAAGAACTACGTCGTCGGCGCCGACGTGCGCGCCGACGTGCAGAACGGAGGCATCCTCACCGGGTACGGCTACTCGGGCACGCAGGTGCGAGGCAACGTCATCGTGAGCGGATCGATCACCACGGCGAACGCTCCGCGGGGCCGCATCGTGGCTCGCGAGAACGGCGTGCCCACCTACGGCGACAACCTCTCGCTCGCGACAGCTCAGGTGAACGGCGCTGCCGTGACCGGCGGCACCGCGAGCAACCGCAACGGCGCCGACCGCACCGCGGAGGAACTCGCCACCGCCTCGACGTACGAGGCGATCGGGTGGGACTTCTCGGAGGTGTGGGAGTTCGACGCCGACAGGGGGCGCCCGGTTCTCCGAGCGGTGGATGAAGCGGTCGCCTCCGGGCCGTCGACGGCCTCGCAGCAGGTGCAGGTCGCGGTGCCGCAGATCGTGGAGGGCGAGTTCGTCTGGAGCATCGACGGATCCAACGACACCGTCGACCTGGGAGAGGCCGTGGAGGGGCCCGGGTACTTCGAGGCGCGGGGCGAGATCCATCCGATCCGCGTGACCGACACCCGTCGCTCGGCAGCATCGTGGTCGCTGTCGGGCCAGGTGGGCGACTTCGCCGGCACCGCCGGCACGTTCGGCGCGGAGCACCTCGGGTGGACCCCGAAGATCGTCGAACCGGGCGCGGGCGCCCGTGCCGGAGCCGCCGTGGCACCGGCGTTCGACGGCGGCCCCGGACTCGCCGTCTCCGCCACGCTCGGCTCGGCCGACTCCGGGCACGCGGCGGGCTCGGCGCGACTGGGCGCCGACCTGCTGTTCAAGCTCCCCGCCGAGGTCGCCGACGGCACCTACCGCGGCACGCTGACCTTGACGGCGCTCGGCTGAGCGCACGAGTTGCCGCAACTCGGGGGCTTACCCGGCAGGGTGACCCCGAGTTGCGGCAACTCAGCGCGAGAGGGCGGCGGACAGGTCGGACAGGAACCCGGTGGGGTCCTGGAGATCCCGCTGGGTGACCTGCAGTACGGTCCAGCCCAGGGCCTCGAGGCGACGGCGGCGCGCGATGTCTCTGCGCCACTGGTCCTTGTCGCGGTGGTAGTCGCCCTCGTACTCGATGGCGATCTTGCGCTCGGGGTAGGCGAGGTCGACCCGGGCCACGAACCGCCCCGCGTCATCACGCACGACGTGATTGACCTCCGGGATGAGCACGCCCGCCTCGTGGAGGACGACCCGCAGCTCCGACTCCTTCGGCGACTCCGCGCGACCGTCGAGGAGCTCGAGGGCGGCGTCGAGACGGGGTCGTCCGCGCCGGCCCGGCCACGCTGCGGCGGCGGCTGCGAGGTCGGCGATCGTCGCGAGACGCCGGTGCAGCAGGGCGTCGCCGACGGCGACCAGCTCTCGGAGGCTCAGGACGGCGGCGAGATCGCAGAAGGTGCGGGCCGGCGTCGTGCAGAGCACCCCGTGGCGCCGGTCGGCGTCGTCACGACGGCACGAGACCTGGTGGCCGATCGTGCCGGCGCCGCGTGGCGCGCGTGCTCCGCGGGGAACGCTGACGTGGAGGTCGGACCGGCGTGTCATCTCCGGCGGCAGGGGGAGGCCGTGCAGACCGGCGGCGGTCGCGTGGCTGAAGGCGGCGAAGTGCGGGAGCCTGGTCGCCCTGGCGCGACACCGTTCGATCAGCGAGGGCTCGCCGACACCCGTGCGCACCCCGTAGAAGGGAGCGGCGAGATCGGAGGCGCGCAGCCGGTCGGGCGACACCCCGTGCCGTCGCGCGTCGGCGACCGTGAAGGGGACGCCGCGGAGCCCCGGCGGCAGCGGTCTCGGTGCGGCGGGCATGCGGCCAGCCTCCCGCGCACTCGCCGTACCGCGCCGCATCCGCCCCTCGTTGTGGACGACCCGGCCCGCCCGACGACCTGGGGAGGCGAGCCCGATTCGCCGAGTTGCCGCGATGCGGGCTCACTCCGCGCGGGAGGGCCCGGATTGCGGCAACTCAGCGCGAGAGGGCGGCGAGGCCGCGCTCGAAGGCCTCCACCGCTTGGCGGTAGGCGTCGTCGGGGTGGCTGTGGGCGATCTCGCGCAGCGGGGGCAGATCCATCGCCCGCACGAGACGCACGCGCTCGGCGACGGCGGCGGTGTGGCCCGCAGCATCCAGGATTCCGATGCCCGCCCGCAGCGCCTCGAGGTAGTCGGTCAGCACGTCGAGGCGGGCCGTGCGCTGCGTGATCGACGAGCCGTCGGCGCGTTGGCGCCAGTGCACGACGACCTCGGGGACGACGTCGAACGCGCGGGCCCGGGTGTACATCAGCTGCGCGACGACCTGGTCTTCGTACAGGCGCCCCTCTGGGAAGCGCAGTCCTGTCCGCTGCCAGAAGTCGGTGCGGCTGACCTTCGACCACGCCACGATGTTGCCGGATGCTGCGGGGTGTGCCTCGAGCGTCGTGGCGACGCGCGCGGGGTCGGTCGCCGCGGCCACCCACGACTGGACGACCCCGGGGCGGTAGTGCCCTTCGTCGTCGGGCCGCAGGCGCACGTACGCGCCCGCGGCGAAGTCGCTGCCGGAGCCCTCGAGCGTGCCGAGGAGCGTCTCGAGCGCTATCGGTGTCAGCAGGTCGTCGGCGTCGAGGAAGCCGAGGAAGGGCGTCTCGACGAGGTCGAGCCCGGCGTTGCGTGCGGCGCCGAGCCCGCGCTGATGGGCGTGGGTGACCACGCGGAAGCGAGGGTCGGCGTCGGCGACCGCGGCGAAGATCGCCCCGGTGTCGTCGGTCGACCCGTCGTCGACGAGCACGGCCGTCCAGTCGGCGCGGGTCTGCGCCCGCAGGGAGTCGAGCGCCTCGGCGGCGTACTCGGCCACGTCGTACCCGGGGACGACGATCGTGATGGCGCTCACGCGCCCGATCCTACGACCGCGACCGAGGCGGCGAGGGCGGCGGCGACGTCGTCGAGAGGAGCGCTCAGGTCGTGAGGAAAGGTGAACCGCACCGCGGTTCGGGCGACGTCCGCGTCGAGGCCGAGCGCGGTCAGCACGTGCGACGGCTCGTCGCTCCCGGCCGCGCACGCCGACCCGCTGGAGGAGACGACCCCGCGCCGCTCGAGCTCCAGCAGGATCGCCTCACCGCTGGTTCCGGGGAAGACGAAGCTCGCCGTGCCGGGAAGGCGCCTCGCGGGGTGGCCGGTGAGGGCGGCCCGGGGGACCGTCGCGAGCACCCGGGCGACGAACGCGTCGCGGAACGCGCCCACTCGGGCGGCGGACTCCTCGCGCTCGGCCTCGGCGAGTTCGAGAGCGGTGGCGATGCCGACCGCACCCGCGACGTCTTCGGTGCCCGACCGGCGGCCGCGCTCCTGGCCGCCCCCGTGCATGAGCGGTTCGAGCGGGATGCGGCCGCGCACGGCGAGCACGCCCGTACCCTTCGGTGCGCCGAGCTTGTGGCCGGCGATCGTCAGGGCATCGGCCCCCAGATCCCGCAGGGGCAGCCAGCCGGCCGCCTGCACGGCATCGAGGTGCAGTGGCACCCCTCGACCCCGCGCCGCAGCGGCGAGGGCCGCAGCATCCTGGATCGTGCCGATCTCGTTGTTCGCGTACCCGATCGACACGAGCGCGGTGTCATCGGCGATTGCGGCGGCGAGCTCTTCCGCGTCGACGAGGCCGGACGCGTCGACGGGCAGCACATCGACCTCGAACCGGTGGATCCGACGCAGGTAGTCGGCCGACTGCAGGATCGACTCGTGCTCTATCGGCGTCGTCACGACGCGCCTCGCGCCGCGATGCGCCTGCGCCGCGATCGCGATCCCCTTGAGCGCGAGGTTGTTCGCCTCCGTACCGCCGGAGGTGAAGATGACATCGCCGCGACGCATGCCGAGAACGGCCGCGACCCGCGACCGCGCGTCGTCGAGGGCGGATGCTGCGGCCTCGCCCACGGTGTGGTGGCTCGACGGGTTGCCGAACCAGCGGGTCAGGAACGGCATCATCGCCTCGAGCACCTCGGCGCGCACCGGGGTGGTCGCGGCGTTGTCGAGATACCGCACGGCTCAGCCCGCGTCGATGGCGATGTCGAGTCCGAGGTCGAGCGCGCGCGCGGAGTGGGTGAGGGCCCCCACCGAGATGACGTCGACCCCGGTCTCGGCGATCGCTCGCACCGTCTCGAGGTTCACGCCGCCGGATGCCTCGACCGTGACACGACCGGCGACCCGCTCGACGCCGGCGCGCAGGTCGTCGAGCGAGAAGTTGTCGAGCATGATCGTGCCGATCCCCGCGGCGAGCACCGCGTCGATCTGGTCGAGCCGGTCGACCTCGACCTCCACGTGCGCGGTGTGGGGGAGGCGCGCGATGGCACCC
This sequence comes from Microbacterium sp. AG1240, assembly GCF_003635115.1. GTDB lineage: Bacteria > Actinomycetota > Actinomycetes > Actinomycetales > Microbacteriaceae > Microbacterium. The sequence continues at coordinate 1,125,784 of NZ_RBXJ01000001.1, forward strand.
TGCAGGGCGGCGGTGACCGAGAGTCCTGTCGCGGTGAGGACGGCGAGATGGTTGTCCTTCGCCATGACCGCGTCGGACAGCGAGAAGCGGTGGTTGTGACCGCCGCCGCTGCGCACCGCGTGCCGTTCGAACGCGCGGAGTCCGGGAGTCGTCTTGCGGGTGTCGACGATGCGCGCGCCGGTATGGGCGACCTCGGCGACGTACGCGGCGGTGAGGGTTGCGATCCCCGACATCCGCTGGGTGAAGTTGAGCCCGATGCGCTCGGCGGTCAGCACGCCGCGCGCGGGCCCCGTCACCCGGGCGAGCACGTCGCCCGGCGCGAAGGCGGCGCCGTCGCCGGCGAGCAGCTCGACGGCGATGCGGTCGTCGGTCAGGCGGAACGCGGCGGCGAAGACCTCCCCGCCGCTGAAGACCCCGCTCTCCCGCGCGACGAGGTCGGCCCGTGCCGTGGCCGTCTCGGGAATGAGGCTCTCGCTGGTGAGATCGCCCCAGGGGGCGTCCTCGTCGAGGGCGGCGGCGACCACGCTGTCGATCTGGGCGCGGTTCATCATGCGTTGGTCCCTTCGAGAACACGGCGCAGGGGAGCGTGCGACGCTGCGGCGGGGCGCCGTGTGCCCGGGGTCGCGCCGTCGGCGCGGTGGTGGGCTCCGACCGACAGGGGGCGACGGCGGGCGGCGTCGACGACGTGCGCGGCGACGAGCAGCAGGTGCGCGTCTTCGTGATCGGCGACGGTGCGGGGCGCGCGCGGTTCGGCCGACCAGGCGGCGAGCACGGATGCGGCGCGCCCGAGACCCTCGGCGGTGCGGGTGAGCGCAGCATCCGCCCACATCAGCCGTTGCAACGCGGCGCGCGAGAACGGTTCGGCGCGAGCGGTCATGGGCGGCTCAAGGAGAGGCGAGGGGAACGCCGCGGCGACGGGCCAGTGACCGGATGCCGCGTCGGCGCCGACCGCATCGCCCACCCGCGCGCCGAACACCGCGCCCTCCAGGAGCGAGTTCGACGCGAGTCGGTTGGCGCCGTGCACTCCGGTGCGCGCCGCCTCACCCGCCGCGTACAGGCCGGGCACGGTCGTGCGGCCGTCGAGGTCGGTGACGACGCCGCCCATGAGGTAGTGCGCGGCGGGAGTGACGGGGATGGGTTCACGCGACCAGTCGTAGCCGCGCTCGCGCACGGTGCGGTCGATGGTCGGGAAGCGTCGGGCGAGGAACTCCGCCCCGAGAGCGGTGGCGTCGAGCACGACGGGCGCGCCGCCCTGGGCCGCCATCGCGCGGTCGATCGCGCGCGCCACCACGTCGCGCGGGGCCAGCTCGCCGTCGGGGTGCGCGTCGAAGGAGAACCGGCGCCCCGTCGCGTCGCGCAGCACCGCGCCCTCGCCGCGCACGGCCTCGGAGATGAGGAACGGCGCGGCGGCGTCGCCGGCGAGACCCGCGCGCGCCGGCAGGACGGTCGGGTGGAACTGCACGAACTCGAGGTCGGCGACCGCTGCACCGGCGCGGAGGGCCAGGGCGATCCCGTCACCGGTCGCCACCGTCGGGTTCGTCGTGTGGGCGTACAGCTGCCCGGCGCCGCCGGTGGCGATCACGACCGCGTCGGCGTCGATCCCGCGGCGCTCGCCGCCGTGGAAGACCTCGACACCGACGACACGACCGCGATCGAGGACGAGGTCGGTGACCAGCGCGTGCTCCACGAGCGTCGCCGCGCTCTCACGCATCCGTGCGACGAGCGCCGCCTCGATGGCCGCGCCCGTGGCATCGCCGCCGGCGTGCAGCACGCGGGGTGCGGAGTGCGCGGCCTCGAGCCCGGCGCTCACCGTGCCGTCGGGGTCGCGGTCGAAGGCCACGCCGCGGGCGATGAGCTCTTCGACGCGCCTGGGACCCTCGGTGACGAGCGTGCGCACCGCGGTCTCGTCGTTCAGGCCCGCGCCGGCGACGAGCGTGTCGTGCGCGTGGTCGTCGACGCTGTCGGTCGGGGTCCAGACCGCGGCGATGCCGCCCTGGGCGTACCGCGTGTTCGACTCGCTCACCGCTCCCTTGGTGACGACGGTGACGTGGCAGCCCGCGTCGAGCGCATGCAACGCCGCGGTCAGCCCGGCGATACCGGATCCGACCACCACCACCGACGAGCGGGACACGCCGGGGCGCGGAAAATCGCTCACGGCTTGGCCGCCAGCATGCGTTCGAGGGCGACCGTCGCGGGCTCGGACACCGATGAGGGAACGGTGATGCGATTGAGCACCACCCCCGCGACGAGCGCCTCGAGCACCCAGGCGAGGTAGCCGGGGTGGATGCGGTACATCGTCGAGCACGGGCAGACGACGGGGTCGAGGCAGAAGATCTCGTGCTGCGGGTACTGCGCGGCCAGACGCTGCACCAGGTTCACCTCGGTGCCGATCGCGAAGGTGGTCGGCTCGGTCGCAGCGGCGATGGCCTTCTGGATGTAGTCGGTGGATCCGGCCTCGTCCGCCGCATCCACCACGTCCATCGGGCACTCGGGGTGCACGATCACGCGGACTCCCGGGTGCTCGACGCGCGCCTTGTCGATCTGCTCGACCGAGAAGCGCCGGTGCACCGAGCAGAAGCCGTGCCACAGGATCACGCGGCTGTCGAGGAGGGTCGCGCCGTCGTTGCCGCCGAGGGGCCGGCGGGGGTTCCACATCGGCATCTGCTCCAGCGGCACGCCCATCGCCTTGGCCGTGTTGCGGCCGAGGTGCTGGTCGGGGAAGAAGAGCACCCGGCGCCCGCGGGCGAACGCCCACTCGAGCACGGTGCGCGCGTTCGACGACGTGCAGACGATGCCGCCGTGGCGTCCGACGAAACCCTTGATGGCGGCGGAGGAGTTCATATAAGTGACGGGGATCACCGGCACGCGCCCGTCGGCGTCGACCGCCTCGAGGTCGCCGTAGACGTCTTCGAGCTGCTCCCAGCACTCCTCGACCTGGTCGATGTCGGCCATGTCGGCCATCGAGCATCCGGCGGCGAGGTTGGGGAGGATGACCGCCTGCTCTGGCCGGGAGAGGAGATCGGCGGTCTCGGCCATGAAGTGCACGCCGCAGAAGACGATGGCCTCCGCCTCGGGGTGGGCCTTGGCCGCGTTGGCGAGCTGGAAGGAGTCGCCCACGTAGTCGGCGTGGCGCACGACCTCTTCGCGCTGGTAGAAGTGCCCCAGCACCACGGCGCGGTCGCCGAGGGTCGCCTTTGCGGCTCGTACGCGGGCGTCGAGCTCGTCGTCGGAGGCATCGCGATACTCCTGCGGCAGCTCGCCCTGACGCGGCGAACCCGTCGGGATCACGTCGCCCATCGACGACCCGGGACCGTACCCGGGGCGGGTGTCGAAGTTCCACGGACCCGCGGCGAGATCAGTGGTGCAGGTGGAGTTGAGTGACGCGCCGGCCACGATCGCCTGGATCTCGTGGTCGACCGACGGGTCGAGCGGGGGGCCGTCGCCGCGGCGAAGGTCGAGGGTCAGGGGTGTCGCGGTCATGGGGGCTCCCATCAGTGGCGTGCGGTCAACGGACCGCGCTCGGCGAGCTCGACGTCGGGGTCGTAGCGGTACAGGCGGGCGGGGCGGTGGCTCCCGGTGCGGAAGCGGTCGGTGGGGAAGAGGGTGCCCGAGCCCTCGACCTGGCGGCGGAAGTTGGCGGGGTCGAGTCGGCGGCCGAGGATCGACTCGTACACCTCGCGCAGCTCCGCCAGGGTGAACTCCGGCGGCAGCAGCCCGTGTGCGATCCGGCTGTAGCCGACCTTGGAGCGCAGTCGCCAGAGCGCGTACTCGACGATCTCGTTGTGATCGAAGGCGAGGCGGGGGAGCGAGGCGGCGTCGAACCACTCGACGTTCTCGGGGGCATCGCCCTGGGCCGCGTGCGCGGCGACCTGGGCGTCGACCTCGTCGGCGCGCAGCAGCGCCCAGTAGACGATCGAGACGACACGAGCGGGGGAGCGGTCGACGCCGCCGAACGCGTAGAGCTGCTCGAGGTAGCTGGCCGAGAGTCCGGTGGTCTCGGCGAGAGTGCGGGATGCGGCGTCTTCCAGCTCTTCGGCGGGATCGAGCCAGCCCCCGGGCAGCGCCCACAGGCCGTCGAACGGATCGCGCGTGCGACGGACGAGCGGCAGCATCAGCTCGGCCGGCGCGGAGTCGTCGGTGCGCCGCAGGCTGAAGATCACCGTGGAGACGGCGACGCGGGCGGCTTCGGGGGGTGTGCTTTGTGTCATGATGACTATTACCTCGCGGACGATCTTATAGTCACAGCGACTCGAAGCACAAACCAGGACCCGCTCAGCCACCACCCCTACGCTGTCCGGAGGAGGTACCCGTGCTCGTCGTCGATGTCGTTCTCATCGTGCTGCTCGTCGTGTCGGCGATCGTCGGATTGCGCCGTGGCCTGCTCGCCAGCGTCGGGCTGTTCGCGGGCATCGCGCTCGGCGCGGCGGTGGCCTACTGGCTCATGCCGCTGGCCGGGTCGTGGGTCTCCGACCCGTCGTGGCGTCTCGTGACGGTCATCTCGGTCGGCATCGGCCTGCTGCTCCTGGGCGCGGCCGTCGGCTCCGCCATCGGGCGCTCGCTGCGACGAGGCGTCGACCGCATCAAGCTCCGCGTGCCGGAACGGATCCTCGGAGGACTCGCCAGCTTCGTCGGCGCCGCGCTCGCGATCTCGTTCCTCGGCGGAGCGCTGGTCTCCACCGGAACCCCCGTGATCTCCAGTGCGCTCGCGTCATCGACCGTTCTGCGCACCATCGACACCGTCACCCCCGCGCCCGTGCGGGCCACCCTCGCCCAGCTGCGCGGCTCGGTGTTCGGCGACGGCCTTCCGCGACTGGGCGAGCTGCTCGAGCCGGCGCTCGTGCCGGCCGCCCCCGCGGTGTCGCTCGACGACCCCGCGCTCACCGCCGCAGCCCAGTCGGTCGCGAAGATCACCGGTGTCGCGTACGCGTGCGGCATCACGGCCACCGGCACGGGCTTCGCCGTGGCACCCGATCGCATCGTGACGAACGCCCACGTGGTGGCCGGGGTCGAGCAGCCCGTGGTCGAACTGCCCGGACGCCCGGCGCAGGACGGACGCATCGTCTACTTCGACCCCGTCGACGACCTGGCCGTCATCGCGGTGGACGGACTGGACGCGACGCCCCTCGCGATCGCCGACACCCTCCCGGTCGGATCGGCCGCCGTGGTGCAGGGCTACCCTCACGGCGGTCCGTTCACCTCGGGCAACGCGCAGGTCGTCTCGGTCGGCGCGCCGAGCGTCCCCGACATCTACGACTCGGGTTCGGCACCCCGCGACATCTACGCGCTGTCGGCCATCGTGCGTCCCGGCAACTCCGGAGGGCCGCTCCTCACCCCGTCGGGCGAGGTGGCCGGGGTCGTCTTCGCGCGGTCCGACAGCGACGACGACGTCGGATACGCCATGACCCCGGTCGAACTCGACCCCGTGATCGCGCGCCTGGGCGAGTTCGGCGCCCCGGTCGCCTCCGGGGCCTGCACCGCCTGAGGCGGCGCGGCGAGCAGCTCCCGCCACGGCGAGCAGCTCCCGCTATGCTGAGCGCGACAAGTCCATACGGCCCCATGATCGTTGCGGGAGAGCCTCGGCACAATCCTGCCGGGCACCGAAGGAGCAAGCCTCCCCGCCAATCTCTCAGGTACGCGTACCGCGCCGATCGGGCCACTCTGGAAAGCGATGCCGAGCGGTGCTCGACATCCGCCGACGGTGAAAGGCGCAGCATCCGCTCTTCGATGCCGAGCTGAAACTCTCAGGCCCATGACAGAGGGGGAGTTCCCGCCATCGCGAGGTGGCACCCGACCGCCGGGAGAACTCGATGTCAGAACCCCGCTCCAGCCCGCTTCATCAGCGCCATGAGTCGCTCGGCGCGGCGTTCACCGATTTCGGCGGGTGGCTCATGCCGGTGCGCTACGCCTCCGACCTCGCCGAGCATCGAGCCGTCCGCGAGGCCGCCGGACTCTTCGACATCTCGCACATGGCCGAATTCTGGGTGCACGACGGCCGCGCCGCCGACTTCCTCGACTACGCCCTCGCCGGTCGCGTCTGTGCAATGGGCGTCGGCAAGGCGAAGTACTCGCTCGTGCTCGCCGACGACGGCGGCATCGTCGACGATGTCATCGTCTACCGCACGGGCGGGGAGTACTTCCTCGTAGTCGCCAACGCCGGAAACCGTGCGGCCGTCGCCGCGGCGCTGGATGCGGCGCTCGCCGCCTGGGCCCGCGTGCGCGCCTTCCGTGACGGACCCGTCGAGGGGAACTTCGCCGGCATATTCGGAGGGGAGCTGCCCCGTGTCGAAGACGTGAGCGATCAGACCGCGCTCCTCGCGGTGCAGGGGCCGCGGGCGCGCGCGATCGTCGAGGCCACGGCCGGCGTCGACATCACCGGCACCGCGCTCGCCGATGTGGGGTACTACGCCTGGACCGGCGGCACCTTCGCCGGTGCCTCCCTCCTCGTCGCACGCACCGGGTACACCGGGGAGGACGGCTTCGAACTCCTCGTGCCGAACCGAGTGGCCGTCGCCCTGTGGGACGCCCTGCTCGCCGCGGGCCGACCGTTCGGCCTCGTGCCCGCCGGCCTCGCGGCGCGCGACACGCTGCGTCTGGAGGCGGGAATGCCGTTGTACGGTCACGAACTCGCGCGCGACGTCGTGCCTGCCCAGGCGGGGCTCGCCCACGCGGTGGCGCTCGACAAAGACGACTTCGTCGGGAAGGGCGCGCTCGCCGCTGATGCCACTGGAGTCGGAGACCGGCCGGTTCTCGTCGGTCTCGTCTCCGACGGCAAGCGCGCGGGGCGCGCGGGCTACGCCGTCTACGACGGAGACACCCGGGTCGGCGAGATCACCAGCGGTGCGCTGAGCCCGACCCTGCAGCATCCGATCGCCCTCGCCTTCGTCTCGCCGGAGTCGAGCTCTCTCGGAACCGAACTCGCCATCGACGTGCGCGGCACGCGCATCCCCGCAACCGTGACCGCTCTGCCGTTCTACCGGAGGAAGAAATGACCGATCTCGACGCCCTGTCCTACACCGCCGAGCACGAGTGGATCGCGTCGGACGACGCCGTCGCCACCGTCGGCATCACCGACTTCGCCGCCGACAAGCTCGGCGACGTGGTCTTCGTCGACCTCCCCGCCGTCGGCTCTGTCGTCGCCGCCGCCGAGGTCTGCGGCGAGATCGAGTCGACGAAGTCGGTCGGCGAGATTTATGCGCCGCTCTCGGGCGAGGTCGTCGAGATCAACGAGGCCGTCGTCGACGACCCCTCGCTCGTCAACAGCGACCCGTTCGGCGGCGGATGGCTGCTGAAGATCCGCGTCGACTCCTCGGCGTCGGCCGATCTGCTCGACCGCGCCGCGTACGTCGCCCTCACCGGGAGCGCGGCGTGACCACGCCCTTCGTCGACCGCCACATCGGAACGGATGCTGCCGCCCAGCGCCGCATGCTCGACACGCTCGGCTACGACTCGGTCGACGCCCTCGTGCGGGCGGCCGTCCCGGCGTCGATCCACGTGCGTCCTCGCGAGACCACCTCGATCCCCGAGGCCGGGAGCGAGGCCGAGACCCTCGCCGAGCTGAGGGAGCTGGCGGGCGACAACCGCCCCGCGCGCCCGATGATCGGCCTCGGCTACTACGACACCGTCACCCCGTCGGTGATCGCACGGAACGTGCTGGAGAACCCCTCCTGGTACACCGCGTACACCCCGTACCAGCCCGAGATCTCGCAGGGCAGGCTCGAGGCACTGATCACCTTCCAGACGATGGTGAGCGACCTCACCGGCCTCGCCACGGCGAACGCCTCGATGCTCGACGAGGCCACCGCCGCCGTCGAGGGGATGCTGCTGGCCCGTCGTGCGTCGACCTCGAAGAGCGACGTCTTCCTCGTCGACGCCGACGCGCTTCCCCAGACGAAGGCCGTGCTCGAGCACCGCGCCGCGGCCGTCGGTGTGGAGATCGTCGTGGTCGACTTCCGGGTCTGGGAGGCGGCGAGCGGTCAGGCCGACCGCGCCGTTCCCGACGCCTTCGGGGTTTTCGTCCAGTACCCGGGGGCGTCCGGCCGGGTCTGGGATCCGACCCCGGCCATCGGTGCGGTGCAGGAACGCGGCGGGCTCGCCGTCGTGGCGGCCGACCTCCTGGCGCTGACGCTGCTGCGCTCGCCGGGCTCGCTCGGAGCCGACGTCGCCGTGGGCACCACTCAGCGCTTCGGCGTGCCGCTCGGGTTCGGTGGCCCGCACGCGGGCTACATGGCCGTGCGCGGCGGTCTGGAGCGTCAGTTGCCCGGGCGCCTCGTGGGCGTGTCGCAGGATGCTGCGGGAAACCCCGCCTACCGCCTGTCGCTGCAGACCCGCGAGCAGCACATCCGCCGCGAGAAGGCGACGTCGAACATCTGCACCGCGCAGGTGCTGCTGGCCGTGATGGCCGCGATGTACGCCGTCTATCACGGTGCCGACGGACTCCGGGCGATCGCGACGGACGTCGCCCGCAAGGCCGATGCGCTCTCGGCCGAGCTGCGCGCGTTCGGGCTGTCGACAGCATCCGAGTCGTTCTTCGACACGATCCGCGTGACCACCCCCGGTCCTGCCGGGCGCGTGATCGACCGCGCTCGCGCGCTCGGATACCAGCTGCTGTGGGTCGACGACGCGACGGTCGGGATCTCGATCGACGAGACCACCACGGCGCGGGATCTCGCGGCCGTGGCGGAGGCCTTCGGGTTGCCGCGTTCCGAGCAGCTTCCCCTCGACGACGCTGTGCCGTTGCGCGGAGTGAGCCACGGGATGCGGCGGATCGACGAGCTCCTGACGCACGCCGTGTTCTCCAGCCACCGCAGCGAGACCGCGATGATGCGCTACCTGAAGCAGCTCGCCGACCGCGACTACGCGCTCGACCGCGGCATGATCCCGCTCGGGTCGTGCACGATGAAGCTCAACGCGGCGACCGAGATGGCTGCGGTGTCGTGGCCAGAGTTCTCGCGCGTGCACCCCTTCGCGCCCGAGGCCGACGTGCACGGCTACCTCACGATGATCGAGCAGCTCGAGACGTGGCTGGCCGAGATGACCGGCTACGACGCGGTGTCGCTGCAACCCAACGCCGGGTCGCAGGGCGAGCTCGCCGGGCTGCTGGCCATCCGCGGCTTCCACCGCGCGAACGGCGACGAGGCCCGCACGGTGTGCCTCATCCCATCGTCGGCGCACGGCACGAACGCCGCGTCGGCGGTGCTGGCGGGCATGCGGGTGGTCGTCGTCGCGTGCGACGAGGCCGGCAACGTCGATCTCGACGACCTGCGGGCGAAGATCGAGCTGCACGCCGCCGAGCTCGCGGTGCTGATGATCACCTACCCCTCGACCCACGGGGTGTACGAGCACGACGTGCTGGAGATCACGCAGGCGGTGCACGACGCCGGGGGTCAGGTGTACGTCGACGGGGCGAACCTCAACGCCCTGCTCGGATATGCGCGGTTCGGCGACCTGGGCGGCGACGTGTCGCACCTGAACCTGCACAAGACGTTCGCCATCCCGCACGGCGGCGGCGGGCCCGGCGTCGGCCCCGTGGCGGCGAAGGCCCATCTGGCGCCCTACCTCCCGTCGCACCCGTTCTCCCAGCGCCGCGCGTCGTACGGCGTCGAGGGCGGGCCGGTGTCGGCGGCGGCGCACGGCTCCGCCGGGATCCTCCCGATCTCGTGGGCGTACGTGCGCATGATGGGGGCCGCAGGGCTGCGGGAGGCGACCGGCGCCGCCGTGCTGTCGGCGAACTACCTCGCCGCGCGGCTCCGCGCGCACTACCCGGTGCTGTACACCGGCGCCGACGGCTTGGTCGCGCACGAGTGCATCCTCGATCTGCGCCCCCTCCGCGAGGAGACCGGGATCACCGTCGACGACGTCGCCAAGCGCCTCATCGACTACGGGTTCCATGCCCCGACGATGTCGTTCCCCGTCGCCGGCACGCTCATGATCGAGCCGACCGAGTCGGAGGACCTCGCGGAGCTCGAGCGCTTCGTCGAGGCGATGATCGCGATCAAGGCCGAGGCCGTCGCCGTGGCCGAGGGGGAGTGGCCCGCCGCCGACAACCCGCTCGTGAACGCCCCGCACACGGCCGAGTCGACGATCTCGGGCCCGTGGCAGCATCCGTACTCCCGCGAACGGGCGGTGTACCCGGTGCGCTCGCTCATCCGCACGAAGTACTGGCCGCCCGTGCGCCGTATCGACCAGGCCTACGGCGACCGCAACCTGGTCTGCGCCTGCCCGCCGTCCGAGGCCTTCGCCTGACCCGCGTGCGGGTTCCTGACCGCGAGACTTCAACCTGGCGACGAGACAGCGGCGTAGCGCTGCAGTCTCGTTGCGGGGGTGAAGTCTCGCGGCCGGGGCGAGGATCGGAGAGCGCGCCGGAGAGAGAACAGCTGGGCCGAGTCTTCGGGGCCGATCAGCGACAGACCGGCCGAGAGCAGCATGGCGCGCAGGGGTGTGGCGGCAATCGCCTCCGCCCACCCCCAGTGCACGACCGCTCGAGCACCGCGTTCGAAGAGCCGGGCGTCGCGGGCATGGCGCTCGCGCATGACGGTGTTGTGCTCGCCGTATCGACCGTCGTACTTGAGGTCGCCGTCGCCCTCGCCGGCTATCCGCATCTCGGGCCACCACTTATCGACACGATCCCCCGCGAATGCTTCGTCCCCGAGCCGCACCTGGAGTTCGGGTCGAGGAAAACCCAGCCATTCGAGCACGGCTCTATCGACGGATTCGAGCGGCGACTCCGCCGATGGCGACACGCGGTCCAAGACCCACCGCGCGCGGCGCCGACCGCGCGACGAGGCGCGCGATTCGTTCTCTCCGACGAGGGAGGCCGTCGCGATCCCGGTCTCCTGCCGCAGCGCCGCGTCGCCGACGGCGAGAGCCACGGCGTTGTGACGCGATCGGGCGAGGTCGATCACGGTGTCGCGGACGGTGGTGCGCAGCATCCCACCTGCGGTGTCTATCGATCGGTGTTCCGACGTGGTGTGGACCAGCACGCCTCCCGACACGCGCGAGGTCGACGAGTCATCGCTTAAGACATGGACGGTGCCGGGATCACCGAACACCGGCAAGCCGTGGAGCACGCTGGCCGATTCGAGGCAGAACACGCTGTCGGGATGCCGGAGTGCGGCCGCGTGCACGCGGGCCGCGTAACGATCCCACGGAGCGAGGGCGGTCCATTCGTCGCTGAGGGCGTAAACGCCACGGAACACGCGCGTGAGTTCTCCCGATCGCACGCCCCGAGACGCGTCCCGGAGTTCTGCGATGGGGATGAGGGCGATGGGACTCCGGGCGATGTCGTGCTCGTTCATGAGGGAAGGCTCCCGCGCTCTGCCCGTCGTTGTCGGCGATCTCCGAATCCTGTGGATCCCCGCCGCCCGTTTGCGCCCTGTGCAGGCGAGGGCGCCCCGCCCGCTACGCACCTCGAGACTTCGAGCCCTATACGAGACTGCGCGCGAGGGTTGCTGTTTCGTATACGGGATGAAGTATCGGGGTCAGGATGCGGGGGCGAAGACGCCGGGCCAGAGGGACGCCGCGAGGGGGTACCCCACGAAGGCGACGACGTCGAGCAGGGTGTGGGCGATGACGAGGGGCATCACGCGGCCCCAGCGCTTGTAGCACCAGCCGAAGACGATGCCCATCACGAAGTTGCCGAGCACCGCTCCGAGGCCCTGGTACGCGTGATACGCGCCGCGGAGCGCGGCGGTGGAGAGGATGATCGTCCACCACGACCAGCCGATGCGACGCAGCCGGTCGAAGAGGTACGCGATGAAGATGACCTCTTCGGTGAGGCCGGCGCGCATCGCCGAGAGGACGAGCAGGGGCACCGCCCACCAGGCGGAGTCGATCGGCGACGCCACCACGGCGACGTTGAAGCCCGTCACGCGCGCCAGGGCGTAGAGCCCGAGGCCCGGGATGCCGATGATGGCCGCCAGCGCGACGCCACGGCCGAGGTCGCCGCCGAAGCGCGTGAAGTCGAGCCCGATGCGCCGCAGCGCGTTCGTGCCGGGCTCCCACAGCAGGTAGATGACCAGCGCGACCGTCGCCAGGGCGAAGCCGACGGAGAGCAGGCGGTAGAACGCGTCCCAGAGCGCCTCGGCGTCCTGCGCCGGGTTCAGCTGCGTCTGCTGCTGCCCGATCGGAGTCGTCCGCAGCGACGCACGGATCAGCGAGAGCACCGAGTACAGCGCCGACTGCCCGACGCTGATCGCCAGGACGAGCGAGACCTCCCAGATCCAGCGCGTCCGCGCCGCCGGGGTGATCGGGGTGGGTCCCGAGGGCGGGGCATCCGTGGGCATCCTCCCAGGGTGCCACAGCGCGATGTGCGACGATTCTCAAGGTTTTTCACGCAGGAGGTCGACAAGCTATATGGGTTCGGGACGAAAGCCGAAGAACATCGTGCGGGCAGCGGTCGCCGCCGTCGCCGTGGTGGCGCTGCTGAGCGGCTGCACCGCCGCGGCGCCTCCGACCGAACCGGAGCCGACCCCACCGCCCACCACGGCGACGGTCGGCGTCGTCGGCCAGTTCACCAGCTTCAACCCCGAGACGTCGCAGGGTGCGACCCACGCGAACCTCGCCGTCTCGCAGTATCTCCACGAGTCGTTCGCCTACATCGGAGACGACCTCCAGGTCACCGGCAACACAGGGTTCGGCGAGGTCGAGAAGATCTCCGACGACCCGCTGACCGTGGTCTATTCGCTCCACGAGGGGCGCAAGTGGTCGGACGGCACCCTCGTCACCATGGAGGACCTGCTGTTCGGCTGGGCGGTCAACACCGGATGGTTCGACGACGCCGCCTACGACGAGCAGGGCAACGTCGTCAGCGGCACGCGCTACTTCGACACGGCGAAGACCGAATCGCTCAACAGCGACACAGAGCGCGCCGAGATCGACACGCGCAAGCGCATCATGACCGTCACCTACGACGACCCCTTCGCCGACTGGAACCGCCAGTGGCTGCTCGATCGCCCGCTCCATGTCGTCGCACAGAAGGCGGGCGTCTCCGCCGGCGATATCCTGCGTGTCATCCGCGAGGCGCCGAAGGGCGACCCCGAGGCACCCGCGGAGCCGAACGCGACTCTTCTCGCGGCCGGACGCGCGTGGTCGACCGGGTTCGACGTCGACCCCGCCGCGCCCGATCTGTCGGGCGCGGTCTCGAACGGTCCGTACATGGTGGAGTCGCTGCAGAGCGACCGGCTCGAGCTCGTCCGCAACCCCGTCTACGAGGGCGCCAACTATCCGGCTCTCGATCGCCTCACGGTGCGCTTCTTCCCCGATGAGCAGTCGCAGCTCGACGCGGTGCAGGCGGGCGAGGTCGACGTGGCCAACCTCGGGAACGTCTCGGAGGCGACGATCGGGCGCCTCGAGTCGGCGGGGGCCGAGGTGCTGACCGGGGCACGCCCGCGCACCCTCAGCCTCATCTTCGTCGACGAGGCCGAGCGCATGGACGACACGACTCGCGAGGCGCTGATGCTCTCCCTCGACAGGAAGCAGCTCGTGGAGGAATCGGTCGGGGGAGTCAATCCGGATGCTGCGCCGCTGCGCTCGTTCATCTCTTCGGCCGCGTCGGGGTCGGCGTACCGCGACCTCATCGCCGACAACGGCTCGCCCGGCGACGGACCCGACGTCGACCGGGCGACCTCCCTGCTCGACGGAGACGAGCCGCAGGTGCGCATCCGCTACGAGCCGACCGACACGGTCGCCGCCCATCTCTTCGCGGAGATCGCGCGCATGGCGGGGGCTGCCGGCATCGACGTCCGCCCCGCCGGCGACGACGACCAGGCCGACGCGGAGCTCGTCTCCGCCGACGTCAGCGGTTCGCTCTACGAGACGGCCCGCCAGCGCGTGACCGAGGGAGCCGGGGGAGTGGACGCCGTTCGGGCTCTCCTGGAGATGCGTCGCAGCACCGATCCGGAGCACGTCATCGAGGTCGGGCAGGACGTGGACCGCGCGCTCTTCGACGATCTGTACGGCATGCCCCTGGTCGAAGCGTCGGGTGTCGTGGCTCACTCCGTGAAGGTGAGCGGGGTCTCGTACACGAGTTCGCCATGGGCCGCTCCGAGCCAGTTCTGGACGTGGCAGCCTGTGAAATGACCGCTGAGCGGGTCATCTTTGTCAGATTGCTACATCAGGCGCGGCCCGAGTTAAGGGTATGTAACGTTTGCGCCGATAGTTTTGACCAAGGCTGATCGTTTACTTATCGTTTCCCTATCTGTGTCCCGCCGAGGCCCCCCCGATTCGGCGTGGACGCGCTCACCCCTTGCACAGGAGGAAATGTGTCGAAGAACACGTGGCGCAAACGCGCCCTTGCGACCGGAGCGGGAGTAGCCGTCACGGCGCTCGCGCTGGCCGGTTGCACCACCGCGCCCGCGGAAGAGACCCCCGCCGAGAGCGGCGGAACGGTCACGATCGCCACCACGAACGCGTTCACCTCGTTCAACGGCGACACCCCCGACGCCAACCTCGACACCAACGGCATGGTGGGCTACCTGACCGGCGTGTCGGGCGGGCTCGGCCTCGGCGGCTTCCTGCGCCTCGACAAGGACTTCAGCATCCTGTCGAACGACGACTTCGGAACCATCGAGACGGTCTCGGAAGACCCGCTGACGGTGAAGTACACCCTCAACGAGGGCCTCACCTGGTCGGACGGCGAGCCCATCACCGCCGACGACATGCTCGTGAACTGGGCGCAGAGCTCGGGCTGGTTCGACGACGCCGTCATCGACGGCTCCACCGGTGACGTCACCAACGGCGGCACCCAGTACTTCACCCTCGCCGGCAGCACCGCCGGTATCGACACGACCTCGTTCCCCGAGATCGGCGACGACAACATGTCGATGACGATCACGTACGCGACGCCGTTCGTCGACTACAAGCTCTTCAACCCGATCGGAAAGCCCGCTCACGTGCTCGCCGAGAAGGCGGGCGTGTCGCTCGAGGAGTTCGTCGAGCTGGTCAACACCCTCCCCGAGGGCAACCCCGAGGCACCCGTCGCCCCCAACGCGACGCTGAAGGCCGCCGCCGACTTCTGGAACACCGGCTACGACGTGACCACGATGCCGAGCGACGAGAGCCTTCTCGTGGCGAGCGGCCCGTTCATCGTGACCGACTTCCAGGCGGAGTCGAGCATCACGCTGGAGAAGAACCCCGAGTACAAGGGCTCCATGTCGCCCGCGTACGACCAGCTGATCATCCGCTTCATCGGTGACGCCAACGCACAGGTCACGGCTCTGCAGAACGGCGAGGTCAACGCGATCCAGCCGCAGCCGTCCGCCGACACCCTGACCGCGCTCGAGGCGAACAACGCCACGGTGCACGCGGGTAACCAGGTCGCCTACGATCACCTCGACCTGACCTTCGGCGGCGTGTTCGCCGAGGCGAACGTGCGCGAGGCCTTCCTCAAGACGATCCCGCGCCAGCAGATCCTCGACTCGATCATCACGCCGGTCAACCCCGACGCCGAGGTGCTCAACTCGCAGATCTTCCTGCCGACCGACGCCGACTACACCGACGCCGTCGCGGCGAGCGGGTACGACGCCTTCACCGAGCCCGACATCGAGGGTGCCAAGGCGCTCCTCGCCGGAGCGACGCCGACGGTGCGGATCCTCTACAACACCAACAACCCGAACCGTGTCGACAGCTTCCGCGCCATCCAGCAGTCGGCGCAGCAGGCGGGCTTCGTGATCGAGGACGCCGGCTCGCCCGACTGGAGCTCGCTCCTGGGCTCCGGCAGCTACGACGCGTCGATCTTCGGCTGGGTCTCGCCGGGTGCCGGTAACGCCGCCCTGCCGCAGATCTTCAAGACCAACGGTGGCGGTAACTACAACCTGTACACCAACGCCGACGTCGACACCCTCGTCGACGAGAGCCAGGTCACGGTCGACAACGACGCCCTGCAGCAGCTGAAGATCGAGATCGATGCGAAGACCGCGCAGGACTTCTACGGTCTGCCGCTCTTCCAGACGCCGGGCATCTTCGCCGACAACGGCACCGTCACGGGCATCGACTACTTCGGTGGCCAGACGGGCATCGTGTGGAACGCCCAGGAGTGGACGCTGGCCGGCTGATAGCCGCCCGGTGACCACCGGCTGAACCGCATTACAGCGAGGCGCCGGAGTCGTAAAGGCTCCGGCGCCTCGCCTTGCCCGCTCCAGGCAACCGTTATCCTGTCGTGATCGCACTTGCGATGCGCACTCTCTCGACCGAAGGAAGTTCCCCGCGATGGTCGGATTCGTCCTCAGGCGCATCGCCGTCTCCATCCTCGTTCTGCTGGCGGCGTCGTTCATCATGTACGTGCTGTCCGCCAACTCCGGCAACCCGCTGGAAGATCTGCAGGGCAGCAACGACCCCAACCGCGACCAGCTGATCGCGGCGCGCATCGCCG
Source organism: Microbacterium sp. AG1240 (assembly GCF_003635115.1). Classification (GTDB taxonomy): domain Bacteria; phylum Actinomycetota; class Actinomycetes; order Actinomycetales; family Microbacteriaceae; genus Microbacterium. The sequence continues at coordinate 1,142,150 of NZ_RBXJ01000001.1, forward strand.
CGCTCGACCTGGACGTCCCGCCCGTGCTGCGCTACTTCCTGTGGCTGGGCGGCGCGGCTCAGTGCCTCATCCCGTTCGTCGGCAGCTGCGACCTCGGAACCACGATCTCGAACGCGCCGGTGACGTCGATCCTCCCGGCCGCGATGGTCTCGACCCTGCAGCTGGTCACGGTCGCCTTCGTCGTCGCGATCGTTCTCGGCGTCGCCGTCGGCATCGTCACGGCTCTCCGCCAGTACAGCGGCTTCGACTTCGGCGTGACGCTGGTGAGCTTCTTCCTCTACTCGCTGCCCTCCTTCCTCATCGCGGTGCTCCTGAAGGAGTTCATGGCGATCGGGTTCAACGACTTCCTCGTCTCGGCCACGTCGATCCCGCCCCTGGTGATCGTCCTGATCACGGTGATCAGCGCCGTCGTCTGGCAGGCCATGATCGGCGGCAACGTCCGCCGCCGCCTCATCGTGGCCGGCATCTCGGGCGCGGCGACCGCAGCGCTTCTGGTCTACTTCGACCTCGCCGACTGGTTCCGCAACCCCGGGTTTGGTCCCGTCGGGCTCTTCATCCTCATCGCCGGAACCGTGGTGCTCACCACGGCCCTCATCGCCGGTCTCGAGAACCGACGGGCTCTCATCGTGGCCGGCATCAACGGTGCGATCGCCTACATCAGCTACTTCGCGCTGCAGGGGCTCTTCGACATCTCGTCGCTCGGCACGCTGATCATCCTGGGCATCGCCGCCCTCGCGGTCGGCATCATCACCGGTCTCGTCCTGGGCGGCAACGACCGAGGTCAGGCAGCACGCATCGGCGCGATCGTGGCCTTCGTGACTTCGTCGCTCGTGGTGCTCGACCGCTTCATGCAGTCGTGGCCGGCGTACGTCAACTCGCCCCGCATCGGCGGTCGTCCCATCGCGACCGTGGGGGCGAGCACCCCGGGCTTCACGGGCGACGTGTGGCTCTCGGGCATCGACTCGTTCACCCACCTGCTGCTGCCGACCATCGCGCTGCTGCTGATCTCGTTCGCCGGCTACACCCGATACGCCCGTTCGGGCCTCCTCGAGGTCATGAACCAGGACTACATCCGCACCGCGCGGGCCAAGGGCCTCGGCGAGCGGACGGTCGTCATGCGTCACGCCCTCCGCAACATGCTGATCCCGATCGTGACGCTGATCGCGACCGACATCGGGGCGCTCCTCGGCGGCGCGGTCATCACCGAGCGCGTCTTCGCGATCAGCGGGATGGGGCAGCTGTTCGTCTCGTCGATCCTGCGCACCGACGTCAACCCCGTCATGGGCTACTTCCTGATCATCGCGGTCACCGCGATCCTGTTCAACTTCCTTGCCGACCTCGCCTACGCCGCGCTCGACCCGCGCGTGCGGGTGGCGGCATGATCTCCGACGTCCGCTTCTGCGGGGAGGCCACGCGATGACCCAGATGATGCCCGAACCGACGCAGCCCGAAGCCGGCGCCGTCGTGACGACCGACGACGACACCGTCGGCGTGAGCCAGGGGCGGCTGATCCTCCGCCGATTCCTCGCCAACCGCGTGGCGGTGGTCTCCGGCATCCTGTTCGTGATCATCGCCGCGTTCTCCATCTCGGCGGTCGGCCTCGGTCCGATCCCCGGGTGGTGGAAGTACGACTTCTCGACGCTGAACCCGCAGATCGACGGCGGCGCGCCCTCCCTCTCGCTTCTCCCGGAGTGGCTGGGCGGATCGGGACTCGCGCTGGGGGAGCACCCCTTCGGTCAGGACCGCATCGGTATCGACTACTTCGCCATGACCATGCGCGGCATCCAGAACTCGATCCTGGTGATGTTCGTCATCGGCATCGTCGGAACGGTCGTCGGCACGGTGATCGGCGCCCTCGCGGGGTACTACCGTGGCCTTCTCGACTCGATCCTCATGCGCATCACCGACGTGTTCATCGTGATCCCCGTGCTCGTCATCGGCGCCGTCGTCGGACGCACCACGGGCGGCCTCGGCGTCCTGCCGCTGGCGTTCTTCCTCGCCATGGTGTCGTGGATGGTGATCGCGCGTCTCGTGCGCGCCGAGTTCCTGTCGCTGCGCGAGCGCGAGTTCGTCGAGGCGGCCCGGGTCGCGGGCGCGAGCGACTTCCGCATCATCTTCAAGCACATCCTGCCGAACGCGATCGGCGTGGTGATCGTCGCCGCGACCCTGCTCGCCGCATCCGCCATCCTGCTCGAGACGGCACTGAGCTACCTCGGTCTGGGCGTGCGCCCGCCCGAGGTATCGCTGGGCCTGATCATCTCCGACAACCAGTCGGCCTTCCAGACCCGCCCCTGGCTGTTCTGGTGGCCGGCCGCGTTCATCGTGCTGCTCGCCCTGCTGATCAACTTCGTCGGCGACGGCCTGCGCGATGCGTTCGACCCGCGCCAGAAGCGGTTCTCGCTGCGACGGACGAAGGAAAAGGCATCGTCGTGATGCGCGCCGTGCTCTCAGACGAGCAGCGCCGCGCCGGCGAGGGCGGCAACGCCGAGCGCGACGGCCGCCACGGCGCTCACGCGCGGGTGCGGCCGGACGGCGATGCCCTCGGCCAGTCCGGTCTCGATCAGACCGCGATCCCGTCGGTCGTGCCAGCGGGTGAGCACCAGGTCGGCCGCGTCTCCGGAGTCGGTTCCCGGCAGGTCGCCGGGGCGTACGCCGGTGGCGTCTCCGCCCTTTCGGCGGTGACTGCGCGCGGCGCGGAGCGACGACAGCGAGCCGGGCGCGGGAGCCGCGGTGGCGCGCACACGACGGTTCGGGGTGTGGAGCGTGAGCGCGTACTGCGTGTCGACGTGGATCAGCGCCTCCCACGGAACGCGGTACTGCGTGAAGACGTTCACCACGGTCACGCCGGCGTCGTCCACGCCGAGGTAGGGCGCCCACAGCAGGGCCCAGATCAGCGCGGCACCTCCGGCGCACCCGAGCGCGACCGACGGAGCGATCGAGAGACCGCCGGGCGTCACCAGGGTGATCACGATCGCCACGGCCAGCAGCGCCCACGCCACGTAGCTCAGCACCCTGTTGAACGTCGAGCGGAACACGGTTTCGGCCATGCGGCCATTCTCCCATCCACGATCGTCGCGTCCTCGCGGACGACGGCGGGAAGGATCTCATCATGAGCACCCCCGTCCAGCCGAAAACCCCCGCCCTGGAGATGACCGACGTGAGCGTCGACTTCGCGGTCGACGACGTCTGGGTCCCCGCGGCGAAGAACCTGAACTACCGGATCGATCGCGGCCAGGTCGTGGCCGTCGTCGGCGAGTCGGGTTCGGGCAAGAGCGCGAGCTCGATGGCGATCCTCGACCTGCTGCCCCGCAACAGCCGGGTGCGCGGCAGCATCATGCTCAACGGGCGAGAGATCACGGGCCTGTCCTCCCGTCAGCTCCGCCAGCTGCGCGGCCCTCAGGTCGCCGCGATCTTCCAGGAGCCCATGACGGCGCTCAACCCCGTGCTGACGGTGGGCTTCCAGATCATCGAGGCCATCCGCGCGCACACGTCCAAGAGCCCGTCGGAAGCGCGTGAGCGCGCGATGGAGCTTCTGGGCCTCGTGGGGCTCCCCGACCCGGCGAAGGCGTTCGCGTCGTACCCTCACCAGCTCTCCGGCGGCCAGCGCCAGCGCGCCATGATCGCCCAGGCGATCAGCCTCGACCCGGCCCTGCTCATCGCCGACGAGCCGACCACGGCCCTCGACGTCACCGTGCAGGCCGAGATCCTCGATCTGCTGCGCGACCTCCGCGACCGCCTCGACTCGGCGATCCTCCTCATCACCCACGACATGGGCGTGGTCGCCGACCTCGCCGACTGGATCGTCGTGATGAAGGACGGCGAGGTCGTCGAGCAGGGCCCCGTCGCGCAGGTGCTGCGCGAGCCGCGCGATCCGTACACCAAAGAGCTGCTCGCAGCCGTTCCCCGCCTCGGCGAGGGGTCGGGCGCCGGTGGCAGCGTCGACGTCGTCGAGGCGCTCGCGCAGGTCGTCGAGGAATCCGCCCACGGCGGCAGCACCGAGACGGCGGCGGATGCTGCGGCAGCCCCCGTCATCGTCGAACCGGTCCTCTCGCTCGATCGCGTGTCGATCGAGTACGGCAAGCGGGGGAGGGTCGCGGCTTTCCGGGCCGTCGACGAGGTCTCGCTCGCGATCGCGGAGGGCGAGATCCTCGGCCTCGTCGGCGAGTCGGGGTCGGGCAAATCGACCATCGGTCGTGCGGCGATCGGCCTGCAGCCGATCGCCGACGGGAAGCTCGTGGTCGACGGCGTCGACATCAGCGCGGGTGGGCGCAAGCTCATCGGTTCGCTGCGCCGCCGGGTGGGCATCGTCTTCCAGGACCCGTCGTCGTCGCTGAACCCGCGCCTGCCGATCGGCGAGAGCATCGGCGAGCCGCTGCTGCTCTCGGGCGAGGCCAAGGGTGCTGACCTCAGCCGCCGCGTCGAGACCCTCCTCGACGAGGTGCGCCTGCCCCGCAGCTACCGCAACCGCTACCCGCACGAGCTGTCGGGCGGTCAGAAGCAGCGCGTCGGCATCGCCCGCGCGCTCGCGCTCAAGCCCCGCCTGCTCGTGGCCGACGAGCCCACCAGCGCCCTCGACGTCTCGGTGCAGGCGCGCGTGCTCGAACTCCTCGTCGAACTGCAGCGCGAGTACCGTTTCGCGTGCCTGTTCATCAGTCACGACCTCGCGGTCGTCGACGCGATGGCAGACCGCATCGTCGTGCTCCACAACGGCAAGATCGCCGAGCAGGGCACGCGCGACGAGATCCTCCGTTCGCCGAAAGAGGCGTACACGCAGCGCCTCATCGCCGCCATCCCGGTGCCCGACCCCGAGGTGCAGGCGGCTCGCCGGGCCCTGCGCCACAAACTCCTGCAGACCGAGAACGACGCATCCTGACCCGATGACGACGCCGGCCGCCGGGCATCCGCCCGGGGGTCGGAAAGGGTCGTGCCCGCTTGCCCTGTCGGGCCGGATAGACTAGGGGGGCCCGATTCCGGGCGCCCTCCCCGAACCGCAAGGATTATTCATGGCGCACGCCCTCCGTTCCGATTTGCGCAACGTCGCGATCGTCGCGCACGTCGACCACGGCAAGACGACGCTCGTGGATGCGATGCTGCGCCAGACGGGCTCGTTCGGCTCGCACGAGCACATGGAAGAACGCGCCATGGACTCGAACGATCTCGAGCGCGAGAAGGGCATCACGATCCTCGCGAAGAACACGACGATCACCTACAACGGCGCCCACACCGAAGAGCCCATCACCATCAACGTGATCGACACCCCCGGCCACGCCGACTTCGGCGGCGAGGTCGAGCGCGGTCTGTCGATGGTCGACGGCGTCGTGCTTCTGGTCGACGCGTCGGAGGGTCCCCTCCCGCAGACCCGCTTCGTGCTGCGCAAGGCGCTCGAAGCCAAGCTCCCCGTCATCCTCCTGGTCAACAAGACCGACCGACCCGACGCCCGCATCGCCGAGGTCGAGGAAGAGGCGCACGACCTGCTCCTGGGTCTCGCCTCCGACCTGCAGGACGACGTGCCCGACCTCGATGTCGACGCCCTGCTCGACGTTCCGGTCGTCTACGCGTCCGGCCGCGCCGGTGCCGCCTCGCGCAACCGCCCCGACAACGGCGCGCTGCCCGACAACGACGACCTCGAGCCGCTCTTCGGCGCGATCCTCGAGCACGTCCCCGCCCCGGCGTACGACGACGAGGCGCCGCTGCAGGCGTGGGTCACCAACCTCGACTCCTCGCCCTTCCTCGGCCGCCTGGCGCTCCTGCGCGTCTTCAACGGAACGCTCAAGAAGGGCCAGACGGTGGCCTGGGTCCGCGCCGACGGCTCGACGAGCAATGCGCGCATCACCGAGCTGCTCAAGACCCGCGCGCTCGAGCGCTACCCCGCCGAGTCGGCCGGCCCCGGCGACATCGTCGCCATCGCCGGCTTCGAAGACATCACGATCGGTGAGACGATCGCCGACCCCGACGACGTGCGTCCGCTGGCGCAGATCCACGTCGACGACCCGGCCATCTCGATGACGATCGGCACCAACACCTCGCCGCTCATGGGCAAGGTGAAGGGCCACAAGCTCACCGCCCGCATGGTGAAGGACCGTCTCGACCGCGAGCTCATCGGTAACGTGTCGATCAAGGTCGTCGACATCGGACGCCCGGATGCGTGGGAGGTCCAGGGTCGTGGCGAACTCGCCCTGGCGATCCTCGTCGAGAACATGCGCCGCGAGGGCTTCGAGCTCACGGTCGGCAAGCCCCAGGTGGTCACGAAGAAGGTCGACGGCAAGACGTACGAGCCCTTCGAGCACCTGACCATCGACGCCCCCGAGGAGTACCTCGGCGCCATCACGCAGCTGCTCGCCGGCCGCAAGGGGCGCATGGAGGGCATGACGAACCACGGCACGGGCTGGGTGCGCATGGAGTTCGTCGTCCCCTCGCGCGGCCTCATCGGTTTCCGCACCGAGTTCCTCACCACCACGCGCGGCACCGGCATCGCCAACGCGATCTCGCACGGCTACGAGCCGTGGGCGGGCGCCATCTCGACCCGTCAGAACGGGTCGATCGTGGCCGACCGCTCCGGTGTGGTGACCCCGTTCGCGATGATCGCCCTGCAGGAGCGCATGTCGTTCTTCGTGCAGCCGACCCAGGAGGTCTACGAGGGCATGGTCGTCGGCGAGAACTCGCGCGCCGACGACATGGACGTCAACATCACGAAGGAGAAGAAGCTCACGAACATGCGTGCCGCGAGCTCCGACACCTTCGAGTCGATGACCCCGCCCCGACTGCTGACGCTGGAGGAGAGCCTCGAGTTTGCCCGCGACGACGAATGCGTCGAGGTGACCCCGGAGGCCGTCCGCATCCGCAAGGTCGAGCTCGACGCGAACGTGCGCGGCCGCACCGCCTCGCAGCGCAAGCGCCAGGACGCCGGGGCCTGAGACTCCCGCACCCATGACGAAGGCCCCCGGATCCGTCCGGGGGCCTTCGTCGTGTCAGCGCAGTTCCGACACCATGACCGCACTGGTGCCGGGCAGGAGCGCCTCGAACACGTGGGCGGCGTCTCCGGCGTACGACAGGTAGTCCCCGGGCTCGAGCACGACGGCGGCGTCGGAGGGGCCCACGCGCGCCTGTCCGCCGATCAGCACGACGTGCTCGGTGGTCCCGCGCTGGTGCGGTGTCGACAGGCGTGGTTCACCGGGCTCGGCCCGGATCAGATAGATGTCCCGACGCGCGTTCGGAAAACTCGCAGACAGCAGCGAGGCGAGATACGGCGCGGCCGAGGAGGGAACGCCGGGCGCCTCGGCGGCGCGCACGAGCGTCGGCGCGCCCGTCTCCTGGTCGACGAAGACGGCGAACGGCACCCCGAGCGCGTCGGCGAGAGCCCAGAGCGTCTCCACGCTGGGATTGCCCGAGCCGCCCTCCAACTGCGACACGGTCGCCTTCGACACCCCGGCGCGTCGGGCGAGCTCGGAGACGGAGACGCCGGCGGCCTCGCGTTCCCGGCGCAGGGTGTGAGCGATGCGGGGTCCCAGGATCGTCATCTGTTCAGTATGTCAAACGATCGTTCAGCTTGACTAGCCACCCGAGCGCGTTCACACTGTCAGTCATGCGTTCATTCCGGCGAACAGGCGGGCTGCGCGACCCCCTATCGCGTCGAGCCGCCCGGCAGGGGCTCGCGGTGGCCCTGGCGACGAGCGCCTACGGCATCTCCTTCGGTGCGCTCTCGGTCGCCTCCGGCCTCGACGTCTGGCAGACCTGCGTGCTGAGCCTGTTCATGTTCACGGGCGGATCGCAGTTCGCGTTCGTCGGTGTCATCGGCGCGGGAGGGCCCGCCGCGGCTCCCGCCGCCATCGCGTCGTCGGCGCTGCTGGGCGTGCGAAACGCCGCGTACGCGATGCGCATGTCGCCCGTGGTCGGACGCGGCTTCTGGCGTCGCGCGGCCGCGACCCCCTTCACCATCGACGAGTCGACGGCGGTCTCGCTCGCGCAGACGACGCCCCGGGCGCGCGCGGTCGGGTTCTGGGTCACCGGCATCGCGATCTACGTCGGCTGGAACATCTCCACCCTGGTGGGTGCGCTCCTGGGCGACGTGCTGGGGGATCCGAGACAGTACGGGCTGGATGCTGCGGCCGCAGCCGCCTTCCTCGCTCTGCTCTGGCCGCGCCTGAGGGGGCGGCAGGCGATCGCCGTGGGAGCCGCTGCCGCTGTCGTCGCCGTGCTCCTCACGCCGGGCCTCATGCCCGGTGTGCCCGTCATCGTCGCCGCACTCGTCGCGCTGGCGGTCGGGTGGTTCAACCTGCTCGGTGGATCGAACCGACGCGGGGGAGCAGCATCCGAGCCGGCCGACACCCCCGAACGGAAGGGCCTGCCGTGAGTCTGTGGAACGCCGTGCTGCTCGCCTCGGTCATCTGCGTCGCCGTGAAGGCCGTCGGCTACGCGGTTCCGGGCCACTGGCTCGAAGCCCCCCGCCCGGCCCGGATCGCCGATCTGCTCACTGTGGCGCTCCTGGCCGCCCTGGTGGCCGTGCAGACCCTCGGGGTGGGGCAGGCGATCGTCGTCGATGCGCGCCTGCCGGCCGTGCTGGTGGCGGGAGGGCTTCTCGCCGTCCGGGCGCCGTTCCTCGTCGTCGTCGCCGCCGCCGCGGCTGTCGCTGCACTCCTGCGCCTGTGGGGCTGGGCGAGCTGAGAGCGGTGCCGAGACGCCGCGGTTACACTGACGCGGTGACGACCACGGTATCCCGCCTGCTGACCTGGCTGATCGCTGCGGTGATCGGCGTCGTGTACGGCACGGCGGCGACCGTCGCGCAGGCCTTCACGATCGGTGTGCTCCCCGTGGGGCTCGTACTCGCCACCGTCGGCACGACCGCTCTCTTCGTCGCTCTGCGCCTGCTCGTGGGCGACCGGTGGACGACCCTGGCCGGGGGCCTCGGCGCGATCCTCGCGATGGTCGTCTTCTCGGGCACCGGCCCGGGCGGATCGGTGATCGTGGCGGCTCCGACCCCCGACACGGAATGGATTCCGCTCACGTGGACCTTCGTCGTGCCGATCATCGTCGCGCTGGTGTTCGCGTGGCCCGACACCTCACGCCTCCCCGCGCCCCGTAAACTGGTCGAGTGACGTATGTGATCGCTCTTCCGTGCGTGGATGTCAAAGACCGCGCCTGCATCGACGAATGCCCGGTCGACTGCATCTACGAGGGTGAACGGTCGCTCTACATCCACCCCGACGAATGCGTCGACTGCGGTGCGTGTGAGCCGGTCTGCCCCGTCGAGGCCATCTACTACGAAGACGACCTGCCCGAAGAGTGGTCGGACTATTACAAGGCCAACGTCGAATTCTTCGACGACATCGGCTCTCCGGGCGGTGCCGCCAAGGTCGGCGTGATCGCCAAGGATCACCCGGTCATCTCGGTCCTCCCGCCCCAGGGCGAGTAGGCCGATGGGCGTCGCCGATCTCGCCGACTACCCCTGGGACGCCGTCGCGCCTTACGCCGAGACGGCCCGTCGTCACCCGGGGGGCATCGTCGATCTCTCCATCGGTTCCCCGGTCGACCCCACGCCCGACGTGATCGCAGACGCGCTGAAAGCAGCGACCGACGCGCACGCGTATCCCCAGACCGCGGGAACGCCGCTCCTGCGGGAAGCGATCGTGCAGTGGTACGCGCGCCGGCGCGGGGTGGCGGGCCTCACCCCCGAACACGTGCTCCCGACGGTCGGCTCGAAAGAGCTGGTCGCACTGCTGCCCCTGCTGCTCGGCCTGGGTGCCGGAGACACCGTCGTGCATCCGCGGGCGGCCTACCCCACCTACGAGGTCGGTGCCCGTCTCGTGGGGGCGACACCGGTCGCCGCCGACGATCCCGCCGACTGGCCCACCGGGACGAAGCTCGTCTGGATCAATTCCCCCGGCAATCCCGACGGGCGCGTGCTCGGAGTCGACGACCTCCGCCGTGCCGTGGCACGTGCGCATGAGCTCGGCGCGGTGCTCGCGTCGGACGAGTGCTACGCCGAGCTCGGCTGGGAGGGGGAGTGGGCGGATTCCGCGGTCCCCAGCATCCTCGATCCTCGCGTCGTCGGCGACGACCTCGCCGGCGTGATCTCGGTCTACTCCCTCAGCAAGCAGTCGAATCTCGCGGGATACCGCGCGGCCTTCCTCGCCGGCGATCCGACGATCGTGTCGAGGCTCCTCACGGGTCGCAAGCATCTGGGCCTGATGCCGCCGGCGCCGGTTCAAGCCGCGATGGTCACGGCCCTCGGCGACGATGAGCACGTCCGCGCCCAGAAGGCCCGTTACGCCGAGCGCCGGGCCGTGCTGAAGCCGGCGGTCGAGGCCGCCGGGTTCCGCGTCGACCGCAGCGAGGCGGGTCTCTACCTCTGGGCCACGGAGGGGCGCGATGCCTGGGAGAGCCTGAGCAGGCTCGCCGATCTCGGCATCCTCGCCGGCCCCGGACACTTCTACGGGTCGCACTTCCCGCAGCACGTGCGTCTGTCGCTCACCGCGACCGACGAGCGGATCCGCGCGGCGGCCGAGCGGTTGCGGTCGGCGTAGATCCGCCCCTTTTGGTTGCGACCTCCATCAGACCGGTCCATCCTTTGGCGGTGTCCGCCGTACCCGCCGACGACTTATAGGCTGTAAGAACCGATCTGATTTCGCGAGGAGGCGCCATGAGCGACGCGGCAGCGCAGGACGACAAGGCCACCGTCACCGTCGGCGGCACCACGGCAGAATTCCCGGTCATCCGAGGAACCGACGGCGCCCCGAGCGTCGACATCTCGACGTTCACCCGGCAGACGGGTCACACGACCCTCGACTACGGGTTCGTCAACACCGCGTCGACGAAGTCGGAGATCACCTTCATCGACGGCGACCAGGGCATCCTGCGTTACCGCGGCTACCCGATCGGCCAGCTGGCGCAGAACAGCACCTATCTCGAGGTCGCGTGGCTGCTGATCTACGGCGAGCTGCCGACCGCCGACGAGCTGGCCGCCTTCGACGAGCGCATCCGTCGCCACACCCTTCTTCACGAAGACCTGAAGCGCTTCTTCTCCGCGCTTCCCCACACCGCGCACCCCATGTCGGTGCTCTCGGCGGCCACGGCGGCGCTCTCGACGTACTACGAGGGCGAGTCCGACCCGCACAACCCCGAGCACGTCGAACTCAACACCGTGCGCATGCTGGCCAAGCTCCCCGTGATCGCGGCCTACGCGCACAAGAAGAGCGTCGGCCAGGCGTTCCTCTACCCCGACAACTCGCTGGGCTTCGTCGACAACTTCCTCAAGCTCAACTTCGGCGTGCACTCCGAGCACTACGAGGTCGACCCCGTGATGTCGCGGGCGCTCGAGCGGCTGCTCATCCTCCACGAAGACCACGAGCAGAACGCGTCGACGTCGACCGTGCGCCTTGTCGGCTCGACGGGCGCCAACCAGTTCTCGTCGATCTCCGCCGGCATCAACGCCCTCTACGGTCCGCTCCACGGGGGCGCCAACGAGGCGGTGCTGGCCATGCTCGGCCGCATCCGCGACTCCGGCGAGAGCGTCGAGCGTTTCGTGGAGCGCGTGAAGAACAAGGAAGACGGCGTGAAGCTCATGGGCTTCGGGCACCGGGTCTACAAGAACTACGACCCGCGCGCCAAGCTCGTGAAGGAGTCGGCCGACGAGGTGCTGCAGGCTCTCGGCGTGAGCGATCCGCTGCTCGATCTCGCGAAGGAGCTCGAGGAGATCGCCCTCCACGACGACTACTTCAAGGAGCGTCGCCTCTACCCGAACGTCGACTTCTACACCGGCGTGATCTACAAGGCGATGGGGTTCCCCACGCGCATGTTCACCGTGCTGTTCGCCATCGGCCGACTGCCGGGATGGCTCGCCCACTGGCGCGAGATGCAGCACGACCCGCAGACCAAGATCGGTCGCCCGCAGCAGCTCTACACGGGAGCGCCCGAGCGCCCCTATCCCGGCGCCTGAGTTCGCTCGCCCGCCTGACGACGAAACCCGTTCCTCGCAGCGAAACCCCCGCAGAATGTCGGGGTCTCGCCGGGGGGAACGGGTTTCGTCGTCAGGCCGGGGCGGCGTTACGCGTGCAGCGCCTCGTTGAGGGTGACGCCGACGCCCGAGCGGACGGATGCTTCGACCGCGCCGGTGAGCGAGTTGCGTCGGAAGAGCAGCCCATCGCGACCCGAGAGGTTGGAGCCCTTCGCGGTCGGGAGGGCGCCGTCGGCGTTCGCGGGCTTGTCGGCGAGCACGATCTTCGATCCGGCGGTGACGTACAGGCCCGCCTCGACGACGCAGTCGTCGCCGAGCGAGATGCCGATGCCCGCGTTCGCGCCGAGAAGGGTGCGGGCGCCGATCGACACGCGGTGCGACCCGCCGCCCGAGAGGGTGCCCATGATCGACGCCCCGCCGCCGATGTCGCTGCCGTCGCCCACGACGACGCCCTGCGAGATGCGGCCCTCCACCATCGAGGCGCCCAGCGTGCCCGCGTTGAAGTTGACGAAGCCCTCGTGCATCACGGTCGTGCCGGGGGAGAGGTAGGCGCCCAGGCGCACGCGCGACGCGTCGGCGATGCGGACGCCCGCCGGCGTGACGTAGTCGAGCAGGCGGGGGAACTTGTCGAGGCCCTGCACCTGGATGCCCTCGCGCAGGAGGAACGGGCGCAGACGCGTCGCGTCGTCCGGGTGCATCGGGCCCGCGTTGGTCCACGCGACGTTGGGCAGGTGGGCGAAGATCCCCGTCAGATCGACCTCGTTGGGCATCGCGAGCCGGTGGGAGAGCGCGTGCAGGCGCAGGTAGGCATCCGCCGTCGAGGTGGGCGCAGCATCCAGGTCGACCTCGATCGCGATGACCTCGGTGGTGACCGCGCGTCGGGGGTCGGCGACAGCGAGCTGGTCGAGGGTCGCCGGCGGGATCGCCGGGTCGAGTCCGAGCGGCAGTCGCCCGAGCGCGGGTTCGGGGAACCACGCGTCGAGGACTGTGCCGCTCTCGCTCACAGTCGAAAGGCCGAATCCCCATACCCAACGGTTGTCACTCATGCTTCCACGGTACTGGTCCCGCCGAGGCGGGCCGTCCTGCGGGCAGGGGGCGGTGCGAGCGGTCGGTAGAATCGGGCCATGCCGGTACTCGACCTGTCATCGTCCGCGGTCGATCTCACCCGCACCATCTGCGACATCCCCAGCGTCTCCGACGACGAGGGCGCACTGGCCGACGCGATCGCGGCCGCCGTCGCCGACCTCCCGCACCTCGAGGTCTACCGCGACGCAGACACGATCGTGGCCCGCACGAACCTCGGGCGCACCCAGCGGGTGGTGATCGCGGGGCACATCGACACGGTTCCGATCAACGCGAACCTCCCCACCCGTGCCATCGACATCGACGGTGAGCCGCACCTCTGGGGCCGCGGCACCGTCGACATGAAAGCCGGCGTGGCGGTGCAACTGAAGCTCGCGGCCGAGCTGACCGATCCGCGGGTCGACATCACCTGGATGTGGTACGACCACGAGGAGGTCGCCGCCGACCTCAACGGACTCACGCGCCTCGCCCGCACGCGGCCCGATCTGTTCGCGGGTGACTTCGCCATCCTCGGTGAGCCGTCGAACGGTCAGGTCGAGGGCGGTTGCAACGGCAACCTGCGCGCGATCGTGCGCACCAGCGGAACGCGGGCGCACAGCGCGCGGGCATGGATCGGCGACAACGCCATCCACCGCGCAGCACCCATCCTCGGGCGCCTCGCCGAGTACCGCCCCCGCGACGTCGAGGTCGAGGGCCTCGTCTACCGCGAAGGCCTGAACGCCGTGCGCATCGCCGGCGGCGTCGCCGGGAACGTCATCCCCGACGCGTGCGAGGTCGAGGTGAACTACCGCTTCGCTCCCAGTCGCGACGGTGAGGAGGCCTCGCGCCACATCCGCGAGGTGTTCGACGGCTTCGACGTGGAGGTCATCGACCTCGCCGAGGGGGCCCGCCCGGGCCTCGACGCGGCGCTCGCGCAGGAGTTCGTCCGCGCGGTCGGGGCGGAACCCCGCCCGAAGTACGGCTGGACCGACGTCGCACGGTTCTCGGCGATGGGAGTGCCCGCGGTGAACTTCGGGCCCGGTGACCCGAGCCTCGCCCACCACGACGAGGAGCGCGTCCCGCTGCGCCAGATCGATGACGTCGAGCGCGGACTCCGGGCGTGGCTGACGCAGTCCTGACACGCGCGGGGCGCGGCTGGAGGCACCTGCCGGTCGCCGCCCGGATCGGTATCGTCTACGTGCTCGCGCGCGTCGTGACGACCCTGTTCCTGCTGCTCGCCGCCCACCTCTCGGTGCAGGGCTCGCGTTTCGGCGACGGCGCCGGGTTGGGCGACTTCGCGGTCGGGTGGGATGCGACGTGGTACTGGTTCACCGCGGTCAACGGCTACCCGGCCGATCTGCCGTTGACCGACACCGGAGCGGTCGCCGAGAACTCGTGGGCGTTCATGCCGCTGTACGCGTACGCGTCGGCCGGCCTCGGCGTACTTCTGGGGTCCTGGGGTGCCGGAGCCCTGGTGATCTCCGTGACGGCCGGGTATGGCGCATCCGTCGCCCTGTACGCCCTGATGCGCCCGCGACTCGATCGCTCCGCGGCGATGTGGGCCGTGGTGTTCTTCGCCTCGGGCCCGCTGTCGGCGCTGTTCCAGGTGGGGTACGCGGAGTCGCTCTTCCTCTTCTTCCTCCTCGTCGCGCTCTGGTGCCTACGGGAGCGACGGTACGGATGGCTGTACCTGCTGATCCCGCTCATGGGGTACACCCGGCCGGGGATCCTCGCGTTCGCCCTGCTGCTGGGTCTGTACGGCGTGTGGCGCTGGTTCCGGCGTCGGAGCGAGACGTTGCCGGTCCGCGAGATCGTCCACATCGTCGCGCTCGGAGCGCTGGCGACGGTCGTGGGCTTCTCCTGGCAGCTGATCGCGGCGGCGGTCACGGGAGACTCCGGCGCCTACCTGGCGACGGAGCTCGCGTGGCGCCGCAACTGGCTCGGTGAGACGTCGCCGCATTTCGTGCCGTTCGACGGATTCGTCCAGGCATCGGCCTTCTGGTTCCGCACCTGGGGGCTCGGCGAGATCGCGGGGTACGTCGCCCTCGTCCTGCTGGTCGTCGGACTCGCCGCGGTACTCCTCCTGCTACCCCAGGTGCGCACGCTCGGAATCGAGGTGCGCCTCTGGTCGGCCAGCTATCTGCTCTACCTTCTCGCGGTGTTCTTCCCGCAATCGAGCATCTTCCGGTTGCTCGTTCCGCTGTCGCCTCTTTGGGGCGCTCTCGCTGTTCCGAAGTCGCCCGTCTGGCGCCTGAGCGTGCTCGCGCTCGCCCTCCTGGGGCAGTGGTGGTGGATCTACAACATGTACGCCCTGGGCAACACCTATTGGCAGATCCCCTGAGGCCGCCGTTATGTTGCGTTCGCTCACGATAAACTACTTATGCAGACCTAACGACGAAAAGGAGCCACGATGGCAGCCATGAAGCCGAGAACCGGGGACGGGCCGATGGAGGCCGTGAAGGAGGGGCGCCTCATCATCGTGCGTGTTCCGCTCGAGGGCGGCGGGCGCCTGGTCGTCTCCGTCAACGATGCGGAAGCCAAGGAGCTCTACGACGTGCTCAGCGGGGTCGTCAGCGCCTGACGTCTCTTCCTTCACGATGGCGATCGCTCTTCGGCGCGGTCGCCATCGCCGTTCTCACGGGGTCTCGGGGAGCGTCGTGAGTTGCAGAAGACCCTCGCCCGTGATCGACAGGGCGCCGATGACCGCGGGCGACGCCTGCGTCTCCTGGATCAGGGATCGGTAGGCGGCGGTCTGAGGGTCGCGGCGCACCGGGTCGGAGACGGCGCCGCCGGCGAGCACCCGCGGGACGAGCACCGTACCTCCCGCGCGCACGAGTCGGAGGCCGTGCTCGACGTATTCGATGACGCCCTCGGGATCGGCGTCGATCAGCACGATGTCGTACGACGCCTCGTTCATGCGGGGGAGCACGTCGGAGGCCCGACCGGTGATGAAACGGGCGCGTGCGGCGGGGATCTTCGCGTCGGCGAAGGCCTGGCGCGCGGCGCCGAGGTGCTCGGGCTCGCTATCGATCGTGGTGAGGGTCGCGCCGGGTGCGCCGCGCAGGAGCCATAGGCCCGAGACGCCGCCCCCCGTGCCGACCTCGATGATGCTCCGGGCGCGGGATGCTGCGGCGATGACCGCCATCTGAGCACCCACCGGCGCGCTCACGGGCTGGGCTCCGAGTTCGAGGGCGTGCGCGCGCGCCCGCGCGATGTGCTCGGGCTCCACCGTCGCCTCCGACACGAATCGCTGGTTCGCTTCGCTACCGCTCATCTCGACCTCCTCGCACAGATTACGTGGGCGAGGCACAGCACACGGGTAGGCGCGACGACTACGCTGAGACCCATGTTCTTCGGGCTCACGATCGAGAAGCTGCTGCTGATCGGGGTGATCGCCGCGCTCCTCATCGGACCCGAAAGACTTCCTCGCTACGCCGAGGGGCTCGCGCGTCTGACGACCCGCGCGAAGGAGATGCTGCAAGGCGCTCGATCGCGGGTCCGTGACGAGATGGGCTCCGAGTTCGACGACGTCGACTGGCGTAAGCTCGACCCCCGTCAGTACGACCCTCGACGCATCATCCGCGAGGCTCTTCTCGACGACGCGCCGGTCGCGAGCGTGCAGGCCGCGAGCGTGGCGGCCACGATGGCCGCGGCGGGGACGGAACCGACCCGCGGGGCCTTCTCGCCCGACGTTCGCCCCCCGTTCGACTCCGAGGCGACCTGACGGGCATAGTCAGCGCAGTGGTCTGAGGAACTCCCGGAGGTCGTCGGCCAGCAGCGCAGGCTCTTCGTGCGGTGCGAAGTGACCACCACGGGGCATGCGGGTGTAGCGCACGACGTCGTAGGTGCGTTCCGCCCACTCGCGCGGGGGCTGCGTGAGGTCGAACGGGAAGACCGCGACAGCCGTGGCGACGGGCACGGGCGCGACGCGCGACGTGCGACCGGTGGCGAACTCCCAGTAGGGCCGGAACGACGTCGAGATGGAGTTCGAGAACCAGTAGAGCGACGCCTGCGTGAGGAGGACGTCGTCGCTGAACCTCGATGACAGGACTCCATCGCAATCGCTCCACGCCCGGTACTTCTCCACGATCCACGCGAGGAGCCCCGCGGGGGAATCCGAGAGCGCCGGTGCGAGGCTGAGCGGCCGCGTCTGCTGCTCGTGCTCGTATCCGCCCTCCTCGTCGTGCCACCGATCCGCCGAGGCGAGATACGCCCGCTCGGCGGCGGAGAGCGTATCGGGGTCGAAGGAGAGGGGCGACGCCACCGCGAGGAGGTGTATCGCCACGACCGATTCGGGATGGGCTTGCGCGAGTCGCGACGTGATCCCGGCACCGAGGTCGCCGCCGTGCGCGGCGTAGCGATCGAAGCCGAGACAGTCGCGCATCAGCCGATGCCACAGCTCGTGGGTCTGATCGTCGTGAGACGGGCGCTGCGGCGAGAACGGGAACCCCGGGAGGGCCGGCACGATGACGGTGACCGCGTCCGCTGCGTCACCACCGTATTCGGACGGGGCGGAGAGGTGCCGGGCCAGATCGACGAGCTCGACCGCCGTGCTCGGCCATCCGTTCGTCAGGATCACCGGGAGTGCGCCGACCGTCTCGGCATCGAAGCGCAGGTAGCGCAGCGGCACCCCGTCGAGCACGACCTCCGCCCACGGCAGAGCGTTGATCTCCCGTTCGTGCGCCTCCCAGTCGTAGCCGTCCGCCCAATACGCGACGAGACGGCGCAATTCGGCCTCGTCGGTTCCGGCAGCCCACCCATCAAGAGGCCACCGAGGCGCCCATCGCGTGTTCCGGAGCCGGTCCCGAAGCTCGCTCACGTCAGCGGCCGACACGTTCGACACACGCGCGAGGGCACTCATGATCGGCCTCCCCGCGGTTCCGGCCCCGCGCCGTCCCTCACGGGAAGGCCAGGGGAGTCGTGCCCCAGACGCTCAGGCCCTCGGCGTCGAGGTCGGCGACCGCGGCATCCGTCCTGTCGATGACGAGAGAACGGCGCTCGGGCACGGTGTACGGCTGCCACGGTGCGCTGTCGTCGTCGGCCGAGGGCACGCCGTCGACGGCGAACCCGATCCACCTCGACTGCATGCGGGTCGACACGGCCCGGCCGGTGCGCAGCCCGCCGAGCCGGAAGGTGATGTCCTTGCGCGACGTGGCGAGGTTGCCCCAGACGTAGGGCAGCTCCGTGCCGTGCGAGGCACCGATTCCGAGCAGGCGCAGAAGCGGCGTCGTCCAATCGAACCGGTACAGGTACGTGGGCGCGACGCGGCTGTGACCCTCCGCGACCCAGACGGTGGGCATGCGGAACCCGAGGTCTCGCGAGATCGCCGGTCCGCGCGCGGGGGCCCTCAGGCCGCTGTAGGCGCCGGCGATCTCGGCGTCGGCGGGCACGTCGAGATCGGGGCGCTCGGCGCGCAGATCGGCCGTCATGGCGGCGAGGGCTTCGGTGCTCACCGGCATGAGCGGCGACTTCATGCGCGTGAACAAGGTCGCCTCGTCGCGGTTGGTGCCGATGATGAGGGGGACGGGTAGCGAGGCGCCGCGAGCGAAGACGGCGGACGGATGCTGCGGGACCAGGTCGCCGTCGACGACGGGGGCGAAAGCGAGGGTGCCCGGGTCGTCGGTCGGGACACGGGAGAAGATGTCCATGCCCGCCGAGGTGATCCGATCCGCGTCGACACCTCGAAGCGTGGCGGCGTCGGATGCGTCGATCCCCAGGTCTGCCAGCAGAGTGCGGGCGACGTGCTCGGAGCGGTCCTGGCCGTAGACGGACGTCGCCGGGGAGCTCTCGGCGATGGCGCGGGAGAAGAGTCCGTCCGCCTCCGGCACCGTGAGCAGCGTCGTCACGATCCCGGCACCGGCCGATTCGCCGAACAGCGTGACCCGGTCGGGATCGCCGCCGAAGGCGCGGATGTTCTCCTGCACCCACCGGAGGGCTGCGATCACGTCGCGGAGCGCGGGATTCGGATCGGCGTCGTCCACAAGACGGGACAGGTCGAGGAAGCCCAGTGCGCCCACCCGGTAGGCGAGGGTCACGACGATGACTTCGCCGGTGTGGGCGAACGACCGCCCGTTGAACATCGGCTGCGCCGTGCCGCCGAACATGTACGCGCCGCCGTGCACCCAGGCCATCACCGGCAGGTCGTCGCCCGGGCGGGCGGAATCAGGTGCCCAGACGTTCAGGAAGAGGCAGTCCTCGCTCTGCGAGACGCCGTCCGGGAACACGATGATCTGGTTCGGGGGCTGCACGGGCATGGGTCCGAACGCGGTCGCATCCGCGGGGTCGGTCCACGGATCGGGGGGCAGAGGCGCGCGCCACCGCAGCTCCCCGACGGGTGGAGCAGCGAACCGGATGCCCCGGAAGCTGCGGACCGACCCGTCGGAGGTACCCCGGACCGGCCCGTGAACGGTGTCGACGATGTCGTTGTCTGCCACGCGGCATCCTTCCCTCGGATGGCGTCAGGCTATCGGGCGCCGTCCGGTGCGCCGCTCAGCGGGGAGTGAAAGGCAGGCTGCGCCCCGAGAGGCCGCGGCCCTGGCGGGCGAGCGTCGCCGCCACCGCGTCGATGGCGCGAGCTGCGGGGTCGGCCGGATCGGCGACGACCACGGGGATTCCGACGTCGCCACCCGTGCGCAGCGCCGGGCTCAGCGGCACCGTGCCGAGCAGGGGGACCGTCTCACCCGTCGCGGAGAGCGCTGTGGCGACCTCCGACCCGCCCCCCGCGCCGAAGAGGTCGAGGGAGCTGCCGTCAGGGAGGGTCATCGCCGACATGGTCTCGACGACCCCGATGATCCGCTGCCCGGTCTGGCGCGCGACGAGCCCGCTGCGCACGGCGACGTCGGATGCTGCCGGCTGGGGCGTCGTGACCACGAGCACCTCCGCGTGGGGGAGCAGTTGGCCGACGGAGATCGCGACATCGCCCGTGCCGGGAGGCATGTCTAGGAGGAGGAGGTCGAGGTCGCCGAAGAAGACATCGGTGAGGAACTGCTGCACCGTGCGGTGGAGCATCGGGCCCCGCCAGGCCACGGCGCCCGCGGCGTTCTCACCGGGACGGCGGAGGAACATGCCGATCGAGATGACCTTCACGTCGTAGGCCACCGGCGGCAGCATGAGGTCGTCGATGCGGGTCGGCGCCGGCGGCAGGCCGTCGTCGTCGACCAGTCCGAGCAGGGCGGGGATCGAGAACCCGTGCACGTCGGCATCGATGAGACCCACACGCAGCCCGCGGCGCGCCAGCGCCACGGCGAGGTTCGCCGTCATCGTCGACTTGCCGACACCGCCCTTGCCGCTCGTGACGGCGATCACCCGCGTGAGGGAGTCGGGGCCGAAGGGCATCTGGCGCGCGGGCCGTCCGTCGCGCAGCTTCTCGGTCAGCGCCTTGCGCTCATCGGGGCTCATGACGCCGAGCTCGACATCGACCGCCCCGATGCCGGTGACACCCGCCGCGGCGGCGCGCACCTCGCGCTCGATCCTGACGGCGGCCGGGCAGCCGACGATCGTGAGAGCGATGCCCACGCGGGCGAGGTCGCCCCGCACCTCGATCTCTCGCAGCATGTCGAGCTCCCCGAGGGGGCGGCGCAGTTCGGGATCGACGACACCGGCGACGGCCGAGCGCACCGCGTCGGTCAGCGCGGCGTCGCTCACGGGGCGGTCGACTCGCGGTCGTCGCGTCGGTCGAGCTTCTTCAGAAGACCCTTGAGTTCGGCGCGAAGCACCTCTCGCGTGACGACCTCGTCGGTCGATTCGCGCACCGCCATGCGCAGCGCGACGACCTCGCGAGCGAGGTACTCGGTGTTCTCGAGGTTGCGCTCGGCACGCTGTCGATCCTGCTCGATCTGCACGCGGTCGCGGTCGTCCTGTCGGTTCTGAGCGAGCAGGATGAGGGGTGCGGCGTACGAGGCCTGGAGCGAGAGGATCAGCGTGAGCAGGGTGAAGTTCGTCGCGACCGGGTCGAACTGCCACTCCACGGGTGCGGTGGAGTTCCACGTCAGCCAGACGACCACGAAGACCGTCATCCCGATCAGGAAGCCCGACGTGCCCATCGCCCGGGCGAACGCCTCGGAGAACTTGCCGAAACGGTCGCGCGACGGATGCGCGGTGCGGCCGAGCTTCCCGCCGCGGTCGCGAGGGGCGTCGAGGGCGATGCGACGTTTCTGGCGGGCCATCATCGCCTCCTCGGGGGCACGGTCGGAATACTTGTGGTCGCGAGCGGCCGCACGGGGGCCGTCGACTTCGGATCATCGCTGTCGTGCGAGCGCCAGTCGTCGGGCAGCAGGTAGTCGAGCACGTCGTCGACGCTCACCGCGCCGACGAGGCGATGGGCCTGATCGACCACGGGCAGCGACACGAGGTTGTAGCTCGCGAGGAGACGCGCGACCTCGGCCGCCGACGCGGTGGCGGGCACGGCCGACACGGTGTCGTCGATGATCGCCCCGAGGCGCTCGTGCGGGGGATAGCGCAGCATCCGCTGGAAGTGCACGGTGCCCAGAAGCCGTCCGGTCGGGGTCTCGTACGGGGGAAGCGTGACGAACACGGAGGCGGCGAGGGCGGGATGCAGCTCGTGCCGGCGGATGAGCGCGAGGGCCTCGGCGATCGTGGCATCGGCCGACAGCACGATCGGTTCGGGGGTCATGAGACCGCCGGCCGTGTCGGGGCTGTACTTCAGGAGTGCTCGGACGTCATCGGCCTCCTCGGGCTCCATGAGGTCGAGGAGTTGCTCGAGACGGCCTTCGGGGAGCTGGCCGAGGAGGTCGGCGGCGTCGTCCGGCTCCATCGCGTCGAGGATGTCGGCGGCGCGCTCGTCTCCGAGCTGCTCGAGGATGTGCACCTGCTCCTCTTCGGGCATCTCTTCGAGGGCGTCGGCAAGTCGGTTGTCGGGAAGCTCCTCCGCGACCTCGATGAGGCGGTCGCCGGGAAGATCGAGCAGCGTGTTGGCGAGATCGGCGGGCTTGAGATCGGCATAGGTCGCGACGAGCTGCTCCGCCGACTGCGACTCGCCCGGCACCTGCTGCTCGCGCACCTCGGACCACGACGCGAACGTCGTCGCGCCGCGCGCGAACGGGGAGGCGCTCGTCTTCGGTCGACGAAGGAACAGCTGACCGACGTCCCAGTCGCCCAGCCGACTGCGCTCGATCGCGACGTCTTCGATGACCGCGTCGCCCGAGCCGTCGACGAGGAAGACGCGTCGGCCAAGGAGCTCGGCCATCACCCGCACCTCGCCGCCGCGCTGCTGGAAGCGGCGGACGTTGATGAGTCCCGTCGTGATGACCTGACCCGTGGCGATGGAGGTCACGCGACCGATGGAGACGAACACGTGCCGTCGCCCGGGGATCTCCACGACCAGCCCCACGACCCGGGGCGGATCGGATGACCGGTAGATCACCACCACGTCGCGGACCTTGCCGAGCCGGTCACCGGCAGGATCGAATACCGTACAGCCCGCGAGGCGAGCGACGAAGACTCGTTGCGTGCTCACTCCCCCAGAGTAGCCCGCGACCTCCGCCGATCGGGTGCGCGCCGCTGCGTGAGAGAATGAACGCATGAGCATGCTCGGCGGACGCGTCCCCTCCGGTCGCGAAGAAGTCGGGGAGCAGGTGGCGTCCTTCCCCACGTACGAGGGCGCGCAGAAGGCGGTCTCGGCTCTCATCGCCGCCGACGTCCCCGCGCGCGACATCGCGATCGTCGGCAAGGGCCTGCGCTCCATCGAGCGCGTGACCGGCCGGCTCGGCTACGCGACGGCGGCGCGATCGGGCGCCGTGAACGGCGTCCTGCTCGGTCTGCTCTTCTCGTTCATCTTCGTGCTCGGCGAACCGACGGTGCAGATCGGCGCGTTCCTGGGTGTCATGTTCGTGGGCATCGCGATCGGCATGCTGCTGAGCCTCATCACCTACTCGATCGTGCGTCGTCGTCGCGATTTCGCCTCGGTCATGCAGGTCGTCGCCGACCACTACGAGGTCTGCGTGACGGCGTCGAGCCTGCACCGCGCGCGCCAGATCGTCGGTCCGGGCACCGCCCCCGCGTCCGACCCGTCGACGACGGCAGACCCGACGCCCGTGGCCCCCCAGCCCGAGGAGCCGCCCCGATACGGTGAGCGTCTTCCGCCGGCCGCGCCCTCGCAGGGCGCGCCGGAACGGATCGAACCTCCCGCGTGAGCGACCGGCCGCTGACCGTCGAGCTCCCGGCCGGCCCGGCGACCGTCTCGACGGTCTGGGAGCGGCCCGATGGCGCCTGGGCGACGATCGCCGTCGCGCACGGTGCGGGCGCGGGCTACCGGCATCCGTTCCTCGAGGGGCTCGCGCGCTCGCTCGTCGACGCCGGCATCGCCACCCTGCGCTTCAACTTCCCCTACGTCCAAGCGGGACGGCGGATGCCGGGACCGGCCGCTCACGCGATCGAGACCTGGGGCGCGGTCTTCGCGTGGCTGGACGACGCCGCGGCGCCCGGGCCCGTGTGGGCCGCCGGCAAGTCGTACGGCGGGCGGATGGCCTCGATGGCGGCGGCGGCCGGAACCATCGCCCCGGCGGGGCTCGTCTACCTGGGTTATCCGCTGCATCCTCCCGGCGACCCGTCGAAGGCGCGCACCGCCCACCTGCCCGACATCGCGCAGCGGCAGGTCTTCATCGAGGGCACGAACGACCCGTTCATCGAGCCCCACGATCAGCTGGAGGCGGCGGTCGCCGCCTGCCGCGATGCGACGCTGCGGTGGGTCGACGGCGGCGGTCACTCGTTCGAGGTGAAGGGCCGCAGGCGCCCCGCCGACGAGATCGGCGCCGACATCGCCTCGATCGTCGTCGAGGCGATGCGGGCGGGCTGACGCTCAGCGCTGCGAGAGGCGCGCCACCCACTCCTCGACCTCGTCGGCGGTGCGGGGGATGCCCGCCGAGAGGTTCTCGGGTCCGTCGACGGTCATGAGGATGTCGTCTTCGATCCGCACACCGATGCCCCGATACTCCTCGGGCACGGTGAGGTCGTCGACTTGGAAGTAGAGACCGGGCTCGATCGTGAAGACCATGCCGGGCTCGAGCTCACCGTCGTAGTACATGTCGCGGCGGGCCTGAGCGCAGTCGTGCACGTCGATACCGAGGTGATGGCTCGTGCCGTGCACCATGTAGCGGCGGTGCTGGCCGCCCCGCCGCGGATCGAGCGCTTCGTCGGCCGACACCGGCAGCAGACCCCATTCGGCCACGCGCGCGGCGATGACCTCCATGGCGGCTTCGTGGACGGAGCGGAACTTCGCGCCGGGCTTCGCCGCGGCGAATGCCGCGTCTGCGGCCTCGCGCACCGTCTCGTAGATCTTGCGCTGGACGGGCGAGAACGTGCCGTCCACGGGGATCGTGCGCGTGATGTCTGCGGTGTACAGGCTGTCCACCTCGACCCCCGCGTCGACGAGCAGCAGGTCGCCGGGCAGCACGGCACCGTCATTGCGCGTCCAGTGCAGGTAGCAGGCGTGCGGGCCGGACGCGGCGATGGTGTCGTAGCCCTCGGTGTTGCCGTCGCTGCGCGCCCGCTGGTGGAACACGCCCTCGATGATCCGCTCTCCGCGCGGGTGCGCGACGATACGGGGGAGATCGGCGACGATGTCGTCGAACCCCTTCACGGTGACGTCGACGGCGAGGCGCATCTGCGAGATCTCCCAGTCGTCCTTGACGAGTCGCAGCTCGGAGACGACGCGCGCCAGATCGTCGTCGTCGCCGAGGGTGACGTCGTCGTCGCCGTGCTCGAGCGAGTCGAGGTGCGCGGTCGTGAGGCCCAGGTCGGCGGACACCCCGGCGAGCGAGGGGCGGGGACCGATCCAGAACTCGCCGATCGAGGCGTCGGCGTAGAACTCGGGGGTCGTCCGGTCGGCGCGTTCGCGGAAGTAGAGCACGACGTCGTGCCCGCCGTCGCGCGGGTCGAAGACGAGCACGGAGTCGGGCTCGGACTCGTTCTCCCACCCCGTGAGATGCGCGAAGGCGGAGTGCGGCCGGAACGGATAGTCGGTGTCGTTGCTGCGCTGCTTCAGACCGCCGGCCGGGATGACGAGCCGCCGGCCCGGGAACGCGCGTGAGACGGCATCCCTGCGGCGAGCCGCCCAGGCGGCCTGCTCGCGCGGCTCGGGGACGCCGTCCGGACGCGTCGCCCAGCCCTCGGCGATCGCGTCGAGGAATCCCTGCGGGAAGGGCTGCCGTCGGTTCGTCGTGGTCTCGGCCGGCGCGCCGTCGGTCGCGGTCGTCGTGTCGTTCTGGCCTGCGTCGCTCATACTCCCAGTGTCTCACCGGGAGGATGGATCATCCCTGGGCGGGCTCGAGCTGGACGACGAGCGGACGATGGTCGCTGCCGGAGGAGTCGAGGGATTTCAGCACCGCGGATCCCGTGGCCCGCCATCTCGGTGAGACGAGGATGTGATCGATCGGGGCACCGAAGAGCGCGGGGAACTGTGTCGTCCACGTGCCGACCCCGCCGTTGCCCGTGTCTGCGGCGGCGTCGTGGCATCGACCGAGAGCCCCACCGTCGACGCCGAGCCCCGCCATATGGTCGAGCGTGGCGTTGAAGTCGCCCGCGAGGATGACGTTGTCGGCGGCGCACTGGTCGGCGAGCCACTGCAGGTCGTCGCGCCAGTGCTGCATGTAGGACTGCCGCGGCGCCACCGCGTGCGCTGCCACCACGATCGGACCGTCGCCGGAGGTCGGCATGGCGACCGCGCTCGGCACGGTGGAGGTGTTGCTCGTGCCGTCCTGCGACGACTCGATGACGGAGTAGTCGCCCAGCTCGGGACTGATGAGCACCGTGGTGGAGGTGGCGTCCCACCCGTCGATGCCGTACTCGCCGTACTCGGCGTGGTGAGCCCACATGGGCCGGCCGAGATCGCCCATGACGATCGCCACCTTCTCGCCGGTGTCGATTGTCGTCTCGGGGAGCGTGATGATGTCGGCGTTCATCGCGACGGCGATCTGGGCGATCGTCTCGGGGGCGGTCGCCGAACCGGCGGTGTTCCAGGTCATCACGCGCAGGCTGGTGTCGGTCTTGTCGGGCAGCGCGTCGGTTCCGATACCGCGGGAGGCCATGATGCCGGCGTTGGCCCCCGCCGCGACGAGCGAGACGACCGCCAGGGTGAGCGCGAGGGCACGGATCGGTCGCGCCAGGGCGAAGATCAGGGCGAGGATCGCGAGGGCCGCGAATGCGGCGGCCAGCGGGCCCCGGAACGACACGATCTGCGCGATCGGAAAGGTGCGTTCGAGCTTGAACAGCTGGGGCCAGGTGAGCACCGCCGCCCCGCCTGTGCAGAGCAGCGCGATGAGAACCCCCCAGACGCGACGCACCCCGTGACTCTAGGACAGCAGTCTGGGAGATCGACGGATGCGGCTACCCTCGGGGGAGTGGAGTCGGTGCGCAGGTTCGAGGGTCCGAGTGACCTGCATCTGCATTCGGCATGCTCGGACGGCACCGAGGCCCCGGCGCTCGTCATGGCAGCCGCCCACCGACACGGGCTGCGGACGGCGGCGCTGACCGACCACGACACGACCACCGGGTGGGCGGAGGCCGCCGAGGCCGCGTCGTCGCTCGGCATGACGTTCCTCCCCGGTATGGAGCTCTCCGCTCTCCACGAGTGGCGCAGCGTCCACCTGCTGGCCTACCTGTTCGATCCCGACGAGCCGTCGCTGCGCGCGATGACCGATCGCATCCGTTCCTCGCGGGTGGATCGCGCCAGGGTGATGGCCGATCGCATCTCCCGGGACTACGACCTGGTGTGGGACGACATCGTCGCCCAGACCTCCGACGGGGCCACCGTCGGCCGACCGCACATCGCCGACGCCCTCGTCGCACGCGGACTCGTGCGCGACCGGGCCGAGGCGTTCGCGGGCATTCTCAGCCCGGCGGGCGACTACTACGTGGCGCTCTACGCGCCGGATCCGGTCACGGCGGTCTCGCTCGTCGTGGGGGCCGGGGGAGTGCCCATCATCGCGCACCCGGCGGGGCGAGCGGGTCTTCTGCCGTCGCGGCTGCTCGACCGCATGCTCGAGGCGGGCCTCGCCGGCTTCGAGCTCGGCCACCGCGAGAACCTCGCTCCCGGCATCCGCACGCTCCGGCGCATCGCCGACGAACGCGGTCTGATCGTCACCGGCTCGAGCGACTACCACGGTCTGGGCAAGCCGAATCAGCCCGGTGAGAACACCACCGCCGACGCGGAGGTCGCGAAGATCATCGCCCTCGCGAGCGGTACGGCGCCCGTCTACCCCTGACACCGCGCCCACGACGAAGGGGCGCCCGGTCGTCGGACGCCCCCTCGGGAGATTCGGATGCTGCGCCCGGCGGACGCCGCGGATCAGGCGGCGGGTGCGCCGCCGCCCGTGCGGGCTCCGCCGCGACGACGACGTCGACGCCGCGGTGCGGCGTTGCCGTCGTGGTGCTCGGAGCCGCCGCCGTCGTGCGTGCCGGCGCCCTCGGGCGTGGCGTCGGCGGCGGCGCCGTGCTCGGCGATCGGCTGGGGTTCGCGCGAAGACTGCTCCGGTCGCGAGCGGCGACGACGGCTGCCGTTCTCTCCCGAGCCGGAGTCGGAGCGCGGCTTCGATGTCTCGGCCGCCTGGGCGCGGGGAGCCGTGGTCAGACGACCCTTCGTGCCCTCGGGGATGTTCAGGTCGGTGAACAGGTGCGGGCTCGACGAGTAGGTCTCGGTGGGCTCGGGCTGCCCGAAGTCGAGCGCGCGGTTGATGAGCGCCCACTTGTGCAGGTCGTCCCAGTCGACGAACGTGACGGCGATGCCCGTCTTGCCGGCACGGCCGGTGCGCCCGGCGCGGTGCAGGTACGTCTTCTCGTCGTCGGGGATCGTGTGGTTGATGACGTGGGTCACGTCGTCGACGTCGATGCCGCGAGCTGCGACGTCGGTGGCGATCAGCACGTCTTTCTTCCCCGCCTTAAAGGCGGCCATCGAGCGCTCGCGGGCCTCCTGGCTCATGTCGCCGTGCACGGAGGCGGTGTTGAAGCCCCGGTCGCCCAGCTCGTCGGAGAGGCGCTGCGCGGCGCGCTTGGTGCGCGTGAAGATGACGGTCTTGCCCCGTTCGTCGGCCTGCAGGATGCGGGCGATGACCTCGTCCTTGTCGAGCGAGTGCGCGCGGTAGACGAGGTGCTGGATGTTCGCCTGCGTCAGACCCTCGTCGGGGTCGGTGGCGCGGATGTGGATGGGGTTCGACATGAACCGGCGGGCGAGGGCGACGATCGGCCCCGGCATCGTCGCGGAGAACAGCTGCGTGTGGCGCACCGGCGCGACCTTGGTGAAGATCTTCTCGATGTCGGCGAGGAATCCGAGGTCGAGCATCTTGTCGGCTTCGTCGAGGACGACCTCCACGGCGCTCGACAGGTCGAGCAGGCGCTGGTTGTTCAGGTCGATCAGGCGACCCGGGGTGCCGACGACGATCTGCGCGCCGGCCTTCAGCTGGTCGATCTGTCCTTCGTAGGCCTTGCCGCCGTAGATCGCCACGACGCTGGTCGAGCGGCCCGACGTGAGCATGTCCATGTCTTCGTAGACCTGCACGGCGAGTTCGCGCGTGGGGACGACGATGAGCGCCTTGACCCCGGGCTCGGGGTTCAGGCCGAGTCGCTGCACGACGGGGATGCCGAAGCCGAAGGTCTTGCCGGTACCGGTCTTGGCCTGGCCGATGATGTCCTGGCCGGGAAGGCCCAGCGGAATCGTCTGCTCCTGGATGGGGAAGGCATCGACGATGCCCTTCGACGCGAGCACGTCGACGATGTCCTGGTCTACGCCGAGCTCGGCGAAGGTCGTCACGATATGAGCCTGTCCGGCGGAAGAGAGCCGCCTAGAGTGATCGGTCCACGCCCTCACTCAGCCGCAGGCGCGGGGGTCCCGATCCGACGCCGGGACCCCTCAACGATACCGGAGCGGTCCGGATGCGGCGGAAAGGCGCGTACCTCGGCGGGGCGCAGCGGCCGCGGGCTTAGGCTTTCGTACGTGTTCGAGTGGTTGCGTCGTCGTGGTCGCCCTGCCGGTCGCACCCTCACTCTGAGGTCGCGCGGCGATTTCGGCGACGCCGTGCGGGTCGATTTCGCCGAGTTGGCGCCGGAGGTCGACACCTTCCTGGGTCAGGCGGCCTACCTGCAGCTGGGCTTCTTCGAGACGTTGAGCGAGCTGATCGCCTCGACACCGGAGCTCGCCCAGAAGGAGGCGCTCTCCCGCGCCGCGGGCGCGGCTCTCACGAAGCACGAGGCGCTCGTCTCCCTCATCCGGGAGCGGGGCGACGATCCAACCGCCCTCATGCTGCCGTTTCGCGAGTCCCTCGACGCCTTCCGCCGCGCGACGCACGGCGTCCGACCCCAGGAGACGATGGTCTCGGTGCACATCACCGCCGGGATGCTCGACGACTTCTATCTGGCCCTGTCGGCGAGCTACGGCGACACCGGTCGTCGCGTCGCGCGCATCCTCCGCGCCGACGACGACCGCCAGGCCATCGTCGAGATCATCGCCGCCACGATCGACAGCGATGAGGAGTGGCGCTCGCTTCTGGCGATGTGGGGCCGCCGGCTTGTCGGCGACACGCTTCTCGTCGCGCGCGCGGCCCTCCGGCCGACGACGCTCGGCGCCGCCGACGAGGAGCGGGTCGAACCGGTGTTCACCGAGCTGATGGCCGCTCACTCGCGGCGCATGGACGCCACCGGCCTCGCGGCCTGAGGTCGGGTCAGACCAGACCGAGGCTGCGGCGTTCGCGTTCGTCGCCCCGCACCCGGGCGGCGCCCAGTGCGAGCACGAGGGGCGCGGTAACCACGGCCGGCACGGTGATCGCCGACAGCCAGATCCAGGGATTGTCGATACCGACACCGGCCCAGGTGAGGGCGGCCCACGTGATGACGCCCGCCGCGGCGGCGATCGCCGGGGCGACCACCACCCCGCGCTTCTGGCGGTGGGGGAGCGCGACGTGCAGGGCGACGCCGATCACCACGGCGATCAGCAGAGCGAGCGCGATCTGCATGGTGTCTGGATCAGGCGACGAAGCCGACGCGGCGCGATTCTTCGGTGCCGAACTCGATGTAGGCGAGCGTCGCGGTGGGCACGAGGTAGCTGTTGCCCTTCACATCGGTGAAGTTCAGGTGCGACGCCTTGGCGTCCAGGGCGTCGGCGACCGACTGCTTCACGGCGTCCGATGCCTCGGAGGTTTCGAAGCTGAGCTCGCGGCCGGTGTTCGCGATGCCGATGCGGATCTCCACGGTGGTGCCCTTTCCGGCCCGGGGCTACCCCGGGCGCACCAAAAACTCTACGACAGGGCGCGTATCCCTCCGGCCGTTCCCCGAACGCTCTCGGCGAACGACGTCCGTCCCCTCGGTGTCGGTCGTGCCGGTTAGCGTGGTGGGCATGGGATCAGCCGATGCGTCGCAGCCGCGCATCGCGCTCGACGAGGTGCAGCGCGCGGTCGTGCGGCTGCCGGTGGGCTCTTCCGGCGTCGTGCTGGGCGCCCCGGGAACGGGCAAGACCGAGGCGCTCGTGGCGCGGTTGCGCGCACTGGTCGATGCCGGGGTGCCGGTCGACGACGTCCTCGTCCTCACCCCGTCGCGGCAGACGGCCACGGCGCTGCGCGATCGCCTCTCGATCGTCGTCGACCGCGCGTCGTCGGGTGCTCTCGCCCGCTCCATGGCCTCATTCGCCTACCAGGTCGTGCGGGCCGCCGAGGTGCGCGCCGGCGGCCAGCCGCCGCAGTTGCTCGCGGCGAGCGATCACGACCGCATCCTGGCCGATCTGCTCGCCGGCGACATCGCCGACGAGGCGACGGGCGAGGCGGTCATTCCCTGGCCGGCCACGATCGGTGCCGAGGTGAGGGGCTCGCGCGAGTTCCGGGGCGAGCTGCGCCAGTTCATCGCCGCCTGCACCGAGCTCGACCTCGACGCGGCCGAGCTGGGCCGGCTCGCGGCCGACCGGGGCGAAGCCGGCTGGGGGGCCGCGGCATCGTTCCTCCGGGAGTACCGCGATGCCGTCGACCAGATGCACACGCGAGCGCGCGACGCGGCCGACCTGCTGCGCGAGGCCGCCGCGGTGCTGCACCGCACCCCGCCGGGCGCGGAGGGCGAGCGCCAGCTCGGGGCGGCCGGTCGCTTGCGGGCGGTGCTCATCGACGACGGCCAGGAGCTCACCCGTGGCGGCCTCGACGTCGTGGCCGCCCTGCGGGCCCGGGGTGTCGCGGTCGTCGCCTTCGGCGATCCCGACATCGCCTCCGGTGCCTTCCGCGGATCGAGTCCGGCGCTCTTCG
This sequence comes from Microbacterium sp. AG1240, assembly GCF_003635115.1. Taxonomy (GTDB): domain Bacteria; phylum Actinomycetota; class Actinomycetes; order Actinomycetales; family Microbacteriaceae; genus Microbacterium. The sequence continues at coordinate 1,173,389 of NZ_RBXJ01000001.1, forward strand.
CCGACCTCTGCGCGCTGCTGGGCACGGCGTTCGTGCTCGACGCTCCGCATCGCGCCGCGCCCGCATTGACCCGACTCACGCGCGTCGTGACGCAGTCCATCGGGGCGGCCGGACGCATCGACCATCGGCGGCCCCCGGGCGATCTCGACCCCGACGACCGGTCGGTGCGCGCGATCGTCGCGGGGTCGCCCTTCGAAGAGATCGACGCGATCGCCCGCATCGTTCGCGAGTGGCATCTGCTCGATGAGATCCCCTGGTCGAGGATCGCTGTGATCGCCCACGACACCCGTCAGGTGGCCACGCTCGAGACCGAGCTGGCGGCGCGCGAGGTGCCGACGCGGGCCGCTGGCGTGCAGCGCCCGCTCGGACGGGAGCAGGTCGTGCGCGACCTGCTCGAGCTCGTGCGGATCGCGCTCGTCGACCCCGCCGATCGCGACCCCGATGCTCTGGCGGGCGTGCTCGTCTCGCCGTTCGGCGGTCTCGACGCGGTGGGGCTCCGACGCCTGCGCGGACGACTGCGCCACGCGGAACTCGCCGATGGGGGAACCCGGGCCGCCCGGCACCTCCTCGCCGACGCCCTGGCGCACCCCCTCGAGCTGGCGCTGATCGATTCGCCCGAGGCTCGCGCCGCCGAGCGCCTGGCGACGACGCTGGCGCGCATCGCGGCCGACGCGGATCGGGGCGCCACCGTCCACGAACTGCTGTGGCTGGCGTGGGATCGCGCTCGAGACGGGGCCGGCCGCCCACTGGCGCGCTCCTGGCACGACACGGCCGTCGGCGGTGGTGTGCTGGCCGCCGAGACGGGGCAGGCGCTCGACGCGCTGGTGGCGCTGTTCGATGCCGCGAAGCGATTCCTCGAGCGCGATCCCGACGCGAAGACGTCGGACTTCATCCGGCGCATCCTCGACAGCGACGTGCCCGAAGACATCCTGGCCTCTCCCGACCGCGCGGCGACCGTGACCGTGCTCACTCCGGCGACGGCGCTCGGTACCGAGTTCGACGCCGTGATCGTCGCCGGCGTGCAGGACGGCGTGTGGCCGAACCTGCGCCTGCGCGGCGGGATCCTCGACGCGTGGCGCCTCGGCGACGAGGTCGAAGCGTGGCGGCAGGGGCTCGCCGCCCCGACCGCACCCGCGGTGCTGGATCGGCGGCGGGCGGCGCTGCACGACGAGCTGCGGCTGTTCGCCCGCGCACTGTCGCGCGCACGACGGCACCTCGTGGTCACCGCGGTCGACGACGACGACCTCGGCCCGAGCCCCCTGTTCGAGCTGCTGCCCGAGCCCGAGCCGCCGGTGCTCGACGAGGTCGATGCCGGGCACCCCCTCACGCTCCGCGGTCTGGTGTCGCAGTACCGCCGAACGCTGACCGCGTCATCGTCGGTCGGAGCCCGTGAGCACGCTGCGTCGCAGCTCGTCGTCCTCGCGCGAGAGGGAGTCGCCGGCGCCGCGCCGGAGCAGTGGTTCGGGGTGGCGCCGCCGTCGTCCGACGGCCCGCTGCGCGACCCCGACCGCGCCCCGGTGCCGATCTCTCCCTCGAAGATGACGACGTTCGCGGATTGCCAGGTCGACTGGGCGGTGCGCGCGCTCGGCGGCGAGACGCGCACCTGGTCCGCGGGGGCCGGGGTCATCCTCCACGCCGCGATGGAGGAGGTTCCATCGGGCGACCTCGACGAGATCCGCCGGATCGTCGACGAGCGGTGGGGCGAGCTCGACTTCGAGGCGCCCTGGCTGTCGCGCAAAGAGCACGCGTGGGCCCACCTGCTCGCCGACCGCCTGCACTCCTACCTGCGCACCTTCCACGCCGAGGGCGGCCGCACGATCGGAGCCGAGGCGCGCTTCCGTCTGGCCGTCGACCTCGACGCCACCGCAGACGGTGTCCCGCGGGTCGTGGCGGTCGACCCGGAGGCGCGGCATCCCGAGGGCCGCTTCGCCCTGCTCACAGGATCGATCGACCGCGTCGAGGTCTACCCGGCGGGTCGAGGCGAGAAGGTGCCGGTGCGCGAGGGCATCGATGAGAACGTGCTGATCGTCGACCTGAAGACAGGACGCTCCGAGGCTCGGGTCAGCGACGACAAGGTCGCCGACGACCCCCAGCTCGCCGCTTACCAGCTGGCCTTCCTCGAGGGGCTCGTCCCGGGCGCCCACCCGCAGACGAACGCCGGGGCGCGGTTGATCGTGCTCTCGCGGACGACGACCAAGGAGCCCCATTACCGCCTCGCACGTCAGGCGCCGATGGCCGCCGCCGAGCGCGCCGAGTTCCTCGGCAGCATCGTCGAGACCGCACGGATGATGGCGGCCGACACGTTCGAGGCGCCGGTCGACGCGCACTGCGCCACCTCTCGGTTCGGTGTCTGCGCGCTGCATACGGTGAAGGCGGTGTCGTCGTCGTGACCCTCTCCGCCGAGACGATCGCCCGCGCCCTGGGGCTTCCTCCGCCGACCGCCGATCAGCGCGCCGTCATCGAGGCGCCGGCGAGCCCGGCGCTCGTCGTCGCCGGCGCGGGCAGCGGGAAGACCGAGACCATGGCCGGTCGCGTGGTGTGGCTCGTGGCCAACGACCACGTCGCACCCGACGAAGTGCTCGGGCTCACGTTCACGCGCAAGGCGGCGGGCGAGCTCGCCGAGCGCATCGGCCGTCGACTGGCGGTCGTACGCGAGTACGCGCGCCGCGATCTCCTGCCCCACCTCGATCTGCTCGTCTCGGACGGCACGCTGCCGGCATTCTGGGAGACGCACGCGGCCTCTCCGCCGCGCGTGCGCGACGCCGCCTTCGCCTCGCTGCTGGATCGTCTCGCCGACGACGTGGTCCCCGGACGCAGCATCCGCTCCCTCGACGGGGAAGAACTCGCGTTCCGTCCGCGCGTCGCCACCTACAATGCGTTCGCCGACGCCCTCGTGCGCGAGCACGGGGCGCGCATCGGACGCGACCCCGATTCGGCTCTTCTCAGTCAGTCGGGGTCGTGGCTGCTCGCGCGGCGCGTGGTCATTGCCTCGGACGACGAGCGTCTCGCCGAGAGGGAGGAGGCCTTCTCGACCGTCGTGGACGCCGTGCATCGCCTCTCGGGCGACGTGCTCGACAACCGGGTCGACCTCGACGACCTCATCGCGTTCGCGAATACCTGGGACGCGCGATTGTCGACCGTGACCTGCCGCAGGAAGGTCGACCAGGACCGGGTCGACAAGGCACGGCGCAGCATGACGGGTCTTCCCGTGCTCGCCGAGCTCGTGCGCGAGTACGCGCGCCGCAAACGCGCGGACGACACGCTCGACTTCGCCGACCAGGTGGCCGACGCCCTGACGATCGTGGAGCGGGCCCCGGAGGTCGGTGAGGCACTGCGCGCGCAGTACCGGGTCGTGCTGCTCGACGAGTACCAGGACACGTCCGTGCTCCAGACACGGTTGCTGGCCGCGATCTTCCGCGACACGGCGGTGATGGCGGTCGGTGATCCGCATCAATCGATCTACGGGTGGCGCGGCGCGTCGGCCGACAACCTCACCGCCTTCCCGGGCGCGTTCTCGTCGACGGGCGTGGCCGAACGGTTCCGCCTCATGATCAGTTGGCGCAACGACGTGGCCATCCTCACCGCCGCGAACGCGCTCCTCTCCGCGGCGGACGGCGCCGACGTCGAAGAGCTCGCGCCGCGCCCGGGAGCGGCGACCGGTCGCGTGTCGCGCGTGTTCGCGGCATCGGCGGAGGACGAGGCGCGGGAGGTCGCGGAATGGTTCGTCGCCGTCCGCGCCGCCCACACCGCGTCGGGTGCTCCGCACCCGCACTCGGGCGCGGTCCTGTTCCGCACGAAGCGGCACATGCAGCTGTTCGCCGACGCCCTCGATGCGGCCGGCGTGCCCAACCGCATCCTCGGTCTCGGAGGGCTCCTGTCCACGCCGGAGGTCGTCGACGTCGTCTCCGCGCTGCGGGTGGTGCACGACCCCGCCCAGGGGTCGTCGCTGATCCGTCTGCTCGCCGGCCCCCGGTTCTCCATCGGCGTGGCCGATCTCGCGGCCCTGCACGCTCTCGCCGACACCCTCTCGCGGCGCGACGCCGCTCTCGACCCGCTCCCGGCCGAGCTCGCGGCGCGCGTGCGCGCCTCGGCGGGCGCCGACGAGCAACTGTCGATCATCGACGCGCTCGAGTTCGTGCGTCGCTCCAGCGACGATCACGGATTCCTGCGCGCCATCACGCCCGAGGGGCGGCGGCGCCTGCGCGACGCGGGCGAGATGTTCGAGCGTCTCCGGCGCGCCGTCGGCCAGCCCATCCCCGACCTCCTGCGCCTGATCGAGATCGAGCTGCGTCTCGACATCGAGCTGGCCGCCAACGAGGCGCGCGGTCCCGCGCGCGTCGCCAGCGCGCGCCTTCGCACTTTCCTCGACGAGGTGCGGGCCTTCCTCCTCGCCGACGATCGAGGCTCGGTCGGCAGTCTGCTCGCGTGGCTCGACCATGCCGAGGAGACCGACGAGCTCATGCCGCGCCCCGAGCCTCCCGAGCCGGGCGTCGTGCAACTGCTCACCGTGCACGGTTCGAAGGGGCTCGAGTGGGACGCCGTCGCCGTGGTGCGTCTGGTCGACAAAGAGCTGCCCAAAGCGCCCCGCACGGTCAACGGATGGCTCGGATTCGGGGTTCTGCCCTACCCGCTGCGAGGTGATCGCGATGCGCTCCCGCGGTTGGATTGGTCGTTCGACGACGACGACGCGGATCTGCCCGACGCGATCGAGCAGCTCCGCGAGGCGGATCGCGCTCATCAGGAGCGCGAGGAGAGACGTCTCGCCTACGTCGCGGTCACGCGCGCCCGGTCGGAGCTCCTGCTCACCGGCGCGCACTGGGCCGGGCAGAAGGAGCCCCGCACACCCAGCCGGTACCTGGTCGAGATGCTCGATGCCCTCGGTGCTCCGCCGATCGAGGAGTCGGCGCCCGACGACAATCCCTACCTCGACAAGGGCGGCCGCATCGTGCAGTGGCCGCTCGACCCGCTCGGAGCGCGGCGCCAGGCGGTGCTCTCCGCGGCAGATGCCGTGCGGGCCGCCGCCGACCACGATCCGGTACCCGACGACACGCTCGCGCGCCTTCTCGCCGAGTGGGAGCAGCGCCGCCGGGGAGCGCCCGTGCGGCCACCGGCACGCATCCCCGCCTCGCGGTTCAAGGACTACGTCACCGACTACCGCGCGACCGTGTCAGCGGTCACCCGCCCGCTGCCCGAGCGCCCGTTCCGCCAGACGCGCCTCGGCACGCTCTTCCACGCGTGGGTCGAGCAGCGATCGGGTCGCGCCGGCACGGCCGGGTCGATCGACGACGCGCTCTGGGAGATCGACGACGACGGCGACGCGTCGGAGGCATCCACCTCGGACGCCGCCGACCTCGCTCGCCTGAAGGAGGTCTTCGAGAGGTCGGAGTGGGCCGACCTCGCCCCGCTCGAGGTGGAGACCGAGATCGACTTCGCGATGTCGACGGGCGACGGCGAGCAGCACGTCATGATCTGCAAGCTCGATGCCGTCTACCGCCGCGCCGATCGCGGCGGACGCCTCGAGATCGTCGACTGGAAGACCGGCCGCGCGCCGATCTCGGCCGCCGAGAAGGACGAGCGGATGCTGCAGCTCGCGCTCTACCGGCTGGCCTACCACAAGAAGCACGGCGTGCCCCTCGACGACATCGACGTCGCGCTGTACTACGTCGCGGACGATCTCGTCATCCGATCGGACCGGGTCTGGGAGGAAGCGGAGCTCGTCGCGCGATGGCGCCGCGCCCGCGACACGGCCGGCGGACGGACTCAGGTGCCCTGACCGACTCGCGCGTCGTCGCCCCCGGCACCCCATCGGCGCAACGCTGCGCGGGTCGCCCGCTGCGCCTCGTCCCGAAGATCCTCGTCGTCCCTGACGGCGTCGTCGACCCCGGCGGCATCGGCGGGCGCCGGCTCCTCCTGGGGCTCCTGCCCGGTGGCGTCCGATTCCCGCAGCGACGACCAGCCCTCCATATCGATCGGCGCCGTCGACTGCTCCTCCGGCTCGCGGAGCCCGTCGAGGCCGAAATCGGGCGCGGATGCCGCGGTCTGCCGGTCGCGCTCGGCCGCGAGGAACAGCGACATCATCTGCGGATCGTAGGCGTCGGTCTGCATGGACGTATCGACGGCGGTCGGTGCGGACTCGGGGATCAGATGCGCGTACGACAGCGCAGCATCCACATCGGGACGGGCCTCCGGCACGATCTCGTCGCCGCGCACCCCGTCGGCGAGCGACTCGAGCAGGGCGACGGCGTCGGCCACGACCTCGGGGCGTCCGTTGTCGTGACCGTGGACCAGCCACTTCACGAACTCGAGCTCGGCGTACATCCGCGCTCTCTCACGCAGGAGCGCGTCGGGCGCCCTCGACGCGTCGGCGGTGTAGCCCGCGTAGACGTCGTCGGCCGCGGTCGGGGCCGACGCGAGCCAGCGCAGATCGGTCGCCGGGTCGCCGACGCTCAGGCCGCCCCAGTCGAGCAGGCCCGTGACCGTCGCCGTGTCGTCTTCGGAGAGCAGGAACGACGCGGAGGTGGCCCCGCCGAGCACGACGGCCGACTCGAACCGCCACAGGTCGTCGGAGTCGACGGCGCGTCGCCAGCGTTCGATCAGGAGGTCGGGGACGCGTCGAGTGGCCTCGGCGCGGTCGAGGAGCCGTGAGACGTCGTCGCGCACCTGATCGGGAGTGCGGACGGGGAGGCCGTCGGTGCGAACGATCGACGGCGGGAGCGCGTGCACGGCGGCGAGGGCGCTGCCGATGGCGGTCGCGAAACCGGAACCCTGGGGCAGGTGCGCCGGGTCGACCCGATAGCCCTCGAGCCGGTCGACCACGAGAACGCGCGCGGCTCCGGACCCGGCTTCGCCGAGCACCTCGGGAACGCGGAACGGGAGGAGGGCGCGAACACCGGGGGTGAGGGCGTGGAGGGCGCGCGACTCCGCCGCGAGCTCTCCCGCCGAATCGTCGTCGGCGGGGGTGCGCACCACGACCTCGCGGCCGTCGTCGAGGCGGGCGACGGCCGAATCGAACCGCCCCGCGCCGTTCTCGGTGAGAAGGCCCACACCCACCACCCCTGCCCCGGGAAGGGCGGCCGTGACCGACGCGGCTAGAGTGAGAGGGGAGCGTGCCATGGGCCCAGGGTAGGCCGGGCTCGCCTCCGAACCCCCGCGCCACGCCCTTGGAAGAGGTCATCGATGACGGCGCCAGCTACGCCACCCGCTTCGGATCCGAACGACCTCGTCGTCGACCGACGCGCCGAGGAACGCGCCGTTCCCGGACTCCTCGACGCCCTCCGCGCCGACCCCGCCACAAGAGCGCTCGTCGTGCACGGCGACGCCACTGCGTTGACCGCCGACGGACGGCTCGAGCTCCTCGCCGTCGACGCCGTACCCGTCGACGCCGAGTGGGCGTTCCTCGGACGCGCGTCCGACGGATCAGCGGTGCTGCTGGCCGCCTTCGATGCGGCAGCCGACGCCCCCGTCTCGGTCTCGTGGGGCTCCTTGCGCTCGATCGCCGGGTCGCTTCCGGCCGGGGAGGCCTCGCTATTGGTGACGGCCGTCTCGCTCGCACGCTGGCTGATCGACTCGCCGTTCTGTCCCGCGTGCGGTGCTCGCACCGAGGAACGGGACGCAGGCTGGTCGAGGAAGTGCCCGTCCTGCGGTCGCCAGCACTTCCCGCGCACCGATCCCGCGGTCATCGTCGCCGTCACGCGTGCCGACGATCCGGATCTGCTCCTCCTCGGTTCGAACGCCCTCTGGGACGACAACCGCTATTCGTGCTTCGCCGGGTTCGCCGAGGCCGGCGAATCGCTGGAGGAGGCCGTCGCCCGCGAAGTGGGCGAGGAGGCCGGGGTGGTCGTCGCAGATGTGGCGTACCGTGGCTCCCAGGGCTGGCCGTACCCTCGATCGCTGATGCTGGGGTTCCGCGCCTCGGCCACGGTGCCGACCGACGCCCAGGCCGACGGGGAGGAGATCCTCGACGTGCGGTGGTTCACCCGCGCCGAGATCGCCGCCGGTCTCGCCGGTGAGAGCGAGCTCCGCCTCCCGGGGCCGGCGTCGATCGCCCACCGACTTATCCTCGAGTGGCTGGCCGAGGCGCGATGAGCGCAAGCGCTCTCGACGGTCTCGACGAGCGGCAGCGGGACGCCGCATCCGTGCTCCGTGGTCCTCTGTGCGTGCTCGCCGGCGCGGGCACGGGTAAGACACGCGTGATCACGCACCGCATCGCGCACGGCGTCGACACCGGGGCGTATTCGCCGGGCCGGGTGATGGCGGTGACGTTCACCGCGAAGGCGGCGGGGGAGATGCGGGGGCGCCTGCGGGCGCTCGGCGTCGAGGGAGTGTCGGCGCGCACCTTCCACGCGAGTGCGCTCGCGCAGGTGAACTACTTCTGGCCGACGCTCGCGGGCGACTCGGCGCCGTCGATCATCGACAACAAGGTCAAGATGCTCGCCCACGCCGCCGACGGCATCGGGATGAACCTCGACACCGCGACACTGCGCGACGTCGCGGGTCAGATCGAGTGGCGCAAGGTCACCATGCGCTCGATCGACGCCTACGCCGCGGCGCGTCCGGACGGCATCGGACGCCTGAGCCTGGAGCGGGTCGTCGACCTGCAGCGCGCCTACGAGAAGCTCAAAGACGAACGTCGCCAGATGGACTTCGAAGACGTGCTCCTCGCCTGTGCGGGGATGATCGAGGCAGAACCCCGCGTCGCCGCCGCGGTCCGCGAGCAGTACCGGCATTTCACGGTCGACGAGTTCCAGGACGTCTCGCCCCTCCAGCACCACCTCCTCGAGCTCTGGGTCGGGGAGAGGCACGACCTCTGCGTGGTCGGCGACGCCAGTCAGACCATCTACTCCTTCACCGGAGCCGACGCGTCGTTCCTGCTCGATTTCCCTCGCCGGCACGAGGACGCCCGCGTGGTGAGGCTCGAGACGAACTACCGCTCGTCGGAGCCCATCCTGGCGGTGGCGAACGAGCTCATGCGCGATCGGCCCGGTTCCCTGCACCTGCACCCAGCCCAGGACGCCGACGGCCCGACGCCCGTGGTGCGGGCTTTCGACGACGACGCGGCCGAGGCCGCGGGCGTCGCGCGATCGGTGTCGACCGCGATCGCCTCCGGCGTGGACCCGGCCTCGATCGCCGTCCTCTACCGCGCGCACGCCCAGTCCGCCGCCCTCATCTCCGCACTCTCGTCGGCGGGCGTGGCATCCACCGTGCTGGGCGGCAAACGCTTCTTCGACCAGTCGGAGGTGCGGCAGGCCGTCATGGCGCTGCGCGCGGCCTCGGTCGCCCCGCTCGAGACCGGGTTCGTCGCAACCGTCCGCGACGTGCTGCGTTCGCTGGGCCTCACCGACGAGGCGCCGCCCGCGGGAGGGGCGCTGCGAGACGCGTGGGAGGCGCGGGCCGCCCTCCTGCGCCTCGCCGAGGAGGCGCCGGCCGAGACGACACTTCGCGACTTCACCGATCAGCTGCTGGCCCGCGCGAAAGATCAGCACGAACCGGCCACGCGCACGGTCACGCTCTCCACGCTGCACGCGGCCAAGGGTCTCGAATGGGACCACGTGCACCTCGTCGGCATGAGCGAAGGGTTCCTGCCCATCTCGTACGCGAGCACGTTCGAGGCGGTCGACGAAGAGCGCCGGCTGGCGTACGTCGGCATCACGCGGGCCGCGCGAACTCTGTCGGTGAGCTGGTCGCGGTCGTCGGGGCGATCCGAGCGATCGCCGTCGAGATTCCTTCAAGAGATCGGCAACCGCACGCTGCGTGCGGCGGATGCTGCCGCCACCGCCGGTGCGGGGAGTCGACGCGCAGGCGCACCGACGAGCGCACGGGGCCGGGGTCGGGCTCAGTGATCAGGTGGAGGGCGACGCGCGCGGCCTCCGAGGCGAGGACGGACCCCGCGACGGGGGAGCGCCGGGCGACCAGCTGAGAGGCGACCAGCGGCCAGGCGGCGTCGGCGTCGCGCGCATGAGCGTCGCCGCAGGCGAGACAGGCGGTTCGGCCGGGTTCGACGACGGGGCCGACGAGAGCGCCGCCCCCGTCGAGCACGAGCGGCAGATGGCGGACGTCGTCGCGCATCAGGGCCGACGCCCGGCGCGGCTCGACGAGGTGCGTGGCGAGCAGCACGACGGTCGCCCGAGGGGGCGGCGAGGGAGTGGCCGTGCCCGCCCAAGGGCGGTGCTCGGCGGCGGCCCCGGCGTGACGCATCGCCGCCACGACGCGGTCGAGGTCGCGGGACAGCACGTCGTCGCCCGCCTGGACGACCACCGGGATGGGCGGCGGGTCGTCGCGCAGCACGGGTTGCAACTCGGCGAAGAACGCGTCGGCGCGTTGCTCGTCGACGTCGTGCGAGCGCAGGAACGCGTGTACCTCCGAGGGTGACGAACCCCGCGTGAGCTGGTCGACGAGGAGCTCCTCCCACGGCTCGGGCTCGTCGAGCCTCGCCGTATCATCGACGCCGAACTGCAGGCACGTCGCGCTCCGCCAGAGCGGGGGATGGGCCGGGTCGATGCGCAGCATGGCCCGATTGTCCCGCGCCCGGGGCCACGCGTCCCCGCGCTGTCCACAGGCCTCAGCCCGCGGAGGCCGCGGGCTGAGGCTGGGGAGGAGAGCGCGGGGCCCACCGTCTCAGACGGGCCGCGGGTCCTCGGGGCGGTCGTCGCTCGGGTCGCCGTCGTCGTCACCCGATGACGTGGGGGCGCCGTCGGTGCGATCGGTCTCCTCGGCGAGCAGCTGAGCGAGCGCGTCGTCCATCGCGTCCTGCGCGGGCAGCTCGCCCCGAGCGGTGGCCTGCAGGCGCGCGACGAGCGCGGCGGGATCGTCGATGTCCTCGGCGGTGGGCATGAGGTCGGGGTAGTCCCAGAGCGCGTCGCGTCCGGCCACGCCCGCAGCATCCGTCACCGCCCGCCACATCGCCGCGGCCTCGCGCATGCGGCGCGGGCGCAGTTCGAGTCCGACGAGCGACTTGAGCGCCTCTTCGGCGGGCCCGCCGACGGCGCGGCGACGACGGACGGCCTCGGCGATCCGGCCCGCGGACGGCAGCCGGGAGGTCGCGTCGTCGGTGACGACGTCGACCCAGCCCTCGATCGTGGCGAGGAGGTTCTCGAGTCGCACGAGCGCCGCCGTCTGGGCCTCGGATCGCTCGGGGAGGAGGGCGCCCGTCTCGAGCGCGCGACGCAGTTCGTCGGGCTCGGAGGGGTCGAAGCGCGATGCGAGGTCTTCCAGGGCGCCGGTGTCGACGTGGATGCCATGCGCGAAGTCGCGCACCTGCGCGATGACGTGCAGGCGCAGCCACTTGGCATGGCGGAAGAGTCGGGCGTGGGCGAGCTCGCGGGTGGCGAGGTACAGCGCGAGCTGGTCGTCGGGGATCTCGAGATCCCGTCCGAAGTCGGCGAAGTTCTGCGGCAGGATCGCCGCGTCACCGGCCGGCATGACCGGGATGCCGACGTCGCCGCCGCTGACGACCTCGGTCGCGAGGCGTCCGACCACCTGGCCCAGTTGTGTGGCGAACAGCGACCCGCCGACGGCGCGCATCAGACGGCCGGCGTCGGCGATCATGCTCTGCATGTCGTCGGGCGCCTGCTCACTGAGCGCCGCAGTGAGGGCGTCGGCGATGCTGGTGGCCACCGGCTCGGCGAGCTCCTGCCAGACCGGCAGCGTCGCCTCGACCCAGGCGCCCCGCGTGATGGTGCGGCCGGGGGTGGGCAGGTCGGCGATCGTGGTCGCCTCGCCGAGCCACAGCGCGGCCAGCGAGAAGGCCTGATCGAGGTCGCGTCGCTCACCCGTCGTCACGCCGAGGTCGCTCTGGTTCGCGATGTGCAGTGCCTGGCGCTTCGCGAGGTCCCACGAGATGCCGTCGTCGGATCCGGCGAACGCCCCCTGGAGCTGCTGCATCATCTGCTGCATCATCGCGGGGTCGATCTGCATGCCCGAGAGGCGGGAGAGCTGCTCGGGGTCGATAGCTCCGGTGTCTCCCGACAGCAGCCGCCGCAAGAGCTCCTGGAACTCCTCTTCGGGGTTCCGGTCGTCGTCTGCCACTTCAGCCGCCTTTCAGCCGGGGGATGTGCGTGCGATCTACGCTAGTCGCACGGATTCATCGCACTCCCCGGCACGGCCATCGCCCTGTACGCCGGTCGCGAACGACCAGGCAAGGTAGGTCCCTGTGACGCTGTTCGACGAGAACACGACGGTCGAGCCTGCCCCGCGTCAGCGGTGGGGCCGGCGGACGACCGCGGGCGCGTGGGCGGTGTGCGTCGCGCTCATCGTGCTGCTGGTGATCAGCTTCCTGCCCACCGCCTACGTGATCCAGCAGAAGGGGCCGGTCTACAACACGCTCGGCACCGCGCAGAACGCCGACGGCGAGGACGTGCCGCTGATCTCGATCGAGGATGCCGAGACCTACCCGACGGCCGGCTCGCTCGACCTGCTCACCGTGCAGGTGGTCGGAAACCGGGAGCGCACCCCCTCCTGGTACGAACTCGCCGCCGCGTGGTTCGATCCGTCCCGCGCCGTCGTCCCCATCGACAGCATCTTCCCCGCGGGTCAGACCACCGAGCAGCGCAACGAAGACAGCGTGCGGCTGATGGTCGACTCTCAGAAGGAGGCCACCGCCGCCGCACTGACCGAGCTCGGCTACGACGTGGAGACCCACCCGTCGGTCTACGCGGTCTCGCCCGGCTCGGCGGCGGACGGCCTGCTCGAGAACGGCGACCTCATCCTCACGGTCGACGGCGAACCGACGTCGCAGCTGACCGACGTGTCGGATCGCATCGCCGCCGGGGGCGGAGAACCCGTCGAGATGACGATCGAGCGCTCGGGCCAGGAGCAGGCGGTGGAGATCACCCCGCGCCAGGAGGACGTCGGCGGCGAGCAGCGCTGGATCGTCGGCATCCAGCTGATGACCGACTTCGACTTCCCGATCGACGTCGCCCTCCAGCTGAACAACGTCGGCGGCCCGAGCGCGGGCATGATGTTCGCGCTGGGGATCATCGACGTGCTCACTCCGGGCGAGCTCAACGGCGGGCAGGAGGTCGCGGGAACGGGCACCATCGATGCGAAGGGCGTCGTAGGGCCCATCGGCGGCATCCGACAGAAGCTGTACGGCGCTAAAGACGCCGGGGCCCAGTACTTCCTCGCACCGGAATCCAACTGCAACGAGGTCGTCGGCCACGTGCCCGACGGTCTCCGGGTGTTCTCCGTCGCCACGCTCGACGACTCCCTCGCGGTGCTCGATGCGATCCGCGACGGCGGCGACCTCGACGCCCTCGCGGCGTGCGCAGCATCCTGACCGTCTGACCTGAAGGGTCACGGCATTCCCCCAGAACCACGCGCCTAGACTGGGAACGTGACCACGACCTCGACGCCGAACCAGGCCACGCCGAATCGTTCCCGCCGAATCATCACCATCTCGCTGGCGATCATCGCCGCCCTGGTGGTGGGGTTCTTCGTCTTCGCGAACCTCTACGCCGACTGGCTGTGGTTCGACCAGCTCGGGTTCCTCGGCGTGCTCACCACCCAGTGGCTCGGCCGGGTCGTGATGTTCGTCGTCGGCTTCCTCGCGATGGCCGTTCCGGTCTGGGTCGCGATCCAGCTCGCCTACCGTCTGCGACCGGTCTACGCGCGTCTGAGCTCGCAGCTCGATCGCTACCAGGAGGTCGTCGAGCCGCTGCGTCGTCTGGCGATGTGGGGCATCCCGGTCTTCTTCGGCTTCTTCGCGGGCTTCGCGGCGTCGTCGCAGTGGGAGGTCACCTGGCTCTGGTTCAACGGCGTCGCCACCACCGTCACCGACCCGCAGTTCGGTCTCGACACGGGCTTCTACCTGTTCGCCATGCCCTTCTACGGCGCGGCGCTCGGCTTCGCCTCGGCCGTCATCCTCATCTGCCTCCTCGTCACCGCGGTCGTTGCCTACCTGTACGGCTCGGTGCGAGTGGGTCAGCGCGAACTGCGGATCTCGAAGGCGGCGCGCATCCAGCTCGCGTTGCTCGCGGGCCTCTACCTCCTCACCCAGGCGGCCAGCCTCTGGCTCGACCGCTACCGCAGCCTCATCGAGGCGAACGACCGCATCACGGGCCCCGGCTACGTCGGGACGCAGATCGTCATCCCCGGCCAGACGATCCTGGCCATCATCGCGGTGCTCGTAGCCATCCTCTTCTTCGTCACCGCCGTGATCGGTCGCTGGCGGTTCCCCCTGATCGCCACCGCGCTGCTCGTCGTCTCGGGCCTCGTGATCGGCGTCGCGGTGCCGTGGGTCATCAACACCGTGCAGGTGCGCCCCAACCAGCTCGCGTTGGAGAGCCAGTTCTACCAGCGCAACATCGACATGACCAAGCAGGCCTACGGCATCGACGGTCTCGAGAAGCAGAACTTCCAGACCGAGACGACCGCCGAGGCCGGGCAGCTGCGCGAAGACGCGGCGACCACCGCGCAGATCCGCATCATGGACCCCGCGATCATCGGACCGACGGTCCGCCAGCTCGAGCAGTACCGCGCGTACTACCAGTTCCCCGGCGTGCTCGACGTCGACCGCTACGAGATCAACGGTCAGATGCAGGACACCGTCGTCGGCGTCCGCGAGCTCGACATGACGCAGCTCGGCGAGGCGGCCTCGTGGCAGAACACGACCACCGTCTACACGCACGGCTACGGAATGGTCGCCCTCGCCGGCAACGAGCGCACCACCGACGGCGACCCCGTCTTCCTCGAGCAGGGTATTCCGGCCACCGGGTTCCTCAGCGACCAGGAGGACTTCCAGCCGCGCGTCTACTTCGGCGAGCAGTCGCCCGCGTACTCGATCGTCGGCGCGCCGGCCGGCACCGAGCCCGTCGAACTCGATTACCCCATCGGCGCCGAGAGCGGAAACGTCACGCGCACGACGTTCGACGGAAACGGCGGCCCGAGCGTCGGCAACGTCTTCAGCCGCCTCATCTACGCCCTGAAGTTCCAGTCGGAGCAGATCCTCTTCTCCGACTCGGTGAACGCCGACTCGCAGATCCTCTACGACCGCGACCCGCTGCAGCGCATCAGCAAGGTCGCGCCCTACCTGACTCTCGACAGCGACCCGTACCCCACGGTGGTCGACGGTCGGATCAAGTGGGTCGTCGACGCCTACACGACCAGCGCGAGCTACCCGTACTCCAGCAGCGTCAGTCTGTCGCAGGCGATCGCCGACACGAACAACACGCAGCCGCGCTTCGCGCTCGACAACATCAACTACATCCGCAACTCGGTCAAGGCCACCGTCGACGCCTACGACGGCTCGGTGACGCTGTACGCCTGGGATGAGGAAGACCCGCTCCTGCAGGCATGGCAGAAGGTGTACCCCACCACCGTGCAGCCCATCTCGGAGATGTCGGCCGACCTGATGAGCCACGTGCGCTACCCCACGGACCTGTTCAAGGTGCAGCGCGAGAAGCTCGGCATCTACCACGTCGACGACGCCGGCTCGTTCTACCAGCAGGACAACCGCTGGGCGACGCCCGACGACCCCCAGAACGAGACGCGGTTCCAGCCGCCGTACTACCTGACGATGCAGATGCCCGGCCAGGAGGAACCGACATTCTCGATGTTCTCGAGCTTCATCCCGGCCTCGCAGGGCAACGCGCGCAACGTGCTGACGGGCTATCTCGCCGTCGACGCCAACGCGGGCGACCAGGCCGGCGTGAAGTCCGACGACTACGGCAAGCTGCGCCTGCTGGAGATCGATTCGGCGACCACCGTGCCCGGACCCGGTCAGGTGCAGAACACGTTCAACTCCGACACGGCGGTCTCCTCGCAGATCAACATCCTGTCGCAGGGGCAGTCGGAGGTGCTCAGTGGAAACCTGCTGACCCTCCCCGTGGGCGGAGGCCTGCTCTACGTGCAGCCCGTGTTCGTGCAGTCGTCGGCGGGCACGCAGCTGCCGCAGCTGCGACGCGTACTGGTGGCCTTCGGCGACCAGATCGCGTTCGAAGACACCCTGAGCGAGGCGCTCGACGTGCTCTTCGGCGGTGACTCCGGTGCCGACACCGGCGACGAAGAGGTGACGCCGACCACGCCCGAGGGCGGGGCCACACCGTCGCCCACGCCGACCCCGGGTGAGACCGCGTCGCCCGAGCCGACGACGCCCACGACCCCGTCGTCCGACTACCAGACGGCTCTGCAGCAGGCCCAGCAGGCCATGCTCGACCGCGACACCGCGCTGCGCGCCGGCGACCTCACCGCGTTCGGTGAGGCCGACGAGCGGCTGACCGCGGCCGTCGAGCGCCTGATCGAACTGGGCGACCAGGGCTGATCCGCAAGAAGGCCCCGCCCCCGATGCGTTCGGGGGCGGGGCCTTCGTGGTTCGTACCCGTACCTCTCACGACCGCGAGACTTCACCCGGACTACGAGACTGCGGGCGACGCGTGCAGTCTCGTAGCCACGATGAAGTCTCGCGGGTGCGGCGGGTGCGGCGGGTGCGGCGGGTGCGGCGGGCGCCGCGTCAGGCCGGGAGGAGGGCCCACCAGATGAGCAGCAGCGTCGCGCCGAAGCCGGCGAGCTGGTTCACCCAGAGGAAGCGCCGCCAGCCGCGCGTGGCCGTCTCCGCGGTGTCGTCGGTCACGCTGCGGAACGGCCAGACGACCGCGAGGTAGGGCACGACGAGGAGCGCGGCGAGAGGCCCGGGCCACGCCGAGGCGAGCATCACGAGGCCGGATGCCGCGTAGCACGCGATCGCGAAGCGCACGGTCCAGCGTGCGCCGCGAGCCGTGGCGATCGACGAGATGTCGGCCGCGCGGTCGGCGACCACGTCTTGCACGGCGCCGAACGCGTGGGAGGCGATCCCCCACAGGGCGAACGCGACGATGATCGCCGCGAGTTGCCAGGTCCACGCCGCGCCCGCGAGCACGAGGCCGTAGACGGCGGGGGAGAAGAAATGGATGCTGCTGGTCACCGAGTCGGCGAACGGCCGCTCCTTCAGCCGAAGCGGCGGTGCCGAGTAGAAGACGACGAAGAAGAGGCTCGCGGCGAGCACGAGCCACGACATCGGAGACCCGACGACGACGAGGTACGCCACGAACGGCAGGCATGACAGCGTCGCCGCCCACAGGGTGATCCGATGCATCCGTCGGTCGAGCACCGCGCCGTGGGCGCCGCCCTTGCGAGGGTTGCGCAGATCCGACTCGTAGTCGAAGACGTCGTTCACGCCGTACATCGCGAGGTTGTACGGCACGAGGAAGAAGATCGTGCCGATGACGAGCGTGAGGTCGATCTCGCGCACGACGAGCAGGTAGGCCGCGGCGAACGGATAGGCGGTGTTGATCCAGCTGACCGGGCGCGACGAGACGAAGAGCTCGCGCACCACCCGCGCGGGGGTGAGGGCGGGGGAGGTCACGCGGTGTCCTTCCGGCGGGTGAGGAGTGCGAAGACGGCGGGGATCAGGAAGGCGGCGCACACGGGGTAGGAGAAGTCCTCCAGCGGGGCGAGCCCGATGCGGAGCCCGCTCAGGTGCTCGGGCGGGTAGGTGAACAGGTCGAGGGCGATCATGACGTTGTCGAAGATCGCTGTCAACACGACGAGGACCACCGCGCCGAGAGCGGATGCGGCGATCCGGCGGCCGAATCCCGGACGGACCGCGCTCACCGCCGTGACAACGACCGTGAGCGCGACGAACGGCAGGATCATCAGCGGATACGTCACGAGTGCTCCATCCGCGCGCGGCGGCGGCGCAGCATCCGCTCGGCCGCGGCCCAGGCGACCAGCGCGAGGTAGCAGAGGAAGGCGAGGAAGACGGGCTCCTCGATCGGGAGGTGCGGCGCCAGCTCGACACCGATCAGCAGCGGACTGTCTCCCTTGACGAACACGCCCGTGGCGATGCCCACGAGATCCCACACGACGAAGAAGAGCGTGCCGGCCACGACGGTGATCGCGGTGCGCACCGGCGCATCGCGGACGACGAGCCGCGACCGCACGTCGATCGCGGCGATACCGCCGAACGAGGCCAGGATCGCGAGGAGGTACAGCCCTGGCACGCGATCACACCGCCGAGCGCGCGGGTTCGGGCAGAGGCCCGGGTGAGGAGTCGCCGCGCAGGCGCTTCACGACGAGCTCGGCCGAGATGAGGCACATCGGCAGCCCGATCCCGGGGAGCGCCGATCCGCCGGCGTACGAGAGCCCCGCCACGCGGCGGGAGGCGTTCTTCGGGCGGAACATGGCGCTCTGGTTCAGGGTGTGCGCGAGGCCGAGCGCGTTGCCGCGCCAGGTGTGCAGGTCGGTCTCGAAATCGCCGGGTGAGATGGTGCGGCGCACGACGATGCGTTCGGCGAGGTCGGGGATGCCGCACGTCTCGGCGATCTGCGCGATCACCTGGTCGGCGGCCGCCTCGATGAGGGCGTCGCCGTCGCCGTCGACGCCGCCGTGACCCAGCGAGGGATCGGAGGGCACGGGCACGAGGACGAAGAGGTTCTCGAAGCCCTCGGGGGCGACTCCGGTGTCGGTGGCGCTCGGGCGGCAGACGTAGAGCGAGGCCGGGTCGGGGATGCGGGTGTCCTTGCCGAAGATGGCCTCGAAGTTCGATCTCCAGTCCTCCGTGAACACCAGGGTGTGGTGTGCGAGCTGGGGGAGCTCGCCCCGCACGCCCAGCAGCACGAGGAGGGCGCCGAAGCTGGGGATGCGCTTGTCCCACCACTTCTCGGGGTAGGTGCGTTCCTTCTCGGCGAGGAGCTTGGTCTCGGTGTGATGCAGGTCGGCGGTCGACACGACGTGGTCGGCGGCGATGAACCGGCCGTCCTCGAGCTCGACGCCGGTGACCTCGCCGCCGTCGGTGACGATGCGCGACACCTCCGCCTCGGTCTCGACACGCACGCCGCGGGCGCGCGCGAGCCGCTCAATCGCGGCGATGACCTCGACGAACCCGCCGCGCGGGTAGAGCACGCCGTCGTCGAGGTCGAGATGGCTCATCAGGTGGTACAGGCTCGGGACCGCATAGGGCGAGCCGCCGAGGAACACCGCGGGGTACCCGAGGATCTGCCGGAGACGCCGGTCGGTGAAGCGCTTCTCGATGTGGGACGAGAGGGTGCGGGCGAGCAGCGGCAGCAAGGTCGGCAGTCGCTTCAGGAGCGCCGGGTCGCGCAGCCCCTCCGTCGTCGTGTACGGGTCGTAGAGGAAGCGCGAGACGGCCAGCTCGTACGCATCGGCCGCGGAGTCGAGGTAGGCGTCGAGTTTGCCGCCGGCGCCGGGCTCGATCGATTCGAACAGTGCGGTCGACGCCTCGCGCCCCGAGACGACGTCGACGGGGGCGTCCTCTCCGCTGTAGATGCGGTACGCCGGGTCGAGCCGCACCAGGTCGAGTTCTTTCTCGGCCGAGGTGCCGAGCAGGTGGAAGAAGTGGTCGAACACCTCGGGCATCAGGTACCAGCTGGGCCCGGTGTCGAACCGGAAGCCGTCGCTCGACCACGATCCGGCACGACCGCCGAGTTCGGAGCGCGCCTCGAGGAGCACGACGTCGTCGCCCTCCTCGGCGAGGAGCGCGGCGGTCGCCAATCCGGCGATACCGCCGCCCACGATCACGGTCTTGCGGGTCATCGGGAGGCCTCTCGAGCTTTCATCATGGCGCGCAGGGCGATGGTCGCCTTCGCGGCATCGGGCACACGCACGCGCGGTGCCCCGGGTGTGGTCGCGCGCAGTCTGCGCGACAGTTCGGCGAACAAGTGGTGAGCCGTCCAGACCGCTCCGCGCACGTCGGCCGGAAGGCGGGGGATGACAGCGGCGGCGGCGGCCAGGTCGGCGTCGATCCCGTCGAGCACGTGCACCCGTCGCGCCGCGTCGGCCGCGCCGTTGAGGTAGTCGCGACCCAGGCGGCCGGCGTCGTCGTCGAGGTCGCGGAGGAAGTTGACGTCCTGGAAGGCGCGGCCGAGGCGCCGGGCGCCGTCGACGAGCTGTTCGTCGGGTCGTCCCTTCGGCGTCGCATCGGCGTTCACGAACACCTGCAGGCACATGAGGCCCACGACCTCGGCCGACCCGAACACGTAGGCGGCGTGGGAGGCCTCATCATGCTCGACGACATCGAGATCGGTGCGCATCGACGAGAAGAACGGCTCGACGAGGTCGGCAGTGATCTCTCCCGCACGGGCCGACCGCGCGAACGCGTGGACGACGAGGTTCGCGCTGAAGCCCGATGCGATCGCTTCGAGGGTGTCGCGCTCGAGGGCATCGAGCACCCTGCGTTGCTCGTCGCGGCTGAGACCCGCATCACCGGCGGGTCCGTCGACGATCTCATCTGCGACGCGCACGAGCGCGTAGATGTTGCGCACGTGAGGGCGCACGCGCGGACCGAGCAGGCGACAGGCGAGCGCGAACGATGTCGAGTATCGGGAGATGACCGCCGCGGCTGCGTCGTCGGCCGTACGGTCGTACAGCGCCAGGCCGGTCGGGGCGTGGCTCACGGGATGCGATCCTGGACGGCGTCGGCGAGCTCGAACAGCATCGTTCGCGTCGCGTCGGGGAGAAGGGATGCGTCGACCGCACCACGTGCGGAGTCGAGGGTCTCGACGACGAGCGCCTCCATCCGCGCGCGGGCGCCGGACGCCGCCAGTGCCCGCTGGGCCGCGCGGATCGCGACCGGGCCGGTGTGCGCTTCGGAGAGGGCGTCGGCCACTTCCGGCCAGTGCTCGCTCTGGCGGGCGAGTGCGATCAGCGGCGTCTGCTTGGCCTCGTGCAGGTCGCCGCCCTCGCGCCGCCCCGCGACCGCGGCTGAGCCGAACGCTCCGATCAGGTCGTCGACCAGCTGGTAACCGAGACCGAGCTTCTCGCCGAAGCGACGCAGCGCCCTGCGCGACTCGGTCGGCGCGCCGGCCAGCACCGCGCCGGCCTCCAACGGGGCGGAGAAGGAGTACACCGCGGTCTTGTTCGCCGTCGCGAGAAGAATGTCGTCGGCGTCGAGCAGATCGCCCTGCGTGACGGAGTTCTCCACATCGGCCAGCTCACCGGCGGTCGAGACCAGCACGGCCTCGTCCATCAGCTCGAACAGGTCGCCGCGCGTCGTCGGGTCGAGATCGGCGAGAGCGACTGCGCGCGTCGCCTCGTGCAGCAGCAGGTCACCGGCGAGGATTCCGGCGGCGTCACCGAGGAGCGCCGCGCCCGCAGCATCCGCTCCTCGGGTGGTACCACGCGCGCGGAATTCGCCCGCGATGTTCAGCGCACCCCGGCGGTGGGTGTCGTGGTCGATCACGTCGTCGTGAACGACGAACGCCGTGTGCAGCAACTCGAACGCGGCAGCGACGGGGAAGAGGGCAGGGGTCTCGTCGGCGCTGCCCCCGAGCGTCTCGAACGCGGCCACGACGAGCGCAGGTCGGAAGCGCTTTCCTCCGCTGGTGGCACGTTCGATCGATGCGGCGAGTGCATCGACGACAGGATCGACGGCAGCGGCACGTTCGCGCAGTCGCCGCAGGCTCGCATCGATGGCGGCGTCGATGCCGGCTCGAGCGAGGGGAGCATGGGGCAGGGTTATCACGGGGCTCGAAGGCTATCTATCTGGTGGGCGAGGAGAGGGAGTTGCTCGGCCTGGAGGACGAGCCACGGGCTGAACGCCCAGGGCGTGGCGATGATCGATGAAGCGAGATCGAGGGGGTCGACCCACCGGGTGTCGACGACCTCGTCGGGGTGGGGTTGCGGTTCCACCGTGGTGAACGCGGTGTAGACCGGGCAGATCTCGTGCTCGACGATTCCGGAGGCGTCGATGGCGCGGTACCGGAAATCGGGCAGGGCGAGCTCGACGTCGTCGATGGTCATCCCCAGCTCGAACGCCGCGCGACGATGCACCGCGTCGACGATCGCCTCTCCGGGCTGCGGGTGGCCGCAGAACGAGTTCGTCCACACCCCCGGCCAGGTCTTCTTACCGAGAGCGCGGCGCGAGACGAGCACCTGTCCGGCGCCGTTGATGATGTGGCAGGAGAAGGCGAGGTGGAGAGCGGTGTCGGTCCCGTGGACGGTGCTCTTCGGCGCCGTTCCGATCGGGTTGCCGTCGTCGTCGACCAGCACGACGTATTCCGTCTCGCTCACCGTGCCTCCATTTT
The DNA here is from genome assembly GCF_003635115.1 of Microbacterium sp. AG1240. GTDB lineage: Bacteria > Actinomycetota > Actinomycetes > Actinomycetales > Microbacteriaceae > Microbacterium. Next base: position 1,195,402 of record NZ_RBXJ01000001.1, read on the forward strand.
GCTAGATTAGCTAGCGACTTCATTCGAGCATACAAGCGGTACGAGGAGAGTGTCCACAGTGACCGACCGGGTCTCCGAGCGTACGCCGACCGATGAGAGCGTGCGTGCAGCGCTCCTCGCGGTGCGCGCTCTGAGCGACGCGCTCGATCGCATGCACGGGGGGATGAAGGACGACATGGACATGAACGCGAGCGACCTCGCGGCGCTGCGCATGTTGATCGTCCGTGAACAGCGCGGCCAGTCGGTCAGCCCGCATGATCTTGCGCGTCACCTGCGCATCTCGACCGCGTCGACGACCAAGCTCCTCGATCGTCTCGCCGCGCTGGGGCACGTCGAGCGACGCCCGCACCCGCATGACCGCCGCGCGCGGATCGTCACGCTCACCGAGGAGTCGCGGCGAGAGTTCTCGAGGCACTTCGGCGCCCATCTCGGAGCGATGCGGGAGGTCACGGCCCGGTACTCCGATGGCGAGCTCGAGGTGATCGCGCGGTATATGGGCGAACTGGGCGAGGCCGTCGACCCGAGCTGAGTCGATCCTGGCGGCGCACCCGAGGCGGGCTGGCGTCGGCGTCCGGTCGTGCCGTGCCCCGAACCCGCAGGATCACGCGGCGAAAATGCCAGAAGCCGCTTCCGAATTTCTCCGGAAACGGCTTCTGATCTGTTCTTCTTTGTTGCGGGGACAGGATTTGAACCTGCGACCTCTGGGTTATGAGCCCAGCGAGCTACCGAACTGCTCCACCCCGCGGCACAAGAAGTTAGCCTAGCACGGGATTCGACCGGGTGCACATCGAGATGGCGGGACATCGCTCCGAGAGGGGCGACGCGCCAAGATCGCCGGGTGAGTGATCCCCGTGATTCCGCGCTTCCCGAGAGTGATGACGGTCGGTCGCCCTCCACCGGATCGTGTTCCGTCGGCGCGTCGAACCCGAGGTGGTGTACTTCGGGCACGTCTCGCTCATCGCCGCGCTCGCCGCCGTGAGCCTGCTCCTCGCGGGTGTCGCCGCGTTCGTCTTCGACGTGGTCATCGGCGGGGTCGCGGCGTGGGCGGCGGGGATCGCGCTCGGCGCGGTGATCCTCGTACTGTGGGTGATAGTGCCGACGGTGATCCGTCGGTGCGGGAGGAGCACGGAATGAGCGACCGATCGGTCGGTGTCGCGGTGGCGCAGTTCGCGCCGTCGGCGTCGGTGCACGCGAACCTCGAGGTCATCGTCGAGTTGACCGAGCGCGCCGCCGCGCGCGGCGCGAAGGTCGTGCTGTTCCCCGAGTACTCCAGCTACTTCGTGGATCCTTTCGACGACACCCTCGCCGCGAATGCCGAGGAGATCGACGGGCCGTTCGTCGCGGCTCTCGCCCGACTCGCCTCCTCCACGGGCGTCGTGGTGGTCGCGGGCCTGCTCGAGAAGAGCACCGACGGTCGACGTGTGCGCAACACCGTGGTCGCGGTGGGGTCCGCCGGCCCCCTTGCGGTCTACCGCAAGCTCCACCTCTACGACGCGTTCGGGCAGCGCGAGTCGGACTGGGTCGAGCCCGGCGAGATCGCCACCCCTCAGACCTTCGAGGTCGATGGACTGCGCTTCGGACTGATGACGTGCTACGACCTGCGCTTCCCGGAGGTCGCCCGCACGATCGTCGACGAGGGCGTCGATGTCGTGCTCGTCGCTGCCGAGTGGGTGCGGGGGCCGCTCAAGGAGCACCACTGGCGCACGTTGCTGCAGGCGCGCGCGATCGAGAACACGGTCTTCGTCGCGGCATCCGACCACCCGCCGCCCCTCGGGGTGGGGCACTCCCTCGTCGTGGATCCTCAGGGCGTCGCGATCGCTGCGGTCGGCACGACGACCGATGTCGCGGTCGCACACCTCGACCTCGACGCGGTCGCCCGGGTGCGACGAGTGAACCCGGCGCTGGCGCTGCGGCGCTTCCGCGTCGTTCCCGACTGATCAGCCGCCGAGGAGCGACAGTCGACGGGATGCTTCGTCGAGCACGTCGGCGCGTTTGCAGGCGGCGAAGCGCACGAGCGTGGCGTACTCGGCCCTGTTCTCGCGGCTGGCGAAGGCCGTCAGCGGGATGCCCACGACACCCGCCCGCTCGGGAAGGGCGCGGCAGAACTCCGCCGCATCCGTCGCTCCGAGGGGCGCGGCGTCAGCCACCGTGAAGTACGTGCCGCGGGGTGTCGATACGTCGAAGCCCGCGGCGGTGAGTCCTCGTCCGAGGACGTCGCGCTTCTCGCGGAGCGTCGTCGCGATGCCCTCGAAAAAGGCGTCGGGCAGCCGGAGGCCTGCGGCCACGGCCGGCTGGAAGGGGCTGCCGTTCACGTAGGTCAGATACTGCTTCACGGTGAGGATCGCGGAGATCACGGGCGCCGGGCCCGAGACCCATCCGATCTTCCACCCGGTGACGGAGAACGTCTTGCCCGCGGAGGAGATGGAGACCGTACGTTCCCCTGCGCCGGGAAGGGTGGCGATGGGCACGTGCGGTGCATCGAAGGCGAGGTGCTCGTACACCTCATCGGTGACGATGATCGCGTCGTGACTCTCGGCCAACTCGACGATGCGTCGGCGCACGGCCGGGGTGAAGACGGCCCCGGTCGGGTTGTGGGGGTCGTTGACGAGGATGACGCGCGTTCGGTCGCTCACGGCGGCGGTCAACCGGTCGAGATCGGGCTGGAAGTCGGGCCACCGCAGCGGCACCGGCACCAGCCGGGCGCCGGCGAGGGCGACCGCTGCCGCATAGGCGTCGTAGTAGGGCTCGAAGACGACGACCTCGTCGTCGGGTCCGTCCAGGAGAGCGAGGAGCGTGGCCGCCAGCGCCTCGGTCGCACCGGCGGTGGCGATGATGTCGCGCTCGGGGTCGAGGTGCAGGCCGTAGAAGCGTTCCTGGTGTTCGGCGACCGCCGCGAGCAGATCGGGGAACCCGCGCCCCGGGGCGTACTGGTTCACTCCGTCGGCGATCGCCCGCATCGCCGCATCCAGCACTTCTGCCGGTCCGTCCTCGTCGGGAAACCCCTGTCCGAGATTGATGGCGCCCGTTCGGGCCGCGAGCCCGCTCATCTCGGCGAAGATGGTGGTACCGATCGTGCCGTCCGCGGCACGGAGACCGGCCCCATCTGCGGTCCGCTGCCAGGCCCCGGGAATCACTCGCATCCTGCTCACGCTAGTCGCATAGACAGAGCCCATCCGCACCATATGAAACGCACAGCAACTCGCCCCAAGCTGAAAGTCGCTTGGCAGAAGGAGCAATCATGAGTGAGACACAGGGCGACCGCCCCGACGAGAACGCCGCGACGCCCGCGCCGCACACTTCCTCCGACGCGACGCCGGCGCCGCAGACCGGCGCGACGTCCGCGTCGGCAGGCACCCCCGCGCCCGCCGCACCGCCGGTTCCGACGACTCCGGCGTCGGCGCAGCCGTCGGCGCCGCCCGCTGCTCCCGCGTGGTCGGGACAGCGCCCGCCGCAGCCGCCCCACCCGCAGGCGCCCTACGGCGGTGCCCCCCAGCAGCCGGCATACGGCGTGCCCTCCCGTGAGGGCTACGCGGGCCAGCCGGCCGGCCAGAGCTTCGGGATCCCGCCGCAGCACACCCAGCCCACCCTGCCGCTGCACGGCACCATCGACACCGCTCCGCGCAAGAAGTCGAACGCGGGCAAGGTCGCCGGCCTCATCGTGGCCGCCGCACTCGTCGGCGGCGCCGCCGGCCTCGGCGGCACCTACGCCGGCCTCAGCCTCTGGGGCGGGTCCGACGCGACCCCGGTCGCGGGGGCGGCGACGGTCACGGTCAACGACACCGAGAACGTGAACCAGACCACCGGCATCGCCGCGAAGGTCGTGCCCAGCGTCGTGACGATCAGCGCGACCGGCGGCAGCAGCGGCGGCACCGGTTCCGGCGTCGTCCTGAGCGCCGACGGCTACGTCGTCACCAACACCCACGTGGTCACCCTCGACGGCGCGACGGGCGACGCGACCATCCGCGCGACGACGTCCGACGGGCGCGTGTACAACGCGACGGTCGTCGGCACCGACCCCACGTACGACCTCGCCGTCATCAAGCTGACGGATGCTTCGGGTCTCACGCCGATCGAGTTCGGCGATTCGGGCGATCTGAACGTGGGCGACGCGACGGTCGCGGTCGGCGCCCCGCTCGGGCTGTCGAACACGGTCACCACGGGCATCGTGAGCGCTCTGAACCGTTCGATCGAGGTCGCGTCGTCGGCCGCACCGCAGGACGACCAGCCCAGTGAGGGCGGTTCCGGCGAGAGCCCCTTCCAGTTCGACTTCGGGCAGGGCGGGCAGGGCTCGACGCCGTCGTCGGAGACGATCAAGATCGCCGTCATCCAGACGGATGCGGCGATCAACCCCGGGAACTCCGGTGGCGCGCTCGTCGACGACCAGGGCCGTCTCATCGGCATCAACGTCGCCATCGCCTCGGCGGGCAGCTCATCCGGCGGCGGTCAGGCCGGTTCGATCGGTGTCGGCTTCTCGATCCCGTCGTCGGTCGCCGAGCGCGTCGCGAACGAGATCATCGACAACGGCTCGGCGACACACGGTCTGCTGGGCGCGTCGGTGCAGTCGACTTCCACCGTGGCGAACTCCACGATCGAGGGCGCCTACGTGGCGAGTGTGACCGACGGCGGTCCCGCGGCCGCGGCCGGGCTCCGCTCGGGCGACATCGTCACGGCGTTCAACGACCTCCCGATCACGAACTCGGTCGATCTCACCGCGCAGGTGCGCGCCGTGGCCGCCGGGAGCGACGCGACCGTCACCTACGTCCGCGACGGTCAGACCCGCACCGCGAACGTGACGCTCGGTTCCCTGGGCTCCTGACCCATCAAGCGAAGAAGGCCGCCCCGCTCGATGCGGGGCGGCCTTCGTCGTGCGCTCAGGGGGTCATACGCCGCGGGTGAGCCGCTCGATCGCCGACAGGGGGATCGAGAGCCAGTCGGGGCGGTTGCGCACCTCGTAGACGGCCTCGTAGACGGCCTTGTCGAGTTCGAACGCCCGCAGGAGCCGCTCGTCGGCCGAGGGGCCGCCCGCCGCGGCGTAGCCCCGCTCGAATGCGGCGACCGCCGCGGTCGCCCACGCACGTGCCCGGGTCTCGTCGACGCCGAGCCGTTCGACGGATCCGGCGACGTAGTCGAACGACCGCAGCATCCCTGCGACGTCCCGCACCGCGAGGTCGGGCATGCGTCGAGCCGCGATCGGCCGCAGCGGTTCGCCCTCGAAATCGAGCAGCACCCAGCCGCGGCCCTGCACCTCGAGCACCTGCCCCAGGTGCAGATCGCCGTGCACGCGCTGGAACAGCGGCCACGGGGCGGATTCGGCCGCCGCGTAGACCTCCCGGATGGATGCGGCGAACCGCGCCACCGCAGGGATCTCGGCCACCGCCGTGGCCAGCCCGTCTTCCCAGACCGCCGCGACGCGCCGTCTGTCGGAGTCGTCGGCCTCGTGCGTCGGCAGGATGCGCGACAGCGTCAGGTGCACGTCGGCGACGGCGGCCCCCAGGGCCGCGGCACGATCGGCGAAGTCGTCGTCCTGCTGCGCGGCGGTGAGTGCGACGCGCCACGCGTCTTCGACGTCGTCGAGGAACTCCTGCGCGAACGCGAGCGATCCCGACACGACGTGCTCGGGGTTGCCCGGGTCGCGCCAGGTGCCCTCGAGAGATCCGATGGCGCGCGGAACCGACGACGACCCGTTGTCTGCGAGGGCGGTCTGCAGTTCGATGTCGGGATTGAGTCCGGGGTGCACCTGACGGAAGAGCTTGCAGATGACCGCGCTCCCCTCGCCGTCGGGACGGAAGATCAGCGAGGTGTTCGACTGTTCCGCCCCGAGCACCGACGCCGCGGCGGTCGGCGCGGTGGACGGACGCCGCGCCGCGGGGTGGCTGTCGAGAGGGCCGTCGACACCGCTGACCCGACCGCCGGCCGTCACCGACCGGTACAGCCACGCCGCGTAGGCGTCGTCGGTCGCACCGTCGACCAGCACCGTCGCGTCGTCGAGCTCGCCCACGACCCCCGTCTCGGGGCGCGTGGAGCGCACGACGAGGGGCACTTGATACAGCACCGGGGTCTCGGGCGCGTCATCGGCGACGAGGAGCACGCGCACGCGCGCGGATGGCTCGTTCGCGACGTCCCACTCGGCGACGAGTCGAAGGCGCGGAGTGCGACCCTTCGAGGCGTACCACCGTTGTGCGGGCATCCAGTCGGTCAGGGACTGCAGGGTGCTGTCCATGGGGCGGGGTTACCTTTCGTCGGTGTTCTCCGGTGGTGCGGCACTGTCGGAGGCTTCGTCGACCTCCGCCGAGGTCGTCGATTCGATCTCTTTGCGCTTCCGGCGGGGGACCGCCCGCCGGCCGACCGACCCCATTCCGCGTGCGGTGCTTCCCGCGGCTCCCGCGATCGCGCTGCCGACACGCGCGACGCCGCTCGCCGCCGAGTGCTCGACCCGTTTCGCGCCCGGCCGGGGCTCGATGACGGCGGGGACGGTGAGCGGCGGAGGGCCGAAAGCCCGGCGTGAACCCACCAGCACGCGCCGGCCGAGGATGTGGTTTCCCGCGCCGCCGACGACCGCTCCCACGCCGAACGGGAGCGCTTTGCCGAGCACCGACGCCCCGCCGCGCGCGGCGAACTGGTGCACGAACGTCGTCTTCAGACGATCGACGAGCGGGCCGATGGCTGCGCGCGGGAGTGTCTTCGTGATCATCTGCCCCCAGTACCCCGATCGGTCGGGGCCGCGCCCGGCTGCCTGTCCGGCAAGTTGCGCGAGAAGATCGACACCCTCGCGGCCGAGCATCAGGGTGAGCACGAGCGCTCGAGCCCGTTCGGGGTCTTCGACGGCGACGCCGTGCACCTCGGCGATCGACTGCGCGAAGAGCGCCGTCGATTCGAGGAATCCGAGCGTCTCCACGCCGCTGAGGGCGAGGGTCACCCCGGTGCCGATACCGGGGACGACGGCGGTCGCGCCGACGGCGGCCCCGCCGGTCGTGACCGCGGCGAGGTAGCGGCGCTCCAGGATGCGCACGATGTCGAGGGTGGACGCCTCGGGGTGGCGCAGCCGGATGCTGCGCAGGTGCGCCAGCACGACGGGGCGCTGTATCGCCAGCACCCGGTCGAGGGCGCGGATGGTCCGGGGGTGCTCGGGGGAGCCGACCGGCGGGAGGCCGCCGTCCCACGGCGCGTCACCGGGCAGCGAATGGATCCGATGCACCTTGTCGCTCACCTGCACGATCCTACGAATGCGAGCCGGAAAGAGCCTGGGGGGTTGCGCCCGAGAACCCGACACCCATGACATTCGCGGCGGGAGCCGGTCGTGACCCTTGGTAGTTTGGAGCGATGACAGCATCGCTGCCGAACCCGTTCGAGTCACCGGCCGAAGAGGCCGGAGACCAGAGCGTCGACGGCCGCGACGAGCAACCGGCCGCAGCCCCCAAGCCTCGCGCGCCGCGTGCCAAGCCCGCGTCGCCGCGGCCGGCGCGGAGCTCGTCGGCGAACAAGGCGAAGACGCCGCGGCGCACGCCGGCGTCGAAGGCGCCGCGGACGACCCCGAAGGCGTCGGCGAAGCCGATCGATCCGGGTCCGCCCCCGCCGCTGCCCACCGATGTCGTCGTGCCGCCGAAGCCTCCGCTACCCCCCGTCCCGCCCCTGCCGGCAGATCTGGCGGTCGCGGCTCACGGCGCGGGCTCACGGTCTTCCGAATCGCCGTCACCGGTCGACGACGCCCCCGCAGCCGCCGCCGAGGCGGATTCATCGGAGGCGCTGCCGGTCGCGGACGCGCCGGCGGAGCCCGTCGTGGAACGCGAGGGCGAGCCGGTCGTCGACCTCGGGGCCGAGGCCGTCGCCGATGCCGCGGCGGTCATCGATGCCGAGCCCGAACCCGACCCCGAGCCCGTCATCGACGTCGAGCCCGAGCCTGTCGTCGACGTCGAGCCCGAGCCTGTCGTCGACGTCGAGCCCGAGCCTGTCGTCGACGTCGAGCCCGAGCCCGAGCCTGTCGTCGACGTCGAGTCCGAGCCTGTCGTCGAGGTCGCGCCCGAGCCCGCCGTCGAGGTCGATCAGGTCGAGGCTGACTCCGCGGCGGATCCGAGCGACCCGTCCGAGCCCATCGACCTGCCCGAATCGCCCGAGGACGAGGCGATCGCCGACCCCGAACCGACCGACCCCGAGGTCGCGTCGGTCGACGAGACCGAGCCGGCCGCCGGATCCGCGCCCGAGCCCGCTGCGCCGGAGGATTCGGTCGTCGAGACCGAGGCGCCGTCCGACACCTCGGCGGTCGACGCATCCGACGAACTCGTCGACGAGGCGGTCATCACCGACGACGACGAGGGCGCTCTCGCCCCCGCCGTGATCGTGACCGAGCCCGGCGACTCTCTCGCCTTCGACGCGGAGTCCGCCGTTCCCGCTCTTCAGCTGCGCGGTGTGACGAAGGTCTTCGGCGACACGCGGGCCGTCGACGGTATCGACCTGACGGTTCCGGCCGGCTCGTTCTACGGGTTGGTCGGTCCGAACGGCGCAGGCAAGACGACGACCCTGTCGATGATCGCCGGTCTCCTGCGCCCCGACGCCGGCACCATCACGATCGGCGGCATCGACGTGTCTCGCAAGAGCGCGGCCACGAAGAAGCTCATGGGCGTGCTTCCCGATCGGCTGCGCACCTTCGACCGCCTCACCGGCCGCCAGCTGCTCTACTACTACGGAGTGCTCCGAGGCCTGCCGGCAGCTGTCGTGGAGTCGCGCACGACCGATCTCGCGCGGGCGTTCGATCTCACGAGTGCGCTCGGTCGGTCGGTCTCCGACTACTCCGCGGGTATGACCAAGAAGGTGATGCTCGCCGGCGCGATGATCCATTCGCCCCGACTCCTGGTGCTCGACGAGCCTTTCGAGGCCGTCGACCCGGTCTCCAGCGCCGTCATCCTCGACATCCTCTCGACGTACGTCTCGCACGGAGGCACGGTGATCCTCTCCAGCCATGGCATGGAGCTCGTCGAACGGGTGTGCTCCGGGGTGGCGGTCATCGTCTCCGGACAGGTGCTCGCGGAGGGCACGGTCGACCAGGTGCGCGGCGAGTCGACTCTCGAGCAGCGTTTCCTCGAACTCGCGGGCGGCCTCGGAGACATGGAAGGCCTCGAGTGGTTGCACACGTTCTCCGACTGAGGATCGCTACGATGCTCGGCGCCCTCCGGGGCGACCGTCGGCATGTCATCCGTGTGAGCACTGGCCTGGTGCTGCTCGTCGTCGCGACGGTCGTGGGGGCCATGGCCGTACTCAGCCTCGCCGATGCATCCGAGACGGCGATCGCGGTCGTCCTCGTCTTCGCCGGGTCAGCCGTGACCCTCGGTTTCGTCGTCGCACCGCTCGTGACCGGTGCGGCCGACCCGCTCGATCCGCGCCGGTTCGCTGTGCTCGGTCTTACTCCCCGCCCGCTCGCCGCTGTGCTCGCCCTGTCCGGACTCATCAGCGTGCCGAGTCTCGTGCTCATCACCCTCTCGGTGTGCGCGGCGCTCGCGTGGACGGCGCAGGGAGCGTCGTCGTTCGTCGCCGTCGTCTCTGCCGTCGCCGGCGTCGTGACGTGCGTGCTCGCCGCGCGGGTCAGCATGGCCGTGGCCGCGCTCGTGCTTCGCGAGCGCCGTTCACGTGAGCTGTCGGGCATGTTCCTGGTCGCGATCCTGGTCGTCGTGGTTCCCGTCGGCGTCTTCCTGGCGTCGCTCGAATGGCGCGGGCAGGTGCCCCCGCAGCTGAGTGAAGCCGTCGCCGTTCTCGGCTACACCCCGGTGGGTGCCGCGTGGGCCCTGCCGTCCGCGTCGCAGCCGGCGGCGGCCGTCTGGGGCGCCGTGGTGATGGTGGCCACCGTCGTCGCCCTCGCCGTCGCGTGGGTGGCGCTGGTGAGCCGCGCGCTCACCACCACGGAGCGACCCGTGGCGGTGCGCGAACGCGGCGGCCTCGGCTGGTTCGCCGTCGCGCCGGGAACACCCGGTGGGGCGATCGCGGCGCGAAGCCTGGTCTACTGGCTGCGCGACCGCCGATACCTGGTCAACATCGTGGTCGTCCCCGTCGCCGCGGTGCTCGCCGTCGTGCCCCTCCTCGTCGCGGGCGTGCCCTTCGAGATCGCGGTACTCGTTCCGGTGCCGATCATGGCGCTCTTCTTCGGGTGGCTCCCGCACAACGACCTTGCGTACGACTCGACCGCCGTATGGATGCATCTCGCCAGCGCGGTCCGCGGATCGTCTGACCGCATCGGCCGCCTCGTGCCCATGATCTTCGTCGGCGCTCCGATCCTCGCCATCGCGATCCCCATCGCTATCGCCCTCCACGGTCGGTGGGCGTTGCTTCCCGCGATGGTGGGGGTCTGCGCGGCGCTCTTCCTCGCCGGGCTCGGTTTGTCGAGCATCACCTCCGCGCTGGCCCCGTACGCGGTGTCCCGGCCCGGGGACAGCCCGTTCCAGCAGCCGCAGCGCGCCGGGTCGGGTGCGATGGCGCAGGGCCTCGTGCTGCTCGGGTCGATCGCCGCCGCCGCTCCGGCCCTCTGGTGGGGGTGGCTCGCGCTCACCCGCGACATCTCCTTCGCGATGCCGTCGATGTGGGCGGGCATCGGTGCGGGTGTCGTGGTGCTCGTTCTCGGGGTGGCGATCGGATCGGCCGTCTTCCAGCGACGAGGCAGCCGACTGATGGAGTTCGCGGAGTCGACGTGACGGGCCCCGGCGAAGGACCTCCCGACTACACTGGCACCCTATGAGCACGCCTCTCGACAGTCCTGACCAGGGGGGTCTGGCGACCCTCGACCGTGAACTCGAAGAGCTCATCCGCGAGGAGAGCATCGAGCCCGGAGATCATGAGCGGTTCTCGCACTACGTCAAGAAGGACAAGATCCTCGAGTCGGCGATCAGCGGCAAGCCGGTGCGTGCGCTCTGCGGCAAGAAGTGGACCCCCGGGCGCGATCCCGAGAAATTCCCCGTCTGCCCGACCTGCAAAGAGATCTACGAGAACCTGACGAAGTAGCGTCAGTCGGCCTCGGCGAAGACGGTCGGGATCGCCGGCTCGGAACGGCTGAGCGCCAGGCCGCGCACCGGCAGCTCCTCCCGCACGCGCAGGTGGTGTGCGCGGGCGGCGGCCACTCCGGACGGACCCTCCGCCGCCTCGTCGATCTCCCCGCCGACCACCAGGGGCACGTGCAGCGCACGCGCGGACGGATGCGACGCAGCATCCGCGATCTTCTCGAACCCGTCGGAGACCACGATCAGCTCGCTCGTCGCGACACCGTCGTCGAGGGTGCGGAACGCGGCTTTGCGGCCGCCCGCGCTCGACTTGTCGGTCGAGCGCTTCGCCACCGAGACCCACCCGCCGTCGGAGCCCTGCCGCGCGACGAGCTTGTAGACCATGCCGGCCGTGGGGGTTCCCGAGCCGGTCACCACCGACGTCCCCACCCCGTAGGCGTCGACAGGGGAGGCCGCGAGAGCGGCGATGGCGAACTCGTCGAGATCGCTGGTCACGGTGATGCGCGTTCGCGTCGCTCCCAGATCGTCGAGGAGCTCGCGCACCTGCGCCGCCACCGTGGGGAGGTCTCCCGAGTCGATGCGTACGCCGCCCAGGTCGGTGCCGGCCACGCGAACGGCGGTCTCGACGCCGGTGGGGATGTCGTAGGTGTCGACCAGCAGAGTGGTGCCTGCGCCGAGAGCGGCGACCTGAGAGCGGAACGCCTCTTCCTCGGTGTCGTGCAGCAGGGTCCAGGAGTGCGCTGCCGTGCCCATCGTCGGGATTCCCCATCGAAGACCCGCCGCGAGATTGCTGGTCGCCCCGAACCCGGCGATATAGGCCGCCCGACCCGCTGCCAGGGCCGACTGCTCGCCCGCGCGCCGCGAGCCCATCTCGGCGAGCGGGCGGTCGCCGGCGGCGATGCTCATGCGTGCGGCGGCGGTGGCGACCGCCGAATCGTGGTTCAGCACCGACAGCGCGAGGGTCTCCAGCAGCACGGCCTCCGCGAAGGTGCCCTCGATCTCGAGGATGGGCGAACCGGGGAAGTACAGATCGCCCTCGCGGTAGCCGCTGATGGTGCCGGTGAACCGATAGTCGGCGAGGTAGTCGAGGGTCGTCGGGTCCACGACCCTCTCGTCGCGCAGGAAGCGCAGCTCCTCGTCGCCGAAGCGGAAGTCGCGCAGCAACGACAGCAGGCGTCCCGTTCCGGCGACGACGCCGAAGCGGCGCCCCCCGGGTAGCCGGCGCGCGAAGACCTCGAAGACGCACCGCCGATCGGCGGTGCCGTCGCGCAGAGCGGCGTCGAGCATCGTGAGCTCGTAGCGGTCGGTGTGCAGGGCCGTACGAGCGCTCATCCGGCCACCATACCCGCGCGCCGGCGGGCCGCAGGAGTCGGCGGGTAGGCTGGGGTCCCGTGGACGACGCACCGATCGGGATCTTCGACTCCGGAGTGGGGGGTCTCACCGTCGCCCGGGCGATCTCTGCGCAGCTTCCGCGCGAGTCGATCCGCTACATCGGCGACACGGCGCGCTCGCCCTACGGGCCGAAGCCCATCGCCGACGTGCGGCGCTATTCGCTCGAGGTGCTCGACACGCTGGTCGAGCAGGGCGTGAAGATGCTCGTGATCGCGTGCAACACCGCTTCGGCGGCCATGCTCCGTGACGCCCGTGAACGGTACGACGTTCCGGTGGTCGAGGTCATCGGACCGGCCGTGCGCACCGCGATGTCCACGACCCGCAACGGCCGCATCGGCGTGATCGGCACCGCCGGCACGATCGGGTCGGGCGCGTACCAGGACATGCTCGAGGTGAACGAGCGCCTGACGGTCTTCGCCGAGGCGTGCCCCCGGTTCGTGGAGTTCGTCGAGGCGGGGGTGACCCAGTCGCCGGAGGTGCTCGCCACGGCGGAGGAGTACCTCGCGCCGCTGCGCCACGCCGGGGTCGACACCCTCGTTCTCGGCTGCACGCACTATCCGTTCCTCGAGGGTGCGATCTCCTACGTGATGGGGCCCGACGTGAGCCTGGTCTCGAGCGATACCGAGACGGCGAAGGACGTGTACCGCCAGCTGGTGAGCCGCGATCTGCTCGCCGGTCCTGACTCGATACCCACCCATGTGTACGAAGCCACCGGCGCATCGGCCGACGAGTTCCTCGACCTCGCCCATCGCTTGATGGGACGCGAGGTCACCGAGGTGCAGCTCGTGCAGACCGGAACGATCCCGGTCATCGCGTCCCGCGCCCCCCTTTCACCATCGACGTCGTCGACCGGCCACCTGCCGCGACGCTGAGTCGCCGCATCCACCGACCGTGTGCAGAAAGTGGCACATTCCTATCCCGAGGAGAACCGCATGACCGACATCACCCGCGCCGACGGGCGCGCGCTCGACCAGCTCCGTCCGGTCACGATCGAGCGCGGCTGGTCGGCCCACGCCGAGGGCTCCGCGCTGATCAGTTTCGGCAACACGCGCGTGCTGTGCACGGCGTCGTTCACGAACGGCGTACCGCGTTGGCTCACCGGCAAGGGCAAGGGCTGGGTGACGGCCGAGTACGCGATGCTGCCGCGCGCGACCAACTCTCGCAACGACCGCGAGAGCATCAAGGGCAAGGTCGGCGGGCGCACGCACGAGATCTCCCGTCTGATCGGCCGGGCGCTCCGTGCCGTCGTCGACACCAAGGCGCTCGGCGAGAACACGATCGTCATCGACTGCGATGTGCTGCAGGCCGACGGCGGCACCCGCACCGCCGCGATCACGGGGGCCTACGTCGCCCTGGCCGACGCGATCGAGTGGGGACGCCGCAAGAAGTTCATCGCGCAGCGCTCCGAGGTGTTGTTCGACTCCGTCTCGGCCATCTCGGTGGGCATCGTCGACCAGACGCCCATGCTCGACCTCGCCTACGTCGAGGACGTGCGCGCCGAGACCGACATGAACGTCGTCGTCACCGGCCGGGGTCTCTTCGTCGAGGTGCAGGGAACGGCCGAGGGTGCGCCGTTCGACAAGGCCGAGCTCGACCGCCTGCTCGAGCTGGGAGTCAACGGATGCGGCGACCTGCGCGACATCCAGACGGCCGCGCTGGAGGCGTCCCTTGAGGGCTGAGGAGGCGGTGCGCCGGGTCGTGCTCGCGACGCACAATCCGCACAAGGTGGAGGAGTTCGCCGGGATCGTGGCACGGGTGCGTCCCGACCTCGAGGTCGTGGGGTACGACGGCCCCGAGCCCGTCGAGGACGGCGTCACCTTCGCCGCCAATGCGCTCATCAAGGCTCGTGCGGCCGCAGCGCACACCGGTCTCCCGGCCCTCGCCGACGATTCGGGGGTGTGCGTCGATGTGCTGGGCGGTTCGCCCGGCGTGTTCTCGGCGTACTGGGCGGGGCACGCGAAAGACGCCGGGGCGAACCTGCGCCTGCTGCTCGACCAGCTCTCCGACGTCGCCGACCCGCACCGCACCGCGCAGTTCGTCTCCACGATCGCGCTCGTCGTGCCCGACGGCCCCGAGCACGTCGTGGAGGGCGTGTGGCCGGGACGGCTGGCGTCCGAAGCATCCGGAGACGGCGGGTTTGGGTACGACCCGATCTTCGTGCCCGACGGTCAAGACCCCGCGGCGGAGCGCACGGTCGGCGAATGGAGTGCGGCCGAGAAGAACGCGGCCTCGCACCGTGCGCGCGCGTTCGACGCGCTGGCGCCCCTGCTCGCTGCGCTCTGATACCGGTGTCGAGTCGACGTCGTCTCGCCGAGTCGACATCATCCCGGCGTGAAAGGGATGTCGCCTCGGCGAAAGGCTGTCGTCTCGGCGGGCCAGTGCCGCACCGGAGCGTTTCCGCTACGGTCTGAGAATGGCTGCGACACCCACCGTCTCGATCGTCATCCCCGCCTACAACGAGGAGGAGACGATCCGGCACTGTCTGCTCGCCGCGATCGAGCAGACGGTTGCGGCCGAGGAGATCGTCGTCGTCGACAACCGCTCGACCGACCGCACCGCCGAGATCGTCGAGGCGATGAGCGTCGCCTTCCCCGAGGCGAACATCCGGCTCGTGCGCCAGGACGCCGAGCAGGGCATCACCCCCACGCGCAACGCCGGGTTCGATGCCGCCACCGGTGACGTGATCGGACGCATCGACGCCGACTCCGCCCTCGCCGCCGACTGGGTGGAGCAGGTGAAGGGCGCCTTCGCCACCGGCGACTTCGACGCAGCCTCCGGCTCGGTCGAGTATTACGACATGCCGCTGCGCGGGTTCGGACACCAGGCCGACGACGCGTTCCGCCGCCTGCAGGTGAAGCTCGCCGGCGAGTACGTCTTCCTCTTCGGCAGCAACATGGCGCTGACCAAGAGAGCATGGCTGGGGGTTCGCGACGACGTCTGCGCCGACCGCGACGACCTCATGCACGAAGACCTCGACCTCTCGGTGCACCTCGTGAAGAACGGCTTCAAGGTCGGATACGTCTCGGCCATGGTCGCCGGCATGTCGGCCCGTCGCCTCGACGACAGCCCGCGCGACTTCCGCTTCTACGTCGAGCGGTTCGAGCGCACGTACCGACTGCACGGTATTCACGACGTGCGTCTTCTCACGCCGATGGTGGTGCTGCTCGGCACCTATCCGGCGCTGCACGCCGAGCGACGCATCCAGGCCCGCCGAGGCCACGCGGGCATCAGCCTCCCCGAGACCGGCGGCCAGCACCACGCCCAGGCCGCCGCGGGGGTCGTGCCGGACTGAGAATCGTCATCGTTCCCGACAGCGCGTAAGTCCGCCTGGCGGGGGCGCGCCGGCTCTAGCCTGGGAGCATGCACGATCACGCGAGCCCGAGCGGCGGCCTCCGAGGCGCCAGCAATCGGCGTCTGCTTGCGCTGTCGCTGTCGATCACCGCGATCGTCATGGTCGTGCAGATCGTCGGCGCCGTCCTGTCGGGCTCGCTCGCGCTGCTCGCCGACGCCGTGCACATGTTCACGGATGCTGCGGCCCTCGTCATCGCGCTGATCGCCAGCGCCGTGGCCGCGCGCCCGGCCAACGACCGACGCACCTTCGGCTACCAGCGCGCCGAGGTGGCCGGAGCCCTCGTCAACGGAGTGATCCTCATCGTGCTGGCGGTCTGGGTCGCGGTGGAGGGCGTGCGGCGCCTCCTCGAACCCGCCGACGCCGAGGTGACGGGCGGTCTCATGCTCGTCGTCGCCGTCATCGGCCTCCTCGCCAACGCGGTCGCGATGTGGCTGCTGAGCGCGGCGCAGAAGCGCAGCATCAACGTACGCGGCGCCTACCTCGAGGTGCTGGGCGATCTGCTCGGTTCGGCAGCGGTCATCATCGCCGCGGTCGTGATCCTCTTCACCGGGTGGATGCAGGCCGACGCCGTCGCGTCTCTTCTCATCGCGGCCATGATCGTGCCGCGCGCCATCGGACTGCTGCGCGAGGTCGCGTCGGTGCTGAGCGAGGGGACGCCGAAGGGGATGCAGGTCAGCGACATCCGCGAGCACATCCTTTCGACCCCGGGGGTCGTCGACGTGCACGACGTGCACGTGTGGCAGCTCACCCGAGGAGCCCCGGTGATGAGCGCCCACGTCGTGGTCGATGACGACGACTTCCGAGGCGGCCGCGCCGGCGGCATCCTGCACGAGCTGCAGGGGTGCCTCGCGACGCACTTCGACGTCGAGCACTCGACCTTCCAGCTCGAACCCGCCGGGCACGTCGAGCACGACGACGCCCGCCACGCCTGACGTCAGGATTCGCGAACGACCTCGTCGGGCCGCTTATCGGGCCGCAGGCCCCGCCATCGCGCCTGACGCAGGATGCCCCCCGGGGTGAACTCCGCGAACTCCACCTCGCCGACGAGTTCGGGTCGCACCCACAGGGCGTCGGAGGCATCGGCGGCCGGCACGTCGACGAACGGCACCGCGGTCGTGCGCAACGGTTGCAGCACCTCTTCGAGGCGGGCGATCGTCGATTCGCTGAAGCCCGAGCCGACCCGGCCCGCGTAGGCGAGTCCGCCGGGTGCAGGGACCCCGACGAGCAACGATCCGATCGATCCCGAGCGCCCGCCCTTACCCGGTCGGATGCCGCCGATCACGACCTCCTGCGTGCGGGTGAGCTTGACCTTGAGCCACTCTTCCGACCGCACTCCACGGCGGTACCGCGATCGCGGATCTTTCAGCATCACGCCCTCGAGACCGAACAGCTCGCTCGTCTCGAGGGCCGCGTCGAGGTCGTCGAAGACGGGGGGAAGCACCACCGGGTCGCGGGCACCCTCGGCCAGGGACTCCAGGATGCGGCGGCGCTCGGCGAGGGGCGATCCGGCGGTGTCTTCGCCGCGGAACGACAGCACGTCGAACAGGTAGAGCTTCACCGGGGTGCGCGGTGCTTCCCGGGCGATCTCGCGGGTTTTCTGCAGATTCATGCGGGCCTGGAGGAGCGGGAAGCTGGGACGGCCCTTCTCGTCGAGGGCGACGATCTCGCCGTCGATCACCGCGGGATCGGGTCCGAGTCCCAGGTCGGAGGTGCTGAGCTCGGGATACTTCGCGGTGATGTCTGCGCCACTGCGGGCGCGCAGCCGCAGACGCGAGCCGTCCCACAGACCGATGGCGCGCACGCCGTCCCATTTCATCTCCACCCAGGGGTGCCCGTCGATGGCCCAGCGCCGCGCCGCATCGCGGGCGAGGCCGCGGGTCGCCGAGGTCGCGATCATCGGGGCAAGGTCCGAGGCCGGGGGAGTCGTCTGTGTCACCGGCCCGTGATCGTGGGGTCGCTCGTCGTCGTCGGTCTCATCGACGGGCACGACGGGTTGGCCTTCGGGCTGAGGGCGGCCCGCCGCATCCGTCTTCATCCGATGCAGCAACCACGTCGATTTGGCCCCCGTGCCGTCGGTGCGGATGAGGGCGAGGCGCACGCGGCCCAGAGGACCGCCCGCTCGGCCCTCGAGGGTGAAGATGATCTCGTCGTCGCGCCACTTCTCGAGCTCGTAGCGGCCTTCGTCCCAGATGGTCATCGTGCCCGCGCCGTACTCGCCCGCCGGGATCGAGCCCGAGAAGGCGGCGTACTCCATCGGGTGGTCCTCGGTCTGCACCGCCAGATTGTTGCGGCTCGCGCTCGGGGGCACGCCCTTCGGCACCGCCCAGCTGGCGAGAACGCCGTCGCGCTCGAGCCGAAGATCCCAGTGCAGGCGCGTGGCGTGATGCTCCTGGATGACGAAGACGGGAAGGCCCTCGGATGCTGCGGCGCCGAGCGGATTCGACGGCACCGGTTCGGGCGTCTTGCCGGCGGCGCGCATGGAGATGTACTCCGACAGAGGACCGGTGTCGGCATGCCGGGCCCCCGCGCGGAAGCCGAGGTCGGCCATCGGATCGCCGGCATCCGCCACGCGGGCCAGCACCTCGTCGAACTGCAGGTGGCGCAGGGCGGGATCGTCGAGCTCCTCCCACGTGCGGGGCGCGGCGACCGTCGGATGCGTGCGACCTCGCAGCGAGTAGGGGGCGATCGTGGTCTTCGCGCCGTTGTTCTGGCTCCAGTCGATGAAGACCTTGCCGGGTCGCACCGCTTTCGCCATCTGGCTGACGACGAGCTCGGGATGGTCGGCCTCGATCGCGCGGGCGAGTTCTTTCGCCAGCGCCGTGATCGCATCGCTGGACTGATCGCCCGGGAGCGGTGCGTAGAGATGGATCCCTTTGCTGCCGCTCGTCACCGGAAGAGCCTCGAGCCCCATGCCGCCGAGGATGGCCTTCGCCCACCGGGCGACCTCGGCGCACTCGGCGAGCCCGGTACCGGGTCCGGGGTCGAGGTCGAGCACGAGCCGGTCGGCCGGCCCCCTGTCGCCGTCCGGCGCGAACCGCCACTGCGGCACGTGAAGCTCGAGGCTGGCGACCTGGGCGAGGTAGACGAGGGTGGCGCGCTCCGTGACGAGCGGATAGTCCTTGGCGCCGGTGGAGTGATCGATCGCGCGCCGCGCGACCCACGACGGTGTCCCGGCCTCGAGGTCTTTCGCGAAGAACGACATCCCCGGGTGCTCGTCGGTGCCCACGCCGTCGGGCCACCGCTTGCGCGTGACGGGGCGGCCGGCGACGTGGGGGATGAGGAACGGTGCGATGCGGCTGTAGTAGTCGATCACCTCGCCCTTGGTGGTGCCCGTCTCGGGGTAGAGCACCTTGTCGAGGTTGGTGATGCGCAGGCGGCGGCCGTCGATCCGCACCGTCTGCTCGCCGCCCGCCATGCGTCCACGGTAGCCCCGCCGCAGCATCCGCCCCTCGCGGCCCACGATGCGTCGCCCCTTTTCGTCCGTACTCAGGATGAGACGAGAGGCCCGCGGGTCGGACGCCGGAAATCCGGGCCGCCCCGGGCCGTGCCGGGTTCTCATCCTGAGTTCGTGCAGAGCGACGGCGCGCACCCGCCCAGTTTGAAGGCGCGGGCCGACGGGCGACGCAAGGGGATAGCCGTGACGGGTGTGACTGCTGTTCACTGGGACCATGAGGGCGATTTGGAAGGGCGCGTTGACGTTCGGGCTGGTGAACGTGCCGGTGAAGGTCTACTCGGCCACCGAGGACCACGACGTCTCGCTGCACCAGGTGCACAACAAAGACGGCGGGCGCATCCGCTACCAGCGCATCTGCGAGATCGACGGCGAGGTGGTGCCGTTCGCCGACATCGACAAGGCGTACGACGATGGCGAGCAGACGGTGGTGCTCACGAAGGACGACTTCGACGCGCTGCCGTCGGAGAAGAGCCGCGAGATCGACGTGGTGGAGTTCGTGCCGAGCGAGCAGGTCGACCCGCTCATCCTCGACAAGGCCTACTACCTCGAGCCCGACTCCACCTCGCCCAAGGCCTATGTGCTCCTGCGCAAGACCCTCGAGCAGACCGAGCGCACGGCGATCGTGCGCTTCTCCCTCCGCCAGAAGACGCGTCTGGCCGCGCTTCGTGTGCGCGGCGACGTGCTGGTGCTGCAGACGCTGCTGTGGGCCGATGAGGTGCGTGAGGCGTCGTTCTCGTCCCTCGACGAATCGGTGCGGATCTCGGCGAAAGAGCTCGAGATGTCGGCATCGCTGGTGGAGAGCTTCGCGAAGGACTTCGACCCGGAGGAGTTCACCGACGACTACCAGGCCGAGTTGCGCACGCTGATCGACGCGAAGCTCGAGCAGGGCGACGCGCTCGACACCGCGGCGACGTTCGGCGAGCAGGAAGAAGCATCCGACGGGGGAGAGGTCATCGACCTCATGGAGGCCCTGCGTGCGAGCGTCGAGCGCAGCCGGGCCGCGCGCGGCGGGTCGAGCGACGAGAAGAAGTCGCCGGAGAAGAAGCCGGCCGCGAAGAAGACCGCGGCGAAGAAGAAGGCTTCCTAAGGGCGCGGATGCTGCGGCGTCAGGCCTTCGGCGCGTCGCCGTCGGTGGGGGTGTGCCGGCCGTGCTCGACGACGTCCTCGTCGAGGGCGAGTTCCTGCGCCTCGGCGCGGTCGGTCACCGCGTCGCCCGCGCGCTCCGCCTTCTTCGCCTGAGCGCGCTCGCGCAGGAAGTTGAAGGCGATGAACAGCGCCGTGCCGGCGACCGCGATCAGCAGGAACACGTCGATGTACTCGGCGACGAACTCACCCACGCCCGGGATCAAGCTGATGAGGAAGCCGAAGATCGTGAGGCCGAAACCCCAGATCACGGCCCCGATGAAGTTGTAGAGGGTGTACTTCCACTTGTTCATGTGACCGACGCCCGCGGCGATCGGTGCGAACGTGCGGACGATCGGCACGAAGCGAGCCAGGATCACCGTGGCCGCGCCGAAACGCTCGAAGAACTCGTTGGTGCGTTCGACGTTCTTCCGGCTGAAGATGCCGGAATCTTTGCGCTCGAAGATCGCCGGCCCCGCCTTATGACCGATGAGGTAGCCGACTTCCCCTCCGACGAACGCCGACAATCCGATGAGGAGGCCGACGATCCAGACGTTCACCCCGAAGACGCCGTGCGGGGGATGGGTCGTCGGGTTCGACAGAAGACCGGCGAGAACGAGCAGAGTGTCGCCGGGGAGCAGGAACCCGATCAGCAGGCCGGTCTCGGCGAAGATGATGAGGCACACCACGAGCAGGGCCCAGGGCCCCGCGGCGTCGATGATCGCAGCCGGATCGAGCCAGGGGATGAGCGCGGAATGCTGGATCACGGGTGCCTCGGAGGTGTAGGGCCGATAGGTGGGTTGGCCGCTGGGGCCGTTGTGCGGAAGGGGGGACTTGAACCCCCACGCCCGAAGGCACAGGAACCTAAATCCTGCGTGTCTACCGATTTCACCACTCCCGCGGGTGCGATCAGTCTAAATGAGGCGGGTGCGCAGATATGGCGGGTGAATTCACGGCCAACGGCGCCGGCGCGAGACGCCGGAATCTTCGTCAGGCGCCGCCACGCGCAGACGGCCCCGGGCCTTTTTTCAGGCAGCCTGAGACACTGGTGGTCAGACAGTTCTCGATGAGGAGATGCGAACCATGGCCGATACGAAACGGATGATGCGGGCGGCGGTGCTGCGCGATGACGCGGCGGCACTGGAAGTGATGGACATTCCCGTTCCGGTCGCGCGTGCGGGTGAGGCTCTCGTGAAGATCATCGCGTGCGGTGTCTGCCACACCGATCTCCACGTCATGAAGGGTGAGGTCGCGTTCCCCCGTCCCGCGGTGCTCGGCCATGAGATCACGGGAACCATCGTGTCGCTGGGCGAGGGCACGACCGACACGCGCGGGCTGTCGCAAGGCGACACCGTCGTGGGCGCGTTCATCATGCCGTGCACCGAGTGCCGGTACTGCCTGCAGGGTCGCGACGACATGTGCGAGAACTTCTTCGCCCAGAACCGCCTGCGCGGAACGCTCTACGACGGCGAGAGCCGGCTGAGCCTCGATGACGGGTCGTTCCTGGCGATGTACTCGATGGGCGGCCTGGCCGAGTACTCGGTCGTGCCGCTGTCGGCTCTTGCGCCGCTGCCCGAGAGCCTCGATCCGGTGACCTCGTCGGTGCTCGGGTGTGCGGCGTTCACCGCCTACGGCGCCGTGCGCCGGGCCGGCGCGCTGATCGAGGGTCAGTCGGTGGCCGTGGTGGCCGTCGGGGGCATCGGCAGCGGGGTGATCCAGGTCGCAGCCGCCTCGGGGGCCTACCCCGTCATCGCGATCGACGTCGCGGACGACAAGCTCGACGCCGCACTCGCGCTGGGGGCCACGCACGCGGTCAACTCCCGCGAGAACGACGTCGCGGCCGCGGTGCGCGAGATCACCGACGGCCGCGGGGTCGACATCGCCTTCGAGGCCCTTGGCCGCCCCGAGACCTTCCGTCAGGCCGTCTCCCTGCTGGCCGACGGCGGACGGATGGTCGCGATCGGGATCGCCGCGGGCAACGCCTCCGCCGAGGTCGAGATCACACCGCTGGTGCGCCGCGGATACACGATCACGGGTTCGTTCGGCGCCCGCACCCGAGAAGACCTTCCCGCCGTCGTCGACCTCGCCGCGAACGGCGGTTTCGATGCCGATCGTCTCGTGACGCGGCGCTATGCGCTCGCCGACGTCGACCAGGCGTATCAGGCGCTCGCACGCGGCGAGATCACCGGGCGCGCGGTCATCGTGATGGGGTGACCTCGAGCCGTCTGCGAGTGGCCCGCGCGAACAGTAGCCCTGTCGCGTGCTCGGTTCTCGGGCCGGATGCCGACTGTGGATGACTTTCGTCCGTTCTGACGAGATGTCTGCGTGCTGTGGAGAACCGCCGTCAGCCTGGGCCGCATCGTTGCCAGGATGCTGGGCGTGAGCCTCGCCATCTCTTCCGGCACCGCGACAGCAGCTGTCGTCGAGCGTGTGCGCGAGCGACTGCGCGCCGACGAGAGCGATCCGGCCCGTGATCCGGGGTACGCGGAGCGGGTGATCCGGTCCGAGGTGCGACGGCACAACGACTTCGCACTCGCCAGGGGCATCCCGCCTCTCGACGACGAGGGTGCGTGCGTGCGAGAGGTGCTCGCCCAGCTCACCGGGTACGGGCCGCTGCAGGCGTACCTCGACGACCCGACCGTCGAGGAGGTGTGGCTCAACGCGCCCGACCGGGTCTTCGTCGCGCGCGGCGGCGTGGCCGAGCGGGTGCCGGTCTCCCTCACCGACAGCGCGGTGAGAGACCTGGTCGAACGGATGCTGCACACGAGCGGTCGCCGCGTCGACCTCAGCCAACCTTTCGTCGACGCGTCGCTCCCCGACGGGTCGCGGCTCCACGTCGTGATCCCCGACATCACGCGGCGGCACTGGGCCGTCAATATCCGCAAGTTCCTCCCGGCCTTCCGCGATGTGGGGCGTCTGGTCGAGACGGGGTCGCTCGCTCCGGAGGCCGCCGACCTGCTCGTCGATGCGATGCGGCAGGGGCGCAGCATCCTCGTGTCGGGGCCGACCCACGCGGGGAAGACGACGCTCCTCGCAGCGCTCGTTGCTGCCTCCGCCCGGTCGCAGCGCATCGTGACGGTCGAGGAGACGTTCGAGCTCGCCATCGATGCGCCCGACCTCGTCGCCTTGCAGGGGCGCCAGCCGAGTCTCGAGGGCGGGGGAGAAGTGACGCTGCGGCGCCTGGTGAAAGAGGCGCTGCGCATGCGCCCCGACCGGGTCGTGGTCGGCGAGGTGAGAGATGCCGAGGCGCTCGATCTGCTGCTCGCCCTCAACACGGGTGTGCCGGGGGCGGCCACGATCCACGCGAACTCCGCGGCGGAGGCCCTGGCGAAGCTCGCCGCCCTGCCGCTCCTGGCCGGACGCAACATCGACGCGCAGTTCGTGCTCTCGGCCGTCGCCCGGTCGGTGCATCTCGTCGCGCACTGCGGCCGCGATGCGCGCGGCCGGCGTCGGGTGCTCGAGATCGTCACGCCGACCGGGCGGCTGGTGGGCGACGCCGCCGAGGTGCGGTCGCTGTACAGGGCGGGTCGATCGTGACGCTCGTGCTGGGGGCGCTCCTGGCCGGCGGGATGCTGCTGGTCGCGTCGCCCTGGCTATGGCCGAGCGGGCAGGCACCGTCGGCCCCGGAGCCGGACGGCGCGCTCCTGCGGCTGCTCGAGTCGGCGGGGTTCGCGTCGGTGCGACCGCGCGTGGTCGTCGTGCTGGGCACGGTCTTCGCTCTGGTCGCGGCGGCCATCGTGTGGCTGGTGACGGCCGTGCCCGCACTCAGCGTCATCGCGGGCGCTGCCGCTGCCGTCGCTCCGCTGATGTGGCTGCGCGCCCGGCGCACACGACTGCTGCGCACTCGCCGCGCGCTCTGGCCCGACGTGTGTGATCTGCTCATCGCATCGGTGAGGGCCGGAATGTCGTTGCCCGACGCCGTGGCCAGCCTGGCGGTGTCCGCCCCGCCCCCGCTTCGGCCCGCGTTCGCCGCATTCGGTAGCGACATGGCAGCATCCGGCCACTTCGACTCCAGCGCAACGCGCCTGAAGACGGCGCTGTCCGATCCGGTCGCCGACCGCATCATCGAGACCCTGCGGATGGCGCGTCAGGTCGGCGGCACCGAGCTGACGGTGGTGCTGCGTGCGCTCGCCGGTTCGGTGCGCGCCGATGCGGCTCTCCGCGGCGAGGTCGAGGCGAAGCAGTCGTGGATCCGCGGGGCGGCCGTGCTCGGGGTCGTCGCGCCCTGGGTGATCCTCGTGCTGTTGGCGCTGCGCCCCGAGGGGTCTCGCGCCTATGCCAGTGGCGAAGGGGTCGGGCTCATCCTGGCCGGAGCGGTCGTGTCGGTGGTGGCGTTCCGCGTGATGCTGCGCATCGGTCGGCTCCCGGAACCTCGGCGGTGGTTCGGATGAGCCCCGGGCTGCTCACAGAGACGGCCCTCGCGGTGCTGCTCGGAGGTGCGTTCGGGGTGGGGGTGTGCCTCCTCGTCTCACTCGCCCCGCGCGTGAGCGCGCCGAGCCTTTCTCGCCGTATCGCTCCCTACATCCGCGACGTCGTCGACCCGCGCGGTCTCGGCCCGGCCCAGCCTCCGACCGCAGGACTGCGAGGGGCGTGGGATGACGCGCTCACCCGACTCGGCCGCATGCTCGGTGGGGCGGAGGCCGTGCAGCACCGCATCGACCAGGCCGGCCGGGTGACGGATGCTGCGGGGTTCCGCGCACGTCAGATGGTGTGGTCGCTCGCCGGACTCGGCGCGGGTGGGGGCGTCGTCGTGCTCCTGGCCGTGGCGGGCACGCTCACGCCCCCTGCGGGTCTCGTGCCCGTCGCGGCTGCCGTGACCACCGCGATGGCGTGCGACGCTCGCCTCACGGGCGCGGCTCGGGCTCGCGTGCGGCGGATCGAGGAAGAGCTCCCCACGGTGCTCGACTTCCTCGCCCTGTGCCTCGCGGCGGGCGAGGGGATCCTCGACTCGCTCCGGCGGGTGGGGGAGATCGGCTCGGGGGAGCTGACCCCGGAGTTCCGCCGCACGGTGCTCGACGTCGGGACGGGATCGCCCCTGCCCGAAGCGCTCACGGCGCTCAGTCGCCGCATCCGCATCCCGGCCGTCTCGCGATCGATCGACCACATCGTGGCCGCGCTCGACCGCGGCGCCCCTCTCGCCGCCGTGCTGCAAGCCCAGGCCTTCGATGCGCGCGAAGACGCCAAGCGCACGCTCATCGAGCAGGCGGGTCGGAAGGAGATTCTCATGCTCGTGCCGCTGGTCTTCCTGATCCTCCCGCTGAGCGTGCTGTTCGCAGTGTTCCCGGGGATCTTCATGTTGCGGCTCGGAATCGGCTGATCGCCCACGCTCGGAAGGAGAACGACATGGATGCTGCGAAGGTGCTCGCGCGCAGACTGCGCACCGCCTGGGGAGACGCCCTCGACGACGAGGCAGGAGACGTGCCCGGGTGGGTGCTGATCACGCTCATGACCGCGGGGCTCGTGGTGGTGATCTGGGCGCTCGCCGGGCCTGCGCTGGCCCAGCTGTTCGAGCAGGCGATCTCGCGCGTCTCGGGTCTCTGAGATGCGTAGGCTCCGCCAGGCCCTCGACGACGAGGAGGGGGCGAGCCCCGTCGAGTTCGTGCTGGTCGGCGGCCTCCTGACGCTTCTGACGGTCGCCGTGCTGCAGTTGGCCCTCGCCATCTACGTGCGGAACGTGGTGCACGACGCCGCGGTCGAGGGGGCTTTCCACGCGGCGCTCGCTGACACGACTCTCGCCGACGGCGCGGCCCGCACCCGCGATCTCATCGGTCGTGCGGTGGCGACGTCGTATGCCGAAGACGTGACAGCGGTCGAGCAGGGCGAGACGGTTCGCGTCACGGTGCGCACGACGCTGCCCCTTCTCGGGCTGTGGGGGAGTCCGCGAGCACTGGAGGTGACCGCTCATGCGCCGAGCGAGTCGCTGGGGTGAGGCGTTCCGGCGAGCACTGGGTGACGACGACGAGGGATCGGCGGCGATCGAGTTCATCTTCGTCGGCCTCCTCCTGCTGGTCCCGACCGTTTACCTGGTGGTCGCGCTCGGCATGGTGCAGCACCAGTCGCTCGGGGCCGAGGCGGGAGCCCGGCACATCGCCCGCACGATCTCGACGGCGACCGACGGCGCCGACGCCGATGTGCGCGCCCGGGAGGTGCTGGCGACGGTTGTCGAGGAATACAGGCTCGATGCAGACACGGTGGATATCGAGATCGACTGTCCGGGCGCAGCATCCGGGTGTCCGTCCGCCGGCGCGACCGTGGTGGTGACGGTGCGGACAGCCGTGGCGCTGCCGCTGGCTCCGCCGGTGCTCGGTCTCGACCGGTTGGCGCGCCTCCCCGTCGAGGCGGTCGCGGTGCAGAAGGTCTCCCGGTTCTGGGGTGCGACATCGTGATGCGGCGCCTCGACGACGACGGGAGCGTGCTGCTGCTCACGCTCGGCTACGCACTGCTCGCGCTGGCGCTCGTGCTCGTCTGCGCCAACGCCACTTCGCTCTATCTGGCGCAGAAGCGCCTGGACAGTGCGGCGGATGCTGCGGCGCTCGCCGGCGCCGACGGATTCACCCTCACGGTGACCGACGGTCGAGCGATGGCCGTGCTGACCGACGACGACGTCCGCGCACAGGCGGAGGAGGTGGTCGCCGCGATGAGCGAGGCCCTCACGGTGGTCGAGGCCTCGACCCCCGACGGCGTCTCGGCCCGGGTGACCGTGACGGGGGTGTGGCACCCACCCGTCGTGTCGCTGTTCGTGCCCGACGGCGTGCCCCTGGGAGCGACGGCGACCAGTCGCACGGCGCTGCTGTAGCTCGGTGGCGATCGCGCGGGTCTTCGGTGTCCGCGCTGCCCCTGAACGAGCCGCGCGCACCGAACGGCCGCGCGGACGCGAGCGAGGTGCTCGTTACGCTCGAAGCATGGCCGAAGAACCTCGCGATGACATCTCTGCGCCCGTCGTCCCTCCCGCGCAGGCGTGGCCGACGGGTGCGCCCGGAGGCTATGTCGCGGTGAGGGCGCCGATGCCCGACCCGCGCAGTCCGCTGCCGGGTCTTCCCTTCGGGTCGAGCTACCGCACACCCCGCACCCGGTGGTGGAAGGGCCTGCTCAGCATCCTCATCGTGATCGTCGGCATCCTGCTGTTCACCACGATCGGTGGCCTCGTCGCGACGATCGTCGACCTCATGATCGGCGCGCAGGACGCCGACGCCCTCATGTCGGGCCTGATCGTCATGACCCCGGTCGTGTTGCTCGCGACGAACCTCAGCATCGTCGCGGCCGCGGCGCTCTCGATCATCGCCCACCGCTTCGTCAGCGGGGTGCGGATGGGCTTCTTCCACTCGCTGCGACCGGGGTTCCGGTGGCGGTGGCTGTGGATCTCGACGGCCATCGCCGCGCCGTTCTATCTGGCCTTCGCCGCACTCAACCTGCTCGACCCCGCCTACCGCATCGAGATGTCGTCGTCGGCCCTCGCCTTCCTCGCCGTGATCGTGCTCACCACACCCCTGCAGGCGGCCGCCGAGGAGTACATGTTCCGTGGCGTGGTGCAGCGGGCGGCCGGTTCGTGGCTGCGCTCGCCGCGCTGGGCGCTCATCGTGGGAACGACCGTGAGCGCGTCGATCTTCTCGGCCGTGCACTTCGCCGCCGACCCCTGGCTGATCGCCTACTACTTCCTGTTCGGCGTCGGACTGTCGATCCTTGCCCAGCTCACGGGCGGCCTCGAGAGCGGCATCGCGATCCACACCGCGAACAACGTCTTCCTGCTGGCCGTCTCGGCGTTCACGGGCTCGATGGATGCGGGCTTCGACCGCTCTGCCGGAGTCGGAAGCCCCGTGCTGCTTCTGCCGATCGTCATGCTCGCGATCGTGATCGCGATCCTGGCGGCGGTCGCCCGCCGGAGGCGTCTCGCGCGGGTCACGCCCGAGCCTCCGCTCGTCTGAGCGTCGTTCCTACTTCGCCCGCGGCACGAACCGCGGCACCCAGCGCACGAACCCGAGCGCACCCAGCAGCCCGATGACGCCCATCGCCCCGGCGGCGAACGACAACGACAGCACGGCGGCGATCCCCGAGATCAGGAGCGGGGCCGTCGCGCCCCCGGCGTCGGTCAGGGTGCGCCACGACCCGAGGAAGGGTGCCGGGTCGGTCGGGGGCGCCACGTCGGCGCCGAGGGTCAGGAGGATGCCGCTGGAGAGCCCGTTGCCGACTCCGAGAACCGCGGCGAACATCGCGAACCACATGCTCGCGTTCGTCAGGTCGTGGGTGATCGAGAGCGCGAAGAATCCCGCACCCATGAGCACCATCGCGGGCAGGGCCGCCCACAGCCGGCCGAACCTGTCCATGACCTGACCGCTGGCGTAGAACAGCGCGAAGTCGATCGCCCCCGAGATGCCGACGACGAGCGCGATGGTCTGCGCGTCGAGACCGATCGAGACACCCCACAGGGGCAGCATCACCTGACGCGCCGACCGCAGGGCCGATAGCGACGCCGCCGCGAGCCCCAGGCGCGCGAGCACGTCGCGGTGCCGCCACATGGTGCGGAACACGCCTACCCGCTGCGCCCCGGCGGCGGGGAGCGGGATCGAGCCGGTCACGGGCTCGCCGGTGTCTTCGCGCGGCTCGGGTGCCGCAGCATCCGACCCGTTCTTCGTCAGCGCCAGTTCAGGATCGGGCCCCAGCAGCACGAGCAGCACCGTCGCCACCAGACAGACGCCGAAGAACCAGATCGCCGCGCTCTCGCTGCCGAAGACGGTGAGGAGCACCGCCGCGATGAACGGTCCGACGAACATGCCCAGGCGGAACGTGCCGCCGAGCAACGACAGCGCCCGCGCGCGGAACGACAGGGGCACGCGCGTCGTCATGAACGAATGACGCGCGAGCCCGAAGGCGGCCGCGCACAGCCCGATCACGAAGACGGCCGCGGCGAACAGCAGCAGGGTCGGGGCCAGAGCGAGACAGATCGTCGCAACGAGGGCCACCACCCCGGCGACCCCCATCGTGATGCGCTCACCGAAGCGGGCGACCGCCCAGCCGGCAGGGATGTTGCCGCACAGCTGACCGACGACGAGGGCGGAGGCGACGAGCGCGGCGATGGCGATGTCAGCGCCCAGACGCGACGCGATGATGGGGATGAGCGGGATGACCGCGCCCTCGCCGATGGCGAACAACAGCGTCGGGCCGTAGATCATCGGGGCGAAGCGGACGAGGATGCGGCGGGGGGAGTCGTCAGCCATGTCGCCTCCAACATACGCCCGGCGTCGGCGGCACCGGCCGGTCCGCCCGGCGCCGGATACCGGCGCACGGAGGACGGTAGGCTGGGGAGCCATGCTTGAACTCGATCTGACCGCCGATATCCAGGCGCTGCGCTCCACCTTCGGCGACATCCGCGCCGTGGTGGACGTCGACGCGCTCACCGCCGACATCGCACGCCTCAGCGAGGAGGCCGGCGCCCCCGACCTCTGGGACGACGTCGACAAGGCGCAGAAGGTGACGAGCGCGCTGAGCCACCGGCAGTCGGAGCTCAAGCGCATCTCCGACGTGGAGGCGCGCCTCGACGACCTCGAGGTGCTCGTCGAGCTCGCCCTCGAGGCGGAGGACGAGGAGTCGGCGGCCGAGGCCCGTAAGGAGCTCGCCGACCTGACGAAGGTGATCAACTCGCTCGAGGTGCAGACGCTCCTCGACGGCGAGTACGACCCGCGCTCCGCGGTCGTGACGATCCGTTCCGGTGCCGGCGGCGACGACGCGACCGATTTCGCCGAGATGCTGCTGCGCATGTACCTGCGCTGGGCCGAGCGTCACAAGTACCCCGTGAAGGTCATGGACACCTCCTACGCCGAGGGCGCGGGCATCAAGTCGGCCACCTTCGAGGTCGACGTGCCGTACGCCTTCGGAACCCTGAGTGTCGAGGCCGGCACGCACCGTCTCGCCCGCATCAGCCCCTTCGGCTCCGCCGACAAGCGGCAGACGAGCTTCGCCGCGGTCGAGGTCATCCCCGTGATGGAAGAGGCGCAGGAGGTCGAGGTACCCGAGGGTGACATCCGCGTCGACGTCTTCCGCTCGTCGGGTCCTGGTGGCCAGTCGGTCAACACGACCGACTCCGCTGTGCGCATCACCCACCTCCCCACCGGCCTCGTCGTGTCGATGCAGAACGAGAAGTCGCAGATCCAGAACCGCGCCGCCGCGATGCGCGTTCTGCAGACGCGCCTGATGCTGCTGCAGCGCGAGGAAGAGGCAGCGAAGAAGAAGGAGCTCGCCGGCACGATCACCGCGAGCTGGGGCGACCAGATGCGCTCGTACTTCCTCTACGGACAGCAGCTCGTCAAAGACCTCCGCACCGGCTACGAGGTCGGCAACCCCGCATCCGTCTTCGACGGCGACCTCGACGGCCTGATCGCCGCGGGAATCCGCTGGCGCAAGCGCAAGACCGAAGACGACTGACCGCGAGACCCGTTCTGCGTGGCGAGACCACGGCCTGATGTCGCGGTCTCGTCGGCCAGACGCGGTTTCGTCGAACGGATGCTGCGCGGCGGGCGCGTCACGACGGGATGCGACGGGGGAGCCGCTTAGGCTTCTTGCGCCATGATCCGGTTCGAGAACGTCAGCAAGCGGTATCGCGGCACCTCCAAGCCCGCCCTCAACGAGGTCGACTTCGAGGTGCAGCGCGGAGAGTTCGTCTTCCTCGTCGGTCAGTCGGGTTCGGGAAAATCCTCGTGCCTGCGTCTGATCCTGCGAGAAGAGACGCCGAGCAAGGGGCGCGTCGTCGTCCTCGGTAGAGACCTCCGCACCCTCTCGAACCGCAAGGTGCCCTACTTCCGTCGGCACGTCGGTGCGGTCTTCCAGGACTTCCGGCTGCTGCCGACGAAGACCGTCTTCCAGAACGTCGCGTTCACCCTGCAGGTGACCGGCGCCTCGCGCGGCTTCATCTCGCAGGCCGTGCCCGAGGCTCTCGCCCTCGTCGGTCTCGCCGGCAAGGAGAAGCGCCTGCCCCACGAGCTCTCGGGTGGTGAGCAGCAGCGCGTCGCCATCGCGCGTGCTCTCGTCAACCGCCCGCAGGTGCTGCTCGCCGACGAGCCCACAGGAAACCTCGACCCGGCGACCTCGATCGACATCATGCAGTTGCTCGCGCGCATCAACGCCGGCGGCACCACGGTCGTCATGGCCACGCACGAGGCCGGCTTCGTCGACCAGATGCAGCGTCGCGTGATCGAGTTGCAGAACGGCGAGATGGTGCGCGACGAGCGTCACGGCGGCTACGGCGACACGTCGGGTCTTCCGCGCCTCGCCCCCCAGGTCGAGAAGGGTGCGGCGGCGGTCGCGGCCCTGACCGCGGTGCTCGAGGTGCAGCGAGAGGTCGCTCAGGTCAACCCCGCCGCCGGTGCCGCGTTGGAGGAAGCCGCGGAGCGGCTCACGCCGGCCGCCGAAGAAGCCATGGCTCCCGTCATCGCCGAGCAGACGCCGGAACCGGCATACACCCAGCGGGCCGAGGGCTCCGGCGAGATAGACGAACTCGGACTCGCCGACCGCCTCGGCCTCAGCGGCAACCGTCGCGACGATGAAGTGGGGCCCACCTCGTGAGGATCGGACTCATCCTCGGCGAGGCCTTCACCGGTCTTCGCCGCAACGCCTCGATGGTCATCTCCGTCGTGTTGGTGACCTTCGTCTCGCTGACCTTCGTCGGCGCCGCGATGCTCATGCAGATGCAGATCGGCAAGATGCAGGAGTTCTGGGCGGATCGCGCCCAGGTCGCGGTCTACATGTGCTCCTCGGTCTCCGATACCGCCACGTGTTCGGATGGTCTGGCGACGCAGGAGCAGATCGACGCGGTGACCGCATCGCTCGAGGGCGGTGCGCTCGCGCCGCTCATCCGCGACTACACCTACGAGAACAATCAGCAGGTGTACGACCGCACGATCGCGCAGCTGCCGGAATACGCCGACGTGCTCACCCCCGACCAGGTCGGTGCGACGTTCTCGATCAACCTCGTCGACCAGAGCCAGTCGGATGTGATCGCCGAGGCCTTCGGTGGGCTCGAAGGCGTGGAAGACGTCGCCGACCAGCTGCAGTACCTCGACCCGCTCTTCGACGCTCTGCGGATCGCGAGCTACGTCGCGATCGGAATCGCTGCGTTGATGCTCATCGCCGCCGTCCTCCTCATCGCCACGACCATCCGCCTCTCGGCGTTCGCCCGCAGGCGCGAGATCGGCATCATGCGTCTCGTCGGAGCATCCAACCGCTTCATCCAGACTCCCTTCGTGCTGGAGGGCGTGCTCGCCGCACTCATCGGATCGGCGCTGGCGAGCGTCACGATGTGGGGCATCGTGACCTTCGGGGTCGAAGACTACCTGCGCGACAGAGTCGCCTTCATCACCGCGTGGGTCGGCCCCGGCGACCTCGGCGTGGTGATCCCTGTGATCGTCGCGCTGGGCGTGGTGCTGTCGGCTCTGTCGGCCGGCTTCGCCATCAGGCGCTGGCTGCGCACCTGAGGTCGGCGTCGGCCTTGTAGACTGATGGGCTTGCATGAGCCCGACAGCCGGAGGAGGTTGCCATGCCCCGCGAACAAGGCGAGAAGGTCGTCGCGACCAACCGTCGCGCGCGTCACGAGTACGCCATCGAGAAGACGTACGAGGCGGGCCTCGTGCTCACCGGCACCGAGGTGAAGTCGCTTCGGCAGGGTCGGGCGAACCTCAGCGACGGCTACGCCTACATCAACGGGGGAGAGGCGTTCCTCGACGCCGTCAACATCCCCGAGTACTCGCAGGGGCACTGGACCAACCACTCCGCGAAGCGCATCCGCAAGCTCCTCCTGCACAAGGAGGAGATCGTGAAGCTCTCGCACGCGATCTCGGCCGGCGGCTACACGCTGGTGCCGCTGAAGCTCTATTTCCTCGACGGTCGTGCCAAGGTCGAGATCGCGGTCGCCAAGGGTAAGCGCGAGTTCGAGAAGCGTCAGACGATCCGCGAGCGCGAAGACAAGCGCGAGGCCGAGCGTGCGATGCGCACGCGCAACCGCACGGGCGAGTAGTCCCTACGACGCGCGGAACCGCGCCTCCACCGCCGCGCCGACCACGATGTCGGCCGGCTGGAGCGCGAGTGCCGGGCCCGCAGCATCCGACGCGGCCATCCGCATCATGCGAGGAGCGGATGCTGCAGCCTCCGTCTGTCCGGCGAGAAGCCCCACGTCGGCGATCTCGATCGGCGCCACCGTGCCGAGCCCGATGGCGTCGGCGTAGGCCTCGGCGCGCGTGACAGCCACGCGCACGGCATCGGAGGCGACGTCGCGCTCGACGATCGCGCGGGTGCCGGGGGTGAGTTGCCACGAGATCGACGCGACCTGAACCTCGTCGGCGTCGGCGGTCTCGCCGAGCCACCACGACAGTGCGGTGAAGTCGGCGAACGACGCCGAGATGTCGACGGAGGCGTGGTGCACCGGCGGCAGCTGTCGGCCCTCGTTGTTCCAGGGGCGTTCCGACCAGACCGAGACGCGTCCGCTCGACCACTCGGCGACCTCGCCGGAGCGCTGGTGGGCATCGAGACCATCGCGAATCGGCGCCGCGGCGGCGTTCACACGCTCGACCACGGGTCCGCGTTCGGGCCCGTCGGCTCTCACGGACAGCTGCACGACGGCCCGCTCGGGAGCGACCCGGCGCTCCTGCTCGCCTCGGACGGTGATGACGACCTCGCTCATGCGCCGAGCCTACGGGCTCTGCCTGAGCGGGCGCGCGCTGCGGGGGCCGGAGAGTCAGGCGGGGAAGATCTGCCCGACGGGCAGGCGCTTCTCGGCCTGGAACGCGTCTTCGGTGCGGCCGGCGGCCCAGTACGCCGAGAGTGACAGGTCGGATCGATCGACGCCTCGCTCGACGAAGATCGGACGCAGAGCCTTCATGGCCCCTCGCTCGCCGTGCGCGAAGACCTGCACGCGGCCGACGGGCCACTCCAGCGCGGTCACGGCGTCGACGAGGCGCGCACCCGGGGCATCGTGGTCTTCGTCGATCCAGGTCACGCTCGCGGGGGAGTCGGGCAGATCGGCGCGGTGCTCGGCGGAACGGGCTTCGAGCAGCACGGTGACCTGAGCATCATCGTGCAGCGACTCGAGGGCGGCGGAGATCGCGGGGATCGCCGATTCGTCACCGATGAGCAGGATGCTGTCGACCTCCGGGTCGGGGGAGAAGCCCCCGCCGGGGGCAGACATCGTGAGCTCGTCGCCGGGCTGCGCGTTCGCCGCCCAGGGGCCTGCCACGCCGGTGTCGCCGTGCACGACGAAGTCGATCTCCATCACGCCACGATCGCGGTCGACGCGGCGGATCGTGTAGGTGCGGACCGTGGGCAGCTCGTCGAATGCGACCTCGTCGCGCAGAGCCGCGAGGTCGTACGGCGGGCGCAGGGCGCTGCCGGCCGGAGGGAAGAAGAGTTTCGCGTAGGTGTCGGTCTCGGGGCGGTCGGGGAAATCGACCAGCTCCTCGCCTCCGAGCACCACCCGCACGAGTCCGGGCGTGAGCCGGATCGTCTCGATCACCTGGAGGGTGGTCTGGGCAGCGGCGGATCGACGAGAAGGTGAGGGCACCCTTACATCGTAGGCGACGGCTCGAGGGGCGAGCTGGGCCGCGGGTCCGGGAATGCGCCGAGGCGAGAACCGTTATAGTCTGTAGGGCTCGGGTGCTTCGGCAGCCGGGTTGGCAATTCCACAGTGTGACAGCGGTCCCTCCGACGGAGGACCACGGGGATGATCGGTTTCGACATCGCTTGTGATTCTGCGTGAAGCGGGCCGAGGATGCAGGGTTATCTCGTTAACGATCTCTGCAAAACAATAAGTGCCGAAACCAAGCGCACTGACTTCGCCCTCGCTGCATAAGCGAGCCCGATAGTCCGTCGGACCGTAGGTGTTCCCGCTACGGATCCCGGCGTCATTTAGGGGACTAGCTGCGTGACGGCGCCTCGACGTCACGCGGGACTTTTCCGGGGCTGGGCTCGTCGACTTAGGTGTCTGTGACAAAGGTCGGAGCCGAGCAGAACGTCTGCACAGACTGCGCCCGGAGAAACCGCACTTTCCCAGTGATGGACGGGGGTTCGATTCCCCCCATCTCCACCAAGCCGCTGTCACTGAAGAGGGCCCGAGAGCCGCGTCACCACGCGGATCTCGGGCCTTCTTCGTTTTCTCGGAATCCGTGGCGTGCTCGGACGGCAGATCAGCCGCCGCGGTCTTCCTCCCCGGTTCCTCTCGGCACGCGGTAGCCTGCGGCATGGGCAACGGCGTGCGAGGATCATCCGCGGAGCGGGTCGGGCGTCAGGTGCGAACTCGCCTGCCCCGGCGAAGCTTGGCTGAACTCCTCCTTCCCGTCGACCGTGATCCGCTGGGCATTCTCGAGGAGCAGCACGCGTCGAGACTGAAAGATCTCGTGCCGGTGCGGGTGGGCAGGATGCTGCAATCGCCGTTCTCCTTCTACCGGGGCACCGCAGCGGTGATGGCGGCAGACCTGCGCGCTGCGCCGACCACCGATCTCGAGGTCGTCTCCTGCGGCGACGCGCACATCTCCAACTTCGGATTCTTCGCCTCACCCGAACGTGCGCTCGTCTTCGACCTCAACGACTTCGACGAGGGCGGCGTCGCGCCGTGGGAATGGGACGTGCGTCGGCTCACGGCGAGCGTGCACGTCGGCGGGCGCGATATCGGATTGAGCGAGGATGCGTGCCGCGACGCGGCCTTCGCCGCAGCCGACGCATATCGGAAGATGCTTCGGGACTACTGCAGCCTCTCCACTCGGGAGCGCTACTACACCCGGGTCGACACGTCGGCGGTGGCCCGCCACCTCGGGGAGAGAGGCGAGCGGACGGTCCGGAGAGCAGCGAAGAAAGCACGCGCACGCACGTCCGAGCGACTTCTGCAGCGCCTGACGACGCTCTCGGTCGACGGCGGCCTCCGCATCGTCGACCAGCCTCCCGTCCTGCGTCACGTGGACCACGCCACCCTGGGCGAGGTCACCGACCTCTTCGCGCAGTACCGCGCGACTCTGCGCGAGGACATATCGTTCCTGCTGGAGCAGTACCGCGTCGTCGACTTCGCTCTGCGGGTCGTCGGTGTCGGCAGCGTGGGCACCCGCTGCTATCTGCTCGCTGTCGAGGGGCCCACCGGCGACATGCTGTTCCTGCAGGTGAAAGAGGCTCCGCCCTCCGTCTTGACCACGTATGGAGGGAGGCGAGCGGTCATCCCCGGTCGAGACGGGGAGATGGACTTCATAGAAGGCCATCGCGTCGTCGCCGCTCAGCGGATCCTGCAGGCGAACTCCGATCTTTTTGTCGGATGGATGCGCGGTTGGGCCGGGGATGCGGCGGACCGCCATCGGGTGGACTACTACTGGCGGCAGTTCCGCGACATGAAGGGGTCGATCGAACTCGACGAGCTCGACGCTGACCAGTTCCGCTCCTATGGCGCGCTGTGCGCGGCACTCCTGGCTCGGGCGCATGGGCAGTCGCCCGCGTCGGCGGCGATCGTGGGGTACCTCGGCCGGTCCGACGAGTTCGCCGAGGCGACGGCGACATGGTCGGCCGCCTACGCCGATGTCGCCGAGGCTGACTTCGAAGCGCTTCGGCGGGCCGTCGCGTCTGGACGCGTTGCAGCGGAGACAGGCGTCTGAGCCGCGACGAGACGACCACTTCGCAGCATCCCGAGACGTTCCCGTTCCTCTCGCGTGCCGTCGCATCAGGTGCCGACATCTGAGCCGGCGTCTGCAGAGACAGCCTGCTGGTGCAGTTCTTGCAGGAGGGGCTGCGCCATGGTGGTCACTGCGTCTGCCTCATGGACGAACTCGAGTCGACACCAGCATGCGAGAGAGGGCGCCGTCGCGGTCCGTCTCGTCTTACGAGCACCTCGTCGCTGCAGGCCGTCGGTAAGCGCACCGCGATCGATGGGGGGCACCCCAGCGTGCGGGACTATCCCGCCGCGCCGCTTCGTGCCCGCAGGGTGTCGGACGGACTTTCCGAGAACTGCGCACGATAGACCGCCGCGAACCGCCCGAGATGGGTGAACCCCCAACGTGCGGCGACGTCCGTCACACTGACTGTGCCGGGCACGGCGGCGGCCAGTTCGGCGCGGACCCGTTCGAGCCTGAGGCCTCGTAGGTACGCCATCGGCGTCGTCTCGAGGGAGCGACGGAAAGCGTCCTGCAGCCCGCGCACACTCACCGACACCGCCGCCGCCAGCTCCGTGACGCTCCACGGATGCCCGAGGTCGGAGCGTAGGAGCTCCACGGCCTGCGAGACGGGCTCGGCTCCGACCGCGAGTGATGGTTCGGCGAGCTCGGCGGAGTGGTTGTGGGACTGCGCGAAGAGCAGACTCTGGATCAGAACCCGCTCCAGCTGATGCGCGGCCAGCGGATGAGCCAGCAGTCCGCCTGCCTGTGTGGAAGATTCGTCGATGATCCGCACGGCTTGCATCATCGCTCGTGCACCATGCGTCGTCAGGTCGACCTCGCCCCAGAACTCGAGGGGGCGGCACAGCTCGCCCCCTCGAAGGTTCTGCAGTTCGAGCTGAAGGTGGTCGCGCGGGATCATCAGCGAGAGCTGCGAGAACCGCCCCTCACTCGAGATCTGCACCGGACGCCCCGGCATGAAGATCCCTGCCGTCTGCTCCGTCCCGTAGATCGGCGAACCGAGACCTGCGCGCATCGTCGCACGGCCCGCGGTCGGAATGTCGACGTGGTAGTTCTCCGCCTCCGCCGTCTGGATGCTGACGGCGTCGCTGAAGCGCATGTAACCGCACGTGACTCGACCCACCGTCAGCGCGTTGAGCTGCATCCCGAACGTCGCTGATGCGCGTGCCGACGGGAAGTCGACGGGGAGGAAGACTGCGCTGAGAGACTGCCGGGCGTGGTCGACATCGCGACTGTCTGCGACGCGGTGGCCCTCGAACATCCCGCTCACCTCTGATCCATGAGGGATCCTACGCGCAGGGATGCGCCCCGCGGGCATGCGCTCGCGCAGATCGCCTGCTTCGCTGCGCGAAACGGATATCGATCGACGTGCTCGCATCCGTACGGTGAGACGCCGTCGAAGCCACCAGCGGCCTCCTCCCGAAAGGCGACAGTGCATGAGTTCGCATCTGCCGGTCGATAACCGATCTGCGCTGACCAACGGTGAGCAGCCCGTCGTCCGGCGGTCAGCGCGCGGTCTGAGGGTCCCGCCCCGCCTACGAGGGATCTGGGAGAACCCGGAGGTGGTGCTCGGGCCACTGTTCTGGGGCCTCTTCAGAGCGACGACCCAGCACGAACGCACATGGCTCTATCCCGCAGGACCGGCCGGTGTCAGCATCCCGGGAATCCAGCCGGTCCGCATCCTCATCGTCGGTGACGGCCCGGCGGCGGGGTGCGGTGTGCTGATCCACGAGCTGGGCATTGCCGGCACGCTGGCACGGCAGGTCGCAGAGCACACGGGACGCGGAGCTGTGGTGACCGTCATCGCGCAGCCGGATGCATCCGCCCGTTCGACGCTCAAACGCCTCGACGGGGTCGACCTCGTCGGCTACGACTCGGTCGTCCTCATGCTCGCGACGACCGACGTCTTCTGCCTGACGGGTCGCCGCAGCTGGCGCCACAGCATGACCGAGCTCGTGGGGTTGTTGACCTCGTCGGGGGCGGCGTCCGTCTTCGTCACAAGCGCTGCCAGCATGCACCTGACGAGGTCGCTCGTGCCGCTCGCACGGCGTCTCACGGGCGATCACGCGCGATTGCTCGACACTGAGACCCAACAGATCTGCGACCTCACCGGTACGCAGATGATCGCTCTGGACGCCGCCAACGACCTCACCCCGCGCACCTACGCGAAGTGGGGCCGCCGCATCGGCGCGCACATCATCCCCTTCCTGCGGAGTTCGCCGTCGGGCTGGTGAGATGTCACGGTGGTGGCCGCTCAGAAGCGCGGTCCGACCCGCACGCTCGCCGGGCCCTCTTCCGCGCGATACGTCGTTCGACGAACCCGAACCGCTCAGCCGCTCACGTTCTCCGGAAGACGGGGAGGTGCGGCTCCGTTCGCGGGCTGGTGCCAGTTCGCGACCTCGGCGAACAGGATCGCCAGGCTCTCTCGCTGACGTCCGATCCCGTCCATCACCGCCTGCACGGCATCTATGCCCTCAGTGGTGGCCTCGAGCACGACCGCGCGGCGGTCTTCTGGCACGGCGCCTCGGCGGCGCGAGACGAATCCCTTTGCAGAGAGCTGATCGACGATGTAGGCCACGCCCGCCCGGGAGACCCCGAGCGCGGGAGAGAGGTCGTTCGGACGCACGCCGCCCTGCGACACGATCTGCACGAGCGCCGCCCGCTGGCGAGCGGCCAACTGCCCCTCGGACGCGGCGCTGGGCATCGTGTTCACGAGCGCTGCACCCGCCTTGCAGACGCGCTGGAGCAGATCGACCGGGTCGACCGGGGTGGTGGGGGGCGGGAGGGGAGATGAGGGTTGGAGCCCTTCGCTGATCTGGCTCGCGATCTGGGAACTCGCTCGGAAGAAGCTGTCGAGAGAGGTGCGCAACACCCCCGCGTGCTGCTCGCCGCGACCGGTCAGGACGACTTCGACGGCACGCCGGTCGGCCTCCGACGGTCGTGTCGTGACCAACCCTTCCGAGCGCAGGCGGGCGATCATGCGCGAAATCGCGCGGCGGTCCAGCCCGCTGTTGTCGGCGAGAATCCGGGTCGTCACGAAGCGACCTGTAAGGAGCTCGGCGATCGCGAGGATGTCCTCGATCTCGGCCCACTTCGTGCCGAACGCGTCGTCGAAGACGTGCGTCAATCGGTCGCTGAACTGCCCCAGCAGATCCATCGCCCGGTTCAGCGCGTTCACGTCCATGTTCTCGTTCTCCTCCGCCTTCATTGAAGCAGTCGGACGTCGGTGCAACCGCGCGGAGAACAAGGCCGAAAAGTTTGCTCAGGATTGTCCTGCTTTGCGCTAACCTCACCTCGAGGCCAGATGTCCGGCCATTCGGGTCGGCGGCCGATCGGATGGGAAGCACGCCAATGTCGAGAGAAGAACATGCCCGCGAGGGCGCGCAAGCGGTCATTCCCGACGACGAGGTACTCGATGTCGCCGTGGTCATGCCTCGAGGTTCGACCTTCGCCGGTGTGCTCGGCGCGGCCGCGGGCGTAGCCGGCGGCGGGAGCAACGCGACGGCGTGGGGCGTTGCGGGCGGCATGATCGGCGAGCGGGTGAACGCAGCGTCGAAGGGCAGCTATCCGTCCCTCGTCCTGGCGCTCTCGGCGAAGCGTCTCTATGTCCTCGGCCGCACCAGCACCGGACTGGTCGGAGGCTGGAAGCACCTCCACCCGGTCGCGCACATCGACCGAGATCATCTGGAGGTCACCAAGCACCGACGTGGCACCGTCCTGGTCATCGGTCTGACCGACACGACGACAGGGACGACACTCGAGGTCGAAGCGCAGAACATCGGGGGTCTCGGTCTCAAGGATCTGCTCGGCGAGGTCGAGGCCGACGGATCGACGTCCGTCGACGCGGATGGAGAGAAGTCGTGATGGCCGGTCAGCGCCCCGGTGGCGTCGTCCTCATCGCCGTGCTGGCGTGGATCGGCGCGGCGGCACAGGTCATTTCCGGGATCCTCGTCTTGACGCGCGTTCTGAGCCCGAACGGCGTCGGCACGGAAGCGGCGTGGATCGCGATCGTGGTCGGACTGGTCTCCTTCGTCGTCACCTTCTTCCTCTTCAGCGGAAGCAACGTGGCGCGCATCCTGGTCACCATCTCGTTCGTCCTGTCGTTGCTCACGGCGATCTTCGCCCTGGCGGCGAACCCGGCGAACATCGTGGCGCCGGTCATCTCGGGCCTCGTGGCTCTCGTCGGCATCGCACTGCTCTACACGAAGCGGGCGAACGAGTTCTTCCGCCACTGATCATCACCGGCCGTCGCACGAGTGCGCGCGCTCGTGCGACGGCCGACCCGCCTGCCCTCGCACTCGCAGAGAGAATCGCATGACCCTCCACACGACAGATCGATACCGCGTCCACCCCCGCGTGTGGATCGGGCTGGTCATCTACCTCGCCTACATTGCGGTCGTCTTCGGCGTCCAGCAGGCCACGGGGATTGCCTACACCGACCTCGGCGACAGCGGCAGCAACCTGTTCCTCGGCGCCGGGCTCTCGCTCATCGTCGGTGCGATCCTCCTCGCCATCACCACGACGCTGCTCGGGTGGTGGCGCCCGGCGCTTCGAGACCGCCATCGTGCGGCTCACAGGTGGCCGATCATCGCGCCGGTCATCATGGCGGTAGCCCTCGTCGCCAATCTCGCCTCGACCGATTGGGGCTCGTACGACGCCGCATTCTTCGCAGCATCCGTCGTTCTGCTGCTCGTCGGTTTCACGGAGGAACTCACCACGCGGGGTCTGCTGCTCGTGGGTCTGCGCAGCCGACTCTCCGAGGCGTGGGTGTGGTTTCTCACGTCGGCCCTCTTCGGGCTCATGCACCTCGTCAACGCGTTCAGCGGTCAGGATTCCGTGTCGACGCTGCGGCAGGTCGTCTTCGCCTTCGGAGCCGGCACGATCTTCTACATCTTCCGGCGCGTGACGGGCAGCCTGCTCTGGGCCATGGTTCTGCACGGGCTGTGGGACTTCTCGACGTTCGGCGTCGGGCGCGGCACGCCGGGTCCGCTGGCGGCCCTCAGCGGTGTGCTCGAGATCGCAGCGATCGTCATCGCCCTCGTCGCGGTGGCCTTCGTGATCCGCGGGGCGGACGAACGGATCCTCCGGGCGCCTACGCTCGGCACATGAGCCTTGTCCGCACCCTCGCTCGATTGCTGCTGGGGGCGGGCCTGGTCTTCGCCGGCGTCGGTCACCTCACCTTCGCTCGTCAGTCGTTCGTCGCGCAGGTGCCGTCATGGCTTCCGTTGCCCGTCGACCTCGTGGTCGTCGCGTCCGGTGTCGTGGAGATCGTGCTGGGTCTCGCGGTGGCACTGCTGTCGCGGTGGCGCGTGCCGATCGGGTGGATCGCGGCGGCGTTCTTCGTCGCCGTCTTCCCCGGCAACATCGAGCAGTTCGTGCGTGGCACCGATGCCTTCGGTCTCGACACCGATCTCTCGCGCGGAGTCCGGCTGCTGTTCCAGCCGTTGCTCGTCATCTGGGCGCTCTGGTCGACCGGGGCGTGGCAGGCGTGGCGAGATCGCCGGCGTGTCAGGGCGCAGCATCCGCCCCTTCGCCCCGGCGGCGAGACTCGGTAGCTCACGCGCTGAGGAGGCGTCGCCCTCAGGCGAGCACGAGATCGATGCGAGGGTGCTGCGCGAAGATCTCGAGGACGATGTCGAAGTAGGTCTGGCCGGTGTCCGTCTCGAGCTGTGCGAGAAGCTTGCTGAAGTGCGTGCTCGAGAACGTCTCAGGATGGCGGAGCTTCTCCCGGTAGTACGCGGCGGTGGCCTCGCGCCCGAGGGCCTCGCGGCTGACGGCGTGATCCGACCAGACCACCCGCACCGCATCGTCGCCCTGGAGCGCGCCGTATCCGCTGTAGAGCAGATCGTCGAGCGCGTCGAGGCTGGGGCCGAGTTCCCAATCCTCGCCCGTCATGAACAGGCGGTTGAGCTCGTCGTAGAACGAGGGGATGCTGCGCACCACCGCCCCGCGGATCGTGAACGTGGCCATGCGTCCATTTTCCCCACGGCAGCGCCGCCCTCTCGACCGTATTCAGGATGAACGCGGTGCGCGCCACCGACCGGGCCCGAAAAGACGGGGGTCGCGACGTTCGCCCGATCGGTTCATCCTGAGTACGGTCATCAGGCGGCCCGAGAGGGCGGTGCGGGAGAGCGGACACTGGGGCGTTCGCGGGCGACGGGCGCGGGTGCCGCGCGGCGTGTATTAGACCATTTCTTATAAACCGACCGAATCAGCTATAGGCTTATGTCATGCAGTTCGCCGTCATCGCCGACATCGTCGGCTCGAGGAAGCTGGCAGACCGCGGTCGTGCCCAGCTGACGATCGAGGATGCCGTGCGCGAGGTGGAGGGGTTCGCCCCGGCGGTGCGCGCACTGGTTCCCACCGTGGGCGACGAGTTCCAGGGCGTGTACGCCGACCTCGCCACGGCGCTGCTCGCGCTCGCCCTGCTGCAGCTGCGCCTCCCGCTCGATGCCGAGCTGCGGTTCGGGATCGGGGCCGGAGAGGTGCGCGCCGTCACCTCGAGCGCCGATCACGCGATCGAGGACGGTCCGGGGTGGTGGGCGGCGCGCCGGGCGATCGAGACGGTGCACCGGTGGGAGGAATCGAGGGTTCCTCGCGCGCGCACGTGGATCGCGAGCGGCGATGCGCAAGCCCCGGAGACGACCGCGTTCCTCTCGTCGGTGAACGCGTATCTCGTCACGAAGGATCACATCGTCGGAGGTATGGGGGAGAGGGCGCGCCGCCTGACCTACGGCACCTGGCTCGGCCGCTCGCAGGAGTCGCTCGCGGCGGAGGAGGGGATCACCCAGTCGGCCGTCTCGCAGGCCCTCGCGCGCGCGGGCTCGTCGGCGCTCTCGCTCGGACTCCAGCAACTCACCTCGAACCTCCCGGAGGCACTGCGATGATCACGGCCGGCCTCCTTCTCCTCACCATCGGCATCGCCGACCTCGCCCGGCAGTTCCTCGGTCGCGGCTCGCGCTCCGCCCGTATCGGCGCCAGCGTCGCCGTGGTGCTCCTGGTCGCGGTGCTCGGCACCGCCATCGTGGCGTGGCCCCTGGCGGTCGCCTTCGCGGTGATCGCCCTCGCCTGGTTGGCGCTCATGCCCAGCACGAAAGATGCGGCGGTCGCGAGCTTCTGGCCCGTCGTCGGTCTTGCGGCCGCTGTCGTCGCCTTCGTCGTGGGGTCGCCCGCGACCGCAGAGGGCTGGATGGCGATGGATGCGGCGGGGTCGGTCGCGTTCGGCAAGGCCGTGCTCGCTCTCGGCGTCGCGTGCTTCCTGCTCGAGTCGGCCAATATCGTCGTGCGGGTCGCTCTGCAGAGCGAGCGCTCCGATGCCGCGGTCGTCGTCGCGACGGCTCCCGCGGTCAGGCGGGGGCTCATCGGTCGGCTGCGTCG
Source organism: Microbacterium sp. AG1240 (assembly GCF_003635115.1). GTDB lineage: Bacteria > Actinomycetota > Actinomycetes > Actinomycetales > Microbacteriaceae > Microbacterium. The sequence continues at coordinate 1,239,697 of NZ_RBXJ01000001.1, forward strand.
GCCGGCGCCACCGGAGCCGACCGTTCCGACCAAGCAATTGCGCGGAGGACGTCTCATCGGCCCGCTCGAGCGCCTGTTCGTCGTCGGCTTGATCTTCACGAGTGCCGTCGCGCTGCTGGCCGCTTTCATCGCCGCGAAGGGCATCGTGCGCTTCCCCGAGATCCAGAAGGACAACGCCGGCGGCACGCAGGCCGAGTATTTCCTCGTCGGCAGCATGGCGAGCTGGGCCATCGCACTGGCCGCGGCGGGGTTGCTGTGGGCCGTGGGCGCCACCCCCGCGGATCTCCGTATCAGTTGAGAGCTGATATTCGCTCGTTATCAGCGTGAGGCTGATAGCGCACCAGAAAGGTCGTGCCATGTCCGATCCGCGTCGTGACCGTCTCAGCGTCGGTGTGCTCTCCATCGCCCCCAGCTCCGTCCCCGAGAAGTGGGAGGTGCGAGCGACGCTCGATGGTGCGGCCGTCGAGGCGCACTGGGGGGAGTGGGTGCGTCTGGCCCGCCGCATCCTCGACACCGACGCCCTCTCGCGCGACCGCGAGGCTCGCGGAGACGCGTGGGATCAGGGCCACGCGGCGGGCGCCGACCCGGAGGCCGCGAGCGAAGCGGTGAACCCCTACCGCTGAGCTGCACGCTCCGGGACGAGGGGGAAGGAGCGCCGCCCCCGTCGACGGCGACCGGACTGTGTGTGAACTATGGGAAAATTGTGAATGACCGTCCCCCCGGTCCGTCCTTCTTCGCGTGCCGTCGTCGCTGCGCTCCATCCGACACGTGGCCCCCCAGCGGCTGCGACAGGAACGAGACGCATGATCTTCTCCGCGCGCCGCGAACTCTGGGCCGACAGTGCCCGGGGCCTCGCGATCCTCGCCGTGGTGCTCGGGCACGTCTTCCTCCAGGAGGGTCCGGAGTCGACCTGGACGATGTGGGGCCCGGCGCAGAGCGCATGGATCGACCTGCGTGACCTGCTGCTCCCGGTGCGCATGCCGTTGTTCTTCCTCATCGCCGGCTACTTCGCCGCGAGCGCCATCGCGCGGCCGTGGGGCACCGTGCTGCGCACCCGCACGCTGAGCCTGTACTACCTGTACGCCGTCTGGCTGCTGGCGCAGACCCTGTTCTTCCTGATGGTCCCTCACGCGGGCACGGCGGCCGCCTCTACCGTGCGCGAGCTCGCCGCGCAGCTCACGTACGCGCCGAACAACCTCTGGTTCCTCGTCGCTCTGGCCGCCTACTTCACGATCGCGAAGGCGGGCGCGCGCGTCGCCCCGGTCGCCCTCGCCGGGGCGGCGTGGGTGTCGTGGTCGGCCTTCACCGACCGCCTGCCCGATTTCTTCGACCGCACGCCGATGCCGGAATACCTCGTCTTCTTCCTGCTCGGCGCCTACGCGCCGGGTCTGCTGCGCAGCATCCGGGGCAGCGCCCCGCTCGTGCTCGCGGGCGCGCTGGGCCTCATGGCGGGTGTGAACGCGATGCACGAGGCCGAGAGCCGGATGCTGTGGACCACCTACCTGCTGCTCTCGACGGTGGCAGGGGTCACGGCGGTGGTCTCGCTGCTGAAGCTCCTGGAGGCGCAGGGGCTGCTTCCGCGATCGACCGTGTGGGTCGGCCGTCGCACCCTGCCGATCTACGTGGTGCAGCTGCCCCTGGCCATCGCCGTCGACGCCCTGATCGGTCTGCTGCCGGGGGAGGTCGCCCAGGCGGTCTTCGGCAACCCGGTCGTGTCGTCGGTGTACCCGATCGCGGTGACCGTGGTCGTGGTCGCCACGGCCCTCGCCCTGCACCACATCGTGCACCGCGTGGCTCCGTGGATGTACCGCGCACCATGGCTGCACCGGGCACCGGGAGCGCGCGCGGCGTCGCAGCTACGCGGGTCGGCCCTGGTCAGCTCTCGGGGCGCTCGATGAGCAGCAGACCCTGCTTGGTGTCGGAGATCGTGACCCATCCGTCGCCGAAGAGATAGGTGATGCCGTACCCCTCGTCGTCGGTCGCGATGGCGGTGTCGGCGCTCTCGGTGATGTACAGGCCGTCGGCGCTCTCTTCGCTGCGCCACCCGCCCGACAGCAGCTCGTTCTTCGCGGTGGAGGCGGCCGCGTCGGTGATCGGAGCCCAGCCGTAGATCTGCACGTGGTCGGTCGCGACCGAGTAGTCGCCCCACGTGCACTGGATGCCGTCGGCGAGCTCGACGCCGCCGGCGTAGAACGGTCCTTCCTGCGAAGTCCAACCGAGCTCCTCGAAGTCGGCCACGGTCGATGCGGGGAGGATCGATGCGCATGTCGCGTCGGCGTCCGAGGTCGCGCTCACGCTCGGTTCGGGCGAGGCGACCGGGGGAGCGCTGGACGCCGTCGAGGGCGGAGGCGTGGTCGGGGTGGCGGCGGGAGCGGCTACGCACGCCGCCAGTGCGATGGAGGCCGCCCCCAGCGAGAGCGTTGCGAGGATGCTGCGCCGAAGGGCGGTCATGAGTCCACGTCCGATCCGGCGGCGTGGACCAGTTCGAGGAAGTCCGCGTGCAGGACGCCGTTCGTCGCGAGCGACGACCGCGCCGCGAGGCTGTCCTCACCGTCGAAGGAGGTGAATCTCCCGCCGGCCTCGTGGATCACCGGGACGAGCGCGGCGAGGTCGTACTCCTTGACGCCGAACTCGGCGACGAACTCGAGGCGTCCTTCGGCGAGCCACATGTAGGGCAGGGCATCGCCGTACCCGCGATCGCGCCACACGGCGCGCGAGAGCCGCAGCAACGCGGGGAGCTTGCCGGCCGCATCCCACTGCTCGATGCTCTGGAAGCTGACGCTCGCCTTCTCGACGGTGTCGACCGTCGACACGTGGATGCGGCGGCTGTCGCCCTCCGGGGTGTTCGTCCACGCTCCACCGCCCTCAGCGGCCCACCAGCGGCGCCCGAGCGACGGGGCGCTCACCACACCCACCCGGGGCACGCCGTCGACGGCGAGGGCGATGAGGGTCGCCCACACGGGAATGCCCTTGAGGTAGTTCGAGGTGCCGTCGATGGGATCGATGATCCATCGACGCGTCGCGCTGCCCGAGACGCCGAACTCCTCGCCGAACACCCCGTCGTCGGGGCGCTCCGCGGCCAGCATGTCTCGGATGACGCGCTCGGTCGCGAGGTCAGCCTCGGTGACCGCAGAATCGTCGGCCTTGGTCTGCACGTCGAGGTCGGCCGCGTCGAAACGGCTCATCGACACCGCGTCGGCGGCGTCGGCGATCCGGAGGGCCAGAGAGAGGTCGTCTGCGAAGGTACTGCCGGGCACGGGGGAAGGAACCTCGGTGGGGGACACGGTCTCCACGATACCGGCGAGCCGACCTCGATTCGCGGGGAGCGGTAAGGACTGGTAATGTAAACCCTCGGTTCGCCGGGCTCCACCCCGGCGGTCCACGCACCTCTAGCTCAATCGGCAGAGCAACTGACTCTTAATCAGTGGGTTCTCGGTTCAAGTCCGAGGGGGTGCACGGATCAGCCTCGGAAACTCTCGCCAGTTTCCGGGGCTTTTTCGCTTTTCCGGGCCCGTGATCGCGCCGGGCGTTCCCCCTGGATCAACGTCGAAAGGCTCCGATCCACCTCGGACTGCCGCAGCAGGAGGTGGACCGGAGCCCTCGTGTGGTGATCGGGTGGGCGTCAGGCGGCGTCGCCGACGAGGATGGCGGCGCCCTCCTCCGCAGCATCCGCTTCGCGTTCGTCGATCCGTGCCAGAGCCCGGCGCCCGATGAACAGGGTGACGACGGCGAGGACGACGGATGCGGCGGCGAACCAGTACGGCACGCTGACGGTGAACGCGTGCCAGAGCAGGGCTGCCAGCGGGGGAGCAGCGGCTCCTCCGAGGAAGCGCACGGCGGAGTACGCCGAGCTGGCGACCGAGCGGGGCAGGTCGGTCGCCTCCATCACCGACTCGGTGAGCACCGTGTTCATGAGCCCGAGCAGGAGGCCGCCCACGATGATGCAGGTCACGAGCGCGGCGGGGGAGCCGGCGACGAATCCCGCGACGACGAGGTCGACGGCGAGGAGCGGCAGCACGATCAGCATCGCGGTCGTGCGGCGCATCGTGCGCAGGAGCAGCGGGGCGACCCAGACGCTGGTGATCGCGAGGGCCACGCCCCACCCGAAGAACGTGAAGCCGATCCCCATGGCGCCGAAGCCCAGCGGGAAGGGCGAGAAGGCCAGCAGCACGAAGAAGGCGATGTTGTAGAACAGCGCGGTGATCGCCAGCACGGCGAGAGGCGGTTGCCGCAGTGCCCGGATCGGTGCCGACAGGCGCGTCGGGGTGGGCCTGGCCTCCTTCCCGCGCAGCAGCAGCAGCACGGCGATGAACGCGATCGCCATGAGGGCGACGACCCCGAAGAACGGCCCCCGCCAGCTGACCTCGCCGAGAAGGCCGCCCAGGAGCGGTCCGATCGCGATGCCCAGCCCGAGAGCTGCCTCGTAGAGGATGATCGCCGCGGCGCTGCCGCCGCTCGCCGAGCCGACGATCGTCGCGAGTGCCGTCGAGATGAACAGCGCGTTGCCCAGGCCCCAGCCGGCGCGGAACCCGATGACCGCGTCGACGCTGCCGCTCACCGCGCACAGGAGGGCGAAGACGACGATGAGGGCGAGACCCACGAGCAGGGTGCGCTTCGCGCCGATGCGGCTCGACACCCAACTCGTGACGAGCATCGCGAGCCCGGTGACGAGGAGATAGCTCGTGAAGAGCAACTCGGTCTGGACGGGGCTGGCCTCGAGCGAGTCGGCGATGGCCGGGAGGATCGGGTCGACCAGACCGATGCCCATGAAGGCGACGACGCAGGCGAACGCGACCGCCCAGACCTGGGCGGGCTGGCGCCAGACGCTCGTGGCGGCGGCGCCGCTCATCGCACGGCCTCCGTCATCGAGGTCTTGCGTGAGATGAGATCCGCCGTCCGCCGGACCGCCTCCCAGTCGTCGTCGTCGAGGTCGGAGAAGAAGGGCAGGAGGGCATCCTGCAGCCGCACGAGCCACGTGTCGAGCGCGGTGTCGCCGGCCTCGGTCACGGAGACGACCGACGCGCGGGAATCCGCAGCATCCGGCGCCCGCTCCAGCAGCCCGGCATCGACCATCTGCCCGACCAGGCGCGTCATCCCGGGCTGCGAGATGCGGCTGAGCAGCGCGAGCTCTCCCACGCGCAGCGGACCCTGATCGCGAAGGAGCTTGAGGGTGCGCCACTGCGCCGACGGGGTCTCGTTGTCGAGTGTGAGCGCCGCCATTCGGGTGAGTGCGCTCGCGGCGATGATCAGCCGCTGTATGTCTTCTGCACGCGTCATGCAAGAAGCATAACGCAGATATATACCCTTGTTATGGGTTAGCGCTTCACGCGATCCTTGAGGAGGCGCTTCTGCTCGCCCTTCGACAGGGGCGAGTCGCCCGCGATGAGCTTGCCGCGGGACGAGCGGCGGGTGTCGACGACAGCGCCGATCGCCAGGGCGAGCGTGATTCCCCAGCTCAGCCAGCCCAGCGCCGTCCGCCACGTGAACGGCTCGTTGCTGCGCAGGCTCCGAAGGAGCGTGAGGCCGCTCGTGATGGCGCTGAGGAGACCGGTTCCGAAGATGTACTTGCGCATGAGTCTCACGCTACCGGGGCCGGGAGCGTACCCGACGCAGGCTTGACAGGCACCCGCCGGGGCCGTCTGCCGCCCGCTGTTAGCCTGGGATTCCGCCCAGCGAGGAGAATTTCCGTGACCAAGGCCGATTTCGTCGTCGTCGCAAACCGACTCCCCGTCGATCGGTCGGGTGACGACGAGCCGTGGCGCCGGTCGCCCGGAGGTCTCGTCACCGCCCTCGAACCGGTGATGCGCAAGGCGGACGGCGCATGGGTCGGGTGGGCCGGGCAGCCCGATGTCGAGTTGGAGCCCTTCGAGTTCGAGGGCTCGCACCTCGTGCCGGTGATGCTGACCGCCGAAGACATCGAGAACTACTACGAGGGCTTCTCGAACGACACGATCTGGCCGCTGTACCACGACGTGATCGCCGCGCCCCGATACCGGCGGCAGTGGTGGGATGCCTACGTGCGGGTGAACCGGCGTTTCGCCGAGGCCGCAGCCGCCGCGGCCGACGAGAACGCGATCGTCTGGGTGCAGGACTACCAGCTGCAGCTCGTGCCGCGGATGCTGCGCGAAGCGCGCCCCGACCTCACCATCGGGTACTTCCATCACATCCCGTTCCCGGCCTACGGCCTGTACTCGCAGCTGCCGTGGCGTCGACAAGTGCTCGAGGGGCTGCTCGGTGCCGACGTCATCGGCTTCCAGCGGGTGGCGGACGCGGGCAACTTCGCCCGCGCCGTCCGCCGTCAGCTCCGCTACGAGACGAAGGCGTCGGGCATCACGGTGCCCGACGGCCGGGGCGGAACGCGCCGGGCTCTCGCGAAGGCGTTCCCCATCTCCATCGACGCCGACTCGTACATCGAGCTCGCCCAGCGGCCCGAGATCCAGGCGCGCGCGGCCGAGATCCGCGAGAGCCTCGGAAACCCGAAGAAGATCCTCCTCGGGGTCGACCGCCTCGATTACACCAAAGGCATCCGGCACCGTCTGAAGGCGTTCGGCGAGCTGCTCGAAGACGGGCGGGTGTCGGTCGACGACGTGACGCTCGTGCAGGTCGCGAGCCCGAGCCGCGAGCGGGTCGAGGCGTACGTGCAGCTGCGCGACGAGATCGAGCTGGCGGTCGGCCGCGTCAACGGCGACTACGACACCATGGGCCACACCGCCATCCGCTACCTGCACCAGGCGTATCCGCGCGAGGAGATGGTGGCGCTGTACCTCGCGGCCGACGTCATGCTCGTCACGGCGTTGCGCGACGGGATGAACCTCGTCGCGAAGGAGTACGTCGCCAGCCGCGTCGACAACCGTGGCGTGCTCGTGCTGAGCGAGTTCGCGGGTGCCGCCGACGAGCTCGGCAGCGCCATCCACATCAACCCGCACGACATCGGCGGCCTGAAGGACGCCATCATGCGTGCCATCGAGATGCCGGCGGCCGAGCAGGGTCGGCGCATGAGAGCGCTGCGGCGCCGCGTGCGCGAGCACGACGTCGAAGACTGGTCGCGCGAGTTCCTCGAGGCGCTGTCCGTCTTCCACGGACCGGGATCGGTGGTGGAGTGATGGCCATGCCGACCTCCGACGCACCGCTCGACGCCCTCGCCGCGACGCCCCGCCTGCTCGTCGCGCTCGACTTCGACGGCACGATCTCGCCGCACGCCGATGACCCGATGCAGTCGCGGATGCTGCCGGCCGCCCGCTCCGCCCTCCAGACGCTGGCCGCGCTGCCCGATACGACGGTCGCGCTCGTCTCCGGGCGCAGCCTGTCCGACCTCCGCGTCATCGCCGAGCACGACGACGACTCGCCATGGCTCCTCGCCGGGTCGCACGGTGCGGAGTACTGGCGCCCGGGGGAAGGGGCGATCGAGCCGCAGGATGAGTCGGACGACGTCCGCCTCCGCGACCGGCTGTTCGCCGAGGCCGAGGCGGCGGTCGCCGATCACCCGGGCGTCTGGATCGAGCCGAAGACCTTCGGCTTCGCCGTCCACACCCGGATGGCGCAGGATGCTGCGTCGCGGACGGCCGCGAACGATGCCGTCGACGCGATCCTTGCAGCCGAGGCTCCGTCATGGCGCCGCCGGACGGGCCAGAACATCGTCGAGTTCGCGTTCCGCCACGAGGGCAAAGACACGGCGGTCGCCGCGCTCCGCGAGCAGACGGGATCGACGGCCGTGCTCTTCGCGGGTGACGACGTGACCGACGAAGACGCGCTGCGCAGTCTCTCGGACGGCGATCTCGGCGTGCACGTGGGCGCGAAGGAAACGGCCGCGACCGTGTCGGTCCCCGACATCCCCGCATTCGCCGCGCTGCTGGACGACCTGGCGCGTCGGCGAGCCGCGCGCCCGGAATAGACTTCGGATATGGCCCACCCCGACAACTCCATCGACATCAAACCCCGCAGCCGCGTGGTGACCGACGGCATCGAAGCCACCACGTCCCGCGGAATGCTCCGTGCCGTGGGCATGGGCGACGCCGACTGGGACAAGCCCCAGATCGGCATCGCGTCGAGCTGGAACGAGATCACCCCCTGCAACCTGAGCCTCGACCGGCTCGCCCAGGGCGCCAAGGAAGGCGTCCACGCCGGGGGCGGCTACCCGCTCCAGTTCGGAACCATCTCGGTCTCGGACGGCATCTCGATGGGTCACGAGGGCATGCACTTCTCGCTCGTCTCGCGCGAGGTGATCGCCGACTCGGTCGAGACCGTGATGATGGCCGAACGCCTCGACGGGTCGGTGCTGCTCGCCGGCTGCGACAAGTCGATCCCCGGCATGCTCATGGCCAGCGCCCGTCTCGATCTCTCGAGCGTCTTCCTCTACGCGGGCTCCATCGCCCCGGGCTGGGTGAAACTCAGCGACGGTACCGAGAAGGACGTCACGATCATCGACTCGTTCGAGGCGGTCGGTGCGTGTCTCGCGGGCAAGATGAGCGAAGCCGACCTCAAGCGCATCGAGTGCGCCATCGCTCCGGGCGAAGGCGCCTGCGGCGGTATGTACACCGCCAACACGATGGCCTCGGTGGCCGAGGCCCTCGGTCTGAGCCTCCCCGGATCGGCTGCCCCGCCGTCGGCCGACCGTCGCCGCGACTACTTCGCGCACCGATCGGGCGAGGCGGTCGTCAACCTGCTGCGCCAGGGGATCACCACGCGCGACATCCTGACGAAGGAAGCCTTCGAGAACGCGATCGCCCTGGCGATGGCGCTCGGCGGATCGACGAACGTCGTGCTCCACCTCCTCGCGATCGCGAACGAGGCCGAGGTCGAGCTCTCGCTCCACGACTTCAACCGCATCGGCGACAAGACGCCGCACGTGGCCGACATGAAGCCGTTCGGCAAATACGTCATGAACGACGTCGACCGCCACGGCGGCATCCCCGTGATCATGAAGGCGATGCTCGACGAGGGCCTCCTTCACGGCGACGCGCTGACGGTGACGGGCAAGACGCTCGCCGAGAACCTGCGCGACCTCGACCCCGACCCGATCGACGGCACCGTCATCCACACCTTCGACAACCCGATCCACGAGAGCGGCGGCATCACGATCCTGCACGGCTCGATCGCGCCCGAGGGCGCGGTCGTGAAGTCGGCCGGATTCGACGCCGACGTGTTCGAAGGACCCGCGCGCGTCTTCGAGCGCGAGCGCGGCGCGATGGACGCGCTCGAAGCCGGCGAGATCAACGCCGGTGACGTCGTGGTCATCCGCTACGAGGGGCCCAAGGGCGGCCCCGGCATGCGCGAGATGCTCGCCATCACCGCCGCCATCAAGGGAGCCGGGCTCGGCAAGGATGTACTACTCTTGACGGACGGACGATTCTCAGGCGGCACAACCGGCCTGTGCATCGGCCACATAGCACCCGAAGCGGTGGACGCTGGTCCGATCGCCTTCGTGCGCGATGGTGATCTGATACGGGTCGATATCGCGGCTCGCACTCTCGACCTACTCGTCGACGAGACCGAGCTGAGCTCCCGCCGTTCTGGCTGGGAGCCCCTTCCCCCGCGCTATACCCGTGGCGTCCTGGCCAAGTACTCGAAGCTCGTGCAGTCCGCCGCCCGCGGCGCTGTCACGGGCTGACGGCCCGCCCCCATCACCGCTCCGAGGAGCTTCACCATGTCTGCCGACTCAACCACGGCCGTACCCCGGCCACCCGCCCGCTCCGCCGCAGCCGCGGCGCCGATCATCACGGGCGCCCAGGCCGTCGTCCGATCGCTCGAGCTGCTCGGCGTCACCGACGTCTTCGGCCTGCCCGGCGGCGCCATCCTGCCCGTCTACGACCCGCTCATGGACACGTCCGAGATCCGCCACATCCTCGTGCGCCACGAGCAGGGCGCCGGTCACGCCGCGGAGGGCTACGCCTCAGCATCCGGCCGCACCGGCGTCGCGATCGCGACGTCGGGTCCGGGTGCGACGAACCTCGTGACCGCCATCGCCGACGCCTACATGGACTCGGTGCCGATCGTCTGCATCACCGGCCAGGTGTTCTCGACCCTCATGGGGACCGACGCCTTCCAGGAGGCCGACATCGTCGGTATCACGATGCCGATCACCAAGCACTCGATCCTGGTGAAGGATGCGTCGGAGATCCCCGGTGCGATCGCGTCGGCTTTCGAGATCGCCGGCACGGGCCGCCCCGGACCGGTGCTCGTCGACATCACGAAGGACGCCCAGCAGGCCGAGGCACCGTTCGTGTGGCCGCCGAAGATCGACCTTCCGGGCTACCGTCCCGTCACCAAGGCGCACGGAAAGCAGATCCAGGCCGCGGCCCAGCTGCTCGCCACCGCCAAGAAGCCCGTCCTGTACGTGGGCGGCGGCGTCATCCGCTCCCGCGCGTCTGCGGAACTGCTCGCTCTCGCCGAGGCCACGGGTGCGCCGGTCGTCACGACGCTGATGGCGCGCGGCGCGTTCCCCGACTCCCACCCGCAGCAGCTCGGCATGCCCGGCATGCACGGAACGGTCCCCGCGGTGCTCGCGCTGCAGGAGGCCGACCTGCTCGTCTCGCTCGGAGCGCGGTTCGATGACCGCGTCACCGGCAAGGCCGCGCTCTTCGCACCCCACGCGCAGGTCGTGCACGTCGACATCGACCCCGCTGAGATCGGCAAGATCCGCGCCGCGGAGGTGCCCATCGTGGGTGACCTCAAAGACGTGCTGGTCGACCTCGAAGCGGCGTATCGTGCCGTCGCCGGCGACACGAAGCCCGACACCGAGGAGTGGTGGTCGTTCCTCGACGGCCTGAAGGCAGAGTTCCCGCTGGGCTACGCGCCGACGACCGACGGACTCCTCGCCCCGCAGCACGTGATCCAGCGCATCGGCGAGCTGACCGGACCCGAGGGCATCTACGCCGCGGGCGTCGGGCAGCACCAGATGTGGTCGGCGCAGTTCATCAAGTACGAGCGGCCCAACTCCTGGCTCAACTCCGGCGGGGCCGGAACCATGGGCTACTCCGTCCCGGCGGCGATGGGCGCGAAGGTCGCCGAACCCGATCGGGTCGTGTGGGCCATCGACGGCGACGGATGCTTCCAGATGACCAATCAGGAGCTCGCCACCTGCACCATCAACAACATCCCGATCAAGGTCGCGATCATCAACAACTCGTCTCTGGGCATGGTGCGCCAGTGGCAGACGCTGTTCTACGACGGCCGCTACTCGAACACCGACCTGAACACCGGGCACGGCAGCGCGCGCATCCCCGACTTCCTGAAGCTCGCCGAGGCCTACGGTTGCCTCGCGATCCGCGTCGAGCGCGAAGACGAGGTGGATGCGGCGATCAAGCTCGCCCTCGAGACGAACGATCGCCCGGTCGTGATCGACTTCGTCGTGAGCGCCGACTCGATGGTGTGGCCGATGGTGCCGCAGGGCGTCAGCAACAGCTACGTCCAATACGCCCGTGAACACGCTCCGGCGTTCGACCAGGAAGACTGAGGGGGATCGACATGGCAAGACACGTGCTGAGCCTCCTCGTCGAGGACAAGCCGGGCCTGCTCACCCGCGTGGCGGGGCTGTTCGCCCGTCGCGGGTTCAACATCGAGTCGCTCGCGGTGGGCGTGACCGAGGTCGACGGCCTCTCACGCATCACCGTCGTCGTCGACGTCGAAGGGCTCCCGCTCGAGCAGGTGACGAAGCAGCTGAACAAGCTCATCAACGTCATCAAGATCGTCGAGCTCGACCCCGCAGCATCCGTGCAGCGCGAGCACATGCTCGTGAAGGTGCGGGCCGACAACGCCACCCGTTCGAACGTGCTCGAGGTCGTCGCGCTCTTCCGCGCCTCGGTCGTCGACTACGCCCCCGACGCGATCGTGGCCGAGATCACGGGCGACCACGGCAAGGTCGAGGCCTTCCTGCGCGCGCTCGAACCGTTCGGCATCAAGGAGCAGGCCCAGTCCGGGCTCCTCGCCATCGGTCGCGGCGGCAAGAGCATCACCGAACGCGTGCTGCGCGGCTGACACATCCCACTTCGTCTCGCTGACGCTCGTTCAGCGACCGATTCCTCAAACAAGGAGAAACACCGAAATGGCAGAGATCTTCTACGACGACGACGCCGACCTGTCGCTCATCCAGAGCAAGAAGGTCGCGGTCGTCGGCTACGGCTCGCAGGGCCACGCCCACGCGCAGAACCTGCGCGACTCGGGCGTCGACGTCGTCATCGCACTCAAGGACGGCTCGAAGTCGGCTCCGAAGGCCCAGGAGGACGGCTTCGAGGTCAAGTCGGTCGCCGATGCGGCCGAGTGGGCCGACCTCATCATGATCCTCGCGCCCGACCAGCACCAGCGGTCGATCTTCAGCGAGTCGATCAAGGACAAGCTGACCCCGGGCAAGACCCTCGCGTTCGCGCACGGGTTCAACATCCGCTTCGGCTACATCGACGCGCCCGAGGGCGTCGACGTCATCCTCGTCGCACCGAAGGCGCCCGGTCACACCGTGCGCCGCGAGTTCGTCGCCGGCCGCGGCATCCCCGACATCATCGCCGTCGAGAACGACGCGTCGGGCCAGGCGTGGGACACCGCGAAGTCGTACGCGAAGGCGATCGGCGGCACCCGCGCCGGGGTCATCAAGACCACCTTCACCGAAGAGACCGAGACCGACCTCTTCGGCGAGCAGGCCGTTCTCTGCGGCGGTGTGTCGCAGCTCGTCCAGTACGGCTTCGAGACCCTCAGCGAGGCCGGCTACCAGCCCGAGATCGCGTACTTCGAGGTGCTCCACGAGCTCAAGCTCATCGTCGACCTCATGTGGGAGGGCGGCATCGCCAAGCAGCGCTGGTCGGTCTCCGACACGGCCGAGTACGGCGACTACGTCTCGGGCCCGCGCGTGATCGACGCGCACGTCAAGGAGAACATGCAGGCCGTTCTCGCCGACATCCAGTCGGGGGCGTTCGCGAAGCGCTTCATCGACGACCAGGACGCCGGAGCCCCCGAGTTCCTCGCCCTGCGCGAGAAGGCCGCTGGGCACCCGATCGAGGCCACCGGTAAGGAGCTGCGCTCGCTCTTCGCCTGGAAGCAGACCGACACCGACTACACCGAGGGCAGCGCTGCGCGCTGACCTCGCCGGAGGCAGGGTCGTCTGACGTGATCGCTTCCGCGATCACCGCGGGCAGCGCTGCGCGCTGACCTCGCCGGTCGACCGCGAGACCCGTTCCCACCGGCGAGACCCCGACATCGTGTCGGGGTCTCGCTGCGGGGGACGGGTCTCGCCGTTTAGGGTGGCCGGATGAACGCCGACGGAGACGTGCCCACCTCGATCGCCCTCGACACCTGGCTGGCCAAGCTCGCCGAGCCCACCGGAGCCCCCGGCGGGGGATCGGCCGCCGGGGTGATGATGGGGCTCGCCGCGGCGCTCCTGCACATGGTGTGCGGGTACACGCCCGACGAGCCGGCCGCCGTCGTCGCGGGCGATCGCGTCGGCGAGCTGCGCGAGAGGGCACTTCGCGCGGCGAACGAAGACGGCATCCGCTCGCGCGCGCTCGGTGCCGCCCTCGCCTCCCGTGATCCCGATCGCAGCATCCCGTTGCATCGTGAAGCGGTCGCGGCGTCGTTGTCGTCGGCGGAGCTCGCGGAGGTCGGCATCGCCCTCGCCGCGGAGCTGCGGACGGTCGCAGACGTCGGCAACCCGAGCGTGGTCGCCGACACGGGCGTGGCCGCCGAGGCGCTGGCCGCGGGACTCGGCGCGGCGCTGATCAATCTCCGCGCCAATGTCCGCCTGGCGCGCAAGCATGCGTCGGAGGGCGACGACGACGCGCCGCTCGTCGGCGTCGACGAGGTCGGCGAGCGAGGCGGGCGGGTGCGCGACGAGATCGACGTCATCCGCGTCGCGGTCTCGGGCACCTGACACGGGCCCGCGCATTACGCTGGGGGAGTGACAACCCGCCGCGACGATGACGCCCTGAGCTGGGACGGAGACGACGACCCCACTCTCGACGTCGGCGTCGACACGTCCCGGTCGCCGATCGACGAGCCGGTAACGGATGCTGCGCCCGCCCCTACCGAGGAACGACCCGCGCGAGCGGCGGCCGAACCCGAGCCGGTGGCGCTCTCAGATGTCGAACCCGAGCAGGCGGAAGAGCCGTCAGGCATGGGCAACGCCGCGCTCGTGTCGATCGGTCTCATCGCGGGCGCCTACATCTTCTTCGCCATCGGCTGGGTCATCGCCGGGCTCCGGCTCCAGGCGGTCTCTGGGCTCCTGGTCGACCCCGTGATGTACGCCGCGGGAACCTGGGGCGCCGCTCTGGCGGGACCGATCTGGTTCCTCACCGCGTTCGTGCTGACGCGCCGTTCGAGCACCTGGGTGCGCTTCGTCGCCCTTCTCGTCGGGCTCGTCCTCGTCGTGCCGTGGCCCTTCCTGCAGACGGGAGCCGGCGCATGACCGCTGTCGAAGAGTCTCCGACCACGCGGCGCAACCCGACGTGGATGGTGGTGGCCATCGCGGGCGGGTTCGGTCTCTTCTACGCGTACATCGTGTGGAACTCCGTCGGGTTGCTCGTGTCGCAGGCGACCGGGCCGCTGGGGATCAACGCCGCGGGGTGGGCGCTGCTGCTGTCGGCCGCCGTGTTCCCGCTCCTCGCGTTCGGAGCCGCGTTCGCCATCGGTTACCGCCGCCGGGCCGGCCAGTTCGCGCTCGTCCTGCTGACGGGTCTCGGCCTCTCGGCGGTGTTCTGGTTCAACGTCCTGGCCTACGCGGCGACGAAGGGCGCGGAGCTGCTGGGTTGAAGCACGACGCCCCTCCCGGCCGGAAGTGTGCGGCCGTCACACGATCGGGCGGGGGTGCCGGGCCGCGATAGGCTGGCCCAACCCGTGCCCTCGGTCGTGTGACCGTCGGTCCGCCGCATCCACCGCTCTCGCGTACCGCCGAAGGATCTGTCTGTGACGAAGCCCGTCGTCCTCATCGCCGAAGAACTCTCTCCCGCCACGGTCGAGGCCCTCGGGCCCGACTTCGACGTCCGCAACGTCGACGGCACCGACCGCCCCGCGCTCCTCGCCGCTCTGGCCGATGCGCACGCGATCCTCGTGCGCTCCGCGACGAAGGTCGACGCCGAGGCTCTCGCCGCGGCGCCGAAGCTGAAGGTCGTCGCCCGTGCCGGCGTCGGGCTCGACAACGTCGACATCAAGGCGGCGACCACCGCCGGTGTCATGGTCGTCAACGCCCCGACCTCGAACATCATCTCGGCGGCAGAGCTGACGGTCGGCCACATCCTGAGCCTTGCCCGTCACATTCCCGCAGCCCACGCCTCGCTCGCGGCGGGCGCCTGGAAGCGCAGCTCGTTCACCGGCACGGAGCTGTACGAGAAGACGGTCGGCATCATCGGGCTCGGCCGTATCGGTGCGCTCATCGCCGCCCGCCTGCAAGCCTTCGACGTGCGCGTCGTCGCCTACGACCCCTACGTCACCAGCGCCCGCGCACAGCAGCTGGACGTCGAGCTGCTGAGCCTCGACGATCTGCTCGACCAGAGCGACTTCGTCTCCATCCACATGCCGAAGACGGCCGAGACCACCGGCATGATCAGCACCGAGCAGCTGCGCCGCATGAAGCCGACCGCCTACGTCGTGAACGTCGCGCGCGGCGGTCTCATCGACGAAGAAGCGCTGTTCGACGCGCTCACGACCGGCGAGATCGCCGGCGCCGGCCTCGACGTCTTCACCACCGAACCTCCCGTCGCCGGTGGCACCGCGGCTCGCCTGCTCGACCTGCCGAACGTCGTCGTCACCCCGCACCTCGGAGCGTCGACCGAAGAGGCCCAGGAGAAGGCGGGCGTCTCGGTCGCCAGGTCGGTCAAGCTGGCCCTCGAGGGCGACCTCGTGCCGGATGCGGTGAACGTCGCCGGTGGCGTCATCGACCCGTTCGTGCGCCCCGGCATCGCGCTGGTCGAGTCGCTCGGACAGTTCTTCACCGGCCTCGCGCAGGGCGCGCTGACGAACCTCGAGATCGAGGTGCGCGGCGAGCTCGCCGGCTACGACGTGAGCGTCTACCGTCTCGCAGCTCTCAAGGGGATCCTCACGAACATCGTGAGCGAGACCGTCTCGTACGTGAACGCGCCGCTGTTCGCCGAGCAGCGCGGCATCGAGACCCGTCTGGTCGTCGAGGCCGAGAGCCCGCTCTACCGCAACCTCACGACCCTGCGCGGCACACTGTCCGACGGCTCCGTGCTCACCGTGTCGGGCACCCTCGCCGGCACGCGCATGGTGCCCAAGATCGTCGGGATCAACGGTTACGAGATCGAGGTGCCGATCGAGCGCCACCACGTGGTGATGCGCTACGCCGACCGCCCCGGCATCGTTGCGATCTACGCCCGCGCGCTCGGTGACGTCGACATCAACATCGAAGGGCTCCAGGTCGCCCACGCCGACGCCGGGGGGCGCGCCCTCTCGGTGCTCACCGTCGATTCGCCCGTGCCCGACGAGCTGCTCGCCGAGATGGGCGAGGCCGTGGGCGCCGACCTGTTCCGTCAGATCGAGATCACCGAGGCCTGAGCCGCGCGCTGCGCACGCAGCATCCGCCCCCTCGGCGTCGTCGCTACGATGCGTCGGCGTCGGGGGTGGTGGATGCTTCGACCAGCCGGATCAGCGCGGCGATGTCGTCGGTGTCGAGCTGCGGTCCGGGGACCGATCCGACCGTGAGCGCATTGTTGAAGTAGAGGCCGTCGCTCACGAGCAGGATCAACTGCAGCGCCGTCTCGTCCTTCGCCAGCGGACGGAGGGCCTCCTCCCAGAGAACTCGAACGCGCCTCAGTGCCTCGACGGCGGGGGCGCTGCCGTTCTGCGCCAGCCGTGAGACGGCCACGATCGCCTGGTCGAGAACCGATCCGGTGTGTATCGACGTGCGCATGAACGCGGCGACGGGCCCTTCGGGGGCACGCTTGATCTCTTCGATGTCGTCGACGGCGAGCGCCTCCATGCGCTCCATGAGCCCGGCCTCGAGGGCCTCCTTCGACCCGAAGTGGTAGAGGAGTCCGCCCTTGGAGACTCCGGCCTCGCGCGCCGTGGCGTCCATGGTGGCCGCACGCTCGCCGTCGTCGGCGAGGATGCGGGCGAACGCGTCGAGCACGCTTTCGCGGGCGCGGGGTGGGCGGCTCATAGCACCGATCGTATCGAGGAGGGGAGGGCGATCCTCTGATACTATACCGGCTAGACGGTTTAGAAACGGAACGAACACTCATGGCCAGCTCCACCCTCACCCAGCCCACTTCGACGGTGAACGTGCCCCGTGCCGGCTGGCGCGGATGGCTCGCACTCGCGGTGTTGATGCTGCCGGTGATCCTGGTCTCCGTCGACAACACGGTGCTGAGCTTCGCGCTGCCGTCGATCGCCTCCGACCTCGCCCCGACGAGCATCGAGCAGCTCTGGATCGTCGACGCGTACGCCCTCGTGCTCGCGGCGCTGCTGGTGACGATGGGCACGCTCGGTGACCGCTTCGGACGGCGCCGGATGCTGCTGATCGGCGCCACCGGCTTCGGAGTCGTGTCGGTGCTCGCCGCTTTCGCCCCCAGCGCTGCGCTCCTCATAGCCGCTCGCGCAGGCATGGGCGTCTTCGGCGCCATGCTCATGCCCTCGACCCTGTCGCTGCTGCGCACGATCTTCGCGAATCGCGATCAGCGGCGCATCGCCATCGCCATCTGGGCGGCGGGCTTCTCCGCGGGATCGGCCCTCGGCCCGATCGTCGGCGGGTTCCTCCTCGAGCACTTCGAGTGGGGGTCGGTGTTCCTGCTGTCTGTGCCCGTATTGATCCCGCTCCTCGTGCTCGCGCCCATCCTCGTGCCCGAGAGCCGCGACCCGCACCCGGGCCGCTTCGACGCGCTCAGCGTGATCCTCTCCCTCGCAACGATGATCCCCATCGTCTACGGCATCAAGGAGTTCGCGGTCGAGGGACTGGTGCCCGCGATCCCGGTGCTGTTCCTCGTCGGCCTGGGGTTCGGCGCTCTGTTCGTCCGACGGCAGAAGCACCTGACGACGCCGATGCTCGACATGTCGCTCTTCCGGCGCGGCACCTTCAGCGGCGCCATCGTGGTCAACCTCCTCAGCGTCGTCGGACTCGTGGGGTTCCTCTACTTCGTCGCCCAGCATCTGCAGCTGATCGTCGGGCTCAGCCCGATGGAGTCGGGCTTCGCCCTCGTTCCCGGACTCGCGGCGATGATCGTGTCGGGTCTGGTGGTCGTGCCGATCGCCAAGAGGTTCCCGCCGCGCATCATCGTGCCGGTCGCGCTGTCGTTCTCGGCGCTCGGATACGTGCTCGTCGCCGTATCCACGGCGGAGCTCGGTCTGTTGATCGCCGCGTTCGCCGCGCTCGGTCTCGGCATCGGCGCCGCCGAGACGGTCAGCAACGAGCTGATCCTCGCCAGTGCGCCGGGGGAGAAGGCCGGAGCGGCGAGCGCCGTGTCGGAGACGGCGTACGAACTCGGAGCGGTTCTCGGCACGGCGGTTCTCGGCGGCATCCTCACCGCCGCCTACCGCGCGCAGCTGGTTCTTCCGGCGGGGCTCCCCGTCGAGGCCGGCGACGCGGCGCGCGAGACGCTCGCCGGTGCCATCCGCGCCTCGGACGGACTCTCTCCCGAGCTCGCCGAGGCACTCCGCCAGGCCGCAGCGCACGCGTTCGATTCGGGCGTCGTGGTCACCTCCCTCATCGGCGCCGCGCTCATCGTCGTGGCGGGCGTGGTGGCGGCCACTACTCTGAAGGGGTCGAAAGCCGCACCGTCCCGCAGCCGCAAGGGCTGAGGGGCGCGGCTCCCTGTCGAAGGAGCACACCCCCGTGGAAACTACGCCGTCGCGTGTCGTGAAGCTCGCCGTGATCCCCGGTGACGGAATCGGTCCCGAGGTCATCGCCGAGGCGGAAAAGGTTCTCGAAGCGGTGACCGCCGGCACGGGCGTCACGTTCGAGCGCACGCGGTTCGCCCTGGGCGCCGGGCGCTTCCTCGAGACCGGCGACACCCTCACCGACGCAGACCTCGCCGCGATCGCATCGCACGACGCGATCCTGCTGGGCGCGGTGGGGGGCACCCCCGGAGACCCGCGCCTGAAGGATGCGAACATCGAGCGCGGTCTGCTGCTGCGTCTGCGCTTCGCGCTCGACCACTACGTCAACCTGCGTCCGTCCAAGCTCTACCCCGGGGCTCCGGGCCCGCTGGCCGAGCCCGGCGACATCGACTTCGTGGTCGTCCGCGAGGGTACCGAGGGGCCGTACGTGGGCAACGGCGGCTCGATCCGCGTCGGCACGCCGCACGAGATCGCGAACGAGACCTCCGTCAACACCGCCTTCGGGGTCGAGCGGGTGGTGCGGTACGCGTTCGAGCTCGCCGAGCGTCGCCGCAAGAAGCTGACGCTCGTGCACAAGACGAACGTGCTCGTGAACTCCGGAAGTCTGTGGAAGCGCCTCGTCGACGCCGTCGCCGCCGAGCATCCCGACGTGGCCGTAGACTACCTGCACGTCGACGCGGCGACGATCTTCCTGGTCACGAACCCGGGCCGCTTCGACGTGATCGTCACCGACAACCTCTTCGGAGACATCCTCACCGACCTGGCCGGCGCCGTCACCGGTGGCATCGGTCTCGCCGCATCCGGGAACATCAACCCCGACGGCGCGTTCCCTTCGATGTTCGAGCCCGTTCACGGATCGGCGCCCGATATCGCAGGACAGCACAAGGCCGACCCCACGGCCGCGATCCTCTCCGTCTCGCTTCTGCTCGATCACCTCGGGCTCTCCGACGAGGCCGCCCGCGTGACCCGCGCGGCCGAAGACGACATCGCGGCGAGGGACGACTCTCCTCGCACCACGACGCAGATCGGCGACGCCATCGTCGAACGCCTCCGGGCGTAATCTGAAGGCGCGGGTCCGCCCGCCGATCTCCGCCGCGGTACCCCGGCATGAAAGCAGACGTCACATGACTACCATCGACACCGATCCCGACACCGGACTCGACCCGCTCGAGTTCCTCGTCCGCCGCAACCTGAACGCGAAGAGCGCGTCGGAGCGGGAGGCGATCCTCGCCGACCCCGGCTTCGGCAAGAGCTTCACCGATCACATGGTCGACATCTGCTGGTCGGTCGGCGGCGGGTGGCACCGCCCGCGCGTCTCGCCGTACGGCCCAATCGCGCTCGATCCGGCCGCGGCCGTCCTGCACTACGGCCAGGAGGTCTTCGAGGGCATCAAGGCCTACCGTCACGCCGACGGATCTATCCACACCTTCCGTCCCGACCAGAACGCCCGCCGCCTTCAGCGCAGCGCTCGTCGTCTCGCCCTTCCCGAGCTGCCCGCGCCGTACTTCATCCAGTCGCTGCGCGAGCTCATCGCCGCCGACGGCGCGTGGGTGCCCTCGGGCGACGACCAGAGCCTCTACCTGCGTCCGTTCATGTTCGCCAAGGAGGCGTTCCTCGGTGTGCGTCCCGCCCACAAGGTGAACTACTACGTCATCGCGAGCCCCGCGGGCGCCTACTTCACGGGCGGTGTGAAGCCGGTCTCGATCTGGCTGAGCGAGGACTACGCCCGCGCGGGCAAGGGTGGCACGGGTGCCGCGAAGACCGGCGGCAACTACGCCGCCAGCCTGCTGCCTCAGTCGGAGGCCTACGAGCACGAGTGCGACCAGGTCGTCTTCCTCGACGAGGCTCGTAACGTCGAGGAGCTCGGCGGCATGAACATCGTCTTCGTCTATAAGGACGGCCGCATCGTCACGCCGCAGTCCGAGTCGATCCTCGAGGGCATCACGCGCGACTCGATCCTGCAGCTCGCCATCGATCGAGGTCACAAGGTCGAGGGTCGCGCCGTCTCGCTCACCGAGTGGCGCGAGGGTGTCGCATCCGGCGAGATCGCGGAGGTGTTCGCCTGCGGTACCGCCGCCGTCGTCACCCCGATCGGCGTGCTCAAGGGCCGCGACTTCTTCGACGAGCAGCCGACCGGCACGCTCGCCCTGGAGCTTCGCCAGGAGCTCACCGACATCCAGTACGGCCGCGCCGAAGACAAGCACGGCTGGATGCTGCGTCTCGACGCCTGACCTCCGTCTGTCGACCGCGAGACCCGGTCCGCGCGCCGAGACCCCGACATTCTGCGGGGGTCTCGTCGCGTGGGTCGGGTCTCGCGGTCTTCGGCCCACGGGCGGGGCTGAGTAGGCTGGGCGGGTGAGAATCGCACGCTTCAGCCACCAGGACGCCATCCGCTACGGCATCGTCGACGGAACGGAGCTCGTCGTCCTCGCGGGCGATCCGATGTTCGCCGGGTACGAGACCACGGGGGAGCGCGTGCCCGTGGCCGACGTCGCCCTTCTCGCACCGGTTATCCCTCGGTCGAAGGTCGTCTGCGTCGGTAAGAACTACGCCGACCATGCCGCCGAGATGGGCGGCGAGGCCCCCAAGGAGCCGCTGCTCTTCTTCAAGCCGAACACCGCGGTGATCGGCCCCAACGACTCGATCGTGCGGCCGCCGCAGTCCGAGCGCACCGACTACGAGGGCGAACTGGCCGTGGTCATCGGACGCATCGCGAAGAACGTGCCGGCCGCCCAGGCTCTCGACTACGTCTTCGGCTACACGATCGCCAACGACGTCACCGCCCGCGACCTGCAGAAGAGCGACGGCCAGTGGGCGCGAGCCAAGGGCTTCGACACCTTCTGCCCGTTGGGCCCGGCCATCGAGACCGAGTTCGACGCGGCATCCGCCACCGTCACGACCCGCCTGAACGGCGACATCGTGCAGCAGGCGCCGATCTCGGACATGATCCACTCGATCCCCGACATCATCGCCTACGCCTCGGCGGCGTTCACCCTGCTGCCCGGCGACGTGATCCTCACCGGCACCCCGGCCGGCATCGGCGCGTTCGGGGCCGGCGACGTGGTCGAGGTCGAGATCACCGGCCTCGGCATCCTCCGAAACCCCGCGCGCGACGCGTGAGCGCGGCGGCGGCGACGCCGCTCACGGGCGACATCGAGCGCGCACAGCGCCGCACGGTACGTGTGCTCGCGGCCGGGCAGGTGCTCGGCGGCGTGGCGTTCGGCGCCACCGTATCGCTCGGCGCGCTGTTGGCCGCCGATCTCTCGGGCCAGGACGGCCTGTCGGGGTTCGCGACGGCGTCGGTGACCTTGGGTGCGGCTCTCGCCGCGATCCCGCTGGCTCGTCTGGCTGCTCGGCGGGGACGCCGTCTCGCGCTCACCCTCGGAAACACCCTCGCGCTCGTGGGTATCGCGATCGTCGTCGCGTCGGCGGTGGTCAGATCGTTCCCGATGCTGCTGGCAGGCGTCGTACTCATCGGGATGGGTAACGCCGGGAATCTGCAGTCCCGGTTCGCAGCGACCGACCTCGCCACCGACCGCAGGCGCGCGCGCGACCTCTCGGTCGTCGTCTGGGCGACGACCGTCGGCGGTGTCGCCGGTCCGTTGCTGGTCGGTCCGGGCGAGGGCCTCGGGCGCATGATCGGTATGCCCGCGCTCACCGGCTCCTACCTGTTCTCCTTCGCGGCGCAAGCAGCAGCCCTCGCGCTGTACCTCGTCGCGCTGCGTCCCGACCCGTTGCTGTGGGCGCAGAGGCTGGAGCGTTCCAGGGGAGCGGGGGCCGACCGGATCGACGCGGTCGACCGTCCGCGCGTCGCGCGATACGCGATCTTCGCCGTGTCCGGCAGCCACGTGGTGATGGCGTCGGTCATGGCGATGACGCCGGTGCACCTGGCGCATCTGTCTTCGGGTGGCGAGGTGACCGCCACCGTCGGCATCACGATCGCCGTCCACGTCTTCGGGATGTACGGCCTCTCGCCGCTGTTCGGGTGGCTCGCCGATCGCGTCGGAAGATTGCCCGTGGTTCTCCTCGGGCAAGCCATCCTCGCCGCCTCCCTCGTGTGTGCGGCGCTCTTCACGCATTCGCAGGCGGGAGTCACGGTCGCCCTTCTTCTCCTCGGCCTCGGCTGGAGCGCCGCGACGGTCGCCGGCGCCGCCCTCCTGACCGAATCGACACCGACCGAACGACGCCCGCGCCGCCAGGGGCTCAGCGACACCGTCATGACTCTCAGCGCCGCCGCCGGCTCGGTGCTCGCCGGCGTCGCCCTGGCCGCGATCGGTTACGACGGGCTGGCGTGGTGCGCGCTGGTGCTCGTCGCTCTGGTGACGATGCTCGCTCGATGGGGGCGCCCCTCCCGCGACTAGGCTGGAGCGCGATGTCTACACCCGATCCCCGCACCACGACCGCTACGGGAGCCGACGTCCGCGTCCGCTTCTGCCCGAGCCCCACCGGCCTGCCGCACGTCGGCCTCGTCCGCACGGCTCTGTTCAACTGGGCGTACGCCCGGCACCACGGCGGCAAGCTCATCTTCCGTATCGAAGACACCGATGCCGCGCGCGACAGCGAGGAGAGCTACGCGCAGCTCCTCGATGCGCTCCGATGGCTGCGGATCGACTGGGACGAGGGCGTCGAGGTCGGCGGCCCGCACGCCCCCTACCGGCAGTCGCAGCGCCACGACATCTACCGCGAGGTGCTGGCGAAGCTCGTCGAGGCCGGCGTCGTGTACGAGAGCTACTCGACCGCCGAAGAGATCGACGAGCGCAACGCTGCGAACGGGCGGGCCAAGCAGCTCGGGTACGACAACTTCGACCGCACCCTGACCGACGAGCAGAAGGCGGCCTTCCGCGCCGAGGGGCGCGAGCCCGCCTGGCGTCTGCGCGTGCCCGACGAAGACCTCACCTACGTCGACCTCATCCGCGGCGAGGTGACCTTCCCCGCGGGGTCGTTCCCCGACTTCGTGATCGTGCGTGCCGGGGGAGTGCCGCTCTACACCTTCGTCAACCCCGTCGACGACGCGCTCATGGGCATCACCCACGTGATCCGCGGTGAAGACCTCATGCCGTCGACCGCTCGCCAGCTGTCGCTCTACCGCGCACTCGTCGAGGCCGGTGTCACCGACTTCGTGCCGCGCTTCGGGCACATGCCCCTCGTGCTCGGCGAGGAGGGCAACAAGAAGCTCTCCAAGCGCGATCCCAAGGCCGACCTCTTCCTGCAGCGCGAGAAGGGCTTCATCCACGAGGGGCTGCTGAACTACCTGGCCCTCCTGGGGTGGTCGATCGCCGCCGACCGCGACGTCTTCTCGCTCGACGAGCTCGTCGCGGCGTTCGACATCGCAGACGTGAACCCGAATCCGGCGCGCTTCGACCAGAAGAAGGCCGAGTCGATCAACGGCGACCACATCCGCATGTTGGATGCTGCGGACTTCGCCGAGCGAATCGTGCCCTACCTCGCCCAGGCGGGGGTGATCGAGGCGATTCCGACCCCCGAGGAGACCGCGAAGATCGCGGCGTCGGCTCCGCTGGTGCAGGAGCGCGTGCAGATGCTCGGTGAGGTGCCCGGCATGCTCGGCTTCCTCTTCACCGACGAGATCACCTACCAGGAGGACGCACTCAAAGGCCTCCCCGCGAACGCCGGTGAGGTGCTCGTCGCGTGCGTGGGTGCGCTCGAGCTCGTACCGGCCGAGGAGTTCACCGCCGCAGGTGTGCAGGAGGCCCTCTCGCGGGCGCTCGTGGAGGAGCTCGGGCTGAAGCCGCGCGTGGCCTACGGGCCGCCGCGCGTGGCGCTGACGGGCCGCCGCATCTCACCTCCGCTCTTCGAGTCGATGGAGCTGCTCGGCAAGGCCGAGTCGGTCCGACGCCTCGGCGCACTGGTGGATCACCTGGCGCAGTAGCGTCTCGGTTTGGCGCGATCGCCGCCGTCGGCTAGAGTTGATCCTCGGCACGGCTTCGGTCGCAGCCCTGTGGGGTATGGTGTAATTGGCAACACGGCGGTTTCTGGTACCGTTGTTCTTGGTTCGAGTCCAGGTACCCCAGCTCGATGAAAAACCCCGCTCAGGCGGGGTTTTTTCGTTGGCGCCGATCACGGCCGTGCGGCCATCGACGCCCCCTTATCCGCCCCGGTCATCGGATCGCGCGCCGTCTGTCCCCGCGGATGCCGCGACCCGGTCACCGATGCTCCCTCGCGGGGTGATCGCGGCGCATGGCGCCGCGAAATCCACAGCCGCTGTGGGTGATGTGTGGCTTTGTCTGCGTATCTGTTGTACTGTGTGGGAATTCCATCGGGAGGACCACGATGTACGCAATGGAGCGACAAGAGCTCGTCGAGCGACTGCTGCGTGAAGAAGGCCGCGTCGGTGTGGTCGACCTGTCCACCCGCTTCGGCGTGACGACCGAGACGATCCGTCGCGACCTCGCGCTCCTCGAGGAGGCGGGCACCCTTCGTCGTGTCCACGGCGGCGCCGTCGCGACCGACCGCGGAAGCACCGTCGAGACCCCGGTCGCCGAGCGCGCGCTGCGCAAGGGCGACGCGAAGCAGGCCATCGGCCGACGTGCCGCTGCGCTCCTCGACGCCGGATTCCGCGGATCGGTCTATCTCGACGCGGGAACGACCGTCTCGGCCGTCGCAGCCGCCCTCCCACTTCACCTCGCCCACTCGCGCGGGGGCGCCGAGATCGTCACGCATTCGATGACGATCGCCCATGATCTCGCGGGGTCCGACCTCGGGCTCACCGTCATCGGGGGGCGCATCCGTGGTCTGACGGCCGCCGCGGTCGGCGCGGAGACGGTCAACGCGATCTCCCACCTGCGACCGGACGTCGCCTTCGTCGGCACGAACGGCCTCAGCGACGGCTTCGGACTGAGCACCCCCGATCCCGACGAGGCTGCTGTGAAGGCCGCGATCATCGCGGCGGCGCGGCGAGTGGTCGTCGTGACCGATGCGGAGAAGTTCGGAGCGGAGCTGCTCGTTCGTTTCGGTGGGCTCACCGACATCGACGACCTCGTCTGCGACGCGACACCCGCGAGCGGCCTGTCGGATGCGCTCGGCGACGCGGGGGCGGAGGTGTGGATCGCATGATCGTCACCCTCACCGCGAATCCGTCGATCGATCGTGCCGTCACGCTGTCGGCTCCGCTCGAGGTCGGTGAAGTGCAGTCCGCGACCGACGCGCGGGAGGACGCCGGCGGGAAGGGCGTCAACGTCGCCCGGGTCATCGCCGCCGCGGGTCGGGCGACGCTCGCCGTCGTCCCGGTCGGCGACCACGATCCTTACAGCGAGCTGCTCGCGACCACGGGCATCCCCGTGCGGGCGGTCGCCTCCGCGGGGCGCGTCCGCGCGAACCTGACCGTGACCGACCCGGCGGGCACGACCACCAAGATCAACCTGCCGGGGCCGGTACTGGATGCGGGCGGGGCCGCCGAGCTCACGGCGGCGGTCGTCGAGGCCTGCGCCGACGCCGACTGGCTCGTGCTGGCCGGATCCGTTCCCCCGGGCGCGGGGGAGGCGTTCTACACCGACGTCATCCGCGCCGTGCGACGGGCGTGGGGTGATCGCGCCCCGCGCATCGCCGTGGACGCCTCCGGAGCCGCGCTGGATGCCGTCGTGCGCGACGGGCGTCCGGACCTCATCAAACCGAACGACGAGGAGCTCGCCGCGCTCGTCAGCGAAGACCCGTCGAACGACGTCGATCCGGTCACGGAGGCCGCCCGGCGGGCACGCTCAGTCGTCCCGTCCCACGCCGCCGCCGCACTCGTCACCCTCGGCGGTGCGGGGGCCCTCCTGGTCACCGGCGACGATGTGCTGCGCGCCGTCGCCCCGAAGATCGCCGTGGCGAGCACCGTCGGTGCGGGCGACAGCTCGCTCGCGGGATACCTCCTCGCCGACGTCGCCGGAGCGGCGCCCGCCGAGCGTCTCGCCAACGCCGTCGCGTACGGAGCTGCCGCGGCCACGCTGCCCGGAACCCAGGCCCCCACCCCCGCAGACCTTCCTCCCGGACGCATCCGCGTTCTCCCGTTCGTCCCCTCGCACTGATCCACCCCTGACCACGGAGGTCATGACATGTCCCGCATCATCACACCTGAGCTCGTCAGCCTCGACGTGCCGCTGGGCGACGGCAAAGCCGACGTCATCCGGGCCCTCGCCGAACGCGTCGTCGCGAACGGCCGGGCGCGTGACGCCGACGAGCTGTTCGCCGACGCCTGGGCACGCGAGGAGAAGGATGAGACCGGCCTGCCCGGCGGAATCGGCATCCCGCACGCCCGCAGCGCGTCGGTGACCGAGCCCACGCTCGCCTTCGCCCGGCTGACCCCCGGGGTCGACTTCGGCGCCCCGGACGGCCCGGCCGACATCGTGTTCCTCATCGCCGCTCCCGCGGGGGCCGACGAGGCCCACCTCGCCGTGCTGTCGCAGCTGGCGCGCAGCCTCATGAATCCCGACTTCATGGCGGGTCTGCGAGCGGCGTCCACGCCCGAGCAGGCGGTCGGGATCGTGAGCGCCGCGATCGAGCCCGCGCCTGCCGCGGCGGCCGAGCCGGCTCCGGCGGCGACCCGCGCAGAAGCGCGCACGCAGACGTCGTCGGAGTCCTCGCCCACCCGCATCGTCGCGGTGACCGCGTGCGCCACGGGTATCGCGCACACCTTCATGGCGGCCGACGCACTCACGGCGGCGGGCAAGGAGGAGGGCGTCGATCTCATCGTCGAACCCCAGGGCTCGAGCGGCTACAAGGCTCTTCCGCAGAGCGTGATCGACAACGCCGACGCGGTCATCTTCGCCACCGACGTCGACGTTCGCGAACCCCAGCGTTTCGCCGGCAAGCCGGTCGTGCGTTCGGGCGTGAAGCGCGGCATCGAGCAGCCGAAGCAGCTCATCGCCGAGGCGATCGCCGCGTCGAAGAACCCGAACGCCGCACGCGTCACGGGTGACGCGACCTCGGTCACCGCCGAGACGGCCCCGGTGTCGTGGGGCGCGCGCATCCAGCGCATCCTGCTGACCGGTGTGAGCTACATGATCCCGTTCGTCGCCGGTGGCGGTCTGCTCATCGCGCTCGGCTTCCTGCTCGGCGGGTTCGAGGTCACCACGAATGCCGCGACGGTCATCACCCAGAACTCGCTATGGGACCTCCCGACGACCGATATCACCTCGCCCATCGGACCGCTCGGGCAGTACCTCGGTTCGGTGGCGTTCATGATCGGTGCGACGTCGATGGGCTTCCTCGTCTCCGCCCTCGCCGGCTACATCGCGTTCGCGATCGCCGATCGTCCGGGTATCGCCCCTGGATTCGTCGCGGGTGCGGTCGCCGTGCTGATGAACGCCGGCTTCATCGGCGGCATCATCGGCGGTCTGCTCGCCGGCTTCATCGCTTGGTGGCTCGGACGCCTGAACGTGCCCCGGTTCCTCCGGGGTCTCATGCCGGTCGTCATCATCCCCCTGCTCGGATCGATCGTCGCCTCGGGTCTCATGGTGCTCTTCCTCGGTCGCCCGATCGCCGCGCTCATGACCGTGCTGACCGACTGGCTCACCTCGATGTCGCAGAGCGGCGTCGGCGCGGTGCTCCTCGGGGTCATCCTCGGACTCATGATGTGCTTCGACCTCGGCGGGCCGGTCAACAAGGTCGCCTACGCGTTCGCAACGGCCGGACTCGCCGCCGCCACAGTGGACAACACCGCTCCGTACCTGATCATGGCCGCCGTGATGTCGGCGGGCATGGTGCCCCCGCTCGCCATGGCTCTCGCGTCGACGGTTCTCGCGCGCAAGTCGTTCACCCCGGTCGAGCGCGAGAACGGTGTCGCGGCCTGGCTCCTCGGTGCGTCGTTCATCAGCGAGGGTGCCATCCCGTTCGCGGCCGCCGATCCGCTGCGCGTCATCCCCGCCTCGATGGTGGGCGGCGCGGTCACGGGTGCGCTCAGCATGGCCTTCTCGGTGCAGTCGTACGCCCCCCACGGCGGGCTCTTCGTGTTCTTCGCCATCAACCCCATCTGGGGCTTCCTCATCTCGATCGTCGCGGGCACCGTGGTGTCGGCCTTGCTCGTCGTGGCGCTGAAGAAGTGGGTCGGCCGCAAGGAGCTGAACGACGCCGAAGCGCCGCAACTCGCCGCCGTTCCGGCATGATCGATATACACCCATCGGAAGGAAGCACCATGGCAGAACGTCAGGCCACCATCGCCAGCAGCTCCGGACTTCACGCGCGTCCCGCGAAGCTCTTCGTCCAGGCGGTCCAGGAGAAGAAGATCCCCGTGACGATCGCCGTCGCCGGTGGTGCCGACCTGAATGCCGGCAGCATCCTGTCGCTCATGGGCCTCGGCGCAGCCAAGGGCACCGTGGTCACGCTCAAGGCTGAGGGCGACGGCGCCGACCAGGCGCTCGACGAGCTGGTCACCCTGCTCGAGACCGACCTCGACGCTCAGTAGGACGAATCGATCGGATGCTGCGGACCCGCGAGGGTCCGCAGCATCCGTCGTTTCCGGGGTCAGCCGGTGCGCTCGGCGTAGACCACGCGATTGTCGACGTAGGAGGCGGCCGCGGTGTCGAAGACGCCCCCGCACGTGATGAGCCGGAGTTGGTCGTCGGCGACGGCGCCGAAGACGCGGCTGGTGGGGAATGCCGACTTCGGGTAATCGGCCACCTCGGTGACGACGTAGGAGAAGGTCGATCCCGCCGTGTCGGTGACCTCCACGGTGTCGCCCGGCACCAGCTGCTCGAGGCGCAGGAAGACGGCCGGGCCGGTGGGGGAGTCGACGTGCGCGGCGATCACGGTGGGGCCTCGGCCGCCGGGGCGACCGCCGCCGGTGAACCAACCGACCTCGTCGAAGTCCTCCGGCACCTCCATGTCGCCCTCGGCGGTGATCCCGAGGTCGATCAGGGGCTCGTCGAGCTCGATCGCGGGGATCCGCACGCTCGCGGGAGCGAGCGCCTCGACGATCGCGGCGGTCGGTGGCGGCTCGGGCGCCGCGGGTGTGCGCGTGGGCTCGGGGACGGCCGGCTCCGACGGAGCGGATTCGGCGCGGGGTGCGGACGAACAGCCGCCGAGCACGAGGGCTGTTGCCACAACCGCGGCGCACAGGGGGCCGAGCACCGCCGTGCGGACACGACGGTGCTCGGTGATCCGAGAGTGAGCCGTGATCACGCGCTCGCGTGGAGACGACGCCGCGACGTGACGCCGAGGGCTGCGAGGAGGCCCACGACGCCGGCACCGGCGAGCGTCAGGCCGAGAGCGTCGACGCTCGACGTCGCGGTGCCGCCGGCTCCGGTGCTGACTCCGCCGACGGGCACGGCCGAGAGCTGTCCGCGGACGACACCGGCGGCGAAGTCGACCGTGTGCGAGTCGCCGGTGAAGCCGGCCGGGTTCGCCTCGATCTCAGCGAGGGAGAAGCCCTCGCCGCTGTCGACGCCGTCGGTCACGATGCCCGTGGTGAAGGGGCCCTGCAGGCAGCCGGAGCTCGTGCGGGGGCCGTCGCCGACCGGCGCGGGGTTGGGGAACGCGATACGCGGCGGGCCGGGCTTGCCGACCGCGGCCTCGTGGATGTGCGTCGCCGTCTTGGCGGGGCTCTGGTAGTCGCCCGAGACACCATTGAGCGTGATGTCGTAGCAGATGATCTCTTCGTCGCTGTTGATGCGGAAGGTGAACGAGCCGGTCGCACCCTCCTGACCCGGGGTGGCGACGCCGTCGTTGTTGATGACCTGGTCGGGCGTGGCCATCACGGTGAAGGCGCTCGTGAACGACGAGGGCTCGGCCACCTCCGTCTCGGCGTGGGCCGGCGAACCCAGGGCGACCAGGCCTACGGCAGCGACGGCACCGAGCGCGATCGTGCGGGGGAGTGTGTTGTTCGACATGTCTCGACCTTTCGACGCGGACGCGGGGTGCCTCCGTTGGAGGGGGATACGTGACGGAGGCCGCCGGCGTTCACGACGACAGCATCTTTTTTTCGACCCGGGTGAACACGGCGGCGACGGTCGTGGTATCACCTGCAGAACCTCTGTCGGAGGTGCGGTCGTCTAGCCTGTGAGGAGCGTGAGCCCGTGGCGGCAGTCGTCGAGATGCGCGCGGGGAGCGTGATGGAGCAGCCGATCGACTTCGATACGTCGCGGGCGTTCGACGACCACGGATCGGTGCTCCTCGGGTTCGCCGTCAACGCGCTGCGCGACCGCGCTCTCGCCGAGGACTGCGTGCAGGAGACGTTCCTGCGCGCGTGGCGATCGCGCGACCGGTTCGACCCGCACCGGGCGAGCGAGCGCACCTGGCTGTTCGCGATCGCGAGGAACGTCGTCGCCGATGCCCTCCGAGCACGCGCCCGGCTCGGACGGATCGGCTCGGACGCCCTGCTCGAGCAGCATCCGTCGACCGACCGTGATCCGCTCGAGCGGCTCCGCATCGTGGAGGGGCTCTCGCGGCTGAGCGACGCCCACCGCGAGGTCGTCGTCGCGGTGCACCTCGACGGGCGGTCGTATCAGGAGCTCGCCGATGCCACGGGGACGCCCGTCGCGACCCTGCGCACGCGCGCCTTCCACGCACTCCGGGCCCTCCGCGGCCACCTCGAAGGATCGGAGCACCCCGATGCACAGTCCTGATGACCGCACTGCCGAGTTGATCGCGGGGGCCGTCGCCGGCGCGTTGTCGCCCGACGAGCAGCGCGAACTCGCCGCGCTCCGCGCGCAGCATCCCTGGATCGACAGCGAGATCGCCGAGCTCCAGCGGCTGACCGCAGATCTCGAGGGGATGAGCTGGCGGGAGATCGAGCCGGATGCGGCGCTCCGCGACCGGATCACGGCGATCCCGCACGCCGCTCCCTCCGATGTCACCCCTCTGCGATCGGTGCGTCGGCGGCGGTGGATCCTGCCCGCGGTCGGGGCCGCCTGCCTCGCAGTCGGGCTCGCCGTCGGGGTGGCGCTCCCGCCCGTCGGGACGACGCCGACCGGGCCGCCCGGAACGCTCGGGGCGCTCGAAACCGTCGACGTGCGCGACGAGCCGTCTGGCGCGGCCATCGATGCCGACCTGGTCGCGCACACGTGGGGCACGGAGGCCATCCTCGATGCCACCGGACTCGATGTCGGGGTGACTTACGCCATCGTGCTCGTCGGCTCGGACGGTACGGAGTTCTCGGCGGGCGCGATGCTGGGCTCGAGCGTACCGATCCATTGCAGCGTCAACGCGGCGGTGCTGCGGGAAGACGTCGTGCGTCTCGAGATCCGCGACTCCCGCACCGGGGCGGTGGCATCCGCCGATCTTCCCGAGGTCTGACGGGCGCCACGGCCGAGGCGGCGCGCCACTCATCTCGCCCGAACTCAGGATGGAAGGTGCCAGACGACCGTGTGCGTCCCGAAATCCCGCGGACGCGCGGGAGCCGGTAGACATCCATCCTGAGTTCGTGCGAGGCGAGCTCGCTCAGGGGTGGCGATGAGGAGGTGTCAGAGGTCGGTGGAGTCGCCCGGGTCGAGCGCGAGGAACTCCCCGCCGTTCTCCTCGACCGCCCAGGTGAGGCGTGCGCGGTGCATATCGCGGCCGATCTGCGAGACCGTCATGTCGTGGGTGCCGAACGCGCGCCGGGGCTTCACCGCGAGGACGAAGTCCATCGCGTCGCCGACCTTGAGCCACGGGGCTCCGAGCGGCGCGGCGAGCAGGGCGATGTCGTGCCCCTTCGGCACGGAGTAGGAGTCTCCCGGGTAGTAGAACTGCCCGTTCACCAGCACGCCGACGTTGTCGACCGTGGGGAGGGAGGCGTGGATCACCTCATGGATCCCGCCGAAGAATTCGAGCTCGAACGGGTCGAGGGCCACGGTGTCTCCGGGATGCACGACGGTGATGTCGAAGCCCGCAGCCGCCTTGGCGACTCCCTCAGGCGCGTAGATCGGGACTCCAGGCACCGCGGCGAGAACCCGGTCGAGGTGGTCGGCGGTCCAGTGATCGGGATGCTCGTGGGTGATGACGACACCGACGACGCTCTGCAGGTCATCGAGTGGACTGGTGAAGGTGCCGGGATCGATGAGGAGGGCCTTGCCCGCGATCTCGAGGCGCAGGGCGGCATGTTCGTACTTCGTCACTCGCATGGTGCGAGTCAACTCGCCCGCACCGCAGACGGCAACCTCCGGGGGCGGGCCTGGCTCGATTTGGCCGAGCCGTCATCGCCGTGGCATAATTGAACGGTTGTCGCAACGGCCCCATCGTATAGCGGCCTAGTACGCCGCCCTCTCACGGCGGTAACGCGGGTTCGAATCCCGCTGGGGTCACAACACGAGAAATGCCCGTCCGAATGGACGGGCATTTCTCGTTCCGCGACGCAGCATCCGCACGCCGCGCCCACGGCCGTCGGGGCGTTCAGTCGGTGGGTTCCTCGACGCTTGCCGTCGATTCGCCGTTCTCTTCGGCCGACGTCTCACCGGCCTCCGTCTCTGCGACGACGCTCTCCGCCGAGTCGGCTTTCACCTCGTCGGTGAGTGCATCGGTCGGTGGGCCGTCGTCGGCGTGGGCGTCGTCGGCATCGCGCTGGGGGGTCGTATCCGTCATCGTGTCGTTTCTCCTGTCGGGTGTCGACGCGTCAGGCGTCGGGGTCTGTGGCGGCGAGCCGGTCGGCGTCGGCGCTGTCGATCAGATCGTCGTTCGCATCGGCGTCGAGCACTTCATCGCCGTCGACCTCTTTCGTCGCGTTCGTCGCGGTGTCGTCGTCGGGGCCGGGCACGATCGGCGGGAGGGAGTTGGTCGTCATCGTTGTCTCCTCTGTCGGGTTCACGAACCTACGCCGGGGCCCTCGGTGCCGGCGCGGGGGTTGACGAGCGCCGCGTTGGAGTGCGGACCGTGTCAGGACAGCGCGCGAAGGTAGCGGCGACGAGCCACGCGTTGCGCCAGGCGGAGCAGGGGATGCACCGCGCGCCAGCCCGCGACGTCGGAGGGTGCGGTGAGCGATCGCACGGTGATACGGACGACATCGTCGTCGCCCCTGTGGACGATGAACGCCTCCTCGCCGCGCACGGGATGCCCGGGGAGGGTGCGGTAGGCGAAGGCGACGCGATCGTGCTCCGCCACCACCTCGACCACCTCTACGGGCTCGATCACCGTGACACCCAGCACGCGCACGTGGATCACCGGACGATCGCCGACCGAGATCGGCGTCGGTCCTTTCACGGCGAAGCCGCTCCGCGTCTTGACGCGCCACTGGAGCAGGTCTGCCGAGGCCCGCTCCCACACGTCCTCGCCCGTGCCGATCACCGATGACACCTCGGAACGGCGGAACGCCGCGTCGCCGGTGCGCCAGACGATCGCGGAGGGGTCAGTCATCGGCGGACCGCGCGTCGAGCGTGTCGAGAAGGAAGGCGTTGCGCTGCTGGATCAACCGTCGCAGGTAGGGCACAAGGATCGCCCTGTCGATGACGAAACCCAGCACGGGGGAGGCGAGGGTGATCCTGTCCACCATCACGGTCCCGCCCTCGGGGTGTTGGTGAAAGGTATGTTCGTGCCGGAACATACGGAACGGGCCGCGCGTCTGCTCGTCCACGAACAGGCGAGGTCTCTCGAGCGCCGTGATCTTCGTGGTGAGGCGGAACCAGATTCCGAAGTGGCGCGCGCGCCAGGTCACGGATTCGCCGAGCCCGATCCGCCCGTGCGTGACGCCCTCGACGGCGGACTCCGCCGATCGCCGCATGGAGCCCACGTGCGCGTCGATGTCGAGCGACAGGTCGAACAGGGCCTCGACAGGATGCTGCGAGCTCGTCTCGACCGAGAACGAACGCGTCACACCGGGGCCATCTCATCGAGCACGGCGGCGACCGATTCGATCTCGACGAGCTGGTCGGTGTACCCGAGTACGGTGACGCCGAGCAGGGTGCTGGGAACGTCGTGATCGCCGAAGGCGTCGCGCACGACCTCCCACGCCGCGACCAGGTCGCTCTGTCTCGTGGAGGCGACCAGCACGCGCGTGGTGATCACGTCGTTCATCGTGGCGCCGGCGGCATCCAGGGCGAGCTTCAGCGTGCCCACGCACGCCTCGGCCTGGGCGGCGACGTCTCCGCGTCCGACGGTCGCACCGTCAGCATCCAGCGGGCACGCTCCGGCCAGGAAGATCAGGCGCGCATCCTTCGGGGCGGTGGCCGCGTAGGCGTATTCCGCGACGTTGGAGAGGGCGGAGGAGCGGATCAGCTGGACGGCGCGCGGCATGCTCCGATCCTCCCATGCCGGTTTTCAGGCCTTCCAGGGCAGATTCAGGTCACCGGGGTCGACCTCGATCTCTCCGACGTCGTCGGGGCCTCCGGTGCCGGGGGCCACCTCCACCTGGTCGGGATCGATGTCGGAGTCGACGTTGTCGGAGATCGTTTCGGCCTGCTTCTGCTCGGTCTCGCTCTCGCTCGCCGGGCTGTACGTGCGATCCTTGCGCACCGATTCGGGATCGGTGAGGCCCTCGGTCTCGGGCGTGCCGTTGTCTGCGTTCATAGGAGCGACGCTACGAGCGTTCCGTCGTCGCGAGGCCCGGGTTGACAGGTCTGCCTCCCGCGTCGGCGCGGGTCGACTAGCCTCGATACGAGAGACCCGCGTTCACCCGCACGCGCATCTCGCAACGAAGGGCCACCCCATGAGAGTCGTCTCCTCAGCCGATTGGCGCGACAGCATCCCGTTCGAGACGCCGATGATCGTCGCAGACGTCGCCCCGGGCGAGCCGACCCGGTGCTTCACGTGCGGCTCCACGGCCGAACCGAAGCCACGCACCGAGCTGTGGGTCGTGAAGCACCGCCACCCGAACGACCACGGCGGGTTCGTCCGCTTCTACTGCGCGGACCACCGTCCGGTGTTCGCCGCTCCGGTGACCGAGACGGTGGGTCGCTCGCGTCCGGCACCGACCCGCGAACGCCGAGCGCCCGCCGCGCGTCGAGAGCCGATCGTGGAGAAGCAGCGAGAGACCTGTCCGAACTGCTTCGTCGAGGTCACCGCGACCGGCGAGTGCGGGATGTGCGGCTGGGCGGCCTGAGCTCGGGCCGGATACGACGAGCGGGTCATTCGCTCGGCCGTCGTGCCGCTGCGCCCTTCCGCGCGCGCGCGCCGCGCACGAGTCTCGTGACGCCCCACGCCACGATCGCGATCACTCCGACGACCGCGATCCACGGCAGCAGGAATCCGATCGCCACCACGATGCCGTTGAGGGTGGCGACGAGTCCGTTCCACCCCGCGACGATGCCGTCGCCGAAGCCGGCGGGATCCGCTGTGACGGTCGGCGTGACCGGGGTCAGTTGCACCGTCAGCGTCGAGAGCGACACCTGATTCTCCAGTGACTCCAGCTGTTGACGGTCGGAGTTCAGCGTGGCCTGGCGGTCGGCGAGCGCCGACTCGGCCGCGATGAGATCGGCGACCGACTGTGCCTGACCGATCAGTTCCGTGAGGCGTGCGACGGAGGCCTCGGATGCGGCGACACGTGCCCGCAGGTCGATCGCCTGGTCGGTGACGTCCTGCCGCGCGATGCTCGACGACGTGACCTCACCGCGCGCATCGAGCGCCTCGACGGCGTCGGTCAGCTGATCCGACGGCACGCGCACGCTGATCCACCCACCGTCCACGGGGTACGGGTAGGGAGCGACCATCGTGTCGGAGGCACCGCCGGAGGTCTCGCGCGTGGGGACGGCGGAGTCGATGCTCGTCGTCTCCACGTAGCCTCCCCGTGCCTCGGCGTCGTCGCCGATGGCGCGGGCGGCGCCGGCAACGTCGTCGACGACGACGTTCGCCGAGGCGGTCGTGGCGATCTCCCGTGCGCCGTCTGCGGCTCCCGAGCCCGTCTGCGCCCCGGGGACGGTCGACCCGTCGAGCGATACCCATCCCTCCTCGGTGCTACCCGGGAGGCCGCGCCCGGGGACGACGGCCGGCGCGTCGGCAGCGCTCGACCCTGCGCTGCTGGTCGCCGTGGTGCCCACCGAGATGTAGGGCGCGATCACGGCGGCGAGCACGACCACGGCCGCGGCGGCCGCTCCGCCCGCCCACCATCGGCGACGAACCGTCCGTCGGGCCACCTGCGTCTTCCGCTCGGCGCCGATACGAGCGAACACGCGCTTCTCCATCTCCTCGACACGCTCGTCGGGGAGATCGGGGAGCGCGGATTCGGTGGGGGGAGTGGTGTTCATGAGCTCTCCGTCTCGGTGACAGCGCCGCGCACCCGGGTGCGGATGCGGGAGAGACGGTTGCGGACCACTCCGTGAGCGACCCCGAGGTGGTCGGCCGCCGCCTGATAGCCGTAGCCCTCTTCCGTGCACAACCGGAAGATCTCCCGGTCGAGCGGGGTGAGCGTCGACACCTCGCGGAGGATGGCCTCGACCGTCGCCGCGTCGATCACCTGCTTCTCGACGTCCACGGTGTCGGGGATGCCGTCGTGGACCTCCGTCGTGCGGGCGCGGTCCCGGGCTCTCGAACGCAGTCGGTTGGAGGCCTGCAGGCGGCAGATCGTCGCGAGCCACGGCAGCGCCGAGGCCCCCTCGAGGCGCAGGGCGGGCAGCTTCCGCCACGCGACGACGAACGTCTCCTGGGTGACGTCCTCGGCGTCGGTCGCGTTACCGAGCAGTCGGTGCGCGATCCAGTAGACCGGGCGCACGTGGGCGCGGTAGAGCGTGCGGAACGCCACCTCCGACCCGCCGGCGGCGCGCGCGATGAGCGTGGCATCGTCGATCGAGTCGATCATCGGCATCCCGTCCCCGAAGCATCCGTCAGCCTTCGGTGCATTGTCTCTCACCTACAGGTGTCGCCTCGGGCGGGATCGTCTCAGACCATTTCGACACGGCGGTAGACTCGCCCGGCAACGCTTTCGGCCTCCGTCACACCCCCCGCTTCGAAAGGCCGTCATGGACCTGGAACTCCCGCTCGCTTTCGAGATCGGCTCGCTCGTCGTGCTGACGCTGATCCTCGTCGCCGACCTGCTGATCATCCTGAAACGGCCGCACATCCCGTCGACGCGGGAGTCGACCCTCTGGGTGGTGTTCTACGTCACGCTCGCCCTCATCTTCGCGGGCATCATGTGGATCGTCGCCGGTGGCGAGTTCGCGGGGCAGTTCGTCGCCGGGTGGTTGACGGAGTACAGCCTCTCGATCGACAACCTGTTCGTCTTCGTGCTGATCATGTCGCAGTTCTCGGTGCCGCGTCGGTACCAGCAGGAAGTGCTGATGGTCGGCATCATCATCGCGCTGCTGCTGCGCGGCGCGTTCATCCTCGTCGGCGCGACCGTCATCGAGAACTTCAGTCCGATCTTCTACGTCTTCGGCGCGTTCCTCGTGTACACGGCGATCCGTCAGGCCTTCCCCGGCGACGACGCGCACGACGACGACACGAAGCGCGAGAACTTCATCGTCCGCCTCATCCGGCGAACCGTGAACATCAGCGACGACTACGACGGCGCCAAGGTGCGCACGGTCGTGAACGGCAAGAAGATGTTCACCCCGATGATCATCGTGTTCGTCGCGATCGGCGTGACCGACCTGCTGTTCGCGATCGACTCGATCCCCGCGATCTTCGGCATCACGACCAGCCCGTTCATCGTCTTCACCGCGAACATCTTCGCCCTCATGGGTCTGCGCCAGCTCTACTTCCTGCTCGGCGACCTGCTCGACCGGCTTCGTTACCTGCACTACGGGATCGCGTTCATCCTGGCCTTCATCGGTGTGAAGCTCGTGCTGCACGCGATGCACGTGAACGAGCTGCCGTTCATCAACGGAGGGGAGCACATCGAGTGGGCTCCCGAGATCTCGACGTGGGTCTCGCTCGCGGTGATCGTGCTGTCGATGGCCGTCGCCACGATCGCCAGCCTCATCGCCTCCTCGCGCGAGAAGTCGCAGCAGACCCCCGACGATGCCGCCGCCGCGGTCGCGGACGAGAAGGGCACACCCGCCACGGTGGAGCAGCCGCCCGCACCCGACGAACGCCGCTGACCGCGAGACCCGATCGCGCCGGCGAGACTCCGACATGATGCGGGGGTCTCGCTGCGCGGAAAGGGTCTCGCGGTCTACGAGGGGCTAGAACGCCGCCAGGTTAGATCCGAGACCGCCGCCGGTGTACTCCGAGCGGAGGATGCCTCGACGGCGGAGGATCGGCACGAGCTCGTCGAGCATGCGGTGCACCGTCACCGGGTGCAGGTCGCCCCAGAGGAGCACGCCGTCGTTGCCCCAGGTGCCGAGTTCCTCGATGCGGTCGGCGAGCTCCGCGGCCGTGCCGACGAAACCCGACCCGTCCGACAGGCGCCCCAGCCGCGCGTGCGCGGTGAGCACCTGACGAAGGGGAGCGGAGGCGTCGTGCGCCCCGATGAGGCGGCGGATGCTGCCCTGTGAGACGTGATCGCCGAAGATGCCGACATCGAGGGGCCTGTCGAGGTCGAGGCCGGTGAGGTCGGTCTCGAGGTCGCTCGACTGGCGCCGAGCGATCGAGGCCAGAGCGGCATCGTCGGGATGAGCGGATGCTGCGACCAGCCGGTCGGCCTCCTCCGCCGACGAGACGATCACGGGCTGGATCGCGAACAGCACCTTGATGTCGTCGGGATTGCGGCCGGCGGCTCGCGCCGCGTCGTGGATGCGCCCGCGGTAGGCCGTGATGCTGGCCTCGTCGAGAGGGGCCAGTGCGAGCTGCACGTCGGAGTTGGTGCCCGCGAACGCCAAGCCGCGCCCGGAACCGCCGGGGGAGACGATCGAGGGTTCGCCGTCGGTGAAGGGCACGGCGTTGAGCGGGCCGTCGAAGCCGAAGTGCTCCCCGCGGTGGCGCACGGTGCGCAGCCGTGAGCCGTCGGCGTACCGGCCGGTCGCGGTGTCCTCGAGCAGAGCGCCGTCGTCCCAGCTGCGCCAGAGATCGCGGATGCCGGCGAGCCACTCCTCGGCGCGGTCGTAGGCGGCGTCGTGGCCGAGCTGGGGAGCGGTGCTGAAATGGCGCGCGCTGCCGGTGTCGGTGACCACGTTCAGCCCGAGGCGATGCCCGCTGAGGTGTTGAAGCGTCGCGAACTGGCGGGCGGCGGTGTACGGCAGGTAGGCCGCCGGATTGACCGTGGGCGCGATGCCGAGCTGCCGCGTCGCGGCGAACAGGTACGGCGCCAGCAGCAGGGGGTCGAGTTTGGGTCCTCCGAACGCGTGGCGCACCCGGAGGTCGATCGTGTCCGCGCTTCCCAGCGATGGAGCGTCCTCGATGATGACGAGATCGAACCCGGCCTGCTCGAGCGCTCGTGCGGACTCCTGGTAGAGGTCGGGGCTCGTCCACCGGTAGTTCCAGTCCAGGTAGGGGTGACCCCACCCGTGCGGTCCGAAGCCGCGTGCAAGGAACCACCCGAAGTGCTGCAGCTTCGTCACAGCACGACCACCTCGCGCTGCGAGGCCGAGGTCGGCAGACTGTCGAACGCGCGGCCGAGGTCGCGCAGCAGGTCGTCGATGTCCTCGATACCGATCGAGACGCGGAGCGTGCCGGGGTACACGCCGGCCTCCGCTCGCTCGGCGTCCGTTCGACCCGCGTGGCTCGTGCTGGCCGGGTGCAGGATCAGCGACCGCACGTCGCCGAGATGGGTCATGTGCGTGATGATCTCGACCGACTCGGCGATGTGGCTGGCCGCCTCCTTGCCCCCGGCGAGGGTGAAGGTGAACACCGATCCGCTTCCGCGGGGCAGGTAGCGCTCGGCGAGTGCGTGATGCGGATGAGACGGCAACCCGACGTAGTCCACTCCGACGACCTCCGGTCGGGTCGTGAGCCATCGGGCCACTGCGAGGGCGTTCGCGCTCTGGCGTTCGACCCGCAGGCTGAGCGTCTCGATCCCCTGTCCGATGAAGAAGGCGTTGAGTGGCGAGGGGGTGGGGCCCAGACGCGGCACGACGCTCTCGCGGATGTACTGGCCGCGAGCCCGCCGCCCGTACTTCTCGG
The DNA here is from genome assembly GCF_003635115.1 of Microbacterium sp. AG1240. Lineage (GTDB taxonomy): Bacteria > Actinomycetota > Actinomycetes > Actinomycetales > Microbacteriaceae > Microbacterium. The sequence goes on from NZ_RBXJ01000001.1 coordinate 1,280,293, forward strand.
CGTAGCTCGGGCCGCCGAGGCGGTCGGCCGTGGTCAGGTGGGGGTAGAGGTGGCCCGACTTCGCCGCATCGAACCGCCCGTCGTCGACGATCACGCCTCCGAGAACCGAGCCTTGGCCGGCGAGGAACTTGCTCGCGGAGTGGACGACGATGGCCGCGCCGTGCTCGATCGGGCGGAGGAGATAGGGGGTGGTGAAGGTGCTGTCGACGATCAGCGGGACTCCGCGCTCGTCTCCGATGGCCGAGACCGCGGCGACGTCGAGAACGTCGTTCCGGGCGTTCGAGAGCGACTCGGCGAAGAGCGCCTTCGTATTCGGCTTGATCGCGGCGCGCCAGTCGTCGAGCGAGGTGGCGTCGACGAAGGTCGTCTCGATGCCGAGGCGCTCGAGATTGTGGATGATGGCGCCGCGGGTGCCTTCGTAGATCTGCGTCGCGGCGACGAGGTGGTCGCCGGCGCTGAGCAGTGACAGCAGTGCCGCGACGACGGCGGCCTGCCCGCTGGCGACGAGGATGGCCTGATCGCCGCCCTCGAGCGATGCCAGGCGGCGCTCGACGGCATCGACGGTGGGGTTGCCGGTGCGCGAATAGCCGAAGCCGGCCCCCGTGCCGAAGTGGTCGGCGGAGTGCTCGACATCGCTGAACCGGAAACCGGCCGTCAGGTAGATGGGGAGAGCGCGGGGCTCCGCCGACACCGTCTCGTCTGCGACATGCACCTGGCGCGTGGTGAATCCGGTCGACTCGGTCATGCGTCTCTCTCCTGCCTGGTCATCGGAACAGGCTGACACGTGTCCCGCCTCCGGGCGAAAGTCTGGGGCGCCGTGTTACGCGGAAACCACGAAGGAGCCGCCCCCGAGGGGACGACTCCTTCGGACGACCGAGTGGTCAGGCCTTGCGGCGACCCACGATGAGGCCGTAGATCAGCAGAACGATGATCGAACCGCCGATGGCCAGCAGCCAGCTGCTGATCTCGAAGAAGCTGTCGACACCGACACCGAAGATGGCGCTGCCGATCCATCCGCCGAGGAGCGCGCCCACGACGCCGAGCAGCAGCGTGACGAGCCAGCCGCCGCCCTGCTTGCCGGGGAGGATCAGTTTGGCGATGGCGCCGGCGATGAGGCCGAGAAGGAGGAATCCGAGGAAGCCCATGGCGAGATGTCCTTTCACTGAATACGAGCGACGCGCGGCTCCCGGGTGAGAAGCTGCGCTGACCGGCGCTGGTGGTGGTCACCTGCGGACACCGGTCGTGTCGTCGTACGCGTCCCTCACTGTAGAAGCGGTGGGAGTTTCGGGAAGAGACCTTGACACATCGTCCATCCTGTGAATGGCGAGTCGACGCGACGTCGATTCCGCGGGCGGGCGATGGGCGGTGGTATCCTGGCGCCGTGCGGATCGCTCGTCTCCTTCTTAGCGGCCGCGGCGAGACCTCGTTCATCTAGGCCTCTCTCGTCGCGGAGTTCATCGCGGGCCGAAATCCCCACCCGAGGAGAACGACAGAGTTCATGAGCACAGCATCCTTCGACGACATCGTCGTGCCCGATCGTCCGCGCACCCTGGCCGAGAAGGTCTGGGACGACCATCTGGTGGTCAAAGGCGAGAACGGCGAGCCCGATCTCATCTACATCGACCTCCACCTGGTCCACGAGGTCACCAGTCCGCAGGCCTTCGACGGTCTGCGCACGGAGGGTCGACCGGTTCGCCGCCTCGATCTGACGATCGCGACCGAGGACCACAACACCCCGACGCTCGACATCGACAAGCCGATCGCCGATCTGACGAGTCGCACGCAGATCGAGACCCTGCGGCGCAACGCCGCCGAGTTCGGGGTGCGCATCCACTCGCTCGGAGACGCCGAGCAGGGCATCGTCCACGTCGTCGGCCCGCAGCTCGGTCTCACCATGCCCGGAGTGACGGTCGTCTGCGGCGATTCCCACACGTCGACCCACGGTGCCTTCGGCGCGATGGCCTTCGGCATCGGCACGAGCGAGGTCGAGCACGTGCTCGCGACCCAGACGCTGCCGCTGAAGCCGTTCAAGACGATGGCCATCACGGTCGAGGGCGACCTCAAGCCCGGAGTCACCGCGAAAGACATCATCCTCGCGGTCATCGCCAAGATCGGCACGAACGGCGGGCAGGGCTATGTGCTCGAGTTCCGCGGCAGTGCGATCCGCGCCCTCTCGATGGAGGGGCGCATGACGATGTGCAACATGTCGATCGAGGCCGGCGCTCGTGCCGGAATGGTCGCGCCCGACGACATCACCTTCGAGTACGTACGCGGTCGCGATCACGCGCCCACGGGGCAGGACTGGGACGACGCGGTCGCCTACTGGCGCACGCTCCCGAGCGACGAGGGCGCCGTCTACGATGCCGAGGTGTTCCTCGACGCGAACGAGCTCGAGCCCTTCGTGACCTGGGGCACGAACCCCGGGCAGGGTGTGTCGCTCAGCGACGTCGTGCCCACCCCGTCGCAGTTCACCGACGCGAACGAACGAGCAGCGGCCGAGCGGGCGATCGAGTACATGGACCTCACTCCGGGCATGCCGCTGAAGGAGGTCGCGGTCGACGCGGTGTTCATGGGCTCCTGCACCAACAGCCGCATCGAGGATCTCCGCGCCTTCGCATCGGTGATCGAGGGCCGCACGAAAGCCGACGGCGTCAGGGTGATGGTCGTTCCGGGCTCCGCGCGGGTTCGTCTCGAGGCCGAGGCCGAGGGACTCGACAAGATCTTCATCGACTTCGGTGCCGAATGGCGGTTCGCCGGCTGCTCGATGTGTCTGGGCATGAATCCCGACCAGCTCGCACCCGGCGAGCGTTGCGCGTCGACGTCGAACCGCAACTTCGAAGGGCGCCAGGGCAAGGGCGGGCGAACGCACCTCGTGTCGCCGCTGGTCGCTGCGGCGACGGCCGTGCGCGGCACGCTGTCCAGCCCGAGCGACCTCGCGCCGCTTTCCGACGAGCCCAGTACGCAGAACCAGGGAACGGAGGTGGAGGTCTGACATGGATGCTTTCACCACGCACACGGGAATCGTCGCGCCGCTGAAGCGCTCGGCCGTCGACACCGACCAGATCATCCCCGCCGTCTACCTCAAGCGGGTCACGAAGACCGGTTTCGAGGACGCCCTCTTCTCGAGCTGGCGGCAGGATCCGGAGTTCGTGCTCAACCAGCCCGCCTTCTCCGGTGCCTCGATCCTCGTCGCCGGTCCGGATTTCGGCACCGGCTCCAGTCGCGAGCACGCCGTCTGGGCTTTGCGCGATTACGGCTTCCGCGTCGTGCTGAGTTCGCGATTCGCCGACATCTTCCGCGGCAATTCGGGCAAGCAGGGCCTCGTGGCCGGCGCCGTGACCGAGGCCGATATCGAACGGATCTGGGCCGCGGTCGACGCGCAGCCGGGTGTCGAGATGACCGTGGATCTGCGCGAGCGGCGCGCGAGCATCGGCGACCTCCAGGTCGCCTTCGACATCGACGATTACACTAGGTGGCGGCTTCTCGAAGGGCTCGACGACATCGGGCTCACCCTGCGCAACGAAGACAAGATCGCGCAGTTCGAGGCTCGTCGCGAGGCATGGCGGCCGCGAACACTTCCTGTTCCGTAAGCCAGATCGACCCCACCCGGGCCGGTTCTTCCGCCCCTCGTCCATACAAGTGAGGTCCATCGAATGAGTTCAGTCGTCACGGGCGCGGTCGCGCCGGCATCTTCTTCCGAAGAGGGCGAGACGCTTCGCATCCGCGGCGGCAGGCCGCTCACCGGTCGCGTGGAGGTCAAGGGCGCGAAGAACCTCGCGACGAAGGCCATGGTCGCGGTGCTGCTCGGCAACTCCACGAGCATCCTGCGCGACGTTCCCGACATCAGCGATGTCGGCGTCGTCCGCTCGCTCCTCGAGGTGCACGGCGTCCACGTCACGGACGGTGAGAACCCCGGCGAGCTCGTGTTCGATCCGAGCGGCGCCGTGTCGGCGAACTTCGAACAGATCGACGCGTACGCCGGGGCATCCCGCATCCCGATTCTGTTCTGCGGACCGCTCCTGCACCTCCTGGGCGAGGCACTCATCCCCGACCTCGGTGGCTGCCGCATCGGCGATCGCCCCATCAACTTCCACATGGACGCCCTGCGGGCCTTCGGAGCGGTCGTCGACAAGACGTACGAGGGCATCCGCATCACGGCCCCCGACGGCCTCCACGGCGCCCAGATCGAGCTGCCGTACCCGAGCGTGGGCGCGACCGAGCAGGTGCTCCTCACGGCCGTGCGGGCCAGGGGCGTCACCGAGCTGCGCAACGCCGCCATCGAGCCCGAGATCATGGACCTGATCGCCGTGCTGCAGAAGATGGGCGCGATCATCTCCTACGAGCCCAACCGGGTCATCCTCATCGAGGGCGTCGATCAGCTCCGCGGCTACGACCACCGGTGCATCTTCGACCGCAACGAGGCCGCATCGTGGGCCGCCGCCGCGCTCGCGACCGACGGCGACATCTTCGTCGGCGGTGCCCGCCAGCAGGAGATGCTCACGTTCCTCAACGTCTTCCGCAAGGTCGGCGGCGAGTTCGACATCCACGAGGACGGCATCCGCTTCTTCCGCGGAGGCGAACTGCGTCCGGTCGTGGTCGAGACCGACGTGCACCCCGGATTCATGACCGATTGGCAGCAGCCTCTCGTCGTCGCGCTGACCCAGGCGAACGGCGTATCGACCGTCCACGAAACGGTGTACGAGAACCGGCTCGGCTTCACCCGCGCCCTCGTGCAGATGGGTGCCGACATCGTCGTGCATCCGAACGGCATCGCCGATCCCGCGCGCCGGGTTCCGCGGCGGGCGCTCGAGCAGGCCGCGGTCATCACCGGGCCCACGCCGCTCCGGGGTGCCGACGTCGTCGTTCCCGACCTCCGGGGCGGTTACAGCTACCTCATCGCCGCTCTCGCGGCCGAGGGCGAGTCCGTCGTGCGCAACGTGGGCATCCTCCGTCGCGGGTACGAGAAGCTCTTCGCCAAGCTTGACACGCTCGGCGCCGACTTCGACGTCATCGGATAACCGTGGCGTCCGGTCGTCGCGCGGCATCGCGCGAGAAGTCCCGCCCGAGCGTCTTCTGGCCGCTCGCGGCCGTCGTCGTGCCCCTCACGGGCATCTTCGCCAAGATCGAGATCGACGACGCCGACAAGCTGCCGCGCGAGGGCGCGTTCGTGCTCGCCCCCAACCACTACTCGAACTTCGATCCGCTGATCGTCGCCGTCGTGGTCTGGCGGCTCGGCCGCGCTCCGAGCTTCATGGCGAAGGAGAGCCTCTTCCGTGTGCCCGTCCTGGGGGCGGCTCTCCGCGCCACCGGGATGGTGCCGGTGTCACGCAGTTCGTCGGCGTCGGCGGCCCGCGACACGATCCGGGGCTCGGAGCAGCTCGTCGAGCACGGGCGCGGCGTCATCGTGTACCCCGAGGGAACCCTCACCCGCGACCCCGACCTCTGGCCGATGCGCGGGAAGACCGGGGCCGTCCGCCTCTCGATCGCCGGCGACATCCCGCTCGTGCCGATGGCGCACTGGGGTGTGCAGGAGATCATGCCGCGCTACGGCAAGATCAGGCTCTGGCCGCTGCGTCGCCGCGTGCGCGTGGTGTTCGGCGACCCGATCCTGCCGTCCGAGTACGGTGCCGACGTATCGCGCCCGTCCACGCTCGTCGCGGCCACCGACGTGCTGATGGACCGGATCTCCGGACTCCTGGCGCGGCTGCGGGGCGGAACCCCGCCCGAGCAGCGCTGGAACCCGTCCGCTCACGGCCAGACCGAGACGGGCCGCCTTGAGTCGTAGATCGGATGCTGCGCTGCCGCGCGTCGCCGTCGTCGGAGCCGGGAGCTGGGGAACGACCTTCGGCAAGATCCTCGCCGATGGCGGGGCGCACGTGACCATGTGGGCGCGTCGCGCCGAGATCGCCCAGGAGATCACCGAGGCCAAGCGCAACAGCCAGTACCTCTCGGGAATCAACCTTCCCCGGGAGATGTCGGCGAGTGTGCACCTCGCGGAGGCCGTCGAGGGGGCGACTCAGATCTACCTGTCGGTGCCGAGCCAGGCACTGCGCGAGAATCTGAAGGCGCTCCGGCCGCTCGTCGAGGCGACCGACGTGCCGATCGTCTCTCTGATGAAGGGCGTCGAGAAGCGCACCGGTCTGCGGATGAGCGAAGTGATCGCGCAGGAGCTGCAGTGCGACCCGGAGCGCATCGCCGTGGCGTCCGGCCCGAACCTCGCCCTCGAGATCGCTCGCGAGCAGCCCACGGCCGCCGTCATCTCATCCATCAGCCGGGAGACCGCCGAGGCCGTCGCTCGGCGGGCTCGCAACCGCTATTTCCGCTCGTTCGTGAACACCGACGTCATCGGCACCGAGTTCGGGGGCGTGCTGAAGAACCTCATCGCGGTCGCAATCGGGATCGTCGACGGCGTCGGATACGGCGAGAACACGAAGGCCTCGATCATCACGCGGGGGCTGGTCGAGATGACCGACTTCGCGGTGGCGCAGGGTGCGCAGCCCGAGACCCTCCAGGGGCTCGCGGGCCTGGGCGACCTCATCGCGACGTGCCAGTCGCCGCTGAGCCGGAACAACACCGCCGGACGCCTGCTGGGTCAGGGCTACAGCCTGCAGGACGTGGTCAAGCAGATGCAGCAGACCGCCGAGGGGCTGTCATCGGTGACGCCCGTGCTCGAACTCGCCCGCAAGGCGGGGGTGGAGATGCCGATCGTCGCGCAGGTCAAGCGCGTGCTGGACGGCACCATGAACCCGCGCGACATCGCGCCACACTTGACGACCGACGACGATACGCCGAAGGGCGAGAGGACGCAGAATGGTTCGGACAGCGGTAGCGGTGCTCTTTGGCGGTCGATCCAGCGAGCACTCGATCAGCTCCGCCACGGCGGGCGGGGTGCTGCGGGCGATTGATCGCGACCGCTACCGCGTGTTCCCCGTCGGCATCACCCGTGATGGGGTGTTCGTGCTCGAGGACGACGACCCTGACAAATTCGCGCTCGATGCGCACGCCCTGCCGGAGGTCGTCGACAACGGCACCCGGGTCTTCTGGCCGCACGCCGGCGAGCGCACGCTCGTCGTGCGCCGTGCCGACGGCACGGAGGAAGAGCTGGGCGAGATCGATGTCGTTCTGCCGATCCTCCACGGAACGCACGGCGAGGACGGCACCGTCCAGGGCTTCTTCGACACCCTCGGCATTCCCTACGCCGGGGGAGCGGTGCTCGATTCCGCGCTCTGCATGGACAAGCACTTCATGAAGATCGTGCTGCGCGACTCGGGAATCGCGGTCTCGCCGTGGATCACGGTGCGACGCGCGGAGTGGACCGGTGACGTCGCGGCGATCGCGGAGCGCGCGGCCGAGCTCCCCTTCCCCTGGTTCGTGAAGCCCGCGCGCGCCGGCTCGTCGGTGGGGGTGTCGAAGGTGCACGACCTCGGCGAGCTCGCCGGCGCGCTCGACGTCGCCTTCGCCGAGGACGACAAGGTGCTGGTGGAGCGGGGCATTGCCGGGCGCGAGATCGAGGTGGGCGTGCTCGGGGCCCGCGCGGGCGGCGAGCCGCGGGTGTCGCTCCCCGGCGAGATCGTGCTCACGAGCCGCGAGTTCTACGACTTCGAGGGCAAGTACCTCGGCGGCGACGGCGTCGATGTCGTCTGCCCCGCGGCCATGAGCGATGCCGAGACGGCGGCGGTGCAGGATGCTGCGCTGCGGGCCTTCGCGGCCGTCGAAGGTCGCGGACTCGCGCGCGTCGACTTCTTCCTCGGTGAGGACGGCCCGGTCGTCAACGAGCTGAACACGATGCCGGGCTTCACGCCGATCTCGATGTTCCCCAAGTGCTGGATCGCGTCGGGCCTGTCGTACGAGGCGCTCATCACCGACCTCATCGAACAGGCTCTCGAGCGCGCGTGACGTCGGTCGGCGGCGAGACACAGCATCCGGGTTGAGAAACACCGCCGGGCGCGATGTCTCGGCCGATCGAGGTGTTCCGAGGAGCCGGCGGCCCGTCAGCCGTCGGTAGCGGGCCGGTCGGTGCAGACGCTGCCGGTCTCGGCCAGCTGACGCGCGAGCATCGGCGAGACGGCACGGAGGGTGTCTGCGCTGCCGACGACGTCGAAGTCGAGGTAGACCTCGACGGCGGGGGTGCGTCCGAACGTGGTGAAACGGTAGAACGGGGCGTCGGTCCCGTCGACGAGCCAGTCGACGCCCTCGACCGTCTCGCAGGAGAGCGTGGAGGGCCCCGGTACGGCCACGCCGCACGTAAGGAGGATGGTCGACGGGTCGCCCCACGCCCCCGTCGCCTGAGCGTCGGTCCACCGGCGCGACTCGCCCGCGATGGTCTGGGGGAGCCTCACCGACACGTCGGCGCACGCGGGGTCGTTCGCATTCGGCGCGGCGTCCATCGAGACGGTGCCTGCGCACGCGGAGAGTGCGGTGACGGCGGCGAGCACCACGCCCGCGGCGAGGAGGCGGGGCAGGCGGGTCACCTCTCCAGGGTACCCGCCGCGCGATCGGGTCGCGGCGCCGGGCGCTAGCGTGGAACCGTGCAGGAGCAGACCGTGGGCGACTTCAGCGAAGGCGCGATCCTCCGCCGCATCCTCGACCGTCTTCCCACCAGCCGGGCGATCGTCGGGCCGGGCGACGACGCGGCCGTGCTCGACGCGGCCGACGGGCGGGTCGTCGCGACGACCGACACCCTCGTGCACGGCCCCGACTTCCGGCTGGCGTGGTCGAGTCCGTTCGACCTGGGGTGGAAGGCCGCCGCGGTGAACCTCGCCGACATCGCCGCGATGGGTGCGCGCCCCACCGCCCTGCTCGTGGCCCTCGCTATGCCCGACGACCTCCCCGTGTCTTTCGTCGACGGGCTCGCCGCGGGGCTCGCCGCCGCCTGTGCGGAGCTCGCCCCCGGGTGCGCGGTCGAGGGCGGCGACCTCACTGTCTCCGACACGCTCACGATCGCCGTCACCGCCTTGGGGTCGCTCGACGGTCGGGAGCCCGTGCGTCGGTCGGGGGCCGCCGTCGGCGACGTGGTCGCCGTCGTGGGCGACCTCGGCGTCGCGGCCCTGGGCCTGTCGGTGCTGTTCCGCAGTTTCGTCGACGCGGCGGGCTCGCCCGTCGCGGTCGATCCGAGCACGTGGGCGGGGCTCACCGACGCCGAGACCCAGGGGCTGAAGAGGCAGCTGGCGCCGCGCCCCCCGATCGCCGCGGGAGCGACCGCCGCGATCGCCGGAGCGACGGCGATGATGGACGTCTCTGACGGTCTCGCGCTCGATGCGCGTCGCATGGCCGACGCGTCCGGGGTGACCCTCGACATCGCGCGCGCGCTGCTCGGTGACGCCCCCGACGCCGCCCTCGAGGGCGGCGAAGACCATGCTCTGCTCGCGGCCTTCCCCCCGGGCGCCGCTCTCCCGGACGGGTTCCGCGTGATCGGCGAGGTGCGCGCGCGCGTCGATGCGCCGGTGACGGTGGACGGGCTCCCGTACGAGAAGCCCGGCGGGTGGGATCCCTACAGGGACTGGGACGCCGGAAAAGGCTGACCCCACCACATCGCCGTGTCTCCGTAGGAACGGTCGCGCAGGGGCTCCAGGCCCGCGTCGCTCCAGCGCGGACCGGGGGACCGCTTGGCGCGCTCCACAACCACGACGGCGTCGGGGGACAGGTGCGGGGCGAGGGCGGTGAGGGTCTCGGTCAGGTCGGCGTCGGAGACGTCGTAGGGCGGGTCGATGAAGACGAGGTCGTAGGGCCCCGCCGCATCTCGGAGGAAGCCGACGACGGTCGCGCGGTGCGCTCGGATCGGCGGCGGGCTCGCGAGGGCCTTCGCCACCCGCTCGGCGTTGCGCCGGATCAGCGACACCGCCTGCGGGGCATGCTCCACGAGGTCGACGGATGCTGCGCCCCGGCTGGCGGCCTCGAGTCCGAGCGCGCCCGATCCGGCGTAGAGGTCGATCACCCTCGCGCCGTCGACGAGTCCGGCGGCGTCGAGCGCGCCGAAGAGCGACTCGCGGACGCGTTCGCTCGTGGGGCGGGTCCCCTTCGGAGGCACGTCGAGCACGGTGCCTCCGGCCGAGCCGGAGATGATGCGGGTCACCGTCTCACCCTACAAACACCCGTGATGCACCGGAGTCGGCGTCCGCCGGCGATGTCGGTGATCCTGCCTAGACTTTCCCCATGCCCGCCCTGACTCTCGCGTCGCGTCTCGACGGCGTGGTCGGTGGCAAGACGGCTGCCGCCTTCGACCGTGCCTTCGGCATGGCGACCGTCGGCGAACTGCTCGGGCACTACCCGCGTCGCTACGCCAAGCGTGGTGAGCTGACACCGATCGCTTCGCTTCCCCTCGGTGAGCCCGTGACGATCGTCGCCGAGGTCGTGCGCGCGGGGGAGCGTCGCATGCAGAACAAGCGCGGGTCGCTCGTCGAGGTCGTCATCACCGACGGCGACGGGCAAATGAGCCTCACGTTCTTCAACCAGCCGTGGCGCATCAAGGAGCTCTACCCGGGGCGCCGGGGCATCTTCTCGGGCAAGGTGGGCGAGTACCGGGGCGCGACGCAGCTGACCAATCCCGACTACGAGCTGTTCGAAGACGTCGAGCAGGCGCGCATGACGGCCGAGGCCAACGCGAATCTGCCCATCCCCATCTATCCCGCCACCAGCACGGTGACCAGCCGCATGATCTCGGACGCCATCGCCCTCGTCTTCGCCGCACTCGGCCCGATCGATGATCCGCTCCCGGAGACCCTTCGCGAGCGGCACGGTCTGCTCGAAGCGCGTACGGCATTCGAGCGGGTGCACCGGCCCGACGTCGAGGAGCAGGTCGGACCAGCCGTCGCGACGCTCCGCATGCACGAGGCGCTCGTCCTGCAGTCCGCGCTCCTCCAGCAGCGGCAGTTCGTGCGGGCCATGTCGGCGACGCGGCGCCCCGCCGCCCCCGGCGGACTGCTCGAACGCTTCGACGCGCTGCTTCCCTTCGATCGAACCCCCGACCAGGTCACGGTGGGCGATGCCGTCGCGGCTGATCTGGTCGGCGAGTGGCCGATGAACCGTCTGATCCAGGGCGAGGTCGGGTCGGGCAAGACCCTCGTGGCTCTGCGGGCCATGTTGCAGGTCGCCGAGTCGGGAGGCCAGTCGGCGTTGATCGCGCCGACCGAGGTGCTCGCCGCGCAGCACGTGCGTTCGATCGCCCGCATGCTCGGTCCGCAGCTCGCCCCCGAGCTGATGCCGACGCTTCTCACGGGGCAGCTGCCGGCCGCGGAGCGACGCAAGGCCGCGCTGCGCGCCGCATCCGGTCAAGCGCGCATCATCGTCGGAACGCACGCCCTGCTGAGCGCGTCGACCACGTTCGCCGATCTCGGTCTCGTGGTGGTCGACGAGCAGCATCGGTTCGGCGTCGAACAGCGAGAGGCGCTCCGCGCGAAGGGCTCCACCCCGCACACCGTCGTTCTCACGGCGACCCCCATCCCGCGCACCGTGGCCATGACCGTGTTCGGCGACCTCGACGTCTCCACGATCCGAACGATGCCCGCGGGGCGCGCGGGGATCTCCTCGTTCGTCGCCCCCGTCGCAGAGAAGCCGGGGTGGTTCGCCCGGGTGTGGGACCGCGTCGCCGAAGAGGTCGCGGAGGGGCGGCAGGCGTTCGTCGTGTGCCCCGCGATCGACGCGGAGGCGTCGACGAAGGACGACACCGACGACGACATCGTGGCCGAAGCGGAAGCCGCGGCTCCGCGCATCCGGTGGGGCGTGGTGCAGGTCGCCGACGTGCTCTCACGTCATCCCGCCTTCGCCCAGCTGCGCGTGGAGATCCTGCACGGCAAGATGCCCTCCGACGAGAAGGACGCCGTCATGCAGGCGTTCTCGCGGGGTGACATCGACGTGCTGGTCGCGACGACCGTCGTGGAGGTCGGCGTCGACGTTCCGAACGCCTCGGCGATGGTGATCCTCGAGGCCGACCGCTTCGGCGTCTCGCAGTTGCACCAGCTGCGAGGCCGAGTCGGGCGAGGCGGCCTCCCCGGCATCTGTCTGCTCGTGACCGAAGCGTCGACGGGCACGTCGGCGCGCGCGAGGGTGGAGGCGGTGGCCGGCACCCTCGACGGCTTCGAGCTGGCCGAGGTCGACCTCGAGCTGCGCGGGGAGGGCGACGTCCTCGGTGCGGTCCAGTCGGGTGCTCGCTCGTCGCTGCGGCTGCTGCGCGTGGTCAAAGACGCCGACGTCATCGCAGAGGCGCGTGCAGCGGCCGAACGCATCTTCGCCGATGACCCGACCCTCGCTCAGCATCCCGCTCTCGCCGCCGCGATTGATCGGCGAGTCGGTGCGCTGGAGCGGGCAGCCCTCGCCCGTTCGTGACCCATCGGGCCGCGAGGTTCAGGTGAGTGCCGTCGTCCCTCGATAGGCTGACGGCATGGACAGCCGGATCGCCGTCGTACCGGGGTCGTTCGACCCGCCCACGCTCGGACACATCGACGTCATCCGCCGAGCCGCAGCGCTCTACGACCAGCTCCACGTGCTGGTGGTGCACAACCCCGGCAAGGAGGCACTGCTTCCCATCGCGCAGCGTCAGGCGCTCCTCGAGCAGTCGATCGCCGAGGACGGCATCGAGGGCGATGTCGTCGTGGCTGCGTGGAGCATGGGCCTGCTCGTCGACTACGCCACCGACGTCGGGGCGGGTGTGCTCGTGAAAGGCATCCGGTCGCAGATCGACGTGGCGTACGAATCGCCGATGGCGATCGTCAATCGCCACCTCGCTCACATCGAGACCGTCTTCCTCCTGCCCGATCCTGCCCACGCGCTCGTCTCGAGCTCGCTCGTGCGACAGGTCGCCGCTCTCGGCGGAGACGTCTCGCCGTTCGTTCCGCCGGCCGTCGCGCGGTTCCTCGATACCGGTACCAGCGCCCGCTGACGGAGCCGCGGACGCTCGTGGCGGGTAGCATGGACGACCGTGAGAACTCGCCGACCCGGACCCTTCATGCTGCACGTCCGCGACATCGTCCACCACCCGGGGGAGATGCGCGAGTTCGAGCTCGATCTCGACACGCCCGAGAAGTGGGGCGAGGGCCTGGTGTCCATTCCGGCGGGAGAACCGCTCGACCTCGACGTGCGTCTGGAATCGGTGCACGAGGGCATCCTCGTCACCGGTACCGCCGACACTCGACTGACCGGGGTGTGCGGGCGCTGCCTGCGAGACATCGCCGAGCCTGTCGAAGTCGAGTTTCAGGAGCTTTTCACGTATCCTGGAAATGAAGCGGCTGATTTCGAGGTTCAAGACGATTACGTAGATCTTGAAACTCTGATCAGGGATGCCATCGTCCTCTCGCTTCCGTTCCAGCCGGTGTGTCAGCCGGATTGCCTCGGGCTCGACCCGGAAACAGGCGAGCGACTGACCGAGAGCACCGGCGAAAGCGAGCGAACGCCCGTCGATCCTCGATGGGCCGCGCTCCAGCAGTACCCCTCAGACCCTGACGGCGAAGCGCCCCGTAGCGCCACGCCCGAATCCGAAGACACCGTCACAGAGAAGAGCTAGTCATGGCAGGTAACCCCCCGAAGCGGAAGGTCTCCCGCTCCAACACGCGCTCGCGCCGTGCCCAGTGGAAGGCTGCCCCCATCACGCTGACCACCACGGTCGAGAACGGCAAGGTCGTGTACAGCCGTCCCCACCAGGCCAAGGTCGTCACCGACTCGCAGGGCACCGAGCTCTTCCTGGAGTACAAGGGACGCAAGGTCGCCGACGTCTGACGTCCGCGGCAGGTGCCGTGACAGTCGCTTCTGCTGAGCGCCAGACGCTCATCGACAGGCTCGGGGTCGATATCGACCCCGAGCTTCTGTCGCTTGCCCTCACTCATCGTTCGTTCGCGTACGAGAACGGCCACATCCCCCACAACGAGCGCCTCGAGTTCCTCGGCGATTCCGTGCTCGGGCAGGCCGTGACCGTGCGCCTGTTCACGCGTCATCCCGACCTCGACGAGGGCTCGCTCGCCAAGCGCCGCGCGAGCGTCGTATCGACGGTGGCTCTCGCCGAAGTCGCGCGACGCATCGGCCTCGGCGATCACGTGCTCCTCGGCCGAGGCGAGACGCTCACCGGAGGGCGTGACAAGGACTCGATCCTCGCCGACACGACCGAGGCCGTAATCGGTGCGGCCTACCTCTCGGCGGGCCAGGAAGAGGCGACGGCTCTCGTCCTGCGGTTGGTCGAACCCCTCCTCGACGATCCCGAGCGCTACGGCGCGGCGATGGATCCGAAGACGAGTCTGCAAGAACTGGCCGCCCAGCAGGGGGCGTCCGCGCCGAGCTACGAGGTCGACGCGACCGGCCCCGACCACGACCGGCGGTTCACGGCGACGGTTCGTGTTGGAGACGTGGTCACCCACGGTCAGGGCACCAGCAAGAAGCAGGCCGAGATGGTGGCGGCGCTGGCGGCGTGGCGCGAACTCGGCGGACGTGCCTGAGCTCCCCGAAGTCGAGGTCGTCCGCGCCGGCCTCGCGCCCGCCGTCTCCGGCGCGCGCATCGCGGCGGTGACCGTGCTCGATGAGCGCGCGCTCACCCGCCACGGTGACAGCGGCCCGTCATTCGAGCGTGCTCTGACGGGTCGTTCGTTCACCGCCGCGGTGCGTCGGGGGAAGTTCCTTTGGCTGCCACTGGACGACACCGGTCCCGAGCGACACGCGATGATCGCGCACCTCGGCATGAGCGGGCAGATGCTGCTGCGACCGTCGGGGGCTCCCGTGGAGCGCCACGAGCGTGTGCGACTCGACCTGCAGCATCCGACGCACGGCGAGATCGCGGTGGTCTTCGCGGATCAACGCACGTTCGGTTCGCTCGCGATCGACGCTCTCGAACCGACGCCCGACGGTGCCGCCGGGGGCCGAGGCGACGAGGCAGCCCTCGCTCCCCGTCAGGTCGCCCACATCGCCCGCGACCCGCTCGACCCCGCCTTCCGCGACGGCGCATTCCGCGCGGTTGTCGCCCGCAAGGCGTCGGGGATCAAGCGCGTGCTCCTCGACCAGACCGTCGTGAGCGGCATCGGAAACATCTACGCCGACGAGTCGCTCTGGGCGGCGCGTATCCATCCCGAGACCCGCGCGCTCGATCTGTCGACTCGGGCCGTGAACCGCCTCCTCGCCGAAGTACGCGCGGTGCTCCAGAAGGCCCTGGCCGAGGGCGGCACGAGCTTCGACGCGCAGTACGTCAACGTGAACGGGCAGGCAGGCTACTTCGCGCACTCGCTGAACGCGTACGGGCGCACGGGCGAGCCGTGCGCCCGATGCGGGCGACCGATCATGCGCGTGTCGTTCACGAACCGCTCGAGCCACTACTGTCCGCGATGCCAGCGTCTGCCGTCGTCGACGAGTCGCTGAGCACCTTCTTCCAGGCGCCCTCGTAGCCGATCGGTGCGAACCCGATGGCTTCGTTGATGTCGAGCATGGGGCGGTTCTCCTCCGCGTTGTACGTGAGGACCCGCGGCGAGTGCGGTGCGATGTCGAGCCAGGACAGCAGGCCCGCGCACTTGACCAGCATCCCGAGTCTGTGACCTCGGTGCGATGAGAGCACGAGAGTGTCGTACTGCGAGGTCGCCTCGGTCAGATCGTTGTTGATGACCAGTTCGTTGAACGCGACGAGGTCACCCGTTTCGATGTGCTGCGCCGCGGTGACCAGGGCGGTGCGTCCGGCATCGACGATCTTGGCGTCGGCACGGGCGACCCGGGCGGCGTCCCAGACCTCCTCGTCGAACTCGAGACCGGCAGCGGGGGCGTCGGTGTTCATGCGCGATTTCATCCAGGCGTACCCCTCGACGAACTCGGGCGGGGTCGGCAGGCGCCACTGCACGGTGCGGTAGCCGACGGCGGCCTCCGTGGCCCGCGCGCACAACTCGCGTACTCGGGGGAGTCCATCGCGGAGGTCGAGGGCGCTGATCCGTTCGACCTGCTCGAGCTGATATCCGCGACGCAGGAGGAACCGCGCGATGTGATCGAACGGGATGCTGCCGAAACCGGTGGGCGGCTGCAGGTGCTCGCCGGACGAGGGCGGGTGCTCCGCCCAGGTCTGCAGCACGGTGCGGCCGTGCGCTCGAGCGGTCGACTCGACGAGGGCGTATGCGGCGTTTCCGATCCCGCGGCCCCAGACGGATTGTCTCAGTTCGACGAGCCAGTACACCACGCGGGAGCCGGCCTCCTGCGGCACGTCGACCCCGATGCGCCCGACGGCTTCGCCGTCGAGGAGCACGAGCCAGGCGAGGCGGAGTTCCGCCGGATCCGGCCCGTAGTTCGGCAGGAGCTCGGCGGGGGTCATGCGTTCGTCGTCGTGACCGGAGGTTTCGGAGTAGACGAGGTTGCGCACGTGCGTCATGGCGACGAAGTCGGTGGCATCCGGGTCGTCGATCGCGCGGGGGATGGTGAGGGGCCGGATCTCCAGCCCCGCGGGTGGGGTGTTCATGATGTTCCTTGAAGAGGCGTTCGCCGGCCGCCGCGTGAGCGGCGGGCGGAACGGGGTCAGAGGGGGAGGCGCCGATCGAACTGCACCCACGCGGCTGCGCGAGCGCGGTCCTCCTCGGCGCGGTGCGCGGCGAGGAGCCGGGCGTGGTCCGCGTGGTCGCGGACCCGGTGGATACGGCGGGTGCTTCGAAGAAGCAGCCACAGTCCGAGACGCAGCGAGAGTCGGTCGACGAGGGAGATGCGGACGCCGGGTTCGGCGACCGTCTGGAGGAGGTCGTGCTCGGCACGGTCGGTCGACCGAGCGCGCGAGGCCAGATCGTTCATGGCAGTCACTTTCGAAGTGGTGCGCGGTCGAGCAGTCGACGCGCGCGGAGGCGAGGGTGTTCACCGGAGGGAGGGGACGCCGGATGCGTCGGAGGGCTCGAACGCGGAGCGCGAGCGTGGGCCCGGAGCGGGCGACGTGGAGACCGACGCGTCAGCAGGCGGTCGCGCGGGGGGCGACGAAGGAGCGGGTCACCGCAGCGCGGACGCGGAACGCGTCTCCCGTCAGAGTGGGCTGAATCATGGTGACCTCCTTTCGACGTCGTGGCGGGGTAAGACGATACCCGCGTCGCACAGCAAACGTCAAGCTAGCTCCCAGATATGCGGTGAAGTCGGGCGTGTCATCGATTGACTTCGGTGGGTCGGCGGGACGTCGAGAAGGGGAGCGGCGCTCTTTCCGGTACCGTGATGCGTTGATCCGAAGGACGACGTCATGCATCTGAAGAGCCTCACGCTCAAGGGGTTCAAGTCGTTCGCCCAGCCGACGACGTTCGCCCTCGAGCCCGGCGTCACCTGCATCGTCGGTCCGAACGGGTCGGGCAAGTCGAATGTCGTCGACGCCCTCGCCTGGGTCATGGGCGAGCAGGGCGCCAAGACCCTCCGCGGCGGGAAGATGGAGGACGTCATCTTCGCCGGCACGTCAACGCGTGGTCCGCTCGGTCGTGCGGAGGTGCAGCTCACCATCGACAACTCCGACGGGGCGCTTCCGATCGAGTACTCCGAGGTGTCGATCAGCCGCACCCTCTTCCGCACCGGATCGAGCGAGTACGCGATCAACGGCGAAAGCTGTCGCCTCCTCGACGTGCAGGAGCTGCTGAGCGACTCGGGCCTCGGACGCGAGATGCACGTGATCATCGGACAGGGGCGCCTCGACAGCGTGCTGCAGGCCACGCCCGAAGATCGCCGAGGGTTCATCGAGGAGGCAGCGGGCATCCTGAAGCACCGCCGCCGCAAGGAGAAGACGCTTCGCAAGCTCGAGGCGATGGAAGCCAACCTCACGCGCCTGAGCGACCTCGCCGGCGAGCTGCGCCGGCAGCTGAAACCCCTGGGACGCCAGGCCGAGATCGCGCGGGAGGCCGCGACGATCGCAGCCGTCGTACGGGATGCCAAGGCGCGGCTGTTCGCCGACGAGCTGGTCGGTCTTCGCCGTGAGCTCGCCGATCACGCCCGCACCGAGCACGAGCGCCACACCGAGAGGCTCGTGCTCCAGGACCAGGCGGAGAACATCCGCGCCCGCGTCGAGCGTCTGGAGGCGGACCAGCGTTCCGAGGCCGTCGACGCCGCGCGTCGTGTCGCGTTCTCTCTGGAACAGGTGCAGGAGCGCCTGCGCGGGCTCTACTCGCTCGCCGGTCAGCGACTGTCGCTTCTCGGTTCCGACGACGTCGACCCGTCGGTGATGGCGACGACCGTGTCGCAAGCCTCGATCGACGACGTGCGGACCGAGATCGACGAGCTGGCCGAAGGGCTCGGCGATGCGCAGGACGCGGCGTCGGCCGCGACCCGCGAGGTCTCGCGCGCGCGAGCCGAGTTGGACGCCCTCGACACCGACATCGCCGCGCAGAGCGCCCTCGTCTCCGAGCACGACATGCGGCTGACCGCGCTGCGCGGCCGGGCAGAGGCGGCGACGTCGGCGCTGACCGCGATGCTCGCCGGTGTCGACAGACAGCAGCGCGCCCTCGATGCGGCGACCGCTCGGCGCGACGAGGCCGCACAGGCTCTGGAGGCACTCGAGCCCGTGGTCATGCCCGAGGAGTCGGTGGCCGAGCACGCGGCCGCCTACGAGCGCGCGCAACGCGACGCGGCGGAGGCGGAGAGCACGCTGGAGTCGCTCCGCGAGAGGCTGCATGCCGCGGAGCGCGAGGTCGAGTCGCTGACCGCGCAGACGACGGCCCTCGGGCGAGCCCTCGACGTCCGCAACGCCGCCGCGGGACTCGCCGCGCGGGGCGAGCGCGGCGTGCGGGGACTGCTCGCCGACAGCGTCAAGGTCACCGCAGGTTTCGAGGCCGCCATCGCGGCGGCGCTCGGTCCGCTCGCGGAAGGACTGCTCGTCGACGCGTGGGACGACGCGTTCTCGGCAGCCTCTTCAGCGCGCGACGACGACCTCGGCGTCGTGGAGATCACCGTGGCCGAGCCCGCGGTCGCGGCGGCGTCGAACGCCGCGCCCGCCGGACTCGTCGCCGCCCGTGACGTGGTCACGGCGCCGGCGGGGGTGCTCGGACTTCTCGCCGACGTGTTCGTCGCCGACGATCTCGACGCGGCGCGTGCTGCGGCATCGGTGCTTCCCGCCGGGCTCGGCCACGCGACGATCGTCACACGCACCGGAGAGACCGTCACCGCGTACACGATCCGGGCCGGTTCGGGCGAAGGCCGCTCACGCCTGGAACTCGCGGCCGAGCGGGATGCTGCGGCCGATCGGTTGTCGGAGATCGTCGTCGTCGCCGACTCGCTCCGTGCGGCCCTCGCCGATGCGACCGTCGTGCACCGGGAGTCCCGCCAGAAGACCAAGGACACGCTGGCCGCGCTCCGGGAGCATGACGCCAATCTCGCGTCGCAGGCCGAGAAGGTCAACCGCGCGACCGTGCGTTTCGAGGCGGCCGTCGCGGAGTGCGAGCGGCTCGCCGCCGGGCTGGCGCAAGCCGCTGCCGCTGTGACCGGCGCGGAGGATGCGGCCCGGGTCGCGCAGCAGGCTCTCGAGTCGGCGCAGGAGGCGCCGCGTCCGATCCTCGACGCATCGGCGCGTGACGGGATGCTCGCCGAACTGGAGGCCGCCCGCGACGGCGAGATGCGCGCCAGGCTCGACGTGGAGACGCTTCGCGAACGGGTGCGTGCGGGCGAGGCCCGCATCGTCCAGCTCGAAAGGCAGCGCGAACGCGAACGCGCCGCTGCAGAGGAGGCTGCACGGCGCGCCGTCATCCGACGTGCGCAGCGCGAGATCGCGGCAGACGTCGCCGAACAGCTCCCCGCCCTCCTCGACTCCGTCGACCGTTCGGTCAGCCGGGCGCGCGTCGAACTCGCCGAGGCCGAATCGGCGCGCACCGCGGTCACGGCCGAGCTGGCGGGGGTGCGCGCCCAGGAGACCGCCGTGAGGGAGCGGCTCGCCGGATTGACCGAGAGCGTCCACGGCCTCGAGCTGCAGATCCACGAGAAGCGTCTGCACGCCGGCAGCCTTCTCGAGAGGGTGGGGTCGGAGCTGGGCCTCAGCGAAGACATTCTCATCGCGGAATACGGCCCCGACCAGCCCGTCCCGACCGACGGTGACGACGCGACGGCCGAAGCATCCGTTCCC
This sequence comes from Microbacterium sp. AG1240, assembly GCF_003635115.1. GTDB lineage: Bacteria > Actinomycetota > Actinomycetes > Actinomycetales > Microbacteriaceae > Microbacterium. The sequence goes on from NZ_RBXJ01000001.1 coordinate 1,300,301, forward strand.
TTCGACCGCGCGGCGCAGCGTCGGAGGCTGCACGAGGCCGAGCGCAAACTGGGTCAGCTGGGGCGCGTGAACCCCCTCGCTCTCGAAGAGTTCGCCGCTCTCGAGCAGCGTCACGCGTTCCTCACCGAGCAGCTGACCGACCTGACCCAGACGCGCGCCGACCTCATGACGATCATCGACGAGCTCGACGAGCGCATGCAGACGATCTTCATCGCGGCCTTCGACGATATGAAGGTCGCTTTCGGCGAGATCTTCCCGATCCTCTTCCCCGGTGGAACGGGAAGCGTCGCGCTGACCGATCCCGACGCGCCGCTGACGACCGGCATCGAGGTGACCGTGCGCCCTGCGGGCAAGAAGATCGAACGGCTCTCCCTCCTGTCGGGCGGCGAACGGTCGCTGGCCGCCGTGGCGTTCCTCGTGGCGATCTTCACCGCCCGGCCCAGCCCCTTCTACATCCTCGACGAGGTGGAGGCCGCTCTCGACGACGCGAACCTCGGGCGCCTGCTGGGCGTCTTCGAGCGGCTCCGCGAGAGCAGCCAGCTCATCGTGATCACGCACCAGAAGCGCACGATGGAGATCGCCGACGCGCTCTACGGTGTCTCGATGCGCCAGGACGGCGTTTCCGCCGTGGTCGGTCAGCGCGTCGGCGACCGCGCCGCCCGCTGACCGTAGGCTGGATGCATGGCTGAGAATCCCTGGTCGCTCGGCCGTGCTCTGCGCGGCATGTTCGTCAAACCCACGATCGACGAGACCACGTGGGACGACCTCGAGACGGCGCTCATCACCGCCGACTTCGGTCCGGACGTCACCGAGCGGATCATCGACGAGCTGCGCGAGAAGGTCGAGCGCTTCCGCACGACCGACCCGAAAGACCTCCAGCGGATGCTGCGCGAGACGATCGAGGAGCATTTCGCCAAGTTCGACACGACCCTCCGCCTCACCGAGCGTCCCGCGGTGGTGCTCGTGGTGGGGGTGAACGGGGTCGGTAAGACGACGACCATCGGCAAGTTCGCGAAGTTCCTGCAGCGGTACGGGCGCTCGGTCGTCGTCGGAGCCGCCGACACCTTCCGGGCGGCCGCTGTCGACCAGCTCGCGACCTGGGCGGAGCGCGGGGGAGCCGCGATCGTGCGGCCGCAGCACGAGGGCCAGGATCCTGCATCCGTCGCGTTCCAGACCATCACCTACGCGAAGGAGACCGGCACGGAGATCGTGCTCGTGGACACCGCCGGACGCCTGCACACCAAGGGCGGGCTGATGGACGAGCTCGGCAAGATCAAGCGCGTCATCGAGAAGCAGGCACCCATCAGCGAGGTGCTGCTCGTGCTCGACGCGACGACCGGCCAGAACGGACTCATGCAGGCGCAGGCCTTCCTCGACAGCGCCGGGGTCACCGGCCTCGTGCTCACGAAGCTCGACGGGTCGGCCCGCGGGGGGTTCGTGCTGGCCGTTCAGGAACTCACCGGCATTCCCGTGAAACTGCTCGGACAGGGCGAGGGGATCGGGGATCTCACGGGCTTCACACCGCACGTCTTCGCCTCGGCACTGGTCGACTGATGGCGGACATCGGGGCGGGCCCGACCGTGTGCGGTGCGGCGACTACCGTCGCGACGGCCGGACTGGTTTCATAGGGCCATGGCGATCGAGCACGACTTCTTCGGACTCCTCGAGTCGGGTCCGGACGGATCGATCTTCTGGTCCGAGAACGTGGAGTTCGGCGACCAGACGGTGACGGTCGACCTGACGGCTCCCGACCAGGACGACGTCTCGCAGGAGGCGCTCGATGCCGCTGCCGGGATGGTCTCTTCACTGGAGGGCATCGACCGCACCGCGCGGGACGCGATGGTCTCCGAGCTCGACGACCGTACGAGCGAGGTGATCGAGTACATCCTCCAGCAGCAGCAGCTCCTGGGCGAAGAACTCGACGACCTCCTCGTCGACGTGTCCGGTGACACGCAGATCGACGTGATCCGGTCGCTGCAGCTCATGAGCATGACGATCCTCGCCGACGAGCACGGGGGAGATGATCCGTTCGCCGTGCTCGAGTACGCGCTCGACCCCGAGGCCACCGACGACGTGCTGCTGGTCAATCTCGGTTCGGACGGCATCGTGCAGTCGGTGACCAGCGCCGACTGATTGTCCGGCTACACGGCCTGGGCGAACCCCTCGTCAGCGGCGGCGATGTCTTTCGCCAGGTGGGCGAGGTGCGGCGGGATGTCGCGACCCAGCGACACCATCGACTGCGCCCAGAGACGTCCCGCGCGGTATGACGACCGCACGAGCGGGCCGGCCAGCACCCCGAGGAATCCGATCCGCTCCGCCTCTTCCTTGAACTCGACGAACTCGGCGGGCTTCACCCACCGCGCGACCGGCAGATGGCGGGGAGTGGGGCGCAGATACTGCGTGATGGTGATGATGTCGGTGCCGGCCTCGCGCAGGTCGCGCAGCGCCTGCACGACTTCCGCCGGCTCTTCGCCCATGCCGAGGATGAGGTTCGACTTGGTGATGAGGCCCGCCGCGCGGGCGCGGGTGAGGACGCCGAGCGAGCGTTCGTAGCGGAAGGCCGGCCGGATGCGCTTGAAGATCCGCGGCACGGTCTCGACGTTGTGCGCGAAGACCTCGGGTCTCGCATCGAACACCTCGTCGAGAAGAACCGGGTTGCCGGAGAAATCCGTGGCGAGGATCTCCACTCCCGTGCCCGGGTTGTCGGCGTGGATGCGCCGCACGGTCTCGGCGTGGAGCCAGGCGCCTTCGTCGGGGAGGTCGTCACGGGCGACGCCGGTGACGGTCGCGTAGCGCAGGTTCATGCGCTGCACGCTCTCCGCCACGCGGCGCGGCTCGTCGGTGTCGTAGTCGGCGGGTCTGCCGGTGTCGATCTGGCAGAAGTCGCACCGCCGGGTGCACTGCGAGCCGCCGATGAGGAATGTCGCCTCGCGGTCTTCCCAGCATTCGAAGATGTTCGGGCAGCCGGCTTCCTGGCAGACGGTGTGGAGGTCCTCGGTCTTCACGAGCGACTGCAGCGCGGTGTACTCGGGCCCCATGCGCGCCTTCGTCTTGATCCACTCCGGCTTGCGCTCGATCGGCGTCTGCGCATTGCGCACCTCTAGGCGCAGCATCTTGCGCCCGTCCGGAGCGGCGACGCTCACGCGGCCACCGCCGCGAACTCGGACGCGAAGGCGGCCGTCACCGTCTCGACGACGTCGCGCGGCGAGAGCGATGCGCCCGTGACCTCGCTCACGGTCGTCACTCCCGCATCCGTGATGCCGCACGGCACGATCTGACGGAAGGGCGCGAGCGGATTGTCGCAGTTGAGGGCGAACCCGTGCATCGTGACGCCTTTCTCGACGCGGACTCCGATCGCCGCGATCTTGTCGTCGGACAGCGGCCCGTGCACCCAGACGCCGCTGCGTCCCTCGATCTGGTGGGCGTCGACGCCGTGGGCGCGCAGCGCGGTGATGAGCACGCGCTCGAGGCGTCGGACATGGGCGACGACGTCGATGGGCTCCGGCAGCCGCACGATGGGGTAGCCCACGAGCTGACCCGGACCGTGCCACGTGATGCGTCCACCCCGGTCGACATCCACGACGGGAATGCCGTCGCGCGGGCGATCGGCCTCCTGCGTGCGGGTGCCCGCCGTGTAGACGCTCTCGTGCTCCAGCACGATCAGCGTGTCGGCCCTGGTTCCGGCGAGCACCTCGGCGTGGATGCGTCGCTGCAGAGCCCACCCGTCGGGGTAGGGCACGTAGTGCGGGGCAAGGCCCGCCTCGAGGATCTCGACCATCTCGACCTCCGCCGGGGGTTGTTGCATGGAGTCTAACAACCCTGATGCGGGGGCGGAGTCCGCACCCGCGCGCCTACCCTGGAGAACATGGCACCCGATCAGCGCGGGGGGCGACCTCGCGCGTCGTCTCGAGAGACTCTGGCGGAAGCAGCATCCGAGCTCTTCCTCGAGAAGGGTTTCGCCGAGACCTCGGTCGCCGACATCACGACGCGCGCCGGCGTGAGCCGCTCCAGCTTCTTTAACTACTTCGCGACCAAGAGCGATGTGCTCTGGGCGGGCTTCGACGAGCGCGTCGCCGGCCTGGACGCAGCGCTCGACCGCGACGGCGGCGACGTCGACGCGGTGGTGCGTCGGGCGCTGCGGGATCTGCTCGACGGATTCGATCCCGACACGCTGGCGTTGGCGCTCGCGCAGTCCGACACGATGGGACTCGCCGACGAGATCGAGCGCGAGTCGGCGGTGCGGCGTGCGCGCATCGCGCGAGCGGTCGCGGAGAGACTCGTCGCCGGGGGTGTCGACCCGTTGCGCGCCGAGGTGCTGGGTGCGGCGCACGGGGGAGCGGTGCTGGCGGCGCTGTCGCGATGGGCGGGTTCCGGCGCGGGCCGCACCCCGCTGGGCGCGATCCTGTCGCAAGCCCTGGAGGCGGTTGCGCCGGCCGGTGGCGGAGGGGCCGTGCGGCAGCTGCGCGTCGTCGTCCGCGCCGACGACTACGAGGCCGCCGTGGCGTTCTACCGGGACGTCGTGGGCATGCCGGAGAGGGCTGCCTACGAGGGTGATGGCGATGCGCGAGTGACGATCCTCGAGGCCGGAGTCGCGACCCTGGAACTCGCGAACGCCGCTCAGGTCGCGATGATCGATCGCGTCGAGACCGACGGCGACGCCCCGAGCGACAGCATCCGCCTCGCCCTGGAGGTCTCCCACGCGGCGGAGGCGACCGAGCGTCTCGTCGCGGGAGGCGCGGCGCTCCAGGCCTCGCCCCGCACCACCCCGTGGGGGTCGCGCAACAGCCGTCTGCGCGCGCCCGCGGATCTTCAGGTCACGCTCTTCGAGGAGGGAGCGGTGTCCGAATGACGCCGCCGTGTGGACGTTCGGCGCACATCCGGACAGGTCGATAGATGAACCGACCTGAGGAGGACGAGATGGACACGGACACCACTGAGCTCGATCGCATGCTGGCAGCCGCCGCGCCGCGCGGCGTGCAGGAGGACGCGGGGCTACGCCGGGAGATCGCATCGATGGCGAGGAGCGCCCGGGCGGCGGCCCATCCTCGTCGTCGACGGGGAATGCGCGTAGCGCTGGGGGCGGTTCTGGCGACAGCGATGGTCGGCGGGGCGGGCGTCGCCGTGGCGGGGACCGTCTTCGACTGGGCGCCGTGGGCGCAGGATGCCGACGTGGTCTACGCCTTCGAGCTGCCGAGCGGGCGCGCGTGCGAGGCACGCGTCCAGGTACTGGAGGTCACATCGGTGGACGAGTTCGGCCGAGTCGCGACCTCGGTGAACGGCGAGCTCACTGAGCACTTCCGCTCGATCGATGCGATCGCCCGTATCGACATAGAGGCCGCCGTCGCGCAGGTGCGAGCGCGCGATAGCGGCACAGCGATGGTCGTGCTCGGTGCGGACGGCCGACTCGAGGACGTGCCGGCGACGGGCGCGGGCCCGACCGACGACGACGTTTACGCGGCGGCGATCGACGTCTCGCTCGCCGACGTGCTCCACGACGAGTTTGATGCGCTCGGATGGGGCGATGAGGGCTGGTCTGCGAACGAGGATCTCCAGTGCGCGCCGGTCGCCCCGTGACCGCCGCGTCACGACGGTTGACGGCGGCTCTGGAGGGATGCTCTGTGGATGTGCTCTCCTACCTCTCGCGTCGTGTGGGTCACGACGACGCGCCCGACCTGCTCGGTGAGGCGATGGTCGTGGCGTGGCGGCGCGTCGACGATCTGCCCGACGATCCCGAGCGGGCGCGCATGTGGCTGTTCGGTCTCGCCCGCGGCGTGCTGCTGAACCACCGCCGCGGCGAGCGGAGGCGGTGGGCGCTGGCCGACCGCATCCGCTCGTACGTCGTGCGGGAAGACACGGTCGCTCCGGCAGCGGATCATGGAGCCGACGTGCGCGACGCGATCACCCGCCTGGATCCCGACCTGCGCGAACTCGTCGAGCTGGTGCACTGGGAGCGGATGTCGCTCGCTGAGGCGGCCGAGGTGGTCGGCATCTCATCCTCCACGGCGCGCGGGCGGTACCAGCGCGCGAAGGCGGAGTTGAGAGCGGCGCTCGGGGCCACGGTGCGATGAACCGGATGCTGCCGACTCATGCCGGTCGGCAGCATCCGCTCGCGTAAACTTGTTGGATCATGGCTACTTTCGGCACGCTCTCCGACCGTCTTACAGAGACGTTCCGCAACCTCCGCACCAAGGGCAAGCTCACGCCCGCGGACGTCGACGGAACCGTGCGCGAGATCCGTCGCGCCCTCCTCGACGCCGACGTCGCGCTGCCCGTGGTCAAGGACTTCACCGCGTCCGTGCGCGAACGCGCCCTGGGCGACGAGGTCAACAAGGCGCTCAACCCGGCGCAGCAGGTCGTGCAGATCGTCAACGAGGAGCTCGTCGGCATCCTCGGCGGGCAGCAGCGTCGCCTGCAGTTCGCGAAGAACCCGCCGACCGTGATCATGCTCGCGGGTCTCCAGGGGTCGGGTAAGACGACCTTCGCCGGAAAGCTCGCGAAGCAGCTCGAGAAGGAGGGCCACACGCCGCTCCTCGTCGCCGCCGACCTCCAGCGCCCGAACGCCGTCAACCAGCTGCAGGTCGTCGCGCAGCAGGCCGGTGCGACGATCTTCGCCCCCGAGCCGGGCAACGGCGTCGGCGATCCGGTGAAGGTCGCGAAGGCGGGCGTGGAGCACGCGCGGCGTCAGCAGCACGACGTCGTCATCATCGACACGGCCGGACGCCTCGGCGTCGACGCCGAGCTGATGAAGCAGGCCTCGAACATCCGCAAGGCGACCGATCCCGACGAGGTGCTGTTCGTCATCGACGCGATGATCGGTCAGGACGCCGTCAACACCGCCAAGGCCTTCCAGGAGGGCGTGGACTTCACCGGTGTGGTGCTGTCGAAGCTCGACGGCGACGCCCGCGGTGGAGCGGCTCTGTCGGTGGCCTCCGTCACCGGCCGTCCGATCATCTACGCGTCGACCGGCGAGGGCCTCGACGATCTCGAGCCGTTCCACCCCGATCGCATGGCGAGCCGCATCCTCGACCTCGGCGACATCCTGACCCTCATCGAGCAGGCGCAGTCGGCCTTCGACGAGGAAGAGGCGATGAAGGTCGCCGAGAAGCTCGCGACGTCGACTTTCACTCTCGAGGACTTCCTCGAGCAGATGCAGCAGATGAAGAAGATGGGCTCGATGAAGAAGATGCTCGGGATGCTCCCGGGTATGGGCTCCATGAAGCAGCAGATGGAGAACTTCGACGAGCGCGAGATCGATCGCACCGAGGCGATCATCCGCTCGATGACGATCGCCGAGCGGCGCAACCCCAAGCTGCTCAACGGTTCGCGGCGCCTGCGCATCGCGCGCGGTTCGGGCATGACCGTCACCGACGTGAACGCGCTCGTGCAGCGTTTCGACCAGGCCGCGAAGATGATGAAGACGATGGCCCGCGGCGGAGTGCCCAACATCCCGGGCATGGGTCCGGTGCCCGGAGCGGGGCGTCCGGGAGCCTCTTCGAAGCGCGGCAAGCAGCAGAAGGCGAAGGGGTCGCGGTCGGGCAACCCGGCCAAGCGTGCCGCCGAGAACGCCGGCATCGCCGCCTCCGCCCCCGCCGCCCCGACGGGCTCGGGGTTCGGCCTGGGTGGTGCGAAGGGCGCCGCTCCGTCGGAGGCCGACCTCGCCGAGCTGCAGAAGATGCTCGGCCGCGGCTGACGCGTCGCATACGCCGTCTCGAACGTAGGACCCGGCGCGCGGATAGGACGTTCCGCCGCAGATCGTCCTCCGTCGACGCCATCTCCTGCTTTCGGCGCGGTGAAGGACGGATGCTGCGCGCTAGAGCGACGACAGCAGGTGCTCGCGGAGCGTGGGTCCGCCCCGGAACTCGCGGATGAGGTGCTGCACGACCTGACGGAGATCGCCGTCGGCGGCGTCGGCGACCGCGATCTGGCGCGCGGAGCTGCCGCCGGTTGCGAGGATCGTCTGCAGTCCCTCGAACTCCCGTGCGCACTTGAGCTCGGACGCTACCTCGCGCAGCCGATCGATCGTCTCGTGCAGGTGCTCGACGACGGGCTCTTCGCGCCCGGCCGAGTCGACGATGACCCTGGCGTCGAGGCCGTAGCGGGCCGCTCGCCACTTGTTCTCCCGGGCGAACCACGGCTGGATGCGGGGGAGGTCCCGCCCTTCGTCGAGATCACGCGAGAACTGCTCGACCAGCGCCTGGACCAGCGACGCGACGGCGGCGAGCTCGGGCAGCGTCGACATCCCGTCGCACGCGCGCACCTCGATCGTTCCCCAGCGCGGGGCGGGGCGGATGTCCCACCGCACCTCGGAGGCGTCGGCCATCACGCCGGTGCGCGCCATGTCGTCGAGATAGCCCTCGAACTGCGCCCAATCGTCGAGCGGCCAGGGGAGCCCGGCCGTCGGGAGCTGTTGGAAGACCAGTGCGCGGTTCGATGCGTATCCGGTGCGCTCACCCGCCCAGAACGGACTGGAGGCCGAGAGCGCCTGCAGATGCGGCAGGTAGGTCGTGAGGGCGCCGATGATGGGCAGCACCTTGTTGACGTCCTCGACGCCGACGTGGATGTGGATGCCCCAGATCATCATGTTGCGACCCCACCACTGGGTGCGCTCGATGAGGCTCTCGTAACGGGTCTTGTCGGTGACCTGCTGGTCGTACCACTGCGCGAAGGGGTGGCTGCCGGCGCACAGCAGCTCCAGATGGCGCGGCTCGGTCTCGGCCCGCACGGCGGCGATCGCGTCCGCGACGTCGTCGACGGCCGCAGCGACCGTGTCGCCGATACCGCTCGTGATCTCGACGGTGTTCGTCAGGAGCTCGCCCGTGACGGTGAAGCGCTCGAGCGCCGTGGACTCCTCCAGCGCATCCAGGATCTCGGGGGCGCGCGGGACGAGGTCGCCCGTATCCGCGTCGGCGAGCATGAGTTCCCACTCGATCCCGACCGTCGAACGGGGGGATGTCGCGAAGGGCACCGTCATGGCCACATTCTGACATCCCGCGATCCGCGAACCGTCGTTTCGCGGCACGCGCCGTCATCTGGCAGAATAGAGGGTCGGACCCGGTACTCGACCCTCTATCCAGTTCCCGGTCCACCTATTTGAGCTTCCGCCGGGTGTGCACCCCACTCTCCAGGCGTTCGGTTCGTTCGCTTTCCACACATTCAGGAGAATCGTGGCTGTAAAGATCCGTCTCAAGCGCCTAGGCAAGATCCGTGCGCCGTACTACCGCATCGTCGTCGCCGACTCGCGCACCAAGCGCGACGGCCGTGTCATCGAAGAGATCGGCAAGTACCACCCCACCGAGGAGCCCTCGTTCATCGAGGTCGACTCCGAGCGTGCGCAGTACTGGCTCGGCGTCGGCGCTCAGCCGAGCCCGCAGGTGCTCGCCATCCTCAAGATCACGGGCGACTGGGGCACCTTCAAGGGTGACGCGAACGCGACGTCGACGCTGAAGACCAAGGCCGAGAAGGTCCCCTTCGAGGTCGACTCCTCGAAGAAGTCGGTCATCAAGCCCAAGGCCGACAAGCCCGCCGCGGCCCCGGCCGACGCTGAGGGCGACGCCGACGCGGCGTCCGCCTCCGAGTAAGCCGTTGCTCGCCGCCGCGCTCGAACACGTCGTCAAGGGGATCGTCGATCACCCCGACGCCGTGTCCATCCGTTCCTCCACGTCGCCTCGCGGTGACGTGCTGGAGGTGCACGTCCACCCCGATGACCGGGGTCGCGTGATCGGGCGCGGCGGACGCACGGCCAAAGCCCTGCGGACGGTCGTCGGCGCTCTCGCCGACGGTCGCCGCGTGCGGGTCGACGTCGCCGATGACTGACGTGCCCGCAGAAGGCCGCGCGCACTCCCCGCGTCCGGCTCGCACCCAGTTGCGCGTGGGGCGCCTCGTGAAGGCGCACGGGCTCAAGGGAGCCTTAAAGATCGAGCTCTACACCGACGATCCCGATGGCCGCTTCGCGCCCGGGTCGACCTTCACCCTCCAGGTTCCCGAGTCGTCGCCGTGGCACGGCAAGCCCCTCACGGTGCGCGAGTTCCGCTGGATGAACAGCCACCCCGTCGCCTTCTTCGAGGGTGTCGACGACCGCAGCGGAGCCGAAGAGCTGGTTCGCGCGATCCTCTGGATCGACGAGGACGCCGAGTCCGCTCCCGTCGAGGACGACGCCTGGTACGACCACCAGCTGGTCGGTCTCGACGTCGTGCGCGACGGGTCCGTCGTGGGCCGTGTGATCCGCGTCGACCACCTTCCCTCGCAGGATCTGCTGGCCGTGCGCCCCGCGGGCGCCGCCGACGACGAGATCCTCGTCCCCTTCGTCAAGGCCATCGTGCCCGAGGTCGACATCTCCGCGGGGCGCGTCATCGTGACCCCTCCGGCGGGTCTGTTCGAGGAGCTCGAGTCGGACGAATCGGAGACGGCCGCCGGTAGGGCGGACGTCGTGGAGCCGGCCGCGACAGAGTCCTCCGAGGGCGACGACACGGACCGCTGACGTGCGCATCGACGTCGTCACCATCTTCCCGGCCTTCTTCGACGCCCTCGAGGTATCTCTCCTCGGCAAGGCCCGCGGTGCGGGCATCCTCGACGTCCGGGTGCACGACCTGCGTTCCTGGGCGCACGATCGTCACCGGACGGTGGACGACACGCCCTACGGCGGCGGCGCCGGCATGGTGATGAAGCCCGAGCCCTGGGGTGCCGCCCTGGACACGATCGTGACGGATGCCGGCGACGACCCCGCGGCGCAGCATCCGGTCATCATCTTCCCCTCGCCCGCCGGCGAGGTCTTCACCCAGGCCACGGCGCGCGAGCTCGCCCAGGAGTCCCACCTCATGTTCGGCTGCGGCCGCTACGAGGGCATCGACGAGCGCGTGTTCTCGTACGCGGCGACGATCGGCCGCGTGCGGCTGGTGAGCCTCGGCGACTACGTGCTCAACGGGGGAGAGGTGGCGTCGATGGCGATGATCGAGGCCATCGGCCGTCTCGTGCCGGGTGTCGTCGGCAACCCGGCCAGCCTGGTCGAGGAATCGCACGAGGACGGCCTGCTGGAGTACCCGTCGTACACGAAGCCCGCTTCCTGGCGCGAGCGAGAGGTGCCGCCGATCCTTCTCAGCGGCAATCACGGGGCGATCGCCGCGTGGCGTCGCGAGCAGCAGGTCGAGCGCACGCGCGAGCGTCGTCCCGACCTGCTGCCCGAGTAGTCTTCCGCGCGTCAGTCGACGCCGAGGAACGAGCGGTCGGTCAACACGATCGGGCCTGCGGACGTCATGGCCACGGTGTGCTCGGCATGCGCGCCGCGCGAACCGTCGGCACTGCGGAGCGTCCAGCCGTCGGCGTCGGTGACGAGCTTGTCGGTGGTGGCGAGGAACCACGGTTCGAGCGCGACGACCAGCCCCTCGCGCAGCGGGTACCCGCGTCCGGCCTTGCCGTCGTTGGGCACGTGCGGATCGCCGTGCATGACCCGACCGACACCGTGGCCGCCGAAGTCGGTGTTGATCGAGTAGCCGTCGGCGTGGGCGACGGCGGCGATCGCCGAGGAGATGTCGCCGATCTTCTGGCCCACCACAGCCGCGTCGATGGCGGCGGCGAGGGCGCGCTCGGTGGTGTCGATGAGGGCGAGGTCCTCGTCGCGCGGGGTTCCGACGACGAACGAGAGGGCCGAATCGGCGACCCACCCATCCACCGAGACGGCGAAGTCGAGCGAGACGAGGTCGCCGTCGCGGAGGGCGTAGTCGTGGGGGAGACCATGCAGCACGGCATCGTTGATGGACGTGCAGATGACTTTCCCGAACGGGCTCGCGCCGAACGAGGGGTGGTAGTCGATGTAGCAGGACTCCGCGCCCGCACGCCGGATCAGCTCGTGCGCGCGGCGATCGATGGTGAGGAGGTTCGTGCCGACCGTGGTGTCCTCCCGGAGTGCGGCGAGCGTCTCGGCGACGAAGCGACCCGCCGGGCGCATGGCGTCGATCTCGGCGGGGGTGCGCAGTTCGATCATGAGTGTCCTTTCACCCGCCCCATTCTTCCGCGACAGGGCCCTCCGACCTATTCACGACGGCGCGAATCCGAGAGGATGCTTCGGGCTCGCCCTGCAACGGCAGAGACGCCGAGACCGCCGCGTAGCATCGAAGCATGTGGCTCCGACGGCTGTACTTCCACTGCCTCTTCCCGGCTGCCGTGGTGCTGCCCCTCTGGCTCCTCGTCGGGTGGGGTGTGTTCCAGGCGGGCGGACTCGCCTTCCTCTGGGTGCTGTTCATCGCCGCCCCGTCGGTCTTGGTCGGTCAGACCGTGCTCGCGCTGCTCGTCCGCGCGCGCGGGAGCGTTCGTGCGGAACGCGCCGTGTCGTGGTGGGACGTCCTGGCGTTCTCGGTCTGGCACGCGCTGATCATCGCCACGGGATTCTTCTCGTCGTGGTTCGCTCTGTCGCTCGTCCTGGCGATTGTCGCGGCGGTGGGCGTCTTCTGGGTGAGCATCACGCAGCTCTGGCGTGAGAGCCGGGCATCGGTCATGCTCCTGCGCACCGCCGATGGCACCGGGTACATCCCGCCGACGCGTTCTTCGTCCACCCCGAGAGCCGATCCGACGGTCGTCGTTCTCGAGGAGCGGCCCCACCAGTCGTAGGGTTTTGGACCGCTGCCGCATCCGTGGCAGAATAGACGTTTGTGTCCTGACCGGTTCTGCCACAGGGGAACCCGCCGCATTCGCGGCACGGACGCGTCATCCCATTCTTGAACACATCATGCCGTCGACCTGTGGCGGCCGCAGGAAGAGACGATCATGCAGATCCTCGACGCAGTCGACGCGGCTTCGCTCCGCACCGACATCCCGACCTTCGCCCCCGGCGACAACGTGAAGGTCCACGTCAACATCACGGAGGGCAACCGCTCCCGTATCCAGGTCTTCCAGGGCGTCGTGCTCGGCCGCTCCGGTGACGGCGTCCGCGAGACCTTCACGGTCCGGAAGATCAGCTTCCAGGTGGGCGTCGAGCGCACCTTCCCCGTGCACAGCCCGGTGATCGACCACATCGAGGTCGTCACGCGCGGTGACGTTCGTCGCGCGAAGCTCTACTACCTCCGCAACCTCCGCGGCAAGAAGGCCAAGATCAAGGAGAAGCGCGACGCTCGCTGAGTCGCCTCTCTCGAACGCCCCGGGCTGATGCCCGGGGCGTTCGTCGTACCCCGTCCGACATCGGTCGAGATGGGCGGCCCGGTGCACCGCGGGCGGCGGAGCGTGTGCGAACCTTGTGTGTGCGGTTCCCGAACGGCGGCGAGCCGAGTGAGGCATCCCATGAGCAGTGACCAGGCCGCCCCCGCCGACGAATCGGCCCCCGTCCTGGCGGAGGACAAGCCCCGTCGCGGGTGGCTGACGTTCCTTCGAGACGTCGTGGTCATCGTCCTGATCGCGCTGCTGGTGTCGTTCCTCGTCAAGACCTTCCTCGTTCGGTCGTTCTACATCCCGTCGGCGTCGATGAATCAGACGCTGATCGAGAACGACCGCATCCTCGTCGACGAGATCACGCCGCGCTTCGGCGGCTACGACCGCGGCGACGTCGTCGTCTTCCGCGATCCCGGCGGCTGGCTGGAGAAGGCGCCCCAGGCGCCTGTCTCGCCCTTCACCGAGAGCGTGGAGTGGGTGCTCTCCCTCGTCGGCCTCGCGGCTCCCGACAGCGATGAGCACCTCATCAAGCGCATCATCGGCGTCGGCGGCGACCACGTGGTCTGCTGCAATGCTCTCGGACAGACGACGGTCAACGGGCAGGCGATCGACGAGACCGCCTACCTCAATCTTCTTCCTGGCAAGACGGCGCCCGACGTGCGCGAGTACGACGTGACCGTGCCCGAGGGCTCGATCTGGGTGATGGGCGACAACCGCGACAACTCGCAGGACTCCCGCTTCCACCAGGATCAGCCCGGGGGCGGGTTCGTGCCCGTGGACAACGTCGTCGGACGCGCGTTCCTCATCACCTGGCCCTTTGACCGCTTCGGGCTGATCGACTTCCACCACGAGGTGTTCGCGGGGGTGCCCGCGCCGGAGGCCGCGCCGTGACGCTCCTGTCGGGGATGACGTCGTGACCGTCGTCGAGCCGCGTCTGACGCTGGAGCGTCGGCTGCTCAAGGACTACCCCCTGGTAATCGCCTGCGACGAGGTCGGGCGCGGGGCCCTCGCGGGTCCTGTCGCCGTGGGTGCTGCGGTCGTCGATCCCGCTCTGTCGCGCAAACGCATCCCCGCGGGGCTGCGTGACTCCAAGCTGGTTCCTGAACCCCGGCGTGCCGACGTCGCCGCTCGCGCGGCATCGTGGGTGTCGGAGAGCGCGGTCGGGTGGGCGAGCTCGGTCGAGATCGACGAGATCGGGATCATGGCGGCGCTCGGCCTCGCCGCCGTCCGGGCGCTGGCCGACCTGCGGGCGCACGGGGTCGTGCCCGAGACGGCGATCGTGATCCTCGACGGCAACTACGACTACATCACCCCCGCCGGCGCCCAGGGGCTGCGCGTGACGCCGATCATCAAGGCCGACCGCGACTGCGCCAGCGCTGCCGCCGCCTCCGTGATCGCGAAGGTCGCGCGGGATGCGCTGATGGTGACGCTGCACGACGACCTGCCCGCGTACAACTGGGCGAGGAACAAGGGCTACGCGAGCCTCGATCACCGCGAGGCCATATCCGCCAACGGGCTGAGCGCCCATCACCGGCATTCCTGGGCCATCACCGACGCACCGACGCTCTTCTGACACCGGCTGTGCCGGGCGCACGCGCGCGCCCGTAGGATGGAGCAACCATGGATGACGATGTTTTCGAGGACTACGACCGCGAACTCGAACTCGCCCTTTACCGGGAGTACCGCGACGTTGTCTCGCAGTTCCAGTACGTGATCGAGACCGAGCGGCGCTTCTACCTCGCGAACGAGGTGAACGTCGTCCGTCGCGACACCGAGCACGACTTCTATTTCGAGATCTCGATGACCGACGTCTGGGTCTGGGACATCTACCGGGCCGACCGGTTCGTGAAGTCGGTGCGTGTGCTCACGTTCAAGGACGTCAACGTCGAGGAGCTTTCGCGACGGGACTTCCAGCTGCCCGAGGAGCTCTCGCTCGACAGCTGATGCCGCCGCATCCGTTCCTCCACAGGACGTGGATCACGCGCGGAGTTCACAGCTCGTGCGAAGCGCCCGGTCTGACCGCCCGGCCCCGCGCACCATGGGGGCATGGCAGCCAAGGACGACGTCGGGCGCGCGGGTGAACAGCGCGCCGCCGACCACCTGATCACCCTCGGATACCGGATCATCGACCGCAATTGGCGGTGTTCTCAGGGGGAGGTCGACATCGTCGCCGTCCGCGGGAGCACGCTGGCGGTGGTCGAGGTCAAGACCCGGCGGTCGCTGGCGTTCGGTCACCCCCTCGAGGCCATCGACGAGCGTAAGGCCGCGCGGCTCTGGCGTCTCGCGGCAGCGTGGATCGCGGCGCACCCGCGGGAGGCCCGGGGGCGCAGGCTTCGCCTCGACGCGATCGCGATCACCGGGGCCGACCCCGCGACGGGTGTGCTCGAGCACCTGGAAGACGCGCTGTGAGTGTGGCACGCACTCTGTCGGTGGCGCTCAACGGCCTCGAAGGAGCGATCGTCGAGGTCGAGGCAGACCTGTCGGAGCAGACGCCGAAGTTCGTGATCATCGGCCTCCCCGACAAGTCGCTCGGCGAGGCCGTGCAACGCGTGCACAACGCGTGCGTGAACAGGGGGCTGGCGCTTCCACGACGGCGCCTCACCGTCAACCTCTCGCCCGCCAGCCTGCCGAAACAGGGATCCGGCTTCGACGTCGCCATCGCGGTCGCGGCGCTCGCGACCGAGCGCGAGATGGATGCGGCGGGCGTCGCGTCGACCGTACATCTGGGCGAGCTCGGTCTCGACGGGCGTCTGCGTCCGGTGCCGGGCGTTCTCCCCGCGGTCGCGGCGGCGGCGCGCGCGGGTATCCGTCGTGCGGTCGTGCCTCGCGCGAACCTCGCGGAGGCCGAGCTCGTGGACGGGATCGAGGTATGCGGCGCGAGCTGTCTCGCCGAGGTCGTACGGTGGCACGGGCTCGACGTCGACATCCCCCCGGTGGAGCCGGTGGTACTCGCCCGCGAGGAGGTCTCCACCGACGAGGTGCCGGAGCTCGCCGACGTCATCGGCCAGCGCGAGGCGATCGACGCGCTGCTCGTCGCCGCGGCGGGAGGCCACCATCTGCTCATGAGCGGTCCGCCCGGCGCAGGCAAGACGATGCTCGCTCAGCGGCTCCCCGGCATCCTGCCTCCGCTCGACGAGTCTGCCGCGCTGGCGGTCGGTTCGGTGCGATCGCTGTCGGGTGAGCCCGTGACCCGGCTCTCGAAGGTGCCCCCCTTCGAGGCTCCGCATCACAGCGCGAGCATCGCCGCACTGGTCGGCGGCGGGTCCAGGATCGTCCGTCCCGGCGCGATCGCCCGGGCGAGTGAAGGCGTCCTGTTCCTGGACGAGGCGGGGGAGTTCGCCTCGAGCGCTCTCGACGCGCTGCGGCAGCCTCTGGAGTCGGGGTCGATCGTCATCCACCGCTCCGGAATCACGGCCGCGTATCCCGCCCGGTTCCAGTTGGTCGTCGCCACGAACCCCTGTCCGTGCGGGAACTTCGCCGTGCCCGGTGCGGAGTGCGTCTGCCCGCCGCACGCCATCCGACGCTACTTCTCGCGACTGTCGGGGCCGCTGCTCGATCGCATCGACATCGAGTTGTCGATGCGGCGAGTGGCCGTCGCCCGCAACGATCCGTCGCTCGGCGGGTCGATGACGACCTCCGCCGCACGCGAGAAGGTGGGCGAAGCCCGGGCGAGGGCGGCCCTCCGGCTGCGGGACACCCCGTGGCGGCGCAATGCCGAGGTGCCCGGCTCGTGGTTGCGACAGGGGCCGCTGGCCCCGGCCCCGGTGGTGAGGCGCCCGATCGACGCGGCGTTGCATCGGGGGATGCTGACGCTGCGAGGCTACGACCGCGTGCTGCGCGTGGCGTGGTCGTTGGCCGATCTGGCGGGGCGCGGGGCCATCGACGTCGGCGACGTCGGTCGCGCGCTCTACCTCAAGAAAGGGGTGCCGGCGTGACACGGATCGAGGTGACCGCCGCCGCCGCCCGGGCGGCGCTGGCGGGCGTGCGCGAGGTCGACGTGGCGGAGGCGACGCTCGTGGAGGCCTTCGCTCGTGTGGTCTGGAGCGTCGTCGTCGAGCCCGGCGACGGAGTGGCCGGCCGAATCGTGGAGGAATGGGGCGCGGCCGAAGCTCTGAGGCGTCTCGTTGCGGGTCGGTCGTTGACCATGGACGGGGTCGATGCGTCCGACCTGGCGAAGGGCATCGCCCGGTGGAGACCCCGCGGCGACGCGACAGCGGTGCGAGCGGCCGTCGAGTCCGCGCGGCGGACGGGTGCCCGTCTGATCCTCCCCGGCGACGTCGGGTGGCCCGGCCGTCTCGCCGACCTCGGCGTGCACGCGCCGTTCGTGCTGTGGTCGCGGGGCGATGCCGCGCTCGTCGCCGACGACCGGCGAACGGTCGCCATCGTGGGGGCACGCGCGGCGACCGCCTACGGCGAGCACGTGGCGGGCGAACTCGCGGCGGAACTCGCATCGGCGGGGATCACGATCGTCTCCGGTGCCGCGTACGGCATCGACGGCGTCGCGCATCGCGCTGCACTTCACGTCGGCGGGCGAACGGTGGCTCTGCTGGCCGGGGGAGTGGATCGGCCCTACCCCTCGGGTCATACCGCGTTGATCGAGGCGACGGCCCGCTCCGGCGCGGTGCTCGCGGAGACCCCGTGCGGCACTCCACCCACGAAATGGCGCTTCCTCGCCAGGAACAGGCTCATAGCGTCGCTGGCCGACGCGACGGTCGTCGTCGAGGCGGGGGTGCGCAGCGGTTCGCTGAACACCGCCGCGCATGCGGCCGCCCTCGGCCGGCCCCTCGGGGCGGTTCCCGGAGCGATCACGAGTGCGTCGTCGGCGGGGTGCCATCGCGTCATCCGTGACTTCGACGGTGCGCTCGTCACGTGCGCCGGCGACGTGCGCGAGATGCTCGGCCTGAGCGACGCGCCCACCCTGTCGTTCGACGAAACCCGCACCGACGAGATGACCCGTGTGCTCGACGCGATGAGCACGCGACAGTCGCGCAGCGCCGACGAGATCGCTCGGCGCAGCGGCATCGCACCTCACGACGTGGCAGGGTTGATCGCCCTCGCCGAGCTGGCGGGGCAGGCCATCGAGCGAGCGGACGGGTGGCGCCGAGCACCCTCCACCCGATGACGCGCCGACGCGGCACGCCGCGGCGCCCGCGACGAGAGGCATGCTGGGCACATGGAATGGGAGCGCGCGGTGGAGGCCTACCTCCGTCAGCTGGCGGAGGTGCGCCGACTCTCTCCCGCCACGGTCCGCGCCTACCGTTCCGATCTCGCCGACCTCCGATCTCATGTCGGTCGCGTCGACCTCGATCGCATCGACCTCGAGGAGGTCCGCTCGTGGCTGTGGTCGGCGACCCAGGCCGGCTCGGCGCGGTCGACGATCGCGCGGCGAACGGCCACCGTGCGCGGATTCTTCGCCTGGGCGGCCGAGCAGGGGCTGATCTCGGTCGATCCGACACTGCGTCTGGTGACGCCCAAGCGCGGTCGAACCCTTCCTCGGGTCGCGACGGCCGACGCACTGCGCGAGACCCTCGATGCGATGGCGGGTGTCGCCGCCGAGGGCGACGCGATCGCGCTCCGCGACCACGCGATCCTCGAGCTGCTCTACGGGGCGGGGATGCGGGTCTCGGAACTCTGCGGACTCGATGTCGACGACGTCGACCATGACCGTCGCACCGCGCGTGTGCTCGGTAAGGGGTCGAAAGAGCGCGTCGTGCCGTTCGGCGCTCCCGCGGGGCGCGCCGTCGACGCGTATCTCGTCCGCGGTCGTCCGGTGCTCGCCTCTCGCGCGACGACCGCCGGCAGAGCACTCCTGCTCGGGGCGCGGGGCGGTCGAATGGGCGTCCGCAGCGTGTACGACCTCGTCTCGCGCACACTCGCGCCGCTCGTGGGGGGCAGCGTCGGACCTCACGCCCTCCGTCACTCCGCAGCCACCCACCTGCTCGACGGCGGCGCCGACCTTCGAGCCGTCCAGGAGATCCTCGGTCACGCGAGTCTGGGAACCACCCAGATCTACACCCACGTCTCGAGTGAACGACTGGCCGCCACGTACCAACTCGCCCACCCCCGCGCCTGAACCGACACCCGGCGCTACGGTGGTGCAATGCGCACTCGAGCCCGCTCCGTCGCCGCCGCCTTCGCCCTCGTGAGTGCGATCCTCGTGGCCGGATGCTCCGCGGCGCCGCAGCCCGTCGTCACGCGTCTTCCTTCCGACGGCGCACCGGCCGCCTCTGCCTCCCCGTCCGCGTCTGCCTCTTCATCCGCATCCGGCGCACCGTCCACCTCGGCGACATCGTCTTCGTCCCCGTCGCCGTCGCCCGAAGACGCGGACGACTGCGGCGGTCAGGAGCAGACCATCACCGCGAGCGATCGAACCGTGGTGCTGACCGGGCAGTGCCCGCTCGTTCGCATCGAGGGGAACGCGGTGACCGTCGATGCCCGGGGAGCGAGCGTGGACGCGGTGGCGATCGCGGGAGACCGCATCACCCTCGCCGCCGAGACGATCGGCGACACGACGATCGACGGCAACGACACGTCGCTGGAGGTGTCCTCGGTCGGTGCGCTGACGATCCGCGGCGATCGCAACGCGGTCACCGCGCCGGGCGGCGGCGCAGACGTGGTCGTCTCGGGCAACGACAACACGGTCACCGCTCCGGTGTCGAACGTCTCGGTAGACGGACAGCGCAACCGGATCGGGTGATCAGCAGCACGGGAGGAGCACCGCGCGCGGCACGCCTCCGAGCAGCAGCAGCGGGTTGATGTAGTTCCCGTCGAGGCGCACGCCGAAATGGAGCACCCCCGACGGGGTGTGCCCGCCCTCGCTCTGAGCGGCCACGACGTCGCCGCCATGGACGACGGTGCCGACGGTCGCCCGGGGCTCGACCGGCTCGAGCGTCGTGACCAGGCCCCCACCGTGATCGATAGTCACCACCCCGCGCCCGGCCACCGGCCCGGCGAAAGCGATGGTCCCTCCGGCCGGTGCGAGCACGGCAGCCCCGTGCAGTACCAGATCGATCCCGCGATGGCCCGGGCCGTAGGCGTGCGCGGGGGCGGCGAAGGGTTCGACGACCTGGACGGTGTCGACCGGCCAACGCCATCCGAGGGTCGAGAGGTCGGGCGTCTCGGCCGACGACGCATCGGCGGTGAGGATGAGTGCGACCGCGGCGGTCGCCACCGCGATCGGCAGGAATAGGGCGCGTGTCGACATGCGAGCGAGCCTTGCTCCTCCCAGGCTCGGGGGAGCGGGCCGTCGGTCGCTCGGTGGTGAAGGTCGTTCCGCACGAGGCCTGGGGAGGAGAGGCCGACCCCGGGCGGCAGACGTGCCCGGGAAGCGGGACGCGCTGATAGAGTGGACGTTGCACCCCGTGTATCGGGGTGACTCCGCGTGCCCTCAGCGCTCCGTGGTTCCTCGAACCGCACCGCGCGGCATCCCGCACCCATCGGTCCCTGAGAAGTTTTCAGGGTGGGTGCGCGCCGGGCACCAGGCCCGCCGCTCCTCCGGACCGGCGAGATCAACCGCAGACGGCGCGTGCGCGCGCCGAGAACAGGAGAACGGCCATGGCCGTCGTCACCATTCGCCAGCTGCTCGACAGCGGCGTCCACTTCGGACACCAGACCCGCCGGTGGAACCCGAAAGTCAAGCGCTTCATCCTCACCGAGCGCAGCGGCATCCACATCATCGACCTCCAGCAGTCGCTGACCTACATCGACAAGGCGTACGAGTTCGTCAAGGAGACGGTCGCCCACGGCGGCACCATCCTCTTCGTCGGTACGAAGAAGCAGGCCCAGGAAGTGCTCGCCGAGCAGGCGACGCGCGTCAACCAGCCCTACGTCAACCAGCGCTGGCTCGGCGGTCTCCTCACCAACTTCCAGACGGTCTCCAAGCGCCTCGCTCGCATGAAGGAGCTCGAGGAGCTCGACTACGAGAACCCGTCGGAGAGCGGCTTCACCAAGAAGGAACTCCTCCTGAAGAAGCGCGAGCTCGACAAGCTCCACAAGTCGCTCGGCGGTATCCGCAACCTGCAGAAGACCCCCTCGGCCATCTGGGTCGTCGACGCCAAGCGCGAGCACCTCGCGGTCGACGAGGCCAAGAAGCTCGGCATCCCCGTGATCGGCATCCTCGACACGAACGCCGACCCCGACGAGTTCCAGTACCCGATCCCCGGCAACGACGACGCGATCCGTTCGGTGAGCCTGCTCACGCGCATCATCGCCGACGCCGCCGCCGAGGGCCTGATCCAGCGCCACAACCCCACCGACGAGGCGGCCACCGAGGCCGAGCCCCTCGCCGACTGGGAGCGCGAGCTGCTCGAGCAGGGTGCTCCGGCGCAGTCGTCGGCCGACACCGAGAAGGTCGCCGACCAGGGTGAGGCCACGGCCGAAGCCACCGAGCTCGTCGCCGACGAGCAGGTCGAGACGACCGAGCGCGCCACCGAGTCGATCGCCGACGCCCTCGGCGCCGAGGCGCACGACGAGGCCGTCGCGGCCGCCGCCGGCGAGTCGACCGAAGAGGTCGCCGCCGACGAAGCCACCGACGCCAAGTAACCGGCGCTTTCCGCGCAGACGCTACGATCGGCGCGCCCGCCCTCCGACTCCGGTCGGAGCGGCGGGCGCGCCGGGCATCCGTCACCCACATACGAACCAAGGAGCCAGCACCCCATGGCAAACTTCACCATCGCCGACATCAAGGCGCTGCGCGAGCAGCTCGGCACGGGCATGGTCGACACGAAGAAGGCGCTCGAAGAGGCTGACGGCAACGTCGAGAAGGCCGTCGAGATCCTCCGTCTCAAGGGAGCGAAGGGCAACGCGAAGCGTGCCGACCGTTCCACGAGCGAGGGCCTCGTCGCCGCGCGCGAGCTGAACGGCAAGGTCACTCTCGTCGAGCTCGCCTGCGAGACCGACTTCGTCGCGAAGAACGAGCGCTTCATCGCCCTCGCCGACAAGGTCGCGGATGCTGCGGCAGCCGCCGCAGCGGACTCCGCCGAGGCGGCCCTCGCCGCCGACGCGAACGGCCAGACGGTCGACCAGCTCATCTCGGACGAGGCTGCGATCATCGGCGAGAAGGTCGAACTGCGTCGCGTCCGCACCCTGTCGGGCGACCACTTCGAGATCTACCTCCACAAGACGAGCAAGGACCTCCCGCCCCAGGTGGGCGTCGTCCTCGCCTACTCGGGTGACGACGCGGAGACCGCGCGCAGCATCGCGCAGCACATCTCGTTCGCCAACCCGTCGTACCTCTCCCGCGACGACGTGCCCGAGGCCGACGTCGACAAGGAGCGCGAGATCGTCACCGAGATCTCCCGCAACGAGGGCAAGCCGGAAGCAGCTCTTCCGAAGATCGTCGAAGGACGCGTCAACGCGTTCTTCAAGCAGGTGTCGCTGCTCGACCAGGACTACGCGAAGGACAACAAGCTGTCCATCGCCCAGGTCGCGAAGAACGCCGGTATCACCCTGACCGACTTCGCCCGCTTCAAGGTCGGCGCGTAGCTCGTCTTCAGAGCCCGGGATGCATCAGCATCCCGGGCTCTTGTCTTGCCCGCGACATGCGCGCGGTACCTTTGAACCCGACGAGAGGATGACACCCGTGATCGATGAGAACTCCACCCGCCGCAGGGTTCTGCTGAAGCTCTCCGGGGAGGCGTTCGGTGGGGGTCAACTCGGGGTCAACCCCGACGTCGTGAGCCAGATCGCCCGCGAGATCGCCGCGGCCGTCGACCAGGTGGAGATCGCCATCGTCGTCGGCGGAGGCAACTTCTTCCGTGGAGCCGAGCTCAGCCAGCGCGGTATGGACCGTGGTCGCGCCGACTACATGGGCATGCTGGGCACCGTCATGAACGCCCTCGCCCTGCAGGACTTCCTCGAGCAGGCCGGTGCCGCCACGCGCGTGCAGTCGGCCATCTCGATGACCCAGGTCGCCGAGCCCTACATCCCGCGCCGGGCCGTCCGGCACATGGAGAAGGGTCGCATCGTCATCTTCGGTGCGGGCGCCGGGCTTCCGTACTTCTCCACCGACACGGTGGCCGCGCAGCGCGCTCTCGAGACCGGCTGCACCGAGGTCCTGGTCGCGAAGAACGGGGTCGATGGCGTGTACACCGCCGACCCCCGCACCGATCCGACGGCGACGCGTATCGACCACATCACCTACATGGACGCTCTGCAGCGCGGCCTGAAGGTCGTGGACTCCACGGCTTTCAGCCTCTGCATGGACAACCGCATGGACATGCGGGTGTTCGGTATGGAGCCCGCCGGCAACGTCACCCGCGCGCTGGTCGGGGAGCCGATCGGCACACGCGTCTCGGTGTGACGGTTCGTCGCGCCAGGGAAGCGCGCCGCACCGCCGTTAGAGTTATGGCACAGGTTTTACGAATGGAGTCACCGTGATCGCCGAAGTTATGGCCGATGCAGGAACGCGCATGGATCGCGCCGTCGAGGCGGCGAAGGACGACTTCGCCACCGTCCGCACCGGGCGGGCGAACCCGCAGATGTTCCAGAAGATCCTCGTCGACTACTACGGCACCCCGACGCCGCTCGCGCAGCTCGCCTCGCTGAACAACGCCGAGGCTCGCACGCTCGTCGTGACCCCCTACGACAAGTCGGCGCTGAAGGCCATCGAACAGGCGATCCGCGACATGCCGAACCTCGGGGCCAACCCCACGAACGACGGCAACCTCGTGCGGGTGACGCTTCCCGAGCTGACGCAGGAGCGCCGCAAGGAGTACGTCAAGATCGTGCGCACGAAGGGCGAGGACGCCAAGGTGCACGTCCGCGGCATCCGTCGCAAGGCGAAGGACGACCTCGATGCGCTCAAGAGCGAGATCGGCGAAGACGAGATCGCCCGCGCCGACAAGGAGCTCGACTCCCTGACGCGTGCGCACGTCGACGCGATCGACGATGCACTCAAGCGCAAAGAAGCAGAGCTGCTCGAGGTCTGAGAATCCCCGTGACCGACGCTCCCGGGTCGGAAGGCTCCGAGCCGTCCGATCCTCCGACCAGCCGCCGTGAGAGCGGTGGGCTCCGGCGCGCGCACAGCGCAGCCGATGCCTCCGCCTCGACGGCGACCGGCGCGCGTTCTGCGCGCGCGGAGTTCGAGACCCACGTCGCGCACGCGCGGGCGGAGTTCGAAGAGGCGAACGAGCGGATCAAGCAGCGCACGGGTCGCGATCTCATCCTCGCGATCGTCATCGGTGTCGCGATCGGCGTCGTGGTCATCGCGTCGCTGATCTTCTTCAAGTGGATCTTCCTGCTGTTCGCGATCGGCGCGACGTCGCTCGGCGTCTTCGAGTTCGTGCGAGCTCTGCGGGCGTCGGGCCGACGCGTCGACCTGATCCCACAGCTGCTGGGCGGCGTGGTCCTGATGCTGAGCGGCTACTTCGTCGACCTCTGGCTGCACTGGGTGCTGACCGTGGTCGTGGTCGTCGTGCTGATCGTCTGGCGCCTTCTCGGGCAGATGTTCTCCCGTGACGAGCGCACCTACGGCGCGGTGCTCTCGGATGTGCTGATCACCGGTCTCGTCGTCCTGTACGTCCCGTTCCTCGGGAGCCTCGCGATGATCCTGCTCAGCCAGGACGGCGGCGAGTGGTGGGCCCTGGCCTTCATCATCATCACGGTGGCCGCCGATACCGGCGCCTACGTCACGGGGCTCACGATCGGGCGGCACCCGATGGCACCGCGGATCAGCCCCAAGAAGACATGGGAGGGTTTCGGCGGCGCGTTCGTGGCGGCGCTGATCGCCGGCGTACTGCTGTCGTTGTACATGCTCGGCCTGCCGTGGTGGACCGGGTTGATCATCGGTGCGGTCATCCTGGGGACCGCCACGATCGGCGATCTCGGAGAGTCGATGGTCAAGCGTGACCTCGGCATCAAGGACATGAGCTCCTGGCTCCCCGGGCACGGCGGGGTGCTCGATCGTCTCGACTCGATCCTCCCCTCGGCGACGGCCGCCCTCGCGCTCTTCTACCTCCTCTCACCTCTGGCGGTGTCATGACGATGTCTTCCGAACTCGATACGGCCGCGACCGAGTCGCCGTTCCCCGAGACGTTCGGACGCCAGAAGGGTTACGAGAAGCGTGCCGTCGATGCCTTCCTCGCGCAGGCGCGCGCCGCGTTCGAATCCGATGAGCCCGGTGCCCTGCGGTCCGCGGTCGTGCGCGAGACCGCCTTCCCGCTCGTGAAGAAGGGTTATGCGATCGCCCCGGTGGATGCCGCACTGGGAAGGATCGAAGACGCGTTCGCCGCTCGCGAGCGCGAGCAGGCCATGTCGCGGCGCGGAGCCCGTGCCTGGGTGGCCGAATCGCGCCAGACCGCGCAGGTCGTGCTCGATCGGCTCACGAGGCCCCGTCGGCACCGCTTCGATCGGGTCGGTGTTCTCCGCTACGGCTACCGCATCGACGAGGTCGATCTCGTGGCCGACAAGATCGCCCGCTACATCGCGTCGGGCGACCCCGTCACTCCCGATCAGGTGCGGGCGGTCGCTTTCCGCATGCAGCGGGGCGGATACAGCGAAACGCAGGTCGACGCCGTGCTCGATGCCGTCGTCGAAGTGATGCTCGCGGTCGGGTGACCGGACGCGCCCGACGCGGGTGACAGCCCCGCTGTGCTCCCATTAGACTCGACCGCATTGTGACTCCCGGCACCGACCTGACTCGCGCTTCTTCGCGCCGCCTCGCTCGTCGGTCGCACGCGACGGTCGACGTCGTCTCGCCGGTGGCCTCGGTCCGTCCGCAGCCGCGGTGGTCGCGGCGTCGCGGTGTCCTGTCGGTCTTCGCCGGGTGCGCGGCCCTGGCGTTCGCGGTCGCCTACGTCGGCCCTCTGGGAGGTGCGGTCGTCGATGCACGAGCCGCGGAGCCCGATGGCGTCTCGCTCTACGCCGTCGCGATGGACGACGCCCAGTCGTTCGCGAGTGGGGCCGACGGTGCGGCGGCATCGCTCGACCGGGCGGGCTATTCCGTCTACGTGACCCCGAAGCCCACGCCGACCCCCACCCCGACCCCGAGCGCGAGCGCGTCGGGCGGCACCTCGCAGCAGTCGATCTCCGCGCGCCCGCAGTACACCGGGGGCGGCTCGGCCGCGGAGTGGATGGCGGCCGCGGGCATCGCCGAGAGCGACCAGGGCTATGTCGATTACATCGTGTCGCGCGAGAGCAGCTGGAACCCGAACGCCACCAACAAGTCTTCGGGGGCATGCGGGCTCGTGCAGGCCCTGCCGTGCAGCAAGGTGCCGGGCAACGGCTACGACCCCGTCGATAACCTGCGCTGGGCGACGGGATACGCCGTCGGGCGGTACGGCAGCTGGGCGGCCGCGTACGACTTCTGGACCCGCAACCACTGGTGGTGAGCGAGCCGCGTCATGCCCCGCTCACATCGTCGTCGTCCTGACCCCTCGTCGTCGGACGACTCCCTCGACCGACTGATCGCAGGGTGGAAGCGCTCGGAGACCCGTCGCGGCGCCGAATGGACCGTTCAGCCCGTCTCGGCGTCCAAGGCCGTCAAGGCCTACACGTGCCCGGGGTGCGGCCGCACGATCACCGCCGGCACGGCGCACGTCGTCGCCTGGCGCGCGGACGGCGTGCTCGGCGATGCCGCCGACCTCGCGAATCGACGACACTGGCACACGCATTGCTGGAGATTGGGCTGACATGGAGATCCGAGGACCGATCGTGCTCCCCGCGCACCGCGAGGACATCGAACTGCAGACCTCCGACGGCCTCCGGCTCGTCGGAGAGCTTGCTCTGCCCGAGGACACCGCGCCGGTCGCGACGCTCGTCACGCTGCATCCGTTGCCGACGGCCGGCGGCTTCATGGACTCCCACATCATCCGCAAGGCCGCGGCGCGGTTGCCGGCTCTCGCCGATCTGGCGGTCATGCGTTTCAACACCCGGGGCACGACCTCGCCACGGGGCACGAGCGAGGGCGCCTTCGATGCGGGCGCGGGGGAGAGGTTCGACGTCGCTGCGGCCATGCACCTGGTTCGTGAGCGCGGCCTTCCCCGGCCCTGGATCGTGGGGTGGTCGTTCGGTACCGAGCTCGCCCTGAAGTACGCCCGCGAGCACGACATCGAGGGCATCATCCTGCTCTCGCCTCCACTGCACCGGGCAACCCCCGACGAGGTGGCCGCGTGGGCGGGCGATGACCGCCGCGTGGTGATCCTCGTCCCCGAGTTCGACGACTATCTGCGCCCCGCAGAGGCCGCCGAACGGTTCGCGTCGATCCCCGATGCCGAGCTGATCGCCGTCGACGGCGGGAAGCACCTCTGGGTCGGCGAGTCGCAGACCGCGCGCGTGCTCACCGAGATCGTCAGAGCCGTCCATCCGGGCGCCCTGCCGCTTCCGACCGAATGGCCGGAGAACGACGAAGCATCCTGACCCGCGTCAGCGTTCGTTCTGCCTCGGGATGATGACCTGGCGATAGATGATCAGGATGCTGGCAGCCACCGGGATCGCCACGAGCGCACCGAGCAGCTGGCCGAGCGCGGCTCCGGCGAGGGCGGCGATGACGACGACAGCCCCGGGGATGGACACGGCCCGATTCATGATGCGTGGCGAGACGATATAGGCCTCGATCTGCATGTAGACGAGGTAGTAGACCGCCGCGACGAGGGCGAGAGTCGGCGACTGCAGACCGAAGAGGCCACCCCCGCCGCCGAGGCCAGGGATCAGGCACGTGAGGACGATGATCGTCGAGCCGGTCAAGGTGCCCACGAGCGGGATCAGGGAGAAGAAGAAGGCGACGACAGCGAGAACGGCCGGGAACGGTGCACCGATGATGGTCAGGAAGATCGCACTCAGCACGCCGTTGATGACGCCGAGGCTGATCTGGCCGATGACGTAGAAGCCGACCGAGTCGACGATCTGCTCGGCGAGGTCGATGAAGCGCGGCCGCTTCGACGCGGGAACGAGCTGATACACCGCAGACTTCAGCGACGGGGTCGACGCCGTGAAGTAGATCGTCAGGATGAGCACGATGAACGCCCCTCCGAAACCGGCGATCACGGTGCCAAGGATGGCGATGATGCTGCCGCCGATCTCGCCGCCGATGGAGCCGACGTCGAGGGAGGTGTACCAGTTCTCGACGTACTGCCACGCCTGGTCGACGTTGATGCCCGGGAAGTTCGTCTGGACCCACTGCCGCACCTGTTCGACGATGTCGTCGAGGTTGCTCGTCTGGACGATGACGTCGATCTGACCGATCAGCTGCACGATCTGGTCGACGATGATCGGCACGACCGCGAGGATGATGCCGGCGAAGACGGCGAGGACGCCGAGGATCGTGACGAGCACCGCCGCCCAGCGCGGCAGACGGCGCTTCTCGAGCCAGCCGACGATCGGTTCGAGTCCGAGTGAGAGGAACAGAGCCGTACCGACGTACAGCAGGATCGTCGAGAGTGCTTGGATGCTGCCGATCAGCAGAAGCCCGACGCCGACGCCCAGCGTCGCAACGAGAGCGACGCGGAACGGGTTGTGGATTTTCACAGTGCGCTGCTCCTGACTCGGACCGGTCGATACCGGGGGTGAGGTCAGAATACGGCGCGGCGCGGGTGATTCGCGGAACCCGGCCCATCGGGACAACTTTCAGGCGGTGTTCGATAGTCTGGAATGTCGAGTAGCGGTTTCCGCCCCGGAGACCGGCGATGGGGTAGGTGTATTCGTGCGTTTCGTGTGGGCCGTGGTGGCGTTCCTCATCGCCGCCGTCATGATCGGAGCGGGCATAGCCCAGCGGACGGTCTTCGAAGGTCCTTCGACCGAGACGCAGACGATTCAGACCGACGGCTCGGCCGCCTACACGCTCATCGACGGCGCGGTCCTCACCCGCCTCCCCGGCGCTCAGACGGTGACGGCCGAGGGCGACGGAGCGATCTTCGCCGCATACGGGCGCACCGCCGATCTGCGCGCGTGGCTGGCCGACACGACGTTCACCGAGGTCACCGTCGACGGCGAGGGCGCGGTGTCGAATGCGACGAGCACCCCGACACCCACCCCGAGCCCCAGCGCATCTGCGAGTGCGGCGGCCGGCGAGGTCGCCACCGGTGGCGAGTCCACCGGCGACGACGCCGCTGCGCCGGTCGTGCGCAATCCCGCAGGATCCGATCTCTGGCTCGAGGAGTTCCAGGGCGACGGCTCGCTCACCATGCCTCTCCAGCTTCCCGACACCATGAGCGTGCTGCTCGCCTCCGACGGGACCGAACCCGCACCGTCGACCATCGAGCTGTCGTGGCCTGTTCCCGTGACGACCCCCTGGGCCGGACCGCTGATCGTGGGCGGGTCGATCGTGCTGCTCGTGGGCATCTTCCTCTACGTGCTCGCGATCCGGCACTCGCGCCGGTCACGCGGCCCGCGCAGGAAGGGCCTGCCGATGCCCGTGACCGAACCGATCGACCTCGCCATCGAGGGTTCCGATAAAGGCGTGATCACCTCCGGTGCCCCCGCTTCGCGCAGGTCGGTGTCGTCGCGTCGACGCGCCTTCCTCGTCGTGCCCGCGGTGGCGGCGACGTCGCTGCTGTTCGCCGGCTGCTCGGCCGACGCGTGGCCCGATCTCGCCAGCTCGGCGACCCCGACGCCCACCGAGACGGTGATCGTGCCCGAGGGTCAGCAGGCCCCGGCCGTCACCGAGAACCAGGCGGAGCGGATCGTCTCGGAGGTCGCCGCGACGGTCGCTTCGGCGGATGCCGCGAACGACGCAGGTCTGGCCGCTACGCGTCTCGGTGGTGCGGCCCTGGCGGAGCGACAGACCAACTACACCCTTCGCGCCGCGATCCCCGAACACCCCGCCATGCCGGCGATCCCCGCCTCACCCGTCGAGATCGTGCTGCCGCAGGCGTTCGACGGCTGGCCCCGCTCGGTGTTGACCGTGGTGGAGAACGACGCCGACACCACCGTGGCGCCGACCATCATGCTTCTGACCCAGGAGGATCCCTGGTCGGACTACAAGGCGATGTACGTGGCGAGCCTCGAAGCATCCACCGAGCTGCCCGATGTCGCCGCATCCTATGTCGGTGCGTACCAGGTGCCGCCCGACTCGGGCTTCCTCTCGCTCGCACCCGACGACCTCGCCGCCGCGTACGCCGACGTCATCAACAACGGCGAGAACAGCGAGTACTGGTCGAAGTTCGACACGCAGGGCGATCTCCTCCTCGCGGGCATCCAGGCCAACAAGGATCAGCGCACCGCCGATCTGGCGCAGACCGGCACGAACACGGCCGAGATCGCCTTCGAATCGGTCGCCGGGTCGCAGGAGCCCTTCGCCCTCGCGACACTCGAGGGCGGCGCCATCGTGGCGGTCAACGTGAACGACAACGACACGGTGAAGCCGACCAACACCGATGCCGTCATCAAGCTGCTCGACAACCCGGCGGTGAAGACCCTCACCGGCGTCGAGGAGTCGTCGACGGGTTTCTTCACCACCTACTCCGACCAGCTCTTCTTCTATGTCCCCGCCCAGGGCTCGAGCGAGCAGATCCGTCTGCTCGGGTATCGGTCCAGCATCCTCGAAGCAAAGGTGATCCCGTGAGCACGCCCGCACCCGGTGCCGTCATGCGCGGAGCGGTGGACCTGTCCACCCTGCGCAACCGTCCGCAACCCCCTGCCGAGGGAGCGGCGCCGCCGGCGCCGTCCGGCGACGCCGGAGCGCTCGTTCGCGACGTCACCGACCAGACGTTCGGCGAGATCCTCGAGCTCTCGCGCACCGTTCCGGTCGTCGTCGACCTGTGGGCCGAATGGTGCGGACCGTGCAAGCAGCTCAGCCCGATCCTCGAGAAGGTCGTGATCGAGCTCGGCGGACGCGTCGTGCTGGCGAAGGTCGACGTCGACGCGAACCCGCAGCTCGCCCAGGGCTTCCGCGCACAGTCGATCCCCATGGTCGTCGCGCTCGTCGCGGGTCAGCCGGTGCCGATGTTCACCGGCGCGGTGCCCGAGCAGCAGGTGCGCGAGGTCTTCGCACAGCTGCTGCAGCTGGCAGCGCAGAACGGTGTGACCGGTTCGCTGGCCCCGTCGGAACAGCCGGCCGATGCTGCCGAGCCCGAGGAGCCCGCTTTGCCGCCGCTCCACGCCGAGGCGTTCGAGGCCATCGAGGCGGGCGACTACCCGCGTGCGATCGCCGCGTACGAGAAGGCTCTCGGCGAGAACCCGCGTGACGACGACGCCCGCGCCGGGCTCGGCCAGGTGCGTCTGCTCGATCGCGTGCAGGGTCTCGACCTGCAGGCCGCTCGGGCGGCTGCCGCCGCGTCGCCCTCCGACGTCCAGGCCCAGTTCGCGGTGGCCGACCTCGACATCGCCGGCGGCCACGTCGACGACGCGTTCGATCGCCTGCTGGAGCTGTTCGCGGCTCTGCCGGCGGACGACCGCGCTCCGGTGCGCGAACGCCTCCTCGAGCTGTTCGGCCTGGTCGGCGATGCCGACCCTCGCGTGGGTGTGGCGCGCCGCCGCCTGACGTCGCTTCTCTTCTGAACCACCGAGACCGCGTTCCGACGGCGAGACCCCGACATCATGTCGGGGTCTCGTTGCGTGGAACGGGTCTCGCGGTCAGGAGGCGTTGTGCTTCAGGAAGAGCACTCCGAGCGGGGGGAGCGTGGGGGTCGCGCGCCCGTGGTCGTCGGCGTGGACCACACCGTAGTTTCCGACGCCCGAACCTCCGTAGACGGTGGCGTCGCTGTTGAGCACCTCGGTCCAGACGCCGCCCTCGGGCAGATCCAGGGCGTAGTCGTGCAACGGCTCGCCCGAGAAGTTGGCGATGACGACGACGGTGTTGCCGTGCGAGTCTCGCCGCGAGAAGGCCGACACGTTCGGGTTCCACGAGGGCCCCCCGAGCCGACCGAAGGCCGCGCCGTCGTGATCGCGCGCCCAGAGCGCCGACTCGTCGCGATACACGCGGTTCAGCGCGGCCACGAAGTCGTGGAGCTGGGCGTGGGCTGGCTGCTCCAGCATCCACCAGTCGAGTCCTCGACCCTCCGACCACTCCGACATCTGGCCGAACTCCTGGCCCATGAAGAGAAGCTGCTTGCCCGGGTGCCCCCACATGTAGGCCAGGTAGGCGCGCATGTTGGCGAGCTTCTGCCAGTGGTCTCCCGGCATGCGGCCGAAGAGGCTGCCCTTGCCGTGGACGACCTCGTCGTGGCTGATCGGCAGCACGAAGTTTTCGGTGAACGCGTAGACGAACGAGAACGACAGTTCGCCCTCGTGATGGGCGCGGTACAGCGGGTCGCGGGAGATGTACTGCAGCGAATCGTTCATCCACCCCATGTTCCACTTGAAGCCGAAGCCGAGCCCGCCGTGGGAGGTGGGGGCGGTGACCCCGGGGAAGCTCGTGGACTCCTCGGCGATCATCGCGATGCCGGGGTAGCGCTTGTAGGCGGTGGCGTTCACCTCCTGCAGGAACCTGATGGCCTCGAGGTTCTCGCGGCCGCCGTACTGGTTCGGAGCCCACTCGCCCTCGTTGCGCGAGTAGTCGAGGTACAGCATCGACGCGACGGCGTCGACGCGCAGCCCGTCGACGTGGAACTCCTCGAACCAGTACAGGGCGTTCGCGACGAGGAAGTTGCGCACCTCGCTGCGACCGTAGTCGAAGATGAGCGTGCCCCAGTCCTTGTGCTCGCCCCGTCGCGGGTCGGGGTGCTCGTAGAGGGGCTCGCCGTCGAACTGGGCGAGGGCGAAAGCATCCTTCGGGAAATGCCCGGGGACCCAGTCCATGATCACGCCGATGCCCGCCTGGTGCAGACGGTCGATGAGGTACCGCAGATCGTCGGGTGCGCCGAACCGGCTCGTCGGGGCGTAGTACCCGGTCACCTGGTATCCCCACGATCCGCCGAACGGGTGCTCGGCCAGGGGCATGAACTCGACGTGGGTGAACCCCTGCTGGGTCACGTACTCCACCAGGGGGTCGGCCGCGTCGCGATAGCCGAGGCCGGGCCGCCACGAGCCGAGGTGCACCTCGTAGATCGACATGGGCTGGTCGGTCACCGGCGCCGATGACCGCTGGGCCAGCCAGGTGTCGTCGGTCCAGGTGTAGTCAGAGGAGGTGACCACGGATGCGGTGGCCGGCGGGACCTCGGCGAGACGGGCCATCGGATCGGCCTTCTCGATCCAGTTGCTCGCCCGCGTGAGGATCTCGAACTTGTAGCGGGCGCCGACACCGATCTCCGGGATGAACAGCTCCCAGACGCCGCTGCCGCCCATGGACCTCATCGAGTGCGCCTGGCCGTCCCACCCGTTGTGATCGCCGAGCACGCGTACCGCGCGCGCATCGGGCGCCCACACGGTGAAGGCGACCCCGGCTGTGCCGTCCAGCACACGCTCGTGAGCACCGAGCACCCGCCAGAGCTCTTCGTGACGGCCCTCGGCGATCAGGTGCAGATCGAGTTCGCCGATCGTCGGCGCGTGCCGGTACGGGTCGTCGGCGGTGTGCGTCGATCCGTCGTCGTAGGTCGCGGTGACGGTGTAGCGCCCGGGCGCACCGGTGATGTCGGCTTCCCAGATTCCGGCGCGGAGATGGGTGAACTCGACGGTCGAACCGTCGGCGAGCTCCGCCGTGACGGTCGACGCGAGAGGACGCCGCGTGCGCAGCACCCCGGTGCCGTCCGCGTCGGTGTGGACGCCCAGCACCGAGTGCGGATCGTGGTAGCTGCCCGTCGCGATGGTGTCGAGGACGACGTCGTCGGGGGTGGATGAGCGGCTCATCGGATCTCCTTCACGTGCAGGATGTGGACGGGCTCGACGAAGGCGTCGAGACGCACGAAGTTGTGCTGGCCCCACGTCCACTGGGCTCCTGTCACGAGGTCTTCCACCTCGAACGTCTCACCGGCTGCGCCGTCCACGCCCCAGATCCGCGTGTCGAGGTGGACGGTGGTCTCGCGAGCGGAGTGCGGGTCGAGGTTCGCCACGACGATGATCGTGTCGTCTCGGCCGGTCGGACTCAGCGCCGCGTCGATGTGCTTGGAGTAGACGAGGATCGCGTCGTCGTCGGTCCAGTGGAACGAGATGTTGCGCAGCTGCGCGAGCGCGGGATGCGCGCGGCGGATCTCGTTCAGGCGGCGCAGGTACGGCGCGATCGACTCGTCGCGCTCCTCGGCGCCGGCCCAGTCGCGGAACTTGTACTCGTACTTCTCGTTGTCGATGTTCTCTTCCGACCCCGGCCGCGCGACGTTCTCGATGAGCTCGTACCCGGCGTAGACGCCGTAGGTGGGAGCCGCGGTGGCGGCGAGCGCCGCGCGGGTCTTGTACGCCGGACGACCGCCGTACTGCAGATATTCGGTGAGGATGTCGGGGGTGTTGACGAAGAGGTTCGGACGCAGGAAGTCGGCCGTCTCGTGGGCGAGACCGGTGAGGAACTCGGTGAGCTCCTCCTTGGTGTTCCGCCAGGTGAAGTAGGTGTAGCTCTGCTGAAACCCGGCCATGCCGAGCCCCTGCAGCGGGGCCGGGCGGGTGAAGGCCTCGGCAAGGAAGACGACGTCGGGGGCTTCGGCGTTGACCGTCGCGATGAGCCACTCCCAGAACTGCAGCGGCTTCGTGTGCGGGTTGTCGACCCGGAAGATGTTGACGCCCTGAGCGATCCAGTGACGGACGACGCGCAGCACCTCCGCCCGTATGCCCTCCGGGTCGTTGTCGAAGTTGACCGGGTAGATGTCCTGGTACTTCTTCGGCGGGTTCTCGGCGTACGCGATCGAGCCGTCGGGGAGCGTCGTGAACCACTCGGGGTGCTCTGTCACCCAGGGGTGGTCGGGGGAGGCCTGCAGGGCGAGATCGAGGGCGATCTCGATGTCGTGGCGTCGGGCCTCCGCCACGAAGGCGCGGAAGTCGTCGAGGTCGCCGAGGTCGGGGTGGATCGCGTCGTGACCGCCCGCGGCGCCGCCGATCGCCCACGGCGATCCGGGATCGCCCGGCTTCGGGTCGAGCGTGTTGTTGGGTCCCTTGCGGTTCCGCTCGCCGATGGGGTGGATCGGGGGGAGGTAGAGCACGTCGAAGCCCATGCCGGCGACCCCGGCCAGCCGCGCGGTGGCGGTGCGGAACGTGCCGCTGACCACCGTGCCGTCCTCGGCACGCACGGCACCCTCGGAACGCGGGAAGAACTCGTACCAGGCGCCGACACCGGCGCGCTCGCGCTCGACGAGGAGCGAATGCTCGTCGCCGACGGTGACCAGGGACGCGAGCGGGCGTCGGGCGAACGACTTCTCGATCTCGGCGTAGCGGACCACCTCGAGTGCGGTGTCGTCGGATGCTGCGGGGTCGCGGAGGGTCACGGCGCCGCGCTCGAGCAGGCGCCGTTCCTCGGCCGGGCGCGACTTCTCCTTCGCGGCCCGACTGAACAGGAGCGCACCCGACTCGCGCATGAGCGCCGCGTCGACGCCGGCGGAGATCTTCACGTCGGCCGCGTGCTGCCAGGTGGCGAAGTCGTCGGCGAACGCTTCGAAACGAAACTTCCAGACGCCCTGCTCCAGCGGCACGATGAGAGTCGACCACCGGTCGAAGCCGTCGCCGAGCGCAGTCAGTCGGTGCAGCGACTCGTCGCCGCCGGGGGAGAACAGCCGCACGTGCAC
Organism: Microbacterium sp. AG1240; assembly: GCF_003635115.1. Taxonomy (GTDB): domain Bacteria; phylum Actinomycetota; class Actinomycetes; order Actinomycetales; family Microbacteriaceae; genus Microbacterium. The sequence continues at coordinate 1,335,949 of NZ_RBXJ01000001.1, forward strand.
GCCGATGCGGTCGTGGCCCTCGCGGAAGGCGGTGACGGTGAACGGCACCGCCTCGCCCACGTACGCGGTCGGGTCGAACCTGCCACCCGGCACCTGTGGGAAGGGGAGCGCAATCGGAATGCGAGGAGTCTGCGTCGCCCCCGGAGAGGGCGTCGCGACCACCGGTCGCACAGGGATGGACGAGGCGCTACGCCACGCCGAGGGGGAAGGAGTTCGCGTCGTCGGAGCCACGGTTGAAACCTACCGTGGCTCCCCGGCGCAAGACAGCGGACCGGAAGCGGTTGACAGATGCGTCGTGATCACTCAGCGACGAAAAGTCGCATCGAGGTGCCCACGAGGGAGACGGTGTCGCCGGGTGATGAGGCGTCCTCCTGCGCGGTGGGCCGCTCGTCCGCGCTCGACCAGACCGGCACGTACCGTGCGACGCCATCGAGCAGGGGGAGTGTCACGTCGATGGGGCGTTCGTCGCCGTGCACCATGAGGAGCACCGTGTTGGGGTCCTCGAACTCCGGAGTGGAGGTGGCGACGTACTGCAGCGTGCGGTGCGCCGGGTTCGTCCACCGGTCTTCCGACATCGTCTCGCCGCGTTCGTCGTACCAGGCCATCACCGAGGCGGACGGCGTCGACTCGCCCGATCGAGCGAAGCGCGTGGGGCGCAACGCGGGGTTGGCCTGGCGGAGGCGGATCAGCTCGCGCACGTGGGCGAACAGGTCCTCCTGCCAGGGCTCGTGCTGCCACGACAGCCACGTCAGTGCGGAATCGTGGCAGTAGGCGTTGTTGTTGCCGCGCTGGGTGCGCGCGAACTCGTCGCCCGCCGTCAGCATGGGCACGCCCGCCGACAGCAGCAACGTGCCCAGCAGGTTGCGCATCGCCTTGCGGCGGATCGCGAGGACGCCCTCGTCGTCGGTCTTGCCCTCGGCTCCGTGGTTGAAGGAACGGTTGGTGTCGGCTCCGTCGCGGTTGTGTTCGCCGTTGCCGATGTTGTGCTTGACGTCGTACGAGACGAGGTCGCGCAGGGTGAAGCCGTCGTGAGCCGTGACGAAGTTCACGCTCGCCAGGGGCCCGCGCTCGACGCTGAAGGTGTTCGACGAACCCGCCAGGCGCGTCGCAAATCCGCCTACCCCGACGGGCGCGGTATCGGCGCGTCGCGCGTAGTCGACATCGCTCAGCCAGAAGTTGCGCACACGGTCGCGGTAGCGGTCGTTCCATTCCGACCAGCCCGCCCCGAAGTTGCCGGTCTGCCATCCGCCCATCCCGACATCCCAGGGCTCGGCGATCATCTTCACGTCGGCCAGCTGGGGGTCATGGAGGATGGCCTGCAGGAGCGGATGCTGCGGGGTGAACGCGTGCGTATCGTCACGGCCGAGGGTGGCCGCCAGGTCGAAGCGGAAACCGTCCACCTGCACCTCCTGCGCCCAGTAGCGCAACGAGTCGAGCACGAGTCTCGCGGCCGCGTCGGTGGAGGTGTTCACCGCGTTCCCGCACCCGGTGACGTCGATGTACGTGCCGTCCTCGGTCTGCCGGTAGTAGTTGCGGTTGTCGATGCCGCGGAAACTGGTGCGCGGTCCTCCGATGCCCTCCTCCGCCGTGTGGTTGTAGACCACGTCGAGGATCACTTCGAGGCCCGCCTCGTGGAGCAGCTTCACCATGCCCTTGAACTCGCGCAGGATGGCCTCCGGCCCCTCCCGCCGGCTCTCGGCCGTCGCGTATGCACCGTGCGGCGTGAAGAAGTTGAGGGAGTTGTACCCCCAGTAGTTGGTCAGTCCGAGCTGGAGCAGCCGTGGCTCGGTCGCGAAGGCATGCACGGGCAGGAGCTCGACGCTGGTCACACCGAGCGTCTGCAGATGTTCGATCATCGCGGGATGTGCGAGGCCGGCGTAGGTGCCGTGGAGCGCCGGGGGCACGTCGGGGTGGCGTTTCGTGAGGCCCTTGACGTGACCTTCGTAGATCACGGTGCGGTCGAGCGGGATGCGGGGTTTGCGTGCGTCGCCCCAGTCGAACCCGCCGTCGACGACGACGGATCGCCAGTCCTCGTATCCGCCGGAGACGAGTCCCCGGGAGTACGGCTCGACGAGGAGCGTCGTCGGGTTGAAGGTGTTGCCGGGGCCGTGCGGACCGTTGACCCGGATCGCGTACCGCGCGCCGGGGCGCAGCAGCTCGCTCGTGACGCTCCATACGCCGTCGCCGACGTCGGCCATCGGCAGCACCGCGGTCGCCCAGTCGAGATCGGTGTCGTCGAAGACGACGAGATCCATGGCGTCGGCGGTACCCGACCACACCCGGAGGGTGGCGATCCCGTCCGCGCCCCGCCGCACGCCCAGGTCGTCGAGCGCAGGACCGAGGAAGCGGGGGCCGGAGAGGACGGAGGGCGTCTCGGTGCGGACCATGCGTCCTAGAGTAATGAGGCCGGAAGTCCGGAAAGTTACGCAAGGAGGCGGCGTGGCCGTCTACGTCGATCATGCGGCCACGACGCCGTTGCGCCCTGAGGCGCGAGCCGCGTGGCTCGAAGCCCAGGACGTGGTGGGCAACGCTTCGTCGATCCACGGCGGCGGGCAGGCTGCCCGCCGTGTGCTGGAGGGTGCACGCGAGCGTCTCGCCGTGGTGCTGGACTGCGATCCGGTCGAGGTTGTCTTCACCTCCGGAGGCACCGAATCGATCAATCTCGCACTCAAAGGTCTGTGGTGGTCACGGCGTGCGGATTCCGGCTCGGTGGTGCTTCCCGACGGTGAGCACCACGCGACGCTCGACGCCGTTCGATGGCTCGCCGACCACGAGGGTGCCGACGTCGTCCCCGTGCCCCTCGACGCGGTGGGTCGGATCGATCCCTCCGCGTTCGCGCGCGCACTTCCCGGCGCGGCGGTCGCGACCGCCCTCGTCGCGAACAACGAGGTGGGAACGGTCAATGACGCCGCCGGACTCGCGGCCGCCGCCGCAGCGGCGGGCGTTCCGCTCCATCTCGACGCCGTCTCGGCCTTCGGGCATCTGCCGGTCGCATTCCGGCGGTGGCGAGCGGATGCGGAGGGCCCCGCCGGACTCGTCGCGATGAGCGTGTCGGGGCACAAGGTCGGAGCGCCCGTGGGCGTCGGAGCTCTCGTCGTGGGTCGAGCGGCGACCCCTACACCGCTGCAGCACGGCGGCGGGCAGCAGCGGGGCCTGCGCGCCGGAACCCAGGACATCGCCGGTGCCGCCGCGTTCGCCGTGGCCGCAGAGCTCGCCGACGGCGAGCGCGAGGGGGAGGCGCGGCGTCTCGACGGTCTTCGCGACGCGCTGGCCCGCAGCATCCGAGACGCCCTGCCGGACGCCGATGTGCTCGGCGACCCGGTCGATCGCATCCCGGGCAATCTGCACGTGCTGTTCCCCGGCGCGGCGGGGGAGACGCTGCTGTTCCTGCTCGATCAGGTCGGGGTGTCGGTGTCGACGGGGTCGGCGTGCCAGGCCGGTGTTCCCGAACCCTCGCACGTCGTGCTGGCTTTGGGGCGGAGCGAACGCGACGCCCGGTCGGTGCTGCGGTTCACGTTCGGACGCACGTCCACGGTCGCGGATGCCGAGGCCGTCGCCCGTGCGCTGCCGCTCGCCTACGAGCGCGCCGCCGCCGCTCGCTGAGCCCCGGCGCGCGACCCTCCGTAGACTGGAGGAATGCGGATTCTTGCAGCCATGAGCGGTGGCGTCGATTCGGCCGTCGCGGCCGCCAGAGCCGTCGACGCGGGCCATGAGGTCGTCGGCGTGCACCTCGCCCTCTCGCGCGCGGGCGGCACGCTCCGCGCCGGAAGCAGGGGATGCTGCACCATCGAGGACGCGATGGATGCCCGGCGGGCGGCCGACAAGCTGGGGATGCCGTTCTACGTCTGGGACTTCTCCGAGCGGTTCCGCGACGACGTGATCGACGACTTCGTGTCGGAGTACCGCGCGGGGCGCACTCCCAATCCGTGCATGCGCTGCAACGAGAAGATCAAGTTCGCCGCGCTCCTGGAGCGCGCCGTCGAGCTCGGCTTCGACGCGGTGTGCACGGGCCACTACGCGACCCTCGTCGACGGACCCGACGGGCTCGAGCTGCACCGAGCATCCGACTCCGCGAAGGATCAGTCCTACGTGCTCGGGGTGCTGACCGCCGAGCAGCTGGCGCACACGTACTTCCCGCTCGGCGAGACGCCGTCGAAGGCGCTCGTGCGCGCAGAGGCCGCCGAGCGGGGGCTGACCGTGGCGCAGAAGCCCGATAGTCACGACATCTGCTTCATCCCCGACGGCGACACCCGCGGGTGGCTCGCGGAGCGCGTCGGCGCCGAGCAAGGTGAGATCCTCGATCGATCGGGCGCGGTGATCGGTCGTCACGACGGCGCGCACGCCTTCACCGTCGGTCAGCGCAAGGGACTCCAGCTCGGTGTTCCGGCCGCCGATGGCAAGCCCCGGTTCGTGCTCGAGGTGCGCCCGGTGTCGAACACGGTGGTCGTCGGTCCGAAGGAGGCCCTCGCGACGGCCGAGATCGCGGGGGAGCGCCACTCGTGGGCCGGTCGCGCGCCGGCGCAGACGGCGTTCGCCTGCGACGTGCAGATCCGCGCGCACTCGGATCCGGTGCCCGCGCGTGCGACGGTGGCCGACGGCTGGGTCACCGTGGTGCCGGACGAGCCCTTCGACGGGGTCGCACCCGGCCAGACCGCCGTCCTCTACGACGGGACGCGCGTGCTCGGACAGTTCACGATCGCCCGCACCGTGTCGGCGGTCCCGGCGGTCGTCTGACGCGACGGCGCGGTGGTGTCCAGCCCGCTGCGATGTCGGCGCCGCTCCCTAAACTGGCGGGATGGCTGACGGCGTCGACGAACTCCCCGACCTCACCCTCGATGAGGCGCGCGACGAGGTCACGTCGCTGGTCGAGCGCATCCTCGGCGCGCGCGACGCGTACTACGGCGCCGATGCCGAACTCGTCGACGATGCCACCTACGACGGGTGGATGCAGCGACTCGAGGCCATCGAGCGCGTGCATCCCGAGCTGCAGGGGCAGGACAGCCCGACGCTCTCCGTCGGCGCAGCATCCGGCACCATGTTCGCCCCCGTCGAGCATGCCGAGCGCATGCTGAGCCTCGACAACGTCTTCAGCGCCGATGAGCTGCGTGAATGGTGCGAGAAGGCCCAGGGGGCCGCCGGACGCCCGGTGCGGTGGCTCACCGAGCTCAAGATCGACGGGTTGGCGATCAGCCTGCGCTACGAGAACGGCGTGCTCACATCGGCTGCCACGCGCGGCGACGGCCGCACGGGCGAAGACGTCACCGTCAACGCGGTGCGGGTGCACGGCATCCCGCAGCGATTGACCGGCGCCGGGCACCCGCCGATCGTCGAAGTGCGCGGCGAGGTGTTCATCCCCGTCGCGTCGTTCGAGCAGCTCAACGCCCTGCAGGCTCGGATGCGCGAGCGCGTCGTCGACGAGGCGCGTTCGCGCGGCAGGGGCTTCGACGAGGCTCGCGCGACGCTGAGCGCAGAGCGTCGCTTCCCGGCGTTCGCGAACCCCCGCAACGCGGCGAGCGGCGGGCTGCGGCAGCAGCTCGAGAAGAAGGACGGCCTCGAACTCGAGGCGGGGCAGGCGCGGCTCGACTCGCTGCGCCTCCTGGTTCACGGCATCGGCGCGTGGCCGCACCCGCCGGTGGCATCGCAGAGCGAGGTCTACGAGCTCCTCGCCTCCTGGGGGCTGCCGACCAGCCCGTATTACCGCACGTTCGACGACGTCGACGGCGTGCTCGGCTACGTCACCCATTACGGCGAGCACCGTCACGATGTCGAGCACGAACTCGACGGCATCGTCGTCAAGGTCGATGAACTCGATCTGCACGACGAGCTGGGGGCGACGAGCCGTGCGCCGCGTTGGGCGATCGCCTACAAGTACCCGCCGGAACAGGTGAACACGAAGCTCCTCGACATCGTGGTGTCGGTCGGGCGCACCGGGCGAGCGACGCCCTTCGCGGTGATGGCGCCGGTGCGCGTCGCCGGCTCGGTCGTGAGGCAGGCCACGCTGCACAACCAAGACGTGGTCAAGGCGAAGGGCGTGCTGATCGGCGACACGGTGGTGCTCCGCAAGGCGGGGGATGTGATCCCCGAGGTGCTCGGCCCGGTCGCCGAACTCCGCGACGGAACCGAGCGCGCCTTCGTGATGCCCGAGCGGTGCCCCGAGTGCGGCACCCCGCTCGCACCGGCCAAGGAGGGCGACATCGACCTGCGCTGCCCCAACGCGCGGTCGTGTCCCGCGCAGGTGCGCGGGCGCGTCGAGCACATCGGCTCGCGGGGGGCTCTTGACATCGAGGCGCTCGGCGAAGTGACCGCGGCGGCGCTTACACAGCCCGAGGTTCCCGAGCGTCCGCCGCTGGACACCGAGGCGGGTCTGTTCGATCTCACCCTCGAAGAGCTCGTCCCCATCCAGGTCGTCGTCCGTGACTCCGAGACGGGGCAACCCCGGGTCGATGAGGGCACCGGCGAGTACGTGCGGCGTACGCCGTTTCAAAAACTCGGCCCGGCGACCTACCCTCCCGGCGCCGAACTGCTCGACGCCGCCGAGCGCCGTCGAGCCGGGATCCGCAAGGATCACCGGGTGGTCCTGCCGTCGGAGCAGGCGATCAAGCTCATCGCCGAACTCGAGAAGGCCAAGACCAAAGACCTGTGGCGGCTCCTCGTGGCTCTGAACATCCGCCATGTCGGCCCCGTCGCCGCCCGTGCGCTCGCCCACTGGTTCGGCTCCCTCGACGCCGTCCGATCGGCCTCGCGCGACGAGTTGGCGGCCGTCGAAGGCGTCGGTGGCATCATCGCCGACTCGCTCGTCGATTGGTTCGCCGTCGACTGGCATCGCGAGATCGTCGATCGTTGGCGCGACGCGGGGGTGCGTTTCGCCACACCCGGGCATCCCGGTCCGGGCGCCGCGGCGGGTGTCGGAGGCGTGCTCGAGGGCGTCACGGTCGTCGCGACCGGCTCCCTGGAGGGCTACAGCCGCGAGGGAGCGCAGGAGGCAATCCTCCAGGCCGGTGGCAAAGCCGCCTCGAGCGTGTCGAAGAAGACCGACTTCGTCGCGGCGGGCCCCGGTGCCGGCTCGAAGCTCGCCAAGGCTGAAGAACTGGGTCTGCGCATCATCGATGCGGCGCAGTTCCATCTGCTCGTCACCGAAGGGCCGAGCGCTCTTGCCGAGCCGGTGGACGAGGACGAGTGACCGCGGCCGTCAGGAGTCCGCGAGCAGTCGCTCGCGCACCTGTCGTCTCAGTACCTTCCCGATCAGCGACTTCGGCAGGTCGTCGACGACGACGACCCGGCGCGGCACTTTGTAGGGCGTGAGGATGCCGCGCGCATAGGTGCGGATGGCCTCCTCGTCCAGGGCTGCTCCGGGTGCCAGCACGACCGCGGCGACCACCTCTTCCCCGCTGTGCTCGTCGGGAAGGCCGACCACCGCGACGTCTTCGACCAGCGGATGCTGCCGGAGCACGTTCTCGACCTCGGTCGGGGCCACGTTGAACCCGCCCGTGATGATGAGCTCCTTGATGCGGTCGACGATACGGACGAACCCCGCGTCATCGATCGTCACGATGTCGCCCGTGCGGAACCATCCGTCGACGAAGACCGCCTCGGTCTCTTCGGGGCGACCGAAGTACCCGCCGAAGACCTGCGGACCCCGCACCAGCAGCTCGCCCGCGGCCCCGGGGGCGACGTCCGCCGTGGGGTTCTCGGGGTCGACGACGCGGCACTCGGTGCCGGGCAGCGGCAGGCCTACGGTGCCGGGCACGCGGTTCGCGGCGACGGGGTTCGCCATGAGCACCGGCGAGCACTCGCTGAGGCCGTAGCCCTCGACCAGGTATCCGCCCGACTCCGCTTCGAAGGGCACCACGAGGTCGTGGGGCAGCGCCATCGCGCCGGAGATGGCGATGTCGGTGCCGGTGAGTGCGATCCCCTTCTCCAGCGATGCCTTCAGCAGGCGGTCGGCGATGGGCGGCACGAGAGGTAGGAACGTCGCCGGATGCTTCTTGGTCACCGCGAGCACCATATCCGGATCGAAGCGGGGGAAGAGGACGAGTCGGGCGCCCATCGACATGGCGAAGGTGAGGCACAGCGTGAGGCCGTACGCGTGGAACATCGGAAGGACGGCGTAGACGACGCACCCTTCGCCGCGAACGATCTGAGGCACCCACGCGCGCGACTGGGCGGCATTGGCGAGCAGGTTGCGGTGGGTCAGGGACGCGCCCTTGGGCACCCCGGTCGTTCCACTCGTGTACTGGATGATCGCGAGATCGTCGGTCGCAGGACGAGGGTGGGAGGGCGAGAGCGAGGGGCCGGCGAGCAGCTTCTCCCACGGCACGGTGCCCGACACCTTCTCGGTGAGGGCGGCACGCGACTCTCGGGCCTTCGCGATGGGGAGCCGCAGCGCCAACCGCGTGGCGGCGGGCATCGCCCGCGTGACGTCGATCGAGACCAGCGCGTGCACGCGCAGGTCCGCGGGGAACTCCTGGACGGTGCGCACGACCTTGTTCCAGACGATCGCGTGCTTCGCGCCGTGATCCTCGAACTGCTTGCGCAGCTCCCGCGGCGTGTAGAGCGGGTTGTGCTCGACGACGACCGCGCCGAGACGGAGGACGGCGTAGAACGCCACGATGTGCTGCGGGCAGTTCGGCAGAACGATCGCGACCGGATCGCCGGCCCTCACGCCGAGAGCGCGGAGCCCCTCGGCGGCTCGGGCGATCTGCTCGTCGAGGTCGCGATATCTGGTCACCCGGCCGAAGAACTGCAGGGCGGGGGCGTCGGGATAATCCCGTGCCGAGGCGTCGACGATGTCGACGAGCGAACCCGAGACGGCCTCGAGGTCGGACGGCACCCCTTCCGCGTAGCTGGCGATCCAGGGGCGCGGCGGGTCGTAGGTCGTCACGCGCACAGCCTAGCCAGCGATGCGTCGGGCACCGAGGAGCGTCGCCGCGCAGACCTAGACTGGGGGAGTGTCTGAAATTACCCCCGATCTCGTGCGCCATCTCGGCGTGCTCGCCCGGATCCAGCTGAACGACGAGGAGGTCGAGCGCCTGACCGGCCAGCTCGACGCGATCGTCGACAACATCGCGAAGGTGTCGCAGGTCGCGACCCCCGACGTCGTCGCGACGAGCCACCCGGTGGCGCTGGAGAACGTCTTCCGAGCCGACGTGCCCGGCGGGGAGCTGAGTCGCGAGCAAGTGCTGCAGAACGCGCCTGATGCCACCGAAGACCGATTCCGCGTGACCGCGATCCTGGGGGAGGAACAGTGAGCGACCTCACTCGTCTGAATGCCGCCGACCTCGCCTCGGCGCTCGCTCGCGGCGAGGTGTCGAGCGTCGAGGCCACGCGCGCGCACCTCGACCGCATCGCGGCCGTCGACGGCGACGTCCACGCCTTCCTGCACGTCAGCGACCACGCGGTCGCTGTCGCCGAGGACATCGATCGGCGACGGGCCGCGGGCGAGCAACTCGGTCCCCTCGCGGGCGTGCCGCTCGCCATCAAAGACGTGCTGGTGACCACCGACATGCCGTCCACGAGCGGCTCGAAGATCCTCGAGGGGTACATGTCGCCCTACGACGCGACGGTCGTCGCGCGCTCGCGCGCTGCGGATCTCGTCCCCCTCGGCAAGACCAACATGGACGAGTTCGCCATGGGGTCCTCCACCGAGCACTCGGCGTACGGGCCGACGCGCAACCCGTGGGACCTCGATCGCATCCCCGGCGGTTCCGGCGGGGGCTCGGCCGCCGCGGTGGCCGCCTTCGAGGCTCCTCTCGCCCTCGGTTCCGACACCGGAGGCTCGATCCGTCAGCCGGCGCACGTCACCGGCACCGTCGGCGTGAAGCCGACCTACGGCGGCGTCAGCCGTTACGGAGCGATCGCGCTCGCCTCGAGCCTCGACCAGGTCGGCCCCGTCACTCGCACGGTGCTCGACGCGGGCCTCCTGCACGACGTGATCGGCGGGCACGATCCGCAGGATTCGACGTCGCTGACCGACGCGTGGCCGTCGTTCGCCGACGCCGCGCGGGACGGCGCCCGGGGCGACGTGCTGCGCGGTCTGAAGGTCGGCGTGATCAAGGAACTGCCCGACAGCGGGTTCCAGGCCGGAGTGTCCGCGTCGTTCCGCACGTCGCTGGCGGCCATGGAAGCGCAGGGCGCCGAGATCGTCGAGATCAGCGCTCCCCACTTCGAGTACGGGGTGGCGGCCTACTACCTCATCCTCCCGGCGGAGGCGTCGAGCAACCTGGCGAAGTTCGACTCCGTGCGCTTCGGCCTGCGCGTCACGCCTCCCGGAGGTGCGACCGTCGAGGAGGTCATGGCCGCCACGCGCGAAGCAGGCTTCGGCGACGAGGTGAAGCGCCGCATCATCCTGGGCACCTACGCCCTGTCGGCCGGCTACTACGACGCCTACTACGGCAGCGCGCAGAAGGTGCGGACGCTGATCCAGCAGGACTTCGCCGCCGCGTTCTCGGCCGTCGACGTCATCGCGACGCCGTCGGCGCCGACCACCGCATTCCGCATCGGCGAGAAGATCGACGACCCGCTGCAGATGTACCTGAACGACGTGACTACGATCCCCGCAAACCTCGCTGGTGTACCGGGTATCTCGATCCCCTCCGGACTCGCCGAGGAGGACGGGCTGCCCGTGGGCATCCAGTTCCTCGCGCCGGTCCGTGAGGACGCCCGCCTGTACCGCGTCGGCGCGGCGCTCGAAGCGCTGCTCGTCGACTCGTGGGGCGGCCCCCTGCTCGACCGGGCGCCGGTCCTTCGACAGGCTCAGGCAACGGAAGGTGTGGCGTGATGGCCAAGAGTGCACTGATGGACTTCGATGAGGCGCTCGAGCGCTTCGAACCCGTGATGGGGTTCGAAGTCCACGTGGAGTTGAACACCGCGACGAAGATGTTCTCGGGCGCGCCCAACCCCGCCAACGAGGCCAACCACGGCGCCGCAGCGAACACCCTCGTGGCACCGGTCGACATGGGGTTGCCGGGGGCGCTCCCCAACGTCAACGCCGAAGCGGTTCGTTACTCGATCAGTCTCGGCCTCGCGCTCGGATGCTCGATCGCTCCGTCGAGCCGTTTCGCCCGCAAGAACTACTTCTATCCCGACCTGGGGAAGAACTACCAGATCTCGCAGTACGACGAGCCGATCGCGTTCGAGGGCGAGGTCGAGGTGGAGCTGGCCGACGGCACCCTGGTTCGCGTGCCGATCGAGCGCGCCCACATGGAGGAGGACGCCGGCAAGCTCACGCACGTCGGAGGCGCGACCGGGCGCATCCAGGGCGCGGAGTACTCCCTCGTGGACTACAACCGTGCGGGGGTCCCGCTCGTCGAGATCGTCACCAAGCCGATCTACGGGGGCGAGCACCGTTCGCCCGAGATCGCGAAGGCCTACGTTCAGGCGATCCGCGACATCGTGCTCTCGCTCGGCATCTCCGAGGCGCGGATGGAGCGCGGAAACCTCCGCTGCGACGCGAACGTCTCCCTCCGGCCGCGCAGCGCCGCCGGCGAGGAGCCGGCACCGCTGGGAACGCGCACCGAGACGAAGAACGTGAACTCGATGCGTTCGGTCGAGCGCGCCGTGCGGTACGAGATCCAGCGGCAGGCGGCGATCCTCGCCGGGGGAGGATCGATCACCCAGGAGACCCGTCACTGGCATGAGGACACCGGGACGACCTCGCCGGGACGGCCGAAGTCCGATGCCGACGACTACCGGTACTTCCCCGAGCCCGACCTGCTTCCCGTGGCACCGTCGATCGAGCTGATCGAGGAGCTGCGCGCACAGCTGCCCGAGCCGCCGGCGGTGCGTCGTCGCCGGTTGAAGGCCGATTGGGGCTTCACCGACCTGGAGTTCCAGGACGTGGCCAATGGCGGTCTGCTCGCCGAGGTGGAGGCGACGGTGGCTGCGGGCGCGAGCCCGGCATCGGCGCGCAAATGGTGGACCGGCGAGATCAGCCGTATCGCCAACGCCGCCGACCGCGAAGCATCCGATCTCATCGCTCCGGCCGACGTCGCCGCGCTGCAGAAGCTCATCGACTCCGGAACGCTCACCGACAAGCTCGCCCGCCAGGTGCTCGAGGGCGTCGTCGCGGGGGAGGGCACGCCGCAGGAGGTCATCGACGCGCGCGGGCTCGCGGTGGTTTCCGACGATGGCGCGCTGATCGCCGCGATCGACGAGGCGCTGGCGTCCCAGCCGGATGTCATGGCGAAGATCCGCGACGGCAAAGTGCAAGCCGCCGGAGCGATCATCGGTGCCGTGATGAAGGCGATGAAGGGTCAGGCCGACGCGGCGCGCGTGCGCGAGCTGATCCTGGAGCGCGCCGCCCAGTGATGGTCTCCTCGCCGCGATGTCGGTGGGGAGGGCGAGAATCGAACCATGGGTCGAGCTGACGGATCGGGGCGCATCGTCTCGTCGGATGCGGCGGACGACACCGGAGCAGGAATCCTGCACGTCGACATGGATGCCTTCTACGCGTCGGTGGAGATGCTCGACGACCCGTCGCTGCGCGGTAAGCCGATCATCGTCGGAGGCACCGAGGGGCGCGGCGTGGTGTCGGCGGCATCGTACGAGGCACGCCGATACGGTGTGCGGTCGGCGATGTCGATGGGGCAGGCGCTGCGCCTGTGCCCGATGGCGACAGTGGTGAGCCCGCATTTCGATCGCTATGTCGCGCTGTCCAAGCAGGTGATGTCGATCTTCTCCGACGTCACCCCGTTGGTGGAGCCCCTCTCGATCGACGAGGCATTCCTCGACGTGCGCGGCGCGCGCCGTCTGTGGGGGAGTCCCGGCGTGATCGCGCGTGCGCTCCGTCAACGCGTGCGCGACGAGACCGGTCTCACGTGCAGCATCGGTGCGGCGGCGACGAAGCACGTCGCCAAGATGGCCTCGACGATCAGCAAACCCGATGGGCTCTTGATCGTGGCCGAGCACGAGACGGCGGCGTTCCTGGCTCCGCGACCCGTCCGTGCGCTCTGGGGGGTGGGGCCCAAGGCATCGGAGGCTCTCGAGTCCCGAGGTATCCGCACCGTCGGCGACGTGCTCGGCACGCCTCGTCCCGTACTCGATCGAGCCCTCGGCGCGGCCATGGGCGAACGCATCTGGAACCTCGCGCGAGGCATCGATGTGCGCGAGGTCGACACGACCCGCGTCGAGAAGAGCATCGGCCACGAAGAGACCTTCTCCGACGACATCTCCTCGACCGACGTTCTGCACGTCGAGCTGCGCCGCCTCGCCGATCGGGTGGGCGCGCGCCTCCGCGGTCACGGGGTCGAGGCGTCCACGATCGCCATCAAGGTGCGCTTCTCGGATTTCACCACGCTCAGCCGATCGCGCACCCTCGCCGAGCCGTCGGCGGTCGGTCAGCGCATCGGCGAGGCGGCGATCGAGCTCTTCGACGCCATCGAGCGCCCGCTGCCCGTGCGGCTGATCGGAGTTCGTGCCGAGAAGCTCCGCGCCCCCTCGTCGGGCTTCGCCCTGTGGGACGACGACGAGGAGTGGCGCCGGGTCGAGGGTGCGCTCGACGACGCGACCGCGCGCTTCGGCAAGGGCGTCATCACGAGGGCGGCTCTTCTCGGACCGATGCGTGACACGGGGGCGTTGCCGTCGCATCCCCGCCCGTCTTCTGACAGGCGGTGATCCGCGCATCTCGCCGCCGTCAAGGCCTGGGAACCCGGAAGTCCGACGGGTACGGTGGGGGCATGCCCAACATCGCACTAGAGCTCGGTGAGCAGTCCGCCTCCTTCGGAGTGAAGTCCTCCTACGGTGAGCAGCAGGACGTCGACGGCGTCCGCCTCATCCCGGTGGCACTCACCTGGACCGGTTTCGGGGGCGGCTCCGACGAGTCCGGCAACGGCGGTGGCGGTGGCGGCGGGTACTCTCTGCCGCTCGGTGCGTACATCCGTCGCGGCGACGATCTGCGATTCGAGCCGAACATCGTCGCTTTCGCCGCGGTGGCCATCCCGCTGGTGTGGGTGGTCGGACGCGCGCTCAGCCGTGTCATCCGCGCACTCAAGAAGTAGCGTCGATCCGGTCGCTCGCGCACTCGACGCGGCTGTCGCACGCGTCCTCGACTCCGTGATCGGGGTCGAGGCCGCCAACCCCGTCATCCTGATCGACGGGCAGAGTGGTGCGGGCAAGACCACGCTCGCGCGGCGCATCGTCGAGAGATGGCCCGTGCAGGGCCGCGTGCAGTCGGTGGCGCTGGATTCCCTCTATCCCGGATGGGATGGGCTCGAGGCGGGAGTCGAGTACGCGCGCGGGGCCATTCTCATGCCGCATGCGCGCGGATTGATCGGAGTGTGGCATCGCTGGGATTGGGTCGAGGGCGCCCGCGCCGAGGCGAGCGCCGTCGACCCTTCGCTGCCGCTGATCGTCGAAGGGTCGGGACTCCTCACCCCGGCCACGGCGCGTCTCGGCGATGTCAGGGTCTGGTTGGAGTCTCCGGCACCGGAGAGACGCAGGCGCGGTATCGCGCGTGACGGTGAGACGTACGAGCCGCACTGGAATCGCTGGGCGGCGCAGGAGGAAGCGCACATCGTCCGGGACGACCCGACCGCCCACGCCACGCTCGTCCTGGCGGTACCGTGAATCAGCGCGAGGCCTCTACCGCCTGAACGAGACCGTCGAGGCGGAAGCCCAGCCACTCGTAGATTCCGAAGCGGGGGTCATCCTCGTCGTGGTCTTCTTCCGCTTCGATCCCAAGCCGCGATGCGAGCACGAGCCGTATAGCCGCGAGTGAACGCATCCATGCCCCCGACTCTTCGTCGTCCAGGGTGAGTACGAAGGCGCGCGTCAGTTCGGCCTCGTCGGCGGTTGCGATGTCGAGCTCGGGCCCGCCGGTCGAGAGCGACGCGAGCACCACGTCGGCATCGTGCTGACGTCGGTCGAGCAGGTCGGAACCCGTGAGTCTGCGGAACTCGGCGGAGGCATCGGCGTCGTCGGCATAGGCGTCGGGGAGGAGCCGTGCCACGGCCGGATCGGGGGGAGCTGCGCCTTCGATGGAGGTGGCGTCGAGGAGTTCGACGAACTGCCTCACCATCCCGGACAGGTGCACGGCCTCCATGGCCGAGATCTCGAGGACGACGATCCTGCCGGTCATGACGACGTTCCATTCCGCACGGTCGCCCACAGGCCGTAGTCGTGCATCGCTTGGGTGTGCAGTTCCATCTGTTCGCGCGGTCCGTGCGCGACGACCGCGTGCCCCTCGTGGTGCACCGCGAGCATCAGGCGGGATGCCGTGTCGGCGTCGAAGCCGAAGTACTCCCGGAAGACATGCGCCACGTAGCTCATGAGGTTCACCGGATCGTTCCAGACCACGGTCTGCCAGGCGTCGTCGCCGACCCGATCCGTGTCGAGGTGCTCTCGGACGTCGGTAAGCGTGAGTGAGATCATCAGGCCCATCCCAACTCGTGCAGCCGCTCATCATCGATGCCGTAGAAGTGCGCGATCTCGTGCACCAGCGTCGTGTGCACCTCGTCGCGGAGTTCTTCCTCGTCTTCGCACACGGCGAGATGGGCCTCGCGGTAGAGGATGATCCGATCGGGCAGCTCGCCGACGCCGTAGCGTTCCCGCTCGGTCAACGCCCAGCCGTCGTAGAGGCCGAGCAGGTCGAGACTGCCGTCTTCTGCTCTGTCTTCGACGACGAAGACGACGTTGTCGAGACCGTCGATCATCTCGTCGGGAAGCCGGTCGAGCTCGTCTACGACGATTCTTTCGAACGCGTCGGCATCCAGGTCATGCATTGGGGTGAGTAACGGGGCTCGAACCCGCGACATCGGCCACCACAAGGCCGCGCTCTACCAACTGAGCTATACCCACCATGTCTCCCGCTCGCGCGGGCAACCCAACGATTCTCTCACACTCCCACCGGGAACGACGACACGGTGGCGGCCGCGGCTGCCTTCGCTGCATCGCTGGTGGGCCCGGGCTCGGGCACGAACACCGCCTGACGGTAGTACGCGAGTTCACGGATCGATTCACGGATGTCGGCGAGCGCGCGGTGCCCGCCGTCTTTCGCAGGCGCGTGGAAGTACGCACGCGGGAACCACCGACGGGAAAGCTCTTTCACGCTCGAGACGTCGATGTTCCGGTAGTGCAGCCAGCGATCGACGCGCGGCATGTACTTCGCGAGGAACATGCGATCGGTGCCGATCGTGTTGCCCGCCAGCGGCGCCTTGCCCTCCACCGGTGCGAAGCGCTGGATGTACTCCAGCGCGTGGAACTCGGCGTCGGCGAGGCTCACGCCGTGGGGGATCTCTTCGAGCAGTCCGGAGGAGCGGTGCATGTCGGTGACGAACTCGCTCATCGACGCCAGGGCCGAGTCGTCGGGTTTGATGACGATGGAGAACCCGGGGTCGAGGATGCGGAGATCGAAATCGGTGACGACGACGGCGATCTCGACGAGTTCGTCGACATCGAGATCGAGTCCCGTCATCTCGCAGTCGATCCAGACAAGTCGATCGTTCTCGGAGGCAGCCACCATGCGCCTCAGTCTAATGACGGGCGTCGACACGCGGTGTGGAGTCCCCCAGGCACGATTCGAACGTGCGACAAACGGATTAGAAGGCCGTTGCTCTATCCACTGAGCTACTGGGGGCCGACGACCAGAGTAGCGGGGGTCGCACCGGCGTGCACTGGCGCGAGCTCCGCGCCAGGCGTAGCGTCGGCAGAACAGGCGTAAGGAGTCGACGATGACCGAAGCGAAGACGCGCAGGCTGTGGGTGGCCTATGGGCCGGCGGGTGCCGTGGGCAAGATCCAGACGGACGAGGAGTCGTACGTCGTCCAGATGGCGGGCGCGAACGAGGAGCTCGGGCGGTACCCGACCATGGAGATCGCCAAATCCGCCCTCACCGCGCATCTGAAACCCGGGTCCGAGCGCCCCGAGTTCCGCGAGCACTGAGCGAGGAGCGCCGGGCGGTCAGGCTTCGACCCGCACCCGGCGTCGTTCTCCGAGGTCGAACAGCGGCAGCGCGTGGTGCACCAGCGGTCCGATGCAGATCGCGAAGATCACGGTGCCCACTCCGACGGTGCCGCCCAGCAGCCACCCGGCGATGAGCACCGAGCTCTCGACGAGG
Source organism: Microbacterium sp. AG1240 (assembly GCF_003635115.1). GTDB lineage: Bacteria > Actinomycetota > Actinomycetes > Actinomycetales > Microbacteriaceae > Microbacterium. The sequence goes on from NZ_RBXJ01000001.1 coordinate 1,352,998, forward strand.
AGCCGGCACACCCAGATCGGCCACCCGAGACGGCGGTGCAGACCCGTCATGAGGCCGTCCCGCGGGCCCGGCCCGAAGGCGGCCCCCAGGTAGAGGCCGGAGGCGAGCGCGACGAGCAGGATTCCGCCGACGAGCATCGCGCCGCCCGTCCAGAGGTCCGGTGCGGCGGGCACGAGCGCCATGGTCGCCTGTATCGACGTACCGACGAGAGCGACATTGGCGATGGTGCCGATTCCGGGCCTCTGCCGGAGCGGGATCCAGACCAGGAGCACGAGCGCACCGAGGATGTTCGTCACCCAGCCGATGCCGATACCGGTGTGGATCGAGATGCCCTCGGCGAAGACGGTCCACGGGTCGACGCCCCATCCGGCACGGATGGTCAGGGCGCACCCGGCGCCGTACAGCATCAGACCGATGAGGAGTTGAAGGATGCGTCGTGCCATGCCCACATCCAATCACCGGATTGGATCACCTCGAAGAGTCCAATCTATGTAATCTGGACCCATGGACTCACGGATATCGGCTCGCGCCCTCGCTGCCTCGCTGGGTGGGTGGCGTTCGAAGGAGCCCGTGTACGAGGCCCTCGCGGACGGTATCCGGCTGTTGTGCCTCGACAATCGGATCGCGCCGCGCACGGCGCTCCCGGCGGAGCGTGAACTGTCTGCCGAGCTGCGCCTGAGCCGCACGACGGTGGCGGCCGCCTACCGGAGCCTGCGGGACACCGGGCACATCGAGAGCGTTCGCGGCTCCGGCAGCATCACTCTGCCGCTGCGGCGCACGGATCCTGGGCACCGCGCCACCGGCGACGAGACCATCGACCTCCAGCAGGCGAGCCCACCGGCCTGGCCCGGGCTGGCCGGCGTCATCACCGAGGTCGCCGCCGGTGCGGCGACACTCGTCTCCACCGTCGGCTACGACATCGTCGGCCGCCCCGGTCTGCGCGATGCCATCGCCGCTCGCTACACGGCTCGGGGGATTCCGACCTCGCCCGACGAGGTGATGATCACGACAGGGGCGCAGAGCGCCATCCACCTGATCGCCTCGGTGCTGCTGGGGCGTGCCGACAGAGTACTCATCGAGACACCCACCTACCCCCACGCCGCCGACGCCTTCCGTCGAGCCGGAGCTCGCATGGTCGGCGTTCCGGTGACGACGTCGGATGGCTGGGACCTCGACCGCGCCGAGCAGGCGTTCGCGCGAACCCTTCCGGTGCTGGCGTACCTGATGCCCGACTTCCAGAATCCGACGGGTCGCACGATGACGGCGCAGGAGCGCGCCATCATCGCCGCCGCCGCCGACCGCTCGGGCACGCTCGTCGTCGTCGACGAGACCACGTCCGATCTCGACATCGATCGGGCGGTCGAGCCGGAGCCGTTCGGCGGGGGCCAGGCCTTGATCCGACTCGGGTCGCTCGGGAAGACGGTGTGGGGTGGCCTGCGGATCGGTTGGATCCGTGCGGAGGTCGAGCTCATTCGCCGCCTGGTCTCGGCGCGGGCGGTGCACGACCTCGGCACGCCGGAGATCGAACAGGCGGTCGCGGAGGCGCTCCTTCCGCGTCTCGACGAGATCGCCCATCAACGCGCCCACCTCCTGCGGCAGGGGCGCGATGCCGTCTCAGCCGCACTGCGCGAGCGGCTTCCCCAGTGGCGGGTGCCCACCGCCGATGGAGGAGTCTCGCTGTGGGTCGAACTGGATGCTCCGCTGAGCTCCGGGTTGGTCATGGCCGCGCGAGCGCGGGGGTTGTACCTCTCGGCCGGTTCGCGCTTCGCGGTCGAGGGCGGCTACGACCGCCACCTGCGCGTGCCCTTCACGGCCCCGGCGACGACCCTCGTCAGTGCCGTGTCGATCCTGGAGCAGGTCTGGCCGACCGTGCACGACGGCGCTCCTCGCGCCCTCGTCGACAGCTTCGACGCCGTGGTCTGAGCGTCATCGCTGATAGCGCAGACAGTCGAACGCGTCGGAGACGGCCCAGAATTCGCCGAGTGAGCGGAACGTTCGCGTGCCGCCGTGGTAACGCTCCGCACGGAACTTCCACTCGTCGCCGCTCGGGATGGCTCGTACGTGACCTAGCGGTCTTCCCTCTGCGTCCGCCACTCGCCACAGCGTCGGCGCCGCACGGGTGAGGCGCACCCAGGGCGGTAGGTCGAATATCGGGGCTCCCCGCTCCAGCGTCTGCATGATCGTTCCTCCGTTCGAGTTCGAAGGTATGTCCACCCTCCGACATCGCCTCCTCCCATCGGCGTTTCGCCGATCGGCTCCTCCCCACCGGGGGCAGAGGCGTGGTCATCCCCAGAAGACCGATGGGCGCCGCCCCTCCGCCGGTCCCACGGCGAAGCTGGATGCGCTTCGGCGCCCGACGGGCACTCGGGTGCCGAAGCATCCTCGACGGAAAGGAACAGGAATGGCCGACACGATCACGTTCACGGGCAATCTCGCCGCGGAGCCGGAGCAACGAATCCTCGGGGGCGGTGTGTCCGTCACCAATTTCCGCGTCGGGTCCACGCATCGCCGGTTCGACAAGCCGACCGAACGATGGGTCGACGTCTACACGAACTGGTACCAGGTGTCGGCCTACCGCGCGCTCGGCGAGAACGCCTTCGCCTCGCTCCACAAGGGGGATCGCGTGATCGTCACGGGTCGCCTGCGTCTGCGTGAGTGGGACAACGGCACCAAGCGCGGTCTGGCGGTCGAGGTCGAGGCGGACGCCGTCGGGCACGATCTGCTCCGGGGCCGCACGACCTTCCACAAGATTGGCGCCGCCGCCGAGCCCGGCCCGTCGGGGCCTGCGGTCGGGGCCGTCGCGGAGCAGCCGGAGCCGGCGCCGGCGGCCGCGGGCGTGTCGCCGGTGGCCGCGACCGATGCCGGCGGGTGGGGCATTCCCGCCGCGACGGTCGACCGTGCGCCGGAGGCCGAGCTCGCCGACACTCCGTTCTGAGGTGCGCCCGTAGACTCGCAGCGTGATCGGATCCACAGCCTCCCGCCGTGCCGGCCTCGTCGTGCTCGCCGTCGCCGTGGCGACCGCCCTGACCGGGTGCACCGACTCGCCCGAGCCCGCACCGACCGCGACGGCCTCGCTCACCCCGACGGCCGAAGCGGCGCCCACGGCCGAGGCTCCGACGCTCGTCCCCGAGGGCGATGCATCGGCGAACCTCCCGTATTTCTCGCAGATCGTGCAGTCGGTCGCCGCCGGACCCGACACCGGGCGTGCGTATGTCGACGCCCTGGTCGCCGGGGGCTTCGACAAGGGGGCCATGCAGGTCACCGAGAACCAGTCGACCGTCGGCAATGCGGCGGAGAGCATGCAGTTCTCGGTGCGGTGGGGAGACGAGTGCCTGATCGGTCAGGTCGGCCCCTCGACAGGACAGCCCGTCGCCGTGGTCATGCCGGGACTCGCGGCCGGTCGGTGCCTCGTGGGCAACACCCGCCCGATCGATTGGTGACCCCGCGCCCCGGCCGGGCCGGCTCGCGCCCCTAGACTGGGAACGATATGGCTGAGTACATCTATCAGATGGTCCGCGCGCGAAAAGCCGTGGGCGACAAATTGATCCTCGACGACGTCACGATGTCGTTCCTCCCCGGCGCGAAGATCGGAATGGTCGGTCCGAACGGCGCCGGTAAGTCGACGATCCTGAAGATCATGGCGGGAATGGACACTCCCTCCAACGGCGAGGCGAAGCTCAGTCCGGGCTTCTCGGTCGGCATCCTCATGCAGGAGCCCGAACTCGACGAGACCAAGACCGTTCTGGAGAACATCCAGGAGGGCATCGCCATCAAGGCGAAGGTCGACCGCTTCAACGAGATCTCGGCGCTGATGTCCGACCCCGACGCCGACTTCGACGCGCTCCTCGCCGAGATGGGCACCCTGCAGGAAGAGATCGACGCCGCCGACGCGTGGGATCTCGACTCTCAGCTCGAGCAGGCGATGTCGGCATTGCGCACGCCGCCCAGCGACGCGGCGATCGCCAACCTCTCGGGTGGCGAGAAGCGACGCGTCGCGCTCACCAAGCTCCTCCTCCAGAAGCCCGACCTGCTGCTCCTGGACGAGCCCACCAACCACCTCGATGCCGAGAGCGTGCAGTGGCTCGAGCAGCACCTGCAGAAGTACGCCGGCGCCGTCATCGCCATCACGCACGACCGATACTTCCTGGACAACGTCGCGGAGTGGATCGCCGAGGTCGACCGCGGTCGCCTCATCGGTTACGAGGGCAACTACTCGACCTATCTCGAGAAGAAGGGTCAGCGCCTCGAGGTGCAGGGCAAGAAGGACGCCAAGCTCGCCAAGCGCCTCTCCGAGGAGCTCGAGTGGGTGCGCTCCAACGCCAAGGGCCGCCAGGTCAAGTCGAAGGCTCGACTCGCCCGCTACGAGGAGATGGCCGCCGAGGCCGACCGCACGCGCAAGCTCGACTTCGACGAGATCCAGATCCCGCCGGGGCCGCGCCTGGGCAGCATCGTGATCGAGGCGAAGAAGCTGCAGAAGGGATTCGACGGGCGCTCGCTCATCTCGAACCTGAGCTTCAGCCTGCCGCCCAACGGAATCGTGGGCGTGATCGGTCCGAACGGCGTCGGCAAGACGACTCTCTTCAAGACGATCGTGGGCCTCGAGCCCGTCGACGGCGGCGAGGTCAAGATCGGCGAGACCGTCAAGATCAGCTACGTCGATCAGAACCGATCGAACATCGACCCCCAGAAGACGCTGTGGGAGGTCGTGTCCGACGGACTCGACATCATCACGATCGGCAAGGTCGAGATCCCCTCGCGCGCCTACGTGTCGAAGTTCGGCTTCAAAGGCCCCGACCAGCAGAAGAAGGCGGGCGTGCTCTCGGGTGGAGAGCGCAACCGTCTCAACCTGGCGCTCACCCTGAAGGAGGGCGGCAACCTCCTCCTCCTCGACGAGCCGACGAACGACCTCGACGTCGAGACGCTGAGCTCGCTCGAGAACGCACTGCTCGAGTTCCCCGGCTGCGCCGTGGTCATCACCCACGACCGGTGGTTCCTCGACCGCATCGCGACGCACATCCTCGCGTACGAGGGCACCGACGAGAACCCCGATCAGTGGTACTGGTTCGAGGGCAACTTCGAGGCGTACGAGGCGAACAAGATCGAGCGGCTCGGTCCGGACGCCGGCAACCCCAGCCGCTCGTCGTACCGCAAGCTCACGCGTGACTGACACGTCTCCGGAGCGGGGGAGCGCCATCGAACCGGATGCTGCGCGCCCCCGCATCCACGTGCCCATCCACCTGCGATGGGGCGACCTCGATGCGCTCGGGCACGTGAACAACACCTCGATGCTGAAGCTGCTCGAGGAAGCTCGGCTCCGAGCGTTCTGGAAGGGCGACGGCGAGGCCGATCCTCTTCCTACCGCCGTCTTCGAGATGGACGTGCTCGAGAGCGGCGGGTCGCGCGCAACGCTCATCGCGCGCCAGGAGATCGAGTACTACCGGCCCGTGCCGTACGGGCAGCGACCCCTCGACGTGCAGATGTGGATCGGGCGCATGGGCGGGTCGAGCGCCGACATCTGCTTCGAGGTCTACAGCCCCCTGGGCGACGAGGCCCCGGTGCTCTACGCGCGCGCGACGGCGGTCGTGGTGATCGTCGACACCGCGAGCGGGCGGCCGACTCGTTGGAGCGAGCTGGAGCGGGCGGCGTGGGCGCCGTTCATCTCGGCGCCCATCGACTACCGGCGCGGCTCCGCGTCCTGACGCACCCGCACCATGACCTCCTGCGCGATGCTGGCGACGAGCGCGCCGTCGCGCGAATAGATCCGCCCGTTCGACAGTCCGCGGCCGCCTCGGGCGCTGGGTGACTCCTGCACGTAGAGCAGCCATTCGTCGACGCGTGCGGGGCGGTGCCACCACATCGCGTGGTCGAGGCTGGCAACCTTGAGCCCGGGGGTCGCCCACGCGATGCCGTGCGCGCGCATGATCGATTCCTGGATCGTCATGTCGCTCATGTACGCGAGGGCTGCACGGTGGATTCCCGCGTCGTCGGGCAGGGTGCGCTTCACGCGCATCCACACCGCCTGCCGAGCCACGGGCTCGTCGACCTCGACGTAGATCGGCGACGGCACGTGTCGGACGTCGACGGGGCGTTCGCGGAAGATGCGCCCGGAGTGCGGGTGGGCGCGCACGATCTCGCTCTCGATGTCGGGCAGCTCGTCGGGGTCGGGGTACCCCCCGGGCATGGGCGCCTGATGCTCGAGACCGGGATCCTCGTCCTGGAACGAGGCGATCATCGAGAAGATCGGCACGCCGGACTGGTAGGCCTGGGTACGCCGGGTCGAGAACGATCGCCCGTCGTGGATGCGATCGACCGAGAACGTGATGTCGGCGCTGGCGTCGCCGGGCCGGAGGAAGTACCCGTGCATGGAGTGCGGCGCGCGATCGGCCGGGAGGGTGCGGGATGCGGCGACCACCGACTGGGCCAGCACCTGTCCGCCGTAGACTCGTCCGCCCGGCATCGCTTGCGAGACACCGGTGAAGATGTCCTCCGTCGTTCGGGCGCCCGCATCGCGCAGATCGAGCACCGCGAGCAGCGAGGCGACGGGATCGAGGGCGTCAGACACGTGGTTCTCCCGTTCCGACGAGCATCCGCCCGCCGCTTGGTAGTTTAGGGCGGGTGTCCGCTCGTCTCGTGTTCCCCGATCCGCAGGGCGCCGCCGACGTCTTCACGTTCGCCTCCCGCGCCGCCCAGCTCGGCGACGGCGCGGTTCGGCTGCGCGCCGCAGAGGGGACGCTCGTGATGACGTCCGCCCCGCTGGCGCCCCGCGACCTGCTCGACGCGACCCCCACGGTGCTGGGTCTGCGCGCCACCTCTGTCGATCCCGAGCTCGTCTGCGATCTCGTGGTGCCCGGCAGCGCCCTCGCGATCGCTGCCGACGATGCGTCGCAGGTCGTGCTGCCCGACTCCGCCGTGACGGCGACCTGGGCCGGTATCTCGCCGCCGCGCGCGGGATGGCGAGCCGTCGGCGAGGTCGCCGCATCCGTTCTCGCCTCGCGTGCGCAGGCGGGCATTGCCAGTGTCGCGCAGACCGTGCCGCGTGATGCGGGCGAGGAGATCGTGCAGAGCGTCCGGGCGAGTGTGTGGGGTGCCGACGAGCCCCTTCTCGACGGTCTGCCACTGGGCGCCGCGTTCGCGGCGTTCGCGCTCGGGTTCATATCGGGCGAGGAGCAGGCGCAGGTGCGCGAAGCCGGACCATGGCGTCGGCTCTCGCTGCGACGGGGGCACGTGCTGGTGAGGTCCACCGTCCGCAGCGGGCTCACGCCCGTGCGTTCCACGGGCAGCGCGGGTTAGACCGCCGCAGCCGCGCGTCCGGCGACGCGCCCGGAGAAGAGGCATCCGCCGAGGAACGTGCCCTCCAGCGCGCGGTAGCCGTGCATGCCGCCGCCCCCGAAGCCGCTCGCCTCACCGGCGGCGAACAATCCCGGCACCGGGTGCCCCCCGGCGTCGAGAACTCGCGCCTGCAGATCCGTCTGGAGCCCACCGAGCGACTTCCTGGTGAGCACGTGGAGCTTCACGGCGATGAGAGGCCCCGCTGCGGCATCGAGGATGCGGTGGGGTGCGGCCGTGCGCACCAGGCGGTCGCCGCGGAACGAGCGCGCGGAGCGCAGCATCGCGATCTGGGCGTCCTTGGTGAAGTCGTTCGAGATCTCACGGTCCCGTGCTTCGACCTCGAACCGGACGCGCTCGATGTCGAGCAGATGGCCGTCGGGGAGCGCTCGCATACCAGTGAGGAGGTCGTCGAGACTGTCGCGCACGACGAAGTCCGCGCCGTTGTCGAGGAACGCCTGCACGGGCGCGGACGCGCCCTTCCCGAGACGCGAGCGCACCAGGAGCGGGACGTCCTTGCCCGTGAGGTCGGGGTTCTGCTCGCTGCCGGAGAGGGTGAACTCCTTCTCGGCGATCCGCGAGGACAAGACGAACCAGGAGTGGTCGTGGCCGGTGCTGCGCAGATGAGCCAGTGTGCCGAGGGTGTCGAAGCCGGGGAAGAGGGGCACGGGGAGCCGCCGTCCCGTCGCATCCAGCCAGAGCGAGGACGGCCCGGGCAGAATGCGGATGCCGTGATCGGGCCAGACCGGCGACCAGTTCTGGATGCCTTCGACGTAGTGCCACATCCGGTCGGCGTTGATCACGTTCCCCCCGGCGGCTTCGGCCACGGGGAGCACGGAGCCGTCGACGTAGGCGGGCACCCCCGAGAGCATCGCGCCGGGCGCGGTGCCCAGTCTCGCCGGCCACATCGCCCGTACGAGGTCGTGGTTCCCTCCGATTCCACCCGAGGAGATGATCGTGGCACCCGCACGCACCTCGAAGCGGTCGATCACGTCGCGATTCGTGGCCGCGCCCCGTTCGGCGAGGCTCGGTGCCAGCACGTCGCCCACCGCGCCGACGACCACGCCGTCATGGACCGCCAGCTCCGAGACGCGGTGGCGGGGGAGCACCAGGAGGCGCCCGTCCGACTCGGCGTCATCGGCCGCGCGAAGGAAAGGAGCGAGCACGCCCGGTCCGGTTCCCCATGTGATGTGGAACCGAGGCACCGAGTTGCCCGGCCCGATCGCGCCGTACCCGCCGCGCTCGGCCCATCCCACGACGGGGAAGAAACCCAGGCCGAGCCCGCGCAGCCACGAGCGCTTCTCGCCGGCGGCGAACTGCAGATACTCCTCGGCCCACCGCCGGGGCCACGCATCCTCCGCACGGTCGAAGCCGGCGTTGCCGAACCAGTCCTGCCGCGCGAGATCGAGCGAGTCGTTCACGCCGAGCCGTCGTTGCTCCGGTGAGTCGACGAGGAACAGGCCGCCGAACGACCACCACGCCTGGCCCCCGACGTTCGTGCGAGGCTCCTGATCGACGATCACCACGCGCTTGCCGGCCAGAAGCGCCTCGCGTGTCGCTACCAGGCCGGCCAGCCCCCACCCCACGACGAGTACGTCGGTGTCGTAGATGCGAGCGGTCATGGCGACTCCTTCGTCGTCGTGCGTTGTCAGTCGGCGCTGTCGCTCCGGCTCGAGACGGGGAGTCCCGGGGCCGAACGCCCCTCCGGAGGGGTTCCGATACCGGTCGGCTCGAAGGTGTTCACCATCGCCAGCGCCGCCCTCTGCAGATAATCCCACAGCGTGGCCTCGTGAAGGGGGGAGAGCTCCAGCTCGTCGACCGCAGCGCGCATGTGTGTGAGCCAACGGTCGCGGGCATCGGGGTTCACGTGGAACGGCTGGTGACGCATCCGCAGCCGCGGATGACCGCGCTGCTGGCTGTAGGTGGTGGGGCCGCCCCAGTACTGCGCGAGGAAGAGCGTCAATCGTTCGGCGGCGGGGCCGAGGTTCTCCTCGGGGTACATCGGCTTGAGCACCTCGTCACCCGCCACTCCCCGGTAGAACGTGTCGACGAGTCGTCGGAACGTGGGCATGCCGCCGATCTCGTCGTAGAAGCTCGTCTGCTCGGTCACTGGTCTTCCTCGCCGGTTTCGGGTCTCGCCTTGGTGGCGGGGGGTGTCTTCTGCTCACGGGCCTCGCCGCCCTGATCCTTCGTCTTCGGTCGCTTGCGCGGCTTCCACACCGGCCGATGCTCGACGGTCACCGGGTTGGGGCGGGTGCGGGGAGGATTCGCCCCGCGCACCCGCTGCGCGCCCTCGAGCCCGCTGAGGGTGATCGAATTCAGCTGAGGAAGGGTGAGGCCCAGTTCGTCGATCGCGTTCTTCAGCCGCATCCGCAGCTCCCGGGCGACGTCGTCCTTCGCGTTGGCGCGGGTCTTCATGACGAGGCGGATGACGAGCGCGTCGCCGGAGACCGATTCGAGACCCCAGACCTCGGGCTGCTCGATGATGCGGGAGCGCCACTTCGGCTCGTCGGTGAGCGACTTCGCTGCGGCGAGCATGGCTCCCTCGACCTCCGGGATGTCGGCGTTGGCCGGCACCGCGAGGTCGATGATGACCCGCGACCACCCCTGCGACATGTTGCCGATGCGCAGGATCTCGCCGTTGCGGACGTACCAGAGCGTGCCGTTCACGTCACGGACGTGGCTGACGCGCACGCTCACGTATTCGACGACGCCGGTCGCGAGCCCGAGGTCGACCACGTCGCCGATGCCGATCTGGTCTTCGGCCACGATGAAGATGCCGTTGAGCACGTCTTTCACGATGTTCTGCGCACCGAAACCGAGACCCGCACCCACGGCGGCGGTCAGCAGCGTCAGAGAGGCGAGCACGTCGGGGGCGACGATGCCGACGATGAGCACGAGCGCGACGACGACGATGACGACGCTGAGGATGTTCTGCAGGATCGTGCCGAGCGTGCGCGTGCGCTGGACGAGCCGCACGGCCGCGAGCGGCGACCGCTCCAGTGCCTGGGTATCGTCGACGTTCGCCTTGTTCTTCGCGCCGGAGACCACGCGGCCGACCACTCGACGGATGACCGCGCGAAGAAGCCATGACACCGCGAGGGCCACGACGATGATGCCGGCGACGCCGAGCAGGTTCATGCCGACTTCCCGCAGCCAGACCAGTACCGCTTGCCAGAACTCAGGGGTGAGGATCACGCCGGGGTTGGGCGGGTCGGTGGGTTCGGGGGCGGGTGCGGCGAGGAAGGAGGGCATCCCTTTAATGCTAACGACGAACGCCTCGGAGCCGGCTGGGCTCCGAGGCGTTCGAGGGGGCGTTCCTATTCGGCGTCGCGCTCCTGCACCGACAGTGCGCGCTCGACGCCGGCGAGGTTCTCGTTCACGAGACGACGCAGCGCTGCGGGCGCCGAGGCGTTCTCGGCCAGCCACGCGCGCGTCGCGTCGCGCAGCGCGGTGTCGGCGAGAGCCGCCGGGTAGAGCCCGACGATGAGGTACTGCGCGATCTGGTAGCTGCGCGAGTTCCAGATCGGCAGCAGCATGTCGAAGTACCGCGTGACGAAGTCACGCAGCACGCTCACGCCGGCGGGGTGTACGAGTCCGGCTGCCGCCGCGCGCACGATCGTGTTCGGAGCGTCGTCCTTGACCACGAGGGAGTCCCACGCGGCCAGCTTCGCCTCGGCCGTCGGGAGCGCGGCCTTCGCCTGCGCCGCGAACTCGCCGCCCTTCGCCGTGTTGTCGGCGGCGAGGGCGTCGTCGATGTCTTTCGCTGAAACGGCACCGCCGGCGGCGAGCGAGACCAGCAGCTGCCACGACAGGTCGGTGTCGACGGTGAGACCGTCGAGCGTCGTGTCGCCGTCTCGGAGCGCGCGCACCTGGGCCCACTGCGCGTCGGTGGCGGCGGCGGACGCGAAGGCGGTGACGAACTGCAGCTGACTGTCGCTCTCGGGCGCGGCGGCACGTGCCAGCTCCCACATCGCGTCAGCCACCTTGGCCCGGGTCTCGTCGCGCTTGTGCGGGGCGACGTACGCGTTCGCCGCGAGCTGCAGCTGGGCGAGCGTCGTGCGCACGGTCGTCGACTCGGTCTCGGAGCCGATGTTGCGCAGCACGAGGTCGACGTAGTCGGTCGCGGATGCTTCGGCGTCGCGCGTCTGGTCCCAGGCGGCCCCCCAGACGATGGAGCGGGCCAGCGGGTCGCTGATGTCCTTCAGGTGCGCGATCGCCGTGGCCAGCGACCGCTCGTCGAGACGGATCTTCGCGTACGCGAGGTCTTCGTCGTTGAGGAGCACGAGGTCGGGGCGCCGGACGCCGACGAGCTCGGGCACGTCCGTGCGGTCGCCGTCGACGTCGAGCTCGATGCGGTGCACGCGCTGGAGCGACCCGCCCTTCAGCGAGTAGAAGCCGACCGCGAGGCGGTGCGGGCGGATGGTGGGGTAGTCGGCCGGGGCCGTCTGCACGATGGCGAAACGCGAGAGCGTGCCGTCGGTCGACTCCTCCAGCAGAGGGGAGAGCGTATTCACGCCGGCGGTCTCGAGCCATTTGCGCGACCACGCGCCGAGCTCCCGGCCGCTCGTGGCCTCGAGCTCGGTCAGCAGGTCGCCGAGCTCGGTGTTCGACCACTCGTGCTTGGCGAAGTAGGCGGCGACGCCGGCGAAGAACTGCTCGATTCCGACCCACGCCGCCAGCTGCTTCAGGACGGAACCGCCCTTGGCATAGGTGATGCCGTCGAAGTTGACCTGCACGTCCTCGAGGTCGTTGATCTCCGCGACGACGGGGTGGGTGGAGGGGAGCTGGTCCTGGCGGTACGCCCAGGTCTTCTCCATGGCGTTGAAGGTCGTCCACGCCTCGGTCCACTCCGTGGCCTCGGCCGTCGCGATCGTCGAGGCCCACTCGGCGAACGACTCGTTCAGCCAGAGGTCGTTCCACCACTTCATCGTGACCAGGTCGCCGAACCACATGTGGGCCAGCTCGTGGAGGATCGTGACGACGCGGCGTTCCTTCACCGCATCCGTCACCTTGCTGCGGAACACGTAGGTCTCGGTGAACGTGACGGCGCCGGCGTTCTCCATCGCTCCGGCGTTGAACTCCGGGACGAACAGCTGGTCGTACTTCGCGAAGGGGTAGGGGTAGTCGAACTTCTCCTCGTAGTACGCGAAACCCTGCCGGGTCTTCTCGAAGACGTAGTCGGCGTCGAGGTGCTCCCAGAGGCTCTTGCGCGCGAACACGCCGAGGGGGATCACGCGGCCGGAGGCGCTCGTGAGCTCGGAGAACGTCGACTCGTAGGGGCCCGCGATCAGGGCCGTGATGTACGAGGAGATACGCGGGGTCGGCTCGAACGTCCACGTCGCGACGCCGGTGCTCTCGGCCCCGGGGCCTGCCGAAGCGACGGGCTCGGGGGAGGGCGAGTTCGACACGACGACCCAGGTCTCGGGGGCCGTGATCGTGAACTGGAACGTCGCCTTGAGGTCGGGCTGCTCGAATACCGCGAACACGCGGCGAGAGTCGGGAACCTCGAACTGCGTATAGAGGTACACCTCGCCATCGACCGGGTCCACGAAACGGTGCAGGCCCTCGCCGGTGTTGGTGTAGCTGCAGTCGGCCACGACGACGAGTTCGTTCCGGGCCTCGAGGCCGCTCAGGGCGATACGCGAGTCGGAGTGGGCCGACACCGGCACGTCGCGGCCGTTCAGCGTGATCGAGTGCACGTAGCCCGAGATGAGGTCGATGAAGGTGTCGGCGCCTTCGACCGCGGAGAAACGGACGACGGTGCGGGAACCGAAGACCTCCGCACCTCGCGTCAGGTCGAGCGCGATCTCGTACTCGATGCCACCGCCCGCGGCCGGGTCGACGACGGAGCGGCGCTGCTGCGCTTCGCTGCGGGTGAGGTTCTCTCCAGGCACTGACGTTCTCCCAGGGGTAGAGGGGTCGGATGCTGCGCGACGCGGCTGGCGCCGTTGACAACCGTCCCACCCTATCTCCGGGGCGGATCGACGCGGAGGGGGTGGTTCGCTACACCATCGAGCTAACCCGGCGAAGCGATGCGGCGGGAGTGGAAGAATCGACGGCGTGACCGCCAACGAATCCCTCCAGCCAGCCCCGGCCGACGCCCCCGCGACCGTGCTCTTCGCATCGCCCGCCGCGTCGTCAGGTGCTCCCCACGTCGAGACGCCGGTCGCCTACGACGCGATCCTCCTCGCCGGATTCGGCGGCCCGGAGGGGCAGGACGACGTGATCCCGTTCCTGCGCAACGTCACGCGGGGTCGCGGTATCCCCGACGAGCGTCTCGAAGAGGTCGCCCACCACTACCGCCACTTCGACGGCATCAGTCCGATCAACGCGCAGAACCGCGCGCTGAAGGCGGCGCTGGAGGCCGAGATCGCCCGCCGCGGCCTCGGGCTCCCCGTCTACTGGGGCAACCGCAACTGGGCGCCGTACCTCGAGGAGGCCGTGTCGGATGCCGCTGCGGCCGGCGACACGACGCTGCTGGCGGTGGCCACCAGCGCCTACAGCTCGTTCTCCAGCTGCAGGCAGTACCGCGAGGACTTCGCGCGCGTGCTGACCGAGACCGGAGCGGGAGCGTCGGTCACCATCGACAAGGTGCGCCAGTTCTTCGACCACCCGGGCTTCGTGGAGCCCTTCGTGACCGGGGTCCGCGACGCGGTGCAGGCCTTCGTCGCTCAGGACGTCGATCCCTCCGCCATACAGGTGCTGTTCTCGACGCACTCCATCCCCACCGCCGATGCCGAGCGCTCCGGCCCCCGCGACGTCGACTTCGGCGAGGGTGGCGCGTACGCGGCCCAGCACCGAGCGGTCGCCGAGGTCGTCATGGACGCCGTGTACGCAGCCGTCCCGGGGTCGGCCGGCGTGCTCGACTGGGAGCTCGTGTACCAGTCGCGCTCGGGCCCGCCCACGCAGCCGTGGCTCGAACCGGATGTCAACGACGTGATCGCCGAGCTGCCCGGAAGGGGCGTGGAAGCGGTCGTGATCGTGCCGCTCGGTTTCGTCAGCGACCACATGGAGGTGCTGTGGGACCTCGACACCGAGGCCATGGAGTCGGCCCAGGAGGTCGGCATCCGCGCTGTGCGCACACCGACGCCGGGCGTCGATCCGGCCTACGTCGCCGGTCTCGTCGACCTCATCGAGGAGCGCCTCAACGGCACGCCCGCCTCGGAACGCCCCCACGAGACCACGCTCGGGCCGTGGTTCGACGTCTGCCGGCCGGGCTGCTGCGAGAACGTCCGAGCGGGTTTCAAGCCCGCGGTCTCGGGCGTACTCCCCTGATCCCGACGCACTTCTAGGATGAGTGCCATGCGCATCCACATCGCGACCGACCACGCGGGTCTCGACTTCTCCACCCAGCTCCAGCACCACCTCGCGGCACAGGGCCACGAGGTCGTCGACCACGGCCCCATCGAGTACGACCCGGTCGACGACTACCCGGCGTTCTGCATCCGCGCGGCGCAGGCCGTGGTCCGCGACCAGGCCGCCGGCATCGACACCCTGGGCGTGGTGTTCGGAGGCTCGGGCAACGGCGAGCAGATCGCGGCGAACAAGGTGCGCGGTGTGCGGGCGGCGCTCGTATGGAACATGGCGACCGCCGAACTGGCTCGCGAGCACAATGACGCCAACGTCATCGCGATCGGGGCGCGCCAGCACACCTTCGAAGAGGCCGCGGCCTTCATCGATCGTTTCGTCGCCACGCCGTTCTCGGATGAGGAACGCCACGCGCGGCGCATCGCCCAGCTCGCCGCGTTCGAGAACGACGGTTCTCTGCTCCCCGACCCCCGCGCGGCGATCCGGGGCGGCGAAGACGTCGACGCCTTCGATCCGGAAGCAGGCTGATGCCTGCATCCGGATCCTTCGACGCTCTGTCCATCGAACTGCGAGCAGGCTGATGCCGGAGGGCCATTCCGTCCACCGCATCGCCCGCCAGTTCGACCGCAACATCGTCGGGCGCCGCGTCGCAGCATCCAGCCCCCAGGGGCGCTTCGCCGACGGTGCCTCCATGCTGGATGGTCGCCAGGCGACATCGGTGCGCGCGGTCGGCAAGCAGATGTTCCTGGAGTTCGACGACGACGTCTGGCTGCGCGTGCACCTCGGCATGTACGGCGCCTGGGACTTCGCCGGTGACATCGTCGTCGATCCCACCATCGCGTCGTCGAACGGGCGCATGGGGCAGACGAATCAGCGCGGCACGGTCGTCGGCGACGACGACGAGCCGATCATGGATGCGGCGGGCGAGAACTCCCTGTCGTCGATCGGGGCCCCCCGGCGCGCCCGGGGTCGTGTCCGGATGTCGGAGCAGACGCGCGGCCTGGAGGAGGAGACCGAGTGGCCCCCGCCCGTCGTGGGCCAGGTGCGGCTCCGCCTGCTCACGGAACTGACGTGCGCCGACCTCCGCGGGCCCACGGCATGCCAGATCCAGACACCCGATGAAGTGGCCACGACCATCGCCAAGCTCGGACCCGACCCCCTCGTCGACGACGTCGCCGAGGGGGAGGAGCGCTTCGTCTCCGTGGTCCGTCGGAAGCCGACGGCGATCGGTCTGCTGCTCATGGATCAGAGCGTCGTCAGCGGCATCGGCAACGTGTACCGGGCCGAGATGCTGTTCCGTGCGCGCCAGAACCCCCATACGCCCGGTCAAGACGTGCCCGAAGAGGTCGTCCGCGGGTTGTGGCGCGACTGGGTGCGGCTGCTGGCGATCGGTGTCGAGGCCGGTCAGATGATGACCATGGACGACCTCGACCCGGCGGCCTATCGCGCGGCCATGGCCAGCCGCGACGATCGCCACTGGGTCTACCATCGCGCGGGCCTGCCCTGCCGGGTCTGCGGGACGTCGATCATCGTCGAGGAAGCCGCCGGGAGGAAGCTGTACTGGTGCCCCCGGTGCCAGGCGTGACGGCTCTAGGCTGAGCGGATGCGGCAGAACCCGAGCTTCGCGATGACCGATGTGGGCGAGCTGCGTCGCCTCATCGAGCGCCACCCCTGGATGACCCTCGTGAGCAGTACGGACGACGGTCTCGTCGCGTCCCACTACGCCGTGCTGCTCGACGAGGATCGCGACGATCTCACCGTGGTCGGGCACGTCGGCAAGCCCGACGACCTGATTCTCGGGCTCGGAGAGCGAGAGCTGATGCTGGTGGTCCAGGGCCCGCACGGATATATCTCCCCATCGTGGTACGGCGACGCGGCTGCCGTCCCCACCTGGAACTTCGTCTCGGCCCACCTCACGGGAGTCCCCGAGATCCTCGCGCCGGAGGAGAACCTGCGCGTGCTCGATCGACTGGTCGAGCGCTACGAGCGGCGGGTGCCCGAGCCGCGGATGCTGTGGGAGAGACCGAACGACGAGATCTTCGTCGAGCGGCTCGAAAGAGGAACCGTCGGATTCCGGATGACGCCCACGAGGGTCGTCGCGAAGCGGAAGCTGAGTCAGAACAAGACGCCCGACGTGGTCGAGACCATCATCGCCGAGCTCAGTGGCGCCGGCGCGTACGCGCAGCCCGAGCTCGCGGCGGAGATGCGGCGCGCGGCAGACACGCGCGTGCAGCGATGATCGGGGCGCAGGTCGGCACGATCCGTGGTGCCCGCGTCGCCGGAGCGGGACGGGAGGTGCTGCCGCACGATGGCGCGTTCGACGTGTTCATCGCCGACGGGCGCATCGTGGACATCGCGCCCACCGGTGTTCTGCGCGCGCTGGGCGAAATCGTCGATGCAGACGGCTCATGGCTCATCCCCGGGCTCTGGGACCACCACGTGCACGCGCTGCAATGGGCCCTCGCGTCCCGGCGGATCGATCTAGGCCACGCCGCGACCGCGCGCGAGGCGGTCACGATCATGGCGGCGTCGACGCCGGTCGACGGACGCCGCATCGGCGTCGGTTTCCGGGATGCGCTGTGGCCCGATGAGCCGTCGCTCGCGCTGCTCGATGAGGCGACCGGTGATCTGCCCGCCTACCTCATCAACGCCGACGTCCACAGCGTGTGGCTCAACACCGCTGCCTTCGCCCGGGAGGGATTCCCCGCTGACCCGTCGGGGTTCCTCGGGGAGGAGGACGCCTTCGAGATCTCGCGCCGGCTGAACGCCGCCGATCCGTCGGGGGGCGATCGGTTGGTCGAGGAAGCCGCGCGCGCGGCTGCGGCCCGCGGCGTGGTCGGGATGGTCGACCTCGACATGGCGTGGAACGACGAGCCGTGGATGCGGCGCGCGGCCGCGGGGTTCGACGTGCTGCGCGTGCGCTACGGGATCTACCCGCAGCATCTCGACCGCGCAATCGCCGAGGGGCTGCGGACGGGTGATCCGGTTCGCGGTTCGGCGGGCGGCCTCATCCGCACTGGACCGCTCAAGGTGATCACCGACGGCTCGCTCGGTACGCGTACCGCCGCGTGCGGGCACCCGTACTCCGGTGATCCGCACAACCGCGGCGTGCTGACCGTCGATCCCGCAACCCTCGTCGACCTCATGATGCGTGCGACCGGTGCGGGATTAGAGTGCGCGATCCACGCGATCGGAGACGTCGCGAACTCGCACGCCCTGGATGCGTTCGCGACAACCGGCGCGGTCGGAACGATCGAGCACGCGCAGCTGGTCGCCGCGGCCGACGTCCCGCGGTTCGCCCGACTGGACGTCACGGCGAGCGTTCAACCCGAGCACGCGATAGACGACCGCGACGTCACGGACGAGATGTGGGCGTCGCAGACTGCGACGGCCTACCCGTTACGCGCTCTCGTCGACGCCGGCGCGAACCTCGTCCTCGGATCGGACGCACCGGTTTCTCCGCTCGATCCCTGGGCCGCCATCGCGGGTGCCGTGTACCGCACCCGCGACGGCAGGACGCCCTGGCGTCCCGAGCAACGGATCGACGCGGCGACGGCGCTGGCGGCGTCGACGGCCGGCGGATCCCGCGGCGGGGCGCGCATCGAGCCGGGGGCTCTGGCTGATCTCGCGCTCTGCGAGAACGACCCGCTGGGAGCGTCCGAACTCGAGCTGCGCGGCATGCAGGTCTCGGCGACGCTGCTGGGAGGGCGGTTGACGCACCTCACGTGAGACGACGAAGGGCTCCGGGATCGACCCGGAGCCCTTCGTCGTGGAGTGCGTGCTTACGCGGCGAGGTGCGCGAAGAGGAACCAGCGGTCCTTGTCGAGGCCTCGCTTGATCTCGATCGCGACGTCCTGGCTGGTGAGGTCGGTCTCGTCGAGTCCGTCGACTGCGGCCTGCAGGTCGCCGAGGACGGCGTCAATGTCGGCGAGGACCGCGCGGATGATGACGTCCGACGGAGCGAACCCGGCGGGGACGCTGGTCTGCTTCGCCTTCGACGCGACGCTCTGCAGCCGCGAGTCGATCGGCAGCCCCAGGGCGACGATGCGCTCCGCGGCGAGGTCGGACCAATCCTGAGCGTGGCTCACGATCGTGTCGAGCAGTTCGTGGACGCCGATGAAGTTCGCGCCGCGCACGTGCCAGTGCGCCTGCTTGCCGTTGACGACGAGTGCCTCGAGGCCGAGGACGACGGGGGAGAGGAACTGGGCGGTGGCGGCGGCCATCGTGGGGTCGGCGACCGTCGCGGTCTCGGAAGTGGTGTGGATGTCAGTCATTTTCGCCTCCATGCTGGGCACATCGTGCCCCTATGGATGCCAACGCTACTCAGCCCTTCGCATTCCGCAAGCAAGCTGAGGCTCGGCTTACGCCCGCGGAAACACGCGTCGTTCCCGGCTCCGTGTGCGCCGTCGACTACCGTCGAGGGGTGCACTCCGCTGACTCCCGCTCCGGCGCCGACTCCCGCTCCGGACCGCGAAACCTCGGTGAGCCGGTCGTCACCCGGGCCAGGCTCCGCTCCGACCGCTCACCCGAGCACGCGGAGCCGTCTCGTTTCCTGCCGCACGTGCAGGGGCTCCGTGCGATCGCCGTGCTCTTCGTCGTGCTGTACCACTTCTGGCCGGCGCGTCTTCCGGGCGGCTACGTCGGTGTCGACATCTTCTTCGTCATCTCCGGGTTCCTCATCACCGGTCACCTCATGCGGGAGCTCACCGCGACCGGGACGGTGAAGCTCGGCCAGTTCTGGGCGCGTCGAGCTCGGCGCCTCCTGCCGGCATCGCTGCTCGTCCTCCTGGTCTGCGCCCTCGTGGCGACGTCCCCCTACCTGACCCCCACGTCGGCGCTCCCGAACGAGGTGCAGGAGATCGTCGCCTCCACGTTCTACGTGCAGAACTGGTTCCTGGCCTTCACGTCGGCCGACTACCTCAACCACGGCGGCGAACCGACCACGGTCCAGCACTACTGGTCGTTGTCGCTCGAGGAGCAGTTCTATGTGATCTGGCCGCTCCTCATGCTGCTCGCCGCCTGGGTCGCGGTGAAGTGGATCCGAGGAAACGTGCGCCGCACGGTGCTCGTCACCCTCGGCGCCGTCTCGGTGGCCTCCTTCGTCTTCTGCGTCGTCTTCACCCTCACGAACCCCGCGCCGGCCTACTTCGTCACCTTCACCCGCATGTGGCAGTTCGGGGTCGGCGCGATGATCGCCCTCGTGCCGATG
This sequence comes from Microbacterium sp. AG1240, assembly GCF_003635115.1. Classification (GTDB taxonomy): domain Bacteria; phylum Actinomycetota; class Actinomycetes; order Actinomycetales; family Microbacteriaceae; genus Microbacterium. The sequence continues at coordinate 1,372,844 of NZ_RBXJ01000001.1, forward strand.
CTGCGCGTGCGCCAGAGATGGCTGAGCTTCGTCCTCGGTTGGGGCGGGGTCTTCGTCCTCCTCTTCGTCGCCTTCCGCTTCGACGGTCAGACCCCCTTCCCCGGCTACATGGCGGCTCTTCCGACGGCGGGAGCCGCGGCGATCATCGCGGCATCGAACACCGAGCGCTGGTGGTATCCGACGCGGGTGCTATCACTCCGTCCGGCTCGGTTCATCGGAGACATCTCCTACTCGCTGTACCTGTGGCACTGGCCCCTGATCGTCATCGCCCCGTCCGTTCCGTTCTGGGGTCTCACGATCTACCACCGTGTCGCCCTCCTGGGCATCTGCTTCGTGCTCGCGTGGTTGACCAAGCGGTTCGTCGAGGATCCGACGCGCAGCTGGAAGGTGCTCACCTCCCGGCCCGCGAAGGTGACGCTGTGGACCTCGCTCGCGGCGATGCTCGTCGTTGCTCTCACCGCAGGCGGGGCATGGGCCGTCAACGCGACCACCTACCGCGACGGGGTCACCACCCTCGCGCAGCTGCGCGAAGACCCGCCCGACTGCTTCGGAGCGGCGTCGGTGCTCGAACCGGGGTGCGCGGCCACCGATTTCGGCGACAGCATCCTCCCGGCCCCCGGCTTCGCCGGCGTCGACAGGCCGGGTGATGAGCAGTGCTTCATCCAACTGAACGACTCGCGCGCCCAGCAGTGCGATTTCGGTTCCGACGCGGCCGACGCCCCGCGCATCGCTCTCGTCGGGGACAGCCACGCCTTCCAGCTGCTCTCGACGATGCAGCGCGTCGCCGACGCCGAGGGATGGCACCTGACCACCTTCTTCAAGGGCGCGTGCCCGTGGAACGCGACGCCGCTGTCGACGCCCGGTGCATTCGGAGACGCGTGCTCCGACTGGCGCGCCGGCGTGCAGCAGAGCCTGGACTCCCAGGACTTCGACGCCGTGTTCACCGCGGCGATCGCGACGACGCCGTACTCACCGGCCGGCTACGACTCGTCGTACGACGCGGCGGTGGCCGGGTACCGTGACGCATGGTCGACCATGAACGACCGCGGGATCCCCGTGGTGACGGTGGTCGACAATCCGGTCTGGGAGACCGACCCCAACAAGTGCCTGCGCACGCGTGACGCGGCGGAATGCACGGGTTCCCGGGCCGACGTCCTCGTCGAGAACGACCCCCTGCGCGGGGCGGCGGAGGGGCAAGACCTCGTCACGCTCCTCGATTTCACCGACGTGTACTGCGACGACGAGGTCTGCCGTCCCGTGGTCGGAGGCGCGAACATCTATCGTGACCAGGATCACCTGACCGTGACGTTCGCCGATTCTCTCGCCCCTCAGATCACCGCGGCCCTGGAAGAGGCCATGACGCGGTGAGCGGATGTCGGCGGCTCATCGCACGATGCGGCCGAGTTCCGTCGAGGTGTGTCAGTAGGGTCGATGGATGACCAGCGCCCACGATGCCAGTCTTCTCCGCCTCGGCGAGGCGGCCCCCGTCGTTCACGAATCGGCCTTCGTGGCCGCGGGCGCCCGGGTGATCGGGGCGGTCTCGCTCGGTCGAGAATCGAGCGTCTGGTACAACGCGGTGCTCCGGGCCGACGGCGCCGACATCGTCATCGGGGCCGGTAGCAACCTCCAGGACAACGTCTCCGTGCACGTCGACAAGGGGCATCCCGTGCGCATCGGTGAGAACGTGTCGGTCGGCCACAACGCGGTCGTCCACGGATGCACCATCGGCGACGGGACGCTGATCGGGATGGGGAGCGTGGTGCTCTCCGGCGCTGTGATCGGCGAGGGGTGCCTCGTGGCGGGGGGAGCAGTCGTGCTGGAGGGGGCCGTGATCCCGCCGGGATCGCTGGTCGCCGGTGTGCCCGCGAAGGTGCGTCGCCAACTCACCGACGACGAGAAGAGCACGATCCTCCGCAATGCGGAGGCCTACCGGGCGAGGCTGGACGATCACCGCGCGGCGGTCGAGGTGACCGGCGACCGTCCGGAGTGACGCGGGTCGGCGCCTCAGCCGAGCTCGATGACGATGCGCCCGCCGCGAATGACCCCCGGACCATCGCCCGGAGTGGGCACCGGCGCGGGGAGCTCCTGTTTCGATTGCCACTCGTCGCGCGCGTGGGAAGCCGTCGGGTGGAAGAGGGCGAGAACGTCCATTCCTCCAGCCAACCCGAGGGGGAGAGGCGGCGCATCAACCGAATGGATGATCTTTGGAGGGGCTGACGGGAATCGAACCCGCATCATTAGTTTGGAAGACTAAGGCTTTACCACTAAGCTACAGCCCCGCGATTTTCAGTTATCCACGGCTCAGCCGCAGCATCCGAAAGTCTACCGGTTCCGGGCACCCGTTCTGCACATCCGTCCCGTCCGGCGGGTGGTGGCGGCCCCATCGTCTAGACTTCTCGGGGCCGTATCGTCGCACGTCCGCGTGCACCGCCCGGGGCGTAGCTCAGCTTGGTAGAGCGCCCGCTTTGGGAGCGGGAGGCCGCAGGTTCAAATCCTGTCGCCCCGACGAACGAGCCCCGCAGACCCCAGACCCTTCCGAACGCCGCGCTGTGCGCGGTCCACCACGAGGAGAACGAACAGGCATGGTCAACAGCACCGTCGAGAAGCTCAGCCCCACCCGGGTGAAGCTGCACATCACTGTCTCGCCGGAGGAGCTCAAGCCGAGCATCGCTCACGCGTACGAGCACATCGCGCAGGACGTGCAGATCCCCGGTTTCCGCAAGGGCAAGGTGCCCGCCCCCATCATCGACCAGCGCGTCGGCCGCGGCGCCGTCGTCGAGCACGCCGTCAACGAGGGCCTCGACGGGTTCTACCGCGCGGCCGTCGAGCAGCAGAACCTCCGCGTCATCGGCCGTCCGAACGCCGAGGTCGTCGAGCTCCCCGAGCTCAAGGACTACTCCGGCGACCTCGTCGTCGATGTCGAGGTCGACGTGCGCCCCGAGTTCGATCTGCCCGCCTACGAGGGCATCACCCTGACCGTCGACGCGGTCGAGGTCGACGAGGCGGCCATCGACGCCGAGCTCGACGGCCTGCGCGCCCGCTTCGGCACCCTCGTCACGGTCGACCGCCCCGCGGCCACCGGCGACTTCGTCGAGCTCGACCTCGTCGCCACGATCGACGGCTCCGAGATCGACCGCGCCGACGGCGTGTCGTACGAGGTCGGCTCCGGCGAACTGCTCGAGGGCATCGACGAGGCCATCGAATCGCTCACCGCGGGCGAGGACACCACGTTCCGCTCGAAGCTCGTCGGCGGCGACCACGCCGGTGAAGAGGCCGAGGTCTCGGTCAAGATCACCGCTGTCAAGGAGCGCGAGCTTCCCGAGGCCGACGACGACTTCGCGCAGATCGCGAGCGAATTCGACACGATCGCCGAGCTGCGCGACAGCCTCAAGGAGCGCGTCGCCCAGCAGTCGACCTTCACGCAGGGTTCCGCCGCGCGCGACAAGCTGATCGAGGAGCTGCTCTCGCAGGTCGAGATCCCCGTGCCGCCGCAGCTCATCGAAGACGAGGTCCACAACCACCTCGAGGGCGAGAACCGCCTCGAAGACGACGAGCACCGCGCCGAGGTCACCGAAGCGAGCGAGAAGCAGTTCCGCACGCAGATGATCCTCGACAAGATCGCCGAGGACGGCAACGTCCAGGTCTCGCAGGAGGAGCTGACCCAGTACCTCATCCAGTCGGCCGCCCAGTACGGCATGGCTCCGCAGGAGTTCGTCGAAGCGCTGCAGCAGGGCAACCAGCTGCCCGCGCTCGTCGGCGAGGTCGCGCGCAACAAGGCGCTGGCCGTTGCTCTCGGTCGCGTCACCGTCGTCGACTCCAACGGCGCTCCCGTCGACCTGAGCGGCTTCGTCGCGGTCGAGGACGAGCCGGAGGCCGAGGCCGAGGTCGTCGAAGAGGCCGAGGAGATCGCGGATGCTGCGGCAGACGCTTCCGACGCCGAGACGGTCGTCGCCGAAGAGAAGCCCAAGAAGAAGGCCCCCGCCAAGAAGAAGGCCGCGGCCAAGGAGTAAGACCCTCGAAAGGGGCGGATGCAGCAGCATCCGCCCCTTTCTCGTCCCCGGGAGAAGCAGAGCGATGAGCGAGCAGAGCTGGCAGGACCGCGTGGACGCGGTGTGGGCGGATGACACCCTGGCCCCCGACGACGTGGTCCGGGCGATCGACACGCTCGCTTCCGAGCGGCCCGCGGACGACCCGGTGGCGTTGTTCGAGCGCGCCGGCGCCCGCGACTCGGCCGGTCGAGAGTCCGAGGCCGAGGTGCTGTACCGGCGCGCGCTCGAGCTCGGGCTCGACGACGAGCGCCGCGCACGTGCGACCATCCAGCTGGCGAGCACGATCCGCAATCTCGGCCAGGTGCCGGAGGCGCTCGCCCTCTTGCGCGTGGAGTACGAACGCGCCCCCGGCACGCCGATGCACGACGCCGCCGCGGCGTTCTACGCACTGGCGCTGGTCTCGGCGGGGCAGGCCGACCGAGCAGCCTCCGTCGCTCTTCGTGCGCTCGCTCCCCACCTCCCGCGGTACACCCGGTCGGTGCGGGGCTACGCCGAGGAGATCGTGGATGGACACGCTTGATCTGCCCACGGCGAACACGACCTCGGGCCTGAAACCACGCCGGTAGATTCGAAGCCGACCCCGAGGAATCAGGAGTATTCATGGCCGAACCACTAATGGCAACCAGCGTCTTCGACAGGCTCCTCAAAGACCGCATCATCTGGCTGGGCTCAGAGGTGCGTGACGAGAACGCCAACGAGATCTGCGCCAAGATCCTGTTGCTCGCCGCCGAAGACCAGGAAAAAGACATCTTCCTGTACATCAACTCGCCCGGCGGTTCGATCACCGCGGGTATGGCGATCTACGACACGATGCAGTTCGTGCCGAACGACATCGTGACCGTCGGTATCGGCATGGCCGCCTCGATGGGCCAGCTGCTGCTCACGAGCGGTACGAAGGGCAAGCGGTACATCACCCCGAACGCGCGCGTCCTCCTCCACCAGCCGCACGGCGGGTTCGGCGGCACGTCGAGCGACATCCAGACCCAGGCTCAGCTCATCCTCGACATGAAGCGTCGCCTCGCCGAGATCACGGCCGGCCAGACGGGCAAGGACGTCGAGCAGATCAACGCCGACGGCGACCGCGACCGGTGGTTCTCGGCCGAGGAAGCACTCGAGTACGGCTTCGTCGACCACATCCGCTCCAGCGCGCTCGACGTGACCGGCGGCGGCGGAACGACCGCCGAGTAACGCACCCGAAGGCGAAAGAGAGAGAACCCACATGCACACCCCCACCTTCGGAGCCGCGTCCGGCCAGGGCATCCAGATGCCCAGCAGCCGCTACATCCTGCCGCAGTTCGAGGAGCGCACGGCCTACGGCTACAAGCGCCAGGACCCGTACAACAAGCTGTTCGAAGACCGCGTGATCTTCCTCGGCGTGCAGGTCGACGACGCGTCGGCCGACGACGTGATGGCGCAGCTGCTCGTGCTCGAGAGCCAGGACCCCGACCGCGACATCATCATGTACATCAACTCGCCCGGCGGCTCGTTCACGGCCATGACGGCGATCTACGACACGATGCAGTACGTCTCGCCGCAGATCCAGACGGTCGTGCTCGGCCAGGCGGCATCGGCGGCGTCGGTGCTCCTCGCCGCCGGCGCGCCCGGCAAGCGTCTCGCGCTGCCGAACGCCCGCATCCTGATCCACCAGCCCGCCGTCGGCGAGTCGGGTCACGGGCAGGCGTCGGACATCGAGATCCAGGCCGCGGAGATCCTCCGTATGCGTACCTGGCTGGAGGCCACCCTCTCCAAGCACTCGAACAAGACGCCGGAAGAGGTCAACAAAGACATCGACCGCGACAAGATCCTCTCGGGCGAGGAGGCTGTGGCGTACGGCCTCATCGACCAGGTGCTCACCACGCGCAAGCGCACTCCGGCGGCACTCACCTCCTGATCGGATGCTTCGAAGCCCCCGTCGCAGCTCGCGACGGGGGCTTCGTCGTGTTCGCCGACGGCGGGAGGAACAGGCGATCTCCAATGCCCTCCGATGTCGCGGGCAGAGGTTAGGCTCGTCAGTGCGCACGGGGGAGTGGCTCCCGTGGTGGCGAGGAGGAGCCGCAATGGCACGTATCGGTGAGAGCGCCGACCTGTTCAAATGCTCCTTCTGCGGAAAGAGCCAGAAGCAGGTGCAGCAGCTCATCGCTGGTCCCGGCGTGTACATCTGCGACGAGTGCGTCGAGCTGTGCAACGAGATCATCGAAGAGCGCATGGCCGAGTCCTCCGCCGGCGTGGTGTCCGACTTCGACCTGCCCAAGCCCCGCGAGATCTTCGCGTTCCTCGAGGAATACGTCGTCGGACAGGAAGATGCCAAGCGCTCCCTGGCCGTCGCCGTCTACAACCACTACAAGCGCGTCCGCGCACACGGAACGATCCAGCCCGCCGAGCAGCGCGCCGATGAGATCGAGATCGCCAAGAGCAACATCCTCATCCTCGGACCGACCGGTACGGGCAAGACCTATCTCGCACAGACCCTGGCGAAGCGTCTCAACGTTCCGTTCGCCGTGGCCGACGCCACGGCCCTCACCGAGGCCGGTTACGTCGGCGAAGACGTCGAGAACATCCTCCTGAAGCTGTTGCAGGCCGCCGACTTCGATACCAAGCGCGCCGAGACCGGCATCATCTACATCGACGAGGTCGACAAGATCGCCCGCAAGGCCGAGAACCCGTCGATCACCCGCGACGTCTCCGGCGAGGGCGTGCAGCAGGCACTGCTGAAGATCCTCGAGGGCACCGTCGCGTCGGTGCCGCCGCAGGGCGGCCGCAAGCATCCGCACCAGGAGTTCATCCAGATCGACACGACGAACGTCCTGTTCATCGTGGCGGGTGCGTTCGCCGGTCTCGAAGACATCATCTCGGCGCGCGTGGGCAAGCACGGCGTCGGCTTCGGCGCCCCCCTGCACAGCAAGGGCGAAGACCTGAACCTCTTCAGTGAGGTGCTGCCGGAAGACCTCCACAAGTTCGGACTGATCCCCGAGTTCATCGGGCGTCTTCCCGTGGTCGCGTCGGTGTCGCCCCTCGGCCAGAACGCCCTGATGGAGATCCTGACGGAGCCCAAGAATGCACTCGTGAAGCAGTACCAGCGCATGTTCGAGATCGACGGCGTCGAGCTCGAGTTCGAACGCGACGCCCTGCTCGCCATCGCCGATCGCGCCGTCGGGCGCAAGACCGGTGCGCGCGGTCTCCGCGCGATCCTCGAAGACGTGCTCGGACCGATCATGTTCGACGTGCCGTCGTCCGACGATGTCTCGAAGGTCATCATCACGCGGGCCTGCGTCGAGGACGGCGCCGCTCCGACGATGGTGCTCGAGCAGAAGCGCAAGAGCGCCTGACGACATCGCGAATGTGAGAGCGGCCGGGGGGAACCCCGGCCGCTCTCACATTCAGTCCTCCAGGCCGCGGCGCTTCAGCAGCGGCGCGATCTGGGCGGTACGCCCGCGGAAGTCCCGATAAGCCTCGAGCGGGTCCTTCGACCCGCCGACGCCGAGCAGGCGGTCGCGGAAGCGGTCGCCGTTCTCCCTTGTCAGCCCGCCGCTCTCGCGGAACCACTCGACCGTGTCGGCATCGAGCACCTCGCTCCAGATGTACGAGTAGTAGCCCGCGCTGTAGCCGCCCGAGAAGATGTGCGCGAAGTACGTCGACGAGTAGCGGGGTGGCACGGTCGGGTCGTCGAGGCCGATATCGGCGAGTGCCGTCTCTTCGAACTCGGCCACGTCGATCTCTCGCGACGACTCTGCGGCCGACAGGGAATGCCACGCCTGATCGATCCAGGATGCGGCGAGGTACTCACTGGTCGCGAAGCCCTGGTTGAAAGCCTCGGTCGCCGCGAGTTTGACGACCACCGCGGAGGGGAGCGCCTCGCCGGTCTCGTGGTGCCGAGCGTAGTTCGCCAGCACCTCGGGCCAGAAGATCCACATCTCGTTGACCTGGCTGGGGAACTCGACGAAGTCGCGGAAGACCGCCGTGCCGCCGAACGACGGATAGGTGACCGTCGCGAACAGCCCGTGCAGAGCGTGCCCGAATTCGTGGAACAGCGTGGTGACCTCGTCGAGCGAGAGCAGAGTGGGCTGGCCGGAGGCGGGGCGATTGACGTTGAGGTTGTTCACGACGACGGGAGAGGTGCCCCGCAGGGCGGACTGCACCACGATCGAGTTCATCCAGGCCCCGCCGCGTTTGGTGTCGCGGGTATAGAGGTCGAGGATGAACAGGCCGAGCGCCGAACCATCGGGGTTCGTCACCTCGAAGACCCGGGCCTCGGGATGATAGGCCGCGAGATCGTGACGCTCGGAGATCGTGATGCCGTAGAGCTTCTCTGCCGCGAAGAAGACGCCGTCCTGCAGAACGCGCTCCGCCTCGAACCACGGTCGAAGCGCAGCGGTATCGAGGTCGTACTCGGCCTGACGAACCTTCTCGGTGTAGAACGCCCAGTCGTGGGCTTCGACCTCGACGCCGTCGGCGGCGGCGATGGCGCGCAGCTTCTTGCGTTCGAGCTGCGCGTTTCGCGCGGCGGGAGAGGCGAGGCGGCGCAGCAGGTCGTGCACCGCAGCGGGAGAGCCGGCCGTCTCGTCCGCAGTCACGTACGCGGCGTGGCTCGCGAAACCGAGGAGCGCCGCCCGCTCGGCGCGGAGTCGCACGATCTCCAGGAGCACGGGACGGTTGTCGTGGGCACCGGGGCGGCGGCCGCGCAACCGCGACGCGTCCAGAATGCGGCGACGGCTCTCGCGATTCGTCAGGGCCGCGAGGTAAGGGTGTCCGGTGAACAGGGGGAGCGTCACGACGAAGCGACCGTCGAGGCCGCGGTCGGATGCCGCCTGCGAGGCGGCCGACAACTGGCCCGCGTTGAGTCCGTCGAGCTCGACGGCGGTGTCGAAGACGACGGCAAGAGCGTTCGTGTCTGACAGAAGATTCTTCTCGAACGTGGTCGTCAGGACGGCGAGTCGTTCGTTGACGGCTGTGAGTCGCGTCTTGTCCTTCTCTCCGAGGCCGGCTCCGGCTCGTGACATCTCGCGGAAGCGACGCTCGACGAGGTAACGCTGCTCTGCCGAGAGGTCGAGATCATCGAGCCGATCGTGGAGGGTTCGCACGCGATCGAACAGTCGCACATCCAGCTCGATCGCATCGTGGTGGGCGGACATCCGGGGTGCGAGGGCCTCCTCGATCTCCTGCACCGCGCCGGTGGCATCCGCGGAGGCGATCGTGTAGAAGGCGCTGGCTACTCGTCCGAGGAGTTCTCCGCTTTTCTCCAGCGCGAGCATCGTGTTCTCGAAAGTCGGCGCATCCGCGCTCGTGGCGATGCGCTCGACCTCCTCGCGCTGCCGCGCGAATCCCTCCGCGAAAGCCGGGAGGTAGTGATCGGTGTCGATCGACGCGTAGGCGGGAAGCCCGAAGGGGAGGGTGGGCGGGCGCAGGAAGGGGTTATCGGCAGCCATTCGTCCACCCTACGTCGGAGGTCGACAGCCTCAGGCGCGGTGGTGAGAGCATGCAAAGATAATGTTGCAAATGAATGTTGGCAAAGGTATCTTTGCATCATGACCGAGCCGCACACAGAGCGATTCCCCGCGAGAACAGACCGTGTCCTCGACGTCGGCGCCCTCCGAGCCCTCGCCCATCCGCTGCGCGTGCGCATCTTCGACATGCTCAGCCAGTACGGGCCGCAGACCGCGAGTTCCCTCGCGGAGCGCCTCGGCGAGTCGAGCGGTGCGACCAGCTACCACCTCCGCGCCTTGGCGAAGCATCAGCTCATCCGCGAAGTGGAGGGGCGCGGAACAGCGCGGGAGCGATGGTGGGAGCGCCCGGCGGGCGGGATCGAGCTCACCAACCCGGATGCGATGAGAACGCCGGCCGGGCGGGCCGTCTCGCAGATGGTCATGAGCGAGTTCCTGCGCAACCGCCACGAGCAACTGGCGGAATTCTCCGAACGCGGGATCGACGCGGAGACCGCCGAGTGGCGCGACGCCGTGATCCTGTCCACGGCGAACACGCGGTTGACCGTCGAACAGACACGCGAACTCTCTCGCTCGATCCAGGCGCTGCTCGACGCCGCCGTAGACACTCATCGAGATCAGACCGGCGACGGCGTGAGGCCGGTCACTATTCGCGCCGACGTGTTCCCGCTTCCGGAGTTGGGAGACGAACGATGACCGTGCTGACCGCGTCACGACGCGTGGCGCGGGCGACGACCCTCGACCGCCTGCTCCGCGCCGCCGCACACGCGCTCGACGGCTACGTCAGCGCACGTCAGCGTCGGCGCCTCGACTCGCTGGAGTTGCACGGTCGACGACGGGCGGCCTCGGAAGCACAGCGTGACCGAGCCGGCGCTGTCGCCATGCAACTGATGCCGCGGTGACGTCCCGACCGGTCGATGCGCCGCATCGGGGCCTCGGTCGCGACTTCGGCAAGCTGTGGACGGCAGCCGCCTTCAGCAACCTCGCCGACGGGGTGGGTCGCACCGCTGTGCCGCTCATCGCCGCCACTCTCACCCGCGATCCGCTGCTGATCTCCGTTCTGGGGGCTCTCGCCTTCGTGCCCTGGCTCGTCTTCGGCCTGCCGGCGGGCATGATCGTCGACCGTTTCGACAGGCGTTCCGTGATGGCCGTCGCGAACGTGCTGCGCGGTCTCGCCGCGGTGGGCCTCGCGCTCCTGACCGTGCTCGGTCGCCTCGACATCACCGCACTGCTCGTGGGCGCGCTCGTGTTCGGACTCGGTGAGACGCTCTTCGACAACGCAACGAACGCCGTCATCCCCGGCCTGGTCTCGCGGGACCAGCTGGACAGGGCCAACGGAAGGATCCAAGCCGCTCAGATCACGGTCGACACCTTCGTTGCGACACCCATCGGCGGTCTCCTGTACGCGGTGTCCCTCGTGCTTCCCCTGTGGGTGGGGGCGGCGGGCTACCTCGTTCCGGTCGTCCTCGCTCTGCTGCTTCCCGCGGCGGCAGCGCGGCCGGCCGTCGCGTCGCCGGCCGGCTCGAGCCGGGCGCTCGGCTCCGCCCGCGACGCCGTGACATTCCTGTGGCGGCATCGATACCTGCGGGCCATGGTGGGGTTCACGGCGGTGATCGGCTCGGCGCTGAGCTTCGCCCAGGCGGTCACCGTGCTCTACTTCCTCGACGAGCATTCGGTGCCGCCGGCCGCGTTCGGCTTCGTGACCGCCGGTATCGGGGTGGGCGCGCTGGCCGGCTCGCTCGTCGCCTCGTCGCTGGTGCGGCGCCTGGGACGCGGTCCGGTCATGCTCGGAGCGAATCTGGTGTGCGCCGGTGGACTCGGTCTGACGGCCGTCGCCCCCGGGGTGTGGAGCGCGATGGTCTCATACGCCGTCTTCGCTTTCGCGGTGGCGATCTGGAACGTGCCGTGGGGCGCCCTACGCCAGCAGATCGTTCCCGGTGCTCTCTTCGGGCGCGTACTGGGAATCATCCGGATGCTGACCTGGGGCCTGTTCCCGATCGCGACCGTACTCGGCGGGTGGGTGTCGCGGGTCGACCTGCGACTTCCGTTCGCGATCGCCGCGGCCGTGGTGCTCGCAGCGACGCTCGTCTCCGTGCCTCTGCTGATCGGGGGCACGCGTGCGGCCGGGGCGGATCTTCCCGACCGGGTCGCGCGCTAGCGAGGCTGCTGGATGCGCACCATGTTGCCCGCGGGGTCGCGCACCGCGCAGTCGAAGACGCCGTAGGGCTGCTCTGTCGGCTCCTGCACGATCTCTACCCCCGACGCCTCCAGCGCCTCGAAGGTGGCCAGGAGGTCGGATGTCGCGAGGTTGATGCCGAAGTAGCTCCCCTTGGCGATGAGGTCGAGCAGAATCCGGCTCTCCTCCGCGGTGAGATCGGGGTTGGCCGTCGGCGGGTGCAGCACGATCGCGGTCTCCGGCTGTGCGGCCGGGCCGACGGTGAGCCACCGCATCCCTTCGTATCCGACGTCGGTGCGCACCTCGAAACCGAGGAGGTCGCGGTAGAACCGCACCGACGCCTCCGGATCGGTGTGGGGCAGGTATGACTCGCGAATCGTGATGTCCATGCCGCTCACGCTAGAGCGCCCGCACGACGGGCGCTTCTCGATTCCTGACCGGTCGCATGACGAATCGCGTGACGCAGCTGGGCAGCTCCGCAGCATCCGCGGCGCTCTCACGGCGGTAGCCGTCCGGCGACGTTCCGACGATCTCGGTGAACCTCGTGCTGAACGTGCCGAGCGAGGAGAAACCCACCGCGAAGCACACCTCGGTCACCGAGAGGTCGCCCCGTCGCAGCAGCGCCGTGGCGCGCTCGATGCGCCGCGTCAGGAGGTACGCGTACGGCGATTCGCCGTAGGCGAGACGGAACTGGCGGCTGAGGTGGCCCGCCGACATGTGCGCACCACGAGCGAGGGCCGCGACGTCGAGGGGCCTGCTGTGCTCGCGATCGATACGGTCGCGCACCTTTCGGAGCCGCGTCAGCTCCTCGCGTCGCGGGTCGGGGCTGCTGGCCATGCCGGCCATCGTGCCAGAACCGCGGCCCGACGGTCAGTCCTGGCCGGAGTAGTCCCGGTCGGAGAACTGCTCGTGCTCGTGGTGCGTGACGACCGCTTCACCCGAGCGATCCAGCGTGACGATGATGCCCGTATCGAGCTCGACGACCGGACGCCCTTCGAGCCAGGTGAGCGTCCACCGCGGTGCGGGCTGGCCGAACTGGTCGGCCGGGAGCGACGTCTCGACCGCGGCGATCTGGGCATGCAGGCTGGCGGGGACCGCCGACGGGGGAGTGGATCCGGAGGTCCAGCGTGTACCGAGTTGCATGTCAGGCCTCCTGGGGGGCGAGTTCGATGCCCGTGACGGCGGTCGTCTCGGCGTCTTCGAACACGATGGTCTCGATGCGTCCGACGGCCTTGAGGTCGCCCTCGGCCGATCGCAGCGCGGCGGTGTGCGGGGAGGCGACGGTTGCGACGGCCACCACGGTCTTCTGAGAGACCTTCGCCTCGGTCTTGGCCCGGCGGATGCCGATGAGCGCCTCGCCGACGGCGCTCAGCACTGCCGGGTCGCCCGAGGAGCCGATCGGAGCCGGCCACGGGGCATGGTGCACCGATCCTTCGTTGAACCACGACCAGGCCTCCTCCGAGGCGAACGACACGACCGGTGCGAACAGGCGCAGGATCGTCGAGAGCGCGATCCTCAGCGAGAGCGCCGCCGATGCCTGTCCGACGTCGGTCTGGTCGTACGCGCGCTCCTTCACCAGTTCGAGATAGTCGTCGCAGAAGGTCCAGAAGAACGACTCGGTGATCTCCAGGGCGCGAGCGTGGTCGTAGGCCTCGAGGGCCTTCGTCGCGTCGCGCACCACCTGGTCGAGCGTCGCGAGCATCGACGCGTCGAGGGCGTGCGTGACCTCGGCGTCTTCGGGCACCGGGAACGACAGCACGAACTTCGCCGCGTTCAGGATCTTGATCGCGAGGCGCCGGCCGATCTTGATCTGGGTGGGGTTCTGCGGGTCGAAGGCGGCGTCCGTGCCCAGCCGACTCGAGGCCGCCCAGTAGCGCACGGCATCCGAACCGTGCTGGTGGAGGACGTCGGCGGGGGTGACCACGTTGCCCTTCGACTTCGACATCTTCTTGCGGTCGGGGTCGACGATGAACCCGGAGATCGCAGCATCCGACCACGGTGACCGGCCGTCCTGCAGCGCGCTGCGCAGCAGGGTGGAGAACAGCCAGGTGCGGATGATGTCCTGCCCCTGGGGACGGAGGTCGAACGGGGCGACGAGCTTCCAGAGGTCTTCGTCGCGCTGCCACCCGCCGGCCAGCTGCGGGGTGAGCGACGACGTCGCCCACGTGTCGAAGATGTCGCGCTCGGCGTCGAACCCGCCCGGCACGCCTCGCTGGTCTTCGGTGTACCCCGGGGGGACGTCGGTCGTCGGATCCACCGGCAGGGACGCCGCATCGGGCGTCAGCACGCGGCCGTAGTCGCGCTCACCGTTCTCGTCGAGCGCGTACCAGACCGGGATCGGCACGCCGAAGAACCGCTGGCGCGACACGAGCCAGTCGCCGGTGAGACCGTTGGTCCAGTTCTCATAGCGAACGCGCATGAAGTCGGGGTGCCAGGAGATCTCGCGGCCGAGGTCGAGGAGGCGCTCGCGCAGCGACTCGTCACGGGCGCCGTTGCGCAGGTACCACTGACGGGTCGAGACGATCTCGAGCGGACGGTCGCCCTTCTCGAAGAATTTCACGGCGTGCGTGAACGGGCGGGGGTCGCCCTCCATCTCACCGGACTCCTGCAGCAGCTCGACCACGCGCTTCTTGGCGCTGAACACGGTCTTACCGGCGAGCTCCGCATAGGCGGCCTTGGCGGCATCCGTCTCGATCGCGTCGGGGGCGTCGGCGACGATGCGGCCGTCCTTGCCGATGATCGTGCGGTTGGGCAGGTCGAGTTCGCGCCACCAGATGATGTCGGTCACGTCGCCGAAGGTGCAGATCATGGCGATGCCGGAGCCCTTGTCGGGCTGGGCGAGCGGGTGGGCGAGCACCGGCACCTCGACGTCGAACAGGGGGGTGCGCATCGTCGTGCCGAACAGCGGCTGGTAGCGCTCGTCATCGGGGTGTGCGACGAGCGCGACGCACGCGGCGAGCAGCTCGGGCCGGGTGGTCTCGATGTGTACGTCGCCCGAGCCGTCGGCCTTGTGGAAGCCGAGGCGGTGGTAGGCGGCGGGTTGGTCGCGATCCTCGAGCTCCGCCTGCGCGATGGCCGAGCGGAAGTCGACGTCCCACAGGGTGGGAGCGAGCGCCTGGTACGCCTCGCCACGGTCGAGGTTCTGAAGGAAGGCGGACTGGCTGGTGCGGATCGTGTCGCCGGAGATCGTGCGGTAGGTTTGCGTCCAATCGACGCTGAGGCCGAGATCGCGCCAGAGCGCCTCGAAGGCCTTCTCGTCCTCGGCGGTCAGCCTCTCGCAGAGCTCGATGAAGTTGCGGCGGCTGATCGGGCGCTGGTCGGCTGCCTTCGTGCTCTTGTTGTCGCCGCCCTCGAACGGGGGAGTGAAGTCGGGGTCGTACGGCAGCGACGGGTCGCACCGCACGCCGTAGTAGTTCTGCACACGGCGCTCGGTGGGCAGACCGTTGTCGTCCCAGCCCATCGGGTAGAACACGGTCTTCCCGCGCATGCGCTCGAAGCGCACCTTGACGTCGGTGTGCGTGTAGCTGAACACGTGACCGATGTGGAGACTCCCCGACGCGGTGGGCGGGGGAGTGTCGACCGAGAAGACGCCCGCGCGTCCGACCTCGGCGGCCTTCGCGCGATCGAAGTCGTAGGTTCCGGCTGCGGTCCACGCCGCATCCCACTTCGCTTCGAGGCCTTCGAGTACGGGCTTGTCGGGGATCTGCGCGTCGGACATCGAGAGCTCCTCGGTATGTGCGGCACTGTGTGAGCGTGCCTGAGTGTGGGTCGCCGCCAGTCTACCGGCGGGTGCGCAGGCGTCGTGCCCGGTCGATGTCAGGGCTCGGGCGTCGGCTGACGCATCCATTCGTTCCGTGTGATCTCGAAGACGAGGTGGGGCATGTCGACGCCGCGGTAGTGGGTCACGGTGCGCCGGCGCACCGACATGCCGTTGCGGATCGCGACGTTCATGCTGGCGAGGTTCGTGTCGCGGATCTTGGAGCACACCACGTCGACCGGGAGGTTGCGGAAAGCCCAATCGCGGCAGGCGCGGGCGGCCTCCTGGGCGAATCCGCGGTGCCACCAGCGGCGGTCGAACAGATAGCCGACCTCCACCATGGATCGCCCGTCGATGATCTGGCGGGTCGGTCCGCACTGGCCGATCATCTCGCCCGTCTCCCGCAGCGTCACCGCCCAGAGGGCGAATCCGTCGTCCGCGTACCGCTGCTGCGATCGAGCCAGCCAGGTGGCGATCTCGGTCGCGTCGAACGGCCCTTCATAGGCGGTCATGGTCTCGGCGTCGCCCATGATGGCCGTGAGTGACGGGATGTCGTCGGTCCCCATCTCCCGGAGGACGAGCCGGTCGGTCGTGGGGAGGGGGCGCATCATCCTCCGACGCTACCGCCGGCCCGCCGAGTGTGCCCGTTTCCGCCGTAGGCGCCCGAAATTCCGGGCACCCGTGGCGGGATCGGGCACTCTCGGCGCCTCAGCGGTCGGCGAGAGCCGGCTCGGCCGGCGCGGCGGAGCGGGCCGTCGAGTAACGGGCTGCCGCCCAGGCTGCGACGAGCGTGATCGCCGACATCACGGCGAGGATGACGCCGGGGTGCCACCAGGCGTAGTCCGTCTGCACGCCGAGGGCACCCGTGATCAGCGGCACGAATCCGCCGACGGTCGCGGCGAGCGCGTACGCGAACGAGAGCGCGGAGTAGCGGAACGCATCGGGGAAGAGGTCGTTCATGAGCCCGCCGAGCGCCGCCCACGACATCGTCGGCAGGATGCCTCCGACCACCATGAGCGCGACGAGCACGCCGAAGTTCGCCTCCTGGAGGATGAAGTAGATCGGGAACGCGATGATGAGCGTGCCGAGAGCTCCCCACGCCACGACCTTCGCCGAGCCGATGCGCGCGGCGAGCGCTCCGAAGAGTGGGATCGTCACGAGCTGCAACAGGGCGCCGATCGTCGCGGCGATGAGGAGGTCGGTGTAGGCGTACCCGAGCTGTGTCGCCCCGTAATTGATCGTGTACGTGTTCATGAGTCCGTACGACCCGATTCCGAGGAGCGCCGCTCCGGCCGCGATCGCCATGGCGGTGGGGCGCTGGCGGAACATCGTGAGGAAGGGCAGCCGGTCGCGACGCCCCTCGGCGACCACCTCGCGGAACACCGGTGTCTCGTCGATCGACCAGCGGAGGTAGAGCGAGACGAGGAGCAGCGGGATGGCGATGAGGAAGGGGATGCGCCAGCCCCAGGCGACGAGCTCCTCGGTGGGCAGCGTCGCAGTCATCACGATGAACAGCGCCGCCGAGAGGATCGACCCGATCGGTGAGCCCAGCTGCGGGATGGCGGCGTAGAAGGCGCGCTTCACGGGAGAGGCGTGCTCGGTCGCCAGCAGGATCGACCCGCCCCATTCGCCGCCGAGGGAGATTCCCTGGGCCAGACGCAGCACGACCAGCAGCACCGCCCCGATCCAGCCGGCCTGCGCGTAGGTCGGGAGCACGCCGATGAGGCCGGTGGCCACACCCATGATGGCGACCGTCCACAGCAGGGTCGCGCGGCGGCCGAGGCGGTCGCCCATGTAGCCGAAGATGATCGCGCCGATGGGTCGCACGACGAACGCGATCGCGATGGTCGTGAACGACGCGAGGGTCGCGCCGGCGGTTCCGAGCGGCTCGAAGAACAGCGGACCGACGAAGAACGCCGAGAAGTAGGCGAAGACGTAGAAGTCGAAGGATTCGAGGGAGGTACCGACCATGGAGGCCACGGATACTCGGCGGGCGGAGGTCTTCGGGGCCGGAGGAGTCACGGATGCTGCGGTGGTCACGAGCATCCATCCTGCCACCGGTACGACCTTGTTGGACGCAGCGCAGAAAGTGGCGTGGGGTGCGGGCCCGGCGTTCCGCGCCCGACGCGTAGAATGGCACGCACGAGTTTCGATCCGGCCATCACCGGGGAGCTCCCGGAAGAACGCGTCGACTCCCGGGTCGCGTCAGTAGAACCGGGCGGGGCAGGCCCGTCACAGCCGCTGTGAAAGTGGACGACTCGGTCCGTGAGCCTGTCGAAGGGCCCGAGACGTCACGCGGGGTGGTACCGCGGCTCGATCGAGTCGTCCTCGCAGGCTGATCCTCGACCTGCTGGAGTGACATGACCTACCCCAAGTCTTCGTTCGGACCCGCTGCCGACGCCTCGGCGAGCACGGCGCCCGGAATCGTGCCGAGCCCGCGTTTCCCCTCGCTCGAGGAGCAGACGCTCGCGTTCTGGGCCTCCGACGACACCTTCCGCGCCTCCATCTCCCAGCGCGAGGGCGCCGAGGAGTGGGTGTTCTACGACGGACCCCCGTTCGCTAACGGGCTGCCGCACTACGGTCACCTGCTCACGGGCTACGCCAAGGACGTCTTCCCCCGTTTCCAGACCATGCGGGGCAAGAAGGTCGACCGCGTCTTCGGCTGGGACACGCACGGTCTGCCGGCCGAGCTCGAGGCCATGAAGCAGCTCGGCATCACCGAGAAGGACGATATCGAGCGCATGGGCGTCGCGACCTTCAACGCCAAGGCCCGCGAGTCGGTGCTCGAGTACACGCGCGACTGGCAGGACTACGTGACCCGCCAGGCGCGGTGGGTCGACTTCGACAACGGCTACAAGACGCTCGACACCACCTACATGGAGTCGGTGCTGTGGGCTTTCAAGACCCTGCACGAGAAGGGGCTCGCCTACGAGGGCTATCGCGTGCTGCCCTACTGCTGGCGTGATGAGACGCCGCTGTCCAGCCACGAACTGCGCATGGACGACGACGTCTACAAGATGCGTCAGGACCCGTCGGTCACCGTCACCTTCCCGCTCGTGGGTGCCAAGGCCGAAGCGCTCGGACTGACGGGCGTGCGTGCGCTCGCCTGGACGACCACGCCCTGGACCCTCCCGACGAACCTCGCTCTCGCCGTCGGCCCCGCCATCCGTTACGTCGTCGTCCCCGGCGGGCCGGCGGGTGCCGCAGACGTGCACCACACTCCCGATGGGCTCGCCGACGACGCGATCGAGGCGACCGCTCATCGCTACCTCCTCGCCGAAGACCTCCTGGGCGGCTACGCCAAGGATCTCGGGTACGAGTCGGCCGACGCCGCGCGCGACGCCGTGCAGCAGACGGTCATCGGCTCCGAGCTCGAGGGCGTCGCGTACGACCGCCTCTTCGACTACTACGCCGACGCCGACGAGTGGGGCACGCAGAACGCCTGGCGCATCCTCGTCGACGACTATGTCACGACGAGCGACGGCACCGGCATCGTGCACCAGGCGCCCGCGTACGGCGAGGACGACAAGCGGCTGGCGGATGCTGCGGGGCTGCCCACGATCCTGTCGCTCGACGACGGCGGCCGCTTCCTCTCCGACGTCGCCGACGTCGCCGGAGAGCTCTGGCTCGACGCGAACACCCCGCTCATCCGCATCCTGCGTCAGAACGGGCGCCTGTTGCGCATGGCCAGCTACGAGCACTCGTACCCGCACTGCTGGCGATGCCGGAACCCCCTCATCTACAAAGCCGTCTCGAGCTGGTTCATCCGCGTCACCGACGTGAAGGACCGCATGATCTCGGGCAACGCCGAGATCACCTGGGTTCCCGAGAATGTCAAGGAGGGCCAGTTCGGCAAGTGGATCGAGGGCGCCCGCGACTGGTCGATCAGCCGCAACCGCTACTGGGGCTCGCCGATCCCGGTGTGGAAGAGCGACGACCCGGAGTACCCGCGCCTCGACGTCTACGGTTCGCTGGCCGAGATGGAGGCCGACTTCGGTCGTCTGCCGCGCAACACCGACGGCGAGGTCGATCTGCACCGTCCGTTCATCGACGACCTCACGCGCCCGAACCCCGATGATCCGACGGGGCAGAGCGTGATGCGCCGCGTCGAGGACGTGCTCGACGTCTGGTTCGACTCCGGCTCGATGCCGTTCGCCCAGGTGCACTACCCGTTCGAGAACCACGACTGGTTCGAGCAGCACGCGCCCGCCGACTTCATCGTGGAGTACATCGGCCAGACGCGGGGCTGGTTCTACGTCATGCACGTGCTGTCGACCGCGCTGTTCGATCGCCCGGCGTTCCGCGCCGTCTCGGCGCACGGGATCGTGCTCGGCAGCGACGGTCAGAAGATGTCGAAATCGCTGCGCAACTACCCCGACGTGCGAGAGGTGTTCGACCGCGACGGATCCGATGCGATGCGCTGGTTCCTCATGTCGAGCTCGGTTCTGCGCGGCGGCAACCTCGTGGTCACCGAGGAGGGTATCCGAGCGGGGGTGCGCGAGTTCCTGCTTCCGCTCTGGAACACGTGGTACTTCTTCTCGACCTACGCCAACGCCGCGCGGGCGACCACCGGTCGGACTGCGGGTGAGGAGTCGGGGTATGACGCATCCTGGCGCACCGACTCGACCGACGTGCTGGACCGCTACATCCTCGCCCTCACGGGCGACCTCGTGCGCGGAGTCGCCGCCGATCTCGACGGACTCGACTCGACGACCGCCGCGGAGCGACTGCGCGACTTCGCCGAGGTGCTCACCAACTGGTACATCCGTCGCTCGCGCGACCGGTTCTGGGTCGGCGTACGCGACGACGACGCGTCGTCGACCGAGGCGTTCGACACGCTTTACACCGTGCTCGAGACCCTCACGCGCGTCGCCGCCCCGCTCATCCCGCTCGTCTCCGAGCAGGTGTGGCAGGGGCTCACGGGCGGACGCAGCGTGCACCTGACCGACTGGCCCGATGCCGACGCCTTCCCGGCGTCGGCCGACATCCGTGTCGCGATGGACGCCGTTCGCGAGGTCTCGAGCGTCGCCAACGCGCTGCGCAAGCGCGAGGGCAAGCGCGTGCGACTGCCGCTTCCCCGTCTCACGGTGGTCGTGGCGGATGCTGCCGCCCTCGGCCAGTTCGAAGACATCCTTCGCGACGAACTCAACATCAAGTCGGTCGAGCTGGTCGAACTCGTCGACGGGGCATCGGCGTCGTACGGCATCTCGCATCGCCTGACGGTGAACGCGCGCGCCCTGGGCCCCCGTCTCGGAAAGCAGGTGCAGCAGGTGATCCAGGCCGCGCGCGCCGGCGACTGGTCGGAGGCCGACGGCGTCGTGACAGCGGGCGGCGTGGAACTGCAGGCCGGGGAGTACGAGCTGGTGGTCGAGACGGCCGGCCGCCCCGAGGGTGAGGCTCTCGCCGTGCTCGCCGGTGGGGGGTTCGTGCTCCTGGATACGACGACCGACGACGTGCTGGAGGCGGAGGGTCTCGCGCGCGACGTCATCCGCGCGGTGCAGGACACCCGCAAGGCGGCGGGATTCGACGTGAGCGATCGCATCCGGTTGATGCTGAGCTTCAGCGACGAGGGTGACGCGGCAGCGGTGTCGGCCGCCTTCGACGCAGCGGACGTCGCGGGGGAGACCCTCGCCCGAGAAGCAGCGATCGTCGGATCGGACGGTGCGACCACCCTGTCGAGGAGCACGCTGCGCGGCACCCCGTCGGAGACGCCCGAACATCAGGCCGAGTTCGCAAAGGGCACCTTCGCGAACGTCGGCTCTTTCACCGTCTCGGTGACCCGTTTGAACGAGGAGAGTGCCCTATGAGCGACCGCGACCGCGCCGACGCCGTGTATGCGGCCCTGCTGACGCGGCAGGGCGAGCAGTGGGTGCAGCCCCGCGTCGAGCGCACGCGGCGGGTGCTGGAGCTGCTCGCAGACCCGCAGCGCACCTACCGCGTGATCCACGTGACGGGGACGAACGGCAAGACATCGACCAGCCGCATGATCGAGAGTCTCGTCAGGTCGACCGGGCTGCGCACCGGTTTGTTCACGAGCCCGCACCTCGTGCGTTTCACCGAGCGGATCATGGTCGACGGCGAGCCCGTCTCCGACGCGGCCGTCGCCGACGCATGGGACGAGATCGCACCGTTCGTCGACCTCGTCGACGCCGAGCTCGCCGCGGCCGGCGACGCCGCACTCACCTTCTTCGAGCTCCTGACGGTTCTGGGCTTCGTCGTCTTCGCCGACGCGCCGGTCGACGTCCTCGTGCTCGAGGTCGGCATGGGCGGGGCCTGGGACTCGACCAATACGGCCGATGGAGACGTCGCCGTGTTCGCCCCGATCGCACTCGACCACGCCGACCGCCTCGGCTCCACCATCCGAGAGATCGCGACCGTCAAGTCGGGGATCGTCAAAGACGGCGCGGCCGTGGTCTCCTCCCGCCAGGAACCCGAGGCGGCAGCCGTGCTGCGCGCCGCCGCTGCTGCGCGGGGGGCCACCATCGCGTTCGAGGGCGAGGAGTTCGGCCTCTCGTCCCAGCGGCTCGCCGTCGGCGGACAGCTCATCTCGGTGCGCGGTCTGTCCGGCACGTTCGACGAGCAGTACCTCCCGCTCTACGGCTTCCACCAGGGCGCGAACGCCGCTCTCGCGATCGCCGCCGTCGAGTCGCTCTTCGGAAGCATCAGCGCCGAGGTCGTCACCGACGGCCTCGCCCAGGCGACATCGCCGGGACGCCTGCAGCTCGTCGGATCGCACCCCGTCGTCGTCGCGGACGCCGCCCACAATCCGCACGGCGCGCGGGCGCTCGTCGCGGGCCTGCGCGAGACGTTCGACGTCGACGAGTGGGGCGTCGTGGTCGGCGTGCTCGGAGACAAGGATGCCGCCGGGATCGTGGATGCCCTGGCCCCGGTAGCGGCGCGCGTGTTCGCGACCGCCCCGGAATCGGAGCGTGCCAGCGACCCCGACCTCGTCGCCGACCTCGCCGAGGCTCGCGGAGCGACGGTCTCGGTGCACCCGGGGCTCGACGACGCGGCGGAAGCCGCACGCGAGTGGGCCGCAGCATCCGATCGCCGAGCCGTGGTGATCGCCGGTTCGGTCGTGCTGGCCGGAGAGGCGCTGCGCCTCTCCGAAGCCGAGGACTGGAAGAACGGGTGGCAGGAATGAGCCCCCGCGAGCGCACGCCTCGGGTGCGGCGTCAGCGCGGCGCGCAGGAGTCGCTCGGTTCCGTCGTGCTCGGGTTCGAGTCGATCGTCGTCTTCCTCGGCGGCCTCGTCGTCTTCGGACTGCAGGTGCTGCCCGACGGTATCGAACCGTGGTGGGGGATCGTCGGCGGGGTCGTACTGGCTCTGTTGATGGTCATCACGTCGGGGTTCCTCCGCCACCGGTGGGCGATCGGCGCGGGGTGGGGGCTCCAGGTCGTCCTCGCCCTCGGCGGATTCCTCGTGCCGGCGCTTCTTCTCGTGGCTCTCATTTTCGGCGGCATGTGGGCGTATGCGACGATCAAGGGGGCGTCCCTCGACCGCCGAAACGCCGCATTGGCCGATCCCCGCACGACGAACGGAAACTGAATCATGGCGACCGAAGAGACCCTCGTACTCGTGAAGCCCGACGGCGTGGCCCGCGGCCTCACCGGCGCGATCCTCGCCCGCATCGAGGCGAAGGGGTACGCCCTCGTCGACATCCGGCTCGTCGAGCCCGAGCGCGCGACGCTCGAGCAGCACTACGCAGAGCACGAGGGCAAGCCGTTCTACGAGCCGCTGCTGGAGTTCATGCTCTCCGGCCCGTCGGTCGCCATCCGCCTGGCCGGCAACCGTGTGATCGAGGGCTTCCGCTCGCTCGCGGGCACCACCGACCCCACGACCGCGGCGCCCGGTACGATCCGCGGCGACTACGGGCGCGACTGGGGCCTGGCCGTGCAGCAGAACCTCGTGCACGGCAGCGACAGCCCCGAGTCGGCGGCGCGCGAGCTCGCTATCTGGTTCTGACCGGACGGGTCAGACGAGCGAACCGATCACGTCGAGTCGCAGCTGCGCGACGATCGCGATGATGGCGTAGCTGCCGACGGCGAGGAGCGGCATCCACCCCATGGTGGCGGCCGCTCCTCGCCGTACCCCCGCGGGCACGGGCACGATACCGGTGCGCAGAACGTGGAGCAGCACGACGTAGAAGGTCGGGATCGTGACGATCCACGTCACCATGCACCACGGGCAGAGCGTGCCGATGACGAAGATGCTCTGCACGATCAGCCACACCACGAAGGCGAACGCGCCGGCGGTCCCGAGGGTGAAGACCCACCAGAACCACCGGGCGAACCGCGCGCCGGCGAGGACCGCCACTCCGACGAACAGTGGTGCCATCCATCCGGCGAGTCCGATGATCGGGTTCGGGAATCCGAGCACGCTTCCCTGGGCCGACACGAGGTTCTTGCCGCACTGGATGAGCGGGTTGAAATCGCACGAGGCGGTGGCGTTCGGGTCCGTCAGCAGGTGCAGACGCTCCATCGTGAGGGAGAAGGCGGCCCACCAGCCGACCACCCCCGCGATGATCAGCCAGACCGCCATCACGGTCGGACGGTGCGGGGATGCTGCCGGTGCGCTCATGGCTCGGATTATGGCACCCGTACCTCTGGGCCGGCTCGGCGATGAACCGACTCTCGAGGCGTTGGTCGGCATCACCGGCGGGGGAGTGCGATAATGGTCGGTGATGCCCGCGGCCGCGCCGCACCGGCATCACGACAGACTTCGGGCGATGGACGCCCTTGCAGTTAGAGCCTCGGGCCGGCTGCAGACCAAATGAGTTCGCGGCCCCGCCGGGTGTGGCGCCGCACGAGATTTCGTCGGACGATGCGCGGTGTCGTCCGCAAGGAGCACCCCCGTGATGGCCGATGAGACCGACAACCGGAACGACACCCCCGCGAGCGATGCACCGCAGGATGCCACGGAGCAGCTGACGACGATCGCCGACATGGAGGCCGTGCTCGACGCGGTCGAGGCGACCGAGGGCGACCGCGGCGCGATCCCCGCAGCCGACGCGTCCGAGCCCGCTGCCGCCGAGTCGGATGACGCCCCCGAACCGGGCGCGATCGATGAGCCCGTCGCCGAGCAGCCCGTCGCCGAGGAGCAGACGCCCGCGGTCGAAAACATCGAGGCGCCGCTCGCCGATGCTGTCGGCACCGACGAGCACTCCGCGGGAGCCCCGAGCTCGGAGGCGCCCGCGTCGGAGCAGGTGCCCGAAGAGGCTCCCGCACAGGAGCAGGCCCCCGAGGAGCCGGCCGAGCTCACGGCGGTCGCTCTCGGCCTGCTGCCCGAGGTGTTCGTCTCGGCCGTCAGCACCCAGTTGCACTTCTACGCCCCGCCGGTCATGGCCCTTCCGCCGCGTGCGGAGGAATTCGACGAGCCCGAGGAGGCCCCCGCGGCCGGCACCTCCGCACGCCGACGCAATCGCCGTCGCGGCGAGAGCGGTGGCAACGAGGATCGCGCGGAGTCCGCGCCCACGGCACCCCGCCAGCGCGCCGTGGAGTACGTCACCGAACCCCAGCGCATCAAGGGGTCCACGCGCCTCGAGGCGAAGAAGCAGCGGCGCCGCGACGGTCGTGAGGCCGGTCGTCGTCGCCCGGTGGTGACCGAGGCCGAGTTCCTCGCCCGTCGCGAGGCCGTCGACCGCGAGATGATCGTCCGATCCAAGAACGGTCGCGTGCAGATCGCCGTGCTGGAGGACCACGTGCTCGTCGAGCACTACGTCGCCCGCAACCAGGACGCGTCGCTCATCGGCAACGTCTACCTCGGCCGCGTCCAGAACGTGCTGCCGAGCATGGAGGCCGCGTTCGTCGACATCGGTCGCGGTCGCAACGCCGTGCTCTACTCGGGCGAGGTCGACTGGGATGCCGTGGAGACCGGCAATCAGCCGCGCCGGATCGAGCTCGCGCTGAAGTCGGGCGACAAGGTTCTCGTGCAGGTCACGAAAGACCCGGTGGGGCACAAGGGCGCCCGTCTGACGAGCCAGATCTCGCTGCCCGGGCGGTACCTCGTGTACGTTCCCGGCGGCGCGATGAACGGCATCTCGCGCAAGCTGCCCGACACCGAGCGTGCGCGCCTGAAGAAGATCCTGAAAGAGGTGCTCCCCGAATCGTCGGGCGTCATCGTGCGCACCGCGGCCGAGGGCGCCACCGAAGATCAGCTCACCCGCGACGTTCAGCGACTCACCAGCCAGTGGGAGCACGTGAGCCGTCAGATCGAGACGATCCAGGCGCCGGCGCTGCTGCACTCCGAGCCCGACCTCCTCGTCAAGATCGTGCGCGACGTCTTCAACGAAGACTTCACGAAGATGCTCATTCAGGGCGAAGACGCGCACCAGACGATCACGAGCTACCTCGCCAGCGTCGCACCCGACCTCCTCGACCGCGTCGAGTCGTACGAGGCCGATCGCGACCCGTTCGACGAGTTCCGCGTGACCGAGCAGATCGAGAAGGCGCTCGACCGCAAGGTGTGGCTGCCCTCGGGAGGCTCGCTCGTCATCGACCGCACCGAGGCGATGACCGTGGTCGACGTCAACACCGGCAAGTTCGTCGGTTCCGGCGGAAACCTCGAAGAGACCGTCACCAAGAACAACCTGGAAGCGGCCGAGGAGATCGTCCGCCAGCTGCGGTTGCGCGACATCGGCGGCATCATCGTCGTCGACTTCATCGACATGGTGCTCGAATCCAACCGGGATCTCGTTCTGCGCCGGCTGGTCGAGTGCCTCAGCCGTGACCGGACCAAGCACCAGGTCGCCGAGGTCACGTCGCTCGGACTCGTGCAGATGACCAGGAAGAAGCTCGGTCTGGGTCTTCTGGAGACCTTCAGCGAGGCGTGCGAGGTCTGCGCCGGCCGCGGCGTCGTCGTGCACCACGACCCCGTGGTGAAGCACCGCTCCAACGGGGGCGGATCGTCGTCGAACAACGGCTCGTCCAACCGGCGCTCGCGCGGTTCCGGCAACGGGGGCGGCAACACAAGCAATGGCGGAAACAGTGCGACGGGCGGAACCCACGTCATCACCGAGGGCGTGAAGTCGGCCCTCGCGCAGATCGCGGCGTCGACCATCCAGCCCAACGGCGAGGAGGAGGCCCCCGCGGTCGAGCCCGTCGTCGTCGTGGAACCCCCCGTCGCCGAAGCGGAGCCGGTCAAGCGCCCCCGCAAGAAGCGCACCGAGGCCGCGTCGAAGAACCCCCGCACCGAGAAGGACGTTCTTCTCGATTCGGTTCTGAGCGCGCTTCCCGAGCCCAAGGCGCCCGGTCAGGGTCGCTCGCGCCGCCGTGTGACGACCGCGGCCCTGAGCGGTACTCCGGTGCAGGCCGGACCGACCGAAGAGGGCTGAGCGCCGTCAGTGGATGCTGCGACGCTCCCGAGCCGTCACACGCAGTCCTGAGGCGATCAGACGCCGAACGAGTTCACGACCTTCGACATGGGTGGCACCCGCGGCGATGAGCCGCGGGTGCGCCTCGTCGGGGACGTCGTAGTGGTCGAGGTCGAACGCTCGCCGCGGAATGCCGTTCGCGTGCGCGAAGGCATGGAGTTCGGCAAGGTCGGAGTCGCTGACCAGGTGCGCCCACAGCCGTCCGTGTGCCGGCCACAGGGGGTTGTCGATCAGGATCGTCACGTCGAGATCCTATGCGGGCACCGCGACACGCGGCTCCGAGCTTTTGCCAGGGGAGTCGGCATCGGGTAGCATTTCCCTTTGGTGCGTTCGTGTCACGTGCCCGGCAGCGGCGGCCTGAGAAGGACGCCGGCCCGGATGACGCGGTCGACGCGGACGATTCGCACCAAGACTTCCGTCATCAGACAAACCGGAGCCTCGTGCTCCCGAACGAAACAGGTATGAAGTGGTTTACGCAGTAGTGCGGGCCGGTGGCCGGCAGGAGAAGGTAGAGGTCGGCACGATCGTCGTTCTCGATCGCCTCGCGGCCAAGGTAGGCGACAACGTGCAGCTTCCTGCCGTGCTTCTCGTCGACGGCGACGCCGTGACGACCGACGCAGAGAAGCTCGCGGGCGTCTCGGTGACCGCCGAGGTGCTTGGCGAGCTGCGCGGACCGAAGATCGTCATCCAGAAGTTCAAGAACAAGACCGGCTACAAGAAGCGCCAGGGGCACCGTCAGGACCTCACGCGCGTCAAGGTCACCGGCATCAAGTAAAGCCAGGGAGACGCAGAGATGGCACATAAAAAGGGCGCAAGCTCCACCCGTAACGGTCGTGACTCCAACGCTCAGCGCCTCGGCGTGAAGCGTTTCGGCGGCCAGGTCGTCGGCGCCGGCGAGATCATCGTCCGCCAGCGCGGCACGCACTTCCACCCCGGCGCCAACGTGGGCCGTGGCAAGGACGACACCCTCTTCGCCCTTTCGGCCGGTGCTGTCGAGTTCGGCCAGAAGGGCGGCCGCAAGGTCGTCAACATCGTCGCGGGCGCGGAGTAACCTCCGACACGCACGAGCAGCGGCTCCGGTCGCACAGCTCTGGAAGGGGGCGGGCTTTTGCCCGTCCCCTTCACCGTTTCACCCCGGCCCTCCCGGGCCTTGGTCCCGCATCACCGCACGAAAGGAACACGCATGGTCACGTTCGTAGACCGCGTCACACTGCACCTTCGTGCGGGGCGCGGGGGTAACGGCTGCGTCTCGGTCAAGCGCGAGAAGTTCAAGCCGCTGGCCGGACCCGACGGCGGCAACGGCGGGCACGGCGGCGACGTCGTCCTCATCGCCGACCCGCAGACCACCACGCTGCTGTCGTACCACCACTCGCCGCACCGGTCCGCCGGTAACGGCGGGTTCGGCATGGGCGACCACCGCTCCGGGGCGGCCGGCGAACCCGTTGAGCTCAATGTTCCCGTCGGCACCGTGGTCAAGGACGCCGCGGGCGAGACCATCGTCGACATGATCACCCCGGGCATGCGGTTCATCGCCGCGCAGGGCGGTATCGGCGGCCTCGGCAACGCGACCCTGGCCAACCCCAAGCGCAAGGCGCCCGGGTTCGCTCTCCTCGGCACGCCCGGCTGGGAGGGCGACCTCAACCTCGAGCTCAAGACCGTGGCCGACATCGCCCTGGTCGGCTTCCCCTCGGCAGGCAAATCGAGTCTCGTCGCCGCCGTCTCTGCGGCGCGGCCGAAGATCGCCGACTATCCGTTCACGACGCTGCATCCCAACCTCGGCGTGGTGCAGGCCGGCGAGGTGCGCTTCACGATCGCCGATGTGCCCGGGCTCATCGAGGGCGCCAGTGAGGGGCGAGGCCTCGGACTCGAGTTCCTCCGCCACGTCGAGCGCTGCACGGCTCTCGTACACGTCCTCGATTGCGCCACGCTCGAGCCCGGTCGCGACCCCCTGACCGACCTCGACATCATCCTGGCCGAGCTCGCGGCGTACCCGGTTCCCGAAGGGCAGGTGCCCCTCATCGAGCGGCCCCAGCTCGTCGCGCTGAACAAGGTCGACGTCCCGGAGGGCAAAGACCTGGCCGATCTCGTGCGTCCCGAGATCGAAGCGCGTGGTTTCCGCGTGTTCGAGATCTCGACCGTGAGCCGTGCCGGACTCCGCGAACTCACGTTCGCCCTCGGCGAGGTCGTCGAGAAGCACCGCGCCGAGCTCGCCGCCGCGCCGGCGCCCGAGAGGATCGTCATCCGACCCACCGGTTCGGAGAAGGCTTTCACCGTGCGGGTCGAGGGCGGAACCTACGGTCCGATCTTCCGTGTGCTGGGCGAGAAGCCGGTTCGGTGGATGCAGCAGACCGACTTCCAGAACGAGGAAGCCGTCGGCTACCTTGCCGATCGCCTCGAGAAACTGGGCGTCGAGACCGAGCTGTACAAGGTGGGCGCGACACCCGGGGCCACCGTCGTCATCGGCGAGGACGACGCCGTGGTGTTCGACTGGCACCCCACGATGTCGTCGCCTGCCGAGCTCATGACCGCTCCTCGAGGAACCGATCCGCGCCTCGACCTGAACCCCCGTCGCACCACGGATCAGCGTCGCGAGCGCTACAAGGAGCGGATGGACGCCAAGGCGGCCGCTCGCGCCGAAGACGAGGTCGAGCGCAAGGCGCGCCACGCCGAGGAGATCACCGAGCAATGACGGCGCAGACCCGCGCAGACCTCCCCGGAGCTCAGCGCGTCGTGGTGAAGGTGGGCTCGTCGTCGATCGGCGGCGAGGGTGCACACCGCATCGATACGATCGTCGACGCTCTCGCCGCCGCGTCGGCCCGGGGGACGGAGATCGTCCTGGTCTCCTCCGGTGCCATCGCCACCGCGCTGCCGCTGCTCGATCTCGCCGGTCGTCCGAACGATCTCGCAACGCAGCAGGCTGCCGCGGCGGTCGGGCAGAACGTGCTCATGTGGCGCTACCAGACGGCCCTCGACCGACACGGACTCCTCGCCGGTCAGGTGCTCCTGACAGCCGGCGATCTCGAGAACGCGACGCACCGGTCGAACGCGCGACGCGCCATGGAGCGGCTCCTGGGTCTGCGCATCCTGCCGATCGTCAACGAGAACGACACGGTCGCGACGCACGAGATCCGCTTCGGCGACAACGATCGCCTCGCGGCGCTCGTGGCGCAGCTCATCGGCGCGGACGGGCTCGTGCTCCTCAGCGACATCGCCTGCCTCTACACGCGCCCTCCCGGCGAACCGGGAGCTCGGCCCATCACCCACGTCGAGTTCGGTGACGACCTCTCGGGTTTCGAGTTCGGCACGGTCGTCGTCAACAGCGTCGGCACCGGGGGAGCAGCCACCAAGGTCTCAGCCGCTCGGCTGGCCGCAGCATCCGGAGTCGGGGTGCTGGTGACCAGTGCCGACCTCGTCGCCGAGGCTCTCGGCGGCGAAGAGATCGGCACGTGGTTCGCCCCGAATCCCGACGCGGCACCCATGCTGACGGGGCCCGTCGGTACGGTGGGCGCCGCCGATAGGCTGGGCTGATGACCGCTCTCACCGTCTCGGCGCACGACCGGATGCTGCGTGCGAAAGACTCCGCGCGCACGATCGGACTGCTGACCTCCGAGGAGAAGACCGCTACGCTGCGCGCGATCGCCGCGCAGCTCGACACGGACACGCGCGAGATCGTCTCGGCGAACGCGGAGGACCTCGAGCGTGGCCGGGCGAACGGCATCGGCGACGCGCTGCTCGACCGCCTGCGTCTGGACGACAGCCGTGTCGCGGCGCTCTCGGCCGCCGTGCGCGACATCGGCGAACTGCCCGATCCTGTGGGGCGCGTGCTCGACGAGCGCGTGCTGCCGAACGGGCTGAGGCTCACGAAGGTGTCGGTGCCGTTCGGTGTCGTCGGCTCGATCTACGAAGCGCGGCCGAACGTCACCGTCGACATCACGGCACTCGCGCTGCGCTCCGGCAATGCCGTCGTGCTGCGCGGCGGAAGCGCCGCGGAGAGGTCGAACGCGGCGCTCGTGGCGAGTATGCGCGCGGCGCTCGAGACCCGGGGCATCGACCCGGAGGCCATTCAGACCGTCGACGAATTCGGTCGCGACGGAGCCCGAGAGCTCATGCGCGCCCGTGGACTCGTCGACGTGCTGGTGCCGCGCGGAAGCGCTCAGCTGATCGAGACGGTCGTCACCGAGTCGCTCGTACCCGTCATCGAGACGGGGGCAGGTGTCGTGCACGTCGTCGTCGACGCGTCCGCACGTGCCGACTGGGCGCGCGACATCGTCGTGAACGCCAAGGCCCAGCGCCCGAGTGTCTGCAATGCCGTCGAGACGGTGCTGGTGCACCGCGATGCCGCTCCCCGTGTGCTTCCCGGAATGCTGTCCGCACTCAAGGAGTCGGGCGTCACCGTGCACGGTGACGAGCAGACCTCGGCCTACGACGCCTCCGTCGTCGCCGCCACCGAAGACGACTGGGCGCGCGAGTACCTCAGCCTCGACCTCGCCGTGCGCGTCGTCGACGACCTCGACGATGCGCTGGCCCACATCCGCCGCTACTCCACCCACCACACCGAGTCGATCATCACCGATGACGCGTCCAGCGCCGAGCGGTTTCTCGCGGAGGTGGATTCGGCCGTCGTGATGGTGAATGCGTCGACGCGGTTCACCGACGGCGGAGAGTTCGGATTCGGCGCAGAGGTGGGCATCTCGACCCAGAAGCTGCACGCGCGGGGTCCGATGGGTCTCGCCGAACTCACCAGCACGAAGTGGCTGGCGCGCGGTGACGGACAGACCCGTGCCTGACGGCCTAAACTCGTACATGCGCGTCGCCGCCGCGCGAACCCGAACGGAGCCTCGATGACCATCGCCACGCTGATCGCCTTCGCCGCTGAAGAAGCCGAACACCACGGCAACGTCGCCCTCGAGACGTTCTGGTACGGCGCCGTGGCCCTCGCCGTCTTCACCCTCCTCGGACTCGTCACGCTCTCGTACCGCAACGTGGCCAACCGTCATGCGCACAAGGCCGACGCCTACGCGCGCAAGCACGGAACGCCGACTCCCGAGGGGCACGGCCACTGAGGCTCACTGCATGACGACGACGCGAGCCCCGCGGATCGGGGTCATGGGTGGAACGTTCGACCCGATCCACCATGGCCACCTCGTCGCGGCGAGCGAGGTCGCGCAGTCGTTCGATCTCGACGAGGTCGTCTTCGTGCCTACGGGGCGCCCGTGGCAGAAGCAGGAGGTCTCGCCCAGCGAAGACCGCTACCTGATGACGGTGATCGCGACGGCGTCGAACCCCCAGTTCACCGTCAGCCGGGTCGATATCGACCGGGACGGCTTCACCTACACGATCGATACCCTGCGCGACATCAAGGCTCAGCGCCCCGGTGCAGACCTGTTCTTCATCACGGGTGCGGATGCCGTGGCGCAGATTCTCGGGTGGAGGGACCATGATGAGTTGTGGGGCCTCGCCCACTTCGTCGCCGTTTCACGCCCAGGTCACGTGCTCAGCACGGACGGCCTGCCGCGAGACAACGTGAGCCAGCTCGAGATCCCCGCCCTCGCGATCTCGTCGACCGACTGCCGAGACCGCGTCCGCAGGGGCAATCCGGTCTGGTATCTCGTCCCCGACGGCGTCGTCCAGTACATCGAGAAGCATCACCTCTATCGGAGCAAGGCATGAGCACACCCGATCAGCCCGACACGCCTCCGCTGACCCGTCGGCGGCTGCGAGAGATCCGCAACACGGGCGCCACTCCCGTCCTCACCCCCGAAGACATCGCCAAGAACGAAGCCTTCCTGAGTGAGGCCGACGATCGCGCCGCGGCTGCGGCACAGCGTGAGAGGGACGCGCAGCAGAACGCTCACGACGACGATGCGGTCGACACGACCCCGGGGTCCACCGAATCCGATGCGACCGATCCCGAACCGCAGCACGAGTCGGGAACGTCGACCGAGCCCGAGACGCACGCCGAGCCGGAGACGCACGCCGAGCCGGAGACGCACGCCGAGCCGGAGACGCACGCCGAGCCGGAGACGCATACCGAGTCGGAGATCAGTGCCGAGCCCGAGCCGGGGATCAGCGCCGAGCGATCTGCGGAGTCGGCCGAGCCCGTCGCCGTTCCGCCGTCGGCCGTGGGGGAGGAGCCGGTCGCCCCCGGATCGTTCGCCGATCTCGCCGTCACGCCCCTGACCCGTCGTCAAGCGCGCGAGGTGGAGCGGATCCGCACCGCGTCGGTTCCCATCATCGCGCCCGACGCGGCTCCCTCGGCGTCCCAGGACGCCGATGCGACGGCACCGGCAGACGAGCCGGATTCTGCGGCCGCGCCGACAGGCGAAGCCGAGTCCGACGCGGTGATCGCCGATGTCCCCGGGCTCGTCCGTCCGGCCGGCGACGGGAGCGACGAACCCACCGCCGTGGTGAACCCCCACTTCGGGTCGGGCCTTCTCGCCGGGGAGACGCCCGTCGTGGAACTGCCTCCTTCGTTCGATCAGCTCATCACCCGAACCGGATCGGCGGGGGTTTCGTCGTCGACGCCGAACGCGCTGATCCTCTCTCAGACCCCCGCTGCGGCACCCCTGGTAGCGCCGGTGACGGCCACCGGCGAAGTGCTCATCACCGGCACCTTCGACCTCCCCGAAGGGCTCGGCTCCGTCGGGCACGCGCCGGGGCTGCACGACGGGAAGGATGCTGACGCCGTCCTCGTCGACGGAGAGCTGCCCGCAGCATCCTCACCCACCCCGATCGCCGCCAGCGCCGCCATCAGTCAGGTGCGCAACTCGGACGAGATCATCCGGCCCCCCGCCCCTGAGAAGGGCGGCAGGCTGCTCATCGCGCTGACGATCACCGCCGGCGCGTTGCTCGTCACCGTTGCCGGACTTCTCGTCCTCGCTTTCACGACAGGAATCTTCTAAATGGTCGCCACCGACAACTCTCGCGAGATGCTGCAGATCGCGGCGCGCGCCGCCGACGCCAAGAGCGGCGAGGATTTGGTCGCTCTCGACGTCTCCGAGCCGCTGCCGCTCGTCGACGTCTTCCTCATGGTCACCGGACGCAACGAGCGCAACGTCGCGGCCATCGCCGACGCCATCGAGGAGGACCTTCTCGAAGCGGGACACAAGCGTCTGCGCAGGGAGGGCCGCCAGGAGTCGCGGTGGGTGCTGCTGGACTTCGGCGATCTCGTCGTGCACGTCTTCCACGAGCAGGAGCGCGTCTTCTACGGCCTTGAGCGCCTCTGGAAGGACTGCCCGGTGGTTCCCATCGATCTGCCGGCGCCCGCGTCTCAGGAATGACGGGACGCGCTCCCTGGTTCGAGGCATCGCTCAGGATGTAGTAGTCTAGGGGGGTTGCCTTTTGAGGCAGCGTGAGGGCCTGTGGCGCAGCTGGTAGCGCACCTGCATGGCATGCAGGGGGTCAGGGGTTCGAGTCCCCTCAGGTCCACGATTACCCCCGGTTACCGGGGGTTTTTCGTTGTTGGTCGCTGTTAGTTAGGTCTTGATTACTGACAACATCGGTTCTTGTGTCAGTTTTGAGACCAGAATATGGCACCTCCTTCGGTGAAAAGATGTCCCTGGGTGTCCCTGCTCCAGACGCTTAAGGCTCCCTCTGAGCGCTGCGCCCGGACAGACCGAACTCCGGCCGGTTCGGCCGGGCGGCGGGGGTCGGGGTCGCTTCAGAGTGCAGGCTTCCAAGCGGCGACTCACGCGAACGGTGTGAACCAGTGGTCGAATGTGTAGTTGATCTCGGGACCCTCAGGTCCAATCGAGCGCGGCGGGACGACGCCTTCATAGAGCTGCTCGTACTCCAGCTCTCCGATGAGCAGGTACTTCAGGGTCTCACCCAGATCCTCAGGAATCGGGACGTCCCAGTATTCCGCGACCTCGACGGCCCGCTCGACAATGAAGCCGAGGATGAGGAGGTGCGCAACGCACCTCGGACCCGAGTAGCCAATGCGGAGCTGCTCCGACATTTCGGCAAATGCGGTGGCGAACCGCAATCGAAACTTCGTGGTGTATCGGCTCGTGTACATCTCTGGGAGGCATTCGGGAACAGATGGATCCGTGACCTCGTCGGCCGCCGCGTCGGCGCCTAAGACGAGTAGACCGGCAACGAGGGCGCCGAGTTCATCGGGGAACGGAGGGTCGCATTCATTGGCTTCGCATGGGCGGACGAGGAAGTCGATGCCGTGGAAGTCCTGTCCGGCGTCGATGATCTCCATAGCCGTGACGCGGGGGTGGTCTGAGATTCGGTGGGGTGGGGTCGGTTCGTTCGTTGTCATGCTCTTCATATGCGCGGCGCGGTCGGAAAGTCGTCGCCTGTCTGCCGTTTCTACGTTTGGCACATCAAGATGGGGGCCTGTAGGCCGCGGCTGTTCGCACCGTGGCCCGTAGTGGAGAACCGATAAACGACGTCGCGGTGGCGGTCGCGGACGCGTTGTTCGCTGCCGAAGTCAGACCGACGGCCTGACCTCTTGCGGCGGTGCACGATCTGTTCGTCACGCGCAGAGAAGGTTCTCGATCCCGCGCTGCTACGACGAGTCCCTTTTGGCTTTCGACGGGTGGCCCTGTCGTCCAATACCTGCTGCAGCCTGGAGCGCCATCCACCCCGCACAACGAGCTTGGATCCGGCAGAGCGTGGCGATCTCGGTGCAAGCGTCCTGTTCAGTCGACCATTACGGGCTGTCCACGGGTAGTCGGCGCGGGGCGCCGGAGTTCGGGGCGGGCAGGGTCCATCGGGGGCGGGCTTCCTCTCTAAACTCTGTCTTCTCTGGATGCCTGATCGCGTTGTGGAACCGATGGTCGTCGTTCTGTGGAGTGCCGCGCATAGAGCTTGCATGACCGATAAGAAGAACACACCGTCCGATTCATCCACCGCCGCGGGCTGGAAGCAGCTCGCCCTGATTTTGCTTGAAGAGCAGACTCACGCTGACGGCTCGTCTGAAACTGCGAAGCAAGAGGTGTACGAGAACGCGGCCAGGGACGCAGGCATGTCCCTTCGGGTCGCTGAGATGCTCCCCGACCTACTCACGCCGGAAGAGACCGCGACCTACCTCAGCGTTTCCAAGAACACCCTCTACGGTTGGCGCAAGGACGGCTACGGACCGCCCGCGGTACTCGTAGGGAAGCACCTCCGCTTTCCCAAGTCCGCGCTGACGGCCTGGTCGATCCAGAAGGCCGCGTGATGGCGCGTCCAAAGCAGTCACCCGGTGAGTGGGGGGAGCTTCACGCGAAGCAACTCGATGAGACCACCTGGCAGGCGCGTGCCTGGTTCACAGACGCCGACGGCAGGGGCAGTGCAGTCAGGCGGCGTGGGGGCACGCGAGCGGAAGCCTTGCGAAACCTCCTCGCCGACCTCCGCCAGCGTTCACTGGAGATCGCCCAAGGCCCGGACCGGTCGGGGGACGACCTCACGGTGAGGCGGACCGGACGCTCGGCGAGCGCCGTCACCGTGAGCCAGCTCTGCGAGATTCATCTCGCCCACATGGAATTCATCGACAACATCCGCATGGCCCAGGGGCACCACATCAACCGCGGAACCCGCGGCAACGAAACTCGCATCATCAGGAACAAGATCATGCCGTCGCGAATCGGCTCAGTCGTTGCAACGACGGTCACGGTCCAAGACGTCTCGGACTTCTACTTCTCCATCGCATTGAAGGCGCCCTCCGAAGCGCGTAATGCCCAGAACGAGCTAAGGAAGGTCTTTGATACTGCGAGGCAAAAGGGTCTGGTGTCCTCCAACCCTGCTCGCGACTTCCGCGGCGTGATGCCACGCAAGCCCGTGAACAAGTTCGTACCTGGTCCCCTCGAGCTCCGCGACTTCTTCGACGTCGCCGTTGCTTACCGAGAGCGGCCGAACCGCATGGGGCCCGAGCCGAGTCGAGACCTGGAAGATCTCATCGAGGTGGTTCTGGGAACATCCGCTCGGTTGGGGGAGGCGCTTGGCCTGCACTGGGTAGACGTCCGTCTCGAGGCCGACGTGCCGACAGTGAGCATCCGGGGGACAGTCCAGGAGAAGGGCGGCCCGAAGTTCTACCAACCGCACACCAAGACGGAGGCCGGGCAGCGGACAGTTCCCATCCCCGACTTCCTGGTGCAGACTCTGCGGCGGCGGGCGACGGAGAACACGATGGGAAGCCCGTTCGTCTTCCATACCAAGACGGGCCGCGTCTCTGGACAGCAGGACCTTCAACGGTCGCTGCGAGCGGTGCGGAAGTGGTCAACGACGTCTGACCTAGTGCCTACCGTCAGCGTGGAAATGGTGCCTCGAGCACTTCGCCGCTCGGTTGCGACCGCGATCTCGAACGAGGAGAGTCTTGAGGCGGCCGCTAAGACGTTGGGCCACCGCGAGACCGGTGTTACGGAGAACAGCTACGCGAAGCGCTCTGACCTCGCCCCTGACGTTCGCCACGTGCTTGACGGGCTCGCCCCCTGGTACAAGGTCACCCCCGAAAATCCCGATACCGCGTCCGACAAGACGTGACTCCTGTGTGGCCGCGTGCGACAAGTGGCGCTGACCCGCGTGGCCCCCGTCTAGCGGGTTGAGACGAACCGCTCGCGCAGGTCTGCCCAGGGAGCTAGTCGCGGCGGAGCGCGTGAGCCCTGTCGTGCGCCGGACGTTTCATGGATGCCCGAGCAGGACGGGGCTCGCGAAGAAGGTCTTGCCACGATCCGGTAGCACTGCAAGTCGGAGACCGCGCATAGGGGAGGTGCACGGCCCAGCCTCTCGCAACCATCACAACGAAAGCAGCACGATGCCACTCCATGATCTCTTCCCCACATCGGCCATTTCTTCTGTTGCCTCGGATGGCACCCGTTCCTGGGAGCGATACTTCGGTGACGACTCGAACCGGTCGACGGACGAGGGCAACCTCATCCTGTCCATCAAGGATCTCTACAGCGAGAACCCGGGAAGCACTGTTGCCGCGTGGGCAAGCAGGGTGGGGTTCTCGCTGGACGACCTGTCCGCAACGGGCGCGGAGACGATGCTGCTATTCCGAACGATCTACAAGGCGCTGGCTGACGTACCCAGCGACTCCCCCCTCGTGCTCGCCATGAGGGCCGTCAACCTGGGCGGGCCGAGGTCCCTTTTGCCTGACTTCCGAGTGACTGTGGACGGCAGCTTCGCGGTGTCTTCTATTGTCGACACGTTCTGCGGGCCGTTCACAGACGCGCGCAGTTGGTTGACCGCCATTGATGAGCGTCTTCTGCTGACATCCCCGCTGCGTCGCGCTGAGTAGGCACCGCTCGTCGGCCGGGTCAGACGGAGACCCAGCCCGAGCTCAGCGGTCACATCCAGGAACGAGACCCACGGGATCGCGGGCGGCGCCTGTGTCAGCGGCTTCTGCGCCGCTCTCCGTTGTTGTCTTCGATCTTGACGCTGCCCGACAACGGTGGCTGAGGGGTCGTAAGCGAGTGGCCCGCTTCCCGCAGGTAGCATCACGTCGTGGACAATCTGGCAGTCGGAGCAGAACACGAAGCGGCGCATGTCGTTCTCTACCTAGAGCTGGGCTACCCGATTCACTCGACTGAGTTGAGCGACGACGGCAGAGGACTGACGAAGAGTCGCGACACGGCGTTCGAAATAGACGGACTCGACTACGCGGCCATCTGTATGGCGGGCCCGGTCGTCGAAGACCGGTACAGCCCGACGCCGATGGAGGAGCGCAAGGCAGACAGCGCGCGCCTCAAGCTCCGGCTCGACGAGGTGAGACGGGGAGGCGCACGGCACGAATTTGAGGAACTCGTCGACGATCCAGACCAAGAACCGGAAGACCAAGACTGGTGGCGAGCAAACGGTCGCGCGTACACAATCGAGCTGCTCGAACGTCAAGCAGGCGACATCGACGTCATACACATCGGGTACATCGAAGCCGGATACCTGTTGGCGCGCACAGTCTTGGAGCTCCGGGCACACGATCATCAAATAATCGCCGCCGCGTTGCTGAGATCCAGATTCCTCGATGCCGACGACATCTACGCACTGCCGCTTCGCGACTTGCCTCGTCAACCCTGGAAATGAGCGGCTGTCAGCCGCATGGCGGTACCACCCGCGGAGTTCGCCTATTGCCTCTTGCCCTGGCAATGAATGAGGGAACCTTCCCGGAGCCGTCGAGCGTGGCTTCGATACCCTCGGAGGGCTGAGCAGCTTGAAGGAGATTCTCCGTGCGTCCGGCGTGGAAGCGAGCGCCACGAATCCGGAGGAGCTACTCGAACGACTGCGCTCGATACACTCGAATAGGATCTCTCTCATGGCGAGGACAGCCCGTGGCGACGTCGTCTCGCTCGCCCTTCATCGGGAGCTCGATGAGCGACTTCGCCTGGAACCCGTGTTCGTCGTCGTGCGCGCTCTGCAGAACGTACCTCGCAAGCGGGACCTCGCTAACGGGGGAGCACGGGACGCCATCGACCGTTGGGAATCTCTTCTCCGCAACTACGACTTCGATGGCCTCCGCCGGGTTTTCCTCGGCGAAGACGATGACAGCCGCATGATGCGCGGCAACACCGTATTCCAGGGGGTTCTCACGAACGAGGAACGCGAGCAGATCCTCGCGGGCATCCCTGATTCGTCGTGACGACCGGATCCGGATGGAGTCACCTGGGCGGCCATTCGGCGGCGGTCCCGCGTAGGCGTTTGGAACCGCGACGCCCGCATCAGATTCTGCCCGGTCCGCGATTCGGTCCCGCAAGCGCAGGCAGGGCCAGCCGACCGTAGGGGGAGTAGGTGCGGCGCCCGCTAAGCGATCCTCGACGGGCCAGCGCATTTTCGATAGAGGATCCAGCAACGGACGCCTCCGCGCCTGCGCCGCGCGGAGGAGGTACTTCGCGAAGATCCCGTCGTCGTCATACTCGGCCCGCTCGATAGAGAAGCCGGCCTGGGAAAACATCGGTTCCAGGAGCCATGTGAACGTTGAGTGCTCGTCGGTGACGTGCTCCTCGAGGTCGGCTCGCGTCCAGCCGCCGTCCTCGTCGGAGTACCCGGTGGAGCACCAATGCTCGATGCGTTCGACTGCGTCGGAGACGGGAAAGTTGTAGACCACATCCCAGACGCGGGGTCCCGCCGGTCCGCAGCATGCGCCGCATCCGGTCGAGCGCCAGCGCCTTCCAGAAGTCGGGGAGGTGATGCAGGGCGTACCGAGAGTACACGAGGTCCGCGCTGCCCGCCGGACACTCGAAGGTGAGGTAGCCGCCCTCCGCGACCGTGACCGGCGCACCCGTCGCGGCGACCTTGCGGCGCAATGCGCTCAGCATCACGGGCGAAGGGTCGACGGCGAACACGTTCGACCATCGTTGAGCGGCGAGGAGCGCGAATTGCCCCGTTCCCGCTCCCAGATCGATTACGGTGCCCTTGCGTTCCGGGGGAACCGTGCTCAGCCACTCGACCTCGGCAGCGGCGCCGGCGTCTTCCTTCTCGTCGTAATGGGCGACGTGCTCTGCGTCGGTGTTCTCCCGGCCGAGACGTGCGCTCGTCCAAGAACCAGGTCGGCTGTCTGGTGGTCACGGCGGGTCACTTCGCAGGTGGTGTCGCTGCGACGCGGCCGCCGCTTATCGAGAAAGCCTAGGCGTGGGTGGTGGCCCGTGAGTGCGTGGTGCAGCTGGGCTCCCGCCGGTTGCAGAGCGGCGAGTGCGAATCCGACGCGGAGACTCAGCGCTCTGTGAGAAGGCCGCCCCTGACTCGTGTGATCGTCGTTGACGGCTCGGCCGTCGACCGGCGTCTCGGGTCCGTTGTTGACGGTTTTCACGGCCAGCGGAACGGTCTGCTTGGTGGATGAGAACTTGGTCCGGAGGGCCATGGGCGATAGAACGCTCCGCATATGCCGTGACGATTTAACCCGAAGTTCATTCTTGGCAGGACCGCAGGTGCGTCGCCCGATAAGTTCGAGTCGGCCGAGTGCGCAAGTGCCCGGACACCGCGCTGGCGAGGTAGCGAGGGTGTCCGGGCTCGTCCGTGGGTCTCAGTTGTACGGTACGAACCAGAGGTCGAAGCGGTAGTTCCTGGGAGTGTCGTAGATGCCACCTTCCACCGCCGCGAGGGTTCCGAAGTAGAGCTGCTTGTAATCGCCGTTGCCGACGAGGTAGACGAACAGGTCATCGAAGAATTCCTCACCGAGCGGGATCTCCCAGCTCCCGGCGACGCCGAGGGCGTACTCCAGGATGATGGCAAGTGCGAGCTCGTGAGCGATGCAGCGGGGTCCCTCCCAGCGCTGCTCCAGTCGCTTCGTGACCTCAGCCAGGGCGGTCCTGAACTCGCCCTGGAAGGACTCGGTGTACCGGCCGCTGTAGACCGGAGGAAGCATCTCCTGCAAGAAATCGAGGTCTGCAGAGTGATCCTTCGCGAAGTCCGCTCCGACTGCGATCAACGCGTAGAGGATCTCATCGGCCGGGGTACCGGGCACGGGGCTCGGACGGTCCGTGCCGCCGTGCTTGACGAAGTGGTCGATGCCACGGATGCGAGCCGCCGCGGGAAGCATCATCTGATGGAAGTGTTCTGGGCTGTTGTCGTTGTAATTGGTCATAACTCATATATGCGCGGCCGGCCAGAAAACCGTTCACACGCGGCGAGGCGCTTGGGGGGATCGAGACATCGGCATTGGCGTCGGCTCGCAGCGCTGTGTCGGCCTACGAGCGCGACCAGGGGGGATGAGTAATGAGGCCCGCGCCGGTTTCGATTGGGATCGCGCGTGATCGGTTCCGTATTTAGCTCGAGCTCATCGCGACTAAGCGACTGCAGCGGACCCGCCGTCGCTGCTACCCGCTCCACGATGCGCTGATCCATCAGCGTGTCGATATAGTGCGCATAGCGCTTCGAGGTGCCGATGCTGAGCCTCCTCTCGCGAAGGCCCAGACTAGCCGTATTCGAACGTGTGTACTAATTTCTCACGCTATGAGCACGACGACGGCGCCCGAGACAACGCTATGAAGCTGGTCAACGACATCCCCGCCCGGATGATCTACAACGGCCGCCGCTGGCGCGTCACGGACACCCCCACCCGGCTGCGAGAGTCGGTGTGGTCAGTGCCATTGGAGCACCACCACGGGCTCTACGGGTGGCGGTTCCAGGCCACCGACCCGGCGGGGGAGAGCATTGTGTTCGACGTGTACCGCGCCGAGGACGACTGGCACGTGCACCGCGCCTACGCGTGATGAGGCGTGGCGCCGTCGAAGCCGAGGGTGTGCAGGGGGCTCGGTCGTGAACCAGGAGTCGTCGAGGGAGGGGCGGATCGGAGGGACGGCACCCATCACCGGAAGGGCAGCGAAGACTTAGGGCCCCTCGCTGTGACTTTCCACAGCTTGCCGAGCCTGGAGGGCGCGACTGCGGGCTGATACATTCACCGGTATGTGCGGCAGGTTCGCCCTCAATGAGAAACCGGGCATTATCCGGAACTAACGCAACGTCGATCGTCTGACAGTGTTCACAGCGACCCTTCGACTGGTTCCGTGGTTACCGGTTCGGTGCACCCGTGTCTAATTCACGACCGCCGCTAGCACGCAGCGTAGGTCTGCAGCCAGGGCAGCGGATCGGTGGCGGTGGTGCCATCGCGGAGTATCTCGAAGTGCAGGTGTGCGCCGAACGATCGGCCGGTGTCGCCGGTGCGTCCGATGTATTGGCCGACGCTGACGGTGTCACCAACCTCGACTTGTCGTGAGTCGTACTCCATGTGGGCGTAGCGGCTGGAGACAAGTTGACCGTCGACAAGGTGGTCGATGACGATGGTGACTCCGTACGCGCCGCCGTTGTCTGTGGCGATGCTGACAATTCCGTCGGCGATTGCTTGAATGTGGGCGCCAGCGCCGGGGACGAAATCGGTGCCCTGATGGAGTCGACCGTCACGCATCCCGAACCCGTAGGTCATCGGCACGCCGACTGCGTAGGGCCATTGCACCGCGCAGTCCGGATTGTTGGTGAACACCGCGCTGGAATAGTTGGTGATCCCGACTGTTCCGGCAAGATCCACGAGGGTGGCTGTGGAGTAGCCGTCG
Organism: Microbacterium sp. AG1240; assembly: GCF_003635115.1. Classification (GTDB taxonomy): domain Bacteria; phylum Actinomycetota; class Actinomycetes; order Actinomycetales; family Microbacteriaceae; genus Microbacterium. The sequence goes on from NZ_RBXJ01000001.1 coordinate 1,415,603, forward strand.
CGACTGACGACGGGGCTCGGTTGCGTCTGGGCGGGTGTGACGTACGCCTGGATGTCTCCGCCGGGTACGCCGTCATCGGTGATGCTCGTCGGGGTGACGTGTTCGTGGGGGAGCGCTTCGGCGTCGACGGTCATCCCGACGGTCATCAGGGCCACGAGCCCCAACACGTGTGCGGAGAAGAACACGGCCCGGGTGCGAGAGTGCGCGGCGCCCTTCCGGGTTCCGGCCGGCTGCTGGCTGAGTTTGGACGGCGGTGCAGATGCGGGCGGCTCGGGTTCGGTAGGCGCTTTCGGTGTGAAGGAAAACAGGCGTGCCGCGTCATCGAACGGGTCTACCGGCCACTCATCGGGGCGCAGGTGCATGGTCGCACGCGTTTCGGTGGATGTCTGGGTTCGAACGCGGGCTTGGCGTCGCGTCAAGAAGGGTTCGGGCTGTGAGGCCGTGCCGGTCTGGGCGATGGTGGGTGTGGGGGTACGCAATGGTGGAGTCTTTCGGGTGGGGTGTTATCCGGGCAGCAGGGTGAGTCCGCTGTCGTCGACGACGAGGATGTCGCCGGTATCGGTGACGGTGATTGCCTGCGCGGCTCGATGTACGGTTCCGACGTTCACCCATTGGGTCGCGCCGGCAGTGCTGATCCAAATGGTGCCGTCGTTGTCGACGCCGATCAGTCGCTGGTTGTCAGGGGAGGAAGCGATCGGGTACAAGGTGGGCGCATCGGGCAGCGGAACGAACGATCTGCCCCCGTCCGTACTGGCCTGCGGTCCTTGCTGCGTGCTGGCCACGATGCGCCCCGTCGCGTCGACGGCAAGACCGAACACGAGGAGACCGGCGCCGGTAGGAGTCCAGGTGGTGCCGAGGTCCGTGCTCGTCAGCAGCACGTTGTTATCCGTCGCCTGCCCATAAAGGGTCCCGTCAGGTCCGGCCGCCAGTGCGTGGAAGTCCTTCTCGCCGGTGAACGCGACCGGCTCCCAGGTGACGCCGCCGTCTGGGCTGCGGATGATGCCCAGATTGCCTTCGCCCAGCTCCGTGGGGGTGCGAGCACCGGGGTGGCCGGAGGCGATGAGCTCCCCACCGACCGCGGTGAGACCCATCGCGTCCAGATCATCCCGTCCGACGCGGGCACCGAGCTGACCCTCCGCGGTGGCGGTGTAGAGGCCGTCGTGCGTGCCGAGTAGAAACCCGTCGCCGCCGGGGGCGGGCACGATGGCGTGCACGTGGGGCTTCACGTCTGCATGGTCGGTGCCGGTGGAAGGCGGCGCGGGCGCAGTGCAGCCGGTGAGAGACAGAGTGAAAAGCGCGACAAGGCTTGCTGTCGCGCGCAGGTGAATGCGCATACGCACCCTTTCGAGTCCGGGGTGAGGGACACCCGCGATGGGCGCCCCTCACCGAGGGTGCGGTCAGAGCTGTGCGAGCAACTCCTGCATGGTGGCGATCTCCGCGGTCTGCGTCTCGACGATCGTCTGCGCCAACGCGACGGCATCTGCGTTCTGGCCGTTGTCGACTTCGTCTTGCGCCATTGTGATGGCACCTTCGTGGTGCATCGTCATCTGCTCGAGGAACAGCCGGGACGCGTCAGCGCCGGTCGCAGCGTCGAGGGATTGCATGTCCTCGTCGCTCATCATGCCGCCGCCGTGGTCCATGCCGTCCATGGAGTCAGTGTCGCTGTCCGCGCCCCACTCTTCCAGCCATCCCTGCAGCTGCTCGATCTCGGGCTGCTGGGCAGCTTTGATCTCTTCGGCCAGGGTGAGGACGCTCTCGTCGATGCCGTCTTTGCCGAGGATCATGTCGGCCATCTCGACGGCTTGCTGGTGGTGCGGGATCATCATCTGCGCGAACATCACATCCGCGTCGTTGAAGTCCGCCATCCCTGCGGACGGTGAAGAGCTGCTGCCGTGGTCCATTCCTGGCATGGACTCGGTGCCGGACCCGCTGCTGCCCGCGCAGCCAGCGAGAGTGAGGGCGGTGGCCAGGGCCAGTGCGGCGGTCGCCGCGGTACGAATTTTCATCAGGGTTCTCCAAAAGGGGTACGTGAAAGGACGCTGGTCGGGTCGACCAGGCGTATGGCAGAGGAGCCCGGCAAAGTTGCCGCGGGCTCCACCGCATCACGTACGGCTAATGCAGAGAACTGTCAGAGAGGGCGGGTGCAGGCCGGGGCCACCAGGAGGCGGAAGGGCAGCCGGCCCAGGGCGAGGAAGAAGCGCCAACCATTGCTGCCCGCCGCGGGCGCGTGCCACAAGCAGCACAGTGGCCAGCAGCGCGAGCACGCACGCCATCGCGAGCATGCCGGAATGGCTCGTGCCGCAGTCAGCGCACGACTCCTCAGCCGACACGGTGGTGGCGGCGTGGGCGTCTCCCGTCACGCTAACCCCGGCCGCGTCTTTGGTCATCGTGGTGTGGTGACCAGATTCGGCGGTGGCGTGGGTGTTGAGGGAGTGCATGGCCAGCAGGCCGATGATGACAGCGCCGGTCAGAGCAATCAGCAGCAGCAGCGTGCGGGCCATCGAGCGGCCGGCACGCAGGTGCTCGGTGAGTGCGATCAGCGACATGTCACCTCCCTCTCCTTTCTACGGTACGTCACCTCGGTCAGCGGCGACCGATAATCGCGTCCGGGCTAAGGTCCAGGCGTCGCAGCAGCTGCGCGTTGAGGGCGACCACGATCGTGGACAGTGACATCAGTATCGCGCCCACCGACATGGGCAGCACGAACCCGATCGGGGCGAGCACCCCGGCGGCCAGCGGTACGGAGAGGAGGTTGTAGCCGGCTGCCCACCAAAGGTTCTGCTTCATCTTCCGGTAGCTGGCCCGGGACAGTTCGATCACCGACACCACTGACCGGGGGTCGTCGCTGGCGAGAATGACACCGGCGGAGGCGATCGCGACATCGGTGCCGGCGCCGATCGCGATCCCGACGTCGGCCTGGGCGAGGGCGGGGGCATCGTTCACACCGTCGCCGACCATCGCGACCTTCCGACCTTCGCTCTGCAGCTGCTTCACCTTCGAGGCCTTGTCCTCCGGGCGGACCCCGGCGAAGAACCGGTCGATGCCGAGCTCGCCGGCCACGGACGCTGCAACCGCTTCGGCATCACCGGTGATCATCACCACCTGCACACCCCGCTCCCGCAACGCGGCGACCGCGGCACGCGACTCCGGGCGGATCTCATCAGCGAGCCGCAGCGCACCCGCAACCGTCCCGTCAACGAGGACGTGCAAAATGATCGCACCCTCGGCACGCCACTCGTCAGCAACAGGCAACTCGCTCGCGCGCTCTTGCTCGAGCAAGTACGGGCCACCCACCTGCACGGTCCGCCCGCCCACCAGCGCCCGCACGCCAACCGCCGGCGAGGACTCGAAGTCGGTTGAGCCCGGCACGGTGAGCTGCTTTTGCTTCGCCGCGTTTACGATCGCCCGGGCGAGGGGGTGTTCGGAGTCCGCTTCCGCAGCGGCGGCGAGAGCGAGCAGCTCGTCGGCGTCGATACCGCCAGTCGGGTTGATGGCGGTGACGGCGGGGGTGCCCTTGGTGAGGGTGCCGGTCTTGTCGAACAAGACCGCATCGACGGTGCGCATACTCTCCAACGCCAACCGGTCCTTCACCAGCACCCCGGCGCGCGCCGCCCGCTCGGTGGCGATCGACACCACCAGCGGGATCGCCAACCCCAGCGCGTGCGGGCAGGCGATCACCAGCACCGTGATCGTGCGAACCACGGCATCGTCCGGAAAGCCCAGCAGGGTCCAGACAATCGCGGTGATCGCGGCCGCACCCAGAGCGAACCAGAACAGCCACCCGGCGGCGCGGTCCGCGAGCCGCTGCGCACGCGAGGACGAATTCTGCGCGTCGGTGACCAGCTTCTGAATGCCGGCGAGGGCGGTATCCGCACCGACCGCAGTGACTTCCACCCGCACACCGGAATCGGTGGCGACTGTCCCGGCGATCACCTGATCTCCATCGGAGCGGCGCACCGGGCGGGACTCGCCAGTGATCATGGACTCGTCCATGCTCGCCGAACCCTGCACGATCCGACCATCCGCGGGCACCCGCCCACCGGGGCGAACGACCACCACATCCCCCACCAGCAGATCAGCTGGGGCGACAGTCACGGTGGTGTCACCGTCAACCTTCTCCGCCTCGTCCGGCAGGAGCGCAGCGAGAGAGTCCAGCGCGGAGGTGGTCTGGGCTAGGGAGCGCATCTCTATCCAGTGCCCGAGCAGCATGATGACGATCAGCAGCGCTAACTCCCACCAGAAGTCCAGCTCGTGATCCAGTAGCCCGAGACTCGCACCCCAGGACGCGACGAACGCCACCGTGATCGCCAGGGCGATCAGCAGCATCATCCCCGGCTTACGGGCGCGGAGCTCGCTGACGGCACCCGTGAGGAACGGGGCGCCACCCCACACATACATGACCGTGCCGAGAACCGGGGACACCCACCCCACCCATGCGGCGTCCGGCAGGGGGTAGCCGATGATCATCGAGAACATCGTCGAGAACCCGATCACCGGAACCGCGAGAACCAGCATGATCCAGAACAGCCTTCGGAACCGGGCTACGTGGTCGCCGTGACCGGCATGCCCGCCATGGTCGGCGTGACCGTGCGCGGAGTGTCCCGCAGCCGGTGCCCGCTCGTCGCTGTGACCGGCATGGCCCATCGCCGCGTGGTCGTGCTCCGTGGCGGTCGCGGCAGCGCGTCTGCTGTGGTCCGTGGGGTGCGGGCTGTGATCGTGCTGGCTCATCAGAGCCTCCTTCGTTGCGTGCGTGCGAAGTGTTTAGACCGGGCTGTCAGCCAGGGCGTACCCGGCCTCGTCAACGGCTGCTTTCACCTGTGCGGGGTCAAGCGCGCTGGTGCTGTGAATGGTGACGCGGGATGTGCCGCCGGCGTGCAGGTCCACGGTCACGTTCTGCACACCGTCGATGCCCGACAGTTCCTCAGTAACGCTGGACACACAGTGCGAGCACGTCATCCCCGACACCAGGATCTCCTCCGTCACCGCGGCGTTCCCAGCGGCAGGGATCTCGGTAGCGGTGGAAGCAGGCGCAGCGCAACACGCGCAACCAGCGGTAACGGCGTCTTTCAGGCCGAGGTCGATGCGGTCAGTCATAGTGTCCTCCAAGGTGATAGATGGTGTTTGTCAGGAACGGACCAGACGCGCGATCGCGTCGTTGGCTTCTCGAATTTTCTCGGCCGCAACTTGGCCGCCTTCAGCGCTGGCCTCCGCGACACAGTGACGAAGATGATCGCCCAGCAGTGACAGTGCAACCGTCTCCAACGCCCGCGTCGCCGCGGACACCTGCGTGAGGATGTCAATGCAGTACTTGTCTTCATCGACCATCCGCGCGATCCCGCGCACCTGCCCCTCGATACGTCGAAGTCGCTGCTGCAGATCGTCTTTGCTCGCGTCGTAACCGTTCATCTCGGATACCATACCCCCCTAGGGTATCAACCGCGGTTCCGTGTCTGGTATTCCGCCCGAATGCGACGTGCGCAAAGCGGGCGTTCACCAAACCTTTGCTTGATGTTTCGTATGACGATCCGCTTGCGCAGCGGCCGATTGTCCAATGACCTGTTGGACAATCGGCCACAAGCTCTCGTCGCAGGTCCGGCGCTCTCGTTCCTCAAATAGCGGCGTCCAATCTATTGCAACGATGATGCGTTAGCTGCAACATATAGGTGTGCCACACAAAACCATGCATCCGCCCTCACTTATCGCCCTCGCGACGAATGTGGTGGCGCTGGACGAAGAACGGTTCGTCTTCAATGCGATGGTGGCGCGATGGGGTGACCAGCAGACCAGCCGTGGACTACAGCCGACCACGATTGAGCGGCGGCAACAGTTCATCCGCCGATTTCAGTCGTTCTGTGAGGACTACCCGTGGCGGTGGAGACCGGGCGATTTGGAAGACTTTACGACCCAGGCTAGGTCTGGCGCCGCTCCACTGACACGGTCCACCGTTCGCAGCTACCAACTGACCATCCGATTGTTCTGCGAGTTCGTCACCGACACCCGCTACGGCTGGCCAGCAGAGTGCTCGAACAGGTTCGGAGCCGTGCCTCAGCAGATCTGCCACGATTGGAACACCATCGCGCACCTGCTCGACTTCGAAGGACGCCCGGCCAGGCGGGCTCTGACGACGGACGAACTGGAACAGTTCTTCGACGCCGCCGACAGCCGCGTGGACGCAATCGTCCGCACCCGACGGAAGGGCGCACTCAACGCGCTCAGGGACTCGCAGCTTTTCAAGACCATCTACGCATTCGGGCTGCGCCGCGCTGAGACGGTCGGGCTCGACATCGCCGACCTACGGTCCAATCCGGGCGCACCGCAGTTCGGTAGCTACGGCGCACTTTACGTCCGGCACGGTAAAGGCACGCGGGGGACCGGTCCGAAGCGGCGCACCGTCCTGACCGTCCCGGAAACCGGGTGGGTCGTTGACGGGCTGACGCAATGGGTCGATCTCGCTCGTCCCCGACTTCTCAACGAATGGCACACCGATGCCCTATGGCCCACGGAGCGGCATACCAGGGTCAGCACCCGCTACCTAAACATGCGATTCGCGGACCTCCGCGATCAAATCGGACTCCCCAGCGAACTCACCCCACACGCTCTGCGGCACACCTACGTGACCAACCTGATCGAGTGGGGCTATAGCGAGAAATTCGTCCAAGACCAAGTCGGCCACGCCTACGCATCCACCACCGCGATCTACACCTCGGTCGGCGACGACTTCAAGAACCGCGCACTTGCCCGCGCCCTCTCACACATCTACGGAGATACCGATGGCCGCTAATCAGAACAGTCCCGTGCGCTGGAACCTCCGCGCCCTCATGGCCGACGCCGGCATGTTCCAAACCACCGACCTCATCCAGCCCCTTCGAGATCACGACGTCCAACTCTCGCGAGAGCAAGTCTTCCGCCTGGTCACCCGAACCCCAGAGCGGCTGAACATCGAGGTGCTCGCCGCCCTCTGCCAGATTTTCGACTGCGGACCCAGCGAACTCATCACCGTCAAGGCCCAGCACACGAGCACCCAAGCCGAAGCGGGCGGGCAGGGAAGCCGACGCGACATCTCCATCGGAGATCTCCCACCCGTCCGCGCCCGGCTCCATCGCCCCGACACACCAAACCGCTGACCATGCCCGCCACGCCACACACGTGCACCCGCTGCGGGCAGACAGCGACCGGCCGCTACCTGCTCCTCGGCGGACAGATCTGCAACACCTGCTACAGCTCACTCCGTCGCAACCCGAAGCCTTGCCCGTCCTGCACCGAGATTCGGGTCCTTGCCTTCATCGACGACAAGGGACAGATCACTTGCGCAAGCTGCGCTGGTCAACCCCGCCGATTCGCCTGCCGTAGCCGCGGCAGCGAACAATTCCTCACCGGCACACACTGCGGTCACTGCCGCCTAGACCAACGCCTCCAGGAACTCCTCGACAATCACGGTTCCACCCTGCCGCCGCTCGCGCTCTTGCGTTCCTACCTCACCGCCGCACCGATGGATCCACGCTCGATCGTTCGCTGGCTACGGCGCGAACCGATCGCTCGGACCCTGCGCGGAATGGCCACCAACACGCTGCCAATCTCTCACTTGACCATCGACCAGCTAGAGCCCGGACCACGTACCCGCTACTTCCGGCGACTCCTCATTGATGCCGGCACACTCCCACCGATCCCCGTACTCCTCCACGAGCTCAACATCTTCGTCGACACCGCCGCCGCGCAACTCCCGACCAAGCACGCTCCAGTGCTCCGCCGGTTCCACCGATGGGAAGTGCTACCGCAACTGCACCGCCGCTATCGAGACCAGGGCGTCGACATCACCACCGGCGTCTTCACCACGCAGCGCAGCGCAACACTAGTCAGGGCGAGGTTCCTCGATTGGGTCAGTGAGCAGGACCTGGCCCTCACGGATCTCGACCAGTCCACCCTCGACTACTACATGGCGCGCGTGAAGGCGCGCGTCACCATTAATCAATTCATCGGCTGGGCCGCACGGTCACACCTTGCCGATGACCTGGTAACCCATTCCCAACCCGTCCGCGCAGCGCCCTCGACATACAGCGAGGGTGAGCTTTGGGAAGACACTCACCAGCTTCTCCGCACCGATACTGTCGAGCTTCCCGTCCGCATCATCGGACTCTTCGCCCTCATCTACGCGCAACCGCTCGATCATTCCGTTCGCCTCACCCGAGACGACCTGCAGACCCGCGGGAACAGCCTGATGGTCGCTTTCGGACCCACCCCCGTACAACTCCCCGAGCCCGTCGCCGACTTGGTGCGGCAGCATCTTGCGGCCCCCGCGCGGCGGGGGTTTGCGACCGGCACCTCGAGATGGCTGTTCGAGGGAATCATGCCTGGCCAGCACCTCAGCGCCGCATACGCACGACTCCGCCTCACCGACAACGGCATCCACTCTCGCCACGCTCGAGAGACCCAACTGGACCTCCTCGCCCGCCAATTGCCGGCCTCCATCGTCGCCGACACACTCGGCGTCACACTCCACACCGCCGAGCAGCGCAGGGGTCGCGCCGGCGGAATCTGGTCAAGCTACCCAGCCCTGCGGGACTGACGAATACTTCCCCCATCAATAATTCTCTCCGCCGACAAAGTCGACACGCTCATCAGCGAGTTCGTCGCCGCGGGCGGTAATGCGCAGGATTGGACCCCGCGGTACTCGATCGCGCCGACCCAGGTGGTCCCGATCGTGAGGGAGCGTGCCAACCCGCAGACGGGGGAGTTCCAACGAACTGTGGACGCCGCGGTGTGGAATTTCCATCCGGCGTTCATGAAGGACTCCAAACGCCCGAACTTCAACACCAGGATTGAGACCGTTGCAACCAACGGGCTCTGGAAGGGCGCGTTCGCGTCCTCTCGGGCGTTGTTCCCGATGCGTGGGTACTTCGAATGGACCGGCACCGCCGGCAAGAAGCAGCCTCACTTCCTGCACTCCGCTGACGGGGTGCTCCTCGCGGCCGCGGGCATCTACACCGCGCGCAAGGTGGACGACGAGTGGGAGGTGTCAGCGTCGATCATCACCCGTCCCGCACGGGATGCGTCGGGGGAGATCCACGACCGGATGCCGGTGTTCCTCGAGCACGATGTGTGGGACAAATACCTGTGGCCCGACAGGCTCGACGACGCCGGGAAACAGGACATGATCCAGTTGCTCACCGTGGAATCCGATCGCGTCGCCGGGACGATCACCAGCTACGACGTTGACCGCAAAGTCAACAACACCCGCACCGCCGACCCCACCGACCCCACACTTATCGAACCGATCTAGCGACGCAACGCTTGCCGCGTGGTCGACGACCGCTGGGGGATCCCTGTGCGGGCATCGCGCGTTCAAGGGGCCGATGCGTTCGCTGACCGCTGGGTCGGCGTAGCGTGCTTTCGAGGCGCATTTCGACACCATGGCGTCGCGCTATTCGTCCTCGATCAGGCACGGAAGGCCAACCACGTGCCTGATCAGCGCGTTCGCCCTGCTGTACGTGCGTTCGACCTTGCGACGTCCTCTGCGCTTATGGCTGTCTTCCCGCCTGGGCAGCCAACGCTGGGAACGGTCGACGTAGTCGGGGGCCGGACGCGGCGAGTCGCAGCCCGGCATCTGCACGAATACGGCAAGTGCCAGGCTGCGGTGCGCTTGACGCTAATCGAAGAGGCAGCCTGACGAGCGAACAGTGAACTCTTTCGCATTGCCGAAGAACTGCATCCCCCAGTTGCCGATGAAGGGTATGTTTGTGGGCTTATCTGGATTGAAGTCGTAGTTGTCCTTTACTGCCCAGCAGTGTTCAGATGTGCGGGCAACGGAGAACGCTCCGCTCGCCCAGTAGACGTCTCCGTCCGCCGCGGTCGCCAGGTACTGCTTACCGATGCCATCAATCTTGAGCTGCTTGGCCCACGCCATAAGGCGTGGGTCAGACGCGTAGAACGCGAAATCGACCTCGACTGTGCCGCCCGCCGCCGAGAAGTAGTAGTTCAGCAGGGAATTGGGCACATCCTGATTGGGCAGGAAGTAGTCGGCGGTGATGGCCTTCCGAACCTCAGCCGACGCTGGCGTTGTGGGCGTCGAGCAACGCGGCACTCCAGGCGTGAACCCGTCGTGTCCTGTCTTCACGAACACGTTGGGGATATAAGTTCCATCCGTCAACCTCTCCCACACGTTCGACGTTCCGGCGTCGCTTTTGACTGTGGCTCCGGTTGTCTCGCAAGCTACTTCGACCCCATAGCCGTCTGGAAGCGCTCCTCCAACACGGTTTGACTCCAACAATTCTGGTGTGGAGCGGGGATAGATGCCGATATGGGTCCAGCCGACCTCAAACCGCTCGGAACTTGCGTGTGCTGACGTCGTTCCCATCTGCATCGCGGTAACAATCGAGGCTACGGCCAGCGCCGCGGCGATCGTACGCCGCGGCGATGTGTTCGTGCTCATACGCCACTCCTTCGGTGCGAATGGCAACCCGCCGTCACCATCCAGTTCCAGGATGCGAGTCAGATCGGGAATGATGAAGATCTGCGCGACAGGTTGGGTCGAATCTGAGTCGGCAGAGGTGGGGGAGCTCGTGGACGATCGAGTGATGATAGGTCGCGCGATCCGTGCCGCGCGTTCACAGGCCGGGTTGTCACTCGAGGCCGTATCGAGGTTGGTTCCGGTGACGAAGTCATCCCTCCAGCGCATGGAGATGGGACTCGCGCACGCGACGCTTCCTGATTTGAGGAGTTTGGATGCCGCCCTCGGCACCGGCACCGAACTCGTGGATCTTTATGAGGCTCAACGCGCTCGCCGTAAGCCTCCGCAGTATTCGTTTCTTCGAGAGGTGCGGGAGGCCGGGCACAGATGGCCAGCCTCATGGGCGGGCGTGGTGTGGGTCTCGGTCTCACCGACTCAAGTGACTGCCGACCCGCTGAAGATTTCACTCATGTGGGGTCCATGGCGATTCGACACGACTACAACGGCGCCAGAAGTCGTACTCGAGAACTACAAGGTGCCCGACGATGTCAGCGTCGCTCTCCGCGTCACCAGCTCTCGCCTCGCGGACATCGGCTTCGGGACCGGTGAATATGCTCACCCGACTGCGCACGTCATCGATACAAGGGACCGATGGCGGCGCTCCGATTAGGTCAGCGTGGGCGCGTCAGTCAAGCAGCCGGGTTTTTGGGAAAGCGCAGCGAGCAGCAAGGTCAACGTCAACCAATCTGCTGGCATCGGATCCTCCTGCGGCAGTGCGCGATGGTGCCCGTCGCCGCCGGGAGTGGGCGGCCGCATTGGGCATGGCGATCACCGAGTCGCGCTAGAACTGCGAGAGCATCGCCTGACGGGCATTCTCGACGTTCATATTCTCCGGTATTGGCCACAGACTGGCTCCGCTGGCCATCGGGAGCAGGCTAGGACCCAGCGGATGCTGTTGCTCGTTGACGATCGATTCTCCGACGATGCGACCGATGCCAGCGAGCAGATCAGCGACTTGGACACGCGGATCCTCCTTCGAGTCGACCAGCCGAACATCAGTCAGCTCGCTAGCCAATCCTTGTCGCGAAGGGGCAATGTCCTCCGGGCGGGCGAGTGACCGCTTCGCCCACTCGATCTTCACCGGGGTCAATTCCTTCGCGGCATCGTGAATCAGCTCAATGGGCTTGCCTGAGATGGACGCCCAGAAGTGCACCGCCGCCCCGACTGCGGAGATGAGCGGATCCATAGTGCGAAGCCGTTCCTCAAGGCCGTCACCGAGTTGGAGCCTTGACAGTGACCCAAGATGGCTGAATCCAGCGAACACCGTACCCAGGACATCTCGTGCAACCGCATTCTCATCGGATAACAGCTTCACAGTGCTTCCTATCAAGCGTGCCAATAGCTGCTGCGCCTGGTCTGCGTCCTTCGCTCGCATGAAGTGCTGGAAGGTCATCAGGAGCATGTCCCATGCGGTCCCATAGCTCCGGGGCGCAACGAAGAAGAGCAGATTCGCTCCGGCAAGGGCGACCCCTGTCTCGTAAATGTCGTACCCGAGCTCATGCGCGAGTTCTTCCGCCGTCGAGTCGAACAGCTTCGAAACGACGAAGTACTTTTTGTGGGTGAGGTGCACAGACGCGTTCCCGTCGATCGAAGGATGCGAGAGCAGCCACTTGGCCGTGACGAGGTGCTGGGGCTGAAGGATCGTCTTCGATTTCAACTCCGTGGCCTGGCTGCGCGTGCGCGCACGGACCTCTTCCATCAGCGCGGCAGCTTCGTCTGGCAACAAGGTCACGCTGGCGTGGGCGAAGACCGTAGACCCCCCCGAGAGCAGGTTTTCGCCGTCGTTACCGGATTCATCACAGGCGACCACCAACGGCGTAGTTGCAATCACAGCGCGCCAGCCTCACTTCGATCCATCTCGAGACACCATCTTCCTCGATCCGGGCTACGCCGATCTGCAACGCTCGACGACCCGAGGGGACAGATTGATCATGGGGCTCGTACCCGGGTCGTTCTAGGCACGTCCGGAAGCCTCAGTATGCCCGCCGAGTCCGCGCCGAGAGGCGACCGGGCTCCCCGCATTATTAGTCAGTGAACCGCATCAGCGAGGCGGCACGAGCGCGTTGAGACGCCGCGCGCGTCTCGGACCAAAGCTGAATCCTGGAATCCGCGTGTCGATCTCCATCTTGACGACCTGCTCCCAGGACTCAGCGAGGACTCCTGGCGCAGTCCAGTCGGCGCGGCCGGGGATAGAGGCCATCTGGGTCGCCCAGCTTGAGACGTCGCCTCGACTTTGCAGTACCGCGCCCTGGTGGACGTTGTCGAACCGGTCGGTGACATCGTCAAAGTTCGCGGCGAGATTCCCTTCGAGATATGCATAGCCGAGACTGATGTCGAAGTTCGCCTGCTCGACGGTCTCGACGAACGGTGCGAAGGACAGTCGTCCGACGAACGTATGACCGTACACATACGGCACGTCGTTGACCGTGACTTGGCCGCAAACGACCCGGCAGTCTCCGCCCGGGCGACGACCATCCATCCACGCTCTCGCGTGAGCCTGATCTTCAGGTTCTTCGGGGTGGATGGCGGAGTTGACGCCCGGCTGGCTCAGCAGAGGGAATCCCGTCCACTCTCCGCGTACGTCCCGGTGCACGATTTGGGGCACGACCTCGGCGAAGAAGCGGAGGACCGCGATCATGGTCCCGGTGACCTCCTTCCCCTGAAGCTCCGCCTGGTAGTGCGGCTCGAGCGCTTGAGTACCCGGGCGAAGCCGAGCGACGACATTCGCCGGGACCTCGTCCCACACGGCGTATAGGCGGAACCCCAACGTGCCGCCAATCAGCGTCATGTTGTCGCTCGGCCGCACGATGTGAAGGACGTGCTGCTGGATGTTCCTAGCGAATTTGACCCCCTCGATAAGTCCTGCGGCCGGGTGGCGGTTGGTCGCGAAGAGGCTCAAGTATGCCGGCGCCTGCGCGATCTGGTTCGCAAGGAGGTCGTTCAAAGTCTGCGTCGCTGTCAAGAATCCGCGGATCCGCCGACCCAGGTCACCCGCACCAGCCGAGTCGGCGTAGTACTCAGCGACGGACATCTGGAGGTCCCGCATCGCTTCTGTGAGCATCGCGATCTCACTGCCCGTGAGCGGTACCGCTGGCGTCGGTCCAGATGATGGAGTCACGAGACGAAACTATCGTCGGTCGCGGGTCGATTTCATGCACGCTAAACGTGTCCACGAGAGGTCGCAGGGATCCCTATGCGTGCAGAAGTCCCCTTCTGCCGGAACGGCGCGGCCAGCTAGCCTCATGGCCATGAGTATCGAGCACAGCCCCACTAGAGTCACTGCTATTGCCGCAGGCAACGAGGGCCGCCTCTTCGAGCTGCTCGATGACTGGCTAAAGGTCGCAGGCGAGGGCGGCGCCTCGGCGGAGGCTAGCTATATCGACGTCGACCCTCAGACGAACCGGATAAAGCTGCATCGCGATGGAAGTCACAGCACGCTCGATGCCCATGGCGCAGTCAGCGACTGGGTCGCTGAGAAGCGTCGCTTGAGGATCGCTGAGTTCAGTGTCCACGAGTACCCCCAGGCGCTTGAGATCTGGCGACGGTTCGAAATTAGACTCCGAGATGGCGCCTACGTCGCCACCTTCGTGGAAGCAACCGGTGAGTACAAGGTCACCGCGGCCAATGGCGACGAGATCGGCTCAATCTCAGTTCGTCCGCAGGGGTGGGTAGGCAAGAGTCGATCGATTGATTCCAACTGGTCCGCGACGACTACGGAACCTCGCGACACCCCCCGAGAGGCGTTCGGTGTGCTGCTGCGGACGCTTGGCTTCAAGGGATAGGGCTTGCGTGAACCGATCGTAGATCCCTGAAGGACGCCTACGATCCCCACGCGGGCAATGCGCGATGGTCGCGGCTTGCCGGGCGTCATAGCAGCGCGGCGGCAGTGCGCAAGCCTCAGATCAGTGCAGTTCCCGGGCGTCGCGGATCGCAGAGATGTACTCCGCACCCGTCTTGGTAAGCAGATAGGCCCCGCGGACAACAATTATCTCGGGCTCGCCATCCATGTCGTCCCCGGGTAGCGCGACTCTGTGTTCAAAAGCTGGCTCTGTGTCGCATTATGCGAATCGGTTGCAGAGACAGTTTCTAGAACGCCTCCCGCGGCAAGAGACGCCCCTCGGCGTGCGCACGGCGGGTTGTCTCAGAACCATGGTTCTGAGACGCCAGGTCTCACCTGCCGACCGGACCCCTGGTCCGCGTTGATGGTGGGCGCGGCCGCCGGGACGGGCTCCTCAACGGTCACGCTTGTTCTGCAGGGCTGTGGATGTTTACGCTCGGTGGCGGCGTTCTGACGCCGCTCCGTGGCGCAGCTCGGCGTCAGTGGTCTTCGGTCAGGTGGCGGTAGATGGTGCCGCGGGAGACGCCGAAGGTGTCTGCGATCTGCTGGACCGTGTAGGTCTTCTCGTCGTACATCGCGCGCGCCTGCTTCGCCTTCGTGGGCGTCATCTTGAAGCGCCCACCGCCCTTACGTCCGCGGGCCCGAGCGGCGGCGAGGCCGTCGTGGGTTCGCTCCACGATCAGGTCGTGCTCAAACTCCGCGATCGCGGCGAGCATGTGGAAGAACAGCCGCCCGCCCGGAGTCGTCGTATCGATGCCCTGCGAGAGCGCCTTCAACCCCACGCCGCGCAGCTCTAGACCATCCGCCACTTCTTTCAAGTTCCGCACTGATCGGCCGAGACGGTCCAGCTTCGTCACGACGAGGGAGTCGCCGTCGCGCAGGTAGTCGAGAGCCTTCTCAAACTCGGGTCGCTTCGCGAGCACTCCCGAGGCGTGCTCCACAAATACCTTCTCGCAGCCGGCGGCCGTGAGCGCGTCGGTCTGCGCATCCGGGTTTTGGTCCCTGGTCGAGACGCGGGCGTATCCGATCGATGCCATGAGCTGACTGTACTGCGGACGTACCTTGCGACGCATAGCTCTCGGTGTGGGCAGCTTCGCTCCGTGTCGTCGGAATCGCTTCCTTCGGTGTCGGGACGTCGCGGGTGCGCGAGACGGCCCGCGTGACTTGGGGTTCGGGTGCATAATGGTGGTGTCTTCGGACCCGGTAGTGGGGCTTGCCGGACCCAACCTCGACAGTTGTCGACAACAGTCCCTATCTCAGCTGGTCGCGCTTCTGCGCGCCTGAGGTAGGGAGTGTCATGACAGCACCAATCGGTTCCGGACCGGTCGTCGTCGGCGTCCTGCCCGGCCTCGCTCCGGGGGTCATCGAGGTTGCGTCGTCTATCGCGCGGCGCTTCGGTACGACGCTGGTGTGCGTCAGCGTGGATGCATCGCTCTTCGATGCCGGTACGCGCTCGGACGGGTCGGTGATGGTGGAACCGATCGACCCTGACACCGCTGACACGACACCGCAGGGCTTGTCGGACAGTGACAAGGCGGCAGTACGTGCTGCCGCAACGACCTACGGCGTCGACGTCACGTTCGTCCCGGGTGTCGGGGATCCGAGCCGGGCACTGTCGCAGGTGGCCGAAGACCGCGACGCGGCGATGCTGGTCGTCGGGGCCAGGACGGGAGCGGGTCGAATCGCGGAGTTCTTCACGGGGTCGGTCGCGGTACGGCTGACCCATCAGCAGCACCGTTCAGTGCTCGTAGTGCCCGTTGATCCGGTCGGGTTCGATGCCCCACTGCCGTGGGACACCCCGTGACCGGCCAGCTTGTTCTGCTCCGCCACGGACAGAGCACTGCGAACGCTGCCGGTACCTTCACCGGCTTGCGAGACGTCGCGCTGACCGAACAGGGCAGCGCCGAAGCGAATCGGGCTGGGTTGCTACTTCTGCATGCCGGCATCCGACCGGACCTCGTGCTCACGTCGACGCTCGAGCGGGCGCTCCACACGGCGGAGCTCGTCACCGACGTCCTCGGACGTGATGCGCCGATCGAGTCGACGTGGCGGTTGAACGAGCGGAACTACGGCGCCCTCACCGGCATGTCCAAGCAGAATGCGCAAGCGGCGTTGGGGGCGGAGCAGTTCTTCGCTGTTCGTCGGACCCGCACGGGACGGCCACCACGCATGTCGATCCGCGCGTGGCTGGCGCTCCGGCGGACGCCGGCGCTTCGTGGACTGCCGTGGGCGGCACTTCGTCGAACCGAAACACTCTCCGACGTCATCCGCCGGGTCCAACCCGTCCTGTCGCACAGCATCACCCCGGCACTCCGCGACGGGCAGACAGTGCTCGTCGTCGCGCACGGCAACTCACTGCGGGCACTGTGTGCCTGCATGGACGGCCTAACTGACGGTGAGCTCGCGGACCTGAACCTCCCCACGGGCGAACCCCTGATCTACCGGTTCGACGGCGACGGTGGGTTCTGTCCGCGGGGTGGGGAGTACCTGCATCCGGCAGCACGAGCAGCAGCGGCAGCGGTCGCTGCGGAAGGTGGAACATGACCTCCCGAACGGACACGCACCTGCCCGATGGGCAGCTCCCGCCCGACCCAGACATCGACGCCAACGACCCGGAACGTATCGACCGGCCAGTGCATCCGCGGTGGCGGTACCTCGGTGTCGTCGCACTCGGCGGCGCCATCGGTACCGCCGCACGCGACGGACTCAGCACCGCGTTCCCCGCTCAGCAGGAGGTGTCCTGGGCGATCTTCTGGATCAACATCGCCGGCGCGCTCCTACTGGGTGTGCTGCTGGAACACCTCGCGCATCGCGGACCTGACGAGGGTCGCCGCCGGACACTGCGCCTGCTTCTGGGAACCGGTGTCCTCGGCGGGTTCACCACCTACAGCACCCTCGCGACCAGCACCGCGGTGTTGTTCCTCGCTGGCCGCGGGTTGGCCGGCACCGGGTACGCGCTCCTGACGGTCCTCGCCGGCGCGATCGCCACCGGTAGCGGCCTCGCGATCGCGGGTTTGGTCCGACCGAACGGGGCCACATCATGAGCGCCCTGGCCTTCCTCAGCGTCGCGGTCGCTGGCGGTGTCGGCGCGGCCGCACGGTTCTTCGTGGATGGTGCGATCAACCGGGGTCGGCAGTTCCGGCTCCCGGTCGGGACGCTGACGATCAACATCACCGGCTCGTTCCTGCTGGGCTTGATCACCGGCGCCACCGGTCACCTCGGCGCCACCCCCGTCGCGGTGCTCGGAACAGGGCTCATGGGTGGCTACACCACGTTCAGCACCGCCAGCTTCGAGACCGTCCGCCTCGCACGCACTGGCCGCACCACCGCGGCTGCCGTGAACGGGCTCGGAATGCTCGTCGTCTCCGTCGCCGCAGCCGCCGGGGGCGTCACCCTCGGCACCCTCACTTGACCATCCGACTGGGAGACGAACAGCTCATGCACTTCGACATCACGATCGAGATCCCCCGCGGCAGCGGCAACAAGTACGAGGTCGACCACGCCACCGGACGGATCCGCCTGGACCGGGCGGTGTTCACCAGCATGGTGTTCCCGCAGGACTACGGCTCGATCGACGACACTCTCGGCGATGACGGCGACCCCCTCGACGCGCTCGTGCTGCTGCCCCGGCCCACGTTCCCCGGCGTCGTCATCGACGTCCGCCCGGTCGGGATGCTCCGCATGGTCGACGAGAACGGCGGCGATGACAAGATCCTCACCGTCCCCGCCGGAGACGTCCGCTTCGACCACGTCCAGGACATCTCCGACGTCGCCGAGCCGGTCCTGGCGGAGATCGAGCACTTCTTCGCCCACTACAAGGAGATCGAGCACGGCAAGCACGTCACCACCAACGGGTGGGCGAACCGTGTCGACGCCGAAGCCATCATCCGCGCCGCACAGGAACGGTTCACCCCGCACCCCTGACCGGCACCCGCGCACCCGACACCATCCAGTGCGCGCCCTGAACCGCCGTGGGGAGGCAACTGGCGCCCAGTGATCGCCAGGAGGTCGTCCCTCCGCCTCCCCGCGGCCCACACCCGCACGACCAACCCGAAAGGCGACAACCGCCGTGAACGACTACATCAGCAACGTCCACCACACCACCCACCATCAGGGCGAGTACGTGACCCACACCAGCCGCCCCGTCACCATCAGCAGCCTGCACGGCTCCCGGATCCTCGACTCCCGCGGCTACCCGACGATCCAGGTGCGTCTCGAGCTCGAGGACGGCACCGTCGTCACCGGTGACGCCCCCGCAGGCGCATCCACTGGCGCGCATGAGGCTGTCGAGCTTCGCGACGGCGGCAGCAGCTACGGCGGCCGCGACGTGAGCCAGGCACTGCACCTCATCACGACGGACGTCGCACCGATGATCACCGGCCAGTCGTGGACCTCGATCGGGCAGGCCGACGCCGCCCTCGCTGCCCTCGACGGCACCCCGAACCACCGCCGGCTCGGCGCGAACAGTGTCGTCGCGACCTCGATCGCGATGGCACGCGCTCTCGCCGCCGCAGCGGAGCTGCCGCTCTGGCGTTGGATCGCAGACGTCACCGGCAGCACGCCCCGCCTGCCCGTCCCGCACTTCAACGTGCTCAACGGCGGAGCGCACGCAGCGAACGCGCTCGACTTCCAGGAGTTCATGATCGCCCCGGTGAACGCCGAGACCATGACCGACGCGGTTCGGATCGGATCGGACGTCTACCACGCGCTGGCGGCACTGGTCCGGGAACGGTTCGGCAGTCTCGGTCTCGGGGACGAAGGCGGCTTCGCCCCGTCGATCGCCGCGCCCGAGGAGGCCCTCGACCTCCTCGTCGCCGCGATCAGTGCCGCCGGTTACGAGCCCGGCGTGGACACCGTCGCGATCGCACTCGACCCGGCGGCGAACGAGTTCGCGCTCGGTGACGGTAGCTACCGGGTCGTGGACCGCCGGCTCGACCGCGCAGGCATGGTCGACTACTACCGCGACCTCATCAGCCGGTATCCGATCCGGAGTATCGAAGACGGCTTCTCCGAAGATGACCACGGCGGCTGGAAGGCGATGTCGTTCGCGCTCGGCGACATGCTCCAGATCGTCGGCGATGATCTCTACGTCACCGATCCGCAGCGCATCCGCGACGGTGGGAAGGACGGGCTCTCGAACGCGGCGCTCATCAAGCCGAACCAGATCGGCACCGTCTCCCAGACCCTCGACGCGATCGGCGTCGCACGCTCGCTCGGGATGCGGAGCATGGTGTCGCACCGGTCCGGCGAGACCACCGACACGTTCATCGCGGACCTCGTCGTCGGCACCGGAACCGGACAGATCAAGTCCGGCGCACCCGCCCGCGGAGAACGCGTCGCCAAGTACAACCGGCTCACCGAGATCGCGGAGAACAATCCGGAGCTGCCCTACGGGCTGCGCTGACCCCGACCGGTCACCTCGTGGGCGACGCGCAGGAAAGCAGAACCAGCTGGCTGAGGCTCTCCCGACCAGATCGCCCGCAACGGCCGGGCAAGTGGCGGCCCAGCGAGCGGGACCCGCACCAGCGACCCGTCGTTGATGTCGGCGGCGACCGTGCGAAGGCTCATCACCGCCGGTGCAATTCCAGCCTGCGCGTTCGCCCGGATGATGCTCGTGGTCTCCAGCACCGCGGCCGGAACCGACATGCTCAAACCGGCCTCCCTGAGCCATGCGGCGAGGGTCGCGCGAGTTCCGGAACCTTCTTCCCGCAGGAGCAGAGCCGTCGCCGCCAGGACCTCCGCAGTGATCCCGGTCGACCGAGCCCAGGGATGTTCCGGCGCAACGACGACCGCGAGCTCATCGTCCGCGATCACCTGCGCGGACACACCTGCCGCCGTCACCGGGGTCTCCGTGAACCCGAGGTTCGCGCCACCCGACTGCACGAGGTCCGTCACCGCGGCGGAGTTGCCCGCGATCAGGCGCACCCGCACGTCGGGTTCGCGGCGGCGGAATTCGAGCAGCCAGCCCGGCAGCAGCAGCTCCGCGATCGTCTGTGACGCTGCGACGACGAGCGAACCCGTGGGAGTCCGCAGCGCAGCCACTCCTGCTTCGAGGTGGCGAGACGCGTCGAGGACCGGTCCGGCCAGCCCGACGACGAGCCTGCCGGTCTCGGTCAGCACCGACCCCGTGGTCGAGCGGTGCACCAACAAGTGACCGACCATGCGCTCGGCGACCCGGATCCGAGCAGACACTGCCTGTTGCGTGACGCCGAGCGCTCCAGCGGCAGCGGAGAGGGAGCCGGTCTCGGCGACGCGTGCGAGCACGTCGAGTGTGTCGAGGTCGAGGGTTCGGTCCGTGAGTCGCCGTAGTGCCACAATCATTGATTGTGCCCTGCCAAGAGGTTCCGGGTACCGCCAGAGGCAGGATTCGCGCAGGCTTGGCCCATGACAACGCTCCGCACGGACCCTGCACCCGCGAACGGTAGCCAGCTGCCCCAACGGCCGCAGACGGCGTTGTTCCGTGACCTGGAGCGGCCAGGCCTGATCGTGTCGAATCTCACACCGAACTGGTTCGCGTCGATCATGGGCACGGGGATCGTCGCTGTCGCAGCTGCGTCACTGCCGCTGCAGTTCCCCGGGCTGCGCCTCGCGGCGACGGTCGTGTGGGCGATCGCCGCGGTGCTCCTCGTCGCCCTCACGACCGCGACGGTGCTGCACTGGATCCGCTACCGGAGCACTGCAGCCGGGCACCAGCTCAACCCGGTGATCTCGCACTTCTACGGCGCACCACCGATGGCGTTCCTCACCGTCGGCGCCGGGACACTCCTGCTCGGCAAGGACTGGGTCGGCCTGCCCGCCGCCGTCACCATCGACTGGGTCCTGTGGACCATCGGCACCATCGGAGGACTGCTCACGGCAGTGCTCGTGCCGTACCTGGCGTTCACCCGCCACGAGAACAAGCCCGACTCCGCGTTCGGCGGCTGGCTGATGCCGATCGTCCCGCCGATGGTGTCCGCCTCCACCGGTGCGCTCCTGCTGCCGTACGCCCCCGCCGGGCAGGCGCGGGAGACGCTGCTGTGGTCCTGCTACGGCTTCTTCGGCCTCAGCCTCATCACGTCGCTGGTCGTGATCACGCTGATCTGGAACCGTCTCGCGCAGCACAAGGTCGGGGCCGCCGGCATGGTCCCGACTCTGTGGATCGTCCTCGGGCCGGTCGGACAGTCGATCACCGCAGTGAACCTCCTCGCATCGAACGCCCCCACCGTTGTCGATGCGAGTACCGCGCATGCCCTGCTGGTCGTGGCGCTGGTGTACGGGTTCGCGATGCTCGGCTTCGCGCTGCTGTGGACCGTCATCGCCCTCGCGATCACCATCCGCACTGCCCGCGAACACTTGCCGTTCAGCCTGACTTGGTGGTCCTTCACGTTCCCCGTCGGGACCTGCGTCACCGGCCTGAACGGGCTCGCCCTGCACTCAGGCCTGACCGTCGTTGCCGTCCTCGCCGTCATCTACTACGCCGGCCTCGTCGCCGCATGGATCACCGTTGCCCTTCGCACCTTTCACGGATCCGTCATCCGTGGCACCCTGCTGGCACCGCCACAGCCGGCATGAGTACCCCCGAGGAACTCGCTGACGTTCGATCGCTGAACGGTCTCGCGGAGACGTGGCGGACCGCGCCCGACGGCAGCCGACGGTTCGTCCCGAGCTTCGACCCACGATCCGGCGGCAGATTCAGCCGTGTCCTGGTCCTGATGCAGTCGCCTGGCCCCCAGACCATCGCCGCAGCGCACGCAGCGATCTGCAGCGAGGACAACCCGGGCCCGACCGCGGCCGCGTTCCGAGCAGCCCGTATCGAGTCCGGACTCGCACGCGGCGAGTACGTCCGCTGGAACCTTGTCCCATGGGAACTGCCCGACCGCGTGCGACTCGAGGACATCGACGAGGGGCGGCATGCCCTCGCCACACTGCTCGCGGCCCTCCCCGCTCTCACTGCGATCGTCACGTACGGGGCCGTTGCCCTCGACGGCGTCATGCGACACTTCACCCTGGACGAGCACCCCCGACTCCTTCCGGTCATCGCAGCACCACATCCGTCTCCCGCCAACGGCCGCCACCGATCGGAACAACACCTCCGTTCCGTGCAAGCACTCCGGCTCGCCGCGCGAGCGCGGCAGACGTAACAAATACGAACGATTCCGCTACAACTATCCGTACCGGCGCTCAGTCCGGGTGCGAGGCGCCGTGTCTTGTAGCGGAACCCAGTCCCAGAATCTACGTGCCGCCACTACCCCTCCTGGTCGAGTTTCGCTACGTTCTCTTCATGGGTCACCTTCTCGGGTATGCGCGCGTGTCCACCACAGACCAGGACGCGTCGCTGCAGATCGACGCGCTCAACGCCGCTGGCTGCTACCGCGTGTTCGTCGACACCATGTCCGGGTCGCTCCAACACCGGCCCGAGCTCGACAAGCTCCTCGACCAGCTCCGCCCCGGCGACACTCTCGTCGTCTGGCGACTCGACCGGCTCGGCCGGTCCATCCGGCACCTCATCGATCAGCTGCACGCTCTCGCCGAGCGCGGCATCGGGTTCCGGTCCCTGCAGGAGACCATCGACACCACCTCGCCCGGCGGCCGGCTCGTGTTCCACGTCTTCGCCGCGTTGGCGGAGTTCGAACGGGACCTCATCAAGGAACGCACCAACGCCGGCCTCGCCGCCGCTCGAGCCCGCGGCCGCACCGGCGGCCGACCATCTCGGCTCTCCGCGGACCAGGTGCGCACCGCACGCCGGCTCTACGAACAGCAGGACATGACCGTCGCGCAGATCGGCGACGTGCTCGGCGTTAGCCGCACCACCATCTACCGTGCACTCGCGAAGCACGCCGAGCCCGTCGCGGCGCGACGAACCAAGCCTTCCCCAACGATGTAGCTGGCTATGGACGCGAGCGAGCGGTGGGGCATCCTTCGACTGCACGTCGAGGACGCCATCCCGCTCGCCACCCTGGCCCGCACCACGGGCGTCGCTGAGCGCACCCTGCAACGCTGGTTGGCCCGCTACCGAACCGGCGGATACCCGGCTCTCGCCGACGGCACCCGCACCGATCACGGCGCCCGACGGACGGCACCGGAACTGGTGCGCCTGATTGAGGGGCTCGCACTCACCAAGCCACGACCTTCGATCGCCACGATTCACCGCCAGGTCGACAATTACTGCACCAAACGAGGTCTCTCAGCGCCGTCGTACTCCGTTGTGCGGTCGATCGTGAACGGGCTTGATCCCGGGATGGTGACGCTCGCGCTTGAGGGGCCCGCGTCATATCGGGACAAGCACGAACTGCTGCTCCGACGTCGTGCGGATCGCCCCAACGCGATCTGGCAGGCGGACCACACGATGCTCGATCTGCTCATCGTCGGACCCGACGGCAAGCCCGAATGGCCGTGGTTGACGGTGATCCTCGACGACTACTCCCGCGCGGTCTGCGGGTACATGGTGTTCCTCGGCGCCCCATCCGCCGCGAACACCGCGCTCGCGCTCCGGCAAGCGATCTGGCACAAGCCGGAACCGGACTGGCCTGTCTGCGGGATCCCAGACGTGCTCTACACAGACCACGGGTCCGACTTCACCAGCCACCGAATCGGCGACACCGCCGCCGTGCTGCACCTCCGCATCATCCACTCGCAGGTCGCTCGCCCCCAGGGCCGCGGGAAGATCGAGCGGTTCTTCGGCACCATCAACACCGAGCTGCTCCCAACGCTCCCCGGCCACCTCGCACCCGGATCCTCGGCGCCGGCGCCGACGCCGGCGCTGGATCTCGCCGGTGTCGACAGTGCCATCAACACGTTCATCCGCCGCTACAACGCCCGCATCCACCGCGAGCTCCGGAAGAGCCCACTGGAAGCGTGGATCGCAGACGGGTGGCTGCCACGAATGCCGGACTCCCTCGAGCAGCTCGACGGGTTCCTGCTCACCGTCCCGACCACGCGTGTCGTGCAACGAGACGGCATCCACTTCGAAGGGCTCCGCTACACCGCAACCACTCTCGCACCCTTCGTGGGCAGCACCGTCAGCGTCCGGTACGACCCCCGCGACGTCACCGAGATCCGTGTCTTTCACCGCGACGCGTTCCTGTGCACCGCGATCAGTACCGCGCATCAGACCGAGACCATCAGTCTCAAGCAGATCCAGGCCGCCCGGAACGCGCAACGAAGAGCCCTGCGCGGGCAGATCCGCGAACGCATCGCGATCGTCCGCCCCACACCCGATGATCACACCCCACCAGCACCCGCACCGGCACCGGATCAACCGCGACTGATGACCTACGAGGAGGACCGGTCATGACGAGCCAGTTCATCATCACGAAGGAACACCGTCGGTTCGCGGAGTTCGCCGACGCCGTCCGGAAGCAGAACACCATCGGCGTCTGCTTCGGCCCCGCTGGCGTCGGCAAGACCCTCTCCGCACGCCGCTACGCCCACTGGGACAGCATCGGCCCGTTCATCGCCAGATGGGCCGCACGCAGCGAAGACGACACGAAGATCTACGCCGCCGCCCACCGAGCCCGCACCGTCTTCTACACGCCCGAGGTCTCCGCCACGATGCGCGCCCTGCAGGACGACCTCCGGCACGACATGCTCCGCACCGAACGCTGCATCGAGGAACACCTCCTGCTCCAGGGTCGCCACTTCGACCACGCACACGGCCCCAACCCGTCCCTGCTCGAGCTGATCATCATCGACGAGTCCGAACGCCTCACCGGCAACGCGATCGAGTGGCTCCGCGACCAGTACGACCGCACCGGCATAGCGATGATCCTCATCGGCATGCCCGGCATCGAGAAGCAGTTCAGCCACTACCCGCAGCTCTACAGCCGCCTCGGTTTCGCCCACCAGTACCGTCCGCTCGGCCACGACGAGCTGCTCTTCGTCCTCGAACGTCAATGGCGCAAGCTCGGCAAGACGCTCGACCCCGACGACTTCACCGACGCGCAAGCCATCGCCGCCGTCGAACGCATCACCCGCGGCAACTTCCGGCTCCTTGAGCGCCTCCTCCCTCAGATCCAACGCGTCCTGAAGATCAACGAGCTCGACGTCATCACCAACGACGTCGTCGAGGCCGCCCGCAGCACCCTCGTCATCGGCACCACCTGACCCGACACCGATCGCAGCGAAAACGACGACACAGAGCGAGGCTGCTCACAGGCCATGCGCTCGTCGGCGAAGAACAGGAAGGGCGACACCATCCCGTCAGTGTGACGCGAGGGTGTCGCCCTTTCTGTTGACCGTAGAGATCTGTGGAGAACCCGCTCAGCCGCCGAGGGCGCGCAGCCAGGTCCGTCGCGCTTCGAGGGCCTCGGACGCCTGAGCCGCCGCGCGCTTGTCGCCGCGCGCGGTGGCGTCGGCGAGCTCGGCCTCGAGCTTGTCGATCGCGTCGGACAGCTGGCGCGTCATGTCGTTGGCACGCGCCTTCTGCTCGGGATCGTTGCGCTTCCAGTCGGCGTCTTCGCGGGTGCGCACGCTCTGCTCGATCTTGCGCAGGTCGTCGTCGAGGGCACGCTCCTTGTCGCGCGGGAACACGCGACCGATCTCGTCCCACTGGCGCTGGATGGCGGTGAGCTTCTGTCGCGCGGTGGCGAGGTTCTTCTCGTCGACGAGCGGAGCCGCCTCGGCGAGGAGCACCTTCTTCTGCTCGATCTTCTCTTTCGAGGCCTCGGTCTCGGCGGACTCCCGCTCGATGCGAGCGCCGTACAGGGCGTCACCGGCGGCTTTGAAACGTGCCCACAGAGCATCGTCGACCTTGCGGCCGGCGCGGCCCGAAGCCTTCCAGGCGTCGAGCAGGTCGCGGTAGGCGCCGATGCCGTCCTCGCCGCGCGGGGCCAGGGCCTCGGCGCGCTCGACGAGACGCGTCTTGGCGTCGCGCGCGACCTTGTGGGTGTCGTCGAGCTGCGAGAAGTACTCGCGGCGGTGACGGTCGACCGTCGCGCGGGCGTCGCGGAACCGGCGCCACAGCTGCTGCGCGGTCGACTTCGACAGGCGGGGCCCGTTCTGCTGGTGGGCCTGCCAGCGCAAGTGGGGGTTCGCGCCGTAGGGTCGGCGTGTGCGGATCTCGGACGTCAGCAAGCGCAGCGGCGTCTCCGCGACGGCGCTGCGGTACTACGAGTCCATCGGACTCATCACCCCCGGCCGTAGTAGAAACGGGTACCGCGACTACGACGCGGACGTGCTGGCGCGCCTGGACCTCATCGAGTCCAGCAAGGAACTCGGCCTCCCGCTCGAGGACATCGGCCGGCACCTGCGCGCCCTTGAAACCACCTCCTGCACCGATGTCCGGGACGCGCTCCGCCCGCTCCTCGCGGAACGAGTCCGGCAGCTGGACGAGAAGCGTGCGCGACTGGATGAGCTGCGCTCTCGCCTCGACCGCGCCGACCACGACCTCGCCGCGTGCCCCGATCGGGACGAGCTCTGCTCGACCGAGTGCATCTTCCGCGCCCGCGGACAACACCAGTGACGACAGATCGATCAGGTGCGCTCCGTGCACCCCGAGCATCAGTGCTCCCGCGACGTGTTCACGTCTGCGAGCCGTTCGAAGCGGCTCATCGGCGTTGTTCTGCCGCTGGTGGTGGCGGAGGTCGCTGACATGATGACCGGATGCTGATCGCGTACGTGGACGAGTCCTACACACAGGACTTCTACTTCATCGGCGCTGCCGTGACGACACAGGAGAAGTGGGAGCAGCTCGAGCACGGCTACGCCGCTCTCAGGGAGCAGATAGCCGCGGATCACGGGGTACCGGCGGATGTCGAGTTCCACGGGCACGAGCTGATGGGCGGCGCCGGCGAGTGGGCTCCTCTGCGGGGGAAGCATCGTGAGGCGGCGGGCATCTACGCGGCCGCGCTGCGCATCGCGCAGGAGGCCGAAGTCCGCTACCTGTTCCGGGGCGTGGACGTGAAGCGGCTGAACGCCCGGTACCGGTACCCGGAGCAGCCGCACAAGGTCGTGTTGCAGCACCTGCTCGAGCGGGTGAATGAGTACCGCCGTGACGTCTTCTCCTTCGATACCGAGGAGGTAATCGTCGTAGCCGACGAGATCGCGACGCAGGAGGAGCACCGGCGGCAGTTCGAGAGCTACCGGTCACTGGGCACGCCGGGCTACCTGACGAGCCGCCTTGACCAGATTTCCTCTCCGATCCAGTTCGCGTCCTCGAGGAACGCTGCCGGGGTGCAGGCGGCCGACCTCGCGATCTACTTGCACCGGCGTCGGCAGACGGTGACGAAGACGCACCCGAAGTCCGCGGCGACGATGGCGCGCCTGGGCGGTCTGATCGCCGCGTCGACGTCGCACGACTGGATCTGGACGCCTTAAAAACTAAGACCCCACCGAGGCGGGGTCTTAGGCTGGCAACGTTCCGGGAACCGGCCCGTTGTGACGATCACGATACACGCGGATCCTGAACGAGTCACGGCCTCACGGGCGCCTTCGCTCGATCAGGATCGTGTCGCGCCACCGACCAGCCTCCGGCCCGTACGTCATCTGCGCGATGCGCTCCCGAATACCCACGCGCCGGAATCCCGCGCGATCGTGGAGGGTGAGACTGGCGGTGTTCTCGGGGAAGATGCTCGACTGGATCGTCCACAGGTTTGCGTCGTCCGCTGCACTGATGAGCGCGGCGAGCAGGATCGAACCGACGCCGCGGCCGCGTGCGGCGGCGGCGATATAGACGGAGTGCTCGACCACACCCCGGTAGACGGGTCGGGTCGAGCCCTTCGACAACGCAGCCCAGCCGAAGATCTGCTCCCCGTCGACGGCGACCAGGCGCCCGACGTCGAGCTTGCCCGCGTCGAACGCCTCCCACGTGGGCGGTTCGGCCTCGAAGGTGGCGTGCCCGGTCGTGATCCCGTCCCGGTAGATCGTCTCGACCGCCGCCCAGTCCTCGGGGGTCATCGCCCGGATCTCGGTCATGCGCAGCAGCTTCCTCCGGCGGATCCGATGTCGGTGGAGCAGACGCCGGTTTCAGGGAGCACGAGCTGCACGCGCCGAGCGGCGGCGTGATCGCCGGCGAGCTCGTCCGCGATGGAGCGGACCTGCTCGTAGCCGGTGACGAGCAGGAAGGTCGGCGCCCTGCCGTACGACTTCATCCCCGCGATGTAGAAGTTCGGCTCGGGGTGGGCGAGTTCCGCGACGCCGTGGGGGTCGACGGTGCCGCAGGAGTGCAGGTTCGGGTCGATCAGCGTCGCCAGAGCGCGGGGCGCTTCCACGATCTCGTCCAGGGAGACGCGGATCTCGCGCAGCATGTCGAGGTCGGGCCGGAACCCGGTGGCCTGCACCACGACATCGACTTCCACGCTCTCGCGCTCCTTCCGCCGCCGCCCCATCACCGTGACACCGCCGGAGGGGGTCTTCTCGAGGCGGTCGATTTCGAAGCGGTCCAGGAGAGTGATCGCGCCGTCGCGGACGAGCTGGTGCACGGTGCCGCCGAGCTTGCCGCGCTCTTCGAGTTCGTCATCGCCCGAGCCGAGGACGCGCAGCGGGCTCGTGCCACGAATCGCCCACGTGATCCTCGTATCCGGTTCCTCGCGGGCGAGACGGGCGAGCTTGATCAGAGTGTTCGCCGCGGAGTGGCCGGCGCCGACGACGAGGACGCTCTTCCCGGCGAACCGGGCACGCTCGGCGCCGAGCACGTCCGGCAGTGCGTGACTAAGGTGCTCCGCGACATCGAGGACACCGATTGGGTCAAGGCCCGCGGAGGCAAGCGCGTTGGGGGTCGAGTAGGTGCCGGAGGTGTCGATGACCGCGCGGGCGGTGACGTCGACGGCGCCCTCCGGAGTGTCCAGGCGCAGCAGGAACGGGGTCGCAGCGCGGCCGGTGGAGCGGGTGCGATCCATGCCCTCACGAGAGACGGCGGTGACGCGGGAGCGGTAGCGGATGACCGGGGCGAGCTGCGGGGTCGCGGCGAGGGGTGCGAGGTAGTCGCGGACGAGATCGTGCCCGGTGGGCAGTTTCTTCGAGGCGGGCGCCTCCCAGCCGGCGGCGTCGAGCAGGCGCCCGGCAGCGGAATCGACCAGGAACTCCCACGGGGAGAACAGGCGGGTGTGGCCCCACTGCTGCACCGCGGCTCCGGCGCTCTCGCCAGCCTCGTAGACGATGACATCGAGCCCGCGCTCGAGCAGCTGCGCGGCAGCGGCGAGACCAACGGGCCCTGCGCCGATGACGGCGACGGGCAGGCCGGTGAGGCGGCGCTCGTCGGTGCGGGGCGGGACGGTCAGCAGCATGGTCATCAGGTGCACTCCTCAACATCGACGGTCATCAATGGACCGAGTCTGCCCCGCTATATCGATGACTGTCAATGTATGGGAGGGTGGAGGCATGGCGACGATCGAGCTGACTCTCACCGCGGCGGCGGCCGCGTGCTGCGCGCCGCTCACGCGCGAGCCGCTGAGCGCCGAGGGCGCCGAACTGCTGGCGCGGGCACTGAAGGCGATGGCGGATCCGGCGAGGCTGCGCCTGGTGTCGATCGTCGCGTCCAGCGCATCCGGTGAGGTGTGTGTCTGCGACTTCACCGAGCCGGTCGGGCTGAGTCAGCCGACCGTGTCGCACCACTTAAAGATCCTCGTGGACGCCGGGATCCTGCACCGCGAGAAGCGCGGCACGTGGGCCTACTTCTCCCTCGTCCCCGGCGCGCTCGATTCCCTCGCGGGGATGCTCACTCGCGTCTGACGCTAACCGTCCACGACGCCCCCTCCCTCCGCGCACAGGCGGAAGGAGGGATTCCCCGGCTAGCGAGTGAGGGCGTCGTCCAGTTCGGCGGTCTCCTGCTGGGCGTAGCTGGCGAGGCCGTTGGCGGCGAGGTAGTGCTCGGCGTCGGCGGAGGCTGCGCAGCCGGTGCCGGCGGCGGTGATCGCTTGGCGGTAGCGGTGGTCCACGAGGTCCCCGGCGGCGAAGACGCCGGGGAGGTTCGTCTCGGTGGTGGGTGAGGAGACGCGGACGTAGTTGTCGGCGTCGACGTCGACCTGGCCGAGGACGAGCTCGGAGCGGGGGTCGTGGCCGATCGCGATGAACAGGCCCGTCGCGGCCAGCTCCGACTCCTCACCGGTGACGGTGTTCCGCAAGCGCAGCCCCGTCAGCCGGTCGGTGCCGACCGCTTCGGTGACCTCGGTGTCCCAGAGGACGCGGATCTTGGGGTTGGCGAGGGCGCGGTCCTGCATGATCTTCGACGCGCGCAGGAAGTCGCGGCGGTGGATGAGGGTCACGCTGTCCGCGAAGCGGGTGAGGAACATTGCCTCCTCGAGAGCGGAGTCGCCGCCGCCGACGACGGCGATGTCCTGGCCCTTGAAGAAGAACCCGTCGCAGGTCGCGCACCAGGACACTCCGTGTCCGGTGAGGTGCTGCTCGCCGGGGATGCCGAGCTTGCGGTAGGCGGAGCCCATTGCCAGGACGACGGTGTGCGCCTGGTAGGTGTCGCCGTAGCCGGTGGTGATGGTCTTGACCGGGCCGGTGAGCCCAAGTGCGGTGGCGTCGTCGTAGATGATGCGGGCGCCGAAGCGTTCGGCCTGGGCGCGCATGTTCTCCATCAGGTCCGGGCCCATGATGCCGGTGGGGAAGCCGGGGAAGTTCTCGACCTCGGTGGTGTTGACCAGGGCGCCGCCGGCTTCGACGGCGCTGGTGAGCACGATCGGGTTCAGGCCGGCGCGGGCGAGGTAGATGGCGGCGGTGTAGCCGGCGGGGCCGGATCCGACGACGACGACGTTCTCGATGCCGCTCATGCGGAGGCTCCTTCGGGGGTGACGCCGAGGGTCGCGAGCATGGCCTCGACCTTGGTGGTGATCTGGTCGCGGATCGTGCGGACCTCTTCCAGCGGGAGACCGGCCGGGTCTGTGAGGTCCCAGTCCTGGTAGGTCTTGCCGGGGTAGATCGGGCAGGCGTCGCCGCAGCCCATCGTGACGACGACGTCCGCCGCCTGCACCACGTCGTCGGTCAGGGGCTTGGGGAACGCCTCGGCCACGTCGAGGCCGAGCTCGGTGATCGCCTCGACCACGGACGGGTTCAGTTCCGCGGCGGGCATGGACCCGGCGGAGCGGACGTGGACGCGGCCGCCAGCGAGGGCTGCGGTGATGACGGCCGCCATCTGGGAGCGGCCGGCATTCTGCTCGCAGATGAAGAGCACCTCGGGCACGTCGTGCGCGTACGCGCCCTTCGCTTGGGCGAGCGCGGTAAGGCGGTCGGTCGCGAAGCGGGCAGTCTGGCTGGCGAGGTGCGCCTTGACCTTCGAGGTGCGCAGCAGTCCCGTGTACGACTCGAGCACGTACCTCTCGACCGTTTCGGCCGCGAAGACTCCGGTGAACTTCTGGCTGAGTTCGTCGGCGAGCCGCGCCAGGTACGCCTCCGGGTATACGAGGCCGGGCATCTCCCGGCGGGCGCTGAAATCGACCATCGTCAGACCTTCGCGGGCAGCAGCTCGGCGAGCAACGCCTCGACGCGGGCCTTGATGTCGTCGCGGATGGGACGCACCTCATCGAGCGACTTGCCTTTGGGGTCGGTGAGCGCCCAGTCCTCGTATCGCTTGCCGGGGAAGATCGGGCAGACGTCGCCACAGCCCATCGTGATGACGGCATCCGACTCGCGCACCTGATCGGTGGTCATCAGCGTGGGGACGGCCTGGGAGATGTCGATGCCCTCCTCCGCCATCGCGGCGATCGCCATCGGGTTGATCTGGTCGCCGGGCTCGGAGCCGCCGGAGAGAACCTCGACGGAGCCGCCGGACAGGGCGCGCATGTATCCGGCGGCCATCTGGGAGCGCCCGGCGTTGTGGATGCAGACGAACAGGACGGTGGGCTTCTCGGTCATGAGTATTCCTTCCTCGGATACCTCAAACCATAGACGCACATCTATTGGTTTGGCTAGCAGGCCCGCTCGAGGTTCACGCCGCGTTCACTTCAAGCGTCGCGAGAAGGGCGCGCACCCGCGCGTCGATGTCGTCGCGGATCTCTCGCACGCGCGTCAGGGGCCGGCCCACGGGGTCTTCGAGGTCCCAGTCGAGGTAGCTGCGGCCGGGGTAGATCGGGCAGGCATCGCCGCAGCCCATTGTGATCACGACGTCGGACGCGCGCACCACCTCGTCGGTCAGCGGCTTGGGGTATTCCCCGCCGACCGGCACCCCAATCTCATCCAGTGCCGTGATGATGACAGCGCGCACCGCGTCGGCCGGGTCGGAGCCGGCGGTGCGCACACGCACTCGGTCGCCGGCGAGGTGGCGGAGGATCGCGGCGGCGAGTTGGGAGCGGCCGG
Source organism: Microbacterium sp. AG1240 (assembly GCF_003635115.1). GTDB lineage: Bacteria > Actinomycetota > Actinomycetes > Actinomycetales > Microbacteriaceae > Microbacterium. Next base: position 1,448,158 of record NZ_RBXJ01000001.1, read on the forward strand.
CGTTCTGCACGCATACGAATAGCACCTCTGGAGCGCCGCCCTCACGAGTGGGATCCGAGGAGGCGCGCAACGCGTCCAGGCGGTCGGCGGCGAAGCGTGACGTCAACGAGGGCAGGAGTCGGGTCGGGTGCGCACGCTCCGCCAGGAGGTCGCGGCTCTCGCGCACGTAGCGTTCGACGGTCTCCGGAGAGAAGGTGCCGGCGAACCGGATCGAGAGGTCCGCGACGATCCGCTCGAGGACATCGCCGTCGACGGGCGCGTCCTCGGGCGGGAGGCGGAGGTAATCGCTCACCCGGTCGAGTTGATCCGGGGCGATCGAGTACCAGACGGTCCGCCCCTCCGGCTGGCGCACCAGAAGGCCCTCCGCTGCGAGGGCGCGCACGTGATGGCTGACGGTGGGCTGGCGCAGCTCGAGCGCCTCGGCCATCTTGCCGACGAGCTGGCGCCCGTCCGGGCTGTCGAGGATCATCGACGCGATCCGCGCCCGGGTGGGATCCGCGAGCAACCGCAGGGCAGTGGTCGAACCGACGGAATCCATAGATGCAAGTCTATGCGATGCTAGGCGCGTGACCCCCGCCCCCTCCGCCCTCCTCCGCCGTGTCGCCGCCGAATTGGTCGGCTCCGCCGCCCTCGCCGCGATGGTCGTCGGCTCCGGCATAGCCGCGACTGGCCTGTCCGACGACGTCGGGGTGCAGCTGCTCATCAACGCGATTGCGACCGTGTTCGGGCTCTTCGTGCTGATCACGGTGCTGGGCCCGATCAGCGGGGCCCACTTCAACCCCGTCGTCTCTCTCGTCGACCTCGCCTTCGGGTACCGCAGCGCCCGCGACATCGCCCCGTACATCGGCGCGCAGATCCTCGGCTGCATCATCGGCAGCGTCCTCGCGAACATCATGTTCGACCTCCCGCCCGTCGCGATCAGCACCATGGACCGCATCACCCCGGGGCACCTGGTCGCGGAGGTCGTCGCGACCGCCGGCCTGGTCGCCGTGATCTTCGTCCTCGCCCGCACCGGCCGCTCCGTCTGGGCCGCCGGCGCCGTCGCCGCCTACATCGGCTCCGCGTACTTCTTCACCAGCTCCACGAGCTTCGCGAACCCTGCGATCACGATCGGCCGGATGTTCTCGGACACCTTCGCGGGCATCGCGCCAGGATCCGCGCCGCTGTTCATCGCCGCGCAGCTGGTCGGCGCTGCCCTGGGCTGGGCGGGCGTCCGACTCCTGGCTCCCCGCCACCTCCCCGCACCCTGAGCGGCGCGGTTCACGGGCCGTTCACCGCCGCTGAGCACACTCCTCCCGACCCCGACGACCACCGATCCGGAAGCAGCCTCCCCGTATGAGCACCCCCACCGTCCTCTTCCTCTGCAAGCACAACGCCGGCCGCTCCCAGCTCGGAGCCGGGCTCCTGGAGGTCATCGCCGGCGACCGCTTCACCGCCACCTCCGCCGGCATCACGCCAGCCGACAGCGTGAACCCGGCGATCGCCGCGACCGTCGCGGAGCTCGGCCTCGACATCAGCGGCCGCACCCCCCGCGCAGTCACCGCCGACGACATCGAGACCGCAGACATCGTCGTCGCGATGAAGCCCGGACTGCCGCTCCCCGCGACCCCGACGGGCCGCTACCTGGAGTGGTCCTTCCCCGACCCGACCGACTGGAGTGCGGAGAACGTGCGACCTCTTCGCGAGGCTGTCGCCGCCCGGATCCGGGCCGAGCTGCTGTAAGCGCGACACGGAGCGACGTCAGAACACCGCCACGAAGCGCCGCAATTCACAGCAGGGCCCCGGCGGCAAAACGCTCAGCGCATGACCGCTCGATTTAGCCGAGGTCAGTACTGGCAGGACCGCAGGCGCGTCGCCGGATGACCTCGACTCGGCAGAGCTCGCAAGGGGCCCGGACACCGCTGGCGAGATAGCGAGGGTGTCCGGGCCTGTTCGGGGGTCTCAGCTATACGGTTCGAACCAGAGGTCGAAGCGGTAGTCCCTGAGGGTGTCGTAGCCGCCACCTTCCACCGCCGCGAGGGTTCCGAAGTAGAGCTGCTCGTAATCTCCGTTACCGACGAGGTAGACGAACAGGTCATCGAAGAATTCCTCATCGAGCGGGATCTCCCAGCTCTGAGCAACGCCGAGGGCGTACTCCAGGATGATGGCAAGCGCGAGCTCGTGAGCGACGCAGCGCGGTCCCTCCCAGCGCTGCTGCAGTTGCTTCGTTACCTCAGCCAGGGCGGTCTTGAACTCGCATTGGAAGGACTCGGTGTACCGGCCGCTGTAGACCGGAGGAAGCATGTCTCGCAAGAAATCGAGGTCTGCGGAGTAATCGTTCGCGAAGTCCGCTCCGACTGCGATCAACGCGTAGAGGATCTCGTCGGCCGGGGCAGCGGGGACGGGGCTAGGACGGTCCGTGCCGCCGTGCTTGACGAAGTGGTCGATGCCACGGATACGAGCCGCCGCGGGCAGCATCATCTGATTGAAGTGTTCTGGGCTGTTGTCGTTGTAATCGGTCATAACTGTTATATGCGCGGCGGGCCAGAAATGTGCTCACACGTGGCGAGGCGCTTGTACGAGGCCGACCAGTTGGGCGCGCGCGTACGCAAACATCCGGCTCTCTTCGCTGTAACTGGCCACGGCATCCGGCTTGCCCGCTACTGTCGATCGCAGCATCAGCCGACGGCTGTGATGCCCTTGGCGGCATATCTACCGGAAGACTAGGATACGACCGAGTTCGATGAGCGATTCCGGTTGAGCTCTTCTGGGGGATTGAGCATGACAGACACAAGAGGAAGCAGTACCGAATCGAAGCGTTACCCGCTTCTGCTCGATGAGCCAACTGAAGTTGACCTGCTTTCTTTCGATGCTGTCGCATCGACCGTCGTGGACGCAGTCCTCGACCCTGGTCTCGACCCCATCGCGCTCGGGCTTTCTGGAAGCTGGGGAAGTGGCAAGACTTCCGTCCTCCGCTTGATCGGACGCCAACTGCGTCCGGCGGACGACGCGAAGTTGACCCGTATTGTCATCGAAACTGATCCCTGGCGCTACGACCCGCAGCTCGGCATTAAGGAATCGCTCATCGGCGAGATCCTCGCGGCGATTGAGGCGGCACTGCCAGATGACGGACTCGGCGAAAAATCAAAATCGCTTCTCAAGCGACTCGTCAGGCGCGTCGACTGGACAAAGGCGATGAAGCTTGCGGCGACGTCGGCGATCACGGTCACCCTGCCATCCGTGCAAAGCGTGCTCGATCTTGTGAAGCCGAAGAGCGAAGTCGAGGGCGAGGAGCAGCCAGAGCCGATCACCGACATGGTGCAGTTCCGTGCCGAGTTTGAGAATCTCCTGAAGTCAGAAGGTCTCGCCTCGATCGAGAACGTCGTCGTGCTCGTCGATGACCTCGATCGATGCCTTCCCGAAACTGTCGTCGAGACGCTCGAGACGATTCGGCTATTCCTGTCGGTTCCGAAGATGTCGTTCGTCATCGCTGCCGACGAAGAACGGGTCGCGGAAGCCATCGCTACTCGGTTCTCGGATGACGGTGAGATCGGCGAGGAATCCCCGGCTCGGCTGTATCTCCACAAGATCGTGCAGACCTCCGTACCCGTTCCTGCGCTCAGCGACTTCGACACAGAGGCGTATCTCGTGTTGCTTCAGATTCGCTCGCTCGTGCCCGACGACGGTGCCTACAACGTCATTGTCATGGAGGTGGCCGAGGCCCGCCGCGCAGCCGCGACCCTCGAAACCGTCAAGTCGCTGCAGCGCGACGACTTCGTCGAGGAGCGCAATAACGCCGCGCGTATCCGCCCTATCGTCCACGAGAAGACCCGCGGCAATCCCCGACGAATCAAGCGGTTCCTCAATGACCTGTCCGTGCGACTTTCGATCGCTGCCAAGCGCGGCATTTCACTGGACGAGGCCATGATCGCCAAGCTCATGGTGCTAGAGCAGTATTTCCCCGCCGACTTCATGACCCTGACGGACTGGCTTCGGCAGCGCACGCTGCGCACAAACCTCGAAGCCCTCGAGGCGTTTGCGGGTACACCGCAGGCCACGGACGGGACTGACGACACCTCCAAGCCCATAGCCGATGACCAGCTGGATTCAGAGAGTCCGGGCGACTCGCCCACAGAGGGCAACAAGAAGTCAAGTGCCGAGGTCATAAAGCCTGCACGGCCCGCACCGACCGAAGCGAAGCCTCAATTCAGCGAGGGATTAGTTCGATGGGCGCGCCTCTCGCCTGCGCTCGCCAAGAAAGACATCGCGCCGTACCTCGTTTTCGCGGCAAGCTTCAAGAGCGTTTTCCTGGAGTCTGATGCGCTTCCCGAGTCGATCCGAGACATGGCCACGCAGCTCCTTTCTCGCTCGCCTGGAGAGGCGCGCCGCGTGAGCGACGACATGCTCAGGCAGCTCGAACAGTCGAACGCAACGCGTCTCGTGTCCTACATCGGCGGCGTCATCGTGGACGAGCCAGCGCGGCAGGCGCAGGGGATCATTGCCATGCTGCGCATCTCGCGCGTGCAAACTAGTGCCGTCGACTCGGTGGTGAACGCGCTCAAGCGGATCAAGCCCGCCGAGCTTAAGGTCTCGGCGCTTACGACACTGCAGCCCACTGACGCACCGGGGATTCTCGACCAGTTCGAAGCGATGGCCAGCGCCAGCGGTAAGGAAGAACTCGTTGGGGCGTTTGGTGCCGTCAAGGAAGGCATCTAGCCGTGGGGACCAGCTCGTCCTACAAGGGTTCGACGAGCAAAGTGTCGAGCGCGCTTCGGGACGGCGTCGATTCGTGGTCGCAGTCGCAGACTGACGGATCTAAGACGCCGGTTCCGCAGAGTGTGATCGCGCAGGCGCTCAATATTCCAGTGTTCCCGCGTTCAAGCGGCGGTTCTGGCGGAGGAGGCGGGGGTGCCGGTTCGGGCGGAGGCGGAGGCCGTCAAGGTGACGGATCCAAGAAACAGAGCTCGCCGCGCCGCGACGCGCGTGCGTACGCCTCGACCGCAAGTCGCGCAGCCGGGCTCGCGAGGGCCTTTCGAGAGGGTAATCGCGAGGCGCTTGCCGAGGCGGGTCTCGATTTCGATCGCCTCTCCGAGCTCCCGTCTCGCTCCGAATTGGTGCGTGCGATTCTCGATGTCGTCTGCGGCGCCGACATGGGGAGTGACATCCCAGCTGAAGAACAGCGTGACATCGCTGCTCACCTTCTGGACTGGATGTTCGATGCGACTGAGAACTCGACGCTGCCGGACGCGGTCGCGACCGCAGAGCATGCCATTGGGCTGATCGTGGCCGAGATCTTTTTGTCGGAGGCCGGAGAGTTTCACTCCACCGACGCCGTATCCCGCGAAGAGTTCATCAGCGGTGTGTACGAGACAAGTCAGCAACTCGCGGCCGGATCAAATCTGACTCAATCCGGTGCGAGTCAGAGGGACATAGACAAGGCCATCCAGCGCGGGCTGCGTTGGCTTCGACGCGCTCACCGCGGGGGTGCCGCGTAATCATGTTCGAGTTTCGTCTGTCAGTCCTTCCGCCTGCTGACCCGCTGCCGACCGACGCGGACACCACCTTCTTTTGGCACAGCAAGCAGAGCATGCCCTACTTTCATGCCAACGTCGGACCGCGGCTTGCTGAGTACGGACTGGTGAAGAACCGCAATATCGACCTCGTTCGTATCGCCGCCGCAGTGCTCGCCGCCGACCGCTCAGCCAGTCGCTCGGGTAGTCTGTCGCGTTGGAATCAACGAGACATCGTGCTCACAATCGACGTGCTTGCGGTTGACCCATGGGACGGAGTCAAGAGCGACCTCGAACGGCTGCTTGGCTTTCTGACCGGCGACGCCTGGTCGCTCACGTTTCGACGAGAAGTCGGGGCGCCGGAGCAGCTCGGAAATGCTGCTGTCGGGGCGAAGCGTGCGGTGCTTCTGAGCGGCGGTGCGGACTCTGCAACTGGAGCGCTACTTTCCGCTCTTGAGCTGGCCGGACGCGCCGAGAAGCAAGTGCTGGTTTCGAGTTGGGCATCAACAAATCTCCGCCCGCTTCAAACACGGGTGGCCAATGAGATCGAGCGGATGGCGAAGGGCGCGACCGCAGACCATATGAAGGTGCGCATCGCGCGCGGGCGGCATGCCCCGAGCGGAGCGGCGTACGGTCGGGAGAACTCGACGCGGTCGCGCTCGTTACTTTTCATCGCGCTCGGGCTGGCTGTCGCGTCGATCGATGGCCTGCCGCTGTGGCTTCCGGAGAACGGCTACGCGTCAATTAACCCACCGCTCTCGAAGAGTCGCCGCGGAAGCCTGTCGACCAAGACCACTCATCCGAAGTTCATCGCAGATCTCAAGCGAATCCTCGAAGCGGTCGGTGCGCACCATGATGTCGTCAATCCCTATGCCGCCGCGACGAAGGGAGAGATGTTCTCGCTCGTCAGTGACGTTATTGGCAGCGCGGCGGCAAGTACTTTCCTGTCGTCCACATCTTCTTGCTCGCACACGGGTGCTCGGTCGTACGGCATTGGGCCCGATGTGGCCTGCGGTGTCTGCTTCGGGTGTGTGCTGCGGAAAGCCTCATTCGCAGCGAGCGGGCTGAACGACGGCACCCACTACCTAAAGCCGGCGAACGACAGGCAGCGCAATTGGCTCGAAGACAAAACCGTCGTGCCGGCGATGCGTGATTTTCTCGCTTCGCCGTTCGAGGAGCTTGATCTCTCCCGCCTGCAAATACCCGTGGACATCCCGCTCTCCGATGTAGCGAAGCTGGTCCAACGCGGTCGCGACGAGCTCGGACACTTGGCCCTATGAGGACCCCACCCCCTCTCGACACACATGCGCACCTCGCCGCAGATATCGATCCGGCGGCACTGCGTGGTCTTGGAGCGTTCATCTTGGCGATGACCCGGTCCATCGACGAGTTCGCGGCGGTATCGTCGCGCAGTGACTTGCGGGCGAGCTGGGGTGTCGGTGTGCACCCCGGGCTTGTGCAGAGCATCAAGTCATTTGACGCCAGCGCCTTCAGCACGGCGGTAGCGTCGGCTGCTTTTGTCGGTGAGGTTGGGCTCGATGGTGGGAGTCGGGTGCCGCTCGCTGACCAGGCGCGGGTGTTCCGAGCAGTGCTCGAGGAACTCCGACGACAACCACGTGTTGTGAGCGTGCACAGCTCGAGCGCCCAGTTCCAGGTGCTGCGGGAACTTCACCGTACGCCGGTCGAAGGTGTGATTCTGCATTGGTGGACCGGCTCAGCGGAGCTAACCGAGGAGGCGGTGCGGCTTGGCTGCTATTTCTCGCTACCCCCGGCCATGATGTCGTCGCTCGAGATTCTCCGACTCATCCCGCTTGAGCGGATATTGCCTGAGACCGATCACCCGTATGGTGACCGCCGAACGGCTGGTGTGAAACAGCCCGGGGGAGTGGCGGCGGTCGAGCGCCGCATCGCGAAGCTGCGCGGCCTCGAATCAAGAGAAGTCCGTATTCAGTTCTGGCGGAACTTCCGAGCGCTTGTCGACGAAGCAGGTAGTCGGCAGCGGTTTGGGGTCGCCTGGAGGAGTACGTTCGAGCACCTTCCCTAGCCTCTCAGCGATGTCAATGTGCGCGACGGTCTCTCCGCCCGCAATCGTGGCGTCGAGTCGGGCGTCAGGAGTTGAGCGCGGCGACCTACTTCCGCGAGTTTCCGGAGTTCGTGAGGGGCGAAAGGCAGATCCCAATGGTTGGAGGGGGGTCGCCAGGTCAGGATGGTGGGGTTCGAACCCCGAACAGCGGAGCTGCCCCAACGACCGGGCGTATCGCGGTCAAGGCGACTGTCCGGTTCCGCTGCGTGAGGATTCTGGGGGCCGTGTGTAAGTGAGATTGTCAGTATTGATCGGCCAACAACCACCTCGATCGAGCACCTCCGATCCGCCGAACCTCAGTCAACGCCTACGAACATCGAGTAACGACGACGCTTCGGAGCATCTTGGGATCGTGGCAAGCAATGCAGGGGGTCAGGGGTTCGAGTCCCCTCAGGTCCACCACTCACCGTTGACGATCCGCAGATGTGCGCGTCGACGTCTCCCGAAGCCTATGTCGGCACGACGATCCCGTGCTCGCATGGGCCTCGTCGTGCGACCGGAACACGGCCAACGCATTCGAGTGCGAGTGCGCGGGTTCGCGGGCATGGCAAGTGAGCGCCGACGGCCGGTGGCGGTCTCACGGGCCGGGCGGTAGCCGCCTACGAACTCACCCCGCATGGTTCTCACCGCGCAGGTGCTGCGTCATACCCACCGGGTCTTCCGAGGCGGGGATGAATCCCAAGGAGGAGTAGACACCGACGGCGTCAGGGCTGGAGAACAGGCCGACGATGGCGGAGCTCCCCGCCGTGAGCCGAACCCATGTCAGCAGGCGATTGACGAGCCGGGTTGCCAGGCCGTCGTCGGAGGCGTCGGGATGCACGATCACGTCCTGGACGTAGAAGTAGCGACTGCCGTCGCCGACGAGGCGTCCGGCGCCGACGACGAGCCCGTCGTACACGGCTACGGCGCCATGGAGCGATCCGTCGAGCGCACTCTGCATCGTGTTCCAGTCGTAGTGGTCGTCCCAGCCCACGGCACGAGCCAGTGAACGCAGCTCCGCTACGGTGGGTACTCGCTCGACGAGTGTGAATGTTCTGTCCATGAGGCTCTCCCGTTCGACCAGAGATGGGTCCGTGCACGACCGTAGTTCCCCTCCGGGGGGCCGTGCGGCACCGACGCGGGGCGGGGAGCGCGCCATTCCGGTGCCGTGCCGCGCGATCCCCGTGGGGTTTGCTCCCCGCGACCGCATCTGTGCTGATAGCGTCGGCCATACGGCACCCGAATTGACAGCCCGAGCATTCGACGCAGGTGGACGGTTGAGTATGAGCACGCCTCTCCCCGGCGATGATCGTGCGGCTTTCTCAGAAGCGCTCGCACGTCTCTCGGTGGCGCGCAAGGGTGATGACCTGTGTGGCCCTTTCGTGGGCGCGGCGCAGGTCACCGGTGCCTCCATCTCGACGCTCGGTCGTCCTTTGGGCAGCGAGACCGTCTGCGCGTCCGACGTCACGGCGGCGCGAATCGACGAGATCCAGATCGATCTCGGTGAGGGACCGTGCTGGGACGCCCTGAGGCACCGGCGGCCGGTGCTCGAATCGGACCTCGCCCGCTCGACGTCGACGAACTGGCCGAGCGCGCGGGAGGCATTCCGCTCGCTCGATGTCGGCGCGATCTACTCGTTTCCCCTCTACGTCGGCGAGTTGAGCGTCGGTGCGGTCGACCTCTACAGCGCACGACCTCGCAACCTGACCGCGCGGGCCGTCGCCGACGTCACGACCCTCGCTGAGATCGCCTCCCGACGGATCCTTCAGCGCGCGCTCGACGACGTCGAGCACACCGAGGATGGCCTGCCGGACGGTCCGCACTCCCGCCGAGAGATGCACCAGGCTTCCGGCATGGTCGCCGCGCAGCTCGACATCGGAGTAGAAGACGCCCTCCTCGTGCTGCGCGGGCGCGCCTATTCGACGGGTCGAACGGTGGCGCAGGTCGCCGAAGACGTCGTTGCACGTCGCGTGCGATTCGATCTCTGAGCAGTCGCGGTATCTAGACTCAGTTATGGCCACCCGCGAAGAGCACCTGCTGCGAACCGCGACGAAACTGTCCGACTCGCTCGACGCGCAGTTCGACATCGCCCGACTGCTGCAGCTCTTGGTAGACGACTGCACCGAGCTCTTCGACGCCAACGCCGCCGGTGTCCTGCTGGCCACGCCCGGTGTTGGGTGGCAGGTCAGCGCGTCCACCAGCGAGCGCAGCGAGCTCGTCGGACTCCTCCAGTGTCGCGTCGGCGAAGGGCCCTCCGTCGAAGCTGCTCTGACCGGCGACGTCGTCTCGGTCCCCGACCTCCGGCACATCACCGACACATGGCCGCGATTCGCGGTCGACGCGCATCGATCCGGGTATGCCTCGCTGTACGCGATCCCCATGCGGCTGCGCGGCGCTGTGGTCGGTTCACTCACCCTGTTCCGCGATCAGACCGGCGATCTCAATCACGCCGACGCCACAGCGGCGAAGACCCTCGCCGACATCGCAACGATCAGCGTTCTGCAAAGCCGGCGCACCGAGGAATCCGCCATGGCTCAGAGGCAGCTGCAAAGGGCCCTGGACAGCAGGGTGGTCATCGAACAGGCGAAGGGGTACGTCGCGTTCAGCCACGACATCGATATGGACGCAGCCTTCCGGCTGCTGCGTATGCACGCCCGCTCCACCCAGACTCCGATCAGCGCCGTCGCGGCCGAGGTGATCGCAGGTCGACTCACGCTCCAGCGAGACCAGGGGTGCTGAGTGCCCGTGATGACCCGCCGACAGGCGGGGCTCACGGAGCGGTCGCCGCAGGGCCTGGACCCGCGGGGGCTGATCGTGCAGGCTGAAAGCGTCACAGAGAAACGGAGGCCATGATGACCGATCAGAAGAAGCTCTCGTTCTGGCGACGCCTGATCCGCGTGTTCACGGGACGGCCGATGAGCCGAGAAGAGATGCAGCGGCAGCGCGAGCTGGGTGAGCAGGACCCGATGACGCGTATCCAGTTCGACATGCGCTCCACTCGCAACTCGGGTGGATGGGGCTAAGACCCGTCGTCGAGCCGGGTCAGAAGGCGCGCCCGGATCTCACTCGCGCGCATGCTGAACGCGCGCTGGCGGCGTCCGTATTCAGTCTTCCCGTCGACCGTCTCGATCGCCACCGGCTCGTACCCCCAGTCGCGCAGATCGTACGGTGATGCCTGCATGTCGAGCGTTCGGATGTCGCGCGCGAGTTCGAATGCGTCGAGCAGCACCTCACCCGGCACGAGAGGCCCGAGTTTGACCGCCCACTTGTAGAGGTCCATGCCCGCGTGCAGGCAGCCCGGTTGCTCGCGCGCGACCTGCAGGTCGCGGCTCAGCGGCTCCTGATTGAGCGGCACCGCGGCATCGGTGAAGAACCGGTACGCGTCGAAGTGCGTGCAGCGGAGTTCGGATGCTTCGACCACGGCATCGGTCTCGGCCGGACTCAGGCGTAGCGGCACGTCGTGCCGGGGCGTCGCGTCTCGGTAGACCATCGCCCATTCGTGGAGTCCGAAGCATCCGAAATGCGCCGGGCGTTGCGATGTCGCCCGCAGGAGACGGGAGACGGCGGTGATCAGATCGCCGCGATCAGCTCGGAACGCGGCGGTGTCGACGACGACGCCGCGGTGGTCGTCGGTCGAACGGTACCACCGCCATCCGGCTCGTTCGCCGGCATCGGCGAGCTCCACGCCGGCCCCGGGGTGCCAGCGCCGCAGCAGCGACGGCTTGTACGAGTAGTACGTGAAGAGGAAGTCGTCGACCGGGTGCGTCTGTCCGCGCGACGCCCGGGCGCGACGACCCGCGGTGAGCTCATCTGCGCGCGCCGCGTGCGTCTCGGCGGCCGCTCGCCACTCGTCGTCGCTGAGCCGGATCGTCGTGGCGGTCTGCGGTATGGGCGGCGTCACTCGTCGACCGGCTCGATCAGCTCGGGGGAGTTGTTGCGCACGTTGCCGACTGCCGTGGAGACGACGTGGTCGTCGAGGGTGTCGGCGACGGTGGGCGCGGCATCGATCGCGGCGTCGAGGATGTCGCCGACGTTGTCGGTCGACGGGTCGAGCCACGCGTCGGCGTAATCGGCGTCCATGAACAACGGCATCCGATCGTGGATCGACCCCAGCCGACCGATCGAGGCGCGGGTGAGGATGGTGAAGCTCAGCATCCACCGAGCCGGATCGTCGTCGGCGAGCTCGGGGTTCTTCCACCATTCGTAGAGCCCGGCGAAGAACAGCGGCGATCCGTCGGCGGGGTGGATGTAGTGGGGAACCTTGCCGTCGTCGGTCGTCTTCCACTCGTAGTAGCCGGACGCCGGAACGATGGCACGGCGCTTCTCGAGAGCTCCCCGGAACATCGGCTTGTTCTCGATCTCTTCCGAGCGGGCGTTGAAGGCCTTGACGCCGATTCCGGCATCTTTCGCCCACGACGGTACGAGGCCCCAGCGGGCGGGTTCGAGTCGCCGGGTGGGCGGATCGGTCTTCACGGAATCGAGCACGATCGCCGCCGACGCCGTGGGGGCGATGTTGTACGACGGAGCGGGGAGGTCATCGTTCTCGACGTCGACGCGCAAGACCCCGACGAGCTCGGAACCGACATTGGCAACCACGAAACGACCGCACATGGTTCCACCGTAGACGGGCCCTACGACACCGTCACTTCTCGGGATCGTCTTCCTCGGCGATGCCGACGGCCGCGAGCCGTTCGAGCAGGCCTGCGCCGTCCGACGCCGTGACCCAGGGCACCTCCGCCGCGGAGTGATCGTCGACCACCGTGCGGCCACCCGCGAGCACCGCCTCGGCGGGTGAGAGCTTGCGGATCGCCACTCCGGCGACGTTCGCGGGGTGGTCGATCGCGAAGCCCGTGTAGATCTCGTCGTCGTGCTGACCGTCGTCTCCCACCAGCAGCCACTGGATGTCGGGGAACTCCTCGGCGAGCCGCCGCAGATTCGTCTTCTTGTGGTCCTTCCCGCTGCGGAACCACCGGTCGTGGGTCGGACCCCAGTCGGTCAGCAGGATGGCCCCGGCAGGGTAGAGGTGACGGCGGAGGAAGCGGATGAGGGTGGGCGCAACGTTCCACGCGCCGGTAGACAAGTAGATGACCGGCGATCCAGGGTGTTCCCGGGTCAGTCGCTCGAGCATCACTGCCATGCCCGGCACGGGCTGACGGGCATGCTCGTCGACGACGAAGGAGTTCCACGCGGCCAGGAGAGGCCGGGGGAGGGCGGTCACCATGACCGTGTCGTCGACGTCGGAGACGAGCCCGAAGCGCACGCCGGAGGCCACGATGAACACTCGTGACTCGACGGGCTCGCCGTCTTCGACAGCGACCATGATCGTCTGCCAGCCCGGTTCGAGCCGGGCCGGAAGCACCGTGTCGATGACCCCGCCTCGGTCGGCGCGCACGTCGTGCCGCTCGCCCTCGATGGTGACCGTGACCTGCGCGAATGCCACGGGAACGGCCGCGAAGCTCCGCCACCCGCGGAGGCTGGAGTACTCGCCGGACGATCTCTGCTTCACAGCGGGGACGATCAGGACGCGTCCGAGGACCCGTACCCACTCCTCGCTGCCGTATCCGGGGAAGCCGGTCGCGGTGGGCACGAGGCCACGCCCACGGGCGCGACGCTCCCGCCACGAGTGGAAGCGTCGCTCGAGACGGGCGAGCCACAGGATCTTGGGGCGCTCAGGTGCGTCGGAAGGCATCGCCCTCAGTCTTTCATGCCCGCATCGTCCGCGCGCGAGGGTTCGGTCGAATCATCGCCGAGATGCTTGCGCTCCACGCGCTCGATCACCTTCTTGCCGATGAAGATCAGCACCAGGAACACCACGATCACGGCGACGAAGATGTACCCCGCGTAGTGGATCGACTGCGACAGATCCCGATAGGTGCCCGCGGCGAGCGAGGCCACCGAGATGTACAACGTCGTCCAGATCACGCAGGCCGGCGTCGTCCAGGCGAGGAACCGTCGGTAGGAGTAGTTGCTCATGCCCACCGTGAGCGGAACCAGCGAGTGCAACACCGGGAGGAAGCGGGAGAGGAAGATCGCGAGGCCGCCGCGGCGTTCGAGGTAGCGCTCCGACCGTTGCCAGTTCTTCTCCCCGATGCGCCGACCCAACCGCGAGGCGCGGATGCGGGGTCCGAGGAAGCGCCCGAGCGCGAAGCCGATGCTCTCGCCGACGAGCGCACCACCGACGACAGCGAACCCGAGCGCGATGGCCTCGACGGGGCCGGAGACGGCGGTGCCCGCGACGATCACGACCGTGTCGCCGGGCACGACGAGGCCGACCAGCACGCTCGTCTCGAGCATGATGGCCACGCCGGCGATGATCGTCCGCACGACGGGATCGACACTCTGCACCGTGTCGAGCAGCCACGTCAGGATCTCGTTCACGCCACGAGCCTAGAACCCGTCGTCGCGTCTACCCTGGGAGCGTGTCGCCACCGAACGTCGCCGTCGCCGTCGACGCATGGATCGACCCCTCCGACGCGTACGCCGGTGTCGTGGGGGATGATCCGCACGGCTTCTGGCTCGACGCCGGCGCCGACGCCTCCGACGGCTGGAGCTGGCTGGGCATCGGTCGCCCCGAATCCGATACCGCCGCGGTCGACGCGGTGGACGTGTCGCGTCCGACGGATCGCACCGATGAGGCCGGCCCGTTCCGCGGCGGATGGGTGGGCTGGGTCACCTACGAGGCCGGCGCTGCGGCTGCCGGTGCGCCCACCGTGGCAGGCGACGACCCCGCGCGGTGGTGGCTGCGGGTGGACGAGTTCCTCGCGTTCGACCACGCGAACCGCCGCGTCTGGGCGTGGGCGCCGACGCGCGAGCGAGCCGCGCGTGTGGCCGCCGCGGCGGCACGCTCCCGGCCGGATGCTGCGCTGCCGACGGAGCCCGTCGCATCCGTGGCCCGTTCCCGGCATGTGCCGTCGGAGTACGGCGAGCTGGTGGAGAGGTGCCGCGATCACATCCGTGAGGGCGACGCCTACCTCCTGTGTCTGACGACCCGCTTCGACGTCGACGGGCCCATCGATGCCCGCGCGGTGCATCGCAGACTTCGCACATCATCACCGAGCCACCACGGCGGCTTCGTGCGGGCGGGGGGCACGGCGCTGGTCAGCGCGACCCCGGAGCGCTTCCTCTCGGTGACCGACGGGGTGGTGCGGACGCACCCGATCAAGGGCACGCGACCTCGTTCGATCGATCCCGTCGATGATCGCCGGCTCGCCGATGAGCTGCGCGCCGATCCGAAGGAACGCGCGGAGAACGTCATGATCGTGGATCTGATGCGCAACGATCTCGCGCGGGTGTGCGCTCCCGGCACCGTAACCGTCGAACGGCTGCTCGACGTCGAGAGCTACCCCGCCGTCCACCAGCTCGTCAGCACCATCGCGGGCTCTCTGGCCGGAGGCACGACCCTGGGCTCCTTGCTTGCGGCCGCGTTTCCGGCCGGCAGCATGACGGGGGCCCCGAAGCTGTCGGCCATGACGATCCTGCACGAGCTCGAGGCGGCTCCGCGGGGCGTGTTCTCCGGCTGCTTCGGGTGGGTGGGCGACGACGGGGGAGTCGACCTCGCGATGGTGATCCGCAGCGTCGTGGTGCACCCCGACGGCGCGTACGTCGGCGCCGGGGGCGGCATCACCTGGCACTCCCGACCCGAGGCCGAGGTGCGCGAGGTGGGCTGGAAAGCACGCGCCCCGCTGGCCGCGATCGGCGCCGTTCTGCCGCCGGGCTGGTGACGGTGGCATTCCGGTAACGTGGATCGCGCGCCGTGTGCGCGACCCGAACCCCACGATTGGCTCTTCCGTATGTCTTCTATGCCCTCTTCGCCCGCTGAGAGCGGTGGCCCCGACGTTCACGCGGTCCAGCGGAAGTGGCAGGAACGCTGGGCTGAGAAAGACCCGTTCCGCGCCGGCGGCGACGAAGACACCCGCCCCCGCAAGTACGT
Source organism: Microbacterium sp. AG1240 (assembly GCF_003635115.1). Classification (GTDB taxonomy): domain Bacteria; phylum Actinomycetota; class Actinomycetes; order Actinomycetales; family Microbacteriaceae; genus Microbacterium. The sequence continues at coordinate 1,463,639 of NZ_RBXJ01000001.1, forward strand.
GCTGGCGATGTTCCCGTACCCCTCCGGCGACCTGCACATGGGCCACGCCGAGAACTACCTCTATTCGGACATCGTCGCGAGGTTCTGGCGGCACCGCGGGTACAACGTGCTGCATCCGATCGGCTGGGACTCGTTCGGCCTGCCGGCGGAGAATGCGGCCATCCAGCGCAAGGCCGATCCGGTGCAGTGGACTTCGGCGAACATCGCTCAGCAGAAGACGAGCATGAAGGACTACGGGGTCTCCTTCGACTGGAGCCGCGTGCTCCACACGAGCGACCCCGACTACTACCGCTGGAACCAGTGGCTCTTCGAGCGCCTCTACGAGCGGGGCCTCGCGTACCGCAAGGACGGCGCCGTGAACTGGTGCCCCTTCGACCAGACGGTGCTCGCCAACGAGCAGGTCGTGGACGGCCGTTGCGAGCGGTGCGGCAACGAGGTCATCAAGAAGAAGCTGACGCAGTGGTACCTGCGCATCACCGACTACGCCGACCGTCTGCTCGACGACCTGAACCAGCTCGAGGGCTTCTGGCCGCAGAAGGTCATCCAAATGCAGCGCAACTGGATCGGTCGTTCCGTGGGCGCTGACATCGACTTCGAGATCGAGGGGCGCGCCGAGAAGGTCACGGTCTTCTCCACCCGCCCCGACACGCTGCACGGAGCGACGTTCTTCGTCGTGGCACCCGATTCCGACCTCGCCGCCGAGCTCATCCAGGGCGCGTCCGCCGTGGCGCAGGAGCGGTTCGCGACCTACCTGGCCGACGTCCGCAAGGCCACCGACATCGATCGGCAGTCGAGCGACCGCCCGAAGACCGGTGTCTTCCTCGAGCGCTGGGCGATCAACCCCGTCAACGGCGAGCGCATGCCCGTCTGGGCGGCCGACTACGTGCTGGCCGACTACGGTCACGGCGCGGTCATGGCCGTCCCCGCCCACGACCAGCGCGACCTCGACTTCGCGCGCGCGTTCGACCTGCCGGTGCGGATCGTCGTGGACACCACCGCTCCGGTCACCGGCGCGATCCCCGTGATCGAGCTCGACGAGCACGGCGTCCCGATCGATCCGGGCGGGGAGAGCATCGACGACCTCGATCCGGCGCGCACGGGCATCGCACTCACGGGGGAGGGTCGTCTGATCAACTCCGGCCCCTTCGACGGGCTGTCCAAGCGCACGGCCATCTCCCGCGTGATCGATCAACTGCAGAAGGACGGTCTCGGCCGCGCCGCAAAGACCTTCCGTCTGCGCGACTGGCTCATCTCGCGTCAGCGTTTCTGGGGAACGCCGATCCCCATGATCCACACCGACGACGGTCGCATCGTGCCCGTGCCCGACGACCAGCTGCCGGTGCGTCTGCCCGCGGTCGAGGGTCTCGACCTCACCCCCAAGGGTGCATCGCCGCTCGGTGCCGCGAAGGACTGGGTGGAGGTGGCCGACCCCGAGACCGGCGCTCCCGCTCGGCGCGACCCCGACACGATGGACACGTTCGTCGACAGCTCGTGGTACTACATGCGGTTCCTGTCGCCCGGCGACACGACGCAGCCCTTCTCCTCGCGTGAGGCCGACAAGTGGGGCCCGGTCGACTTCTACATCGGCGGCGTCGAGCACGCGATCCTCCACCTCCTCTACGCGCGCTTCGTCACGAAAGCGATGTTCGATATGGGCATGGTCGAGTTCACCGAACCGTTCACGCACCTGATCAATCAGGGCATGGTGATCCTCGGCGGCACGAAGATGTCGAAGAGCAAGGGCAATCTCGTGCTCTTCCAGGAGGAGCTCGACGCGCACGGCGCTGACGCCCTCCGCGTCGCACTCGGCTTCGCCGGCCCGGTGGAAGACGACAAGGACTGGGATGACGTCTCCACGACGGGCGCGACGAAGTTCCTCGCACGAGCGCTGCGCATCGCCCACGACGTCGACAGCGAGACCGACGTCGTGTGGGCCGAGGGCGACACGGCTCTGCGTCGCGTCACGCACCGCCTGTGGGCGGATGCGCCCGGTCTCATCGAGCAGACGAAGTTCAACGTCGTGGTCGCCCGACTCATGGAGCTGGTCAACGCGACCCGGAAGGCGATCGACACCGGAGCCGGGGCAGGCGATCCCGCCGTCCGCGAGGCAGCCGAGGCGATCGCGATGATCCTCGACCTCTTCGCCCCGCACACCGCGGAAGAGATGTGGGAGGTGCTCGGCTACGAGCCCTTCGTCGGTCTGGCCGTCTGGCGTCAACCCGACCCCACGCTCCTCGTGGAGGAGTCCGTCACCGCCGTCGTGCAGGTCGACGGCAAGGTGCGCTCGACGCTGGAGGTGTCGGCGAGGATCGATGCCGCCGATCTCGAGGCTCGCGCGCGCGCCGACGAGAAGGTGCGCCGAGCACTCGGCCATCGTGAGATCGTGCGTGCGGTGGTGCGCCCTCCGAAGGTCGTCAGCTTCTCGACGAAGTAGCAGCTCCGGTTGGAGGGGCGGGGCGCAGCATCCGCCCCTCCCCAGGCCTCGTGCGCCGTGATTCCTCCCCGATCGTGAGCCGGCGTCTCCCGACGCGCACCGGCTCCACGTAGCGTCACCGGGGTGCCAGACGCCCACGACCGCACCGCCTCGCGACGCCTGGGCGTGGGCGCGGTCGTCGTGCTCCTGCTCGCCGGTCTGGTGATCACGATCGGCATCGGGATCGCTCGCGGCGCGGGCGGTGCGGGAACCACGACGGTGACCCCGTCGGCGACAGCGCTGTCGGGCGATCCGACCGCCGGCGCGGTCTACGTCCACGTCACCGGTGCGGTCGCGACGCCCGGGCTCTACCGTCTGACGGTGGGCGCGCGCGTCGTCGACGCGGTCGGGTCGGCGGGAGGGTTCGCCGAAGACGCCGATCGGGGGTCGGTGAATCTCGCCCGCCCGGTGACCGATGGTGAGCAGCTCGTCGTCCCCGTGGTCGGGGCGGTCGTCGATGACCCGGCGCAGGCACAGACGGATGCTGGGGCCGGCGCCGCCGGCGGTCTCGTCGATCTGAACAGGGCCGACGCCTCGCTACTCGAAACGCTGCCGCGGATCGGCCCGGCGCTGGCGAAGCGCATCGTCGCGTGGCGCGGTGACAACGGACGGTTCACGAGCGTCGACGACCTGCTGAGCGTCCCCGGGATCGGCGAGAAGATCGTCGAGGGCATGCGCGATCTCGTCACGGTATGAGTGCTGCGCGTCGACGCCGGCGCGCTGCGCGGCTCGTTCCGGCGGCTGCGGCGTCGTGGGCGGCGGCCGCCCTCGCCGTGTGCGTCCCCCAAGCGGCGGTGTGGGCAGCGCCGGCGCTCTGGGCGGTCGCTGTCGTGGGCTGCGCCCTGCTTTGGCAGCATCCGACGCCGGTGCGCGCGGTGATCGCAGTGGCCGTCGTCGGCGCCGCCGTGGGTGTGTCGCACGTGGCCCTCGCGCAACCGGGCCGCGCGAGCGTGGACGACCTGGCTGCAGGTGGCGGACGCTCGCTCGTCGTCGAGGCGACGATCTCGGGCAAGCTCGACCCGAACAGTGCCGGCGACATCTGGTTCGACGCTCTCGCCGACCGCATTGCGGCCGGTGACCGTGCCGTCACCGGCGGAGTTCTGCCCCTGCGCATCGGGGTCTCGGCCGACGCCGTCGCGTCGCTCGGTCGTGCTGACATCGGCAGCGAGGTCACCGTCCGTGGCACCTCCATCCCGGTGAGGGCGGGCGACCGGGCCGTGCTCGTCGTGCGTGCTCAGGAGGTGATCGTGCGCGCGGAGCGGCCCCACGCGGTGCTGGCTGCCGCGTCCGATCTGCGTCGAGGGCTCGTCGAGTCGGCGGGAGCGCTTCCCGGCCCCGGTGCAGCGCTCGTGCCGGGCCTTGCGGTGGGGGAGACGCGCGCGGTCTCGCCCTCCCTCGACGAGAGCATGAAGGCGTCATCGCTGTCGCACCTCACAGCCGTGTCGGGTGCGAACTGCGCCCTCGTCGTCGGTGTGGCGTACGGCGCCTCGGCCCTCGTCGGCGCGCGACGGGGTGCGCGGATCGCCGCCGGACTCGTGACACTGGGGGGATTCATCATGCTCGTCACTCCCGAACCCAGCGTGGTGCGCGCCGGAGCGATGGCTGCCATCGCGATGTTCGCTCTCGCGCTCGGGCGTGCGGGTGCGGGACTGAGCGTGCTCTGCATCGCCGTCGTGCTGCTGCTCGCCGTCGACCCCTGGCTCGCCGTGTCGCTGGGGTTCGCGCTCTCGACCGTGGCGACAGCATCCCTTCTCGTGCTCGCTCGTCCGCTGGCCGCCGGGCTCTGCCGCTGGATGCCGCGACCGCTTGCCCTCGCTCTGTCGATACCGTTGGCGGCCCAGCTCGCCTGCGGGCCTCTTCTGGTGCTCGTCGACCCTCGCGTGCCGGTGCTCGGGGTCGCGGCGAATCTGCTCGCAGCGCCGGCCGCCCCTGTCGCGACCCTCGCTGGGCTCGCGGCGTGCCTTGCGGCTCCGTTCCCCTGGGTGCAGGACGGCCTCACGGCGATCGCGTGGCTCCCGGCGAGCTGGATCGCCGCGATCGCCGACGTGGTGGGCTCACTACCCGGTCAGCAGCTGCCGTGGTGGAGCGAACTGGGCGGACTCGCCGCCCTCTCGGGCGTGTCGGTGTGCGTCGCTGTGGTCGTGCTCGCTCCGCCCGGAACGAATCGGCGGATGCTGCGCGGCGTCGCGGTCGTGGTGGTCTGCGCGGTCGTCGGGGTCAGCGGCGGACAGACGGCCCTTCGCACGGTGGCGGGGCCATGGACGGTACCCGGCAGGTGGGCGGTCGCCGCGTGCGACGTCGGTCAGGGCGATGCCGTGCTGCTGAGATCGGAGGGTGCCGTCGCGCTCATCGACACCGGGCCCGACCCCGCGCGGCTGGAGACGTGCCTTGCGCGCTTCGGGATCTCCCGGCTCGACCTGCTCGTGCTCACTCACTTCGATGCGGATCACCGCGGCGGTGTCGAGGCTGTGCGCGGTCGCGTCGACCTGGTCGTGCACGGGCCGTCCGGCGGCGGCGCCGCCGATCGACTGCTCGACGGTCTGCGGCGGAGCGGGGCGCGCACGGAGATCGCCCACCCGGGGATGCAGGGGATCCTCGGCGGTGCACGGTGGCGGGTGCTGTGGCCGTCGGCGGCTGTCGCTGCCGGGAACGATGCCAGCGTCGTGCTCGACGTGCGCGGCGGGGGCGTCCCCGACACCCTCCTCCTGGGCGACCTGTCCGCCGAGGCGCAGCAGGCGATGCAGCGGAACGAGCCGCTGGGGGAGTTCGATGTGGTGAAGGTCGCGCACCACGGCAGCGCCGACCAGGACGCACGCCTCTACGCAGCGGCGTCGCCGACGCTCGCGCTCATCACGGTCGGTGCGGACAACGACTACGGCCACCCCCGGGAGTCGATCCTGTCGACGTTGGCCTCGGTGGGGGCGACCGTCGCCCGCACCGATCAGGAAGGCATCGTCGCGGTGTGGCGGGGCGATGACGGTGCGCTCGCCCTCTGGCGGGAGCGTGACGTCGTGGGGGCTCGTTAGGCTGGTGGGTATGGCCGCCGCTCCCCGTCGATCCGCTCCGGCGAAGGCGAAGTCGGCGATCCCGCAGGTCTCCTGGCGCGAACCGAGGCCGGCGCCGGTGGTGCTGGTCTCCGGACCCGAAGAGGTGTGCGCCGAGCGTGCCATCGCGGGCATCCGCGACTATCTTCGCGCCGAGGATCCGAGCCTCGAGGTGACCGACGTCCGTGCCGACGACTACGCCGCGGGCACCCTGCTCGGCGTGAGTTCTCCCTCCCTGTTCGGCGAACCGCGTCTGGTGCGCATCGGCGGCGTCGAGAAAGCATCCGACATCTTCCTGCTCGAGGCGCTCGCCTACCTCGAGCACCCGCAGGAGGGCGCGACGATCGTGCTACGGCACAACGGGGCGAGCGTGCGCGGAAAGAAGCTGCTCGATGCGGTGCGCGCGGGGCAGGGGAGCGGCATCGAGATCCCGTGCCTGGCGATCAAGCGCGACAGCGACAAGTACGACTTCGCCGCGGGAGAGTTCTCAGCCGCTCGCAAGCGCATCGCGCCCACCGCGCTGCGCGCCCTCGTCTCGGCCTTCTCCGATGACGTCACCGAGCTCGCAGCCGCATGCCAGCAGCTGATCTCCGACGTCGCGGGCGACATCGACGACCGGATCGTCGAGCGCTACTACGGAGGTCGGGTCGAGACGTCGGCGTTCACCGTCGCCGACACCGCGATCGCGGGCCGGTACGGAGATGCCCTCATCGCCCTCCGACAGGCGCTCGCCTCGGGCGCCGACCCGGTGCCGCTCGTGGCCGCCGTGGCGATGAAGGTGCGAACGATGGCGCGCGTCGCGGGCAGTCGCGAGTCATCGGGGGCGCTGGCTGCCCGGCTGGGCATGAAGGACTGGCAGGTCGACCGTGCCCGGCGCGACCTCGTCGGCTGGTCGCAGACGACGCTGGGCATGGCCATCCACGCCGTGGCGCGGGCCGACTCCGAAGTGAAGGGCGCGTCACGCGACCCCGTGTTCGCGCTCGAGCGCATGATCACCGTGATCGCGACGCGCACGCCCTTCGGCGACTGAGCGGTGTCGATCCGTCGAGACACCGCGATCGGCTGAGACACACCGCCAGGCCGCGTGTGTTGGCCGATTCCGGGGTATCACCGCGGAAACGAGAAAGCCCGCCCCGCGAACGGGACGGGCTTTTCACGAGGTGCGGCTCAGAGAGCGGCGACCTGCTTGGCGATGGCCGACTTGCGGTTGGCAGCCTGGTTCTCGTGGATGACGCCCTTGCTCACGGCCTTGTCGAGCTTCTTGGTCGCCGTGATGAGAGCCTTCTCGGCCGCGGCCTTGTCGCCTGCGGCGATGGCTTCACGGGTGCGACGGATCTCGGTGCGCAGGCCGCTCTTGACAGCCTTGTTGCGCTCGTTAGCCTTCGCGTTGGTCTTGTTGCGCTTGATCTGCGACTTGATATTCGCCACGTTCGACGGTCTTTCGTTCGGAGGATTCGGTCAGTTGCCGTTTGACAGAAGAGGGCTGTCGCGCGGCGGTCGTGAGGGTGGGAAAACCCACACGCAAGCCAAACACTGAGTCTATCAGGTCTGCTCGACCGTCGTTATCGCGAGGTTGAGCACGGAGTTGAACACATCAGGGCGCATCGAGGTGACGAGATGGGTGGTCTTCGGAACGATGATCAGCTCGGCCTCGGGAACGGTCCTCGTGAAGAGCGCTTCGTTGATGCGGAGCTGGTCGAACTGCCCGTTCACGAACCAGAGGGGCACCCGGATGCTGCGCAGCGCCCTCATGAGATCGAGCACCGAGAGGCTCGCGAGGGCGGTGTGCTGCGTGTCGAATGCGTAGCCGCCCGCGCCGAAGTCGTCGCGGGTCTGTTCCGGCAGCGTGCGGGAGAGCACGTAGTCGGTGATGGCGGCACCCCGGTCGGGAAGCGAGTCGAAGCCGCGGAGGAAGAGGCGATACGCCCGCAGCGCGGCACCCCGGGGGATCGCGGTGCAGCCCGCGCCGACGACCGCCGCAAGCGGAGGGGGCTCTGGCGTCCCCGCGTACTCGAGTGAGAGGAGGCCGCCCATCGAATGGCCGACCAGCAGTACGGGGCCCTGGGTGGCAGCATCCCTGACGGCCCGGTCGATGGTGGCGAAGGCTTCTTCGATGGTGAAGTCCTCCGACATCCGGGTGCCGTGTCCGGGGAGGTCGACCGCTGTCGCCGTGTTGCCGCGCGCGGCCAGGTACTCGAGCTGGGGTCGCCACATGCTGGCAGACGTGCGGATGCCGTGGACGAACACCACGGCGACCGACATGCGTCCAACATACGACGCGCCCCCTGCCCGGCCGAAGCCGAACAGGGGGCGCGTCGGTCTGCGACTAGCGCATCACGGGCGACCGACGCCGCAGGGCGTAGGTCACACCGCCCGCGACGAGCAGGAAGCCCGCGGCGAGGGCGATACCGAGCGGCAGCTCCGACCCGGTGACGGCGAGCTGGCCGCCGGCGAGCACGGTGACACCGACTCGGATCGGGCTCTCACCCGCGGTCGTGATCACGAGCTCGTGCGCGCCGAGAGCGAAGTCCGACGGGATCGCGACCGAGAACGACGTGCGTCCCGACGCGTCGGCCACGGGGATCCCCGTCACCACGATCGATTCACTGAACAGCGTGGCGCTGATGAGCTGGCCCGGCTTCAGACCCGTCACGGTGACGTTGAGCACGCCGCCCTGCTCGACGCGGTCGTTGAGCGTCACGGTGGCCCAGCTGCCGTTCGGCGCCTCGGTGCCGGGTTCACCCGTGCCGGGCTCTCCGGTGCCGGGCTCTCCGGTGCCGGGGGTCCCGGTGCCCGGCTCATCGGTCGTCGCGATCGCGCGACCAAGGGGCGCAGGGTCGACGACGTCGATGGCCTCGAAGTACGCCAGCGTGGCGTCGAGATCGACCTGTCCGGTGTCGGTTCGGTCGGTGCCGAGGGCGAAGGTCGGGAACCCGTCGCCACCGTTCGCCAGGAACGAGTTGGTCACCACCGTGAAGGTGTCGCTCGGGGCGATCTCCTCGCCCTGGTACGACATCGACACCACACGCCCGCTACGCGGGTCGGCGTCCTGCACGTACTCGTAGCTGAAACCCTCCGAGACACCGAGATGCAGCTTGGGTCGGTCACCCGACGCTTTCCACTGCTGCTCGAGGATCTCCTCGATCTGTGCGCCGGTGAGGGTGACAGTAACGAGTGTGTTGGCGAAGGGCTGTACGAGCGCCGCCTCCTTGTAGGTGACGACGCCGTCCGCGCCGTAGAGCAGGTCGGCGCGGAGCCCACCCGGGTTCATCAGAGCGATCTGCGCCTTCTTGCCCCCGAACGCCGGGTTCTCGCTCGTCGCCCACAGGTAGACGTCCGAGACCCAGTTGCCCATCGACGATTCGACGCCGCGGTTGCTGCCGGCGGGGGCGCCGCCGCGGAGGATGTCCGCGCTGATCGCCCCGACGGGCTCGGCGCCGATGATGTCGGCGTCGGCCACGTAGTCCGCGACCATCGCCGCGATCTCGGCGTTGGCCGGATAGGCGCCGGCTGCGGGCGTTCCGGTCACGAGCGGGAACGTGCTGCCGCCGATCGAGATGAGCTCGTCCGAGGCGGTGTCGTACGAGATCTCGAGCTTGCCGAGCGCCTTGCCGTACTCCGACGCCTGGATCACCGGGCGGGTCTGACCGTCGGTGCCCGCCACCGGAACGTCGCACGCGTACGTCTGGTGCGTGTGGGCCGAGACGATCGCGTCGATCTGCGCCGACGCACCCGTTGCGAGCGCACCGAAGCCGGCCTGATCCGAGGCGAGGTCGGCGCAGTCGTTCGAGGTCGCGGCCCCCGAGTGCGTGAGCAGGATGATGACGTCGGCCTCGTCGGCGATCTCGGCGGCGACGCGGTTGGCCGCCTCGAGCTGGTCGCCGAAGCGGATGTCGGCGATGCCCGCAGGATCGACCATCGTGGCGGTGTCTTCGGTGACGGTACCGATGAAGGCCACCTTCACGCCGTCGACGTCCTTGATCGCATACTCCGGGAGGACCGTCTCGCCTGTCACACGGTCGTAGACATTGGCTCCGAGTCCGTAGGCTCCGCCCAGCTCGCGCTGCGCGTCGGTGACAACGTCGGTGTCGGTGTTGCCCCCGAACCGGGGGATCACCCGGTTCACCAGGTCGTCGAAGCCACGGTCGAATTCGTGGTTGCCCACGGCACTGACATCCAGGCCCGACGCCACGAGCGTGTCGATGGTCGGGTTGTCCTGCTGGATCAGAGACGTGAACGTCGACGCGCCGATGTTGTCTCCCGCTGAGACGAACAGCGTGTTCGGGTTCTCGTCGCGGTAGGCGTCGACGGCGCCGGCGATGACCGCCGCACCCGCCACGCCGTTGGCGTTGTCGGCTTCCAGACGACCGTGGAAGTCGTTGATCGTCAGAATGTCGATCTCGGTCGGGGCCGTCGCGTCAGCCGAGAGGCCGACCTTCACGGGGTCGTGGTCGGACGAGCGGTAGGGCGTCGCGTCTTCCCAGAAGTTCGTGCCGTGGTAGCCGTAGCGGCTGTACTCGAGCGCGATCGACTCTCCGGAGTTGATGTTCCAGATGTCGGCCCCCGTGGCGCGCTCGAGAGCGGCCTCGTTCAGCAGCACGTGATCCAGCGAACCGGTCAGGCCCGAGAACGAGTAGCTCGACGAGTCGACCTCGAACTCCGACTCGGCGTTGACGTAGCCGGCGCCGTAGAGCACCTGCATGGGGTCTTCCTGCGTGTAGGAGTTGAAGTCGCCGACGAGGAACACGGCGTCTTCGTCGGTCGTGACGTCGTCGACCCATGCGGTCAGCGCTGTCGCCTGACGAACGCGCGAGTTGTTGGACGCGCCCTGCCCGTCATTCTGATCGGCGTCGACTCCCTCGCCGGAGCCCTTCGACTTGAAGTGGTTCACGGCGAGGAAGAACTTCTCCCCGCCGTCTGCGGGCACGAAGAACTGTCCGATCGGCTCGCGCGCGTTGGCGAAGGGCTGACCGTTGCCGCTCTGGGTGGCCAGCGCCACCGAGGCGCCCTCGGGCTGAACGAGTGCGGTCTGGTAGATGATCGCGTTCGTGATGACGTCGCGGTCGACGCCGGCGAGCGAGTCGGCGGTCGGGACGAACGCCCACTTACCCGGGGTCGACGCCGCGTTCAGTGCGGCGACGAGCGACCCGACGGCCTCGTCCTTCGTCTCGCCGAGCGCCTCGGAGTTCTCGATCTCCATCAGACCGACGACGGAGGCGTCGAGGTCTTCGATAGCGGTCACGATCTTCGACTGCTGACGGGCGAAGTCCGCCGCATCCCACGCGCCGCGCACGTCGCAACCGGTGCGGACCGAGTTCGCCTGGCCGTTCGGGAGCGGGGTGTAGGTCTGGCAGCCCGTGGTCGACTCGCCGAGCGTCGTGAAGTAGTTGAGCACGTTGAACGACGCGACGCTGAGGTCGCCGCCGACGGGCTGGGGGGCCGCCGTGCGCGGATTCGAGAACGCGACCTGGTCTGCTCCGCTACCGTCGGCCACGAGCGGCTGCGTCGGGTTGATCTTCCACGTGTTGTTGCGGTAGTCGACGATGAACGAGCCGCTGAGCTCGGCCTGGCCGCCGACGACGACCGGCTCGACGAGCGAGACGTACGCGGGGGTCAGCGCGCTGTTGGTCACGTTCAGGAAGTTCGTCGATGCGCCGTCGTCGAGCGTGAGCGCACGTGCCGCGTTGTCCGCAGCCACGGCGGCAGCCTCGGGAGTTCCCGGTCGGGCGGCATCGGTGGGCTGACGAAGGGGCGTGGCTCCGGCGGCGAGGCCGACCTCCCCGTACTGGTTCGTCGAGTAGGTGTTCGACACGGTGAAGTCGTCGGTCAGCTGCACGAGCATCGACTCGAGCGACTCGCGCTGCGCATCGGTGGCCGGCCACGCGACGGTCGAGAAGGTCGGCGCGGTGGCGGCGTCGATCTTCGTGGCCGCGCCGGCACCCGCGGTGATCTGGGTCAGACCGTTGAACTCGCTCACCGGTCCGGTGACACGAACGGTGTCGCCGAGGGCGACGGCGCCGACGGCAGCGGGGGAGTACACGAAGAGCGCGTCGGAGGCGGTGTGGGTCGCAAGGTCGATCGGACCACCCGTTCCGGCGGTCTGGATGACGTATCCGTTGAGCCCCCCGGTCGGGTAGTGCGCCGTCACGACACCCTCGGTGGTGACCGTCTGTCCGACGACCGGCGACGTGGAACCGGTGCCCTGGATCTCGGCGATCGGTACGACGGTGCCCGGAGTGGTCGGCTGGGTGGGGGAGGGAGACGGCGACGGCGGCGTGCTCGTCGTCGGCTCGGGGTTCGGTGTCGCGCCGGAGCCGCTGTTCGTCGGGGTCGGCGCGCCGAGGACGAAATCGGCGGAGTTGTTCGCGGTGTTGGTTCCCGCCGCATCGCGCGAAGCCGACTGGGTCACGCTCGTGGCCGGTGCCGCTGCGACGGCGAAGTCGTTGGCAGATCCGTAGCCGACGTAGTCGACGACCTCGGGGAGTGCCGCGACGCCGGTGCCGACGGCGAGCGGGGTGATGGTGTCGACCAGCGCGACCTTCGCGTTCGAGGCCTGCATGGGGATCGAGCCGTCGACGTCCGCCTCGAAACCGGGTAGCCCGGTGTTCGTGCCGAAGGCCTGTCCCACGAGCAGGTGCGCACCGGCCTCGAGCGAGACGTCGCCGAGCGGGGTCACCTGCCACGAGGTGCCCGACGCGGAGGCGTACTGAACGCTCCACCCGTCGAGATCGACGGCGACGTCGCTCGTGTTGCGGAGCTCGACGAAGTCGCGGTTCAAGACGGCGCCGTTGTTGCCGCCTCCGCCGTAGACCTCGGTGATCACGACGGGGGCGTCGCTGCTGACGGCGGCCGTGGCAGGCAGGGCGCCGACGCCGAATGAGCCGACGGCGAGGGCCGCGACGGCAGCACTCGCGGCGAGCATCCGGCCCCTTCCTCCTCTCGTGGTCTCAGACCGATCAGAGGTGGGGGGATGCGACGTCACAGACTCTTCTCCAGGGTTTGGGCGCACGACGAACAGCGGCCGGGACGACGGCCGTTCGGAGGTCGGGGGGACCTGTGTCGATACTCCACGATGCCACGGACACTCTCGTGTCGTCGAGGTAAACGTCCGGTAACGCCGTCTCCACCGGACGGTGCGTGGAGGGCTCGATGCCGTCCGTCCGCGCCCGCGCCCGCGGACGGGCTCCGCCGCCCGTAGAATCGACGGAACATGTCACCGCGCGCACTCCAGTCCCTCGAGCCCTCCGCGACCCCGCCGGAACTGATCCGCAACTTCTGCATCATCGCCCATATCGACCATGGCAAGTCGACACTGGCCGATCGGATGCTGCAGATCACCGGCGTGGTCGCCGATCGCGATATGCGTGCTCAGTACCTCGACCGCATGGACATCGAGCGCGAGCGCGGCATCACGATCAAGAGCCAGGCGGTGCGCATGCCGTGGGCGTTCGAGTCGCCGTCGAACTCTTTCGCGCTCAACATGATCGACACGCCCGGTCACGTCGACTTCACGTACGAGGTCAGCCGCTCGCTCGCCGCGTGCGAGGGGGCCGTCCTGCTCGTCGACGCCGCGCAGGGGATCGAGGCGCAGACGCTCGCGAACCTCTACCTCGCGCTCGAGAACGACCTCACGATCATCCCGGTGCTCAACAAGATCGACCTCCCCGCCGCCGACCCCGACAAGTTCGCCGCCGAGCTGGCGGGCCTCATCGGCGGTTCACCCGACGACGTGCTGCGCGTGAGCGGCAAGACCGGCCAGGGCGTCGAAGAGCTGCTCGACCGGATCGTCCGCGACATCCCCGCTCCGAAGGGCGACCCCGATGCTCCGGCACGGGCGATGATCTTCGACTCGGTCTACGACGCCTACCGCGGTGTGATCACCTACGTGCGAATGATCGACGGCAAGCTCGAGCCGCGCGAGAAGATCCAGATGATGTCGACGCGCGCCACCCACGAGACCCTCGAGATCGGCGTGTCGAGCCCGGAGCCCACGCCCTCCCGAGGGCTCAGCGTGGGCGAGGTCGGCTATTTGATCACCGGCGTGAAGGACGTGCGCCAGTCGAAGGTCGGCGACACCATCACCACGCACCGGTCTCCCGCGACCGAGGCTCTGGCCGGTTATACCGATCCGAAGCCGATGGTCTATTCGGGCCTCTATCCGATCGAGCAGAGCGACTACGCCGACCTGCGTGAAGCGCTCGACAAGCTGAAGCTCTCCGACGCGTCGCTCGCGTACGAACCCGAGACGTCAGTCGCGCTCGGCTTCGGCTTCCGGTGCGGGTTCCTGGGGCTCCTGCACCTCGAGATCATCACCGAGCGACTCGAGCGCGAGTTCGGGCTCGAGCTCATCGCCACTGCTCCGAGCGTCGTCTACGAGGTCACGACCGACAACGGCGAGACCGTCACCGTGACGAATCCGAGCGAATACCCCGACGGCCGCGTCTCCTCCGTCCAGGAGCCGATGGTCAAGGCCGCGATCCTGCTGCCGAAGGACTACGTCGGCACGGTGATGGAACTGTGCCAGCAGCGCCGCGGTTCGCTGCTGGGCATGGACTACCTGAGCGAAGACCGCGTCGAGATCCGGTACAACATGCCGCTCGGCGAGATCGTGTTCGACTTCTTCGATCAGCTCAAGAGCAAGACCCAGGGGTACGCGAGCCTCGACTACGAGCCCTCGGGTCAGCAGAGCGCCGATCTGGTCAAGGTCGACATCCTGCTGCAGGGCGAGAAGGTCGACGCGTTCTCGGCGATCGTGCACCGCGAGAAGGCCTACGCCTACGGCACCCTGATGACCGAGCGCCTGCGCAAGCTCATCCCTCGCCAGCAGTTCGAGATCCCGATCCAGGCGGCGATCGGCGCGCGCATCATCGCTCGCGAGAGCATCCGAGCCATGCGCAAAGACGTTCTCGCCAAGTGCTACGGCGGCGACATCAGCCGCAAGCGCAAGCTTCTCGAGAAGCAGAAGGAGGGCAAGAAGCGCATGAAGACCATCGGTCGCGTCGAGGTCCCCCAGGGCGCGTTCATCGCGGCTCTCTCGGGCGACGTCGAGGAAAAGAAGTAAGGCTGAGGTCATGCGTCGCGGAACCTTCAAGGACGAGACGGTGGACTACGCCGCCGTCGGAGCCACCCAGGCCCCCGACCTGATGCAGTACCCGCCCGAGCGGTCGGTGCCTGCCGAGGAGGCCTGGCGGATCGGCAGTGGTGAAGAGCGCTTCACCATCGCCGGAGAGGCCCTGCTCAGCTGGTCGGCCCAGCGCGAGGGCGGCCTCACCCTTGCCGACGTGCGTCCAGCGGCGGGTCCGTCGTACACCGGTGTCGGCTACGACGGCGAAGGCAGGCCCATCGCCCCCAGCCGCCTCGAGTCCGACCAGCGTTTCGCCGCCGACGGCACGCCGTTCGTCGGTCCGGGCACCACGGTTCACCTGCACGGTCACGCGGGCCGCTATCGCGCCGACGCCGAGGCTCGCGTGATCTCGGTCATCGAAGACCCGCGTCGCGTCGGTTTCGCGCTCGGCACGGTCAGCGGGTCGGTCGTCAGCGGTGAGGAGCTCTTCCTGCTCGAGTGGCGCGACAACGACGAGGTCTGGTTTACGGTGCGCGCCTTCGACCGTCCGGTGGCGTTCCTCTACCGGCTGTTCCCCGCCATGGTGCGTCAGCGTCGGCGCGAGCTGTTCTCGCGATACCTGCGCGCGATCTCGCCCATGTACACGACGCCCGCCTGATGGGCTCCGCCCTTCCTCTCGGCGACCCCGCACCTCCCGACGGCGCTCTGCCCGACGACCTCGGCCACGATCCGTCGACACCGTTCGGTGTGTACGTCCACGTGCCGTTCTGTCGCGTGCGATGCGGATACTGCGACTTCAACACGTACACGGCCACCGAGCTGCAGGGTGCGCGGCAGGACCAGTACGCCGACACGGTCGGTCGCGAGATCGCCCTGGCACGCCGCATCCTCGGCGACGCCGGTGCGCTTCGCCCCGCCCAGACGGTGTTCTTCGGCGGGGGCACGCCGACGCTCCTTCCGGCCGGCGATCTCGGACGGATGCTGGCCGGGGTGACGGATGCTTTCGGCCTCGCCGAGGGGGCGGAGATCACGGTCGAGGCGAACCCCGATACGGTGACCCCCGCGGTCATGCGGGAGCTCGCAGCATCCGGGGTGACGCGTGTGTCGATCGGCATGCAGTCGGCGAGGCCCCACGTGCTGGCGGCGCTCGACCGGACGCACGACCCGGCGAATGTGGCGACGGCGGTGGCGGCGGCGCGCGACGCGGGGCTCGCGGTGAGTGTCGACCTGATCTACGGCGCGCCCGGTGAGTCGCTCGACGACTGGCGGGCATCGGTGGAGACCGCCGTGGCGCTCGAGCCCGATCATCTGTCGGCCTACGCGCTCATCGTCGAGGACGGCACGAAGCTCGCCCGTCAGATCCGTCGGGGAGAGGTCGTCGCGCCCGACGACGATCTGCAGGCCGACATGTACGAACTGGCCGACGAGCTTCTCGCCGCCGCCGGGTTCGACTGGTACGAGGTGTCGAACTGGGCGCGCGATCACAGTAGGCGGTCGCGCCACAACCTCGCCTACTGGCGGGGGACGGACTGGTGGGGGTTCGGGCCCGGCGCCCACAGCCACGTGGCGGGTCTGCGGTGGTGGAACGTGAAGCACCCGGCCGCCTACGCCCAGCGGCTCGCGCTCGGAGAGTCGCCCGCGGCCGCGCGCGAGCGTCCCGACGCGACGGCTCGGCGCCTCGAGTCGGTTCTGCTGCGCTCGCGCATCCGCGAGGGACTACCCTTCACCGAACTGACCGATGAGGGCGTGCGCGCCGTCGCCGCGCTGGTCGACGAGGGGCTCGTCGCGGCGGAACCGGCCGGCGCGGAACGCGTCGTGCTTACTCGCCGCGGCCGGCTGCTGGCCGATACGGTGGTGCGCACGCTCACGGCGTGACGTCAGGGCCCCGAGCGGCCCGATCAGCTAGAATTGGCACTCATGGCGCGCGAGTGCCAGTCCGACCCACGAGAACGGCAGAGCGGAGGGGACCATGGTCAGCGAACGCGGACTCCAGGTGCTCCGAGCCATCGTGCAGGACTACGTCGATACGCGCGAGCCCGTCGGGAGCAAGGCCATCGTCGAGCGTCACGCGTTCGGGGTCTCTGCTGCCACCATCCGCAACGACATGGCGCTCCTCGAAGACGAGGACTTGATCGCCGCCCCCCACACCTCGTCGGGTCGCGTGCCCACCGACAAGGGCTATCGCGTCTTCGTCGACCACCTCGCCGACCTCCGTCCGCTGAGCCCGGCGCAGCGCAGCGCGATCGCGTCGTTCCTCGACGGCTCAGGAGACCTCGACGATCTGCTCTCCCGCACCGTGCGCGCTCTCACCCAGCTCACCGGGCAGGTCGCGATCGTGCAGTACCCGTCGTTCGCGCGCGCGAACGTCACACACGTCGAACTCGTCGACCTCGGCGGCGGTCGATTGCTGGTGATCGTCGTCACCGACACCGGCCGGGTCTCGCAGCGCATCGCCCTCGTCCGCGAGGAGCCGAGCGAAGCCGACCTCGCCCAGTTGCGCGCTCGTGTCTCCTTGGTCGTCGTGGGGCACCTCGTCGGAGACGCCACGCAGCGGATCGCCGACCTTCTGGCTGCCTCCACCGTGCCGGCGACGGGAACGGATGCGGCGGCCCACGCCATCTTGCGAGTGCTCGCCGAAGAGCTCGAGGAGTTCCGCCAAGACCGTCTCGTGATGGCCGGAGCGGCGACCCTCGCTCGTCGAGAGTCCGACTTTCGCGGGAGCATCTACCCGCTCCTCGAAGCGATCGAGGAGCAGGTCACGCTGCTGAAGCTCATGACCGAGATGGTCGTCGACGCCAAGGGACTCGCCGCCAGCATCGGGCGCGAGAACGAACCGTTCGGCCTCATCGAGGCATCCGTCCTGGCCAGCGACTACGACGCCTCGGGGACGGGCGCGCGGGTCGGGCTCCTGGGCCCGACACGCATGGACTACCCCTCACACCTGGCGGCGGTCCGCGCCGTCGCCCACCATCTGACCCGGATGCTCGAAGACGACGAGAACGCCCGCTGACGCGGCATCCGTTTTATTGACGATCCCCGCCGCGTGCGGGCAGGAAGGCGAATGTGGCTGACCACTACGAGGTTCTCGGTGTCGCGCGCGACGCGAGCTCAGACGAGATCAAGAAGGCGTACCGCCGTCTCGCGCGCGAGCTGCACCCCGACGTGAACCCCGGCGCCGACGCGTCGGAGCGGTTCAAGCTCGTCACCCACGCCTACGACGTGCTGAGCGACGCCGAGCAGCGCCGCCGCTACGACATGGGCGGCGACGGCGGAGCGTTCGGCGGGGCCGGGGGAGCAGCCGGCTTCGGCGGCTTCAGCGACATCTTCGAGACGTTCTTCGGGGGCGGGGGCGGAGGCGGCAGCCGCGGCCCGCGTCCGCGCTCACGCCGCGAACGCGGACAGGACGCCCTCGTGCGGGTCACCCTCGAGCTCGATGACGTCGTCTTCGGCGTGCACCGCGACCTCGAGGTCGACACCGCCGTGCTCTGCGAGACCTGCCAGGGGGCGTGCACCCAGCCGGGCACCTCGGAGGTCACCTGCGACATCTGCCACGGCAGCGGACATATCCAGCGAACCGTGCGCAGCCTGCTCGGCAACGTCGTCACGAACCAGCCCTGCGGAACCTGCCAGGGCCATGGCACGACCATCCCGTATCCCTGTGCGACCTGCCAGGGCCAGGGCCGCGTGCGGGCTCGCCGCACCGTGTCGGTCGACATCCCCGCCGGTGTCGAGACTGGGCTGCGCCTGCAGCTGCCCGGCTCCGGCGAGGTCGGACCCGCCGGCGGGCCGAACGGCGACCTCTACCTCGAGGTCACCGTCGCTCCTCACGAGACCTTTAGCCGTGACGGCGACGACCTGCTCGCAACCCTCGAGGTGTCGATGTCGGACGCCATCCTCGGCACGAACACCACCATCGACGCCCTCGACGGCTCGGTCGACCTCGAGGTGCGCGCGGGTATCCAGGGCGGCGACGTGCTGACCATCAAGGGTCGTGGCATCACACCTCTGCGGGGCACCCAGCGCGGCGACCTGCGCATCGGAGTGCACGTGGTCACCCCGACCAGGCTCGATGCGAAAGAACGCGCGCTGATCGAAGACTTCGCCAAGCGCACGAAGGCCCCCGCCCCGCATCTTGCCGAGTTCCACCAGGGCCTGTTCGCGAAGCTGCGCGACCGCTTCCGCAACGTCTGATCGTGGCACTGCACTTCCTCTCCGACGCCGCCACCACGGCTCGGCCCGGCGATGACGTGGTCCTCGAGGGGGCCGAGGCCCATCACGCAGCATCCGTTCGTCGTCTGCGGGTCGACGAGGAGGTCACGGTCGGCGACGGCCGCGGTGTCTGGCTCACCGGGCGCAGCGCGGCCGTCTCTCCCCGTGAGGTGACGGTGCGGGTCGACGCGCGTCGGGAGGAGCCGGCACCGAGCCCGCGGGTGATCCTCGTGCAGGCGCTCGCGAAGGGCGACCGAGACGAGTTGGCGGTGCAGGCCGCCACCGAGCTCGGGGTCGACGCGATCATTCCCTGGCAGGCCGAGCGCAGCGTCTCGCGCTGGGACGGAAAAGCCGACAAGGGCATCGCGCGCTGGACGACCATCGTGCGCGAGGCGGCGAAGCAGGCCCATCGCGCGTGGGTTCCCGAGGTGCGATCACTCGCTCGTACGGGCGATCTCGTCGCCCTGGCCGGACAGACCCGGATGCTGCTGCTCGAGCCGTCTGCGGATACTCCCCTGAGCGCGGTCGACCTCGCCGACGATGGGCGTGACGTCGTGTTCGTCGTCGGTCCGGAGGGTGGGATCGCCGCGGCCGAGCTCACCGCCCTCGAAGACGCCGGTGCCGTTCGGGTGCGGCTGGGTGCGACCGTTCTGCGCACCTCCACCGCGGGGGCCGCGGCCCTGGCCGTCGTGAGCGTCGCGCTCGGCCGCTGGTGACCTCTGCCGCGGCCGGATCCGCTCCACCCCGCGCCGGTAGACTGGACGCATGACCGAGACCTCGATCTTCACGCGCATTCTCGAGGGCGAGATCCCGTCGGAGATCATCGCCGAGACGGCGAACGTCTTCGCCATTCGCGACATCGCCCCGAAGGCACCCGTCCATATCCTCGTGATCCCCAAGACGGCCGCGTACCGCGATGTCGTGGAGCTCGCAGCGGGCGACCCGGCGCTCCTGGCCGAGGTCGTCGGCCTCGCCCGCACCGTCGCCGCCGAGCACGCCGACGGCGAGTTCCGCCTGATCTTCAACACCGGCGCAGCTGCCGGACAGACCGTCTTCCACGTTCACGCCCACGTGCTCGCGGGCGACCTCGACGAGAAGAGCCTGAATGCCTGAATCCTTCGACGAGACCGTCGTCGAGCACGTCTATGTCGACGGTGTCGCCATGGTTCAGCTGCTCGGTCCGCAGGATCGGTTGCTGCGCGTGGTCGAGAAGGAGCACCCGGGAGTCGACGTGCTCGTGCGCGGCAACGAGATCACCCTCAGCGGCGAGGCTCGGGTCGTGGCCGGGGCGCTCGCTCTCGTCGAAGAGCTCATCGCCATGACGAAAGCGGGGCACGGGCTCGAGCCGTCGGATGTGAGCAGCTCCAACCGCATCCTGCGCTCCGAGGGCGGACCTCGCCCCTCCGAGGTGCTCGGCGAGGCGATCCTGTCGTCGCGCGGCAAGGTCATCCGGCCGAAGACACTCGGACAGAAGGCCTACGTCGACGCGATCGAGGAGAGCACGATCGTGTTCGGAATCGGCCCGGCCGGTACCGGCAAGACCTACCTCGCGATGGCGAAGGCCGTGCAGGCGCTGCAGCGCAAAGAGGTCAGCCGCATCATCCTGACCCGCCCCGCCGTCGAGGCCGGCGAGCGACTCGGGTTCCTCCCGGGCTCGCTGACCGACAAGATCGACCCCTACCTGCGCCCGCTCTACGACGCGCTGAACGAGATGATGGACCCCGAGATCGTGCCGAAGCTCATCGCTTCGGGCACCATCGAGGTCGCGCCCCTGGCGTACATGCGCGGTCGCACCCTGAACGACTCGTTCGTCGTGCTCGACGAGGCCCAGAACACCACGCCCGAGCAGATGAAGATGTTCCTCACCCGACTCGGGTTCGGCACCCGGATGGTCGTGACGGGCGACATCACCCAGGTCGACCTGCCGATGGGCGCCTCGGGTCTGCGTCTCGTGACCCGCGTGCTGCGCGACATCGACGACATCCACTTCGCGTACCTCACCAGCGCCGACGTCGTTCGTCACACGCTCGTGGGGCGCATCGTCGACGCCTACACCGAGTACGACGAGGAACGCCTGGCGTCTCGCCGCGAGCGCGACGAAGCCGCCGAGTTCGCCAACCGCGCCGAGCGCCGCGGCGGTCGCGCGGCCGGCCCCCGCGATCACCAGCCGAGACGAGGACGCCCGTGACGATCGAGATCAATAACGAATCGGGCATCGCGGTCGACGAGCAGGTGCTTCTGCGCCTCGTCGAGTTCGACCTCGCCGAGCTGCACGTGAGCCCCGACGCCGACCTCGCCATCGTGCTCGTCGACGAGGGCGCCATGGAGGCGCTGCACGTGCAGTGGATGGACGAACCCGGTCCCACCGACGTGCTGAGCTTCCCGATGGACGAACTCCGCCCCGGCACCGACGACGCGCCCACTCCGGCCGGCCTCCTCGGCGACATCGTGCTCTGCCCGCAGGTCGCCGAGACGCAGGCCGTCGCGGCGAAGCACTCCACGCAGGACGAACTCGTGATGCTCACCACCCACGGGCTGCTGCACCTTCTCGGTTACGACCACGCCGAGCCCGAGGACGAGCGCGAGATGTTCGGTCTACAGAAGGAGCTCATCTCCGGCTTCCAGGCTTCCGAGCGGCGACGTCGCCGCGCATGACCGAAACCCTCCTGCTCGTCGCAGCCCTTCTCCTCGTCGCCTTCGGCGGTCTCATGGCCGCCATCGAGGCCGCGCTCAGCGTCACCTCGCGCGCCGATCTCGTCGACCTCGCGTCGGAAGGTCGCAGCGTCAGCGCCCTGCAGAAGATCGCCGACGACCCCGACGCGCATGCCAACGCGGTCGCGTTCATCCGCGTCCTCGCAGAGACCGCGGCGGCCGTGCTCGTCACCGTCGCCTTCACCCTGCTCTTCGACAACATCTGGTGGGCGATGCTCGCGGCGGCGTTGCTGATGACGGGCATCTCGTTCGTCGCGGTCGGCGCGAGCCCCCGCTCGGTGGGCCGTCAGCATGCTCGCGGCCTTCTGCTGGGAGCGGCGCCGCTCGTGCGGGGTCTGCGGATCCTTCTCGGACCCCTCGCCTACGGCCTCGTCGCGATCGGCAACCGCGTCACGCCCGGTCTGTCGCAGGGCTCGTCGTTCGCCTCGGAGGAGCAACTGCTCAGCATCATCGACGAGGCCGCCGAGAACGAGCTCATCGAAGAAGACGATCGCGAGCTGATCCACTCGGTGTTCGACTTCACCGATCGGTACGTGCGCGAGGTGATGATCCCTCGCACCGACATGACGACGGTGGATGCCGCGGCCTCGACCCGTTCGGCGATGACCCTGTTCCTCGACACGGGCCATTCCCGGCTCCCGCTGGTCGACGATGAACGGGACGACGTCGTCGGGATGCTCTACCTCAAAGACCTCGTGCAGTTCGGGTTCGAAGACCAGGGTTCGTGGCGCGACGCCCCGATCCGCCGCATCGCGCGGCCGGCGATGTTCGTGCCCGAGTCGATGAAGGCGGAGACCCTCCTGCAGAAGATGCGACGCGACGCCGTTCACGTGTGCCTCGCGGTCGACGAGTACGGCGGTGTGGCCGGCCTCGTGACGCTCGAAGACCTCATCGAGGAGCTCGTCGGCGACATCTCCGACGAGTACGACGCGCGTTCGACCGAGATCGTCGAGCTCGAGCCGGGCCGATACCGTCTCAGCGCGCGTGTCGCGCTCGACGAGGTCGGCGACCTGTTCGGGATCGAGCTCGAGGACGACGACGTCGACTCGATCGGCGGTCTTCTCGGCAAGGCGCTCGGTCGCGTGCCGCAACCGGGAGCGACGGCGCAGTACGCCGGTCTCACCATGACCGGTGGCGCCTCCCGCGGGCGCGGCCGGGGGCTCGCGACGGTCTTCGTCGAGCGGGCCGAGAGCGTTGACGCGGCGACGACGGCCACCGATGGTCACGCACCGCAGACCGGGGAGATCCGTCTCCCTCGAAAAGGGGAATGAGATGACCGACTTCCGCTCGGGGTTCGCGACCTTCGTCGGCCGACCCAACGTGGGAAAGTCCACGCTCACGAACGCCCTCGTCGGCGAGAAGGTCGCCATCACCAGCGAGAAGCCGCAGACGACCCGGCGGGCGATCCGCGGCATCGTCAATCGCGCCGACGGGCAGCTCGTGATCGTCGATACGCCGGGTATCCACCGGCCGCGCACCCTTCTCGGGGAGCGGCTGAACAACCTCGTCGAGCAGGTGCTCGGCGACGTCGACGTGATCGGGTTCTGCGTGCCGGCGACCGAGAAGGTCGGACCCGGAGACCGTCGGATCGCGGAGTCGCTCAGCGGTTACCCTCGCGCGAAGAAGGTCGCGATCGTCACGAAGACCGACGCCGCGAGCCGCGACCAGATCACGGAGCGTCTGCTCGAGGTCGACGCCCTCCGCGAGGACTGGGCGAGCGTCATCCCGCTCTCGGCCACGGCGGGGGAGCAGCTCGACGTGCTCGTCGCCGAACTTATCGGCATGATGCCCGACGGGCCGCCGCTGTACGGCGAGGGCATCGTGACCGATGAGAGCCTCGACGATCGGATCGCCGAGATCATCCGCGAGGCCGCGCTCGAGGGCGTCAGAGACGAGCTGCCGCACTCGATCGCCGTGACGGTCGAAGACATCGCGGCCCGCGAGGGCACCGACCTGACCGACATCTACGCCAACATCGTCGTCGAGCGCGACAGCCAGAAGGGCATCATCATCGGACCGAAGGGCTCGCGTCTGGCCGACGTCGGCGCCCGCGCGCGGGCCGGCATCGAGCCGCTCGTCGGCACACGGGTCTTCCTGTCGCTGCGCGTACGCGTGGCGAAGGAATGGCAACGCGACCCGAAGCAGCTCGGACGCCTCGGCTTCTGAGCGAACGGCGGGGCGCAGCATCCTGGTACGATCTGTGCATGCTTCACGGTCTGCTTCTTCTTAGTCGCCGCGACGAGGCCTCGTTCTAGGGCCCACCTCGTCGCGGAGCTTGTCGTCGGCCCGTCTCTCATTCAACGGAAGCGACAGCATCATGAAGAACACCCAGCAGCCCACGGCCGCGCCCATCCACAAGTACCGGCCTTACCACGAGCAGATCCACGTCGACCTGCCCGACCGCACCTGGCCCGACGCCCGCATCACCGAGGCTCCCCGGTGGTGCGCCGTCGATCTGCGCGACGGCAACCAGGCTCTGATCGACCCGATGAGTCCCGAGCGCAAGCTCGTCATGTTCGAGCTGCTCGTGCAGATGGGGTACAAGGAGATCGAGGTCGGGTTCCCGAGCGCCAGCCAGACCGACTTCGACTTCGTGCGCAAGCTGATCGAAGAGAACCGCATCCCCGACGACGTGTCGATCCAGGTGCTGACCCAGGCGCGCGAACACCTGATCGCTCGCACCTACGAATCGATCGCGGGAGCGAAGCGCGCGATCGTGCACTTCTACAACTCGACGAGTGTGCTGCAGCGCGAGGTCGTCTTCCGCACCGACCAGCAGGGCATCGTCGACATCGCCCTGGCCGGTGCGCGCCTGTGCCGCCAGTACGAGCAGACCGTGCCCGAGACCGAGGTCTTCTACGAGTACTCGCCCGAGAGCTACACCGGCACCGAGCTCGAGTTCGCCGTCGACATCTGCAACCAGGTGCTCGAGATCCTCGAGCCGACGCCCGAGCGCAAGGTGGTCATCAACCTGCCCGCCACGGTCGAGATGGCGACCCCGAACGTCTACGCCGATTCGATCGAGTGGATGTCGCGTCACCTCAACCACCGCGAGAACGTGCTGCTGTCGCTGCATCCGCACAATGACCGCGGAACCGCCGTCGCCGCGGCAGAGCTCGGCTACATGGCCGGCGCCGACCGCATCGAGGGCTGCCTGTTCGGCAACGGAGAGCGCACCGGCAACGTCGACCTCGTCGCGCTGGGCATCAACCTGCTCTCGCAGGGCATCGACCCCCAGATCGACTTCAGCGACATCGATCACGTCAAGCGCACGGTCGAGTACTGCAACCAGCTGCCTGTACCCGAGCGCAGCCCCTGGGCCGGCGACCTCGTCTTCACCGCCTTCAGCGGCTCGCACCAGGACGCCATCAAGAAGGGCTTCGAGGCGATGGCCGCGCGGGCCGACGCCCAGGGCGTCACGGTCGACGAGATCGAGTGGGCCGTGCCGTACCTGCCCATCGACCCGAAAGACCTGGGACGCTCTTACGAAGCCGTCATCCGCGTCAATTCCCAGTCGGGCAAGGGCGGCGTCGCCTACCTGCTGAAGAGCGACCACGCTCTCGACCTGCCCCGAAAGCTGCAGATCGAGTTCTCGGGCGTCGTGCAGGCGAAGACCGACGCCGAGGGCGGTGAGGTCACGAGCGACCAGATCTGGGCCGTCTTCAACGACGAGTACCTGCCGGCGCCCGATGTGGCCGACCGCTGGGGGCGTTTCGAGGTGCTCGGCACGCGGTCGTCCAGCGACATGACCGGCGACGTCGAGCTGCACGTGCGGCTGCGCGACGGCGATTCGATCGAAGACACCACGGCGAACGGCAATGGTCCGATCGCGGCGTTCCTCGAGATCGTGCGCTCGCGCGGTATCGACATCTCGCTCTACGACTACGTCGAGCACACGCTCAGCGCCGGCGGCGACGCCCAGGCGGCTGCCTACGTCGAGCTGCGCGTGGAGGGCGAGCGCCTCTGGGGCGTCGGCATCGACGGCGACATCTCGACCGCCAGCCTCAAGGCGATCATCTCGGGCGTCAACCGCGCGATCCGCACCCGCGAGAACGCGGGCGAGCTCGCCGCCGTCTGACCCCTTTCGACCGCGAGACCTCATTCTGCGCGCGAGACCCCAACATTCGACCGGGGTCTGGTGCGTCGGAAAGGGTCTCGCGGTCTTTACGGGCGGGGCGGATGCTGCGCGTCGGGGCGGATGATCGGGATCGCCCGGGTCTCCGCGGCGACCTTGCGGCGGTAGAGCATGCGCTGTTCGGGGAGCGAGAGGTCGAACACCACGGCGAGGATGCGGATCACGGCGGTGACCGCGATGCCCGTGATCGCCGCGCCCACCAGCGGTAACCCGAATGCGGCGGCCGTGGCGAGCACGAAGCATCCCGCCGCTGCCGCCACCGCGTAGAGCGAGCCCACGTGCATGATCGAGATGGGGAGCCCCATGAGGGCGTCGCGGAGCACGCCTCCACCGACAGCGGCGCACACCCCCACGAAGACGGCCGGCACCATCGGCAGACCGAGCGCCAGCGCCTTGCTCGTGCCGAATGCACCGAACATGCCGATCACGAAGGCATCGAGCACGACGATGACCCGGTTCACTCGCTGGAAGACCCCGGCCAGCAGCATTCCCACGAGCGCGGCGCCGGTAGCGACGAGCAGGTACCAGTTGCTCTGGAGGGTGGCGGGAGGCACACCCAGGAGCAGGTCGCGGATGAGTCCGCCGCCCATGCCGATCAGGATGCCGATGATGGCGACGCCGAGCAGGTCGAGACGTCGCTGGCCTTGGAAGCCCGAGGCGAACAGCGCCCCCTGCACGCCTCCGAGCCCGACCGCGGTGAGGTCGGCCCACAGGGGGATGACGAACTCGGGCTGATCCACCCCACCATTGTCCCGCGTCGGCGGGGCGGTGCCGGCCGCACGTCGCCGGGGCGACCGATAATGGATCGTGCCCACTTATCGCGACGAAGTCGTGATCCTGCGTACCCACAAGCTGGGGGAGGCGGATCGCATCCTCACCCTGCTGAGCCGTCGCAACGGCAAGATCCGTGCGGTCGCCAAGGGTGTGCGGCGCACCTCGTCGAAGTTCGGTGCGCGCCTCGAACCGTTCATGGTCGCCGACGTGCAGCTCTACCGTGGGCGCACCCTCGACGTGGTGCAGCAGGCGGAGTCGCTCGGATCGTACGGCGCCGACATCGTCGTGGAGTACGAGCGCTACACCTCCGCCAACGCGATGGTCGAGACGGCAGACCGACTCAACGAGTCCGAGGCGACGCCGCAGCAGTACCTCCTGCTCGTGGGAGGTCTGCGCGCTCTTGCGAAGGGCGACCACACCCCTCGCAGCGTGCTCGACTCGTACCTCCTGCGCGTCATGGCGCTGTCGGGCTGGGCACCCGGCCTCGGCGAATGCGCGCGCTGCGGAACCGCCGGCGACCACCGGTCGTTCGTCGCTCAGCTGGGCGGCATGGTGTGCGCGAACTGCGCACCCGTCGGCTCACCGAAGGTCGCGCCCGAGACGACATCCCTTCTGCGCTCGCTGATGGCGGGGGAGTGGGACGCCGTCGACGGTGCACCGCAGCATGCCTCCGCCGCAGCATCCGGCCTCGTCGCCGCCTACGCGCAGTGGCACCTCGAGCGCGGCATCCGCTCGCTCGCGCACGTCGAAACGGGAAGAGCGCAGATCACCAGATGAGCCCCAAGCCCTTCACCCACAAGGATGCTGTGCCTTTCCGCCCCCTGGATTGGACCGGTGAATACCCGCCGGCCTTCCCGCGCGGATCGGTGCCGGAGCACGTGGCCATCGTCATGGACGGCAACGGCCGCTGGGCGAACCGTCGGGGCCTGACCCGGGTCGAGGGCCATCGGGCGGGTGAAGCGGCGCTCCTCGACGTCGTCGCCGGCGCCGTGCAGGCCGGTGTGAAGCACCTCTCCGTCTACGCGTTCTCGACGGAGAACTGGTCGCGCTCGCCCGACGAGGTGCGCTTCCTCATGGGGTTCAACCGCGACGTGTTGCACCGGCGTCGCGACCAGCTCAACGAGTGGGGCGTACGGGTGCGGTGGGCCGGGCGCAAACCGCGCCTCTGGGGCTCGGTCATCAAGGAGCTGCAGTACGCCGAACAGCTGACCGCCGGCAACGACGCGCTCACGCTGACGATGTGCGTGAACTACGGCGGTCGGGTCGAACTCGTCGACGCCATGCGACGGATCGGCGACGATATTTCGGCGGGACGGCTGAAACCCTCGGCCGTCACCGAGAAACTCATCCGGCGTCACCTCTACCAGCCCGACATGCCCGACGTCGACCTCTTCGTGCGCTCCAGCGGCGAGCAACGGACGTCGAACTTCCTGCTGTGGGAGTCGGCCTACGCCGAATTCGTGTTCCTCGACACCCTCTGGCCCGACTTCCGCCGTACGCATCTCTGGGACGCCATCGGGCACTATCTCGGACGGGACCGCCGGTTCGGCGGCGCAGTCGACACACCCGACGAGGATTAGGCGCCTGGGCTCACCCGAGTCCGAGTTGCGCTTCGGTGAAGAGGTATTCGCGTCCGAGCCAGGTGCCGAAGCGCGGCACCGCCAGGCACGATGCGTCATCGGTGCAGCCGCGGATCACGGGGTCGTCGGCGGCGTAGGTGCGGAAGACGGCGATCTTGTGCCGGAGCACTTCGCCCGACAGGTTGGCCGGTCGTTGGGCTGACTGGTACCCCATCGCGTACATGATCGTCGCGCCCCCGCGGTCGCCGCTGAACCACGCCTTGCGCGCGAGAATGCCCGTGATGGCGTGGTCGGCGTGGTCGCCCTTGGCCAACGCGTTGGCGCTGCCGGGCACGTGCGTGAAGAACGAGGCCGGCTGATAGGCGCTGATCAGGTCGCCGAGGCTCGCAACGATGGCGTTCCACGACAGGGGCGCCCCGCCCGTGGAGGGGGTGAGGGCGGCGATCTTATCGGCGGCCAGCTTGGCGAGGCTGACCTCGCCCGTTGCGGGGTATCCCTGGCCGTTGAGGTTGCCGTCGGGCAGATGGAGGAAGACGAGCGAGACCCGCGTGTCATCGACGGGCTGATGCACCGAGACGGTGGCACCGGAGGGCAGCGTGACCGCCGTCTCCGTCCAGGGCGACGAGGCCCCGCGGAGAACGTCGTAGGCGCGGTGGATGCCCTGTACACGGCCGTGCGCGTAGTCGGAGCCGCGGCCGGCATCGCCGTCGGTGAGGAAGACGGTGCGAATGCAGCCGCCAGACGCGAGCACCTGGGGGAGCTGCGCACCGACGAACAGCAGATCGTCGTCTTCGTGTGCCCACACCGACATCGCTCGGGCACCCGCGCACGCGGGGCGCAGCGGATCGACCGGCGCCGGCGCGGGCGGCTCCGGCTCCGCGGTGGCCGTGGCGACGGGAGTGGGTGACGGCGCGACGGTCGGGGTCGTGGTCGGTGTGGGTGTCGGAGTCGCGTTCGCCACCGACGAGACCGTCGGTTCCGTGGTCGGCGCGACCTCGGTCGCAGACACGGCCGCGCAGCCGGCCAGGCCGAGCCCGATCACCGAGGCGACGACGATGAAACCGAGCGCGGACACGCCGCGCTTACCCCGATGACGCATGACTCTCATTTCCCCGAGATCCGCAACCCCCTTGCGAATTATCGGACCCATCCTCGCACGTCGCGGTGATACTCCCGTGTCATGGAATGCGCACCGCCATCGACGTGTTGCGCATGACATGACAGACGCCATCAAGATCGACGTGTGGAGCGATATCGCCTGCCCGTGGTGCTACATCGGTAAGCGCAATCTGGAATCCGGCCTTGCCGCAGCATCCACTGACGACGACGCTCCCGTCGTGGAGGTGGTCTTCCACTCCTACGAACTCGCCCCCGACACACCGGTCGACTTCGACGGCGGCGAGACCGACTACCTCGCGCATCACAAGGGAATCCCCGCCGAGCAGGCGCGCGAGATGCTCGATCGCGTCACCGGTGTCGCAGCGGCCGCGGGGCTGGAGTATCGATTCGACCGGCTGAAGCACACGAACACGGTCAAGGCGCACCAGTTGCTGCACTTCGCCAAGGCGGAGGGCAGGCAGCCCGAGCTCACCGAGCGTCTGATGTCGGCCTACTTCACCGAGGGTCGACACCTCGGGCGGGACGACGAGTTGGTCGCGCTGGCCGCCGATGCCGGGCTTGACCCTGACGCCGCTCGCGATGCCCTGGTCTCGGAGCGCTACCTCGACGACGTGCGCGCCGACCAGGCGCAGGCGCAGGCCTACGGCATCAACGGTGTGCCGTTCTTCGTGATCGACGGCAAGTACGGAGTCAGCGGCGCTCAGCCCGCGGAGGCCTTCGCCCAGATCGCGCGCCAGGTATGGGACGAACGTCGACAGGCCGGCACCGCCGACGCCGAGGAGTCAGTCGCCTAGCGCCCGCTCGATGACGGCCACGATCGCGGGGTCGTCGGGTTTGGTGGTCGGGCGGAAGCGGTGCACGTCACCGGTCGGGGTCAGCACGAACTTTTCGAAGTTCCACAGAATCGGTCCGCGCTTGCCCTCGAGGTCTTCGGCCTTCTTCAAGGCCTTGTACAGGGGAGCCGCTCCCGGGCCGTTCACCTTCACCTTGTCGAGCACGGGGAAGCTGACTCCCCAGGTGGTCGCGCAGTAGTCGAGGATCTCCTCCATCGATCCCGGCTCCTGCCCCATGAACTGGTTGCAGGGAAACCCGAGAACGGTGAAGCCTCGGTCGCCGTACGTGCGCTGCAGCTCCTCGAGCTGCTCGTACTGCGGGGCAAGGCCGCACTTCGACGCCACGTTCACGATGAGGAGCACGCCCTGTCCGTACGACGCGAGGCTCGTCGGCTCACCTTCCGCCGTCTGGAACGGGATGTCGCGAAGATCTGTGGAATCAGCAGTCATGGTCCCCAGGCTAGAACCGTGAGCAGCTTCCGTGGGTCAACGTCTGGGAGAATGGAACAATGACTTCGACCCTCGCTCCGGCGCGCTCGCTGCGCATCGGTCCCATCGAGCTCGACGCACCCGTCGTGCTCGCTCCGATGGCCGGGATCACGAACACCGCTTTCCGCCGTCTCTGCCGCGAATACGGCGCGGGGCTGTACGTCAGCGAGATGATCACGACCCGCGCGCTCGTCGAACGCAACGCCGTGACGATGCGCCTCATCCAGCACCACGAGTCCGAGACCCTGCGTTCCATCCAGTTGTTCGGCGTCGACCCGGCCACGACCGAGAGCGCCGTTCGTCTGTTGGTGGAGGAAGACCGGGCGGACCACATCGATCTGAACTTCGGCTGTCCCGTGCCCAAGGTCACGCGCAAGGGCGGCGGAGCGGCCCTGCCGTGGAAGACCGGGCTCTTCCGCGACATCGTCTCGCGCGCCGTCAAGGCCGCGGGCGAGATCCCTCTCACCGTCAAGATGCGCAAGGGCATCGACAAAGACCACCTGACGTTCCTCGATGCCGGACGCATCGCCGAAGACGCGGGTGTGGCGGCGGTGGCGCTCCATGCCCGCACGGCGTCGGAGTTCTACTCGGGTCACGCCGACTGGTCGGCGATCACTGCGCTCAAAGAGGCCGTCACCAGCATCCCCGTCCTCGGCAACGGCGACATCTGGTCTGCCGACGACGCGCGGCGCATGATGGAGCAGACCGGGTGCGACGGGGTCGTCGTGGGCCGCGGATGCTTGGGGCGACCGTGGTTGTTCGGAGACCTCGCTCGTGAGCTGGGCGGTCCGGATGCGGCGATGGGCGCCCCTGTCGACGCGACGCTCGGCTTCGTCGCCGATGCCTTCCGCCGTCACGCCGAACTGCTGGTCGACTTCTACGAGGACGAGCTGCGCGGGTGCCGAGACATCCGCAAGCACGCGTCGTGGTATTTCAAGGGCTATCCCGTCGGCGGCGACCTGCGCGCGCAGTTGGCCATGGTGTCGAGCCTCGCCGAGATCGACGCCCTCCTCGAGACGATGGACCGCTCGGCGCCCTACCCCGGCGCAGGCGCGGAGGGGCAGCGAGGGCGCGCCGGCACGCCCAAGCGCACGGCTCTCCCCGACGGCTGGCTCGCCTCTCGCGAGATCGGTCTCGAGGCGTCCACCGCCCTCGCCGACGCGGAGATCGACAACAGTGGCGGCTGAGAGCGGCGCGGTGGTCGCCGCCGCCCGCCCCGCCGGTTACGACGATCCCGACGCCGCGCGTTTCCATGTCGAAGAGCACCGTTCGCGTCGTGATGATTTCGCACGTGACCGTGCCCGCGTGCTGCACTCCGCGGCGCTTCGCCGCCTCGCCGCCAAGACCCAGGTGCTCAGCCCGGCGAGTCCGGCCGACTTCGCGCGCAATCGCCTGACGCACTCGCTCGAGGTCGCCCAGGTGGGTCGCGAGCTCGCTACCGCGTTGCAGCTCTCGCCCGACGTGGTCGACACCGCCTGCCTCAGCCATGATCTCGGTCATCCGCCGTTCGGCCACAATGGCGAGCGGGCGCTCAACGACTGGGCCGAAGACATCGGAGGATTCGAGGGCAACGCCCAGACCCTCCGCATCCTCACTCGTCTCGAGCCGAAGGTCATCGACGACGACGGACGCAGCTTCGGGCTGAACCTCACGCGGGCCAGCCTCGACGCCACGTGCAAGTACCCCTGGACCTCCGAGCACCCCCTGCCCGACCCCGGGGGTCGGTTGAAGTACGGCGTGTATCCCGACGACGAGCCCCTCTTCCGATGGATGCGCGACGGTGCGCCGGGGCGTGTCCGCTGCATCGAGGCCGAGGTCATGGACCTCTCCGACGACATCGCCTATTCGGTGCACGACTTCGAAGACGCGATCACCAACCGCTACCTCGATCCGCGACTGCTCGCCGACACCGGCGAGCACTCCGGGCTCCTGTCTGCGATCCAGACGTGGGTCGGCTTCGACTTCCCTCGGGAGGAGCTCGAAGACGCTCTGTACCGACTCATGCGTCTGCCCGAGTGGTTGCCGTCGTTCGACGGCAGTCGCCCCGACCTCGCCCGACTGAAGAACCTCACGTCCGACCTCATCGGCCGGTTCGCGCGGGCCGCGACGGCCGCCACCCGTGAGGCGTTTCCGCTCGAAGCCCTGACCCGCTACCGGGCGCACGTCGTCGTGCCTCGCGTCGTCGAGGCCGAGATGGCGGTGCTCAAGGGCATCATCGGGGCGACGGTCGTCTCGATCGACGGTCGCAAGGCGCTCTACAAGGAGCAGCGCGGCGTGCTCAAGCGGCTCGCGTCCGCCCTCTGGGAACAGCCCGACTCCCTCGACGCGATCCATGCCGATGACTTCGCGTCGGCCGCCGACGACACCGCGCGCCGTCGTGTCGTGGTCGATCAGGTCGCGAGCCTCACCGACCAGCTGGCGATCGCCTGGCACGGGCGGCTCGTGGGCGAGGTGGATGCTGCATCCCTCGGCGTCTGGGCGCCGTGGGCGCCCGCACCGACCGCCGGGGACCGCTGATGGCGGGGCGGATTCGTCAGGCCGACATCGATGAGGTGAAGGCCAGGACGAACATCGCCGACATCGTGGGGGAGCGGGTCGCTCTCAAGTCGGCGGGCGTCGGCTCGATGAAGGGGCTCTGTCCGTTCCATGACGAGCGCAGCCCGAGCTTCCACGTGCGGCCCCAGGTCGGTTTCTACCACTGCTTCGGCTGCGGCGAGTCGGGCGACGTTTACTCGTTCCTTCGCGCCATGGACCACGTGTCGTTCACGGAGGCCGTCGAGCGGCTGGCCGGGCGCGTTGGATACACGCTGCACTACGAAGACGGGGGAGCGGCACCGGAGACGAGCGGCCGTTCACGCCTGTACGCCGCGAACGCCGCCGCGGCGGAGTTCTTCCGTGCCCGCCTGCTCGACCCGGAGGCCGAGACCGCGAGAAGGTTCCTCGGCGAGCGAGGGTTCGACGCCGGCGCCGCCGCGCACTTCGGGGTGGGGTACGCGCCGAAAGGATGGTCTGCTCTGCTCGACCATCTCGTGGCGCAGAAGTTCACGCGCGAAGAGCTCGAGCAGGCCGGGCTCGTCTCTCGCGGACAGCGCGGTGTGTACGACCGATTCCGCGGTCGGCTGGTGTGGCCGATCCGCGACGTCACGGGTCAGGTCATCGGGTTCGGTGCGCGCAAGCTCTACGACGACGACCAGGGCCCCAAATACCTCAACACCCCCGAGACGCCGATCTATCGCAAATCGCAAGTGCTCTACGGTCTCGATCTCGCCAAGCGCGACATCTCGCGCGGCCACCGCGTGGTCGTCGTCGAGGGCTATACCGATGTCATGGCCTGTCACCTTGCCGGTGTGACGGGGGCGATCGCGACGTGCGGAACCGCGTTCGCGGCCGACCACATCACCGTGCTGCGGCGGGTCATGGGAGACGATTCCGCGTCGGGGGAGGTCGTGTTCACGTTCGATCCCGACGCGGCGGGTCAGAAGGCCGCCCTGCGCGCGTTCGGCGACGAGAAGCGCTTCTCCGCCCAGACATACGTCGCCGTCGCCCCGGAGGGTCTCGATCCCTGTGATCTCCGTCTCAAGCGCGGCGACGGGGCCGTTCGTGCTCTTATGGACAACAAGGTGCCCATGTTCGAGTTCGTGATCGATCAGCGACTCTCGGGTTATGACCTCGCAACGGTCGAAGGACGCGCCGCGGGTCTGCGCACCGCCGCCCCCATCGTGGCCGAGATCCGTGATCCGTCGCTGCGCCCCGGCTACACCCGCGTGCTGGCTCGGCGACTCGGACTCGACCTCTCCGAGGTGTCGGCGGCCGTCGACCGTGCCGCGCGGAGTGCGCGGTCGGATGGGGCGTCCTCGCGCGCTGACGATCGCACACCGATGTCGTCGGCGGCGCCCGCCGAAGCCCCGGCTCCCGAGCTGCGCGTCACCGTCGCCACCCTGCCGCGATCCCGCGACGTGGCGATCGAGCGCGACGCGCTCATGGCGTTCCTGCAGTACGGTCATCACGTCGACGCAGGCCTGCTCTCCCGTGCCCTCGCGGCCCCTTTCACGCATCCGGGGCTCGAGGCCGTCCGGTCGGTGCTCGCCTCGACGAACGACGCGTCGAAGCCGGGGTGGGCCGCCGAGGCGGTGAGCGCAGTGCGTGAGCCCTATCGCACGCTCGCCGCCGAGCTGCTGACGTCGGATTTTCCCGCACGCGACGAGGCACACGCGATCGCCTCCGCCAACGATCTGGCGGTGAACCTCCTGCGACGGGTCCTCGACCACGAGAAGACCGAGCTGCTGGGGGCGATCCAGCGCGTTCCCGCCGACTCCGCCGACGGGCGCACGCTTCGCCTGCGTCTGAGGGAAGTCGACATCGAGCGCCAGCGCCTCGTCGGCGCGCAGTAGCGTTCGCGCCTTCGGGCAGGCAGGATGAAACCCATGTCCCGCGCGAAAACACCCGATGTCTCGATCCGGGTCGATGATCTGTCGCTCATCCGTGGCGACGCGCGCGTGATCGACGGTCTGTCGTTCACCCTCGCCCACGGTGAGACGCTGACGATCATGGGTCCGACCGGTGCCGGCAAGTCGAGTCTCGCCGCGGTCCTGGCAGGACGCGCGGGCAGCTCGATCTCGGTCGCCGGGGGTGAGGCTGTCGTGGAGGGCATTTCCGTGAAGCGGCCCGGGAGGGCGCTGCGCACCCTGACGTACCTGACCGGTTACCTTCCGCAGGGTGGTGGATCCGACCTCCCTGCGCGTCTGACCGTGTCGGAGGTCATCGCCGAACCGATCACCAGCCGTGATCGGCGCGTCAATCCGCGTGCTCTCGCCGTCCGAGTCGCGACACTGCTCGACGAGATGCAGCTGCCCCTCGGAGCTGCGCCGAAGTATCCCTACGAGCTCAGCGCGGGCATGCGTCAGCGTGTCGCGATGGCCCGGTCCCTCGTTCTCGATCCGCGCCTGCTCGTCGCCGATGATCTGTACGCGAACCTCGACATCGAAGTGCGAGAGACCGTGCTCGAGGCGGTGCGCCGTCGGCGCGCGTCCTACGGCTTGTCAGCGCTCGTGGTGACGAACGACCCGGATGCTGCGCGCGAACTCGATTCTGACGTGCTGGTGCTGCGAGCCGGCCACACCGTTGCCTACGGGGCCGACGCCAGCACGATGGTCTGGACGCCCGACGAGGCGAACGATCACCGCTCGGTCATCCGCTGATGGGGGCGCCCCAGACTCCGAAGGCCGCGGCCGAGTATTAGCGGAACGCACTCGCTCCGGGGATCCTCGTCGCCGTCGTGCTCATCGCGAGCATCGGCTTGATCGGACAGGAGTACTACCTCGCCGTTCGCTTCGTCGTGGCGATCCTGGCGGTCATCATCGGCTGGTTCGCCATTCAGGCAGGTCAGTGGTGGTGGGCGCCCGTCATGCTCGCCACCGCGCTCATCTGGAATCCGGTCTACCCGATAAACATCACCGGTGAGTGGCTCGTCGGTGCGCACATCGTCGGCGCCGCCGTCTGTCTGGTGGCCGGTGCGCTGATCAGATTCCGCCGCGCGCCCGCTGCGTAGCATCCGGCTGATCCCTCGTCAGGGCGAGACGCCGAACCTACACTCGGAACCATGCGCCATGGCATCGTGATCCTCCCGCAGGAACCCTGGACGACAGCTCGGGAAAAATGGGAATCGGCGGAGTCTCTGGGCTTCGATCACGCCTGGACCTACGACCACCTCTCGTGGCGCACACTGGCAGACCAGGTCTGGCATGCGACCGTGCCGACGCTCACCGCGGCAGCCGTGGTGACGAAGACGATCCGGCTGGGCACGTTCGTCGCTTCACCCAACTTCCGCCACCCGGTCCCGTTCGCGAAAGAGGTCGCGACCCTCGACGACATCTCCGACGGCCGCTTCGTTCTCGGGGTCGGTTCGGGAGGCACCGGCTTCGACGCGTTCGTGCTCGGCCAGCCCGAGTATTCGCCCCGCGAACGGCACGAACGCTATGTCGAGTTCGTCGCGGTCCTCGACGAGCTGCTTCGCCACGAGCCGCCCGGTTCCGCCGGGTTCGACGTCAAGGGGCGGTGGTTCACAGCGCGCGGCGCCCGAATGGTCGGTGAGCCCGTGCAACGCCCCCGGATGCCGTTCGTGCTCGCAGCGAACGGCCCGAAAGGACTCGCGCTCGTGGCCGAACGAGCCCAGGGGTGGGTCACCACGGGATGGGAAGGGCGCACCGGCGAGGAGTGGTGGCAGTCGGTCGAGATGCTCTCGCATCGCCTCGACGACGCGCTGGAGAACGTCGGCCGCGATCCTCGATCGATCGACCGCTATCTCTCGCTCGACTCCGGCGGCTTCTTCTCGTTCGAGAGCGTCGCGCGCTTCGACGAGATGGTCGAGCGCGCCGAGGCCCTCGGCTTCACCGACGTGATCTCGCACTGGCCGCGCGCCGACGGCATCTACGCGGGAGACGAGCACGTGCTCCGCACGGTCGCTGCGCGGTTCGCCGCGGCGAGGTGATCTGAGCAGGGGTAGACCTTTGGCTCGCCGACACGCAATTCGGAACCTACACGACCGGCGAAAGGGTGCGCCCCACACAGGTGGCGCTCTCGGACATGACCGGCATATCGCGTCTCACCGTGAGCAAAATGTTCTTCGCCTGTGCCGCATGCAGGGACGCTCGCCGGCTGGCCGACCGCAATGCGCTATCCCTGTCCGGGTGCTCCATACATGCCACCGTCGGGCAGCGGAAGGCAGGTGGCGGTGTCGGTCTGTGCCGCGACTTCGGCCCGGACCGCGACGTCACCGTGCTTTTTCGCGAGCGTGTAGACGATTCCTTCCTGCGCATCGGGGGCAGGGATGTATCCGACGGTCGCTGAATCGACCGGTCCCCATTCCTCGCTCGCTGGACCGTAGTTCGTCGTCACGAGGTCGGCCGTGGGATTCTCGATGAGCCAATTGGCCGCGTCGACCACGGTTGTATCGGGGATGACCCAATACCCTTCCAACTCCTCGTAGGGGCCGCACGGCCACCCGGTGTACGAGGTGAAGCTGCCAGATGAAGTGTCGGTGCGCACGGCTCCCGGTGGAAGGTTGGCCGCGTCGAGCCACGCCTGGGCCTGAGACAGCGCCGCGACATCTCCCGTGGCGGGCGCGGGAGATTCGCTGGACTGGACGGGAGCAGGCACGTTTTCGTCTCCCGCGCCAGGATCGGCATTCACTCCGGACGCACACCCGGCAAGAGCCGAGAGAACGATGACAAACGCACTAGGTACCACGAGGAGGCGACGCCGCATAGCCAAGACCGTAGCGCCACGCGGTGTCAGACGGCGCCCAGCGGCACCGAGCGGCCGCACCGTATTCGTTCGAAGGGGTGGCCGGAGGATCGCATGGGTGTGCCTCATTCGGTCTTGTCCGGATCACCTGGCTAGCCGCGGCGGTCTTCCTTCGCTCCACCTTCGCCCGCCCCGGCCCTTGGGAGCGGGGTTCAGTGCCAGGCGAGCATTTGCCGCGTAGCGCCTGCGGCGCGGCAGCCGTGCTGACCACATCCTGAAGGGCTCCGAAAAACCGAACCGCCCCTCGCCTTGGACTTCCCAGGTGAGGGGCGGTTTCTTTGGCTCCCCGGCTTGGACTCGAACCAAGAACCTATCGGTTAACAGCCGATTGCTCTGCCAATTGAGCTACCGAGGATCACATCGCCCGTTTGCAGGGCAACCCCTCGATACTAGCAAAGCGAAAGGGGTGGTCGGAAACTCAGGCGTCGAGATCGTCGATTCCGGGCGTCCATGACTTCCCCGGGCGCCCCCATGCGCGCTTCTTCGCGATCTTCTGCGCGGTCTTCCAGTCGGAGTCGTCGAGCCGGTCGACGTAGAGGATCCCGTCGAGGTGGTCGAACTCGTGCTGGAGGATGCGGGCCCGCCACCCGTCGACCTGGATGCTGACCGACTGGCCGTCGAGGTCGGTGCCCGTGATGAGCACCTCGTCAGATCGGCGGAGCGGAAAGCGCTCACCCGGGAACGACAAGCACCCCTCCGACTCTTCCTCGTCGTCGGGGACGCCGGGCTCGAGCGGCCTCATCCACAACTCGGGGTTGAGGATCACGCCACGCCACGGTGCGCCGTCGTCGTCCGTGTAGCTGTACGTGAAGATGCGCAGACCGACGCCCACCTGGGGGGCGGCGAGTCCGACCCCGGGCGCAGCATCCATCGTCTCGAACATGTCGTCGACGAGCGTGCGGATCTCATCCGAGATCTCGGCGACGCGGCTGGCGGGGGCGTGGAGAACGGGGTCTCCCATGATGCGGATAGGAAGAACGGCCACGCCTTGAGCCTATCGAGCGATTCCGGCGGTTAGTGTCGGAGGGTGATTGGCGCCGAAGTTTCGCTGAACGACGTCACGGATGAACTCGTCGGTATCTTCCGCGACCCCGGGATCCTCCTCGGAATCCCTCTCGCGTTGGCGGGTGCGGTCTTCATGTCGTTCGGTGCGCAGTACCAGCACCGCGGCGTGATGAAGGTCGAACGTGTCACCGGTCAGACGGGCGCGGGCCTCAGCGGTCGGCAACTGCTGGCGCTGCTCGGCCGACCGTCGTGGGTCATCGGCACGCTCATGCTGGGGCTCGCGATCGTCTGCCAGCTCGGTGCGCTGTCGGTCGCGCCGCTGATTCTCGTGCAGCCCATCGGCGCAATCGCCCTCGTGATCACGACCCTGCTCAACGCGCGCGTGTCGGGACACAAGCCGACCCGACGGTCGATCTTCGCGATCGTGCTGTGCATCGGGGGCATCTTCTCGTTCGTCACCATCGCGGCATTCTTCGCGACCGAGCACGCGATCACGGCCCGTGAGCTGTCGATCATCCTCGTCATCCTGCTGGTGGTGCTCGCGGTCTTCGGCGGCACGTGGTTGGCGCGTCGACGCAAGCTGCGCGCACTGTTCTACATCTCCGCCGGTGGTGTGGTCTACGGATTCGTCGCAACCCTCGCGAAGGTCGTCATCAGTCGCGCGCAGGCCGGCAACTTCGACTGGCTGACGGTGCTGTGCGTCGTCGGGCTGCTGATCGCCGCCGGCGTCGGTTCGTACTTCGTGCAGACGTCGTACTCCGTCGGTCCGCCCGACCTCGTGATCGCCGGTCTCACGGTGATCGACCCGATCGTGGCCGTCGTGATCGGCCTCGTGGTGCTCGGCGAGGCGTCGACCGCTCCGCCGTGGGCGCTCGTCGGCTTCGGCATCGCGGGCGCAATCGCGATCGTGGGGGTGTTCCTCCTCACGCGCTATCACCCGCAAATCATCAGCGACAGCCAGGAGCTCCGCATCGCCCGCGGCAGCGGCGGAGAGCGCCCTCCGCTGGCATGACCGGGTGACGATAAGCTCGTCGACGCAGGGGGCGGTGGCCAAGCTGGTCAAGGCAGCGGGCTCATAACCCGACGATCGTGGGTTCAAGTCCCACCCGCCCTACGAAAATCGTGTGTTTCACGGCGGAACGGCCCGCTAGCCGGCCCACCGCCCCGCCAGGTCTGACCGACTGGCTCGGGCCGGAGATCCTTCTTCGCGCGGTGTGGAGGTCATCTGCGCATCGCCTTCGCATGCCATGCTTCGAGCGTGAGGCGAGCGAGCGGTGTCTTAGCGGGCTTGGCCGCACTTGCCGCGATGCTGACTGCGTGTTCCGGGGCACCACCAACGCAAGAGGCGAAGGGGCTCACTCTGATGTCTGCCTCCGACCGTCCGATCGCAGTCATGGAGGCGCTGATCACCGGCACGTTGACGACCACCCGCTCCGGATGCTTCGCCGTTACCAGCGGCGGCATCATCTACCCGCTCCAGTTTCCGTTCGGAACGGTGCTGAGCGATGATGGGCACACCGTTCAGGTTCCCGGGCTGGAGCCGCTCGAACTCGGTGACTCAATCCAAGGCGGAGGGGGATACGTCGAGCTCGACGCGGTCTCTCCTGATTGCGAAGCCGATAACGAGTACAAGCAATATGCCGTGTGGCAGACGCTCGCGGACTGACTCTTGCGACCACGATCGGTCGGCCACCGTCGGATTCACGGCGGTTCTCGTCGCAGACTCGAACCGCGCGGGTCTTGACCGGCGTCCGGCAGGATGTCTTCGTGTCTAAAAACGAAGAGCCGATCGGCCTTGTCGTGCGCTTTCTCCTATCCAGCCAGGAGGCACACGTGATCGGCGAATGCGCGTCTATCGCGGGAGTCGAGACGCTTTTTCGTAAAGGCTGGAGCTACGCCGAGTTGATGATGGAGCGTTACGAGGCTGAAGGAGCGCCTCACTTGGACCAGTCGATGGAGGAATTCGCCGAGAGGTTTGTCGCTCTGGTCGCGGAACTCGGTCTGGAACGGCTCGTAACCATCGAGCGGGCGGAGGTGAGCATCGCCCTGTTTCCCAATGACAGCATCAACGCGAGCTTGTACATCCCCACAGCGATGCTGAACGCGATGGGGTCCCACAAGATCGACCTGCTCTTCTCCGCATACTGAGTCTGACGCCGCAGGGCGCGCGAAGCGTGGCGAAAGCGTGTCCACTCGGCAACTGCCACCTTTGACGCGCGCTGAACCGGGTTTGCTGCATACATATCTCTCTGCCACAGTTCCTTCATGCCTGGCGAAGATCCGCCCTCAGCGTCCTGTGCAGCCGAGCCCGGGCTGATCACTCGACGCATGGCCGCGGAACGAGGACGAGGCGTCGCGATCCTTTGGCTCTGTGTGGGGTTGGCTGGCTGCTGGCAACAACAGTGAACGTGATGGGCGACACACACGGCTGGTGGTACTGGTTTCAGACAATCGGCGGGACCGCCCTGAGTATCTTCTTCATGTTGAGAGGTGTCGCCGGTCTGCGGGCACGCTCGAAGCGAGTCGCCGAGTTCGACGCGCAGCATGGAGAAGAGGCGGGCCGACAAAAGTAGCCCCCGGGGGCGGGGCACGATCAGTCGGGGCACGGAACGGTCTAGCGGCATCTGCGCCTGGCGGCCGCCCGCCGGTATCAATCCCTCTGGAGGATTACATCGACTACTTCTCGTGCACGATGTGCGCGGGAACGCGCTTTCCTAGCGTGGAGTGCATGGCCACAAAGACCTTCCTCCGTACCTCTCGACCCGGTTCCGCGTTCGCGGGGCTCATCGTCGTCCTCTTTCTCGTGACAGGATGCGGCGTCGTCGACGACGTCGCTCACGGCACGTCGCAGAGCTCCTTCGCGAATGTCCAGATGATGGAGCAGGATCGCGGTGAGGCATTGGAGTGGCTGCCGGACGACGCACAGCGCCTCGTTCTCGTCGCGTCGACCCGATCCGACGACACGGAGTCGCTGGTGTTCGAGAGCGAGCAGGGGCCCACGGGATGCAAAACGGTGGAGAGAGAATCGGCTCCCACCATGACCGTGCCCGGCGGGCTGGATGTATACGCGGTGAAGGATGTCGCCCTCTGCGGCAAGTGGGCGGTCGCTCAGAAGGATGGTCACTTCTACGCCTGGACGCCCGCTGCGGAGAGCGATACTCGGTGAGGACCGGGGGTCGCGATCTCGGCACTGCTCCTTCCGGGCTGCCCGACGCATAGCGATGTCGCGCCGGGCTGCGGCACGTTCATCGTGTATAGGAAGGTGGGAGCATGCTTTCCCCACAATCGCTCAGCGAAAATGACCGCCGAATCGTCGCCGCATGGGCAGCGGACTGTGCGGAACGCGTTCTTCCGCTGTTCGAAGCCGAGGCGCCGGGAGATGATCGACCACGAGACGGAATCAGCCGCGCCCGATCGTTCGCGAGCGGAGAACTGGATGCGGCGGGAGAGATCCGACGCCGCTTCGTCGCTGGACGGGCCTCACAGTCGGTCTATTCGCCCGCGGCCAAAGCTGCTGCGTGGGCAGCCGGACAGGCCGCGGGAGTCGCGCACATGGGCGCGCACGCTCTCGGCGCCGCAGCCTATGCGGCGAAGGCAGCCGAGATCGTCGATCCGGGTCGCGGAGGCGCGGCGGAGATCGAATGGCAGCTAGCGAACATGAGCCAGACTGCGAGGACAGCGTTGCGTCGATTGCCGGCGCTCGGAGAGGACTCATCCGGGCCGCTCGGAGCGGGTCTGCTCGCCTCGGGCGTTCTCGGAGAGAACATCCGCATTCTTCAGTCGGCTCTCGCCCCGAGGGCCTGAACCGTTACCTGACCACCCACCTCCTCGCGACACACCCCCGCCCGACCTCGCCCGGCACGCGAGAGAGGGGCCGGGCGGAGGAGATTCTCGCCCCCGGTTCCACGAGCTCGGCCACACGACTCACGCGCGAGGAGAGATCTCGAGCCAGTCTGCTCGGTTGTCGGACGTGTCTGCGGGGAGGTGGAGCCCAAGGGATCGCATCATGATGGTCAGCAGCTCGCGGAGGGCGTCTTGCTGCGCCAGGGTCAAGCCCGCGTCGAGACCCTCGCCATCGGCGGCGACGCGACCCTGCCGCTCTTCCCCGGCACGGGCTTGACCACCGCGTCGAACGCCAGCGCAATACTCGAGTTCCAGGTAGACGACGCAGACGAGGAGCGTGAACGACTCGGTGACCGCGTGCTGGTGCTTGAGGAGCCCACCACCCTGCCTTGGGGAAACCGCGCCATGATGCTCGCCGATCCCGACGGGAACCGCGTGAACCTTTACGCGCCCTACACGCAAGAGGCGAAAGCCCGCTTCGCCGGGCGCTGAGTCATCCCTTTCGCTCGAAGGTCGCAGGTCTGGTCAGCCGACGACAGATTCGCGCTCCGGGGGGCCGGCTAGCTGGAGAGAAACCTCATCGCGTGCTGGCACCAAGAGTTCCCGTGTGCGCCGCGATACACAAGCCGTTGTGGCGGGCACACGGCGATGCTGTTCGCGCGACGCGCGTCGATTATTGTCGGTGAGTGCTCGACTCCTCCACGCTGCTGCTGATCCTGTTCATCGACCTCGGTGTTCTCGTGTCGGTGATCGGTGTGATGGCGTTCGTCTACATCC
This sequence comes from Microbacterium sp. AG1240, assembly GCF_003635115.1. Taxonomy (GTDB): domain Bacteria; phylum Actinomycetota; class Actinomycetes; order Actinomycetales; family Microbacteriaceae; genus Microbacterium. The sequence goes on from NZ_RBXJ01000001.1 coordinate 1,506,998, forward strand.
TCCGGCCCCGCGCGGCGAAGAACCGCGGGGCGGCGGTGCCCCGGCGACGTGTCGAAGACGCGTAGCAACCTTCGGCGGCGCAGCATCCGCCGCCCGATGCCTACATGTGATCGTCGTTCGTCGTCTCTGCCACACTGACATCACCACGTCCTGAGCAGAGGAGTACGACGATGACGTCCGAAGAAATCATCCTGGGAGATCTGCCCGCCGGCATCGTGCGGGCCGATGAAGCATACGCCGGGCGCGTCTGGAACGTGCTCGGGCACACGTACACCACCAAGATCGAGAGCGCCTCTACCTACTCCTGGCTTTCGCTCGACCCCGCCGGGACGGGTGTGCCGCCCCACGTGCACCCGACGCAGGACGAGTTCATTTACGTCTTCGAGGGTGTGTACACCCTCTACCTCGACGGGCAGTGGACGACCGCCGGGCCGGGCGACCTCGTGCAGATGCCGCGCAACCTCCCGCACGCGTATTACAACAAGCAGGAGACAGAGGCGAAGTCGCTCTTCTGGGTCAGTCCAGGCGGCAAGCTCGCCAACCTGTTCAGCCTGCTGCACAACGTCACCGACCCCGCGGAAGTCGTTCGACTCTCGGCGCTCAATGGCGTCGACTTTCTTCCCGAGGGCTCGGTCGAGGGGGCGTGAGCGCACCGGAGGCTGCGCATCGCATTCTCCGCTACGGCCCGCTGGCCGACCAGTATGTGGAGGTCACCTCTCCGGTCGGCAGCCCGCGAGGCACGGTGGTGCTCATTCACGGCGGGTATTGGCGTCGTCCGTTCACGGCTGAGCTCATGCGCCCGCTGGTACCGACGTTCGTCGCTGACGGATGGGTGGTCGCGAACGTCGAGTACCGGAGGGGTTCGGAAGGATGGGCGGCCACGGCCGCCGACCTCACCGCAGCGCTGGCCGCCGCGCGCTCAGCGGGAGAAGTGTCGCGGCTGGCGATCATCGGTCATTCGGTCGGAGGACAGCTGGCCCTCCTCGGCAGCAGCGAGGGCGACGCCGTCGTCGCCCTCGCTCCGGTCACCGATCTCGTGCGCGGCTCTCGCGAGCGCATCGGAGACGGCGCCGTAGCGGAGTTCTTCGGCGAATCGACCGACACGATCGTCGCGGCGTCCCCTCTCGCTCACGTTCCACCCGGCGGCGACGTGCTCGTCGTGCACGGGCGCGATGACGCTCGGGTGCCGATCGAGCACACGCGCGACTACGTCGAGGCAGCCCGGTCCGCGGGTGCGCATGTCGATTTCATCGAGGTGCCACAGCTGTCGCACCTGCAGGCAATCGACCCCGCAGCATCCCACTGGCCAGACGTGCGAACCTGGCTCGACCGACGACGCGACTAAGCCAGTACGAGGCCATTGCCGTCCTTGCGGCGCCAGAGGGACCTAGTAGGGGAGCACCCCGGGCTGCAGGTTCTCGGTCTGGTCGCCGACGAGCGTGAGCTGCCGTGGGTCGATGCGGCGCACCTCCGCGCCGTCGGCGAGCTCATCGAGGGTGATCCAGAAGATGTTCGGGCTCCGGGTCGACCCGAAGTAGTAGACCCGGTTCGTCAGATCGGCGCCGGAACGCCACCACGTCGGATACACGTCGCCCGTCGAGTACGGCGCGCCGTACGGGACCGACACGTTGGCGATGAGCTGGAAGACCCCGGCGACGGCCTCTTCGAGATTGGCCGGTTCGGGGAGGTAGTGCAGGAAGTACGACGAACGGACGAAGCGGTCCGACGACGTGATGTCGCCGGGCGGTGGCAGCTCGCCCCCGAAGGGGCGGTAACGCGCCAGATTCTCGAGCTGCTTGTCGAGAGTGGGGGAGTTCGCCATGACGGTGTACTCGGGGCCGTGGTGCACCACCAGCGTGCCATCGAGCGGCTCGATGATCGCGGAGTCGCCGGTGGCATCCTCCAGAGCGATGTGGATGCCGAGTTCGATGCCGCGAAAGGTGGGCGAGGTGATCCGGATGCTGTCGATGTCGGCCACGGCCTCGGCCACTGTCGCGTAGTTGTCGAGCAGGTACTGCACCCAGAGCGCGTTCGACACGGACGGACGGCCGTCGGGTTCTGGGAACGACACGTCCTCGGGGTCGAGGTACAGCGCGTGCGCGCCCAGGCCCTTCTCATTGAGACCGTCGACGGTGCCCATGCTCCACATGCTGGTGATGACACTCGAGTAGCGCGAGCGCCACGCGTGCGCATCGGCGTCGCCCGCGCCCCCGCGCTCTGTGCCGCGCGGCACGAACCAGAGCTCGGGCTCGTCGCTCACCGACCAGTCCATGCAGCGGCTGACGGTCTTGGCGATCGGGTTGTCGTTCCAGAGGATTCGCGTGCACACCCCTGCACCATAGCGGTCGTCGAGCGAACGGACCGCTATCGTGCAGACATGGCCGAGAACAGCGAAGAACGACCGGTCGCACCGTGGGCGTGGCCGGGCGAGTGGGTTCGCGAGGAGAAGTTCTGGCGTGACATCGGAGCGAGAGTTCTCGCCGGTGTCGTCACGGCCGCCATCGTGTATGTCGGAGCCCTCGTACTCGGGTACCTCCATACCCCCGAGGTCGGCGCGGGCGTGATGATCGTGCTCATCGGCGCGGGCGCGCTGCTCCTGGGTTCCTCTGGTGCGGCCGTCCTGCTCGGGATGCGAACGCGCTCTCGATCGGGCGCGCATGCCGTTGGACGCGTGCTGATCGGCACGCTGCTGATCGTGCTCGCCGTCGCGCTGGTGATCGGTGGGATCGTCGACCTGGTGCGCCCCTGATCAAGCGGTCTCCCGTGTTCGCCGGATGGTGCGGGGTCAGGGCATCGCGTCGCCGATGTAGGAGTACTTCACGAAGACCTCCGACGCGAGTCCGGCTTCGTCGAGCACACCCTGCACCGCGGTGAGCATGTACCGCGAGTCCCATCCCATGTAGAGGAAGTGGGTTTCGTCGAGCGCGTCCCACTGCCCGTTCCACGACTGGGCGCCGTAGACGGGGCCGCCACGGCGGCGGCTGAACGCCACCACGGACTCGCGCGAGTCGGCCCACAGCCTCTTGAACACGCGGTTGAAGAGGTACTTGACGTCGTAGACCTCCCAGTGCTCGCCGCAGTATTCGACGTAGTCCCATTCCCGCTGCCAGCCGCGCGGCCACCCGCGCCGGCGCTTCGCGTCGAGGATAGGGGTCAGCCCGTCGTCGTCGATGTCGACGACCGGCGGCTTCGTCCAGATCTCCAGGAACCGTTCGCCGAGTGAGGCCGATCGCGCGGAGATGGCGGCTGTGTTCCACGACGGCACCGACGCGAGCTCGGCCGAGATATTGACCGCGCTGCGCGGGTAGACCCGGTCACGCTTGTCGGGGTAGGTGCGGTCGACCGCGCGCTCCGCGAGTCCTTCCTCGAGGAGCGTGAGATTGCCGAGCGTCTTCGCCAGCGCCCGGTGGCTGTTCTGTTCGTCCTCGGTGTACTCCGACCATTCGCGCGTGCCGTCGCCGCTCCACGTGTCGGCGGGAGCGGGCGGGAAGATCCACTCGAGCTCGACGTCGGGGGAGTCCGTCGCCGCCAGACGCCGGAGAACGTATGTCGGATGGGGGAGCTCGCTGTACTTGATGCCCACGCGCACGCGCTCGTCCGACGGGGTGATGCGCGAGATGGCCTTCTCAAGCTCGTCCTGCCCGTCGGCGCGGGCTCGGCACAGGCGCGCGACGAGCCGGTCGTTTGCCAGTCCGACGACGCTGCGGCGCAGGAGGAGGGCCTGCACGAACTCGAGCGTGCGCAACAGCGTCGGCTTGTGCGCAGCATCCGTCAGGTAGTCGCCGTAGGCCCGCATGATCAACGGGTACATCCCGCGGCCGAACGTATTCAGGTAGCCGATCTGGCGCGCAATATCAGGATCGAGCTCGTGGGCGGGCTCGAGCAGCACGCGGTAGATCTCCGAGAAGGCCTTCCACTTCGCCGCATCCGCCCGGAGCTGCGCGAGGTCGAGGCGCGGGAACTCGGCGCGGAACGCGTCGTACACCCCCCGCTCGCCGACCGTCGAGACTTCGCGTCCGGTGCGCATGACGAGGTAGTGCCTCCAGAACGAAGCGATCGTGTCGCCGGTGTTCTGCTCGATGGGCAGCCAGAATCCGTCTTCGATCTCGGTCTGCTCGTCGTGCGACAAACCCATGAGCACGTAGTTGTGGATCAGCTCGTGGTCGCGCAGGGGCTCGCCGGTGGAGTTGAGGCTCTCGAAGATCTGCTGGGCGTTGGCGCCGGCGCCCAGAGTGATCGAGACGTGCTCGAGCTTCTGCAGCCCGCGCCAGATGCTCGGCGCTTCGGCGAGGCTCACCTGGCTGCGGAAGAACGCGTAGTTGTCGTCGAAGCGCGTGTCGCGTGCGGCGTCGTCGGCATGCGCGTCCATCATCACGGCGCGGAAGGCATCGGCCCACGCGCGGTGCGGACGCAGCTTCGTGCGCGACGGATCGGCCGCGCGCACGATCACGCGCTGGAGTTCGGCCGCCATCTCCGGATGCGATCCCCGCACGGTGTGGTGAAGGGCCGCTACCAGCAGCATCAGGGTCGTGATGCGCTGCTGGCCGTCGATGAGCACGAGCTCACCGGTGGAGTCCTCCGTGTTGACGGCCGAGAGGATCGAGCCGATGAAGTGCATGCGCCGATCGTCGGTGTCTGCGACGGCGCGGATGTCGGCGAGCAACTGCTCGCAGCCGCCGATGTCCCACCGGTACTGCCGCTGATAGACGGGAACGACGATGCTCGTCTCGGGCGACGACAGCCATCCGATGGTGTTGACGGCGGTCGCATCGACATTCGTGGCGCTGACCATTCTGGGTACCGGTCTCCGTTCGGCGTCGGGGGAGCGTCGAACCGGGTGCGGCGCGAGCCCTGGCGAGTCTAACCGAGCTCCCGGGATCGCTCGGGGAGCCGATGTAGGCTTGCCTTACCAGGGCCAGGAAAAACGTACTGGCCCCCTACGGAAGGCATGACTCACCTCATGGGTTACATCAAATCGGCCGCTCTCGAAGAGACCGGCTACGTCGTTCTGGACCGCTACAACAAAGAGATCGACCCCAAGGAATGGCTCGACATCGAGTACGTCGATTGGAAGTCGTCGGGTGACACCCGCTTCGCGCCGCTCGCTTCGCGCGACGGAGAGATCGAGTGCGCCGGGTTCTGGAGCGGGAAGAATCCCCGCACCGACAAGGACGGCATCTGGATCGACTCGCAGACCGAGCTCGCGCCGACGCTCACCGAGCGCGCGATGGAGCCCGGTGCGAACGTCGGCCGCTGCCGCATCATCGAGTTGCAGCCGAACACGTACGCCGACTGCCTCTACAACCTCCACCAGGACGACAACAACCGCCTGAACCCCGACGGCACCGGCTGGGTCGTGCGCGGTTTCTTCAACCTCACCGACGACAAGGACAGCTACTTCGTCCTGCGCGAGAACCGCACCGATCCCAGCAAGGAGACGCGCATCGCGCTTCCGGCGGGTGCGCAGCTCATCGTCGACACGCAGCGCCTCTGGCACGCCGCCACGCACCCGGGCAACGACCCGCGGTACTGCCTCATCACGTCGTGGACGTCGGGCCCCGAGCTCGACGCCTACATCGAGAAGTACAACGGCGTGAACCACGTCGACAGCTACGAGGTGCCGCAGGATCAGCTCGACGCCGGTCAGGCCGAGCAGACCCGCCGGCTCGCCGCTCGCGCCGCCGCTCTCGCAGCCCGGGGTCAGGCCGAGCAGACGGTCATGAGCGAGGCGTAACCGCTCCTCCGAGAATGGCCCCGGTCGGATTCGATCGGGGCCATTTCTTCGCCCGGAATCACACGCTTGTGATTCCGCGGCTCACCGGAGATAATTACGACAGAACAACCGAATATGCCGGGTTCCGGTCAGGTCGTAGGGGAAGACGTACCTGACGAAGGAGAAACCATGGCAACTGCGTCTTCGCGCGGAGTGATCTACATCCACTCCGCGCCACGTGCACTATGCCCACACCTGGAGTGGGCTGTCGGTCGCGCCCTCGGGCGTGCTGTCAACTTCGAGTGGTCCGAGCAGCCCGTGCTGTCGGGTGCTCGACGTACGGAGTTCTTCTGGGAGGGGCCCGTCGGTTCGGGTGCGGCTCTCGCGAGCGCCATCCGTGGATGGGAGCACCTCCGCTTCGAGGTGAGCGAAGACCCGACGCCGCGCAGCGACGGCGGTCGGTGGATGCATACGCCCGGCCTCGGTATCCACTACGCGCAGACGGATGCTTCGGGCAACGTCGTCATCGGAGAAGACCGCGTCCGCTACGCCATGGAGCTCGCCGGCGGCGACGCGTTCGAGTTGCAGCGCGAACTGCACGTGGCGCTGGGCGCAGCCTGGGACGAAGAGCTCGAACCGTTCCGGCACGCGTCGGACGAGGTTCCCGTCGTCTGGCTGCACAAGGTCGGCTGAGAGGCCGCGAGATCTCAGGCGGGTGAGGCGTCGGTAACGGCGGCCGGTGGGGCGTCCCGGTGCCGCGAACGCGAATCACCCCCCTGATACGGAAGATGCCCCCGGCTCCAGCCGGGGGCATCTTCGCGTGCAGCGTCCGTCAGACAGAGGCAAATGCGACGACGGCGTTGTGGCCGCCGAAACCGAAGGAGTTGCTGATCGCGAGTTGCGGCCCGTCGCCGAGCGGAGTGGTCGATCCGGAGAGCCGGAACGGCACGGCCGGGTCTTGCTCGGTGAGGTTGATGGTGGGGGGCGCCTGGCGGTCACGGATCGCGAGGATCGTGAAGATCGCCTCGAGCGCACCGGTGCCGCCGAGAAGGTGGCCGGTCGAGGCCTTCGTGGCCGAGACCGGGATCTCGTCGACACGCTCACCGAAGACGGTGCGCAACGCGGTGTACTCGTTCGGGTCTCCGACCGGCGTGGACGTCGCGTGAGCGTTGATGTGCGTGACGTCGTCGGGCGACGCATCGGCCGCCTTCAACGCCATGCGCACGGCGCGCGCCGCGCCCGTGCCCTCGGGGTCGTTGGCGGTGATGTGGTACGAATCCGCCGTCACTCCGCCGCCGACCACGGTGGCGTAGATCTTGGCTCCGCGTGCCTTGGCGTGCTCCTCGGTCTCGAGGATCAGAACGCCCGCGCCCTCGCCCATGACGAATCCGTCGCGGTCGATGCTCGCCGGGCGTGAAGCGGTCTCGGGGGAGTCGTTGCGACGCGAGAGCGCCTGCATCGACGCGAAGGACGCGATGGTGATCGGGTGCACGGCCGACTCGGTTCCGCCGGCGATGACGATGTCGGCGAGGCCGTCCTGCAGGTGCTCGACGGCGTTCACGATCGATTCGGTGCTCGACGCGCAGGCCGAGGCGACGGTGCGGGCGAAGGCGCGCGCACCGAAGTGGAGAGAGAGGTTGCCGGCGGCCGCGTTCGGCATGAGCATCGGGACCGTCATCGGCATGACGCGCCGCGGCCCCTTCTCGCGAAGCGTGTCCCAGGCGTCGAGCAGCGTCCACACGCCACCGATACCGGTGGCGAAGTCCACGCCGAGCCGTTCGGGGTCGACCTCGGGGCTGCCGGCGTCTTCCCACGCCTCCATGGCAGCCACCATCGCGAGCTGCGACGACGGGTCGAGACGCTTCGCGATGGGGCGGGCGAGCACGGTCTCGGGGCGCACGAGCGCCTCGGCGGCGAAGGTGACCGGGAGGTCGTACTTCTCGACCCAGTCGTGCTCCAGCGTCCGGGTGCCGGATACGCCGTCCAGCAGGGCGGACCAGCTCTCCGGTGCCGTCCCGCCGATGGGCGAGGTGGCACCGATGCCGGTGACGACGATGCGTGTCGTGCTCATGTGATGAAGATCCTCGGGGTATGTGGTGGGGGCGCGGTGGCCCCCACCGCAGGTACTACGCCTGGGCCGACGTGATGTAGGTGACGGCGTCGCCGACGGTCTTGAGGTTCTTGACCTCGTCGTCGGGGATGGTGACGCCGAACTTCTCCTCGGCGTTGACGACGATCGTCATCATCGAGATGGAGTCGATGTCGAGGTCGTCGGTGAACGACTTCTCCAGAGCCACCTCGTCGGCGGAAATACCGGTCTCGTCGGTGATGAGCTCTGCCAGCCCGGCGAGGACCTCGTCGTTGGTGAATGCCATGGTGTCTCCTGTTCTGAGGGTGTGGGCCCGAAGGGCCTTGATCAGTCTAGAGTTCGCCGTGCCGCCCCTACGGGAGCACCACGACCTGCGCGCCGAAGACGAGCCCGGCTCCAAACCCGATCTGCAGGGCGAGTCCGCCGCTGACTTCGGGGTGCTCCTGGAGCAAACGGTGCGTCGCGAGAGGGATCGAGGCGGCAGAAGTGTTGCCCGTCGTCTCGATGTCGCGCCCGATCACGACCGACTCGGGCAGCCCGAGCTGCTTGGCGAACTCGTCGATGATGCGCATGTTGGCCTGGTGGGGCACGAAAGCGGCGAGATCGGATGCTTCGATCCCGGTTCGCTCGAGGGCCTCGCGAGCGACCTTGACCATCTCCCAGACGGCCCAGCGGAACACGGTCGGACCTTCCTGACGGAGGGTGGGCCAGGGGGCGACGCCATCGCGGAAGTCGGTGAGCGTGTGGTTCATGCCCACGGCATCGGCCTTCGAGCCGTCGGAACCCCACACGGTCGGTCCGATCCCGGGCGTGTCGCTGGGACCGATCACGGCCGCGCCCGCTCCGTCTCCGAGGAGGAACGAGATGCTGCGGTCGGCGGGATCGACGACGTCGCTCAGCTTCTCGGTGCCGACCACGAGAGCGTAGTGGGCGATACCGCCGCGGATGAGGGCATCTGCCTGCGCCACCGCGTAGGCGAAGCCCGCGCAGGCGGCGTTGACGTCGTAGGCGGCCGCCGGGTTGGCGCCCACGCGGTCGGCGACGATCGCCGAGACCGACGGGGTCTGCTTCGGGTTGCTGATCGTGGCGACGATCACCGCGTCGATGTCGGATGCGGCGACTCCCGAACGCTCGATGGCCTCGGCACCCGCGATCGCGGCGAGGTCGATCGCCGTCGTCGTCTTCTCGGCACGGACGCGCGTGACGATGCCCGTGCGCTGACGGATCCACTCGTCGCTGGAATCGATGGGGCCCACGAGATCGTCGTTGGGGACGACCAGTTCGCCGCGTGCGGCACCGTAGGCGTAGATGCGGGTGTGGGCCACGCCCTGGGGCTGGCGGAGTACGGCGGTCACGCGGTGACTTCTTCCAGGAGGGCCGCAGCAGCGACCAGATCATCGGGGGTCTTCACCGCGACGGCGGGGGTGCCTCGCAGGCCTCGCTTCGCAAGTCCGGTGAGCGTGCCCGCCGGGGCGAACTCGATCAGGCCGGTCGCGCCGTTCTCGGCGAAGGACGCCATGGTGCGGTCCCACCGCACGGGCGAGGCGACCTGGGCCACGAGCAGGTCGAGCGCCGCGCGTCCCGACGAGACGACCGAGCCGTCGGAGTTCGTCCAGAGGAGCGCCGAGGGGTCGGACGGCTCGATGTCAGCGGCGGCCGCACGCAGCACCTCGACGGCGGGCTCCATGAAGCGTGTGTGGAACGCGCCCGCGACGGCGAGGGGGATCACCCGCGTGCCGGCGACCGGGGATGCTGCCAGTTCCGCGAGAGCCTCCGGAGTGCCGGCGGCGACGATCTGACCCGCCCCGTTGTAGTTCGCGGGCGTGAGGTCGAGTTCCGAGAGCCGAGAGAGCACAGCGGCTTCGTCGCCTCCGATCACGGCGCTCATACCGGTCTCGGTCAGGGCCGCAGCATCCGCCATCGCGCGTCCGCGCAGGCCCACGAGCCGCATGCCCTCGGCGGCGGAGATCACGTCGGCGGCGACGAGCGCGGCGATCTCGCCCACCGAGTGACCCGCGAATCCGGCCGCCGGCTGCGCGACGCGCGACTGCAGGGCCTCCCAGGAGATGAGGCTGGCCGCGACGATCAGCGGCTGGGCGACACGGGTGTCGCGAATGCGGTCGGCGTCCCATTCGGTGCCGGCGGCGATCAGATCGACCTCGGAGTGGTCGGAGAACGCCTCGACGCGCTCGCGCACTCCGTCGAGTTCGAGCCACGGGGCGAGGAAGCCGGGGGTCTGAGAACCCTGCCCGGGGAAGACGGCGATGATCACGGGATCCATCCTGTCAATATTCGTGGGGAGACATCTGTCGGAAGCGGGACAACAATGCCACGATCCGTTGTCGAGTGTCGATAAGACGCGCGCCGTGTCGGCGCGCGGCGGTCAGGGGGCGTGGCGTCGAAGGGTCGACGGACGGCGACGCGTCGCGTCCGTACCGATCGAACCGAGGATGAGCGCTGTCTGCAAGATCAGGGCCTCGCGTGGTCCCGTCGCATCCCACCCGATGACCTCCGAGACGCGCTTCAGTCGATAGCGCACGGTGTTGGGGTGAACGAACAGTTCGCGCGCGGTGGCTTCCAGCGATCGACCGTTGTCGAGATAACTCCAGAGCGTCGCCACGAGGTCGGGGCTATGCGTATGGAGTGGACGGTAGATGCGCTCGACGAGGGTGTGCTTGGCGACGGCATCGCCCGCCAGCGCACGCTCGGGCAGCAGGTCGTCGGCCTCGACCGGCCGCGGCGCGTGTCGCCACGCGCGGGCGACGGCGAAGCCGGCCAGTGCGGCGCGTGCGCTCTGACTGGCTTCCACGAGGGCGGGCACCGTCGGTCCGAGCACGAGGTGGCCGTCACCGAAGCCCGGTTCAAGACGGCGGGCGATCTCGTCGAAGGGCAGCTCGACGGTCGTCTCGTCGACGCGACCCGCGAGCTGGGCGCGCCCCACGACCAGAACGAGACGGGATCCCTGCACACCGATGAGAACGTCGACGCCCAGCTTGCGCGCGGTGCGGCGCACCTGGTCGACGTCGAGCTGCGGGGGAGTCGTGCCCACCAGCACAGCGACCTCGCCGTGACCGTGCCAGCCGAGCGCCGCGATGCGGCTGGGCAGCTCCTCGTCGGTCTCGCCCGTGAGGATCGAGTCGACGACCAACGCCTCGAGCCGGGCGTCCCAGAGCCCGCGCGCCTCGGCGGCACGGGCGTAGACATCGGCGGCAGCGAAGGCCACATCGCGCGAATAGAGCAGGATCCCTTCGCGAAGCTGACCGCCCTTGCCCCGCACCCGTTCCTCGGTCACCTCGACCGTGACCCGGATGAGCTGCAGCGTCTGCTGAAGACTCACGCTTCGCAGTAGCTCGCGGGGAGCCGCCGCGAAGATGTCAGCCGCGACCCACGGCGTGGAGGTGGGGTCTTCGTACCAGGTGATGAACGAGGTGATGCCCGCCTGCGCGACGAGGCCGACGGCCGATCGTCGCGCAGGCGGCATCTCCGCGTACCAGGGCAGCGATTCCTCGAGCCTGTTCAGAGTCGCCGTGGCCAGGTCGCCCGAGATCCGCTTCAGCCAGGCCAGGGTCTCGGTTTTGTCCATCGGGACGACTCCGCCGCGCGTCACGAGTGGATCAGCTCTCGCCGCCCGCGTTGCCGCTCGTGCCGGCGGTCACGTCGTGCAGCTTGTACTTCTCGATCGCCTGCGCGACGAGACCACGGTCGACCGTGCCCTCCTGCGCGAGCGCCTGCAGCGTGCGAACCACGATCGACGGGCCGTCGATCTTGAAGAAGCGACGCGCGGCCGCGCGGGTGTCGGAGAAACCGAACCCGTCGGCACCCAGGGTCGAGAAGTTGTGCTGGACCCACGGACGGATCTGGTCCTGCACCGCGTGCATGAAGTCGCTCACGGCGACGACCGGACCCGGCGTTCCCGCCAGCTTCTCCGTGATGTACGCCTGGCGCGGCTCCTCGTCGGGGTGGAGGAAGTTGTGCTCGTCTGCGGCGAGACCGTCGCGGCGCAACTCGGTCCACGAGGTGACCGACCACACGTCGGCCCCCACGCCCCAGTCGTCCTTGAGCAGCTGCTGGGCTTCGAGAGCCCACGGCACACCGACGCCGGAGGCGAGGATCTGGGCGCGCGCGCCGTCTCCCTCGCCGGTGGAGATGCGGTGGATGCCGCGGATGATGCCGTCGACGTCGACATCGGCCGGCTCGGCGGGGTGCACGATCGGCTCGTTGTAGACCGTCATGTAGTACATGACGTTCGGGTCGGGGTGCTGTCCGCCGTACATGCGGTCGATGCCCGAGCGCACGATGTGCGCGATCTCGTACCCGTATGCGGGGTCGTACGACACCGTCGCCGGGTTGGTCGAGGCCAGAAGGTGCGAGTGACCGTCGGCGTGCTGCAGGCCCTCGCCGGTCAGGGTCGTGCGCCCGGCCGTTGCGCCGATGATGAAGCCTCGGGCCATCTGGTCGCCGGCTGCCCACTGGGCATCGCCCGTGCGCTGGAAGCCGAACATCGAGTAGAAGACGTAGACCGGGATGAGGGGCTCGCCGTGGGTCGAGTACGAGGTACCCGCCGCGGTGAACGCCGCGACGGCGCCCGCCTCGTTGATGCCGACGTGGATGATCTGGCCCTGCGGGCTCTCCTTGTAGGCGAGCAGCAGTTCGCGGTCGACCGAGGTGTAGTGCTGGCCGTTCGGGTTGTAGATCTTCGCCGTCGGGAAGTACGCGTCCATACCGAACGTGCGCGCCTCGTCGGGGATGATCGGCACGATGCGGTGCCCGAAGTCCTTGACGCGGAGGAGGTCCTTCAGCAGACGCACGAACGCCATCGTCGTGGCGATCTCCTGCGTTCCGGAGCCCTTCTTGGGCAGCGCGTAGGCCGCGTCACCGGGAAGCTCGAGGCCCACGTGGTGCGTGCGACGCTCGGGGAGGAAGCCGCCCAGCGCGTTGCGGCGCTCGAGCATGTACTGGATCGCCTCGTCCTTCGGCCCGGGGTTGTAGTACGGGGGAAGGTAGGGGTTCTCCTCGAGCTGCGCATCGGTGATCGGAATGTGCATCACGTCGCGGAACGACTTCAGGTCGTCGAGGGTCATCTTCTTCATCTGGTGGGTCGCGTTACGACCCTCGAAGTGCGGACCGAGGCCGTAACCCTTGATGGTCTTCGCGATGATGACGGTCGGCTGACCCTTGTGCTCCTGGGCAGCCTTGAACGCGGCGTAGACCTTGCGGTAATCGTGGCCGCCGCGCTTGAGGTTCCAGATCTGGTCGTCGGTGTAGTCCTTGACCAGGGCGGCGGCGCGCTCGTCGCGACCGAAGAAGTGCTCGCGCACGTAGGCGCCGCTCTCGGCCTTGTAGGTCTGATAGTCACCGTCGGGGGTGATGTTCATCAGGTTCAGCAGGGCACCCTCGGTGTCGCGCTTGAGCAGGTCGTCCCACTCACGACCCCAGACCACCTTGATGACATTCCAGCCCGCGCCGCGGAAGAAGCTCTCGAGCTCCTGGATGATCTTGCCGTTTCCGCGGACCGGGCCGTCGAGGCGCTGCAGGTTCGCGTTGATGACGAACGTCAGGTTGTCGAGGCCCTCGTTCGCGGCGACCTGGAGCTGACCGCGGCTCTCGACCTCGTCCATCTCGCCGTCGCCCAGGAACGCCCAGACGTGCGAGTCGGAGACGTCCTTGATCCCGCGGTTGGTGAGGTACTTGTTCGACATCGCCTGGTAGATGGCGTTGATCGGGCCGAGTCCCATCGACACGGTCGGGAACTGCCAGAACTCCGGCATGAGACGCGGGTGCGGGTACGACGGAAGGCCGTTGGGCGCCGCGGACTTCTCCTGACGGAATCCGTCGAGCTGCGCCTCGGTCACACGACCCTCGAGATACGCGCGGGCGTAGGTGCCGGGGGAGGCGTGGCCCTGCACGAAGATCTGGTCGCCGCCGGACGGGTGGTCCTGGCCGCGGAAGAAGTGGTTGAAGCCCACTTCGTAGAGGGCGGCCGACGAGGCGTAGGTCGAGATGTGACCGCCGACGCCGATGCCGGGACGCTGCGCCCGGTGCACGGTGACGGCCGCGTTCCAGCGGATCCACGCGCGGTAGCGGCGTTCGACCTCTTCATCGCCGGGGAACTCCGGCTCGTTCTCGGCCGCGATCGTGTTGATGTAATCGGTCGTCGGAACCATCGGCACCCCGAGGTGCAGGTCCTTCGACTCCTTGAGAAGACTCAGCATGATCTCGCGCGCACGCTGGGGGCCCTTGGCCTCCACCAGCTGCTGGAGCGATTCCTGCCATTCCGAGGTCTCTTCGGGATCGCTGTCCTGCGGCCCCTGAGAGTACGGATCCTGGTCGTGAACAGTCACAGAAGACCTTTCTTCGGCTGGCAGATCATGCCAGACACTCACCATGGCAACGCGGATCGCTTTGTTCGATCCGCACAACGCACCATCGACCAGCCTAGCGAGTCGCGAAGCATCCGGATCATCGCAGCAGGTGTGCCGCCTCGACGAGTCGTCCGTCCACGATGTTCTTCACGTCGTGCATGCGGGGCAGATGCACGAGATCGTGGGTCACGAGAAGGGTCGAGGTGTTCGTCTCCCCGCTGAGCCTCAGGATGAGTTCGATGATCTCGGCTCCGCGCTCCTGGTCGAGGGCGCTGGTCGGTTCGTCGACCAGCAGTACACGCGGATCGTTCATCAGGGCGCGCGCGATGTTGACCCGCTGACGCTGGCCTCCCGACATCTGGTGAGGACGCTTGTCGGCGTGGGAGGGCAGCCCCACGGCCTCGAGCAGGGCGCCGGCCTTCGTGCGCGCGGCGCTGCGGCTCCTGCGACCACGGCCGCGGAGTTCGTGCATGACGACGAGCTGCTCGCGCGCCGTGAGAGAGGGGATCAGGTTGGACTGCTGGAAGACGATTCCGATCTTCTCGCGCCGCAGGGCCGTCGCTTCACTAGGGCTGAGGGCCGTCGCATCGACGTCGTCGATGAGGACCAGACCCGAATCGGGGCGGATGAGCGTCGCGGCGATGGCCAAGAGGCTGGACTTTCCCGATCCGCTCGGTCCGGTGATGCCGGTCACGGTGCCGGGACGTGCCGAGAGAGTGACGTGGTCGACCGCGGTGATGCGGGAATCGCCGTCGGGGAAGGTGAGGGTGACGTCGTCGAGTCGGATCATCGGTTGCTCCCGAGTGCGGTGAGGGGGTCGGCGGAGGTGACGGATCGCAGGGCGAACGCCGCCCCGGCGAGACCGAGGGCGATCATGATCGCGCCCGGAACGATGGTGGTGAGAGGGCTGAGCAGAAACGGCAGGGCGGAACCCGCCAGGCCGCCCAGGACGGCGACGAGGGCGAGTCCGACACCGATCCCGATGACGAGCACCATGAGCGCCTGCCCGAGGGCGTCGCGGATGAGAGACGCGGTGCTCGCGCCGAGTGCCTTGAGGACGGCGATGTCGCTTTTGCGTTGCATCGTCCACACGGTGAAGAACGCGCCGATCACGAGCCCCGAGATGCCGAACAGCAGTGCGACCATCAGCAGCAGGGATCCGATCTCCGAGCGGAACGACGCCAGCGCTGTCAGCGACTGCAGCGGCGTCGTCGACACCGTTGCGGTGGCCGCATCAGCCGCTGCCCAGTCGGGATTGCCGGTGACGGCCATCACCGTGGCGTATGCGCCGGGGTTGCCGGTGACCGCCGACAACGCCTGCCAATCGTGGAGCGTCATCTGCACCACCGGGGTGTGGCTGTACCAGAGGTCGGCGACGACCGACTTCACGGTGTACGACGTCCCCGCGATCGTGAGGGCGTCGCCCGCGGAGACGTCGAGCGCCTCGGCGACCGTCTTCGAGACGACGACGGAGCCGTCGCCCCCGACCTGGGCACCGTCGATACCCGCTTGCACACCCAACACGGCGACGGCGGTGCGCGCATCGCCGGCCTCGGCACGGGTCTGGCTCACACCGATCGGCGCGACCTTGTCGACACCGGGGGTCGCCGACCACTCGTCGACGGTGCGGGAGCTGATGACGGAGTCGGCGAAGGTCGGCTGCGCGTCACCCGACGGCTCGGCGAAGACGATCCGGTCGCCCGGAAGCGCCAGAACCGCGGAGATGTTCTGAGTGGCGAGGCCTCCCGTGAGGCCGCTGAGGAATCCGACGAGCACAGTGATCAGAGCGGCCACCGAACCTATGAGGATGAACCGTCCGCGAGCGAAACGGAGGTCGCGAAGAGCGACGAACATGGGGGTCCTTTCCTGCCGAACACGATGTGAGGGTGCGGCGACGCAGTCCACTCTCGCCACTCGTGGCCCCGGCGACATCGCCCGCGGGCACAGCCTCGTCGGGCCGAAAAGCCGTCTTGCGGATCGTCCTTTCGAAGGATGCGGGGAACACCCCGCTGCGTAGGATTTCGACCATGGCCCACACCGCGCTGACCCCTGTCTTCGTGGGCTTGCGCGTCGGACTGCACGTCGTCTTCGGCGCCCTGACCGTGCTCGTCATGGCGCGGGCGGTGCTGACGCGCGCCGACGCCGAGGCAGCGATCATCGGCCTCGCCCTGTTGCTGCTGGCGACGTACGCGCTCGGGGCGTCGATCGCTCGGCGGGCACGTCGCCGCCGAATGGGCGGCGCGATCTGGCTGGGGCTTCTCTCCGTCGAGTGGATCGCGCTTCTCTGGCTGACGCCGGAGGCGTCGTACCTCGTCTTTCCGCTGTTCTTCCTCTATCTGCATCTCCTCGGCAGGTGGTGGGGCGCCGCCGCCATCGTCATCGCGACGGCGATCGCGATCTGCGCGCTCGGTCTCCACGGCGGATGGAGTGTCGGCGGGGTCGTGGGGCCCATCGTGGGCGCGGCCGTCGCCCTGTTGATCGGGCTGGGTTACCAGGCTCTGGCCCGAGAGGCCGAGCAGCGAGATGCGCTCATGCACGAGCTCCTCGCCACGCGCGATCAGCTCGCCGCCACCGAGCACGAGTCGGGCGTTCTCGCCGAAAGAGCCCGGCTCGCCCGGGAGATCCATGACACGGTGGCCCAGGGCCTGTCCAGCATCCAGATGCTTCTCCATGCCGCAGAGCGCGCCGATCCGTCACGACCCGGAATCGAACACATCCGTCTCGCGCGGGAGACTGCCGCCGACAATCTCGCCGAAGCACGCAGGTTCATTCGTGAACTCACCCCGCCCGACCTCGAAGACAGGGGCTTGGGCGGGGCACTGCGCCGCCTCGCCCGCACGCAGTGGGCCGTCGAAGGACTGACGGTCGACGTGCGGGTGGCCGACAGCGTGTCGGTGCCGATGCACGTGCAGACAGCCCTCCTGCGGGTGGCGCAGGGCGCCGTCGCGAATGCGATCCAGCATGCGCAGGCCCACCACGCCACCATCACCCTCACCACCGATCGCGAGCGGTTGCGCTTCACGATCGAAGACGACGGCACGGGCTTCGATCCCGAATCAGCGGCCAGCGCCTCGCGGAGTCGCTCGGACTCGTTCGGTCTGCGCGCGACCCGCGAGCGCATCGACCAGCTCGGCGGCACCCTGTCGATCGACTCCACGCCCGACCGGGGCACGACCCTCGCCGTCGATCTCGTTCTGGAGGGAGCCGCGTGATCCGGCTCGTGATCGCCGACGACCATCCGATCGTGCGGGCGGGAATGGCCGCTCTGTTCGATCTGGAGGAGGATCTCGTGATCGTCGGCCAGGCCGCGACGCCCGACGATGCCGTCGCCCTTGCCGAGTCCATGAACCCCGACGTCGTGCTGATGGATCTGCAGTTCGGATCGGGTGCAGCGGGCTCGGGCGCCGAGGCCACGCGCCGCATCCGTGCCCTCGACGCCGCACCGTACGTGCTCGTTCTGACCAATGACGACTCGGACGCCGACATCCTCGGCGCCGTGGAGGCGGGAGCGAGCGGTTATCTCCTCAAGGATGCCCCGCCTCACGAGCTCATCGGCGCCGTGCGTGCCGCAGCGGCGGGGGAGAGCGCGCTGGCGCCCGTGATCGCCTCGCGTCTGCTCGACCGGATGCGTGCGCCGCAGGCAAGCCTGAGTTCGCGGGAGATCGAGGTGCTGGAGCTCGTCGCCTCCGGCCTCTCCAACACCGAGGTGGCCTCGGCGATCTTCGTGAGCGAGACGACCGTGAAGTCGCACCTGGCCCACATCTTCACCAAACTCGGGGTCGCGTCGCGAACCGCGGCGATCTCCACAGCTCGGCAACGCGGCATCCTTCGTTGACGCTGAAGGCGCCGACCGCGTTACGCGCCGAGGATGGGCTTGCCTCCGGTGACCGGCAGCACGGCGCCCGAGATGTAGCTGCCCTCGTCCGAGCCGAGCAGCACGTAGGCAGCGGCGAGCTCGGCGGGCTGACCCGGGCGGCCGAGCGGGGTGTCGCCCCCGAAGGACTCCACCACCTCCGCGGGCATCGTCGAGGGGATCAGCGGCGTCCAGATCGGACCGGGTGCCACGGCGTTGACGCGGATGCCGCGCTCGCCCAGCATCTGCGCCAGCGAAGCCGTCATGCTCGCCATCCCCGCCTTCGTCATCGCATAGGGGAGGAGCTGCGGAGTGGGGGAGTCTGACTGGATCGAGGAGGTGGCGATGATCGCCGATCCTGCTTTCAGCAAGGGGACCGCGGCCTTGGCGAGGTGGAAATACGCGCTGAGGTTCGTGGCGAGCGTGAAGTCCCACTCCTCGTCGGGGATGTCGGTGATGTCGTCGCGGTACATCTGGAACGCCGCATTGCTGATGAGGATGTCGAGCCCGCCCAGCTGCTCGGCCGTCTCGGCGACGACCCGCCGGCAGGTCGCCGGATCGGAGAGATCCCCGGGCAGGAGGATCGCGCGTCGCCCCGCCTCTTCGACCCAGCGCGCGGTGTCGCGCGCGTCTTCGTGCTCGGAGAGGTACGCGACCGCGACATCCGCTCCCTCGCGCGCGTAAGCGATCGCCACCGCCTTGCCGATTCCGCTGTCCGCTCCCGTGATGAGGGCGATCTTTCCTTGCAGGCGGCCTGATCCGACGTAGCTCTGCTCACCGTGGTCGGCGAGCGGCTCGAGCTGCGCCTCCGTGCCGGGGACGTTCTGTTGCTGCGCTGGCTGGCTCATGAGTCGATCTCCTTCGGCGTATGGCGAGGGCGATGCCGGAGCGGCCATGCCCGAGTGGGCCACGTTACGGAGGCGGCGCGGGGGTCGCCCCGGGGGTGTTCCTCGTCGGTCGGATGAGGTATCCGATCGCTCATTGGTCGCGGCGTGTCCCCCATATGGGGGACACCGTGACCTAGAGTGGCAACAGTTCGGGCGTCGAAAAGGGGCACTGGATCGGGTGGTGCCGCACGACCGCGGGGCTCCGTAAGACCACGTGTCGTCGAGCACCCCGCCGACTCCACGTTCGATTGGACGCGGATGTCGACACCGTACCGAGGCACTCCACCCACCGCCCGCGGCGCGGGCGCTGAGCAACAGGCCCCCCGTGCGCAACGGGCTTCCGATGGCGACGATCCCTGCGGCGCAGCATCCGTTGCGCACCGGGACGGCGAATCGCCCGGTCCTCTCAGCACGGGGTTCGCGGTGGGCGCCGACGCTCAGCAGATTAAACGGGCCGTCGCACGCGCCGCCTCCGACGCCGCCGCGCGGCAGCGGGTCTTGCGCACCGTTCAGACGCAGGCGATACGTGCCCTCCTCGAGATCCACCCCGTGCACCCGGTTCGGCACATCGCCGAGGCGCTGGGGATGAGCAAGAACGCGGTCGCGCGCGAACTGCAGACGCTGGCCGACGTTCCCGATCCGATCGAGCCGTGCACCAGCACCGAGGCCGTGCGAGAAGTATGGGCGACGAGAGGCACGGCCTAGGCAGCGAGCGCACCGAACTGGTCACGGTCGGAGGCAGGCTCACGGCAGGAGCACGATCTTCCCCGTGCCTCCACCGGACTGTCCGAACTCGTGCGCCTGGGCGGCCTCGGTCAGTGGGAAGGTCTTGGCGACGATCACGCGGACGTTCCCGGCGCCGGCGAGCTCGGCGAGGTGCTCCCGGACGGAGTTGCGATACTCGATCCCCGCGTCTTGCCCGGGACCATAGCCGAGAAGCTTGATACCGGTGCCGAGCCGACGGTCGGAGCCGGTGATGGAGGCGATGCGCGCCGGGTCGGCGACGAGTTCGAGGGAGACATCGAGGGCCTCGTCGGAACCGACCGCATCGATCGCGGCATCTACGCCATCGGGGGCTGCGTCACGGACGCGGTTCGCGAGTCCATCGCCGTAGGCCACGGGGGTCGCGCCCAGCTCCCGGATCAAGCGGTGGTTTCGAGGCGCCGCGGTCGCGATGACCGAAGCTCCCAGGTCGACAGCGAGCTGGACGGCCATGAGACCCACGCCCCCGGCACCACCATGGATGAGTACCGTGTCACCCGGCTCGACCCCGGCGGCATGGATAGCGTGCGCGGCGGTCAGGCCCGCGAGCATGAGAGCGCCGGCTTCCTCCCACCCGAGCCGCGTGGGCTTCGGGATCAGCGATGACGCATCGACGGTGACGTAGTCGGCGTATGCAGCAGTCACGGGATAGACGATCACCTCATCGCCGACCTCGACGCCCTCGACGTCGGACCCGATCGAGGTCACCACGCCCGCGCAGTCCATGCCGAGGCGGGGCAGCGCCTCGGCGAGACCCGCGGCGTCCTTCTCCTCGTCGTCGACGTCGTGGAACGCGCCGCTGTAGAGCTTCCAATCCAGCGGGTTGACGCCAGCGGCACGGACGTTCACGACGACCTCGCCTGGTCCCGGTGTCGGAATGTCGACCTGGTGAACGGTGAGCACGTCAGGACCACCGAATGCGCTCGGCCGTACGATCCTGGGCATGGTCCCTCCAAAGGGTTCGGGGTGCGATGAAGGCGGGGTTCATTCAAGGAGCCCGTCGCCCGAGGACCATCGTGATCTGTCCCCGACGAAACGGGAAGCGCAACAACCGCAAGCTGGGTTTGCGTCTGAGACAATGACCGCGTGGCGATCGAGCAGATGGATCTGAACCTCCTCCGGGTCTTCGACGCCGTTCTCGACACCAGCAGTGTGTCGATGGCTGCCGAGCGCCTCCACCTGTCCATCCCGGCCACGAGCAGGGCGTTGAGCCGTCTGCGACGCGCGATGAACGATCCGATCCTCGTGCGGGCGGGTCGCGGCATGGTGCCGACCCCCTTCGCGCAACGAACCGCCGCACGCGTGAAGGCCCTGCTCGACGAGGCCGATCGGTTGCGCTCGGAGACGGTCGGAGATCCGTCGACCTGGCGGCGCACCTTCGCCATCCGCATCAACGACGCGCTCTCGCCGGTACTGGCGCCGCGCCTGACGCGTCTCGTGGCTCAGCAAGCGCCCTCCGTGCAATTGCGGTTCGTGGCACAGCAGTCGAAGGAATCCGATCTCCTTCGCGACGGCACGCTCGATCTCGACGTCGGAGTGGCCAACCCCGCGCCGTCGGATGTGCTCGCGTCTGTGCTCTTCACCGACACCTTCGTCGCCGTCGTCTCCTCATCCTCGGAGCTGGGGAGGAGACAATCCCTCACTCTCGAGGACCTCTGCTCGGTCCCGCACGTCTCGGCATCGCGACGCGGGCTCGATCGAGGCCCGTTGGACGTTGCACTCGAGCGCGAGGGCTATGCCAGACGAGTCGCCGCCATTGTCCCGACCTACGCGGTCGGCGCTCTCATGGCGCTGGAGGACGACGTGCTGTGCCTCATCCCGTCGCTGCTGGCGTCGCACCTTCAGGAACGTGGCGTCCCCATCCGGGCGCACCGGGTTCCCGTCGAGCTTCCGGTCGCCACTGTCGAACAACGTTGGCATCAACGAGCCGACGCCGACCCCGCATCCCGATGGCTGAGGACTGCAATGACCGCTGCCGCCTCTTCCGCATGATCGACGCACGTGAGGCGTCGGGGAGACGAGATCGAGCCTGATGGCGAATGGTGGGCCCTGCCGGGATCGAACCGACGACATCCACGGTGTAAACGTGGCGCTCTACCAGCTGAGCTAAAGGCCCTCGAGACCAGTCTAAGCGGGCATCGACCTCGAGCCGTGAACGCCCGTGACGTAGACCGGCGGGTAGGTTGGACACGTGAACGCCGACCCCTCAGACCAGCGCCGACTGCTCGACCTCGCCGAGCTCGACGCCCGCATCCGACGGGCTGAGAACACGCGGAAGAACCCGCCGCAAGCCGCGCGCGTGCAGGAGCTGCTCAAGCAGCGCTCCGTGCTGTCGCAGGAGCTCTCCTCGCGGGCCGGCGTACGAGACGATCTCAAGCTCGAACTGTCACGCATCGAGAGCGACGTCACCGTCGTCGATGCGCGCAGTGCTCGCGATGCCGGGCGGCTCGCCGCATCCACCAACTCGAAGGAAGCGCAGGGTCTCGAAAGCGAGATCGCCGCGCTCGCACGGCGCAAGTCCGATCTCGAAGACGCCGAGCTCGTCGTGATGGAGAAGCTCGAAGCGGCCGAGGCGTCGGTCGCCGAGCAGGAAGCCGTCGTCGCCGAGACGAACGAAGAAGGCGCGCGCCTGAGTGCCGAGGCGAAGCAGGTCGTCGCCGACGCGACACGCGAACTCGAGACCGCTCAGCGCGACCGCGGTGCTGTCGCCGGCGACATCGACCCCGCGCTCGTCGCCCTCTACGACCGTCTCGCGACGCGAGGCAACGCCGCGGGGCACCTGCACCGCGGAACGTGCGAGGCGTGCCGCATGGTGCTCTCGGGCACCGACATGAACAAGATCCGCCAGGCCGCCGACAATCTCGTGGTGAACTGCCCCGAATGCGGCGCCATTCTGGTGCGCACCGAAGAATCCGGGCTGTGAGCGCCCACTCCGGTGACGCGCGCTGACCCGCGCCCCCACTGGATCGTCCTCGGGCGCGACGACGGCGATGAGCTGTGGGCGTCGCTCGATGCGACGGGCGCAACGATCGCCACCGAGCGTGTTCGCTCCGCCAACCTCACGGCCCGGATCGCGCACGAGGAGTCGCTCGGCTCCGTGCGGTGGGTCTGGAACGACACCCCCGCGTGGTACCCGTCGTTGCTCGCCGCAGGGGTGAGGATCGCGCGCTGCCACGACCTGCGCCTCTGCCACGCGATCCTGCGCGACTCCGAACTCGTCGCCGTCGGCCACCCGGTGCGGTCGGCGCGCGCCTGGGATGCCGCCGGAGTCGACGGAACGGATGCTGCGCCCGCACTGTTCGATCTCCCCTCGGGCGCCGACGCGTTGCCGGCGGATCTCGACAGCGCCCTCGCCGAGTTCACCCGGCAGCGCGATGCTCTCGATACGGCGTCCGATCCGGGGCGCCTTCGCCTGCTGACCGCCGCGGAGTCGGCGGGCGCGCTGATCGCCTCCGAGCTTCGATCGGCGGGCCTGCCGTGGAACGCCGCGGAACACGACCGGATCCTGACCGGGATGCTGGGGGAGCGCCCCGCTCACGGCGGCTTGCCCGCGGCCATCGTCGCCAAGGCGGCGGAGGTGCGCAACGCACTCGGCGATCCGCAGGCGAGCCTCGACTCCCAGCCGAAGCTCTTGCGCGCACTCCACCGGGTCGGCGTCAACGTCGAATCGACCTCGCGGTGGGAGCTGCGTCGGCACGAGCATCCCGTCGTCGTTCCTCTCATCGAATACAAGCGCATGATGCGCCTTCTCACCGCGAACGGATGGAGCTGGCTCGCGGAATGGGTCGACGACGATCGCTTCCGGCCGGTGTACGTGCCCGCCGGGGTCGTCACCGGGCGCTGGGCGTCGTCGGGCGGCGGAGCGTTGCAGATCCCGCGTCCGCTGCGCGCGGCCGTGCGGGCCGACCCGGGGTGGAAGCTCGTCGTCGCCGACGTCGCGCAGCTCGAGCCGAGGGTGCTGGCGGCGATGTCGAGCGACACCGCGCTGGCGGATGCCGCGCGGGGCGCCGATCTCTACGGCGCCATCGCCGAGCGCGGCAAGCTGGAGGGCCGCGAAAAGGCGAAGCTCGCCCTCCTCGGCGCGATGTACGGCGCAACCTCCGGCGAGAGCGGGCGTCTCGTTCCGCAGCTGCGGAGAACATATCCTCGCGCGATGAAGCTCGTCGACGACGCGGCCCGCACCGGAGAAGACGGCGGCGTGGTGTCCACCTGGCTCGGGCGCACGTCGCCCCCGCCGTCACGCGCCTGGCGCGACGTGCAGTCGGATGCGACCGACGACGCAGCATCGGCTGCCGACACCGAGCTCGCTCGTCGCGTCGGCCGAGACCGCGGCCGGTTCACCCGCAACTTCGTCGTGCAGGGGACCGCCGCGGAATGGGCGCTCGCGTGGATGGCCGAGCTGCGCAACCGCCTCGCGGCGATGCCCGTCGTCGAGCCCGAGCGGGCCGCGCACGCATCCGGCCCGGTCTTCGCTCGGCAGGCGCATCTCGCGTTCTACCTGCACGACGAGGTCGTCGTGCACGCGCCGGCCGAGCACGCGGATGCGGCGGCCGACGCGATCGTCGAGGCCGCAGCATCCGCCGGTCGCCTGCTCTTCGGCGGCTTCCCCGTCGACTTCCGACTCGACGTGCACATCGCCGACAGCGCGGAGAAGGCGTGAACGCCGCCTAGACTCGACCACGCGAATGGGTCGGCTGGACGGTCGCGTCACGGGTTCGCCCGTGCCGAGGAACGTCCGGGCTCCACAGGGCAGGACGGTGGGTAACACCCACCCGGAGTGATCCGCGAGACAGTGCCACAGAGAGCAGACCGCCACGGTGCCTCGCTCGTCGAGGCGCCGGGGTAAGGGTGAAAGGGTGGTGTAAGAGACCACCGGGGTCGTGGTGACACGACCCGCACGGTAAACCTCGTCCGGAGCAAGGCCATACAGGGGATGCTGACGCGGCTCGCCGAGTCCCCGGGTAGGCCGCTAGAGCGGCACGGCAACGTGTCGCGTAGAGAGATGACCGTCCACGGGGCTCACGCCCCCGGACAGAACCCGGCGTACAGGCCGGCCCATTCGCACCCTCTCGACACTCGCCCTACTTGACGGCGGGCAGCGCCTCCGGAACGGGCACGGCGAGCGACGCTGCACCGATGATGCCGGCGTTGTTGCGGTGCACGGCGGGCACGATCGGGGTGTTGAGCTTGAGTAGGTTGAGGAACTCGTCGGAGTGCTTCGAGACGCCGCCACCGACGACGAACAGGTCGGGGCTGAAGAGGAACTCGACGTAGTCGTAGTACCACTGCAGGCGCTTCGCCCACTTCTCCCACGACAGCTCCTCGCGCTCCATCGCCGAGTAGGCGGCGTAGCCCTCGGCGTCGCGCTTGTGCTCGGCGCGCTGGAGGTGTCCGAGCTCGCTGTTGGGAATCAGTACGCCGTCGTAGATCATCGCCGAGCCGATGCCGGTTCCGAGGGTGGTGAGAATGACCAGACCCTCGACGCCCTTGGCGGCGCCGTAGCGCACCTCGGCGATGCCGGCGACGTCGGCATCGTTGGCGAAGTGGATGCCGCGGCCGAGGCCGTCTTCGAAGAACTTCTCGGCTTCGAAGCCGATCCACGACTTCGACACGTTGGCGGCGGAGAGGGTGCGGCCGCTCTTCACGATGGCGGGGAACGCGACCCCGAGTGCGATGTCGGTGTCGTCGGCCACGCCGAGCTTGTCGAGGACCTTCGTCACCGCCTCGAGCACGTCTTTCGGCTCGGCGCCGGCGGGGGTGGGCACCTTGATGCGGTCGCTGAGCAGCTCGCCCTTTTCGAGGTCGACGATCCCGGCTTTGATGCCGGTTCCGCCGATGTCCACTCCGACTGCTTTCGACGCGTTCGATGCCATGCCCCCACCCTATCCAGCGGGAGGTGCACGATCAGTAGGATCGACAGTGGCCCTTCGGAACCTCGAAGCAGCCCGCGCGCCGTGTGAAACGAGGAGTCTTCCGTGACCGATGACAGCGAGAAGTACTGGTACAACCTGACGACGGGCCAGGTCGAGCGCGGCTTCGCGTCTCCGATGGTCGATCGCGCCGGCCCGTTCGACACCGCCGAAGAGGCGGCGAACGCTCCCGCCCTGATGCGCGAGCGTTCGCGCGAGTGGGACGAAGACGAGGCCCGCGAGAAGAATTGGGGCGCCGACGGCGCCCAGAAGTAGTCGATCCGTAACCCGAGGGGACACCATGGACAAGCAGCGTGACTTCGTACTGCGCACGATCGAGGAGCGCGGCGTCAAGTTCGTGCGCCTGTGGTTCACCGACGTCATGGGGACCCTCAAGTCGGTCGCCATCGCACCGGCCGAGGTCGAAGGCGCCTTCGCCGAAGGACTCGGTTTCGACGGCTCCGCGATCGAGGGGCTGACCCGCTCCTACGAGTCCGATCTGCTGGCCCACCCCGATCCGACCACGTTCCAGACGCTGCCGTGGCGTGGTGAGGTCGATCCGACCGCGCGCATGTTCTGCGACATCACGACCCCCGACGGTCAGCCCGCCGTCGCCGACCCGCGGCACGTGCTGAAGCGCACCCTCGCGAAGGCCGCCGACGCCGGGTTCACGTTCTACACGCACCCCGAGATCGAGTTCTACCTCCTGAAGTCGTCCACCCTGGGCGCAAACGGGCAGCCTGAGCCCGTCGACTCCGCCGGCTACTTCGACAACGTGCCCGGAGGCACCGCTCACGACTTCCGTCGCCGGTCGGTGCGGATGCTGGAAGACCTCGGCATCTCCGTCGAGTTCAGCCACCACGAGGGCGGGCCCGGCCAGAACGAGATCGACCTCCGTTACGCCGATGCGCTCACGATGGCCGACAACATCATGACCTTCCGCACGGTGATCAAAGAGGTCGCGATCGAGCAGGGCGTCTACGCGACCTTCATGCCGAAGCCGATCAGCGGACAGCCCGGCAGCGGCATGCACACGCACATGTCGCTGTTCGAGGGAGACATGAACGCCTTCTACGAGGAGGGCGCCCAGTACCAGATATCCAAGGTGGGTCGACAGTTCATCGCCGGCCTCCTTCGCCACGCGAACGAGATCTCGGCCGTGACGAACCAGTTCGTCAACTCCTACAAGCGCCTCTGGGGCGGCGACGAGGCCCCCAGCTTCATCTGCTGGGGCCACAACAACCGCTCCGCCCTCGTGCGCGTGCCGATGTACAAGCCCAACAAGGGCCAGTCGTCGCGCATCGAGTACCGCGCGCTCGACTCGGCGGCGAACCCCTACCTCGCCTACGCGCTCATGCTGGCCGCGGGCCTCAAGGGCATCGAGGAGGAGTACGAACTCCCCGCCGAGGCAGAAGACAACGTGTGGTCGCTGACCGATTCCGAGCGCCGCGCCCTCGGCTACGCCCCGCTGCCGCAGAGCCTCGACGACGCCCTCTCCTACATGGAGGAGTCGGAGCTCGTCGCCGAGACGCTCGGTGAGACCGTCTTCAACTACGTGCTGCTGAACAAGCGTCGCGAGTGGCAGCAGTACCGCGCCCAGGTGACGCCGTTCGAGCTGCAGAGCAACCTCGAGATGCTTTGACCCGAGAGACGCGCATGAGAGGGGTCGGCCGATGACGTCGAGTGATCGTTCCTCCCCCCTCACGGGTCTCGCGCGTCGCGGGTTCGCGCGCCTCACCGAGGCCGACGCGTTGCTCGCCGAGCTCGCCGGCCTCCTCTCAGCCGACCGTGAGGAGCTGACCGCAGCCGCGTCGCAATCTGCCGACCCCGATGAGGCACTCTCTGGTCTCGTGCGGATCGCCCGCCGCAATGCCGACGCCGTGCGCACCGCGGCGGCGGATGCTGCGGCCTGGCGCGCCATCTGGAACCTCGCCGGCGCATCGCTCGGCTTCGGCGAGTTCTATCTGCGACACCCGGAGGAGCTCGTGCACCTCCGCGGAGCGGGCGACAGCCTGCCTGACGACGAGGCGATGCGCGCGGCCATGCTCGAATCGGTCGGAGCCCGCGACGGCTTCGCAGAGAGCGGGCGAGAGGCTGCGTGGGTCGCGCTGCGCGTGCGCTATCGCAGCATCCTGGCCCGTATCGCTGCCTACGACCTGGCCCAGGACGACCCCACCGCGGTCGTCGACTCGGTCTCTGCGCGCCTGGCGGATGCCGCTGGCGCTGCCCTCGAGGCCTCGCTCGCCGTCGCCCGCACCCGGGTCTCCGATCCCTCCGCGGGCTCAGCCGCCTTCCCGCACGCCCAGGTCGCGGCGACCTGCTTCGCGATCATCGCGATGGGGAAGGCCGGGGCCCAAGAGCTCAACTACGTCAGCGACGTCGACGTCATCTTCGTCGGCGGCACCTCAGACGAAGACGTCGTGAGCGAATCGCGCGCCATCGACATCGCCACGCGTCTGGCTGTGCAGACCATGCGCGGGATCTCGGGTGCCGAGATCGAACCCGGCCTCTGGGAGGTCGACCCGAATCTGCGCCCCGAGGGCAAGCAAGGCGCTCTCGTGCGCACGCTGGACTCTCACTTGACCTACTACGACCGCTGGGCCAAGAGCTGGGAGTTCCAGGCACTGCTGAAGGCACGCGCCGTCGCCGGCGACACCGACCTCGGCGAACGCTACGTCGCGGCAGTGCAGCCGAAGGTCTGGACCAGCGGCGCTCGCGCGAACTTCGTCGAAGGCGTGCAGAAGATGCGGGAGCGGGTCACCGACCACATTCCCGCCGATGAAGTCGCCCGCCAGATCAAGTTGGGCCCGGGCGGCCTTCGCGACATCGAGTTCACGGTGCAGCTGCTGCAGTTGGTGCACGGCCTCAGCGACGAGCGGATCCGCCAGCGCGGCACGCTCGCCGCCCTCGACGCTCTCGTGGCGGAGGGATACATCGGGCGCACCGACGCCACCGCGTTTGAACGCGACTACCGCGTGCTGCGGCTCCTCGAGCACCGCCTGCAGCTGCGCGCGCTGCGACGCACCCACCTCATGCCGATCAAACCCGACGAGCAGAGGGCGCTCGCGCGTTCGTCCAAGCTCGCCGAGACCGGCCAGGGGGTGCTCGACCTGTGGGAAGCGACCAAGCGCGAAGTGCGCGACATCCACGTGCGCCTGTTCTACCGTCCGCTGCTCTCGGCCGTTGCGGCCCTGCCCGAGGCTGAGCGCACCCTCTCGACCGCCCAGGCGCACGACCGTCTGAGCGCGATCGGGTTCCACGACCCCGCCGGCGCGCTGCGGCACATCGCCGCGCTCACGACGGGGCTGAGTCGCAAAGCATCCATTCAGCGCCACCTGATGCCCGTGATGATCCGCTGGTTCGCCGACGGCGTCGACCCCGACTACGGTCTGCTGGCCTTCCGCCGCATCAGTGAGAGGCTCGGAAACACGCCCTGGTTCCTTCGGATGCTGCGCGACTCTTCGGCTGCGGCCGAGAGCCTCACCCGCGTGCTGTCCGGCTCGCGGTACATCGGCGAGCTGATGGAGTGGATCCCGGAGTCCGCCGCATGGCTCGATGACGAGGAACTCCTGCGCCCGCGCAGCGGTATCTCGCTCCAAGAAGAGGCGCGCGCGATCCAGGCGCGGCACGCCAGTGTCGACGACGCCATGCGGTCGGTGCGGGCTCTTCGGCGCCGCGAGATGCTGCGCACAGCCATGGCCGGCGTGCTCGGGGTCGTCACGATCGAAGAACTCGCCAGCGCGCTCACGACGATCACCGAGGTGTCCATCCAGGCCACGCTTCGCGCGGTGTGGCCCGAGGTCGTGCCGCCGGAGGATGCGGCGCTCGACTTCGCGGTCATCGCGATGGGGCGATTCGGTGGTTCCGAACTCGGCTTCGGGTCGGACGCCGACGTCATGTACGTCTACCGCGCCAACGGCGTTCCCGCCCAACGCGCCCACGACCTCTCGGTCAAGCTGGTCGCGGCCATTCGGCAGCACTCGGAAGACCACCGCCTGCCGCTCGACCTCGACGCCGATCTCCGCCCCGAAGGACGCAACGGCCCGATCGCGCGGTCGCTCGAGGCGTATGCGGAGTATTACCGCCGCTGGTCGCTGTCGTGGGAGGCCCAGGCGCTGCTGCGCGCCCGCGGGATCGCGGGAAGTGTGAAGCTGCTCACCGCGTTCTTCGAGATGGTCGACGGCGTGCGTTACCCGCCGGCGATCGATCCGAACGGCCTGCGAGAGATCAAGCGCATCAAGGCCCGTGTCGAGAGCGAGCGACTCCCACAGGGCGCTGATCCGTCTCGACATCTCAAGCTCGGGCCGGGATCGCTCAGCGACGTCGAATGGCTCGTGCAGGTGCTCCAGCTGCAGCACGCTCACGAACTTCCTGGCATGCGCACCACGTCGACCCTTCGCGCCCTGGATGATGCCCGAGAAGCCGGGTTCATCGAGGATGCCGACGCCGAACGCCTGCGCGAGACGTGGTTGCTCGCGAGCAGGCTCCGCTCAGCCAACACGCTGCTGTCGGGCCAGACCAGCGATGGTCTGCCCACCGACCGGGCGAAGCTCGACGGGATCGGCCGCATCCTCGAGTATCCGCCGCGTTCCGCCTCCGCCATCGAAGAGCAGTGGATGGGCACCTCGCGTCGTGCGCGGCGCGTGTTCGAGCGCCTCTTCTACGGCTGAGGCGTCGCACACACGTCGCGTACGTAGAAGGCTCCGCGGCGTCATATTGTCTGCGGGGGCCGCCCGTCTGGATAGGGTGAAGTCCGGCAGCCGCACCAACCCGAGCGCGGCCACTTCATCCGGCCAGAAAGCTCCACCATGACCGTGACCTCGTCCGCTCTGCCCGACACCGTTCGCGATGTGTATTCCACCGTCGAGAAGCGTAATCCGCACGAACCCGAGTTCCTCCAGGCCGTTCATGAAGTGCTCGAGACCATTGCGCCTGTACTGGAGCGGTACCCGCAGTTCGTCGAAGGCGGCATCCTGGAACGGCTGGTCGAACCCGAGCGTCAGATCCTCTTCCGCGTGCCGTGGGTCGACGATGCCGGCCGCTTGCAGGTGAACCGGGGCTTCCGTGTGCAGTTCTCCTCGGTTCTCGGCCCTTACAAGGGCGGTCTGCGCTTCCACCCGTCCGTGAATCTTTCGATCATCAAGTTCCTCGGATTCGAGCAGATCTTCAAGAATGCGCTGACAGGGCAGGGCATCGGCGGGGCCAAAGGCGGCAGCGATTTCGATCCGCACGGACGCTCCGATGCGGAGGCCATGCGGTTCTGCCAGTCGTTCATGAACGAGCTCTATCGCCACCTCGGCGAGCACACGGACGTTCCGGCGGGCGACATCGGTGTGGGCGCACGCGAGATCGGCTACCTCTTCGGCCAGTACCGCAGGATCACGAACCGCCACGAGTCGGGGATGTTCACGGGTAAGGGCGTGCAGTGGGGAGGTGCTGAGGTTCGCACCGAGGCAACGGGGTATGGCGCCGTCTTCTTCGCTCAGCAGATGCTGGCCGTCCACAGCACATCACTCGACGGACTCAGGGTCGGAGTCTCCGGCTCGGGCAACGTCGCGATCTATGCGATCGAGAAGGCCTGGCAGCTGGGTGCAACGCCCGTCACCGCGTCGGACTCGTCGGGGTACGTCGTCGACCACGAGGGGATCGACGTCGCCCTTTTGCGGCACGTGAAGGAGGTCGAACGGGCGCGAATCCACGAGTACGCCGCCCGGCGTCCGTCTGCTCGATTCGTCGAGGGAGCCCGCCCCTGGGAGGTGCCGGTCGATATCGCCATCCCGGCCGCAACGCAGAACGAACTCGATCTCGACGATGCTCAGACACTGATCTCCAACGGGGTCCGAGCCGTTTCAGAGGGCGCGAACATGCCCTCTACTCCCGAGGCCATCGCCGCATTCCAGGGCGCCGGAGTGCTCTTCGGCCCCGGCAAAGCGGCCAATGCCGGCGGAGTCGCCACTTCCGCGCTCGAGATGAGTCAGAACGCCGCTCGCCAGAAATGGAGTTTCGACGACAGCGAGCGTCGGCTCCGTTCCATCATGGCGAGCGTCCATGACGCGGCCTTCGACGCTGCCGAGCGGTACGGACACCCCGGTGACTACGTGATCGGCGCGAACTCTGCCGGCTTCGAGCGGGTCGCGCACGCGATGCTCGCGCAGGGCGTCATCTGACGCTCTGCGGGAGACACACGGCCGACGTCGGAGGCGGTCTCCGCATCGGATACGACCGTGCCATTGCTGTGAGACCACGGAGGCTCGTCGAAACGCCGAGCTGCGTCGTCGTCGCGGCTCGTCTCAGACGTCGTCCAAGGACCTCACACAGAACGTGGGCCCGCGCCACCCCCTCACATCGCGCCGCGGATAGGCGTTGGCTGGGGATCTCAGCGATGGAAGGGGTCGACATGACCGATAGCAAGAACCCGAACAGCACGGATTCGATGTCGCAAGACCACGACTCGGCCGGCGCCGGCTCCGAGTCGCCGGAAGAGGGAAAGGCCGCGATGGCCGACGCAGAAGAAGCCGTCGAGGACTGACGAGAACGGGACAAGCCGATGGGTTCTGCCCAGGGGCATCTTTTGTAGCCCTCGACGGGTCAGCGGTCTGTGTCAGACCCCGTCGTCGCAGGAGGCTCGGGGATCAGACGCAGGCCCCCGGTCCCGTTGGCGAGATCAGCGAGCTGACTCAGCCACTTGCGGTTCAACGGCTGATCGCTGCGCTCATCGAAACTGAAGTACAGCGACGAGCTCGATGAGATCCAGACGGTGCCGTGGAGACCGGGCGTAGCGAGAGCGTCGTCACCATGGACGTCGGGCTCGTTGTCCCAGTTGAAGCCGAAACTCTCGTTGCGCCGGAGCTTCGTGAGGATGACCGCGCGTAGATGCTCGAGACCCCGATCGTCGATCCGTATGGCGGGCGCCATGCCGTAGATGAGGTGTCCCATTGTGGTTCCTTCGCAAATGAACGCCGGGGATCGCAGGTATGCGCGCGCTCTTCGAAGATTACAACACGCGTGTCGACGTCGCTGTAACGCACACGTCGTCGGATGGAAAGGGGGCGGGCGTACACGCGGCGGAGGAGTAAAGGTTGAGGATGCACAGGATTCACTACGCGGGCGACTCGTTTCTCACCGGCTCGGACATCGCGCGTGCTCTCCTGGAGTACGCACAGGTACTCGCATCCGTCGGGCAGGCGGCCACCATAGAGATCCCGACCCTGTCTGACGACGGCATCCCCGGCCGATCCATCATTCTCATCGGCCCGTCCAGCCAGGTCGTCGCCGGAACGGAGGACTCCGCTCACCCGGAGATCCTCGATCCTGAACTCGTCGCCTCGATGGCATTCAGCGTCGAGCTGCTTCAGCACCCGGCGGGGTCATCGTCCGTCGTCACGGCTCGAACTCGCGACCGGAACCGGGAGTGGGACAACGACGAATGGGACGGGCTCGACGTCATCTAGTCCGACCCTCCACGACATCGCGATGAACATGTCCCCGCCCCGCCGTAGGCTCATCGCCTCGGGCCGGGAAGGGACTCCGGGGCGTTGGGAACGAACAGGCGATACGCAGACAGGATCGATGCACTGAGCGGGCACCACGGGCCACCCCCCGTGACGTTGCCGCAGCAGGCATACGGTCCCCGGCCGATCGAATGGACACTGTCGCGTCCACCCGTGTGGGTGTGGGTGCAGTGGCGAGACAGGGCAGCCGAGCGCGTGCACGGCTACGTCAAGGGCTATAACGACCGAGTCTGCATCGTCGCAGTCGACGGAGCAGGTGGAGGGTGGGAGATCGTCGTGTGGAGGACGGCGGTGACTCACCGTGCCGGCGCTCCGCCCGCTTCGGAGCCCCTAGGGGGCCCGTTACCAAGGCCCTAGCAATTCCCTAGTCGGCTTCGCTTGTCCCCCGAATGGGGGACACGACGCCGTATTCTCGTGGTCGGCCCGCTTCGCGATGGAAGGCACCCCTGAGCGGAGCGGGCCACCTCTGGGGGGAAACAGTTGCAGATTCATCACGCCATCCGTGCTGCCGTCGACCGAGTGCTGTACGGTCGCTCCACCGTCGAATGCGAACACTGCGGGGTGTCGTTGCCGGCCCACCTCGCGGTGTGGCGTGGGCTCTATCCGTACTGCTCGGCGGAGCACGAACACGGAGACGGTGCGACCCCATAGGCTCCGGCATCGTTGATCGCCACGCTGCACGCCCGGTCGCTCCGAGCGTGCGTTGTGTGGAGTCTTCGTCGTGCGCGCTCAGTTGCCCCCGGTGACTCGGAGGTCGGCGCCGGACGTGAATGCGGCGCCCGGGCCGAAGAAGTAGGCGACGGCGTCGGCGATCTCGTGGGGATGCGCAGCGCGACGCAGCGGAATGCCGGGGGCGCGCTCTTCGGGAGCGTTCGGGCGCCCGCCATCGGCGTGGATGCTCGTGTAAGTGGTGCCGGGTGACACCGTGTTCACGCGCACGCCCTGCGGGCCGAACTCCTTCGCCAAGCCGACGGTCATCGCGTTGATCGCGGCTTTGCTCATCGCATACGGCACATAGGTGTTCGGCGCACCGCTCGTCGCAGCGCCGGAGGAGATGTTGACGATCGTGCCGCCCTCGCCGCCCCTCTCCGTCGACATCGCTTCGAGCGCCGCGCGGGTCACGGCGATGGGCGCGAGGACATTGACGCGCAGCATCCGCTCTACTTCGGCGAGGTCGATGTCGATGTAGTCGCCGATCCGCATGGTGATGCCGGCGTTGTTCACGAGGCCGGTCAGCCGGTCGTACTCGGCGAGTGTTGTCGGGACCACGCCGGCGGCGTCGTCAAGATTCGCAAGGTCCGCCTGGATGAGCAGCACTCGCGCGCCCTGGGCGCGGCACGCTGCGGCAACGGCCGCCGCTTCGTCGCGAGCGACCCTGTAGGTCAGGGCGAGGTCATGGCCATCAGCGGCGAGTCGCTCTGCGATGGCGGCACCGATACCGCGGCTGCCGCCGGTGACGATCGTGACGGGTCGGGGTTCGGTCGATTGCATCATTCGCCCAGCCTACGTTTCGCCGACGCGCGACCAGGATGCGTACTACCGGGACGCGTGTGCAACCGCCTGACAACAAGAAAGTCCCGGTTTCGACGAGATCTGTGAGATGTCGTCGAAACCGGGACTCATTGCGCGAACGCCGGCTTCTCAGCGAGCCGCGGGCCGTGCACCTCGAGATGCCGGCGCTACGCGATGCGACCTGTCAGACGCCGAAGTACAGCTCGTACTCGAACGGGTGCGGACGCTGCGCGATCGGCTGGATCTCGTTCTCGATCTTGTACTCGATCCAGGTGTCGATGAGCTCCTGTGTGAACACGCCGCCCGCGAGGAGGAACTCGTGGTCTGCGCGGAGCGCCTCGAGCGAGTCGAGAAGCGAGTTCGGAACCTGCGGGATGTTCTTCGCCTCTTCAGCCGGGAGCTCGTAGAGGTCCTTGTCGACGGGCTCGTGCGGCTCGATGCGGTTCTTGATGCCGTCGATGCCGGCCATCAGCTGAGCCGCGAACGCGAGGTACGGGTTGCCCGAAGCATCCGGTGCACGGAACTCGATGCGCTTCGCCTTCGGGTTCGAACCCGTGATCGGGATGCGGATCGCAGCCGAGCGGTTACCGGCCGAGTAGACCAGGTTGACCGGGGCCTCGAAGCCCTTCACCAGACGGTGGTAGCTGTTCAGCGTCGGGTTGGTGAAGGCCAGCACCGCGGGCGCGTGGGCCAGCAGACCGCCGATGTACCAGCGAGCGACGTCGGAGAGTCCGCCGTAGCCGGTCTCGTCGTAGAACAGCGGCTTGCCGTCCTGCCACAGCGACTGGTGGGTGTGCATACCCGAGCCGTTGTCGCCGAAGAGCGGCTTCGGCATGAAGGTCGCGACCTTGCCCCACTGCTCGGCGGTGTTCTTGACGATGTACTTGAACTTCAGGATGTCGTCGGCCGCGTGCAGCATCGTGTCGAAGCGGTAGTTGATCTCCTGCTGACCGCCGGTGCCGACCTCGTGGTGCGAGCGCTCGAGCTCGAAGCCCGCCTCGATCAGCTTGAGCGTGATGTCATCGCGGAGGTCAGCCGTCTTGTCGACGGGGGAGACCGGGAAATAACCGCCCTTGTAGGGGGTCTTGTTGGCGAGGTTTCCGCCTTCTTCTTCGCGGCCCGTGTTCCAGGCGCCTTCCTCGGAGTCGACCGAGTAGAAGCTCGAGTTCTGCTTCACCTCGAAGCGCACGTCGTCGAAGATGTAGAACTCGGCCTCGGGGGCGAAGAACGCGGTGTCGGCGATGCCGGTGGAGGCGAGGTACTTCTCAGCCTTCTTCGCGACCTGGCGCGGGTCCTTCGAGTAGATCTCGCCGTTGCGCGGGTTGTAGATGTCGAAGACCATGACCAGCGTCTTCGCCTCGCGGAACTGGTCGAGGTACGCCGTGGTGACGTCGGGGATGAGCTGCATGTCGGATTCGTGGATGTTCGCGAATCCGCGGATCGAGGACCCGTCGAACAGCTGTCCGACGGTGAAGAACTCCTCGTCGACGGTGGCCGCGGGGATGTTGAAGTGCTGCTGCACACCCGGGAGATCCGTGAAACGGATATCGAGGAACTTGACGTCCTCTTCCTGGATGAAGCGCAGAACCTCGGACGAATCTTTGAACATGAAGACTCCAGAGGTAGCGAATCGGGATGTGCCGGCCGCCAGGCCTGACCAGTCGAACCTATCGGCGGGGCATTGCTCGCCAGTGTCCCATATGTTTCCGGGATGTTACGAGCCCGTGGTTAGGCTTGCCGGATGACCTTCGCCCCGTCCGACTTCCCCGGTGATCGACTCGGATACCCGAAAGAAGGTCCGGGATCGGTCGCACGACTCGGACGACGCGTCGGTGCGCTCTTCATCGACTACGGGGCGGCCTACCTGATCTCGGGATTCTTCGCGTGGGATGCCCTCGCGATCTTCGCGATCTTCGCGGCGATTCAGATCGTCTTCCTGCCGACGCTCCAGGGCAGCCCCGGGCACCGCATCGTCGGGTTGCGTCTGCAGCGCCTCGACGGAGGCTGGGTAGGGCTGTGGAAGCCGGTCATCCGCACCGTGCTGCTGATCCTCGTCATCCCCGCGGTGATCTGGGACGCCGATCAGCGCGGCCTGCACGATAAGGCCGTCGGAACGGTGCTCGTCCGTCGCTGACGCCGGATCAGCGCGGGCGCGGTGCGCGCGCCTTCGTCGGGTCGATGCCCTTCGGGATCGGCAGCGACGCGAGCGACTGCGACACCGAGTCGACGCGCTTGATGACCGCAGCCATGGACGCGCGGTCGACCTTCTTGGGCAGCGACTTGATGGTCGAAGCGAGGTTCTTCACCTCGACATCGTCGTCGCCGTGGCCGAGGTAGAGCACCGTCACCGGAACACCGGAGGCAACGCGCTGGATCTTCGATCGCTCCTCGTTCACCAGACGCGTGAGACGTCCGCGAGAACCCTCGCCCACGAGAACGACACCGCCGCGGCCGATGGCGCGGTAGACGGCCTCCTGCGTGCGGGGGTTCACGCCGACCGGCATCTCGGTCGACTGCCAGTGGCGCCCGAGCGACGTGGAGAGCACGTGCCCCGCAGCGCCCGGCATTCCGTCGATCTTGCGGTACATCGCCTTGGTCGACAACCGCGTCATCGTGATCATCGCGGCCAGGATGCCCGCGAGAAGGCCGGTGAAGCCCCAGAGAATGACGCTCCAGATCGCGAACGGCGGGATCAGGAACCCGATGCCGACGCCCAGGGCGATACCCAGAACGACGATGCCCGCCAGCACGTACGGGAGCCATTTGTAGGCATCCCGCGTAAAGGTGAAGAGGGTGCGGAGCTGGGAGAAGAAATTGGGGCGCTTCTCAGGAGCGGTGGGTCGAGCGGCCATGGTTCGATTCTAGCTTTGGCATCGCGTCGTCTCCTCCCCAGCCGTGGAGGGGCGATCGATCATGCACCGCCCGCCGTCATCGTGCCCCGCTCGCCACGCGGATGACGAGCATCGGAACGTGCTCTCTCCACCGACCTCGCAGGCCTTCGACATGTTCAGCGCGGTGCGATCGGTGCAGCCACCCGGGAGTCCCTTCGACGCGAGGATCGCAGAGAGCATGGACGGGCGATCGGTGATGCTCGCCGATCGCGCGGCGGTCGCCGACCTGCCCGGATGGACTGCGCAAGACCACGCGCACCTTCTCGCGCCGGTCGACATCGTTCGCCGCTCAGACGGGCACGACGTCGTCTTTCCCCTGCTCACCGAGAGTGTGACGCAGTTCTTGCAGAGGCGCGAGGATGCTGGCGCACCGGTCACCGGGGGAGAGGCCGTCACCCTCGCCGTGAGCATCGTGCGCGGCCTGTCGGCTTCCCTTGAGCGGAACGAATGCGCGGAGGGCGAGTGGTGGCTCACCGACGACGGTCGGCCGCTTCTCGTAGAGGGGGTCGGCCACGAGACCGCTCGCGAAGCGTCTGCGCGTCTCTTGGGGACCATGGCGGAGAGCCTGCCGCGCACCCGTCTCGGCGCGGTTCTCAGTGAACTCGCCGATGCTGCGCGTCAGGCCGATGCGGCGCGCATCGACGCGGAGTGCGAGGACGCGCTGTTCGGGTGCGCCGACCCGGAGCCGCTGTTGACCGAGGTCCTCGGACCTCGACGGGCGAGGCACCTCGCGACGACCTCCGAGACCGGTCAGGCGACGTCTGAGCGGTCCCTGTGGCAACGGCTCGCCTTCCACATGGACGCCGACCTCGCCGACACCGCGTCGGACGCGGTGCATGCCATCGTCCGCCGCATCCGTCGATCCCCGTCTCGTCGGCGGGCGATCGTCATCGCCGTCGTGATCGCGGGCCTCATCGCGGCGGCCGGGATGCTCTGGCCCACGGACGGCGCCGACATCACCCCTGGGGCGGCCCCGGCGCAGCAGTCTTCCGCCGCCGACGCCGAGGGTGGGGTGAACCCCTCAGGGTCTTCGCCGGATGAACCTGACCCGGCGACGGGCGATATCGCGGCCGCCACCACGGAGCTTCTCGACCGCCGTCTGGCCTGCGGAGATATCGCGTGTCTGACGAGGGTGCTGGAAGATCCGGCTCGGGAACTCCCCGCGGGCGTCATCGACCATTCTCCGGACGACCGTCGGGCGACGCTCCTCGACGACCTGGGTGGGGTCGTCGTCGTCCGGCTTGATTCGCTGTCGGGCCGAGACACGCAGATCATCACGGTCGTCGACACGAAAGACGGATGGCGCATCCGCGACGTACACGACGTCACCGATGCGCCATCCAGAGCCTCGTCGGAGGGGTGAGCTCCGGGAGGATCGATTCTCAGATGCCGAGCTGGCCCTCGAACTGCGCGGCCTCGAGACGCGCCTTGACCGCACCGAGGAAGCGGGCTGCGTCCGCGCCGTCGATGATGCGGTGGTCGTAGGAGAGGGCGAGGTAGACGTACGAACGCACGGAGATGGCGTCCTTCCCGTCGACCGAGACGACACCCGGCTTCTTCACGACCGCGCCGAGACCCAGGATGGCCGACTGCGGGAGGAAGACGATCGGAGTGTCGAACAGCGCACCGCGCGAACCGGTGTTGGTCAGCGTGAACGTGCCGCCGGCCAGCTCGTCGGGCTTCAGCTTGTTGTCGCGGGTGCGCGCGGCGAGATCGGCGATCTCACGCGCCAGCTCGGCGAGGTTCTTTCCACCGGCGTCGCGGATGACCGGGGTGAGCAGTCCGCGCTCGGTGTCGACGGCGATCGACACGTTCTCCGAGTCGGGGTAGACGATGGAGTCGCCGTCGACCGTGGCGTTGACGATCGGGAACGCCTGGAGCGCCTCGATCGCCGCGAGGGCGAAGAACGGGAGGAACGAGAGCTTGTCGCCCGTCTTCTCCTGGAACTGTGCCTTGACCGCGTCGCGGTAGGCCGCGACCTTCGTGACGTCGACCTCGACCACGGTCGTGAGCTGCGCCGTCGCCTGCATCGACGCCACCGCACGCTCGGCGATCACCTTGCGCAGGCGCGACATCTTCTGCGTCGTCCCGCGCAGCGGGGAGACCTCGACCGGCGCCGGTGCAGCCGCGGTCGTCGCGGCAACCGGTGCGGCGGCGGCCGGAGCCTTCGCGGCCTCCGCAGCCTTCAGCACGTCCTCCTTGCGGATGCGTCCGCCGACACCGCTTCCGGTCACGGTCGCGAGGTCGACACCCTGCTGCTGGGCCAGACGACGCACCAGCGGCGTCACGTAGGTGACCTCGTCGTTCGAGGCGACCACGGAGTCGGCGGGAGCCGGGGCGGCCTCGGCCTTCGGAGCAGGTGCTTCCGCCTTCGGCGCGGGAGCGGCAGGAGCCTCCGCCTTCGGAGCCTCGGCCTTCGGGGCCTCCTCGGCGGGCTTCTCTGCAGCGGGAGCCTCGGGCTCGGGGGCGGGCGCCTGTGCCTTCGGAGCCTCGGGCTCGGCCGGGGCCGCGGGGGCCGCGCCGCTGCCGATGCGCGCGAGCGCAGCGCCGACCTCGACAGTCTCGTCTTCGGCTACCAGGATCTCCTGCAGCTTGCCCGCGACGGGGGAGGGGATCTCGGTGTCGACCTTGTCGGTCGAGATCTCGAGGAGCGGCTCGTCGACCGCGACATCGTCTCCGACGGCCTTCAGCCACCGCGTGACGGTGCCCTCGGTGACGCTCTCGCCGAGCTCGGGGAGACGCACCTCGGTCGCGTCGCCGGAGTCGGCGGGAGCGGCCTCGGCCTGCGGCTCAGGGGCGGCAGCGGGAGCCTCCGGCTCGGGCTGGGCCTGCTCGGCGGGCTCCTCGGCCGTTTCGGCAGGCGCTTCGTCGGCGGGGGCCGATGATGCCGGTGCGGACGAACCGTCACCGATCTTGGCGAGGATGGCGCCGACCTCGATGGTCTCGTCCTCCTGGACGAGGATCTCTTCGAGGACGCCGCTGACCGGGGAGGGAATCTCGGTGTCGACCTTGTCGGTCGAGATTTCCAGCAGACCTTCGTCTTCCTGGACGGTGTCGCCGACGTTCTTGAGCCAGCGGGTGACCGTTCCCTCGGTGACGCTCTCTCCGAGCGCGGGGAGGACGACGGAAGTGCTCATGAGATTGTCTCCTTCAAAACCGTAAGTGGTTCTAGCTTAGTGACGCGGAATGCGTCAGAGCGTGTGCAGCGGTTTGCCCGCGAGAGCGAGGAACGCTTCGCCGAGCGCTTCGCTCTGCGTGGGGTGTGCATGGACGAACGGTGCGATGTCTTCTGGATGCGCTTCCCAGCCGACCGCCAACTGCGCCTCGGTGATGAGCTCGCCGACGCGATCGCCGACGAGATGCGCACCGATGATCGGGCCGTCCTTCTTGCGAACGATCTTCACGACACCGGGGGTGCCGAGGATCTCGCTCTTGGCGTTACCCGCCAGGTTGTACTCGTACGCGACGATCGCGTCGGCGCCGTGTGCGGCGACGGCGTCTGCCTCCGTGACACCCACCGACGCCACTTCCGGTCGCGAGTAGGCGACGCGCGGGATCTGCTCGTCGGGGATGAGAACCGGCGAACGTCCGGCGATCTCCTCGGCGACGAAGATGCCCTGTTGGAAGCTCCGGTGCGCCAGCTGCGGGCCGACCACGATGTCGCCGACCGCCCAGACATGCGCGACATCGGTGCGGAGCCTGTCGTCGGTGCGCACGAAGCCGCGGTCGAGCACGACGCCGGCCTCCTCGTACCCGCGACCCTCCGTCGCCGCGGCCCGGCCGACCGCCACCAGCACGTAGTCGGCGGTCAGTTCGGTCCCGTCCTCCAGCCGCACGGTGACGGAATCGTCGGTCTGCGTCAGCGAGTCGAAGCGCACGCCCGTCCGTGCGACGATCCCGCGCTTGCGGAACGCACGTTCGAGCGCCTTGCTGGACGACGCATCCTCGGTCGGCAGCAGCCGGTCGAGGGCTTCGACGATGGTGACCTCGGCGCCCAGCGAGCGCCACGCACTGGCGAACTCGACGCCGATGACCCCACCGCCGAGAACGATGACGTGGTCGGGGATCACATCGAGCTCGAGAGCGTGCTCGCTGGTGAGTACGCGTCCCTCCACCGCCAGACCGGGCAGTGTGCGGCTGTACGAACCCGTCGCCAGGATCACATCGCGACCACGGTAGACGTCGTCGCCGACGCGTACCGCCGGCCCCTCGACGAGAACACCCTCGCCCGAGACGACGGTGATCCCCCGAGCGCTGATCAGGCCCTGGAGCCCCTTGTACTTCTTCGACACGACGCCCTGGCGATACTCGCGCACGCCGGCGGCGTCGATGCGGTCGAGGTGCACGTGCACACCCACGGATGCTGCGTCACGCGCGGTGTCGGCGACCTCGCCGGCGTGCAGCAGCGCCTTGGTCGGTATGCAGCCCCGGTGGAGGCAGGTGCCGCCCAGCTTGTCCTTCTCCACGATCACGACCGACGCTCCGAGTTCCGCCGCACGGAGAGCTGCAGCGTATCCACCGCTGCCTCCGCCGAGGATCACCACATCGGCCGCGTGATCGGTCACCGCTGGGCCTCGGCGGCCAGGAGCTCGATGAGAGATCTCGTCGCCGCCCCGGTCACTCCCTTGTCGGTGAATCCGAAGGCACCGCCCTTGTTCATCCCGACCCCGGCGATGTCGAGGTGCAGCCAGGGGATTCGCGCTGCATCCGCGTCGTCAGACACGCGCCCGACGAACCGCTCGAGGAAGAGGCCCGCGAACATCGTGCCGCCCGCAGGATCGCCCATCTTGGCGTTCTGCATGTCGGCGATGGGGGAGTCGAGCTCGTCACGCATGTGCTCGGGCAGAGGGAGACGCCAGGCCAGCTCGGCGGTGCGGTCCGCCGCGGCGAGGTAATCGGCGACAGCGTCGTCGTCGCCCATCACCCCGGTGTGGCGCGTCCCGAGCGCGACGGTGACGGCGCCGGTGAGGGTGGCGATATCGACGACCAGGTCGGGATGCTCGCGGCTCGCCGCCACGAGGCCGTCGGCGAGAACGAGCCGCCCTTCGGCGTCGGTGTTGGTCACCTCGACGGTCTGCCCGTCGAGCATCCGGAGCACGTCGCCCGGGCGGGTCGCGCGACCGGACGGCATGTTGTCGGCGATGCAGAGCCAGCCGGTGACCCGCACCGGCAGCTGCAGCGCGGCGGCGGCCCGCACCACGGCGAGAACGGTCGCAGCCCCGCACATGTCGTACTTCATGCCCACCATCGACGCCGCGGGCTTGAGCGACAGACCACCGGTATCGAACGTGATGCCCTTGCCGACGAGAGCCACGTGGCGCGTCGCGCCGGCGGGCGCGTAGTCGAGACGCACGAGGCGTGGCGGTCGGTCCGATCCCTGCCCGACGCCCAGGATCCCACCGAAACCGTCGGCCCTCAGGGCGGCCTCGTCCCACACGCGCACGTCGACGGCGAGGTCGGTGACGGACGCCTGGGCGCGTTCTGCCAGGTCGGCCGGGCCCAGCCACTCGGCCGGGGTGGTCACGAGATCCTTCACGAGGGCGACGGCGTCCCCGATGGCCGCGACGGCGGCGACGTCCTCGGATGACGGAGCGGCGTCGGCGTGCACGGTGACCTCGGTGGCACGTGATGCGGGGGGCTTCATCGCGTAACCCGCGAAGCGGTACCCGCCCAGCGCGGCGCCCTCGGCCAGCGGCCGCCAGACGTCGCCGTCCGCGCCGGGAGCGGCCACGGCGACGCGGTCGAACCCGGTGAGCGATCTGATCCCCGCGCCCGCAGCGTCCCGCAGCGATGCGGCGTCGTCCTTGCGTCCGCGCCCGGCGACAGCCAGCGGCAGCTCGACTCCTTCGGCGGCGATGCGCTGGTACGAACCGGCGCCGCCGGTGAACCCGATACGTCGCAACTGCGCCGCGAGTCCGGGCCATCCGTCGATCTCGGTGGTGTCGTCGAGGTGCGGAAGGACGAGGAGGAGCGCGTCGGCATCGGCCTCGCGGACCGATGAGCTGCTGTGCGCGAGACGGGGGAACGGCATGACTCCATCCTAAGGAGCGCTGTTCGCTGTCAGCGGGACCCCCGCGCGGGTCCCGTGTCGCGCACGGCTTCTAGAGTGGAGGTATGCCCTCTTCAGCGCCGCTGTACGAACGCGCCGCATCGGCGCCGCCGGTGCCGCCGGGTCTGCCGCTCGTCATCGCGCTCACCGGCTTCACCGACGCCGGAGGAGCCGTCGCTCAGGTGGTGG
The DNA here is from genome assembly GCF_003635115.1 of Microbacterium sp. AG1240. Classification (GTDB taxonomy): domain Bacteria; phylum Actinomycetota; class Actinomycetes; order Actinomycetales; family Microbacteriaceae; genus Microbacterium. Next base: position 1,550,725 of record NZ_RBXJ01000001.1, read on the forward strand.
AGTACTTCCGGGACGAGCTCGACCCGTCGCCGGTCTTCGCGTATTCCAACGACGTCCTGCTCGACTACCGCGCCCGACGCCCGATCATCTCGTTCGACGGAGATCATCTCTCCGACTACCAGCCGCCGCGGCTCGACGTCTCCCTCGCGCACGACGCCCTCGGGCAACCGTTCGTCCTGCTCGCCGGGTACGAGCCCGACTTCGCGTGGGATGCCTTCGCCGCGTCCGTCCTCGAGGTCGCAGAGACGCTGCAGGTCTCCTCGGTCACGTGGATCCACGCGATCCCCATGCCCGTCCCTCACACGCGTCCGGTCGGTACCACGGTGAGCGGCACCCGCGCCGACCTCATCGAGGCGCATTCCGTCTGGCGCCCGCAGACCCAGGTGCCGGCCACCGTCGGTCACCTTCTCGAATACCGCTTCGCGGAGTCGGGGGCGCAGATCGCCGGCTTCGTGCTGCTCGTTCCGCACTACCTCGGCGACACCGAGTACCCCGCAGCCGCTCTGGCCGGTCTCGACAGCCTCACCGTCGCCACCGGCCTCATCTTCTCCGGCGACCGTCTCCGCGACGAGAATCGCGACTTCTTGACCAAGGTGCAGGATCAGGTCGGAGCGAGCGACGATCTCACTCGGATGATCGAAGGCCTGGAGGAGCGCTACGACTCCTACATGGCGGGCTCGACGCAGGCGACGCCGATCATCCACACCGGTGACCTCCCGAGCGCCGACGAACTCGGCGCGGAGCTCGAGCGCTTCCTCGCCTCACGCCCCTCCGGTGACGACGAACCCCGAAACGGCCTGGGCTGAGCGGAATATCACACTGGACCCCGGCGTTATCCGAGGTGTACCCTTCCGCGCGCGTCAGGTCCGCTGCCCAACGTGTGCGACAATGAAGACCCTGACCCGTTGTCGACCGGTCGGCGTTCGCATCCGCTTCGCCGTTCGGACTTGACAAGGGTCTTACTAGTGTCCGAGAACGTCCGGCGGCAGCCGACGGACCTACCCGGCGAAAGGCGAAACGTGGCAGGCACGAGCACCAAGACCCGCACCCCGAAGGACACCGACCTCGACGACGTCGAGAGCGAGACCGCGGCAGCGCCCGCGAAGAAGGCCCCGGCCAAGAAGGCCCCCGCCAAGGCGAAGGCAGCCGCCAAGCCGAAGGCAGCGTCGAAGGCGAAGGCGAAGGCCACCGACGAAGACGCCGAAGACGAGACCGAACTCGACGGCGAGGTCGAGGTCGACGACACCGACGACTCCGACGACGCGAGCGACGACGCTCCCGCGGCCGCGACCCCGAAGAAGACCGAGGGCGACGACGACGAGGAGGAGTCGACCAAGCCGGCCTTCACCGAGCCGCTCCCCACCGGGGCGATCGTCATCTCCTCCGGCGACGACGACGAGGTGCCGGTCTACTCGGCGCAGATCACCGGCGCCACGGCCGACCCCGTCAAGGACTACCTGAAGCAGATCGGTAAGGTCCCGCTGCTGAACGCGGCCGAAGAGGTCGAGCTCGCGATGCGTATCGAGGCCGGCCTGTTCGCCGAAGAGAAGCTGTCGCACATGTCGGCCGCCGAGAAGTCGAAGCAGCTCGGACTCGACCTGCAGTGGGTCGCCCGCGACGGTCAGCGTGCGAAGAGCCACCTGCTCGGCGCGAACCTCCGTCTGGTCGTCTCGCTCGCGAAGCGTTACACCGGTCGTGGCATGCAGTTCCTCGATCTGATCCAGGAGGGCAACCTGGGCCTCATCCGTGCGGTCGAGAAGTTCGACTACACCAAGGGGTTCAAGTTCTCGACGTACGCCACGTGGTGGATCCGTCAGGCGATCACCCGTGCCATGGCCGACCAGGCCCGCACCATCCGCATCCCGGTGCACATGGTCGAGGTCATCAACAAGCTTGCGCGCGTCCAGCGCCAGATGCTCCAGGACCTGGGTCGCGAACCCACGCCCGAGGAGCTCAGCCGCGAGCTCGACATGACCCCCGAGAAGGTCATCGAGGTGCAGAAGTACGGGCGCGAGCCCATCTCGCTGCACACTCCGCTCGGCGAGGACGGCGACAGCGAGTTCGGCGACCTGATCGAGGACACCGAAGCGGTCGTCCCGGCCGACGCGGTGGGCTTCACGATGCTGCAGCGTCAGCTCGAGTCGCTCCTCGATTCGCTCTCCGAGCGCGAGGCCGGCGTGATCCGCATGCGCTTCGGCCTGGGTGACGGGCAGCCCAAGACCCTCGACCAGATCGGCGACACGTTCGGCGTGACGCGCGAGCGCATCCGCCAGATCGAGTCGAAGACCATGGCGAAACTCCGCCACCCCAGCCGGTCGCAGTCGTTGCGCGACTACCTCGAGTAAGCGGGAGCCTTCGTGACCGACGCAGCAAACGCCGGTAAAGCCCTCACCACGACCGTCGACGGTTCGTCGTTCGCCCGCATCCCGATCCGCACCCGGGTCGTGCTGCCGGGCGACGACCTCGACGCTTTCCTCCGGGAGTACGCGGTCGGGGCCGTTGAAGCCGGCGACATCCTCTTCGTGACGGAGAAGATCGTCGCGATCACCCAGGGTCGCTCCTACCTGGTCGAAGACATCACGCCGCGCCGCCTGGCGCTGCTCCTCTCCAAGTACGTCACGCGCACGCCGTACGGCATCGGTCTCGGCATGCCCGAGACGATGGAGATGGCGCTCCGCGAGTGCGGCACGCCCCGCATCCTCTTCGCCGCCGCGGTCTCTGCGGTGACGAAGGCGTTCGGGCGCAAGGGCGACTTCTACCGCATCGCGGGAGACAAGGCCCGCGCGATCGACGGCCCGACCAAGGGCACCATCCCTCCGTACAACAAGGCGGTCGTGCTCGGCCCCGAGCGTCCGCGCGAAGTAGCGGCGCACGTGAAGTCGATGCTTCCGGTCGCCGCCGAGGTGGCGGTGGTCGACATCAACGACCTGGGCGGTAACATCCTCGGCTCGACCCTCGACAAGGCCGGCGAGCGGCGCCTCCTGGCGATCCTGTCGGACAACCCTCTCGGCCAAGGGCACGAGTCGACACCGCTCGGTCTGGTGCGCAAGGCCTGACACACGACGAAGCCCCGTTCTCGTCATCCCGTATCGGATGCCGGCAACGGGGCTTCGTCGTTCTGTCAGAACCCGATCGCGGCCTGGTACCGGGGCTTGTGACCGGTGCGGATGCCGGTGACGCTGGGCTTGTTCTCGTAGACTCCCGCGCCCCAGTTGCCCTCGACGAGCACCGGACCGTCGGCCGTCACCACGATGTCCCACCCCACGTACTGCACCTGGGGGACCACCCGCGCGACGCGATCGACGAACTCGCGCACCTCGTCCATCAGGGGCAACTGGAAGTCGGCGATGCGGAAGCCCGAGTCGGGGTGCGTCTCGTGCACGTGACCGTGCGAGTCGTAACCGGGACCGACCGCCCGACCTGACTCGTCGAGCATCGTGTAGAAGCCGCCGAAGGTCATCTGGTCGCTGACCGCGCCGCGACCGAACTTCTGCGCCATGGCGAGGATGTGCGTGCGCTGACCGTCGAAGAACGCAGTCACCCGAGTCGTGTTCACGGTGCCGGGGCAGACGGCGGCGAGGTCGGGATGCTGCGAGATGACCTCTTCGATGAGCAGCTCGCCCCGCTCCCACAGGCCGCGGTGGAACTGCGCCCAGTCTTCGACCTCGGCCGCGTGATAGCGGTGCACTCCGGTGCCGGCCTGACCGACGGGCTCCTTCGTCACGATCGTGCCGAGTCGCTGGGCGAAGGCCTTCACCTCGTCGGCGTTGCCTTCCGTCACCACCATCCAGTCGCGGTGCAGGTGTTCGCTGAACACCTGGTCGAACTCGACCTTGTCCTGGAAGATGTGCCGGTAGTCGGGGTGGTCGTACTTCTGCGAGATCTGATTCGAGACGGGGTGCGTCATGTAGGTGGCACGCTCGGCACGGGTCAGGATCGAGAAGTCGTAGTCGATGTAGTCCTGGAACCCGACGTTGCGGAAACCCGCCTGCCAGAGCATGTCGACGACGACGAGCGGCGTCCACGTCCCGTGGTCGCGCGACGCCTCGCGCGCGCGCTCGAAGACGGATCCGACGTCGATGCGTCGGGCGCGCCCGACGAGGTAGCGAAGGCGGGGCGCGAGGGCGAAGCCCTGGTCTGGCATAGGAGCTCCGGGGTCGGCGGACGAGACCCCGTTAGTCTAGTTGTCGTGACTGGGGCCTTCCGTGAGCGAGCAGAGAGCCGGCCCGATCGCACCCCGCTCGCCACCGTCTCCCGTGCCGCGCTGATGCAGAACGCGCTCGCCTCCCGGGCCCGCACGTACCCCTCTCGCCTCCTCCGGTCGGACGCCTGGGGCCATGGCGTCGACGTCGTCGTCCGTGCCCTGACGGAATCCGGTGTGACTCCGGCCGATCCGCGCAACGCAACGACGCCCGATTCCCTCGATCCCGTCGCGCTCTTCGGTCTACCCGGCGCCCCCGCAGCATCCACCCCCGCGCTGCGGTTCAGCGGCGCAGTGCTCGCGACGAAAGATCTCCGCGCCGGCGAGGGCGTCTCGTACGGTTACCTCTACCGCGCGGCCGCCGACACCCGCATCGCACTCGTGACCGGCGGCTACGGTCAGGGGGTCGTGCGCTCTCTGGGCGGCTGCGTCGACGTGACCTTCGCTGGACTCCGCCGTCCGATCGTCGGACGGGTCGCGATGGACGTCTGCGTCGTCGAGATCGCGGATGCGGCGATCCAGCGCGGCGACGAGGCCGTCTTCTTCGGCGATCCCGCTCGAGACGAGCCGTCTTTGGGGGAGTGGTGCGCCGCGACCGGCCTCTCCGGAGGCGAACTGGTCACCGCCGCGGGACTGCACGCCACACGACGGGTCACCGCATGAGCGCCGCGCTGCACGTCGATCTCGATATCTTCGCGACGAACCTCGCGCGGGTGCGGGAGACCGTCGCGCCCTCCGAGCCCATGCTCGTCGTGAAGAACGACGCCTACGGGCATGGCCTCGTACCCATCGTGCGTCGCGCCGCCGGGGAGGGCGTTCGCTGGTTCGGCGCCTTCGACGTCGGCACCGGCCGGGAGGTCCGCCGTGAACTCGGCGAGGCAGCCCGCATCTTCGTGTGGATGACGGCGACAGCCGACGACGCCGTCGACGCCGTCCGCGACGACCTCGACATCGGCGTCGGAGATGCCGCGTCGCTCGAGGACGTCGCCGAGGCGGCTCGGACGCTCGCACACCGGGCCCGCGTCCACCTCAAGATCGACACAGGTCTGCACCGCAACGGCGTGCGGCCCGAGGAATGGCCCGCGTTCGTGGCGCGGGTCGCCGCGTTCGTCGAGGAGGGCATCGTCGAGGTCGTGGGTGTCTGGAGCCACATCGCTGAAGCATCCGACGCCGACGACGACGATGCCCGGCGCATCTTCGACGCGGCTGTGGCGGTGGCCGAGCAGGCCGGTCTCCGCCCCTCGCACCGGCACCTGGCGGCCAGCGCGGCGTCGTTCGCCCGTGCGGAATTCCGGTACGACCTGGTGCGGATCGGAGCGTTCGCCTACGGCGTGCGCTCAGCCGGCGGGATCGACGAGCGCGATCTGGGCGTACGGCTGATCTCGACCCTTCGCGCGGAGGTCACGAGCGTCGAGGACGACGGCGCGCATATCGGGCTCGGGGCCCTCGACGGCCTGCCCAGCACACTCGGTGGTCGTGTCGAGGTGATGACGCCGGTCGGTCCGCGCCGGCTCGAATCTGTGGGCGAGGACTCGCGCATCTCGGGGTGGGCGTCGGCATCGATCGGGGATGCGGTGACCGTCTTCGGCGGCGCCGACAACGAGAAATCCCCCACCGATCTCGCCGAGGCGATCGGATCGGTGGGGGAGGAGATCCTCGTGCGACTCTCGCCGCTGATCCCTCGTCGCTACGAGGGACGCGTCGACTAGACGCTCTCGCTGAGGCGCGCGGTCTCGTCGTGCCACGATGTGGCGATGCTGCGGAGCTTCTCTTCGTACTTGCGACCGTGGTGTGCGCAGAACAGCAGCTCACTGCCGTTCACCTCTGCGGCGATGTAGGCCTGTGCGCCGCAGGAGTCGCAGCGATCGGCTGCCGTGAGTCGGTAGTCGAGGACGGCGGTGTTCTCCGTCGGTGTCGATGTGGTGCTCATCTCGGTGCCTCCTCGGTGCAACGCGTTCGGGTGCGTGCATGACATGTAACCACGGGTATCCGGGGGGTATGCCGTCGTGTCCCGACATTTCGCTCTACGCGTACGCGGGAATGCCCGCCCGTGTGTCCTCGGGCCACGTGTCGGGCGCCACGGTTATCGTTGGAGATTGTGACAGCCGAGTACTCCGCCCATCATCTGCAGGTCCTGGAAGGGCTCGAGGCGGTTCGCAAGCGCCCCGGAATGTACATCGGATCGACCGATTCCCGCGGTCTGATGCACTGCCTGTGGGAGATCATCGACAACTCCGTCGACGAGGCGCTCGGCGGGCACGGCGGTCGAATCGACATCGTGCTGCACTCCGACGGCAGCGTCGAGGTCCGCGACCGGGCCCGCGGCATCCCGGTCGACATCGAGCCCCGCACCGGTCTGTCCGGCATCGAGGTCGTCTTCACCAAGCTCCACGCGGGCGGCAAGTTCGGCGGCGGCTCGTACGCCGCCTCCGGCGGTCTGCACGGTGTCGGCGCTTCCGTCGTCAACGCTCTGTCCGAACGCCTCGACGTCGAGGTCGACCGGGGCGGCAAGACCTGGGCGATGTCGTTCCACCGCGGTGAGCCCGGCTCGTTCGCCGGCGACGCGCCCGACTCGGCGTTCAGCCCCTTCGACAAGAAGAGCGAACTGCGGGTCGTCGGCAAGGATCCGAAGGGTGTGACCGGCACACGCATCCGATACTGGGCCGACCGGCAGATCTTCACCAAAGACGCCTCGTTCAACCTCGAGGAGCTCGAGCAGCGCGCTCGGCAGACGGCCTTCCTCGTGCCCGGTCTCGAGATCGTCATCCGCGACGAGCGCCCCTCGGCGGGCGCCGACGGCGCCGTGTCGACCGAGCCCGTCGAGACCACCTACCGTTTCGACGGCGGCATCTCGGAGTTCGCCGAGTTCCTGGCCCCCGACGCGGCCGTCACCGACACCTGGCGCCTCAGCGGAACGGGGTCGTTCGTCGAGACGGTCCCGGTGCTCCAGCCCACCGGCGCCATGGTGCCGACCGAGGTGCAGCGCGAGTGCGAGGTCGACGTCGCACTGCGATGGGGCACCGGCTACGAGACGCGCGTCCGCTCGTTCGTCAACATCATCTCGACGCCCAAGGGCGGCACGCACCAGCAGGGCTTCGAGGTCGGGCTGATGAAGGTGCTGCGCAGCCAGGTCGAGCAGAACGCCCGGCGACTGAAGGTCGGCAACGACAAGATCGACAAGGACGACATCCTCGCCGGGCTGACCGCCGTCCTCACCGTGCGCCTTCCCGAGCCCCAGTTCGAGGGGCAGACGAAAGAGATCCTCGGCACGCCGGCGGCGCGTCAGATCGTCTCGACCGTCGTCGCGAAAGAGCTGGCCGCGCGCTTCGCCTCCCCGAAGCGCGACGACAAGACGCAGACCTCGCTCCTGCTCGACAAGGTCGTCTCCGAGATGAAGGCGCGCATCTCCGCCCGCCAGCACAAAGAGACCCAGCGCCGGAAGAGCGCGCTCGAGTCTTCGTCGCTGCCGGCGAAGCTCGCCGACTGCCGGACGAACGACGTCGACGCATCCGAGCTCTTCATCGTCGAGGGCGACTCGGCGCTCGGCACGGCCAAACTGGCGCGCAACAGCGAGTATCAGGCACTGCTGCCCATCCGCGGCAAGATCTTGAACGTGCAGAAGGCATCGATCAGCGACATGCTGTCGAATGCCGAGTGCGCCTCCATCATCCAGGTCATCGGCGCGGGCTCGGGTCGCTCGTTCGACCTGGAGTCGGCGCGCTACGGCAAGATCATCCTGATGAGCGACGCCGATGTCGACGGCGCCCACATCCGCACCCTCCTGCTCACCCTCTTCTTCCGCTACATGCGTCCGCTGATCGACGAGGGCCGGGTGTACGCCGCCGTTCCACCGCTGCACCGGGTCATCGTGATGAACCCGGGTTCGAAGCCCAACGAGACGATCTACACGTATTCGGAGCAGGAGCTCCACGGGCTGCTCACGAAGCTCACCAAGTCGGGCAAGCGGTGGCAGGAACCCATCCAGCGATACAAGGGCCTCGGCGAGATGGACGCCGACCAGCTCGCGACGACCACGATGGACCGCGGTGGCAGGCTGCTCCGGCGTGTGCGCATGCAAGACGCCGAGGTCGCCGCATCCGTCTTCGAACTGCTGATGGGCAACGACGTGGCTCCTCGCAAGGAGTTCATCATCGATTCGAGCGATCGGCTGGCGCGCGAGCGCATCGACGTCTGAGACGCGCCGACGAACGACGCGGGTGGGACGTCGAACGGATGCTGCGTGGTCGACCTGCATCGGAGCCGTCGCCGACGTGCGGCGCGCGGCGCCGTCGCGTCAGCGGACGACGGTTCCGATGGCACCCACCGAGCCGTCGAGCGCGGAGCCCGACGCGTCGCGCTTCGCTCCCGCATCGGGGAGTGCGCGCGTGGAGCCGTCCGGACCGACCGCGCGCGGCTCTTCTCCGACCCAGGCCTGCACGAGCGCATCCTCGCCGCGGAGGAAGCGCTGGGCGCGCACACCGCCGGTGGCGCGCCCCTTGGGCGGATACTCGGTGAACGCAGAGACCTTCGCCGACCCCGCGTCGGTGCCGGGGAGGGCCGTCGAGTCACCGGCGACGGTGACGACGACGGTCTGCGCAGCCGATGCGGGCACGACCGCGAACGCGACGACCTCGACGCCGGTCGACAGCCGGATACCGGCCATACCTCCCGCCGATCGGCCCTGCGGCCGCACGGAGGAGGCATCGAATCGCAGAAGCTGCGCGTCGGCCGCGACGAACACGAGTTCGGCATCGTCGGGGGCGGGAGCCGCGCCCACCACTCGGTCACCGGGCTTGAGCGCGATGATCTCGATATCGGGCTTGTTGGTGATCTCCGACGCCGCGACGCGCTTGACCACGCCGTGCGCAGTGCCGATCGCGAGCGGCGGGGTCTCATCGAGCGGAACGATGGCGACGACGTGCTCTCCGCCCGGGAGCCCGAGGTACTGATCGACGCGCGTGCCGGCGGCGAGCTGCACCGAGTTGGCCGGGACGGAAGGAAGATCCACCGGGGTGAACCTCACGAGGCGCCCCTTGCTGGTCACGGCCCCCAGGTCGCCCCGGGTCGTGCTGTCGACGGCGGAACGGATGGCGTCGTGCTTCGACCTGCGAGAGGGCGCCACGATGCCCCCGTCCGGGGCGTCGGCGACGAGCTCGGCACGCACCATGCGACCCGTGGCCGAGAGGAAGACACGGCACGGGGCGTCGGCGATCTGGAGGTCGGCGGCTGCCGCAGCCTTTGCCGAGCGCGGCACGACAGGTCCGCCGTTGAGCAGCATCGTGCGTCGCGGCGTGCCGTATGCCTCGGCCGCGGCTTCGAGCTCACGAGCGACCTGCGCGTGCAGCAGCGCCTCACTCGAGAGCAGCTCGATGAGGTGCGCGATCTCGGCCTTCAGCGCGTCGCGCTCGGCCTCGAGCTCGATGCGCGAGAACTTCGTCAGCCGGCGCAGACGCAGTTCGAGGATGTACTCGGCCTGCGCCTGCGAGAGGTCGAACACTTCCATCAGGCGCAGTCGCGCCGCCTCGCCGTCATCCGAACCGCGGATGACCTGGATGACCTCGTCGATGTCGAGGATCGCGATGAGAAGACCCTCGACGAGGTGCAGGCGCTCCTGCTTGCGCGCCAGCCGGAATTCGCTCCGCCGGGTGACGACCCGGATGCGATGGTCGATGTAGACCCGCAGCAGCTCCCGGAGTCCGAGAGTCTTCGGCTGGCCGTCGACGAGGGCGACGTTGTTGATGCCGAAGGAGTCTTCCAACGGCGTCAGACGGTAGAGCTGCTCGAGCACGGCCTGCGGGTCGAAGCCCGTCTTGATGCCGATGATGAGACGAAGTCCGTTATTGCGGTCGGTGAGGTCGGTGACGTCGGAGATGCCGGTCAGCTTCTTCGCGGTGACCGCGTCCTTGATCTTCTCGACCAGGCGTTCGGGGCCCACGAGATACGGAAGCTCGGTGACGACGAGGCCGGTACGGCGCGGGCCGAGAGATTCGATGGAGACCTTCGCCCGTGTGCGGAAGGTTCCGCGGCCGTTCGTATAGGCGTCCTTGATGCCGTCGAGCCCCACGATGATGCCACCGGTGGGGAGGTCGGGGCCGGGGACGAACTCCATCAGCTCTTCGACACTGGCTTCGGGGTTCGCCAGCAGATGCACCGCTGCGGCGACGACCTCGATGAGGTTGTGCGGCGCCATGTTCGTCGCCATACCGACCGCGATGCCGGTCGCCCCGTTCACGAGGAGGTTGGGGAACGCAGCCGGGAGAACCTCCGGCTGCTGGAACTGTCCGTCGTAGTTCGGGATGAAGTCGACGACGTCCTCGTCGAGGTTCTCCGTCAGGGCGAGCGCGGGCGGCGCCAGCCGCGCCTCGGTGTAGCGGGACGCGGCGGGTCCGTCGTCGAGCGACCCGAAGTTTCCGTGCCCGTCCACGAGCGGCACGCGGAGGGTGAACGACTGGGCGAGACGCACCAGCGCGTCGTAGATCGGTGAATCTCCGTGGGGGTGGAGCTTTCCCATGACCTCGCCGACGACGCGCGCGCTCTTCACGTGGCCGCGGTCGGGACGCAGGCCCATCTCTGCCATCTGATAGAGGATGCGCCGCTGGACGGGCTTGAGTCCGTCGCGGGCGTCGGGGAGGGCGCGCGAATAGATGACCGAGTAGGCGTACTCGAGGAACGACCCCTGCATCTCGGTCGACACATCGACGTCTTCGATGCGTTCGACGACGTTCGCGGCAGCTGCGGGGGAGGGCCGGGATGCAGGCATGTACCTCTTGCCTCGGGAGTGGTTCGGGTCGGGTCCCGACGCGTGCAGCTCGCGTGTGCGAGACTGACCGGGATGTCCCTCAGCCTACCGGCCGACCCCCCGCACGCCCGGAGCCTCACCGGTGTGGCCACCGAGTCGATCGCCGCACTCACCGGTCAGTCCGCATGGTTCGCCCCCGCCCGCAGCGTGGTGATCTGCGTGGTCGACGGGCTCGGGTCGCTGAACCTGTCCGCGCGCAAGGGGCACGCCCGGTTCCTGTCCTCCCTCACGACGAAGCGCGACGTCGCGCGCACCGTCTTCCCGTCGACGACGGCCGCGGCTCTGACGAGCCTGCTGACCGGCACACCGCCGGGCCAGCACGGGATCGTCGGCTACCGCCTGCGCATCCCGGGCACCGACGTGCTGCCGAACCAGCTGAAGGGCTGGGAGACCGACGGGCTCGACCCCGAGACGTGGCAGCGCGAGGAGCCCCTCATGCAGCGGGAGTCACGACGCGGTCGACCGTGCTTCGTGGTGTCCCGGCCCGAGTACGTCGGCACGGGTTTCACCGAGGCCACCCTGCGGGGCGCCGAGTTCGTCAGTGCGGTCGACCTCGCCGAACGCGTGGCCATCGCCGCCGACCTCGCCGCGCGACACAGCGGTGCCCTCGTCTACCTCTACGCGCCCGATCTCGACAGCGTCGGCCACAAACTCGGATGGGAGTCCGAGGCGTGGAGCGCGACCCTCGAGACGGTGGATGCTGCGGCACGCCGCCTGGCGGAGGCCCTGCCCGCCGACGCGGGCGCTCTCGTCACCGCCGACCACGGGATGGTCGACGTCCCTCGTCACCGTCAGCTGCTTTTCACCGCGGACAGCCCCTTGGTCGCGGGCGTCGCCGGCATCGGCGGCGAACCGCGGATGCTGCACCTCTACACCGCCCCCGGCAGCGCGAGCGAGGTGCACGCCGAGTGGCTCGCATCCGAGTCGTCGAGGTCGTGGGTCATGACGCGCGACGAGGCCATCGATGCGGGCCTTTTCGGCCCGGTCGCCGAGGCGGTGCGCGACCGCATCGGAGACGTGGTCGTCGCCGCGCGTTCGGCGGTGGCGTACTACGACGACCGCCTCGCCGACAAGGGCGCGCAGAAGATGGTGGGCCAGCACGGCTCACTCACCGCCGAAGAACGGGTCGTTCCCCTCCTGCGCCTGGGCGCCTTCGCCTGAGCTACGCGTCGTCGGAACGAGCGCCGAAGACGATCTCGTCCCACGACGGCATGGAGGTGCGACCCTTGCGTCGGGTCGCCGCATCCGTCTGCGACTCGGGCTCGGGCGCCGGCTCGGGCGCGGACTCCTCGTAACCCGGTTCGAGTGCGTCGAAGAGAGCGACCGGCGCCACGGTGCGGGTCGGGGCGGTGTCGGGGTCGGTTCCCGGCAGCGGTTCGCGCTGCCCGCGACGGCGACGGAGCGCTTCGAGGAGGTCGGCCGTCTCGGACGACGTCACGGGAGCGTCAGGGGCACGCTTGATCGCAGCATCCTGCACGGCGGGAGTGGCGTGCGAAGAGGTCTCGGGCGCGAGGTCGACCTCGGGCTCGATCAGACGACGAGGGCCGAAGGCTCCGCTGTCGAAACGCGTGTCATCTTTCGCGAGCGGGGTATCCAGCGCACGCAGACGGGGGATGAGACCCTCGGGCAGCGAACCTTGACGAGACAGCTGGATCGCATCGGAGTTCTGCGGGGACAGCGAGCTCCGCCGGGGCTCGAAGCCCCATCGGGCGTCGTGGTCGACCTCGTTGGCCGTGAACTCCAGCTTCACGATCCACCCGTTCGGTCCGCGCCAGCTCGTCCAGCGCTCGTTGCTCGCTCCGGCTTCGGCCAGCTTCGCCCTCACGGCCGCACCGAAGGTCACCGGGGCGTCGTGCTCGAGGTCGCCGCCCAGCAGTACGGGCACGGCGAGAGCCTGGCCCACCACGTGCTCGCGCTCGGCGAGGACGGGGCGCTCGAAACGCACGACGTCTTCCAGCCTCGCCCCGAGGAGCGCGGCCACTTCCGGAGCAGAGAGCCCGGAGCGGATGTGCGCCTGGATCTCGCGAGGACTGGCGCGGGGAACGCGCTCGTCGCGATCGCGTCGCGTGCGGCGCAGTTCGGCGCGCAGCACTTCGTCGACGGGCAGCGTGAAACGCTCGCCCGATTCGGTCGCGAGCACGAGGACGTCGTCCTCGGTTCCGATGACCTTGAGCTGTTCCATGCGGAAACACCCCTTCGTTCTGCGGTTAGCGCCCATGGTCGCACGCACCGCCCCCGAGTGCGGGAATATCCGGGGCGCGCCGCGAGTTTCATCGCAACGCCTGAGGCCGATCCGAGCGCATTTGCGAAACGGACGCCGTTCATGCAAACTGTGGCCGCCCGTTCGGGCGACACATCCCGCATCACCGGAAGTAGAGACGTTCACGCATGGCCACCGATTACGACGCACCGCGCAAGACCGAGGACGACAGCGAGTCGATCGAGGCCCTCAAGGAGCGCGTGCCCGACAAGATGTCGGGGTCGGTGGATGTCGAGGATTCCGACAACCCCTCCGGCTTCGAACTCCCGGGCGCTGACCTCTCCGACCTCGAGCTCGACGTCGTCGTGCTGCCCCCTCAGGAAGACGAGTTCACCTGCATGAACTGCTTCCTCGTGAAGCACCGCTCGCAGATCGACCACGAAGACGGCCCCGGCTTCATCTGCGTGGAGTGCGCTGCCTGAGCTGAGCACGACGGATGCCGGCCGCGAGGCGGTCGGGCGTCCGAGTAGATACGACCCATACGGGAGTGGGATCGTCGGGATCGGTGACGGGGATGGTCACGACACCGTCGATCCCCCCGCGGATCAGCATCCACGAACGCGGGTCCAGGCCCGCGCCGCGTGCGGCCCGGGCCTCCAGACCCTCCGTCGGCACCGGGTCGCCCAGGAGGGCGACGTCGATGTGCGCCTTGCCGGCACGGAGCTCATCGTCGTCGATCTCGATAACGGGGGAGAGCAGCACCAAGGCGACCACGATCGCCACGCCGACCACCACTCCCACGACGAGAGCCAGCGTCGTGTCGATCGGCGCGAACACGAGAGCCGCCATCGGGGCGCAGACGGCGGCCGCGACCAGCACCCAGAGCGACGGGCTGAGCCGTTCGCGATATGCGGGTCGTTCACGCATGCTGCACCCTCTTGCCTGCATTACCCTCGTGGGGTGACCGAAACCGTGGACGTCCCCATTATCGCGGCCGAACCTCCGGTGTACGCACATCCCGGCGACGCCGGCGCCGACCTGACGTCCGCGGAGAAGGTGTCGTTGGCGCCCGGCGAGCGTGCGCTCGTCGCCACGGGGGTGAGCATCGCCCTCCCCGACGGGTACGTCGGTTTCGTCGTTCCCCGTAGCGGTCTCGCGGCGAAGCACGGCATCACGATCGTCAACGCGCCCGGCACGATCGACGCCGGCTACCGCGGCGAGATCAAGGTCGCCCTCCTCAACACCGACACGACAGAGCGCTACGACATCGCCCCCGGCGACCGCATCGCGCAGCTCATCGTCATGCCCGTTCACCGGGCGACGTTCGTGCCGGTCGACGAACTGCCCGACAGCGTCCGCGGGAGCGGCGGCTTCGGGTCCACCGGATATCAGACGCGGGAAGAAGGCACGGCATGAGCGATGTGTCCACGGGCGAGACGCCCGATCAGTCACCTCTGGGCGACCGGAGCGTCGACGGACCCTTCGACGAGTCGGAGGCGAACCCCGTCCGGCCCTACATCGACCTCGGCGGCATCAAGATCCTCCCGCGCGAGGGACTGAACCTCCGCCTCGAGGTCGAGGAGCAGACCAAGCGCATCGTCGCCGTCGGTCTCGACTACGCGGATTCCACGCTCCAGGTGCAGCCCTTCGCAGCGCCGCGCACCGCGGGTCTCTGGGAGGAGACCCGCGAGCAGATCCGAGCTCAGGTGCGCCAGCAGGGCGGACGCGTCGAGGAGCGGGAAGGACCTCTCGGCCCCGAGCTCCTCGCGGAGGTCCCCGTTCAGGCAGACGGCGCCGGTGCGGGCATGCGACTGGCCCGCTTCGTGGGCGTGGATGGGCCTCGGTGGTTCCTGCGCGGCGTGATCGGCGGTGCGGCAACGAGCGACGTGCAGGCGGCCGCCCAGGTCGAAGACCTCTTCCGATCGATCGTCGTCGTGCGCGGGGGCGCTCCCATGCCGCCGCGAGACCTGATCCCCCTGCGCATGCCCGCGACCCCCGGCACGCCGTGACCGACGAGCCCGCGCCCGACGAGAAGACGCCGACGAGCCTCGAGCCGCCCTCCGCGTCCGACGCTCTGAGCTCGGCTCTGGGCGAAGCGGCGCGTCGGGCCGGGCTCGACCCCGCCCAGCACACCTCGACCGGCGCCGCGGTCTGGTCGGCCATGGGCGGATGGCGCGGGATCTTCGAGTCGGTGCTCCCCAGTCTTCTGTTCGTGGTGGTGTTCACGACCACTCAGGAGCTGATTCCCGCCCTGATCGCCTCGGTCGGCATCGCCGTCGTCTTCACGATCATCCGCCTCGTGCAGAAATCGCCGCCCTCCGCCGCCATCGGCGGACTGGTCGCGGCCGGCGCGGCCGCCGTTCTCGCGCTCATCACCGGCAATCCGTCCGACAACTTCGTTCCGGGGCTCCTCACCAACGCCGGGTACGGTCTCGCGATGCTCGTCTCGGCCGTGGTCGGCTGGCCGATCATCGGACTGGCCGCCGGGTACTTAATGGGGGAGGGCGTGGCCTGGCGGAGCGATCGCCGCAAGCGCCGCACCTTCTTCTGGTTGACGCTCGCGTGGGCAGCGCTGTTCTTCGCCCGGCTGGCGGTGCAGCTTCCGATCTACCTCACATCGCTCGATCCGGCGAACCGCGAGAGCGCGGTCGCCCTACTGGGCACCCTCAAGATCGCCATGGGGCTGCCGTTGTTCGCTCCGCTCGTGGCCGTGACGCTCCTCGCCGTGCGAGCGCTGTACGTCAAGACCCGGACGACCGGTTCCTGATATATTTATCTCGACATCAAGATAAATTCCCCACGCTCCACGGTTAGGTCCACCTTGCTAGCCGGTCGTGAGCGACCTGGAGAAGATGGTTCGTGCGGGTAATGCCCGCGCACCGCCGACGAAGGAGACGCACGTGTCCACGGTTGACAGCTTCGGTGCCAAGAGCACCCTGACAGTCGGCAGCACCGACTACGAGATCTTCCGCATCGACACCGTCCCCGGTTACGAGAAGCTCCCGTTCAGCCTCAAGGTGCTGCTGGAGAACCTCCTGCGCACCGAAGACGGCGCCAACGTGACGAAGGAGCAGATCGAGGCGCTCGGGTCCTGGGATGCTGCGGCAGAGCCCGACACGGAGATCCAGTTCTCTCCCGCCCGCGTCGTGATGCAGGACTTCACCGGAGTGCCCTGCATCGTCGACCTCGCCACGATGCGTGAGGCGATGGCGGCCCTCGGCGGCGACCCGTCGCGGATCAACCCGCTCTCGCCCGCCGAGATGGTCATCGACCACTCCGTCATCGCCGACCTGTTCGGCAGCGAGAACGCCCTCGAGCGCAACGTCGAGATCGAGTACGAGCGCAACGGCGAGCGGTACCAGTTCCTCCGTTGGGGACAGACCGCGTTCGACGACTTCAAGGTCGTCCCCCCGGGCACCGGCATCGTGCACCAGGTCAACATCGAGCACCTCGCGAAGGTCATCTACGACCGCTCGTTCGACGGCGTGCTGCGCGCCTACCCCGACACCTGCGTCGGCACCGACTCGCACACCACGATGGTCAACGGCCTGGGCGTGCTCGGGTGGGGCGTCGGCGGTATCGAGGCTGAGGCCGCGATGCTCGGACAGCCCGTCTCGATGCTCATCCCCAAGGTCGTCGGCTTCAAGCTCACCGGCGCCATCCCGACCGGTGTCACGGCGACCGACGTGGTGCTCACGATCACCGACCTCCTGCGCAAGCACGGGGTCGTCGGGAAGTTCGTGGAGTTCTACGGCGACGGCGTCGCTTCGGTGCCGCTGGCGAACCGCGCCACCATCGGAAACATGAGCCCCGAGTTCGGCTCGACGGCCGCGATGTTCCCGATCGACAGCGTGACGATCGACTACCTGCGGCTCACCGGTCGCAGCGAGCAGTCGCTCGCCCTCGTCGAGGCCTACGCCAAGGAACAGCACCTCTGGCACGACGCCTCCGTCGAGCCGGTGTTCAGCGAGTACATGGAGCTCGACCTGTCGACGGTCGTCCCCTCCATCGCGGGTCCGAAGCGTCCGCAGGACCGCATCGAACTGACCAACGCGAAGCAGCAGTTCGAGAGCGACCTCACCAACTACGCCCAGGTCGACCACGATCTGGTCGACCTCGAGGGATCCGAGTCGTTCCCGGCATCCGACCCGCCGTCGAACACGCCCGAGGACGAGCACAACGACCACCAGCACACCCACCACAGCCACACACCGAAGTCGGCGTCGAAGCCGTCGCCGGTGACGCTGGCCGGTGGGGAATCGTTCACGCTCGACCACGGCGCGGTCACGATCGCGGCGATCACGTCGTGCACGAACACCTCGAACCCGTCGGTCATGCTCGCCGCCGGCCTCCTCGCCCGCAACGCGGTCAAGAAGGGTCTCAAGGCGAAGCCGTGGGTCAAGACCACGCTGGCACCGGGCTCGAAGGTCGTCACCGACTACTACGAGAAGGCCGGCCTCACGCAGGATCTCGAGGACCTCGGTTTCTACACCGTCGGCTACGGCTGCACGACGTGTATCGGAAACTCGGGACCGCTGATCGAAGAGGTCTCCGCGGCGATCAACGAGAACGACCTCGCCGTCACCGCGGTGCTCTCTGGCAACCGTAACTTCGAGGGTCGCATCAACCCCGACGTGAAGATGAACTACCTCGCGAGCCCCCCGCTCGTGATCGCGTACTCGCTCGCGGGCTCGATGAACTTCGACTTCGAAACCGATGCGCTCGGCAAGGACACCGAGGGCAACGACGTCTTCCTCAAGGACATCTGGCCGGATGCTGCGGAGGTGCAGTCCACGATCGACTCGTCGATCAACGAGGAGATGTTCACGCGTCAGTACGCGACCGTCTTCGAGGGCGACGAGCGCTGGAAGAACCTGCCCACCCCGACCGGTGACGTGTTCGAGTGGAACGACGAGTCGACCTACGTGCGCAAGCCCCCGTACTTCGAGGGCATGACGATGGAGCTGACCCCGGTCCGCGACATCTCGGGTGCCCGCGTCATGGCGACGCTCGGTGATTCGGTCACGACCGACCACATCAGCCCCGCCGGGAACATCAAGGCCGACAGCCCCGCCGGTCAGTACCTCGTCGAGCACGGTGTCGACCGCAAGGACTTCAACTCCTACGGCTCGCGTCGCGGCAACCACGAGATCATGATCCGGGGTACGTTCGCGAACATCCGACTGAAGAACCAGCTGGTCAGCGCGGTCAACGACGGCGCGGTCGTCGAGGGCGGGTACACCCGCGACTTCACCCAGCCCGGCGGACCGCAGTCGTTCATCTACGACGCCTGCCAGCACTACGCCGAGCAGGGCACACCGCTCGTCGTCTTCGGCGGCAAGGAGTACGGCTCCGGTTCGTCCCGCGACTGGGCGGCGAAGGGCACGAGCCTCCTGGGCGTGAAGGCCGTCATCACCGAGAGCTTCGAGCGCATCCACCGCTCGAACCTCATCGGAATGGGCGTCGTTCCGCTGCAGTTCCCGGCCGGACAGAGCTGGGAGTCGCTCGGGCTCGACGGCACGGAGATCGTCTCGATCGAGGGTCTCGAGCAGCTGAACGAGGGCACCACGCCGAAGACCGTGAAGGTGACCGCGGCGCCGAGCGAGTTCTCCGCCGACGGCAAGGAGACGGTGACCTTCGACGCCACCGTGCGCATCGACACCCCCGGTGAAGCGGACTACTACCGCAACGGCGGCATCCTGCAGTACGTGCTGCGTTCGCTGGTCTGATCGACGCACCGACACGAAGGGCTCTCGACCTCGGTCGGGGGCCCTTCGCGTCGCCTGCGAGACGGCTCCACCCCACCTGTCAACCGGACGTGCCTTCACTGGCGACCAGCTATGCCCGGATTAGACTGTGTCCTGGTCGCCCGTCGATCCTGAGGATCGACGACGAAAGGAGTCCGATGGCTGTTCTGCCGACGATCACGGGGCCGCGTGACCTCGATGCGCTAGATCTGCCTCAGCTCGAGCAGCTTGCCGGAGAGGTGCGCGAGTTCCTCATCGAGAACGTCTCCCGTACCGGTGGGCATCTGGGGCCGAACCTCGGCGTGGTCGAACTCACCATCGCGATCCACAGGATCTTCGACTCGCCCCAGGATCCGATCATCTTCGATACCGGGCATCAGTCCTACGTGCACAAGCTCCTCACCGGGCGACAGGACTTCTCCGGCTTGCGTTCCCGTGAGGGACTGGCCGGGTACCCGCAGCGTTCCGAGAGCATCCATGACGTCGTGGAGTCCTCTCACGCGTCGAGCTCGCTCAGCTGGGCCGACGGGGTGTCTCGTGCTCTCACGCGTACCGGGCGCCGCGACCGCCACGTCGTGGCCGTGGTCGGTGACGGCGCGCTCACGGGCGGGATGACCTGGGAGGCGCTCAACAACATCTCGGACGACAACGATCGCAACCTCGTGATCGTCGTCAATGACAACGGACGCTCCTACGCCCCCACCATCGGCGGCATGGCCCGCTACCTCAATCGCGTGCGCACCGCCGACGCTTATCGCACACTGCACAGGAGCTCCGACTCGCTGTTCCGTGCGCTCGGCCCGGCCACCCGCGCCGTCTACCGCGGCGTGCGTGGCGCAACGCACGGGTTCCTCTCCCGCTTCACGAACAACGAGGCCCTGTATTCGAACCTCGACATCAAGTACCTCGGCCCCGTCGATGGCCACGACCTCGAGACGCTGCTCGAGACCCTGACCCTGGCGAAGTCCTACGGTGCGCCCGTCATCGTCCACGCGATAACCGACAAGGGCCGCGGGTACGCACCGGCCCGCAGCGATGAGGCCGACCAGTTCCATGCGGTCGGCAAGATCGATCCGATCACCGGGGAGCCGCTCTCGAGCGCCACCGGCGACGGATGGACCGACGTGTTCGCGCGGGAGCTCGTCGAGATCGGTGCGGAGCGGGAAGACATCATCGCCGTGACCGCGGCGATGCTGCGTCCGACCGGCCTGCAGCTATTCGCCGAGCGGTTCCCCGAACGCACCTACGACGTCGGCATCGCCGAGCAGCACGCCGTCGCATCGGCGGCCGGTCTCGCCTTCGGCGGGCTGCACCCCGTCGTCGCGATGTACGCCACGTTCATGAACCGCGCCTTCGATCAGATGCTGATGGACGTTGCGCTGCACCGCGCCGGCGTCACCTTCGCACTCGACCGAGCGGGCGTCACCGGCCCCGACGGACCGAGCCACCACGGCATCTGGGACCTCGCGATGCTTCAGCTCGTGCCGAACATCCGTATCGCGGCACCGCGTGATGCTGCGCGCCTCAGCGAGGAGCTGCGCGAGGCGGTGGCCGTCTCCGACGCGCCGACCGTCGTGCGCTACCCGAAGGGATCGGCATCCGCCGACCTCCCGGCCATCGAGAGGCTCGCCGACGGCGTCGACGTGATCTCACGCGCCGCCACCCACGACGTCCTCATCGTCGGCATCGGCCCCATGGTGCACCTCGCCACCGAGGTCGCCGAGCGGCTGGAGGCGCAGGGCATCGGCGCGACCGTGGTCGACCCGCGATGGGTCATCCCGGTGCAGCCGTCGATCGTCGAGCTCGCACGCAGCCATCGGCTCGTCATCACGATCGAGGACGGCATCCGCGTGGGCGGGGTGGGCACGCGCGTGCGTCAGGTGCTCCGCGAGGCGGGGGTCGACACGGCCGTCGACGAGCTGGGTCTTCCCGACGAGTTCATCCCGCACGCGACCCGCGAACAGATCCTGGACGATGCCGGCCTCACGGCGGCGAAGATCGCACAGGACGTGGTGTCGCAGGTGCTGGGTACCCGCATCCCCATCGCCCGCCCGAGTGATCAGCAGACACTCTGGGTGCCCGAGGACGCACAACCTCACGACTCCCGCGACTGACGGCTCAGCCCCCGCGCAGCATATCGATGCCGGCGCCCGCGTACTGCCTCAGCGTGGCGTCAGGGAGGAATGCTCTCACGAGCGCGGGGCCGATGCGCGCGAGGTCTCCCTCGTCGCGGTAGAGCAGGTAGATCGGCCAACCAAGCAATTCCTGGACAAGCACCACAACGACACCGTGGCGGGTAGGCGAGAGTCAACCCTTCCCCACTTTTCCCCGTGTGAAAATTTCATCATCAGCGGCAATTCCACGCCGTCGGGCTGCACCCCGCGGGGTGCCTGACCACCGCAGAGGAGAGACCCGGTGGACGCACTCCTGAGACTGCCGATCATTGATTCACCGGCTATGTGGGTGGTGTACGGCGGCGCGGTCGTTCTCGCGCTCGTTCTCCTCGTCCGTCCTGCTCGTGACGGCTGGTGGGCACGAGCCGCGCTCGGGCTCCTCGGAGGAGCGATTGCGGCAGTCGTCCTCTTCCTGGTGGCGAATGTCGTCGAGGCTTTCGGTACCGATCTGCCCCTCGCCGTGGGGTTCTGGGCTGTCGGATGCTTCGCTGCCGTGGGGCTCGCGATCGTATCCTTCCCTCGCGCACGCGCATGGCGACGTGTGATCGCCGGCGTCGCCGTGATCTGGTTCCTCGTGAGCGGAGTCATCGGTGTGAACGCCTACTACGGACTCAACCCGACGCTCGGTTCTCTGCTGGGAGTCGTGGTCGATGCACCCATCGACGTCCCCGGCTCGGGTGGCGCCGCCGCCGCGCCCGACCAGCCCATCTACACGACGTGGACCGCGCCGGACGATCTGGCGACGGTCGGGAAGCAGGGCACGGAGAACATCCCCGGCACCGAGTCGGGGTTCGTCGCCCGTCCCGCCGGGATCTACCTACCGCCCGCCGCGCTGGCACCCGATGCGCCGGCTCTTCCTCTGGTGATCATGATGATGGGCTATCCCGGGAATCCGGACGTCTCGTTCATCGCGGGTGTGCTCGACCAGTACGCCGCCGACCACGACGGTCTCGCCCCCATCGTCATCGTCGCCGATCAGATCGGCGGCACCGGAAGCAACCAGGACCCCGCATGCGCGGACTCATCGGCATACGGCGCGGCCGAGACCTACATCACGAAGGACGTCACCGCCTGGGCGCGCGCGAATCTGCGGATCATTGACGATCCCCGCTACTGGGTCATCGCCGGATACTCCAACGGAGGCGGCTGCGCGATCAAATACGGAGCCGCATACCCCGATGAGTTCTCCAACATCATCGATGTGTCGGGGGAGGAATTCCCCGGTTCAGAGGATGTCTCGGGCGTGCTGGAGACGATCTACGGCGGTGACCAGTCCGCCTTCGACGCATCCAAGCCGGTCAACATCATGGCCTCGGCTCCGCCGGGGGCGTACGCGAACACGACCGCGGTCTTCACCGCGGGAAGCGAAGACCCGGGTTTCATCGCGGCCTCCCAGACCGTCGCCGCGGCA
This sequence comes from Microbacterium sp. AG1240, assembly GCF_003635115.1. Lineage (GTDB taxonomy): Bacteria > Actinomycetota > Actinomycetes > Actinomycetales > Microbacteriaceae > Microbacterium. The sequence continues at coordinate 1,573,257 of NZ_RBXJ01000001.1, forward strand.
GCCGAGAAAGCAGGGATGTCCGTCACGTCCTACGTGGTGCCCGGCGCCGACCACCTCGTCTCCGCCATCACCGGCGGGCTCGACGAGGGGTTCGAGGTTCTGTACCCCGTTCTCGGCCTCTCGGCTCCCTGAGCCCGCGGAGGGGCTCAACTCCCGTGAGGCATCACGAGCGAGAGCAGGAAGACCCAGACGCAGACGAAGACGAGCATCCCGAGGCTGTATTTGATGGAGGCGCGGAGGATCTCGCCCTCGCGACCGGTCAGACCGACAGCCCCCGCCGCGATCGCGATCGATCGCCACACGACGCGTTCGGCTTCCCCGTGGAGCTGTCGACGGAGGAAGCAGCCCGCAACGCGATCACCGTCAGCGACAACTGCGGGCGGAGTTCGACGAGCAGATGGCCGTCCAGCGTGCGCAATCGCAGCGCGGCACCACCCTGCACGTCTGACGCCGTCCTACGAACGACGGCCCGCCACCGAGGAGGTGACGGGCCGTCGGAGGGGGTGAGGCTCAGCTCCCCACGCCTCGCAGCGGCGGGTGATGGAACGTGTCGCCGAACGCACGCTCGGACGCCCCCTCCCGATCGAGGTAGGCCGAGGCACCGCCGTCGATGAACGGCCATGCGGCGCCGAGGATGAGACCGAGATCGATGTCTTCGACCTCCGGTACGACGCCCTCGTCGAGCATGATCTTGATCTCCTGCGCGAGGCCGTCCTGCACGCGCGCGAGGATCGTGGCTTCGGACGCCGGGGTCGAACCGGTCTCGAGCACCTTCTGAGCACTCTTGCTCCAGCCCGTGACCTTGCCGTTCTTGTCCTTCTCGACGACCTCCGGCAGCTCCGCCAGCCGGTGGAAGTTCTCCGACGCGAAGAAACGATCGGGGAACGCGCCCGCCATCGTGTCCTGCACGTGGGCGGCGACCTTCCATCCGACCAGATCGATGAGCTGGAACGGCGTCATCGGCAGGCCGAGAGGCGCGAACGCCCGCTCGACGGTGAGCAGGGGAGTGCCCTCGTACACGGCGCGGGCCGCCTCTCCCATGACCTTGGCGAGCAGCCGGTTGACGACGAAGCCGGGCGCGTCGGCGGTGAGGATCGCGTTCTTGCCGAGGTTCTTGGCCACGACGAACGCGGTCGACAGCGCAGCATCCGTCACCGTCGGGGTCTTCACGACCTCGATCAGCGGCATGACGGCGACCGGGTTGAAGAAGTGGAAGCCCACGAGGCGCTCGGGATGGGCGAGCTTCGCACCGATCTCCTCCACCGACAGCGACGAGGTGTTCGTCGCCAGGATGGCGTCTTCAGCGATGAGCGGCTCGATCTCCGCGAAGACCTGCTGCTTGACCCCGACCTCCTCGAAGACCGCCTCAATGACGAAATCGCAGTCGGAGAACTCGGTCTTGTCGGTGGTGCCGTGCACGAGCGCGCGCAGACGGTTCGCCGCGTCGCCGTCGAGCCGCCCCTTGGCCTCGAGCTTGCCGATCTCATCGCGGATGTAGGCGAGACCCTTGTCGACACGTGCCTGGTCGAGGTCGGTGATGAGCACCGGGACCTGCAGCTTGCGCACGAAGAGCAACGCGAACTGGCTGGCCATGAGACCCGCCCCGATGATGCCGACCTTGGCGACCTTCTTGGCCAACGCCTTGTCGGGCGCCCCGACCGGTCGCTTGGCCCGCTTCTGGATGAGATCGAAGGCGTACATCGATGCGACGAACTGATCGCCGCTGATGAGGTCTGCCAGCGCTTCGTCCTCGCGGGCGAAGCCCTCGGCCTTGGTGCCGCTCTTGGCCTTGTCGAGGAGTTCGAGCGCGACATACGGAGAGCGCGGGACGGTGCCGATGCGGCTCTCCAGCATCCCGCGCGCCATCTTGATCGCGATCGGCCACTTGGTGAGCCGCTCGATCTTGCCCGGCTCGTTCTTGCGCTCGACCTTCACCCGCCCGGTCAGCACGCCGTCGGCCCAGCGCAGCGAATCCTCGAGGTAGTTCGACGCGGGGAAGATGGCGTCGACCATTCCCAGTTCGAAGGCCTGGCGAGGCTTCAGCGTGCGGTTCTGCTTCAGCGGGTTGGAGATGACGACATCGAGCGCGTTCTCAATGCCGATGAGGTTCGGTAGCAGGTAGGCGCCGCCCCAGCCGGGGATGAGTCCGAGGAAGACCTCGGGCAGCGCGATGGCCGCAGCCGACGCATCCACCGTGCGATACGTGGAGTTCAGGGCGATCTCCACACCGCCGCCCAGCGCGAGGCCGTTCACGAACGCGAACGAGGGCACTCCCAGTTCGGAGAGCGAACCCAGAACCTGGTGGCCCCGCTGGGCGATGAGGCGGGCGATGTCTTTCGACGGCAGCTGCGCGACCTGCGAGAGGTCGGCACCGGCCGCGAGGATGTACTGCTTGCCCGTGATGCCGACGGCGTCGATCTCACCGGCGGCCGCGCGCGCCTTCAGCTCGCCGAGCGTCTCGCCGAGCTCTTTCAGCGTGCCGGGGCCGAGCGTGTTCGGACGCGTGTGGTCGCGGCCGTTGTCGAGCGTGATGAGCGCCAGCACCTTGCCCGAGGCCAGGCGCACATCGCGCACCCGCGAATGCGTGACCACCTCGTCGACGGCGAGGGCGTCGAGCGGGGCGAAGTCGATCTCGTCGTAGTTCGTCATGACTGGCCTCCCTTGCGCTTCTTGCCGGTGAAGTGGGGGTTCTCCCAGATCACCGTGCCGCCCTGACCGAGACCGACGCACATGGCCGTGAGGCCGTAGCGCACGTCGGGCCGCTCGGCGAAATGAGCGGCGAGCTGGATCATGAGGCGCACACCGGATGCTGCGAGCGGGTGCCCCAGCGCGATCGCACCGCCCCACGGGTTGACCCGAGGGTCGTCGTCGGCGATGCCGAAGTGGTCGAGCAGCGAGATCACCTGGATCGCGAACGCCTCGTTGAGCTCGAAGAGCCCGATGTCGTCGATGGTGAGCCCCGCCTTGCGGAGCGCCTTCTCGGTCGCGGGGATGGGGCCGATGCCCATGATCTCGGGCTCGACGCCAGCGAACGCGAACGACACCATGCGCATCTTCGGCGTGAGGCCGAGCTCCTTCACCGCGTCGCCGCCGGCGAGGAGACTCACGGTCGCCCCATCGGTGAGGGGCGAGGACGTACCGGCTGTCACGCGGCCGTGCGGTCGGAACGGGGTCTTGAGCGAGGCGAGACCCTCCATCGTGGTCTCGGGGCGCCGCCCCTCGTCTTCGGTGGCGAGGCCCCAGGCGCCCTCGGCGTCCTTCACCGCCACAGAGACGAGGTCGGGCTGGAACTTGCCGGCCTCGTAGGCCGTCTGCGCCTTGTGCTGGCTCAGCATGCCGAACCGGTCGGCGCGCTCTTTCGTGAGGTGCGGGAAGCGATCGTGGATGCGCTCGGCGGTGACGCCCATGTTGAGGGCACCCGGATCGACGAGCCGCTCGGCGACGAAGCGGGGGTTCGGATCGGCGTTGGCTCCGATGGGGTGACGCCCCATGTGCTCGACGCCGCCGGCCAGCGCGAGATCGTACTGGCCGAAGCCGATCGAGGCGCCCATCGTCGTCACGCTCGTCATGGCACCCGCGCACATGCGGTCGATCGCCAGGCCGGGAACCGACATCGGGAGCCCCGCGAGGATCGCCGCTGTGCGTCCGAGGGTCAGCCCCTGGTCGCCGGTCTGCGAGGTGGCCGCGATCGCCACATCGTCGATCCGGTCTTTGGGCACCGCGTCATTGCGCTCGAGGAGACCGATGATCGCCTTCACGACCAGGTCGTCCGCGCGGGTGTTCCAATACATTCCTTTTTCGCCCGCGCGCCCGAAGGGGGTGCGCATTCCATCGACGAAGAAGACGTCCGAGAGCTCGGCCACTCTGCCTCCAAAACTAGGGATGACGCCAGCCTAGGGAGGGCACCGAATCGCCCGGAATCGGTTGGGTCGAACCTACGAAGGGTCGGCGGCGACCTCGGCCGGGGCGTTGACGGAATCCACAAAGGCATCGGCGATCAACTGTGCAGTCTGCTCAATCTGCCACGGCCGGGCACCGTGCTCCGCGAGGATGGCGCCGATCGATTCCGCGTCGAGCGACGCCGGGGGAGACCACGCGACGCGCCGCAGGGTCTCCGGCGTCAGGAGGTTCTCGGTCGGCATGCCGAGCTGCTCCGCCCGTTCCTCGACGACCGGGCGGGCCGCACGCAGTCGGGCGTCGGCCGACGGGTTGCGATCGGCCCACGCGCGCGGCGGCGGCAACGCATCGGAGGGGACGCGGTCGCTCGGGAGCTCCTCGGTCGACCGGCCCTCCTGGATCGCGTTCCACCAGCGGTCGAGCTGCGTGCGACTCGCCCGCCCGTTGAATTCCTTCAGCGCCGCCAGGGCCTGCTTCGAGGGGGGATCGGCGATCACCGCCGCGACGAGTGAGCGGTCCGGCACGAGCCGGCCGGGCGAGACGTCCTGTTCGCGGGCGTAGTCCTCCCTGGCCTGCCAGAGCGCGCGAGCCACGGCCAGCGACCGCCGCCCTCGCACGGTGTGCAGGCCGCTCAGACGACGCCAGGGGTCCTCCCGCGGCGGCTTCGGAAGGCGCTCGAGCACCGCGGCGAACTCCTGCGCCGCGATCTCGGTCTTCTCCTGCTCGACGAGCTGGTCGGCAAGGGCGTCTCGCACGTCGACCAGGTGCTCGACGTCGAGCGCGGCGTACTCCAGCCACGACTGCGGAAGCGGGCGCGTCGACCAGTCCGCCGCGGAGTGCGCCTTAGCCAGCGTGATGCCGAGCGTCGACTCCACGACCGCACCGAGACCGACGCGCTCATGACCGAGAATGCGAGCCGCGAGCTCGGTGTCGAAGATCCGCGACGGCTCGAGCGAACGCTCGCGCAGCGACGGCAGATCCTGGCTGGCCGCGTGGAAGACCCATTCCGCGTCGCCGATCGCGGCCTGCAGCAGAGTGAAATCGGCGATGGTGGCGGGGTCGAACAGGAAGACCCCGGCGCCTCGGCGGAAGACCTGGATCAGGTACGCGCGCTGGGAGTAGCGGAACCCCGACGCCCGTTCCACGTCGACCGCCACCGGTCCGTCGGCGGAGGCGAGAGCCTCTGCCGCATCAGCGAGGGCTTCGTCGTCTTCGATCACGACGTATTCAGTCACGGGCTGCCCTCCGGGCTCCGAGCGTGGCGATTCCCTCGGTACCCGGAGGGAGACCTGCCAGCATGCAAACAAGTTCGGCCCACGCCTCCACGTGCGGTCCGAAAGGTCCTTCGGGCGACCATGACGCCCGCAGTTCTATCTGTGCCCCGTCGCCCTGCGACGCCAACGATCCGAATCCTTTGGACAGGGTCTTCGTGGCCGTGCCCGACGCCGAGTGGTGGACGGCGCCGCGCGACGACAGCGCGTCGACCAGCCATGACCACGCTACGTCGGCCAGGAGCGCGTCGGATCCGATCTCGGGTTCGAGCGGCGCCTGGGCGAAGCAGACGATCCGCCAGGGCGCACCCCACGGATCGGGCTCGTCCGGGTCGTGTAGCAGGATGAACCGACCGATGCCATAGGGCGAGTCCACGCCCTCCACGTCGGGCCGCACATCGGCCGCGAGCGCCAGCGACTCGGGGGCGAGTCCTGTCGGGGCGGGAATCTCGCGCACGAGCAGATCGTCGCGGAACGAGGTCGAACGAAGTTCGTCGACCGCCCGCGCGAACGGCGTCAACGCCTCGGGAGGACGAACATCGGTCACCCGCACAGACTAGAGTGAGGCCGAGATGAACGCGTCCAGGCACGCCGCGCCCGACGGCGGCTTCCGACCGCTCGCCGGTGCTCTCCGCACGTCGGTCGCTCTCGTCGCGATCGCCCTCGGGGCGGTCGCCACGGCCATCGCGGCGATCGCGATCCGTGTCGCCCGTCGGGTGGTCACCCCCGCTCCGCGCCTGGCAGACACCCGGATCGTCGCCGTCGATGCGCCGGCGCAGACCGTGACACTGGCGCGCACGCCCGACACCGAGCTCCCCGGCCGCTACGGTCTCTTCACCACGGGTTCGAAGTCCTACGTCAAGCTCGGCCAGGTTCTCTCGTCCGACGCGACGTCGGTCACTCGCAAGCTGCTCACCCACGTCGGCGCGGGGGAGCAGCTCGCCCCCGACGCCGCCTTCAGCGGCTGGTACTTCGACAGTCCCGACGAACTCCACATCCCGTACCGCAGCGAGCTCATCGGCAGCTCTGTCGGCCCGTGCCCGGCGTGGGTGTTCCCCGCCGAGGCCGAGACCGACCTCTGGGTCGTGCAGGTGCACGGCCGGGGGACGACCCGCGCCGAGGCGCTGCGAGCCGTTCCCGTCTTCCGCGCGCTCGGCATCACCTCTCTTCTGGTGTCGTACCGCAACGACGGCGAGGCACCCCGCAGCCGGGCGGGAACCTACGCGCTCGGTGCCACGGAGTGGCGCGACGTCGACGCCGCCATCGGATACGCACGCCGCGCGGGCGCGCGCCGGGTGATCGTCATGGGATGGTCGATGGGGGGAGCCGTCGCCCTGCAGGTCGAGCTGTCATCGCCGCACCAGGAACTGCTCGTGGGCCTCATCCTCGAGTCGCCCGTGGTGGACTGGCGGGTGGTGCTCGACTACCAGGGACGGATGCTGCGCCTCCCGACGCCCGTGACGAATCTCGCCATCGGCGCGCTCGGTTCCGACTGGGCGACGCCGGTGACACGGGCGGGGCATGCGATCCCGTTCGACCGGCTCGACGGCGTCGCACGAGCGGACGAACTGACTCATCCGATCCTCATCCTGCACAGCGACGACGACGGCTTCGTCCCGTCGGACGCCTCGCACGGTCTGGCGGCGGCCCGACCCGATCTCGTGCACCTCGAGACCTTCTCCGTGGCCCGTCACACGAAGCTCTGGAACTACGACCAGGACCGCTGGACGCGCACGATCACGGAGTGGCTCCGCGGTCAGGGCCTCACGAACGAGTCCGCAGCCGAAAGTAGCTGAACGCGGCGTCGTCGACGAGCAGCCCTGCGGGCTCCGTGCGGGGCGCTCCGCCCGCCCTCAGCGGGAGGAAAGGGTGCTCGGCTGGTGCGAGTACCGGTGCGATCGTCACGCAGTACTCGTCGATCACTCCCGCCGACGCGAAGCGGCCGGCGAGGGTGGGGCCGCCCTCGCAGACGATGCGGGGGTACCCCCGGCGCGCGAGCGCGGAGACGATCGCCGTCGGATGCAGGTCGTCGTCGCCGTCCACCGCCACGACCTCGGCGGCAGCGAGACCCGCGCGTTCCCGCACAGCATCCGCTCTTCCCGCCGGGCAGACGAGGAGGATCGACGCACCGTCGTCGTCGAACCGGTGACCGCTGAGGTCTCCCGAGACGGTGACGACCGCGAGCCGCGTCGCCCGCGGAAGCAGGTAGCCCTCGGCGCGCACGGTGGCCGCCCCTACGACGACGGCGTCGGCGTGAGCGCGGATGATCCCGAGGATGGCGCGGTCGATACGGCTCGTGAGCGTCTCGCTCGTGCCGTCGTCTCCCGCGGCGGCCCCGGTGATGCTCGTGATCATGTTCAGCCGCACGTACGCGGCGTCGTCGCGGGCGTACACCGACTCGAGCCACGCCCGGCCCTCCGGGGTGGCGGGATCGTGAACGACACCCGTTGCCGGGAGCACCTCCGACACGCGCACGATCAGCCGCGCTTCGCGCGCACCTGGCGCTTCGCCCGCATCAGCATCCCGGTCATCCCCGCGATGCGCAGTGGGCTGACCGCGCGCATGAGCCCGATGCTCTGCGGGAAGTCATCGGGGATGGCGAGAACCTCGTCGGTCGTGAGGCCGCTGATGCCCTGGACGAGGATGCTGGCGAACCCGCGGGTGGTCGGTGCCTCGGCGGGGGCGGTCGCGTGCATCGCCACGATCCCGTCGTCGTCGACGTCGACGACGATGTAGACCGGAGACTGGCACTCCACGACGCGCTCGCACATCTCGGGGTGCCCGTCGTACTCCGGCGGCACCGCCGGCAGCTCCTGCGAGTACTCGAGAAGCAGCTGGAGTCGTTCGGGCTCGGCGAGTTCGAGGAACTCGTCGCGGATTTCGGCGAGGGTTTCGGGCAGAGCGGTCTCGGTCACCCTCGTCATCCTTCCACGCCACCGGGAGGCCGGCTCGGCCCCTGGTACGCGTCGGAGACCGATGGGCACCCGCCCACCGGTTTCCGACGCGATCAGCGGGAGCCGGGCTCGGCGCCCGTCACGATCGGCACGCGCACCGCGCTGCCCCACTCGGTCCATGACCCGTCGTAGTTGCGCACGTCGTCGAACCCGAGCAGGTGCTTCAGCACGAACCAGGTGTGGCTCGACCGCTCGCCGATCCGGCAGTAGGCCACGATCGACTCGCCGTCGGTGAGCCCCGCGCCGTCGCGATAGATCGCGTCGAGTTCTGCGCGCGACTTGAATCCGCCGTCTTCGGCGACAGCCTTGGCCCACGGCACGTTCTGCGCCGTTGGGATGTGTCCTGCGCGCAGGGCTCCCTCATCGGGGTAGGCGGGCGCGGTCGTGCGCTCTCCCGAGTACTCCTCGGGGGAACGGACGTCGATCAGCGGGTGGCCGAGGTGCGACAGCACGTCGTCCTTGTACGCGCGGATCTTGCTGTCGTCGCGCTCGACGACGGGGTAGTCGGTGGCCGTCACGGCGGTCGCGTCGGTCGTGATCGGACGACCCTCGCCGATCCACTTGTCCCGTCCGCCGTCGAGCAGCCGCACGTCTTCATGACCGAACAGCGAGAAGACCCACAGTGCGTAGGCGGCCCACCAGTTGTTCTTGTCGCCGTAGATGACGACCGTGTCGTCACGCGAGATGCCCTTGCGGCTCAGAAGCTCGGAGAAACCCGCGCCGTCGACGTAGTCGCGGACGACCGGGTCGTTCAGCTCGGTGTGCCAGTCGATCTTGACGGAACCGGGGATGTGCCCGGTCTCGTAGAGCAGCACGTCCTCGTCCGACTCCACGACGACGAGACCGGGCTGGCCGAGGCGGGCTTCGAGCCATTCCCCGGTCACGAGACGGCCGGGCTCGGAGTACTCGGCGAACTTGGACGATGTGGTGTCGAATTCGATGGTCACGGAGGGCTCCTCGGAGTCGGGGCTGCAGTGCGACGGCGTAGGGTGGACACCGCCCTTCCGACCCTATGCGGGCCGTGATACCAGCGCACTCACTGCGTAAGACTGCGACACAGGACGGCCGAATGACCGCTGCATCCGCCACCACCGGCATCGTCCATCTCGCGGACCGCGATCCGGCGGTCTCGGGGACCGACATGGTCGCCTCTCTCGTGCCGCCGCCGCAGTTCGACGGCGCGACCTTCGAGTCGTACCGCGCCGACGCCGCGTATTCCTCTCAGGAGGACGCGAAAGAGCGACTCAGTGCGTTCGCGCAGCCCTCAGCATCCGCCTCTCGCGGGGGGTTCTTCCGGCGCGCGAAGAAGGAGCCCGAGACCAAGCCGGGCGTCTACCTCGACGGCGGGTTCGGCGTCGGCAAGACGCACCTGTTGGCGGCGATCTTCCACGCCATGCCGGCCCGCCGGAAGTACTTCGGCTCGTTCATCGAGTACACCGCTCTCGTCGGCGCGCTCGGGTATCAGAAGACCGTCGAGCTGTTCCGCGGCTCCGACCTGCTCTGCATCGACGAGTTCGAGCTCGACGATCCGGGCGACACCATGGTGATGACCCGACTGCTCGGCGAGCTCGTCACATCGGGCACCCGTCTGGCGGCCACCTCGAACACACCCCCGAACGCGCTCGGCGAGGGACGTTTCGCGGCGCAGGACTTCCTGCGTGAGATTCAGGCCATGTCGGCGAGTTTCGAAACGCTCCGCATCGACGGAACCGACTACCGCCAGCGGGCGATCGACGGCGAGGCGAAGGTGTGGACGGATGCCGCGTACACCGAGGCTCTCGACGAGGCCTCGCTGCGGGGCATCGCCTCGGACGACGCATTCGACGGCCTGGTCGCTCATCTGGCCCGCGTGCACCCCTCCCGCTACCTGCGCCTGCTCGACGGGGTGGACGTCATCGGGTTGCGCGGCGTTCACACGCTCTACGACCAGGCCGCGGCCCTCCGGCTCGTCGCCTTCGTCGACCGCGCCTACGACGCGCAGATCCCCATCCGCGCCACGGGGGAGTCGCTGAGCTCGGTGTTCGGCGACGACATGCTCGCCGGCGGGTACCGCAAGAAGTACCTGCGCGCGGTCTCTCGTCTCGTCGCCCTCACGCACTCCTGACACCGGGGCGAACGCCGCTCCCGTCGCCGACGCCAGGGCGGGCGTCGCTTTCGTCGCCGACGCCAGGGCGGGCGTCGCTTTCGTCGCGATCTCGCGGCCGCGCGAAACGCGTTGTTTACACGGGCCCGGGTGTTGTAACGCCCGCGAAACACGACCCGGCCGACGTTGGAAACCGCGCGTCGCGAAACTGTTGACGCCCCGCGAGATCGCTACCCGACACAGCGCATGCCGCGGGTCCTCAGTAACACGACACACAGATGAGGAACCTCATGGACAGCGGAAATCTCGCCTGGGCCGTCGCCGCAACGGCGCTCGTGCTCTTTATGACGCCCGGTGTGGCGTTCTTCTACGGCGGTCTGGTCAAGGCCAAGAGCGTCGTCAGCATGATGATGATGAGCTTCGGCGCGCTCGGACTGATCAGCGTGCTCTGGATCCTCTACGGCTTCAACATGAGCGCCGTCGACAGCACCTGGGCCTTCGCCGGCAACCCCTTCTCCGACCTCGGTATGGCGTCGCTCGATGACAACGCCCTCGTCGGGGCCGCCTACGGCGCGACGTTCGCGATCATCACCGTCGCGCTCATCTCGGGTGCGATCGCCGACCGCGCCAAGTTCGGCGCCTGGATGATCTTCGCCGGCATCTGGGCCACGGTGGTCTACTTCCCCGTCGCCGCCTGGGTCTGGGGCGGGGGCTGGATCATGGGCCTCGGTGAGACCTTCGGCTTCGACGTCGGCGTCATCGACTATGCCGGCGGAACCGCGGTGCACATCAACGCCGGTGCCGCCGCTCTCGCCCTCTCGCTCGTCCTCGGACGCCGGGTGCTCTTCCAGAAGGGCGTCCACAAGCCCCATAACGTGCCGCTCGTCATGCTCGGGGCCGCGATCCTGTGGTTCGGCTGGTTCGGCTTCAACGCCGGCGCCGAGGGCACGTTCGGCCTGCTGGGCACGGAGGACTCGTCGGTCGGCCTCATCATCGTCAACACGATCGGTGCGACCGCGGCCGCCATCATCGGTTGGCTCATCGTCGAGAAGCTCAAGGACGGCAAGGCCACGTCGGTCGGCGCCGCATCCGGTGCCGTCGCCGGTCTGGTTGCGATCACCCCCGCGTGCGCGAACCTGACCCCCGGCTGGGCTCTGCTGCTCGGCATCCTCACCGGTGCCGTCTGTGCCCTCGCCATCGAGCTCAAGTGGAAGTGGGGCTTCGACGACTCGCTCGACGTGGTCGGCATCCACCTCGTCGGCGGCCTCATCGGAACCATCTACCTCGGATTCTTCGCCACCGAGACCGGCCTGTTCGTCGGCGGCAACGCCGACCAGCTGGTCGTGCAGGTCATCGCCGCGCTCGGCGTGCTGATCTACTCCTTCGTCGTCGCCTTCATCATCGGCTTCGCGATCGAGAAGACCATCGGATTCCGCGTCAAGAACGAAGACGAGATCGCCGGGATCGACACCACCGTCCACGGTGAGGAGGGCTACGCCCTCATCGAGACCACCCCCTGACCACGACACCCCAGGGACGGCGTCGCGGGCTTCGGCCTGCGGCGCCGTCCGTGTTTTCGCGCCGGTCTAGGGTGGCGGGGTGAGTCTCCTCCGCCGCCTCGGTTCCGTTCTCGTCCGCGCCCTGCGACCGAGCGGGGGTGCGCCCGTCTCCAGCTCCGCCCGCGTGACCGGCGTCGACAGCCCCGGACAGTCGGGACTGACCGCCACGAGGGCGGTGCGGCCGCCGTCGGCCCGAGGACTGACGATCGCGTACGCGCCGATGCGCGACGGCGACGCGGACGCCGGCGAGATCGTGTGGACCTGGGTTCCGTACGAGGAGAATGACGGACGCGGCAAGGACCGCCCCGTCCTGGTGATCGCGCAGCAGGACTCCGAGCACGTGTACGCCGTGCGCCTCACGAGCACCCCGCACCAGGGCTCGAGCGACTTCGTGCCGCTCGGAGCGGGGGAGTGGGACCCGCAGCGGCGCCCCTCGTGGGTGGACATCGAGCAGCTCTACAGCGTTCACGTGCGCGGCCTGCGCCGCGAAGCATCCGCTCTTCCGCGCGATCGTTTCGCCGTCGTCGCGGCAGCCCTGCGTCAGCGCTACGGATGGCGAGTCTCCGCGCGCTGACCGCGCGCCCGGACCTCGAGACACGCTTTCCGGCCGAAACACCACGCCTGGCGGTGTTTCTCAGCCGCAAGGGGTGTCTCACCGTCGGACGGATGCTGCGCCGGGAAAGTCGGCCGCGAGGTATGCCCGGACGTTCGTCGAGCCGGCCGGGATCTCCCGCCATGCGAGATCGCGAAACGGTGCAGCTCACGCTTGTCTCCTCCGCGCGTGAACACGAGGTGGCAACTGAAAACCCCCGGCGAACCGGGGGTTTCGTGGTGGGCGATGCGGGACTTGAACCCACGACCTCTTCCGTGTGAAGGAAGCGCGCTACCAGCTGCGCCAATCGCCCTGACGCCCCGAAGGGCTTCATCGATCGTACCCGATCCACGAGCCTTCCATGGACGCCGGAGGGCTCGACACGCGGGTGGCGTCTCGGTTTGTCGCTGCGCTCGGAATGGGCTAAAGTCGTACGAGTGCCCGGGGCAACCAGGGACACGCGGATGTAGCGCAGTGGTAGCGCATCACCTTGCCAAGGTGAGGGTCGCGAGTTCGAATCTCGTCATCCGCTCGAGTGCGAGGTCGTCAGACGGAGTGATCCGGAAGGCGACCACGACACGTGGGCCGAACCCCACGCGGTGGCGTGGCCGAGCGGCTAGGCACCGGCCTGCAAAGCCGTTTACACGGGTTCGAATCCCGTCGCCACCTCGACGACAACTGAATAGCCCATTTCGGGCGCGATTGGCGCAGCGGTAGCGCGCTTCCCTGACACGGAAGAGGTCACTGGTTCGATCCCAGTATCGCGCACAGACAAACCCCCGGGAAACCGGGGGTTTTTTCGTTTCCGCGGACGTCTGGGCAATATCTGGGCAATACGCCACTGCACGGTGCGCCCGGACAATAGTCTCGAGCCGTTCCGTGCGCGAATACCCAAACAGAACGGATCGCCTTTTCGGAGTTGTGCGGCCTCGTTCCGATACTCCACACTGATCTCGGATGCTCCATGTCGCGAGCGTCCTCGCGATCCTGGGGGATTTTCACTTCATGCGTCTACACACGCGCGTCGGCAGCGCCGCTATTGCTTTCCTGCTTCTCATGACTCTCGCACCCGCTGCGGCGACCGCCCTCGAATCCTCATCGGCCGAGTCGTTCCAAGACTGGGACGTTCCGAGAAATCAAGCTTCCGCCGCGACCACGTCAGTCGAATCCGCAGCTGCCGTCGACCCCACGCCGGTGTACAGGTTCTGGAGCCCGGTCTACCAAGCGCACTTCTTCACCACGGATGTTGCCGAGCGTGATGCCATCAACGCACGGTGGTCCAATATCTGGACGTACGAAGGGCCCCGGTACACCGCGTTTTCGACACAGGTGGCTGGCACCATTCCTTTGTACCGATTCTGGTCCGCACAGCTGAATGGCCACTTCTACACCGCTGACGTGTCCGAACGAGACGCGGTCATCGCTCGATGGCCCGACACGTGGTCCTACGAAGGGGTCGCTTACTACGTCTATCCGAACACCACCAGTACCCCGGACACTGTCCCGGTCGCGCGGTTCTGGAGCTCCGTCTCTCAGCATCACTTCTACACCGCGAGCGTGACGGAGCGCGATGGCGTCATCCGCAACTGGTCCGCCACCTGGTCATACGAGGGCGACAACTTCCGAGTCCCCGCGGCTGGCGTCCCCGTCGACCAGCCGCCTGCCCCGAACCCCGGCCCCTCCCAGCCGGGCAACCCCGGAGACACCAAGAATTGCTCCGACTTCCGCAACTACGCAGAGGCGAAGTCGTGGTTTGACACGTATTACCCGTACTACGGGGACATCGCCAAGCTCGACGGGAACAACGACGGGATTCCCTGCGAGAGTCTTCCGGGGGCACCATAGGTCCTCAACCCGTTCGACAACGCCGATTGCTCGGTGACGGTCAGGCAGGGAGCGGTGAGCGGCAGGTACGCTAGGCCCGTGTCGGCGAACGAACCTGAGGAGCAGCAGCAGTCTGCGACTGAACTGCTCGCCAATCGCCTGCGCACGCTCATGGATGTCGTCGAGGCGCGCACCGGGGAAGAGGTCACCTTCACCGCCATCTCCGACTATCTCTCCGGCCGCGGCGTGACGCTGAGCCGGTCGCGGTGGTCGTACATCCTCAACGGGCACCGCCCCATCGACGACGTGGCGCTGCTGGATGCGCTGTCCGACTTCTTCGACACTCCCAACGGATACCTTCGCGGCGAGGCCGGGACCCCCGAGCCGATCTCCGCACAGCTCGACCTCGTGCGAGCGATGCGCGCCGCCAAAGTGCGCTCCTTCGCCGCACGCACGCTCGGAGACCTCTCTCCGGAGACCTTGAGCGCCATCACCATCTACCTGGACGAGGAAGCAGCGCGCGTCTCCGGACCGCAGAGCTGAGGACATTCCATGCGAGCTTGGATCGAAGAAGGCCGACCGCACCTGCCCGTCGACATCGAGCCCGGCATCACACTCGCCGAGCTGACACACCGCGTTCAGGCGGCCCGAGGCAGGCCGTTGCGGATCGACGAGCTACCCGCCCTTTCCGACGGCGACGGAGCGCTCTGCGGCCTCTGGCTCGCGACCGACGACGTCGACATCATCCTCCACGCCCCCAGCGAGTCGAAGCTGCACCGCGAGCAGTTCATCCTTCATGAGCTCTCGCACATGCTGCTGCTCCATGACCGGGTCGACGACAAGGTCGAGTACGTCACGAGAAGCGTCCTCCCCGATCTGGAGCCGGCCACCGTCATCAAGGCGCTCGCGCGAGACAGCATCAACGACGAATACGAGCGACGGGCCGAACGCCTCGCCGACGTCATCGCCACGTACATCCGCAGCCAGCCCGTGTCGAGGTTCTCGGAGATCTTCGGCTGATGGTCGAACTCATCGTCAGCGCCCTCATGTGGGCGCTCGTCGTCGTCCTCGTCGTCTTCCGCCGCGCCCGGAAAGAACGCTCGGTCCTGTACGCGGCCATCACGATCGCCGTCACCATGATGCTCAACGACGACGACCTCTACGTGCTCGTCGACGGATGGTTCGGCGCCCGCGACGTCGTGCACCTGTTCAGCGCCATCATTCTCATGGTCGGCGTGCACTTCCTCGCCCAGGGGATATCCCGCGCCGGCGCCCCGCGATATCTTCGCGGCATCCCCGCGCTGATCGTGCTGTGGGCCGCCATCGTCGTCACCACGGTCGCGTTCTTCCTCGTGCCGCATCGAGGCGGAACCAGCGAGAGCTTCATGCGCGTATACGGCGACTACCCGGCGGCCGCGGTGTACTCCTGCGCTCAATACGTCTACTTCCTGATCGTCTTCAGCGCGCTGCTCCTGACCGCTGTGGCGGCCATCCGTCACAGCACCCTGACGAGAGAGCGGGTCGCGGGCGCGCTCCTGCTCGTCGGGTCGCTCTGCACGATGGCCCTGTCCGTGACCGTCATCGGAATGAGCACCGCTCAACTCGTCGGCGGGCTCCCCGCGGCCGAGCCGTGGCGACCGGCCTACTACACCCTTCAGATCGGCACCTTCCTCTTCCTCACCGCCGGGCTGGCGTCGGCGCCGATCGCCCGATGGGTGGGGCAGTCGCGACAGGAGCGTGATGTGCGGCGGTACCTCGACCGCATCACCCCGCTCTGGCAGGAGGCGATCGAGGCTCGCGCGTCGCTCCGCCTCGAGACCGCCGAGGTGGACTCCACGCACCGCCTGCACCGCCGCATCGTGGAGATCCGCGATGCCGCCATGGACCGACGGAACGAGTTCGCTCTCACCGCCGACGATCGTCGACTGCTCGCCGAGGCGGAGGACCGGCTCGGCGCAGGCGCGATGTGAGCCTCGGATACGCGATCGCGCGGCGTCTCACCGCGCCGGCGCGTGCTCGGCGCCACCCCCTGACCGTCATGCCATCGGCGCCCGGCTTCATCACGGTGCCCGCGACAGAAGCGACCACGCGTGCGGGGGAGTGGGGCGTCTTCCTCGAGGGAGGCGACCACCTGCGCGTCTCGGGCGATCCGGAACGCAACGGCCGGACCGTGACATGGCGGGTCGACGGGCGCCGCCGCCCCCTGCCGAAAGGTACGCGCGCAGCGTGGAGCGGCATCGTCGCGGTCGACCCCGCATCAGCGGGGGGCACCCACGTCGATCACACCGTCCCCACGCGGGGAGGCGACGTGCCCACGTGGTACTTCGGTGGCGCACCGGGAGGTCAGCATCCACGGTGGGCCGTCCATATCTTCGGACTCGGGTCGACCCGAGCGGGGGTGCTGCGCAGCGTCGACATCGCCTCGGACGAGGGAATGCCGTCTGTCGTTCCCGCCTACCGCAACACCCTCGAGGGTCCGACGGTGGGCAGCGGCCGGCACCACCTCGGCGCGACGGAGGTCGACGACGTCGCGGATGTGCTCGACGCGCTGTCGGTGACGGGGGAGGAGAGGTTCGTGCTATTCGGGTGGTCGATGGGAGCGCAGATCGCCCTGCAACTGGCCGCCAGCGCCGCCTGGGGTTCTCGGATCGACAGCCTGGTACTCGATTCTCCGGTGCTGGACTGGGCAAGCGTGCTCGAGGCGAACGTCGCGCGTGCGAACCTCCCGCCCGGACTGGCCCGTCTCGCGATCCCCTGGATCGAGGGTCGTCGACGAGCCCAGGCCGTGGGGTTGTCGTCACCCGTGGATCTCGACCGGCTCAACTGGGTGCGCCACGCCGGGCGCATCACCCAGCCCGTGCTCATCCATCACGGAACACGCGACGATTCCGTGCCTCTCGCAGACTCCGAGATCTTCGCCGAGCGCGCCCCCCGCGCCCGCCTGATCCCCTCTTCGGGCGGCCACACGACCGGGTGGAACACCGGGCGTGCGCCGTACATCAGGTCCACTGCCCTCTTCCTCAGAACCTCCGACGTCTGAGGCGCGGCGACCGCGTCACGAAGGCGTCCTGCGTTGGACATGTCCAACGCACGCCGTTAGTGTCGTGGGTGGGGGAAGCCCGAGGTATGCGACGGGGCTATCTCGGACGAACAATGGAGGGGGCCGCCAGCGTGGGGCTTGCGATAAGGCCATTGTTCATTTGTCGGTCCGCTCCGACCGGGGGGAGCGTGAGCGGACCGACATACCCCGCGCGCCGAGGCGCGAGTGTCACACCTCAGGGTGGCCGGATGCTGCGGATCTCCGAATCGCGCGGGGCGCCGGAACACCCCCGGGCCTGCCCTTTCTCCGACGTGCACCCGCGTCGTGAGCGCGCGACCGACATCCGGTTCGGCGCCGCCTCCGAATCATTGGAGGACCCGCCGGGCCGCGGCCCCTTCGCACCCGGCGGGTCCACCTCATGAAAACGACCTCCTCGAATCCGTCGGGGGATGGCGGATTCGAGGAGGCCTTTCGTGTTCCGCGCCGTAGCAACGGGGAACTCGAGCGTCCCACCGCCCCGGACTCGGGGGTAGGGGGGAAGACCCGAAACATTGTTGGACGCCGTGCAGCCGACCCCGAGGGTGTCGCGGATGCCGCTGCACTGTCGCCCCGGGGACGCAGCATCCTCGGCGATCGAGTCCGTACTGTTGCCGCATGAGGTCTTTGCGGGTCGCGCCGATCGCCCTGGGGGCGCTCCTGCTGCTCGTCGGATGCACGGGCATCGACGCCGAAGCACCCGAGGCGCCCGAGGTGACCGCGAGCGTCGCGGCACCGTCGGCCAGCACCGCGCCATCCCTCTCGCCGACCGCGTCGACCCCCGGAGAGACGGCGCCGCCGACCGCCGACGCGGCCGTGGACTGCGACACGATGATCGACGCGGCCGTCGCCGCGCAATATCGGGTGGAGGGTCTCGCTCCGCTGCCCAAGCCGTTCCTCACCGCCCACGGTGTCGATGTCGAGGGCGGCATCTCCTGCCCGTGGGGTCCGGCCGGCGCACCGGGGCAACAGGCGACCCACGTGTATTCCTGGGGCCCGCTGGAGCCGGGCCGAGCCGCTGAGGTAATCGACGAGCTGCAGGCGCGAGAGCCATTCGAGGTCTCGACCGGCGAGGGCGGCACGTATCTGAGCACGACGTACTCCGACGGCCCCGGAGCCGTGTTCTTCGTCACCGACCGGTCGATCCGCTTCGCCGAAACACGAGAGGCGCTGCGCAACATCGTCTGGGTGGGCTGAGCCGCCGGCTCGGCTCAACTACTGCACTCTGGTCTCGGTCATCCAGCCCTACCCGCCCAGCGCGAGCGGCACGACCGCCGCGGCGACCGTCAGCGGGCCGATGAGGCACCCGAGGAGAATGAAGCGCCGCCAGGAGATCTCGACCCCCTGAGAGCGCAACCTGTCGTGCCACAGCAGCGTGGCAAGGGATGCCCAGGGCGTGATCAGCGGGCCGGCGTTGACACCGACGAGCAGGGCGGCGAGTCGGGCGGGGGAGCCTGCCGTCGACTCGAGCGCGAGGTACGCGGGGAGGTTGTTGCCGATGTTGGCCGCCAGGGCGCCGACCCCGGCCACCTGCCACAGCGAGAAGAGGTCTTCGCCGCCGCCCACGACATTCGCCAGAAGGGCCTGTGAGCCGAGGCCCTCGAGCACCCCGACCGCGAGGAAGAGGCCCGAGGCGAAGACCACGAGCTGCCAAGGCACCATCTGCAGCCGCAGCGTCCGTCGAGAGCGCACGGAGAACACGACCACCAGCACGACGGCCGCCACCGTCGCCGGGATCCACGGGGGGAGCCCGACCACGAGCGCGGGCAGCAGCAGTGCCGTCACGACCGCCGAGACGATGAGCAGTGGACGATCGACGGTGCGAAGCGGAGGGGCTTCCGAGAAGCGCACCGGCACGCGGCGGAGGAAGACCACGGCGAGCACAGCGATCGAGACGAGGGCGGCCACCAGCGCGGACGGGCCGACGAGGGCGAGGAACGGCAGGGGATCGTGAGTGCCGAGGACGTCGGCGGCGAGCAGGTTCGTGAGGTTCGACACGGGCAGGGCGAGCGACGCGGTGTTCGCGAGCACGACGGTGACGAAGACGAACGGGACGGGGTCGAGGCGGTGCCGGCGGGCGAGGGCGATGACCACGGGCGTCAGGAGGACGGCGGTCGTGTCGAGCGACAGGAAGGCCGTCACGAACACGGCGAGCACGACGGTGAGGGCCCAGAGAACGCGTGCGCGGCCGCGGGCGACCCGCGCGAGCGCCGCGGCCACCGCGTCGAAGACACCGGCCGACGCCGCGAGCTCGGCGACGATCGTCACCGCCACGACGAAGAGGAGGATGGGCCAGACACGATCAGCGATGGTCAGTGCATCGTCGGTCGTGAGGACGCCCGTGAGCAGCCCGACGCCCCCGGCGACGAGCAGAACGATGCCGATCACCGCGAGCTTCACGGCATCCATCATCCTCTGCCGCGCGGCAGGATCGCTCCACGGCGATAGCCTGGATGCCGAGCCACATTGGAGACTTTTCGTGACCGACGCCGCCCTGCCCGTTGACGTGTCCTACCCCGCCGACGGATTCACCCTGTTCCCCGACCGCTCCGTCGTCGCGCTCCGCGTCAACGGGGAGCTTCGCGACCTCGCGACGAAGGTCGAGCAGACGGATGCTGTCGAGCCGGTCGGCATCGACAGCCCCGACGGACTCAATATCCTCCGTCACTCCGCCGCCCACGTGCTGGCGCAGGCGGTGCAGCGGATCAATCCGCAGGCGAACCTCGGCATCGGGCCCCCGGTCACCGACGGCTTCTACTACGACTTCGGTGTCGACGAGCCCTTCACACCCGAAGACCTGAAGGCCATCAAGAAGGAGATGGAGCGCATCGTCCGCGAGGGCCAGCGCTTCGTCCGTCGCGTCGTGACCGACGACGAGGCGCGCGCCGAACTCGCCGACGAGCCGTTCAAACTGGAGCTGATCGGCCTGAAAGGCGGCAAGGAGGCAGCCGAGGGCGCGAGCGTCGAGGTGGGAGCGGGCGAGCTCACCATCTACGACAACGTCAACCGTGACGGCGAGACGGTCTGGAAAGACCTCTGCCGCGGGCCCCACGTGCCCAGCACCCGCATGATCGGCAACGGCTGGTCGCTCACGCGCATCGCGGGCGCCTACTGGCGCGGCAGCGAGAAGAACCCGCAGCTGCAGCGCATCTACGGCACCGCGTGGCCGACGAAGGATGAGCTCCGCGCGTACGAGGAACGCCTCGCCGAGGCCGCCAAGCGCGACCACCGCAAGCTGGGAAAAGAACTCGACCTCTTCTCGTTCCCCGAGGAGATCGGTTCGGGTCTGTCGGTCTGGCACCCCCGCGGCGGCGTCGTGCGCCAGGAGATGGAGCAGCACGCGCTGCGGCGTCACCGTGCCGCCGGCTACACCTACGTCTATACACCCCACATCTCGAAGGAAGATCTCTTCCTCACCTCGAACCACCTCGTGACGTACAAGGACGGGATGTTCCCGCCCATCGTCATGGACGAGGAGCGCGACGCCGACGGGCACGTCACCAAAGAGGGCCAGGACTACTACCTGAAGCCCATGAACTGCCCGATGCACATCCTGATCTACAAGGAGCGTGCACGGAGCTACCGCGACCTCCCGATGCGTCTCGCCGAGAACGGCACCGTCTACCGCAACGAGCTGTCCGGCGCCCTGCACGGCCTCACTCGCGTGCGCGGCTTCACACAGGACGACTCGCACCTGTTCGTCACCCCCGACCAGCTCGAGGAGGAGACGACCCGCGTGCTCGAGTTCGTCATCTCGATGCTGCGCGACTTCGGGCTCGAGGACTTCGAACTCGAGCTCTCCATGCGCGACGACGAGAAGTCGAAGTGGATCGGAAGCGACGACTTCTGGGAGTACTCCACGAACGCCCTCCGCAACGTCGCCCACGCCAGCGGGCTCAAGGTGACCGAGGTTCCGGGAGAGGCCGCGTTCTACGGCCCGAAGATCGACCTGAAGACGAAGGACGCGATCGGTCGCACCTGGCAGCTGTCCACGGTTCAGGTCGACGTGAACCTGCCCGAGCGATTCGAGCTCGAATTCACCGACCGCGACGGGCAGAAGAAGCGCCCGATCATGATCCATCGCGCCCTGTTCGGCTCCATCGAGCGGTTCTTCGCGATCCTCCTCGAGCACTACGCCGGTGCGTTCCCGGTGTGGCTCGCGCCGCTCCAGGTGATCGGCATCCCGGTGGCCGAGGAGTACGCCGACTACCTCGGCGAGATCGTCACCCGTCTGCGCGAAGACGGGGTGCGCGCCGAGCTCGACACGAGTGACGAGCGGATGCAGAAGAAGATCCGCACGCACACCACCCAGAAGGTGCCGCTGCAGCTCATCGCCGGTGAGCAGGACCGCGCGGGCGGCACGGTCTCGTTCCGCTTCCGCGACGGTACGCAGCTCAACGGCATCCCCGTCGACGAGGCCATCCGCCGCATCCATTCGTCCATCGACGCGAAGACCCTCGTCGACTCCGCGGACGACCTGGCGTGAACGGGCGCCGGAGATGACGGATGCTGCGGCCCCGGGCGCTGGGTCACCGCGCCCGGTCGACGGGCTCGAGTCGGCGGCGGGGTTTGCCGGCGTGCCCGACGAGTTCCAGCGGCTGTGGACGCCCCACCGGATGGCCTACATCCAGGCGGGTCCGCAGCCGTTGCGCGACGAGTGCCCGTTCTGCGCGGCGCCCCACAAGTCGGACGAGGACGGACTCATCGTCGCGCGCGGGCGCACCGCCTACGTGCTGCTCAATCTGTTCCCGTACAACTCGGGGCACCTGCTCGTCTGCCCCTACCGGCACATCCCCACGTACGACCTGGCGACCCCCGAGGAGGTCGCCGAGATCGGTTCGCTCACGCAGACCGCCATGCGGGTGCTCCGCGACGTATCGCGATGCGACGGCTTCAACCTGGGGATGAACCAGGGCGCGGTCGCCGGCGCGGGCGTCGACGGCCACCTCCACCAGCACGTGGTTCCGCGCTGGGCCACCGACGCGAACTTCTTCCCGATCATCGCGCGCACCAAGGCGCTGCCTCAGCTGCTGGGCGAGGTGCGGGAGGCCGTCGCGAACGCATGGCCCGAGGAGGGGTCGACCCGCTCAGCCGAGCCTCAGCGCACCTGACGCACGGCGAACTGCAGGCGCGGGTGGGCGTACGCCTCCTGCGACTCGACGAGCTGAAGTTCGCGCTCGCCCGACAGGTGGGTGCGCTCGAGGAGGTCGAACACGCTCGACGTCGTGCGGGCCAGGGCGTCGGCGGCGTCGCCCGTGCGTCGGTAGTGCGCGGTGAAGAGCGCCGCCGTGACGTCGCCCGAGCCGTTCGCCTTCATCGGGAGCAGGGGGGTCTGCACGATCCACGCGCCCGCGTCGTCGACGACGAGCATCTCGATGGTGCCGTCCTCCCGGTCGGGGCGCTCCACGCTCGTCACGAGCACGGTCCGCGGGCCCGTCGAGCGCACCGCGTCGGCCGACGCGAGCGTCTCGTCGAGGGTGTGCGGGTCGGTGCCGGTGAGGAAGCCGAGCTCGAACTGGTTCGGGGTGATGATGTCGGCAACGGGCACCACGCGCTCGCGCAGCAGCTCCGGGATCGCGGGCGCCACGAAGCATCCCGACTTGGCATTGCCCATCACGGGGTCGCAGGCGTAGATCGCGGACGGGTTCGCTGCCTTCACACGCGAGACCGCGTCGATGATGACGTCGCCGATGCCCTCGCCGCCCTGATAGCCCGACAGCACCACGTCGATCGAGCCGAACACGCCGCGCTCCTCGATGCCGGCGATGACGTCTCGCACGTCTTCGGGGCTGATCAGCGGCCCGCGCCAAGCGCCGTACCCGGTGTGGTTCGAGAAGTTCACCGTGTAGACCGGCAGCACCTCCACGCCGATGCGCTGAAGGGGGAACACGGCCGCGGAGTTGCCGACGTGGCCGTACGCGACCGCCGACTGGATGGAGAGGATCTTCACGCTCTCGATCCTCCCACCGCGCGGGACGTCATGCGGCCGGGAGCCGCAGTCCAACGCAATACACTTGGCCGTCATGACCCTCAGCGACGCCCCCGAAGGCACCGAGCAGACTCCCGCAGCATCCACCGGCTCCACCCGCGTCAAGAGGGGACTGGCCGAGATGCTCAAGGGCGGCGTGATCATGGACGTCGTCACCGCCGACCAGGCCAAGATCGCCGAAGACGCCGGAGCGGTCGCGGTCATGGCGCTCGAGCGCGTTCCCGCCGACATCCGCGCGCAGGGCGGCGTCGCCCGCATGAGCGACCCCGACCTCATCGACCAGATCATCGCGTCGGTCTCGATCCCCGTCATGGCCAAGGCCCGCATCGGCCACTTCGTCGAGGCGCAGGTGCTGCAGGAGCTCGGCGTCGACTACATCGACGAGTCGGAGGTGCTCTCGCCGGCCGACTACGTCAACCACATCGACAAGTGGGGCTTCACCGTTCCGTTCGTCTGCGGTGCGACCAACCTGGGCGAGGCGCTGCGTCGCATCACGGAGGGCGCGGCGATGATCCGTTCGAAGGGCGAGGCCGGCACCGGCGACGTCTCGGAGGCGACGAAGCACATCCGCACGATCCAGGGCGAGATCAACGCCCTGCGCTCGCGCACGAAGGACGAGCTCTACGTCGCGGCAAAGGAGCTGCAGGCGCCCTACGAACTGGTCGCCGAGATCGCGGAGACCGGCAAGCTCCCGGTCGTGCTGTTCACCGCCGGCGGCGTCGCGACACCGGCCGATGCGGCCCTCATGATGCAGCTGGGCGCCGACGGCGTCTTCGTCGGCTCGGGCATCTTCAAGTCGGGCAACCCGGCCGAGCGCGCCGCAGCGATCGTGAAGGCGACGACTTTCTTCGACGACGCGGCAGTGATCGCCGAGGCATCGCGCGGGCTCGGTGAGGCGATGGTGGGCATCAACGTCGCCGACCTCCCCGCTCCCCACCGCCTCTCCGAGCGCGGCTGGTAACGGTGGCGGGTCGCCCCCGCGTCGGCGTGCTCGCCCTGCAGGGCGACGTGCGCGAGCATCTCGCGATGCTGGCGCGGCTGGGGGCGGATGCTGCGCCCGTCCGACGCCCCGACGAGCTCGCGGGCGTGGACGGGCTGGTGCTCCCCGGCGGGGAGTCGAGCGTGATCGACAAGCTCTCGCGAGCGTTCGGCATGCAGCATCCGATCCGCTCCGCGATCGCCGACGGCATGCCCGTCTACGGCACGTGCGCCGGGCTGATCCTGCTCGCCGACCGCATCACCGGGGCCATCGACGGTCAGGAGACCTTCGGAGGTCTCGACGCGGTGGTCGCGCGCAACGCCTTCGGCGGGCAGACCGAGTCGTTCGAGACCGACCTCGAGATCGACGGGTTCGTCGGCGGTCCCGTGCACGCGGCGTTCATCCGTGCGCCGATCGTGAGCTCGGTGGGGGAGAGGGCGAAGGCGATCGGCGCCCTCCCCGACGGGCGCATCGTCGCCGTCGAGCAGGGCAACCTGCTCGGAACCGCCTTCCACCCCGAGGTCTCGGGCGAGTCCCGGTTCCACGAGCGCTTCCTCGCGAAGGTGCGCGCGCGCAGCTAAGTGCGCGTTCCCCGGCACGAGTGCGCCACTTTCCGGCGACTGCCCCCGCGAATCGGTGGGGTCAGTCGCAGGAATGCGCCACATTCCGGTCAAGTACGACGACGAAGAGAAACGTCCGCACGTTGCGCGGGGTGGCGGGCTGAGCGTTTCGTACACTGGTCGTTATGTCCGGCCACTCCAAGTGGGCGACCACCAAGCACAAGAAGGCCGTCATCGACAGCCGCCGTGCGAAGTCGTTCGCCAAACTCATCAAGAACATCGAGGTCGCCGCCAAGATGGGCGGCGCCGACCTCGCAGGCAACCCGACCCTCTTCGACGCCATCCAGAAGGCGAAGAAGACCTCGGTCCCCAACGACAACATCGACCGCGCCGTCAAGCGCGGCGCGGGTGTCGGCGGCGAAGCGGTCGACTACCAGACGATCCTCTACGAAGGCTACGGTCCCAACGGGGTCGCGCTCATGATCGAGTGCCTCACCGACAACAAGAACCGCGCCGCCGCCGAGGTTCGCACCGCTCTCAGCCGCAACGGCGGCAGCCTCGCCGACCCGGGCAGCGTCGCCTACAACTTCGCGCGCAAGGGCGTCATCGTCGTGGCGAGCGAGAGCGCGAGCGAGGACGACGTCATGCTCGCCGTGCTCGAGGCCGGCGCCGAGGAGGTCGAACCGCACGGCGACGGCTACGCGGTCGTCACCGAGGCGACCGACCTCGTCACCGTTCGCACCGCGCTGCAGGAGGCCGGCATCGACTACGAGTCGGCCGACGTCGAGTTCGTGCCCTCGCTCAAGGTCGAGATCGACGCCGACACGGCGCGCAAGGTCTTCCGCCTCATCGACGCGCTCGAGGACAGCGACGACGTGCAGAGCGTGTTCAGCAACTTCGACCTGACCGCCGAGGTGCAGGCCGAGCTCGAGAACGACGAGTAGGCCCGCGCGCCTGGGTCGGGTGCCGAGGCGAGCGCTTAGCGTGGGGGAGTGACCTCCCGAACGCTCCGCGTGCTCGGCATCGACCCGGGCCTGACCCGCTGCGGAGTCGGCGTCGTCGACGTCGCGCGAGATCGCTCGGCCACGCTCGTGCACGTCGGCGTCATCCGCTCAGCGGTCGACGACCCGATCGAGCGCCGGCTGGCGGCCATCGCCGCGGGCATCCGCGCGGTCGTCGCCGAGCACGGTCCGGCGGTCGTCGCCGTCGAGCGTGTCTTCGCCCAGCACAACCGCAGCACCGTGATGGGCACCGCGCAGGCCAGCGGCATCGCCCTGCTCGTCGCTGCGGAGGCGGGGCTCCCCGCCGCGACCCACACGCCGAGCGAGGTGAAGGCGGCGGTGACCGGATACGGCGCAGCCGACAAGCGCCAGGTGCAGACGATGGTCGCCCGGGTGCTGCGCCTGGACGCCCTCCCTCAGCCGGCGGATGCTGCGGATGCGCTCGCCCTCGCGCTGTGCCACGCGTGGCGCACGCCGGCCTCGATCCCCGCAGCCTCCGGCGGCCTCACCCCCGCACAGCGGGCGTGGGCGGAGGCCGAGTCGAGGTCGAAGGCGCCGACGCGTGTCGCTCGAACAAAGATCCGAACCGGCGCGTAGGGTCGGACCATGATCTCTTCGCTCCAGGGCACCGCTGCGTCCGTCGGCGACGACTCGCTCGTCATCGTGGTCGGCGGCGTCGGCTTCTCCGTCGCGGTCACGCCCCAGGTGGCGCGTGCGACGCACCTCGGTGCGGAGGTGCATCTGCACACCAACCTCATCGTCCGCGAAGACGCCCTCTCGCTCTACGGTTTCGAGAACCGAGAGGAGCTGGTCGTCTTCACTCAGCTCATCGGCGTCACCGGCGTCGGGCCGAAGTCGGCGCTCGGGGTGCTCTCGTCGCTCACCGTCCCGCAGATCGCCGAGGCCGTCGCGTCCGACGACGACGCACCGTTCCGCCGTGTGTCGGGCATCGGGCCGAAGACGGCGAAGCTCATCGTCGTGCAGCTGGCAGGCCGGCTCGCACCGCCCACCGCCGGCGGCGCCCCCGCCGCATCCGTCGCCCCCGGCGTCCCCCTGCAGGTCACCCAGGCCCTGATGGGGCTCGGGTGGTCGGAGCGCACCGCCGGCGAGGCGGTCGCGGCGACCCTGGAAGACGCGACCGACGCCGACAAGGCCACGGTGCAGGCGCTCCTGCGCAGAACCCTGAGCACCCTCGGCCCCGCACGCAAGGAGACCGCCGGTGGATGAGGTGCGCGACGTCGGCACTCCCGTCGACGACAGCGAGCTCGCCATCGAGGGGGCGCTGCGGCCGGAATCCCTCGCGGAGTTCGTCGGGCAGCACAAGGTGCGAGGGCAGCTGCAGCTGCTGCTCGACGCCGCCCGCATCCAGCAGCGCCCGCCCGACCACATCCTGCTCTCCGGCCCTCCGGGCCTCGGCAAGACGACGCTCGCCATGATCGTCGCCCACGAGACCGGACGCCCCCTGCGCATGTCGAGCGGACCGGCGATACAGCACGCCGGCGATCTCGCAGCGCTCCTGTCGAGCCTGACGCCCGGCGAAGTGCTCTTCATCGACGAGGTGCATCGCATGGCCCGCTCGGCCGAGGAGATGCTGTACCTCGCGATGGAGGACTTCCGCATCGACATCATGGTCGGCAAGGGCGCCGGGGCCACCAGCATCCCGCTCGAGCTGGCCCCCTTCACCCTCGTGGGCGCGACGACGCGATCGGGCCTGCTGCCGAATCCGCTCCGCGATCGCTTCGGCTTCACGGCGCACCTCGAGTACTACGAGCCCGACGAGCTCGAGCTGGTGGTCGATCGCGCCGCCGCGATGCTCTCCGTCACCCTGCCGCACGACGGCCGCGCCGAGATCGCACGGCGTTCGCGGGGGACACCCCGCATCGCCAACCGCCTGCTGCGGCGCGTCCGCGACTTCCAGGTGGTGCACGGCGACCGGAAGGGCGTCGATGCCGTGCGGGCCGCGCTGGAGCTGTACGACGTCGATGAGATCGGACTCGATCGCCTCGACCGCGCCGTCCTCGACGCTCTGGTGCGCAGGTTCCGCGGCGGACCTGTCGGGCTCGGCACCCTCTCGGTCGCTGTGGGCGAGGAGGCCGAGACGATCGAATCGGTCGTCGAGCCGTATCTCGTGCGAATCGGCTTCATGGGCCGCACCCCGCGCGGGCGGATCGCGACGCCCCCCGCCTACGCGCACCTCGGGCTCCCGCACGCCGATGGCGCCCTCAGATTCGACGACGCATGAATGACCTATAATCGGCGGAGGCTCTCGCCGACATCCCCTTTAGGCGACGCTCACGTGTGCGCCTGATCCGAAAGGTTCTCCTTTTCTCATGGCTCTTGCCGACTTCTTCGCCAACTACGGCATCATCATCCTGCTGGTGCTCCTGCTGGTCTTCATGTTCTTCAGCTCGCGACGCCGCGTGCAGAAGCAGAAGGCGGAGCAGGAGCAGAAGGCACGTCAGACCGTTCCCGGTTCCGAGGTGCTCCTGCAGGGTGGGCTGTACGGCACGATCGTCGAGTACGACGCAGAAGACCTCGACAAGCCCGCCGTCGTCTCGATCGCCCCGGGTGTCGAGATCCGCGTGCACAGCCAGGCGATCCTCCGCATCGTGAACCCGGCCGAGGGCTTCGTCACCGAAGACGAGTTCATCGAGGCCGAGGAGAGCGAAGCGGAGTACATCGCCGGTGTCGCGGACGGCGACATCACCTCGATCAGCGACGACCAGAAGCGCCTGCGCGCCGAGACCGTCGACGACGTCGACCCGGAGAACCGCAACAAGCCCCAGGCCTGATCCGCCTCCTGCTCCAGAGAAAGTCGACCCGTCGTGGCCACTTCCACCCCCGTCCGGCACGCCTGGCGTGCACTGATCGGACTTCTTGCGATCACGGGCGTCCTGTTCGGGATCAACGCCCTGGGCGTCTACGGCTTCCAGCAGAGCTCGTGGGTCCCCGAACTCGCGCTCGACCTGCAGGGCGGCACGCAGATCATCCTCGAGGCGCAGACGGCCGATGGGGCGAACCCGACCAACGACCAGCTGACCCAGGCCGTGTCGATCATCCGTCAGCGCGTCGACGCCTCCGGTGTCGCCGAGGCCGACGTGACGACCGAGGGTGGCAAGAACGTCGTCGTACAGCTCCCCGGCGAGGCCGACCAGGCCACGCGCGATCGGATCGAAGCATCCGCCCAGCTCCAGCTGCGTGCCGTGCTCTACACCGGAGCGCCCGCCAACACCTTCGTCGGCGAGGATCAGGTCGAGACGCCCTACCCGACGCCCGATCCCTCGCTGGAGTCCACGCCGACGACGGCGCCCACCAACGGCAGCGACACCGCCTACATCACGCCGGCGCTGCAGGCCGAGTTCCTCGCATACAACTGCGCCGATCCGGCGAACGATCCCGCCGCGGCACCCACCGACCAGCCGCTGATCACGTGCGACGCCGCCGGTACCGCGAAGTACATCCTCGGGCCGGTCGAACTCGACGGGTCGTCGATCGACGATGCGACCAACGGTCTCGAGGCGCAGGCCAACCGCTGGGTGGTCAACCTCAACTTCAACGACGAGGGCACGCAGACCTTCGGTCAGATCAGCCAGCGGCTGTACGGGGCGACGCCGCCCCTGAACCAGTTCGCGTTCGTGCTCGACGGATCCGTGCTCTCCGCACCGTCGATGAACGGCGTGATCCTCGACGGCAACCCGAGCATCTCGGGAAGCTTCTCGCAGGAATCGTCGAAGATCCTCGCCGACCAGCTGAAGTACGGCGCCCTGCCGCTGAGCTTCGAGGTCGTGAGCTCCGACACGATCTCGGCGACGCTCGGTTCCCAGCAGTTGCAGATCGGTCTCATCGCGGGTCTCATCGGCCTCGCGCTGGTCGCCATCTACTCGCTGATCGTCTACCGGGCACTCGGCTTCGTCATCATCGCCTCGCTGGCCGTGATGGGCGTGCTGACCTACATCGCGCTGTGCATCCTCGCCTGGCGCATGGGCTTCCGTCTCTCGCTCGCCGGTGTCGCGGGACTCATCGTGACCATCGGCTTCACCGCCGACTCGTTCATCGTCTACTTCGAACGCATCCGAGACGAGCTGCGTGACGGCAAGTCGATCACCGGCGCCGTCGAGGACGGCTGGGCTCGGGCGAAGCGCACGATCTACATCTCGAAGTCGATCAACATCCTCGCGGCCGTCGTGCTGTACATCCTCGCCGACGCCACGGTGAAGGGCTTCGCGTTCACGCTCGGCCTCACCACCGCGATCGACATCCTGATCTTCATCCTCTTCACCCACCCGGTGATGCAGCTGCTCTCGCGCACCCGGTTCTTCGGATCGGGACACCCGCTGTCGGGTATGGACCCGAACGCCCTCGGCGCCGTGTACCGGGGACGGGCGGAGTTCCGCGCGCCGGTCTCGCGCGAGGGCCGCACGGCCCGCTCGCGCGGTGAGGCCCAGCGTCGCCAGACCATCGCGGAACGCAAACAGGCGGAGCTGTCCGCCACGAACGACCGCGGCACACGCACCGCCGTCAAGGAGGGCGACGACTGATGCGTTCCATGAATCAGCTCGGCAACGATCTCTACACCGGGAAGACGTCGTTCCCGTTCGTCGGCCGCCGTCGACTGTGGTTCATCATCGCCGCCGTCTTCGTGATCGCCGCGTGCCTCGTGCCGCTCGTTCGCCCGGTGCAGTTCTCGATCGAGTTCACCGGCGGATCGCAGTTCACCGTCTCGGGCGTCAGCTCACCCGACCAGGCGGCGGCGACCGACGCGGTGCTCCAGGTCGCGCCGGGCGCGACCACGAAAGTGACCGTCATCGGCGAGAACGCCGTGCGCGTCCAGACCGAAGAGATCGCGGACGCCGACGACGTGCAGGCGGTCACGACCGCCCTCGCCGAGGCGTACGGCGTTCCGACGTCGGAGGTCACGTCATCGCTCATCGGGCCCAGCTGGGGCGCCGACGTCACCCGCCAGTCGCTCTGGGGTCTCGCGATCTTCCTCGCGCTGACGTTCATCATCCTCGCGCTGTACTTCCGCACGTGGAAGATGTCGGTGGCCGCCATCATCGGCCTGGTCGACGTGCTCGTCATCACGATCGGCATCTACGCCCTCGCCGGTTTCGAGATCTCGCCGGCGGCGGTGATCGGCTTCCTCACGATCCTCTCGTACTCGCTGTACGACACCACCGTCGTCTTCGACAAGGTCCGGGAGAACACCCGGGAGGACGGCGAGATATCGGGCCGCACGTTCGGCGAGTCGGTGAACCTCGCGGTGAACCAGACCCTCATCCGGTCGATCAACACCACCGTCGTGGCGATCCTGCCGGTCGGGGCGATCCTGTTCATCGGCGCCATCTGGCTCGGTGCGCGCACCCTGAGCGACATCTCGCTGTCGATCTTCGTCGGAACGATCGTCGCCGCCTACTCGACGCTGTTCGTCGCCGCCCCGCTCTTCTCGCTCATGCGCGAGAACGAACCGGCCATCAAGGCGCGCGACGAGCGCATCCTGGCTGCGCGCGAGCTCGCTCGCGTGCCGGCCTGAGCGACGATCACCGGCTGAGCGCGGCGTAGGATTGTGAGATTCGTCGACAGGTGGAGGTGACCGGGTGACCGAGATCGTTCCTCCTGCCGCGCAGACCTCCAGTCTGCGCCGGCTCGTACCGCGCATCTTCTCGCGCGCCGCACGGCGCGACGACGTCGACAAGCTCGTCCAGACGGTTCGCACGCACCATCCCAAGGGCGATCTCGGGATCATCACCCGGGCGTACACGGTCGCCGAGAAAGCGCATCGCGAACAGAAGCGGCAGAGCGGCGAGCCGTACATCACGCACCCGCTGGCCGTCGCGCAGATCCTCGCCGATCTCGGCCTCGGACCCCGCGCCATCGCGGCGGCGCTGCTGCACGACACCGTGGAAGACACGGGGTATCCGCTCGACGAACTGGCCGCCGACTTCGGCGACGAGGTCGCGATGCTCGTCGACGGCGTCACGAAGCTCGACAAGGTCAAGTACGGCGAGAGCGCTCAGGCCGAGACCGTCCGCAAGATGATCGTCGCGATGTCGCGCGATATCCGGGTGCTCCTGATCAAGCTCGCCGATCGCCTGCACAACGCCCGGACGTGGGGCTTCGTGCCGCCCGAGAAGGCGGCGAAGAAGGCCACCGAGACGCTCGAGATCTACGCGCCGCTGGCCAACCGCCTCGGTATCCAGGCGATCAAGTCCGAGCTCGAAGACCTCTCCTTCGCGGTGCTCCATCCCAAGCTGTACGCCGAGATCGACAGCCTCGTGAAGCAGCGCACTCCACAGCGCGAGCAGTACGTGCAGAACGTGATCGCCGCCGTCGACGCCGACCTCCGCGAGCTCCGCATCCGCGGTCGCGTGATGGGGCGCCCCAAGCAGCTCTACTCCGTTTACCAGAAGATGGTCGTCCGAGGCCGCGAGTTCGACGACATCTACGATCTCATCGGCATCCGCATCCTCGTGGGCACCGTGCGCGACTGCTACGCGGTGCTCGGGGCGATCCACGCGCGGTGGACCCCGCTTCCGGGGCGCTTCAAGGACTACATCGCCACGCCGAAGTTCAACCTCTACCAGTCGCTCCACACCACCGTCATCGGGCCGTCAGGACGCACCGTCGAGTTGCAGATCCGCACGAACGAGATGCACCACCAGGCGGAGTACGGCGTCGCGGCGCACTGGAAGTACAAGGAACGGATGGCCGGAGGCAAGGCCGACTCGAAGTCGCTCGACGCCGACATGGCCTGGCTCGCGCACATCTCCGACTGGCAGGCCGAGACCGCCGACCCGAGCGAGTTCCTTGATTCGCTGCGATTCGAGATCGGCGCGAAAGAGGTCTACGTCTTCACGCCGAAGGGACGCGTGGTGGGCCTGCCCGCCGGCGCCACCCCGGTCGACTTCGCCTACGCCGTCCACACCGAGATCGGTCACCGCACCATGGGTGCGAAGGTCAACGGCCGCCTCGTGCCGCTGGAATCCGAGCTCAAGAGCGGTGACGTCGTCGAGGTCTTCACCTCGAAGAACCCCGACGCCGGCCCCAGCCAGGACTGGCTCGGTTTCGTGCGCAGCACGCGCGCCCGGAACAAGATCCGCGGGTGGTTCACGAAGGAGCGCCGCGAGGAGGCCATCGAGCAGGGTAAAGACGCCATCGCGCGCGCTATGCGTCGGCAGAACCTGCCGCTCCAGCGCCTGATGAACCAGGACTCGTTCTCCGAGGTCGCCCACCAGCTCAAGTACGAAGACGTCTCGGCGCTGTACGCCGCGGTGGGTGAGGGCAACGTCTCGACGCAATCGGTCATCGAGAAGGTCACCGCGCTCGTCAGCGCCGGTGACACGTCCACGGGCCCGATCGACATCCCGCACGTGGGCCGCAGCCACGCGCCGCGCGGCGGCGATTCCGGCGTGCTGGTGCGCGGCGCCCCCGACATCCTCGTGAAGCTCGCGAAGTGCTGCACCCCGGTGCCCGGCGACGAGGTCATCGGCTTCGTCACGCGGGGGAGCGGCGTCTCGGTGCACCGCACCGACTGCACGAACGTCACGGCTCTCCGCAACGATCCCGAGCGCATCATCGAGGTCGAGTGGGCGCCCACGTCGAAGAGCGTCTTCCTCGTGCAGATCCAGGTGGAGGCGCTCGATCGCTCGGCGCTGCTGAGCGACGTCACCCGGGTGCTCAGCGAG
Source organism: Microbacterium sp. AG1240 (assembly GCF_003635115.1). Lineage (GTDB taxonomy): Bacteria > Actinomycetota > Actinomycetes > Actinomycetales > Microbacteriaceae > Microbacterium. The sequence goes on from NZ_RBXJ01000001.1 coordinate 1,606,724, forward strand.
CACCATGTCAACATCCTGTCGGCCACCGTGTCGACCACGAACGACCGTCTCGCGCTGAGCCGCTTCGTCTTCGAGATGGGCGACACCGTGCACCTCGACCGCGTCCTCAACGCGGTACGTCGTATCGACGCGGTCTACGACGTCTACCGCGTCACGACGTCCTGACCGAGACCAGCAGCTTCCGTGCGCCCCTCTTATGGGGGATGCTGCGGTGCCGGTCGAGCCACGCCACGGCCTCGTGGGCTTCTCCGGGCCGTTCCCGCGCCCAGTGACGCGCGAGATCGCGGCTCGTCGCGTCGGGGCTGCGTGCGAGATCGACGAGCGTGCGCGCCGGGGTGCTCACACGAACGTCCGCGATGCGGAGCAGATCGGAACTCTCGATCAGCGGGTCGCGGTAGACCAGCCTTCGCGAGACGACGTGATGCAGGCGTTTGCCGACCGCGCGCTGGACGCGGTGGCGTGCCGGTGGTTCATCGAGCAGCCCGAGGATCCACGCCGCGCTCTCGTGGGTGGCTGCGAGCGTGGCGCCGAGCAGGTTCGCGACCGAGGCCGCCCGCAGCATCGTGCTCTCGACGACGTCAGCGGGAATGTAGCCGTCACCGAGCGCGACGAGGTGTCCGTCGAGGCACGCCGCCGTGAGCTCCGCCTCCGTCAGTCGAGCGCCCGGGAGGTACACAAACGGGGAGGGCATCCTCGCAGTCTGCCGCCCTCTCGGGCGCTGCGCTCGGGATCGGAGACAGTTGTGGAGAACAGCCCGGGCGACCTGCCCGGGGGAGGACTCAGCCTCCGACGGCCCGCAACCACGCGCGACGCGCTTCGAGGGCCTCGGAAGCCTTCGCCGCCGCGCGCTTGTCACCGCGCGCGTTCGCCTCCGACACCTCCGCCTCGAGCTTGTCGATCGCATCGGTGAGCTGGCGCGTCATATCGTTCGTGCGCGCCTTCGTCTCGGGGTTGTTGCTCTTCCACTCGGCGTCTTCGCGTGTGCGCACGCTCTGCTCGATCTTGCGGAGCTCGTCGTCGAGGACGCGCTCCTGGTCTCGCGGGAAGATGCGGCCGATCTCGTCCCACGTGCGCTGGATCGCGGTGAGCGAGGCACGGGCTCGCGCGAGATCGCGCTCGTCGACGATCGGTGCAGCCTGGACGAGGAGCGCCTTCTTCTGCTCGATCTTCTCGCGGGAGTCTTCGACCTCGGCCGCCTCGCGCTCGGTGCGTGCGGAGTAGAGGGCATCGCCCGCCGCCTTGAAACGAGCCCAGAGGGCGTCGTCGACCTTCTTGCCGGCGCGGCCGGCGGCCTTCCACTGGTCCAGCAGATCGCGGTACGAGCCGATGCCGTCCTCGCCCCGGGGAGCGAGTGCCTCGGCACGCTCGACGAGGCGCGTCTTGGCGTCGCGGGCGGTCTTCTGCGTCTCATCGAGCTCGGCGTAGAACTCGCGGCGGTGGCGATCGACGGTGCCGCGGGCGTCGCGGAAACGGCGCCACAGCTGCTGCGCGAGCGACTTCGGGAGCCGCGGACCGTTCTGCTGGTGGCTCTGCCACTGGTCGAACAGGGCCGTCATGTCGGCGGAGGCCTGCTTCCACTGCACCGTCTTCGGGTCGCGGGCGGCGAGCGCCTCAGCGCGCTCGACCAGCGCCGTGCGCTCGCGCACCGCCTCGTCGACGGCTTCCTTCGCGGCGGCGGCCTCGGTCTCGGTCGCCTCGGCGAGAGCGCCCGTGAGCGTCTCGAGCCGCGTGAGCAGCGCGGCGAGGTCGCCGACCGCCGAGGCGCCCTCGATCCGGCCGCGCAGCGTCGACGCCGTGCTGCGCAGATCGGAGGCCGATGCACCCGCACGGCGATGCCGCACCTCGAGGAGCGTCACCTCGCCGGCAAGATCGGCGAACTTGCGCTCGTAGTAGGCGAGCGCTTCTTCGGCGGTGCCATCGGGATACTGGCCGACCACACGCCAGCCGTCGGATTCTCGAACCGATACGGTTCCGTCTTCTTCGACGCGACCCCACGGGGTCGGAGGTGTTTCGGGGAGGTCTGCGCCAGCAGTCACGTGTTGTTACCCTCATCGCGGCTCGCGCCGTAGGCGTGCATGGACGGACCCGAGCCTAGTACGAGCGGCAGACGCTCGCAGGATCAGGGCGTAGGTGTGGCGGCGGGCTCCGTCGCATCCGGCGCCGGTGTCGAGGTCGACCCCGTGCCGGGCGCCGTGCTCGTCGAGGGTGTCGGCTCACTCGAGGCGGCGGGTTCGGGTGCTCCCGGACCGGCGGTGAAGTAGGCGACCTGCGCGCCGATGGCGGCGAGCACGATGACCGCGCCGGCGATACCGGCGATCAGGTTGTCGCGCGTGCGCCGCCGCTTCTGCGCCGTGTGCAGCTCCTGGCGGGCCTGGTAGATCCTCGCGCGCTCGCGAGCCGCTTTCGCGCTTCGGTCCTTGCCACCTGTCGCCACGCGGGCCTCCTCCGTCCGGTGCGTCCGGGCGCGAGAAATCCTACGCAGGCCGGATGCGGCGCACCAAACGCCCGCGGATCCGATGTCGTCTGTCGCGATTAGCCTGTTCCCGTGACTCCCTCCGCCGCCCTGTTCCCCGGGCAGACGCCGTTGGCGGTGCGGATGCGACCGACGAGCCTCGATGAGGTCGCCGGACAGGGCCACCTTCTTCGACCCGGCTCGCCCCTCGTCACACTGGCCTCCTCGGATGCGTCGAGCCCGGGCACCGCGGCCTCGGTGATCCTGTGGGGTCCTCCGGGCACCGGCAAGACCACGCTCGCCCAGGCGATCGCCCGATCGTCGGGTCGCCGCTTCGTCGAGCTGTCCGCGGTGACGGCGGGCGTGAAAGACGTGCGCGAGGTCATGCAGGAGGCCCTGACCCAACGCGACCTCTACGACTCGTCGACGATCCTCTTCCTCGACGAGATCCACCGCTTCACCAAGGCGCAGCAGGACGCCCTGCTCCCCGGCGTCGAGAACGGCTGGGTCGTTCTGATCGCGGCGACGACAGAGAATCCGTCGTTCTCCGTCATCTCGCCGTTGCTCTCCCGATCGCTCCTGCTCACCCTCCGACCGCTCGAAGACGACGACCTCGCGGGGCTCGTCGATCGGGCGGTGAGCGACCCTCGGGGGCTCGCGGGCTCCGTGGTGCTCGACGACGACGCGCGCAGCGCCCTCGTGCGTCTGGCATCGGGCGACGCTCGACGCGCGCTCACCGCGCTCGAGGCGGCAGCATCCGTCGCCCTCGACACCGACGACGCCGAACCCGCCATCACCGCCGACCACATCGCTCAAGCCGTCGACCGGGCGCTCCTCCGCTACGACCGTCAGGGCGACGAGCACTACGACGTGATCAGCGCCTTCATCAAGTCGATCCGCGGGTCAGATGTCGATGCCGCGATGCACTACCTCGCGCGGATGGTCGAGGCGGGGGAGGACCCCCGTTTCATCGCGCGCCGTCTGGTCATCTCCGCCGCGGAAGACATCGGCCTCGCCGACCCGCAGGCCCTGCAGATCGCGATCGCCGCCGCCGACGCCGTCGCCTTCATCGGCATGCCGGAGGGGCGCATACCCCTGGCCGAAGCCACCGCCTACCTCGCGACGACGGCGAAGTCGAACGCGGCCTACAACGCGATCAACAGCGCGATCGCAGATGTGCGCGCCGGCGGCTTCGGCCGCGTGCCCCCGCATCTGCGCGACGCGCACTACCCGGGCGCGAAGCGTCTGGGCCACGGCAAGGGCTACCTCTACCCCCACGACAGCGACATCGGCATCGTGACCCAGCAATACCTGCCCGACGAGCTGCGCGGGCGTCGCTACTACGACCCGACCACGCACGGGCAGGAGCGCGACATCTCCGCACGCCTGGCCAAGATCCGCCGCATCGTCGACGGGGAGTGAGGCGGGAAGGGCGCCACAGCCCCGTCTGTTAGGCTTGATCGGCTCGAAACACCGTTTTCGGGCATCCCCTTCTTCCTTCATGACCTGCAGGTACGCCCCGACGTGCGCACCGGCAGGGCGGGAGCGGGTGATACGTCCGTGAGCCGCGAGATGCGCGGCCACGTCCCAGAAGGAGTTCTTCGTGCCTACGAAGTCCCAGGACCGCCGCAAGGTCCGTATGTCCCGAGCGCTCGGTATCGCGCTCACCCCGAAGGCCGCCCGCTACCTCGAGAAGCGTCCCTACGCTCCCGGCGAGCACGGCCGCACCAAGCGCAAGACCGACAGCGACTACGCCGTCCGCCTCCGCGAGAAGCAGCGTCTTCGCGAGCAGTACGGCATCCGCGAGAAGCAGATGCGCAACGCCTTCAACGAGGCGCGCCGCACCCAGGGCCTGACCGGTGAGAACCTCGTCGAGCTCCTCGAGATGCGTCTGGACGCCCTCGTCCTGCGTTCGGGCTTCGCCCGCACCACGGCGCAGGCACGCCAGCTCGTGGTGCACCGCCACATCCTGGTCGACGGTCAGACGGTCGACCGCCCGTCGTTCCGCGTGAAGCCGGGTCAGCTCATCCACGTCAAGACCAAGAGCGAAGGCCTCGAGCCCTTCCAGGTCGCAGCCGCCGGCGGTCACGCCGAGGTGCTGCCCCTGGTTCCGGGGTACATCGAGGTCGACCTCACCACGCTGCAGTCGCGCCTCGTGCGTCGTCCGAAGCGTGCCGAGGTGCCCGTCACGTGCGACGTGCAGCTCGTCGTCGAGTACTACGCGGCGCGCTAAGCGCCTCGAAGTACGGCGCGCTCAGCGCCACGCAGCGTTTTCGCTCAGAAGGGCGTCGGGGATCACCCCGGCGCCCTTCCGCGTCTGCGCACTACGATGAAAAGAGCGCCGTGCTCGCGGCCCTCGCAAGGAAGTGGTGACATGAAGACCTTCGTCTGGTTCGTGCTGGGCATCGCCGGCGGCTTCGTCGTCGCACATCTGGTGAACAAGGATCCGCGCGGTCACGAGCTGCTCTCGCAGGTGGACGCCCGCATCGGTGAATTCACCGATCGCATCGGCGACGCGTACCGCGACCAGGAAGCACAGCTGGTCGACCTCGTCGCCGAGGCCAAGGATGCGGCCTCCGACGCGGCCGAGTCCGCGAAGAACGCCACCGCCAAGCTCACCGACTGAACCGTCGCCGCCGACGCCCCTCTCGGGCGCGCACGATCCTGCCCTCCGGAGACCCCATCCCATGAAGACCGCCGACATCGCTCAGCGCTATCTCGACTACTTCGAGAAGAACGACCACACCATCGTCCCGTCGGCCTCCCTGGTCAGCGACGACCCGTCGATCCTCTTCACGATCGCCGGCATGGTGCCGTTCATCCCCTACCTCACCGGCGTCGTGCCGGCGCCCTACCCGCGGGCCGCCGACGTGCAGAAGTGCATCCGCACCAACGACATCGAAGAGGTCGGCAAGACCGCTCGGCACGGCACCTTCTTCCAGATGATGGGCAACTGGTCGTTCGGCGACTACTTCAAGGAGGGTGCGATCTCCTACGCGTGGGAGCTGCTGACCTCCGCCGAGTCCGACGGCGGCCTCGGGTTCGCCGAACGCGACCTGTGGGTCACCGTCTACGAGGACGACGACGAGGCCGCCGCGCTCTGGCAGAAGGTGGCGGGGCTTCCCGCGTCGCGCATCCAGCGTCTCGGTCGCGAAGACAACTACTGGACCACCGGCCAGCCCGGACCTGCCGGACCCTGCTCAGAGATCTACTTCGACCGCGGGCCCAAGTACGGCCGCGACGGCGGCCCTGTCGCCGATGACAACAGGTTCACCGAGATCTGGAACCTCGTCTTCATGCAGTACGCGATCAACAACGTGCGCTCGAAGGTCGACTTCGATGTCGTGGGCGAGCTGCCGAAGAAGAACATCGACACCGGTATGGGTCTCGAGCGGGTCGCCTTCATCAAGCAGGGCGTCGAGAACATGTACGAGATCGACCAGGTGCGCCCGGTGCTCGACCGCGCGGTCGAGCTGTCGGGCCGGAAGTACGGCGCGGTGCACGAGGACGACGTGCGCTTCCGCGTCATCGCCGACCACGTGCGCTCCTCGCTCATGCTGCTCTCCGACGGCGTCACGCCCTCGAACGAGGGGCGCGGCTACATCCTCCGCCGCCTCATGCGCCGCTCCGTGCGCTCCATGCGCCTCCTGGGCGTGGAGGGTGCGACCTTCCCCGAGCTGTTCGCCGCGTCGCGCGACGCGATGAAAGACGCCTACCCGATCGTCTCCGACGACTGGTCGCGTATCGCGCCCTACGCCTACGCCGAGGAGGAGACCTTCCTGCGCACGCTCGCCTCGGGGTCGACCATCCTCGACCTCGCGGTCTCTCAGACGAAGGATGCGGGCGGTTCGGCCATCACCGGATCCGAGGCGTTCCTGCTGCACGACACCTACGGGTTCCCCGTCGACCTCACGCTCGAGGTCGCCGAGGAGGCCGGCCTGACGGTCGACCGCGCCGCGTTCGACGCGCTCATGCAGGAGCAGCGTCAGCGCGCGAAGGACGACGCCAAGTCGCGCCGCCGCGCGATCGCCGACCACACGGTCTACCGCGACTTCCGCGCTCTCGGGGAGACCGTCTTCACGGGCTACACCGACCTGCAGACGCCCTCGACGATCCTCGGCGTGCTCGTCGACGGGGTGTCGGTCGACCGAGCCCGCGAGGGCCAGATCGCCGAGGTCATCCTCGCCGAGACCGCGCTGTACGCGGAGTCGGGCGGTCAGGTCGCCGACAAGGGCGTCATCGTCGGACCCGGGTACGAGCTCGACGTGATCGACGTGCAGAAGCCGGTGCCGGGTCTGGTGAGCCACACCGTCGAGGTGACGGTCGGAGAGGTCGCCACGGGGCAGCCCGCGACCAGTGTCGTCGACGCCGCGAACCGGCGCGCCGCGCGTCAGGCGCACTCGGCCACGCACCTCGTCCACGCGGCCCTCCGCGACACGCTCGGCAAGAGCGCGACCCAGTCGGGCTCGCTGAACCGTGCCGGATACCTGCGCTTCGACTTCAACTGGGGTCAGTCCCTGTCGCCCGAGACCCGTTCGGAGATCGAGGAGATCGCCAACAACGCCGTGCGCGACAACCTCGAGGTCACCACTCGCGTGATGTCGCTCGACGAGGCGAAGGAGGCCGGCGCCATGGCGCTGTTCGGCGAGAAGTACGGTCAGACCGTGCGGATGGTCGACATCGGCGGCCCCTGGTCGCGCGAGCTCTGCGCCGGCACGCACGTCGGATCCAGTGCGGAGGTCGGCCTCATCAACCTCGTCGGCGAGTCGTCGGTGGGCGCGTCCAACCGGCGTGTCGAGGCCCTCGTCGGGCAGGACGCCTTCCGGGAGCTCGCGGCCGAGCGTGCGATCGTCTCGCAGCTGACCGGTTCGCTGAAGACTCCGCGCGACCAGCTGCCCGCGAAGATCGCGGAGCTGGCGGCGAGCCTCAAGGCGGCCGAGAAGAAGATCGCCGCCTTCGAGTCGCGAGCCCTCGCCGATCGCCTGCCGCAGCTGGTCGACACGGCTGTCGCCGCGGGCTCCGTCCGCGTCGTCGCACAGTCGCTCGGCACGGCCGCGACCGCCGACGATGTCCGCTCGCTGGCCCTGCAGGTACGAGACCGCTTGGGCTCGGAGCCCGCGGTGGCCGCACTCGGCGCGGTGGTCGGCGATCGTGTCGCCGTCGTGGTGGCGACGAACGACGCCGCCCGCGCCCGCGGGGTCAAGGCCGGCGCCCTGGCGAAGGCGGCCGCAGCGGCGCTCGGCGGTGGCGGCGGCGGTCGCGACGACGTCGCTCAGGGCGGTGGAACGGATGCTGCGGCATTGCCGGGCGCCCTGGACGCCATCGTGGCGGCGGTGAGGACGACCGCCGCGTGACCTTGCGTCGCGGCGTGCGCCTCGGGGTCGATGTCGGCCGCGCGAGGGTCGGCGTTGCGCGCAGCGATCCCGACGCGCTCCTCGCGGTGCCCGTCGAGACCGTGGCGCGCGTCGGCACCCCCATCGCCCGGATCGTGGCGATCGCGAGCGAGTACGACGCGATCGAGATCCTCGTCGGCCTCCCTGTCAGTCTGAGCGGCGGAGAGACGGCGTCGACGGCGGATGCGCGGGCGTTCGCCGATGAGCTCGCGGCCGCGTGCGCCGTCCCGATACGTCTCATCGACGAGCGGCTCAGCACCGTCACCGCGCACGATGCGCTCCGACGGTCTGGGCGTTCTCAGCGAAAGTCTCGTAGCATTGTCGACCAGGTCGCCGCCGTTGTCCTTCTGCAACAGGCGCTCGATGTCGAGAGACAGTCCGGCAACCCGGCCGGAACCGCCGTAGCTTCGGGACAGGAGCCCGCCTGACATGCCCGACAATTCCTCCCCGTTCGACGATCCGCTCGCCGATCTGTATGGAAAACTGCCCGACCCGCGCCGCGATCAGGGCGGTGCCTCCGCCGCCGACGGCGCTCCGACATCGCGTCGCGCCGCTCGCGCTGCGCGAGCGGATACCGGGCCCACCGACGCTCACCCCCCGATCACCCGCCCGCCGGCGCAGCCGATGGCGGCTCCTCGCGCGGCCGCCCAGCCCGACGATCACGGACGATCGACGGGAACGCAGACCCAGACGCGTCCCGCGCCGCCGCTCCCGCGCCCCGAGGCGGGCAGAGCAGGATCGCCACCCGCAGCGGGGACCCTCGACGACCTGTTCACCGGTCGCCGCAGCACCGACGAGCTGGGGTCGACGCCGCCACCGAAGGAGCGCCGTAAGCGCCGGATCGGAGGCTGGATCGCCCTCGCGATCGTCGTGATCATCATCGGCGGCATCACCCTCGGCGGGTTCTGGGCCGTGAACACCTTCGGCGCCCAGATCCAGGGGATGTTCGCGCCCGACCAGCGCGAGGACTTCGAACCCGGCCTCGCGCAGGGCGAGGCGACGATCACGATCGTCAGCGGCGATGCAGGACCTCAGGTCTCGCAGAAGCTGTACGACGCCGGCGTGACCAAGGCGCCGACGTCGTTCTACGACTACCTGATCGATACATCGACCGCCTTCACCTTCCAACCGGGCGTCTTCCGCTTCCAGCAGCAGATGTCGTCCGACGCCGTGCTCGCGGCCTTCCGCAATCCGGAGAACCACCTCACCAACACCGTGACGGTGCCCGAGGGGCTCACGGTGCAGCAGACCATCGCACGGACCGCCGACCTCACCGAGATTCCGCTGGCCGATCTGGAGGCGGCGACGGCCGACCCGGCCGTCTACGGCATCTCTGCGACCAACCTCGACGGGTGGTTGTTCCCGGCGACCTACACGTTCGACCCCGGTACGACGGCGTCGGCGGCCATCACCCAGATGGTCGACCGCGCCAAGCAGGCTCTCGACGAGGCCGGAGTCGCGGAGGCGGACCGCAATCGGGTGCTGACCATCGCGTCGATCATCCAGCGCGAGGCTCGCTTCCAGGCCGACTTCTTCAAGGTCTCGCGTGTCATCGAGAACCGTCTCGACCCCGCCAACCAGGAGACGTTCGGCAAGCTGCAGATGGACTCCACCGCCCAGTACGGGTACGGCGAACTGCACGCGGGTACGGCCAGCTCCTCGGAGGAGGCCCTCAACGACCCGAACCCGTGGAACACGTACGTGAACGCGGGGCTCCCCATCGGGCCGATCTCCAACCCCGGCGACCTCGCGATCCAAGCGGCGCTCAACCCCGAGCCCGGGCCGTGGCTGTACTTCGTGACGGTCAACCTCGACACGGGGGAGACGCTGTTCACGACGACCTATGCCGAGCACCAGGCGGGCGTCAACCAGTGGATCCAGTGGTGCCGCGACAACCCAGACTCGGGATGCTGACCGGCACGAAGCTCGCGGTGTGGGGTGACCCGGTCGCCCACAGCATGTCGCCGCGCCTGCACGCGGCGGCATACCGCGTGCTCGGTCTCGACTGGGAGTACGACCGACGGCAGGTCGACGAGGCGTCGTTCGACGACGTCCTCGCCGGTCTCGACGACGGCTGGCGCGGGCTCTCGCTCACGATGCCGCTCAAGCGCGCTGCTGCAGCATCCGCTCGCTCCCTGGACGAGCGCGCACGCCTGACGGGAGCGGTGAACACCCTGCTGCTCACCGAGGGCGGCCCGCACGGCTTCAACACCGACGTCGGGGGACTGGTCGCAACCATCCAGGAGCAGGGCGTCGACGAGGTGCCGTACGGGCGCATCCTCGGCGCCGGCGCCACGGCGGGATCGGCTCTGGTCGCGCTGGCGGAGCTCGGCGCGCGTCGGGTCGACGTGATCGCCCGTCGGCCCGAGGCTGCGGCCCCCCTCGTCGCCCTGGGCGAAGCGCTCGGCGTCGACGTCGAGCCCGCGGGTTTCACACGGGCTCCCGCGCCGGACGCCACCGTGACCGTCGCGGCGCTCCCGGGCGGCACAGACATCGGTGAGAGCGCCCGGCCGTTCGCCGCGCTCGGCGGGCTGCTCGTCGACGTCGTGTACGGCTCATGGCCGACGCCGCTCGCCACGGCATGGGAGCGGGGCGGCGGCCTCGCGATCTCGGGACTCGGGATGCTGCTGCACCAGGCCGTCCTGCAGGTGCGCGTGTTCGTCTCCGGCTCGACCGGGACCGAGCTGACCGACGAGCCCCGGGTGCTGGCGGCGATGCGTGAAGCGGTCATGGGAGACTAGACGAATGCTCCGCGTGCTCACTGCCGGCGAATCGCACGGCCCCGAACTCGTCGCCATCATGGAGGGTCTGCCCTCCGGCGTCCCCATCTCGCTCGCCGCCATCCGCGCCGACCTCGCACGCCGCAAGCTCGGCTACGGCCGCGGCTCGCGCATGAAGTTCGAGGAAGACGAGCTGAACATCTCGTCGGGCGTCGTGCACGGCCTCAGCCTCGGCAGCCCGATCGCCCTGCGCATCGGCAACACCGAATGGCCCAAGTGGGTCGAGGTGATGAACCCGGAGCCGGTCGACCTGACCGAGAAGTCCCGCGGCCGCGGCGCCGCACTCACCCGTCCTCGCCCCGGTCACGCCGACCTGGTGGGCATGCAGAAGTACGACTTCGACGAGGCCCGACCGATCCTCGAGCGCGCCAGCGCCCGGGAGACCGCCGCCCGCGTCGCGCTCGGCGCCCTCGCCCGCGCCTTCCTGTCGGAGTTGGGTATCCGGCTCGTCAGTCACACCGTCTCGATCGGCACCGTCGCCGTTCCGGAAGGGGCGGCGTTCCCGGCCCCCGACGACGTCGACGCGCTGGATGCCGACCCGTTGCGCTGCTTCGACCCGGCGACCAGCGAGCGCATGGTCGCCGAGGTCGACGCCGCGAAGAAGGACGGCGACACGCTCGGCGGCATCGTGGAGGTGCTCGCCTACGGCCTGCCGCCCGGGGTCGGATCGCACGTGCACTGGGACCGCCGCCTCGACGGCAAGCTCGCCCAGGCGCTCATGAGCATCCAGGCGATCAAGGGCGTCGAGGTCGGCGACGGCTTCCTCACCACGACGCGCCGCGGATCCGAGGCGCACGACGAGCTCTTCACCACCGACGACGGGATCACCCGGTCGACCGATCGCGCCGGCGGAACCGAGGGCGGCATGTCCACCGGCACCGTGCTGCGCGTCCGTGCCGGCATGAAGCCCATCGCCACGGTGCCCCGGGCCCTGCGCACCGTCGACGTCGCCACGGGCGAGACCGCGGCCGCGCACCACCAGCGCTCCGACGTCTGCGCCGTCCCGGCCGCCGGCGTGGTCGCCGAGGCGATGACCGCGATCGTGCTCGTCGACGTCGTTCTCGAGAAGTTCGGCGGCGACAGCGTCGGCGAGACCCGCCGCAACATCGAGACCTACCTCGCCCACCTGCCGACGACCCTCCGCACCACCGCCGACAGCGACGCGTCGCTGGCCGCGCATGACCTCGTCGGCTGAGGCGCTCGTTCTGATCGGTCCGATGGGGGCCGGAAAGACGAGCGTCGGCCGGAGGGTCGCCAAGGCCCTCGGCACCACGTTCACCGACACCGACATCGTCCTCGTGCGCGAGCACGGCCCGATTCCGCAGATCTTCGCCGAACACGGCGAAGGGCACTTCCGCCGGGTCGAGCGCGATGCCGTGCGCGCGTCCCTCGTGGCCGGTGGGGTGGTCTCCCTCGGCGGGGGAGCGATCCTCGACCCCGAGACGCGCAACGACCTCCGCGCGCACCGCGTGGTGCTCCTGACCGTCCAGCCGCGGGTGGTGGCCGCGCGCCTGCGCGACGACTCCCGTCCGCTGCTGGCGGGCGACGACGCCATGCGACGCTGGACGGCGATCTACGCCGAGCGCCGTCCCCTGTACGAGGAGGTGGCCGACGCCACCTTCGACACGAGTTCGGGCCCCCTGCAGGCGGTCGTCGACGCGATCGCGACCTGGGCACGGACCCCCACCCCCACCGAGGAGCACGCATGACCGACCTCACCACGATCTCCGTCACCGGCGACGCCCCCTACGACGTCACCATCGGCCGCGGCATCCTGTCGGGCCTCGGCGACGTGCTCCCGCCCGACGCCCGCAAGGTGCTCATCATCCACGCACCGACGCTCGCCGAGAAGGCGGAGGAGCTGCGCCAGCAGCTCGTCGGAGACCGCGAGGTGCTGCTGGCGGAGATCCCCGATGCGGAGCAGGGCAAGCGCATCGAGGTTGCTGCGTTCTGCTGGCAGATCCTCGGGAAGTCGGACTTCACCCGCACCGACGTCGTCGTGGGCTTCGGCGGAGGCTCGGTCACCGACCTCGCCGGCTTCGTGGCGGCGACGTGGCTCCGCGGCGTGTCCGTCGTGCAGGTGCCGACGACCGTCCTGGCCATGGTCGATGCGGCCGTCGGCGGCAAGACCGGGGTCAACACCGCCGAGGGCAAGAACCTCGTGGGGTCGTTCTGGCCGCCGCGCGCCGTCGTCTGCGACCTCGATCTGCTCGATTCGCTCTCGCGCAATGAGGCGACCGCCGGCTTCGCCGAGGTCGTGAAGGCGGGCTTCATCTGGCACCCCGAGATCCTCGACCTCATCGAGGCCGATCCCGAGGGCGTCGTCGACACCCGCGGCGACGCGTTCCGCCGGTGCATCGAGCTGGCCATCGACATGAAGGCGCGGGTCGTCGGCGAGGATCTTCGAGAAGCGGGGCTGCGCGAAGTGCTCAACTACGGACACACCGTGGGGCACGCCATCGAGCACGCCGAGCGCTACCGCTGGCGTCACGGCGCGGCGATCTCCGTGGGCATGGTGTTCGCCGCGGAACTGTCGCGCCTGGCTGGGCGTCTCCCGGATGCCGTCGCCCAACGCCACCGCGACGTGCTCGGCGCTCTGGGGCTCCCCGTCAGCTACCGACCGGGTGCGTGGCCGCAGCTGCTCTCGACGATCCAGCGCGACAAGAAGAGCCGCGGCGGGATGCTGCGATTCATCGTGCTGGACGACCTCGCTCGCCCGACCGTGCTGCAGGCGCCCGACGAGTCTCTCCTGTTCGCGGCCTACCAGGAAGTCGCCGGCTGACCTTTTCCCTCTGGACGTAGGTAAGCTCAGGGCATGGCGACGAAGCCCCCCGCACACGACATCGACGAAACCGACGTCACCGTCGGCTCCCGCAAGAAGGTAGCCGTGGGAGTCCCGGCCGTCCTCCACGCCCTGAAGATCTCGGTCGACCAGATGGGCGTCACGCGCTCGGCGCAGACGCTTCTCCGCGTCAACCAGAAGGACGGGTTCGACTGCCCCGGCTGCGCCTGGCCCGAGGAGGACAAGCGCCACATCGCCGAGTTCTGCGAGAACGGGGCGAAGGCGGTCGCCGAGGAGGCGACGGTCAGGCGCGTCGACGCCGCGTTCTTCGCGAAGCACTCCGTCGCCGAACTCTCCGAGCACGACGACTGGTGGCTCGGGCAGCAGGGACGACTCACCGAACCGATGTTCCTCGACGAGGGCGCGTCGCACTACCGCCCCATCTCGTGGGACGACGCGCTGCGCACCGTCGCAGACGCCCTCCGCGCGCTCGACGATCCGAACGAGGCGATCTTCTACACCTCGGGCCGGACGTCGAACGAGGCGGCGTTCCTCTATCAGCTCCTGGTGCGGGGAACCGGCACCAACAACCTGCCCGACTGCTCGAACATGTGCCACGAGTCCAGCGGTTCCGCGCTCGTGGAGACGATCGGGATCGGCAAGGGGACGGTCTCGCTCGACGACATCCACCGCGCCGACCTGCTCATCGTCGCCGGCCAGAACCCCGGTACGAACCACCCTCGAATGCTCAGCGCGCTCGAGAAGGCGAAGCAGAACGGCGCCACGATCATCGCGGTGAACCCGCTGCCCGAGGCGGGTCTCATGCGCTTCGAGAACCCCCAGACCCCTCGTGGCGTGCTGCTGGGCGGCACGAAGCTCGCCGACGAGTTCGTGCAGATCCGCCTCGGCGGAGACCAGGCACTGTTCCAGGCCATCGCCAAGCACCTGTTCGAGGTGGAGGGGGAGCGCGGCGGCGTGCTCGACCGCCCGTTCATCGAGCGCCACACGAGCGGGTTCGACGACTTCGAGCGCGCCATGGCGCATGCATCATGGGGCGAGTTCGAGACCGCGACCGGGATCGCCGAGAAGGAGCTCCGCCGCATCGCCGAGATCGTGCGCGGCTCGACGTCGACCATCGTCTGCTGGGCGATGGGACTCACCCAGCATAAGCACTCCGTTCCCACCCTCCGCGACGTGGTCAACCTCCTTCTGATGCAGGGCAACCTCGGGCGCGCCGGCGCCGGGCTGTGCCCCGTGCGAGGGCACTCCAACGTGCAGGGCGACCGCACGATGGGCATCTACGAGAAGCCGCACGAGGGCTTCCTCGCCTCGCTCGACGAGGAGTTCGACTTCTACGCGCCGCGCGAGCACGGCTACGACACGGTCGAGGCGATCCGGGCGATGCGCGACGGGAAGGCCCGCGTATTCATGGCGATGGGCGGCAACTTCGTCAGCGCGACGCCCGACACCCTCGTGACGGAAGCGGCGATGCGCTCCGTCGACCTGACGGTGCAGGTCTCGACGAAGCTGAATCGCTCCCACGCGGTGACCGGTAAGCGGGCTCTCATCATCCCCACCCTCGGGCGCACCGACCGAGACGTCCGGGGCACGGGAGAACAGCGCGTCACCGTCGAGGACTCCATGAGCGCCGTGCACGGCTCACGCGGACGCCTGCGCCCCCCGGCCGACGATCTGCTGTCGGAGCCCGCCATCCTCGCGCGGATCTGCGATCTCGTCTTCGGCGACCGTGCCGATTCGCCCAATGTGCCCCGCGCCGACTGGCGGCGTCTCGAGAACGACTACACGCTCATCCGGGATCACATCTCCCGCGTGGTGCCGGGTTTCGCCGACTACGAGTCGCGCATCGCCAAGGGGCGCACGTTCGTTCTTCCCAACGGGCCCCGCGACGACCGCACGTTCGCCACACCCGACGGCCTCGCCCACTTCACGGCGAACCCGCTGGAGTATCCGGTGATCCCCGAGGGGCGGGTGCTGCTGCAGACCCTGCGGTCGCACGACCAGTACAACACCACGATCTACGGCAAGGACGACCGCTATCGAGGCGTGCACGGCGGACGCCGCGTCGTCTTCGTGAACCGCGACGACATCGCCGAGCAGCGACTCGCCGACGGCGAGATCGTCGATCTCGTCTCGGAGTGGACCGCCCGCGACGGCACCGTCGAGGAGCGTCGGGCCGAGGCTTTCCGTGTCATCGCCTACGACACGCCCCGGGGCAACGCCGCCGCGTACTACCCCGAGACGAACGTGCTCGTGCCCCTCGACTCGGTCGCCGACACGAGCGGCACCCCGACCTCCAAGTCGGTCATCGTCCGCATCGAGCGCCGCACGGTCTGACGGTCAGTCGCCGCCGTGCTCGGCGGCGAGCCGGGTGATCTCGGCCACCGCCTCACGGACCTGATCCGGCGACCCGCCCGCGCGACCGGCCACGAGCCCTGCCACGTACGCGCTGAACGGGGCGGCGGGGCGGGCGACGCCGTTGGCCACGTCTCGGGCGAGATCGAGGATCAACGAGATCGGCAGATCGTCCTCGGAGAGGTCGAAGCGGTCGCGGAGCACCGCGGCCCAGGCATCGAGCGCCTCGGGCGGGAGGGTGCGGGAGGACGAGTCGGCCATGGTGGTCTCCGTTCCGGGCGCGACGCGTCGCCGAGCCTCGCGCAGATGATCCCACGTATCCACGTCTGCCGCTGCCGCCGCTCCCGCCTCGACGCGACCCACGCGCAGCCCGTGCACCAGGCGGTGCGCCGGAAGGCCTTCGACGCCGTCGACGAACGTCGCGAGCCGCTCACTCAGCGCTGCGGTGCGATAGAGGGCCGTGAGCCACTGCTCGCGCCCCTGGTCGTCGACGAGGCAGACGCCGTTGCCGTCGCGCCCCGCACCCGTCAAGGCCTCTGCCGCCTCCCTGGGCGAGACGAGGTCGGCCGGCAGCACCAGCACCCATTCGGCCGCGACGAGTTCCAGCGCGGTGGCGAGCGCCGCGACCGGACCACCGAACGGCGGATCCTCGCGCGCCCACCGCGCACCGGGAACACCCTCGACGCGCGGACCGACGATCACGATCGTCTCGCAGCCCACCGCGTGCGCTGCATCCACCGCTCGTCCCAGGAGGGTCGAGCCGCCCAGGTGCAGGAGAGGCTTCGCGATACCGCCCATGCGGCTTCCGCGTCCACCGGCCAGAACGATCGCAGCGACCCCCGTCATGACAGCAGCATGACGTCGACCAGGTCGCCGGGCGCGACATCGGGTGACCCGGGCTCGACGACCGCGTAGGCGTCGGCGCGTCCGAGCGCGCCCGCGCGGTGCGCGCCGGAGCCCTCGGCGACGACCGTGGAGACGGTCCACCGCGCTGGATCGTCTCGGATCACCCGCACGGGCACGTACTGTCGCCGCGCCGGGGGAGTGCGCCACCCGGATGCTGCGGGGAGCCGCAGCACGGGGCGATCGAGGCCGGCGCGCCCCTGCAACAGGAGGAGCGCGGGCCGGACGAACAGCTCGAACGAGACGGCGACACCGACCGGGTTGCCCGGGAGCCCGAAGAAGAGCGCGCCCCCGGGGAGCGTGCCGAACGCCTGAGGGCGGCCGGGTTGCATCGCGACCGACACGAACCGGATCGAATCCGCGCCACCGAGCGCGATCTTCACGACCTCGAACGCTCCGGCGCTGACGCCTCCGGAGGTCACGACGACATCCGCGCCCGCCGCACGGGCGCGATCGAGCACGGCGAGGAATGCCCCGGCTTCGTCGCCGACGCTCTCGCGGAGCACGACGTCGGCGTCTGCCTCCGCCACGAGGTTCGAGAGGAGCGTGGCGTTCGACTCGGGGATCTGACCTCGGCGCAGAGCCGACCCCAGCGGTGTCAGTTCGTCACCGGTCGACACGACCGCGACCCGCGGAGCGCGTGTCACGCGCACGGCCGAGACGCCGGCGGCCGCCGCCGCACCCATCTGCCAGGCACCGAGCCGTTCACCGGCCGGGAGGACGACGTCTCCCGCGGCGATGTCGTCGGCGCGCCTGCGAACGTGCGCGCCGCGCGCACGGGGCGCCGCGACGACGGTCGTGCCGCTCAGGGAGTCTGCGAGGCCCTCGCGCGTGGATTCGAAGGGTACGACCGTGTCGGCGGCGGTCGGCAGAGGCGCCCCCGTCATGATCCGAGCGGCCTCGCGCTCGCGCAGCGGCGGGTCGGCGTCGGAACCCGCCGGCACGTCGGCGACGACGCTCAGGGAGACCGGTGCGTCGGGCGAAGCGGCGCGCACGTCGGCGAAGCGGACGGCGAAGCCGTCCATCGCCGCGTTGTCCCACAGCGGCAGGTCGAGCGCGGTCACGACGTCGGCGGCGAGCGTGCGGCCGGCGGCGGCGGCGAGCGGCACCTCGGTCACCGGCACCCGCCGCACCGCATCGAGCACCTGCGCCCGGTGCTCCGCAACATTGCGCATGACCATCCCGCCAGCGTATCGACCGCACGACCGGCCGCAGACCCGCGGTGCGTTCTAGGCTGGGGGAAAGAGCCGATGGAGGCGCGAATGGGACGCATCACCGTGCGAAAGCCGATCCTCACGCTGCGCGTGGACGGGGAGGAGCGCCGCCGCCCCGACACGCTCGCCGTGGAGGAGCCCCTCGAGATCCGCATCGGCGGCACGCCGCTCGCCGTCACCATGCGCACGCCCGGTCACGACGTCGAGCTCGCGGCCGGGTTCCTCGTCTCGGAGGCCGTGATCTCCCGCGGCGACGAGTTCTCCGGCGCCATCCACTGCGGCGGACCCGGTACCGGAGGGGTGGAGAACACCTACAACGTGCTCGATGTCACCCTCGCCCCGGGCGTGAGCCCGCCCTCACCCGACCTCGCCCGCTCGTTCTACACGACGAGTTCGTGCGGGGTCTGCGGAAAGGCCTCGATCGACGCCGTCGAGACGGTGTCGAGCTATGACGTCTCCCGCGACCCGGCGACGGTGGAGCTTCCCCTGCTCGCATCGCTGCCCGACCTCCTGCGCGCCCAGCAGGCGGTCTTCGACAAGACCGGCGGACTCCACGCCGCGGGGCTGTTCGACGCCGTCACCGGCGATCTGCTCGTCCTGCGCGAGGACGTCGGGCGTCACAACGCCGTCGACAAGGTCGTCGGGTGGGCCGCCCTCCACGATCGCCTGCCGCTGCGGGGCACCGTGCTGCAGGTCTCCGGTCGCGCGAGCTTCGAACTCGTGCAGAAGGCGGCGATGGCGGGGATCCCGATCCTCGCGGCCGTCTCCGCGCCCTCATCGCTCGCCGTCGACCTCGCGGAAGCGCGCGGGATCACGCTCGTCGGGTTCTCGCGCGGGCAGTCGCTCAACGTCTACGGCCGAGCCGACCGCATCCTGACCTCGACACCTGCGCCCGCACCCGTCGACACGCTCGCTGATATGTTGCCCCGGTGACCACCCCTCGACGACTCCTCCTGGTGAACGGCCCGAACCTCAACCTGCTCGGCACGCGCGAGCCCGCCATCTACGGCACCGAGACCCTCGCCGACGTCGAACGGCTCACCGCCGACACCGCCCGCACGCGGGGCTTCGAGGTACGCGCCGTGCAGAGCAACCACGAGGGCGTGCTGATCGACGCGATCCACGCGGCCCGCGAGGACTGCGCGGGCATCGTCATCAACCCGGGCGGGCTCACGCACACCTCGGTCGTGCTGCGCGACGCCCTATCGGGTGTCGACCTCCCCGTGGCCGAGGTGCACATCTCGGATGTGCGCGCCCGCGAGCCGTTCCGCCACCATTCCTACGTCGCCGACGTCGCCGTCGTGCACGTGATCGGCGAGGGCGTTGCCGGCTACGCCCGGGCCGTCACGCTGCTCTGCGACGTCGTCAGCGGGCGAGCCGAGGGCTGATCGGGCTCCCGTCGAGCTGCGACAACAGGTCTGCCGCGTCGTCGTAGACGACGACCGCGCCCGCCGCGAGAAGCTCCTCGCGCCCGTACCCTCCGCTGAGGAGTCCGATGCAGGCCACGCCGGCCCGCTGCGCCGCTACGACGTCCCACACCGCGTCACCCACCATGACCGCTCGCTCGGCCGGCACGCCCGCGCGCTGCAGGGCGACCTCGATGATGTCGGGGGCGGGTTTGGCCGTCTCGACGTCCTCGGACGACGTGACGGCGTCGACCGACGGGGCGACGTCGAGCAGGTCGAGGAGCACGTCGAGCTCGTGCTGAGGCGCCGACGTCGCCAGCACCACCCGGGCGCCACGCGACGACAGTTCGGCGAGCAGCTCCCGTGCACCCTGGATGACGCGCAGTCGCCCGGTCGTGCTCGAATACACCCGGTCATGGTGCTCCTTCGCCTGATCGCCGAGGCGGTCGGCGTCGTCACCGAGCGCCTGCGCGAGCAGGTCGGCGGAGTCCATACCGATGGCGCGGTGGATGCGCCACACGTCGACGGGGTGTCCGACCGCGACGAACGCCCGGTCCCACGCCTCGACGTGGAGGTAGTTGGAGTCCACGAGGGTTCCGTCGATGTCGAACAGGACGGCGGTGGATGCGGGTGCGTCGGTGGTCATCCCTCCACACCACTGCAGACCGGCTCACCGCACGAGGGGGTGGCGGCAGGCGGCCGGGCGTGCAGTCCCGAACACGAGCGTCCGTAGCGCTCGGCCGTCGATCCCGTAGAATCGACCCTCGGGCCGCGCTCCGACGAGCGCACCGCCCGCAGACCCTCTTACGAACGGACTCCCTTCAGCCATGGCTTCCACCGCAGATATCAAGAACGGCGTCGTCCTCAACATCGACGGGCAGCTCTGGAGCGTGGTGGAGTTCCAGCACGTCAAGCCGGGCAAGGGCGGCGCATTCGTGCGCACGAAGATGAAGAGCATCATGACCGGCAAGGTCGTCGACCGCACCTACAACGCCGGCGCGAAGATCGACATCGAGAACGTCGACCGCCAGGACTTCACGTACCTGTACAACGACGGTGAAGGCTTCGTCTTCATGAACACCGACGACTACGACCAGATCACCGTTCCCGCCACGATCGTCGGCGACGCGGCGAACTACCTGCTCGAGAACCAGCAGGTCACCCTCGCGACCAACAACGGCAACCCGCTCTACGTCGAGCTGCCCGCGTCGGTGGTGCTCGAGATCACCTACACCGAACCCGGCCTGCAGGGCGACCGCTCCTCGGCGGGCACGAAGCCGGCCACCCTCGAGACCGGTCACGAGATCCAGGTGCCGCTATTCGTCGAGAACAACACGAAGGTCAAGGTCGACACCCGCACGGGTGACTACCTCGGCCGCGTCAGCTGACGCGCCCTCACGATGAGTGCACGCACGAAGGCCCGCAAGCGCGCCCTCGACATCCTGTTCCAGTCCGACGTCCGCGGCGAAGGGCTGCCGGTGATCCTGGCCGCCGAGGCGAAGCGCGCCGCGAACGAGCCCGCGCGGGAGTCGTCCTGGCTGTATGCGCGAGACATCGTCGACGGGATCATCGACCACGGTGACGAGATCGACGAGCAGATCGTGACGTTCGCGAAGGACTGGTCGCTCGCCCGCATGCCCGCCGTCGACCGCGCCCTCCTGCGGATCGGCACGTGGGAGGTGCTCTTCAACGACGAGGTCCCCGCCGCGGTCGCCATCGACGAGGCGGTCGAGCTCGCGAAGGAATTCTCGACCGAGGAGTCGGGCTCGTTCGTCCACGGCGTGCTCGGCCGCATCTCCCGCGCGGGCTGAGACTCGCGCTCCACGGTCGGCCTGTCGGAGGGCCCTGAGAGGATCTCCGCGTGAACGCGCCCGCCGATCGACCGCGCCACGACGGCGCGTCTCCGCTGTCGTGGCGCGATCTCATCGCGGCCGCCGCGCCCTCGGCCCCCGCCCCGCTGGCTCTCGGCCTCGAGCTACGGCAGCGCGAGCCACACGACCCGCGCCGCTGGGATCCGCGCACCATCGACACGGTCACCCCCCGCGCACTCGCGCGACGGCAGGACGAACTCCAACTCGCGGTACGGCCCCTCACGCGCGGGGCGCGGGGCGGCTGGGTGAAGAAGGACGCCGCCTGGGACGACGTGCGGCGGTCGACATCGAGGTTCGCTCCCGAAGCCGTGCGGTGGTTCACGGAGCTGTTCGCGATCGCGCGTCCGTCCTCCGCGGTGGGCGCGTTCTCCTCGGTGTCGGAGTGGGTGACCCTCGGACCGTCGTCATCGTCGCTCCTGTGGATGCACCTGCGCGCCGCCGAACGCGCGGGGGTGACGCTGGTGGCGACGCACCCCCAGCAGTCGATCGCCCTCGCCGACGCGGCCTCCGTCGACGTGCTGGTCGGGCCCGAGAGCGGCGGCACGCTCCGTGTCGCCGCGCGGGTCGTCGTCGACGGCGTCGTCACCGACGTCTCCCGTGTGCGGCCGCTCGGCACGAGCGCGGTCTTCTGTTTCACACTCGACACCGAGGTCATCGGGATCACCATCGCCCCCGCTGTTCTCGACGACACCGTGACCGCCCTGCTGGGCGCCCCCGGAGGCGTCGAGGTACCCGCCCACGAGGCGATGGAGTTCGTGCGCGAGGCCTACCCCCGCCTCGCGCGGCGCACGAGGGTGACACCGGTCGGCGGGCTCGATCCGCCGCCTGCGCCGCGGCCGAGCCTGCGCCTCACGGCGGCGTTCGACGACGGTGCGGTCACGTACGCGCTCGAGTGGATCTACCCGGGGCTCGCGCCCTTCCCGTATCCCGCGGCGGAGCACCCCGAGCGCGACGCGACGGCCGAGTCGGGGCAGGCCGCCGCGCTGACGCTCGCGTGGGCAGGCGCATCCGATCTTCCCTTCGCCGCGCGGGGCGTGCTGCGCGGCGCAGACGCGGGCGAGTTCTCGACGCACGTCGTGCCCGCCCTGCAGCACCTCGACGACATGCGCGTGGAAGTCACGGGCGTGCGACCGTCGGTGCGCGAGCTCACCGGCGCGCCCGAGGTCTCGGTCACCACGGTGCCGACCGACGATCCCGACTGGTTCGATCTCGGCGTGATCGTGACCATCGAGGGCCGGTGGGTGCCGCTGGCGCCCCTGCTCACCGCTCTGGCGAGGGGCCGCCGACGCATGAGGCTGGCGGACGGCGCGTACTTCTCGCTCGCCCATCCGTCGCTGACACGGCTGAAGGAGCTGCTCGACGAGGCCGCCACGCTCGACGAATGGGAGACCGGCGAGCGCATCCATCGGCATCAGACCGCGCTGTGGTCGGACTTCGAAGACCTCGCCGACCAGGCGGAGCCCGCGCAGGAGTGGCGGCAGCTCGTGCGCGGGCTCGCCACCACCGACGGCGTCGAGGAGACGGACCTCCCCGGGGGCCTTCGCGCAGAACTGCGCGGATATCAGAAGCGCGGGTTCGACTGGCTCGCCTTCCTCTGGCGCCACCGGCTCGGGGGCATCCTCGCCGACGACATGGGGCTCGGCAAGACGCTGCAGGTGCTCGCCCTGCTGCAGCACGCCCGGGAGCGGGGGGAGCAGCGCCCGTTCCTCGTCGTCGCCCCGACATCGGTGCTCGCCACGTGGCGCGAGGAGGCCGCCCGCTTCGCACCCGACCTCGTCGTGCGCACGATCGAGGCCACCGCGGCCAAGACGGGAGAGACCGTGACGGATGCCGCGTCGGGCGCCGACGTCGTCGTCACGTCGTATGCGATCCTCCGGCTCGACGAGGCGTCGTTCGCGCAGCAGCCATGGGCCGGGATCGTGCTCGACGAGGCCCAGTTCGTGAAGAACCCCCAGACCTCGGTCCACCGTGCCGCCAAGAACCTCGCGGCCGATGTGACGATCGCCCTGACGGGCACCCCGCTCGAGAACGGACTGGGCGATCTGTGGGCGCTGTTCTCGCTCACGGCACCGGGACTTTTCCCCTCGGCTCGGCGCTTTCGCGACGAGTACGTGCTGCCGATCGAGAACGCCCGCCGCGACGACCCCTCCGCGAGCGCGCACGGCGCCGAACGACTCGCGCGCCTGCGGCGCCGCATCCGTCCGCTGATGCTGCGGCGCACGAAGCAGCTCGTCGCGCCCGATCTGCCGCCGAAGCAGGAGCAGGACCTGCACATCGATCTGTCGACCGAGCACAGAGCGCTGTACGACATCGTGCTGCACCGCGAGCGGCAGAAGGTGCTCGGTCTGCTCGACGACCTCGACCGGCACCGCTTCATCGTGTTCCGTTCGCTGACGCTCCTGCGGATGCTGAGCCTGCACCCCGCGCTGATCGACGAGCGCCACGCGCCCATCGGATCGAGCAAGCTCGACGCGCTGCTCACGCGTCTGACCGAGGTGATCGCCGAGGGGCACCGCGCCCTGGTCTTCAGCCAGTTCACCTCGTTCCTGGCGCTGGCGGCCGAGCGGCTCGACGCCGCGGGCATCGCGTATGCGCATCTCGACGGGTCGACCCTGCGCCGCGGGGAGGTCGTGGAGGAATTCCGCTCGGGTGAGGCCCCGGTCTTCCTCATCAGCCTCAAGGCCGGGGGTTTCGGTCTGACCCTGACCGAGGCCGACTACGTGTTCCTGCTCGACCCGTGGTGGAACCCCGCCGCCGAGGCGCAGGCGATCGACCGCGCGCACCGCATCGGGCAGGACCGCCACGTGTTCGTCTACCGGATGCTGGCGTCCGACACGATCGAGGAGAAGGTGCGCCTGCTGCAGCAGCGCAAGTCCGAGCTCTTCGATGCGGTGGTCGACGACGGGGATCTCTTCGCCCAGTCGCTCACGGCCGACGACATCCGCGGGCTCCTCGATCTCTGACACGATCGGTCGGACCCAGGGCCGACCCAGCGGGGCGACGTAGACTCGATCGGTCAGACACGAGAGGTATCCATGCGCATCACAGGGCTCGGGCACGCGGGAATGTTCATCGAGACGGCGGGCGGCAGCATCCTCTGCGACCCTGTCATCGGTCCGAGCTTCTTCGGTTCGTGGTTCCCGTTCCCCGACAATCGCGGGCTCGACTGGGAGCGCTTCGGCAAGGCCGATTTCCTCTACATCTCGCACCGTCACCGCGACCACTTCGACCCGGCGCTGCTGCGCAGATTCGTGCCCACCAGCATCCGAGTGCTTCTGCCCGACTATCCGACCGACGACCTCGAGTCCGACCTGCGTGCGCTCGGCTACGACAACATCGTCTACACCCGCGCGGGGGAGCCCCTGGAGTTCGGCGACCTGAAGCTCATGGTCACCCCGTTGCGGGCTCCCAGCGACGGCCCGATCGGCGACTCGTCGCTGAGCGTCGACGACGGCACCGCCAGCGTGCTGAACCAGAACGACTCGCATCCGCTGGACCTCGAGAAGCTGTTCGTGTTCGGCAAGCCCGATGCGTACTTCACCCAGGTCTCCGGCGCCATCTGGTGGCCGATGGTCTACGACCTGCCGCAGGACGCCAAGCAGAACTTCGCTCAGCTCAAGCGCGACGCGCAGAACAAGCGGGCGATGTACTACATCGACAAGGTGGACGCCGAGCACGTGTTCCCGATGGCCGGTCCGCCGATGTTCCTGCGCGAGGAGCTCTTCCGCTACAACGGAATCGGGCTCGAGAACGACTCGATCTTCACCGACCAGAGTCAGTTCCTCGCGCACATGAGCCAGCAGCGCCCGGCGCAGAAGGGCTATCTGTTCGTTCCGGGCACGCAGGTCGACGTGCATCACAGCGAGGTCGAGGTCTCCCAGACGCTGTTCACCGACGAGGAGATCGAGCGGATCTTCACCGACAAGTGGACCTACCTCGCCGAGCAGCGCGACAGCCGCCAGGCCGAGGTTCAGGCGGAGGAGGCCTCGCGGGCCGAGGTGCTGCCGCCCGCCGAGATGCTCGCCGCGATCAAGGAATGGTGGGAGCCCCTCATCCGTCGGGCGCGCACCATCCGCAACGGCGTGGGCGGCAACGTGCGCTTCCGCATCGGCGAGCTCGACATGGTCGTGGACTTCCCGAAGGCCAAGGTGCGCGAGTACGCGGGGGAGGAGTGCGTGTACTGGTACACGATCCCCGCCGATCTCGTCTCGACCAACATCCGCGACCACGAGATCGACTGGTCGAACTCGATCTTCCTGTCGATGCAGTTCTCGGTCGGCCGCAGCGGCAAGTTCAACGAGTTCCTCACGACGTTCCTCAAGTGCCTCTCGCGCGATCGCATCGAGTACGTCGAGAACTGGTACGCCGAGCAGTCCGACCAGACCGAGGACGCCGAGATCGGCGGTTGGACCGTGCAGCGCCGCTGCCCCCACCTGCGCGCCGACCTGACCAAGACGGGCAAGATCGAGGACGGCGTGCTCACCTGCAGCCTGCACGACTGGAAGTGGGACCTGACCAGCGGCAAGTGCCTGACGACCCAGGGCCACCCGATCCGCGCGAGCCTCGCCGACGCATCCATCCCCAGCGCCTGAGCCCGACGCCGCCCTCATACACGCCTATCGGCCGACACATCACGCCAGGCGGGGTGTATCGGCCGAATCGGATGTATCGCGGGGGCGGCGGGGGCGGCACATCGCGGAGCCGACGGCCCGTGAGCGCCACCGTGACCGGGTAGGCTGAGAAGAGCACCACAGCAACCTTTAACACCGTCCAGAGAGGCGGAGAAGGGAGCGGCGGATGAGCACGCGCACCGTGCTTCATGAGGCCGACATCGCCCGTGCGCTGACTCGGATCTCGCACGAGATCCTCGAGTCGAACAAGGGCCCCGACGATCTGGTCGTCCTCGGCATCCCCACCCGCGGCGTCACGCTCGCCCATCGCATCGCCGCACTCGTCGGCGAGTTCGGCGGGGCGGAGATCCCCGTCGGAGCGCTCGACGTGACGATGTATCGCGACGACCTGCACCGAAACCCCACCCGCACCCCGCAGCCGACCGAGATCCCGCCGGGCGGGATCGACGGCAAGGTCGTCGTGCTGGTGGACGACGTGCTCTTCTCGGGCCGCAGCATCCGCTCGGCCCTCGACGCCCTGCAGGACATCGGTCGCCCCGCGGCCGTGCGCCTGGCGATCCTCGTCGACCGGGGCCACCGCGAACTGCCCATCCGTCCCGACTTCATCGGCAAGAACCTGCCGAGCGGGCGCGACGAACGGGTCAACGTGCGCCTGACCGAGCACGACGGCGTCGAAGCCGTCACGATCGAGGGGCGGTGACGGGCGCATGAGGAACCTGCTCGATACTCGCACGCTCTCCCGAGAAGACGCGCTGCGCATCCTCGACGTCGCAGAAGACATGGCCGACACGCAACGGCGCGAGGTGAAGAAGCTCCCGACGCTGCGCGGCAAGACCGTCGTCAACCTCTTCTTCGAGGACTCCACCCGCACCCGCATCTCGTTCGAGGCGGCCGCGAAGCGGCTCTCGGCCGACGTCATCAACTTCTCGGCCAAGGGCTCGAGCGTGTCGAAGGGCGAATCGCTCCAGGACACCGCGCAGACCCTGCAGGCCATGGGGGCGGATGCTGTGGTGATCCGCCACGGCGCGTCGGGAGCCCCGCGAACCCTGGCCACGAGCGGGTGGATCACCGCGGGTGTCGTCAACGCGGGAGACGGAACCCACGAGCATCCGACGCAGGCGCTGCTCGACGCCTTCACGATCCGCAAGCGCATGTTCGGAGACGACAGTCGCGGACGCGACCTCGACGGCCTCGCGGTGACGATCGTGGGCGACGTGCTGCACTCGCGGGTCGCACGCTCGAACGTCTGGCTGCTGAACACCCTCGGCGCCTCGGTGACCCTGGTCGCGCCGCCGACGCTCGTTCCGCAGGACGTGTCGACGTGGCCGGTGCAGATCGTCTACGACCTCGACGAGGCGATCGGCCGGGGCCCCGACGCGCTCATGATGCTGCGCATTCAGCTGGAGCGCATGAACGCCGCCTATTTCCCCACTGAACGGGAGTATTCCCGGCGGTGGGGGCTCGATGCGCGGCGTGCGGCGGCCCTTCCGGACGGTAGCATTGTGCTGCACCCCGGGCCGATGAACCGGGGTATGGAGATCTCCGCCGAAGCCGCCGATTCGCCTCGCTCGACGGTGCTCGAGCAGGTCGCGAACGGTGTGTCGGTGCGGATGGCCGTGCTCTACCTGCTGCTGGCAGGGGAGCGCGCCGAGAACGCAGGCAGCGCAGGGAACACCCGCAGCGCAGGGACTGACAGGGAGGACGCACGATGACCGGAGTCCTGGTTCTTCGCGGAGCGAGCATCGAGGGCGCAGCGACGGCCGACATCGTGCTCGAGGACGGCGTGATCGCCGAGATCGGCACGGGCCTGTCCCGCGCCGGCGCGACGGTGGTCGACGCGGAGGGCCTCGTCGCCCTGCCCGGCCTCGTCGACCTGCACACCCACCTGCGCGAGCCCGGGTACGAAGCATCGGAGACCATCCTCACCGGCTCCCGCGCCGCGGCGGCCGGGGGATACACGGCGGTGTTCGCCATGCCGAACACCTCGCCCGTCGCCGACACGGCCGGCGTGGTCGAGCAGGAGCTCGCACTCGGCGAGGCCGCCGGGTACGTCCACGTGCAGCCCATCGGCGCCGTCACGGTCGGGCAGAAGGGCGAGCGTCTCGCCGAGCTCGGCGCGATGGCCGACTCCCGCGCCCGCGTGCGGGTGTTCAGCGACGACGGTTTCTGCGTGTGGGATCCGCTCATCATGCGGCGAGCGCTCGAATACGTGAAGGCGTTCGACGGCGTCGTGGCGCAGCACGCCCAGGACCCCCGGCTCACCGAGGGCGCGCAGATGAACGAGGGCTCGGTGTCGGCCGAACTCGGGCTCACCGGGTGGCCGGCGGTCGCCGAGGAGTCGATCATCGCCCGCGACGTGCTGCTCGCCGAGCACGTCGGCTCACGTCTGCACGTCTGCCACCTCTCCACCGCGGGATCGGTCGACATCATCCGCTGGGCGAAGAAGCGCGGCGTCGCGGTCACCGCCGAGGTCACGCCGCACCACCTGCTCCTCACCGACGAGCTGGTGCGCGGGTACGACGCGCGGTTCAAGGTGAACCCGCCGCTGCGCCGCGAGGAAGACGTGATGGCCGTCCGCGAAGGACTCGCCGACGGCACGATCGACATCGTCGCGACCGACCACGCCCCCCACCCCTCCGAGGCGAAGGCGTGCGAGTGGCAAGCGGCGGCGAACGGGATGGTCGGGCTCGAAAGCGCCCTGCGCGTGGTGCAGCAGGCCGTCGTCGACACCGGGATGCTGACGTGGGGCGATGTCGCGCGGGTCATGTCGCGGACACCCGCCCGCATCGGCCGCCTCGCCGACCACGGCACGCCGCTGACGGTCGGCAGCCCGGCGAACGTCACCCTCTACGATCCGCGCGCCGCGCGCACCTTCGACACGGCCGATCTGCGCGGGCGCAGCACGAACTCGCCCTACCTCGGACGCCGGCTCCCCGGCGACGTCCGCTGGACGATCCACCGCGGTCGCGTCACGGTCGCCGACGGCGAGCTGCGCGACGATCCGGGGGCCGCGCTATGACCCGCGAAGCGCTCCTGACCATCATGATCGGGCTCGCCCTGGTCTGCCTGGGCCTGCTCGCCTGGTCGTGGTGGCGCCGCGCGCGTCGCGACGCGGCGTACCCGGCACCGTTCGGCGAGCTACCCGACGACGCCCGGACCGTGGCGACGTTCACCACCCTCTACGTCGCGACCACCCGTCACGCGGAGCCGCTCGAGCGCCTGGCGATCCGCGGCCTCGGATTCCGCTCCCGTGCCGAGATCACGGTGACCGACAAGGGCATCGCCCTCGACCTCGCCGGCAAGCCCCGCATGACGATCACCCCCGACCGTCTCGTGGATGCAGCGCAGGCCACCGTCGCCATCGACCGCGTGGTCGAGCGCGACGGCCTCACCCGCATCACATGGCGCGTGTCACCCGACACCCTCGTGGACTCGTACATCCGCCCGCAGGAGGCATCGGCACGCCAACTCGCCGACGCCATCCGCCCGCTCCTCCCGACAGGAAACGCATGACCGCCACGCCCCACACGGAGTCCGCCGTCCTCGTCCTCGAAGACGGCACACGCTACGTCGGCCGCGCCTACGGCGCCGTCGGCACGACCCTCGGCGAGGTCGTCTTCGCCACCGGCATGACCGGCTACCAGGAGACGCTGACCGACCCCTCGTACGCCGGACAGATCGTTCTGCAGACCGCGCCCCACATCGGCAACACCGGCATGAACGCCGAAGACCGCGAGTCGCGCCGCATCTGGGTCTCGGGCTACGTCGTGCGCGACCCCTCCCGCGTGGTGTCGAACTGGCGCTCCGAGCAGACCCTCGACGTCGCGCTCGACACCGACGGCGTCGTGGGTATCAGCGGCATCGACACCCGTGCGGTGACCCGACGCATCCGTTCCGTCGGATCGATGCGCGGCGGGATCTTCTCCGGCGACGCCGCGAGCATCGACGCCGAGGAGCAGGTGCGCATCGTCCGCGAGGCACCCGAGATGACCGGTCTCAACCTCTCCGCCGAGGTGTCGGT
This sequence comes from Microbacterium sp. AG1240, assembly GCF_003635115.1. Lineage (GTDB taxonomy): Bacteria > Actinomycetota > Actinomycetes > Actinomycetales > Microbacteriaceae > Microbacterium. Next base: position 1,636,550 of record NZ_RBXJ01000001.1, read on the forward strand.
GAGCGCGGCCGAGGTCACCGAAGCGACGGGGGAGAGGATCGGCGCCCTGGCCGTGCTCGACCTCGGCGTCAAGCAGGCGACGATCGTCAACCTCGCCGCCCGCGGGTTCGACGTGCACGTGCTCCCGCAGAGCGCGACCATCGACGACATCCGCGCGATCGATCCGGTCGCGGTGTTCTACTCCAACGGACCGGGTGACCCCGCAGCATCCGACGACCACGTGGAACTGCTGCGCGCCGTGCTCGATGACCGCCTGCCGTTCTTCGGCATCTGCTTCGGCAACCAGCTGCTCGGCCGCGCCCTCGGCCTCGGCACCTACAAGCTGCCGTTCGGTCACCGCGGCATCAACCAGCCCGTGCTCGACAAGACCACCGGCCGTGTCGAGATCACCGCGCACAACCACGGTTTCGCCGTGGACGCGCCCCTCGACGGCGACTTCGAGAGCCCGCACGGCTACGGACGGGTCGAGGTGAGCCACGTCGGGCTCAACGACCAGGTCGTCGAAGGCCTCCGCGCCCTCGACATCCCGGCGTTCAGCGTGCAGTACCACCCGGAGGCCGCCGCCGGCCCCCACGACGCCAACTACCTCTTCGATCGGTTCCGTGACATGGTCATCGCCGCGAACACGAAGGACAACAACTGATGCCCAAGCGCGACGACATCCGCTCCGTCCTCGTCATCGGCTCCGGCCCGATCGTCATCGGCCAGGCGGCCGAGTTCGACTACTCGGGCACCCAGGCCTGCCGCGTGCTCCGCGAAGAGGGGGTGCGTGTCATCCTCGTGAACCCGAACCCGGCCACCATCATGACCGACCCCGATTTCGCCGATGCCACCTACATCGAGCCGATCACGCCCGAGATCATCGAGACCATCCTGATCAAGGAGAAGCCCGACGCGATCCTGCCGACGCTCGGCGGGCAGACGGCCCTCAACGCCGCGATGGCCCTGCACGACCGCGGCATCCTCGAGAAGTACGGCGTCGAGCTCATCGGCGCGAAGGTCGACGCGATCCGCAAGGGCGAGGACCGCCAGGTCTTCAAGGAGCTCGTGCTCGCCTCGGGCGCCGACGTCGCCGCATCCGTCATCTGCCACACGATGGACGAGCTCCTCGCCGGCGCCGAGAAGCTCGGCTACCCGCTCGTCGTGCGGCCCTCGTTCACCATGGGCGGACTCGGCTCGGGCTTCGCCTACGACGAGGCCGATCTGCGCCGCATCGGCGGCGCCGGTCTGCACGACTCGCCCACGACCGAGGTGCTCCTGGAGGAGTCGATCCTCGGCTGGAAGGAGTACGAGCTCGAGATGATGCGCGACACGGCCGACAACACGGTCGTCGTCTGCTCCATCGAGAACGTCGACCCCGTGGGCGTGCACACGGGCGACTCGATCACCGTGGCGCCCGCGCTGACCCTCACCGACCGGGAGTACCAGAAGCTCCGCAACATCAGCATCGACATCATCCGCGCCGTGGGCGTGGACACCGGCGGATGCAACATCCAGTTCGCCGTCGATCCGGCCACCGGGCGCATCATCGTCATCGAGATGAACCCGCGCGTCTCGCGCTCCTCCGCCCTGGCGTCGAAGGCCACCGGCTTCCCGATCGCGAAGATCGCCGCGAAGCTGGCGCTCGGATACCGCCTCGACGAGATCCCCAACGACATCACGAAGGTCACCCCGGCCAGCTTCGAGCCGACCCTCGACTACGTCGTGGTGAAGGTGCCGCGCTTCAACTTCGAGAAGTTCCCGGCCGCCGACGTCACGCTCACGACCACCATGAAGTCGGTCGGCGAGGCGATGGCGTTCGGACGCAATTACGCGACCGCCCTGCAGAAGGCGCTGCGCTCGCTCGAGAAGCGCGGATCCAGTTTCCACTGGGGCGAGGAGCCGCGATCGGTCGACGAGCTGCTGGAGGTCGCCAGAACGCCCACCGACGGCCGGATCGTCGTGCTGCAGCAGGCGATGCGCAAGGGCGCGACGGTCGAGCAGGCCTTCGACGCCACGGCGATCGACCCGTGGTTCCTCGACCAGATCGTACTCATCAACGAGGTCGCCGAGACGATCCGCACCGCCGCCGAACTGGATGCCGACACCCTCCGCCTCGCGAAGGACCACGGTTTCAGCGACGTGCAGATCGGTCAGCTGCGCGGCGAGAGCGAGGCCGAGGTGCGCGGAGTGCGGCACGGTCTCGGCATCCGTCCGGTCTACAAGACCGTCGACACCTGCGCGGGGGAGTTCCCGGCGCTCACCCCGTACCACTACTCGAGCTACGACTCCGAGACCGAGGTCGCCCCGTCCGACCGCACGAAGGTCGTCATCATCGGCTCCGGCCCGAACCGCATCGGCCAGGGCGTCGAGTTCGACTACTCGTGCGTGCACGCCTCGTTCGCGCTGTCGGACGCCGGGTACGAGACCATCATGGTCAACTGCAACCCCGAGACGGTCTCGACCGACTACGACACCTCGGACCGCCTGTACTTCGAGCCGCTCACGCTCGAGGACGTGCTGGAGGTGCTCCACGCGGAGGCCGCGTCGGGCACGATCCTCGGCGTCATCTGCCAGCTCGGCGGCCAGACGCCGCTCGGCCTGGCGAAGGGCATCGAGGAGGCCGGGTACACGATCCTCGGCACCTCGCCCGAGGCCATCGACCTGGCCGAGGAGCGCGAGCTCTTCTCGCGCCTGCTCGACGAGGCGGGCCTGATCGCCCCTCGCAACGGCACCGCCATCGACGTGGACGGCGCCGTGGTCATCGCCGAGGAGATCGGCTACCCCGTGCTCGTGCGGCCGAGCTTCGTGCTCGGCGGTCGCGGCATGGAGATCGTCTACGACACCCCGAGCCTGCGCGACTACTTCGTGCGCGTCGCCGACCAGGCCATCATCGGCCCCGGACTGCCTCTGCTGGTCGACCGCTTCCTCGACGACGCGATCGAACTCGACGTCGACGCGCTCTACGACGGCACCGAGCTCTACATCGGCGGCGTGATGGAGCACCTCGAGGAGGCCGGCATCCACTCCGGCGACTCGAGCTGCACTCTGCCGCCGGTCTCGCTCGGGCGCTCCGACATCGACCGGGTGCGGGTGGCGACCCTCGCGATCGCGGAGGGCGTGGGCGTGCGGGGCCTGTTGAACGTGCAGTTCGCCATCTCGGCGGGCGTGCTCTACGTCATTGAGGCGAACCCCCGCGCCAGCCGCACGGTCCCCTTCGTGTCGAAGGCCCTCGGCATCCCCCTGGCGAAGGCTGCGGCACGCATCATGTCGGGCACGTCGATCGCCGACCTGAAGGCGGAGGGCCTGCTGCCCGTCGCCGACGGTTCGCGCGTGCCGCTCGACGCGCCCGTGGCGGTGAAGGAGGCCGTGCTCCCGTTCAAGCGCTTCCGCACCAAGGAGGGGCACATCGTCGATTCGGTGCTCGGCCCCGAGATGCGCTCCACCGGCGAGGTCATGGGTATCGACCGCGACTTCCCGACCGCCTTCGCCAAGAGCCAGGAGGCGGCCTACGGCGGCATGCCGCTGTCGGGAACCGTCTTCATCTCGGTCGCCGACGCCGACAAGCGCGCGGTGATCCTCCCGGCCCACCGCCTGCAGGAGCTCGGATTCGAACTCATCGCGACGGAGGGCACCGCCGAGATCCTTGCGCGCAACGGTATCCGCGTGCGCGTGGTGAACAAGTACTCGGCGACCCAGGAGTCGGGGGAGACGAACATCGTCGACCTGATCAACGCCGGCGAGATCGACATGATCGTCAACACCCCGAGCGGCGGGCTCGCCCGCGCCGACGGATACGAGATCCGCGCAGCCGCGGTCGCCGCCGACAAGGCGCTGTTCACGACCATGGCGGTGCTCGGCGCGGCCGTGAGCGCCCTCGGAGTGCTCGGCGAGGGCTTCGAGGTGCGCAGCCTCCAGGAGTACGCAACCGACCGGGCCGCACGACTGTGACCACGTTCGGCCAGCGACTCGCCGGAGCGCTCGACGAGCACGGCGCGCTCTGCGTGGGGATCGACCCCCACGAGGCGCTTCTGAAGACCTGGGGGCTGGATGCGTCGGCCGACGGGGCCCGCGAGTTCGGGCTGCGCGTGGTCGAAGCATCCGCCGGTCGCGTGGGGATCGTCAAGCCCCAGGTCGCGTTCTTCGAGCGGTACGGCTCGAGAGGCTTCGCGGCGCTGGAGGACGTGATGGCCGCCGCACGCGGCGCCGGCCTCCTCGTGATCGCCGACGCCAAGCGCGGCGACATCGGCTCGACGATGGAGGGCTACGCCTCGGCGTGGCTGGAGCCGGGCTCGCCGTTGGAGGCGGACGCGGTGACACTCAGCCCCTACCTGGGGCCCGACTCGCTCGACAAGACGCTGAAGACGGCGCTCCGGCACCGCAAAGGCGCGTTCGTCCTCGCCGCGACGAGCAACCCCGAGGCCGCGGTCGTGCAGCAGGCTCTGGTCGACGACGATGCTCCCACGGAGGGCCAGCGCGTCGCCGAGCGGGTGGCCCGCGACGTGGGGTCGATGAACATGGGCCTGCCCGGGGCGCTCGGCTCCATCGGCGTCGTGGTCGGCGCCACGGTCGACCGCAAGGCGTTCGGTCTGACCGACATGGTGTTCGCCGGCACGCCCATCCTCGCGCCGGGTTTCGGTGCGCAGGGCGCCGACCCCGCCGACATCCCGCGGCTGTTCGGCTACGTCGCCATGAACGTGATCGCCAACGAGAGCCGCAGCATCCTCGCCGTCGGCCCCGACCGGCTCGCCGACCGCATCGCCGAGCGCGCCGCCCTGTACCGAGGAGCCGACCGTGGCTGATGCCCCCCGACCGCCCGAGGTCGACCGGGTCGCCGCATCCCGTCGCGCCGTCGCCGCTCGGCGCGCCCGCGCGGCGCTGAAGCGCGACGTCGCCACCCGGGTGATCAGCCCGCAGGAACTGCTGCGCCGCGCGCTGGCCGATCCCGAGTCGGCGGCCGGCGCCATGCGCGTGACCGACTTCCTGACGGCCATCCCGGCGATCGGGGAGGGCAAGCGCGATCGCATCCTCGCCGATCTCTCGATCTCGCCCGTCAAGCGCCTCGGCGGCCTCGGCGCCCGCCAGCGCCGCGCCCTCGCCACCTTCCTCGATTCCCGCTGGCCCGAGCCCGGCCCGCGCGCCGGTCGCAGCCGGCTCGTCGTGCTCGCCGGACCGACCGCGGTCGGGAAGGGCACGGTCGCCGCGCACATCAAGGAGCACTACCCGGAGATCCATCTGTCGGTCTCCGCCACCACGCGACCGCCCCGGCCGGGCGAGATCGACGGCGAGCACTACTACTTCGTCGACGACGCCGAGTTCGATCGCATGATCGCCACCGGAGCGCTGCTCGAGTACGCGACCGTGCACAACAAGTACCGCTACGGCACGCCCCGCGAGCCGATCGAGCGCGTTCTCGACGGCGGGGGAACGGCGCTCCTCGAGATCGACCTGCAGGGAGCCCGGCAGGTGCGGGCCGCCGACCCCTCCGCGACGCTCGTGTTCCTCCTGCCGCCGAGCTGGGACGAACTCGTGCAGCGGCTCGTCGGCCGTGGCACCGAGGATGCCGAGGAACGGGCCCGGCGCCTGCGCACCGCGCGCGTCGAGCTCGCCTCGCAGAACGAGTTCGACTACCGCGTCGTCAACGACGAGGTGCCCGCCGCGGCCGACGCCGTCGTGGCGGTCGCCGCGCACTGACTCGTCGAGAGTGCCCGTGTACGCCGTCGGTGCCCGCGATCTCGGGCACGAATGGCAGGAAGGGGCACTCTCGGCTGCCGGGTGGCGGAGGCGGTAGACTGAGGGGATGCTTCGGCGCCTCGCGCGCCGCATCCGTCACCGAACCAGGAGGTTCCGCATGCCGACTCGTAACCAGGGCATCATCGACCCGCCCATCGACAGCCTTCTCACCAAGGTCGACTCGAAGTACCAGCTCGTGATCTACGCGTCGAAGCGCGCCCGCCAGATCAACGACTACTACTCCGACCTGCACGAGGGCAACCTCTTCGACAACGTCGGCCCCCTGGTCGACTCGACCGTCGAGGACAAGCCGCTGACCATCGCGCTCCACGAGATCCACGAAGACAAGCTGCGCCTGCGCGCTGTCGAAGAGGCCGTCTGAGCGATCGCTCTGCGCAGCGATCTCCCCTCCGCGCCGCCCCGGCGGCGTGGATGACGAAGTAACAAGGGCCCCGGGCCGGCTGTCGGCCACCCGGGGCATACTTGTGCCATCCCCGACCCGCCGATCAGGAGCACCATGACCGAGCTGCGGCTTTTCACGTCCGAGTCCGTCACCGAGGGGCACCCCGACAAGATCTGCGACCAGATCTCCGACAGCATCCTCGACGCCATCCTCCGCGAAGACCCCACGGGCCGCGTCGCCGTCGAGACGCTCGTCACGACCGGGCTCGTCCACGTCGCCGGCGAGGTCTCGACCAGCGCCTACGTCGAGATCCCCGCGATCGTCCGCGACGTCGTCAACCGCATCGGCTACACCTCCAGCGAGACCGGCTTCGACGGCGACTCCTGCGGAGTGAGCATCTCTATCGGTGCGCAGTCCTCCGACATCGCCTCGGGTGTGAACAAAGCCTTCGAGCAGCGCGAGCGCGGCTCGATCGACCCCCGCGACGAGCAGGGTGCCGGCGACCAGGGCATCATGTTCGGCTACGCCACCACCGAGACGCCTCAGCTCATGCCGATGGCGAGCTGGACCGCGCACCGCATGGCCGAGCGCCTCGCCTCGGTGCGCAAGTCCGAGCAGCTGCCGTTCCTGCGCCCCGACGGCAAGACCCAGGTCACGCTCGGCTACGACGGCCAGGTACCGAAGACGGTGGAGTCGGTCGTGCTGTCCACCCAGCACCACCCCGGGGTCTCGCAAGAAGACCTGCGCGAGCGGGTGCGCGCTGAGATCATCGACCCGGTGCTCGAGCAGACCGGTCTCGACCTGCCCGACGTGAAGTACTACATCAACCCCGCCGGCCCCTTCGTCGTCGGCGGCCCGAAGGGCGACGCCGGCCTCACGGGGCGCAAGATCATCATCGACACCTACGGCGGAGCCGCGCGTCACGGCGGCGGGGCGTTCAGCGGAAAGGACCCCTCGAAGGTCGACCGCTCGGCCGCCTACGCCATGCGCTGGGTCGCCAAGAACGCGGTCGCGGCGGGCCTCGCCGACCGGCTCGAGCTGCAGATCGCGTACGCGATCGGCAAGGCGCAGCCCGTCGGCCTCTACGTCGAGAGCTTCGGCACCGGTCACATCGACGACGACGCGATCACCCGTGCCGTGCTCGAGGTGTTCGACCTCCGGCCGAAGGCGATCATCGATCGCCTCGACCTGCTCCGCCCCATCTACGCGCAGACCGCCGCCTACGGGCACTTCGGCCGCGAGCTTCCCGACTTCACGTGGGAACGCACCGACCGTGTGGAGGAGCTGCGCGCGGCCGCAGGTCTGTGAGGTGTCGGCACCGGGTGCTGACCTCGGCGTGACGCCGCGGCGCGTCGCGCGGGTGCTGTTCGAGTCGCCGCTGCCGCAGCTCGACCGGCTGTTCGACTACGCCATCCCCGACCGGCTCGCCGGCGAGGCCCTGCCCGGCGTCCGGGTGCGAGTGCCGCTGCGCACCGCCGGACGCCTCGTCGACGCCTACGTGGTCGAGACCGACGACGATCCGGGGGAGCGTCCGCTGTCGGAGATCGACGCGGTGGTCTCACCCGTGCCCGTTCTCACCCCGGGGCTCTACGCCCTCGCGCGTCGCGTCGCCGACCGCGCGGCGGGCTCCGCGGCCGACATCCTGCGCCTGGCGATCCCGAAGCGCATGGTGCGCGCCGAGAAGACGTGGGCGGCGGCGCCCGAACCCGACGCGCCGCACGTGTCGGAGGAGTCCCTCGCACGCGCTGACGCGGTGATCGCTGGGTTCCCCGCCCTCGGCGCGCACCTCGACGCCGGTGCGCGCATCGCCCTCGACGCGCCCCCTCGCCCCTCGACCGCGATCGCGGTGGGCGAATGGGCCGTCGTGCTGGCCGCGGCGGCCACGCGCACGCTCGCCCGAGGACGCAGCGCCATCGTGGTGGTGCCCGACTACCGCGACCAGGCGCAGCTCACGGCCGCCCTGGCGCTCTTCGTCGACGACGACGCGGTGATCCGACACGACGCCGACCAGTCGAACCCCGCCCGCTACGGGCAGTTCCTCCGTTCGCTGTCGACGGCGCCCTGCATCGTGGTGGGGCGACGCTCGGCCGTCTACGCCCCCGCGCACGACGTGGGGCTCGTGGCCATCTGGGACGACGGCGACTCGCTGCTCTCCGAGCAGCTGTCGCCGGGGGTGCACGCGCGTGACGCGGCCCTCGTGCGTCAAGAGCTCGAGGGGTCGGCGCTGCTGTTCGCCGGCCACACCCGCACCACCGAGGTGCAGCGCCTCGTCGAGATCGGCTTCGTGCACGAGGCACCGGCCGCCCGCCGACCGTCGCCGCGCATCGTGCTCAGCGCGACGCGCGAGGGAGAGAACCGTGGCTCCCGCGTGCCGTCCGCGGCATTCGCCGCCGCCCGCGAAGCACTGAAACAGGGCCCTGTTCTCGTGCAGGTCGCCCGGCCCGGTTACGCGCCCTCCCTGGTCTGCGGCGAGTGCCGGCGCCCCGCGCGCTGCCGCCACTGCACGGGCCCCCTCCGCGCCGCCCGGCCGGGAGCCGTGCCGGTCTGCGCGTGGTGCGGACGCGCGGCGCACTCCTGGGTCTGCCCGCACTGCGAGGCCACGACCCTGCGCATGTCGTCTTCGGGCAGCGAGCGCACGGCCGACGAACTCGGGCGCGCCTTCGCCGGCACCCGCGTGATCGTCTCCGACGGCCAGCATCCGCTCAGCGAGGTCGAGCCCCGCCCGGCGCTTGTGATCGCGACGCGGGGCGCGGAGCCGGTCGTCGCCGGGGGCTACCGAGCGGTGATCCTTCTCGACGGAGAGCGGATGCTGCAGGCCGAGGCGCTGCGGATCGGCGAGCACTGCCTCCGATGGTGGTCGAACGCCGCCGCGCTGGCGGCACCGGGGGCCCCGGTGCACCTCGTGGGCGTGGCCGGGCCCGTCGCCCGTGCTCTCGCGACCTGGACGCAGCCCGCCTATGCGCGCGCAGAGCTCGCCGACCGGGCTCCGCTGCACATGCCGCCCGCCGTGCGGCTGGCGACGGTCGAGGGCGCTGCGAAGTCGGTCGATACGGCGCTGGCGACCCTCCGCACCGACGTTCCGTCACTCGGGGCCGCGGCGATCCTCGGCCCTGTCGTCACGGGGGAGCCGGGCGCCGCCCCGACGGCCCGTGCGCTGGTGCGGTTCGAGTACCCGCTGGGCAGAGCGGTGGCCGAGAGCCTCCGGGCCTCCGTCGTCGCCGATGCATTGCGGGCCCGCCGTTCTCCCCGTGAGCGCGGCCCGCGCCCGCGCAATACACTCAAAGTTCGGCTCGACGTCGCCGAACCCGACCTCTGAGGAGACTCATGCGCCTCGTCTTCGCCGGGACTCCCGAAGTCGCCGTCCCGTCACTCCGCACGCTCGCGGCGAGCGGTCACGAGCTGATCTCGGTGGTCACCCGCACCGATGCACCGCAAGGCCGACGCCGCGTGCTCACCCCCTCGCCGGTCGCCGCCGCCGCCGACGAGCTCGGGCTCGTCGTGCACAAGGCCTCACGCCTCGACGAGGCCGTCACGGCCCGCATCACCGAGGAGGCCCCCGACCTCGGGGTCATCGTGGCGTACGGCGGCCTCGTCCGCGAGCCGCTCCTGACGACCCCCCGGTTCGGCTGGATCAACCTCCACTTCTCCCTCCTACCGAGATGGCGGGGCGCGGCCCCGGTGCAACGCGCGCTGATCGCCGGTGACCGCCTCTCGGGTGCGAGCGTGTTCCAGCTGGTCGCCGAGCTCGATGCCGGGCCCGTCTTCGCCGAGGAGCCCTACGAGGTGCCAGAGGGCGCGACGTCGGCCGATGTTCTCGCCGCCCTCGCCGAGCGCGGCGGACCGCTTCTCACAGCCGTCGTCGACGGCATCGCCGACGGCTCGGCCCGATCGATCGCGCAGACCGGAGAACCGACGTTCGCGGCCAAACTGACCCTGGCCGACGGCGCCCTCGACTGGACGGCCGATGCCGCCGCAGTGCTCGCCCGCCTCCGGGGCGTGACTCCCGAACCGGGCGCGCACACGACGGTCGACGGTGCGCGACTGAAGGTTCTCGCCGCACGCCCCTTCCCGACCGTCGCCGGCGTGCCGCTCACCCCGGGCGCCATCGCCGCGGTCGGGCGCAGCGTCGTCGTCGGAACGGCCACCGACCCCGTCGAGCTGGTCACCGTTCAGCCGGCGGGCAAGCCGGCCATGGCGGCGGGGGACTGGTGGCGGGGCCTTCGCACCGACAGTCCGGTGGCGGGCTCGTGAGCGTCCAGGGCGCCCGCCGCGTCGCCTTCGATGTGCTCCACGCCGTCTCGACCGACGACGCCTACGCCAACCTGCTGCTCCCGCACGAGATCGGGCGGGCGAAGCTCGACACGCAGGACGCCGCGCTCGCAACGGAGCTGACCTACGGAACCCTCCGCCGTCGCGGCACCTACGACGCGCTCATCTCGATGATCGCGAAGCGTCCGATCGATCAGATAGATCCGGTCGTCCTCGACGCGCTGCGCCTGGGGGCCCACCAGCTGCTGTCGACACGCGTGGCCTCGCACGCCGCCGTCAACGAATCTGTCGAACTCGCCCGGGCGGACGGCTCGCGCGGCGCCCCGGGTTTCGTCAACGCCGTGCTGCGCAGCATCTCGCGTGAGACGCCGGGCCACTGGTACGAGCAGCTCGAACGCTCCGCCCGGTCCGACGACGAACGACGCGGCATCACCACGTCGCATCCGGTCTGGATCCTCCGCGCCTTCCGTCGTGCGCTCGGCGCCGAGGGGCGCGGGGCCGAGCTCGACGCCCTCCTCGACGCCGACAACGACGCTCCCCGGGTGGGCATGCTCGCCCTCCCCGGCCTGGCGGAGCGCCCGGACGGCGCACGGGCCACGCCCTACTCGCCCGACGGCTTCATCCTCGGCGGGGGCGACCCCGAACGACTCGTGCGCGAGTCGGGCGGCCGCGTGCGCGTGCAGGACGAGGGATCGCAGCTGGCCGCGTACGCGCTCTCTCGCGCCGAGCCCGTGCGGCCCGGCGAGCGTTGGCTCGATCTCTGCGCCGGTCCCGGCGGCAAGACCGCGCTGCTCGCGGCCGAGGCGCTCGCGAACGGTGCGACGCTCGACGCGAACGAGATCATCCCGGCACGCGCGGGGCTGGTCCGCCGCGCCGTCTCCGGCGTGCCCCTGGAGGTCGAGGTGACGGAGGAGGACGGGCGCACCCGGGCCGCGCGCACCCCCGATACCTACGACCGCGTGCTCGTCGACGCGCCGTGCACCGGGATCGGTGCGCTCCGCCGACGCCCCGAGGCGCGATGGCGGAAGGCTCCGACCGACGTTCCGGCCCTCGCCGATCTGCAGCGCGATCTGGTGCTGGCGGCGTTCACGGCCGTGAAGCCCGGCGGCATCGTCGCCTACGTGACCTGCTCGCCGCACCTCGCAGAGACGGCGGGCGTGGTCGCCGAGGTGCGACGCGAGCTCGGCGACGCCGTCGAGGAGCTCGACGCCCGCGAGGTCGTCGGCCGCGTCTCGCGGACGCCGCTCGATCTCCCGGCGCAGGAGGACGGCTCGGGACGCGCACAGCTGTGGCCCCACCGCCACGGCACCGACGCGATGTCGATCGCTCTCCTCCGGAAGCGCTGACGTCCCTCCCGGCGCGGGCGACATAATGGTCCGGTGCCAGACCCCACCGGATTCCGCGTCAACCCCAGCATCCTCGCCGCCGACTTCGTCAACATGCAGGCCGAGCTCGCCCGCATCGACGGCGCCGACTTCGTGCACGTCGACGTGATGGATAACCACTTCGTCCCCAACCTCACGTTCGGGCCGCAGATGGTCGGGCGCATCCAGGAGACGAGTCCGATCCCGCTGGACGTTCATCTCATGATCGACGCTCCCGAGCGATGGGCTCCCGAGTACGCGGAGCTGGGTGCCGCATCCGTCACCTTCCACCTCGAGGCCGCCGCCGAACCCGTCGCCCTCGCCCGGCGATTGCGAGAGATCGGAGCCCGCGCGGGGGTCGCCGTGAAGCCCTCGACGCCCGTGGACGGTCTCTACGACGTTCTCGACGAGTTCGACCAGATCCTCGTGATGACGGTCGAGCCCGGTTTCGGCGGCCAGTCGTTCATGCCCGACACGATGCCCAAGCTCCGAGCCCTGTCCGATGAGGCCCGGCGCCGCGGCTCCGCCGTCTGGCTGCAGGTCGACGGCGGCATCTCGGCCTCGACGATCGCTCAGGCCGCCGAGGCGGGTGCCGACACGTTCGTCGCCGGATCGGCCGTCTTCGGATCCGACGACCCGGATGCGGCCATCCGCAGCCTCCGCGCCACGGCCTCGCGCGCGCACCGACACTGACCGACGATCTCCGGGGGAGACGATGAGCGAGACAGACGCCGCACCCGCAGGGCCCGAACAGCCGCACGGCATCCGCCAGACCGGAGCGCGTCACGCCCGGCGGCTTCTCAGCGCCTACAGCGGGGAGCACGGCGTCTACGGAATCGTGCTGGTCACCGCGCTCATCGCCGGCGAGATCGATGCGGATACCGACGACGACGTCATCGTCTTCGTGCTGGGCACGGTGGCCGTCTTCTGGCTCGCCCACATCTACGCCGCGGTCGTCGCCAGTCGTGCCAAGCACCCCGCGCCACCGCTGCGCAGAGCGATCCGAGACGGCGTGCGGCACTCGTCGGGCATGGCACTGGCCATGCTCATCCCCGTGGTGCTGCTGATGACCGCGGGGCTCGGCGTCGACGAGTGGATCGCGTACTTCGCCGCCCTGTTCAGCGGCATCCTCATGCTCGGCGCGATCGGATACCTCAACGCCCGGCGCAACGGCAGCCGGTGGCCGTGGCGGATCGCGGGCGTGCTCACGACGATGCTCCTGGGCATCGTGATCATCCTGCTCAGCATCGCCGCCCACTGAACCGCGGCCCGGAGCGCCGGTGCGACGCCGACGGGCCGCGCGGTTCGATACCCTGGCAGAGTGAAGACGTTCGACGCCCTGTTCGCCGAGCTCAGTGTGAAGGCGATCGAACGCCCCGCCGGCTCCGGCACGATCGCCCAGCTCGACGCGGGGGTCCACGCCATCGGCAAGAAGATCGTCGAGGAGGCCGCCGAAGTCTGGATGGCCGCCGAGTACGAATCCTCCGAGGCCGCCGCCGAGGAGATCTCGCAGCTGCTCTACCACCTGCAGGTGATGATGGTCGCGAAGGGGCTGACCCTCGAAGACGTCTACCGACATCTTTGAGCGTTCCGCGTTCGCCCCACCCCCTCGACCCGAAAGTCTCCGCCATGCTGCGAATCGCCGTGCCGAACAAGGGCTCCCTCTCCGAGACCTCCGCCGCGATGCTCGCCGAGGCCGGTTACACCGGCCGCCGCGACCCGAAAGACCTGCACACCATCGACCCGACCAACGACGTCGAGTTCTTCTACCTCCGCCCGAAAGACATCGCGACCTACGTGGGCTCCGGCGCGCTCGACGTCGGCATCACGGGGCGCGATCTGCTGCTCGACGCCCGCATGCCCGGCGCGCGCGAGATCGAGGCCCTCGGCTTCGGCGGGTCGACGTTCCGCTTCGCCGCGCGCCCGGGCCGGTTCTCCGACATCTCCGAGCTCGAGGGGCTGCGCGTGGCGACCGCCTACCCGGGCCTGGTCGACGGCTTCCTCGACGAGCGCGGGATCGCGGTCGATCTCGTGCCGCTGGACGGGGCCGTCGAGTCGGCCGTGCAGCTCGGCGTGGCCGACGCCGTCGCCGACGTCGTCTCGACCGGCACGACCCTTCGCCAGGCAGGTCTGGAGATCTTCGGTCCGGTGATCCTCGAGTCCGACGCGGTTCTCGTCTCGGGCCCGGTCGAGGCCGAGGGCACGCAGACGCTCCTGCGCCGCCTCAAGGGCGTCATGGTCGCCCGCCGGTACGTGCTGATCGATTACGACCTGCCAGCGCGACTGGTCGACGAGGCGGTCGCGATCGCCCCCGGCATCGAGTCGCCGACCATCTCGCCCCTGCGCGACCCCGAGTGGGTCGCCGTGCGCGTGATGAGCCCGCGCAAGGGCGTCAACCAGGTCATGGATGCGCTGTACGCGATGGGTGCCCGCGCGATCCTCGTGACCGAGATCCACGCCGCGAGGCTCTGACGTGTCGCTCGCGCGCCGTGTCATCCCGTGCCTCGACGTCGCCGGCGGCAGGGTGGTCAAGGGCGTCAACTTCCTCGATCTGCGTGACATGGGAGACCCGGTCGAGCTCGCCCGCCTCTACTTCGCCCAGGGCGCCGACGAGATCACCTTCCTCGACGTGACCGCGACGGTCGACGAGAGATCGACGACCTACGACGTGGTGCGCCGCACCGCGGAGGAGGTCTTCATCCCGCTGACGGTGGGCGGCGGAGTGCGTTCGGACGACGACGTCGCGAGGCTCCTCGGCGTGGGTGCCGACAAGATCGGGGTGAACTCCGCCGCGATCGCCCGCCCCGAGCTCCTCGACGAGATCGCCGACCGCTTCGGCTCGCAGGTGCTGGTGCTCTCGCTCGACGTGAAGCGGGCGGCGACCACCGCGTCCGGTTTCGTGGTGACCACGCACGGCGGCCGCACCGAGACGTCGCTCGACGCCCTCGAATGGGCGAGGGAAGCCATCGAGCGCGGCGCGGGGGAGCTGCTGGTCAACTCCATCGACGCCGACGGCACGAAGGCCGGCTTCGACCTCGAGCTCACCTCGCTCATGCGAGAGATCTCGAGCGTCCCGGTGATCGCGTCGGGCGGGGCGGGGTCGGTGGACGACTTCGCCCCCGCCATCCGCGCCGGGGCCGACGCGGTGCTCGCCGCATCCGTCTTCCACTCCGGCGCTCTCACCGTCGGCGACGTCAAGGCCGCACTCGTGGCAGACGGGATCGAGGTGCGCACATGACCGACACGATCGACGAACGCCTCGGCAGGGTCGTCTTCAACGCCGACGGACTCGCCCCGGCGATCATCCAGCAGTGGGACACCCGCGAGGTGCTCATGCTGGCCTGGATGGACGCGGAGGCGCTGCGCCGTACCCTCACCGAAGGACGCGTCACCTTCTGGTCGCGCTCGCGCGGCGAGTACTGGCGCAAGGGAGACACGTCGGGCCACGTCCAGCACGTGCGCGGCGCACGTCTGGACTGCGACGGCGACGCGATCCTCATCGAGGTCGACCAGGTCGGAGCCGCATGTCACACGGGCACGCGGACGTGCTTCGACGCCGACGATCTCGCCCCCGCGGTCGAAGGCACGGCATGATCCGCCGCGCGCGCCTGCTGACCGTCCTCAGCATGCTCCTCGCCGGCGCGATCGGGGTCATCGGCTCCACCCAGACGTGGATCTCCGTCGCCCTGGCTGACGGCGCCTCGGAGCCGCTCCTCGTGGCCGGTGCCGATGCGCTGCCGATCCTGACGCCGCTGAGCCTCGCCGCACTCGCACTGGGCGCCGCGATCTCGATCACCGGTATCGTGCTGCGCTACCTCTTCGGCGTGCTGAGCATCGCCATCGGCGCGATCCTCGGAGTGCTCACCGCGCAGATCGCCGTGGCGGCACCCGTGTCGTCGTTCGCCGGCGCCGTGACCGATGCGACGGGCATCGGAGGAACGGATGCTGTCGCCGCCCTCGTCTCGTCGGTGACGGCGACCCCGTGGCCGGGCATCACGCTCGTCGCTCAGGTCGTGCTGGTGCTGGCAGGCGTCTTCACCCTCGTCACCGCACGGCGGTGGCGTGGGAGCGCCGACCGCCGCTACCAGACCGCATCCGCGGCGGCCGGTGGCGACGGCTCGCGGCCGCACGACGCGATCGACTCGTGGGACGACCTGTCCCGCGGCGACGATCCCACCGCCTGAGAGCGGCACCGGTAGACTTCACCTCAGCGCGCATGATCGCGCCGACACCACCAAGGAGCCCCATGAGCAACCCCCTCGGCGACCCCGGCCACGGACACTCGCCGGCAGCCTGGACCGCCATCACGATCATGCTGATCGGATTCTCGATCGGCACCGCCGCGTTCTACTTCGATCAGCCGTGGCTCGTGTGGGCGTCGGTCGGGCTCGTGCTGGTGGGCCTCGTCGTCGGTGCCGTGCTCAAGCGCGCAGGCTACGGCGTCGGCGGTTCCAAGGTCACGGTCAAAGAGCATTGAGCATGCTCGCCGACCTCACGGCCGGCGCGGTGGAGGACTCGCAGTCACGAGCGGCTGAGAGGCCGCTCGCAGAGGTCGAGCGCGCTGCCGCCGACCGCGCCCCGGCGCTCGATGTGCTCGCAGCGCTCGCGCAGGCCGAGCGCGTCAAGATCATCGCCGAGGTCAAGCGAGCGAGCCCCTCGCGCGGCGACCTCGCGGCGATCCCCGATCCCGCGCACCAGGCGAATCTCTACGAGACCGGCGGCGCGTCGGTCATCTCGGTGCTCACCGAGGGCCGCCGCTTCAAGGGATCGCTCGCCGATCTCGAAGCGGTCAAGGGTTCGGTCGGGATCCCCGTGCTCCGCAAGGACTTCCTGGCTACGCCCTACCAGGTGCTCGAGGCCCGAGCCTCGGGGGCAGACCTCGTGCTCCTCATCGTCGCCGCGCTCGATCAGCCGACACTCGCCGAGCTGTTCGAGTTGACGGATCAGCTCGGGATGACGGCCCTGGTCGAGGCGCATTCGGCCGATGAGGTCGCCCGAGCCGCCGATGTCGGCGCGCGCCTCATCGGCGTCAACGCCCGCGACCTCTCCACCTTCGAGCTCGACCGCGACCTGTTCGGCCGCCTCGTCGACGGCATCCCCGCCGACGCGGTCAAGATCGCCGAGTCGGCGGTGCTCTCGCCCGCCGACGTCGCGCACTACCGCGCCGCCGGCGCCGATGCCGTGCTGGTCGGCGAGGCGCTCGTCACCGGCGACCCCGTCGCCACCCTTCGCCGATTCCTTGACATCGGCGACACCCGAGGAGTATCCGCATGAGTCTTCGCACCGAGAACGGTCCCTACTTCGGCGACTTCGGCGGGCGATACATGCCCGAGTCGCTCATCGCCGCGATCGACGAGCTGACGGCGGTCTACGAGACCGCCATCGTCGACCCGGCATTCCTCGACGAGCTGCGCGAGCTGCTGCGCTCCTACGCCGGTCGCCCCTCCGTGCTCACCGAGGTTCCGCGTTTCGCCGAGCACGCCGGGGGAGGGCGGGTCTTCCTCAAGCGAGAAGACCTCAACCACACCGGATCCCACAAGATCAACAACGTGCTCGGTCAGGCCCTGCTCACCAAACGCCTCGGCAAGACCCGGGTCATCGCCGAGACGGGCGCCGGCCAGCACGGCGTCGCGACGGCCACGGCCGCGGCCCTGTTCGGCTTCGACTGCACGATCTACATGGGTGAGGTCGACACCGAGCGGCAGGCCCTGAACGTGGCGCGCATGCGTCTGCTCGGTGCCGAGGTCGTCCCCGTCACGACCGGTTCGCGCACGCTGAAGGACGCCATCAACGAGGCCTACCGCGACTGGGTGTCGAGCGTCGAGACGACCAATTACATCTTCGGCACGGCGGCGGGTCCGCACCCGTTCCCGGCGATGGTGCGCGACTTCCAGAAGGTCATCGGCGAGGAGGCGCGCGCGCAGTTCCTCGACGAGCTCGGCCGCCTCCCCGACGCGGTCTTCGCGTGCGTCGGCGGCG
This sequence comes from Microbacterium sp. AG1240, assembly GCF_003635115.1. Classification (GTDB taxonomy): domain Bacteria; phylum Actinomycetota; class Actinomycetes; order Actinomycetales; family Microbacteriaceae; genus Microbacterium. The sequence continues at coordinate 1,654,277 of NZ_RBXJ01000001.1, forward strand.
GCTCGAACGCGATCGGCATGTTCGACGCCTTCCTCGACGACGATGCCGTGCGCCTCTACGGCGTGGAGGCGGCGGGCGACGGTGTCGACACGCCCCGCCACGCCGCATCCATCGAACGCGGCCGCCCGGGCGTGCTGCACGGCGCGAAGACGTTCGTGCTGCAGGACGAAGACGGCCAGACCGTCGAATCGCACTCGATCTCGGCCGGGCTCGACTACCCGGGTGTCGGCCCCGAGCACGCGTGGTTGTCGTCGATCGGGCGCGCCGAGTACATTCCCGCGACCGACGACGAGGCGATGCAGGCCCTGCGCCTGCTGTCGAAGACCGAGGGCATCATTCCCGCCATCGAGTCGGCGCACGCCCTCGCCGGAGCCCTCCGCGTCGGCCAGGAGCTCGGCTCCGACGCCGTCATCGCGATCTGCCTGTCGGGTCGCGGCGATAAGGACATGGACACCGCCGCCCGCTACTTCGAGCTGTACGACGCCGAGAACGCTCCGGTCGTCGTGCCCGAAGCGGAGGACGACGCCAAGGGAGAGGGGATCGAGCTGTGACATCTCGCGTCGCCGCGGCGATCGACGCCGCGCACGCCGCCGGGCGCGGCGCATTCGTCGCCTACCTGCCGGCCGGTTTCCCCGACATCCAGACCAGCATCGACGCCGCGGTGGCCCTCGCCGAGAACGGTGCGGACATCCTCGAGATCGGGCCGCCCTACAGCGACCCGGTGATGGACGGTCCGATCATCCAGGAGGCCACCCAGGTGGCGTTGGCCGCCGGCTTCCGTCTCAGCGATCTGTTCACGGTCATCCGCGAGGTCACGCGTCGGGTCGATGTGCCGGTGCTCGTGATGACGTACTGGAATCCCGTTCTCCAGTACGGGGTCGACCGCTTCGCCGACGACCTCCTGGCCGCCGGGGGCGCGGGCCTCATCACCCCCGACATCACCCCCGACGTGGCCGAGGAGTGGATCGCCGCGAGCGAGCGCACCGGTCTCGACCGCGTGTTCCTCGCCGCGCCGACCTCGACCGAGGAGCGCCTCGCTCTCATCGCGCGGTCGTCGACCGGTTTCGTCTACACGGTCTCGACCATGGGCATCACGGGCGAGCGCACCGAGCTCGACGCCGCCGCGCGCACGCTGGTAGCGCGCCTGCGCGAACACGGCGCCGAGCGCGCCTGCGTCGGAATCGGCATCTCGACCGCCGACCAGATCGAAGGCGTCCTCGAATACGCCGACGGCGCGATCGTCGGCACCGCGCTGGTCAGGGCGTTGCGCGACGGCGGCGTCGACGGGCTCGCCGAGACCGCGAGGGCCTTGTCTGCGGGCACCGCGGATCGACTCTAGACTTCTGCTCATGACGTTCGTTCCTACGAGCGCGCCTATCAGCGTGCTCGCCAGCATCCCGAGTCCGGAGATCAACCGGTTCTTCATCGGACCCGTGCCGATCCACTTCTACGCCCTCTGCATCATCGCGGGGATCGTGGCCGCGGTGCTGCTGACGAACTACCGCCTCACCAAGCGCGGTGCCGAGCCCTGGGTCGTGATCGACATCTGCCTGCTGGCGGTGCCGCTCGGCATCGTCGGCGCTCGGATCTACCACGTGCTCACTCACCCCGGCGATTACTTCGGCGAGGGCATCAACACGTGGAACCCGTTCATGCCGGGCTCCGTCTGGGCGATCTGGGAGGGTGGCATCGCCATCTTCGGTGCGCTCATCGGCGGCGCGGTCGGTGCGTACCTCGGATGCCGGTGGACCGGGATCCGCTTCTGGACCTTCGCCGACGCCCTCGCGCCGGGCCTCATCATCGCGCAGGCGCTCGGCCGTTTCGGAAACTGGTTCAACCAGGAGCTCTTCGGCCTGCCGACCGATCTGCCGTGGGGTCTCGAGATCGACAGCGACAACCCGGCTTTCCCGCCGGGGCTGCAGCCCGACACCCTCTTCCACCCCACCTTCCTCTACGAGGTGCTGTGGAACCTCTTCGGCGCGCTCGTCATCATCCTGGCCGCACGAGCATTCCGCCTGCAGTGGGGGCGCGTGTTCGGCCTCTACCTGGTCTGGTACGGCACAGGACGCGCGATCTGGGAGACGATCCGCATCGACCCCAGCGAGATCATCCTCGGCCTGCGCACGAACGTGGCAGCGGCACTCCTCGGCGTCGTCGTCGGTCTGGTCATCATGATCGTGCAGAAGCGTCGCCACCCCGGCTACGAACCGTCGCCGTACATGCCGGGTCGCGAAGCCAAGGGCGCAAGGGCTGTACAATCGCCTGAACCCCACGACTTCGTCGACGTGAGCGAGCCGCCCGCGACAACAGCATCCGTCGGCAGCGCCACAAGCACCTCCGTCACGAAATAAATCCTTCCAGGGCCGACGTCGTCCCATCCTGAGAATCAACGTGAGGACGGCAGGTATGCCTTCGAGCTCCCGTTCCGCCGCCGCCGTCGGCGGCGCGTTCCCCGCTAAGCAGGGGATGTACAACCCGGCTTTCGAAAAAGACGCGTGCGGACTGGCGATGGTCGCGACGCTCCGCGGCGAAGCCGGCCACGATATCGTCGAGCTGGCGCTCACGGCGCTGCGCAATCTCGAGCACCGCGGTGCGATCGGCTCCGACGCCGGCACCGGCGACGGCGCGGGAATCCTGACGCAGATGCCGGACGCGTTCCTGCGCGCCGTCGTCGACTTCGAGCTGCCTCCGATGGGGGAGTACGCGGCCGGCATGATCTTCCTGCCGCTCGAGACCGAGGCCCGCGCCGAGATGAAGGCGGGTATCGAACGGATCGCGGCGGCGGAGAACCTCGTCGTGCTCGGCTGGCGCGACGTGCCCACCGACGACGAGCACCTCGGCAAGCTCGCCTACGAGGCACGCCCGTCCTTCGAGCAGCTGTTCGTCTCCCGCCCGGCCGTCGGCGACGCCGCAGCCCTGTCGGGCATCGAGCTCGACCGCCGGGTCTACCGGCTGCGCAAGCGCGCGACCATCGAGCTGAGCGCCTACTTCGTGTCGCTGTCCAGCCGCACCCTCGGTTACAAGGGAATGGTCACGACGCTGCAGCTCGAGCCGTTCTACCCCGACCTCCAGGACGAGCGGTTCGTGTCGGAGCTCGCCGTCGTCCACTCCCGGTACTCGACCAACACCTTCCCGTCGTGGCCGCTCGCTCAGCCGCTGCGCATGCTCGCCCACAACGGCGAGATCAACACCGTCAAGGGCAACCGCAACTGGATGCGTGCGCGTCAGTCGCAGCTCGAGTCGGAGCTGCTCGGCGACATCCGACCCCTCCTGCCGATCTGCACCGACGGCGCCAGCGACTCCGCCTCCTTCGACGAGGTGCTCGAGCTGCTCACACTGACCGGTCGCAGCCTCCCTCACGCGGTCATGATGATGGTTCCCGAGGCGTACGAGAAGCAGGCGACGATCGAGCCCGACCTGCGCGCCTTCTACGACTACCACTCGATGCAGATGGAGCCCTGGGACGGCCCGGCCGCCCTGATCTTCACCGACGGCACGCTCGTCGGAGCCACGCTCGACCGCAACGGCCTGCGCCCCGGTCGCTGGACCGAGACGACCGACGGTCTCGTCGTGATCGGCAGCGAGACGGGCGTGCTCGACTTCGCACCCGAGCGCATCAAGAGCCGCGGACGTCTGCGGCCCGGTCGCATGTTCCTGGTCGACACCGCGCAGGGTCGCATCGTCGACGACTCGGAGATCAAGGCGGAACTGGCCGCACAGGAGCCGTGGCAGGAGTGGCTCGACGCCGGGCGCGTGCGCCTGTCTGAGCTGCCCGAGCGCGAGCACATCGTGCACCCGATCGCCTCGATCACCCGTCGTCAGCGCACCTTCGGCTACACCGAGGAGGAAGTGCGCATCCTCCTGACCCCGATGGGCCAGAAGGGCGCCGAGCCGCTCGGCGCGATGGGCAGCGACACCCCCGTCGCCGTGCTCAGCGAGCGGCCCCGTCTTCTCTTCGACTACTTCACGCAGCAGTTCGCGCAGGTCACGAACCCGCCGCTGGACTCGATCCGCGAAGAGGTCGTCACCTCGCTCGCCCTCGGGCTGGGCCCCGAGCGCAACCTGCTGCAGTGGGGCGCCGACCACACCCGCACCGTGACGCTCGACTTCCCGGTGATCGACAACGACGAGCTCGCGAAGATCCAGCACATCGACACCGCCCTCCCCGGGCGGTCCTCGGTGACGATCCGGGGCCTGTACCGCGTCGAGGCCGGCCACAAGGGCATGCAGAAGCGCCTCGCGCAGATGTGCCGCGAGGTCGACCACGCAATCGAGGACGGCGCCGAGTTCATCGTGCTCAGCGACCGCGACTCGAACAAGGACCTCGCGCCGATTCCGTCGCTGCTCATGCTCGCGGCCGTGCACCACCACCTCATCCGCAACGAGACCCGCATGAAGGTGGGTCTCGTCGTCGAGGCGGGTGACGTGCGCGAGGTGCACCACGTCGCAACGCTCATCGGTTACGGCGCCTCCGCGGTCAACCCGTACCTGGCGATGGAGACGGTCGAGTACCTCGTGCGCGCCGGCCGCATCACCGACATCACCCCGCAGAAGGCCGTCAAGAACTTGATCTACGGCCTCGGCAAGGGCGTGCTGAAGATCATGTCGAAGATGGGTATCTCGACGGTGTCGTCCTACGCGGGAGCGCAGGTCTTCGAGGCCATCGGTCTGTCGCAGGAGCTCGTCGACGCCTATTTCACGGGCACCGAGACGAAGCTCGGCGGAATCGGCATCGACGTCATCGCGGCCGAGAACGCCGCGCGCCACGCGTACGCCTACCCGGAAGACGCCGCGGTGCGGGCGCACGAGCGCCTGTGGACCGGTGGCGAGTACCAGTGGCGGCGTGACGGCGAGCCGCACCTGTTCAACCCCGACACGGTCTTCCGTCTGCAGCACGCCACGCGCGAGCGGCGCTACGACATCTTCCGCGAGTACACCAAGCTCATCGACGACCAGGCGCAGGAGCTGAAGACGCTCCGCGGCATGTTCGGCCTGCGCCAGGGCGTGCGCCCGCCGGTGCCGCTCGACGAGGTCGAACCGGTGTCGGCGATCGTGAAGCGCTTCTCCACCGGCGCGATGAGCTACGGCTCGATCTCCCAGGAGGCGCACGAGACCCTCGCCGTCGCGATGAACAGCATCGGCGCGAAGTCCAACACCGGAGAGGGCGGCGAAGACGTCGACCGCCTGCTCGACCCCGTTCGCCGCAGCGCCATCAAGCAGGTCGCTTCGGGCCGATTCGGGGTGACCAGCCTGTATCTCACCCAGGCCGAGGACATCCAGATCAAGCTCGCCCAGGGAGCGAAGCCCGGAGAGGGCGGTCAGCTGCCCCCGACGAAGGTCTACCCCTGGGTGGCGCGCACACGCCACGCGACCGCGGGCGTCGGGCTCATCTCCCCGCCACCGCACCACGACATCTATTCGATCGAAGACCTCAAGCAGCTCATCTTCGACCTGAAGCGGGCCAACCCCGAGGCGCGCATCCACACGAAGCTCGTCAGCCAGTCGGGCATCGGTGCGGTCGCCGCGGGCGTCGCCAAGGCGCTCAGTGACGTGATCCTCGTCTCCGGGCAGGACGGCGGCACGGGCGCGAGCCCGCTGAACTCGCTGAAGCACGCCGGCACGCCCTGGGAGCTGGGTCTGGCCGAGACGCAGCAGACGCTCATGCTCAACGGCATGCGCGACCGCGTGGTCGTCCAGGTCGACGGCCAGCTCAAGACCGGTCGCGATGTGATCGTCGGTGCCCTCCTCGGCGCCGAGGAGTTCGGGTTCGCGACCGCCCCGCTCGTCGTGTCGGGCTGCATCATGATGCGCGTCTGCCACCTCGACACGTGCCCGGTCGGCGTCGCGACGCAGAATCCCGTTCTGCGATCGCGCTTCACCGGTAAGCCGGAGTTCGTCGTGAACTTCATGGAGTTCATCGCCGAAGAGGTGCGCGAATACCTCGCCGAGCTCGGCTTCCGCTCGCTCGACGAAGCCATCGGCCACGCCGAGCTGCTCGACGTCGACGGCGCCCTCGATCACTGGAAGGCGAGCGGTCTCGACCTCGCACCCATCCTCGAGGGCCCCCGCTTCGCGGACGACGTTCCCCGTCGCCACGGCCGGGAGCAGAACCACGAGCTGGAAGAGCACTTCGACGTGCAGCTCATCGAGCGCGCGCAGGACGTGATCGCCCACGGCGGTCACGTCGAGATCGACCTGCCGATCCGCAACACCGAGCGGGCCGTCGGAACGATGCTGGGCCACCGCGTCACGCGCGCCCACGGCGAGAACGGGCTGCCCTCCGGGTCCATCGAGGTGCGCCTCACCGGCTCCGCGGGCCAGTCGTTCGGTGCGTTCATGCCCTCCGGCATCACGCTCCGCCTCGAGGGAGACTCGAACGACTACGTCGGCAAGGGGCTCTCGGGCGGGCAGATCGTGATCCGGCCGCCGCGCGATTCGGCGTTCGCCGCATCCGAGAACGTCATCGCCGGCAACGTCATCGGATATGGCGCGACGCAGGGCTGGATGTTCCTGAACGGCGTGGTGGGGGAGCGGTTCTTCGTCCGCAACTCCGGCGCCACGGCCGTCGTCGAGGGGGTGGGCGACCACGCGCTCGAGTACATGACGGGCGGGCTGGCCGTGATCCTCGGGGCGACCGGGCGCAACCTCGGTGCGGGCATGTCCGGCGGAACGGCCTACGTCTACAAGCTCGACGAGGCCCTCGTGAACCGCGAGGCTCTCGCCTCGGGCGAGCTCGAGCTCGGACCGCTCGGTTCGGGCGACGCCGAGATGCTGCGCGACCTGCTCGAGCAGCACCGGGCTGAAACGGGTTCGACCCTCGCGGGCGAGCTGCTCGACGACTTCGACGCAGAGCTCGCCAATTTCGTCCGTGTGGTGCCGCGCGATTACGCCGCGGTGCTGCAGACGCGTCAGACCGCCGTCGACGAGGGACTCGACCCCGACGGCGACGTGGTCTGGAGCCGCATTCTGGAGGTGACGGGTGGCTGACCCGAAAGGTTTTATGAAGGTCACGGACCGTGAGGTGCCCGCTCGGCGCCCCATCCCCGTGCGCATCATGGACTACAAAGAGGTCTACGAACCGGGTGATTCCGCCGTGCTCCGGCGTCAGGCGGGCCGCTGCATGGACTGCGGCATCCCCTTCTGCCACAAGGGCTGCCCGCTCGGCAACCTCATCCCGGAGTGGAACGACCTCACGTGGCGGGGGGAGGGCCGCTCGGCGATCGAACGCCTGCACGCGACCAACAACTTCCCCGAGTTCACCGGGCGCCTGTGCCCCGCACCGTGCGAGAGCTCGTGCGTGCTGGGCATCAACCAGCCGGCGGTGACGATCAAGCAGATCGAGGTCTCGATCATCGACGAGGCGTTCTCGAACGGCTGGGTCGAGCCCGAGCCCCCGGGCCGCCTGACCGGTAAGACCGTGGCCGTCGTCGGTTCCGGTCCCGCCGGACTCGCCGCCGCGCAGCAGCTCACCCGCGCCGGTCACACCGTCGCGGTCTACGAGCGCGACGACCGCATCGGCGGCCTGCTGCGCTACGGCATCCCCGACTTCAAGATGGAGAAGCGCCATCTCGAGGCGCGCCTGCGCCAGATGCAGGACGAGGGCACCCGTTTCCGCGCGGGCGTCGAGATCGGCAAGGACATCACCTGGGACGCGCTGCGCGCCCGCTACGACGCCGTCGTGGTGGCCACCGGTGCCACCCTGCCGCGCGACCTGGCCATCCCCGGACGCGACCTCGACGGCGTCCACTTCGCCATGGAGTACCTCGTCGAGTCGAACAAGGCCGTCGCGGGCGATCAGGTGCCGCACCAGATCTCGGCCGAGGGCAAGCACGTCGTCGTCATCGGCGGCGGCGACACCGGCGCCGACTGCATCGGTACGGCCCACCGCCAGGGTGCGCTGAGCGTGACCAACCTCGCGATCGGCAAGCAGCCCCCCGAGGAGCGCCCCGAGACGCACCCCTGGCCCATGACGCCGACGCTGTTCGAGATGACCTCCGCGCACGAGGAGGGCGGCGAGCGGATGTTCCTCGCGTCGACCGTGGAGTTCCTCGGCAACGCCTCGGGGGAGGTGCGCGCGCTCCGCGTAGCCGAGACCGAATACGTCGACGGCCGCCGCATCCCCAAGAGCGGAACCGAGCGAGAGATCCCCGCCGACCTCATCCTCATCGCGATGGGCTTCACCGGGCCCGAGCGCACGCAGCTCGAAGACCAGCTCGGTGCGCAGTTCACCGGACGCGGCGCCGTCGAACGCGACTCGTCCTACGCGACCACGGCACCGGGCGTCTTCGTCGCCGGCGACGCCGGCCGCGGACAGTCGCTGATCGTGTGGGCCATCGCCGAGGGGCGCGCCGCCGCAGCCGAGGTCGACCGGTTCCTGATGGGTTCCACCGAGCTTCCCGCTCCGGTGCGTCCGTCCGATGTCGCGATCGGCCTTCTGCCCGCGTAGGCTGGCCGAGGCCTTCCACCCGACCCCCATCTTTCGGAGAAAAATACCGATGAGACGCGCCAAGATCGTCGCAACGCTAGGACCCGCCACATCGACCTATGAGAGCGTTCGCGCGATCATCGACGCGGGTGTCGACGTCGCCCGTCTGAACCTCAGCCACGGCGACTACTCCGTGCACGAGGGCAACTACGCGAACGTGCGTCGGGCTGCCGACGACGCCGGCAAGCCGGTCGCGATCCTCGTCGACCTGCAGGGGCCGAAGATCCGCCTGGGTCGCTTCTCCGACGGCCCGCACGAGCTGGCCGCCGGCGACATCTTCAAGATCACCGTCGACGACATCGCCGGCACCAAGGAGATCGTCTCGACGACCTTCAAGGGCCTGCCGCAGGACGTGAAGCCCGGCGACTACCTCTTGATCGACGACGGCAAGGTGCGCGTGCAGGTCATCGAGACCGACGGTGTGACCGTGACCACCGAGGTCATCGTGGGCGGACCGGTCTCGAACAACAAGGGCATCAACCTCCCGGGCGTGGCCGTCAACGTGCCCGCACTGTCGGAGAAGGACGAGGACGACCTCCGCTGGGGTCTGCGCACCGGCGCCGACCTCATCGCGCTCTCCTTCGTCCGCGATGCGTCCGACATCGAGCGCGTTCACGTGATCATGGCCGAGGAGAACCGCACGGTTCCCGTCATCGCCAAGATCGAGAAGCCGCAGGCTGTCGACAACCTCGAGGCCATCATCGACGCGTTCGACGGCATCATGGTCGCCCGCGGCGACCTCGGCGTCGAGCTGCCGCTCGAAGCGGTGCCGATCGTCCAGAAGCGTGCGGTGGAGCTTGCCCGCCGCATGGCGAAGCCCGTCATCGTCGCGACGCAGATGCTCGAGTCGATGATCACGAACCCGGTGCCCACCCGCGCCGAGACCAGCGACGTCGCCAACGCGGTCCTCGACGGTGCCGACGCCGTCATGCTCTCGGGCGAGACCAGCGTCGGGCAGTACCCGGTCGTCGTCGTCGAGACGATGGCTCGGATCGTCGCCTCCACCGAGGAGCACGGTCTCGACCGCATCGCGCGCCTGACGACCAAGCCGCGCACCCAGGGCGGGGCCATCACGCTCGCCGCGATCGAGGTCGCCGAGTTCGTCGAGGCGAAGTACCTCTGCATCTTCACCGAGTCGGGCGACTCCGCGCGCCGTATGTCTCGCCTGCGCTCTCCCATCCCGATGATCGCCTTCACGCCCGAGCCGGGCATCCGTCGCCGTCTCGCCCTCACCTGGGGCGTGCGCTCGACCCTGGTCGAGCACGTCGAGCACACCGACATGATGTTCCTGCAGGTCGACGACTACTTCCTGTCCAACGACCTCGCGAAGGTCGGCGACAAGGTCATCGTCATCTCCGGTTCCCCTCCCGGAATCGCGGGGTCGACCAACGACCTGCGCGTGCACAAGATCGGCGACGCCGTTCACGGCGCAGCGCCCATCTACCAGCGCGAAGCCTGATCCTCCGCACGGGCGTCCGGGGTTCTCGGACGCCCGTGCGATATGGTTCGGATGCTGAAGTGCTCGCCGGTGTGGCGGAACGGCAGACGCGGGGCACTCAAAATGCTCTGTCCGAAAGGGCGTGTGGGTTCGAATCCCACCACCGGCACTCCAGTGAGAAGTCCGTCATCCGTGAATGCGGTTCCTGGCTCCTTTCCCCCCACCCCGGGTATCGGCGGGTATGCCGACCCCCTGTCTTAGGATGAATACGTGACTGACCTAGATCCGGGCACCGCGCCCGTGGCATCCGCCCCCCGCCGTGTCGTGGTCGCGGAGGATGAGTCGCTCATCCGCCTCGACATCGTCGAGATCCTGCGCGACAACGGCTTCGACGTCGTCGGCGAGGCGGGCGACGGCGAGACCGCGGTGCAGCTCGCCACCGAACTGCGCCCCGACCTCGTCATCATGGACGTCAAGATGCCGCAGCTCGACGGCATCAGCGCCGCCGAGCGGCTGAGCAAGAACCACATCGCCCCCGTGGTGCTGCTGACGGCGTTCAGCCAGAAGGAGCTCGTCGAGCGCGCCAGCGAGGCGGGCGCGCTCGCCTACGTGGTGAAGCCCTTCACCCCCAACGATCTGCTCCCCGCGATCGAGATCGCTCTGGCCCGCTACGACCAGATCATCACTCTCGAGGCCGAGGTCGCCGACATGGTCGAGCGCTTCGAGACGCGCAAGCTCGTCGACCGGGCCAAGGGTCTGCTGAACGAGAAGATGGGCCTCACCGAGCCCGAGGCCTTCCGCTGGATCCAGAAGGCGTCCATGGACCGTCGCCTCACCATGCAGGACGTGGCCAAGGCCATCATCGAGCAGCTCGCGCCGAAGAAGTAGCGCGACCTCGCCAGAGCCTCATCGAAGAACGGATGCTGAGAACCAGCATCCGTTCTTCATTTCTGCGGGGCGTCCTTGATGTGGTTCGTGATGCGCACCGTCGAGCAGCGACGGCCCTGCTCGTCGGAGACGACGATCTCGTGAACCGTGATCGAGCGACCGAGATGGATCGGCGTGCAGACCCCCGTGACGATGCCCGACGTGGCCGATCGCGTGTGGGTGGCGTTGATGTCCACGCCGACGGCGAGCCTGCCGGGACCCGCATAGAGGTTCGCGGCCATCGACCCCAGCGATTCGCCGAGCACGACGTACGCGCCCCCGTGGAGCAGGCCGACCGGCTGGGTGTTGCCCTCGACGGGCATGGTGGCCACCGCGCGTTCCACCGTGAACTCGACCCATTCGAAGCCCATCTTCTCGGCGAGGGAGCCCATTCCGCGCCCCCGCACCCATTCGAGACCGGAGGAGGAGTCGGGAACGGTCTCGGTCATGGTCGCCTTCGCTCGGTGACGGATGAGTGTCGTCGGGCCTCGTTAGCATTGACGAGTGACGGACTCCGGAAAGCCTACCCTTCTCGTCGTCGACGGCCATTCGCTGGCATATCGGGCGTTCTACGCGCTGCCCGTCGATAACTTCTCGACGAAGGACGGCCAGCACACGAACGGCATCTACGGATTCCTGTCGATGCTGGTGAACCTGATCAAGGCCGAGCAGCCCACCCATCTCGCCGTGGCGTTCGACACGTCCCGGCAGTCGTTCCGCACCCGCGAGTACACCGAGTACAAGGCGAACCGCTCCGAGACGCCGGCGGAGTTCAAGGGCCAGATCCCGATCCTTCAAGACTGCCTGGCCGCGATGAGCATCCCGGTCATCCAGAAAGAAGACTTCGAGGCCGACGACATCCTCGCCACCCTCGCGACGCAGGGCGCCGCCCAGGGCTTCCACGTACTGGTCTGCTCGGGCGATCGCGACACCATCCAGCTCGTCACCGACGACGTCACGCTGCTCTATCCGAACGTGCAGGGCGTCTCGCAGTTGAAGCGCTACGACCCGACCGCCGTCGTCGAGAAGTACGGACTGCCGCCGGCCCAGTACCCCGAGATCGCCGCGCTGGTCGGTGAGACGAGCGACAACCTGCCGGGCGTTCCGAAGGTCGGCGAGAAGACCGCCGTGAAGTGGCTGACCCAGTACGGCTCGCTCGACGCGCTGCTCGAGAACGCCGACAAGGTGACGGGCGTCGTCGGCAACAACCTGCGCGAGCACCTCGACGACGTGCGGCGCAACCGGCACCTGAACCGTCTCCTCACCGACGTCGAGCTTCCCCTGGCTCCCGCCGATCTCGCCGTGCGGCCCATCGATGCCCAGGCCGTCCGCGACATCTTCGCGCGCCTCGAGTTCCGCACGCTGCTGCCCCGCGTGTTCGAGGCCGCCGGGGTGGACCAGTCGTCGGGGAGCAGCGCCGATGCGCCCACCGCCGAGGCCCCCGCCTCGCCCGAGCTCGACGCCGCGGCGCTGGCCGCCTGGGCCGAGTCCGCCGACGGACAGGTCGCCGTCACCGTGGTCGTCGCCGGCGGACAGCCGACGCGGATCGGACTCGCGACGACGGATGCTGCGGCCGAGGGGGAGTGGACCCCCGAGCTGTCGACGGCCATCGCGCCCTGGCTCGCCTCTTCCTCCCCGAAGGTCTTCGCCGACGCCAAGCCCCAGGTGAAGGCCCTCGCGCGGGCCGGTCTCGACGTCGGAGGGCTCGTCTTCGACGTCATCCTGGCAGGCTGGCTGCGGCGTCCGAGCTTCCCGGACAAGACCCTCGCCGACCTCGTCGACCGCTACCTCGGCGAGAAGCTCCCCGAGGCCGACCCGACCCAGCTCGTGCCCGAGACCGAGGGCGCGACGCCGGGGCAGGTCTCGTGGTTCACGCTCCGGGTCGCCGAGGCACTGGCCGCCGAACTGCCCGACAGCGTGCGGCAGGTGTTCGACACCATCGAGCTGCCCAGCCTCCGCACGCTGGCGGCCATGGAACTGGCCGGTGTCGCGGTCTCGCACGAGAAGCTCTCGTCGTTCTCCGCCGAGTTGGGGTCGCGCGCCGACCGTCTCGCCGAGCAGGCGTATGCGGCGATCGGTCACGAGGTGAACCTCGGCTCGCCGAAGCAGCTGCAGGAGGTTCTGTTCGAAGAGCTGCAGCTGCCGAAGACCCGGAAGACGAAGACGGGCTACTCGACGGATGCCGCGGTGCTCGCCGACCTGCAGGACTCCCATCCTCACGCGTTCCTCGATCTGCTCCTCCGGCATCGCGAGGCGACCAAGCTGAGGCAGATCATCGACTCCCTCGACGTCGCGATCGACGACGGCGGCCGCATCCACACCACCTACGTGCAGACCGGCAGCCAGACCGGGCGTCTGTCGAGCACCGACCCCAATCTCCAGAACATCCCGATCCGCAATGAGGAGAGCCGCCGCATCCGTGCCGCGTTCGAGGTCGGCGAGGGGTACGAGACCCTTCTCACCGCCGACTACTCGCAGATCGAGATGCGGATCATGGCGCATCTATCGGGCGACCCCGGCCTCATCGAAGCGTTCAACTCGGGCGAGGACCTCCACCGTTTCGTCGGCGCCCGTGTGTTCGGCGTCACGCCCGAGGAGGTGACCGCACCGATGCGGACGAAGGTCAAGGCGATGTCGTACGGCCTCGTCTACGGGCTGTCGGCGTTCGGGCTCTCGAAGCAGCTCCGCATCGAGCAGAGCGAGGCGAAGCAGCTCATGATGGAGTACTTCGCGCGGTTCGGTGCCGTGCGCGACTACCTCCGTTCCTCGGTGGAGCAGGCTCGCATCGACGGGTACACCGAGACGATCTTCGGCCGCCGCCGCCCGTTCCCCGACCTGACGAGTCCCAACCGGGTGCTCCGCGAGAACGCCGAGCGCGCGGCCCTCAACGCCCCCATCCAGGGGAGTGCCGCCGACATCATGAAGATCGCGCTCTTCCACATCCACGACGACCTGGTCGCCGCCGGTATGCGATCCCGCGTGCTGCTGCAGATCCACGACGAGCTCGTGGTCGAAGTGGCCGCGGGGGAGTGGTCGCAGACCGAAGAGATCGTCCGCGCCCGCATGGGCGATGCCGCGACGCTCTCCGTGCCGCTCGACGTGCAGATCGGGCGCGGGGGTGATTGGGACGAGGCAGGTCACTAGGCTCGAATGATGACCGACGCTCCTCGTACCTCCACACCGATCGATGCGATCGCCGACGCCTGGGTCGACACTCTGGCCGAGATCTCACCCACGACCGCGACGTACATCGGCCGATCCGAGTTCAACGACCGTTACGGCGACTACTCGCCCGACGGCCACGCGCGGTACATCAGTGCCGTCCGCGACACGATCTCCCAGCTCGAGAGCGCTCAGCCCGTCGACGCGATCGACGCGGTCACCCGGGAAGACATGCTGCGCGAGCTGAAGCTCGACGTCGAGCTCGACGATGCCCGGTGGCACCTGCGCGACCTGAATGTCATCGCCTCTCCCGCGCAGGACATCCGTCAGGTGTTCGACCTCATGCCGACGGCGACCGTCGACGACTGGTCGGTGGTGGCCACCCGCCTGCGCGCGCTGCCGGCGGCGATCGAGGGCTACGTCGAGACGCTCACAGAGGGCATCGCCCAGGGCGTGGTGCCCGCACGGCGCCAGGTCGTCGAGGTGGCGACCCAGATCGCGCGCTACACCTCCGACACCGGTTTCTTCACCGAGTTCGCCGGCGATGCCGCCCCCGAGTCCGGGCAGCTGCCGGCCTCGCTCGCCCGTGAGCTCGCCGACAGCGCGAATGCGGCGCGCGTCGCCTACGACGCGCTGGGCCGCTTCCTCACCGGCCAACTCGCCCCCGTCGCGACCGAGAAGGACGCCGTCGGGCGCGAGGTCTACCCGCTGCACTCTCGCCGCTTCCTCGGCGCCACGATCGACCTCGACGAGACCTACGAGTGGGGCGTCGAAGAACTGGCCCGCATGGTCGCCGAGCAGGAGTCCATCGCGAACGAGATCCTCCCCGGTGCCTCCGTCGAGGAGGCCGTGGCGTTCCTCGAGAACGACCCCGCGCGAAAGCTCCACGGCACCGAGGAGCTGCAGAAGTGGATGCAGGAGACGAGCGATCGCGCCGTCACCGAACTGGGCGCGACCCACTTCGACATCCCGGAGCCCATCCGTCGCCTGGAATGCATGATCGCGCCGACACGCGAGGGCGGCATCTACTACACCGGCCCGACCGACGACTTCTCGCGTCCGGGTCGCATGTGGTGGTCGGTGCCCGAGGGCGTCAACGACTTCGATACGTGGCGCGAGCTCACGACCGTGTACCACGAGGGCGTTCCCGGACACCACCTGCAGATCGCGCAGGCGGTCTACAACCGTGCGCAGCTGAACTCCTGGCGCCGGCTCCTGGCCGGCACGTCGGGTCACGCCGAGGGGTGGGCGCTCTACGCCGAGAGGCTCATGGAGCAGCTCGGATTCCTCGACGACCCCGCCGACCGCCTCGGGATGCTCGACGGACAGCGGATGCGGGCAGCGCGTGTGGTGCTCGACATCGGCGTACACCTCGAGAAGCCCCGGCTGTCGGGCGACGGCGTGTGGGACCACGACTACGCGCTCGACTTCATGCGGCGCAACGTCAACATGTCCGACGAGTTCGTGCAGTTCGAGGTCAACCGTTATCTCGGCTGGCCGGGCCAGGCACCGTCGTACAAGGTCGGCCAGCGCATCTGGGAGCAGGCGCGCGACGAAGACCGCGACCGGCGCGGCGACGCCTTCGACATCAAGGACTTCCACAAGCGTGCGCTCGACATCGGAGGGGTCGGACTCGACACCCTCCGCAGTGCGCTCAAGAACTGACACGGAGCGGGAATAGCCCGCGGGCACGGTAGGTTCATTCAGGCGAATAGAAATGAGGCTTGGCATGGACGCAGTGGAACTCGGGCTCGATACGTTCGGCGACATCTCTCGGGGTGACGACGGCGCTCTTCAGAGCGACGCGCAGACGATTCGGAACGTCGTCGAGCAGGCGGTGCTCGCCGACCAGGTGGGGCTGTCGTTCTTCGGCGTGGGGGAGCACCACCGCAAAGACTTCGCAGTGACGAGCCCCGAGATCGTTCTGGCCGCGGCCGCTGCCCGAACGACGTCGATCCACCTCGGCACCGCGGTCACCGTGCTGTCGTCGGACGACCCGGTGCGCGTGTACGAGCGGTTCGCCACGCTCGACGCCGTCTCGAACGGTCGCGCCGAGGTCATCCTCGGCCGGGGCTCGTTCATCGAGTCGTTCCCGCTCTTCGGGTACGACCTGCGCGATTACGAAGTGCTCTTCGAGGAGAAGCTCGACCTCTTCTCGCAGCTCCTCCATGAGAAGCCGCTGACGTGGTCGGGAACGACCCGTGCGCCGCTCGACGCGGCCGACGTCTACCCGAAGACCGAGAACGGGCTCACCGCCTGGGTCGGGGTCGGCGGCTCGCCCGAGTCGGTCGTCCGTGCCGCGCGCTACGGCTTCGGGCTGGTGCTGGCCATCATCGGCGGCCCGTCGCACCGGTTCGCGCCCTTCGCCGATCTCTACCGACGTTCTCTGAAGTCGTTCGAGCGGCCCGCCCTCCCGATCTCGATCCACTCACCGGGCCACATCGCCGAGACCGACCAGCAGGCCTGGGACGAAGCGTACGAGGGCGTCGCCGAGCTGAACAACGTCATCGGCGCCGAGCGCGGGTGGCCGACGTACAACCGGCTCCGCTTCCAGCACGATGTCGGCCCGGAGGGCGCTCTGTACGTCGGATCTCCCGAGACCGTCGCGCGGAAGATCGCAGACACCGTGCGAACGATCGGCGCATCCCGCTTCCAGATGAAGTTCGCGAGCGGGTCGCTCGCCCACTCCAAGCTGATGTCGAGCATCGAGCTCTACGGCACCCGGGTGCTCCCGCTCGTTCGTGACATGCTGGCGTCCGACTGAGCCCGACGACTCTTACGCTGGTTCCATGAGCGACGCCCCGCCGTCCACCGCCCCGACCATCTCGGAGCAGCTCGACGACCTCCCCTTCACCCGTCGGCACCTGAAGATCCTCAGCGGATCGGGTCTCGGCTGGGCACTGGACGCCATGGACGTCGGGCTCATTTCGTTCATCATCGCCACCCTCGCGGTGCAGTGGAGCCTGCAGCCGGGGGAGACGGCGTGGATCGCCTCGATCGGCTTCGTCGGCATGGCCATCGGTGCGAGCGTGGGGGGCCTCTTGGCCGACCGCTTCGGCCGACGCCAGGTGTTCGCCCTCACGCTGGTCGTCTACGGCATCGCGACCGGCGCCAGCGCGCTGGTCGGCGGACTCGTCGCTCTGCTGGTGCTGCGATTCTTCGTCGGACTCGGCCTCGGCGCCGAGCTGCCGGTCGCCTCCACATATGTCAGCGAGTTCGCTCCGGCACGCATCCGCGGACGCGTCATCGTCGTTCTCGAGGCGTTCTGGGCCGTCGGATGGACCGCCGCGGCGCTCATCGGCTTCTTCGTCATCCCCACGTCACCCGACGGGTGGCGCTGGGCCTTCGCGCTGGGCGCGATCCCGGCCGCCTACGCCCTCATCGTGCGCTGGGGTCTTCCCGAGTCACCGCGGTGGCTGGCCCGTCGAGGGCGCGCGACGGAAGCGGCCGCCATCGTGGCCGATCTGCAGCGATCAGCCGGCCGCCTGCCGTCCGCGCCCCCGCTGTCCGACACGAGGCCCGCCGCGGCGAAAGACGCCGGGGGGCGTCTAGCGGCGCTGTGGACCCCGGAGTTCCGACTGCGGACCGCGAGCCTGTGGGTGCTCTGGTTCTGCGTGAACTTCTCGTACTACGGCGCATTCATCTGGATTCCCACCATCCTCGTCTCGCAGGGGTACGACCTCGTCCGGTCCTTCGGATTCACCCTCGTGATCACGCTCGCCCAGCTGCCCGGTTATGCCGTGGCCGCCTGGCTGATCGAGGTCTGGGGGCGCCGCGCGACGCTCGCCGTCTTCCTCGCCGGCTCCGCCGTGTCGGCCGTGCTGTTCGGGACGGCGACCGGCGAGGTCTCGGTGATCGCCGCGGGCATGGCCCTGTCGTTCTTCAACCTGGGCGCCTGGGGAGCGCTCTACGCCGTCTCTCCCGAGACGTACCCCACGTCGCTTCGTGCGACCGGATCGGGCTGGGCGGCCGGCGTCGGGCGGATAGCGTCGATCCTCGCGCCCCTGTCGGTGCCCCCGCTTCTCGCGTGGGGCGGCGCGCCGCTTCTCTTCGTGGTCTTCGCCGCGTTCTTCGCGGTGGCGGTGGTGGCGTCGTTCGGCGTCGCGGACCACCGCGGCCGCGCGCTCGACGACCGCTGACGCACCTAGGCTGAACACGTGGCATCCGTTCGTTTCGTCGCCATCGGCGACTCCTTCACCGAGGGCGTGGGCGACGAGCTCCCCGACGGCACCGTCCGAGGATGGGCCGATCTCGCGGCTCAGGGGTGGGCGGATGCGGCGGGGGAGCCCATCTCCTACGCCAACCTCGCGATCCGGGGCAAGCTCGCGGGCCCGATCGTCGAGGAGCAGCTCGAACCGGCACTCGCCCTCGGGCCGACGCACCTGTCGTTCAACGGCGGCGGCAACGACATGCTCCGCCCTCGGGCCGACATGGAGCGCATCGCCGACCTGTTCTCGCGCGTGAAAGACCGGTGCGACGAGGCCGGCGTGCAGCTCATCTTCCTCTCGGGCGCGAATCCGTCGTTCCACCTGCCGCTCGGCCGGGTCGTCCAGCGCCGCGGCGACCTGCTCTCGGAGGCCGTGCTCGCGCGCGTGTCGGATCGATCGGACATCGTGCGGGCCCTCAACTGGCCCGACACGGAGTTGTCGCAGGGGTCGTACTGGTCGCCCGATCGTCTGCACATGAACGAGCGGGGCCATCACCGTGTCGCCGCCCGCGTCATCGACGCGCTCGGCCACACGCCGCCGGCCGAGTGGTGGTCGCTTCCCACCCGCGACGGGGTGGTGGTGCCGCGCGGCGCCGCGTACTACCGAGAGCACGTCGCGCCGTGGGTGCGACGACGACTGACCGGGCGGTCGTCGGGCGATGGCCGTCAAGCCAAGTTCGCCGACTGGGTCGAGCTCACCCCCGCGGGCTGACCCGGTACACGATCTCGGCGAACTGCCCTCGCTGACGCACCTGCTCGAGACGGAGCCGGTCGGCTTCGAGGCGACGGGGGAGCAGCGGCCTCCCCGACGGCAGCACGACCGGGGCGACCGAGAGGCGCACCTCGTCGAGACGGTCGACATCCGCGAACTGCCCGACGAGGTCGCCGCCGCCGACGATCCAGACGTCCTTCCCCGCGGCCGCGGCGACGACGGCCTCGACCCACTCGGCCACGGGTCCTCGCACGAAGGTGACGTCGGCGCCCTCGGGGGTGGGCAACGGACGATGGGTGACCACGAAGCACGGAAGCGATCCGTACGTCGCCGCCCATGAACCCGGGTTCGCCTCCTCGTCGTTCGCCCACACCCATTCGTATGTCGTCGCTCCCATGACGAAGGCTCCGACCCCGGCGAGGAATCCCGCGAAGTCGTCGGCGGCCTCGGGGGCTCCCGGCACGGCGAACAGCCAGCCGAGCGAGTCGGCGTCATCGGCGAGGAACCCGTTCAGAGTGGTGGCGGTGTTGTAGACGATCCGGGTCATGGTCGCCAGGGTAGAGCGAACCTCCGACACGGAGCCGCCGCGAGGCGCTCGCACACCGTGAGACATCCCTATCGGCTGAGACAGCCCGCCAGGCGCGATGTGTCGGCCGATCGCGATGTCTGACCCGTGGGCCCGCGGTCACACCCGCAGCATCCGGCCCGTGTCAAGCCCTCGCCGCCACCGACCCCTGCCTGTCATCGTGTCGGAGTGCGGCACGTGCCGCCTCGAGAGGAGAGCTGTCATGAGCATCGGAGCTGGAATCGCGCTGTTCGTCATCGGCGCCATCCTCGCGTTTGCCGTCAACGTCGACGTGCCGGGGGTCAACCTCGACATGATCGGCTACATCCTCATGGGTGCCGGCGCGCTGGTCTTCCTCATCGGCATCATCCTCATGGCGCGTCGCCGTCAGACCGACACCGTCACCCGCACCGCCGTCGACCCGGCAGCGGGGGAGCGCGTCACCCGCCAGACCACGCGCTCCGACGACACTCTCTGAGGGTCTCGGCCCGGATCACTCCGGGTCTGCCAGCGCGGGCGGCCACACCACCGCGAATCGCTCGAAGACGATCTCGTCTTCCTCCGACCACTCGCGACCCTGAGCCTCACTCACGCGTGTCCAGTAGACCCGGTGCTCACGGCGCCAGCTCTCCAGAGTGAGGTCGTCCTCGCCCTCGTCCGCTGCGAAGGCGGCATCGGCGGAACCGAAGGTGCCGATCCTCAGTTCGACACTGCGGATGACGACACGAGGAACACCGCGGCCGTCGCATGCGATCCAATGCGAACCGATGCGCGGAACGGGGTCGCCTCGTTCGAGGAAGTCGCTGACCAGCTCGGACGTCGCACGCTTGCGACCCGAGAGCACATGCGCGAGGAGCTCATCGGCGAGGCGTACCGAGTCGCCGAAGTGCTCGATCGTGTACTCCGGCGAGGCCGCGACGGCCTCCGGGTGCGCCGCGGCGTAATCGGCCCACATCTGCTCTCCGGCGCGGCGATCGGGCGGGGCGACGGGCTGAGAACTCACCGCACAATGGTGCCACGGTCGGTGGTGATCCTCCGCCGGGTGCTGGCGGTCACGACGACCGACACGTCACACTGACGCAATGAGCCTCACCGCCCCCGAGCCCCGCGCCGCCGCTCCCCGACGCGCCGAATCGGAGGCCACCGTCGCCGCGTTCGCCATCGGAGCGCTCGGTGCCGTCTACGGGCTGATCCTGGCGATCGTCGAGCCGGGCGAGATGCTTGCGGACGGCGCCACCTCGTTCGCCCTGTGGGCCGCCGTCGCCAGCGGCCTGGGGGCCGCGGCGGCATCCGCTGCCGGGTATTGGCGCTCACTGTCACTCACCGGGCAGGAGTGGCGAGGCTCGCTGCCGGCCTGGAAGCTCATGGCGAACACACTGTCGGTCGTGATCGTGCACACGGTGCTGGCCTTCATCGAGACCTACGTGATCTACCGCCTGATCGGGCTGGGCTTCATCGGGCTCCCCGTCGGCCCGGTGTGGTCGGTCGTCATGATGGCGGTGACGGTCGGGCTGACCGCGCACCTGGTGTACCTCTCCGTGTCGAGGATGAACACGCAGCGCATGTCGTCGCTCCTGCGCACCTTCATCGCGTTCGGCGTCTTCACCGCCATGATCATCGCCCCCGAACCCGACTGGTGGAAGGTGCACTTCAGCCACCTCGGAACGTTCCACGGCGATCTCTCCAGCGTCTTCTTCAACGGCACGCTCATCGCCGGCGGTCTCCTCGTGACCACGTTCGCGGTGTACATCGCCCACGACATGGCGGCGCTGGTGACGGGCGGTGTGCTCGCCTCACCCCGCTCGCCGCGCATCGTCTCCACACTCTTCGTCGTGATGGGCGCGGCCTTCGCGGGCGTCGGCATCGTGGCTGTCGACGTGAACCGCCTGTGGCACGACATCTCGGCGCTCGCGCTGGCGGCGATGTTCCTCGGGACGCTGATCGCCGGGCCGTGGTTGCTCCGTGGGATGCCGCGCAGCTATTTCGTCTGGTCGTGGACGATCCTCACCGCGGTCGTCGCATCCGGTCTGGCGTTCGCCACCGGTTCGTTCTCGCTCACCGGCGTCGAGATCGTGGTCTTCGTGCTCATCTTCGGCTGGATCTCGCTCTTCGTGCGATCTCTCGGTGTCGCGGGGCACGACGCAGCGGCGCCTGTCGCAGAACCTCGCGCCGACGGTACTCCCGCGGGGTACTGACGGGCGAGCCGTAAGCCCCATGCGCGCCCCACCGCCGACGGATCGCCGGAGCTATATCCGTCGATCACCCGCTGGCCGAGCGGCAACCGCTCGACGGACGACGTCGACGATGTCCGCGCGGGCCCGGGCACCGACCTGCGTCGGCAGCAGCGGGTAGACGTGCACGTGTCCCTGTGCCTCGTGCAGATCGATGTCGACGCCGGCCGCGGTCGCAGCATCCACCAGCAGATGCGCGTCGGGATTGAGCACGTCGCGCGTGCCCGTGAACAGCGTGAGCGGAGCGAGCCCCGCCATCTCTCCGAAGACCGGACTCACCACCGGGTCGGTCAGCGCGCGCTCGCCGCGCCAGAGGTCGGCGAGCACCCTCCCGCCCGGGGTCGCCAACCACGGGTCGCTCGGCTGCACCTCGGGGATGCGGGGGTTGCTCCAGGTGAGGTCGAGCGCGGGGGAGATCAGGATGCTGCCGGCCATCGCGACACCCGCGTCGCGCAGCGTCTGCGCCGCCGAAAGCGCGATCTGCCCGCCGGCAGAATCGCCGGCGAGAACCGTGGTTCCGTGGCGCGAGATGCTCCGTTCCACGAGCGCGACGACACCGTCATGAGCCACCGAGGCCGTGCCGAACGGGACGAGGGGGTAGATGGGAACGGTGACGGCGACACCCGATTCCGCCGCGAGCTGGGCGATGAGCTGCCAGTGCTGCGCGACGATCTCGTTGACCCACCCGCCGCCGTGCACGTAGACCACGCCGCCGGACGGCTCCCGGTCGCGCGGGGCGACCGTGTAGACCGGCCAGTCGACGTGCTCGACCTCCACCCGCAGGTCGGCGCGCAGGCGCGGGGGAGGCCCGTACGCGGAGGGTCGCAGCTCGCGCTCCCGCACACGTCGGCGCGCTCCGTCGGCGGTGACGAAGGTGCGGTTCGCACGCAGCATCCGAAGGACGACGGGCACGACGGGAGCGGGGACGGTCACCATCCGTCCATCCTGTCGCAACGGGTTCGGCCCGGCATCAGCTTTCCGGATCGTCGGCGAACGCCCGCAGTTCCTGCGCGCATCGGCAAGCGTCGGCGAGTTTCGCCGCCCATTCCACCGCGGCCTCGCGCGACGGCAGGTTGAGGACCGCGTACCCGCCCTCGAGCCGCGCCGTCTGCGGATACGTGCCGGGAGTGACGGCGCCGCCGTCGTCGACGAGGACGGGCGGGACGCTCTCGTCGATCCCGCCGCCGAAGACCCAGACACCCGCCGCCTTCGCCTCTCGAACGACGGCATGCGAGGCGGCCGAGACGGCGGGCAGGTCTTCCGCGGACACCTGCATCGCCGCAGTGGGGAAGGAGATCAGATACTTCGTCATCGGGGGCTCCTTGGACTTTGCGTGCGTGCCTGCACCCGCGACCGTATTCGCGGTGCGCGGGCGAGGCAAGGGCCGTTCGTGTCACCCCGAGTAGCGTGTGGGGATGACCGGATACGACTTTCCCGTCGCGTGGTCGACCCGGAGCGTCACGGTGAGGGGAGCCACGATCACGGCGCAGGCCGCGGGGGAGCGGTCCGCAGATCCGGCCGTCCTGCTCCTCGGTGGCTCTGGGCGCGCGAGCCACTGGTGGCCGGACGCCTTCTGCGCGGAGCTGGTCGATGCCGGGGTGCGAGTGGTGCGCTTCGATGCGCACGACGCGGGGGAGCCGACCATCCCGTCCGCCGGCGGCAGCGGGTTTTCGGCCGCCGATCCCGCCGGCGATGCACTCGCGGTGGCGGATGCCTTCGGCGCCGCCCACGTCGTCGTGCTCGGCGCGTCATCGGGCGGCGTCGTCGCCCAGCACCTCGCGGCGCAGCATCCCGATCGCATCGTCGGCCTCGTGCTCATGTCGACGACCGCGGCGGACGACGTCGATCGGTCGGCTCTGGCCTCGCGGCCGTCGGTCGTCGTTCACGGGACGGCTGATTCGACATTTCCGCTCGCGGACGGCGAAGCTCTGGCCGAGGCGATCGACGCGCCGATGATCGTGCTGACCCACGTCGGCCACGAGCCACCGCCGCCGCGCACGTGGCCGAGTCTCGTCCCGGCCATCCTCGGCGTGGTGCGAGACGCACGCGACGGGGAGGGTCTCTGAGGCGGACTGCGGGCCTACAGCGGGGCCAATCCATCAATACTGACATAATGTGCATTATCGGTAACTACGGGCTAACAGGGGTCGGCGTACGACGCGCACGATGTTCGGCCTCCTCGAACCTGAAGGCGGGACTCCTGAACGCTGTCCGAAGGCCGACTATTCGCCCGCACCCGCGGGATCCGAACCCCGACGGAAGATGACTCGCGCGAGCAGCGCGGCGCCGCCGACGACACACAGCCAGGCCATTCCCCAGGCGGCGAAGCCGAGTACCGGGTTCGGATCGATCCAGGCTTGAACCGCGCTCGTCCCCTTCAGAAGCATCCAGGCGAGAAAGACCCCGATGAGGACGATGCCGCTGACAGCGAGTGCGAGCTGCTTTCCCATGCCTCGAGGTTACCGGCGCGGCCGCAGCCGACTCCCGGAAACACGTCCTGGACGCACTCTCGGGTTGTGAGGCGACCGTTCCCGCTCGGACGCCTGACGCGGGTGAATACCTGCCCTGAAGAGCCGCGGCGACTACGCTGCTCGCCATGGCCGACGTGCGCATCCTTCCGGTGACGACAGAGCACTTCGCCGACGCCCAGCGGGTGCTGAGCACGAACTCCGACGGGAGGTCATGCCAGTGCCAGTGGTGGATGCTGACGAACGCCGACTATCAGCGGAATACTGCCCACGGTCGCGCAGAGATGCTGCGCGCTCAGATGGGTGCGGCGGTCGCGCCCGCGCTCATTGCCTTCGTGGGAGACGACCCCGCCGGCTGGGTACGGGTCGGCCCTCGGCCGGCGCAGGTCAGGCTCGCTCGCACCAAAGAGTTCGGCGCCGCCACCCCACCGTGGGATGACGGCGGCGTATGGGCTGTCTCGTGCTTCGTCATCCGTGAGCAGCACCGCGGCCGCGGCCTGCTGGCACAGCTGCTCGACGCGGCCGTCGATCATGCCCGCGCGAACGGTGCCACGGTCGTCGAGGGTTATCCGCTCGATCCGGAAACGGCGCGACCGCCGTCCGACAAGCTCTTCCGCGGAGTGCTCTCGGTCTTCGAGAAGGGCGGCTTCGAGATCGTCGCCCGCCCTCAGCCGGGCCGCGCCATCGTGGCACGGACGCTCTGAGTTCCGGCGTCGCACTCCCCCGGGATCGGGTGCGACAGCTGCCTGACGAGAGCCCGCGACTTCTCTATGTTCTCCGCTGTTCCTGCGACGCACCGCGGGAGTCGACCGTGAGCCCGCGGATCACTGCCGCGACGGTGAGTCGCTGCGTGAGCGCACCGGAGACGTCGACCGGCGCCTGACTGACAGCTCCGACATGGGCTGCGACGATGGCCTTCGCCAGGACGGCGGCATCGACGACGGGTACGCGGTGGTGCACGGCCGCGAGGGCGATGAAGCGGTCGCCGAGCTCGCGCCCGACCTGGTCATCGTCGAGCACCATTCTCGCGGCGAATTTCGGGTCTACCGCAGCTCGCGCCAGCAGGACGGAACGCAACGAGAACCAGTCACGACTGTCGGGCAACGCGTCGAGGAGAAGACCGACGGCTTCGTCGAGGGTCGTCGCCGGGCGCTCCTCGGCCAGCTGCGTGTCGAGTGCGTGGTGGAGGCGCTCCCACACCCTTGCCGCCTGCTCTTCGTGGAGAGCGAGGTAGAGCTGGTCGACGCCCGTGAAGTTCGAGTAGAACGCGCCGCGGGTGAACCCAGCCCGGGCGCAGATGCCCTCGACGCTCTGGCTTATCGTCCCGGTGCTCTCGAACAAGACCGCGGCAGCCTCGAGAAGACGCCGGCGAGTCTCGCCCCGACGCCGCACCGAGGTCGGCTCGTCTTCGTTCACCCCGCCAGCTTACGCGTCGCTTTGCGCGAGCGAGAGGCATTGAGTACGGTTCGTACTGAATGCAGAATGTATCGAAGGGCTTCACATGACTGACCAACGACGACGCGGATGGCTCTGGGCGCCGCTGGCAGCCGTCGGAGTGATCGGGGCTGTTCTGGCGTGGCTCAACGGGGCGCACTGGTGGGGGTGGGCCCTCGTCGGTGGGGCCGTGGTGCTGGCCGGGTTCGCCGCGAGACTGTGGCGGCGCCGGCGCTGGTTCATCCAGGGGGCGGCATGGATAGCGTCCGCCGCCGTCATCGGAGGCACGGCCCTCGTGGCCGGACCGCCTCCGGCCTCGCGCACTCTGGAAGGCCCGCATACGGATCCGGTGGCGACCGCCCAAGGGGACGTCATCGGGGTGAGGGACGACGCTTCCGGGGTGGACGCGTTCGCCGGCATCCCCTACGCGGCTCCCCCCGTCGGACCCCTGCGTTGGGAAGCGCCCGCCCCCGCCCTTCTCCGGCAGTCGCCCCTCATCGCCGACGACTTCGGTCCTTCTGCCATCCAGCCCGAACCGACCTTCTTGACCCGGGCTGCGACGCGCGTGCTCGATCTGCCGCTCGAGGACACGCTGCTCGGGGGATACGAGACGGACGAGGACAGCCTGCGTCTGAACATCTGGAAGCCGAGCGGCGCTGCCGATACCCCCCGCGCCGTGCTCGTCTACCTGCACGGCGGCGGCTTCGTCGCGGGCTCGGGCGCACTCCCTGCCTACGACGGCGCTGCGCTGGCATCGCGCGGTGACATCGTCGTCGTCACGATCAACTACCGTCTTGGAGTGTTCGGCTTCCTCGCCGGCGACGCGCTCGGTGGCACGACGACCGGCAACCAGGGCCTGCTCGACCAGATCGCTGCTCTCCGGTGGATACAGGACAACATCGCCGCCTTCGATGGCGACCCGGATCGCGTGACGGTCGCCGGCGAGTCCGCCGGATCGGGCAGCGCCTGCATCCTGGGGGCCTCGCCGCTGGCCGCCGGCCTGCTCCACGGCATCATCGGCGAAAGCGGAGGATGCTTGGGCACTGCGGGCAATCGCGAGGAGGGGGACCTCTACGACGAGCCCTCTGAAGCTCGAGACGCTGCGCGCGAACTCAGCGCCGCGCTCGACGGGGCGAGCCTGGAGGAGATGCGGGCCATGCCGGCATCTCGTATCGCATCGGCCGCGAAGACCCTCTCCGCGCACTGGTGGCCGTCCATCGACGGCGATGTGCTGCCCGACACGCCCTCATCCATCTACGCGGCCGGGCGTCAGAACGATGTCCCCCTTCTTCTGGGGAGCAATTCTGACGAGACGTCTTTCGATCTGGTGAGCGGTCTCGACTCCGACCCGGATACGTACGCCCGGGAGGCTCACGAGCAGTACGGCGACGACGCCGACCTCTTCCTCGAGCTGTACCCGGGTGACGATGCGCAGCAGGTCGTGGCGTCGCGCATCAGCGCCACCACGGACCGATCGATGACCGCTCCTATGCGCGAATGGGCCCTCGCGGCAGCTGAGTCCGGACAGTCGGCCGTCTACTCCTACTATTTCTCGCGGACCCCGCCCGACCCGAAGCTGGAACGCTTCGGTGCCTACCACGGCGCGGAGGTCATGTACGCATACGGCAACCTCGGCGCAGACGGCGACGCCGACTACACGGACGTCGACGTCGAGCTCGAGCGCGAGATGAGCGAGCGCTGGATCGCCTTCACCACCCAGCACCACCCGAACACTCCCCATCGCGCGGGCTGGCCCACCCTTCAGGAGGCCCCCGGGCTCGTGCTCGAGTTCGGCGACGCCACCTCGGTCGCCCCGCGCCCCTCTGCCGCCGCCGTCGACTTCTGGCTGGGCCGCGGAGAGAAGCCGTGATGGAAGAGTCGCTCCGAGCGCCTGTCTAGAGTGGAAGCGTGACAGCGCCCGACTCCCCCGCGGACGCCGACGAGCTTCTCGACGGCCGCTACCGCCTCGAGACGGTCGTCGGTCAGGGCGGCTACGCGCGGGTGTATCGCGCGATCGACACATCGCTCGGACGCCGGGTCGCCGTCAAAGTGTTCACCGTCGAGGCAGCCGACGAGCGCGATCGCAGGCGACGCGAGTCCGAGACACGACTTCTCGCCGGCCTCAGCCACGAGTCGCTCGTGACCCTCTTCGATGCGAGCCTCGAGGGCGATCCGTCCTATCTCGTCATGGAGTTCGTCGACGGCCCGACTCTGCGCACCGCCATCGCCGACGGCCAGCTCCCTCCGCGGAAGGCGGCGCGCCTGGCGATCGAGCTCAGCGAGGCCCTCCAGGTCATCCACGCGGCGGGGGTCGTCCATCGCGACATCAAGCCCTCCAACGTGCTCCTCCGCCCCGCGCGCACCGAGTTCGGAGAAGACCGGGCAATGCTCGCCGATTTCGGCATCGCGTCCCTCGTCGACTCCACGAGACTCACCGGCACCGGCACGCTGGTCGGCACCGCGGCCTACCTGAGCCCCGAACAGGCTCGCGGCGACCGGGCGGGCGCAGCATCCGACGTCTACTCGCTCGGACTCCTCCTCCTGGAAGCACTCACGTCCGAGCGCGCCTTCGCTCAGCAGACGCCGCACGAAGCACTGGCAGCGCGCATCGCCCGCACTCCTCAGATCCCGCCGCATCTGCCCGCCGACTGGCGTGCACTCCTGAGCGCGATGACCGCCCTCGAGCCCTCCCACCGACCCGACGCGGCGGCTGTCACCCGTGCCGCGCGACGGATCGAGAACGAGGATGCTGTGTTCTCCCCTGCCGTGTTCTCCCCTGCCGTGCCCTCCCCTGCCGCACCCTCTGGTGCCGCGCGGAGCCCGGAGCTCACCGGCGCCACGGCGGTGCTCGAGCCCGGTGCGACCGCGGTGCTCGATCCCCCTACGCGCGTGCTCGATCAGGCGGCCGATGCGCCCGCGAGGAGCACGCCCCCGCGCTGGCTCTGGTGGGCGCTGGCCGCCCTCGTGGTGGTGGCGATCGCCGCCGCGATCGCAATCTTCCTGTCCACGGCCGCCTCTTCCCCGCCCGATCCGGCATTCCCCCCTCTCCCCGATCCGTTGAGCTCGCACTTCGACGACCTCTGGAGCACCCTGTGATGCGCCGCGCCGGGCTGCTTTCCGCCGTCGCGGTCGCCACGGCGATCATGCTCGCGGGGTGCTCCCCCGCTCCCGAGGACGGCTGGCGCGACCAGGTCTCGCGGGCGGCCGAGCAGGCCTCGTCGGGCGACTACGCCGCCGCCGACGCAACCCTCGCCGCCGTCGAACAGGCGGTGGCGGCCGCTCGCGACGACGCACGGATCGATGGGACACGAGCCGGCGAGATCCTCGCCGCCGTCACGACCGTGCGAGCCGATCTGTCGACACTGGCGACGCCGACTCCCGCGCCGTCGGAGTCGGCGCCGGCGGTGGAGAGCACCGCCCCGGCATCCACTCCTGCGCCCGAGGAAGCGGACGAGGACGAGCCGGCCCAACCCGATACCGGTCCCGGCAACGGCAACGGCAAGCCGGGACCGAAGGACGATAAGGGCAAGGGACCCGCCGACGAGGGAGACGACGAGTGAGCTCGTGCTGAGCGTCCTGACGGGATTCCTGGTCGTCGGAGTGGCGATCGTGGTCGGATACATCGTCGGCCGGATCGACCTCCTCGGGCCGCACGCGCGATACGTGCTCAGTCGACTGACGTTCTTCGTCCTCTCGCCCTTCCTGCTCTTCGTCGTGCTCTCCCGAGCCGATGTCGCGACACTGTTCTCCGCGCTCCTTCCCGTATCGATGCTCGCGGCGGCGGTGATCTTCGCGATCTACGCGGTGGTGGCGAGATTCGTTCTGCGACGCGCAGTGGGCGAGTCGGTGATCGGAGCTCTCTCCGGCGGACTGGTCAACTCCAACAACATCGGCATCCCCATCTCGCTCTACATGCTGGGCAACGCCGCCTTCTCGGCGCCCGTCATCCTCTTCCAGCTGCTCATCGTGATGCCGATCGCCCTCGCCCTCCTCGACGCCGCCACCTCCGGCGCCCGGTCGGCCGGACGCATCCTTCGCCAAACGGCGCGCAACCCCATGCTCATCGGCTCCGCGCTCGGCGTGCTCGTCGCGCTACTCGACATCGACCTCCCTCCGATCGTCTTCGACCCGCTGACGCTCGTGGCCAACGCGTGCGTGCCGATCATGCTCATCTCATTCGGCATCTCACTGCACGGGCAACGCGTGCTGGCCACCGGCGGGCGCCGCGCCGACGTGCTGGTCGCCTCCGCTCTGAAGCTGCTCGTCATGCCCGTCGTGGCATGGCTGCTCGCACTCGCCTTCTCCCTCCCGGCCGAGCAGGTGCTCATCGTCGTCGTGCTCGCCGCCCTGCCGACCGCACAGAACGTCTTCAACTACGCCCAGCGCTACGACATCGGCGAGATCATCGCGCGCGACACGATCTTCATCACCACGCTCGGCTGCGTGCCCGTGCTGTTCCTCGCAACCCTGTTCCTCGGCTGACCGCTCCGGGGGCGATGTCGACGTGCATCGTCACGTCCCCCACTCCCCCGCCCGGGGGTCTACAGTGAGGGTGTTCTCAGCGTTCTCTCAGAAAGGCAGCGCATGTCCACGACCATCTCGTTCGACAAGTCCGCGGTGACGGCCATCCGCACCGCCCTCGGGATCGGTGGCGTGATCTCGATCATCGCCGGCATCGTGATCCTCGTCTGGCCCGGTCACGCCGCGGAGGCGGTGACCGCCATCATCGCCGTCTACGTCATCGTCGCCGGCCTCGTCTACGCCGGTCTGGGCGTCTTCTCGCGCACCCGTCAGGGGTGGTCGCGAGTCGGCCACATCGTGTTGGGCATCCTCTTCGTGATCGCCGGAATCGTCGCGCTGGTGAACCTCGCCGCGGCCACCGTCGGTCTCGCCGTCTTCATCGGCGTGCTGATCGGCATCCTCTGGCTGATCGAGGGCGTTGTCTCTCTGTCGACCCTCGGCGACTCGGGATCGAAGGGCTGGACGATCTTCTTCGCTATCGTCAGCATCATCGCCGGCGTCACGCTGCTCTTCTCGCCGCTCTACGTCGCGATCCTGTGGCTCTTCGTCGGCATCTCGCTGGTCGTGCTCGGCGTCTTCCAGGTGGCACGCGCCTTCACGTTCGGCAAGACCGTCCGCTGATCGGGTGAAAGACGAACGCCCCGTGACCTTGTCGCGGGGCGTTCGTCGTTCACTCGGCGACGGGGAGGTGGCGATCCCACCAGTCGAGGATGGCCTCGAACCGTTCCACACGGTGCCGGGGGCGTCCCGCCCGGGTCAGCTCGTGGTCCTCCCCGGGGAAGATGAGCATCTCCGCTTCCGTGCCCTGACGCTTCAGGGCGCTGTAGTAGCGGGTGGCCTGCTCGAGCGGGCACCGGAAGTCGAGCTCGGAGTGGATGACGAACGTGGGTGTCGTGACCTGGCCGACGACCGCCATCGGACTCTGCCGCGCAATGGCCGCCGGGTCGGTACCGACGTACTCGTGCCCGAAGAAGCTGCCGATGTCGCTGGTGCCGTCGAACGTGGCGGGGTCGAGCATCCCGCGCTCGACGATCGCACCGGCGAACCGGTGGTCGTGGGCGATCGTCCACGCGGTCATGTATCCGCCGTACGAGCCGCCCATCACACCGGTGCGCGAACCGTCGAGACGGGAGTCGGCGGCGAGCACACCGTCGAAGAAGTCCTGGATGTCGGTGTAGTCCACCGTGCCCATCGCCTGACGGATGGCCCGACCGTGCTCCCGCCCGTAACCGGCGCTCCCTCGCGGATTGCAGTAGACGACGGCATAGCCCGCGTCCACGAGCACCTGGGTCTCGTCGAACACGCGCACGCCGTACGACGAGTACGGCCCGCCGTGGATCTGCAGAAGCACGGGGAACGGCCCCTCGCCCTCCGGTGCGGCGACCCACCCGTGCACCGGATAGCCGTCGCGCGCGCTGATCTCGATCTCACGCGGCTCCACCAGTCCCGCTTCGCGAAGCACGGAGCCGAAGCTCGTCACGGGCCGCGCTCCGCCGTCGCTCACGACGGCGAGCTCGGAGAACGAATCGGCCATGCCGACCGCGACGACGAGGGTGTCGCCGGATGCTGCGTGTCCCGTCACATCGACGTCGCCGCCGAGCACCTCGGTCACCGTCGCGTCGCGCGTCACGCGCAGCAGTCGGACCCGACCGCGGGTGCGGTCCTGGACGACGGCGTCGTCACCGTCGACCGTGATCCGGCCGCCCGGTTCGCCCAGGTCGATCGTCTCGGGATCGGTGAGGCGACGCGGCTCGCCGTCATCACGGAGCAGCCACAGAGCGCTCCCTGGTGCGACGAAGTCGACGCGGCTCTCGCCGACATCGCTGGCGATCAGCCACACCAGACCGTCGGGCGAGACGGCGACGTCGTCGATCGAGAGCGATCGCTCCGCACCCACGAGCTCGCGCGAGCCTGACCCGTCGGCGGCCACGGCGACGAGACGATCGCGCAGGTCGGCGAAAGCGGCCTCGATCACGTCGGGGATGACGAGGATCGCGGCGCCGTCCGCCGTCCACGTCGTACCCGACCAGCTTGCGGGGCCATCGGTGAGCTGGACGGCGGATGCGGCTACGCGAGGCGTCTCGGGGGCCTTCTCGCCCTCCGCGAGAACCCGCGGGGCGGCGTCGTAGAAGGGTTCGCTCGTCGGGTCGGGTGCGGCGATGCGGAACAGCTGCGCCGGTCGATCGGCGATGTATCCGAGTCCATTCGCGTGCCAGCGGATGCCGGTGATGCGCCGGGGCGCCTCGTCGGAGGCATCCAGTCCGTCGACCGTGCCGTAGCGCCCGCGCTCGGCGACCCGGGCCGTGTACGCGAGGTGGGCGCCGTCGGGCGACCAGGAGAAGGCCAGCACCCCGGTCTCGGCATCGGTCGCCTGCACGGCCTCGCCGCCGTCGGCGGGCATGACGAACACCTGTGCGTGCCGCGCCGCGTCGGCGCGGAGGAACGCGACCCGCGTCGCATCGGGCGAGAGCTCCGGGCCGGAGTCGGCCGTGCCACGGGTGAGCCTGCGGGGCTCGCCGTCGGGCAGGTCGACGCGCCAGACCTGTCCGACGGCCCGGTTCGCAACGAGGTCGGGTCTCGACGTCGCGAAGACGGCTAACGACCCGTCGGGAGCGATCGAGGGGCGCCCGACGGAGACGAGGGACTCGATGTCGCGGGCGCGCACGGTCACTCCCCCTGGAACGAGTCGGTGTCGCCCACCAGACGGGTGTGGCCATCGGGAATCGGCTCCACCGCGGCGAGAGCGACCTCCGCGGCGAACTCCGACACGTTGTAGAGGCGTCCGGCCGACTCGCGGCGAGCCGAGATCGCGCCGGGGTTGGCGCGCTCGAGCAGGGTCGCGGTGATCGTGCCCTCGATCATGTCGCCCGAGACGACGACGAAGTCGATGCCTCGCTCTTCGAGCGCGGGGATGTGCTCGCGGAGGGCGTCCTCGCCGGCACGCTTGGAGCGGGCGACGGGCTCGTACTCCGGCATCGTCGGCGTCGTGCGGATGAAGTGCGCCTGGTGGCTGGTGACGAACACCACTCGCGCGCCGCGCCCCAGGAGGGGAAGGGCCGACTCGAGCACGCCCACCTGAGCGTCGCGGTTGAGCTTCAGCGCATAGTCCTCAGCCATGCCCGACTCCATGCCGCCCGACGCGTTCAGCACGAGCACGTCGAGGCTGCCGAACGTGCGCTCGACCTCGGAGAACATCGCCTGCACCGACGTCGGGTCGGTGAGATCGGCACCCACCACCAGCACCCGCACACCGAGTTCACGCAGCTCAGTGGCGAGCTTCTCGGCGCGAGGCGCCTTGTTGCGGAAGTTGATGACGACATCGGCTCCGGCCTCGGCCAGGTAGCGGACGGTGTCGGCTCCGATGCCGCGTGACGACCCCGTCACGAGGGCGGTCTTGCCCTGGAGCGAACCGGCGGCGAGAGGCTGGGACATGCGAGAACTCCTGGTCGAATCGAGGCGCGGCCGCGGGGATTCGACCTGTCATCAGCCTATCAACGGGCCCGGTCGCACCCCCGGATGTTAGGGTTCGAACACGAGCGGGAGAGGATGCCCGATGTTGCCGGATCTGACGCAGTACATCTGGATCGCCTGGCTGGTGCTGGTCCTGCTCTTCGTGATCATCGAGCTGTTGACCCTCGAGTTCACCTTCCTGATGCTCGCCGCCGGCTCTCTCATCGGGGGCCTCGGAGTCTTCCTCCTCGGCGGCCCGTGGTGGCTGCAGGTCGCGATCGCCGCCGCCGTCTCGGCGCTGCTGCTGTTCACGATCAGACCCCTCCTCCTGCGTGCGCTCCATCGCGGTGAGCCGCCGGCGCGCACCAACGTGGACGCGCTGTACGGGATCGGCGGTCGCGTGGTAGCTCCTTTCCTCGACGGTGCGGGCTCCGTCCGCCTCGACAACGGCGAGACGTGGACGGCCCGGTTCTCCGACGCCTCCCCTCATCCCGTCGTCGCGGCCGGCGACAGGGTGATCGTCGACGCGGTGCACGGCGCCACTGTCGAGGTCACGCCTGCTCCCCGCACGATCCCCCCGACAGAGAGTGAGACCAACGATGGTTGACGTAGGGGCCTTCATCGGCCAGATCTTCGTGATCGTCCTCCTGGTGGTGCTGGCGATCTTCGTGGTCGTGGTGCTGTTCCGGGCGATCCGCATCATCCCGCAGGCCTACTCGGGCGTGGTCGAGCGGCTCGGTCGCTACCAGCGCACGCTCAGCCCGGGACTCAACCTCCTCGTCCCGTTCGTCGACCGCGTACGTCCCCTCGTTGACATGCGGGAGCAGGTCGTGTCCTTCCCGCCGCAGCCGGTGATCACCGAAGACAACCTGGTCGTCTCGATCGACACGGTGGTCTACTTCCAGGTGACCGACGCCCGGGCGGCGACGTACGAGATCGCGAACTATCTGAGCGCGGTCGAGCAGTTGACCACCACCACGCTCCGCAACGTCGTCGGCGGCCTGAACCTCGAAGAGGCGCTGACGAGCCGCGACAACATCAACGGGCAGCTGCGCGTCGTCCTCGACGAGGCGACCGGCAAGTGGGGCCTTCGGGTCTCGCGCGTCGAGCTGAAGGCGATCGACCCACCGCTGTCGATCCAGGACTCGATGGAGAAGCAGATGCGGGCCGAGCGCGACCGTCGAGCGGTCATCCTCACCTCGGAGGGCTCGAAGCAGTCGCAGATCCTCGAGGCGGAGGGCCGCCGACAGGCGGAGATCCTTCGCGCCGAGGGCGACAAGCAGGCAGCCGTCCTTCGCGCGCAGGGCGAGGCGGAGGCCATCGAGATGGTCTTCAACGCCATCCACGTCGGCGACCCCGACGACAAGCTGCTGGCGTACCAGTACCTGCAGACCCTCCCCAAGATCGCCGACAGTGCCTCGAGCAAGATGTGGATCATCCCGAGCGAGTTCACCGAGGCGCTCAAGGGCATCGGCGACGCCTTCGGCGGGCGCGCCGCGGCCACGCCGGCCGCTGCGAAGGAGGGCGCCCGCGCCACCACCGCGGGCAGCAGCACGGCCCAGGAGGCCGTCGACGCCGCCCGCAAGGCGGCGAGCGAGGCCGACGACATCGCCGTGCAGGTGCGCAGCAGCATGCCCGGCGGCGCCGGCCAGTCGACGGTCGCCGACGCCGAGACGGCTCCCCCCGCGGGCCCGGCGGCGTGACGCACCCCTGGTTCGCGGGGGCATCGGTCCCCCGCGTCCTGGCCCACCGCGGCCTCGTCACCGCGGACGACGCGGCTCTGGGCGTCGTCGACAACTCCTTCGCCGCGGTGGCCGCAGCCCACGCCGCGGGCGCGCTGTACGTGGAATCGGACTGCCACCTGACGAGGGACGGCACGGTCGTGCTCTTCCACGACGAGGATCTCTCCCGCACGGTCGGGGATCCCCGGCAGGTCTCCGACGTCACGGTCCGCGAGCTCGAGGAACTCATGTCCGAGCGCGGGGGCCTCATCACGCTCGAGCAGGCGCTCGAGACCTTCCCCGACGTGCGCTTCAATCTCGACGTGAAAGCCGCCGCCGCGGCCGAGCACGTCGGACGCATCGTCGCGCCGTCGGCCGCGCGCGTGCTGCTCACGAGCTTCTCCGACGCCCGCCGCACGACGGCTCTGCGCGCGGCAGCCGCGGCGGGCGCGACCGTGCGGCCGGCCACCTCCGCGGGGCGCGAGACGATCGCCAAGGTGCTCCTGGCCGTCTCGCTGCGCTCCCGTCCGCTGGCCGAGCGAGCGCTGCGCGACATCGATGCGCTGCAGATCCCCGAGCGCCAGGGCGCGGTCCGCGTGCTCAGCCCGCGCCTGATCGAGACCGCCCACCGTCACGGCGTCGAGGTGCACGTCTGGACCGTGAACGATGCACCCGACATGCGCCGGCTCGCCGACATCGGCTGTGACGGTATGGTGACAGATTGCGCTGACGTCGCGCTGAGGATCCTGGGCCCCGCGTCACTCTGAGCATCGACTGTGAATGCGAACCGTTCACCCGTTGTTCGGATGGATCGCCCAGGCCGAGACGTTATACCTGATCAGCGACGAGAGGACCACACAATGGCAGACCGCAGCCTGCGCGGCATCCGACTCGGCGCCCAGAGCTTACAGAGCGAAGAGGGCGTCGTTTTCCATGACCGTACGAAGCACACGTACAACTGCACGTCCTGTGGACGTGACAGCACCCTGACGTTCGCCGCCGACGCGGAGGTTCCCGACAGCTGGGAATGCCGCACCTGCGGTGGCGAAGCACTGCGCCGCGTCGGCGACACGACCGCGACGGTCGACCACAGCGACGACAAGGCGGCCCGGTCCCACTGGGACATGCTGCTGGAGCGCCGCTCGCTCCCCGAGCTCGAAGAGCTGCTGGAAGAGCGTCTCGCCTTCGTCCGCGCCCGTCGCGGCGGCGGCGATGTGGAGCGCATCAGCGCCTGACGTTCCGTTTCGTCTCCTGACGCCGATCCCCTCGGGGGTCGGCGTCAGTTCTTTTCCCGGCGCACGAACGCGAAACCGCCCAGCACCACCAGCGCGAGCAGGCTCCCCCATCCGATCACGGCCTGCACCCCCGAGCCGATGATCGCGGCGGGGGTGAGCCCCTCGCGCAACGGCACGTCCGTGAGCATCGCCCCGGCGGTGTCTGCCGGCAGCGCGTCGATCGTCGAACCGTCGGGCGCGATCACCTGACTCGTTCCCACGGTCGAGATGTTCACCACCGCTCGACCGGTCTCGATCGCGCGCATGCGAGCGAACGCGAGCTGCTGCAGGTTCTCGTCGGTGTCGCGGAAGTCGGCGTTGTTCGTCTGGAACATGTAGACCTCGGCACCCTCACGGGCGCCGTCCCAGACCACGTCGTCGTAGATGACGTCGAAGCAGATGGCGAGGCCGACCCCGACGCCGTCGAGGTCGAAGAACGGAGCGTTCGTGCCCGGGGTGTACTCGCGCCCGATGAGGCCGATGAGGTCGGGGGCGAGCATGGCGTAGAAGTCTCGATCGGGCACGTACTCCCCGAAGGGCACGGGATGTGTCTTGTCGTGCAGGTCGGTCGCACCCTCTCCCGACCTCCAGAGCATCGACGTGTTGAAGATGTCGTCGCCGCGCGCGGTCGCCGCGTTGACGATCAACGGCGCATCCACGCGCGCGGACAGCGCGTCGAGCGTGGCCGCCGTCGCGGCGTTCGACAGCGGGTCGGAGTCGATACCGCCCTCCGGCCACAGCAGCACGTCGAGATCCTCTCCGAACAGAGGGGCGGATGCGGCGAGCTGAGCGTTCAGGATCGCCCCGCGCTCACGACGGTCGAAGTATCCGCTCGGGCCGTTCCCCTGCACGCTGCCGACGGTGAGCGTGCCGGCATCCGTCGTCGGGAAGGCGGGGACGACCAGGAGGAGGATCGCGAGCGCGGTGGCGGGCACCGCGGTGACGAGGGCGCGCCAGCGCTCCTCGCGGATCCACTGGATCACCGCGGCGACGAAGAAGACCATCAGGAAGGTCAGCCCGGTGACCCCGACCCACGAAGACAGATGGGCCAGCGGGCTCTCGGACTGGCTCATCCCGATCCGCCCCCAGGGGAAGCCGGTGTACGGCCACGAGCCGAGAACGAGCTCGCGCATCGTCCAGAGGCCCCCGACAAGCGCCGGAAGCACCAGAAGACGCCCGACGGGCCCCGGAAGCACCCGCGGCATCCAGCGGTAGGCGAAGGCGATCGGGATGGCCAGAGCCCCCATGATGACCGTCTCGAGACCGGCCAGCGCGAACCATGGCACCACGCCGAGGTAGCGCGAGGTCCAGTCGACGTGGGTGAACCAGAACGACGCACCGAAGAGCAGCCCGACGAGGAGCGCTCCTCCCGGGCGCCGCCCGATCACCGACACGAGCGAGAAACCGACGCCGACGAACGCGAGGGGCCACCACCCCACGTCGGGGAAGGACAGATCGAGAGCGAAGCCGCCGACCACGGCGGTGAGCGATGCGGCCCAGAGCGGGAGGACGGGTCGGACGGCCGGAGTTCGGGGCACGGATCTCACCCTAGATCGCCGCACCTGGGCGCACGCTGCGGCGCATCACACCGTCGCGTACGCGACGATGCCACGGCGCACCGCGTCGAGGGCCTTGCGCGCTGTCCCCGCGAGGCCGGGCTCGGCGACGAGCGAGATCTGGTCGAGCAGATCGATGGTCTGCTTCGACCAGCGCACGAAGTCCCCCGCCGCCATGTCGGCGTCGGCCAGAACGCGATCCAACGGAAGACCGCGGGCCCAGGAGTGCATCGCCGAAGCCAGGCCCGCCGAGATCGGCTCGGTACCCGGGAGGTGGTGGTCGCGTTCGAGATCGTCCAGCTGCTGCCAAAGTGTCTCGGTGTCGGACAGCACCTTCCGGAACGCCCCACGAGGCAGACCGTGTTCTCCCGGCCCCGCGTCGTCGCGGCGGGGTTCGTAGACGAGGCTGCACGCCAGGGCCGCCAGAGCCGCCGCATCCAGCTCCTTCCACAGACCTCGTCTCAGGCACTCCGCGATCAGCAGGTCGCGTTCGCCGTAGATGCGTCGCATCGTGCGGCCGGCCGGCGTCAACGTCGTGACCCCGTCGCGCTCGGCGACGTAGTCGAGGGCGTCGAGCACGTCGACGACGCGATCGAAGATGCGCGCGACCGTGCCGGTGCGCTGCTCGATCTGGCGTCGGATCTTGTCGGTGCTGCGCTTCAGCTTCCAGTACCGCTCCGCCCACCGGGCGTGACTCTCGCGGTCGGGGCAGGAGTGCGCGGGATGGCGCTGCATGCGCTTGCGCAGGCTCGACAGCTCCCGCTGCCGCTGCTCGCGCGTCGCGCGCGAGGCGGTCGCATCACGACGGTTGAGCTTCTCGAGGTCGGCGAGCTGACGCCGGATCTCGGAGTACTCGCGGAAGTCGCCCCGGTCGCAGGTCATCGCCTTCTCGTAGCCGGCGAGCGATTCGTCGGCGTCGCGCACCTGGCGGGCGAGCCCGACGACGGCGCGATCGGCCTGGAACTGTGCGAACGACGACTCCAGGATCTCGCGCGACCGCGCGCGTCCGAACTGGTCGATCAGGTTCACGGCCATGTTGTACGTCGGCCGGAAGCTCGAGTTCAGCGGGTAGGTGCGACGTGAGGCGAGCGCGGCGACCGACTGCGGCTCCAACGCCGCGGTCCACTGGATGACCGCGTGGCCCTCGACGTCGATGCCGCGGCGACCGGCGCGCCCCGTGAGCTGCGTGTACTCCCCCGACGTGATGGCGACGCGCGCCTCGCCGTTGAACTTCTCGAGCTTCTCGAGCACGACGGTGCGCGCGGGCATGTTGATGCCCAGCGCGAGGGTCTCGGTGGCGAAGACGGCCTTGACGAGCTTGCGCTGGAAGAGCTCCTCCACGACCTCCTTGAACGCGGGGAGGAGCCCCGCGTGGTGCGCGGCGACGCCGCGCTCGAGGTTCTCGCGCCAGTCCCAGAAGCCGAGCACGGCCAGGTCCTCCTCGAGGAGACTCCGGGTGCGTTCCTCGACCACCCGGCGGATCTCGTCGCGCTCCTCGGGAGTGGTCAACCTCACCCCCGAGCGGCGCACCTGCTGCACGGCGGCGTCGCAGCCGACGCGGCTGAAGATGAAGAAGATCGCGGGCAGGAGGTTGGCTCGCTCGAGGAGAGCGACCACTTCCGGGCGGTCGAGCCTCTCGATCCGCTGCGCGTGGGTGCTGCCGATCGGACGCGCGCCGCGCTGGGATGAACGCCCGCGCTGCGCCCCGTATCCCGCACGGCCGGAGCCGCGGCCGGCCTGAGCACGCCGGTTGTTCTCGTACGTCGTTCCGCCCGCGGAGCGCATGCGCAGCAGCTCCTGGTTGACCTGCGCGGTCGCGACCCCGGCTCGATCGTCGAAGAGCGGCAGCAGATCGCCCCGCACGAGCACGTGCTGCTCGAGCGGCACGGGGCGCGTCTCGGAGACGATGACGGCGGTATCGCCGCGCACGGTATCGAGCCAGTCGCCGAACTCCTCGGCGTTCGACACCGTCGCCGACAGCGACACCAGTCGCACGCTCGGCGGGAGGTGGATGATGACCTCCTCCCACACCGCGCCACGGAACCGATCGGCGAGGTAGTGGACCTCGTCCATGATCACGTACCGCAGACCTCGGAGGGCACCGGAGTCGGCGTAGAGCATGTTGCGCAGCACCTCGGTCGTCATCACGACGATGCGCGCGGAGCCGTTGATGTTGGTGTCGCCGGTCAGGAGACCCACCTCGTCGGCGCCGTAGACGTCGACCAGCTCCCGGAACTTCTGGTTCGACAGCGCCTTCATCGGCGTCGTGTAGAACGCTTTCTCGCCCGGCTCGAGCATCGCGAGATGGATCGCGAACTCCCCGACGATCGTCTTACCGGCACCGGTGGGGGCAGCCACCAGTACGCTGCGCCCCTCCTCCAGCGCCTGGCACCCGGCGATCTGGAAGTCGTCGAGATCGAACCGCTGGGATGCGGCGAAGTCCGCGGTCCGCGGGTGGCTCACGCGCTCGGAGGCGCGAGCGAACCGCTCGGCCGGGCTGAGCGAACTCACGCGGTGGCTTCCGGCGGGAGGAGGGTCTCCTGCCGCTTCCTGCGGCGACGGTCGAGCAGCAGAGTGAGAGCCGCCGCGGCGAGGTAGAGCACGATGAGGATGGCGGCGAGGCCGAGCATGCTCACGACGTCGGCCGCGGGCGTGGCCAGGGCCGAGAAGATCGTGGCGACGAGGATGGCGACGCGCCATCCCTTGAGGATCGCCATTCCGCTCATCACACCGGCGAAGTTGAGGGCGACGAGGAAGACCGGGAGCACGAACGCGACCCCGATGAAGATGAGCAGCTTGAAGACGAAGTCGTAGTAGTTCGCCGCCTCGAACAGCTGCGCCCCCTGCTCGGGCACGAAGGTGGCCATGAGCTCGATGATGTGGGGCATGATGAAGACCCCCATCACGCACCCGCCGAAGAACAGGGGCACGGCGGCGGCGACGAAGCCGATCGTGTAGCGCACCTCGGATCTGGTGAGCCCGGGCATGATGAACGCCCAGATCTGCCAGAGCCAGATAGGGGCCGAGAGAAGGAGGCCCAGCGCGAAGGCGATCCGCATGCGCAGATCGAAGCCGGAGGTCACGCCCGCGAAGTTGAGCGCGACGAGATCTGTGCCCCGCTGCTCCGCCACGATGCGGATGGGCTCGGTGAGCACGTCGATCACTGGTCCGGTGATGAAGAAGGCGACGACCATCCCGACGACGAGGGCGAGAGCGGCGATCATCAACCGCCGGCGCAGCTCGACGAGATGCTGGCCGAGCGACATGCGTCGATCGCGCCGCGGCTCACGCCCTCCCAGGCGAGGGGGCTCGGTCGTCACCACGACGGGTCAGGGCTTGGGATCGGCGGTACCGCGCGCGGGATCGGCGGCGATGTTCGACGCATCGCGAACCTCCGGCGCGACGACCGGCGTGGCGGTGGTCGGGTCGGCGGCGTCTTCCTTCTTCATCTCTTTGATCTCGCTGCGGAAGACGCGAGCCGACTGGCCCATGCTCTTCGCCAGAGCGGGGAGCTTCGCGGCTCCGAAGAGGAGGAGGATGACCGCGAGAACGATCAGGAGGTGCCATCCTGTAAGACCGGCCATGATTGTTCCCTTCCTCGAGGTGCTCGGCCAGTCTAACCCCGCCGACCGCGCTCCGGCCGATGACGCGACTGTGGGTCGCCTATGCGTCGTGCGCGTCGCGGTACTGCATCAGCGCGGCCCGGGCCCAGGCCGCGGCCGCCCGTCGGGCGGCGAGCGGTTCGAGGATCTCGACCTGTCCGCCCCGGCGGGCCGCGAGACGCTTCAGGCTGTGCTCGTCGGCGACGCGTACCGTCGCGACCGGCCTGTCGCCCGACTCG
Organism: Microbacterium sp. AG1240; assembly: GCF_003635115.1. Lineage (GTDB taxonomy): Bacteria > Actinomycetota > Actinomycetes > Actinomycetales > Microbacteriaceae > Microbacterium. The sequence continues at coordinate 1,696,269 of NZ_RBXJ01000001.1, forward strand.
TCCACGACCGCGCGCTCCAGATAGACGCCGAGCAGCGGTGCGACCGCCGGGTCGTACCGCACCCGCGCGACCGGGTCGTTCTCGCCGGGTTCGAACAGCGCCGGCACGGGCTCACCGCCGTGCGTGATGGGGATGTCGGTCAGAGCCACATCGCTCACCCGCTCCAGGTGGAAGGTGCGCACCGCCTCGCGAAGATGGCACCAACCCTGCAGATACCACTGGCCGCTCGCGATGTGCACCTTCACGGGGTCGACCGTGCGCGTGGTGGCCGCAGCATCCGGGGCGCGATACGTGAACGACACGGCGACGCCGCGGCGCAGGGCGTCGGCGACCACGTCGCGCACCCCGTCGACGGGACCGGGCGCCACGATCACGTCGGCGGGGGCCGTCGCCGCACCGCGGGCGAGCTTGGCGAGCAGCTCCGTGACGAGGGGGCTGTCGCCCACACCCGGCAGAGTGCGGGCGAGCTGGAGTCCGGCGAGGAGCGCAGCCGCTTCTCGGGCGCTGAGCTTCGGGGAGCGCTCGAGTCCGACCGTGTTGGTGATGACGATGAGGTCGCGTTCGTCGAGCAGGTCCCAGTTGATGTCGAAGAGGTCGTGGGGCAGCTGCCAGAAACCGCCGTCTCCCGGGAGACCGATGACGGTGAGCTTCTCGACCATTGCCCGCATCTGGTCGGGGGTGACGTCGAATTCGTCCGCCGCCTCGGCGATCGACACCTCGCCCTTGCCCACGAGGTAGGGGACGAGTTGGAGCATGAGGGCGGCCCTATCGGTCGCGACCAAGGAACGCGCGCTCATGACAGCCCTCCGTGCAACGCCAGAGCGGCTTCGAGCCGCCGGATGACCTCGTCGCGCAGCTCGGCGGGCTCGACGACTCGCACCTCGGGTCCGTACGACGCGATCTCGTCGGCGAAGACGTGCACGTCGACGTAGGGAACGCGGATCTCCTGCCCCTCCGTGCTCGCGCGACGGCGCAACCGCAGCGCGGCCTCCGTTCCGGGGTGAACGGCCAGCAGCGCGCTCTGACGCGACGCGAGCTCGCGGAGGCCGGCCAGTCCCCGCTCCCCCGCGTCGGCGCGCAGGGCGGGATCGAACGACTCCTTCGTGACGACGACGTCGCCGATGATGCGCGAGAGGAGGAACGTGCGCTCGGCCTCGACGCCCAGGTCGATCCCGAACACGTGCCAGCGCGCCTCGTACTCGACGAGGGCGAGAGGACGGATGCGGCGAACCCGGGCGGTCTGCTCACCGGGACGCAGGTAGGGGAACTCCACCACGCGGCTCAGCTCGATCGCGCGCTGCAGGGGCGGGAACGACGCGTCGCGCAGACTGATCCGCGGCGCGTATCCGATGATCGGTTCGTCGACCTCGATGCCGAGCGCCCGGATCTTCCGCAGCCCGCTGCGGGCGTCGGCAGAGAGCGATTCCGAACCCCACACGCCCCCGGCGAGGTTCAGCAGAGCGACCTCGGCGGGGGTGAACTCGATGTCGTCGGGGAGCTCGTACTCCGCCGTCGGAACGCGGTACCGGGCCTCGCGGAGGTCGTCGGGATCGGCGTAGTCGCCGATGGTCTCGATCGGCACCCCGAGCCCGCGGAGGTTCTCCTTGTCGCGTTCGAACATCTTCTCGAGCGCGTCACGGGAGGCGCCCGCCTCGGACTGCTCCCGGTAACCCGCGACCGACGACAGGATGGTGTCCTTGGTCAGTCCCTGCTCGGTGGCCATGAGAGCGACCACGAGATTGACGAGGCGCTCTTCCGGGGCGTTCTTCGAGGCGGGAGAGGGCACGTCTTCATCCTACGGGCGGGACGGTTTCCCGTGGCCGTCGAGGTGTAGCCTGACGCCCGAATGCGCCAGGACGGGTGCGCGACGGGAGGGGTCGGGACATGTGCACGAGTTTCCAACTGCGGGCCAGGGACGGCAGCGTCTGCGTCGCGAGGACGATGGAGTTCCCCGACATGCTCGGTGCCCGGCTGACCGTGATCCCGCGCGGGCTCTCTCTGACATCGACGGCTCCCGCCGCCGTCGGTGTCTCGTGGATCAGCCGGTACGGCGTCGTCGGGATGGATGCCATCGGCACCCCGCAGCTGCTGACCGACGGCATGAATGAGGAGGGCCTGTACGCCGGGGCCCTCTACATGCCCGGATTCGCCTCGTACGAGGACCCGGGCGACGACGCGTCGACGACGCTCGACGTGCTGGACGCCGTCGTGTTCGCCCTCACCACGTGCGCGACGGTCGCAGAGGTCTTCGACGTTTTCGCCGGTATCCGCGTGTGGGGGCGGGAGAATCCCCTGATCCAGGGCGTGCCGCCCCTGCACCTCGTGCTGCATGACGCAACGGGTGCTGCCGGGGTGATCGAGTTCGAGGACGGCGCGCAGCGGCACCGTGACAACCCCCTCGGCGTCGCGACGAACGCCCCGTACCTCGATTGGCACCACGAGAACGTGCGCAACTGGCTCCCCCGCCTCACCGCCGCCAATCCCGCGCCCGTGTCGATCCGCGGCGTGGAGTTCGCTCCCCTCTCCCAGGGGCAGGGCTTCGTCGGTCTCCCCGGCGACTCCGGAAGCGCCGGACGGTTCCTGCGCGCAACCGCCTACGTCATGACGCTGCAGCCACCCGCCGACGCCGACGCCTTGGAACAGCTGAGCCTGCACGCCATCAACAACTTCGACATCCCCGTCGGCATGATGAGCGGCGTCGGTGGCACGGGCCTCGAGCAGGACGACCAGACGAAGTGGTCGAGCATCGCGAGCCTCACCGCGCGTCGCTACATCGTGCGCACCCAGGCGAACCCCACGCCGCTGGCGGTCGACCTCGATACGACCGAATTCACCGGCGACGCGCCGCGGCAGATCGAACTCGCGGCGGGTGGTTTCGCGTCCGTGACGGTGTGACCGGCGCGGCGCTGCCGGACGGGTTCTAGCCGACTCCGAGCACGTCGATCACGTAGACGATCGCGGGCTGGGCCTGCGCAGCATCCGCGTCACCGGCGGGCTGGACGACCATCAGCTGCGAGCCGGCGGGCTGGCCGCGCAGGGCGTCGGCGATCACCGGCGGCAGCGCGTCGAGCGTCTGGCGCAGCGGCGCGGAATCCCAGGTGGTGTTGACGGTGGTCTTCGGGTCGTCCCAGTCGACCGAGGTGAAGGCGAACAGCACGCTGTCGTCGTCGTTGACCTCGGCGCCGTCGCCCTTCTTCAAGACCTGGACGACGGGCTCGGTCGGCGCGTCGGCGTCGGGGACGATGATCCCGGGACGGCCGTCGGGCGCGCGGACGACCGTGGGAAGGCCGCGGGCGTCGTTGTACTGGTCGGAGCCTTCGGCCTTGGGCAGGTAGACCTTGCGGACGTCCACGACGGCGACCGCCGATTCGCCGTCCTCGAGTCCGAGGCCCGCCACGGCATCGGGCGAGATGCCGTCCGGCGGCAGCGCGACGACGACGCGCGAGCCTTCGCTCGCGCACATCAGCGCCTCACCGAACTGCGGGAACGTCTGCTCCCACTGCGTCAGGCTCAGCGGTCGACTGGTGTCGCCGGTGTACGAGGTCGCCACGAGCGGCTGACCGGTCTCGCCGCTGACGAGGGAGAGGTCGAGCACCACGAGCTGTGAGTCGGTCGTGATCTGCGGACCGTCGCCGGTCTCGAGGTCGTACGAGGTGGTCTCGGCCACGTGGAACGGGGCGCGGAGCTCGATGTCGGGCGCGGTGTCGACCGCGCCCGAGACGTCGATCAGGTCTGACGTCGTCGATGACGAGGACGGACGCGGGCACGAGGCGTCGACGGAGGTCGACGCACAGCCGACGAGACCCGCCGCAGCAAGAGCGGTCACAGCGACGATTACCGGGATTCTGCGCACCGGGACAGTCTACGGGTTCGTCTCCTCAGCATCCTGCCCCGCCTGCCGCACACCGTCGGCCGCCTTCTGCGCTTCGCGCACCCGCTTGCGGAGGTTCTTGTCGGTGATCTGACGGTCGCCGACCGCGCCGGGGGTCCACAGCTCGACGTCTTCGTCGCCGTAGCTCGATTTCGACGCCCGCCGCTTCTGCTCGGGAGCGACGGCACCCGGTGCCAGACGGCGCGCGGTGAGGAGGAATCCGGTGTGGGCGATCATGCGGTGGTCGGGACGAACCGCGAGCCCCTCGACGTGCCAACCGCGCACCATCGTCTCGTTCGCGTCGGGCTCGGTGAACAGGCCCGTCGCCCGGATGAACTCCGCCACGCGGCTGAGCTGGGTCGCGGTCGCGACATAGCAGAGCACGACACCGCCCGGCGTCAGGGCGTCGGCGACCACGTCGATGCATTCCCACGGCGCCAGCATGTCGAGCACCACACGGTCCACCGACGCGGGGGCGACGGCCTCGGGGAGCGCCTCGACGAGATCGCCGACGACGACGTCCCACGTGGCCGGGGACTCTCCGACGTAGGTCTCGACGTTGGCACGGGCGACCTCGGCGAACTCCTCGCGGCGTTCGAACGACACGAGCCGGCCGGTCGCCCCGATCGCCCGGAGGAGCCAGAGCGAGAGCGCCCCGGAACCGACGCCGGCCTCGACGACCACGGCGCCGGGGAAGATGTCGGCCTGCGAGAGGATCTGCGCGGCATCCTTCGGGTAGACGATCGCGGCTCCGCGGGGCATCGACATCACGAAGTCGCGCAGGAGCGGCCGGAGCGCGAGGTACTCGTGGCCCGAGCTGTTCACGACCACGCTGCCGTCGGGCTGCCCGACGAGGGCTTCATGACGCAGCACGCCGTGGTGCGTGTGGAGTTCTCCGCCCTCGCGGAGGGTGATGGTCGACAGGCGGCCCTTGGGGCCCGTCAGCTGCACGCGGTCGCCGACGCGGAAGGGTCCGCTCAGCCGGGGGATCTCGCTCATCGTGCGTCCACCGCTCGCGCATGAGCGGCGTGCAGATCGGCGAGATCGGCAGCGGTGCGTCCCTCGAGGCTGGGCCAGAGCTCGTGCGCGCCCACGCCCTCGAGCGGCAGCATCAGAGGAACGCCGAGGCTGACGGCTCCGCTCGCCACGGCTGATCGCAGACCGTTCGGGGAGTCCTCGATCGCAACCACGTCGGCGACGTCGACTCCGAGCGCCTCGCAGGCCTGGAGGTAGGGGTCGGGGAAGGGCTTCGGGCGACGCGCGTCATCGCCCGCGATGACGACGTCGAAGGCGTCGAAGTCGATCAGGTCGACGACCGTATCGGCCATCCTCCGCATCGACATCGTCACGAGGGCGGTCTTCACGCCCTGCGCCCTGAGGTCGGCGAGCAGCTCGCGCGCGCCCGGGCGGAAGGGCACACCGGTCTCGGCCAGGCGCGCCATGACCGAATCGGTGAGGTGATCGACGATCTCGGGGACGCTCAGGCGCACCCCGGCCGCTTGGAAGATGCGCGCGGCGTCTTCGAGGCCGAGGCCGACGAGGCCCAGCGCCTGCTCGTGCGACCAGGTGCCGCCGTAGCTCTCCACGAGCGGCGTCTCGGCCGCCATCCAGTACGGCTCGGTATCGACGAGCGTGCCGTCCATGTCCCACAGGACGGCCGCGGGCATGGTTCTGGTCATCCGTCCATCGTAACGGGGACGACCCTCGCGCCCGGGGCCGCGGGCCGCTCCGAGGGGAGAAGCACCTATCCTTGATGCATCCCGTCCCGGCAGAGGAGGTTGCGTGGAAGCACTGGGTCGCCGAATCATCGTCTGCGCGTTCGACGGATGGAACGACGCGGGCGAAGCGGCATCCGCCGCCGTCTCGCTCCTGCGCGAACAGGGCGAGTACGAGCCCGTCTTCTCCGCCGATCCCGAGCTGTACTTCGATTACCAGTACACCCGCCCCCACATGGTCGCCGACGGCGACGGCGGGCGGAGCCTGCGCTGGCCCGAGGCCACGCTGTACCGCCCCATCCGCACACAGCGCGGTGCGACGCAGCTCTGGGTGCTCACCGGGGTCGAGCCGGCCCGCGCGTGGCAGGCGTTCGCCAGCGAGTTCGTCGACGTCGCCCTGCGCGAGGACATCACGGGCTTCGTGTCGCTGGGCTCGATGATGTCGGACGTCCCGCACACGCGACCGATCTCGATCTTCGCGGGCAGCGACAACGAGAGCGTCCGCGATCAGCTGGGCCTGGAGCGCAGCACCTACGAGGGCCCCGTCGGCATCCTGTCGGTGCTCGGCAGTGCCGCGGATGCCGCGGGCATCCCGTCGGCGAGCCTGTGGGCGAGCATCCCCCACTACGTCGCGGGGCACACCCCCTCGCCGAAGGCGACGCTCGCGCTCCTCGACAGGCTCGAAGACGTCACCGGCGCCGAGGTGCCGCGCGCGACCCTCGCCGCCGACGCGGCGGCGTGGGAGGCGTCCATCGACGCCGCCGCCGCCGACGACGAGGAGATGACCGACTACATCCGCCAGCTCGAGCAAACCCGCGACACGTGGGACTCCCCCGAAGCATCCGGCGACGCCATCGCGCAGGAGTTCGAGCGCTACCTGCGCCGGGGCGGCGACGGACCGACGAAGCCCGGCAGGGACGACCCGCCCCGACGCTGAGCCCGCGGTCGCCCCGCCGACCTCTGCAGGGGCGCGACCTCAGGCGGCGAGTCGTCTCCTGGCGCGACGGCGACGCACGGCGAGCAGGGTCCCGAGCACCGGCATCCCCAGCGCGAAGATCCAGAACACGACGATCCCCACCACCCAGGTGGCGAAGGCCGCCGCAACACTGCCTTCCGTGGCACGGACCGTCTGTTCGGTGACCGGCGCAAGACTCCCGACGGCACCGTGCTGGACCGCGCGCGGTCGGTCGTCGAGCACGACCAGGAAGTCGAGCTCGGCGGGGTAATCCGACGACGGCGGGAATCCCCACTGCTCGTCCCCCGAGAATGTGACGGTCCCTCCCCCGTCGGGGATCGTGACGTCGTAGAAGCTGCTGGTCTTCGGCATCCCCGATGTCGTGTCGACGTCACCGAGCGTTCCGGTGGCGACGACGGTGCGGCCGACCACGTCACGCTCCAGCGCCAACCGGTCGGATGCGGCATCCTTCGCGAGTCCGAAGATGCCGAGCATCACGATCGAGGGGATGAGAAGCAGTCCGAATGCGGCCCAGACCGGCCACGACGGGAACGGCAACCTGGTCGACCGAGGCGCGGGGACCGGTGGGAGGGCGTTCACGGGTGCCCCTGACGATGCTCGACGCGACGGAAGAGGAGACCGGTGAGCGCGGCGATGATGGCGATCACTCAGCCGTTCGCGCCGAAGACATCGGTGCCCTGTTCGGTGAAGACGGTCACATCGCGCAGGCTCCACGCGTCGCGGAAATGGTCGGCCTGGATCTGCGCGCGCGCAGAGACGACGGAGTCGGCGGTGAGGTCCAGCGGCAGAAGGGCCCCGTCGGGAGCGAGCGCGGGGAGGAGGTACATGTCGACGACGTCGGTGCTGGGGATGAAATACAGAACCGACCCCCAGTCCGGCCCGGCCGCGGCCTTCATCGGCATGTCGGCGCGGGCCAGGCGCGTGCCCTGCACGTACTTCTCCTCACCGCCGACGGAGTTGACCGCCTCGGGTGCGGAGATCGAGGGAGTGATCGTCGACGCGGCGGGGTCGTAGCCGTTGGCGGTGAGGATCTGAATCAGCTGCGGCGTCACCGCCGTCGGCCGCACCCCTGCAAGGAGCCCTTCGTACCCGACCGTGTACCGCATCGTGAATCCGGTCGAGGCGAGCGAGCTCGAGCCCAGCTCGATTCCGTCGATCTCGCCCATGTCCGTCCAGGTGGCGACGCCTCGAGCGATCGTCGACGCATCCATCTCCGATGAGATCGGCAGTCTCAGTCGAGGACCCGCTTCGTTCGAACCGACCTGCGCGATGCCGAGCGCGAAGGCTGCCTCGATGTCGTTCGCGGCGGCCTCGTTCGACACCACTTCCCTCACCCCGGACGCGTCGATGAGCTCGAGCGCTTCGAGGGTGGCCGCCTCGGCGCGCGCGGGATCATCGATCGCGAACTCGATCGTGAGCTCGTACGAGCTGATGGTCTGGCTCACGTCGGCGAGCCCGTCGACCTGCTCGAGCTGCTCGCGCAACGTGGTGGCGGAGGACTGCAACTCGTCGCGATAGGTCGGCGGGTCCGGCTCGTTCGTGCAGCCGCTCAGAACGAGCGTCCCGGTCAGGACGATCCCCGCCGCGATCAGCGCCGCTCGTGCGCCCCCGCATGTCTTCTTCGAGTTGCGCACATTGATTCCGTTCGTCGCGGCCCGGTCAGGACCCCGAACGACCCTATCGGCACGATCGGCGGTGGTCGGCCGACGACGCACCCGATCATCGCGCACCGCGCGGCCTCCGCGCGGTGTGGCGGGTGTCAGGGGTTCTTGCCGGGCTTCGTCTCCTGCTTCGCCGTCTTCTCGGCGGCGCGCTGTGCTTCCGCAGCGGCTTTCGCCGCGTCGCGCTCCTCAGCCCTGTGGGCGTTGTCGGCTGCGACCTCCGCGGCGCGGTCCGCGCCGTTCGATCCGCCGGGTGGAACGGCGGGCGACTGCACCGGGGAGGTGTCGCTCGGGGCGGGCGGCGGCGCCTGGCCGTTCCCACCGGTTGCCGTATCTGTCTCGCTCTGACCCGGGTCGACCACGACGCCGTCCACCGGTACCACCGTCGACGGCTCGCTCGTGCCCGACTCGACCGTCTCGACGTCGAGCCCGGATTCCGTCGCCGGCGCCTCCGAAGGGACGGTGTCGACCGCGACCGTCTCGGCGGGCGAGGGCACCGCGGCCCCGGGGCCGCCGAAGAGCCAGGCCCCGAGAACGATCACCGCGGCGGCGGCGGTCGCTCCCCCGGCGATGGCGAGCCCGTGCCGGTGCAGCGGACGGCGGGATCGTCGACGGGCAGCACGTGAGGCGGGCGGTGCGAACTCGGTCGTCCGTGCCGCCGGCACCGGGACGGGCGTGACCACCGGCGCGACGGCTGTGGCCGCCGTCGGCCGGTTCTCGACGTGCTCGAGCGCCGCGGCCGCCGTTGCGACCTCCGATGCGGTCGGCCTCTGCGCGGGATCGAGGGCGGTCATCCGTCGCAGCAGCCCGCCCCACTCGTCGCCGAGCGAGCTCGGGACCTCGGGCGAGGAGGTCACGCGGGTTACGAGCGACTCGACGCCGCCGATCGCGCCGAAGGGGCGTTGACCGGTGAGCGCCTCGATCACGAGCAACCCGAGAGCGTAGATGTCGGCGGGCGGAGCCGGGGGCTCCCCCTTCACCTGCTCGGGGGCGAGGTAGGCCATGGTTCCCACGACGACGCCGGGGGTCGTGAGTCGCGAACTGTCGACGAGGTACGCGATACCGAAATCCGCCAGGCGCGCCCTGCGCGGCCTCCCCGGCAGGGTGGGGGGCGAAAGGAGCACGTTCGACGGCTTCACGTCGCGATGCACGATGCCGGCGGCGTGCACGACGTGGAGAGCGTCGGCGAGCTCGACGGCGAGCCGCGCGGCGTCGCGCGGGGCGAGTGGCCCTTCGCGCAGCACGCCGGCGAGGGTGGGCCCGTCGACGAGCTCCATGACGAGGTAGCTCACCCGTCCCGGCGCGATTTTCGCATCGAACAACGTCACGAGCGAGGGATGACTGAGGGAGGCGAGAAGCCCCATCTCTCCGCGGGCGCGCTCGAGAGCCGAGGCGTTCTCGGTGCCGTCGCGCATGACCTTGATCGCGACCGAGCGTCCGAGCGCGAGGTCGAAGCCGCGGTGAACGCGCGCCATGCCGCCCTCGCCGATGCATTCCTGCAGTTGGTAGCGACCATCCAGCAGCGCCTCGGTCGGGGCGTCGTCGTCGGGTGTCATCGATGGCCCTCCACGGCGTCGCGACGGGTGGCACGCGCCACCGCCGAACCTATCCGTAGGAGGCTCACAGAATCCGCTCTTGACGCACGGACGGGAATACGCTTCAGCCCGATTTCGCCGATCAGTACGCCTGGAGCACCCCGGTGGACAGCAGCACGATCAGAGCGACGCCGAGCACCACCCGGTAGATCACGAAGGGCAGGAAGCTGCGCTTCTTGATGTACTGCATGAGGAACGCGATCACGGCGAGGCCGACGGCGAAGGCGACCACCGTCGCGACGGCCGTCTCACCGGCGCCGTAGGGTCCGCCGGGCTCCTCGAAGCTCTTGTAGAGCTCGTAGAAACCGCTGCCGAAAACGGCGGGCACGGCGAGGAGGAACGCGTACTCCGCCGCGGCCGGGCGGGTGTAGCCGAGCGCGAGACCGAGAGTGGTGGTGGCCCCCGACCGTGACACGCCCGGGACGAGCGCAAGAGCCTGCGCGAAACCGAGGCCGAGGCCGTGCGGGAAGGTCATCTGCTCCATCTCGCGGCGACGAGCTCCCCAGCGGTCGGCGGCTCCGAGAAGCAGGCCGAACACGATGAGCACGATCGCGACCAGCCAGAGGTTGCGGAACGTGTCGCGGATCACGCTCTGGAACGCGAAGCCCAGCACACCGATCGGCAGCGTTCCGACGATGATCAGCCAGCCCAGACGCGCATCCGGGTCGTTGCGCGGCACCTTGCCCGTCAACGACTGCGCCCAACGGCCGATGATGCGCACGATCGTCTTCCAGAAGTAGAGCAGCACCGCCAGTTCGGTGCCGATCTGGGTGATGGCGGTGAAGGTCGCCCCCGGATCGGTGGCCGACGGCAGGAACTCCCCCACGATGCGCAGGTGCGCGCTGGAGGAGATCGGCAAGAACTCGGTCAGTCCCTGGACCAGACCGAGGACGATGGCCTCGATGAACTGCATGTGCGCTCCTAGTAGGTCCGGATGAGGTCGGTCAGCACCCGCTGGCCGAACACGAGCGCGTCGACGGGCACGCGCTCGTCGACGCCGTGGAACATCCCGGTGAAGTCGAGGTCGGCCGGCAGGCGCAGCGGAGCGAATCCGTAGCCGGCGATGCCGAGGGCGGCCAGCGCCTTGTTGTCGGTGCCGGCGCCCAGCAGGTACGGGATCACGGGGACGCCGGGGTCGTGGCGGCCGAGCGACGAGACCATCGCCTCCACCAGGTCACCCCGGAAGGGCACCTCGAGGCCGATGTCCTGGTGCACGATCTCGATGTCGACCTCGTCGCCGACGATGCGGCGGATCTCCTCGAGCGACTCCGCCTCGGTGCCGGGCAGCACACGCACGTCGATGAGCGCCTCGGCGCGATCGGGGATCACGTTGTGCTTGTAGCCCGCGGTCAGGCCGGTCGGGTTGGTCGTCGTCCGCAGTGTCGAGCGGAGGAAGGCGGATGCTGCGCCCGCCCGCTCGGCGAGGGCATCGGGGTCGCCCCCGGCGGCGTCGCCGGTGAGGCGGGTCACCGCATCCAGGAACTCGGTGGTCGTGTCGGTGAGGCGCACGGGCCACGTGGCCCGACCGAGACGCGCGACGGCCTCGGCGAGCTTCGTGACGGCGTTGTCGGGGTGGAGCCTGCTGCCGTGACCCGCGCGGCCCCGGGCGACGAGCTTCATCCAGATGAGGGCCTTCTCGCCCACCTGGAGCAGGTAGGCGCGGCGGTCGTCGAACGATATCGAGTAGCCGCCCACCTCACTGATGGCCTCCGTGGCACCCGCGAACCATTCGGGGCGATCGCGCACGACGAGGGCCGAACCCTCCACTCCCCCGTTCTCCTCGTCGGCGAAGAACGCCAGGATGAGGTCGCGCTCGGGCTGCTCGCCCGCGCGCAGCAGGTCGGCGACGGCGGTGAGGATCATGGCGTTCATGTTCTTCATGTCGACGGCGCCGCGGCCCCACAGCATCCCGTCGCGGATCTCGCCCGCGAACGGATCGACGCTCCAGTCTTCGGCGATGGCCGGGACGACGTCGAGGTGGCCGTGCAGGATCAGCGCGGGCTTGTCCTGATTTCGCCCCGCCACCCGCGCGACGACGTTGGTGCGTCGCGGAATGGGCTCGTAGAACTCGGGGGTCAGCCCGAGCCCCTCGAGGTAGGCCCCGACGTACTCGGCGGCTTCGCGCTCCCCGTGAGCCGTCCCCCCGCCGAAGTTCGAGGTGTCGAACCGGATGAGGTCCGCGGCGATCCGGGCGACCTCGGGGAGGCCGTCGTCAGGCGTAGGCATGAGGGCTAGGTTATCGCGCCGTCGGGTCGGTCTCGTTTCGGCGCAGTGCGTGCCCGTGACGAATCCGCACGGGCCCGCTCGAGTCGACATCGACGGGTCGATCCCCCGTGTGGATCCGCGCACCAGGGTGTCGATCCGCGCGTCGGAGACCGGCGTGGTTCGCCGTGCGTTCCGGTGCATGGTAATGTCGTTCCTCGGTTGCGAAACCGAAAAACACCCAATGCGCGGGTGGCGGAATAGGTAGACGCGCTAGCTTGAGGTGCTAGTGCCCGTATTAGGGCGTGGGGGTTCAAGTCCCCCCTCGCGCACAGAACAAAGAACGGCTCCCCGACAGGGGGGCCGTTCTTCGTTGTAAGCCCACACACGCCGATCGGCCGAGACATCGCGCCAGGCGGCGCGTCTCGGCCGATCGTGGTGTGTCAGCCGGCGGAGACGCCGAAGAGCAGGCCGAGCGCGTAGGTGACGGCGGCGGCGCCGTAGCCGATGAGGAGCTGCCGGAGGGCGCGGCGCAGGGGCGGTCCGCCCGAGAGCAGACCCACCATCGCACCCGTGACGAACAGCGCGATGCCGACCAGGGCGAGGGCGAGCACGACGGCGGCGAGGCCGGAGAGCCCGAAGATCCACGGCAGCACCGGGATGATCGCGCCCGAGGCGAAGAACAGGAAGCTCGAGATCGACGCACCCCAGGCGCCGCCCACGATCTCGTGCTCGCCGGATGCTTCGTGGGCGCGCGGGTTCGGGAGCCCCGGCCGGCGCGAATCCTCGACGGCGCGGCGCGCGTTCTCGAAAGCCTCCTCGGGGTCCATCCCCCGTGCGCGGTAGACGAGTGCCAGCTCGTTGGCGTCGATGTCGAGGTGCGGGATCGCCGCGTCGGCGAAATCGCTCGGCTCGGTCGACGCGAGCAGCTCGCGCTGCGACCGCACCGAGACGAACTCCCCCGCGCCCATCGACAGGGCGCCGGCGAGCAGACCCGCGATGCCGCTGAAGAGCACGAACCCGGGCGCGACCCCGGTCGCCCCGATCCCCATCACCAGCGCGAGGTTGGAGACGAGTCCGTCGTTCGCGCCGAAGACGGCGGCCCGGAACGTGCCCGACAGCCGTCGACGCCCGCGCGCGGCCAGGCCCCGCACCACCTCGTGGTGCACCTTCTCATCGGCGGCCATGGCCGCGGTCGCATACGGCTCGTCGTCGTAGGGCGACCGCGCCTCGGCATTCTGGGCCAGGGCCAGCACGAAGATCGAGCCGAATCGCTGCGCCATCCATCCCAGCATCCGCCCGCCCAGCCCGGGCCGGGGCACGCGTGCCGGCTCGCCACCGAGCAGCTCGAGCCAATGCGCCTCGTGACGCCCCTCGGCCTCGGCGAGAGCGAGGAGGATCTCGCGCTCCTCTCCCGAGCGGCGGGCGGCGAGCCGCCGGTAGATCTTCGCCTCGGCACGCTCTTCGACGAGGTATCTCGCCCACCGCCGTCGGTCTCGGGGAGTGGGCGCAGCCGTCACGGTCGTTCGTTCCTCTTCATTCGTCCGGAAAGTCACCTCACGCTAACGGCGCGCACGACGGCGCCTCCTCGAAAGCCCGCGATTGTCAGCATTTCGGGGTTCCGAACCGCATGGGCTCAGGAGTGCACGCGCTTGCGCAGCACCTCGATGCGCGCCTGCAACTGCGCCACGGTCGCGTGCGAGACCGCGGGCCCGCCGCAGATGCGTCGCAGCTCCGCGTGCACGAGTCCGTGGGCTTCGCCGCTCTGGCGCGCGTAGAGCCCGACCAGGCTGTTGAGCAGCTGCCGCTGTTCCTTGAGCGTGCGGTGCAGTGCCGCGGGAGGTGCGTCGACCGGAGCCGCGTCGCCCGCGGGCGCGTCGCGTTCCTTCGCCTCGCGCGCCGAGCGGTGGCGCCCCTGCTTGGCCTGCCTGGCCATCAGCACCTCGTGCACGTGCTCGGGTTCGAGCAGTCCTGGGATGCCGAGGAACTCCTCCTCCTCCAGAGTTCCGGGAACGGCCAGCTGGCCGAACTCCTTGCCGTCGAAGAGCACCCGGTCGAAGTGCGCGAGCGAGCCCATGGCCTGGAACTGGAACTCCTGCTCGAGCGCGTCGGAGGCCTTGTCCTCGCGCTCGGCGGCATTCATCATGTCTTCTTCGGCGTTCCAGTCGTCGCCGTTGCTGTCGCGGTCGAGAGCGTGGTCGCGCTGGCGCTCCATCTCGCCGGCGAGGGCGAGCAGGTTCGGCACGTGGGGCAGGAACACGCTCGCCGTCTCACCGCGACGCCGGGCTCGCACGAAACGGCCGATCGCCTGGGCGAAGAACAGCGGCGTCGAGGCCGAGGTCGCGTAGACGCCGACCGCGAGTCGGGGAACGTCGACACCCTCCGACACCATGCGCACCGCCACCATCCACCGGCTGTCGTCGTTCGAGAACTTCTCGATGCGCGACGACGCCTCCGCCTCGTCGGAGAGCACGACGGTCGGCGCCTCGCCCGTCAGCCCCTCGAGGATGGCGGCGTACGCGCGCGCGGCGGTCTGGTCGGTGGCGATGACGAGCCCGCCCGCGTCGGGAACCTGCTCGCGCACCTCGGTGAGACGGCGGTCGGCCGAGCGCAGCACGGCCGGGATCCACTCACCGTTGGGGTCGAGAGCGGTGCGCCATGCCTGCGAGGTGATGTCTTTGGTGTTGTCCTGCCCGAGCTGGGCCTCCATCTCTTCGCCGGCCTTCGTGCGCCAGCGCATCGAGCCCGCGTAGACGAGGAAGAGCACCGGTCGGACGACGCCGTCCTCGAGCGCGCGCTTGTAGCCGTAGCTGTAATCGGTGCGCGAGATGCGGATGTTGTTGGCGTCGGGGTGGTACTCGACGAACGGGATCGGGGCGGTGTCGCTGCGGAACGGTGTTCCCGACAGCAGCAGACGTCGGGTCGCGCGCCCGTAGGCCTCGCGGAGCGCGTCGCCCCAACTGAGCGCGTCGCCGCCGTGATGCACCTCGTCGAGGATGACGAGGGTGCGAGCATTCATGATGAGGTCGTGGTGGACGGATGCTTTCGTCGCGACCTGCGCGTAGGTGACGGCGACACCGTGGTACTGCCTGGACGGCACCGAGTGGCGGTTGCTGAAGAACGGGTCGAGGCGGATCGAGACGCGGGCCGCAGCATCCGCCCACTGGGTCTTGAGGTGCTCCGTCGGCGCGACGACGACGATGCGGTCGACGACGTTGCGACGCAGCAGCTCACTGGCGAGCCTCAGTGCGAACGTCGTCTTGCCGGCGCCGGGGGTGGCCGCCGCGAGGAAGTCGCGCGGTCCCTTCCCGACCCCGTCGGGGCCGTCGGCGCCGAAGTAGATGTCGAGGGCCTCGGCCTGCCAGGCGCGCAGGCGCTGAGCGGTGCCCCAGGGTGCGCGCTGCGGGTAGGTGGGAGAGAGATGCTCGGCCGCGAAGCTGCCGAAATGCGGGTCGTTCTCGTCTGTTCCGGGAGGGTTCGTGAGCGTTCCGTCTTCCACGTTCCTCCTTTCCGATGCGTCGAGCGCAAACATCAACGATAGGTCGTCGCGCCGACATCGGACTCCGTCGACGACGATGGAGGGAGCGCGGCCTCCCCGCTAGCCTGGAAACGGAGGTCCCGCTGATGATCGAGTCCGAGAAACTGCACCACGACAACGCCGGCCCCCACCCGTGGCGCCGGTACGTCGCCCTCGGCGACTCGTTCACCGAGGGCATCGGAGACCCCGTACCGGGCGGGCACCGCGGCTGGGCCGACCGGGTCGCGGAGGTGCTCGCCACCCAGGTCGACGACTTCGCCTACGCCAACCTCGCGGTGCGCGGGAAGCTGATCGCCCAGATCGTCGCCGACCAGATCGAACCGGCGCTGGCGCTCCAGCCCGACCTCATCACCATCTCGGCCGGCGGCAACGACGTCATCCGCCCCGGCACCGACCCCGACCAGGTCGCGCAGCAGTTCGAAGACGCCATCGTGCGGCTCTCCGCCGGCGGTGCGACCGTCGTCGTCTTCACCGGGATCGACACGCACTTCACCCCGGTGTTCCGCAACATCCGCGGGAAGGTCGCGATCTACAACGAGAACATCCGCGCCATCGCCGACAGGTACGACTGCGTCGTGGCCGACCAGTGGGGTCTCAAGGAGATCCAGGACATGCGGTTCTTCGACGACGACCGCCTGCACATGAACCCGCTCGGCCACCACGAGGTCGCCCGCATGGTGCTGCGCGCGCTGAACGTCCCGAACGACCTGCAGCCCATGCAGCCCGACCCCCTGGGCGTGACGACCTGGCGCGCAGCGCGCGAGAAGGACTTCGTCTGGGCACGCACGCACCTCGTGCCGTGGGTGCTGCGACGGCTCCGCCACCAGTCGTCCGGGGACCTGGTCCAAGCCAAACGCCCGGAACCGACGCCGATCTTCGTCCGCGCGGCGCAGACGGATGCCGCGGACGACGGCGCACAGCCCGACCGGCTCTAGCGGCGCAGCGCCCAGATCGCGACGGCCGATGCGGCGGCGACGTTGAGGGAGTCCACTCCCCCGCCCATCGGGATGGTGACGACCGTATCGGCGCCGGCCAGTGCGCGGCGGCTCAGCCCGTCGCCCTCGGCGCCGAGCATCAGCGCGATGCGCTCGGGACGATCGGCGGCGAACGCGTCGAGCGCGACCGCACCGTCGGACAGCGCCAGCGCGGCGATGTGCAGCCCGGCGTCGTGGAGGGCGGCCGTTGCCGCCGGTCCTTCCGGCAGCCGCGTCCACGGCACCTGGAACACCGTGCCCATGCTCACCCGCACGCTGCGTCTGTAGAGCGGATCGGCGCAGCGCGCCGACACCAGCACGGCGTCCGCCCCGAGAGCCGCGACGCTGCGGAAGACCGCGCCGACGTTCGTGTGATCGACGATGTCCTCGAGCACGACGACGAGCCGGGCGTCGCGCACGACCTCGGCGACGGGGCGTTCGGGCGGGCGGTGCATGGCCGCCAGCACGCCGCGATGCACGGCGTACCCCGTGACGTCCTCGGCGAGGGCGGCCGGCACCACGAAGACGTCGACCGCGTCGGTGTCGACGATGTCGACGGTCTCGGCCACCCACTTCTCCTGCACCAGCACGGAGCGTGGGCGGTGCCCGGCACGCAGCGCGCGGGCGAGCACCTTCGCGGACTCCGCGATGTACAGCCCGCCCTGCGGCTCGATCACCCGCCGCAGGGCGACGTCGGTCAGGTCTCGATAGTCCGACAGGCGCGGATCGCGCGGGTCGTCGACGGGGATGATGGGCATGATTGCTCCCCACTCTGCCACCGACCGGACACCCGCCCGCGCGGCCTACACTCGAATCGGTGACGGAGGTGGGCGCATGACGGCGGAGACGCAGGCGGATGCGACGACGACCGCGGCTATCGAGGCGGCCGTGGAGGTCCTGTCCGGCCGCACGATAGCGGTGCTCACCGGTGCCGGCGTCTCGACCGATTCCGGCATCCCCGACTACCGCGGCAAGGGCGCACCCGTGCGCACGCCCATGACCGTCACGCACTTCCTCTCGAGCGAGGACGCACGCCGCCGCTACTGGGTGGGCAGCCATCTCGGGTGGCGGACGTTCGCTGCGGCCAGGCCGAACGACGGTCATCGGGCGCTCGCCAGGCTCGAAGAGGACGGCGTCGCCGCCGGGGTCATCACCCAGAACGTCGACGGCCTGCACCTGCGCGCCGGCAGCCGGCGCGTCGTCGAGCTGCACGGGACGATGCGGCGGGTGTTCTGCCTGCAGTGCGGGCAGGTCTTCGACCGCCGCGATCTGGCCGAGCGGGTCGAGGCCGAGAACCCCTGGCTCACGGTCGACGAAGACGTGCTCCTCGGCCCTGACGGCGACGTCCGCCCCGAGAGCGTCGAGGGATTCCGCGTGCCCTCCTGCAGCGTGTGCGCCGGGGTCCTCAAACCCGACGTCGTCTTCTTCGGCGAATACATCCCGCCGGCGAAGTTCCGCGAGGCCGAGCAGTTGGTCGCGCAGAGCGACGCCCTCGTCGTGGCCGGCTCCTCGCTCGTGGTGAACTCCGGTATCCGGCTGGTCGAGCGCGCGCGGCGGCGGCGCCTGCCCGTGGTGATCGTCAACCGCGGCGAGACCAAGGTCGATGCCCGTGCGACGGTGAAGATCGATGCCGGGGCGAGCGAGGTGCTCACGACCCTCGCGGATCTGCTGCGCCCGCCGGCTCGGTAGGCTCGAAGGGTGACGATCCTCACCCTTGTGCGCCACGGCGAGACCGACTGGAACCGCGACGGACGCGTGCAGGGATCGACGGACATCCCCCTCAACGACACCGGACGGCAGCAGGCGCGGGAGGCAGGACGAGCGCTCCGAGAGGTCATCGACGCGGATGCTGCGACCGTGGTCGCCTCGAGCGACCTGCTCCGCGCCGCCGAGACCGCCGACCTCATCGCCCATGAGCTGGGCGCCGACGAGCCGCGGCGGTACCGCGGCCTGCGCGAGCGGGCCTACGGCGAGGCCGAGGGGATGACGACGACCGACTTCCGCGCCCGCTGGGGCGACTGGTTCACGGCCGACGTCCCCGGAGCCGAGACGTGGGACGACCTGCGCCGGCGCGCACTGGAGACGCTCCGCCGCACGGTCCAGGACGCGCGTCGCGCGACGTCCCCTGCCGCTCCCGCTCTCGTCGTGGTCGCCCACGGCGCGCTGATCCGCGAGGTGATCCGCCACGCGACCGGGGGCGAGCTGCCGATCCCCGGAGAGCGTCTTCCCAACGGGTCCGCGCACACGTTCCTGATGGAGCGGGACAGGTTGCAGCTGCTGTCCTACGTCGCCGCACCGCTCTGAGACGCGGCGCGGAGAGCGGGGCCTGCGTTCCCTGCTACCGTTTTCGCTCATGACCGCTCTCGACTCCGTCGATCTCGAGCTGCTGCGCGCCCTCGTCGACGACCCCCGCGCGACGGTCGTCGCCCTGGCCGACCGGCTCGGGCTGTCGCGCAACACCGTGCAGACGCGGATGAGCCGGCTCGAGCGTTCCGGCGTCTTCCACTCGTTCGAGCGCACGTTCTCGACCGAGGCGCTCGGTTTCCCGATCGACGCCTTCATCAACGTGACGGTGCGTCAGGCCGAACTCCCCCGTATCAAGGCCGAGCTCGCCCTCGTCCCCGAAGTGCTCCAGGCCCACGGGCTGAGCGGGCAGGTCGATCTGCTCGTGCGCGTCGCGTGCCGCGACGCGCAGCACCTGTTCGACACCGATGCGCGCATCCTCGCGATCGACGGCGTCGAGCGCACCGAGACCTCGCTCGCCATGGGCGAGGTCATCGCCTACCGCGTCGCGCCGCTCATGGGGCTGGCACGACCGGCACGATAGCCGCCTCGCCCTTGGGCGTCCCCGCGCCGCGCGCGTCGAGTCTCACGCACACCACCCCCGCCAGGATCAGCGCGCCGCCGATCGCCTGCACGAGCGTCGGCCTCTCGCCGATGAGGAGCCACGCGATCGCGCCGGCGAAGAGCGCCTCGGTGAGTCCGACGAACGACGCCAGGCGCGACCCGATCTTCGATACGGCGATCACACCGAAGGCGTACCCGCACACCGTCGCGATGAGCACGACCCACACGACGGGCACGATCCACGGCACGGTGACGCCCGCCAGCACCACGTCGACGGGCGGCGCGACGAAGGGCAGCACGCCCGTGACGACGAGCACCGCGAGGAGGAGCGCGCCAGTCAGGAGCCCACCGCCGGCCAGCGCCAGGGGCGGGATCGAGTCCCCCGTGCGCTCGGCGATGAGGAAGTAGCCCCCGAGGCAGATCGCGGCCCCGAGCGCGCACAGGGTGCCGATCAGGTCGAAGGACCCACCGGTCAGGTCGACCATGAGCAGGAGCCCCGCCACGGAGGCGATCGACCCGATCACGACCACGCGCGACGGAGCGCGACGGGTGCGCAGCCAGGCGAGCCCGACGAGGAGCACAGGCGCGAAGTACTGGATGAGCAGCGCCACACCGACCGGGATGCGCTGCATGGCCGCGAAGTAGAACAGCTGACACCCCGCGACGCCGGTCAGTCCGAATCCGACGATGAGCGGCCAGTGGCGACGGAGGAAACCGCGCTCGCGCAGAACCGCCCGCACGAACGGGTAAGCGAGCACGAGCGCTGCGCCCGACATGCGCAGGAGCAGTGCCGCCCCCAGCGACCAGCCTGCCTCGAGCAGGGGTTTCATGACCGCCCCGCTCGACGCGAAGGCGACGGCCGAGACGAGGCCGAGGAGCAGTCCGCCGGCACCCGTGGCGCGGACGGTCGGAACGGGGGCGGTGAGCGAAGCGGTCATGTGTTCCGACTGTCAGGAGTGTCGAGTGGTTACGATGGTGACACTAGCGCCCGCCGATGTCAGGAGTCAACATGGTGTTCATCCATGACACCCAGCTCGCTCTCGAGGCCGCCGTCGACCTCGTCAACACGGCGCCCGAGAGGTCCTCCGAGGGCGTCGACGCACTGGTCGATCTGGCGGATCTCGACCGGTTCCTCGATGAGCGCCCCTACTCGGGTCGCCTGCAGCGCGACGCGGAGGAGCTCGAGGCCATGCGCAGCATCCGCCCCCGCCTGCATGCCCTCTGGACCGTCGGTCGCGACGGGGCGGTACCGCTGGTGAACGCGATGCTGAGCGACGGCCGAGCGCTGCCCCAGCTCGTCTCGCACGCCGGATTCGAGCAGTGGCACATTCACGCCACCGACGACCAGGAGCCGCTCACGACCCGCGTGCTGGTCGAGACCGCCATGGCGTTCGTCGACGTCATCCGCGCCGACGAGTACGACCGGGTGCAGGTCTGCGAGGCAGACGACTGCGCCTCCGTCTTCATCGACTACTCGCGGAACAAGTCCAAGCGCTATTGCGACACCGGCAACTGCGGCAATCGCATGAACGTCAACGCGTACCGGCGTCGGAAGGCGAAAGAAAGCGCGTGATCGCGCCGGCGGCCACCGCCGGCGTCTCGTAGTGGATCAGGTGGCCGACGTCCTCGATCTCGACGAGCTGAGCGTCCGCGAAGAGGGTCGCGAGCGTCCGCTCGGCTTCGATCGGCGTGATGTCGTCCTTCTGGGCCGCGACCAGCAGGGTGCGGGTCGTGATGCGGGGCGCGAAGCCCCGAACGTCGTTCGAGACCGACGTCAGGAACGCATCGTGCAGCACGTCGCGGTCGGCGAACCGCGAGAAGTAGGCGTCGTGCTGCTCGTGCACGAAACGGCGCAGGCCCTTGTCGCGCGTCTTGACCATCGCGACGCTCATCCCCCGCACCACGAGCCGGTTGCGCAGCAGCGCGTCGCCGAGCCGCGCGGGCAGGCGCGCGCCGGCCCAGTAATAGAAGACGGCCAGGCGGGTCAGGATGCCGCGGGGCCCCTCGAGAGCCGGAGCACCGATCGGATTGACCAGCACGAGCGAGGGGGTCTCGAGCCCGTCGGCCACAGCTGCGGCCGACACGATGGAGCCGAACGAGTGCCCGAGCACCACGGCACCCGGCGCGACGCGGTCGACGAACGACGACAACCAGTCCACGTAGAGCGCGAGGTCATGGCGACGATCCGGGATCGGCGGCGTCTCTCCGAACCCGGGCAGGTCGGGCGAGATCACACGGATGCCCTCGAGGTGGGCGACGACCGGCTCGAGGCCGTGGTGCTCGCCGCGGAAGCCGTGGACGGCGACGATCGTCGTCGCCGCGCCCTCCTCGCCGTACTCCCAGTAGGCCGTGGTCGCGCCGAGCACGTCGACCTCGTTCCGCTGCGCGGGTACTCGGTCCAGGAGAGCGGCATACGGGTTCGGCACCCGTCGAGTCTACGAGCAGGCCCCGCCCGGAGTGCCTCCGCGGCGATGTCCGGGCCGCCCCCTACCGTGTGAGGCATGCAGCCGGACCCGCTCCCCCTCTTCCGGTCTCCGGAATGGGCGCAGGTCGTCGGGGTCTTCGACCTCGAGACGACGGGTGTCGACGTGACGTCCGACCGTATCGTCACGGCCCACGTCGGCCTCCTCGACCAGGAGGGCGGAGTTCTCGCCGCACGCGACTGGCTGGCCGACCCGGGCGTCGAGATCCCCGCGGGCGCGGCCGCGATCCACGGCATCTCGACCGCGCGGGCTCGCGCCGACGGGCGTCCCGTGCACCTCGTGGTCGCCGAGGTGGTCGACGCGCTGCGCGCGCTGTTCGCCGCGGGGATCCCGGTCGTCGCCTACAACGCGCCGTTCGATTTCTCCCTGCTGAAGAACGAAGCCGTGCGCCACGGCATCCCACCGATCGAGAGCCCCTCACCCGTCATCGACCCGCTGGTCGTCGACAAGGCCTACGACCGCTGGCGGCGCGGGAAGCGCACCCTCTCGGTGGTCGCAGAGCACTACCGCGTGCGCCTCGACGCCGCCCACGAAGCATCCGCCGACGCCGTGGCCGCCGGGCGTGTCGCTCAGGCTCTCGCAGAGCGCTACGCCGCCTGGCTGCCGCCCACGATCGACGAGCTGCATACGCGTCAGATCTCCTGGGCACGCGCGCAGGCGGCGAGCCTGACCGAGTACTTCGTCAGCATCGGGCGCCTCGACCCCGACCAGCCCCTCGACGGATCGTGGCCCATCCGGTGAAACGAGAAACGGCCCCGCCGAAGCGAGGCCGTTGCACGGGGATCGGGTTCAGCTGCCGCCGAAGCCCTTGAAGCGCTGGTTGAACTTCTCGACGCGACCGGCCGAGTCCATGATGCGCTGCTTGCCCGTGTAGAACGGGTGCGACGCGGACGAGATCTCGACGTCGATGACCGGGTACTCGACACCGTCGAGTTCGATCGTCTTGTCGCTGGTCACCGTCGAACGGGTGAGGAAGGTCTCGCCGGAGCCGAGGTCGCGGAACACGACGGCGCGGTAGTCCGGGTGGATGTCAGTCTTCATGGGGGTCCTTTGAGATGAGGTGCCCTGGATTTGGCCAGGACCGTCAAAGTCAGCGGCGCGAATGCACCAGCGACCGAGTCTACCAGCCCGAGGGCCGACGACGGAACAGGGTCAGGACGCGGCGCGCGCCGCGTAACGGCCGGCGTCTTCGGTGAGCACGATCGGTACGCCGAACGTGGCCTCGAGATTGGCCGCCGTCAGGGTCTCGGGGATGGGACCCGCGGCCGCTACCGCGCCGTCGCGCAGCAGCATCACGTGGGTGAAGCCCACGGGGATCTCCTCGACATGGTGGGTGACCATGACCATCGCGGGCGTGGTGGGCGCCTGCGCGTAGTCGGACAGAAGCGTGAGCAGTTCCTCTCGCGCGCCGAGGTCGAGGCTGGCGGTCGGTTCGTCGAGCAGCAGCAGCTCGGGGTCGGTCATCACCGCGCGGGCGATCTGAACGCGCTTCTGCTCCCCATCCGACAGCGTGCCGAACGTGCGGTCGGCGAGGTGATCGAGCTTCCACTCGGCCAGCACACGCAGGGCCCGACGCTCGTCGATGTCCTCGTAGTCCTCTCGCCACCGCCCGAGCACGGAGAATGCCGCCGTCAGCACGACGTTCAGCACCGACTCCTCGGGCGGGATGCGGCGAGCCATCGCCGACGAGGCGAACCCGATCCGCGGGCGCAGCTCGAAGACGTCGGTGCGCCCGAGCTGCTCGCCGAGGATCGTGACCCTGCCCGAGCTGGGGTGCAGCAGCGTGTCGGCGAGCTGGAGCAGGGTGGTCTTCCCCGCCCCGTTGGGTCCGAGGACCACCCAGCGTTGATCGTCGTCGACCGACCAGTCGAGGTGCGACACGATCTCTCGGGCGTTCCGGCGAACGACGACGTCGGAGAACTCCAAGACTTGCGGCATTCCCCCAGCCTATCGGCCGGTCAGCTCGCGGTAGAGCTCCTCGGTCGTGTCGGCGATCTTCTGCCAGCTGAACTCCTCCGCCGCGCGCGTCCGGCCGGCCCGACCGTACTCCGCCGCCTTCTCGCGGTCGCCGACGACCTCGATCAGTACCCGCGCGAGGTCGTTCACGAAGCGTTCGGGATCGACGGGCGTGCCCGTGCCGTCCTGTGCCTGCTCGATCGGGACCAGGCGACCGGTCACGCCGTCGGCCACGACCTCCGGAATGCCGCCGGTGGCGGTACCGACGACGGCGGCGCCGCACGCCATGGCCTCGAGGTTCACGATGCCGAGCGGCTCGTAGACGGACGGGCAGACGAACGCGGTCGCCGCGGTGAGCACGGCGCAGAGGTCGTGACGCGACAGGTGTCGATCGATCCAGACGACGCCCTCGCGCGTCGACTGGAGCCCGCGCACCAGCTCCTCCACCTCCGCCATGATCTCGGGGGTGTCGGGCGCACCGGCGCACAGGATCAGCTGCACCTCGGGCGGCAGCTGCTCGGCGGCGCGAAGGAGGTACGGGAGACCCTTCTGCCGCGTGATGCGGCCGACGAACACGACCGACGGACGCGTGGAGTCGATGCCATTCGCGGCCAGGAAGTCGATGTCCACGACGGGGCGCCACGCATCGACGTCGATACCGTTGTAGATCACGCGCACCTTCGCCGGATCGAGGTCGGGATAGCTGCGGAGGATGTCGCGGCGCATGCCGTCGCTGACCGCGATGATCGCGGCGGCGCCCTCGTACGCGGTCTTCTCGATGTAGCTCGAGACGGCGTAGCCGCCGCCGAGCTGCTCGGCCTTCCACGGACGGAGGGGCTCCAGGCTGTGGGCGCTGACGACGTGCGGAATGCCGTGCAGGAGCGACGCCAGGTGACCGGCGAAGTTCGCGTACCAGGTATGACTGTGCACGAGGTCCGCCCCGGCGACGTCCCCGACGATCTCGAGGTCGGTTCCCAGGGTCTGAATCGCCCCGTTCGCCGACGCGAGCTCCGCCGGCACCGCGTACGACGTGGCCTGCGGCTCGTCGCGAGGCGCACCGAAGGCGCGCACCTCGACGTCTATCGATCGGCGCAGGGCACGGACCAGCTCGGTGACGTGCACCCCCGCGCCCCCGTAGATCTCGGGCGGGTATTCCTTGGTGACGATGTCCACGCGCATGCTCGAACGCTAGTACAGCTGTCAAGGGGCGAGAAGCTGTGGTCTCCACATCGCGGACGGGCCTAGTGTGGTGCCATGCCTGCAGCGCCGAAGGTCTTCGGAATCATCCTCGCGGGTGGTGAGGGCAAGCGGCTCATGCCCCTCACCGCCGATCGCGCCAAGCCCGCCGTGCCGTTCGGAGGTCAGTACCGCCTGATCGATTTCGCGATCTCGAACCTCGTGAATTCCGGGCTGCGCCAGCTCGTTGTGCTGACGCAGTACAAATCGCACAGCCTCGACCGCCACATCTCTCAGACGTGGCGGATGTCTCCGATGCTCGGTTCGTACGTCGCGTCGGTGCCCGCCCAGCAGCGCCTCGGAAAGCGGTGGTTCTCGGGTTCGGCCGACGCGATCCTGCAGAGCATGAACCTCATCCTCGACGAGAAGCCCGACATCGTCGCCGTGATCGGCGCCGACCACGTCTACCGCATGGACTTCACGCAGATGCTCGACGCGCACATCAACTCCGATGCGCGCGCGACCGTCGCCGGCATCCGACAGCCCATCGAGCTGGCGAACCAGTTCGGTGTGATCGACGTCGATCCGACCGACCCGACGCGGATCAAGCAGTTCCTCGAGAAGCCGCAGTCTCCGACCGGGCTCGCCGACGCGCCGCACGAGGTGCTCGCGTCGATGGGCAACTACATCTTCGACGCCGACGCCCTCATCGAGGCGGTGGAGTACGACGGAGAACTCCCCACGTCGAACCACGACATGGGCGGCGACATCGTTCCCTACTTCGTCGATCGCGGCGAAGCGGCCGTCTACGACTTCAAGCGCAACGACGTCCCCGGCTCCACCGATCGCGATCGCGACTACTGGCGCGACGTGGGAACGATCGAGTCGTTCTACGACGCGCACATGGACCTGATCTCCACGCTCCCGGTGTTCAACCTCTACAACACCGACTGGCCGATCTTCTCGCAGACGGTCAACTCGCCGCCGGCGAAGTTCGTCCGCGACTCGGTCGGGCGGATCGGCAACGCGATCGACTCGGTCGTCTCGCTCGGGTCCGTGCTCTCGGGTACGCACCTCGAGCGCAGCGTCGTCGGGCCGTGGACTCTCGCCGGGGGCGGGTCGACCATCACCGACTCGGTGCTGTTCGACTACGTGCGCGTCGGAGCCGGTGCCCGCATCCACCGCGCGATCCTCGACAAGAACGTGGTTCTCGCCGACGGAGCGACCGTCGGGGTAGACCGCGAACGCGATCTCGCCCGGGGCTTCACCGTCACCGACACCGGCATCACGATCGTCGCCAAGAACGCCCGCGTCGACCCCTGATCGGGGCCGACGCGGCGTTCAGACGCCCACGCGTTCGAAGGCGTCCCGGCTGATGCCCTGACGAAGGATCTCGGCCGACCACTCACGTGCGGAGTGGAGGCTGTGGTCGCGGTAGTTGCCGCAGCTGAAGGCGTCCACGCCCGGCACGTCGGACCATTCGGCTTCCTCGGCGATGAATCGCAGGCCCTCGCCGATCGCGGTGACGACATCGGCGACGGCCGGCTCTCCCCACGTGATGAGGTGGAAGCCGGTGCGGCAGCCGAAGGGCGAGATGTCGATGACCCCGTCGAGCCGATCGCGCAGGAGACTGGCGAGCATGTGCTCGATGGTGTGAATACCCGCGGTGGGGATCTCCCCCTCGTTCGGTTGCACGAAGCGCACATCGAAGTTCGCGATGACGTCGCCGCGCGGTCCGACTTCGGTGCCGATCAGCCGCACGTACGGCGCCTTGACGGCGGTGTGGTCCAGGGTGAAGCTCTCGACGTCTGCCATGGGGTTCCTTCCTCGGAGTGCACTCCCATTGTGGACCGTCGCCCGAACCCCCGGCGCGACGCACGTCACGACAGGTCACGCTAGGGTCGAGCGCGTGCCTGCCGCCCGGTTCCTCGTCGTTCTCGACGCCGATTCCACGCTCATCCGCAACGAGGTCATCGAACTCCTCGCCGACGAAGCCGGCCGCGGTGCCGAGGTCGCCGCGGCGACGGAGGCCGCGATGCGGGGCGAGGTCGATTTCGCCACGAGCCTGCGAACCCGGGTCGCCGCGTTGGCCGGTGTTCCCACGGCGGCGTTCGAACGGGTCGTCGCGCGCATCGAGCCGACGCCCGGGGTGCGTGAGCTGATCGCCGGCGTGCACGATCGCGGCGGGCGCGTCGGCGTGGTCTCCGGCGGATTCCACGAGATCCTCGATGTGATCGCGCCCGCGCTGGGTGTCGACGTCTGGCGCGCCAACCGACTCGAGACGGCGAACGGGACGTTCACCGGCAGAGTCGACGGCGAGATCGTCGACGGCGCGGCCAAGGTCGTGGCGCTGCGGGAATGGGCGTCGGGGGCCGCCGTGCCGCGCGGGGCGACCGTCGCGATCGGCGATGGTGCGAACGACCTCCCCATGCTGGCGGCGGCCGGTCTCGGCCTCGCGTTCAACGCCAAGCCGACGGTGCGGGCGCACGCCGATCTCGTGATCGGTCGCGTCGACCTGCGCGAGGTGCTCCCCCTCCTCCCCTAGAGCACCGGCATCCGGCAGAGGACCGGTATCCGGTGGAGGGCGGGCGTGCGGTCGCCGCGCACGAGGTGATCGCCGCCGCTGCCCCGTGGGTGTGGGACCTCAGTGCCCCATACCGAGACCGCCGTCGACGGGGATCACCGCGCCGGAGATGTACGCGGCGGCGTCCGAGGCCACCCAGGTGACGACGCCGGCGACCTCGTCGGGAGTCGCGAAGCGGCCGGCCGGGATGCTGCGCTTGTACTCGGCCTGCGTGTCCTCGGGGAGGGCGGCGGTCATGTCGGTCTCGATGAAGCCGGGTGCCACGACGTTCGTCGTGATGCCGCGAGCCCCGAGTTCGCGCGTCAGCGATCGGGCGAAGCCGACGAGACCGCTCTTGGAGGCCGCGTAGTTCACCTGGCCGGCGGATCCGTAGAGGCCGACGACGCTGGAGATGAGGATCACGCGGCCCCACCGGGCCCGCAGCATCCCCTTCGACGCGCGCTTGACGACCCGGAACGCGCCGCCGAGGTTCGTCGCGACGACCGAATCGAAGTCGTCCTCCGTCATGCGCATGAGGAGGGTGTCCTTCGTGACGCCGGCGTTGGCGACGACGATCTCGATGGGGCCGAGGGCCGCCTCGACCTCGGTGAAGGCGGCGTCGACGGCCGCGGCGTCGGTCACGTCCGCGCGCACCGTGAGGGTGCCCTCGGGGCCTTCCCCCGAACGGGCGGTGACGGCCACCCGGTAGCCCTCTGCCACGAACCTCTCGGCGATGGCGCGGCCGATGCCGCGGTTGCCTCCGGTGACGAGGACGACGCGTTCGGTGGACATGGCACACTCCCTGGCCGGTGGACGGAACTGCCCCAGCCTAGGCGACCGGGGCGCGCGCGCCCGAGCGGGTTTGACACCGCATCCGCCCGCTGGAACTCTGGTCTCAGCGATAGAGAGGCTTGACGTGAGCGACGAGAACCCGAACGGCTCCCCCGCAGGTGCACCCGCGAGCCCACCGCCTCCCGGTTACCCCGGGGCCGCAGCCCCGCAGACTCCCTATGGAGCGCCGGCGTACCCCCAGCAGCAGCAGCCCTACGGGTACGCAGCGCCCTACGGCTACGCGCCGAAGACCAATTCGCTCGCGATCGTCTCCCTCGTCTCGGGCATCGCCGCGTTCGTCGTCCTCCCGTTGATCGCGTCGATCGTCGCCGTGATCACCGGTCACATGTCGCTGAAGCAGCTGAAGACCAACGGGGAGGCGGGTCGCGGAATGGCTCTGGCCGGCACCATCCTCGGCTGGGTCGGCATCGGCTTCGCCGTGATCGGCATCATCCTGCTCGTCATCTGGGTCATGTTCATCGTCGGGGTCGCCTCGAGCGGCTCGTCGTATTACGACTACTCCTGAACTATCTGACGTTGTTCCGGCGCCGCGCTCGGCTGGCAGGCGTAATCTTGAGGGATCGTGAAAACGACCACTCCCTCCGCGACATCGCTCCCGGTCGCCCCCAAGGACGACGCGGGCTCCCGTCTCACCAAGTACATGGTGATGATGGGCATTCGCCTCGCCTGCATCGTGGCGATGGTCCTCGTCCAGCCGTTCAGCTGGTACACATGGCTGTTCGCGCTGGGCGCGGTCGTCCTGCCGTACATCGCCGTCGTCGTCGCCAATGTGGGCTCCGACGTGCGACGCACGAACGTCGAGAGCCCCGAGCGGATGCTGGAGTCGCCGCCGACGGTCGCTCCGGTCGTCCCGGCACCGGCCGGGCCCGCGGTGTTCCGTATCTCCGAGACCCCTCGTCTGACGCCGGGATCGGAACCGAAGCCGTGACGGCGGAGTGCTCGCGGGCCGGCTGCCGCGACGCATCCGCCTGGGTCGTTGCCTGGCGCAACCCCCGCATCCACACCGCCGATCGCCGCAAGCTGTGGTCGGCGTGCGACGCCCACGTCGACTTCTTGCGCGACTACCTCGCCGCGCGAGACTTCCCCGTCGAGGTCTCGGCCCTCTCCGCGGTCTCCGAGGAGGGCGCACCCCGATGAGCGATCGTGCACGCCCCGCCGCTCTGCGGTGGACGGGCTACGTCGCCATCGCGATCGTGTTCGCGGTCGCCTGCGGCTTCCTCTCTCACTGGCAGTTCACCCGCAACGAGGAGCGCGCCCGCCAGCTCGCGCTCGTCGACGCCAACTACGACGCCGAACCCGTGCCGCTCAGCGACGTGATCCCCGCCGGCGCCGACCTCGATCCCGCCGACGAGTGGACGCCGGTGATCCTCACCGGGACTTATCTCCCCGACGACGAGCTCCTCGTCCGCAACCGACCTCACGGCGGAACCGCGGCGTTCGAGGTGCTCGTTCCCTTCCGTCTTGACGACGGCCGCGTCATCATCGTCGATCGCGGCTGGGTGCCTCCGGGCGATCCCGATCCCGAGCCCGACGCGGTCCCCGGTCCTCCGATCGGACAGACCACCGTCGTCGTGCGTCTGAAGCCGGGAGAGATGGTCCCCGCCTCCGGGAGGTCGGCCGACGAGGGCCAGGTGGCCACCATCAACCTCCCGACGATCGCCGAGGTCGTCTCCTCCGGTGACGCGGTGGTCACATCCGCGTACGGTCAGCTCGTCTCGGAAGACCCGTCTCCCGCGGTGGTGCCCGGCGCGCTGCCGTCACCGACGGAGGATCCCGGGCCGCACCTGTCGTACGCCATCCAGTGGATCCTGTTCGCCATCATGGGCTTCGCGTTCATCGGCTACATCATCGTCAGCGAACGGCGCATCCGTCGCGAGGAGGCCGACGAAGCCGCCGGCAAGACCCCCAGACCCCGTCGTGAGAAGCGCCGTGACAACGACGCCGACGTGGAGGACGCCCTGGTCGACTCGCGCTGACCGGTCGGGTCAGGCGAGGGTGATCAGGTCGGCGTAGTCGCGACCCCAGATGTCTTCCACCCCGTCGGGGAGGATGAGCACGCGCTCGGGGTTGAGCGCCTCGACAGCGCCCTCGTCGTGCGACACCAGTACGACGGCACCTTCGTAGTGCGCCAGCGCGCCGAGGATCTCTTCGCGCGACGCCGGGTCGAGGTTGTTGGTGGGCTCGTCGAGCAGGAGCATGTTCGCGCTGGAGACGACGAGCGTCGCGAGCGACAGACGGGTCTTCTCGCCACCGGAGAGCACGCCCGCAGGCTTCAGCACGTCATCTCCGACGAAGAGGAACGACCCGAGCACCTTGCGCGCATCCGTCGCCGTGATGTGAGGAGCGGCCGACATCATGTTCTCGAGCACCGAGCGCTTCACGTCGAGGTTCTCGTGCTCCTGGGCGTAGTACCCGACCTTGAGGCCGTGTCCGGGCTCGATGACCCCGGTGTCGGCCTTGTCGACACCGGCGAGGATCCGCAGCAGGGTCGTCTTCCCCGCACCGTTCAATCCGAGGATGACGACCTTGGAGCCACGGTCGATCGCGAGGTCGACGTCGGTGAAGATCTCGAGCGAACCGTACGACTTCGACAGACCCGACGCCATCAGCGGGGTTTTGCCGCAGGGTGCGGGCTTCGGGAAGCGCAGCTTCGCCACGCGCTCCTCCTGACGCACCTCGTCGAGACCGGCGAGCATCTTCTCGGCCCGAGCGACCATCTGATGCGCGGCGGCCGCCTTCGAGGCCTTCGCGCCGAATCGGGCGGCCTGCTGCTGGAGCACCGTCGCCTTCTTCTCGACGTTCGTGCGCTCCTTCTTGCGGCGCTCCTCGTCGGCCACCCGCTGACGCAGGTAGTTCTTCCAGTTCATGTTGTAGACGT
The DNA here is from genome assembly GCF_003635115.1 of Microbacterium sp. AG1240. Taxonomy (GTDB): domain Bacteria; phylum Actinomycetota; class Actinomycetes; order Actinomycetales; family Microbacteriaceae; genus Microbacterium. The sequence goes on from NZ_RBXJ01000001.1 coordinate 1,727,556, forward strand.
CGATGACCTGACGGTTCGCGTCGAGGTAGAACACGCGGTTGACGGTCTCGCCGACGAGCTCGACATCGTGGCTGATGACGATCAGCCCGCCCTTGTACCCCTTGAGGAACTCGCGCAGCCACACGACGCTGTCGGCGTCGAGGTGGTTCGTCGGCTCGTCGAGGATCATGGTCTGGGCATCGGAGAAGAGGATGCGTGCGAGCTCGATACGGCGACGCTGACCGCCCGAGAGGGTCTTGAGCGGCTGATCGAGGATGCGGTCGGGCAGCGACAGGTTGTTCGCGATCGATGCCGCCTCCGCCTCGGCCGCGTAGCCGCCGAGCCCCTCGAACCGCTCGGTGAGCGAGCTGTAACGCTTCATCGCCTTGGCCGCGACGGCGTCATCGGCGTCGCCCATGAGCAGCGATGCCTCCTGCATGCCGATGGCGAGAGAGCCGAGACCGCGCGCGTCGAGGATGCGCGTGCGCGCCAGCATCTCGGGGTCGCCGCTGCGAGGGTCCTGGGGCAGATAGCCGAGCTCGCCGGAGCTGTCGACGCTTCCGGCCGCCGAGATCAGATCGCCCGCGAGCACCTTCGTCAGCGTGGTCTTGCCTGCTCCGTTGCGGCCGACGAGACCGATCTTGTCGCCGTCGCTCACGCGGAACGACACGCCCGACATCAGCACGCGCGCTCCGACGCGGATCTCGAGGTCATGCACGGCGAGCACAGCGAACGTCCGATCTTCTGGTGGGAAAAGGTACACAGGCGGCCGACGGCCAGCCCCCTAGTATAAGTCGCGAAGCCCGCCGAACCTTCCGCGAGCAGCTCACGAAGGAGCCTCATGTCCGTCGCCTCCCCGCTCGGCCGCCGCGTGCTGGCCGACCTCGTCGCCCGCCCGTCGACCCGCGCCCGCGCCGTCGCCCTCGACGCGACCCTCGTCCTCACGGGCGCGCTGACCGTCGCCGTCCTCGCCCAGGTGGAGGTGCCGCTGTGGCCGGTCCCCATCACGGGCCAGACGCTCGGCGTCATCGTCGTGGGTGCCGCGCTCGGCGCGCGCCGCGGTGCGCTGTCGCTGCTGAGCTACCTCGGTCTCGGCCTGGTCGGGCTCCCGGTCTTCGCCGGACTGTCCGGGGGCCTGGCCTCCGTCGTCAAGCCCAGCTTCGGTTTCATCATCGGTTTCGTTCTCGCCGCGTTCGTCGCCGGATGGTTTGCCGAGCGATCGTGGGACCGACGCCCCGTCCTGGCGTTCGTCGGTTTCGCCGCGGCCAGTGTCGTGCCGTTCCTCATCGGTGTGCCCTACATGGCGTTCATCCTGAACAACGTGCTGGGACTCGGCTACGGGCTCGGCGACGTCCTCGCCGTCGGCGTGCTGCCCTTCATCGTGGGCGGCATCGTCAAGGCCGCGCTGGCGGCCGGCATCGTCCCGGCCGCGTGGGCGCTGGTCCGCGCCGCCGACCGGCGACGCTGACCCCGAGCACGAGAAAGGCGCCCACCCGGCAGACCGGATGGGCGCCTTCGTCGTATCGGATCAGCCCTTGGCGACGGCGGTGGCCTCGGCCAGCTGCTCGACGATGGTGGGCAGGATGAACGGGAACGTCAGCGCGGTCGGCGAGACGGCGGCGACGTTCTCCTCGCCGACGATCGCGGCGACGGCGCCCTTCGCGACGGCGGGGATGAGCCGCGTGCGGTCAGAGGTGAGGAAGGTCTCGAGAGCGCCCTCGTCATCGACCTGCGTGAAGATCACGTCCGCGTCGATCGAGTCGAGGTTCTCGCCGCTGACGGTCGCGTAGAAGCTGCCGGATCCGTCGTCGAGCGCGGCGACAGAGTCGGCGGTGACGAAGCCGAGGTCCTCGAGGATCTCCACGCGGGGGTCGGCGGGGAGGTAGAGGTAGAACGTGTCGACGCTGTCGGAGGCGTACGCGATCGTGGTTCCCGCGAACTCCGGGTGCTCCGCCGCCGCCGCGGCGACCTGCTCGTCCATGTCGGTGATGATCTGCGCAGCATCCTCTTCGCGGCCGAGCGCCGCGCCCGTCTCGGTGATGACGTCGCGCCACGGGGTGGTCCAGACACCATCGGTGGGTGCGACGACCGGCACGCCGGCGCCGGTGATCGCGTCGTACTCCTCCTGGGTCAGGCCGGAGTAGGGCGCGATGAGCACGTCGGGGTCGGTCGCGAGCAGCTCCTCGACCGGCACCTCGCCGGAGGCATCGAGGATCACGGGCGTCTCACCGCCCAGTTCGTCGAGGGCGTCCTTCACCCACGGGGTGATGCGGTCGTCTCCCCCGCCGTAATCCATCGAAGCGATGGCGACCGGAACGATCCCGAGGGCGAGCACGGCGTCGGTGGAGCCCCAACCCCACGTCGCGATGCGCTCGGGGGCGGACTCGATCACCGTCTCGCCGTACATGTTCGTCATCGTCACCGGGAAGGCCTCGGATGCCGCGGTGTCGGACCCGGACGAGCCGGCGCCGTTCTCGGGGGCGGCCGTCGAGCAGGCCGACAGCGCGAGGACGCCGGCGGCGAGGGCTGCGGCGAACGCGATCGCACGGGGGGTGCGGGACATGGGTTTTCCTTTCGAACGCGGAAGCGGGTTCCGCCGGGTGGGGGTTTCGGGGATCAGGTGGGGTCGGGCGTCAGGTGCGCGCCCCCCGGGCGCGGCACGACGAGGGGTGTGCCGGTGAGGGGGTCGGGCATCACGAGGGCATCGAGCGCGAACGCGTCCGAGACGACCTCCGCCGTCAGCACCTCTCGCGGGGGGCCCTGGGCGACGATGCGTCCCTCGCTCATGACCACGAGGTCGTCGGCGTAGCGCGCGGCGAGGTTGAGCTCGTGCAGCACCACGACGATCGTCGTTCCGTGCGCGCGGTTCAGCTCGACGAGGAGGTCGAGCACCTCGAGCTGATGGCTCAGATCGAGGAACGTCGTCGGCTCGTCCAGCAACAGGATCTCGGGATTCTGGGCGAGCGCCATGGCGATCCAGACCCTCTGGCGCTGTCCGCCGGAGAGGTCGCCGACGGGCCGGTCGGCGAGAGCCTCGACCCCGGTCAGCCGCATGGCGTCGTCGACCTGCGCCGTGTCGGCGGCGCTCCATCGCTCGAAGACGCCACGGTGCGGGTGGCGTCCGCGCGAGACGAGCTCGCCGACGGTGAGACCGTCGGGGGCGATCGGATGCTGCGGAAGCAGCCCGACGCGCTGCGCGAACCGTCGTCGCGGAATGCTCGCGACGTCGACATCGTCGAGGAGCACCTCGCCGCCGAGCGGGGCGTGCAGGCGCGCGAGCACGCCGAGCAGGGTCGACTTCCCGCAGGCGTTCGCGCCGATGATCATCGTGATCCGACCGGGGGTGACATCGAGGTCGAGGTTCTCGATGACCCGTCGGCCCGGGTAGCCCGCGTTCAACGACCGCGCGCGCAGGCGCGGCGGAGTGGGGGAAGCGCTCATACCTGGCGCCCTTTCGTCGAGGCCAGAAGCCACAGGAGGAACACGGCGCCGAGCGCCCCGGTGACCACGCCCACCGGGAGAGAGAGGCCGGGGAGCGCGAACTGCGCGATCAGGTCGGCCGCGACGAGGAGGGCGGCCCCCGTGACGGCGCTGGTGCCGATCCCCAGCGCCCCGTGTCCGAGGAGCGAACGGGCGATCGGGGGCGCGCACAGCGCGACGAACGCGATGGGCCCCGCGAACGCGCAGGTGACGGCGGTGAGCAGCACCGCGCAGACGACGGCCACCCCGCGCACGGTCGTGGCGTTCACGCCCAGACCCGAGGACGTCGCCGGACCCAATTGCGTGATGGGGAGCCAGCGGGAGGCGAGGGCGACGAACGGCGCGCACGCCACGATCACGACGAGGACCACGAGTACCTGCCACCACGCGCTCGACGCCAGCGATCCGGTGATCCACACCAGCGCTGCCTGCGCGAGCTCGAGCTGCGCGCGGGCCATGAGGAAGTTCGTGACCGCGACGCAGAGGAAGGCGACGCCGATGCCGGCCAGGATGAGGCGGAATCCGCCGTCCGAGAGCCGGCGTCCGGCTGCGAGGAGGAATACCGCCACGACCATGCCGCCGACGAATGCCGCGGCGGCCAGCAGCGGCCCGGTCAGCCCGAGCACGAGTAGCACGAACAGCGCGCCGACGCTCGCACCGCCGCTGATGCCGAGGAGGTCGGGACTCGCGAGAGGGTTTCTCAGCAGAGTCTGCAGGAGTGCCCCCGCGGTGCCGAGGCAGACGCCGACGAGGACGCCCATCACGACGCGCGGCGCCCGCACCTGGAACAGCACGTACGCCTCCACGCGCTCCCCGCCGCCGAAGAGGGTGCGCCACAGCTGCACGGGTGAGAGGGGGTAGTCGCCGAGCGAGAGGCCGAGCACGACGACGACGAGCAGCGCCGCCGTCACTCCGGCGATCGCGATGACGCGGCGACGGCGCACCCGCCCGCGCACGAGCGCGAGAGGCGACGGGGTCTGCACGGCGGTCACAGCGCGACCCTCCGACCCCGGAGCACGAGCGCGATCAGCGCGGGCGCCCCGACGAAGGCCACCACGATGCCGGCCTGCACCTCGCCGGGCAGTGCGATCACGCGGCCGATGACATCGGCGGCGAGGAGCAGCGATGCGCCCACCGGGATGCTCAGCGCGAGGAGCGGCCCGTGGCCTCCGCCGACGAGAGCTCGGAGGACGTGTGGGACGAGCAGCCCGACGAACACGATCGGTCCCGCGAGAGCGGTCGCTCCCCCGCACAGGAGCACCGTGGCCAGGATGCCGAGAGCGCGCGTGCGGGCGACGTTCTGCCCGAGACCGGCTGCCGTGTCGCTCCCAAGCGAGAGGAGGTCGAGTCCGCGTCCGCTGGAGAGGGCGAGGACGGCGCCGACGGCGATGGGCAGGGCGGCGATGGCCACCGTGTCGAGCCCGCGGGTGGTCAGACCACCCACCTGCCAGTAGCGGTAGACGTCGAGCGTGGCGGCCGACGTCGTCAGCATGAACGTCGTGACCGCGATGAGGCCCGCGGTGACCGCGGCGCCCGTGAGCGCGAGCTTGGCCGGGTTGTCGCCGTCCGGGCCGCGCGTGCCGATGACGGCGACGACGACGGCCGCGACGGCGGCGCCGACGAAGGCGAACCAGACGAATCCGCTCGGCTGCGCGATTCCGAAGAAGCTGATCGCCACGAGCACCGCGACCGAGGCACCCGCGTTGATGCCGAGCAGACCGGGGTCGGCGAGCGGATTACGGGTGAGCCCCTGCATCAGGGTGCCCGCGAGAGCGAGGGCGGCGCCGGCGATGAGTCCGATGGCGGTGCGAGGGAGTCGCTGGGTGACGACGACCACGTGATCGGCCACCGTCGGGTCGAACGCCGTCAGCGCCTGCCACACGATCGTCGGCGACACCGAGCGCGCACCGATGAGAAGACTGCCCGCGACGGTGAGGGCCAGGACGACGACAGCACCGACGGCGACGAGACGCAGACGCCTCGCCCGGGACGTGGTCGTCATGCCTGCCGTTCTGCTTGCCCGAGCCGCCAGTAGCCCATGAACGCCACGCGCTTGCGGTCGACTCCCCCGGTGGTCACCAGCATCCGGCGCAGCGTCTTGATCGTCGCCGCCTCGCCCGCGAACCACGCGTAGAACTCGCCTTCGGCGTCGGCGGGACTGTCCCAGATGAGGTCGCGGTCGACGTCGACGTCGGCGAGCACCTGGGGTCGCGGCGCGGCGGCGCGCGTCAGCACGTCGGCGGATGCTGCGCACCATCCCTCGAGCGCTGCGATCAGCCGCGCGCCGTGCGGGGCGTCGTCACGTGCGATCCAGGTGACGCGGTGAGCGCGGGGCGCATCCAGGGTCAGAGCGTCATCGCCCGTCGGCACCTCGAGGAACGCGTCGACGTCGACTCCGGCCGGGAGCGACTCGAGGATCGCGCTGATGGCGGGCACCGCCGTCTCGTCGCCCGCGAGCAGCAACCGCCGGGCCGTCCCGGGATGGAAGTCCAGGCCGAGCCGCGACTGCTCGCTGCGTTCGTCGGGTCCGACGATGACGAGCTCCTGGCCGGGGCGCGCATGCGCGGCCCACTCGCCCGCCGGCCCTGCGTCGTGATGCACCACGAAGTCGACGTCGATCTCGCGAGCCTCGGGGGCGACACGACGGACCGTATAGGTGCGCAGGGGGCTGCGCTCATCGGTCGGTACGTCGCGCCAGCGCTCGTACCACGCGCCTGTCGCGATGGCCTCGTCGTCGCGCTGGCCCACGTCGGTGATGGTCCCGTCGGCAAGCGGCAGGAGGAGCTTGACGCGCTGGTCGAGACCGGCCGTGCCGAAGTCGGCGAAGTCGTCGCAGCCGAAGGTCACGCGCACGAACGACGGCGACAGCCGGCGCACCGCGCGCACCTCTGCGCAGTAGGGCCGGTAGGACGGACGGCTCGAGACGACGACGGAGGACACCTCGTAAGGGTAGCCTTACCTGCCCGGATGTTCCAATCGACTCTCGATCGGCGCCGTGATGCGCGTTGCGGGAATGCCGCCGACGAGGGCGATCAGGGTCGACAGGAGGAAGGCTCCCACGAACGCCGGGGCTCCCCCGCCGAGGGCCACGACGACGATTCCCGCCGCGGCGATCGCGGTCGCCGCACCCGTCGCCTCGGCGATCGACAGGGCCGCGGAGTTGCGCCCCTGGTCGGCCTCCGTCGAGGCGGCCAGCATCAGCATCGTGATGCGCGGATACAGGAGCCCCATCCCGCCGCCGCCGAGCGTCCACGCGACGATGAGCACGATCGGCGGCAGGTGCAGGGCGACACCGGCGGTCACGACGGCCATCGAGACGATCGTGATCGCCAGTCCGCCACCGAGGATGCGACGAGCACCCCAGCGATCGCCCACGCGCCCCTGCGCCTCCGAACCGGCCGCCCACATCACGGCGGCTCCCGTGAGGGCGAGCCCCGCCCAGATCGGCGAGAACCCGTAGAGGTCGATGAAGACGTAGGGAACGTAGATCTCCGCGCTGAAGAAGGCGCCGGCCACCGCCCCGCGCAGCAGGATCACGCTCGGCAGGCCGCGGCCGCTCCGCAGCGTCCGCGGCGGAAGGAGCGGTCGGATCGCCACCACCACGACGACCGCGCCCACGATGACGAGGAGGACCGCACCCGTCCCCGACTCCGCGGCGATGCTCAGGACGAGCACGCCCGCGGCGACGGCCATGGACCACAGGAGACGAGCGAGGAACGGAGCGCGCTCGGCGTCGTCCGCGGAACGCAACTCGGGGCGGGACAGGCGGGGCAGCAGCAGAGCGTAGGCCGCGGCGGACAGCACCACGACCCCGAGGAACACCCACCGCCAGTGGAGAAGCTCGGTCACCGCCCCCGCGAGGAACGGTCCGACCAGCGCCGGAAGCACCCAGGCCGCCGCGAACGCGGCGAGGATACGACCGTGCAGAGCCGACGGGTAGACCCGCGCGATGACGACGTAGAGCGACACGGTCATGCCCCCGGCGCCCAGACCCTGAAGCAGCCGGCCCACGATCAACGCGACCATGTCGGGGGCCAGGCCCGCCACCAGGAGACCCGCGACGAACAGCGCGACGGCCGCCGAGAGCGGCACCGCCGGCCCCGAACGATCGGCCCACGACCCGGCGCACACCATTCCGATCACCGACGTCGCCAGCGTGCCGGCGAACGCGAGCGCGTACAGCGACTGCCCGTCGAGGTCCGCGGCGATGACGGGCATCACCGTCGTGACGGCGAGGCTCTCGAGCGCGGCGAGGAACACCAGGGCGACCGAGCCGAGGCTCACCCACCCGAACGGCGACCGCCAGATGCCGGGCCCGTGGGACCGGTCGCTCACCTGCTCACGAGGGCGCCGACGCGCTCGACGGCCTCACGCAGCACGTCGGGCGAGCATCCGAAGTTGATGCGCACGTGACCGGCCCCCTCGGTTCCGAAGTACGGGCCGACGTGGAACGCCACCTTGGCCTCCCGGCGGATCTTCGCCGCGGGATTGTCGCCCCACCCGAGCTCCGTCAGGTCGACCCAGCCCAGGAAGCCCGCGTCGGGTATGCGGTAGCGAGCGGCGGGCACGTGCTCGGCCAGCAGGTCGGCGAGCAACCGTCGGTTGTCGTCGAGGGCGGCGTGCAATCCGTCGAGCCACTCGTCGCTCTCCGGCGAGAAGGCGGCGATTCCGGCGAGGGCGCCCCACAGGCCCGTGCGCCACTCCACTTCCCACGGCAGCGCCTTCACGACCGCCGCGGTGCGCTCGTCCGCGGTCACCATGAGCGCGCACTTCAACCCGGCGAGGTTGAACGCCTTGCTGGCGCTGGTGACCGCATAGCCGATGCGCGCGGCGTCGTCGGACGCATCGAGGAAGGGCGTGAACCGCTCCCCGGGGTGGACGAGCGGCGAGTGGATCTCGTCACTGACGACGGCGGCGCCGTGGTGTGCGGCGATGCGCGCGAGCTCGGCGAGATCGGCGCGGGTGTGCACCGTCCCGGTGGGGTTGTGCGGGTTGCACAGCAGCACGGCACGGGCGCCGGCCGCCAGCGCCGCCTCGATCCCGGGCAGGTCGAGACGCCAACGGCCGTCTGCGTCATCGACCGACGGAGCCACGAGAGGCACCCGCTCGACCTCGGCGCCGGCCTCGCGCACGGTGTCGAAGAAGGGCGGGTACACCGGCGGGGTGATCACGACACGGTCGCCGGGCGAGGTCACCGCCCGAAGGAGCTCGACGACGCCGACCATCACGTCGCCGGTGGTGCGCACCCGCGCCGGGTCGACGGTCCATCCGAACCGGCGCTCCGCGAAGCCTGCGAAAGCCCGTGCGATGCCCGGATCCGGCGGTGTGTAGCCGGTGTCCCCGAGACGGACCGCCCGCTCGAGCGCGGCCGAGATGGCCGGCGCGAGCGGGAAGTCGGTCTCCGCCACGAAGAGCGGGAGGATGTCGGCGGGATAGGTCCGCCACTTGGAGCTGGAACGCTGCCGGAGTTCGTCGAGGGGAAGGGCGCGAAGGGGCGTGACGCTCATCCCGCGAGCCTACCCGCGCCCTCCGGGCCGGGTGGGGTCGTGCGTCAGATGGCGAAACCGAGCGCGCGCATCATGTCGCGCCCGTCGTCGGTGATGCGCTCGGGGCCCCACGGCGGCATCCAGACCCAGTTGATCCGGAATCGGTCCACCACGTTGTCCAGCGCCTGTGCGGTCTGCTCCTCGAGGACGTCGGTGAGGGGGCACCCGGCGGAGGTGAGCGTCATGTGGATGATCAACGCATCGTTCTCGTCGTCCCACGCGAGGTCGTAGATGAGACCGAGGTCGACGACGTTGATCCCCAGCTCGGGGTCCATCACGTCCTTCAGCGCCTCGGTGACCTCGTCGTACTTGTCGGCCGTGATCGTTGCGGTCATGTAACGATTCTACGCTTCCACGGGGCTGTCGGCCGGGATGAACCGGTCGTAACCCTCGTTCTCGAGTCGGTCGGCGAGCTCGGGGCCGCCTTCTTCGACGATCCGGCCGGCGACGATCACGTGCACGAAGTCGGGGCGGATGTAGCGGAGGATGCGGGTGTAGTGGGTGATCAGGAGCACACCGAGGTCGCTCTTGCCCTTGGCGCGGTTGACGCCTTCCGAGACGATCTTGAGCGCGTCGACGTCGAGTCCCGAGTCGGTCTCGTCGAGGACCGCGATCTTCGGCTGGAGGAGTTCGAGCTGGAGGATCTCGTGGCGCTTCTTCTCGCCGCCGGAGAATCCCTCGTTGACGTTGCGCTGGGCGAACTTGTCGTCCATGCGGAGGTCCTTCATCGAGGCCTTGACGTCCTTGGTCCAGGACCGGATGCTGGGCGCCTCGCCGTCGATCGCGGTCTTCGCCGTGCGGAGGAAGTTCGTCACCGTGACGCCGGGGATCTCGACGGGGTACTGCATCGCGAGGAACAGGCCCGCGCGGGCGCGCTCGTCGACGGTCATCGCGAGGACGTCGTCGCCGTCGAGCGTGATGGACCCACTCGTGACGGTGTACTTGGGGTGACCGGCGATCGTGTAGGCGAGCGTCGACTTGCCCGAGCCGTTCGGGCCCATGATCGCGTGGGTCTCGCCCGTGCGGATGGTCAGCGTGACGCCGTTGAGGATCGGGGTGGTGCCCGCATCCGTCTCAACGGTGACGTGGAGGTCTCGGATCTCGAGAACAGTCATGTCGGTTTCCTTACTCAGTTCGTGGGACGCGTGACGGTGGGATCGACGAGCACGTCGTCTCCCTCGATCGTCACCACGTAGACGGGGACCGGCTCGTAGGCCGGGAGATTCAGCGGGTGCCCGGTGGTCAGCGAGAACGCCGACCCGTGCGCCCAGCACTCGAGCGTGTCGCCGTCGACGAAACCCTCGGCGAGCGACACCTCTCCGTGCGTGCAGGTGTCGCCGATGGCGTGCACCTCGCCGTTGCCGTCGAGGACGACGGCCATCGGCACGCCGTCGACCTCGACGCGCAGGGCGGCGTCCTGCTCCAGCTCGCTCAGCGCGCAGATGCGGGTGGCGCTCACGCCGTGACTCCTTCTTGCAGTTCGCGTTCGATGGCCTCGGTGAGTTCGACCTGGAGGTCGGCCACGCCGATGCGCTGCACGATCTCGCTGAGGAAGCCGACGACGACCAGGCGGCGCGCCTCGTCCTCGTCGATTCCGCGAGCCTGCAGGTAGAACAGCTGCTCGTCGTCGAACCGGCCCGTCGCGCTGGCGTGGCCCGCGCCCAGGATGTCGCCGGTCTGGATCTCGAGGTTCGGGATCGAGTCGGCGCGGGCACCGTCGGTGAGCAGCAGGTTGCGGTTGGCCTCGTAGGAGTCGGTCGCGACGGCGTCGGGCCCGATGAGCACATCGCCGATCCAGACGCTGCGTGCGCTCTCGCCCTGCAGCGCGCCCTTGTAGAGCACGTCGCCCTTCGTGTGGTCGCCCTTGTGGTGCAGGTAGACCTGCGACTCGAGGTGCTGACCGGCATCGGAGAACGACAGACCGAACAGACGGCCCTCCGATCCCGAGCCCGACAGCTCGACCGAGGGGTTCACGCGCACCACTCCGCCGCCGAGGCTGGCCACGATGTGGGTGAGCTTCGCGTCGCGATCAACCCGCGCCTGGTGCGATGCCGCGTGCACGGCGTCGTCGTCCCAGCGCTGGACGGTGATCACGGTGAGGTCGGCGCCGTCGCGGACGACGATCTCGACGTTCTGCGCGTAGGAGGCCGAGCCGGAGTGGTAGAGCACGACGGTGCCCCGGGCATGCGGCATCGCCTCGATCACGATGTGGTCGGTTGCGACGAGGCCGGCTCCGAGGCCCGTGACGTCGATGCGCAGGGGCTCGGTGAGCTCCTCGTCGGCCGCGAGGCGTACGTGAAGGGCGTCGGTCGAACGCTGCCACGCCGTGGCGGCGACGACGTCCTCCGGCCGGAAGTGCTCGCCGCGCACCGGGGCGTCGAGCCCCGAAGAAGCGATCACGTGCGACGCCGCCGATCCGAGGTCGCGGCGGAGCGCCGCATCCTCGTCGGCGATGTCGTCGGCGAACAGTGCTCGCAGACGGTCGACGGGCGTGTGCTTCCAGTTGACCTCACGGCCGGTCGGCGCGCCGAAGTCGGCGACGTCGAAGGAGGTGGGGCGCTCGGAACGCGTCTGCACCGGGACGACGGGCACGGTCTTGTCGCCCCATCCTCCGTCGGTGTGTGCGGTGCTCCCGGGGAGGGGGACGGTGGTGGTCGTCGTCATCTAGCCGACCGATCCTTTCGTGGGCGGGGCGGCGATCATCCGACGCTGCCCTCCATGCCCATCTCGATGAGCTTGTTGAGCTCGAGCGCGTATTCCATCGGCAGCTCACGGGCGATCGGCTCGATGAAGCCGCGGACGATCATCGCCATGGCCTCGTCTTCCGGGAGTCCGCGCGACTGCAGGTAGAACAGCTGCTCCTCGCTGACCTTCGACACCGTCGCCTCGTGACCGAGCTGCACGTCGTCGACGCGGATGTCGATCGCCGGGTACGTGTCGGAGCGCGAGATCGAGTCCACCAACAAGGCATCGCACCGGACGGTGTTCGCCGAGTGGTGCGCATTCGCATCGACGCGCACCTCACCGCGGTAGCCGGCGCGTCCACCGCCTCGAGCGATGGATTTCGACACGATCGACGACTGCGTGTAGGGCGCCATGTGGACCATCTTGGCGCCGGCGTCCTGGTGCTGGCCGGGGCCGGCGAACGCGACCGAGAGGGTCTCGCCCTTCGCGTGCTCGCCCATGAGGAAGATCGACGGGTACTTCATCGTGACCTTCGAGCCGATGTTGCCGTCGATCCACTCCATCGTCGCGCCCTCGTGGGCCACGGCCCGCTTGGTGACGAGGTTGTAGACGTTGTTCGACCAGTTCTGGATCGTCGTGTAGCGAACGCGGGCGTTCTTCTTCACGATGATCTCGACGACGGCCGAGTGCAGCGAGTCGCTCTTGTAGATCGGGGCGGTGCAGCCCTCGATGTAGTGCACGTACGAGCCCTCGTCGGCGATGATCAGCGTCCGCTCGAACTGGCCCATGTTCTCGGTGTTGATGCGGAAGTAGGCCTGGAGCGGGATCTCGACGTGCACGCCCGGCGGCACGTAGACGAACGATCCGCCCGACCATACGGCCGTGTTCAGCGCGGCGAACTTGTTGTCGCCCGCGGGGATCACGGTGCCGAAGTACTCCTCGAAGAACTCGGGGTGCTCGCGCAGCGCCGTGTCGGTGTCCATGAAGATGACGCCCTGGGCTTCGAGCTGCTCGTTGATCTGGTGGTAGACCACCTCGGACTCGTACTGGGCGGCGACACCGGAGACGAGGCGCTGACGCTCGGCCTCGGGGATGCCGAGCCGCTCGTACGTGTTCCGGATGTCCTCCGGGAGTTCCTCCCAGGTTCCGGCCTGCTTCTCCGTCGAGCGGACGAAGTATTTGATGTTGTCGAAGTCGATCTCGCTGAGGTCTGCGCCCCAGGTCGGCATCGGCTTGCGTCCGAACAGCTGATAGCCCTTCAGACGGGTCTTCAGCATCCACTCGGGTTCATCCTTGAGGGCGGAGATGCCTCGCACGACGTTCTCGTTGATACCGCGCTGCGCAACAGCACCCGCGGCGTCGGCGTCGTGCCAGCCGAACTCGTACACCCCCAGCCCCTCGAGCTCGGGCCGGTCGATCAGTACATCAGTCATGACGATCCTCTCCTCTTCGGGCCGAACGGTGTCATCCGCCCGAGCATTCCCGTTCCGCGTGGAGTGCGGCGGAGGGAGGAGGCTCGGTGGGCCCGCTATGAGGCGCAGTTACCGCGCCTAGACTGTCGGGGATGGCATTCGCGTGAGCGGTGCATCCCGAACCCCTTGATTCTACAGGTTCCCGGCCGTGTACGGGGTGCCCAGCGCCCACCCCCGGCGCTCGCGGAACCCGCCTGGAGGCGACCCCCATGTCCGCGCAGTCCACCGCCGACACCCACCGCGGCACCGACCCCACGCCGCTGTCGCGCTTCGTCGCGTGGCTGCCCGACCGGGTGGATCGCCGCATCCGGGTCTTCGCCTGGCTCTCTTTCATCGCCGAGGTGCTCATCATCGGCACCGGCGGGGCCGTGCGCCTCACCGGTTCGGGGCTCGGCTGCCCGACGTGGCCGACCTGCACGCCCGACTCGCTGGTCGCCACGCAGGAGATGGGCATCCACGGCATCATCGAGTTCGGCAACCGAACCCTCACCGGCGTCGTCGGAATCCTGGCGCTGGCCGTCGTCGTGCTCGTCTGGCGGATGCGTCGCCAACGCCGCGACCTCTTCGTGCTCGCCGCGATCGTTCTCGGCGGCGTCGTCGCCCAGGCCCTCGTCGGAGGAGTGACCGTCCTCACCGGCCTCAACCCCTTCATCGTCGGCTTCCACTACGTCGCCTCGGTCGTCCTGGTCGGCGTGTGCGCCGCGTTCCTCGTGCGGATGAACGCCGCCCCCGGCCTCCGCTCGCTCGCCGTCCCCCGCTGGTACCTGATCACGACGCACGTGACGACGCTCGTGCTGGCCCTCACCATCGTCTTCGGCGTGCTGACCACGGGCGCGGGCCCGCACTCCGGCGACGACGCGGCGGTGCGCAGCGGCTTCGACGCCCAGGTGCTCGAGCACGTCCACGCGTGGCCCGGCTACGCCCTGTTCGCGCTGACCCTGGTACTCACGATCGTCGCCTGGGCGCGCCGCCTCCCCGTGCGCCGGTGGATCACCGCGCTGCTCGCGATCGAACTCGTGCAGATCTCCGTCGGGCTCTACCAGGCGCGAAACGGCCTCCCCGAATGGGCCGTGGGCACCCACATGGTGCTGGCCGCACTGACCGCCGCAGCCATGGTCGTCGTGGTGCTGAACCTGAAGACCCCCTCGCTCGCGCGCTGACGACGGGAGCGCTCCGCGCCCGGGCACCTTCATAGGGAAAACATCGGAGACGCAGAAGCATCGTGGTGGCCTACGGTGCAGACTGGTCGATGCCGCGGCCGAATCGTGCCCGGAGAATCTAGGAGTTGACCCGAAATGACCTCTCGTGCCCGCCTGATCACCAGCATCCCGTTCTGGATCCTCGTCGCCGGGTCCGTCGTGGCCGGAGCCGTGGGCCTGTGGATCGTCGTCGACCGCCTCGGCACCCTCGAGCGCGGCCTCGTCGACGGCACCGCCACCACCGCCCAGGTCTACGGCGGACAGTCGTGGTCGGTCGTCGGAGCCGTGCTCCTCGGTGCGGGCGTCGTCGGACTCTTGCTCGCACTGGCGCTGGCCGCCGCGAAGGCGCTCATCCCCCAGGGCGATGCGGCCGTCGTCGAGACGATCGACTGGACCGCTGACGAGACCGCCTCCGAGCCGACCCCGTTCGCGACCGAGCCCGCCGTCCCCGCCGCTACGACCGCGGCGCCCGTCATCGCCGAGGACCCCGACGTGGAGGTGCCCAGCACGACCCCGGCACCGGCAGCGGCGACCGAGGGCGACGACAAGCGCGTCTGACGCCGCATCCGCGACGACGAAAAAGGCCGGGTCCCGAGGGACCCGGCCTTCTTCGTGCGCGCTGCGTCAGAAGGGCAGGAGCGGGTCGACCGCGATCGCGACGAACAGCAGTGTGAGGTACGTGATGGACGCGTGGAAGACGCGCATGGGGCGCGGCTCGGTGCCCCGCACGGCGCGCGTGTAGAGGCGGTGCGACTCGTAGAGGAACCACCCGCCGAAGACCAGGGCCGACACGGTGTAGACGAGGCCCATCGATGCGACGGGGATGAGCAGGAGCGAGCAGGCGACCGTCGCCCAGCCGTACAGGATCACCTGGAGGCCGACCTGCGAGCCGCTGCGGGTGGCACCCAGCATGGGCACGTCGACCTCTTCGTACTGCGCCTTGTACTTCATCGACAGCGGCCAGTAGTGCGGAGGCGTCCAGAGGAACACGAGCGCGAACAGGATGAACGGGGTCCAGCTCAACGATCCCGTGACGGCCGACCAGCCGATGAGCACGGGGAAGCATCCGGCGATGCCGCCCCAGACGATGTTCTGCTCGGTGCGGCGCTTGAGGATCATCGTGTAGATGACGACGTAGAAGAAGATGGCGCCGGCCGAGAGGGCCGCGGCGAGCCAGTTCGTGGTGAAGAAGAGCCAGACGGTGGATGCCGCGGCGAGGGTCCACGCGAAGATCAGCGCGTTGCGCGGCGTCACTTCGCCGGTGACCAGAGGACGCTTCTCGGTGCGCTGCATGTGCGCGTCGATGTCGCGGTCGAGGTACATGTTGAACGCCGCGGCCGAGCCGGCGCTGAGCGACCCGCCGATGACCGTGGCGAGCACCAGCCAGAGATTCGGCATGCCGTTCTGCGCGAGGATCATGACCGGCACGGTCGTGACCAGCAGCAGCTCGAGGACCCGCGGCTTCGTCAGCGCGAGGTAGGCCCGGAAGGTTCGTCCGAACGTCTTCTGAGGGGTCGCGACCGGCGTGATCGACGTCGTCGAGATGTCCATCTTCCCCCGTTTTCCGTGCTCATCAGGTCCACCCGAGTCTACGTCATCGGTCGCGGGGCCCCGGTGCGCGCGGGCCCCGTCATGTCACCCGTCCAGACGTCCCGCTTCGCTATGCTGAAAACGAACGCGCGCCTGGTGCCGGCTCCCCCTCCACTCCATTGATGGACGACGGAGCTGCGGCACGACCAGAGGGCGCCGAGATCGAGGGAAGGCGACCGAGTGTCGGACTTGAGCTGGGATGAGATCGATCGGCGCGCGGTGGACACCGTGCGCGTACTCGCGGCAGACGCCGTGGAGAAGGTGGGCAACGGCCACCCGGGCACGGCGATGAGCCTCGCCCCGGCCGCGTACCTCCTCTATCAGAAGGTGATGCGGCACGATCCGGCCGACACCCACTGGCCCGGGCGCGACCGGTTCATCCTCTCGGCGGGGCACTCCTCGCTGACGCAGTACATCCAGCTGTACCTGGGCGGCTTCGGGCTCGAACTCGACGATCTCAAGGCTCTGCGCACCTGGGGTTCTCTGACGCCCGGCCACCCGGAGTACCGCCACACCGACGGCGTCGAGATCACCACCGGCCCCCTCGGCCAGGGCCTCGCCTCGTCGGTCGGCTTCGCCTACGCGCAGCGCTACGAGCGCGGCCTGTTCGATCCCGAGGCCGCCGCAGGCGAGAGCCCGTTCGACCACCACATCTATGTGATCGCGTCCGACGGCGACCTCGAAGAGGGCGTCACCAGCGAAGCATCTTCGCTCGCCGGCCACCAGGAGCTCGGCAACCTCGTCGTCATCTACGACGCCAACCAGATCTCGATCGAGGACGACACCAACGTCGCCTTCACCGAGGACGTCGCCCAGCGCTACGAGTCCTACGGCTGGCACGTGCAGACGGTCGACTGGAAGAAGACCGGTCAGTACGTCGAAGACGCCGCCGACCTGTACGACGCCATCGAGGCCGCGAAGGGTGAGACCGCGAAGCCGTCGATCATCATCCTGAAGACGATCATCGGCTGGCCGTCGCCCGGCAAGCAGAACTCCGGCAAGATCCACGGTTCGGCCCTCGGCGCCGACGAGCTGCGCGCCACCAAGGAGGTCATGGGCTTCGACCCCGAGCAGACCTTCGAGGTGGACGCCGCGGTGCTGGAGCACACGCGCGAGCTGGTCGCCCGCGGCGAGGCCGAGAAGGCCGCGTGGCAGGAGAAGTTCGACGCGTGGGCCGCCGCCAACCCCGAGCGCAAGGCGCTGTGGGACCGCGTGAACGCCCGCGAGCTCCCCGCAGACATCGCCGACGCGCTGCCGGTGTTCGAAGCCGGCAAGGAGGTCTCCACGCGCGCCGCGTCGGGCACCGTCATCAACGCGCTCGCGGCAGAGCTCCCCGAGCTGTGGGGAGGCTCCGCCGACCTCGCCGAGTCGAACCTCACGACGATCAAGAACGCCAAGTCGTTCATCCCCGAGGAGTGGTCGACCCACGAGTGGGACGGCTCGCCATACGGACGAGTGCTGCACTTCGGCATCCGCGAGCACGCCATGGGCTCGATCCTCAACGGCATCGTGCTGCACGGCCCGACCCGCGCCTTCGGCGGCACGTTCCTCATCTTCAGCGACTACATGCGCCCGCCGCTGCGTCTGGCCGCGCTGATGAACATCCCGTCGCTGTTCGTCTGGACCCACGACTCGGTCGCCCTCGGCGAGGACGGCCCGACGCACCAGCCGATCGAGCAGCTCGCGACGCTCCGCGCGATTCCGAACTTCGCGGTCGTGCGGCCCGCTGATGCCAACGAGACCGCGGTCGCCTGGCTCGAGCTGATCCGTCGGCACGCCGGCCCCGCCGGCATCGCCCTGTCGCGTCAGAACCTGCCCGTGTTCGAGCGCGGTGAGGGCGAAGCATCCGGTGACGTCTTCGCGTCGGCGAAGGGTGCGGCTCAGGGTGCCTACGTCCTGGCGGAGGCCCCCAACGGCACGCCCGACGTGATCCTCATCGCCACCGGCTCCGAGGTGCAGATCGCCGTCGCCGCGCGCGAGTCGCTCGCCGCGGACGGCATCAACGCCCGCGTGGTGTCGGCCCCGTCGCTGGAGTGGTTCGCCGAGCAGGACGAGGCGTACCGCGAGTCGGTGCTGCCGACGTCCGTCACCGCCCGCGTCTCGGTCGAGGCCGGTATCGCCCTCACCTGGCGGGGCATCGTCGGAGACAAGGGCCGCTCGGTCTCGATCGAGCACTTCGGCGCCTCCGCCGACTACAAGACTCTGTACAAAGAGTTCGGTATGACCGCCGAGGCCGTCGTCGCCGCGGCCCGCGAGACGATCAAGGAGAACAACGCATGAGCACTCCCACCGCACAGCTGTCCGCCGCAGGCGTGAGCATCTGGCTCGACGACCTCTCGCGCCAGCGAATCATGACCGGCAACCTCGCCGATCTGATCGCGACCCGCAACGTCACGGGCGTGACCACGAACCCGACGATCTTCGCCGGCGCCCTGTCGAAGGGCGAGGCGTACGAGGCCCAGGTCTCCGGGCTCGCCGCCAAGGGCGCGACCACCGACGAGGCGATCTTCGAGATCACCACCGACGACGTGCGCGCCGCCTCCGACGTCTTCCTCCCGGTCTTCGAGGAGACCGGCGGCGTCGACGGTCGCGTGTCGATCGAGGTCTCCCCCGACCTCGCCCACGACACCGAGGCCACCATCGCGCAGGCGAAGGACCTCGCCGCGCGCGTCGACCGCCCCAACGTGCTCATCAAGATCCCGGCGACCAAGGCGGGCCTGCCCGCCATCACCGAGGTCATCGGCGCGGGCATCTCGGTGAACGTCACCCTCATCTTCAGCCTCGAGCGCTACGCCGAGGTCATCGACGCCTACCTCTCGGGCGTCGAGAAGGCGAAGGCCGCCGGTCACAAGATCGACACCCTCCACTCGGTCGCCTCGTTCTTCGTGTCGCGCGTCGACACGGAGGTCGACAAGCGCCTGAGCGCCATCGGCACCGACGAGGCCACCGCCCTGAAGAGCAAGGCGGGCATCGCGAACGCGCGCCTGGCCTACGAGCTCTTCGAGCGCGAGTTCGCCACCGACCGCGCGAAGGCCCTGCTCGATGCGGGCGCCACCGTTCAGCGTCCGCTCTGGGCCTCGACCGGCGTCAAGGACCCGGCGCTGCCCGACACGCTCTACGTGACCGAGCTGGTCGCCGGGGGCACCGTCAACACGATGCCCGAGAAGACCCTCGAGGCGACCTTCGACCACGGCGTGATCACCGGCGACACCATCACGGGCAACTACGCCGACGCGCACGATGTGTTCGACCGGCTCGCGGCCGTCGGCGTCGACTTCGCCGACGTCACCCAGGTGCTCGAAGACGAAGGCGTGGAGAAGTTCGTCGCGTCGTGGCACGAACTGCAGGGGACCGTCGCGAAGGCGCTCGAGGCCGGCACCGCGGAGGCCGCTCAGTGACGTTCGACATCCACGTCACGGGTCACCCGCGCGAGCTCGTCGAGACGACGCTCCCGGGTCTCGTGGCGTCGCTCGTCGCCTCGTCGATCACGGCGGGCGACAGCAGCCTCTGGGGTGCGGCGGCCGAGGCCGAAGCATCCCGTCGGCTCGGCTGGGTGCAGGCGGTCTCGGTCTCGCGACCGCTCGTGTCCGAGATCGAGGCGCTTCGCGCCGAGCTCGTCGCGAAGGGAGTGACGCGCGTCGTCCTGGCGGGGATGGGCGGCTCATCGCTCGCTCCCGAGGTGATCGCCCAGACATCGGGGGTTCCGCTCGTCATCCTCGACTCGACCTCTCCCGGGCAGGTGCTCGCCGCCATCGACGGCGACGCCGAGTCGGGCGGTCTCGACAAGACCGTCCTGGTCGTGTCGTCGAAGTCGGGTTCCACGGTCGAGACCGATTCCGCAAAGCGCACCTTCGAGGCGGCGTTCCGCGACCTCGGGATCGACCCGGTCGAGCGCATCGTCGTGGTCACCGACCCCGGCTCCCCGCTCGACGAGGCGTCGCGCGCGCAGGGCTACCGCGTGTTCACCGCCGACCCCACCGTCGGCGGTCGGTACTCCGCCCTCACCGCGTTCGGCCTGGTCCCGTCCGGGCTCGCGGGCGTCGACCTCAACGAGCTCCTGGACGAGGCCGAGGCCACGCTCCTCGAGGTCGCCATCGACAGCCCCGAGAACCCCGCCCTGGTGCTCGCCGCGGCGATCGCCGGCGGGGAGCCCCGGCGCGACAAGCTCGGGCTCGTCACCGACGGCACCCACATCGTCGGCCTTCCCGACTGGATCGAGCAGTTGATCGCGGAGTCCACCGGCAAGAACGGCACCGGGATCCTCCCCGTCGTCCTGCTGCCGGTGTCGCCCGAGCTCGATGCGCTGCCCGACGACCTGCAGATCCTCCGCCTGGTCGACAACGCCGCGCAGTTCCATCTGTTCGAGCGGCACGAGGGCGAGATCCTCGTCAGCGGCTCGCTCGGTGCGCAGTTCATCGTGTGGGAGTACGCCACGGCCATCGCCGGCCGGATGCTGGGGATCGATCCCTTCGATCAGCCCGACGTCGAGTCGGCGAAGATCGCGACCCGCGGTCTGCTCGACGCACGCCCCGAACCGACGCAGCCCGCGTTCACGCTCGACGGCGTCGAGGTCCGCGTCTCCGATCCCGCTCTCGCGGCGTCCGGCACGCTCGCCGGTGTGCTCGATGCCCTGTGGGCCCAGCTCCCACCGAACGGCTACGTCGCCATCCAGGCCTACGTGAACCGCATCGCGATCCCGCAGCTGCAGGGTCTACGGGAGCTCGTCGCGGCGGATGCGGGTCGCCCGGCCACGTTCGGCTGGGGTCCTCGTTTCCTGCACTCGACCGGGCAGTTCCACAAGGGCGGACCCGCCACCGGCGTGTTCCTGCAGATCACCGAGCGCACCGACACCGATCTCGAGATCCCCGGCCGGCCGTTCACCTTCGGCCAGCTCATCGAGGCGCAGGCCGCCGGCGACGCGTCGGTGCTGGCCGCGCACGGCCGTCCCGTCGTGACTTTGACCCTGACCGACCCGCAGCTCGACGTCGTCGAGCTCTTCGAAGCAGCCCAGTGAGCGTGTACGCATGAGTGTCGAAATCTCCCGGGGGCACAACCCGCTTCGCGATCCCGATGATCGCCGCCTGAGCCGCATCGCCGGCCCGAGCGCGCTCGTCATCTTCGGCGTGACCGGAGACCTGTCGCGCAAGAAGCTCATGCCGGCGGTCTACGACCTCGCCAACCGCGGCCTGCTCCCCCCGGGCTTCGCCCTCGTGGGCTTCGCCCGCCGCGACTGGGAGGATCAGGACTTCGCGCAGGTCGTCTACGAGGCGGTCAAGCAGTACGCGCGCACCGAGTTCCGCGAAGAGACCTGGCAGCAGCTGCTGCAGGGCATCCGCTTCGTCTCGGGCGAGTTCGACGACCCGGAGTCCTTCGCCCGCCTGCGCGACACCGTCGACAAGCTCGACGTCGAACGCGGCACGATGGGCAATCACGCGTACTACCTCTCGATCCCGCCCAAGGCCTTCCCCCTGGTCACCCAGCAGTTGAAGGACTCGGGTCTGGTCGGCGAGACCGCAGCCGACGGGAACGGCTGGCGCCGCGTCGTCGTCGAGAAGCCGTTCGGGCACGATCTGGCCTCGGCGCGCGAGTTGAACGACGAACTCGAGAGCGCGTTCCCCGCCGACTCGATCTTCCGCATCGACCACTATCTCGGCAAGGAGACGGTGCAGAACATCCTCGCGCTGCGCTTCGCCAACGAGCTGTACGAGCCGATCTGGAACCGCAACTACGTCGACCACGTGCAGATCACGATGGCCGAAGACATCGGTGTGGGCGGACGAGCCGGCTACTACGACGGGATCGGGGCAGCGCGCGACGTCATCCAGAACCACCTCCTGCAGCTCATGGCCCTCACCGCCATGGAGGAGCCCATCAGCTTCGACGCGAAGAACCTCCGCGACGAGAAGGAGAAGGTTCTTGCCGCCGTCCGACTCCCCGCGGACCTCGCGCACGCGACGGCCCGCGGGCAGTACGCCGGCGGCTGGCAGGGCGGCGAAGAGGTGCTCGGCTTTCTCGAGGAAGACGGGATGAATCCCGAGTCGACGACCGAGACGTACGCCGCGATCAAGCTCGAGGTGAACACGCGCCGCTGGTCGGGCGTGCCGTTCTACCTGCGCACCGGTAAGCGCCTCGGGCGTCGCGTGACCGAGGTCGCCGTCGTCTTCAAGCGCGCTCCGCAACAGCTGTTCTCGCGCAGCCAGACCGAGGAGCTCGGCCAGAACGCCCTCGTGATCCGGGTACAGCCCGACGAGGGCGTCACCATCCGGTTCGGCTCGAAGGTGCCCGGCGACGGCACGCAGGTGCGCGACGTGACCATGGACTTCGGATACGGCCACGCGTTCACCGAGGCGAGCCCCGAGGCCTACGAGCGCCTCATCCTCGACGTGCTGCTCGGCGACCCGCCGCTCTTCCCCCGCCACGAGGAGGTCGAGCTCAGCTGGAAGATCCTCGACCCGATCGAGAAGTTCTGGGAGTCGCAGGACGGCCCCCTCGAGCAGTACTCCCCCGGGTCGTGGGGCCCGGCATCCGCAGACGAACTGCTGTCTCGCGACGGCCGCACCTGGAGGCGCCCGTGATCGTCGAACTGCCCGACACGACCGTCAGCAAGATCTCGAAGGCGCTCGTCAACGTGCGTGAAGAGGGTGGTGCCGTCGCCCTCGGCCGCGTGCTCACCCTCATCATCGTGACCCGTCACGGGGCCGAGGAGGAGGTGATCGAGGCGGCGAACGATGCGTCGCGTGAGCACCCGATGCGCGTCCTCGTCGTCATGGTCGGCGGCGGTGACGCCGAGCCCCGCCTCGACGCGCAGATCCGCGTCGGCGGCGACGCCGGGGCGAGCGAAGTCGTCGTGCTCCGCGCACACGGTGCGGCGGGCTCGAACGCCGAGAGCCTCGTGACCGGCCTGCTCCTCCCCGACGCACCCGTCGTCGCGTGGTGGCCCTCCGAGACGCCGAAGACGCCGTCGCGCTCCGAGATCGGCAAGATCGCGCAGCGACGCATCACGGATGCGTCGAGCCAACCCGACCCGACGGCCTGGGTCGACAGCCTCGGCTCGCACTACTCCCCCGGCGATACCGACTTCGCGTGGACGCGACTCACGCGCTGGCGCGAACAGCTCGCCGCGGTGCTCGACCAGCCGCCGTTCGAGCCGGTGACGTCGGTGACCGTGCGCGGCGGAGCGGACTCCCCGTCGACGGTACTGCTCGCCGCCTGGCTGCGGCTGAAGCTCGACGTGCCGGTCGACTACGCGTACCTTCCCGCCGACGAGTGGGCGAGCGGCATCAAATCGGTCCGCCTCACCCGTCCCGGTGGAGACACCCTTCTCGAACGGCCTGAGCCCGCCGTGGCGGTGCTCACCCAGCCCGACCAGCCCGCCCACGAGCTGGCATTCCCCCGCCGCACGCTGCGGGAGTGCCTGGCCGAGGAGCTCCGTCGCCTCGACCCCGACGTGCTCTACGGGCGCGTGATCTCCGAGGGACTCGAACTGCTCGGTTCCGCCGAGACGAGGGAGACGCATGGCTGAGTCGATCACCGAGAAGCGGGTCGTCATCAGCCCCGACAAGCAGCACCTCGCCGAGTCGGTGGCCGCGCGCTTCGTCTCGCGCGTCGAGAAGCAGGTCGCCGGTGGGCTCACCGTCCACATCTGTCTGACCGGCGGATCGATGGGTGGAGCGGTCCTCGAGGCCGCCGCGCGCGATCCGCGCACTCCCGTTATCGACTGGTCGGACGTGCACTTCTGGTGGGGCGACGAGAGGTTCGTGGCGCGGGACTCCGACGACCGCAACGAGAAGCAGGCGCGCGCGGCGCTCCTCGACGCGCTCGACATCCCGGCCGAGAACATCCACACGGTCGCCGCGAGCGATGGCACCCTCGACCTCGACGGCGCCGCTACCGCGTATGCCGACGAGCTCGCGCAGTATGCGCCCTCGGATCGTACGGACGGCGGCGCCTGGCCCGTGTTCGACATCTGCTTCCTCGGCGTCGGCCCCGACGCCCACATCGCGTCGCTGTTCCCCGATCGCCCCGAGATCCAGATCACCGACCGCGCTGCCGTGCCGGTGCGTGACTCGCCCAAGCCTCCGCCCGAGCGCGTGTCGCTCACCCGCCCGGTGATCAACAGCTCGACCCGCGTGTGGATGGTGCTCGCGGGCGCCGATAAGGCATCGGCGCTGGGCCTCGCTCTGGCCGGCGCCAGCTACGCGAGCGTGCCGGCGGCCGGTGCGAAGGGCCGCCGCCGTACGGTGCTGTTCGTCGACGAGGCCGCCGCCGATCAGGTGCCCCCGCAGCTCATCGACCAGGAGTACTGAGCGCGGTCACGCCACGGCGATGCCTCGGTCCCCGAGCAGGCGTCGAAGGGTCTCTTCGACTCCCTGCGGAGCGCGACAGAGAGCATGGGCCAGTGCGGGTGAGACAACGTCGAACTCTCCTTGTCGTGATGCGCGGAACAGCCCGAGGGAGAAATCGACCACCGCCGGAGGCAGACCGCGCGCGATGGAGGCCGTGCGCCACTCCTCGTCGGACACGGTGACACGCACGATCGACCGGCCCGTCAGTCGTGAAAGGAGACCCGCGACGTCTCCGAGATCGAGCGCGACTCCCGCGGTCAAGGGCGGTGTGATGCCCGCGAAAGCACCCGGCCGGGTCAGAGCGATGACAGCCGCCTCTGCGAGATCATCATGCGCCGTCCACGACACCGGTCCATCGGGCGGCACGACGATCTGCCCCGTGGCGAGGGCTGCGGCGAGGTGGACGTCGAGCGATGCGGCGTAGAAGCCGTTCCTCAAGGCCGTGAACGGCACTCCGGCCCGCGCAAGGTGCGCTTCGGCGGCGGCATGGACGACCTGCGGCGGGAAGAGCGAATCTGCCGAGGCGGCCTGGTGACTGGTGTACAGCACGTGCGAGGCCCCGGCCGCGACCGCGGCGTCGATCGCGGCGGTGTTCGCTACGACCGCGGCGTCGCCGCGGATCTCCGCCGAGACCACGAGCACCTGGTCGGCACCCTCCATTGAGTACCCCAATGATGCCGGCGCGGTGAAGTCCGCCTCCCGCACCCGGACACCGCGATCTGCGAGTGCGCGCGCGCGTGTGGCATCGCGAACGCTCACGCCGAGTTCAGCCGCCGGAACGACCGTCAGCAGCCGTTCGACGATCCGACTTCCGAGGTTCCCGCTGGCTCCCGTAACAATTATCATCGATATCTTCCTTCGGTTAGTGACGATAACACTCACCGTAAGTGCTGTTATCTCCGGAAGCAAGTTCTTGTTAGTCTTGATACATGAGCACGTCCGCTTCCACCCTGCCCGGTAGTCGTGACCGGATCATCCGCAGCGCCGCGACGATCCTTCGCGACAGTGGAGCCGCTGCGGTGACCACGCGCGCGGTCGCTGATACCGCAGGCGTGCAGGCGCCCACCATTTACCGACTCTTCGGAGACAAGGACGGGCTCCTCGATGCGGTCGCCGAGCACGTCATGGCGGAGTACGTCGAGTCGAAGGCCCGGACACCCGAGAACCCGGACCCCGTCGAGGGCCTCCGCGCCGGGTGGAGGTCGCAGATCGAGTTCAGCCTCACCCACCCCGAGCTCCACCTACTCCTGGGCACCCGATCCCGGACGTCGCCCGCCACCGAGGCTGGCATCGGCGTCCTCCGCGACCGCGTCCACCGCATCGCGGTGGCCGGGCGGTTGCTGGTCAGCGAAGAGCGCGCCGTCGAGATGATCCACGCGGCCGGGACGGGAGCGATCCATTCGCTCCTAGAGATCGCCCCGGACGCTCGCGACCACGGCCTGGCCGAGGCGATGCTCGACGCCGTGATCGGCGCGATCGTCGCACCCGCGCACACCCACGGACATGCCCGGCCGGGGGCATCGGTGGAGGTCCGCGCGGCCGCGGTGACGTTCGCAGCCTTCGTGCCCGAGATGCCCGCACTCACTCCCTCGGAGCGGGCGCTCCTCGCGGAATGGGTGGACCGGTCTATCCGCAGCGCGCAAGCGGGATGAGAGACGCACGCGCACGAACGACGAAGGGCGGATGCTGCGAAGCATCCGCCCTTCGACGTTGCCGTGACTACTGACCGCGCCGGTCGCGCAGCTGCTGCAGCGCGTCGTCGAGGAGGGTCTCAGCCTCTTCTTCGGTGCGGCGCTCCTTCACGTAGGCGAGGTGCGTCTTGTAGGGCTCGTTCTTCGCGATCGCCGGCGGGTTCTTCTGGTCGCGGCCCGCGGGCAGACCGGAGTGCGGCGAATCGATGGTCTCGGGGATCTCGTCTTCCGGGATGCCCGCTGCGAAGTGGCGGACGGTCTCGTTGCCGAGGGCGTCCCAGTACGAGATCGACACGCGATCCGCGTGGTAGCCGTGATCCTGTTCGCCCATCGGACCCGCGCCGACACGGGTGCCTCGGATGGCGTTGCCCCCGGTAGCCATCAGACCGGGAGGAACTTCGTGATGAGGCCGAGGCCGACGATCGCCACGAACCAGACCAGCGCGAGGATGATCGTGAACCGGTTGAGGTTGCGTTCAGCCAGACCCGACGATCCGAGGGCCGACGTCATGCCGCCGCCGAACATGTCGGACAGGCCGCCGCCGCGCCCCTTGTGGAGCAGGATGAGAAGGGTCAGCAGAAGACTGGTGATACCCAGCAGGATCTGCAGGACGAACTCGAGGATCTGCACTGTTGAAAGCCTTTCGCAGCGGTGCGAAGCAGACCGCACCGCGTCAAGTATACGGTCAGACGCCGACGTGCTTCTGGAACCGGATGATCGCGGCGAACTCGTCGACGACGAGGCTCGCTCCGCCGACCAGCGCACCGTCGACATCGGGCTCGCGCATGAAGCTCGCGATGTTGCCCGACTTGACCGACCCGCCGTACAGAACGCGCGTGCGTGCCGCCGCGTCCTCGCCCAGCTTCGACGCGACGACGGCGCGGAGCTTCGCGCAGACCTCCTGCGCCTGGTCGGGCGTGGCCGCCTGGCCCGAGCCGATCGCCCAGACGGGTTCGTAGGCCACGACGATGTCGGCGTCAGCGGCGACGCCCTCGAGCGCGACCTCCAACTGGCCGACGGGAACGGCGCTCGCGCCGAACTTCTCGAGGTCCTCGGCCGTCTCGCCCACGCAGATCACCGGGGCGATGCCGTGACGCAGTGCCGCCTGAACCTTCGCGGCGACGACCTCGTCGGTCTCGGCGTGGTACTGGCGGCGCTCGGAGTGACCGATGATCACGTAGCCGCAGGAGAGCTTCGAGAGGAACTGTCCCGAGATCTCGCCGGTGTAGGCGCCCGAGTCGTTCGTCGAGAGGTCCTGCGCTCCGAGCGCGAACGGGATCTTGTCGGCGTCGATCAACGTCTGCACCGTGCGGATGTCGGTGAACGGCGGGAAGACGCCGACTTCGACGCTCTCCGGCTCGTGACCGGCTTCTTTCAGAGTCCAGTGCAGCTTCTGGACGAACGCGACCGCCTGCAGGTGGTCGAGGTTCATCTTCCAGTTGCCGGCGATGAACGGGGTGCGGGTGATTACGCCCATCCGAGGACCTCCAGTCCGGGGAGCTTCTTGCCCTCGAGGAACTCGAGGCTGGCGCCTCCGCCCGTCGAGATGTGTCCGAAATCGTCGTCGGCGAAGCCGAGCTGGCGAACAGCGGCCGCCGAGTCTCCGCCGCCGACGACGCTGAGGCCGTCGACCTCGGTGAGCGCCTGTGCGATCGCGCGGGTGCCCGACTCGAACGCCGCCATCTCGAACACGCCCATCGGGCCGTTCCAGAAGACCGTGCGGCTGCCGCGGATGGCCGCATCGAAGGCCTCGGAGGTGCGGGGCCCGATGTCGAGTCCGATACCGGAGGCACCGAACGGGGTGTCCTCCAGCGCGTCGGCGTCGGCGATCACGTGGTCGGCGTCGGCGGAGAAGGATGCCGCGACCACCGCGTCGACGGGGAGGATGATCTCCACGCCGCTCTCCTTCGCCGTGGCGAGGTAGCCCTTGACGCGCTCGATCTGGTCCTCCTCCAGGAGGCTCGCGCCGACCTTGTGGCCCTGGGCGACGAGGAAGGTGAACATCATGCCACCACCGACGAGCAGCCGGTCGACGCGCGGGAGGAGATGCTCGATGACGCCGAGCTTGTCGCTGACCTTCGACCCGCCGAGGACCACCGTGTAGGGGCGCTCGGGACTCTCGGTCAGGCGGTCGAGCACCTCGAGCTCCTTCTCCACCAGCAGGCCGGCGGCCGACGGGAGGAGCTCGGCGAGCTCGTAGACGCTCGCCTGCTTTCGGTGGACGACGCCGAAGCCGTCCGACACGAGGGCGTCGCCGAGCTGGGCGAGCCGCTCGGCGAACGCGCGGCGCTCCCCCGCATCCTTCGCCGTCTCTCCCGGGTTGAACCGGAGGTTCTCGAGGACGGCCACCTGGCCGTCCTCGAGGGCGGCCACGGCTTCCTGCGCCGATTCGTCGACGGTGTCGCGCGCGAACGCCACGGGAGCGCCGAGCAGCTCGGAGAGTCGCTGCGCGACGGGCTCCAGGCTGTACTTCGCGTCGGGTGCACCGTCGGGACGACCGAGGTGCGAGGCGACGACGAGGCGTGCGCCGGCGTGGATGAGAGCGTTCAGCGTGGGGATCGACGCGCGCACGCGGCCATCGTCCGTGATGATGCCGTCCTTCAGGGGGACGTTGAGATCACAACGGACGATGACGCGCTTGCCTGCGAGCGAACCCAGCGAATCGAGGGTGCGCAGTGCCATGACGGAGCCTTAGATGCGCTCTGCGACGTACTCGGTCAGGTCGACCAGACGGTTGGAGTAGCCCCACTCGTTGTCGTACCAGGCCGACACCTTGACCAGGTTGCCGCTGACGTTGGTCAGCTCGGCGTCGAAGATCGACGAGTGCGGGTTGCCCTGGATGTCGCTGGAGACGATCGGGTCCTCGGTGTACTCGAGGTAACCGGCGAGGCGCCCCTCGGCGGCCGCGGCCTTGTAGGCGGCGTTGACCTGGTCGACGCTGAGGCCCTCGGTCGGGGTGACGATCGTGAGGTCGACGATCGAACCGGTGGGAACCGGAACGCGGTACGACGAGCCGCTGAGCTTGCCCTGGAGTTCGGGGAGCACGTGGCCGATGGCCTTGGCGGCACCGGTCGAGGCGGGCACGATGTTGATCGCTGCCGCACGGGCGCGACGCAGGTCGCTGTGCGGGCCGTCCTGGAGGTTCTGGTCGGCCGTGTAGGCGTGAGCGGTCATCATGAAACCGCGCTCGATGCCGAAGTTGTCGTTGAAGACCTTCGCGAGGGGCGCGAGGCAGTTCGTGGTGCACGACGCGTTCGAGATGATGACGTGGTTGGCGGGGTCGTACTCGCCCTCGTTGACACCCATGACGATGGTGACGTCGTCACCGGTCGCGGGGGCGGAGATGAGAACCTTCTTGGCGCCGCCGGCGATGTGCTTCTTGGCGTCCTCGGCCTTGGTGAAGCGGCCGGTCGACTCGATGACGATGTCGACGCCCAGCTCGCCCCAGGGGAGGTTGGCGGGGTCGCGCTCGGCGAACACCTTGATGGTGTTGCCGCCGACCGTGATCGACTCGTCGTCGTAGGTGACGTCCTGGTCGAGCGGTCCGTTCACCGAGTCGTACTTGAGAAGGTGAGCGAGGGTCTTGTTGTCGGTGAGGTCGTTGACCGCGACGATGTCGAGGTCAGCACCCTGCGCGAGAGCCGCGCGAAGGTAGTTGCGTCCGATCCGGCCGAAGCCGTTGATCCCGATCTTGACAGCCACGGATTAGCTCCTGATTTGGGTAGTGCGCGATGCGCGAATTGTTGCGAATGCGAAGAACGGACAGCGGCGTCCCGGCGGGTGTCCACCGGGACGCCCGCACCGTTTACGACAGTACCAGCAGGCCCGCGGTCTTCTCGCGAGCGGCGGAGAAGCGCTTCTGGACGTCGGCCCAGTTCGCGATGTTCCAGAACGCCTTCACGTAGTCCGCGCGCACGTTCTTGTAGTCGAGGTAGTACGCGTGCTCCCAGACGTCGAGGAGGAGGAGCGGCACCGTACCGGCGACGATCTGGCCCTGCTGGTCGAAGAACTGGTCGATGATCAGGTTCTCGCCGATCGAGTCCCAGAACAGGCCCGCCCAGCCGGAGCCCTGCACACCGAGCGCGGCGGCGGTGAAGTGGGCCTGGAACTTGTCGAACGAACCGAAGTGGTCGTCGATGGCCGACTCGAGGTCGCCGGTGGGCTTGTCGCCACCGTCCGGCGAGAGGTTCTCCCAGAAGATCGAGTGGTTGGTGTGACCGCCGAGGTTGAAGGCGAGGTCCTTCTGGAGCTTGTTGACGTTCGCGAGGTTTCCGGTCTCACGGGCCTCGGCGAGCTGCTCGAGGGCGGTGTTGGCACCGGTCACGTACGTCTGGTGGTGCTTGTCGTGGTGCAGCTGCATGATCGACGCACTGATGTGCGGCTCCAGGGCTGCGTAGTCGTAGGGGAGTTCGGGCAACGTGTACTTCGCCATGTTCTCTGCTTCCTATCGGCGCTGCACCGACACTCCTCGGCGCAGCGAAGGATGATCGATTCATCCTATCGAGGGGCAACGCCCGTGACCCGGGGTTGCTTCCCTGGGCGTCACATCACTCGGCGCCGGCGGGCACGGCCGACTCGGTGCCGGGGATCCCGTCGACCTCGGCCTTCTTGTCGGCCATCGCGAGGAGGCGACGGATGCGGCCGGCCACGGCGTCCTTCGTCAGAGGCGGGTCGGCGTGGTGTCCGAGTTCGTCGAGGCTGGCGTCGCGGTGCGCCAGACGCAGGTCTCCCGCTTCGCGCAGATGGTCGGGCACGGTGTCGCCCAGGATCTCGAGGGCGCGCTCGACCCGCGCGCATGCCGCGACGGCGGCCTGCGCCGATCGGCGCAGGTTCGCATCGTCGAAGTTCACGAGGCGGTTGACGCCGGCGCGCACCTCGCGGCGCTGACGCAGCTGGTCCCACTCGGCGGCGGTCTTCTGGGCGCCCATCTCGGCCAGAGCGGTACGGATGGCGTCACCGTCGCGCACGACGACGCGCGGCACACCGCGCACTTCGCGGGCTTTCGCGGGGATGCCGATCCGGTGGCCTGCACCCACCAGCGCCATCGCGGCCTCCGGCGACGGGCATGCGATCTCCAGGGAGGCCGACCGGCCGGGCTCGCTCAAGGAGCCGGCGGCGAGGAACGCACCGCGCCAGATCGCGGCGAGATCGCCGCGCGAGCCGGTGGTGAGCTTGTTCGGGAGTCCGCGCACGGGACGGCGGCGCTGGTCGAGCAGCCCCGTCTGACGGGCCAGGGTCTCCCCCGACTCGATGACGCGCACGGCGTAGTGACCGCCCGTGCGCCCGCCCGAGCCCTGCACGTGGACCAGCTCGGGACGCACCCCGTAGATCTCCACCAGGTCGCGCGCCGCGCGCCGCGCGAGCACGTCGGAGTCGAGCTGGGCTTCCACGGCGACGCGGTTCGCGATCGAGTGCAGGCCTCCCGAGAATCGCAACAACGCCGTCAGCTCGGCGACGCGCGCCGTAGGCCGGGGGTCGCGGACGGCGATGAGTTCGGCCTTCACGTCGGCGGTCAGCGGCACGGTACTCCTCGGGGGAAAGGGCGGGGGAACGAGGGAACAGCCTACTCGCGGCCGAGGTCGCGGTGCGTGACGCGTACCGCCACACCCGGCACCGACCGGAGCCGCTCGGCGAGTTCCCGCGCCATGGCGACGGAACGGTGCTTGCCGCCCGTGCACCCGATCGCGACGACCGACTGGCGCTTGTTCTCATGCTGGTAGCCCTCGAGCACGGGGGCGAGCGCGGCGGCGTACGCGTCGAGGAACTCGGGAGCGCCGGGCTGGCCGAGCACATAGTCGCGCACCCGCTCGTCCTCGCCCGTCAGGCCGCGCAGCTCGTCGTTCCAGTAGGGGTTGGGCAGGAACCGCATGTCGGCGACCATGTCGACGTCGGTCGGCAGCCCGTATTTGAATCCGAAGCTCATGAGGTTCACCGTGTGACGGGCCGCGGCCTGCTCTCCGAAGAGCTCGACCACCCGGGTCGTCAGCTGGTGGATGTTGTTCGACGAGGTGTCGATGAGAACGTCGGCGGCCTCTCGCACCGGCGCCAGTCGCTCCCGTTCGCGTCGGATCCCGTCGAGGATCGTGCCGTCGCGCTGGAGAGGGTGGGGGCGCCTCACCGACTCGAACCTGCGCACGAGCACGTCGTCGGCGGCATCGAGGAACACCACGCGCACCTGACGCCCCGCCCGGAGGGTGCGCATGACCTCGGGGAGGTCGCCGAAGAGCTCGCGCCCGCGCACGTCGACCACGACCGCCACGCGCGGCACGGCCCCCGCGGCGAGCTCGGTGAGCTCGAGGAGGGGGCGCAGCATCATGGGCGGCAGGTTGTCGACGACGTACCAATCGAGATCTTCGAGCGCGTTGGCCACCGTCGAACGGCCGGCCCCCGACATGCCCGTGACGATCAGCACCTCGCCGGTCTCGCGGCGCGTCTGGTCGGTCATGTCAACTCCTCGTAGACAGCCAGCCTATCGAGCCAAGTGGCTGTGGATGGAGTCGGCGAGCTTCGGGCCGATGCCCGGAAGCTCCGCGATCTCGTCAGGCGTGGCGGCGCGCAGCGCGGTGACCGACCCGAAATGCCGCAGCAGCGCCTTGATGCGGGCGTCGCCGAGACCGGGGATCTCCGACAGCACGCTCGAGATGTCGCGCTTACGCCGCTTGCGCTGGTGGGTGATGGCGAAGCGGTGCGCCTCGTCGCGGAGGCGCTGCAGCAGGTAGAGCGCCTCGCTCGTGCGCGGCAGGATCACCGGGTAGTCCTCCCCCGGCAGCCAGACCTCCTCCAGGCGCTTCGCGATGCCGCACAGAGCGATCTCGGAGTGGCCGGCGTCCTTGAGGGCCCTCGCGGCGGCGGCGACCTGCGGCTGCCCGCCGTCGACGACGAGCAGCTGCGGCGGATATGCGAACCTCTTGCGCTTCGGCGGCTCGGTGACGACCTCGCCGTCGGCGGTCGGCTCGGGCGCGGGGGGCTCGACCTCCTCCGGCCGGTCGAGGTAGGCCAACCGCCGCGTGAGCACCTGGTACAGCGAATCGGTGTCGTCGGTGGTCTCGGGAACACCGAACGTGCGGTACTGGTCTTTGCGCGGGAGTCCGTCCTCGAACACCACCATCGATGCGACGACGTTGGTGCCCGACAGGTGCGACACGTCGTAGCACTCGATGCGCAGCGGCGCCTCGGACAGGTCGAGCGCCTGCTGGAGGTCGGTGAGCGCCTGGGTGCGGGCGACGTAGTCACTCGTGCGGCGGGTCTTGAAGATCATCAGCGCCTGCTGCGCGTTCAGCGTCGCGGTGCGCATGAGGTCGGCCTTCTGGCCCCGTTGCGCGACCTGGATGCCCACCTGCTTGCCGCGCCGCTCGCGCAGCCACGCCTCGATGTCGGCGGCGTCGTCGGGCAGCGACGGGACGAGCACCGTCCGCGGGATGTCGGCCGGCGCCGCGTCGCCGTAGGTGCGCTGGAGCACCTGGTCGACGAGGTCGGCACCGGAGATGTCGATCTCCTTCTCGATCGTCGAGGCGCGCACCCCTCGGATGCGGCCGCCGCGGATCACGAAGTGCTGCACGGTGGCGGCGAGCTCGTCTTCGGCGATACCGAACAGGTCGACGTCGACGTCGTCGGTGAGCACGAGCTCGCTCTTCTTCAGCACCGCCTCGATCGCCTGCAACCGGTCGCGGTAGACCGCCGCCGACTCGTAGTCCATCGCGGCGGCGGCCTCGCGCATCTTGGCATTCAGGTCGCGGGCGAACCGCTCGTCGCCCCCGGCCATGAAGGCGACGAAGTCGTCGACGATCGCCCGGTGCTCCTCGATGGTCACCTTGTGCGAGCACGGGCCGCCGCAGCGCCCGATCTGGCCAGGGAAGCAGGGGCGGCCGCTCTGCATCGCCTTCTTGTACGACGAGTCGCTGCACGTGCGGATCGGGAAGACCTTGATCATCAGGTCGATGGTCTCGTGCACCGCCCAGACCTTCGGGTAGGGCCCGAAGTACTTCGCGCCGGGGATACGGCGGTTGCGGGTGACGATGACGCGGGGCGCCTCGTCGGCGAGCGTGATCGCCATGAACGGGTACGACTTGTCGTCGCGGTAGCGGACGTTGAACGGTGGATCGAACTCCTTGATCCACATGTACTCGAGCTGCAGCGAGTCGACGTCGCTCGCGACGACGGTCCACTCCACGGATGCTGCGGTCGTGACCATGCGCCGCGTGCGCTCGTGCAGCGACCGCAGCGGAGCGAAATAGTTCGACAGGCGGGCGCGCAGGTTCTTGGCCTTGCCCACGTAGAGCACCCGCCCGGCGGCATCGCGGAAGCGATAGACGCCAGGGTTCGTGGGGATCTCGCCGGGGTTCGGCCGGTAGGGCAGGTGCGACATCCGCTCGCGCGATGCCGCCATCAGCCCGCCTTACGCGCCTCGACCGCGGAGATGCCGAGCACCTCCGCGAGGAACTGGCCGGTGTGGCTGGCCTCGACCTTCGCGACCTGCTCGGGGGTGCCGGTCGCAACGATCGTGCCGCCGCCGGAGCCGCCCTCGGGGCCCAGGTCGATGATCCAGTCGGACGACTTGATCACGTCGAGGTTGTGCTCGATGACGATGACGGTATTGCCCTTGTCGACGAGGCTGTTGAGCACCTCGAGGAGCTTGCGTACGTCTTCGAAATGCAGACCGGTCGTCGGCTCGTCGAGCACGTAGATCGAGCGCCCGTTGGTGCGGCGCTGGAGCTCGGTCGCGAGCTTCACACGCTGCGCCTCGCCGCCCGAAAGGGTGGTCGCCGACTGTCCGAGACGCACGTAGCCGAGGCCGACGTCGACCAGCGTCTTCAGGTAGCGGTGGATCGCCTGGATGGGCTCGAAGAACTCCGCAGCCTCCGCGATCGGCATCTCGAGCACCTCGGCGATGTTCTTGCCCTTGTAGTGCACGGCGAGCGTGTCGCGGTTGTACCTCTTGCCGTGGCATACCTCGCAGTCGACGTAGACGTCGGGCAGGAAGTTCATCTCGATCTTGATCGTGCCGTCTCCCGAGCAGGCCTCGCAGCGGCCTCCCTTGACGTTGAACGAGAAGCGACCCGTCAGATAACCGCGCGCCTTGGCCTCGGGGGTCTCGGCGAAGAGGTTGCGGATGCGGTCGAACACCCCGGTGTAGGTGGCGGGGTTCGAGCGCGGCGTGCGTCCGATGGGCGCCTGGTCGACGTGCACGACCTTGTCGAGGTTGTCGAGCCCCGTCACCCGCGTGTGCTTGCCGGCGACGCGCCGCGCACCGTTCAGCTTGGTGGCGAGCACCTCGTACAGGATGCCGTTCACGAGGGTCGATTTGCCCGACCCGCTCACCCCGGTGACGGCGGTGAGCACACCCAGCGGGAAGCTCGCGGTGACGTTCTGCAGGTTGTTCGCGCGCGCGCCGACGACCGTGACCTGGCGCTGCTTGTCGATCTTGCGCCTCTTCTTCGGCACCGCGATCTCGCGCCGACCGGAGAGGTAGTCGCCCGTCAGCGACTCCTTCTCCTCGAGCAGCTGCGCCAGCGGGCCGGAGTGCACGACGTTGCCGCCGTCGACGCCGGCGCGCGGGCCGATGTCGACGATCCAGTCGGCCGCGTGGACGGTCTCTTCGTCGTGCTCGACGACGATGAGGGTGTTGCCGAGATCGCGCAGCGTGATGAGCGTCTCGATGAGGCGTCGGTTGTCGCGCTGATGGAGGCCGATCGACGGCTCGTCGAGCACGTAGAGCACACCGGTCAGTCCCGACCCGATCTGGGTCGCGAGGCGGATGCGCTGCGCCTCGCCGCCCGAGAGCGAACCCGCCGATCGACTGAGGCTCAGGTAGGTGAGACCGACCTGCAGCAGGAAGTCGAGCCGCGCGCGGATCTCACGGAGCACCTGGGCGGCGATCTGCGCCTCGCGCGGGGTGAGTTCGAGCTCGGCGAAGAAACGCTGCGCGTCGGCGAGGCTCAGCCACGACGCATCCGCGATCGACTTCCCGTGCACCGTGACGGCGAGCACCTCGGGCTTGAGACGCGCGCCCTCGCAGACCGGGCACGGCACTTCGCGGAGGTACTCCGACCAGCGCTGGCGCTGCGTGTCGGACTCTGCCTGCAGGTACTGACGCTCGATGTAGGGCACCACGCCCTCGAACCCCGAGGCGTAGCGCACCTCGCGCCCGTAGCGGTTCTTCCACTTCACGGTGACCTTGTAGTCCTCGCCACGCAGCACCGCCTCGCGGATGTCGACGGGGAGCTGTCGCCACGGGGTGTCGAGCGAGAACGCGAGGTCGCGGGCGAGACCCTCGAGGAGGCGCTCGTAGTACTGGAAGAGGCCCTTGCCCTGCGTCGTCCACGGGATGATGACGCCCTCGCTGATGGAGAGGTCTTCGTCGCCGAGCATGAGATCGACGTCGACCGACATGCGGGTACCCAGACCCGAGCATGCCGGGCACGCCCCGAAGGGGGCGTTGAACGAGAAGGTGCGCGGCTCGATCTCGGTCAGCTGCACCGGGTGCCCGTTCGGGCACGCGAGCTTCTCGGAGAACGACTGCCACGCGTCGTCGCCCTCGCCGTCGACGAAGTTGACCTGCATGATGCCGCCGGCCAGTCCCAGCGCGGTCTCGACCGAGTCGGTGACGCGGCCGAGGATGTCGGGGCTGGCGACCAGTCGATCGACCACCACGGCGATGTCGTGCTTGTAGCTCTTCTTCAGCTTCGGCGGCTCGGCGAGCTGGATGAGCTCGCCGTCCACGACGGCGCGGGCGTAGCCCTTGGCGCTGAGCTCCTGGAAGAGATCGACGAACTCCCCCTTCTTCTGCGAGACGACCGGCGCCACGATCTGGTACCGCGTGCGCTCGGGGAGCTCCATCAGCTGGTCGGCGATCTGCTGCACGGTCTGCCGCTGGATCTCGGCGCCGCACTCGGGGCAGTGCGCGACGCCGATGCGCGCCCACAGCAGGCGCATGTAGTCGTGGATCTCGGTGATCGTGCCGACGGTCGAACGCGGGTTGCGGTTGGTCGACTTCTGGTCGATCGACACCGCGGGGCTGAGGCCCTCGATGAAGTCGACGTCGGGTCGGTCGACCTGACCGAGGAACTGGCGCGCGTAGGAGCTCAGCGATTCGACGTAGCGACGCTGGCCCTCCGCGAAGATCGTGTCGAACGCGAGACTCGATTTTCCCGAGCCCGACAGGCCCGTGAAGACGACGAGCGCGTCGCGCGGGATGTCGAGGTCGACGTTCTTGAGGTTATGGACGCGGGCACCGCGGACGCTGAGCTTTCCGCTGTTGTTTCCGGGCAGGGCGACGGGGACGATGGGCACCCGACAAGCTTAGGCGTGGCCTCCGACACCGGCTCCGCTCGGGCGGGACATCAGGGTCAGCGACGACCCGCGAACGGCGTCAGCCCGTCGCGCACCGCGGCGAGCTGCGCCGCATCCATCCCGACGCTCCGCATGATGCGGCCGGGCACCTCGAGCGCCCGCTCGCGCAGTGCCCGTCCCTCGGCGGTGAGGGAGATATCGAGGACGCGCTCGTCGTCGCCGCGACGCGCGCGCGCGACGCGGCCCTGGGCCTCGAGCCGCTTCACGAGCGGTGAGAGCGTCGCGGGCTCCATTGCGAGTTCGGCGGCGAGGTCTCCCAGGGAACGGGGAGAGGTCTCCCAGAGGGCGAGCATCACGAGGTACTGCGGGTGCGTCAGGCCGAGCGGTTCGAGCACGGGTCGGTAGATCGACACGACGTTGCGGGCGGCCGTGACGATCGCGAAGCACAGCTGGTTGTCGAGCCTGAGCATCTCGTCCACGTTCATCGCCTCGCTCCTTCGATTAGTTAGTACACTAACCATCATGACACACAGCGATTCGGAGGGTCCGTCGCGCAAGGAGCGAGTCCGTGCGGCGGGCGGCTGGTACAACTACCTCAACGCGAAGCTCATCCGCGTCGCCGGCCCCGCGTCGGTCGGTCCCTACGAGACGACACCGGAACCGGTGCGGACCGGACGCCCGTGCCCGCTCTGCGGCCACGCCATGACCGAGCACACGTTCGACCGCTCCGGACCGAAGCCCCTCATGCACTGCCCCTGATCGTCAGGCGTGTCCGGCCCGCTCCATCGCCCGGAGCTCCTTCTTGAGATCCTGCACCTCGTCGCGGAGTCGACCGGCCAGCTCGAATTTGAGCTCGGCGGCCGCTGCCAGCATCTGGTTGGACAGGTCTTCGATGGTCGCCTCGAGCTGATTGGCTCCCTCGGCCGCGATCCCGGTGCGCCGCAGCTGCGGTGTCGGCGACTTGCCCTTGCCCGATTTGTTGCGCGCCGAGGCCCTCCCCGAGAGGAGCTCCTGGGTGTCGGACGCCTCGCGAGCGAGCACATCGGTGATGTCGGCGATCTTCTTGCGCAGCGGCTGCGGATCGATGCCGCGCTCGAGGTTGTAGGCGATCTGGATGTCGCGACGGCGCTCGGTCTCTTCGATAGCCTTCGTCATGGAGTCGGTCATACGGTCGGCGTACATGTGCACCTCGCCCGACACGTTGCGCGCCGCACGACCGATCGTCTGGATGAGCGACGTGCCGCTGCGGAGGAACCCCTCCTTGTCGGCGTCGAGGATCGCCACGAGCGAGACCTCGGGGAGGTCGAGGCCCTCACGGAGCAGGTTGATGCCGACCAGCACGTCGTAGACGCCGGCGCGCAGCTCGGTGAGCAGCTCGACACGACGCAGCGTGTCGACGTCGGAGTGCAGGTAGCGCACGCGCACCCCGTGCTCGCCGAGGAAGTCGGTGAGCTCCTCGGACATCTTCTTCGTCAGCGTCGTGACGAGCACCCGCTCGTCGCGCTCGACGCGGAGGCGGATCTGCTCGAGCAGGTCGTCGATCTGACCCTTCGACGGCTTCAGGATGATCTGCGGATCGACGAGGCCCGTCGGTCGGATGATCTGCTCGACCACGCCGTCGGCGATGCCCATCTCGTAACGGCCGGGCGTCGCCGAGAGGTAGACGGCCTGGCCGATGCGCTCCTTGAACTCGTCCCACCGCAGCGGGCGGTTGTCCATGGCACTGGGGAGGCGGAAGCCGTGCTCGACCAACGTGCGCTTGCGCGAGGCGTCGCCCTCGTACATGGCGCCGATCTGCGGCACGGTCACGTGCGACTCGTCGATCACGAGCAGGAAGTCGTCGGGGAAGAAGTCGAGCAGCGTGTGCGGCGGAGCGCCCGGCGGGCGGGCGTCGAGGTGGCGGGAGTAGTTCTCGATACCGGAGCAGAAGCCGAGCTGCTGCAGCATCTCGAGGTCGAACGTCGTGCGCATGCGCAGTCGCTGCGCCTCGAGCAGCTTGCCCTGGCGCTCGAACTCCTTCAGCCTCTCGGCGAGCTCGTCTTCGATCGTGCCGATCGCGCGCTGCACCTTGTCGGTGCCGGCCACGTAGTGCGACGCCGGGAAGATCGGCACGGAGTCCATCTTCTGCGCGATGTCGCCGGTGAGCGGGTGCAGCATGTAGAGCGCCTCGATCTCGTCACCGAACATCTCGATGCGGATCGCGTACTCCTCGTAGACCGGGATGATCTCGATCGTGTCGCCGCGGACGCGGAAGTTGCCGCGCGAGAAGTCGACGTCGTTGCGGTTGTACTGCATCGAGATGAACTTGCGGATGAGCGCGTCGCGGTCGTAGCGCTCCCCCACCTGCAGGGCGACCATCGCTCGGAGGTACTCCTCGGGCGCACCGAGGCCGTAGATGCACGACACCGTCGAGACCACGATCACGTCGCGCCGGGAGAGCAGCGAGTTCGTCGTCGAGTGGCGGAGGCGCTCGACCTCCGCGTTGACCGAGGAGTCTTTCTCGATGAACGTATCGGTCTGCGGCACGTAGGCCTCTGGCTGGTAGTAGTCGTAGTACGACACGAAGTACTCGACCGCGTTGTTGGGCATGAGCTCGCGGAACTCGTTGGCGAGCTGTGCGGCGAGCGTCTTGTTGTGCGCGAGCACGAGCGTCGGTCGCTGGACGGCCTCGACGAGCCAGGCCGTGGTCGCGGACTTACCGGTACCGGTGGCACCGAGGAGGACGACGTCGGTCTCGCCCGCGTTGATGCGCTCGGCGAGTTGGGCGATGGCCTGCGGCTGGTCGCCGGAGGGGACGTATTCGCTGACGACCTCGAAAGGGCGGACGGAACGGGTGGCCTGCATGATCCCAGCGTAGGCCGGGCCACCGACACCCGGGGCGGACTCACCCCTCGGCGGTCAGTCGTCTCCAGAGAGCGTCAGTCTGCGTCTCGGTCTGCGCGAGCGGCCCGTCGGTGTCGATGACGACATCCGCGAGACGCAATCGTTCCGCGTCGGACGCCTGGGCGGCGATGCGGGCGCGCGCGTCGGCCTCGCTCATCCCCCGGTGCTCCCGCAGGCGCG
This sequence comes from Microbacterium sp. AG1240, assembly GCF_003635115.1. GTDB lineage: Bacteria > Actinomycetota > Actinomycetes > Actinomycetales > Microbacteriaceae > Microbacterium. Next base: position 1,767,895 of record NZ_RBXJ01000001.1, read on the forward strand.
CCACGCGCACCTCGACCGGCGCGTGGGCGACCACGACGAGATCCCACGGATCCGAGGCGCGCGTCTCGGCCAGGAGTGGCACGTCGTACACGACGACCGCCCGCGGGTCGGCGGCGGCCGCCTCACGGAATCGGCGTTGCGACTCCTCCCGCACCGCCGGGTGGACGATCGCGTTGAGCTGGGCGAGTCGATCGGGGTCGCCGAAGACGACCGCTCCGAGCGCCGCACGGTCCAGCGTGCCGTCGGGACGCAGCATCCGCTCGCCGAAGGCGTCCTCGATCTCGCGCAGCACCGGGGATCCGGGCGACTGCACATCGCGGACGACGGCGTCCGCATCGACGACGACGGCGCCGTGTGCGGCGAGCCGAGCGGCGACGGTCGATTTTCCCGAGGCGATGCCGCCGGTGAGCGCGATCAAGGGCATCCTCCGAGGATGCCACGACGAAGGCCGTGATCGGGAAAGCCGATGTAGGTTACGCTTCGGTCAGAAACTGCACGCCGCCCAGACGGCTGGAGACCAGAGGTACCCGATGCCGAGCCCCCGCGTCGCGGTCATCATCGAAGACGATGTCGACATCCGCTCGCTCATCTCCGCCGTGCTGCGGGGATCCGGCTTCGACGTGCACACCGCCTCCGGAGGCCTCGAGGGTGTGGAGAAGGTGCGCGAGCACCATCCGGTGCTCACGACGCTCGACGTCAGCATGCCCGGGATCGACGGGTTCGAGACAGCGCGCCGCATCCGGGTCTTCAGCGACACGCGGATCGTCATGGTGACGGCTCGGGCCGATGAGGAGCACGCGCGACTCGGACGCGAAGCCGGTGCCGACGACTACCTCACCAAGCCGTTCCGCCCGCGCGACCTGCGCGCCCGCGTCGACGCCCTTCTCGCAGGCCGCCTCGACGACTGACCTCGCCCCGCCGCGATCACCCGTCGGCGACGGTCACCCTTCGGCGATGATCACCCTTCGGCGATGATCACCGAGGCGTCGGGGCTCGTGACCGAGCGTGCGGCGGCGTGATCGGCGCCGTCCACCATCGACGCGAAGTCGTAGCCGAGCCGGTCGGTGAGGGCGATCCCGACGCCCACGACGGGAACGACCGAGATGCCGAGCCCGCCGAAGTCGTCGAGCAGGCGGCGGTGCAGGATGCTCGCCATCCGGCGGACGTCGGAGAAGGACGTGGTGAGGAACGCGATCAGCAGGCTCCCGCTCTCGCCCTCGCCCACCATCGCGGCGGTGGGGGCGTACTGGCGCACGCCGTTCCGCCACGCCGCAGCCACCTGTTCGGCCTCCGCCGGGCCGAACGCCGTCGCGATACGGCCCAGATCGTCGATCCGCACCGACACGACGCAGATGGTCTCGCCCTGGCGTGAGGCGCGCTCGATGAGCGTCGTCGTCGCCGAGCGGAAGGACGCGGGAAGGAGCACTCCGTCGATGCCGACGCTCAGCGTGTAGACGTCGGGCTGACCGCGGAGATTGGACTCGCTCGCGCGCAGCACCGAGGTCACCACCACCGCGACGATGGTCAGTGTGATGGTCAGGAACGACGACACGATCGTGTTGAAGAAGGTGGCGAACACCTCGCTGTCCGGGCCGTAGACGACGAAGGCCAGCGTGCGCGCGGTGAACCATACGGCCTCGATCGCGAGCACCACGGTCAGACCCAGCGAGCTCCATCGACGCCCGATCGCTCCTCGCCTCGACTCGATCGCAGCCAGGAGAGCCATGGCACCGGTGCCGATGAACAAGGGCACCGCGCCCGCCCAGTCCCCGCCGTCGGGTCCGGCCACGAGCACCGCGACGCCCGCGATCAGCACAAGCGCCGCCAACACGCCGGCAGGCCACCGCAGGGTGCGGTCGTTGAACGCTCGGCAGCCGAGCCAGATGAAACCCGCGCTGGCGACGAACCCGGCATTGCCCACCGCTACCGCGAGGAAGGCGTCGGGTGCTGCCGCCCAGACGAGGTAGCTCAGGACGGTGAGGATGCCCGACAGGAACGCGATGGCCCACAAACGCCCCGAGAGCCCGTCCTTGCGCATGAGCGTCTCGGCGAGGTACATGACCCCCGAGACGATGATGACGACGGCGGCGGCGAGCGAGACGGTGAAGTTATCCAGTGTCACGAGACCGACTCCCTCGTCGCGGGGAGCCAGACCGTGAAGGTCGCCCCCTCGCCCAGGCGTGTGTCCACCGAGATCTCCCCACCGTGACGCCGAACGATGTCTTCGCTGATCGCCAACCCCAGACCGCTGCCGTGCGTCGTGGAGTTGCGCACGGCGTCGGACCGGAAGAACCGTTCGAACAGGCGGGACCGCTCACCCTCGGAGATGCCGGGGCCGTCGTCGCGCACCGCGATCCGCACCCGGTCGTCCTCTCCGGAGACCTCGACGAACACCTTGCCTCCGTCGACGTTGTACTTCACGGCGTTGTCGATGAGGTTGTCGATGACCTGGCGGATGCGCTGCGCGTCGACGACGGCGAAGGTCGAGGCGACGAACGTCGTGTCGATCGAGATGCGACGGTCGGCCGCCTTCGGCAGCTCCGCCTCGACCGACGCGTGCACGATCGCCGCCAGGTCGGCCGGGGCGGGGTCGAGCGTCACACCGCCGCCCGGGCGCGCGAGCGACGACACGGAGAGGATGTCGGCGACGAGTTCGAGCAGGCGCGCGGCGTTTCGCTCGGCGACCTCGAGGTCGTGGCGCGAATCGCCGGAGAGATCGTCGCGATCCAGGGCCAGCTCGAGGTACCCGATGATCGACGTGAGCGGGGTGCGCAGCTCGTGCGACACCGACGCGACGAGATCCTCGCGGGCGCGGAGCGCCTGCTCCTCGGCGGTGACATCTCGCGAGACGACGATCACCCCGGCGTTGGTCCCGTCGATCTCGGTCAGACGCCGAGCGGTGACCGTGAGCGCGCGGCGCCCCGAACCGGGCTCGCCGTACCACACCACCTGATTCTCGAAGGTGTCGCCGTCGCGCGCGCGCGCGATCGGCACCTCCGAGGGGTCGAGCGGGGTGACCCCGTCCGCCGCGTAGGCCAGGGCACCGGTGGCATCGTCCGACGCCCCGCCCTGGAGCTGGGCGTGCGCCTCGTTGGTGACGACGAGCTCGCCGTCCGGGGTGATGCGGATCACCCCGAAGTCGACGGCGTCGAGCACCTCGGTGACGAGGTCCTCCTGGCGGCGCGCGCGGTCGACCGAGCGACCGAGATGCCGGGACTGCTTCTCAAGGAGCTGCCGCTGCGCGTCGGCGCGACGGGCGGCCAGGAACGAGATGATCGCCAGCGCACCCACAACGAGCGGGAGGAGCACCGTCGACACGGTGAAGACCTGCACCGGATCGATCGCTATCGTGAACCAGAACAGCGTCGCCACGAGCAGGGTGCCGCCGACGACGCCGACGATGCCGAAGGCCGCACCGATCCACATCGCGGGGAATGCCCAGAGCAGGCCGATGCCCCCGTTCGGGGCGCTGTGCCGCAGGAGCGCGAGCGCGACGATGTCGGCGACCGGGAGCACGGCCACGACCCAGAAGGGCAGGCGGTGCCAGGGGACCAGGATCGCCGCCGCCGTCGCACCGAACAGGAGGGTGGCGCCGAGCACGAAGGTCGTCGTGTCCAGGACCTGCCCGATGAGGACCGCCACGCCCATGGCGACCAGGCCGACGCCGCTGAGCAGGGTCTGGTTCAGCAGGATCGAGCGATCGCGGGTGTCATCGCGCTTGCGTGCACGCCGCTCGCTCTCCGACAACCAGGCCATGCGCTGAGATTATCGCGCGCGGTGCCGCGACCTGTGCATCCGCTCGGCACGCGTCTCGCGCGTCAGGACGCGTCCTCCCGCGCGTACTGCGCGATCAACTCCTGCTCTCGCGCGAACGACGGGAGGCGGAACCACACGATCGCTCCCCCGACGAGCACGGCGATCGCTCCGATCAGGTACGCACCCCACGCACCGGCGACCAGGCTCTGGGTGGCGCCGGAGAGGATCTCGTCGCGGTACTGCGGGAACTGGTCGGCCACGCGAAGCGCCGAGCCGTACGAAGCCTGCAGCGCCTGGGTGACGGTGTCGGAGATCGTGGATGCTTCGGCCGATGCCGATATCTGTCGCCCGAACGAGGCGGCGAACCCGGCCGCAAGGATCGCGCCGAGCAGCGCCTGCATGATCGACCCTCCCAGGTCGCGTTGCAGGTCGGATGTCGCGGACGCCATCCCGACATGCCGCACGGGGGTGCTCTCGGTGAGGGCGCGCGAGGCCGGCGTCATGGCGAAGGCGGCGCCGCTGCCGATCGCGAAGAACCCAAGGCCGACCAGCCAGTAGGGGGTCGATGGGTTCCACAGGAGGGTCGTGAGGAAGCCGACAAAGACGAGGCCGTAGCCCAGCAGCATGGTGGTGCGGGATCCGCGCCGGGTGAGCAGACGTGCCGACATCGGGGCGAACAGGAGGAGTCCGACCGCGGCGGGGACGACGGCCAGACCCGCCTGCAGGGTCGAGTAGCCGAGGATGTTCTGCAGATACTGCTGTCCGACGAACATCGCCCCCATGAGCGACCCGAACACGATCGTGCCGGCGGTCGCGGGGACCCAGAACATGCGACGCCGCGCGACGCGGAGGTCGTAGAGCGGATGCTTCGCCTTGGCCTGGCGTACGAGGAAGACGGCCAGCAGCACCACGCCGACGCCGAACAACACTGCGCCGATCAGGTGCTGCCCCGGCGCGAAGACCGTGCCGATACCGAGCACGATCGCCGCGATCGCCACGGTGGCGAGGATCCCACCCAGATGATCGACGGGATCGCGCGACTCGGCCACATGGCCGGGCACGAATGCCGCGACCAGAACGAGTGCCACGGCCGCGATCGGGACGGCGATGAGGAACGCCGACCCCCACCAGAAGACGGAGAGCAGGAGGCCCGCGAGCACCGAGCCGACGATGGATGCCATCGCGCTCACGCCCGACCACAGCGCGATCGCGCGGGTGCGTCGGGGGCCGTTGGACCACAGAGCGGTGATGAGCGACAGCGTGGTCGGAAAGGCCAGGCCCGCCGCGATACCGGTGAACACGCGGGAGGCGATGAGGAGTTCGACCGAAGGCGAGAAAGCCGAGCACAGACTGGCGACGACGGTGAGGCCCAGGCCGAGGATGAGCAGCTGCTTGCGTCCGTAGCGATCGGCCAGGGCTCCGAAATAGAGCACCGACATCGCCAGCCCCAGGGAACACCCCAGACCCACGATGTTGAGAGAGACCTGCCCGGCGCCGAACGTGCGCCCGATGTCGGGGAGCGCGATGTTGGCCGCCGCGAGGTTGATGTTGCACACGAGCGCGCCGAGGATGAGCGCCGTGAGCACCAGCCCGGCGCGTGCCGGGGCCCCGGGGAGGGTCGCTGCGGCCGCGCGGGTATCGCTCACGCGCTCACTCTAGCGAGGCCGCCGGGCGCCGCGTGATCACCCGCGCAGCGCGAGCGCTTCGCTCGTCCACCGGGCGTGCAGCGCCCAGGGATCGACGATGCCGGCGGCGACGGCGTCGACGTGCGCCCGCAGGTCGGGCGACAGTCGGAACCACTCCGTGCGAGGCCACCTGTCCGCCGCGAACTGCGCGTGGCGGCGTCGCTCGAGGGCGCGGTCGCCTCGCTCGAACGCCAGGAGCTCGTCGTGGCGGATGGCCGCGAGTCGCTGGCGGGGGTTCGCCGTCGTGCCGATCTTCACCCGGTCGTCGAAGCGCAGGTAGTAGACGACGTCGACGCGCGGAGGCGGGAGCTCGCCGTCGACGATCTCGCCGTGCCGCCACTCGCACACGGCGCAGAGCCAGCCGCTCGGCCAGCGGACTCCGAGACGCGATCCGCAGATGCGACACGGTGCAGGCAGCAGATCGGTCATCCCCTGCTCGCGTGCCGACCAGTCGGCGGCCGCCGCGAGGTGCCGGTCGCAGAGAGCGACCGGGGCATCGTGCGCGGTGGGCGCGCAGCATCCGTCGACGAGGCATTCGGGCACGGCGCGAGCGTACGCGCGGCCGCCGACACGACCGTCAGTGCGTGCGCAGCGCACCGACCGCCACCGCTGCGGCGCCACCGCACATCGCGACCACCGCCCCGAGGAACACTCCCCATCCCCCGGCGTCGAAGACGTAACCGAGACTCCAGCCGAACAGGCTCGAGCCGCCGTAGTAGCCCAGGTAGTAGAGGGACGACGCCTGCGCGCGGGTGTCGGGACGGGCGGATGCCGGCGCCCAGCCCGACGCGACCGCGTGCGCGCCGAAGAATCCGGCCGTCATCACGAGGAGTCCCGCGAGGATGATCAGCACGAACGGCGCGAGCATGAGGACCGTGCCGACCGCCATCGCGGCGATGGATGCGAGGAGGACGGGCAGTCGGCCGTGCCGGGATGCGAGCGCGCCCGCCCACGGCGACGAGACGGTGCCCGCGAGGTAGGCGACGAACAACGACGTGACGATCCAACCCGGAAGGGAGAACGGCGGATGCGTCAGATGGAATCCGAGGTAGTTGTACATGGCGACGAAGGCGCCCATGAGGAGGAACCCCTGGGCGTACAGCGCCAGTTGGGCAGGGGTGCGGAGGTTGACGGCCAACCGCGTCGTGATCCGGGCCCCGCCGCGGACGACGGGCGTGAAGCCGCGCGCGCGGGGCACGAGGAGCAGGAACGCCACGGCCGACAGGGCGCAGAGGATCGCTGCCGCCCACAGACCGGTGCGCCACTGGGCGAGGTCGGCGATCGGCCCCGAGACGAGCCGGCCCGAGAGCCCGCCCAGGGTGGTTCCGGCGATGTAGCTGCCGGCGGCGGCCGCCGCGTGTCGCGGATCGACCTCTTCGCTGAGGTAGGCCAGGGCGAGGGCGGGCACCGCGCCGAGGGCCGCCCCCTCGGCCAGGCGGAGCACGAGGAGGGTGATGACATCGGCGCTCAGGGGCGCGGCGAGACCCAGAGCGGTCGCGGCGACGATGCCGATCGTCATTGCCTGCACGCGCCCGATGCGATCGGCCAGGATCGACCACGGGATGACCGCTACCGCGAGTCCGAGCGTGGCCGCCGAGACCGCCAACGCGGCGGTGGCGGGCGATACCTCGAACTCCGAAGCCAGGAGCGGCAGCACCGCTTGCGGCGAGTAGAGCTGGGCGAAGGTCGCGATGCCGGCGAAGAACAGGCCGGCGAGAAGTCGGCGGTACTCCCGGCTCCCGGGGATGTGCCCGGTGAAGCCGGTCACGCAGATGTCAGGCGGCGAGGACCAGCGCGACGGTGCCCGAGGCGTCCGCGATCTCGGGGCCGCCGAGGAAGTCGATCGGGCCGCCGGTGACCAGGCTCGCGATCACGAGCGCGAAGACGGCCGCGATCGAGAAGAACAGGATGGCGCAGGCAACGGTCGTGACCACGAGGGGGATGCGGGCGTTCATGCTCCCACGCTAGCCGAACTCACCCGGTTGACACCCCGGACACCACCACGTGCGACGTCTTTCGGGATCATCGGCGCGTTCGGCGACCACCCGCACGCGGGTTCCGCAGCGCAGGCAAGGTCGCCCGGCACGACCGACCACCCAGTGCGACTCCCCCTTCACGGCGCGCCCCGTCGTCACCTGGTACATCCCGGGCACGGTGGCCGAGAGCCGCAGTGCCCGCGCACCGACCGCGACGAGAGCGGCCATGTCGACGTCGCCGACGGGTCGGAACGGATGCACTCCCCGCAGGAAGGCCAGTTCGTTCACCCAGAGGTTGCCGAAGCCCGCGACGTTCCGCTGGTCGAGGAGCGCCGCGACGAGCGGTCGGTCAGGACGACCCTCGAGCCGTCGCACCGCCTCGGCGGCGTCCCAGTCGTCTCGGAGCGGGTCGGGTCCGAGTCGGCCGACCACGTCGGCCTCCCGCGCGGTCGGCAGCAGCCGCACGACGGGGACGTCGATCCCCCACAGGGTGCGCCCGTCGTCGAGCCGCAGCCGTACCCTCACCTGGTGCGCGATGCGCTGCGGCACCCGACGGCCGCGAGCGGTCACGGTCCAGCTCCCCTGCATCCGCAGGTGCGTGTGCAGGGTGACGCCCGTATCGAAACGGGTCAGCAGGTTCTTGCCGTGCGTGTCGTAGGAGTCGATCCGCGCCGCCGCGACGCGCTCACCAGCCGAGGCCCCCGACCGCAGCTCGCCGTCGTCCACGACGTGGCCCTCGGATGCTGCGCGCAGGCGCGCGGCGAGACGGAACACGCTGTCGCCTTCGGGCATGGGGTCACGATAGGCCCGGCCTCCGACACGGCGCACGTCGACGGCATCCGCTCGGCGACGTGCGGTAACGCCGAAGCGGGCCGGAACCCGGAGGCTCCGACCCGCTTCAGCGTTGCGATTCAGCTCAGCGGCTGGAGAGACGCTCGCGCAGTGCGGCGAGGGCCTCGTCGTCGGCCAGGGTGCCGGCCGAGGACGACTCCGAGGTGAACGACGAACCGGTGCCGGCGCCGAAGTCGGTGCCGGTCGACGCGGGGGCGTTCGCCTCGGCCTCGATCGCCTTGGCGACCGCAGCCTTGTGCGACTCCCAGCGAGCCTGGGCAGCCGCGTAGTCCTGCTCCCACTTCTCGCGCTGCTCGTCGAAGCCCTCGAGCCAGACACCCGACGTCGGGTCGAAGCCCTCGGGGTACTTGTACTCGCCGAGCTCGTCGTACTCGGTGACCATGCCGTAGAGGGCCGGGTCGAACTCGGTGCCGTTGGGGTCGACCGACTCGTTGGCCTGCTTGAGCGACAGCGAGATGCGGCGACGCTCGAGGTCGATGTCGATGACCTTGACGAAGACCTCTTCGCCGACCGAGACGACCTGCTCTGCGAGCTCGACGTGCTTGCCGGAGAGCTCCGAGATGTGAACGAGGCCCTCGATGCCGTCTGCGACGCGGACGAACGCACCGAACGGAACGAGCTTGGTGACCTTGCCCGGCGCGATCTGACCGATCGCGTGGGTACGGGCGAACACCTGCCACGGGTCTTCCTGCGTCGCCTTGAGCGAGAGCGACACGCGCTCGCGGTCGAGGTCGACCTCGAGGATCTCGACGGTGACCTCCTGGCCGACCTCGACGACCTCGGACGCGTGCTCGATGTGCTTCCACGAGAGCTCGGAGACGTGAACCAGACCGTCGACGCCGCCCAGGTCGACGAACGCACCGAAGTTGACGATCGACGAGACCGTGCCCTTGCGGACCTGGCCCTTGTGGAGGTTGTTGAGGAACGTGGTGCGCGACTCGGACTGCGTCTGCTCGAGCAGGGCGCGGCGCGAGAGCACGACGTTGTTGCGGTTCTTGTCGAGCTCGAGGATCTTCGCCTCGATCTCCTGGCCGAGGTACGGCGTCAGGTCGCGGACGCGACGCAGCTCGATGAGCGACGCCGGGAGGAAGCCACGCAGGCCGATGTCGACGATGAGGCCACCCTTGACGACCTCGATGACCGAACCGGTGACGACACCGTCGGTCTCCTTGATCTTCTCCACGTCGCCCCAGGCACGCTCGTACTGAGCGCGCTTCTTCGACAGGATCAGACGGCCTTCCTTGTCCTCCTTCTGGAGAACGAGGGCCTCGACGTGGTCGCCGACGTTGACGACCTCGTTCGGGTCGACGTCGTGCTTGATGGAAAGTTCGCGCGAGGGGATGACACCCTCGGTCTTGTAACCGACGTCGAGGAGCACCTCGTCGCGGTCGATCTTCACGACGGTTCCTTCGATGAGGTCGCCGTCGTTGAAGAACTTCAGGGTCAGTTCGACCGCGGCCAGGAAGTCTTCAGCAGATCCGATGTCGTTGATCGCGACCTGCTTGGTGGCCGGGGCGGTCGTTGCGGTAGTCATGTAGTGGGTTGTCCTAGAGGGTTGGGTGTCGGGCTCCGACGCGCGCGAGTACGTGCCGAAGCAAAGCGGATTGTCGTTCTGTCACTGAGACCCGATCGCAGACATGCCAAACGAGTCACGAGAGTGACGTTCTACGGTACCAGAACGCCCCGGTCGACCGCGATGTTCCTCAGGACGGGAGCTCGAGCGGCAGTTCCTTCGCCGCATCCCACGGTTCGGTCCAACCGAGACGGTCGAACAACCCGTCGAGAAGCATGGCCGTGAAGCCCCACACCAGGTGCTCACCGGTGGCATGCGGAACGAGGAACGCCGGCCCTCGCCACTCGTGACCGTCTCGGCGGATCACCGTCGATCCTCGACGGGCGGGGTCGAGCAGGTCGGCGACCGGCGCGCGGAAGACGTCGGCGGATTCGGCCACGTCCACCACTCGGACGGGCGACGGATGCTGCCACCACGCCAGCACGGGTGTCACGAGGTGGCGCGAGAATTCGAGCGGAACGCGACCGAGGGTGCCGAGCACCTCGACGCCGGCCGGATCCAGGCCCGTCTCCTCCTCGGCCTCGCGGAGCGCCGCCGCCACGACGCTCTCGTCGCCGGGGTCGACCCGCCCGCCCGGGAACGCGACCTGACCGGGGTGGGCGCGCAGCGTGGCGGCTCGTGAGAGAAGCAGCACGTCGAGATCGCGCGAGACGGCGCGGGCCTGCGCATCGTGATCGCTGGGCAGCGCGTCGAGCACTCCGAAGAGCATGAGCACCGCCGCGGGGCGCGGATCGACGACTCTCGGAAGGCCCTCGACGAGGGGGCGATCGACGTGCGCGGCGAGGGCTGCCAGCTGTGCCCGCGCGGTCTGCGGCGGGGGCGATTCGGGCACGTCCACAGGGTACGCCCGATGCCCGATAGAGGTCTCGCGCGCCCCCTGATCTGGCCTTTCTTGCGCGCGACGTCCAGGAACCGCCCAGGAAGGCCGTGCCAGACTCTCGGATTTGTGTCCGCGAGAACGGATGCCGCACGCCGCGCGTCGAGCGCGGAGCCCCCATACGGAACTGGTTTTATGCACTCGAACACGCCGTCCACCGCCACCCGTCGCACCCGTCGCGCCGCCGATCGCCGCTCGCACCACCGCCGCGCGGTCGTCGCTTCGGGCCTCGCGTTCGGCATCGTCGCCGCCGCAGCGTTCGCCTCGACCGCGCCGTCGGCTCTGGCCCAGGCGGAGGCCGGCGCATCGACGCCGACCTTCTCCCTCGTGTCGTACTCCGCCTACTCGGCGCCGCTCAAGGCGACCGTCGCGGCCGCCGTCCCCGAGGAGACCGTGGCCGCCGACGAAGCCGTCGAGGCGGCCGCATCGGTCACCTCCGCCGCCGCGAGCGTGCAGGCCGACATCGCCGCGTCGGGTCTCGACATCGGCGAGCCCGACACCTCGGTCGACACCGCGGCCCTCGAAGAGGCCGCCGCGCGCCTCGACGCCGCCGACGCGCTCCCGGCACCCCTCGTCCCCTCCATCACCGAAGAGGTCACCGCGCTCATCGCCTCGGTCGACTCCCGCGTGAACCAGCTCCGCGGAAGCCTCGACGGCGCTGCGGCGAAGAAGGCCGAAGAAGAGGCGGCCGCCGAGCAGGCCCGCATCGAGGCCGAGGAGGCCGCCGCCGCGGAAGCGGCCGAGGCCGCAGCATCCGCCCCCGTCTCGACGTCGTCTTCGTCGTCGGCGTCCTCGTCGTCGACCGGCTCGTCGTCGGCATCGGCGCCCGCCGCTCCGATCCCGTCCGGCGGCACCGGCGGCGACAACAGCCCCGCGGGCGCGAAGGCGACCGCGTACGGCATGGTCCAGGCGCGCGGGTGGGGCGACGACCAGTACTCGTGCCTCGTCTCGCTCTGGAACAAGGAGTCGGGCTGGAACTACCAGGCCATGAACCGCTCCAGTGGTGCGTACGGCATCCCCCAGGCGCTCCCCGGCAGCAAGATGTCGAGCGCGGGCGCCGACTGGCAGACCAACGCCGCCACGCAGATCTCGTGGGGTCTCGGCTACATCTCCGGCCGCTACGGCACTCCGTGCGGGGCGTGGGGCCATTCGCAGTCCGTGGGCTGGTACTGACCTCCGCAGCATCTTCCCGAAGGGCGCCGACGTGATTCGTCGGCGCCCTTCGTGTGTGTCAGCCCGTCATCGCACGCCGTAGACGACGTGATCGTCGAGGTATTGCCAGACCGTTCCCGCCTCCGAGAACCCGGCGCTGCGGAGAGTCTCCAGGTGGAAGGCCAGGGTCACCTTCGGCGGCGCGTCGCGAAGGTCGTCCCCCCACACCGCGGCGCGACGCGCGAGGGCGTCGGCGTAGCGCGGCTCGTCACCCACGGCCTCCCACCACTGGTCCCAGGTGTCGACGTCGCCCCCGAAGGTCGACGTCTGCATGAGCTGGTCGTCTGCGGCGGCCACCGCGAACAGCGTGGACTCGTGACGCGCGTCATACAGGAGATGGTCGCCGTTGAGCAGCACTCCCCCCGGACGAAGAAGCGTCGACACCGCCCAGTAGACGTCGACAAGCACCGCGGGCCGCAACCAGTGCAGCGCGGTCGAGCTCACCACCGCGTCGAACGATGCTCCCGCGACCTGCGGGTGCTGCATCCAGTCGGGTCGACCCAGATCGACCTCCGCGACAGTGATGCGGTCATCGCCGGAGGCCGCGTCACGGGCGATCCCGATGAGGACGGGGTCTTTGTCGGCGATGACGACCTGCGCGCCCGGAACGGCCGCGAGCACGGCCCGCCCGAGCGACCCGGTGCCCCCGGCGAGGTCGAGCACTCGGGGTGCGGCGATGCCGGCGGTCACGCCCGCCACCACCCGCGCGATCGTCGCGAACCGCTCCGACCGGTGACGGATGTAACCCGTCTGCTGGGCGTCCCAGCGTCGCGAGAGCTCCAGGGCCGTATCCCTCACCGCGGGGGCGGTGGAGGCTGTGGTCGTGTCGGTCATGGGGTCGTCCTTTCAAGAAGAGGTGAGTCGGAAAGAGGGTCGAAGGCGAGACGGAGCCGGCCGCCGTCGTGGTGCACGGTGGTGCGCACTCGGTACACCGGCTCGAGCTGCGCGGGGGTGAGAACCTCCGCCGCCGTTCCGGCGGCGACGATCAGGCCGTCATCGAGCAGGATCACGCGATCGCAGAACCGGGCCGCCAGGTCGAGGTCGTGCAGCACGACGACGGCCGTCCGTGCGATGCGGCGGACCGCGCCGAGGAGATCGAGCCGATGGCGGATGTCGAGGTGGTTCGTCGGTTCGTCGAGGAGCACGTGATCGGCCCCCTGCGCGGCAGCCCGTGCGAGCGCCACCCGTTGTCGTTCGCCGCCGGAGAGGCTCGTGAGCGCGACGGGCGCCGCGTCGACGAGATCTACCAGGGCGAGGGCCTCGAGCACACGCCGATCGACGTCGCCGCGTGCGTGCGTGCCGCGGCGGGCATCCGCACCCAGCCTCACCTCGTCCGCCGCCGTGCCCGCCTGATCCGAGGCGGAGTGCTGGCCCACGAAGGCGATCCGCGCGGATATTTCACGGCGGCGGAGCCGAGCGAGGTCGTCGCCGTCGATCTCGACGCGACCCGCGCGCAACGGCATCGCACGGAAGAGCGCGCGCAGCAGCGTGCTCTTGCCGCTTCCGTTCGGACCGACGATGCCGAGCACCTCACCGTCGTGCACGGTCAGATCGATCGGACGATCGCCGCCGAGAAGGACGCGGTCACCGACACCGACGGTGATGGCCCGCGCGCGGATCATCCGAGAGCCGCGAGCCGGTCTGCCAGCTCCTGCGGTCCGCGCACGCTGAGCACCGAGGGCGGATCGGTGTACGAGAACGGCAGCGCGACGACGCGGCCAGAACGGACGGCGGTCATCTCGCCCACACCGGGGGCCTCCCGGAACGCCTCGACCGCGCTCTCGGCGTCGGTGCCGGAGTACAGCACGACCACCGTCTCCGGGTCGCGCGCGACGAGGTCCTCGACGTTCACGTCGAACACCCGATCGGGGACGTCGGCGTAGACATTCGTGAGGCCCGCTGCTTGGAACACCGGGGTCACCATGCTCGCGGCACCGTACGGCGAGATGACGCTGCCCCCGGAGGAGACGTACACCGCGGCGGCCGAGCCTGCCGAAGGTGCGGGTGAGGCGATCTGCTGCTGCGCCTCGACGATGGCCTGCTGCGCCTTCGACTCCTCACCGAGGACCGTGCCGTAATCGCGCAGCTCGCCCCACACCCGGTCGAAGGTCGCCGTCGGCGACCCCTCGGCCGACGGGTTCAGGCAGTAGGCCGAGGGCGTGTAGACGGGGACGCCCGCGGCGGCGAGAGCGTCGACGTCGACCGCGTTCTCCGGTGCGATCACCAGGTCGGGTTCGGCGCCGAGGATGCTCTCCTGGGATACCACCGAACCCCCGGTCGCGTTCTTCTCCGCCGTCAGCACCGTCGACGAGGCGAGCCGGTCGTAGGTCGCCTGCTCGTACAGTCCCTCCTCCGGCTGCGAGGTGACGGCGACGACACGGTCGACGGCGTCCAATGCCTCCAGGTTCGCGAGGGCGTCGCTGTTGACCAGGACGATGCGCTGCGGAGCGTGCTCGAGGGTGAGCTCCGATCCGCAGTTCTGGATGCTGACCGGGAAGGCGTCCGCAGCATCCGAACGGCTCGGCGCGACTCCGGCGCTCGCTCCGGCCGCGCAGGCGGTGAGGGTCACACCCAGCGCGAGCATCGTCGCGGTCAGAGCCAAGAGGCGAGGGGGTTTCATGAGGTGGTTCCTTTCGAGCGGTGCCACCGGGGGTGGCGAGGTGACGCGGATGAGGTACCGGCGCGGGAGCGCAGAAGAATGAGCAGGAGCGGGCCGCCGATGACCCCGGTGATCACGCCCACCGGGATTTCCTGCGGCGCGTATGCGGTGCGCGCGATGGTGTCGGCGGCCACCAGCAGGAGGGCGCCGAGGAGCGCTGACGCGGGCAGGACGAGACGGTGGCGTGCGCCGACGAGCCGTCGGGCGAGGTGCGGGACGACCAGCCCGATGAATCCGATGCCGCCGACCGCGGCGACCACGATGCCGACCACCGCGCTCGTGGCCGCCATCATGACGATCCGCGCCCGTTCCGGCTCGATGCCCGCCGAGCGGGCGGAGTCGTCACCGGAAGCGAGGGCGTCGATCGCGGGTGCGGCGACCATCGCCGCCGTAAGTCCCACGACGGCGAAGACCGCCGCGACGGCGAGCGAGAGGGGCTGAACGGCGGCGAGAGAACCGAGAAGCCAGAAGAGCACCGACCGTGCTGCCTCGGGAGAGTCGCTGGAGAAGATGAGGAAGCTGGTGACGGCGTTCAGGGCGTAGCCGACGGCGAGTCCCGCGAGGACGAGTCGGTAGGGGCCGCGCGCGGCGGCGGTACCCGCCAGAGCCAACACCAAGGCGATCGCTCCGACCGCCCCGACGAGCGCGCCGAACGAGAATAGGAGGGCGCTTCCGCTCCCCAACACGAGAGCGACGAGCGCGGCGCCCGTCGAGGCGCCGGAGTTGATGCCGAGCAGGTAGGGGTCGGCGAGGCCGTTTCGCGACAGGGCCTGGAAGACGGCGCCCGCGGTGGCGAGGACGGCGCCCGCCACGATGGCCATGGCGATGCGCGGCAGTCGTGTGCTCCACACGATCGCCCCGGCGGGGCCCGCCGTCTCGCCCCCCGACAACGTGGTGAGGACGACGTCGACGACGACCCCGGGTGCAATCGGAACGGGTCCGATGCCGGCCGCGAGGATCGCCGAGGCGAGCGTGGCGGCGGCCAGGATGATGACCCACGCTCGCGCTCGACGGCGCAGTCGGCGCATGGCGGCCAGGGCGCCGGGTTGCACGAGATCGCCCGCACCGACGGCGGAGGAGGAGAGCGAAGATGACACGGGACCCTGTCGTGTTACTGATAACGGTTCTCATTACAGTAACGGATCGCCGACATCGTCATCGCACGACGAAAGACGGGGACCCTCGGTCCCCGCGAGTCGGCCGCGGTCGCGCCGGGCTGCTAGCTCGGGCCGCGGCGGTTCGTGAACCCGGCGAAGAGGGCGTGCAGGAGCGGGACGACCGAGATCGACATCAGCACCGTGCCGAACGCGGCGTCGTCGACCCGCAGCACAGCACCGGCGATGAGGAGGGCCGAGAAGAGCACGGCCGAGACGATGCGCCGCCCCATGCGTTCGAGCGAGCCGATGCGCCGATCAAGCTTCGGGGTCTGGACGGCGATGCGGCCGTCTTCGATACGGGTCGCGAGGTCGTCGAACCTCCGCGGCAGACGCGCGGCGAGTCCGGCGAGAGACACCGCCTCCCTCGCGAAGCCCTGCACCACGTTGCCACCCTCTTCGCGGATCAGGCGGTTGGCGTAGGGTTCGACGGCGTCCCAGATGTTGAAAGCGGGGTCGAGCGCGCTGCAGTTGCCCGAGACGAGAGACATCGCCCGGATGATGAGGAGGAAGTTCTCCGGCAGCTGGAACGGCAGCGACCTGACCACGTCGCCGAACTCGACGGCGAACGCGCGGAACTCCCGGGGGTCGACCTCCTGCAGCTCGGCGAAGCCCATTCCCCCGAAGCGGGCGAAGAGCTGGGTCATCGCGCGCTCGAGTTCGGCGGTGTCAGCCGACGGCAGAAGCACGCCGACATCGCGGATGCCGTCGACGAGGCCCTTCCCGTCGCGGGAGGCGGCGGCGATCAGCAGGCGCCGGAGTCCGCGGCGGAGTCCTTCGGGTACCTCGCCCATCATGCCGAAATCGATGAAGGTGAGGTGCCAGGCGCGACCCGTCGTCGGGTCGGGCTCGTTCGGGGTGACGAAGATGTTGCCGGGGTGCGGATCGGCGTGGAAGAAGCCGTCCGCGAACAGCTGATCGAACATGACCGAGGCGAACTCGATCGCGACCTCGGCGGGGTCGATGCCGGCGGCGCGCAGTGCGGCGACGTCGGTGATCTTGATCGCGGTGACGTCTTCCAGGGTGAGCACGCGACGGGTGGTGCGCTCCCAGACGATCTCGGGCACCGTGACGCGCCCGTCGCCGGCGAAGTCGTTCGCGAACCGTTCGGAGTTGGCCGCCTCGTGCAGGTAGTCGATCTCCTCGAGGCTCGTGTGCGCGAACTCCTCGACGAGGGCGTGCATGTCGACCCGGTCGGACACGAGGCGCACGCGGCTCAGCCATCGGGCGACCTGTCGCAGCGCGCGCAGATCGACGTCGACGACCTGGTCGATGCCGGGGCGCTGGATCTTGATGACGACTCCGGTGAGCCCGGTCTCCTCCGCGTCGCCGGGCGCGAGGGTCGCCCGGTGGGCCTGGCCGAGGGATGCCGCGGCCAGCGGCGTCGGATCGACCGATGCGAACGCCCGGTCGAGCAACACCCCGAGCTCGGCCTCGGCCAGCGCGCGGATCTGGGCGAAGGGCACGGCGGGCACCTCGTCCTGCAGACCTTCGAGCTCCTTCGTGATCTCGGGCGGCAGCACGTCGAGACGCGACGACATGAACTGCCCGACCTTGATCATGAGGCCACCCAGGTCGACCGCGAGCCCGTGGAAGCGCCGTGCGATGTTCTGCAGGCGCTTCGTGCGGTTGCGAGCCGAGATGCGTGAGAGCCCGAGTCTCGGGAGGAACAGCTCGAACCACCACGCCTGCACGAGGTAGCGCGCGGCGAACCGCGTGATCCGTCGATAGCGGGCGCTCAGGTCGCCGGCGTCAGCCATGAGATCTCCTTGACGCCGGCGTGCCCTGGGCACCCGGTCGATCGGTGCAGCGTCAGCCCTGGGCGAGGATGGAGAAGATCTTACGGCGTGCCTCGTCGAGCACGTCGACCGCCTGCTTCACCTGCTCGGGGTTGCCGGAGCGCCCGACCTGGGCGACTGCCTGAGCGAGATCGACGCCGGCCTTGGGAAGGGCGCCGGTGCGAAGGTTCTCGCGGGATCCGGTCGCTTCCCAGGGAGCCGTGCGGTCGCTGTCGGCGCCGGCCACGTCGCGGCCCTCTTCGGTGAGCGAGTAGGTCTTGCGGCCCTCGGACTCGGTGGCGAGGATGAGGCCCTCGTCGGCGAGGAGCTGCAGCGTGGGGTACACCGAGCCGGGGCTCGGCTTCCAGCTGCCGCCGCTGCGGTCTTCGATCTCGCGGATGATCTGGTAGCCATGCATGGGCTTCTCGGCGAGGAGCGCGAGAACGGCGGCGCGGACGTCGCCGCGACCCACGCGGGTGCTGCCACCGCCGACCTTCTGCTCGAACTGCTTGCCGAACTGCTCCATTGCTTCCCAGATGCCGTTCAACGGCCAACCCTGACCGGCGCCGCGTCCGCGGCCGGCTCCGCCGAAGGCGTCGCTGCTGAAGGGATTGCTCATGATGAACCTCCTGTGTGGGCCGGGCCCGGAGAGGACTCAGCGATACTCAACGATATATCGCTCAGCATCCTTGCGGCCGGATCCTCAGACGTTGCTCAGGGTCGGCTGCGGTCGCTGCGGAGAAAGATCCCGAGCAGATGTCGATTCCCACGCTCGCCGTTCGACGCGATAGTGAGAGGGATGCGGGATCCCACCGAGCGAGGAGAGAACGATGAAGCACATGCTGATCATGCGGGCCACCCAGCAGGCGGCCGACGCGTACGCCGAGATGGACTTCGAGGCCGTCATCAACGCAATGGGCGCCTACAACGAGGCCATGATCACGGCAGGGGTCATGGTGTCGGGCGACGGCCTCGCGCCCGAGCCGGGCTACGTCGTCGACTTCGCCGGCGAGTCGCCCGTCGTCAGCGACGGCCCCTACGGGGAGATCCACGAGCTCTTCAACGGCTTCTGGATCATCCAGACCGCCACGGCCGAGGAGGCGCTCGAGTGGGCCAAGCGCGCCCCGCTCACCGCCGGGAACAAGCTCGAGGTGCGCCGCGTCACCGACGAGAGCGACTTCGCGGACTACGCCGACAACGAGTACGTCCAGAAGGAGAAGGAGTGGCGTCCCGCCTCCGGTACGGCGTGATCCATGACCGACGCACGGCGCACGATCGAGGCCGTCTGGCGCATCGAGGGCGCGCGGATCGTGGCCTCGGTCGCCAAGGCGACCGGTGATCTCGGCCTCGCCGAAGACGTCGCGCAGGAGGCGGTCGTCGAGGCGCTGGCGTCGTGGGACCGCGAGATCCCGGCGAACCCCGGCGCGTGGCTCACGGCGGTCGCGAAGCGTCGCGCGGTCGATGCGTGGCGGCGCAGCGGGCGTCTCGACGACCGCCATGCCGCGATCGCTCTGACCCTCGACGAGGCGACCGCCGACGAATGGCAGCCGATCGACGACGACATCGTGCGGTTGGTCTTCACGGCGTGCAACCCGGCGCTCTCCCGCGAGTCGCAGGTCGCGCTGACGCTACGGGTCGTCGCGGGACTGACGACCGAGGAGATCGCACGGATGCTGCTGACCACCGTGTCGACGGTGCAGGCTCGGATCACGCGGGCGAAGAAGACGCTCGCCGCCGCCCGGGTGCCCTTCGAGACGCCCGGGCCCGGTGACTGGGCGGCGCGCCTGACGGCCGTGCTCGGAGTGGTCTATCTCGTGTTCACCGAGGGGTACGCCGCGACCGGCGGCGAGAGGTGGGTGCGCCCCGACCTCGCCGACGAGGCGATCCGACTCGGCCGCGTCGTGGCGAGCCTTCTCCCCCGTGAACCCGAACCGCTCGCGCTGGTCGCCCTGATGGAGTTCCAGCGGTCGCGGTTCGCCGCGCGGGAGACGCCCGACGGCACGCCCATCCTGCTCGCCGATCAGGATCGCCGGAGGTGGGACCACGGGCAGATCGTCCGAGCGGTCAGCGTGCTGCGGAGAGCCGATGCGGTGGCGGCCGCCCGACGCACGGCACGCGGACCGTACGCGCTGCAGGCCGCGATCGCCGAGTGCCACGCGATCGCGCCGAGCGTTGAGGCGACGGACTGGGCGAGGATCGTGCTGCTCTACGAGACGCTGGGCCGCATCGCCCCGAATCCGGTGGTCGACCTCAACCACGCCGTGGCCGTGTCGATGGCGACCGGGCCGGCTGAGGCTCTCGCGCTCGTCGAGGAGATCGACGACGCCGCGTTCCGCGGGTCGTACCTGCTGCCGAGCGTGCGCGGCGAGCTGCTGGCGCGAGTGGGTCGCCTCGACGAAGCACGCTCAGAGTTGCGCGCCGCGGCGTCGCTGGTGCGCAGCGCCGCCCAGCGATCGGTGCTCGAGGCGAAGGCCGACAGGCTGTGACGCGCGGTCAGTCGATCGACGACGGGTCGTCGACCGTCGACGGCCGGCCGTGCGTGTCGAGCGAACGATGACGGGCGTCTCCGCCGTGCTCTTCGTCGGCGAGCGCGTCGTGCGCCGCGGCGATCTCGTCGGCCCCGCCGGGCTCCTCGGTCGGACTGCGGTGAGTCATGCCCCGAACATACTCCGGCTACCTCGTTCGGGCGCGGGCCTTCGCACTCCCCCACCACGGGCGCGTGGGCGGGCGCAGCATCCGGATGCTGGTTGACTGGCCGCATGGACCTGCGCTGGATGACCGCGCCGCCCGACGAGGTCGCCGAGGCGATGGCGACCGTGCGGCGCGAGACCCGGCCGAGCTGGTCTCCGACGAAGCGCCAGGTGCTGCTGCACGTCAACAACTGCCTGCTGCTCTGGTACATGTTCGTGGTCTTCATGGCCATCGGCGTGCAGGTCGACGCGGTGCAGGACGGCCAGCTGGCTTCCCGCGACGTCGCCGTGCTGAGCGTGACGATGCCGATCCTCGCGGTCTGGCTGATCGGCACCGTGCTGCTGTACCGGGCGACGAAACGTCCGCCCTCGGCGCGGGCACGGCTGAAGGAGTGGCGGCGCACCCTGACGGCGCTCGCGAACGGGTACGAGCCGCGCCCCAGCGAGCGGGCGACGTTCTCGGCCCTCATCACCAGCTCCAGCGTCGGGGTGCGCGCGTATCCGCGCTTCGCGGCGCGCGGCGCCGAGTTCGGCGTGCTCAAGGCACGCGGGCCGCGAGCTACCGAGTGGCAGTACATCGCGGTGAGACTCTCCGCACCCCTGCCGCACCTGATTCTCGATGCGACCTCGAACAACGGTGTCGGCACCGACCTGCCCGCGGGGGTCGACCGCGGGCAGCGTCTCTCGCTCGAGGGCGACTTCGACCGCTGGTTCCGGGTCTACTCCCCCGCGCAGTACGGGCAGGACGCGCTCTACGTGCTCACTCCCGATCTCATGGCTGCCCTCGTCGATCACGCGAGCGCGTACAACGTCGAGATCGTCGACGACACCCTGGTGTTCTTCACCGCGCCCGGCGTCGACTTCTTCGACGTCGAGCACTGGGAGCGTGTGAGCTCCGCACTGGAGGAGGTCGTGCCCCGCGTGACGTCGAAGGCGCGGCACTACCTCGACGAGCGCGTGCCCGGGCAGGACGTGCCGTTCGCCCTCGCCGCCGTGAAAGCGGCGCTCGATCGTCCGGGGGTGCCGTGGACGCCGCCCGATCCCGTGATCGGCAACGACGGACGACGTCTCACGGTGCGCAACCGGCAGACGGGCATGGGGCCGATCGTCGCCGCGATCGCGTGGTACGTCTTCCGAACCTCGCTCTACGTCGTGCCCGGACTCTTCGCGTTCGCGGGGTTCATGTCGATCGTCGACGGGCGCTGAGTCAGGCTCCCCTGATCGGGATCACGAGCTGCGCGTCGTACCGTCCGCCGGTGTGGACGATCTGGGGCCCGCGGTTGATATCGGTCTCGTGCCGGGCGTGGACGAGCGGCTTCGGATAGTGCTTGATGTCATGCCCCTGCACGACGAAGACGAGACTGTCCCCCGCCGCGAACCGGGTTCCCGAGGGCAGGATCTCGATCTCCACCCGTGTGGGATGCCCCTCCTCGAGAGGGAGGGCTCGGCGATGCGCGAGCACGGGGAGGTACTCGGTCGAGCGTTCGACGTCGAGTTCACGGTGTGAGGCGCGCAACCAGCCGAGCGCTACGGGTCCGTCTTCGAACTGGGCGTAGTACGCGAACGGCACGATCTCGCCATGCGCGTCTCGCTTGAACAGTCCGACGAAGATGTCCATGTCGGATGCGTCGGGGGCCTCCACGTGCAGGATCGCCCGGGCGTGGCCCACGACGTCCACCGCGTCGGCGAAGCGGTGCTCGAAGACGACCCGCTCGGGCAGGAACGGGTCGCCGAGGCCGTGGTACGACGCGGTCGCCTCCGCAGACACGAGGTCGTGGCGCATCGCGCCCGTCGCGGCATCGAGGTGCAGCGCACGGTATTCGACCTCCGGCAGAGGCCAGTCGGCACCGTCGACGAACGACCCGACGCCGTAGTGCTCGCGCAGCTCGACGCGCACGCGGGGCCACGACTCGAGACCGGATGACTTCTCGAGCAGGAAGTGGTCGAAGAACTGCGCCTGCATCTCGACCATCTCGGGACGGTAGTACTCCGCCCACTTCTTCGCGCCGTGCACGTACAGCCACTTCTGCGGTGATGAGATCCGACGGAACCCTTCGAGCGTGCCGCGGGTGTGGAGCCCCTGGTCGGTCCACGAGGCGACGACGAACGCCGGCACGGTGACAGCCTCGAGGTCAGCCGCCTTCGACGCCCAGAAGTCGTCGAAGAACGGATGCTCGCGGTCTTCGCGTTCGAGGTCTTCGATCTCGCCCGTCGCGGCACCCCACCGTTCCCAGATGTAGGGCCAGAACGAGGTCTCGGGGATGCCGCCGTGCCGCGCCACCTCGCGATAGGTGTCGCTCCAGCCCTCCCAGGGGTTGATGGCCGCAAGGTGCGGCGGGGTGAGGCCGGCCACCCGCCACTGCGCGACGGTGAGGTAGGAGACGCCGGTGAGGCCGACTCTGCCGTTCGACCAGGGTCGGGTGCCCGCCCACTCGATGAGGTCGGCGAAGTCCTCGGCCTCCTCCGGCGATGCGTACGAGGCCGGTCCTTTCGCGTACCAGGTGCCGGGGATGTCGGCGATGACCAGCGCGTACCCACGCGGCACCCAGAAGACGGGGTCGGGGCCCTCGAACGTGGTGAGTCCGCTCATCCACTCGGGTTTCGCCCCGCTGGTCGGGTAGATCTGACCGATGGGCGCGGGGTCGTGCTTGCCGTAGGGCGACCAGGCGATGATCACCCCGGCGGGTTCGCCCGACTCGGGGCGGTAGACGTCGGCCTGCACCGTGCGACCGGCGCGCGTCTCGATCTCCTGGTCGCGGTCGATGAGCATGCCGGGCGCGGTCTCCTGACGCGGCTTCGGCGGCACACCCCGCCTCGATTCCGGGGTGCTGCGCGGTGGGCGGGTCGGGTAGGGGAAGTCTTCGGAAGGGGACATCGGCGTCCTTTCGTCTCGGCCACCCTACGACCGCGAGGGCTTCTTGACCCTGACGCGACGTCAGGCTTTACCGTGAGCGGCATGACGATCACGGTTCTCGACACGGCCCGGGGTATTGCATCGGTTCTGGATGCCAGCCCCTCCCAGCGGGCGGAGGTGCTCCGCGGCGTGCTCACGCCGATGGAGGGTATGTTCCGATACTTCCCCGGGGAGGTCGACCTCGTCGCTCTCCACGCGATGAGCTCGGGCTTTCCCGTCGACGAGCGCGCGGCGGAGGTGCGTGACGCCCTGTCGCGGCTCGTGGACGCCGACGCGTGGGGGCGCACGGAACGCGCGCTGCGGGAGGCGCTCGACACCCAGACGGCCGCGACGCCGGGCATCACGGTTCCCGACATCACGTTCCTGCTGATGCTCGGTGACCCCGGTGCCGCGTACTTCATGGGGCCCTCGCGCGGGTTCAGCGGCAACGGGAGTGTGACGGGATACATCTCGATCACGCTCTGGCCCACCGACGAGAACCTTGACCGTCTCGAAGCCGCCGCCGTCCACGAACTGCAGCACAATCTTCGCTACGCGCCGGGTGGCGTCGTGTGGGATCCGGCGACGGTCGTCGTCGGGGAGCAGGTCGTGTCGGAGGGACTGGCCGATGCCTTCGCCCGGCAGCTGTACGGCGATCTCGGGTACACCCCGTTCGGCGTCCCCCACCTCGCGGACGAAGCGGTGTTCGACAAGGTAGTCACCGGTCTCGACGTGGGCGGGATGCACAACTTCGCCGCGTGGGTGCACGGCGACGAGGCCGCCTCGCTTTTCGGCGGCACGCCCGTCGGACTGCCGACCGCCGCCGGGTACGCGGTCGGAAACCGCTTCGTCGACGCCTATCTCGCCGAGACCGGTCTCACGGCGGCTGAAGCTCTGCACGTGCCGAGCGCCGAGGTCATCGACGTCGCACTGCGCGTTCTGCGCTGAACGGGCCACGCGCGGCCGATCACTCCCAGTTCGCCGTCGCCGGGTCGACGCCGTGCGCTCTCGCGTTGGCCTCGACGACCTCTCCCACCCACGCGGCGAGCCCCGGCTCCTCGTCGTCGAAGGTCGCCGCGAACCCGGGTTCGGTGACGTAGCGTCTCGCGACCAGCACGTGCATCGACACGGTGCAGTGGAAGTACTCCCCGAGGGCGGCGCGGTGGCGCTCCGCAAGAACGTTCGCCGTGTCACTGCCCGGCACGATGCCGCGGCGTTTCGCCGCCGCGAGGGCGGCGATCGCGTCGTTCATCGCCCCGGTGACGTCGCGCCAGTCGTCGGCCGAGCGGCCGGCCGATCTTTCGGAGTATTCGGCCCACTGGGCGGTGTCACCCCACATCTCGCGTGCGGCGGCACTCCATCCGGAGTCCCACGCCGCACCGAAGACCTCGGTCTGCTCCGCCTCGTCGAGGAGCACACCCTCTCGGTCGGCCGCGACGAGCCGGTCGACATCGTCCACCAGGTTCTGCAGCTCCGCGATCTTGTCGACGATCGCGGAGCGTCGGCGGGCGAGCTCGGCCCGGCGCTTCGCGGCATCGGCGGTCAGCAACGCGGACACGTCGTGCAGCGCGACCCCCAGCTCACGGAACAGCAGCACCCGCCGCAGGCGCGCCACGTCGGCCGGGAGGTAGCTGCGATACCCGTTCGCGCTGCGACCCGACGGCCCGGCCACCCCGAGCGCGTCCCAGTGGTGCAAGGTGCGCACCGATACTCCGAGCCGTCGCGCCACCGTGCCGATGCGTTCGCCGTCGCGGGCGTCGGAAGCATCCATCACTCCATCATGTCGAGCGACTGCGCGCACGACGAACCCCCGCCGAGTGGTCGGCGGGGGTTCGCGGAGCGGGTGTCAGCCGCCGATGGGGGTGGGGTTACCGGGGTTCGGGGGCACAGGGAGCGAGCCGTTGATGCGGTTCTGCGCCTGGCACTTGCTCGTGCAGTTGGTCGCTCCCGCCGAGAGCTCGATGGCGTCTTCGCCGAGCACGCCGCCCATGCGTCCACCGGACTGCACGAGCCACTTCGTGACCGTGGCGGTCTGCAGGGTCTTCGTGGCGACCTGCGGGCTGTCTTTTCCGAGAAGCATCTGGTGCGCGGCCGTTCCCGAGGTGACCGCGTCGGTGCCGTCACCGAAGTTGATCTTGCCGGTGAACTCGTTGACGAAGTAGAACAGGCCCGGGCCCAGCGTGTGCACGATCTCGACGGGGGCGGCGAACTCAGGCTCCATCTGGAAGATTCCGCCCTGCGCGCCGTCTTTCGCCTGCACCTTGAGCTTGCCGGCCGATGTCTCGAGGATCGCGACCAGCGAGTCGTCTTTGACCTCGAGCCGTGACAGTCGTGCTCCCGCGCGCTGGGCCGCCGTGAGGGTCGGCACCTTCGAGGCGAACACCACGGTCGGCGCGGCGACCATGCGCTGCGTGTCGGGCGCGCCGGTGAGCGTGTAGTCGTAGACGCCGAAGGTCGCGGGGTCGATCGTGAAGGTGTTGTTGCGACCGGTGACGACGATGGGACCCGACAGCGCGACATCGCGCAGTTTGGTCTCCTTGCCGGCTGCGGCGTTGTAGGTGGTTCCGTTCACGGTGACCGCGTAGTCGCCGCCGACCGAGGTCGTCTTGGCTCCGGCGGGAGCGGCGAACAGCATGCCGGCGCTTGCGACCAGGACCGTGGCCAGAATCGCGGTGGATCTCTTCATTGTGTGGATGCCCATGAGTGCCTCGTTTCGTCAGGTGAGCTGAGACGACTCTCCGGTCGACCCGCGGGACGCGGCAATGCGACCTTGGTCGTACGACCAAGGTCTGATCGACGCGTCCGCGGTCGCGGAAGGAAGGTGGGTCGAGGTGGCCCGGTGGTTCGCGATCACGTGAGCTCGGGTGACAATGAGCGAAGGACGGATGCTATGAAGAATCGAATCCTCGTCGGTGCGGCGGCTCTCGCTCTCGCGGCCGTGCCCGCCATCGTCGGGCTGTGGGGCAATGCCTCGTTCGCCGAGTCGGTGCCCGTTCGCGTGCCCGCCTCCGGCCAGGTGGTGTCACCGACTCCGACGTCGCGCCCCTCCTCGTCGCCGACGTCGACACCCGACGACACCGGCGGCGAGGTGCCCGGCGACCAGCGCACCGAGCCCGGCGACGACCGGGGCGCGCGGCCGGTCGCGCCTTCGCCGTCGTCGGTCGACGACAACGGCGGCGAGGTGCCCCGCGACCAGCGCACCGAGCCCGGCGACGACCGCGGTGGGCCATCGGGGGGCGACGGTGGGGGCGGCGACGAGTCCGGGAACAGCAGCGGCAGCGGCCACGACGACGGTGGTCACGGTGGCGACGACGACGGTGGCGGTCACGGTGGCGGTCACGATGGCGGCGGTCACGGCGGCGAGGACAACGGCGGCGACGACGGCGGCCATGGCGGGGACGACTGAGTGGATCACGACGCAGCATCCGCCCCTCGTGTGCCGTGGACGGTTCTCGTCGCGCCCCGGCGCCCCGAAGCGTCGGTGCGACCCCTGTCGACACGGGCGGTTCTGCTGCGGTTGCTCGGCGGGCTCGTCGCGGTGCTGATCGCGATCGGAGTGCTCGCGTCGTTCGGTGCGCAGTGGCTCGCCGAGCGCGAGGCCGTCAACGATGCTGCGAACGTGACCGACGTGCTGGCAGACGCGGTGATCCGGCCGGCGTTGACGACCGCGCTGGCCGACGGCGACCCCGACGCGGTCGCCGACTTCGATCGCATCGTGCGCGACCAGGTGCTGGGCGCCGCTGTCACGCGCGTGAAGATCTGGAACCCCGAGGGGCGGGTGCTCTATGCCGACGAGCAGCAGCTCATAGGTCGCACCTTCGAGCTCGACGATGCTCAGCGCGCGGCCCTGGAGACCCCGAGCACCCGCGCCGCCGTGTCGGATCTCTCCGAGGCCGAGAACGAGTTCGAAGACGTCGACCGGCTGCTCGAGGTGTATCGACCCGTGTGGGCGCCCGACGGGCGCCAGCTGCTGTTCGAGGTGTATCTGCCGTATGAGCCGGTCGCCGCCCGCTCGGCGGAGCTCTGGCGAGGGTTCGCCGGCGTGACGACCAGCAGCCTGCTGCTGCTGACGGTGCTGGTCTCGCCCATCGTGTGGGGTCTGCTCACGCGGCTGCGGCGCGGCGAGGTGCGGCGCTCGGAGCTGTTGCAGCAGGCGGTGGATGCCTCCGATGCCGAGCGCCGACGCATCGCGGGCACCTTGCACGACGGCCCCGTGCAGGAGTTGGTGGCGACGAGCTTCGCCGCCGAGAGCGCGGCGGATGCGGCGAGCCGCCGCGGCGACGACGACGCGGCCGTTCGGCTGCGGGAGGTCGCCGGGGCGGTGCGGGGCAATATCCGGGTGCTCCGGTCGCTGCTGGTCGACATCTACCCCGCGAGCCTGAGCGACGCGGGGCTCGCGCACGCGCTGAACGATCTGACGGCAACGGTGCGGACGCGCGGTGTCACGGTGGAGCTCGACGTGCGCACCCCGCTCGACGACATCGACGATGAACGGCAGCGGCTGCTGTATCGCGTCTGTCAGGAGGTGCTGCGCAACGCCGTTACGCACGCCGCTCCCTGCACCGTGCGGATCGCCGTACGCGACGAGGACGACATGCTGGTGCTGGAGATCGCCGACGACGGGCGCGGTTTCGATCCGGCCCTCGTCGAGCGGGACCCCGGTGACGGGCATCTCGGCACGCGCGTGCTCCGCGATCTCGCCACGCACGCCGGCGCCGAGCTCTCTCTCGCGACGGCTCCGGGCGCGGGCACCCGATGGAGACTGAGGGTGCCACCCACAGAAACAGGAAGCGGTGTTGCGTCGTGATCAGAGTGCTCGTCGTCGATGATCACGCGATGGTGCGGGAGGGTCTGGTGTCGGTGCTGTCGGCCGACGGTGACATCGAGGTCGTCGCGACCGCGGCCCACGGGGCGGAGGCGGTCGATGTCGTCGGAGCCTCGCCCGGGTCGGTGGACGTCGTGGTGATGGATCTGTCGATGCCGGTGATGGACGGCATCGCGGCAACACGTGCGGTGCGCGCCGCCTCGCCCGGCGTGCGGGTGCTCGTCTTGACGTCGTTCTCGGATCGCGATCGCGTTCGGCGGGCGATCGAGGCCGGCGCGACGGGATACCAGCTGAAAGACGCGGAGCCCGCGGTGCTGCGCGCGGCCGTGCGGTCGGTCAGCGAAGGCCATGCGCCGCTCGATCCTCGGGTGGCGGGTGTGCTGCTGTCGCAGAGGGCGGCGGGCGGTTCGACCCTGAGCGCGCGGGAGGAGGAGGTTCTGCGTCTCGTGGCTCGAGGGTTGGCGAACAAGCAGATCGGTGCCGAGCTGGTCATCTCGGAGCGCACGGTCAAGGCGCACCTGGGCAGCATCTTCCGTCAGATCGGGGTCGCCGATCGCACGAGCGCCGCGATGTGGGCGCGGGACAACCTCCCGTCGGACGCCTGACCGGGCGAGGAATGCGCCGAGCCCACCGCGCCGCAGCGGACCCAACCATGGGCACGGGTCAGAGGGCGCGGGTCAGAAGGGTGCGGTGCTCTCGGTTGGGTGATAGTGGTCGGGTGCGGGTCGGAAGACGGGGACTTTCCGTTCTGGTCGCACGATGAATCGTCTGCCGCCGGGGGATGCCCATTCGAGTGCGCCGCCGCTGTCGGGGATCGGTGTGACTCTCCACCCGCCGTGGTGCTTGATGGTGTGGTGCCCGACGCATAGTG
>NZ_RBXJ01000002.1 GCF_003635115.1 Microbacterium sp. AG1240
GCGCCGATGGTACTGCAGGGGGGACCCTGTGGGAGAGTAGGACACCGCCGGACTTCTTTTCAGTGAAATGGCCACCCAACGTTGGGTGGCCATTTCCATGTGCGGGCTGCTTAGCAG
Organism: Microbacterium sp. AG1240; assembly: GCF_003635115.1. Classification (GTDB taxonomy): domain Bacteria; phylum Actinomycetota; class Actinomycetes; order Actinomycetales; family Microbacteriaceae; genus Microbacterium. The sequence continues at coordinate 118 of NZ_RBXJ01000002.1, forward strand.
TCTGCGAGAAAGGCCCCGCCATCGGCGGGGCCTTTCTGCGTTAAGGCGCGCTACGTGCGCGCCACCGATGCATCGACGGGAGTGCGCACGCCCGCGAACGTCGTCGTGCGACGCAGCGCAAAGCCCAGACGCTCGTACGTCGCGATGGCATTCACGTTCGTCGCCGCGGCATGCATCATCGCGCGATCGCCACGCTCGCGGATGTGGAAGGCGACATCGAGGACGAGACGCGATGCGAGGCCGCGCCGACGGAACTCCGGGTCTGTCGACACCGCGCTGATCTCGGTCCACCCGGTGGGGTGCAGCCGCTCTCCGGCCATCGCCACGAGGTGCCCCTCCCGTCGAATGCCGACGTAGCGGCCGAGTTCATGCGTTCGAGGGCGGAAAGGTCCGGGCTGGTTCCGCTCCACGATGGCCAACATCTCGGCGACGTCGGCGGCCCCGAGTTCGACGGCCTCCTCATCGGGTCGGGCCTTCAGCGCCGGCGTCTCGATCAGCTGCACCCCTTCTCCGCGCCACATCACGTCCCATCCCGGCGGGAGGACGGGGTCGGCCCCGGAGAACCCGACCTCCCCGCCCGGACCGACGAGATCTATCAGCGCGTCCCACACCGCCGGGTCATCCCACGTTCGCACCGCCAGGAAGGGCGCGACGTCGTCGGGGTACTTCCGCACGAGGTCGTTGCCCAGGGCGAAATGAGCGTGCGGACCCGTGAGCGCGTGCCATGCCGGGTTGTCGAGGATTGTTGCGTCGGCCTCACGGGATACGTCGCCGGTCGCCGGAGAAGGAAGTGTCACGCTCCCAGCATCCGCGCCCGCCGTGCGCCTGGCAAACCGGCGCCTCCGCGCCGCGGAGATAACTCGAGAAATCTTCTCCTTCCTGCATCCGCCGAGGCCGCTCGGCCGGAAGTACTGGGTGCGGGTGTTCGGCCCGCTTCGATGAAGGAGGAAACGTGCGCAAGACACTCGCAGCCGGCGCGATCGCCGGTCTCGCCCTCGCGGCGGGCTTCGCAGCCCCCGCTCAGGCCATCTCGGCCACGACGGCCGATCTCTCCGTACTCCACGCCATCCCCGACACACCCGTAGACGTGTACGTCAACGGTGCGTTGACCCTCGACGACTTCCAGCCCGGCACCCTCGCAGGTCCGCTCGACCTCGCCGCGGGATCGTACGACATCGCCATCACGGCACCGGATGCTGCGGACGCCAGCGCCCCGATCCTCGAGGCCACCGTCGACCTGGCCGCCAACACGAGCTACACCGCCGTCGCTCACCTCACGGAGGCAGGTGCGCCCACGGTCACCCCGTTCGTCAATGACACCCAGACGACGGCGGCGGGCGAAGGGCGCCTCACGGTGCGCCACGTCGCCGCAGCCCCCTCGGTGGACATCCTCGCCGGTGGGTCGCCTGTCGTGGAAGGCCTCGTGAACCCGAAGGAGGCGACCCTCGACCTCCCCGTCGGAACCGTCTCGGCGGCGGTCGCCCTCGCCGGCACCACCGACCCCGTGATCGGCCCGGCAGACGTCGCCATCCAGGACGGCGTGCTGACGGTGGTCTACGCCTGGGGCAGCGCGGCGGACGGCAACCTCGCCCTTGCCACGCAGACCGTGACCGTCGGTCACACCGTGCCGGGCGCCGTCATCTCGGGTACCGCCGGGTACGCGGCACAGCGGGACGCTGCCACGCAGGGTCTGTGGGCGATCGGATTCGCAGCGATCGCGGGTGCCGTAGCGGTAGCCGCCACCGCCGTCGTCCGACGCTCGCGCGGTGCGAAGCACACCGTCTGACCTGCCACTGAGACCGGAGAGCCCTTCCCATGAACCTGCGACGCACAGCTCCCCTCGCATTGGTTCTCGTGCTCTCCGCCTGTGCGCCCGCCCCGACCCCCCTCGGGGCGGGCGCACCCACTGCCTCCGCGTCGATCCCGTCCGCGACTCCCTCAGCCCCGGTCGTCGACGTCCCCCGCGTCGACAGCTCACTGCGCGCTCCCCGTGCTGCAGTGCCCCCGGTGCGGGTGAGCATCGCGGACGCGCGGGTCGACGTGGAGGTGGTCCCCGTCGGTGTCGAGACCGGCGGGTTCATGGAGCTGCCCGTCGACCCGGCGATCGCCGGGTGGTACCGGTTCGGCTCAGACCCGTGGAGCCCGGACGGCAACACCGTGATCTCGGCGCACATCGACGCGCCGGACTATCCGATCGGCCCGTTCGCGGCGCTGCGCGACCTCGCGCCGGACACGCAGATCGAGGTCGTCGGACAGGATGGCCGGAGCGCTCTGTACGCGGTCGAATCGGTGACCTACTATCCGAAAGACGTCCTGCCGACCGAAGAGCTCTTCGCGCGGCAGGCCACGAACGATCTCGTACTGATCACGTGCGGCGGGGAGTTCGACAGCCGGACGGGCCATTACGACGACAACGTCGTGGTCATCGCGGCGCCGGTGGCTGCGCGATGACCAGACAGGGAGGCCGGGACCCCGTGGCAGACCCCGACGGCGAGCTCTCGACGGAGGAGGCGTTCGTCGCGGGCGACGAGATCGCTCTGGCCCACGCCTATCGGCGATGGTCGCCCGTGGTCTATACCCTCGCGATCCGCTCGCTGGGCGACCGCACCGATGCCGAAGACGTCACGCAGAAGACGTTCGTCTCGGCGTGGACGTCGAGAACGACGTACGACCCGGCGCGGGCGCGGCTGTCGACCTGGATCATCGCGATAGCCAAGCGCCGAATCGCCGACATGCACGAGGCCCGACGCCGCATCCGTGCGCTGCAGGAGGAGCTGCAGCGCGTGACGAGCCCGGACGACCTGAGGGCGTCGGCGCCGGTCGATCTCGGAGACACACTACTTGTGGCACAGGAGATCGATCGCCTGGAACCCGATGCTCGGAGAGTGATGAGGCTGGCGTTCTTCGACGACCTGACCCACGACGAGATCTCCCGCCGCATCGGGATGCCGCTGGGTACCGTCAAGAGTCATATCCGCCGCAGCCTGGAACGCATGCGCACTCGACTGGAGGTGACACATGGAGCACATCGATCCTGAGCTGCTCGCGCTCATCGCGCTCGGCGAGCCTGTTGCGACATCGGAGACCGATCGGCATCTCGACGCGTGCGACGAGTGCGCCGACAACCTCGCCGGTCTCCGCCGTGCGGCGCTCGCCGGGAGGGCGACCCTCGACGCCGGCGATCTCGAGCGTCCGAGGGAGGTCGTCTGGGAGCGCATCGCCGCCGAGCTCGCGCTCGGGAGATCCGCTGTGCCGGCTGCGCCCGTCCCCGACGCGGCGCCTACCACGCCCGCCCCGGCGCCGCCCCGAGCCGCTGCGAGCAGGCACTCTGCCAAGCGTCGGCGCCCCGGTCGCAGCTGGGGGCTCGCTGCCGCCGCGCTCCTCGTCGCCGGCGCGGGTCTGGGAACCTGGGCGTGGACCAGTTCCACGACGCCCACGGAGGTCGCGCAGGCATCCCTCGCCGCGTTCCCCGATCATCCCGGCGCACGGGGCTCCGCGGTCGTGGAGGAGAATCCGGACGGCTCACGGTTCGTGCGCGTCGAGGTCTCCGCGGATGCGGCGCCCGACACCTACCGGGAGGTATGGCTCATCGCCGCCGACGCGTCAGAGCTGGTCAGCCTCGGTGTGCTCGACGACGACGCGGGCACCCTGACCGTGCCCGCCGGTGTGGACCTCGCTCGCTTCCCGGTGGTCGATGTCTCGCAGGAGCCCGTGGACGGGGACCCCGACCACTCGGGCGACTCGATCGTGCGTGGCGAGCTCTCCTTCTCCTGACGTCGGCCCCGCGTGAGCGATGTCAGGGGGTGCCTGCGGGGAGGACCCGCACCCATCCCGTCTCCATGAGGTCGGTGTCGGTGAAGCTCAGCTGCACGACCCCGTCATAGCCCGTGACGGTGAACGTGCTGCGGTACGGCTCGTCGCACCGGATCGACGACGACGTCAGGTTCCGGCGATCGTCGCCGGCGACGGCCGTCTCGACCTTGTAGGCGGCGCGGGTGCCGGTGCACGCTCCTTCCACGGTGTAGATGCCACCGTCGGTCACCGTGTCCTCCGCGATCGAGCTCGCGCTGGGGATCCCGTCCGCACCCGTCACGAACTCGGCGCGGGCCACCTCGCCCTCGGAGACCCCGGGGATGACGAGCGAGGTGGGTTCAGGAGACGCCCGGGGCGATGAGGGCGGCGCCACCGGGGGAGGGGTGGTGGCGGAATCCGGGTCGGTCGAGCCGCCCGCCGTGCAGGCGGCGAGGAGCACCGCGAGCGGGAGGAGGGAGACGGCCGGCCGCTGCCGACGCTTCCGTATGTCCGTCATCCCTCCACGCTAGGCAGGCCTGCGCCGACCGCAACCCCCTGTCGTGTGCGCGGGGACCCTGCACGTGCGACCGCGAAGCGCAAGCGAATGCGACGTGCACCCTGGCCGCCTACCCTGGAATTCCGCAGCTACCCCAGGGAGGCCCGCCCGTGGCTACGTCCAATCCGCACGAGTCGAAGGTCTGGCTCGCCGCCTATGCGCCGGGGGTTCCCTCTGAGATCGACGAGGTCGTCGAAACGCTCCCCGACATGATCGAGGCGAGCGTGAAGACGCACGGCAAGGCTCCGGCCCTGGAGTTCTTCGGCGCCGTCACCTCGTACCGCGATCTGGGCGACCAGATCGAACGGGCCGCCGAGGGGCTGTGTCGCCTGGGTGTCGTCGCGGGCGATCGGGTCGCTCTCATCCTCCCGAACTGCCCCCAGCACGTCGTCGCGTTCTACGCGGTGCTGCGCCTGGGCGCGATCGTCGTCGAGCACAATCCGCTCTACACCCCGCGGGAGCTGCGTCACCAGTTCGAGGACCACGAGGCGAGATTCGCCATCGTCTGGGACAAGGTCTACGACGTCGTCGACGACTTCCCCCAGGACGTCCGGCCGGAGCAGATCGTCGCGGTCGACATGACCGAGGCCTTCCCGTGGTCCAAGCGTGTGGCGCTGCGCCTCCCGGTGGCGAAGGCCCGCGCGGCGCGGGCGAAGCTCACGGCGAAGCCGCGGGCGAAGCATCCCGTCTCGTGGGCCTCGCTCGTCGAGGGCCGTCGCCTTCCGCGGCGCACACCGCGCCCGTCCGTCGACGACATCGCGCTGCTGCAGTACACCAGCGGCACGACGGGATCGCCGAAGGGGGCGATCCTCACCCACGGCAACCTGCGGGCGAACGCCATGCAGGGGCGGGCGTGGGTGCCGGGCCTGCGAGAGGGCGAGGAGACGTTCTACGGCGTGCTGCCGCTGTTCCACGCCTACGGCATGACCCTCTGCCTCACGTTCGCGATGAGCATCGGGGCACGCGTGGTCCTTTTCCCCACCTTCGACGTGTCGTTGGTATCGGATGCGGCGAAGAAGAGCCCGCCGACCTTCTTGCCCGCCGTGCCGCCGATCTACGATCAGCTCTCCCGTGCGTCCGCCCAGGGGTCGATCGACCTGACATCGGTGAGGTTCGCCATCTCGGGGGCGATGAGCCTGCCGGTCGCGACCGTCGAGAGGTGGGAGGAGGCCACCGGCGGTCTGCTCGTCGAGGGGTACGGCATGACCGAGACCTCGCCCGTCGCCCTCGGCAACCCCATCGGCCCCTCGCGACGCCCGGGGACGGTCGGGGTTCCGTTCCCGAGCACCGAGATCCGGGTGGTGGACCCCGAGGATCCGTCGGTCGACGTGGAGCCCGGCGAGCCGGGCGAGCTGCTCATCCGGGGGCCCCAGGTGTTCCAGGGCTACTGGCGTCGTCCGGGGGAGTCGGCCGACTCTCTCCTCGAGGGCGGGTGGGTGCGCTCCGGCGACATCGTCACCGTCGCGCCCGACGGTTTCGTCACGATCGTCGACCGCCTCAAGGAGCTCATCATCACGGGAGGCTTCAACGTGTCGCCGACCGAGGTCGAGGAGACGCTGCAACAGCACCCCGACGTCGCCGACGCCGCCGTCGTCGCCCTCCCGCGACGTGACGGCGGAGAGATCGTCGCCGCGGCGGTCGTGCTGCGACCCGGCGCGACGATCGACGTCACCACCCTGCGTGACTTCTGCCGCACTCGCCTGGCGGCCTACAAGGTACCCAAGCGTGTCTTCGTCGTCGAGGATCTGCCGCGCTCGCTCATCGGCAAGGTGCTGCGGCGCGAGGTGCGTACGCGGCTGCTCGGCGAGGCCTGAAGCGGTAGGCGTCCGCCGGTCCTCCCGTCGAGCGCTGGCATAGGATTTTGACGTGGAACATCGACAGACCGACTCGCGCTACTGGTACGGCGCGACAGAAGCGGAGCAGCGCCAGCGCGCCGTCGAGGTGCTCCAGGCCTTCCGCCTGTACCGCGCCGCCGAGGTCGCGATGCGTCGTCGCACCCGCGACTCGATGTCGATGGGCGAGAACGAACTGCTCGTCCTCCGGTACCTCCTGAAGGCCGCACGCGAGGGCCGACAGGTCTCCCCGAGCGAGCTGACCCGCTACCTCGGCGTCTCGACCGCCTCGACCACCGCCATCGTCGACCGCCTCGAGCGGTCGAACCACGTCGTCCGGGTGCCTCACCCCACCGACCGCCGCAGCGTCCGCGTCGTGGCCACCGCCCGCTCCGACGAAGAGGTGCGCGCGACGCTCGGCGACATGCACGAGCGCATGATGGCCGCCGTCATCGACATGACGCCGGAGGAGAGCGCCGCCGTGGTGTCGTGCCTCTCCCGTCTGCAGGACGCCGTCGACCGGGTGGACGCGCACCCGGCCGATGACGAGGCATCCGACCTTCTGCCCTGAGGTCGAGAGGCGAGCAAGAAGCTCGCTTGACTAGGCATCGAAATAACATTCGATTGTCGGCTTGCGCCGTGGAACCATGGGTCACATGGAGACCCGGAGAGCGGATGCGGCGACGCCGGCTCCCTCGGTCGACGACGGGCACGTCGTCATCGAGGGTGTGGAGGTCGTGCCGTTCGCGACGGTCGTCTCACGTCTGTGCGTGGACTACCCGAGCGTGTCGGTCACGAGGATCGAGACGATTCTCATGCGCGAGTGGGAGGCGTTCACGGCCGGTCGGCCGCTCGTCGTGCCGGCAGCGCTCGAGGGCGGCGTGCGCGAGATGCTCGACGAGCGCTGACGGCTCTGCTCAGGAGGAGCGGCTGTTGCCGTCGGTGGGTTCGGCCACGAGCATGAGGCCGCCGGAGGAGTTCGCCGATGCGGCCAGTTCCTCGATCCACGTCCGGCTCAGCAGCGCGGGCTCGGGGTCGTCGAAGACGAAGCGCAGAGGGATCGACGGATGCAGCCAGACGGTGCTGCGCCCCGGCTCGGCATCGTCGGTGTGCGTCCACGAGAGGGTGAAGCTCTCGCCCCTGCGCAACTTGGTCGCGATGACAACCTTGAGGTGCGCGAGAGCGCGGTCCTCGATCTCGATCGGTGCCGAGGAGTCTCCGTAGTAGATCGTTCCCACCCGGCAAAGCTACCGTGTCGTCTTCTCCTGCACGGGGGCCTTGCGAGCGGTGCGTCGGGATGGCAAGGGGGTCGGCGTCGACGACGGGTAGGCTCGCCACATGGGCAGATTCATCTACGACACGATGGCGAACTCGGTCGACATCGATGACCGCACGCTGGCGCACCTCCGCATCGTGGTGATGAACAAGCTGCGTCGCTCGGAGTCGTTCATGTTCGACATCGAGGTGGGCGACGGCAGCGGCAGGCGGAGCTTCTGGATGCACCCCTCGGTGCCGATCCAGTTCCACTTCTTCGGCAGCCGCAGCCCGCGCATCAACCGGGCCTGGGTCGAGGAGCTGATGCTCGTCGCCAGTGGGCCCAACGGACTCGCGATCGTGCCGGAGCCCTCGGAAGACGCCTTCGTCGAAGAGGGCTGACGCCGCGGTCGACCTCAGCTCGCTGTGGGCTCTGGAGCGGTCTCTGCGGTGACGTCGAAGAGCTCGGAGACGAGCATGATCCCGCCGGAGGAGCTGGCGGAGTTGGCGAGCTCCTCCACCCACTCCCGGCTCAGGAGCGCGGGTTCGGGGTCGTCGAAGACGAAGCGCAGGGGGATGGACGGGTGCAGCCACAGGGTGCTGCGGCCGCGCGGCTGATCATCGGGATGACGCCAGGAGAGGGTGAAGCTCTCGCCACGGCGGAGCTTGGTGGCGATCACGACCTTCAGATGCGCAAGCGCGCGATCTTCGATCTGGATGGGAGTCGCCGACCCGCCGTAGTAGATGGTGCCCATACGGCTCACCCTAACGGGCCGTGCGAACGGATGCGTATCGCCTCCCAGCTTGTCAAGGGGACCGGCCTCGCGCGGGGCGGGGTGTCATTGTGGGGTGATGACCGGAAGGGAGAACCCGGCTGTGACCACGCACCCTGGCCCCACGGCGTCCGATAACGACGGACACCCCAATGACTCGACCGACCCCGCGGATGTCTTCGCGGGCCTGATGGCCATCGACGTCATCGACGGCGAGCTCGTTCCCCGTCGCGTGCGCGTACCCCGCTGAACCCGTCGATCAGACGATCGTCCGCGCAGCGACGGCGCCGCGCGGAGGCGCTGTCGTCGCGCGCGGAACCAGACGCGTCGGCAGCTCGACGTGCGTCTGCTCAGGGGTCTGCCCCGACATCAGCGCGACCAGCATCGCGGCAGCCGTCGCACCGAGCCGCTGCATCGGCTGGCGGACGGTCGTGAGAGGGATGGCCGACTGCGACGCATCGGGGATGTCGTCGAACCCGATCACCGACAGGTCGTCGGGAACGCGGATGCCGAGCTGCTCCGCCACGCGGATGAGCCCGAGCGCCGATACGTCGTTGGCCGCGAAGACGGCGGTCGGGGGCCGGTCGGTCTCCAGAAGGATGCGGGCCTCGACGGCCACCGCGTCGGCGAGGTAGCTGCCGACCCGCGTGAGGCGCGGATCGTGGGGGAGGCCGGCGTCGGAGAGTGCTCGACGGTACCCCGCTTCGCGCAGGATGGACGAGCGCAGGTCGGGGCGGCCGGCGAGGAATCCGATGCGCGTGTGGCCGAGCTCCGCGAGATAGCTGGTCGCCTGATGAGCGCCGGCGAAGCTGTCGGATTCGACCGTCGGGAGATCGGCGTGACCGGTGTGCGGGTCGACCGCGACGATCGGCACCTCGGTGTTCACCTCGAGCACGGTGGGGGTGACCATGATGACGCCGTCGATCAGCGTGCCACTGAGGCGGCTGAGCGAACGGCGCTCCCACCCCTGGTCGGAGTGCTGTCGGGAGCCGCTGTAGGCGAGGAGGTCGTAGTGCGTCTCGCGCAGGCCCCAGCCCACGCCCTTGAGGATCTCGGCGCTGAAGGGTTCGAAGTCGGCGACGAGCACCCCGATCACCCCGGTGCGCCTCGATCTCATGCTGCTGGCGACGAGGCTCGACTCGTATCCGAGGTCGGACACCGCCTGGAGCACGCGCGCGGCGGTCTCCTCGGCCACCCCGTACCGGCCGTTCACGGCCTTCGATACCGTCGCGACCGAGACGCCCGCCGCCGCGGCCACGTCGTGGATCGTCGCTCGTCTTGCCATGAGACCTGATCCTAGGACCTTTGAAAATGATTTCGAAAACGTTTGACGGTCACACCATGCCGGGTGACACTGGACGCGTCCGCAGGCCCTCGCACCGCATCACCGGCCCGGATAGGACCCGGCGGCTCGATGACAGAGCACGCACTCAACGAAGAGAACAGGTGGATCACATGAAGCTCAGCAGAATCGGGGCAGGCGTCGCCGTCGCCCTCACCGGAGCGCTCGCGCTCGCCGGATGCTCCGGAGGCGGCTCGGAGTCCGCCGACGGAAGCGTCTCGATGACCCTCTGGCACAACTCCTCGACCGGTCCCGGCCAGGAGTTCTGGAAGAAGACGGTCGCCGATTTCGAAGCGGCCAACCCCGGCGTGACGATCGAGATCCAGGCGCTGCAGAACGAGGAGCTCGACGGCAAGCTGCAGACGGCTCTCAACTCGGGCGATGCGCCCGACCTGTTCCTCCAGCGCGGCGGCGGGAAGATGGCGGCCATGGTCGAGGCAGGTCAGATCAAGGACCTCACCGGGCTGCTCTCGGACACCGCCACCGGCGAGATCCCCCAGACGACGTTCGATTCCGCGAGCATCATCGACGACAAGGTCTACTCGATGCCGGTGGCCGTCCTCCCCGGCGGCATCTTCTACAGCCAGGACCTGTTCGATGCCGCGGGGATCGAGGGCACTCCCGAGACCATCGCCGACCTCGAGTCGGATGTCGAAGCGCTCAAGGCCACCGGGGTCGCCCCGATCGCCCTCGGCGGCAAGGACGCCTGGCCGGCCGCCCACTGGTACTACTTCTTCGCTCTCCGCGCGTGCAGCGCCGACGCCATGGCCCAGGCGGACGCCGAGAAGAACTTCGACGACCCGTGCTGGCTCGAAGCCGCCGAGAACCTCGAGGACTTCGCCGCCACCGAGCCGTACAACCAGGGCTTCCTCTCGACGGCCGCCCAGCAGGGCGCCGGGTCGTCGGCGGGTCTGCTGGCCAACCACCAGGCCGCCATGGAGCTCATGGGTGCCTGGAACCCCGGGGTCATCAGCTCGCTGACGCCCGATCAGGCACCGCTGGCCGATCTCGCCTGGTTCCCGTTCCCGGCGGTCTCCGGAGGAGACGGCGAGCCCGGTGCGATCCTCGGCGGCATCGACGGATATTCCTGCTCGGTCGACGCCCCCGACGCCTGCGTCGACTTCCTGAACTACCTCGCCACGGCTGACGTGCAGGTGGAGTACTACAAGGCCTTCGCCGCCCCGCCGGTGAACACGGTCGCACAGGAGTCGGTCACCGAGTCGTACCTGCAGCAGATCATCGAGGCCTACAACGAGGCGCCGTTCGTCTCGCAGTGGCTCGACACCGTCTACGGCCAGAACGTCGGCAACGCGCTCAACGTCGCGGTCGTCGACCTTCTCGCCGGACAGAGCGGCCCGCAGGATCTCGTCGACGCGGTGAACGCCGCCGCTGCGAAGGGCTAGGACCCACCGAATGCACGTCCGCGAGACATCGACCTCGGAGACGCAGGCTCCGGTCGAGGTCGCGGGGCACGGCGGGGGCGACGGCACACCGTCGCTCCCGCCGGTCGGCCGGCGCCCGAAGGGCATCGGCTGGAGGGGGCGCATCGAGATCGCGCTCCTCGTCGGGCCCGCGCTCCTCGTCTTCCTCGGCTTCGTCATCTTCCCCGTCGTCGCCGCCGCCTATTACGGCTTCTTCAACTGGAAGGGCTACGGGGCGCCGACCGACTTCGTCGGCTTCGACAACTACCTGATCATCCTTCAGGACACGAACTTCCACGAAGCCCTCGGCCACAACGCGTTCATCGTCGTCGCCTCGCTGGTGCTGCAGGGGCCGGTGGCTCTCGTGCTCGCGCTGCTTCTGAACCGTCGGATGCGCGGACAGTCGATCATCCGCGTGCTCATCTTCGTCCCCTACGTCATCGCCGAAGTGGTGGTCGGGGTCGGGTGGAGCCTCATGCTCCAGCAGCAGGGCGCACTGAACGGTCTGCTGGAGAACCTCGGGCTCAGCAGCCTCGAGCAGGACTGGCTCGCGAATCCGTCGATCGCCATCTGGACACTGATGGTCATCATCACGTGGAAGTACGTCGGCTTCGCCGTCATCCTCTTCCTCGCCGGCCTCCAGGGCATCCCCGAGGAACTGTCCGAGGCGGCCGCGATCGACGGCGCGTCGTACTGGCAGATCCAGTGGCGCATCACGCTGCCGCTGCTCGGGCCGACGCTGCGCATCTGGGCGTTCCTGTCGATCATCGGCTCACTGCAGCTGTTCGATCTCGTCTACATCATCTGGGGCCAGTACGTGGCCTCCACGGCGGGTACGTCCACGATGGCGACCTACATGGTCTCCGAGGGACGCAACGCCGGCAACTACGGCTACGGCAACGCCGTCGCCGTCGTCATCTTCGTGATCTCGCTCGTCGTCGCGCTGATCTATCAGCGCTTCGTGCTGCGGCGCGACACGCAGGGCGCACTGACCGGAGGGAAACGCCGATGAGCACTGCGACAGCCGTCGTGACGACGCGCACCGGCGCGCGGAAGACCCGCGACCGCCCGAAGCTCCCCTGGGGGAACCCGTTCGTCTACTTCCTCGCGCTCGTGGTGATCGCGTTGCTCCTGGCGCCCGTCGCCTACATCGTGCTCGGCGGATTCCGCTCGAACTCGCAGATCACCACCGACCCGGCGGGATTCCCCGGGCCGTGGCTCGTGGAGAACTATCTCAGCGTGCTGCAGGGCGGGGTCTTCTGGCGGCAGGTGCTCAACTCCGCCATCGCCGCCCTCACGACGACGGCCGGCGCGGTCATCCTCGGCCTCATGGCGAGCTACGTGCTCGCGCGCTACCGGTTCCGCGGGCGCGGAGTGCTCTACGCGCTCTTCGCCGCCGGTCTGATGTTCCCGATCACGGTGGCGATCACACCGCTGTACATCGTGGTGCGCAACCTCGGACTGATGAACTCGCTGCCCGGGGTGATCCTGCCGCAGATCGCGTTCGCGCTGCCGACGACGATCATCATCCTCGTGCCCTTCCTCCGCGCCATTCCCGACGAGATCGAGGAGGCCGCCTTCATCGATGGAGCGAGCCGCATCGGATTCTTCTGGCGGATGGTCATCCCGTTGTCGATGCCCGGGGTCATCACCACCGGCATCCTCGCGTTCATCGGCAGCTGGAACAGCTATCTGCTGCCGCTGTTCATCTTGAACAACGAGGCGACATTCACACTGCCGTTGGGGGTACAGGCGTTCTCGTCGCAGTACTCCGTCGACACCGCGCGAGTGCTCGCCTTCACGTCGCTGTCGATGATCCCGGCGCTGGTGTTCTTCAGCCTGTTCGAGCGCCGCATCGTCGGCGGACTGACCGGCGCGGTCAAGGGCTGAGAGGGCTCGCAGTGATAGATCCGACGACTCCCGGCCCTTCGCCGCGCATACGCGCGCTGTGGGCGCAGATGACACTCGACGAGAAGCTCGCCCAGCTGGTGGGATTCTGGGTCGACCAGGGCGACGAGGTCGTCGCGCCGATGGCGGGCGAGATGGCCACGGCCACGACGTACGCCGACGCCACCGTGCACGGCCTGGGACACCTCACCCGCGTCTACGGCACGCGGCCGGTCGACCCGGTCGAGCGCGCCGCGTGGCTGTGGGGCGAGCAGAGGCGACTCAAGACCGAGACGCGCCTGGGCATCCCCGCGCTCGTGCACGAGGAGTGCCTGACGGGGTTGGCGGCGTGGAAGGCCGCGACCTTCCCGACGCCGCTCGCGTGGGGCGCGGCGTTCGACCCCGATCTCGTCGAGGAGATGGGCCGCGCGATCGGTGAATCGATGCAGGAGCTGGGGATCCATCAGGGCCTCGCGCCGGTGCTCGACGTCGTGCGCGATCCCCGGTGGGGGCGGGTGGACGAATGCATCGGCGAAGACCCGTACCTCGTCGGAACGGTGGGGTCCGCCTACGTGCGGGGCCTCCAGAGCACCGGTGTGCACGCCACGCTCAAGCACTTCGTGGGGTACTCGGCATCGCAGGCGGGGCGCAACCACGCCCCGGTGCACGCCGGTCCTCGGGAGATCGCCGACGTCTTCCTCCCGCCGTTCGAGATGGCGATCCGCGACGGTGGGGCGCGCTCGGTCATGAACTCCTACGCCGAGATCGACGGCGAGCCCGTCGGAGCCACCCCGCGCTACCTCGAGGGGATCCTTCGCGAGCAGTGGGGCTTCGACGGCGTCGTCGTCTCGGACTACTTCTCGGTGGCTTTCCTGCACTCGATGCACGCGGTCGCCGCCGACCTGGGGGCGGCGGCCGAACTCGCTCTGCGGGCCGGCATCGACGTGGAGCTCCCCACCGGTGATGCGTTCCTCGCGCCCCTCGCAGAGGGCGTGCGCTCGGGGCGCATCGACGAGGCGCTGGTCGACCGGGCGGTGATCCGAGTGCTCACGCAGAAGGAGCAGCTGGGCCTGCTCGACGAGACGTTCGCCGATCCTCCGACCTCGGTCGACCTCGACACCCCGGAGCTCCGCGACATCGCCCGACGCCTCGCGGAGGAGTCGGTCGTGCTGCTCGCCAACGACGGGACGCTGCCCGTGACCGGGCCGCGGCGGGTCGCCGTCATCGGCCCGAACGCGGCAGCATCCGAGCCCCTGATGGGCTGCTACTCGTTCGTCAACCATGTGCTCGCCCACCACCCCGGCACCCCTCTCGGCATCGAGATCCCGACCGTGCTCGACGCCCTGCGGCTCGAGTTCGCCGGCGCGGAGATCGTCGCGGCGGCCGGATGCGATGTCGAGGGCACCGACCGAACGGGCTTCGCCGAGGCCGAGAGGATCGCGCGCGAGGCCGACATCGCGATCGTCGTCGTCGGCGACCGGGCCGGTCTCTTCGGCCGCGGAACAGTCGGTGAGGGCAACGATCGCGAGAGCCTCGATCTGCCGGGGCAGCAGCGAGAGCTGGTCGAGATGCTCGTCGCCACCGGGACGCCGGTGGTCGCGGTGCTGCTCACCGGTCGTCCCTATGCCATCGACTGGGCGTTCAGCGGCGACCGCCGCCCCGCCGCCGTGCTGCAGGCGTTCTTCCCCGGTGAGGCCGGCGGCGAGGCCATCGCCGCTGTTCTCTCGGGACGTGTGAACCCGTCGGGGCATCTGCCGGTGTCGCTGCCGCGCTCAGCCGGGGCGCAGCCGTTCAGCTACCTGCATCCGATCCTGGGCGGAGACTCGGAGATCACCAGCGCCGCCAGCTCCCCGACGCTGCCGTTCGGTCACGGCCTCGGCTACACCACGTTCGAGCGACGCGATCTCAGCGTCGACGACCAGGTGCGTGCCGGGGCGTCGTTCTCGGCCGCGGTGACGGTCCGCAACACCGGGGCCGTCACGGGCACCGAGCTGGTGCAGCTCTACGCGCGCGATCTGTTCGCGAGCGTCACCCGCCCCGTGGCGCAGCTCATCGGCTATCGGCGCGTGGAGCTCGCCCCGGGAGAGGAGGTGCGGGTCGTGTTCGAGGTTCCCACGACGCGTCTGGCCTTCAGCGATGCGTCGATGCGCCGCATCGTCGAGCCCGGTGACGTCGAGCTGTGGGTGGGTCCCTCCTGCAGCGAGAAGGAGACCACGGCCCGGCTGGACATCGTCGGCGACGTGCACGAGGTCACGCCCGCCGACGCGCGGCTCGTGATCGCCCGCGTCGATCGTGTGTCGGTGTCAGTCTGAGCGGATTCAGGCGGGCGAGGGGGCGCGCAGGAGTTCGGCGAAGGCGATCTCGGCGGCGCCGATGAGCAGTCGGTCCTCGGCGAGCACCGCGAGCCGCAGCTCGAGGGCGTCGGCCACGCCGGGCATCGACTGCGCCCGCACGCCCTCGACGAGGGCGGGGATCGCGTCGGCGGCGATCGTCGCGAGGAACCCGCCGAGCACCACCACGGCCGGGTTCACGACGTTGACGGCGTTGGCGAGGGCGGTGACGAGGATGCGGCGCTGCCGTGCGACCTCCTCGGCCACGCCGGGCTCCGTCGCCGAGGCGAGGGCCGCCGCCAGGGTCGGCTCGTCGGAGTTCTCCAAGCCCACCGCCGCGAGCAGCCGCGAACGGCTGACCTCGTCTTCGAGCACACCCTCGGTCGCGCGGCGGTCGGCGCCGGCCGCGGGACGGTTCTGGCCGAACTCGCCCGCGTAGCCGTCGGCGCCGCCGACGGGCACCCCGTGAACGATCAAGCCGCCGCCGATGCCGCTCGCCCCGCCGTTGAGGTAGATGACGTCGTCGGCGCCTCGAGCGGCGCCGAAGAGGTGCTCGGCCAGTGCCCCGAGGCTGGCGTCGTTGCCGACCGCGGCGTGCAGGCCCGTGGCGTCGGCGACGAGGTCGCGCAGCGGCGCGTCGGCCCATCCGAGGTGCGGGGCGAGCCGCACGAGTCCGTCGGCGGAGCGCACGAGCCCCGGCACGGCGAGCCCGATGCCCTCGATGCGGCTGTCGCGCAGAGCGCCGGCGCGCCATCCGTCGAGGTGCGTCGCGACGAGGGCGGCGGTCTCCTCGGGCGTGGGAGGCCCCGCGGTCTCGATGCGGTCGCGCGCGACCACGCGGCGGTCGAGGCCGACGGCGGCGATCGTGGTCGCGTCGACCTCGGGGTGAACAGCGATGGCGACTACGCGGCCGTCGGGGGCCACGACGGGGGAGGGGCGCCCGACACGGCCGAGCGAGTCGGGGGCGAGCTCTTCGACGAGGCCCGCATCGACGAGCTCGCCGACGAGCGCGGCGATCGTGGAGCGGTTCAATCCGGTCGCCTCGGTGAGCGCGGCGCGCGACCGCGGCCCGTCGACGTGCACGAGGCGGAGGATGCGGGACAGATTGGCCCGCCGGACGCCGTCGCCCCTCGCTGCCGCTTCGCTCACGTCTCTACTGTGCCAGAGGACGGCCGCCGCGACGGCACTGGACGCGGTCGGTCGGATGGATTAGGTTGTTAAGGCCAACATATTTGTTCGAGGTCGAGCAGGAGCCCCCATGACCACCCCCACCCGCGCTGACAAGTTCTCCTTCGGTCTCTGGACCGTCGGCTACAACGGAACCGACCCCTTCGGCGGTCCCACCCGCCCCGCCCTCGACGTGGTGCACGCCGTGGAGAAGCTCGCCGAACTGGGCGCCTACGGCCTCACGTTCCACGACGACGACCTGTTCGCGTTCGGGTCGACCGACGCCGAGCGCCAGACGCAGATCGACCGCCTCAAGGGCGCGCTCTCCGACACCGGCCTGATCGTCCCGATGGTCACGACGAACCTCTTCAGCGCCCCCGTCTTCAAGGACGGCGGCTTCACCTCCAACGACCGCGACGTGCGTCGCTACGCCCTGCGCAAGGTCTTCCGCCAGCTCGACCTCGGCGCCGAGCTCGGCGCGAAGACGTTCGTCATGTGGGGCGGCCGCGAGGGCGCCGAGTACGACTCGGCCAAGGACATCCGTGCCGCCCTCGAGCGCTACCGCGAGGCCGTGAACCTGCTGGGCGACTACGTCACCGACAAGGGCTACGACATCCGGTTCGCCATCGAGCCCAAGCCCAACGAGCCCCGCGGCGACATCCTGCTGCCGACCCTCGGCCACGCGATCGCCTTCATCGACTCGCTCGAGCGCCCCGAGCTCGTCGGCGTCAACCCCGAGGTCGGCCACGAGCAGATGGCCGGGCTGAACTTCTCCGCCGGCATCGCTCAGGCGCTGTACCACGGCAAGCTCTTCCACATCGACCTCAACGGACAGCGCGGCATCAAGTACGACCAGGACCTGGTCTTCGGTCACGGCGACCTGCACAACGCGTTCGCTCTGGTCGACCTGCTCGAGAACGGCGGCCCGGGCGGCGTTCCCGCGTACGACGGCCCGCGCCACTTCGACTACAAGCCGAGCCGCACCGAGGACGAGACGGGCGTGTGGGATTCGGCCAAGGCCAACATGCACACCTACCTGCTGCTGAAGGAGCGCGCCGCGGCCTTCCGCGCCGACCCCGAGGTGCAGGAGGCGCTCGCCGCCGCGAAGGTCGCCGAGCTGTCGCAGCCCACCCTCAACGAGGGCGAGACCTACGACGACTTCCTCGCCGACCGCTCGGCGTACGAGGACTTCGACGCCGATGCGTACCTCGGCGGACACGGCTTCGGCTTCGTGCGCCTGCAGCAGCTCGCAACCGAGCACCTGCTCGGCGCCCGCGGCTGACGCCGCATCCGCCACCCATCGAGAGTCCAAGACACCCGGGCGCGACCATCGCGCCGCCCGGGTGTCTTGGGCTTTCAGTCGAGATAAGAAGGAGAGCGCGATGACGCTCGTGGCAGGAGTCGATTCGTCGACGCAATCGTGCAAGGTCGTCGTGGTGGATGCTGCGACGGGGCTCATCGTGCGGGAGGGGCGGGCGTCGCATCCCGAGGGCACCGAGGTCGATCCCGAGGCGTGGTGGACGGCCCTGCAGTCGGCCATCGCCGACGCGGGCGGCTTCGCCGACGTCGCTGCGGTGTCGATCGCAGGACAGCAGCACGGCATGGTCGTGCTCGATGCCGACGGTCGGGTGATCCGGCCCGCGCTGCTGTGGAACGACACGCGTTCGGGCCGGGCGGCCGCCGACCTCGTCGCGGAGGTGGGCGCCGACGAGTACGCGCGCCGCACCGGGGTGGTGCCGGTGGCCTCGTTCACCGCGACGAAGCTCCGCTGGCTGCGCGACGCCGAGCCCGAGGCGGCCGCCCGCGTGGCCGCCGTCGCGCTGCCGCACGACTGGCTGACCTGGCGCCTGCGGGGCTACGGTCCCGAGCGGCCCGACCTCGAGGCGCTGACGACCGACAGGTCGGATGCGTCGGGCACGGCCTACTGGGGAGCCGCCGGCTACGACCGCGATCTGCTCGTGCGGGCGCTCGGCCACGACGCGGTGCTGCCGCGCGTGCTCGACCCGCAGGAGAGCGCGGGGACCACCGCCGAGGGCGCCGTCGTCGCCGCGGGCGCCGGCGACAACGCCGGAGCTGCCCTCGGGCTCGACGCGAAGCCCGGCGACGTGGTCGTCTCGCTCGGCACGTCGGGCACGGTGTTCGCCGTCACCGAGGACGCCGTGACGGATGCGTCGGGGACCGTCGCCGGGTTCGCCGACGCCGCCGGGGGCTATCTGCCGCTGGTCGCCACGCTGAACGCTGCCCGCGTGCTCGACGCCACGTCGCGCCTGCTCGGCGTCACGCACGAGCAGCTGGGCGCCCTCGCCCTGCAGGCCGAGCCCGGTGCGGGCGGAATGGTGCTCGTCCCGTGGTTCGAGGGCGAGCGCACGCCGAACCTGCCGGGGGCGCGGGCATCGATCTCGGGGCTGTCTCTGGCGAACACCACGCGATCCGATCTCGCGCGCGCGGCGATCGAGGGCATGCTTGCGGGCCTGGCGACCGGGCTCGACGCGATCCGCTCGCTCGGTGTGGAGGCGCGACGCGTGCTGCTCGTGGGGGGTGCGGCGCGCAACGAGGGCGTCGCCGTCATCGCCGGGCAGGTCTTCGACGCGCCCGTCGCGGTGCCGTCGCCGGGGGAGTATGTGGCGCTCGGGGCCGCGCGTCAGGCGGCGTGGGCGCTCACGGGAGCACGCCCGGGTTGGCCGGTGGCGATCGACCGCGAACCTCCGCACGACACGCGTCGCAGCATCCGTTCCCGCTACGACGAGATCGCCGCGCTGCGCGCCGCCGAGTCGCGCTGACGCTCCTTCGCCGCCGACGGTGCCCGTTTCGGCCGAACGTGCCCGCTTTTTTGGGCGCCGATGGCAGGAACGGGCACTCTCGGCGACGGCGCGCTGAGGCTCAGCGTCCGAGCACCGCGTCGAGGAGGCGCTCGGCGTCGCCGGGGGCGACCGGCTCGCGGCTCAGGGCGCGCAGCAGTACCGCACCGATGAGCGCCTCGGCGAGCTCTTCGACGGGGGCGTCGGGCGGCAGGTTCGAGGTCGTGCCGATCGCCGCCGTGAGGCGCGCCGAGAGCGAGTCGGCGCGGAAGAGCGCGTCGCGAAGGCGTCGACCCACGTCGGCGTTCTCGGCGGCGGCGCCGATCAGCGAGCGCAGGATGCTCTCGCCCTGCTCGCTGCCGAGATAGCCGAAGATCTCTCCCAGCCAGCTCGCGAGGTCGCGTCGGACGTCACCGGTGTGCGGCAGCTGGAATCGCCCGGGAACGAGCATCCCCTCGAGGAGGCACTCCGCCGTCACGGCGCCCTTTGAGGGCCACCAGCGGTAGATCGTCTGCTTGCCGACACCCGCGCGAGCGGCGATGCCCTCCATCGTGAGGTGGTCGTAGCCGCGCTCGGCGATGAGGGCGGCGGTCGCCTCGAGGATCGACAGGCGCGCGGCTTCGCTGCGCACGGGTCCGCTGCGGGGGAGGGGCATACGGGCTACTCTCACTGAAGACGAGACGGTCCGTGTTATCTTAGCCACGCTTATCGGAGTCGAGGCGCCTCCTCCGTGGGGTCTGCCCGCGGATCAGAGGACGACAATGGCCGAGCTGCTTCACCGCCTGGGAACCTTCGCCGCGCGCCGCGCGTGGACGGTGATCATCGCGTGGTTGGTGATCCTCGGGATCGCCGGCGCCGGCTTCGCCGTCGGCTTCAAGGGGCTCAGCTCCAGCTTCGACATCCCGGGCACCGCCTCGGGCGACGTCATCGCCCAGCTGCAGGAAGACCTGCCCGACTTCAGCGGCGCCTCGGGCCAGGTCGTCTTCCACACCACCGACGGATCGCCGTTCACCGACGCGCAGCGCGCCGACATCACCTCCCTCGCCGAGTCGGCCACCGACCTCCCCGACGTCGCCGACGTCATCGACCCGTTCGCCGCCGCGCAGCAGCTCGCCGATCAGGCCGCCCAGGTCACCGATGGGCAGGCCCAGATCGACGACGCCCGCGCGCAGGCCCAGAACGGTCAGACCCAGCTCGACGCCGGCCGCGCCCAGCTCGAGGCGGGCCAGGCCCAGCTCGACGCGGCGAGGGCGCAGGCCGAAGCGGCCGGGTTCCCCACGGCCCAGATCGACGCGCAGCAGGCGCAGCTCGACGCGCAGCGTGCGCAGCTCGACGCCCAGCAGCAGCAGCTGACTGACGGGCTCGCCGCGATCGACGCGAACGAGGCCGAGCTCCAGCGCGGCGCGGAGCTGCTCTCGCTCGCCGACGGGATCGGCGTGCTGTCGGCCGACGGCGCCACGGCTCTCGTGAACGTCTCGTTCACCGAGCCCCGGCTCGAGCTCTCCCAGGAGTCGAAGGATGCTGTGGTCGACCACTTCGCGTCCGCACCCGTCGACGGGGTCGAGGTCGCCTTCTCCACCGACATCTCACAGGGCGTGCCGGAGATCCTCGGCGTCGGCGAGGTCGTGGGCGTCGCGATCGCCGCGATCGTGCTGGTCATCGTGCTCGGATCGCTCCTCGCCGCCGCGTTCCCCCTCGTCACCGCGATCGTGGGGGTCGGTATCGGCGCGATGGCGACACTGTCGTTCTCGGGCGTCGTGCAGATGGCCTCGGTCACCCCGATCCTCGGGGTGATGCTCGGGCTCGCGGTCGGCATCGACTACTCGCTCTTCATCCTCTACCGCCACCGCAAGCAGCTCCTGCAGGGCGCCGATGTGCGCGAGTCGATCGGGCTCGCCAACGGCACCGCGGGCAACGCCGTGGTCTTCGCCGGCACCACGGTGATCGTGGCGCTCCTCGCGCTCAACATCACCGGCATCCCGTTCCTCGGTCTGATGGGCACAGCCGGGGCGATCAGCGTCGCGGTGGCGGTGCTGATCGCGGTTTCCCTCACCCCGGCGCTGCTGGGGCTCGCCGGCACCCGCGTGCTCGCCCGCCGCGCCCGCACCCGCGCCGAGGCCGCGGCCGCAGCATCCGCCGCCGGAGAGCCCGAGGCCCCCCGCACCCGCGTGCGTCCGATGTCGACCCTGCGGGCGGTCGTGACCTCCGTCGTCGCCGTGGTGGTGCTCCTCGTCGTCGCGATCCCCGCGCTGTCGATGCGCCTGGGTCTGCCCGACGGCGGCTCCGAGGCCGAGGACTCCACCGCGTACCGCGCCTACACGCTCACGCAGGACGCCTTCGGCGAGGGCGTGAACGGACCGCTGCTCGTGGTCGCGACCTTCCCCGACGGACTCGACGCCGACCAGGTGCTCGACGCGCAGCTGGACGTCGCCCGCACGCTCGCCGATCAGGACGCCGTCGTCGCGGTCGCCCCGGTGGCCGTCTCGGACGACAACCGCATCGGCGCGTTCCAGGTCGTCCCCGCCGAGGGCCCGAACAGCGTCTCGACCGAGACGCTCGTGCGCGACCTCCGGCAGCTCCCGCCCGTCGACGGTGACATCGCGCTCGGGGTCGCCGGTCAGGCGGCGATCAACATCGACATCTCGGAGGGGCTCGCCGACGTGCTGCCGATCTACCTCGTCGTGGTGGTCGGGCTGTCGTTCCTCATCATGATCATGGTGTTCCGCTCGATCCTCGTTCCGCTCATCGCCACCGCCGGGTTCGTGCTGTCGCTGTTCGCCACCTACGGCGCGGTGACCGCGGTGTTCCAATGGGGCTGGTTCGCCGACCTGCTCGGCGTGCACAACCCCGGGCCGATCCTGAGCTTCCTGCCGGTGATCCTCGTCGGCATCCTCTTCGGTCTGGCGATGGACTACCAGCTGTTCCTCGCCACCGGCATGCGCGAGGCGTACATGCACGGAGCTCCCGCACGTCTCGCCGTCGCGCAGGGCTTCCGGGCCGGTCGCACGGTGGTCATCGCCGCGGCGCTGATCATGATCGCGGTCTTCGGCGGGTTCATCACGAGCGAATCGGTGATCATCAAATCGATGGGTCTCGGACTCTCGCTCGGCGTGCTGTTCGACGCGTTCATCGTGCGGATGTTGCTGATGCCCGCGGTCATGCACCTGCTGGGCCGCTCGGCGTGGTGGTTGCCGCGCTGGCTCGACAGGATCACCCCGAACGTCGACGTCGAGGGGTCGGCGCTGGAGCGCCGCCACCCCGTTCACCACTGACCTGCGCGCCGAGAGTGCCCGTTTCCGCCGAGGGTGCCGCCGTTTTCGGGCACGAAGGGCGGAAACGGGCACCCTCGGCGGCGGACTCACCTCACAGCCCCCTCGTAACCGTCATCGATAGCGTGGAGACCATGCCCGAGCGCGACGAGCAGCAGATCACCGTCTCGGCCACGGCGCTGCGCGCGATGCGCGACGAGTTCCAGCGCTTCCTCATGGAGTACCGCTTCGGACTGCAGGAGATCGAGACGAAGATCTCGATCCTCCGCGAGGAGTTCGAGGAGGTGCACGACTACAACCCGATCGAACACGTCTCGGGCCGCGTGAAGTCGCCCGACAGCCTCGCGGAGAAGGTGCGGCGCAAGGGCGTCGACGCCGATTTCGACAGCATCCGCTCATCGATCACCGACATCGCCGGCGTGCGCATCACGTGCAGCTTCACCACCGACGCCTACCGGTTGTTCGATCTGCTCACGCAGCAGGACGACATCACGGTCATCAGCGTCAAGGACTACATCGCCGAGCCCAAGCCCAACGGGTACAAGAGCCTGCACGCGATCGTCACGGTGCCGGTCTTCCTGTCGACGGGCCGCGTCGACGTTCCGGTGGAGGTGCAGTTCCGCACGATCGCCATGGATTTCTGGGCGAGCCTCGAGCACAAGATCTATTACAAGTACGACCGCCTCGTGCCCGACGAACTGCTCGCCGGACTCAAGGATGCTGCCGACACGGCCGCCGAGCTCGACCAGCGCATGGAGCGGCTGCATCGTGAGATCCGCGGCGGCGCACCCGGGGTCGTCTCGATCTGACCCGGGCCGGCCGGGGCCGGGTGGCGCACAATGGGGGCATGGTGAGCACCGCCGCGCCCGGCGACGTCGATACGGTCGCCGACGACCTCTACGCCGTCACGCCCGGCGAGTTCACCTCCGCGCGCAACGCGCGCGCCGCAGCTGCCACCGGCCCGCTGGCGGCGCAGATCAAGGCCCTGCGCAAGCCCACGGTCGCCGCGTGGGCGGTGAACCTCCTCGTCCGCGACGGCCAGCTGGGGCAGGCCGTCGAGCTCTCGCAGGCGCTGCGCGAGGCGCAGGACGACCTCGATGCCGCGGAACTCGCCCGCCTCGGCACGCAGCGGCGCGCTCTCGTGGCGGGGCTCGCCCGGCGCGCGGCCGAGCTCGCCGGTGACGCCGGGACGACGCTCAGCCCGGCCGCGCGCGACGACGTGGAGAAGACGGTGAACGCGGCGGTGGTGGATGCTGCTGCTGCCGCCGCCGTGCTGACGGGGCGGCTCGTGCGCACCCTGGAGGCGAACGGGTTCGGCGGGGCGTCGCCGCCCGACGACCTCGTCGCAGGATCGGTGCCGGGTCTCGCGCCGGCGGCTCCGGCGCGCTCGCGCGACGACCTCGCCGAGCGTCGGCGTCGCAAGGCCGCGGAGGCCGCCGCGCGAGAGGCGCAGCGCGCCGCCGCCGACGCCGACCGCGAGCTCGCGCGGGCGCAGGAGCGCCGGGCGAAGCGGCGGGAGCGGGCCGACCGCCTCCACGAGCGCGTGGAGGACCTGCGCGGCGAACTGGCGCGGATGACGGCCGACGCGCAGGCGGCCGACGAGGAGGTCGCCCGCATCGACGAAGAGCACGACCGGCTCGTGGAGCGGTCGAGAAAGGCCGCGAAGGAGGCCGAGCGGGCCGCGGCGGCCGTTCCCGACGCGGACTGAACACGTGTCCGGCGCTCGCGCCCTCGCTAAGGTGTGCCCATGGCGCTCCTCGACGCGGGATTCTTCCTCCTCCCGCTGCTCGCGGTGCTCGCCCCGCTCGCCGCCCGGGGTCTCGGTCGATGGGTGCGCGTGCCCATCGTCGTGTTCGAACTGGCCCTCGGCATCATCGTCGGCCCGAGTGTGCTCGGGTGGATCGCGCCGTCCGACATCGTGGGCATCTTCGCCTCGTTCGGCCTCGCCATGCTCTTCTTCATGGCCGGGAACGAGATCGACTTCGCCGCCCTCCGCGGACGGTCGGGGGCGCGGGCCGGTGCGGGATGGGTGCTGAGCCTTGCGGCGGGCGTGGGGATCGGGTGGCTCGTCGCGCCCGGTGAACCCGCCGTCTTCATCGGGATCGCGCTGGCGTCGACCGCGCTCGGCGCGCTCATGCCGATCCTCCGCGACGCCGGGGAGCTGGGCACCCCCTGGGGGCGCGCGGTCACCGCGGTGGGGGCCGTGGGCGAGTTCGGTCCGCTCGTGGCCATCTCGCTCTTCCTCGGCACCCGCGACTTCGGCACCGCGTCGATCGTCCTGGGCGTGTTCGTCGTCGTCGCGGCGGGGGCGGTCTTCGTCGCCGCGCGGTTCGAGCACGGACGCATCCACCGCCTCGTGAATGCGACCCTCCACACATCGGGTCAGATGGCGGTGCGGATCGTCTTCCTCACCGTCGGCGCGCTGGTCGCACTGAGCATCGCGCTGCAGCTCGACATGCTGCTCGGCGCCTTCGTCGCCGGCGTGCTGTGGAAGCTCGTCATGCGCAACGCCCGTCCGCCGTTGCGCGAGGCGGTGGACAGCAAGGTGGAGGCCGTGGCCTTCGGATTCCTCGTTCCGGTCTTCTTCCTCTACACCGGCATCACCTTCGACCTGCAGGCGATGGTGTCCTCGCCGCGCACGATCGTCCTGGTCCCGGTGTTCCTCGTCGCCCTCCTCGTCGTCAGGGGCGTCCCGGCCTCCTTCGTCGCGCCCGCCGGTTCCTCCCGCCGTGACCGTCTCGCGCTCGGGATGCTGGGGGCCACGGCCCTTCCCATCGTGGTCGCCGTCACCGGCATCGGCGTGGCCGACGGGACCCTGGATTCGGGCACGGCCGCGGCGCTCGTCGGAGCCGCGATGCTGTCGGTGCTGCTCTACCCCTTCCTCGGCATGGCGATGCGCGGAGACCGATCGGTCGTGACGAAGCCCGCCTTCGACCCCGTCGTGCTCGATGCCCGTCCTGCCACGCGCACCCGCCGCGCCGACGAGGAGGGCCTGCGGTGATCGCCGACATCCTGCACGCCGCTCGCCGCCGTCTCGACGGTGCGCCGAAGGAGGCGCTCGGTGAACTGCGTGCTCCCCGGCCGATCCTCGGCATCGCCCGTGCCCCGCGCATCGTGCCGGTGGGGGAGGCGTGGCACCTGGGCGTGCTGCTCCTCGCCGACGAGCAGCTCGCCGCGACCGGTCGGATCGTGCGGGCCCGCGAGGAGGCCCGGCGCGGCTACACGGCCGAGTCGCAACGCGAGCGCGCCGCGCTCGCCGCTGCGGCCTTCCGCGGTGGTTTCGGCGAGGGGAGCACCGTGCACGTCGACTGGCACCCCATCGATGTCGATGCCCTGGACGCTGCGAGCTCACCCGTCGCCCTCGTCGACGGGCAGCCCATGGTGCGCTGGAGCGCGACCGGCGGCCTCCTGCCACTGGATCGCTACCTCGACGAACGCATCGAGCTGCTGCAGCATCCGCCCGAGCGCGCCTGAGGCCTACTCGACGACCCCCGTCCCGTCAACGGCCTCCCCCCGGACGGAGTCGTTCCGGTCCCTCGGCTATCTTTAGCCACGTGCAGCAGGTATGGCCGGGATCCAGTTATCCCCTTGGAGCGACCTTTGACGGCAACGGGACGAACTTCGCCCTGTTCAGCGAAGGGGCGGAACGCGTAGAGCTCTGCCTCTTCGGCGAGCGGGGGCATGAGACCCGCATCGAGCTCGTAGACGTGGACGCGTACGTCTGGCATGCCTACCTGCCGAACGTGCAGCCCGGGCAGCACTACGGATACCGTGTGCACGGCCCGTACGACCCCGCGAACGGCCAGCGGTTCAACCCGAACAAGCTGCTGCTCGACCCCTACGCGAAGGCCGTCGACGGCGACATCCGCTGGGGCCAGTCGGTCTTCTCGTACAACTTCGGCGACCCCGACTCGCGCAACGACGAGGATTCGGCCGCCGACATGATGAAGGGCGTCGTCATCAACCCGTTCTTCGACTGGTCGGGCGACCGCCAGCCGAAGACGCCGTACGCCGAGTCGTTCATCTACGAGGCGCACGTGAAGGGCCTCACCCAGCTCTACGACCTCGTGCCCGAAGAGCTCCGCGGCACCTACAGCGGCATCGCGCACCCCGCCGTGATCGACCACCTCACCAAGCTCGGTGTCACGGCCATCGAACTCATGCCGGTGCACCAGTTCGTCAACGACTCGACCCTTCAGGAGAAGGGGCTGTCGAACTACTGGGGCTACAACACGATCGCGTTCTTCGCACCGCAGAACAGCTACGCATCCGCGGGCCACCACGGACAGCAGGTGCAGGAGTTCAAGGGCATGGTGCGCGCCCTCCACGAGGCGAACATCGAGGTCATCCTCGACGTGGTCTACAACCACACCGCCGAGGGCAACCACATGGGCCCGATGCTGTCGATGCGCGGCATCGACAACGAGGCCTACTACCGTCTCGAAGACGACGACAAGCGGTACTACACCGACTACACCGGTACCGGCAACAGCATGAACGTGGGCAACCCCCACACGCTGCAGCTGATCATGGACTCCCTGCGCTACTGGGTGCTCGACATGCACGTCGACGGGTTCCGCTTCGACCTCGCCTCCACCCTCGCTCGCGAGTTCTACGAGGTCGACAGGCTGTCGGCGTTCTTCGAGCTCGTGCAGCAGGACCCGGTAGTTTCGCAGGTCAAGCTCATCGCCGAGCCCTGGGACATCGGTCCTGGCGGCTACCAGGTGGGCAATTTCCCGCCGCAGTGGACGGAGTGGAACGGCAAGTACCGCGACACGGTGCGCGACTTCTGGCGCGGCGAGCCCCAGGCGCTCGGTGAGTTCGCGTCGCGCCTGACCGGGTCGGCCGACCTGTACGAGCACTCCGGCCGACGGCCGGTCGCGTCCATCAACTTCGTCACGGCGCACGACGGCTTCACGATCCGCGACCTCGTGTCGTACAACGAGAAGCACAACGAGGCCAACGGCGAGGACAACAACGACGGCGAATCCCACAACCGCTCGAACAACCTCGGCGTCGAAGGCCCGACCGAAGATCCCGATGTCCTGACCATGCGCGCCCGCCAGCAGCGCAACTTCATCGCCACGCTCATGCTCTCCCAGGGTGTGCCGATGCTGCTGCACGGCGACGAGCTCGGCCGCACCCAGGGCGGTAACAACAACGGCTACGCGCAGGACAACGAGATCACGTGGGTCGACTGGTCCACCGCCGATCACCCGCTCATCGAGTTCACCGCCGCTCTCGCGCGGTTGCGCAAGGAGCACCCGATCTTCCGTCGTAGCCGCTTCTTCAACGGCCGCCCGGTGAAGATGGAGGAGGGAGCGCCCGTGCCCGACGTGGTGTGGCTGCGCCCCGACGGCTCGGTCATGGAGCCCGACGACTGGGATTCCGGCTTCGGGCGGGCGATCGGGGTCTTCCTCAACGGCCGCGGCATCCGCGAGCGCGACCGTCGCGGCGAGCAGATCACCGACCGGCACTTCATGGTGCTCTTCAACGCCGGCGACGAGTCCGTCGACTTCCAGGTGCCCGACGTGAAGTACAGCCCCGAGTGGGACGTGATGGTCGACACCGCGGGTGAACGGGCCAACACCGATCCCATCGAGCCCGGGTCGATCCTGCCGGTCGCCGCGAAGTCGATCATGGTGCTGTGCGAGCACGATCTGCCCGACCCCGAGGTCGATCACTCGGTCGCGGCGTCGCTCACGGCCAACGCCGCGAGCTCGGGCCCCGACGACCTGCCCGGCAAAGCGCCGAAGACGGAGCTCTGACCGGTGGTCGCGCATCCGCTGTCGACCTACCGCCTGCAGATCCGGAAGGGTTTCGACCTGGATGCTGCGGCCGCCGTCACCGGCTACCTCCGCGATCTGGGGGTGTCGTGGGCGTACCTGTCGCCGATCCTGACGGCGACGCCGGGCTCCGACCACGGCTACGACGTCGTGGACGTCACCCGGATCGATCCCGACCGCGGCGGCGCTGAGGGGCTCGACCGCTTCGCCGCCGCGGCTCGCGCCGACGACCTCGGCATCCTCATCGACATCGTGCCGAACCATATGGGCGTCGCCGAACCGCGCGAGAACCCGTGGTGGTGGGACGTGCTGCGGCAGGGCCGCGCCTCCGATCGCGCCGACGTGTTCGACATCGACTGGGACTTCGGCGACGGGCGCGTACGTGTGCCCGTCCTCGGCTCCTCGCTCGACGAGGTCACCGCGGCGGGCGAACTGAGCGTCGACCTCGAACCCGCCCCCGATGCACCCGACGGAGTGCTCCGCTACTTCGACCACGTGTTCCCGCTGGCCCCGGGTTCGGTGACCGACGTCGAGCGTGCCTCCGGCGACGTCGACGCACGCACCGTGCACGACCGTCAGCACTACGAGCTGCGCTTCTGGAAAGACGAAGCCGCCGAGCTGAACTACCGCCGCTTCTTCGCCGTGACCACCCTCGCCGGTGTGAGGGTCGAGATCCCCGAGGTGTTCGCCGACACCCACGCCGAGATCCTGCGCTGGATCTCCGAAGGACTCGCGGACGGTCTGCGGGTCGATCACCCCGACGGACTGCTCGATCCGGGTGGCTACCTCGAGCAGCTCGGCGCGGCACTGCGGTCCACGGGCCGCGGCTCCTACGTGCTGATCGAGAAGATCCTCGAGCACGGCGAGTTGCTCCCGTCGTGGTGGGAGACCGATGGCACGACCGGGTACGACGCGCTGGCCGAGTTCGGCCGTGTGCTCGTCGACCCCGACGGCCAGGCGCCCCTCGACGCCCTCGACGTGCGGCTGCGCACCGAGACCGGAACGCTCCCCGCCCAGGACTGGCACGACCTCATCCACGACACCAAGCGGATGATCACCGAGACGATACAGATCGCCGAGATCCGCCGGCTCGTCCGCGGCCTCCGCCCGGCCGCGCCCGATGTCGCCTCGGACTTCACCGACGAGGTGCTGCACGACGCGCTCGCCGAACTGCTCGTCTGCTTCCCGGTCTATCGCTCCTACCTCCCCGCGGGTCGGGAGGAGCTCGACCGTGCGGCGGTGGAGGCATCCGACCGTCGTCCCGAGCTCTTCGACGCGATCGCCGCGCTCGTACCGGTGCTCGCCGATCCCGCGCACGAGGTGTCGCGACGGTTCCAGCAGACCACCGGGCCCGTCATGGCCAAGGGCGTGGAAGACACCGCGTTCTACCGCTACAACCGGCTCGGTGCCCTCACCGAGGTCGGCGGGGATCCGTCGGAGTTCGCCCTCCCCGTCGCCGAGTTCCACATCGCGCAGGCGGCGCGGCAGGCGTCGTGGCCTCGCGCCATGACCGCGCTGTCGACGCACGACACGAAGCGCGGCGAGGATGTGCGCGCTCGCCTCACCGTGCTCGCCGAGATGCCCGATCGGTGGGAAGCGGCGCTCGAGGAGTTCCGCGGGATCGCCTCGACCGGCCACGGGCCGTTCGACACCCTCCTCTGGCAGGCGATCGTCGGCGCGTGGCCGACGGCCTCCGCCCCGCTCCCCGAGGACTTCGCCGAGCGCCTCCACGCCTACGCCGAGAAGGCCGCGCGCGAAGCCGCCGACGCCACCGGGTGGTGGGAGCCGAACGAGGCGTTCGAGAAGCGCATGCACGCGCTCGTCGACGCCGCCACCGGCGCAGCCGCACCGCGCGTGGCGGCCTTCGTCGCCGAGATCGAGGCATTCGGATGGACGAACTCGCTGTCGCAGAAGCTGCTGCAGCTCGCCGGCCCCGGCGTCCCCGACGTGTACCAGGGGTCGGAGTCGTGGGAGCAGTCGCTCGTCGACCCCGACAACCGCCGCCCGATCGACTTCGACGTGCGACGGGCCACGCTCGCGGCCGTCGACGCCGGCTTCGCGCGCGGTGACCTGCCCCCGGTCGACGCGACGGGGGATGCCAAGGTGCTCGTCACCTCGCGGGCCCTGCGCACACGGCGCGATCGCCCCGAGCTGTTCTCGGGGTACGTGCCGGTCACGGTGGTCGGCGAGGCCGCCGCGCACGCGATCGCCTTCGACCGCGGCGGGGCGCTCGCCATCGCCACGCGCCTGCCGGTCGGCCTCGAGGAGCGCGGCGGATGGGGCGACACGGTGCTGCTGCGCCGCCCCGGCACGTCGGTCGACGTGTTCACCGGTCGACGGTACGAGGGATCGGAGATCCTCGTCGCCGACCTCCTCGCGACCTACCCCGTTGCCCTGCTCGTCTCGGAGGAAGAATCATGACGATCGACGTCTGGGCGCCGAAGGCGCGACGCGTCCGACTGCGCCGGCCCGGCCAGGAGTCCGACCTCGACCTCGCCATCCGTGACGGCGGCTGGTGGAGCGCCGACATCGCGCTCGCCGACGGCGAGGAGTACGGGTTCGTGCTCGACGCGTCCGACGACCTGCGGCCCGACCCCCGATCGCGTCGTCAGCCGCGCGGGGTGCACGACGCATCCGCCTTCTTCGACCCGTCGGCGCACGAGTGGCAGGACTCCGCATGGACCGGCCGTCCGCTCGCGGGCGGCGTGATCTACGAGCTCCACCTCGGGACCTTCACCCCGGAGGGGACGCTGGATGCTGCGGTGGGGAAGCTCGACCACCTCGTCGACCTCGGCGTCACCCACGTCGAGCTGCTGCCGGTGAACGGCTTCAACGGCGTCTGGAACTGGGGCTACGACGGTGTGCTCTGGTACACGGTGCACGAGGCCTACGGCGGGCCTGCCGCCTACCAGCGGTTCGTCGACGCGGCGCACGCCGCGGGTCTCGCCGTGATCCAGGACGTCGTCTACAACCACCTAGGTCCGAGCGGGAACTACCTTCCCGAATACGGTCCGTACCTCCGCGAGGGCAGCCGCAACACGTGGGGCGACTCGGTGAACCTCGACGAGGACGCCGTCCGCGACTACATCGTCGACAACGCGCTGATGTGGCTGCGGGACTACCACGTCGACGGCCTGCGCCTCGACGCCGTGCACGCCCTCCACGACGAGCGACCCGTGCACATCCTGCAGGAGCTCGCCGAAGCATCCGACGCCCTCTCGGCCCACCTTCAGCGTCCGCTGACCCTCATCGCAGAGTCGGACCTCAACGACCCGACGCTGATCCTTCCGCGCGAAGCGGGCGGCTACGGCCTCACGGCGCAGTGGTCCGATGATTGGCACCACGCCGTGCACGTCGCCGTCAGCGGCGAGACGGTCGGCTACTACGAGGACTTCGCCGAGCTCGGCGCGTTCGGCAAGGTCACGACCGAGGGCTTCTTCCACAACGGCACGTTCTCGTCGTTCCGCGGGGAGGACCATGGCTTCCCCATCCCCGACGCCGTGCCGACGTGGCGTCTGGTGACGTTCGCCCAGGACCACGACCAGATCGGCAACCGCGCGGCCGGCGACCGGCTCTCGCAGACCCTGTCGTACGGGCGACTCGCGGTCACCGCGGTGCTGACGCTCACCGCTCCCGGTACGCCGATGCTGTTCATGGGCGAGGAGTGGGGCGCCACCACGCCGTGGCAGTTCTTCACCTCGCACCCCGAGCCCGAGCTCGGTGAAGCGACGGCCAAGGGGCGCATCGAGGAGTTCGCGAAGATGGGGTGGGACCCGGAGGCCGTGCCCGACCCGCAGGACCCCGCGACCTTCGAGCGGTCGAAGCTCGACTGGAGCGAAGCGTCGGAGGGCGATCACGCCCGTCTGCTCCAGCTCTACCGCGACCTCGCGCACCTGCGGCGGGAGCTCCCGGAGCTCACCGATCCGACGTTCGCCGACCGTGCGGCCGGAGCGACCGAGGCGCCGGGCGGTCGGGTGTACGGCCTGTGGTCGGGGGCCGTCGCCGTGCTCGCCAACCTGTCGGCCGAGCCCGCGGTCTTCGATGTCGACTCCGACGTCGTCGTGCTGCTCGCCACCGATGCGGGGGTCTCGCTCGACGCGGGGCGCGTCACGCTCCCGGCCGAGACGGCGGTGATCGTCGGTCCCGCGCTCTGAGACGTAACGCGGAGGAAACGCGCATCGGGTACGGTGAGCGCGACGCTCATGAAAGCAGAGCACCCGTCCGGGTGCGGAAAGCGTGAAGCGGCTGCCTGACCCGGCCGCCGATCGGCGGCCTCCGACAGAGGAGTTGCCATGACCTTCCACGTTCCACTCGTCGACATCGCGCCGTACGTCGGCGACGGTCCCCCCGAGGCCCGAGCCGAGGTGGCGCGCCGTATCGACGACGCGTGCCGCACGGTCGGCTTCATCCAGATCACCGGCCACGGCATCCCCGAGGCGGTGATCGAGGGGTTGACCGGGGCTGTCGACGCGTTCTTCGCGCTGGACCTCGACGAGAAGAAGCGGTACCGCACCCCGCCGCAGATCAACCGCGGTTACAGCCCGCCGAAGTCCGAATCGCTCAGCCTCTCGCTGGGGGTCGAGTCGGCCAACCGCATGAACGACTTCTTCGAGGCCTTCAACGTCGGAGCCACGCAGGAGAGCTACCCCGGCTCGCCCGATCTCCCGCAGCCCGACTACGCCGACAACGTCTGGCCCGACGTCGACGGGTTCGAAGCCGGGGTCTCGACGTACTTCGACGAAGCCGCTCGCGTCGCGCGCGTCATGACGCGCATCTTCGCCGACGCGCTGGACCTGCCCGCCGACTTCTTCGCCGCCCGCACCGGCCATTCCCTCGACGTGATGCGGATGAACAACTACGCGCTGCCGCCCGGCACCGACGTGACCCTGGACGGCGACCTCGTCGGGATGGGGGAGCACACCGACTACGGGATCGTCACGATCCTGTGGGCGGATCGCGTACGCGGACTGCAGGTGCTCGGATCGGACGGATCCTGGAACGACGTGGCGCCGGCGGACGGCGCCCTTCTCATCAACCTGGGCGACGTCACGGCGCGCTGGACGAACGAGCGCTGGATGTCGACGCTGCATCGGGTGAAGCCGCCCGTGATCGACGGCACGATCGAGCGACGCCGGTCGGTGGCGTTCTTCCACGACGGCGACGTGGACGCTCTGATCGAGACGCTTCCGTCATGCATCGATGCGCAGCATCCCGACCTGTACGACCCCGTCACCGTGGGAGACCACATCGCCGCCAAGCTCGCCGGTTCTCGGGCGGGCGTGAGCAACGCCGCCGCGGAGCGAGAATCGGCGCGCGTGCTCGCCAGCCGGCGCTGAGACGAGGTCGGCGGGCTGTCAACCTGTTGCCGAGAAGTCGCTAGATTATCTAGTGTTCTTCCATGAGCACCGTGACGATCCGTCAGTCCGCCGACCTCGTGCGACAGATCGCGGTGATCTCCGCCATCACGTTCATGCTCATCGCCGCGATGGTCGGTGTCGGCCTGTTCGGCGGCACCGCCGTGCAGGACCTGCAGGGCGGTGCGCTCGATTCGGATGCGTCGTACCTGGCTCCGGCGTCGAGCGCGTTCTCGATCTGGTCGGTCATCTACATCGGTCTGATCGCCTACGCGATCTGGCAGGCGCTGCCCGGCCAGCGGACGAACGACCGCCAGCGCGCCCTGGGCTGGCTCGTGGCCGTCACGGCGGTGCTGAACGGCGTCTGGCTCGTCGTCGCCCAGTACGCCACGCTGCCCCTGACGGTCGTCGCGATCGTCGCGCTGCTGGTGGCGTTGGCCGTCACTTTCCGGCGGGCGGTGCTCACTCGCAGCCGTGGCGACGGCGTGATCGACGCCATCCTCCTCGACGGAGTCACCGGCCTGCACCTCGGGTGGGTGACGGTGGCGACCGTCGCGAACACGGCGGCGCTGCTCAGCCAGACGGGGCCGGAGTCGTGGGCGACGGCCGCCGATGTTCTCGGCGTCGTCGTGCTGATCGTCGTCGGGGCCATCGGGCTCGGTATCGCCCGTGCGAGCACGTGGCGTGTGACGCCGACCCTCGCGATCGGCTGGGGAGTGTTCTGGCTGGGCATCGGCCGCCTGGCGGGTGAGCCGGCCAGCACCGTCATCGGGGTGACCGCCATGATCGTCGCGGCGATCGTGGTGATCGTGCCGCTCGTCGTCGCCGGTCTGCGTCTGATCCGCCCGACGACCGACTGAGCCGCCTCAGGCGGCGAAACGGTCGGCGAATGCTTCGAGCAGGCGCGGCGGTTCGGTGACCGATGCCCGCAGCACGCGCGCCGCGATGACGTCGTAGTCCTTCGCGGGGAAGTAGCCGCCGTCGCGGTAGACCGCCATCCGCTCGGTGAACGCGCGGGGGGTCGACTCGGGGTGGAACTGCGTCGCGTAGAGGCGCTCGCCGACGCGATAGGCCTGCACGGGGCACCCGTCGTTCGTCGCCAGGAGCACGGCGCCCGGGGGCACGTCGGCGGCTCCTTCCTTGTGCGCGGTGAGGGCGGCGAAGCGCAGAGCCAGGTCGCCCAGCAGTGCGTCGGTGCGGCCGTCGGCGGTCAGTTCGATCTCGGTGGCGCCGGTGGGCTCCGGGTGTTCGCGGGTCACCGAGCCTCCGAGCAGACGCGTGACGATGCCGATGCCGTAGCAGGTGAACAGCGCCGCCGTACGCGACTCGGCGGCCGCCGCGGCGATCTTCTCCAGGTCGGATTCGAGCCGCAGCTGAGCCTCGGACTTCGCTGACGCGGGGTCGGTGACGTTGAACGGGCTTCCGCCGACGACGAACCCGCTGAACCGCTCGAAGGCGTCGGCCGGCAGCGCCTCGCGCACGAGGTCGTGGCGCGCGAGGGCCTCGGGGCCCAGCCGCATGCCCGAGAGGAACGACGCGTACTCGGCGTCGGCCGCATCACGCTGCGGCCGGGCCGAGACGTAGAGCAGCGGGGCGGGCACC
The DNA here is from genome assembly GCF_003635115.1 of Microbacterium sp. AG1240. Classification (GTDB taxonomy): domain Bacteria; phylum Actinomycetota; class Actinomycetes; order Actinomycetales; family Microbacteriaceae; genus Microbacterium. The sequence goes on from NZ_RBXJ01000002.1 coordinate 35,281, forward strand.
CGGGAAGTCTAGAGCGGATGCTGCGGGTCGATGACCGGGCTTGTCATGCGGCGAAAAGAACGCTCACCGTGAGGAATTCGCCGTGCGTCCGCGGACGATGCCGACGAACGCATCGACGTCGGCGGTGGTCGCCTCGCGGGGCCACGCGAGGGCGACGGTCGAGACAGGTGCGTCGCGCACGGGCCGGGCGGCGACGTCTTTGCGTGCGTGCAGGCGCGCCAACGACATCGGCACGAGCACGACACCGATGCCCGCGGCGATCGTTTCCACGGCCTCCGCGGTCGCGGCCGGGGGAGCGAAGGCGGGCGCGACCGCCCCGGGCACCGAGGCGGAGAGAACGTCGTCCCCGGGCACGATGACGATCTCCCCGGCGAGGTCGGCCAGTTCGAGTTCGTCCGCCGCCGTGAGGTGCGAGTCGGCCGACACGATCACGACCGGAACCTCGTCGTAGAGCCTCACGATGTGGAGGTCGTCGTCATCGAGAGGGAGGCGCACGAGCGCGGCGTCGACGCGGCGCTCGCGGAGGGCGTCGTGCTGGTCGGCCACCGCGAGGGGGAGGAGGGCGAGCTCGACCCGCGGCATCCGTTCCCGCCACGCCGAGATCCACTTGCCCGGCGTCGTTCCGGGGACGAGCCCGAGGGTGAAGGTGCGCGGGGGCTCCTGCGTCACGGGGACGGGCGGTTTCTTCTTCGGCGCGACGGTCTTCCTCGCGCCGGCGGCCTTCTTCACCCCGGACGCTGCCCTCCGGGGAGCCGGACGGCGGCGCGACCCACCGTTGCCTGCCATGACGACAGCGTAGCCGGGCGCTATGGTTCGATCATGCTCGCCATCGTCGCAACCGTGTTCGCAGCGCTCGCAGCGCTCCTGCACGTCTACATCTTCGTCCTCGAGAGCGTGCAGTGGCAGCGCCCTCGCGTGTGGCAGCGTTTCGGCGTCGCGAACCAGCAGGACGCCGACACCACGAGACCGATGGCCTACAACCAGGGGTTCTACAACCTGTTCCTGGCCATCGGCGCGATGATCGGCATCGTGCTGTTCTGGGTAGACGGTTCGGGCACCGTGGCAGACGTGGCCGGACGCACGCTGGCGCTGTTCAGCCTCGGCTCGATGGTCGCCGCGTCCCTCGTGCTGGTGACGTCGGGGCGGAAGTACCTCGCGCCCGCTCTGACTCAGGGCACGCTGCCTCTGATCGGGTTCGTCTTCTTCCTGCTCGCCTGAGCCGGTCGGCCTCGCCGTCAGGCGGCGAGGTGCAGCCCGCGCGGGTCGGTGGCCACGGCGTCGCCGTCGGCGATGTTCTCGTCGTCGCGGATGAGGGAGCCCACCGCGACGCGCGCGTTCGTGCCGACGTGCGCACGCACGCCGATCTTCGCCTTGGCGCCGATGGCCGCGCCCGAACCGATGTGTGCGTGCGGGGCGATGCGAGCCTCCGGCCCGATCACCGCGTCGCTCTCGATCCACGCGCCGCGCCCGACTTCGGCGCCCGCGGCGATCTGCACGCCCGGTTCGACGTACGCGCCAGCTTCGACCACCGCGGTCGGGTGCACCTTGGCGCCGTTCGCGATGAGTCCTCGGCCGTTGGTGTGCTTGCGGTAGCGCAGCGTCTCACCACGGTCGTTCTCGATGTCGATGTAGTTTTTGCCCACGATCCCCTCCGGCGGCACCGTCGGTGCCGACAATGACTGCAACGGCACCTTCTCGATATTCATTCCCCCGCATGTTCTCTTCGGAGCCGCTACCGCGCCGGATGTCTCGACGTCGAGATGAGACGATGGAGGCTCCTACCCGGAGACCGTGATGAACGCTGCCGACACCACCCCCGACGACGCGCCCGATGCCGATCCGCCCTCGACCACCCCGACGCTCGTCTTCGACGATCGCGCGACGGCCCACAGCATCCCCGAAGACGTCCTCGGGCTCCTCACCGGCACATTCACGGCGGCCTTCGGCCTGTACCTCCTCGCCTCGAGCGATGCGGTCACCGGCGGAACGGCGGGCCTCGCCCTGCTCGTGACCTACGCGTCGCCGTTGCCGTTCTGGCTCGTCTATGCGCTGGTCAATCTGCCCTTCGCCGCGCTGGCGCTGTGGAAGAAGGGGCTGAGCTTCACGATCCGCACCGTGGTCTCGATCGCCCTGGTCTCGGGTTTCACCGTGCTGGATGCGGCGATGCTCCCCATCGATCGGGTCGAGCCGGTCTTCGGGGTGCTCGCCGGGAACCTCTTCGCCGGCGTGGGCCTGCTGATCCTGTTCCGCCATCGCGCCAGCCTCGGCGGGATCAACATCATCGCGCTCATCGTGCAGGACAAGACCGGGTTCCGCGCCGGATGGACGCAGATGGTGTTCGACGTGGCGATCATCGCGGTGTCGTTCGCGCTGCTCCCCTGGGAGGTCGTGCTGCTCAGCGCCGGCGGCGCGGTGGTGCTGAACCTGGTGCTCGCGATGAACCACCGGCCCGGTCGGTACATCGGGCACTGACCCGCCTCATCCCGCCTGGCACCTCGGGCACCAGAACACGTTGCGCTCGCTCGTGGCGTTCGCGCCCAGAGACCCGCCCCGCACCAGCGTGCCGCAGCGACGGCATGCCTTCCCGTCGCGGCCGTACACCCAGAACCGGCGTCCGGGCCGGGTATCGCCGGTGAAGGTGCGCTCGGGGCGCGGCAGGTTGGCGCGGATCATCCGCGCGCCCAGATCGATGAGGGCGGCGACGTCGATCTCGGTGGCGGGTGTCGTGGGCGCGATGCCGCGCACGAACAGCATCTCGTTGGCGTAGACATTGCCGAAGCCGGCGACGTTGCGCTGGTCGAGAAGGGCGACGTGGGCCGCGCGCGAGTCGGCGCTGACGCGCCGCACCGCCTCGACGGCGTCCCAATCGTCGGCCAGGGGATCGGGGCCGAGGTGCCCGACGATGCGGTGCTCGTCGTCGGTGCGCAGCACCTCGACCATCGCCAGGTCGAAGCCGACCGTCTCCCAACGGGCGTTGCCGACGATCGCGCGAGCCGTGTACGCCGGGCGCCGCCAACGTCCGCCTACCGGGTAGACGTCCCACCGGCCCTCCATCTTGAGGTGCGAATGAAGGGTGTAGCCGCCGATGCGTTCGAGCAGGTGCTTGCCGCGGGGGATGACGCTGTGCACGGTCTCGCCGCGAAGATCGGCTGTGGCGCTGCCCGGCACGCGGATGTCGAACCGGGTCACGACCGTGCCCGTGAGCGCCTCGGCGAGCTTCGAAGCCGCCCGGTGCACGGTGTCGCCCTCAGGCACGCGTCGCCTCTCGCAGCGCGTCGCCGGCGGTCACGCGGCGGAGCGTGAGGCCCCGCGGCGACTCGACGAAGCCGGCGTCGCGCAGTGCCCGCCCAACGGCCGTCCCGTAGACGAAGGCGCCGTTGACCTGCTCGACCGTGAGGGTGTCGAGCCGCCGTGCCTTCGCCGTGCCCGCCAGGTCGCGGGTCGCGGCCTGCAGCACGGCCTCGTCGTCGGTGAAGGCGAGGGCCGTGCGCCCGCCGCGCTCGAGGTACAGCACGAGCGCGCCGTCGACGAGCACGACGATGCCGCCGGCCTTCCGGCCGGGTCGGTGGCTGATCCCGTCGAGAGCGGGCCACGCGAGGGCGGCCCCGTAGGGGTTGGCGGGGTCGGTCGCGGCGAGGGTGACCGCGCGCAGCGGCGCGGGGTCGGGGAGGGCGGCGAACTCGCGCAGCCGGTCGACCGTCGCGGAGGCGGCGAACTGCGCGGCGCCGAGCTTCTCGATGACGTACCCGCGACGGCAGTGCCCGGCCTCCTCGAAGCCCGCGAGCACGCGGTAGACCTGCGCGAACCCGCCCGGCACGCCCTCCGCCTGCACCGCGCCACGGGTGACGACGCCGTAGCGGTCGAGCAGCAGGCTGCCCGTGGCCGTCGCCCGCACGGCGGGGTCGGCCTCGCGGCCGGGCAGCAGAGACCACCGACCGCCCAGTGCGGGAGGACGCGGCGGTGCCGACGGACGCGGGATGGATGCGCCGCGGTACATCCGCGCGCGCGGGGCCTTCCGTGCCACCCGATGGGCCTGCCCGCCGCCACCCACGAGGGTGCGGATCGGAGCGAAGGTGTCGTTCGTGACGCGCCCCGCCCACGTCAGCGACCACAGCGCATCGACGATCAACTGCTCGTTGTCGGCGCCCGCCGCCTGCCGCAACTGGGCGGCAAAATAGGCGCCACCGCCGGTGAGGGCCTCGATCACCCGTGCCTCGAGCGAATCGGCGGCGACGTCCTCCTCGGGCTCGGCGAGGGTGAGGGCGGCGGCATCAGCGGGGTGCAGTGCGACCCACCCGTCGCGCCCGGGCAGCGTGCCCGTGCCCGACCAGACGACTTCGCCGGTCGCCGTCAGCTCGTCGAGCATGGCGGGGGTGTAGTCGCGCACCCGCGACGGCAGGATGAGCGACTCCCACGCGCTGGCCGGGATCGGCACGCCCGCGAGCTGTTCGACGACCGCCGCCACCCCGTCGATCCCTTCGAGCGGGCGCTGCAGGTGCTGCCAGACGGGGAGGAACCGTGCGTATGCCGACGACGGCACCGGCTCGACGCTTCCGCGGATCGCCGCGAGCGAGCGCATCCGGAGTCGTCGCAACACTTCGGTGTCGCACCACTCGGTCTCGTCGCCGCGCCCGTCCCCGCCGCCGGACTCGGACGAGGGCAGGAAGAAGCCGCTCGACACGCGCCCCTGCGACTCGAGGCGTTGGAGCGTGTGCCGGGCGACCGCGATGCCGACGCCCAGCCGGCGGGCGACGGCGTCGGCGGTGAACGGACCGTGGGTGCGCGCGTGGCGGGCGACGAGGTCGCCGAGAGGGTCGGGCATCGGCTCGAGGAAGGCGTTCGGGAGTCCGACCGGGAGCGCCGCACCGAGGGCATCGCGCAGGCGCGCGGCGTCTTCGATCGCGGCCACCCTCGCCTCCCCGGCGATCGTCACGCGGATCGCGCGGCGCTCGTCGACGAGAGCGTCGAGGTGGGCGGATGCTTCGGCCGCCGTGGCGGGAGGCGCCGAGGTGTCGTCGTCGGTCGTCGCCGGCGCGTCGGCGGACGCGAGCCGCAGGGCCACCTCGTCGGCGCCCAGCGGTCCGAGGATGCGGATGAGGTCGGCGACCCCCTCGACCCCGCGGGCGCGGCGCTCGGGGTCGAGCCGCTGCGCCTCGCGTTCGAACTGCGCGATGACGTCGGGATCGAGGAGCTCGCGCATCTCGACGCGGCCCAGCAGTTCGCTCAGCAGCGCCGGGTCGACCGAGAGCGCGGCGGCTCGGCGCTCGGCGAGAGGGGAGTCGCCCTCGTACATGAACGCGCCGACGTAGCCGAAGAGCAGGTCGCGGGCGTAGGGCGACGGCTGCGAGGTGGTGATCTCGACCAGCCGTATGCGCCGGTCGGCGATGCTGCGCGAGATGCGCAGCAGCGCCGGGAGGTCGTAGACGTCTTGCAGCACCTCGCGGAGGGTCTCGAGGATGATCGGGAACGTCGGATGCCGACGGGCGACCTCGAGAAGCTGCGCCGAGCGCTGACGCTGCTGCCACAGCGGCGAGCGACGGTTGGGGTTGATGCGGGGGAGCAGCAGCGCGCGCGCCGCGCACTCGCGGAAGCGGGAGGCGAACAACGCCGAGCCCCCGACCTCGTCGGTGACGATCTGCTCGAGCTCGGCTGCGTCGAAGACGAAGAGCTCGGCGCCCGGCGGCTCGGCCGTCGCGTCGGGGATGCGCGCGATGATGCCGTCGTCGCTCGCCACGGCGGATCCTTCGACGCCGAGCCGCTCACGGATGCGGGCGTTGACCGCCAGCGCCCAGGGTGAGTGCACCTGCATGCCGTACGGGGAGTGCAGGATCACGCGCCAGTCGCCGACCTCGTCTCGGCTGCGCTCGACCGTGAGCGTCTTGTCGGTCGGCAGTGTGCCGGTCGCCTCGCGCTGTTCGGCGATGTAGGCGAGGAGGTTGGTGATCGCGTTGTCGTCGAGACCCGATTCGCGCAGCCGCGCCTCGGCCTTCGCATGCTCGGCGGCCGAGACCTCCCGCGAGAAGGTGCCGAGGGCCTCGCCGAGCTCGGCGGGGCGGCCGATGCCGTCGCCGTGCCAGAACGGGAGCTTCCCGGGCTGGCCGAAAGCGGGCAGCACGTTGACGCGATCGTGCGTGATCTCGACGATGCGCCAGCTGGTGGTGCCCAGGGTGAACACGTCGTTCACACGCGACTCGTAGACCATCTCCTCGTCGAGCTCGCCGACGCGGGCATTCTGCGACTCGCCCGCGATGAACACGCCGAACAGACCGCGGTCGGGGATCGTGCCGCCGCTGGTCACCGCGATGCGCTGCGCCCCGGGGCGCCCGGTGAGGGTGCCCGCGTCGCGGTCCCAGACGACGCGCGGACGCAGCTCGGCGAACTCGTCGGACGGGTAGCGGCCGGCGAGCAGGTCGAGGGTCGCCTCGTACGCCGAGCGGGGGAGCGAACGGAACGGCGCGCTGCGTTTGACGGTCTCGAACCACTCCTCGACGTCGATCGCGCCCAGCGCGCACGCGGCGACGGTCTGCTGCGCAAGGATGTCGAGCGGATTCTGCGGCACCGAGATCGCCTCGATCTGGCCCGCCAGCATGCGTTCCGTCACGACCGCGGTGTGGAGCACGTCGCTGCGGTGCTTCGGGAAGAGGGCGGCGCGACTGACCTCGCCGACCTGGTGCCCCGCGCGTCCGATGCGCTGCAGCCCCGAGGCCGCGCTCGGCGGCGCCTCGACCTGGATCACGAGATCGACCGCGCCCATGTCGATGCCCAGCTCGAGGCTGCTGGTCGCGACGACGCAGCGCAGCACCCCCGACTTCAGCTCGTCTTCGACCTGGGCGCGCTGCTCTTTCGACACCGAACCGTGGTGCGCCTTGGCGAGCACGGGATCGGCGCCGGCCGACGAACCGGCCTGCGCCATGGTGGCGGCGGGCACCGCGGGGTCGGGCAGGTCGAGGCCCAGTCTTTCGGCGTAGATCTCGTTGAGCCGACCCGTCAGCCGCTCGGCGAGACGGCGGGAGTTGGAGAACACGATGGTCGAGCGGTGCTTCAGGATGCGGTCGACGATCGCCTCTTCGACGTGGGGCCACACCGACCCGGTGACCTCGGTGTTCTCGCTCGGCGACCCCTCGGCGAACCAGTCCTCCCCGCCCGGCGCGGGCGCGTCGGAGCCGGGGGGCGGCGGCGGGTTCATCATGTCGTCGACGGGGACGACGACCGACAGGTCGAAGGCCTTGGTGGCGCGCGGCGCGACGATGTCGACGGGCGCGGCGCCGCCGAGGAAGCGGGCCACCTCGTCGATCGGGCGCACGGTGGCCGAGAGCCCGATGCGCTGGGCGGGCGCGACGTCGGGGTCGTAGGTGCGCCGCAGCGCGTCGAGGCGTTCGAGGCTCACGGCGAGGTGGGCGCCGCGCTTGGTGGCCGCGACGGCGTGCACCTCGTCGATGATGACCGTGTGCACCCCGCGGAGGGTGTCGCCCGCCTGGCTGGTGAGCATCAGGTACAGCGACTCGGGGGTCGTGATGAGGATGTCGGGCGGATCGGAGACGAGCTTGCGGCGATCGCTCGACGTCGTGTCGCCCGAGCGCACCCCGACGGTGACGGCCGGGGCCTCGAGGCCCAGCCGTCGGGCGGACTGCCCGATGCCCACGAGCGGGGAGCGGAGGTTGCGCTCGACGTCGACGCCCAGCGCCTTCAGCGGCGAGATGTAGAGCACACGGGTGCGGGGTTCGGCGGGCGTCTTCGCATCGCGCGCGGTCGACGCGCCGCGGCGTCGGCCGTTCGACGTGGCCGCGGCATCGGTCTTCTTCTCGCGCCGGTCGGCCGCGACGCGGTCGCGGAACACCCGGTCGATCGCCCAGAGGAAGGCCGACAGCGTCTTTCCCGATCCGGTCGGGGCGACCACGAGCGCGCTCCGTCCCGCGGAGATGGCCTCCCACGCGCCGGTCTGGGCGCTCGTGGGCGCGGGGAAAGCACCCCGGAACCAGTCTTGCGTCGCGGGGCTGAAACGCTCGAGCACGTCGCTCATCCGTCCATCTTCTCCCGCCCCTCCGACATCGGCTCGGGCTTGACGGCTCCGACGCCCGGGGGAGGCGGCGGCGACTGACCCCGTCTCCCGACGTCAGCCGAGCGGATGCTGCGGCGCACCCCCTTCGTCGGGGTGCGACATCGGCTCCGCACCCGCGCCCGGACCCGCGGCATCCGCCAGCCTTCTGACGAGGAACCCGTGCACGTCGTCGAGCTCGGGGCCGGAGACGCCGTGGGTGAGTCCCGGGTAGACCCGGCCGCTGAGGTCGGAGTGCCGGGGGAGCCAGTCGATCGTGTGATCGACGAGAGCACCCGGTATGACGTCGTCGCGCGTGCCCCGCCCCCAGAAGACGGGCGGTCGCCGCTCGGCGAGGGCGGCGTCACCGGCCAGCTCGCCCGGTGAGGCGTAGCCGGAGAGGTTGACGGCGAAGGCGAACCGGTCGGGCGCGACCCGCAGCGCCTGCAGTGACACCGCACCGCCCTGCGAGAAGCCGAGGAGCCCCACGATCGCGGCGTCCGTCGACGCGTCGACCCACTCGATCAGCCGCTCGGCCGCGGCGGTCACGTCTGCGGAGTCGCGACCGTTCAGCCCCTCGATCGGGTACCACGAGAACCCGGGCGCGGGAAAAGGCGGGGTGAGTGGGGCGCGCACCGCGGCGACCACGAACTCGGGCGGCAGGTGCGCGGCGAGGGCGAACAGGTCGGCCTCGTCGGCGCCGTAGCCGTGCAGCACGACCAGCAGCGGGCGGTCGGAGCGCTCGGCCGGTTCGGCGGACCAGAGCACGACGGACGGGTCGAGAGGCGCGATCTCGCTCATGGCTCCAGTGTCGCAGGACGCACCGACATCCGCTTCGACGACGGAGCGCGCCCTCGGCGGATGCGCGCCGGTGTTGATATACAAGGAGCATGCCCGTGCGCACCCCCGACCCCGAACCCGACGACAGCGGCGACGAGAGCCCCCGCGATCCGCTGGGGTCGACGTTCGGGACGCCGTCGACGCAGAGCAACGGAAACCCCGGGTGGTTGAGCGACATCGAGCTCACCGAGGCGCGCCGACGGCTGCCGATGATCTACGTCGAAGCCCTCCCCGTGCGCACCGACGGCATGGGTACGGTCGTGCAGGTCGGCATCCTCCTGCGCGCGACCCCGATCGGCGAGATGACCCGCACGCTCGTGTCGGGCCGCATCCGCTACGGCGAGACCGTGCGCGACGCGCTCTTCCGCCACCTCGAGAACGACCTCGGACCGATGGCCTTCCCCCTGCTGCCGCCCTCGCCGACGCCCTTCACGGTCGCCGAGTACTTCCCGATGCCGGGGCTCAGCCCCTTCCACGACGATCGGCAGCACGCCGTCTCGCTCGCATTCGTCGTGCCCGTGACCGGCACGTGCGAGCCGCGTCAGGACGCCCTCGAGGTCACCTGGCTCTCGCCGGAGGAAGCGGCATCCGATGCCCTCGCCGACGAGATGGAGGGCGGGCGTGGAACGCTGATCCGCCTGGCCCTGGCGAGCGTGGGTGCCCTGCGCTGACCCTCAGGTGAGCTCGGCCACCGCGGCGACGAACGCATCGACGTCGTGCTCGGTCGTGTCGAAGCTGCACATCCAGCGCACCTCGCGACGCTTCTCGTCCCAGTCGTAGAAGCGGAATCGCTCGCGCAGGCGGTCGGCGACGCCCTCGGGGAGCACGGCGAACACGCCGTTGGCCTGCGTGGGCTGTGTGAAGGACACCCCGGTGATGGATCCGTCGGCGATGCCGGCCTCGACACCGGCGCGCAGGCGCTGCGCCATCGCGTTCGAGTGTCGGGCGTTCTGCAGCCAGAGGTCGCCGTCGAGCAGCGCGATGAGCTGCGCCGAGACGAAGCGCATCTTGCTCGAGAGCTGCATGTTGAGTTTGCGCAGGAAGGGGAGGCCCTCGGATGCTGCGGGGTCGAGCACGACCACGGCCTCGCCGATCATGGCGCCGTTCTTCGTGCCCCCGAAGCTCAGCACGTCGACGCCGGCGTCGCGGGTGAAGGCGCGCAGCGGCACGTCGAGCGCGGCGGCGGCGTTGGCGATGCGCGCGCCGTCGAGGTGCAGGCGCATCCCGAGCGGGTGGATGTGGTCGGCGATCGCGCGGATCTCGTCGGGAGTGTAGAGCGTGCCCAGCTCGGTCGTCTGGGTGATCGAGACGACCAGGGGCTGCGCGCGGTGCTCGTCGCCCCATCCCCACGCCTCCCGGTCGATCAGCTCGGGGGTGAGCTTGCCGTCGTCGGTCGGGACGGTGAGGAGCTTGATCCCGGCGACCCGCTCGGGCGCGCCGCCCTCGTCGACGTTGATGTGGGCGGTCGACGCGGTGACCACGGCGCCCCAGCGGGGGAGCATGGACTGGAGGCCCACGACGTTGGCGCCCGTGCCGTTGAACACCGGGAACGCCTCGACGCCCTCGCCGAGGTGGCCGACGAACACCTCCTGCAGGCGTCTCGTGTAGACGTCCTCGCCGTAGGCGACCTGGTGGCCGTCGTTGGCTGCGGCGATCGCCGCCAGTACCTCGGGGTGCACTCCGGAGTAGTTGTCGGAGGCGAAGCCGCGCACGGCCGGATCGTGGATGGTGGTCACGGCAACCCAGCCTAGGCGCGCTGCCCCGACGGATGCGCTCGCATGGACGCTCGCCGATGTCGGATCCGGTCGATACCCTTCCCTCATGTCCGCCCGTCCCGACGACCCCGGAGCGCCGCTCACGGCGCCGACGTCGGTGCTGCCGCCGGCGAGCGGGCCGCGCACCTTCGCGCAGATCCTCGTCAACACCGCCGTGGCGAACGTCACCACGAGCTACCTCTGGTTCGCGCTGACGTTCTGGGTCTACATCGAGACCGAGTCGGTGCTGGCGACCGGCATCATCGGCGGCGCCTACATGCTGCTGCTCGCCGTGTTCGCGATGCTCTTCGGGTCGATCGTCGACCGCAACCGCAAGCACCGCGTGATGGTGTTCTCCAGCGTCGTGACCCTGGTGGCGTTCGTGGTCGGGGGCACGCTCTACCTCCTCTTCCCCGAGAGCTCGCTGCTCGATCTCACCGGTCCGTGGTTCTGGCTCTTCTCGGGCATCATCCTGTTCGGCGCGGTCATCGAGAACATGCGCAACATCGCGCTGTCGACCACGGTCACGCTGCTCATGCCCGTCGAACGTCACGCCAACGCCAACGGGCTCGTGGGCACGGTGCAGGGCATCGCCTTCGTGGTCACGAGCGTGTTCAGCGGTCTGTCGATCGGGCTCCTCGGCATGGGGTGGACGCTGGCGATCGCCGTGGCGATGACGCTCGTCGCGCTCGTGCACCTCCTGACTCTGCGCATCCCCGAGGACAAGCCCTCGCTCGACGGCCAGAAGCGGTCGGGGATCGACCTGCGCGGCAGCGTCTCGGCCGTGATGGCCGCGTCGGGGTTGTTCGCGCTCATCATCTTCTCGACGTTCAACAACCTGATCGGCGGCGTCTACATGGCGCTGATGGATCCCTACGGCCTCGAGATGTTCAGCGTCGAGGTGTGGGGCGCGGTGCTCGGCGTCTCGGCGACCGGCTTCATCGCCGGCGGGCTGTTCATCGCCAGGTTCGGGCTCGGCAAGAACCCGATTCGCACGATGCTGCTGGTCGTCATCGGCATGGGCGTGCTCGGGATGGTGTTCACCATCCGCGAGTGGTGGTGGCTCTACGCCGTGGGCATCTTCGTGTACATGGCCCTCGTCCCGGCCGTCGAGGCGGCGGAGCAGACGGTGATCCAGCGGGTGGTGCCGTTCCGGCAGCAGGGCCGCGTGTTCGGATTCGCGGCGGCCTTCGAGTCGGCCGCCGCTCCCGTCACGGCGTTCCTCATCGCCCCTCTCGCGGAGTTCCTGATCATCCCGTACATGAACGACGACAGCGGGCGCGCCACGTGGGGCTGGCTGCTCGGGGACGGCGAGGCGCGAGGGATCGCGCTCGTCTTCGTCGGCGCGGGTCTCGTGATGGTCGTGCTCGGGGTGCTGGCCTTCCTCACCCGGTCGTACCGCATCCTGTCGGTGCAGTATCAGCAGGCTCCGGAACCGGTCGAGGGTGACGCCGCGGCCGAGACGACCCCGAACGCGCCGACTCCGAAGACGGCGACGGCTGAGACCGCTCCGGCTACGCCGCGGCCCGAGAAGCGCTGATCAGCCGCCGTCTTCGAGCTCGACGACGACGTCGTTCCAGTCTTCGGCGTCGTCCGACCACAGGGCGATGAAGGCGTCGGCGAGCGCTCCTTCGAGTCCGTCCAGGCTCTTGGCCCGGAAGATCACCGCGGCCGCGCTCAGCGCGCGCGCATCATCACGGGCCGCCTTCGCGAACCCCTGCCCGACGGCGCGGGTCCATGCCTCGCTCGCGGCCTTCACAGCGGCGTAGTTCGCGCCGCCGGCGAGGGGTCGGGCCACCGCGGTCGACGAGACGATCGCCAGGCGACCGGCCGAGGAGCCCCGGAGGTCGGCGTCGAAGGCGCGGGAGACGAATCGGAGCGCGGTCAGCGAGCGCTCGAGAACGCGGAAGTCGCTGTCGCTCTGCCCGGCGAGTCCGCCGCCGCCGCGCCATCCGCCCACGAGATGCAGCACGCCGTCGACGACGCCGATCTCGTCGTGCACGGTGCGGGCGAGGTCGGCGACGGCGTCTTCGTCGGTGAGGTCGACGGCGATCGTGAGGGCTCCGGGGGCCTCGGCGACCACGGTCGCGAGTTTCTCCGGATCGCGGCCCGCCACGACCACGCGCGCGTCGGCGCGGGTCAGCGCGACGGCCGCCGCCCTGCCGGCCGCGCTCGTTCCGCCGGCGAGCAGGATCGTTCGACCGGCGACTCCGGGAGCGGATGCGGCGGGGGGAGCGACGTCGTTGTCCATCGCCCCAGTCTCCCAGTGCGGCACTGCGGCTTCACCCCCCTGCGGCTGCACCCCCGACGGGTGCGGACGCGTCAGTCGGACGCGTGGTGCAGGGTGGGGCGATTCCACGCGCCCGGTGCGTCGAGCTCGCCGTAGACGATGTCGACGCCGCTCCCGTCGATCGTTGCGGCGCACATGAGCAGCGACAGCGTCGGGATCCCGTGCGGGCGGTTGTCGCGCACGATCGCGCGGTCATCGGTCGGGGGCAGCGCCGCGCTCCGCTCGAGCACCGCGAGCCACTCGGCGTACCAGGGGCCGTCGGCGGCGTCGCTGGGCGCGGCGTCGAACGCGGTCAGCCACTCCGCGATCCGCGGGGTCTGTGCGTCGTCGACCTCGTCGTGGGCGATCATGTGCACGCCCGGGTCGAGCCGGACGGAGCGCACCGCATCGCCGTCCCACGACGTCACCCGCGCTCCGCTCGCGTCGATGTCGACCAGGTTGAACCCGTGCGTGGGCGGGACGGCGACGGGGGGCCGCCCGGCGACGGCGTCGAGCACGACGGCGCCCCGCGAACCGGTGGCGCCCTCGACCTCGTGGCGATTCAGGATCACCGACACGCGCGAGCGGGCGGAGTCGGCGGCGAGCCAGGCACCCCCGGCCCGCGCGTCGCGCACGCCGACGACCCCGGGGTGCGAATCGGGCCACCACGGGCCGAGCGGATCCCACGCCCGTCGGGGGTCCTCATCGCGGATCGCGAGCATCCGCACGGGCTCGTCGGTGTGCGCGGGCACGCGCACGATCACCGTGCACACGGGGGCTCCGGCGTCATGTCTGGCTCCTCGTCGGGGCGGGCGTGGAAGGATGGGCGGGTGTTCATCGTCGTGGGGGTCACCGGCGGTATCGCCGCGTACAAGAGCGTGCACCTCGTGCGTCTGCTCGTCACCAGCGGTCATGACGTGCACGTCGTCCCCACGGACGACGCCCTGCGTTTCGTCGGGCTCACCACGTGGGAGGCGATCAGCCGCCACCCCGTCACCACCAGTGTGCACGACGACGTCGCCGAGGTGCGTCACGTCGCGCTCGGCCGCTCGGCCGACCTCGTGATCGTCGCCCCGGCCACCGCGAACACCCTGGCCGGCATGGCCGCGGGCCTCGCGAAAGACCTCCTGGGCACGACGCTCCTGGCAACCTCCGCCCCGGTGCTGGTGGCCCCGGCCATGCACACGGAGATGTGGAACCATCCCGCGACCCGGGCCAACGTCGACACGCTCCGCGCTCGTGGGGTGCACGTGGTCGGCCCGGAGAGCGGACCGCTGACCGGGGGAGACTCCGGCCCCGGGCGCATGTCGGAGCCCGATGCGATCGCCGGCGCGGCCCTCGCGCTCCTCGCGCCTCGCGCCGATCTCGACGGCCTCGCCGTCGCCGTCTCCACGGGCGGCACGCGCGAGCCGATCGATCCGGTCCGATTCCTCGGGAACCGATCGAGCGGCCGCCAGGGGGCGGCCGTCGCCCTCGCCGCGGCCGACCGCGGCGCACGGGTGGTGCTCGTCGCCGCCCACGTCGACGACGGGGCGCTCGCCGAGGCGGCTCTGCACCCCCGCATCCGCATCGAACGGGTCGGCACCGCCGCCGAGCTCGACGTGGCGATGGAGCGCGAGGCCGTCACCGCCGACGCGGTCGTGATGGTCGCCGCCGTCGCCGACTATCGCGCCGCGCACGTGCCCGACCGCAAGCTCAGCAAGGAAGACGCCGCGGGCCCGGGCCTGACCCTCGAGCTCGTGCGCACGCCGGACGTGCTGGCCGGGCTCGCCGAGCGCCGTCGCGTGGCACAGACGATCGTCGGGTTCGCCGCCGAGACCGCCGCCGACGACGATGACCTCCTCGCGCGCGCCCGCCGCAAGGCGGCGCGCAAGGGCGTCGACCTGCTCGTCGCGAACGACGTCGCCGGCGCGACGGGATTCGGCACCGCCGACAACGACGTGGTCGTGATCGATGGTGCCGGCGAGGTGGTCGCGCGGGCACGCGGCACCAAGCGCGAAGTCGCCGACGCCCTCTGGGACGCCGTGCTCACGCGGCGCGGCTGAGCGTCCGCAGCATCCGTCATCCGCGAAGACGAGGATGCCGCGGACGCCCGCCCGTCAGGCGTCGTCGGCGCGGATCCCGGCGGTCGACTCGATCACCGGGCGCATCTTCTTCTCCAGCGCCTCGTAGAACATCGACAGCGGGAACTCGTCGTCGCGCACGGCGTCGGTGAACCCTTTCGGGGGGCCCGCCAGCACGTCGGCGGGGAGTCCGCGCGCCCACGCCGACGCGGGGTGCGGCTCGAGCGTGCCCCGTACGAGCTCGTAGGCCGCGAGCCAGTGCGTCGTCTTCGGGCGGTCGATCGAGCGCCAGTACAGCTCGTCGATCGCATCGCCGAGGGCGACGACGGCGGCCGGCACCTCGTTCCAGTCGAACGCGAGCGACGTGTCGGTCCAGTGGAGCACGCCGCGCTGGTGCAACCAGGCGAACAGCAGCTGTCCGCCGACGCCGTCGTAGTTGCGCACGCGGGTGCCCGTGATCGCGAACCGGAAGATCCGGTCGAAGATCACGGCGTACTGCACGAGGGCGGCGTGCTCGAGCATCGACTGCTCCGCCGCGTCCAACGGAAGCGCCGGTTCGCCGACGGCGAGGGCGTCGACACGGTCCTGCAGCCGCCGTTGGATCGCCACGCATTCGCGGAACGCGGTGAGATCGCACCGCAACTCCTCGAGCGAGTACAGGAAGTACGGCATCCGCTGCTTGATCATGAACGGGTCGAACGGCAGGTCGCCGCGCATGTGCGTGCGGTCGTGGATGAGGTCCCACATCACGAACGTCTGCTCGGTCAGCGCGGGGTCCTCCAGCATCCGTGCGGCGTCATCGGGCAGGTCGAGCTTCGTGATCTCGGCGGCGGCGCGCACCACACGGCGGTATCTGGCGGCCTCGCGGTCTTGGAAGATCGCGCCCCACGTGAACGGTGGTACCTCGCGCATCGACACGGTCTCGGGGAACAGCACGGCGGAGTTCGTGTCGTACCCGGGGGTGAAGTCGACCAGGCGCAACGAGACGAAGAGGCGGTTGGTGTACTCCGTCTCGAGGCGCGCGATGAAGTCCGGCCAAATCGTTTCGACGAGCACCGCCTCCACGAGGCGGCGTGGCGAGCCGTTCTGCGTGTACATGGGGAAGACGACGAGGTGGCGCGCACCGTCGACCCGGTGCAGCTGCGGCTGGAAGGCGACCAGCGAATCGAGGAAGTCGGGTATCCCGAACCCTCCGGCACGCCACGTGCCGAAATCGGCGACGGATGCCGTCAGGTAGGCCGCGTCGGTGGGGAACCGCGGTGCGAGCTTCTCGATCGCCGTCGTGATCGTCGCGACGTGGGCGCTCGCCGCCGGGTGGTGCGACGCATCCGGGATCGAGCCGTCCTCGGCCTGCAGCTGCTGCAGCGCGATCGCCGCGGCCTTCAGCGAGAGCCACTCGGCGCTGTCTTCGACGGCGCCGGATCCGACCGTGGAGGCGTCCTCGACGACCTCGGGTTCGCCGATGATGACCTTCTCGGTGCGGAGAGGGTGCGTGATGGACATGGAACCTCCGATCCTCGGACTCGAGTCGTAGCAGCGCGGGCGGCTCCGACATCGTCGACGGTGTGCCCTCTCAGGCTACTCGTCGGCGCAGATCGGAAGCGGGCCGGTCAGGGGCGGGGTCGCGGGGCGCGCAGCTTCGAGGCGAGGTCGCGCAGCTGGGCGAGTTCTTCGTTCGAGAGGAGCGACATGCGCCGGGCGATGGATGCGCCGTGGATCGAGGCGACACGTCGGAACGACGAGACACCGGCCTCGGTGGCACGAACCAGGGTGCCGCGCCCGTCGTCGGGGTCGGGGCACTTCGACAGCAGCCCGTTCGCGACCATGCGGTCGACCAGCCGCGAGACGCTGGGCTGGCTGATGAGCATGTTGGCGGTCACGTCGCGGAGCCGCGCTGTCATGTCGTCGCCGCGGGTGACCGTGAGCAGCACGTCGTACTCCGCCTGCGACATGTCGCTGTCGTCGAAATCGCCGCGCAGTTCGTCGAACACCTCGTGCTGGGCTCGGAACAGGCTCTCCCAGGCCTCCACAGCGAGGCGGCGATCTGTCATGCCTTCCAGATTACGGGTCGGACGCCGGCGGGGGGCGATGGCGGGGCGGTCGGATGCGGCGTGATATGCCGTCGCGCGTATCACACCGAGGTGACGCGTCTCGTCACCTCCCGGCCATCTTCTCCCCCTCCGTGGTTCACGGTCGAGCCTTGATGCGCCCGTACGTTCGGTCGCGTTTGCACTCCTCCCCCTGGAAGGCCTGGTCTTCGTGCCCTTTTCCCGATCCCTCCCCGCAGTAGGCATCGTCGCCGCGCTGGTATCCGTTCTCGCGCTGGCCCCGTCGGCGACAGCGGCCCCGGCTCCCGCGCCGTCGATCATCGTGACCGAGATCGTCGGCGACAACGTCGGTGTCGACACCTACGAGTACATCGAGGTGCGCAACACCGCGGACACCGCGATCGATCTCGCCGCATCCGGCATCGCGTTCGCCTACTCCTACGTCGACTCCGACGCGCGAGACCGCGATGTGCCGCTCACCGTCGCAGAGCCGCTCGTTCTGGACGGCGGCGAGACCGCCGTGCTGTGGCTGAGCTACACGAGCACATCGGTCGACTCCTTCGCGCGCTCGATCGAGGAGTTCCGTGCGTACCACTCCGTGCCCGCCGACACCCAGGTGGTACGGGTCACGGGGCAGGCCGGCATCGCGAACGCGGGCGACCGCGGCATCCGCGTCGTTCAGGGCGACACGCTCATCTCGTGGTCGCACAATCCCGCCGGCGGGTTCGGCGGCGACCTCGCAACGCACTTCCGGCTGCCCCAGGACGCGGCCGACCTCGGGCTCGAGGCGCTGAGCACCTCGGCACCTCGCTCGCCCGGTGTGGTCGACCCCGGAGCGCTCGTGCGCCCGACGCCCGAGCCCGAGCCCGAACCCGAGCCCGAGCCGGGCGAGGAGAGCCCGTGGCCGCTCGTCGTCACCGAGATCGCACCCGACAACGTCTCGTTCGACGACTACGAGTTCTTCGAGGTGCACAACACCACCGCAGCAGACATCGATCTGAACGCGGGGTACTCCTTCCGATACGGCTCCGACCAGTCGGACGCCGTGGACGGCGGTGTCGAACTGGTCGTCGGCGGTGACACCGTCGTGAGTGCGGGAGAGACGATCGTCTACTGGCTCAGCTACACGTCCGGCAACGTCGACTCGTTCGCCAAGACCGAGGAGCAGTTCCGCGCGCAGTGGAGCGTGCCCGCCGAGACCCGCGTGGTGCGGGTGTCGGGGCAGCCCGGTATGGCCAATGGCGGAGACCGCGGCATCCGGATCATCCGCGACGGACAGCTCGTCAGCCGGTCGTTCTACCCCGCCGGCTCCGTCGGGGTCGACCTGACGGCGCACTTCGCCCTGCCCACGACACGCGCATCCAAGGCGCTCGACCTGTTCGCGTCGAAGGCGGCTCCCAGCCCCGGCGTCGTCGACCCGGCCGCTCTCGTCGTGCCCGCCGAGGAACCCACCCCGACTCCGGACCCCACCGAGACGACGCCGCCGGTCGACGAACCGTTCGACTCGACGCCCGGGTTCGACCCGCAGCCCGACGCCGGGGTGACGACCGCGGCACTGCAGGTGACCGAAGTGCTGCCCGACTCCCGCATCAACCTCGCCGGGTCCGACGCGTACGAGTTCATCGAGGTCTACAACGCGAGCGATTCCGCGATCGACTTCTCGGACTACTCGATCACCTACCTCTACCCCGACAACGGTACGTCGGTGCTGTGGCCGGCCGTCCCCGGCGACGTCGAGATCGCCCCCGGACAGACCCTGGTCTTCTGGATCAAGAACGGCGGAAACGCGGCGCTCGGCGCGGCGGACTTCAACGCAGCGTTCGGCACGTCGCTCACGATGGGCGAGAACCTGGTCGAGATCACCAGCGCGGGCATGGCCAACGGCAGCGCCCGCGGCATCGAGGTGGCGACCAACACCGGTCACACCGTCAGCCGCGCGCTGTACAACATGAACCTGCCGACCAAGGATGTGCAGCCGGATCAGGGGATCCGCTACATCGCGGGGGAGGAAGATGCCGCGCAGGCCCGCCTGCTCGACGTCGCTCCCGCCACTCCCGGCACGGTGCAGGCCGATCAGGTGCCGGCCGGTCTGCAGATCGTCGCCGCCGACACCGTGGCGCCGACGATCGTCGACCGCACCGCCGACTCCATCGACCCCGCGGCCGACTTCGCGATGACCTTCGAGATCGCCGACGACGTCGACGCCCGCACGGCGACCCTGACGCTCGCGAACGACGTCGACCCCGGTTCGCGCACCATCAACCTGCGCGACAACGGCGAGGGCGTCTACACCTCCGTCGTCCCCGCCGTCGACCTGACCGGCAAGGCCTGGTACGAGTACTCCGTGCTGGTGAGCGACGGCACCAACCAGACGACGCTCGAGACGACCCGCGTGGCCGTCGACGGGGTCGACACCTCGCCCGTGCGCCTCAACCTCGACGACGACCAGTTCGTCTCGGGGGTCACCGAGGTGATCGCCGCCGGTGAGAGCTACCCCTCCACCGTGCAGCTGTCGATCGGCGGCGAGCAGGTCGCGACCGAGCCGAGCCTGGAGCGCGCGCCCGTCTTCGCCTTCGAGGTGTCGGGGGTCAACTTCTATTTCAAGAACGGCGTGCTCGTCGGCGAGGGCGACGATCGCGATGTGCTGCGCATCTTCGATCACACGATCAACGACTGGGAGACCCTCACCACCGCCGTGCCGTTGGAGCACGTGCGTCAGGGTGATGAGCTCGTCGTCAGCGTGTGGGCCGGCACCAAGAAGGCGCCGGAGATCGACCTCGGCGAGAACAACGACGATTTCGACATCCGCGGCCTCCGGCTCATCCTCCCTGACGGGCGCACCCTGACCCCGAGCGGCTACGACGACCCGTCGAAGGTGCTCGGCATGGGTGACAGCGTCAACGGTTCGGGCGGGCCTACCGGAAAGCTCGACTACTTCGACGCGCGGTTCACCCTGCCCGCGGATGCCTTCTCGGCGGTGTCGACCGCATGGAACACCGCGTCTGCGGTGGACGGGCCGGTCGAGATCGTCGCGTCCGACGGCGACGACACCGCCACTCGCCGCGTGGCGGTCGACAACACGGCACCGGTCGTCACCTCCGCGGTCGACGACGAGTACCGGGGCGAGTTCGTCCTCGACGCATCCATCACCGATGCCGGAGCCGGCGTCGCCTCGAGCACCGTCACCCTCGACGGTGAGGCGATCGAGCTGCCCTTCACCACCTCGTCGGTGACCCTGAGCCCCGGCGACCACGTCATGGAGGTCACGGCGGCCGACGCCCTCGGCAACTCCACGACCTGGTCGGCGACTTTCCGCACCTATGAGGAGCAGCCGTCCTCCGAGGTCGTCGCGCCGACCGATGGCGCCGAGGTGAAGGCCGGCGACGTGACGCTGCGCGCCACGGTGGATGACCCTATGGGCGACGTGCTCGACGTGCAGTTCCTCGAGGGCGAGCGGTTCGATCTTTCCGACGCCGAGGTGACCGCGCAGTCGGGCACCGTCAACGATGCGCGCGACACTCGCCGTGAGGCGGTCGGGGTGTTGTCGGCCGATGAACTGCGGGCGCTCGCGCCGCTGGACGGAGTCGGAACCGACGTCTCATCGTCGACCGAGTTCCCGTACCAGCTGTTCGACGTCTCGGTGGGCGACGACGTCGCGGGCTCGCAGGTGCGCACCACGTGGCAGGGGCGCGCGAACGCCGACGCGACCGTCTTCCTCTACGCGCTCCGCGGCGACGGCTCGGGCTGGGACGAGGTCGACCGCCACGTCGCGACGGCGGACGGCGAGCAGTTCGAGCTGTCGGGGATCGTCACGGCGGCCGACCATCTGCGCGACGGCACGGTGCGGATGCTGGTGCAGCACTCGGAGGGATTCGCCGGCAAGGACCTGAGCACTCGCGACTCGGTGATCACGCCGAACAACCCCGACGACGTGGCGCGGTCGGACTACGACTTCACCCTCGCGTGGGAGTCGGACACCCAGTACTACAACGAGAACACCGTGGCCGGTAACCCGTTGAAGCACCAGGAGGCGATCCACTCGTACCTGCTCGACCAGCGCGACGAGCTCAACCTGCAGTACCTGTTCCACACCGGCGACATCGTCGACGACTGGGACCAGGAGTACCAGTGGAAGGACAACGCCGACCCGCAGTACGCGCGTCTGGATGAGGCGGGTCTGCCGTACGGCGTCCTCGCCGGCAACCACGACGTCGGATCGGAACTGGCCGACTACAGCGAATACGCGAAGTGGTTCGGCGCGGCCCGGTTCGCGGGCAACCCCTGGTACGGCGAGAGCTACCAGGACAACCGCGGACACTACGACCTGATCTCGGCCGGCGGCATCGACTTCATCATGGTCTACCAGGGATGGGGGCCCGGCGATGAAGAGATCGACTGGATGAACGAGGTGCTCGCGCGGTACCCCGATCGGGTCGCGATCCTCGCGCAGCACGAGTTCATCCTCACCACGGGCGGTCTCGGCGACATCCCGCAGCGCATCCTCGACGAGGTCGTGGCCACCAACCCGAACGTCAAGATGGTGTTCTCGGGCCACTACCACGACGCCCTCACCCGTGAGGACTCGTTCGACGACGACGGCGACGGGGTCAACGACCGCACCGTGTACTCGATGCTGTTCGACTATCAGGGTCTGCCCGAGGGCGGCCTCGGGTACCTCCGCCTGCTGCACTTCGACAACGAGGGCGAGAAGATGATGGTGCGCACCTACTCGCCGTCGCTCGATGACTACAACTCCGACGACGCGGGCCTGCTCGACCCGGTCATCGATCCGAGCGACCCGTACGTGCACCAGCAGTTCGAGCTGACGTACGACCAGCTCGGTATCGTGCCAGGCGTACGCACCCTGGGCACCGACTCGTTCACCGCCGAGGTGCTCTCCCCGACGCAGATCGCCTCGTTCGAGAACGTCGCGAGCGGCACCACGGTGGAGGCGACGTGGTCGGTGACGCAGCTCGGCGAGCACGGCTGGTACGTGCGCACGACCGATCCGTACGGTGCGGTCGACTACTCGCCGGTGTCGACGTTCACGGTGGTCGACGCCGCCGTGGAGCCCGAGCCGGAGGAGCCGGGTACGGGTGAGCCGGGAACGGGTGGGCCCGGTACGGGTGAGCCGGGTACGGGTGAGCCGGGAACGGGTCAGCCGGGAACGGGTGGGCCCGGTACCGGTCAGCCCGGGACGGGTGAGCCGGGTTCGGGAGGTTCCGGATCGGGTGACGCGGGTGGTTCGAGCGGCTCGGGTCCTGCGGCAGGCACGGCGGACGGCGGTGACCGCGATCTGGCGACCACGGGCTCCGACGCGGCCGATCTCGCTCCGTGGGTATTCGGGGCGTTCGGGCTCGCGCTCGCCGGGGCTCTCCTCCTCCTGCTGCGTCGTCGTCGGGTGAACTAGACGACGTCGAGGAATCGGGCGGCGGATGCTGCGGGCTCACCACGGCTCGCAGCATCCGCTGCTCTGCTGCCGTCAGGTCAGGCGCCCGGGGCTGCCCTCGACAGGGCGGATAGTCGTCGGTGCGGCGAGCCCGCGGTCGTGCGCCATCGTTGGGCGGGGTCGATCCAACGCGGGGCCCTGATCCATGGCACGCCGTGCACCATCCGGATCTCCCACCCGGCGGTGTCGATCGTCCGGTGATGGTGCCAACACAGCAGGACGCCGTTGTCGGTATGGGTCGGGCCGCCCTGCGCGGCGGGTCTCACATGATGCACCTCGCACCACGCGGCGGGAACGTGGCATCCGGGAATGATGCACTCGCCGTCTCGCACTGCGATGGCGCGCCGCGTGTGAGCGGGGAAGATGCGCTGCGGCGAGCCGAGCTCGACGATGCGCCCGTCGGTCGCGATCACAAGGCGTTGCACCGCTCCGGCGCACCCGACGTGGCGGGCGACGGAGATGGGCACGGCGCCGGTGTCGTGCGCACCCGCGATGAAGGCGACACCGTCGGGGCGGGCGAGCTGCTCTTCCGACGCGGTCACGACGAGAGTCGGGGCGGCGCCACCCAGGAGCGGCGCGTCTTTCGCTCCCGCGGCGACGTGCAGCACCCCTGACAGAGCGTCGTGGCGCCGCTGGGCCTGCGTGCGCGGGTCGATCAACGGGTCGCCGCCGTCGAACGCCGCGTCGTCGGGGACGAAGGTCGGGCCGGCCGTCACGCGCGGGTTGAGGTAGGCGTCGATCATCCGCTGGAGCTGCGCGGCGACCTCGGGTAGGAGGTCGCCGCGCATCGGAACGATCCCGTCGCGCTCGCGGCCGATCGAGAGGGACCGACGACGTTCTGCGCGATCGCGGTCGGGCAGGGCGCCGTCGGGGTCGAGGTGGAGCGCCCAGACCTTCGCCATGATCGTGACCTCGTCGGCGGAGACCGCCGGAGATGCGGACGTGCCCGTCGCCGCGTCGACGAGGGCCTGCTCGGCGGCATCGATCTCGTCTGCGTCGACACCGCGATCGCGAAGGGGGATGAGCGCGTCGGCGATCGCGTCGGCGGCATCGGTGCCGATCTCGCCCGAGAGCACAGCGGCGCGTACATGATCGAGAGTCGCAGGCAGACTCTCGCCCGTCAGCGATATCCGGAGGCGCAGGGGCGACGCGGCCTTCAGGCGGCGGCGTGCCGTTGCGCTCGACACGAGCGTCACCCGCTCGATCAATTCGGACGCCGAGCGGCATCCGCGCACCCGGGCGAGGATCTCGTCACCGCGTTCGGGTCGTGAGCGGTGGCCGATCTCTCCCGCGATATCGAGCCGCAGCGCATCGATGAGTCGTCCGAGGGACTCGGCGTCGGCGGCCATGTCGAGCAGGCGGTCGTCGTCGGCACCACGGATTCCGCGACCCTCGAGCATCGGCGCCACCGCGATGCGGAGCGCATCGAGGGCCTCGCCGATCTCGGTTCGTCGGTGTGTCATGCATACATTCTGACGGGGGCCTCCGACATCGTCAGGCCCAGATCAGAGGCACAATCACCCCGGTGGAAAACGCGGCGCACGGCCGGCCTGGGGAGGAGACGAAGACGCGTCGGGGGAACAAGTAAGGGCCGGTCGGAGAGGCTTCCGACCGGCCCTTGTCCCTTGCACCAAGAGTGTCCTGCAATCACATGTTCGGTAGCTGCCACAGCAAAACAACTACCGTTCCTGAACTCTATAACGGCGAGGTAACGGAAGGGAAGGCCTGCCGTTATGTTTCTGTGATTATTTTTCACGACGCTCGTGACGTCGGTTCGCGTGCGCGCGTCTGGAGACCGACGCGCCGAACGCAGACGCAAAGCCGTGAGATCGTTGGCTGTGCGTGGATGGCAATGTCCGAAGGGGTCGCGGTAGCGCGGATGGCGGTCACTCGATTCTCCACGGCGCTGTCCCGGATCCGACCCGGTCAGGCGATCACCATCGCGTTCGGCGCGGTTCTCGCCGTGGGCACCGCGCTTCTTCTGTTGCCGATCTCGGTGCAGGGGCGTGGGGCGACCTTCATCGAGGCGCTCTTCACCGCGACCAGTGCGCTCTGCGTCACCGGGCACATCGTCGTGGATACGCCGCTCTTCTGGTCGCCGTTCGGACAGGTCGTGATCCTCGCCCTCATCCAGATCGGCGGCTTCGGGGTGATGTCGCTCGCGACCCTTCTGGGGCTCCTTGTCGCGCGGCGGCTCGGGCTGCGAACGCGGCTCACCGCCGTCAGCGAGACGCATACCGTCGCTGTCGGTGACGTTCGCCGCGTGCTCAGCGGTGTTGCGCTCATCACCCTCACCGTCGAGGTCGCCGTCGCGCTCGTGCTGACGCTGCGGTTCTGGGGCGGCTACGGCGAGGAGCCGGGGCGGGCGGTCTGGCTGGGCGTCTTCCACGCCGTGTCGTCGTTCAACAACGCCGGGTTCGCACTCTTCAGCGACAACCTCATGGGGTTCGTAGCGGATCCGTGGATCTGCCTGCCGATCTGCGCCGCGGTCATCCTGGGCGGGCTCGGCTTCCCGGTCATCATGGAGCTGCGAAAGCGGCTGGTCATGCCGCGCAAGTGGACGCTGAACACCATCACCGTCGTCATCGGCACGCTCGTGCTCCTGGTGGCGGGAGCCATCGCTCTGACGGCGCTGGAATGGGCGAATCCCGCCACTCTCGGCGCTCTGGATCCGGCAGGCCGCGTGCTCGCCGGGTTCACAGCATCCGTCATGCCCCGAACCGCCGGATTCAATTCGATCGACGTCTCGCAGATGCGCGACGAGAGCTGGTTCGTCACCGACATCCTCATGTTCATCGGCGGGGGGCCGGCGGGAACGGCGGGAGGGCTGAAGATCACCACGTTCGCGGTGCTGTTCTTCATCGTGATCGCCGAACTGCGCGGCGATACCGCCGTCAACATGTTCGGCAAGCGCCTCCCGCGCTCCACCCACCGCGAGGCGTTGACCGTCGCGCTCCTGTCACTCGCCCTCGTGGTCGCGTCGACCCTCGCGATCATGCTGATGACCCCCTACGGATTCGATCGCGTCGTGTTCGAGGTCATCTCGGCCTTCGCGACGGTGGGTCTGTCGACCGGGATCACCGCGAGTCTTCCACCTGCCGCGCAGCTCATACTCATCGTGCTGATGTTCATCGGCAGGCTCGGGCCTGTTCTGCTGGGCTCGGCCTTGGCACTGTCCGTTCAGAAGCGTCAGTACGAACTCCCGAAGGAGCGTCCGATCATTGGATAAGTCGACCCACCTCTTCACGCGACGTCGCGGGCGCCCCGGCTCGGCGTCCTCCGTGGTCGTGATCGGCCTCGGACGCTTCGGCGGTGCCCTGGCGACCGAACTGGCACGCTCCGGCACCGAGGTGCTGGGCATCGACGCCGACGAAGACATCGTCCAGTCGCTCAACGGCGTGCTGACCCACGTCGTCCGCGCCGACTCCACGCGGCAGGTGGCGCTCGATCAGCTCGGTGTCGCCGACTTCGATCGGGTCGTGGTCGGTATCGGCTCCGATATCGAGGCGAGCATCCTCACGGCCTCGCTCCTCAAGCGCATGGGGGTCCGCTCCATCTGGGCGAAGGCCATCAGTGAGCAGCACGGCCTCATTCTGGAGCAGCTGGGCATCGAGCACGTCATCTTCCCCGAGGCCGACATGGGGCGTCGCGTGGCGCACCTGGTGCGCGGCTCGATGCTCGACTACGTCGAGTTCGACGACGATCTCGTCGTCGCCAAGACGATCGCCCCGCAGGAGATGGTCGGGCAGACCCTCGAGCAGTCCGCGGTGCGCCGGCGCCAT
Organism: Microbacterium sp. AG1240; assembly: GCF_003635115.1. Lineage (GTDB taxonomy): Bacteria > Actinomycetota > Actinomycetes > Actinomycetales > Microbacteriaceae > Microbacterium. The sequence continues at coordinate 61,521 of NZ_RBXJ01000002.1, forward strand.
GGCATCACCGTCGTCAAGATCAAGACGTCTGACGGCCAGTGGCATGCCGCCGGTGCTTCGTCGCTCGTGTCTGCGGGCGACACCCTCATTGTGATCGGGCCCGTGGAGCGCACCGAGCGCTTCGCCTCGCTTGTCTGAGCCGCCTCGCTCCCTGAGACGGCTCGGGTAGTAATACTCTTTCCCGTGGAGTATGGTCGCTGGCATGAGCGCGCACCTGACCCCGCCGGTCTTCTGGATCCTCGCCTCGTTGGCGACTCAGCGGCGCCACGGCTACGACATTCTCCGTGCGACCCAGGAGGCATCGGGCGGCGACGTCTCCCTGCGGGTTACGTCGCTGTACGCCGCGCTGGAGCGCATGGAACGCGAGGGTCTGATCGTCGTCGACGGCGAGGAGGTCGTCAACGGGCGCACCCGGCGATACTTCCGCATCTCGCCGATCGGCTCTTCGCGACTCGACGCGGAAGTCACGCGGATGGAGAGCGCGGCAAGAGCGGCGCGGGCGAGCATGGCGACGCGCGCTCCCGTGCTGGGCACCTCGATGGCGGCGCGGGCATGACCCCGTCGACGCAGGAGCGCTATCGGCGCCTGCTGCGCTGGTACCCGAAGGCCTGGCGGACGGAGAACGAAGATGTCGTTCTCGGAACGCTGCTGGATGTCGCCGACGGGCGTGGGGGCATCGGGCCGTCGGTGCGCGAACGGTGGTCGGTGATCGTCCACGGTCTCGGAACGCGCATGGACGTTCGTGCGGCGCTCGGCGCCTCCCTGGTCGGCCTCCTCCTCGCGGCGGTCGCCGGCGGCCTCGCGGTGTGGGGCACGGAGCCCGTTGCGAAGTCGGGTCTGTCCTGGCTTCCGCCCCTCCTGACCGTGTGCGCCATCCCCGTCCTCGCAGCATTCGGGTTAATTGCGATCGCGCGTCAGCGCGGGATCGTCTCGCCTCCGCGGGCGATCGTCGCGGTCGTCCTCTCTTTCGCCGCCCTCTCGCTGGCCTTCGTCGCCTCCCAGGCGTGGGGGCTCGCGTTCGACCTCGCGGACGAGGGAGAGGCCCCGACCGGCCTCGCCGCTGCGTTCGCGGCGATCTTCATCGCGGCCTGGCTCACCGGGGCGGCGGCGATCGCTGCGTTCTTGGGCGCGGTGCTCGCGCGCAGCGGGGTGCCGGTGGGGTTCGCTCTCGTCGTCGCCGCGGTCTGCGGCGCAATCGCTGCCCCGGTCGTGGGTGTGTCGCTCCTCTCGCCGACGGTCTCCACGATCGCGGTGGCGGGGGTCGCTGTCCTGTCTCTCGCTCTGCTGCGCCCCCGACGGGATGCCGCCCCTGTGAGCTCAGCAACAGCCCCGGTGCCCGTCAGAACCCTTCGACTCGCGCGGGGTCTTGCGATCATCGGCCTCGCGGGGGGCCTTCTCGGCATCGCCTACGCGGTGACCGGCGCGTCGTGGTCGCCCGGCGCGACCGATGGCACCGAGGCGATGGCTCACGGAATCACCGTGTCGGTCCTGGCCGGAATCCCCCTGCTGGGCGCGTTCGTCGTGGTCGGCTCCGCGCGTCGCGGCACCAGTGCGGTGATTTGGGGCCCGCCGGCGCTCCTCGCAGCCTCGCTCTGCGCGATCGCCGCGGCCTATGTGCACGCCCCCTCGTGGAGCGCGATGGCGCCGGCGCTCGCCGTGTCGGCCGCGCTCGGAGGGGCGGCCCTCGCGTGGTGGCTCGCCGCCCGCCTGCGCGGCCCCGCGGTGGCGCGGATCGTCACCGCCGCACTGCTCGGTCTCGGGTACGCCTCGTTCCTCGGCACGATGCTCGCGCCGATGGTGGCGTTCTTCGTGCCGATCGCGGCGTTCTTCTGCGCGATCTGGGGCGCGCGCGCAGCGGCACCGCGCCTCTCCGCTCGCGGTGCCGGAGAAGGCCCGATCGAAGCCTGACCCGCTGCCGCGCAGCTTCCTGCGTACGGCGGGGCGCGCCGGGTTGCTCGGGGAGTCCGAGCTGGCGGATGGGTGTCACGAGACGCGGGATTCCGGCCGACCCGCGGGCATTCCCACGCCGAAAGCCCGCGTGCGCGCGGATTGCCCGCATTTCGCGAGCACCGCGCTCTGCAACGCGTGACACGTCAGGAGCTGCCCGACTCCAGCAGCTCTCGGGCGCGGGCCAGGCCTGCGGCGAGCGTCGATGATGCGGTCTGCGCGACGATGGGCTCGACCAGCCGCAGCATCCCCGCCGGGCTGGCCTCGATCGTCGCCGTCACGCGGCACCCGTCCTCGTGCTCGGCGAAGCTGAATCGAAGCGAGGTCGGCATCGTGCCCGAGGTGCTGGTCGCGGCCATGGCCCGCGGCGGCTGGAACGTCGTCACGCGCCAGTCGAAGCTGACGGGCCGACCCATCACGTTCATCTGCGTGCGGATAGCGCTCCCCACCGTCACGGGTGGGGGTGTCAGGAGCTCCTCGGAGATGACCGACACGTCCCACCGCGCCCGATTCGCGGGGTCGGTGAGGAAGGCGAAGACCTCGCCGCGCTCGCGGCGGATGTCGACGTGCTCGGTGATGGTGAACATGCGCCCCTCCCGTGACCTCAGCCTGGCAGAGATCGATGCGGGCGGGGCCTCGAGAGGCCGACGCGGGGGCCTTCGCCGAGCCGGGTACCGTCGAAGGGTGTCGCGCTCCTTCCTCCCGCTCGCCGTCCAGACCGCCGAGGTGCTCGGTGAACCGGTCGAGCTGGTGCGGATGCTGCCCGGAGGAACTCACGCCGAGACGGCCCTGGTCGCTGCATCCGGCCGACTGCTCGTCTCGCGCCGATTTCCGGAGGGCGACGACGCGGTGCACCGCGAGGTGCGGGTGCTCGAACGGGTGCGTCCGCTCGGAGATCTCGTGCCCGAGCTCGTCGCCCACCAGGTCGACGCGGCGGGGTCGGTCATCGTGACGACCCTCGTCGACGGCGGTCCGCCGGCCCCTGCCCTCGACCCGGAGATGATCGCCCGCGAGATGGCCACCGTGCTGGCGCGGGTGCACGCCCTCGACGGGGTGGGGCTGCCGGCCGCGCCCAAGCCCCTTCCGCCGGGCGATAGCGCGATCGCGAGACGCGCGCGCATCGAGGAGCCCGATCTCGGCCCGGCCGGGCGTGTGATGGTGCACAACGACTTCTGGTGCGGAAACGCCCTGTGGCGCGACGATCGCCTCACCGGCGTCGTGGATTGGTCGGACGCGCGGTGGGGGCCGCGCGGCGTCGATGTCGCCTGGTGCCGCCAAGACCTGGTCCTGCTCGGTGCTCCCGATGCCGCGGACGTGTTCCTCCGCGCGTACGAAGACGAGACGGGGATGCTGGTCGCCGACATCCACGCGTGGGACCTCCGGGTCGGGGCGTACGCCGAGCCCGTCGTGGAGACGTGGGCCCCGAACTACGACGGGATCGGACGCGTCGACGTCACCGCGGACGTCCTGCGCCGCCGGCTCGACGAATGGAACGTCGCACTCCTCTGATCTCGATCGCGGATCGACGGAGCGCGGCGGACGGGCTCATGCGGCGACGGGCCGGCGAAGCATCGCTGCGGGACGGGCGCCGGGAATCCCCTCTATGAGCGTCACCTCCTCGAAGCCGTGGCGGCGGTACAGGCGAGGTGCGAGCCGACCCGCGTCGGTTCGAGTGCCTGGCCGCCCTCACCGCCACGGCTCGACTCTCTCCCGATCTCGTCGACGCCACCCGCGCGGAGGCGGAGGCCGACCGGCAGGAGATCGCCGATCGCGTCGCCCAGTGGAAGGGGCGCGGCGGCGTGCTCGAGGTTGATGCGGGCGACGTCGTCGCGGCCATCCAGGTCGCCGCGAACGGACTGGCTGCGTGGTGGCTCGCTTCGCGCGACGATGAGCGGGCCCCGCGGGTCGTCGCGATGCTCGCGGCGGGGATCGCGAGCTGACCGCCCTCAGTCGCCCGTCGGGCCGTCGATGATCTCGCGCATCGTCGTCAGCGAGATGGCCTCGGGGTGACCGTCGGTCAGCTCGTGGATCTCGATGGCGAGCCCGAACTGCTCGAGCAGCGCGATCGTCTTCTCCAGGCGCGGCACGACGTCGATGTGGTCGGGTCCGAACAGCTCGGCGACGAAGACCGGCTCCTCCGCCGCGATCGAGCGGCGCAGCTCGACGGTCGAGCGGCCCGTGGTGCGGTAGAGCGCCTTGAGGGCCTCGCCCGGCAGGTCGGGTGTGCCGACGATGGAGACGGACAGGGCGGTCGAGGGCTCATTCACCCGTCCATCCCACCACGCGCGCGACGCCCTACCGGGTATCGCTCTCGACATCGTTCGAGTCGTCTCTGGGCCACGGAGGGAGCGGATCGGTGAATCGGCGCCATCCCGCCGGCCCCGACGTCAGCTCGCGGTCGGTCACGGAGGCTTCGTCGAGAGCGGCGAAGAGAAGGGTTGCGTGCAGGTCGAGGCCGGTGAACGCGATGTCCTGGCCGGTCGAGGCGTCGTGCATGCTCGTCGTCAGCGGATCGAGCCACATGGCGGATCCGACGTGGTCCCACCGCGCGAGAGTGTGCGGCCGGGTCGCGATGCGGCAGAAGCCCCCCGACCGCAGGATCATGCCGAATCGTCCGGCGTCCATCTCGTCGAAGGTCCGCGAGAGCCGGCCGGGGTGGAAAGGCCTCAGTCTCTCGTACCGCACGGTGGCCACCCGGATGTCGGTCATCCAGGGGTCGTGCTCGTGGTTCAGGGAGCATACCCATCCCGCCCGTTCGGGCAGCGACGAGGGCGGCGGTGGCGACGCCTCCAGGGATCGCACATCCTCCTCGGGACTGCGCGACAGTCGCACGCGGGCATGCGGGTTCAGGTGCGATGCCAAGGCCATCAGCATCGACAGGGTCGCCGTCTCGAGCTCCTCCCACCCCACGAGGCACACGATCGAAGCCGCCTCCACGAGTGTCGCCGCGCGTCTCGCTCGCGCCCCGTGATCGCCGTCGTCGGTCCCGGGCAGCGGGTGCTCGATCAGGGGGACGCCGCTCGTGAGGTCGTCGACCATATGCGTCGCGTCGACGACGCAGATGATGGGTGGCGGAGGCATGCGGTCGGCGAGGGGGCTGTGCAGGAGATCGGCCTCGGTCGCCATCTCGGCGATGAAGGGGGCGGGTCCGAGGAGCGGAGAGGCGATCACGGTGCTGTCGCGGCTGCCGACGGTGACGACGGGCCGCCCGGTCGCGGCGGACAGTCGATCGGCGTATCGCCGCCGCTCGGGCGCGCAGACGCCGACGATGATCAGGGGATCGGGCAGCACCGGCGACCTTCTCTCGTTTTCTTGACGTGCGGAGAGCACTCACTCTAGCTTGTTAATGAGAAGAGTTATCAATAAGGGAGCCGCCATGAAAGTACGTGCATCACTGAAATCGCTCAAGAAGCAGCCGGGTGCGCAGGTGGTGCGTCGCCGGGGGCGGATCTTCGTGATCAATAAGCTCAACCCCCGTTTCAAGGGGCGGCAGGGCTGAGGTGGCCTAACCGCCCCGGGTCTCGGAGCCCAGGCCACGGGCGCGCGAGTGGCTACCTCCGTCGACGCGGTCGGCTGCGCTCGCATCCGGCACACTCGGACGATGTCGTCCCCACGCCCCGCGCCGTCCGCGACCCTCGCCCGGGGCCTCGGGTGGGGGATGCTGGGCGTGACCGCCTTCTCGTTCACGGTGCCGCTCACGCACATCGCCGTCGAGACGCTGCCGCCCGTCTTCGTCGGTGCGGGGCGAGCGGTGGTCGCCGCCGTCCTCGCCGCCATCGCGCTGGTCGTCACGCGGCAGCGTCGGCCCTCGGCCCGGCAAGCGGCCCGGCTCGCCGTGGTCGCCGCGGGCGTGGTCGTCGGGTTCCCGATGCTGACCTCCCTCGCTCTGACGTCGGCGTCGGCCAGCCATGGCGCGGTCGTCATCGCCGTGCTGCCGGCAGCCACGGCCGTCGCCGCGGTCGTGCGCGGACGCGAGCGCCCCTCGCGATCGTTCTGGATCGCGGCGGGGCTGGGCGCGGTCGCCGCGATCGCGTTCGCCGCGGTCAACGGAGGGGCGTTCGCTCCTCTGCAGGTATCCGACCTGCTGCTGCTCGCGGCGGTGGTCGCCGCGGCGATCGGATACGCCGAGGGAGGGATGCTGGCGCGTGAGCTCGGATCGTGGCAGACCGTGTCGTGGGCACTGGTGCTCGCCTCGCCGCTGATGATCGCGCTCACGGCGGGATCGGCGTGGGCCGCCGCGCCCGTGTCCGCGCCGCCGGAGGCATGGCTGTCGTTCGCCTACCTGTCGGTGGTGAGCATGTTCCTCGGGTTCTTCGCCTGGTACCGCGGGCTCGCGATAGGTCCGATGGCGCAGGTCAGCCAGGTGCAGCTCGTGCAACCCGTGCTCACCCTGGCGTGGGCGGCGCTCATCCTCCACGAGCACATCACGGCGCTCACTGTGATCGGCGGGCTGGCGGTGATCGCGTGCGCCGCAATCGCGGTACGCACGCGAGCGCGTCCGACGGGCGGGCGTCGCGACGAACGCGGCGCGTCGCAGGGTAGCGTCGGAGCGTGACCGTCGACTACGTTCTCGCACCCGTCGCCGAGATGGACCCGCTGACCCTCTACCGCGTGCTGTGGCTGCGAGTCGGCGTCTTCGTCGTCGAGCAGGAGGCGGCCTATCCCGAGATCGACGGGCGCGACATCGAGCCCGGTGCGGAGATGATGTGGGCCGAGGCGGACGGCGACGTCGTCTCGACGCTGCGGGTGCTCTCCGAGCCCGACGCGATGCGCATCGGCCGGGTCGCGACGGCGGCGTCGGCGCGGGGGAGGGGCGTCGCGGCCGAACTCATGCGTCGCGCCGTCGCGCGATGCGAGGAGCGGGCGCCGCACCTGCCGATCGTGCTCGACGCGCAGGCGCAACTCGAGGGGTGGTACGCCCGCTTCGGCTTCGCGGTCGCGGGCGAGCCGTTCTCGGAGGACGGCATCCCGCACCTTCCGATGCGTCGGGGCTAGCGTTCGCTACAGCTCGATGCCGTTGCTCTCGTCGTTGACGCCGGAGTTGCGGCCTCGCCACGATTCGTAGGCGATGAGCCAGCCGATGGAGACGACGGCCGCGAGCACCAGGCCGAGCCACACATTTCCGAAGACGAGGCCGAACAGCACGCCGAGCGCGAGCACCAGCACCGTTCCGAGAAGCCAGTTCGTACGGCCGCGGGGCCATCCGGTGCGGGGTTCGCTCATGCGCCCAGCTTAGGGCGAAGGGTCGCATCCGTCTCGCCGGCTGCGGCACGCGCTCGCGGTCTCACCGTCGGCGGGCCGGTGCGTCCGGCGTCGAGCGGATCACCGGTCGCGGTGGTCTTCGGGGTGCAGTCTCGGACCGCGTCGCGGTTCGATCGCCCCGCTCGCGTAGATGAGTCGGATCACGCGCTGACGGTGACCCGCCCACGGGGCGAGCAGCTCCAGCATCCCGTCGTCATCGACCCGTGAGCCGGTGAGGGCGTATCCGACGTGATGGGCGAGGTGGTAGTCGCCGACGCTGACCGCATCGGGGTCGCCGAATGCCCGGATGCGTGTCTCGGCCGAGGTCCATGGTCCGACCCCGCGCAGACTCGTGAGCACGCGCTCGCGGTCGTCGGCATCGAAGGCGGATGCTGCGGCGCGCGCGATCGCGTCGCCGCGGCGGGCGGCCTCGACGATCGTGCGCGCCTGCGGAGGTTCGAGGCCTGCGCGGTGCCAGGCCCACGACGGCACATGGCGCCAGCCCTCGACCGTCGGGGGCACGAACATGGGCTTCGGTGTCGGTCCTGGCGCGCGCTCGCCGTACCAGGTGACGATCCGACGCCACGCCGCGAAGGCCTGCAGGCCGGTCACCTTCTGCTCGACGATCGCGCTGACGAGGGCGTCGAAGACGAGATCGGTGCGGCCGATGCGCAGATCGGGATTGCGGCGATGAGTCTCGGCGATCAGCGGGTGCGGACCGGGATCGAATCCGGACGCCTCATCGTGCGCCCCGCAGAGCGCGGGAAGCTGGTCGAGGGCCCAGTCGGCGCCGGGTCCCCAGGCGGCGGCGCGCACGACACCGCCGGGTGCGCCCCGCAGGGCGAGGGTGGCGGGGCCGTCGGGCGTGCGACTCGTGCGCCAGATGACCGGGCCCGCGGTCGTCATCGTCGGGTCGCCGGCGCCGTGGCGCTGGGGCAGCACGGCCCGGGCGAGATCGAGCGGCTGCGACGGGCGGTACTCGGTCTCGCGGGGTCGCGGGTGCATCGGTCGGTCGTCGCGTGCGGTCGACCGCGCACGCACCCCGGTCGACCTCATGCCGACACCCTACGTCTGGTCGGCGACATCACGGCCGGCGGCCGACGCCGCCACGATCGTGGTCACCCCGAAGCCCCGTTCGACGACGCGAGTCGCGCGCGAAGCCTGCGCCGCAGCATCCGCCGGAGAGAAGCGTTGGTCAGAAGCGGTCAGGCGACGGAGTGCCGTGACCGTAGCGGATCGCGACGTCGGCGTGACGGTCGAAGCGGTAGCCGACGCCGCGGACGGTGCGGACGATGTCTTCGTAGGCGCCGAGCTTCGCCCGGAGGCGCCGCACGTGCACGTCGATCGTGCGCTCGCCGGGGGCCTCGTCGTCGGTCGAGCCCTCCCAGAGCGACGAGACCAGCTCGGTGCGCTCGATGGTGCGCCCCTCGCGCAGCACCAGGTACTGCAAGAGCTCGAACTCCTTGAACGTGAACGCCGCCGACTCGCCGTCGATGAGCACGCGCTTGCGCGAGATGTCGACCACGACGCCGCCGGGTGCGCGGTCCTCGTCGGCGGGGTCGTCTTTCGTGCGGGCGATCGCCGACGGCTCGTGCAGCGCCAGGCGCACGACGTCGACGTCGCGGCCGCCGGCGCCCACGGGGGCGAGGGCGACGGTCGCATACGTCTCGGCGGCGGGGGCGAGCTCGGTGAGGGTGCGGCGCAGGGCGTCGACGAGCACGCCGAGGCTGACGCCGGAGCTCGCGGCGGTCGCCTCGTCGATGCCGACGTAGAGGGCGAAGCCGCGCGGAGTCGTTCCGGCGGGGAGGGCGGCACGCGGGGCGGGAGCGACGGCGGCGGATGCTTCGTCGCCGGTCACCGCGCGGAGGTGACGGGTCTGAGTGGCCGGACGTTCGAGGAGAGCGGTGTTCGACATGAGAGGTGGAGGTCCTTGCGTGGGAACCCGGGCTGAGCCTCGCGGGTTCGGAATGTGTGCGGGACGGCCGTGCGGGCCGGTGGCAAGACGGTCGGATACGCGTGATCGACGCGAGACCGATGTCTCGGGGACGAGCGCTCGAGGTTCAGATGTCGAGCGGCGTCCGGGCGGGGGTCACCGAGTCAGCGACACATTCGACAGCACATCGCAACGCGGTCGGCCATCATGCCGACGGTTCCGTTCGCCTCCACGGCGGACAGAGTGCGTGCGTTGAGAGTCATGCTGGCGATTATCTCCATCGAGGCGCGGCAGGTCAAGTCGAGGATCGGCCTCCGGTCGAGCGCTCTCCCTTCCGGCGGGGAGCGGGCGTCCTTCCTGCAGGCGACGTCGTGCATGGGGGAGGATGGCGTCGTCGGACGCGCGACGTCGACAGCATCCCGCTGCGCGTGCGTCCCGGCGGTGAGGGTGAGGCAGAAGTGATGGTGACCACTCCCGACGGGAGAAGCGAGACGTTCCGCGCCGACCGTGGGGACGTGACGCGATGAGCGCGGGCAACGCCGACTACCGCGACAGCGGGCTCGTCTTCCCCGAGGAGTTCACGTTCGGATCGGCGACCGCGTCGTACCAGGTGGAGGGCGCAGCCCAGGAGGACGGGCGCCTTCCCTCGATCTGGGACACGTTCAGCAGGACGCCCGGGCGGGTGTGGAACGGCGACACCGGCGACGTGGCGTGCGATCACTACCACCGGTGGGAATCCGACCTCGACCTGATGAAGGATCTCGGGCTCGACGCCTACCGGTTCTCGATCGCCTGGCCGCGGATCGTGCCCGAAGGCACGGGCGCCGTGAATCAGGCGGGCATCGACTTCTATTCGCGCCTGGTCGACGAACTGCTCGAACGCGGCATCCGTCCCGTCGCGACGCTCTACCACTGGGATCTGCCGCAGCCCCTCGAGGACGCCGGCGGCTGGCCGGTGCGAGCGACGGCCGACGCCTTCGAGCGGTACGCCGAGATCATGGGCGCGGCGCTGGGCGATCGCATCCACACCTGGACGACCCTGAACGAGCCGTGGTGCTCGGCCTACCTCGGCTACGGCCAGGGCGGGCACGCCCCCGGGCGCGCCGAACCTGCCGCCGCGCTCGCCGCGGTGCACCACCTGAATCTCGCCCACGGGCGGGCGGTGCAGGCGCTAGGCGCCACCTCGACCGGCGACCCCGACTACTCCGTGACCCTCAATTTCCACGTCGCTCGCGGCCGCGGTCCGCAGGCCGCGGAGGCGGTGCGCCGCGTCGAGGCGCTCGCGAACCGCGCGTTCACGGGGCCGATGCTGCGCGGCGAGTACCCCGCCGACCTGCTGCAGGACACCGCATCCGTCACCGACTGGTCGTTCGTGCAGGACGGCGACCTTGAGGCGATCCACCAGCCGATCGACGTGCTCGGGGTCAACTACTACTCGACCGTGACGGCGCAGCTGTGGGACGGCGTCTCGCCGCGTCAGATGAACGACGGGCACAAGGTCGTCGCCGGCGGCACCGCGTGGCCCGGGAGCGACGGGGTGCTCGAATTCCTCGAGCAACCCGGCCCCTACACGGCGATGGGGTGGAACATCGCCCCCGAGGGGCTCGAGGAGCTGCTGCTGTCGCTGCGCGAGCAGTTCCCCGACCAGGCGCTCATGGTGACCGAGAACGGTGCCGCGTTCGACGACTCGGTCGCCGACGACGGCTCCGTACCCGACACCGACCGTCTCGACTATCTGAGGCGTCACTTCACGGCCGCACACCGGGCGATGCAGCAGGGCGTCGACCTGCGCGGGTACTTCGTGTGGTCACTGCTCGACAACTTCGAGTGGGGCTACGGGTACGCCAAGCGGTTCGGCATCGTGAGGGTCGACTTCGACACCCTCGAGCGCACCGTCAAAGACAGCGGCGCCTGGTACGGGCAGCTCGCCCGGACGGGAACTCTTCCTGAGTAGGTCGGCGCCGCAGCATCCGCTCGTGCCGGTCGGGCGTAGCCTGGAGTGATGGCTGATCTGCGATTCACCGACGAGAAGGACGCCTCGCGGTACACACTGCACAACGGCGACGATCTTGTCTCGGTGCTCGATTACCGCGACGACGGGCGCACGGTCGCGATGACCCGCGCCTACACGATCCCCACGTTCCGCGGGCACGGCTACGCCGGCGAGCTCGTCGAGCGTGCGGTCGCCGAGCTCGAGCGCGACGGCTCGCGTCGGGTGAGCCCGGTGTGCTGGTACGTGAGCGACTGGTTCGGCGCCCACCCCGAGCGCGCCGGCATCCTCGAGACCCGCGCCGGAGTGTAGACGGGCCGTCGCCCTACACTGGCGACGTGCACATGGAGGACGCCTTCACCGCCGTCGCGGTCGGATTCGAGTCGATCGGCGCGCTCGCCATGACGGCGGGCTTCGTGGTCGCGGTGGTTCTCGGCATCCGTTCCCTCCGCCGCGGCGAGGGCGGGTCGCGGGCCTTCACGGTGCTGCGCACGACCCTCGGCGGGGCGATCCTCCTCGGTCTAGAGGTGCTCGTGGCGGCCGACCTCATCCGCACCATCACGTCGAAGCCGTCGGTCGAGGACGCCCTCATCCTGGGCCTCATCGTGCTCATCCGCACCGTGCTGTCGATGTCGATCCAGATCGAGATCGACGGAGTGCTGCCGTGGCGCCGCGCTCTCCTCACCAGCGGAGGGCAGGTGGTCGCCGGGGCGGTCGCCCGTGACCGGGCCGCCGGCAGGGCCGCCGACGACTGACCCGTCGCACGCGGGGCGTCAAGCCCCCTCGCGTCCGGTCGCCCTGCGGCCAGGGTGGAACAAACGAGAGGAGCGATGATGAGCGATCAGAACCTGCCCGAGGGCGTCATCAACGCGAACCCGCCCGGCGGCTACGAGAGCGGCGATGTCGCCGACGGTGAGACGGCGGAGCAGAACCGGGATGCTGCGGGCTCGCCCGGGCTCTCGGAGTCGGGGTTGTCCCCGCAGGGCGGCGACGAGCCGTCCGACCCCATCGAGTCCCCCGACGCCAGCCAAGGCGCCGACCCCGATCTCGCCGCTGACGAGGAGAGCTGACATGTCCGAGAACCACGACACAGACCGCAACGAGGGAGTCGCCGCGAACGCCGACCAGGTTCCCGGGGCGGGTGCCTCCGCGGCCGACTCCTACGGCGGAGCGGTCTCGGACGAGCCGGCCCCCGTCACCGAGCCGGGTACGCAGAACGAGCCCGTGCAGGACATGCACGACACGACCGACGAGGACAAGATCATCGGCATCGTCGCCCAGACCCGCCAGGACGTCGGCGGCAAGGGCGAGCGTCGCATCGCCGAGGTGCTGCGCCAGCGCTTCCGCGAGACCGGCGTCGACGTCGCCGACGACCGCATCGCCGCCCTGGTCGCCGAGGTCGCCCGGGGCTGACGCGGTTCCGCGCAGCTCACCCCGTCGAGACCGCACGTTCTCGCCGAACCCGCACGTCTCTGCCGACGACGTCGTGCGGGCTCGGCGATACCGCGCGGTTTCGACGGAGTAGGGGCCGCATCCCGGCGCCGCGCGGGTGCTGCGCGGGGAGTCTGAACGCACGTGTCGGAGGCGGCACGTACCGTGTCGGTATGCGCATCCTGCACACGTCCGATTGGCACATCGGTCGGTCGTTCCACGGCCACAGCACGCTCGACGCGTTGCGCGGCGTGCTCGACGCGCTGGTCGAGCAGGTGAGCGAGCACCGTGTCGACGTCGTGGTGCTCGCCGGCGACGTGTTCGATTCCGCGGCACCGGCGGCAGCCTGCTACTCGCTTCTCAGCGACACCCTCGTGAAGCTCTCCGACGCGGGGGCCCGAGTGATCGTCACGAGCGGCAACCACGACTCCGCCGCCCGCCTCGGTTTCCAATCCGCGCTCCTCCGGTCGGGCATCAGCGTGCTCACCGATCCTGCCGCCATCGGCGCCCCCGTCTCCATCGACGACGCCGACGGCCCCGTGCACTTCTACGGCATCCCCTACCTCGAACCGGCGATCGTGCGCCACCGGTGGGAGGGCGTCGAGCTGCGCAGCCAGGCCCAGACCCTCGGTCACGTCATGGGTATCGTGCGCGACGACCTCGCCGAGCGCGGCGGCCGGTCGGTCGTCATCTCCCACTGCTTCACCGCGGGCGTCGAGGCCACGCCGGGGGTCGAGCGCGAGATCCGCCAGGGCGGTCTCGACGTCGTACCCGTGTCGGTCTTCGACGGCCCCGACTACGTCGCACTCGGACACATCCACGGCCGCCAGACCCTCTCCGACCGTGTGCGCTACGCCGGAGCGCCCCTGCACTACAGCTTCGGCGAGGGCGACAAGCCCCGCGGGGCGTGGCTCGTCGACCTGGATGCTGCGGGCCTGGCATCCGTCGCGTGGGTCGGTCTGCCCGTGCCCCGCCCTCTCGTGACGCTGCGCGGCACGCTCGACGAGCTGCTCGGCGACCCCCGGTTCGCCGAGCACGAGCAGTCGTGGGTGTGCGCGCAGTACACCGACCCCACGCCGCAGCTCGACCCGATGCGGCGCCTGCAGCAGCGGTTCACCCATTGCGCGACGGTGATGCACGCGCCCGTCGGCGCGGTCGCCGACGACGGGCGCGACTACGCCGGGCGCGTCCGGGCGGCGCGTGACGACGTCGAACTGGTCGACGCCTTCCTCGCCCACGTGCGCGCCGGCGAGGGCGCCTCCGCCGACGAGGTGGCCCTCATGAGAGAGGTCGTCGATGCCCGCACCCTGACCGAGGCGACGGCGTGAAGCTCCACCGGCTCGAGCTGGCCGGTTTCGGTCCGTTCCTCGCGCGGCAGAGCGTCGACTTCGACGCCTTCGCCGACGACGGCATCTTCCTGATCGCCGGTCGCACCGGTGCCGGCAAGTCGAGCGTTCTCGACGGGGTGTGCTTCGCGCTCTACGGCAGCGTGCCGCGATACGAGTCGGGCGAGAAGAGACTGCGCAGCGATCACTGCGGCCCCGAAGACCCGACCGAGGTGGCGCTCGAGTTCACCGCCGAGGGCAGCCGATGGCGGGTCACCCGCTCGCCGGAGTACGAACGCCCGAAGAAGAACGGCGGCGGATTCACGACGCAGGCGCCGCAGGCGCTGCTCGAGCAGTTCTCCGCAGGATCGTGGACCGGCGTCGCCGCCCGGCCCCGCGACGTCGCCGCGCGGCTCGACGAGATCCTCGGACTCACGCAGCAGCAGTTCCTGCAGGTCATCCTGCTCGCGCAGAACCGCTTCGCGCGGTTCCTCCTCGCGCGAAACGACGAGCGGCAGGCGCTCCTGCGCACCCTGTTCGCCACGCGCACCTACGAAGACTACGAACGCGACCTCGAGAGCCGTCGAAAAGAGGCGGAGCGCGCCGTGGCCGCCGAAGGCGACACCGCCCGCGTGCTGATCGACGAGGGCGAGCTCCTCGCGCGAGAGTCCGAGCTCGACGGCGCGGGGCACGGTGCGACGGGCGACGCAGAGCCGACGGATGCTGCCACGCCGCCCGAGAGCGACGCCTCGGCCCGGCCCCTCGCCGACCGGGTCGCGGCGCTCGTGCGTGCTGTCGAGCGCGCCGAGTATCGCGTCGATACGCTCGCCCGCGCGCGCGACGCCGCTGACGCCGAGCTCGCGGCCGCGACCGAGCGCGAACGGGCCGCGGCGGCGTTGCGGGCGGCGCAGGAGCAGCGCCTCACCGCACGTGCCGCCCTCGACGCCCTCGACGCCCGTGCCGCCCGGGTGGCCGAGCAGCGCGCCGAGCTGGCGCTCGCGAACGCGGCCGAAGCCCTCCGCTCGCCGATCGAGAGCGTGGAGCGTGCCGAGGTGTCGGCGCGGCGGGCCGCCGACGCCGAACGCGACGCGCTCGCGCGGTGCTCGGCGCTGGGCGAGGCGTCGCTGACGAACGCCTCCCTCCGCGATCGCGAAGACGACTTGGCCGCGACCATCGCGGCGAGTGACGCCGCCCTCGCGGCCGAGGGGGAGCGGGCCGCGCTCGATGCGTCCCTCCGCGAGGCGCGTGACAGCGAACAGGCGATGCTGCGCGAGATGGCCGAGCTCGACGACCGCCGCCGCCCCATCCCCGCTCTCCTGACGCAGCTGTCCGAGCGCCTCGCCGTCGTGGCGGGTGCCTCCCGGGGTGCCGAATCGGCGCGGGCGATCCTCGGCGACACCGAGCGCAGGCGTGCCGCCGCACACGAGGCCGTCGCGCTCGAGGAGACGGTCCGCGCGGCCGAGCGGGAGGCGCTCGAGCGCGCGACGGCCGTGACGACGACGGCCGCACGCCTGACGGCGCTGCTCCAGCGCCGGCTCGACGGCGCGGCGGGCGATCTCGCCGCCACCCTCGTCGACGGCGAGCCGTGCGCCGTCTGCGGCGCCCTCGACCACCCGCACCCCGCGCCCGGGTCGGACGACCCCGTCGGCGACGAGGAGATCGCCGCCGCCGAGGCCGAGAAAGACGCCGCCATCGACGCCGACCGTGTCGCCGCCGTCGCGTGGCGCGCGGCCCGCGACGCGCATGCCCTCGTCGCGGCTCGGGCAGGGGGGGACGACGTCGCCACGCTCGACGCGGCTGTCGAATCGGCGACGGCCGCCCTCGCCCGCGCCGAGGCCGACGTCGCGGAGGAGGAGGCGCTGACCGCCGAGCACGCGGAGCTCACGGCGCTCGCCGAGGCGGCCGCGCTCGAGCACGCGCGACTGACCGAGGCGCTGGCCGAGGTGCGCCAGCGGGTCGCCCTCGACGAGCAGCGCGCGGCGGCCGCCGAAACGATCGTCGAGGCCGCCCGCGGCGAGTTCGCCACGGTTGCCGAGCGCCGGGCCGACGCGATCGGTCGACGCGACGCGGTGCGCGCCCTCGCCGAGGCCGGAGCAGAGCTCGCGCTGCGTACGCAGGTGCTGGCCGATGCTCGCGCCGACCGCGACGCCCGTCTCGTCGCGTCCACGTTCGACGATGCCTCCGCCGTCGAGGCCGCGCTTCGCGACCCCGCCGTGCGGGCGCGGCTCGACGAAGCCGTGCGCGAGCATGAGAGCGCCGCCCGCGCGGCGAAGGAGCGCCTGCTCGAACTCGAACTCGCCCTCGTCGACGCCCCCGACGAACTCGTCGACCTCGACGGGCCGGCGAGGGCCGTCGCCGAAGCGCGGCACGCCTTCACGTCTGCGATCTCGGCGTCGACGGCTGCGACGGGGGTCGCCGAACGCCTCCGCGATCTCACCCAGCGCGCCGATGCCGCCGCCGAGGGCATCGCCGCCCTCGCCGACCGGCACGCGGTGATCGCCCGGCTGGCGAACACGGTCGCCGGGCGCGCGCCCAACACGCACCGTATGACGCTCGAGACGTTCGTGCTGGCCGCCGAGCTGGAAGAGATCGTCGGCGCGGCCAACCTCCGCCTCGCCGAGATGTCGTCGGGGAGATACCGCCTGCAGCATTCCGACGCTCTCGCGGCCCGCGGCGCAGCATCCGGTCTCGGCCTCGAGATCATGGACGCCTTCACCGGCCAGGCGCGTCCGCCCCAGTCGCTCTCGGGGGGAGAGTCGTTCCTCGCGTCGCTCGCGCTCGCCCTGGGCCTCGCCGAGATCGTCACGGCGCGCGCCGGCGGTCTGCGCCTCGACACCCTCTTCATCGACGAGGGCTTCGGGTCGCTCGACGACGACACCCTCGACCTCGCCATGCGCACGCTCGACGAGCTGCGCCAGGGCGGACGCACTGTCGGGGTGATCAGTCACGTCGCATCGATGAAGGAGCAGGTTCCCGCTCAGCTGCTCGTCGAGGCGACGCCGCAGGGACTGAGTGTGATCCGGCAGCAGTCCACCGTCGTCGTCTGAGGCGCACGGGTAGGCTGAGGGTATGAACAAGTCGACGATCTGGTCCATCCTCGGAGTCATCGTCGCGATCGTCATCGCGTGGTTTCTCGTGAACGTCCTGTTCTCGGTGCTCGCGTTCGTCTTCAAACTGCTCATCGTCGCGGTGGTCGCCGCTGTCGTGTACTTCGCACTGCGGGCGCTCTTCGCCCGCGATCGCGAGGTCTGATTTCCACGGGGTGAGCAAGAGGGCCGCGTGCGTGCGATCCGTGGCTACTCTGAAGGGTGATGTCTGACGCGCCCTCCACCCAGAACCGGAAGGGCGCACACCCTCCCACCCAGGACATTCAGCTGAGCCCGAGCCACCGGTGGCGGGCCTACTGGATCGCGGTGTCGGTCGCCGCCCTGACGATCCTCGATCTCAGCAAGGTCAACGTCGCTCTTCCCTCGATCGAGTCGGCGCTGGGCGCGGGCCCGACGGAGCTGCAGCTCATCGTGTCGGGCTACATCCTCACCTTCGGTCTCGTGCTCGTGCCCGCCGGGCGTCTCGGCGACCAGCGATCCCGCCGCGCACTCTTCCTCATCGGCCTCTCGCTCTTCCTGGTCACCAGCCTCGCCTGCGCGCTCGCGCCCACGGGGCCCATCCTGCTCGTCTCGCGCCTGGCGCAGGGCGTCGCCGCGGGAATCCAGATGCCGCAGGTGCTCGGTCTCATCCAGCAGCTGTTCCAGGGCAAGGAGCGCGGCCGCGCGTTCGGACTCTTCGGGGCCACCATCGGCATCGCGACCGCGTTCGGTCCGACCCTCGGCGGTCTGATGATCGCCCTCGGCGGCGACACCGACGGGTGGCGGCTGATCTTCTGGATCAACGTGCCCCTCACGCTCATCGTGATCGTGCTCGCGGCCTTCTTCCTGCCGAGCACGCGCACGAAGTCCCACCGCAAGGTGCAGCTCGACCCCGTCGGCGTGCTGCTCTTCGGGCTGTCGGTCGCCGGCCTCATGCTGCCGTTCCTGCTCACCACCGGCTCACCCGACGACAACCCCGCGCGGTGGTGGCTCATCGTCGGCGGGGCCGTGTTCGTCGCGGCCTTCATCGCCTGGGAGCGACGCTATTCCGCACGGGGGCGCGTGCCGCTCATTCCGTTCGAGGTCTTCGCCCACGCCTCGTACCGCAACGGAGTGCTCATCTCGACGACCTATTTCGCCGCGCTCCCGGCGACGTTCATCCTCACGACGCTGTTCCTGCAGAGCGGGCTCGACCTCGAGCCGGTCTTCGCCGGGATGGTGACGATCGGTTTCGCCATCGCCTCGGCCATCTCGTCGTGGATCGGCGGCAACCTCGTCACCCGGCTCGGGCGACCTCTCGTGGTCTGGGGCGTGGCGGGGCTGCTCGTGAGCATCGTGGGCATGGTCTCCGCCGCGATCTTCCTCCCGCCGGAATGGGCGCTTCTCGGGATGGGATCGGTCCTGGCCGTCGGCGGATTCGCGGGAGGCCTGGTCATCTCTCCGAATCAGACGCTCATGCTCGCCGACATCCCCGTCACGCAGGGCGGGCTCGCCGGTTCCGTCGGTCAGCTCAGTCAGCGCATCGGAACGGCCATCGGCACGGCCGTCGCTCTCGCGCTGTTCTACTCGACGGTCTACGCCGAGCAGGGCACGCGCACGACGCTCGACGTCTACCACGACGCCTACCTCTACGGCATGATCTCGGTCGCGATCTTCCTGGCGCTCTCGCTGATCGTCGGCGTCGTCGACCTCGCCGGCCGACGTCACCGCGGCGAGCCTCAGACCCCGTAGAGCTCGCGGATGCTGGCACGCAGCCACTCGCTGCAGACCAGCGCGGCATCGTCCCACTCCTCGGTCGCGCCGTCCTGCGCCCGGTCGCTGACCGCGCGCAGGATGCGGATCGGCACGTCGAACTGCTGGGCGACCCAGACGAGGGCGTAGGACTCCATGTCGACCATGCGTGCGCCGAGGGATCGGATCGCGACGACCGCGTCGGCGTCGTCGATGAAGTGGTCGCCGGTGGCGATCACGATGCCGTCCGCGGCCAGGTCGACCCGCTCGGGCAGCCAGACGTGGTGCCCGACGACGCCGTCGAGCCCCTTCACGTCGTGCTGGAGGGCCCCGCCGATCTCGTGCACGCCCGACTCGAGGTCGGGGTCGATCGCGCCGGCGGTGCCGACGACGACGATCTCGTCGTAGGTGCCGGTGGCGAGGGCGCGCGTGAGGGCGTACGCGGCCGGGATCTTCCCGACCCCCGTGAGCAGCCGGTCGAAACCGGGCAGCTCAGGCTCGAAGGCGACGAGTTCGGACGGGTGGGCGGCAACGAGAAGCTTCACCCGCCCATTCTCTCAGCCGCCGTTGACGATGCCGATGATCCCCGAGATGAGGAAGTAGGCGCCGACGCCCGCCACGGCGATCCAGATGCCGATGCGGGTCGGCGACGGCTTCTTCGGGTCGTTGTCGGAGTTCAGGGGCAGCATCCGGTATTACGACCTCACCATGTCGACGATGGAGACGATGACGGCGAGGGTGCCGCCGATCGCAGCGATGGCGGCGACGAACGGGCCACCGCCGGCGAAGAAGGCGACGACGCCGAAGGCGACCAGCGCGAGCCCGACGACGATGCCGATGATCTGGTACGCGAGGTACCTGCCACGGCCGAGTCGTTGTTCGTCTTCCACGCTTGCAGGCTACCGGGTCGCTCCCGCGATCCCCCTTTTTTGCCCGCTAGGGGTTGCTGCCGGGGCGGCGTTTCGCCAGGCTTCGGGGATGAGAACCCCGCGTCCGGATGACATCCGCCCCGGCCAGGAATCGGTCTGGGACTATCCTCGCCCGCCCCGGCTCGAGCACATCGACGTGCGGGTGCAGATCGACTTCGGCGGGGAACGCATCGTCGACACCGACGACGTCGTACGCGTGCTCGAGACCAGCCATCCCCCCGTCTACTACCTGCCGATCGCGGCGTTCGACGAGGCTCTCGTGCCGACCGACGGGGCCTCGTTCTGCGAGTTCAAGGGCGCCGCGCGCTACTTCGACGTGCACGGCGGGGGCGAGCGCGCCGATCACGCCGCGTGGAACTACCCGAGGCCGATGCCCGGGTACGAGGATCTCGACGACCGCGTCGCGGTGTACGCCGCCCCCATGGACCGGTGCATCGTCGACGGGGAGGTCGTCGTGCCCCAGCCCGGCGGGTTCTACGGCGGCTGGGTGACGGCGGCGATCGCGGGTCCGTTCAAGGGCATCCCCGGCTCGCACGGCTGGTAGCGCCCGCGAGGGCTCGAGGTCAGCTCTTCGCGCCCGCGAGGGCGAGAGTGCCGCCGAGCCCGATCATCATCACCCCGCCGGTTCCCGACAGGGTGGCGATGCGGCGCGGCGACCGCGCGAACCACGCGCGGGCGGTGCCGGCGGCGAGGGCCCAGACGCTGTCGCACGCCAGAGCGAGCACCTGGAACGTGAGCCCGAGAACGAGCAGCTGCGCCCAGACGGCCGGTGCGGTGGGATCGACGAACTGCGGCAGAACGGCGACGAAGAAGGCGATCGTCTTGGGGTTCGTGAGGCCGACGATGAAGCCCTGTCGCAGCAGAGTCGACGCCGATCGTGGCCCGCCGGTCGCCCCCTGCACGTGCGCGTTCCGGTGACGGATCGCCTGGACGCCGAGCCACACGAGGTAGATGGCCCCCACGATCTTGATGACCGTGAACGCGACGACCGAGGATGCGACGATCGCGCCGACCCCGAACGCCACCGCGAGCACCGCCGGCACGGTGCCGAGGGCGTTTCCCACGACGCTGAGCACGCCGGCCCGGCGACCGAGCGCGATCGATCGTCCGACCACGAAGAGCACGCTGGGGCCCGGGATCACGATGATCACGACCGATGCGACGAGGAAGGCCAGGAGGTTCTCGAGCGGCGGCATGAACGAACGGTACCGCGTCCGCCGCGATCGGGGACGTCGGTGGAGCTCAGCCGAAGTGGTCGGGGAGAGCGGCGTGCAGCTCGTCGAGCCAGACGCGCGCGTTGCCGTCCGACGGCGCACGCCAGTCGCCGCGGGGCGACAGCGAACCGGCGGGTGAGACCTTCGGCCCGTTGGGGATCGCCGAACGCTTGAACTGCGCGAATCCGAAGTAGCGCTGCAGGAACACCTCGAGCCAGCGGGCGACGGTCGCCAGGTCGTACGCGGGCCGATCGTCGACCGGGAATCCCGGGGGCCAGGCGCCGGCGTCGGGATCCGACCATGCGCGCTCCGCGAGGAAGGCGATCTTCGATGGGCGCAGGCCGTAGCGCAGCACGTGGAACAGCGTGAAGTCGTGGAGGTTGTAGGGTCCGATGCGGTCTTCGGTCGACTGCATGCGGCCGTCCTGGCCGGCCGGCACGAGCTCGGGGCTGATCTCGGTGTCGAGGACGGCCTGCAGCACCCCCGCGGTCGATGCATCCATCTCCCCGGAGGAGACGACCCAGCGGATCACGTGCTGGATGAGCGTCTTGGGGATGCCGGGGTTCACCGCGTAGTGGCTCATCTGGTCGCCGACGCCGTAGGTCGCCCAGCCCAGGGCGAGTTCGGACAGGTCGGAGGTGCCGACCACGATGCCCCCGCGCTGGTTCGCGAGGCGGAAGAGGTAGTCGGTGCGCAGACCCGCCTGCACGTTCTCGAACGTGACGTCGTGCACGGGCTGGCCGTCGGCGAACGGGTGGCCGATGCGGGCGAGCATCTCGGATGCGGCGGGCCGGATGTCGATCGTCTCGATCGACGCGCCGACGGCCTCGGCCAGGGCGATGGCGTTGGCCTTCGTGCCCTCGCTGGTCGCGAAGCCGGGGAGCGTGTAGGCGAGGATGTCGCTGCGCGGGCGGCCCATCCGATCCATGGCCCGGGCGATCACGAGCAACGCGTGCGTGGAATCGAGACCGCCGCTGACGCCGATCACCGGCTTGGGTTGACCGATCGCCCGCAGACGCTGCTCGAGGCCCGACACCTGGATGTTGAACGCCTCGTAGCAGTCCTGCGCAAGGCGCGCGGGGTCGTCGGGCACGAACGGGAAGCGATCGAGGGCGCGTTTGAGCCCGACGTCGGTCGCCGGCGGGCTGAGCTCGAACCGCACCGTGCGGAAGGCGCCGGAGCGGGTGCGACGGTTGTCGTCGAACGTGCCCTGGCGCGCGCGATCCTGGCGGAGGCGGTCGAGGTCGACGTCCGCGACGCTCGAACGGGGCCCGTCGGGGAAGCGCTCGGTCTCGACGAGCAGCTGCCCGCCCTCGTAGACCATCGTCTGACCGTCCCACGACAGGTCGTTCGACGACTCTCCCATGCCGGCGGCGGCATACGCGTACGCGGCGAGGCAGCGCAGCGATTGCGACTGGGCCAGGATCTTGCGATCCTCGGCCCGCGCGATCGTGATGGGACTGCCCGAGAGGTTCAGCAGCACGGTCGCACCGGCGAGGGCCGCGGTCGATGACGGCGGCACCGGAACCCACATGTCCTCGCAGACCTCGGCGTGGATCACGAGCCCGGGGATGTCGGAGGCTTCGAAGAGCAGGTCGGGGCCGAAGGGTGCGTCGAATCCGGCGACGCGAAGGGTGTCGCCGGCGCGGTCGTCGCCGGGCGCGTACCAGCGTCGTTCGTAGAACTCGCGGTACGTCGGCAGGTACGACTTCGGCGCGACACCCAGGAGAGCGCCGCGGTGGATCACCACGGCGCAGTTGTACAGGCGGCTGCCGTGGCGCAGGGGCGCTCCGACGACGAGCACGGGGAGGAGGTCGACGGATGCGGCGACCAGGCGGGCGATCGCGGCCTCGACGGCGTCGAGCACGGCGTCTTGCAGGACGAGGTCGTCGATTGCGTACCCGGTGAGGCACAGCTCGGGGAAGACGGCGACGGAGACGGCGTCGGAGTGTGCCTCGCGCGCCGCCGTCAGCACGGTCTCGACGTTCGTCGCCGGGTCGGCGATCGAGATGGGGACCGTGCACGCGGCGACGCGCGCGAACCCGTGGCGGTAGGCGCTCGAGAAGGGGAGAGCGGTGCTCATGGCCCCAGTCTCTCAGGTGCGGCGCGATCGCGGACGGGCGGGCCGCTGGTGCGGTCCTGTCGGTGCCCCCGGCTAGCCTCGACAGCGGAAGGGCGACATGCGATACATCGAGAACGAGGGCCGTCTGGTCTGGAGCGCCAGTGACCTCAAGGCGGCCGCCGAGTGCGAATTCGCGTGGCTGCGCGCGATCGACGCGAAACTCGGGCGGGTGCCCGCGGTGGAAGACCCCGTCGACGCGACCCTCGAGCGGGCGGGCCGACTGGGCACGGCGCACGAGCTGCGCGTTCTCGACGACTACCGGGCGCGCTACGGCGACCGCGTGGTCGAGATCGCCGAGACCCGCTCGTCGGACGCCGAGGGCATGGCCGAGGCGGTCGCCGCGACGAACGCCGCTCTGGCCTCCGACGCCGCGGTCATCTACCAGGCGGCGTTCGCGACCGGGGAGTTCGTGGGGTTCGCCGACTTCCTCGTGCGCGACGAGGCGGCGGTGGCACCGCGCTGGATCGTGCAGGACACGAAGCTCGCCCGCCGTGCTCGGGTGACCGCCCTCATGCAGCTCGCCGCATACGTCGACCAGCTCGACCGGCTCGGTGTCGCTCGGGCCGACACGGTCGAACTGCTGCTCGGCGACGCGACCACGAGCGTGCACCGGGTCGACGACATCCTCCCCGTGTTCGACCTGCGTCGGGCGCGGCTGAGGGCGCTGATCGCCGATCGCGATCTGTCCAGCGGCTCCGCCGGTGCTCCGATCGCGTGGGGCGACGGGCGCGGCGCGCTCGAGGTCGTCGCGTGCGGCCGATGCGCCACCTGCGAGCAGGAGGTCATCGCCTCCCGCGACCTGCTGCTCGTCGCGGGAATGCGGCCGCTGCAGCGCGAGCGCCTGCGCGCGGCGGGCATGGTCACGATCGACGCTCTGGCCGCCGCATCCGAGGTTCCTGCCGGGATGAACCCGGAGGTGTTCGCGATGCTGCGCACCCAGGCCCGGCTGCAACTCGTCAGCCCGGCCGGCGTGCCGTCGGCCGAGTCTTCGACCGACGCCGACCCGCATCCCGTGCCGCTCTACGAGGTGGTGCTCCCGCCGGCTCTCGCCACGCTCCCGCGGCCCGACCGCGGCGACATGTTCTTCGACTTCGAGGGTGATCCCCTCTACACGGAGGGCGACGCGATATGGGGTGATAAGACACAGTGGGGCATCGACTACCTCTTCGGGTGGGTCGACCTCGGCGACACGTACTCCTCGATCTGGGCCCACAGCTTCGCCGACGAGAAGCAGGCGCTCGAACGCTTCCTCGACATCGTCGCGCTGCGCCGTCGGCAGCACCCCGACATGCACATCTACCACTACGCCCCCTACGAGCCCACCCACCTGCTCGCCATGGCCGCGCGGTACGGCGTGCGCGAGGGCGACGTCGACCGGTTGCTGCGCGACGGCGTGTTCGTCGACCTCTACCCGGTCGTGCGGCGGGCTCTGCGGGTGGGTTCGCGGTCGTACTCGATCAAGAAGCTCGAGCCCCTCTACATGGGCGACGAGGTGCGCACGAGCGACGTGCAGCGCGGCGACGACTCGATCGTGCGCTATGTCGAGGCTCGGGCGCTGGCCGCCGACGGCGACGCGGCCGCATCCGAGGCGGTGCTCGCCGACCTCGCCGACTACAACCGCTACGACTGCGTCTCGACCCGGCGCCTGCGCGACTGGCTCGTCGACCGGGCGCGCGAGGCGGGGCTGCGTCCGGCCGGCAACCCCGAGCCCGAGGAGGTCGGCTACGAGCCGTCGCCGCGGGCCACGGCTCTGCAGCGGCTGTCGCTGGATGCCGACGAGGTCGACGGCCAGGCTCTCCGCCTCGCCGCAGCGGCCATCGACTACTACCCGCGCGAGGCGAAGACCTTCTGGGCCGCGCACTTCCTGAGGCTGCGCGAACCGCTGTCGCTGTGGAACGACGACCGCGACGTGGTCATCGTCGACACCGCCCGGTCGCGCGTGATCGACGACTGGCACTTCCCCGAGTCCGGTCGTGGCAATGAACGCCGGGTCGTCGAGGTGCGCGGCGAGCTCGCCCCGGGCACCCGGCTCAGCGCGGGCGGGTCTCCCTTCGCCGTGTACGAGCTCCCGGCGCCGTTCCCGATGGAGGAGCGCCCCCGCTGGATCCACGGCGCCCGGAGCGTGCGGGTGGTCGACGTGCTCGACGACGGTGCGATCATCGAAGAAACCGCCGTCGACGGCAACACGTGGGAGCGCCTTCCGCTGGCGCTCGCTCCCGACTCGCCGCCGCGCGCGGGCAATCAGCAGTCGGCGATCAACGCGTGGGCCGACGCCGTGATCGAGGCCGCGCCGACGCTCCCGGCCGACCCCGCGACCGACATCCTGCGCCGACGACCCCCGCGCACCCGGTCGGGCGCGCTCGCGCCGCAGCAGGGCGGCGACGTCGACGCGATCGTGCGCAGCATCCTCGATCTCGACCGCAGCTACCTCGCCGTGCAGGGCCCTCCCGGAACGGGCAAGACCTACGTCGGATCGCACGCGATCGCACGGCTCGTGCGCGAGCACGGCTACAAGGTGGGCGTCGTCGCGCAGTCGCACGCCGTGGTCGAGAACATGCTCGATCGCATCGTCGCAGCCGGCGTTGCGCCGCAGCAGGTGGGCAAGGCGCCGAAAGATCCGAACGCGGGCGGGCTGAGCTTCACGCCCATCCCCAAGAACGGCGTGGCCGCCTTCGCCGCGGAGAACGCCGCGGCGGGCTTCGTCGTCGGGGGCACGGCGTGGGACTTCAGCCACGAAGGCCGCATCCCTCGCGGAAGCCTCGACCTGCTCGTGATCGACGAGGCCGGGCAGTTCTCGCTCGCCTCGACGATCGCCGTCTCGCTCGCCTCCCCGCGGCTTCTGCTGCTCGGCGACCCGCAGCAACTGCCGCAGGTCAGTCAGGGTGCGCACCCCGAGCCCGTCGACACGTCGGCGCTCGGGTGGGTCATGGACGGCGCCGAGGTCGTGCCGCCCGAGGTGGGGTACTTCCTCTCGCGCACGTGGCGCATGCATCCCGCGGTGGCCGACCCCGTCTCGCGTCTGTCGTACGAGGGCCGGCTCGCCGCGCACCCGCTCACCGCGCTGCGCTCGCTCGACGGGGTGGAGCCCGGGCTCCACGTCGTACCGGTGCACCACGCCGGCAACGCCACCCGCTCACCCGAAGAGGCGCAGGCGGTCGTCGAGATCGTCTCGGGTCTTGTCGGTCGCGCGTGGACCTCGAGCGAGATCGACGACGCGGGGGAGCCGGCGACGTGCGAGCCCCGACCGCTGGCCGCCGCCGACGTCATCGTCGTCACCCCCTACAACGCGCAGCAGGTGCTCGTGGAGGAGGCCCTCGCCGCGGCCGGCTTCGGAGAGGTGCGTGTCGGCACGGTCGACCGGTTCCAGGGGCAGGAGGCAGTGGTCGCGATCGTGTCGCTCGCGGCGTCCTCGGGGCGTGAGGCGCCGCGCGGACTGGAGTTCCTGCTGCTGCGCAACCGGTTGAACGTCGGGCTCTCCCGGGCGATGCAGGCGGCCTATCTCGTCTACTCGCCGGGCGTGCTCGACGACCTGCCTCGTACGCCGGAGGGCGTCGCGCGGCTCAGCGCCTTCGCCCGCCTGGTGCGGGCCGTGCCGGCGTGACGAGCCCGGCCGGGGGAGCCGAGCGGATGCGCCCGGGTCAGACCGTGCCGTAGAGGCGGTCGCCCGCGTCGCCGAGACCGGGCACGATGTAGCCCTTCTCGTTCAGTCGCTCGTCGAGGGCGCCCAGCACGAGGGTCACGTCGCGGCCGGCGATCTGCTTCTCGATCGCGGCGACCCCCTCGGGAGCGCCGAGCAGGCAGATCGCGGTGACGTCCTGCGCGCCGCGCGCGAAGAGGAACTCGATTGCCGCGCCCAGCGAGCCACCGGTGGCGAGCATCGGGTCGAGCACGAAGCACTGGCGGTCGCTGAGATCGTCGGGGAGCCGCTCGGCGTACGTGGACGGTTCGAGGGTCTCTTCGTTGCGTACCATGCCGAGGAAGCCGACCTCTGCCGTCGGCAGCAGCTTCACCATTCCCTCGAGCATGCCGAGCCCGGCGCGGAGGATCGGCACGACGAGCGGCCTGGGCTCGCCGATGCGCACGCCCGTGGTCGTGGTGACCGGCGTCTGGATCTCGTAGGGCTCGACGCGCACACCGCGGGTCGCCTCGTAGGCGAGCAGGGTGACGAGTTCTTCCGTCAGCTGACGGAAGACCGGCGACGGGGTGCGCTTGTCGCGCAGCACCGTGATCTTGTGGGTGATGAGGGGGTGGTCCGCGACGTGCACACGCATAGGGTGAATCTACCCGCCCCGCGCCCCGATCACGGAGTCCGCATGAACCCCGCGCCCGCCGACCTCGCCGCGATGCGCCGCGCTCTCGTGCTGGCAGAGGCCGCGGGGGCCGGCGGAGACGTTCCGGTCGGGGCGGTGGTGACGGATGCTGCGGGAATCGTCATCGGCGAGGGACGCAACCTCCGCGAGGTCGATCAAGACCCCACCGCGCACGCCGAGGTGGTCGCGATGCGGCGTGCCGCCGCATCGCTGGGCTCGTGGAACCTCGCCGGCTGCACGCTCACCGTCACCCTCGAGCCGTGCGTGATGTGCGCCGGTGCGATGCTGCAGGCCCACGTGTCGCGGCTGGTCTTCGGGGCCTGGGACGACAAGGCGGGTGCGGCGGGTTCGGTCTACGACGTGGTGCGCGATCGGCGGCTGCCGTCGCGGGCAGAGGTCGTCGCGGGCGTGCTCGGCGACGAAGCATCCGCTCTGCTGCGGGGGTTCTTCGCCGCCCGCCGCGACTGACCTCGCCCCGGTCGTCGCGCCGTGCGTCAGCGCGGCAGGTGGGGGAGCACCTCGGAGCCGAGGAACTCCACCTGCTCCAGGTCGCGGATGTCGAGCAGCTGCAGGTAGACCCGCTCCGCGCCGAGGGCGCGCAGACGCTCGACCTTCGCGACGATCTCGTCGCGGCCGCCGACGATGCCGCCGGGCGCGTCGCGGAACGCCTCGAGCGGGCGCCCCAGGTTCGCAGCGCGACGCTCGAGGTCGGCCTCGGTCGCCCCCGCAAGAGTCGGCATGGCGACGGAGAGCTTCAGCGTCTCGGGGTCGCGGCCGACGCTCCCGCACGCGGCGCGGACGCCGGCGAACTTCTCGGCGACGACGTCCTCCGCGACGAATCCGATGTTGAACTCGGTGGCGAAGCGGGCGGCGATCGCCGGGGTGCGGCTCGGGCCGCCGCCGCCGACGATCACGGGGACGCGCGACTGCACCGGCTTGGGCAGGGCGGGGGAGTCCTCGACCGTGTAGTGCCGCCCGACGAAGTCGTAGCGCTCGCCGACGGGGGTCTGCCACAGACCCGTGATGATCTCCAGCTGCTCCTCGAGGATGCCGAACCGCTTCGCGGGGAAGGGGATGCCGTAGGCGCGGTGCTCGCGCTCGAACCAACCCGTGCCGAGGCCGAACTCGACGCGTCCGCCCGACATGCGGTCGACCTGGGCGACCTGCACCGCGAGCACGCCCGGGATGCGGTGGGTGGCCGAGGAGACGAGCGTTCCGAGGCGGATGGTGTTCGTCTCGCGAGCGAGTCCGGCCAGCGTCGTCCACGCGTCGGTGCCGCCGGGGCCGGGGTCGCCGGGGGCCATCCGCAGGTAGTGGTCGGAGCGGAAATAGGCGTCGAAACCGAGGCGCTCGGCCGCGAGCGCGAAGGCGAGCTGGTCGTCGTAGTCGAAGCCCTCCTGGGGCTCGGTGAAGAGGCAGTACTCCATCGCCTCAGTCTGTCAGCCGCGCCGCCGGTGTGCGGTCGAGATCGGGCTCGAGGTAGATCACGCGGGCGACGGGCACGGCGCTGCGGATGCGGCTCTCCACCGCGTCGATGCCGGCCGCGACCTCCGGGAGGCCCCGGTCGTCGGCGAAGGCGATCTTGGCGGCGACGAGCAGCTCGTCGGGGCCGAGGTAGAGCGTCTTGATGTGGATGAGGCGGGAGACCTCGGGGCCGTCGGTGATCGCCGCGACGATGCGGTCGTAGTCGCCCTCGGTCGCGCCCTCCCCGACCAGGAGGCTCTTCGTCTCGATGCCGAGCACGATGGCGACGACGATCAGCAGCGTGCCGATCATCAGGGTGCCGATGGCGTCGAAGATGGAGTTGCCGGTGATCACGGTCAGCCCGACGCCGAGCATCGCGAAGACGAGGCCGATGAGCGCGGCGACGTCCTCGAGCAGCACGACCGGGAGCTCGGGGGCCTTCGCGCGGCGCACGAACGACACCCACGACTGGCCCTTCTCGCGGGAGTGGTTGCTCTCCCTGACCGCGGTGCGCAGCGAGAACGACTCCAGACCGATGGCGATGAGCAGCACCACGATCGGGATCCAGACGTTCTCGAGCTCGTGCGGATTCGTGAGCTTCTCGACGCCCTCGTAGATCGAGAAGAGCCCGCCGACCGAGAACAGGATGATCGCCACGACGAACGCGTAGACGTACCTTTCGCGACCGTGCCCGAACGGATGCTCCCGGTCGGCCGCACGGCGCGCGCGCTTGCCGCCCAGGAGCAGGAGCAGCTGATTGCCCGAGTCGGCGACGGAGTGGATGCCCTCGGCGAGCATCGACGCCGAACCGGAGAAGATCCACGCGGTGAACTTCGCGAGCGCGATCCCGAGGTTCGCCGCGAACGCGGCGATGATGGCGCGGTTGCCGCCGGAGGCGCTCATGTTCTCGTGCTCCCGATGCGGATCAGTCGGCCGAACGGATGATGATGGCCTCGGTCGGCGGCGCCGGGTCGAAGGGGGTTCCGATGTAGCCGATCCCCGCGAGGAGCGCCTGGCGGAACTGCGCGGGACGCTCGAGGTGCGGCGTGTGGCCGACCCCCTCCAGCACGATCTGGGCGACCGAGCCGCCGGCCGCCGCGTACGCCTCCAGCACGTCGCGCGTCTGCGACACCATCGGCTGCGCGGGAGCGGTGTCTTCGCCGGGCCAGTCGGCGACGATGCCCAGTGCCCCCAGATGGTTCACGTCGGAGAACGAGGTGTCGGAGATCACCGCGTCGACGCTGCCGCGCACCCACAGCACGGGGGGCTTGTCGGCGAGGTCGACGATCGACGACACGTCGAAGTACCGGGGCGCGACGGTGTTGAGCACGCCGAGGGGTCCTGCGGCGTAGCCCGGCCAGTTGCCGCTGGGCACGCCCTCGCCGGGGTAGTTGCCCACGGCGGTGGAGGTGGAGAGCATGCTCTGCACCCAGAGGTCTTCGTGGTCCGAGGAGTAGTCGGATGCGACGTAGCTCGCGCGGAAGACGCTCCGGGGCGAGGTGGTCGCGGCGTCGCTCGCGTCGCCGTCCGTCAAGCGCTGCACGAAGTCGGGGTTCGCGGTGGCCCCGCCGCACCCGGCGTCGTCGTCGGTCAGCCGCGAGCCATCGCGCCGGGTGCCGCCGAAGCCGTACGGCGAGACCGGGGCCTCGAGGGTGAGGGAGAGGGCGGGGTGATCGAGCGCGTACTGCAGCACGACAGCGCCTCCGAGGCCCCAGCCGACGAGGTGGGCGGTGTCGATGCCGACGGCCCGGAGAGTGGCGAAGAGGTCGTCGCTGAAGTCGCGGACGCCGCGTGTGGCATCGATCGGCATGTGCTCCGTGCCGCCGAATCCACGGAGGTCGACCGCGATGGCGCGCAGCTCGGCGGGGAGGTCCTGCATGATCTCCTGCCAGAACAGCGACGACGAGACGGTGTCGTGGATGAACACCACGGTGCGCTCGGCGGGGGTCGCGGTGTCGTCGTGCTCCCGCTCGAGGATGTTCACCGAAAGGCGGGCCGTCTCGATCGATCGAGAGACGATGCCGTCGAACAGGTTCATGCGGTCTTCTCCGTTCTCGCGGGAATACACCCTCGAAGGCCGATGATAGACCTCGCGGCTCTCCGCCCGCCGAGTGCGCACCGCTCGCCGGGGGCCGCCGAGAGAACCCCGGGGCCCTCCGTAGGATGACGGCATGACGACCCCCGACTCGCCCTCGCTTCCGCCCGTCGCGTTCCTGGGAGCGGGGTCGATGGGCGGGGCCGTCCTGCGAGGGCTCGTTGCCTCCGGCATCGCACCGCGACTTCTCGCGACGAACCGCACGGCGGCGAAGGCCGCCGAGCTCGCCGACCTCGCCGGCGTCGAGAGCATCGCGCTGGAGGAGCGGCCCGACGGCAACGCGGTGGCCGCCGCATCCGCCGACATCCTGCTGATCGGTGTGAAACCGGCCATGGTCCCCGACCTGCTGCGCGAGATCGCCCCGCACGTGCGTCCGGGCGCGATCGTGGTGAGCCTCGCCGCCGGGGTGACCCTGGCGACGTTCGCCGACATCCTGGGAGCGGATGCTGCGGTGTTCCGCTCGATGCCCAATACGCCCGCGCTCGTGGGGGAGGCGGTCACGGGACTCGCGGCGGGGGCGGAGACCACGCCCGAGCAGGCCGCACTCGTTCGGGCGCTGTTCGAGACGGTCGGCGCCGTCGTCGAAGTGCCCGAAGACCGCATCGACGCCCTGTCGACGATCTCGGGCTCGGGCCCCGCGTACGTCTTCCTGCTCGTGGAGGAGCTCACGAAGGCGGCGCGGGAGAAGGGCTTCGACGACGACCAGGCGCGACTCCTGGCCGAGCAGACGTTCATCGGCGCCGCGGCGCTGCTGGCAGCATCCGACGTTGACCCGGCCGAACTGCGCCGACGCGTGACGAGCCCGAAGGGCACCACCGAGCGGGCGATCGCCGTGCTGCAGGAGGGCCGCCTCGCAGACCTCTTCGGTCGTGCCACCGATGCCGCCCTCGCCCGCGCGAGAGAGCTCGCCGCCGGATCGTAGACCTCAGCGGTCGAGTGCGGCGAAGCGTTCGATGTCGGAGTTCGTGCCCGAGACGATGATGAGGTCGTGGTTCGTCACCACGGTGTTCGCCTCGGCGTAGCGGAAGGCGCGGCCGGGGCTCTTCACCCCGACGACGGTGACGTTGTACTTCGAGCGCACGCCCGACTCGTTCAGGCCGATGCCGCGGATGAGCTTCGGCGGATACATCTTGGCGAGCACGAAGTCGTCGTCGAAGCGGATGAAGTCGAGCATCCGGCCGCTGACGAGGTGGGCGACGCGCTCCCCGGCCTCGCGCTCGGGATAGATGACGTGGTTCGCACCGACGCGGGCGAGGATCTTGCCGTGCGACTGCGAGACGGCCTTCGCCCAGATCTGCGGCACCTTGAGGTCGACGAGGTTGGCGGTGATGAGCACGGATGCTTCGATCAGCGACCCCACCGCCACGACGGCGACCTGGAAGTCCTGCGCGCCGATCTGCTTCAGCGCGTCGATGTTGCGAGCATCGGCCTGCACCGTGTGGGTGACCCGCTCCGACCACTTCTGCACGAGCTCGAGGTTGCCGTCGATGGCGAGCACTTCGCGCTCGAGCCGGTCGAGTTCCCCGGCGCAGGCGGCTCCGAAGCGCCCGAGACCGATCACGAGGACGGGGGCGTCGCCCCTGAAGCGATCAACCAACGATGGGCCTTTCGACGGGTCGTGAGTACAACTGCGACCGGGAGCTCGCGGCGACCGCCGCGGCGAGTGTCACTGTACCAATGCGCCCCATGAACATCGTGACGGCCAGCACGTACACCGCCGGATCGGGCAGCTCGGCCGTCAGGCCGGTCGACAGTCCGACCGTCGCGAAGCCCGAGATCACATCGAAGAGCACTTCCTCGATCGGCGCCTGGGTGATCTGGCCGATCGTGATCGTCGAGAGGGCGACGATCGTGGCGCCCCACGCGACGACCGAGAGGGCGACCCGCTGCACGTCGCTCGGGATGCGGCGGCCGAACGCCTCGACCGATTGGCGGCCCTTCGCCTCGGAGAACACCGCGAGGGCCAGGACGGCCAGCGTGGTGACCTTGATGCCCCCGGCGGTGGAGGCCGATCCTCCGCCGACGAACATGAGCATGGATCCGACGACGAGGGTCGAGCCGTGCAGATCGCCGATGTCGATGATCGAGAAGCCGCCCGAGCGCGTCATGGCGGAGAGGAAGAACGCCTGGAAGGTCGTGTCCCACGCGTCGGAGCGGCCGAAGGTGAGCGGATTGTTGAACTCCAGCAGCAGGATCGCCCCGGCCCCCGCGAAGAACAGGATCACGGTGGTGATGATGGTGAGCTTCGCGTGCAGCGACCACCGGCGGAAGTGCCACGCGTGCCGCCACAGCGTGAAGATCACGGGGAAGCCGATCGAGCCGAGGAAGACGCCCGCCATGAGCACGGTGAGGAGGAAGTAGTCGTCGCTGAAGGGCACCAGCCCGTTGGCGTTCGGCACGAACCCGGTGTTCGTGAAGGCCATCGCCGCGTAGTACGGCGCCTCCCAGAGGGCGCTGATCGGGTCGATCCCCGCCATGATCAGCGAGGGGTACAGCAGGACGGTGAGACCCGCCTCGATCACGAGCGTGGAGAGGGCGACGGTGGCCAGCAGCTGGCCGACTTCGCCCAGCCGCACCGTCTGACCCTCGTTGATCGGGCCGCCGTGCGCGCGCAGCGGATTGCTGTCGCCGGCGGCGATGAGCTTCGCGCGCAGCCCGAGCCGTTTGGAGATGACCAGACCGAGGATCGAGGCGAGGGTCAACACGCCCAGCGCTCCCACGTTCACGCCGATGTAGGTGATGACGTGCC
Organism: Microbacterium sp. AG1240; assembly: GCF_003635115.1. GTDB lineage: Bacteria > Actinomycetota > Actinomycetes > Actinomycetales > Microbacteriaceae > Microbacterium. The sequence goes on from NZ_RBXJ01000002.1 coordinate 95,088, forward strand.
CGAACGGAGACCAGTGCGAGTACATGTCGACGGTCGACAAGCCCGTGACGCAGATGGTCGACACTGCGGTGAACAGCGCGTCGGCGAGCGGCGTCCGTTGTCCGTCGGCTGCGGCGGCGGGCAGCGAGAAGAGCCCGGTGAACAGCAGGATCAGCGTCACGAACACCAACACGGCGAACCGGGCCGGAGATGCCGTCGTCAGGTCGCGCACCGCGTCGAACCACCGCCGGAGCGATCGGCCGAGATCGCGCTGGGCGCGGGGCCCCGCCGGCGATGCCGCCATGCGTCGCCCCCTTCGATCCCGACCGGGAATCATGGTATCCCGGTCGGGGCGCGGCTAACCTAAACCCATGGCGGACATCTTCGACGTGATCGCGGACGGCACCCGTCGCGACATCCTCCAGCTGCTGCTCGACCGTTCCACGCGCGGCGACAACGGCACGAGCGTCTCGCAGATCGTCCACGAGCTGGGTGTGAGCCAGCCCACCGTCTCCAAGCACCTCAAGGTGCTGCGCGATGCCGAGCTGGTGTCGGTGCGCGAAGAGGGGCAGCACCGCTACTACAGCCTCGCCACCGCCCCGCTCGACGAGGTCGACGACTGGCTGGTGCCGTTCTTCTCGGTCGACCCGGTCGCCGCCACCCTGCCGGAGCCCGCGGTGCACGCGGCCGAGGCGGTCGGGCGTGCGGCGGCACAGGCGAAGTACGCCGTCGCGAACGCCTTCCGCAAGCTCCCCGGGCGCTGACTCGCGCGTTCGGGCGGATGCGGCGGTGCCGGCCCCACGCGTCACACCGGCCTCTCGGGTTTACACGTGTCGCACGGGAGCCCTAGAGTGTCTGCAGCGCCACAGGACGAAGGGGAATCCATGGCAGAACTGCCGGATGTGCGTTTCCTCACCGTCGCTGAGGTCGCCGAGGTGATGCGAGTGTCGAAGATGACGGTCTACCGTCTCGTGCACGCGGGCGAACTGCCCGCGGTGCGTTTCGGACGCAGCTACCGAGTGCCCGAGTCTGCCGTCGTGGATGCCCTGCAACGGCCGGTCTCCGACGTCGGCTAGACTGATCCGAGGCATTTTTTCGCATCTGCCTCTACCCGGGCGCCGCAACCGGCACCCAGACCCCTGACGTAGTGAGGTTTTCCGTGGGTTCAGTCATCAAGAAGCGCCGCAAGCGCATGGCGAAGAAGAAGCACCGCAAGCTGCTTCGCAAGACTCGCCACCAGCGCCGCAACAAGAAGTAGCGGCCGCCGCACCGAGCGCCTGCCCTCCGTGGCGGGCGCTTCGTGTATCCGTCGCGCCCCAGACGAGGAGTTCGCCGTGCAGTCCATCACCGTTCACCAGCTCCGCGAACGCGAAGGCACGCCGTTGATCGACGTGCGCGAGGTCGACGAGTTCGCCGCGGGCCACGTGCCCGGCGCCGTCAACCTGCCCATGTCGACGATCGGCGACCACCTCGACGAGCTGCCCGACGGCCCGTTCGACGTGATCTGCCAGGCCGGCGGACGCTCGGCCCGCGTGGTCGAGGCGCTCACCGCGCGCGGCCACGATGCGACGAACGTCGAAGGCGGCACCGGGGAATGGATCCAGGCGGGCTTCGACGTCGAGAAGTGACGCGGCGACGCCGTGTCGCGGCCCCCTAAGCTGGACACGTGACGACCCTCACACTGATCGGTAAGCCCGATTGCCATCTGTGCGACGTCGCAGATGAGATCGTCGACCTCGTGGTCGGAGACCTCCCCCCGCGCGTGGCCGACGGCATCGTGATCGAGCGCTCGTCGATCCTCGAAGATCCCGCCCTGTACGACCTCTGGTGGGAGAAGGTTCCCGTCGTGCTCGTCGACGGCGAGCTGCACGCGCACTGGCGGCTGTCTGCCGATCGCCTCCGCGCCGCCCTTCTCGCGGCCGACACCGAAGGAGCCCCCTCGTGAGCATCCGGCACATCGTCCTGTGGAAACTCGCCGCGGAAGACGCCGACACGCGCGCCCTGCACGCCGAGCAGATCGCCGAGCACCTCACCGCGCTCATTCCCGTCATCGACGACATCCAGAGCCTCGAGGTCGGACGCAACGTCGCCTACCCCGCGACGAACTGGGATGTCGCGCTGGTGTCGGAGTTCGCCGACACCGATGCGCTCGAGCGCTACCAGGTGCACCCCGCGCACCAGGAGGCCGCGGCCTTCGTGCGTTCGGTCGTCACCGAGCGCGCGGTCGTCGACTACCCCTTCTGAGCGCGCTCCGCGGCGCCGTCTTCGGCGCCGATCACCGGGATCGACTGGGTGAAGTGAGCCGCGCGCTCCTCCGCTTCGATGCTGCCGGTGAACAGCCCGGTCGCCTCGGGGGTCTCGTGCGTGACGGTAGGGGCGGCAGCATCCTGCTCGGTCATCATCACCCGCTGTACGGGGAGGGCGTCGGGTGCGACGCTCTGTATCCAGCCCACCATCGCCTCGCGCACGAAGCAGCGCAGGTCGAACAGGGTCGGCGCATCGGCGGCGGTCACCAGGATGCGGATGCGGACGAGTCCGCCGACCGCATCGGTGACCTGCAGCACCGATGCCCGACCGTCCCACAGGTTCGTCTCGCCGAGCACCGAGGCGAGGTGGGTGCGCATGAGGCTCGGTGAGACGCGCCAGTCCACGTCGAGCTCGACCGCGCCGAGCAGCTCGCTGCCCTCGCGCGTCCAGTTCTCGAAGGGCTTCGTGGTGAAGTAGGTGCACGGAAGCACCAGGCGCCGGTCGTCCCAGAGATCGACGACCACGTAGCTCAGGGTGATCTCGCCGATGCGACCCCACTCGCCCTCGACCACGACCACGTCGTCGACCCGCAGCGCGTCGCTGAAGACGAGCTGCACGCCGGCGAACACGTTCGCCAGCACCGACTGGGCGGCCAGGCCCGCGACGATCGACGCGATGCCGGCCGAGGCCAGGATGCTGGCGCCGAAAGCCTGCACGGCGGGGAAGGTGAGCAGCATCGCCGCGATCGCGATGATCGCGATGAGCACGATCGCGAGGCGGCGCACGATGAGGGTCTGGGTGCGGATGCGGCGGGCGACGCGGTTGTCGGGGATGTCGATGCGGTAGCGCCCCAGCGTGACATCGGTCGCGAACGCGACGAGCCCGCCCAGGAGCCAGGCGGTCGCACCGATGAGCACGATCGTGAACGCGTGGTCGATCAGCTCTCCCCAATCGGTATCGATATCGAGCGGGAGTGCGAGGGTCACGGCGATCCACAGCGCGATCACGAGCACGACGACGCGGAACGGCCTGCGGGCGTGGCGCACGAGGCCGCGCGGCCAGTCCTTCTTCTTCGCCGCGAGCCGGACGCTGAAGGTGACCAGCGACGTGAGGACGACGGCGATGACGAGCGCGACGACGATGGCGATGGCGAACTGCAGCCAGGAATCGATCATTGTTCTCCTCGGGTCGAGGTGCCCACGCTAGTCACCCCACATTTCCGTTGACTGCATCCGCACGATCGGCGACCAGGGCGGATGCGAGAGAAACGCGGTGTGTGCACCCGATCGACGGCGAACATTCCTAGGGTGGGACACGGGCCCACCCGGGTCCGAACAGGAGGCACGGCCATGACGCAGACGAAGTCCGCTGAGAAGAAGCGTTCGAGCAAGACCGGACGCAAGGCCGCTGAGGCGAAGGCGAAGAAGGCCCTCGCCCGCGCGGAGAAGTCGGTGCGGAAGGCCCGTAAGGCCGTGAAGACGTCGAGCCGGAAACTGCGCGCGAAGGCCGCAGAACTGACGAAGACCGCGGAGAAGCTCACGGCGAAGCACGCCGCCGCCGCGCGCGAGGTGCAGACCGCGAAGGCGGCCGTCGCGGTCACGGAGCCCGCCGCAGTGCTGGTCACGCCGCCGCTTCCGGCCGCGGAGCCCGCGGCTCCGACCCTGGTCGAGCTGCGCGGCCGCGCGAAGGATCTCGGCGTCGCCGGTTACTCCCGCATGAACAAGGCGGCGCTGATCGAGGCGGTCGAATCCGCTCCGACCCGCTGAATCGCGTCGAGTTGCCGCGAAAAGGGGCCCCGCCGAACGGCGAGGCCCCTTCTTGCGGCAACTCAGATCACGGCGCGAGGCGCGTGGGTCCCCGGAACAGGTAGGTGACCTCGCGGATCGAGCTCTCGCCGAGCATCAGCATCAGAACGCGGGCCAGGCCCATGCCGAACCCGCCGTGCGGCGGGGCGCCGAACCGGAAGAAGTCGAGGTAGAAGTCGAGGTGCTCGGGGTCGAGCCCCTTCTCCTTCGCCTGCTCGACGAGCACGTCGACGCGGTGCTCGCGCTGCGCGCCGGTGGTGATCTCCACGCCGTTGAACAGGAGGTCGTAGCTCTTGGTGAGCCCGGTCTCCTCGTCGCGCATGTGGTAGAACGCCCGGATCGCGGGGTGGTAGTCGGTGATGAAGACGAACTGGTGTCCGTAGGTCTCCTGCACGTACGCGGCGATCTGACGCTCGCCCTCGGGGTCGAGGTCGCCGTCGGTGCGGGGCACCTCGTAGCCGCGGCTCTTCACGATCTCGAGCGCCTCGGCGAGCGGGATGCGCGGGAACGGGATCGCCGGCACCTGCACCTCGACGTCGAAGAGCTCCTTCACTTCGGCGCCGTGCTTGTCGGCGACCGCCTGGAAGGCGAACTGCAGGAGCTCCTCCTGCATGCGCGCGACGTCTTCGTGCGAGTCGATCCAGCTGATCTCGGCGTCGATCGAGGTGAACTCGGTCGCGTGGCGCGAGGTGAACGAGGGGTCGGCGCGGAACGCGGGCGCGATCTCGAAGATCTTGCCGAAGCCGGCGACCTGGGCCATCTGCTTGAAGAACTGGGGGCTCTGCGCGAGATAGGCCGTCTGGTCGTTGAAGTACTCCAGCGCGAACAGCTCGGCGTTCGACTCCGACGGGCTCGCCATGAGCTTCGGCGTGTGCACCTCGATGTAGTCGCGCTCGATCCAATAGGTGCGCAGCGCGTGCTCGAACGTGGTCTGCACGCGGAAGATGAGGTTGTTGCGGCGCTGGCGCAGGTCGATGAAGCGCCAGTCCATGCGCTTGTCGGCGCTGCTGTCGGCCGCGATCGGCGTCTCGGGGTTGGCGGCGGCGGCGATCTCGAGGGCGCCGACCTTGATCTCCACGCCGCCGAGCTTCACGCGCTCGTCGTGCTTGAGCTCGCCCGTGACGGTGAGGAAGGTGCCGGTCGCCAGCGCCGAGATCGTCTCGGTCAGGGCGAGGGCGGCTTCGCGCGCAGCATCCGCGTCTTCGCCGAGCTCGCGCGTCGCCGGGTTCACCAGCTGCACCGCGCCGGTCTCATCGCGAAGGATGACGAACTGCACCTTCTTCTGATCGCGCACCGTCTCGACCCATCCCGACACCGAAACCGGGCCGTCGGGGGCGGACTGGAGCTGCTTGACCAAGACGCGTTCGTTCACGAGATGTCAGTCTACGTGCGGGCCGGTGTACGCAATGCCCGCGGGCCTGGGCTTTCTCACCAGCCGGCGGGTCAGCGCCCGGCTCCCGCGGCAAGGCCCGCCTTCACGTGGCGCTGCGCGGCGAAGATCACGACGAGCGCCGGGAGGCTCGCGATCAGAGAGGCCGCCATCGTCGCCGCCCACGTGTTCAGGTTCGAGTTCGAGAGGGCGAAGATGACCACCGACACCGGCTGCAGGTCGTTGCGCGTGACGAGGGTCAGGCCGAACAGCAGATCTCCCCAGCTGAAGAGGAACGTGAAGACGGCGGCGGTGATGATCGCGTTGCGCGAGAGCGGGATGACCATGCGCCACAGCGTCCCGAACGGTCCGAGTCCGTCGACGGTCGCGGCCTCCAGCACCTCGGGATCGAGGCGCAGCATGAACGCGCGCATCACGATGATCGCGAACGGGATGCCCGCGGTCGAGTTCGCCAGGATCAGCCCCACGTAGGTGTTGAGCAGCCCCCAGTTGTTGAACATCGCGTAGAACGACGTCGCCAGCACGATGCTCGGAATCATCTGGGCGAGCAGCAGCAGGATCAGCGCGATACCCACGGCGCGGGAGCGCAGGCGACTCAGCGCGTACGCCGCGGGTATCGCGACGACGAGGCTCACCAGCACCGAGCCGAGAGCGACGATCACGCTGACGCGCAGACCGCTCAGACCGCTCTCGGAGAGCGCCGTCTCGTAGCCGCCGATGCCCGGTGCCGACGGGAACCACTCGGTGTCGACGGAGTTCGCCGACGGCTGGAGCGAGGCCGAGATCATCCAGTAGATCGGGAAGAGATAGACCGCGAGAATGCCCACGGTCAGGATCGTCCACAGCCAGCCGCTCTTGCGCAGGCGGGCCAGACGGGTGGATGCGGCGGAGGCGGCGGTCATCGCTCGGCACGCTCCCTGCGCATGGCCAGCAGCGAGTAGACGACCGCGAAGACGAGGCTGATGCCGAGGAGCAGCATGCCGTAGGCGCCGCCCTGGCCGAACTCGAACTGCTGGAAGGCCGCGCGGTACGACAGGAGACCGAGGGTCACGGTGCTGTCGGCGGGGCCACCGGCAGTCAGCACGAGCACGAGGTCGACGATGAGCAGGGTGTAGACGACGCTCATGATCACTAACACCGAGATCACCGGCCAGATGGCGGGGACGATGATCGAGGTCAGTCGGCGCCAGCCCCCCGCGCCGTCGAGCTGAGCGGCTTCGAGATGCTCGGCGGGCACCTGCTTCAGCGCGGCGCCCAGGATCGTCGACCAGTACGGCAGGCTCGCCCACACGGCGACCACGATGACGGCGGAGAGCGCTGTCGACGGGTTCGCCAGCCACGCGTCGGTGGGGAGCCCCAGCGTTCCGAGCACGTCGTTGACGGCTCCGTTGCCCGAGAGCAGCGACTTCCAGATGGTGGCGACGACCACGGCCGGTAGGAGCCAGGGGATGAGGATCAGGGTCGGGAGCCACCGGCTCCCCGGGAAGCGGCGGGTGAACAGCAGTGCGAGGGCGAGCCCGAGCACGAGCTCGATCGCGACCGCGGCGACCGTCACGACGAGGGTGTTGGCGATCGCACGGCCCGTCACCGGCTGCGCGAGGATCTCGGCGAAGTTCTCTCCTCCGACGAAGGGTGCACGACCCGTGATGAACGTGCCGGTGGTGAAGTCGGTCGTGCTCATGAACACGCCGTACCCGAGGGGGAACAGGAAGAACACGCAGAAGAACGCGATGGCGGGGACGAGGAACACCCACAGCTCGATGTTCCGGCGCCGCGCGAGCGACAGCCACGACCGGCCGGAGGCGGGTGCCTCCGGCCGGTCGGCCGTCGAGAGGGACGAGGTCATCACCCCTGCGACGCCTGCTGCAGTGCTTCCTCGGCGCTGACGCCGTTGACGGTCGCGTTCTGCAGCGCATCGACGTACTGCTGCTGCAGGGCGTTCCACTCGGTGCCCAGCGATGCGGAGTTGAACGCACCCGGGAGGGCGTCGACGAAGGCCTTGGCCGCGGGCACCTCGGCGACGAAGGCCTCCTGGGCGCTCGTCAGAGCCGGGACGTAACCGCCCTGGATCGCGGTCTCGATCTGGTTCTCCTCCGATGCGCGGCACTCGACCAGCGCGGCGGCCGCGGCCTCGCGGTTGGGGTCGCTCGACGCGGCCACACCGTAGGCGTAGCCCAGCACGCCGACCTGCGAGCTCTCGCCCGGCTCCGGCGTCGGGAACGCCGCGGTGCCGTACTCGAACGGGATGCTGCTGTCGACGAGGTTCCACGGACCCGAGACCGTGATCGCCGCCGCGCCCGAGGTCCACTGGTCGATGGCGTCCCAGCCCCAGTTCACGTACTCCGTCGAGAGGCTGCCGTCATCGACCAGCGCTTTGTAGAGGTCGACGGCCTCGGCCGCGCCCTCGCTCGTCGGATCGGCCGGGTCGCCGCCCGCGCTCAGGAGGAACGGCAGGAAGTAGACGGGAGTCGAGCCGTCGCCGCCGACCCCGGGGAGCACGATGCCCTTCTGGGTGTCGGTGGTGAGGGCCTTCGCCGTCGCGACGAGCTCGTCGAACGTGGTCGGGGGCTCGGTGATGCCGGCCGCGGCGAAGGCGTCGGCGTTGTAGAAGATCGCGTAGCTCTCGGCCTGCACGGGCAGGGCGTAGAGCGCGCCGTCGTACTCGCCGAGCGAGGCGATGCTCTCCTCGATGCCGTCGGTGGTGATTCCGAGCGAACCCAGGTCGGCGAGAACCCCCTGCGAGGCGAGCTGGGGCACCTGGGTGTCGGTGCTCAGGAGGGCGACATCGGGGAGCGTCTTCGAGCTCGCGGCCTGCAGCAGGCTCGTGGTGTAGTCGCCCGACTGGGTCTGGACGTCGACGGTGATGCCGAGCTCGTCGGCGCACGCTTCGAAGTAGCCCTTCTGCAGGCTCTGGTACGGGTCGAAGTCGATGTTGTTCCACACCGTCAGCTCGAGTCCCTCGAATCCGGTGGCCGCGGGGTCGGGGGTTCCCCCACCGGCGCAGGCGCTGAGGGCGAGAGCGGCGGTGAGGCCGACCGCGGGAACGGCGACGCGCAGAGCGCGCTTCGGGCTGGAGGTCATGGTGAGGGATCCTTGTCTCGACCGGTGCTGTGGGGCCGGCTTCTCGGGTGACGAGCGACGCGTTGCTCGAGAGCAGTCTCGGGCGATCCCTCTACTCTCCGCCAGAGTGTGTAACACCCGGGGAAACACTGCGTCACGCTAAGTAACACGATCGGTTCGCGCGCTGCTCCGGCGGGCACGCTGGGGGTGCAACGAAGACAGAGGAGAACCGCCATGGCATCGACCCGACCGCCGCTGGATCCGCAGAAGCAGTGGGTGCTGGTCGACACCGACACCGGTCTCGACGACGCCCACTCGCTTCTCTACCTGCTCGCACAGCCCGACGTCGAGATCGTCGGCATCACGACGATCTACGGCAACACCCCGGTGGAGGACTCCGCCCGGAACGTGCGGACCGTGCTGCGCCTCGCCGAGCGCGAGGACATTCCCGTGCACCTGGGGGAGTACGCGCCGCTGGAGGGCGAGGCGAGCATCGCCGATTTCGTGCACGGCGTCGACGGGCTCGGCGACCGGTTCGAGCGGGCCGAACTCCGCGTCGAGGACGAGACCGCCGTGGACTACATCGTGCGCATCGCGAACGAGCACCCGGGCAGAGTCGACCTGCACCCGCTCGGGCCGCTGACCAACATCGCGAAGGCGCTCGAGCGCGACCCCGAGCTCTTCCTGAAGTACCGCTCCGTCGTCATCATGGGGGGCGCGGGCCCCTACCCCGCACCCGGCGGGGCGACCCTGACCGACGCCAACACCGCGAACGACCGACGCGCGGCCGAGATCGTCTTCGGTGCCGCGAACCGGGGCAACGTGGTGATGGTGGGGGTCAACGTCACCGCCACGGCGATCCTCGACGAGCACGTCTACGCCTCGCTGCGCGCGATCGACACCCCGTGGGCGCAGTTCTCGGCCGGCGTGCTCGACGCCTACAACGACTTCTACCAGTACAAGTGGGGGCGGCGGATCTCCTCGGCGCACGACGGCCTGTCGACCGTGATCCTCCATCGCCCCGAGATCGTCACGGGGTGGATCGAGGGTCCCGTCGACGTCACCCCCTACGGAGGCTCGCTCGCCACGCGCGTGGCTCTGACGAACGACGGCCTTCCGCTCGTCTGGGGAACCCCCGACGGGGCCGTGACCCGCGCCGTCACCTCGTTCGACGCCACCCAGTTCCGGCGCCGTTTCGTGCACGCCCTCGCCTACGGCACCTCGCGGGCTCCGCTGGACCCCGCCGGACGCGCGGCGCCGTCGGGCTGGGCGAACGGACGTCCCGCGGGCGAGTAGGGCATCGCCGCGGGCGCCGATTGGCCGTGGGGCTCAGCGTGCGCCCGATACGGCGGGGTGGTCGGTCGGGAGGCGATCGCGGCGGTCGCTGCGCAGGCGGGAGCGAAGCGTCCCCTCGGTGGGGAACCCGCCGTAGAGCCCGCGCGAGCGCAGCTCGGGCGCGAGGAGCGTGGCGAAGTCCTCCAGCGAGCCGGGGGAGACGAACTGGTGGAGGAGGAAGCCGTCGACGCCCGACTCGTCCACGAATCGGCCGATGTTGTCGGCGACCTCGCCGGGCGTGCCGATGAAGCGGTCGTCGGCGAACGCCGTGACCGCGCCGAACCGACGGCGGACGTCGCCGGCGGTCAGCACCGGCGCGTCGGCCCGTGTCTCCTTCGTCTGGGTGTGCGTCGTCGACTGCTTGATCAGCGGCTCGTCGTCGGCGTACTGCGAGAAGTCCACTCCGCCCCACCCGGCGTACGCCGCGAGCTGAGCCTCCGAGGAGTAGTGCGACTGGAAGCCGTCGAGCTTCTCCTGCACCGCGATGCGCGTCGGCGCCACGACGAGGTTCATCCCGACCACGGCGCGGATCTCCGACGGGTCGCGGCCGATCTCGGCGGCACGGGCACGGATACCCGCGAGCCCCTCGCGGACGGCGACCGGGTCGGAGTCGCCGACGAAGATCAGCTCCGCGTGCCGCGCGGCGAACTCCCGCCCCCGGGGTGACCATCCGGCCTGGATGAGCACGGGCGTGCGCTGCGGGGAGGGGATGCTGAGGTGAGGACCCGCCACGCGGAAGTGTTCGCCCACGTGGTCGACCCGTCGCACCCGGTCGGGGTGCGCGAACAGGCCCGTCTCCTTGCTGCCCACGAACGCGTCGTCGCTCCAGCTGTGCTCCCACAGCTTGTAGACGACGTCGAGGAACTCGTCGGCGCGGTCGTAGCGCTGATCGTGCGCGAGCACGTCGAGGCCGAAGTTCGCGGCCGCCCCCGGGAGGTAGGAGGACACGATGTTCCACGCGATGCGGCCGGCGGTGAGATGGTCGAGCGTGCTGAAGCGCCGCGCGTGAGCGAACGGATGCTCGTAGGTCGTCGAGACGGTGGCGCCGAACGCGATCCGCTCGGTCACCGCGGCCAGCGCCGGGATGTGCAGCAGCGGGTCGTGGGCGGGCAGCTCCACGCCCCACTCGACGGCCGTCGCCTCCGACCCGCGGTAGGTGTCGTACATGCCGAGCACATCACCGAAGAAGAACAGGTCGAACTCGGCCTCCTCCGCGCGGCGGGCGAGGTCGATCCAGTACCGCATACCGGTCGCAGTCAGCCGCTCGTCGGCCGGGTGGGTCCACAGGCTCACGGCACCGGAGCCGTTGCCGATGCACGCCTGCTCGTAGAGGCCGAACAGGAGCGGGCGGGGGTCAGCGAGCGACATGGGTGGTCTCCGTTGCTGGGTCGGTGGTGGGCGGCCGGTGGCACCGGCCGGCGATGATCGTGGCGAGCGAGCGCGGGCTGCCGTGCTCGACGAGCTCGGCGAGCGCGTCGGCGGGCGTTCGCGCGTCGACGGGGAACACGGCCAGGTCGGCGCGCGATCCTGCGCGGATGCTCCCCGTCGGGACGGATGCGTCGGCGAGCCCCAGGGCGTTCGCGCCCCCGAGGGTCGCGGCGGCGAACAGCCGCTCGTGCAGATCGGGCTCGGCATAGCCCTGCTCTCGGGCGAGGGAGTAGAGCGCCGCGACGTCGTCGAGCACGTTCAGGCTCGGCGACGAGGAGAGCGAGTCGGTGCCCACCGCGATCCGGTTCCCCTCGCGCAGGTAGTGCCCGATCGGTGGCGGGGCGAGCCCGATGACCGCGTTCGACCGGGGGCAGAGGGCCACCGAGACGCCGCGTTCGCGCAGCATCCGGCGGTCGTCGGCGTCGACGTAGATGACGTGGGCGAGGTGCGTCGCGGGGGTGAGGGCACCGACCGAGTCGAGGTAGGGGATGACCCCGTGGCCGGCGCCGCCGTCGCGGAGCAGCGCGAAGTCGCCCCGCCCGAGCGTGCGCCACCGGTTGGCGAGATCGCCCGTGCCCGAACGGACGTAGGCGTCTTCCCAGGCCGACTCGGCCGCGTGGATGTGCTGGCGCACCCCGAGCTCGGCGGCGAGGCCCGCGAGGTCGCGGAGCACGCCCGTGTCGAGGGAGTAGATCGCGTGCGGCGACAGCCCGGCGTCGGGTGGTGTCGGCAGAGCGCGCAACTGCTCGACGACGGTGGTCCGCCCGTCGACGGCCCAGTCGGCGTCTGTCCAGCCGAGCACTTCCCAATAGGTGACCCCGTGAAGGCCGGCCTCGTGCACGACGGCGGCCGCGTCGATGTCGGTGACGATCTCGGCGACGGAGGTCGTGCCCGATGCGATCGCGAGGCGGGCTCCCTCGGCGGCGGACGCCGCCCAGTCCCGGGGCAACGGGTAGAGCTCCATGAACGCGTTCATCCACGACTCGAACCCGTCGTAGCGCCCCCGGCCCACCTCGGCCATATCGGTGTACTGCAGGTGGGTGTGGGCGTTCACGAGCCCGGGTGTGAGCACGCCGTCCCATTCCAGACGCTCGACGTCGGGGCGATCGCGGACGACGGCAGACAGCGCGTCATGGGTGCCGACGGCGGTGATCGTGTCGCCGTCGGCCAGGACGGCGCCGTCGACGATCGGAGGGGCGTCGACCGGGAAGACGACGCGTGCGCGATGAAGGGTCAGGGTCATCGGGGTCTTTCGGAGGAGGGGTGGGCGCCGTCAGTCGGCGTCGAGACTCGGTCGCCAGGATGTCAGGAAGGCGAGTTGCTTCGCCGACGGCGCGTCGACCGTGCCGCCGAACGACGCGAGGGCGTGGCGGGCCACCCGATCGTCGACGTCGCGAGGGAGTGTGTGGACCGCCGGCGGGAGGGTGCCCCGCGAGGCGATCAGGTGATCGACCGCGGCGAGCTGCACCCCGAACGACAGGTCCATGATCTGAACCGGGTTGCCCTCGGCGGCGCTGACGTTGATGCAGTTGCCGTCATCGAGCACCCGCACCGTGCGGCCGGATGGCAGCCGCAGCCGCGAGACCTTGCGCGCACGGGAGATCTCGACGGCACCGGCGGCGCGGGCGTCGTCGAGGGCGATCTCCTGGCTGACGCCGCCCCCGACCGCGACGGCGGCCCCGTCGGGGAGGGCGGCGAGGTGCGCGACGTCGATCGTGCCGGCGACCCCGGTGGTGGAGATGAGCACGTCGGCGTGGGCGGCGGCATCGATGAGGGGTTCGACGGCGAATCCGGCGAACGCGGCCTGGAGCGCGGCGACCGGGTCGACCTCCGAGACGGTCACCCGCGCGCCGAGGGCGGCCGCGTGGCGAGCGACGCCGCTGCCGACCCGCCCGAACCCGGCGACGACGACCGAGGCGCCGGCGAGCGACGCATCGATGAGGTCGGCGACCGCGAGCACGACCGCCTGCCCCGTGCCGTGGGCGTTGTCGAAGAGCGACTTCGTGCGCGCATCGTTGCCCGCGACCACCGGGATGCGCAGTTCTCCCGTGCGCTGCATCTCGCGCAGCGGCCGCACACCGCTCGTCGTCTGCTCGGTGGCGCCGATCATCGCGTCGAGGATGCCGGGCCGGTCGGTGTGGGCGAGACGGATGGTGCCGGCGCCGTCGTCGATGATCACCTCGGGACGGTGATCGAGCAGCGACAGCACGTTCTCGCGGTCGTCCGCGGCGCGATCGGTCGACCGCGCGTAGACGGGCAGGCCCGCGTGGGCCAGTGCGGCGGCGACCGCGTCGTCGGTGTTGCGGCCGACGCACGACACCGAGACCTCGGCCCCGGCTTCAGCGAGCACGAGCGCGACCGACGCGGTCTTCGGCTCGAGCACGTCGGAGATCGCGATCCGCACGCCGGAGACGATTCCGGATGCGGTGAGCTCGGCCGCCAGCGCGGCGGTGGCCGGCATGAATCCGCGCGCCCAGTCGATGCGGTCCTGTCCCTGGCGCCACAGGGAGGGATCGGCGATCCGGCCGCTCACGCGATCACCTCGTGCGCGAGGCGGGCGTCGGCGGCAGTGAGGTCGCCGCCGTTGGCGGCGACGAGAAGGCCGAGCGCGACGAGGAGATCGGCGAGCCGCCACGCGAGGGCGTCGATGGTGTTGAGATCGTCGGGAAGCGGCGGGGGAGCATCGACCACCGTCGACGCACCCCCGACGCGACGCACGTGGGGTCGCCGCACCGGGCCGCCGGCCGGGGCGAGCCCGGTGCCGCCGAGCGAGGCATCGATGAGCACGGCCTCCGTGCGGTGCGGGTCGATCGGGTCGTGGCCGTCCCCGGTGGCGACGACGTAGTGCGCGTGACGGGTCGTCTCGGGCAGCGCGCCGACGTCTGCGAACGCGATCCCGGCGAGGTGCGCGCGCAGCCGCGTCACGGGATCATCCGAGACGCGGACGACCCGGCTGCCGATGCGGGTGAGCGCCGCGGCCAGAGCGTCGGCGATCGGTCCGGCGCCGACGACCGCCGTCGTTGCCCCGGCGAGCACGAGATTGGTGCGGCGCGAGAACGCCCGCACGACCTGGTCGGCCCGTGCCTGCGCGAACGCGGCGCCGAATCCGGGGAGCGCGAGCGGATCGGCACCGTCGGCCTCGACACTGATCGTCGCTCCCCACGTCTCGGCGACGGCGTCGGCGAGAACCCGGGGGAGCGGGGGCATCGAACCTCCCCACACGGCCGGCCCGGCGGGCGCGTCGGAGGAGAGGCGAGCGGAGATCGGCATCCGTACGCCGAGCGCATCGGGCGGCGCAGGGGGAAGGGTGATCGACACGCTCCAGACGCTAGGCCCTCCGGCCCCGCGGCCGCCATTCGGACGTCTCACTTCGTCAGGAAGGCCACCGCGCAGCATCCGTCGTCGTCCCTACAATGTCGCACGTGACGTTCTCCATGCCCCCGTCGTCGTATCGCACGCTCGCGCCCGAGCGCGCGTCGCGGCGGGCGCCCCGCGTGTGGGACGTCGCACTCACCGTCGTGCTCCTCGTGCTGCTCACTCTCTTCGCGCTCGCCGCCTCGTACGCGGGGTTTCTTCTCGCGGGGGCCTCCGACGCCTGCGCGACGGTCTCGTGCGACGTCGAGACGATGAACGTCGGTCTGTGGTTCGGCGTCATCTCGCCATGGGCCGTGCTGCTTCTCTCGGTCGTCGCCGCCGTCGTACGGCTGGTGAGGCAGCGTCTGGCGTTCTGGGTGCCGCTGGCGGGTGCAGCCCTCATGGTCGCGCTGTGGTTCGTCGCGGCGGCGATCGTCGGCTCCGCCGTTCGGCAGTGAGCGGATGCTTCGGGGTGACCCGATCGCGCGCGGGGGCCAGCACCCAGGATTCCCCGATCCGACCGGCCTAGGCTGGGCGAGGCGCCCGGTCGGGCCGCCGATCACCGAGCGCGAAGGCACCCGATGACCGACACCACCCTCCTCGTGACCGCTGCCGCGCAATCCGGCGGCGACGGTTCGTGGCTGTCCTCCCTCGCCGACTGGACCGTCTCGCTCATGGAGATCATCGGTCCGGCGGGAGCCGGTGCGGCGATCGCCC
The DNA here is from genome assembly GCF_003635115.1 of Microbacterium sp. AG1240. GTDB lineage: Bacteria > Actinomycetota > Actinomycetes > Actinomycetales > Microbacteriaceae > Microbacterium. The sequence goes on from NZ_RBXJ01000002.1 coordinate 110,403, forward strand.
TCGAGAACCTCTTCCCCCCGCTTCCGAGTGAAGTCGTGCTGCCGATGGCCGGTCTCACCGCCAGCCGGGGGTCGTTCACCCTCGCCGAGGCGCTCATCTGGACGACGCTCGGCTCGGTCGTCGGGGCGTTCGTGCTCTACGGCATCGGGGCGTGGCTCGGAGCCGCGCGTCTGCGCCGGATCGCCGAGCGGATGCCGCTGATGAAGGGTGACGACGTCGACCGCACGGTCGCATGGTTCCAGAAGCACGGCTGGGCGGCGGTGTTCTTCGGCCGGATGATCCCGATCTTCCGCAGTCTCATCTCCATCCCCGCCGGCGTCTCGCGCATGCCGCTGTGGAAGTTCGGCCTGCTCACGGCGGCCGGCAGCGCGGTCTGGAACACTATCTTCGTGATGGCCGGTTTCCTCCTCGGGGAGAACTGGCACGTCATCGAGCAGTACGCCGACATCCTCCAGTACGTCGTCATCGCCGTCGCCGTCGCGGCCGTGGCCTGGTTCCTCGTGGTGCGCGTGCGCACGATCGTGCGCGATCGCCGCGAGCGCCAGCTCGACGGGGTCTGAGACCGTTCGGCGTCGAGCGATCTGCCCCGCCCTCAGCGGGCTCGCAGAACCCGCCGCCGTAGACTGGGCGGGTGCCTGCCGACCGTCTCCACCTCGTCCGTCATGGCGAGGTGCACAATCCGCGTCGCGTGCTCTACGGCCGTCTCCCCGGTTTCGGGTTGAGCGTCGACGGGCGTCGCATGGCGCGGCAGGCCGCCGACTACGTCCACGGGCTCGAGCGGCCGATCGGCGCGCTCGTGGTCTCGCCCCTCCAGCGCACCCGGGAGTCGGCCGAGCCGTTCGAGGAGACCTTCGGCGTCGATCCCTACATCGACGAGCGGGTCATCGAGCCGACCAACGTCTTCGAGGGTCGACAGATGCGGCGTGCCCTCGCCAATCCGCTGAGCTGGCGGCACCTCACCCGCCCCGCCGTGCCGAGCTGGGGAGAACCCTACGGCCGGGTCGTCGAACGGATGCTGGAGGCGATGGACGACGCCTGGAACCGCACCGACCGCGGTGACGTCGTCGTGGTCTCGCACCAGCTCCCCATCTGGGTCACGCACCTCGCCGTCGCGGGACTCCCGATGAAGCACGACCCCCGCAATCGCCGGTGCGCGCTGTCGAGCGTGACCACCTTCGAGCGCCGGGGCGAACCCGCGACCGGACAGCGCTGGGTCGAGGTCGCTTACGCCGAGCCGGCGAACACCGCCGGCGCCATCGATGTCGGAGCCGTGTGATGCGCCGTCTTCTCGCGGCCGCCGCGGCCGCCGCCCTCGTCGTGGGACTCGCAGCCTGCTCCAACGACCCCCTCGCCTCGCAGTACCGGGAGGGGGATAACAAGGGGTTCATCGCCGGCGACTTCCGCGTCGACGAGATCCCCGCCGCCGAGCGCGGCGAGCCGGTCGACTTCACCGGCACGACCGAGCACGGCGACGAGGTGACCAGTGCCGACTACGCCGGCGACGTGCTGGTGGTCAACTTCTGGTACGCGGCCTGCGGCCCCTGCATCGTCGAGGCGCCGCGGCTGGAGGCCGCCTACACCTCGTTCGAGGGTCAGGACGTGTCGTTCCTCGGGGTGAACACCTACGACCAGGCCGAGACGGCCGCGTCGTTCGCCCGCGACAACAACGTGTCCTACCCGAGCGTCATCGATGTGAACTCCGGATCGGTCAAGCTCTCCTTCGCCGATAAGACGCCCATCAACGCGACCCCCACGACCCTCGTGCTCGACAAGCAGGGGCGCGTGGCCGCCCGCATCATCGGCGAGCTGCAGGAGTCGTCCATCCTCGAGACCCTCGTGCGCGACGCGCTGGCGGAGACCACGTGAATCCGGGCGCGATCGTCTTCGACGGCGCCCTCTGGCTCGCGGTCCCCATCGCCCTGGCCGCGGGCCTCGTCTCGTTCCTCTCCCCGTGCGTGCTGCCGCTCGTCCCGGGCTATCTCGGCTTCATCGGGGGCACCGTCGCTCCTCGCCGCGGCGCAGCATCCGCATCCCCCGGGAGGGGGCGCCTCGTCGGCGGCGTGCTTCTGTTCATCGCCGGGTTCACCCTCGTCTTCCTGACGATGACCGTGCTCAGCGGAACGGTCGGTCGCTTCTTCCTGCAGTACGCCGACGTGATCACGCGCGTCATGGGCGTGGTCATCATCCTCATGGGGCTCGTCTTCATCGGGCTGTTCGGGCTCGCCCAGCGCACCATGCGCATGCAGGCGAAGAGCAGCGTGGGGCTCATCGGAGCACCGCTCCTGGGCATCGCGCTCGGCATCGGCTGGACGCCCTGCATCGGCCCGACCCTGTCCGCGATCATCGCGGTGTCGTACAACCTCGGCGACCCGTGGCGAGCGGCCCTGCTGGGCCTGGCGTACTCGCTGGGCCTCGGCATCCCGTTCCTCCTGCTCGCCCTCGGCTTCGGCTGGGCGACGAGGTCGGTGTCGTTCCTGCGGAAGCACATCCGAGCCGTCAACGTCGTCGGCGGTCTCTTCCTGATCGCGCTCGGCCTGCTCATGGTCACGGGCGTCTGGGGTTCTCTCATGTCGCAGCTGCAGGGGGTGATGGGACGTGTCCCGCTCCCGCTCTGATTCGTCCGTTCCCGAGGACGGGCCCGACGACGGATCCGGTTCCGCCGATCCGCTGCGTCCGTCCGACCACGCCGACGGCGACGCGATCACCTCGCCGTCGCTCGGAGTCGTCGGGTGGCTGCGGTGGGGGTGGCGTCAGCTCACGAGCATGCGCACGGCGCTGGTGCTGCTGCTCCTCCTCGCGATCGCCGCGGTGCCCGGATCGATCGTCCCCCAGCGCAGCGCCGACCCGAACGGCGTCACGCAGTACTTCGCCGACAATCCCGACCTCGCACCGATCCTCGACAATCTGAGCCTGTTCGACGTCTACACCTCTCCCTGGTTCTCGGCGATCTACCTGCTGCTGTTCATCTCGCTGGTCGGCTGCGTGCTGCCGCGCACCAAGCACCACTGGAAGGCGCTGCGCACCCGGCCGCCGCGCACCCCCGCGCGTCTCGCCCGCCTCGACGACTACCGCGAGACGCGTGTCGAGCTGCGCGACGGCGAGGACGCAGCATCCGTCGCCTCGGCCGCCGTCGAGGCGGCGCAGGAGCAGCTGCGCAAGAGCGGCTACCGCGTGGAACGCTACGACGCGCGCGGAGCGCTGTCGGTATCGGCCGAGCGCGGCTACCTCCGCGAGACGGGCAACCTCGTCTTCCACGCGGCGCTCGTCGGCGTGCTCATCGCAGTCGGGGTCGGCGGCGGGTTCACCTACACCGGGCAGCGCGTCATCGTGCAGGGCACGACCTTCACCAACACCCTGCTCGACTACTCCTCGTTCAACCCCGGTCGTTTCGTCAACGCCGACAATCTCGTCCCCTACTCGATGACGCTCGACCAGTTCGACATCTCGTATGTGCCCTTCGGGCAGCAGGGGGCCGGGCAGGCCGGCGACTTCGTGGCGCATATGACCACCCGTCTCGCGGGCGAGGAGCCGGAGGAGGGCGAGGTGCGGGTCAACCACCCCCTCGATGTCGCCGGCGATCGCGTGTACCTGCTCGGCAACGGGTACGCCCCCACGATCACGATCCGCGACGCGGAGGGGACCGCGATCTACACCGACTCGGTGCCGTTCCTTCCCCAGGACAGCAATATGACCTCGCTCGGCGTCGTCAAGGTGCCCGACGGCTTCCCCGAGCAGCTCGGACTCATCGGCTTCTTCTACCCGACGCAGGCCCCGCTCGAGTCGGGCGCGTTCACGTCGGCCTACCCGTCGCTGGCGAACCCGGTGCTGACCTTGAACGTCTACAGCGGAGACCTCGGTATCGACGGGGGAACCCCGCGCTCGGTGTACACGCTCGACGTGAGCGACATGCAGCAGCTCACCGGTGGAGACACCGGCGTCGACTCGATCGAACTCGCCCCCGGCGAGACGCAGGACCTCCCGAACGGTCTCGGCACGATCACCTTCGAGGACGCCTCCCCGGAGGGCGCGGCGAACCTCGACCAGTCGGTGAAGCGGTTCGTGTCGCTGTCGATCCACCGCGACATCGCCGCGCCGTGGGTGCTCGGCTTCGCGCTGCTGGCTCTGGCGGGTCTGCTCGCCGCCCTCTTCGTCCCCCGACGCCGGATGTGGGTCAAGGTCACCCCCGACGGCGACGCCGTCCGCATCGAGTACGCGGGCCTGGCCCGCGGCGAGGATCCCACCCTGGCCGAAGCCGTCACCGCTCTCGAGGCCCGTCATTCCCTCGCCTTCGAGGCCCGCCGCCACACCCCCGGAAGTAGAATCACCACATGACCGGAACCGAAGACGCGCTCTCGCTCGGCGCGGTCTCGCTGCTGCTCGTCTGGACGTCGATCGCGATCTACGTGCTCGCGTTCATCGCGTACGCCGTCGACCTCGCGCGCCGCTCCGACCTCGCCGTGAAGGCGCAGGATGCCGCGGAGGCGCGCGAACTCGTCGCCGCGGGCGGCGGGTCGGTCTCGGGTTCGGCCTCCGGCTCCCGACAGGGTGCCGAGCTGCCCGCCAAGCCCCGGTTCGTCTGGGCGCGCATCGGCACGACGCTGACGGTGCTGGCGTTCCTCTTCCACTTCGCCGGCACGGTGCTGCGCGGGCTCGAGGCCGAGCGCGTGCCGTGGTCGAACATGTACGAGTTCGCCCTGACCGGCACCCTCATCATCGTGTCGGTCTACCTGGTGACCCTGTTCCGGTACGACCTGCGGTTCCTCGGCTCGTTCATCACGGGCATGACGGTGGTGCTCCTCGGCGGCACGCTCCTGGGCGGACTCTACGTCGAGGTGACGCCGCTCGCCGACCCGCTGAAGTCGGTCTGGCTCGTCGTGCACGTCTTCGTCGCCGCCTTCGCCACGGGGTTGTTCGCGCTCGCCTTCGGACTCTCGGTACTCCAGCTGCTGCAGGCCCGCCGAGAGGCCCGTGTCGCAGCATCCGCCGACCTCGCGGGAGCCGGCGACACCGCGGCGCCGAAGAGGATCGGGCTGCCGTTCCTGCGGACGATCCCCACCGCCGACGCTCTGGAATCACTGGCCTACCGCTTCGCGATCGTCGGCTTCATCTTCTGGACCTTCACCCTGATCGCCGGGTCGATCTGGGCCAACGACGCGTGGGGCCGCTACTGGGGCTTCGACACGAAGGAAGTCTGGACCTTCGTGATCTGGGTGCTCTACGCCGGATACATTCACGCCCGCGCGACGCGCGGCTGGCGCGGAACCCGCTCGGCCTGGCTGTCGATCATCGGGTTCACCGCGGTGCTGTTCAACTTCACGATCGTGAACCTCTTCTTCAAGGGCCTCCACGTCTACTCCGGCCTGTCGTAAACCCTGGCGGCGCTCTCTCCTTCTGAGAGTCCACGACACCCGGACGCACGAGGTCGGTCGTCCGGGTGTTGTGGACTCTCAGGTGGCGCGTGACCATCCACGCGAGCGCAGCGCGCGTTCGACGCGGGCGACCAGGGAGCGCGGGTCGGCGAGGTGGTGCGCGAGCACCCGGACGATGATCCACCCCTCTGCCTCGATGTCCGCCCAGCGGTCCGCATCGCGGACGAATTGCGCGTGCTCGGCGTGCTGGCGTCCGTCGTATTCGACGCACACGCGGTAGCGCCGATACGCGATGTCGAGTCGTGCGACGAATCGACCGTCTGCCGAGCGCAGGTCTTGATTCAGCTCCGGCTCGGGGAGTCCGGCGCGCGAGAGCACGAGGCGGGTTCGCGTCTCGGGCCGCGATTCCGAGCCGGCGCGCATCTCCGACAGGGCCCGGGCGAGGTCGCGTGCTCCTCTCCGTCGCAACCGCACGACGGCTGCCGCGAGATCTTCGGCCGTGGCCGAGCCTGCCGTCAGGATGCCGTCTGCCGCGGCGATGAGATCGTCGAGGGTGAGGATGCTGCCGAGCTGGGCCCATGTCTCGGCGACGGAGGGCACCGGCAGGCCCCGGGCGAGAGTGAGCATCTCGGCGGTGAGGTCGGTGCGATGGCCGATCACCCCGGCCGTCCGCGGCGCCCGCGCGGGCGGGCAGGCGGCCACGTGAAGGGGTCCGATCTCGGCGGAGCGGGGGAGCAGCATCTGCCAGAGCGCGGCGGCGGTGCTGTGGCTGAAGAACTGCAGGCCGCCGAGCCGGGGCAGGAGGAGCCGGCACCGGTCGAGGACGGAGTCGGGCAGCGCGTCGGCCGGCGCACGCACCCCGTGGAACGGCGCGAACAGATCCGCGGCGTCGAGCCGGTCGCGCGCCACGCCCGCGGCCCTCGCCGCGTCGGTTCGGAAGGAGGCGCCCTGCAACGAGGGCGGGAGCTCGGCGCGTTTCATCCGCCCAGGGTGCGCGCCTGCCCGCACCCGCTCCCGGCGCCCACGGCGACCTGTGCACAGTTCGCTCCGTCGGGCACCCTGGGGAGGAACGCCGAGAGTCCAAGACACCCGGGCCGCGCGTGCGCGGCGTCCGGGTGTCTTGGACTCTCGAAGCCGGCGCTAGGCGGGCGACACGGCCAGGAGGGCGCGGGTCGAGACCGAGCGGCGACGGGCGACCGCGAGGATCGTCGCGATGAAGGCGAGCACCGCCCAGATCACCAGGCCCGCGATCGCGGCGCCGAGGTTGCCGCTCGAGGTGAGCGCGTCGACGGCGCCCTGGTACGCCGGCGCCGTGGGCAGGAGGCCCGCGACCGACTTCAGCACCCCCGGGACGGTCGAGACGATCCCGGTCGCGACGGCGATCACGCCGATGAGCGCGGCGATCCAGCGCCCGGCCCCGCCGAACACCGCGACGAGCGCCTGGTTCACGGCGGCGAAAGCGATGCCGGTGAGCACCGACATCACCGCGAACAGCGACCACTGGCCCCAGTCATACGAGGCGGCCAGCTGCACGACGCCCGCGACGAGCAGACCCTGCACGGCGCCGATGACCGCGGCGGGGAGCAGCGCCCGGCCCGCGAGGAGGGCCGACGGGCGACGCGAGCTGATCGTGCGCGCGGTGACGGCGCGGAGCGCGACGAAGGTGCCGAGCCCACCGAACCAGAGCGCGACGCTCGCGAGGAGCGGGATCGCGGTCGAGCCGAACAGGTTCGAGCCGATGCCCTCCGCGGCCACCGGATCTGCCACGACCGAGGCGAGATCCTTCGCCTGCGTCTCGGTGTAGGTCGGAACCTGCTCCGCGGCGGTGGTCAACCCGTTGGCGAGGTCGTCGGTGCCGGTGGCGAGCTGCGCAACGCCGTCGGCGAGGGTCTGAGACCCGGTCGCCAGTTCCCCGGCGCCGTCCGACACCTGCGTCGCCCCCGTGGAGAGCCCCCGTGCACCGGTGGCCGACTGAGCGGTTCCGGCGGCGAGCTGGTTGAGGCCCGATTGCAGCGTGCGCGTCTGCGCGGCCGCCTCGCTCAGCCCGGCCGACGACTGCGACGTCAGCTGCGCGATCCCGTCGGCCGTCGGTGCGGTGTAACCCGCGGCGTAGCCGGCGCTGGTCGCCGCCTCCACCGCGCTCTGGGCTGCCCCGCCGACCTGCGCGCACAGGGTCGGATCGAGGGTGCCCGTCGCGCACTGCTGAGCCAGGGCGCCGAGGGTAGCCGCCAGCTGCGCGGTCTGTGCAGCGGTGGTCTGCGCGTAGCCGTTCGCGGAGGCGGCGGCGCCCACGAGCTGCTGGTTGTTCACGCCGGCAGCCGCCGCGTCGAGCCCGGCGGCCAGCTGCCCGGCGCCGTCGGCGGATTGCCCGATGCCGCCCGCGATCTGGTCGAGGCCCCCGGCGAGCTGGGTCGCACCCGAGGCCAGCTGCCCGGCGCCGTCGCCCAGCGCGGTCGCACCGGACGGCAGTTGGGCGGCGCCGTCGGCGGCCTGTTGAGCGCCGTCTGCGAGCTGGTGCGCGCCGTCGGCCGCGGTGCCCAGCTGGTCGCCGAGGGTGGTGAATCCGAGGAAGACGTTCTGCAGGTAGGTCTCGCTCAGCATGGTGCCGGTGAGGGATGCGGCGGCCTGGGTCACCTGCGCCGAGATGGCGTCGTCGACCACGAGGCTGTCGGGCGGCGTGCTCACGCTGATCGTCGCCTGCTCGGGGGTCGATCCGGGCGCGGTCGACGTCGCGGCGGCCGAGAAGTTCGAGGGGATCGTCACGACGGCGGCGTAGGTGCCGTCGGCGAGCCCGTCCGCCGCATCCTGCTCGTTCGTGATCGTCCAGTCGAAGTTGCTCTCCACCTCGTCGGAACCGTCGACGAGGCCGGCGGTGAGCTGGCGCCCGAGCGGCACGAGCTGTCCGTCGATCGTGACGGCCTGATCGTCGTTCACGATGGCGGCCGTCACCGAATCGAGGCGCTCGGCGGGGTTGTACAGCGCAGCCACGAGGATGCCGCCGATCACGGCGGGCAGGAGCAGCGCCCCGATGATCGTGAGCCAGGTGATCGGGCGGCGAGAGTTCGCGCGCTCGATCGCCCGCCCCGGAAGAGACGTGGAAGTGGTCATGCGTTCACCTCGGGAAGTTCGGCGGAGCGGGAGGAGTGGCTCTCGACGCGCACGGTCTGCACGTCGCGCCAGCCGGCGTCGTCGAGCACCCCGCGGGCGGCGTGGGGATCGGCCGCTGAGATCGCGAGCGTCCACGTGCCCTCGGCGTCGCGGAGCATCGCCGCGGCCTGATCGCGCAGGGCGCCGTGGGCGAGGGCGTCGAGCCCCTGCAGGGCGACGAGCCCGGGGCCCCCCGCGAAGACGCCTCGGAGTTCGGCGAGCGGGTCGGCCGCGTCATCGAGGAGGGCGACGGCCACGTGCCCGCGCACCCACGCGGCCCGGCCGGGGAGCAGGTGCCCCGCGACGCGCAGCCGCCCCGACGTGGTCGGCACGCGACCCGCGATCGCGAGCAGGGCCGCGCGCGACGCACGGACATCGGAGGAGGTCAGCACGATCGCGCCACCCGGTTCGACCGTGGCGGTGAACCCGGCGAAGACGTCGACGTCGCGCGACTCCAGCCCGACGCCGTCGGCGGCGACGACCGCGGTCGACCCGGGTGCGGGCCAGTCGCGCAGCGCCCGTTCGCGTTCGACGGCCTCGCCCTCGACGTCGAACGACGGCAGGAGCCGGTCGAGCCACCGGGGGATCCACCACGCCTTGGCGCCGAGAAGGGTCATGAGCGCGGGGATGAGGGTCATCCGCACGAGGAACGCGTCGACGGCGATGCCGACGGCCAGGCCCAGCGCGATCGGTTTGATCGACGAGTCGCCCTCGGGAACGAACGCGGCGAAGACGGCGAACATGATCAGCGCGGCCGCGGTGACCACGCGGGCGGTGGCCGAGAAGCCCGTGCGCACCGCCTCGATGGCGGTCGCCCGTGCGTCGGCGTCCGCGGCGCCTCGGGCGCGGGCGTGCACGTAGTCCTCCCGCATGCGCGTGACGAGGAACACCTGGTAGTCCATCGCGAGCCCGAACAGCACGCCCATCAGCACGATCGGCATGAAGCTGATCACCGGCCCGACGCGGGTCACGTGCAGCAGGTCGGCGAACCACCCCCACTCGAACACGGCCGCGACCACGCCGAAGGCGGCCGCCACCGAGAGGAGGTAGCCGAGGGCCGCCGTCAGCGGCACCGCGATCGAGCGGAAGACGATCATCAGCAGGATGAACGACAGGCCGACGACGAAGATCGCGAACGGCACGAGGGCGCCGGAGAGGCGGTCGGAGATGTCGATCGCCACCGCCGTGTAGCCGGTCACCTTGAGGTCGATCCCGTACTCGTCGAGCAGTCTGTCGTGCTGGGCGCGAAGCTCGCGCACGAGGTCGGCGGTGGCCGGGTCGTCGGGGGCCGTGGACGGCACGATCTGCACGATGCCGGTGTCGGCCGTCTCGTTCGGGGTGGCCAGGGCGATCCGCTCGACACCGGGGAGGTCGTCGATCTCGCCCGCGATGTCGTTCATCAGCGTGACGGGGTCGTTCGAGGTGACGATCGTGCCGGTCATCACGAGCGGGCCGTTGACCCCGGGTCCGAAGTATTCGGCGGCGAGGTCGTAGTTCTGCCTCGCCTGGTTCGACTCGGGCAGCATGCCCGCGTTCGGCAGCGCGAGGGCGAGGCTCGACGCGGGGATCGCGAGCACGCCGAGCACGGCGACCACCGAGACGGTCGCGGCGATCGGGTGCGTCGACACGACCCGCACCCACGCGTTGATCCGCTTCGGGGCGTGCGCGGCAGCATCCGCCCCCTTCTTCCGTCGGCGCGGGCGTCCGATGATCCGGCCCTTGACGAGGCCGAGCATCGCGGGGGTGAGGGTGACGGCGACGAGCACGGCGATCGCCACGGCGACGGATGCGGCGATGCCCATGGTCGTGAGGAACGGGATGCCCGCGAACGACAGGCCGATGAGGGCGATGAGCACCGTCACGCCGGCGAAGACGACGGCCGACCCGGCGGTGCCGGTGGCGCGGGCGGCGGATTCCTCGGGGTCGACGCCCTCGCGCACCTGATCCTGATGTCGCGCGGCGATGAACAGCGCGTAGTCGATGCCGACCGCGAGGCCCAGCATGAGCGCCAGGAGCGGGGTCGTCGACGAGATCGACGCGAAGGCGGTCGCGACGAAGATGAGCGCCATCGAGAGCCCGACGCCGATCACCGCGGTGAGGAGGGGCAGGCCGGCGACGACGAACGAGCGGAACGTGACGATGAGCACGAGCAGGGCGATGATGAGCCCGACCGCCTCGGTGATCGTCACCCCGGGGATCGACGTGCCGAAGAGGTCGCCGCCGAGGGCGACCTGCGAGCCCTCGGGGAGTTCGACGCCGAGGGCGTTCGACACGTCGGTGAGCGAGGCCTTCGCCTCGGGCGAGACGTCGCCGGACTGACCGTCGAACTGCAGACGGATGATGGCGGCGTCGCCGTCGTCGCTGACCAGGCCCGAGACGGTCTGGTCGAACGGGTCGGTCACGGCCAGCACGCCCTCGACCGCGCGGAGGTCGGTGATCGTGGTGGCGATGTCGGCCGAGTACGGCGCTGCGTCGACCCGGTCGCCGGGAGCGGCGACCACGATGATCTGCGCGCTCGTGCCGCTCACCTGGGGGAACGTGCGCGAGAGCTGCTGCAGTCCCTCCTGCGACTCGGTGCCGGGGATCGAGAACGAGTTGTCGGTGCCCTGGCTGAACAGCGCCGCGCCGCCACCGGCGGCCACCAGGACGATGATCCACGCCAGCAGGACGCGAACGCCGTGCCGGTACGACCAGCGTCCGAGCGAGTACAGCAGTGTGGACACGGATGCTCCGTTTCGATCGGGAAGTTCGATACGTCACTGTATCCAATACACAGATGTATCGTAGAGCGTGATCGGCCGGCCGAGGCTGAGCGATCCGTGTGAACCGGAGGAACACCATGACCGACACCGAGGGTGCCGTTCCGCGCCGACGCGAGAACACCCGCCAGCGACTGCTCGATGCTGCGGCGCAGGTCTTCGCTGAGGTGGGTCTCGACGCGGCCTCGGTCGAGGCGGTCTGCGAGGCCGCCGGCTACACGCGCGGCGCGTTCTACTCGAACTTCGAGAGCAAGGAACAGCTCTTCCTCGAACTCTGCGCGCGCGCGGCCGCCCAGCAGATCGCCGCCGTGCGCGCCAAGGTCGCCGACCTCGAGACGGAGGGGTTCGCGGGCGCACCCGGTGATTCGCTGACCCTCGTGCAGCAGGTGCTGGAGGCGTCGGGGGCGGACCGGACCGCGGTGCTGCTCATGGGCGAGATCCGCATCCGGGCGCTGCGCGATTCGACCGTCGCCGCGGCCTACCGCTCGCAGGAGACGCAGCTGCGCACCGAGGTCGCGCAGATCATCACCGACATCGCTCGCGCGAAGCACATCTCATTGCGCCTTCCGGCCGTCCACGCGTCGGATCTCTTCATGACGGCCTGGTCGGCCGCCGCCGAAGACGCCGTCATGGACGACGCGGATCAGGCCGGTATCACCCGGCGCATCGGCGAGGCGCTCGCGATCGTCGCCGACCTCGTCATCGATCACCCGCGCTGAGGATCGCGTGGCAGCGGCCGAGCCGCTCGCGCCACCAGGCGTCGCGCTCCGGCGAGACCCGCAGCGCGTCGAGGCGCTCCGCCGAGGGCGACATCCGCCCGACCTGCAGCACACCGCCGCGGGGCGAGAGCGCGGGATCGCACACGTCGCTTGTGAACAGGGCCGAGGTGCCGAGCCCGCAGTCGTAGTCGTGGTCGGGGAGGGCGGCGGCCAGAGCGGTTCCCATCGAGAGTCCGACAGAGGTGTCGAGGGCGCTCGAGACGACGGCGGGGAGTCCCGCCTGCGCGACGATCTCGAGCGCGCGGTGCACGCCGCCGAGCGGCTGCGCCTTCACGATCAGGATGTCGGCGGCCCCCGCCCTGGCCACCCGCAACGGGTCGTCGGCCTTCCGGACGCTCTCGTCGGCGGCGATGGGGATGCCCATGTACTTCACGCGCCCGCGCAGCTCGGCGAGCTCGTCGATGCTCGCGCACGGCTGCTCGACGTACTCGAGGTCGAACTCGGCCAGCGCGTGGATCGCGTGCTCGGCCTCGTCGACGTTCCACGCACCGTTGGCGTCGACCCGGATGCGCCCCTCGGGGCCGAGGATCTCGCGCACCGCGGCGACCCGGGCGACGTCGTCGGCGAGCGTCTGTCCGGGCTCGGCGACCTTCACCTTCGCCGTCCGGCAGCCGTCGAACCGCGCGAGCACCCCGGCCACGGCGTCGGCGGCGACGGCGGGCACGGTCGCGTTGACCCGCACCTCGCCGCGGCGTGCGGGCGCAGCATCCGCCCAGCCGAAGTCGACGGCGCCGGCCAGCCACACGGATGCTTCGGCATCGCCGTACTCGGTGAACGGCGAGAACTCGCTCCACCCGTTCGGGCCATCGATGAGCATCGCCTCGCGGACGTCGATGCCGCGGAACCGTGTTGCCAGCGGGAGCGCCACGACGCGCGCGGTCGTGAGGAGTTCGTCGAGAGACGGCAGTGTGCTCATCCCCTCATCATGACGCGGGAATAGGCTGACGGCATGCTTCTCGACACTCCCGTGCGCCTCGGCGTGCAGATCGAACCCCAGCACGCGACATACCCCCAGATCCGCGAGGCGGCCGCGCGGCTGGAAGACCTCGGTGTCGACATCCTGTTCAACTGGGACCACTTCTTCCCCCTGCACGGCGACCCCGACGGACCCCACTTCGAGTCGTGGACGATGCTGGCCGCGTGGGCGGAGCAGACCGAGCGCGTCGAGTTCGGCGCGCTGGTCAACTGCAACAGCTACCGCAACGCCGACCTGCAGGCCGACATGGCCCGAACGATCGACCACATCAGCGCCCGTGGCGGCGACACCGGCCGGTTCATCTTCGGGACAGGCTCGGGGTGGTTCGAGCGCGACTACGACGAGTACGGGTACGAGTTCGGCACCGCCGGATCCCGCCTGACGGCGCTCGGACAGGATCTCGACCGCGTCGTCTCGCGCTGGGGGAAGCTCAACCCGCCGCCCACGCGCCGCATCCCGATCATGATCGGCGGAGCGGGCGAGCAGAAGACGCTGCGCTTCGTGGCCCGTCACGCCGACATCTGGCACAGCTTCGTGCCGGCCGAGGGTCTTGCGCACAAGATCTCGGTCATCGAGAACTGGGCCGAGACCGAGGGGCGCGACCTCTCGGGCCTGATCGTCTCGAACGAGCTGAAGAACCGCGGTGAGAGCGACGCCGACGCCCTCTTCGATGCGGGCACACGGCTGTTCACGCTCGGATGGGCCCCGGGGTCGCCCGACTACGACGTCGTGACGCGGTGGCTGCGCTGGCGCGACGGCAAGAACGCGCTCTGATGGTCTCCGATCTGTTCGACCCCGCGGTGTGGCAGCCGACCGCCGCCGACGAGCGCTATACCGACATCACCGCGCACACGAGCCTCGACGGGCGCATCGCGCGCATCGCGTTCGACCGGCCGGAGGTGCGAAACGCCTTCCGCCCTCACACGGTCGACGAGCTGCACCACGCGCTCGACGTCGCGCGACAGGACCCCCGTATCGGCGTGGTGCTGCTCACCGGCAACGGCCCGAGCGCGAAGGACGGCGGCTGGGCGTTCTGCTCGGGCGGCGACCAGCGCATCCGCGGTCGCGACGGCTACAAGTACTCCGACGACCACTCGTCGGTCGACGACGGCGCACGCGCGGGCCGGCTGCACATCCTCGAGGTGCAGCGGCTGATCCGCTTCATGCCCAAGGTCGTCATCGCGGTCGTCCCGGGATGGGCGGCCGGCGGCGGGCACTCGCTGAACGTGGTGTGCGACCTGTCGATCGCGAGCCGCGAGCACGGTCGCTTCAAGCAGACGGATGCCGACGTCGGATCGTTCGACGCCGGGTACGGCTCGGCCTACTTCGCCCGCCAGATCGGGCAGAAGCTCGCGCGCGAGGTGTTCTTCCTCGCCGAGGAGTACTCCGCCGACCGTGCGTACGAGATGGGTGCGGTCAACCGCGTCGTACCGCACGCCGAGCTCGAGGTCGAGGCGATCGCGATGGCTCGCACGATCCTCACGAAGAGCCCGACCGCGATCCGCATGCTGAAGTTCGCGTTCAACGCCGTCGACGACGGCCTGGTCGGGCAGCAGGTCTTCGCCGGCGAGGCCACGCGTCTGGCCTACGGCACCGATGAGGCGGTGGAGGGGCGCGACGCGTTCCTCGAGAAGCGCGACCCCGACTGGTCGGACTATCCCTACCACTACTGAGGTGCCGCGAACCGGGCCTTCCGGCGTAGGCGAAGCCCCCGTGTGCGGCATCTGACGAGGAGACATGCGGCTCGAAGCGATCAACGGCGACGAACCCCGGGAGGTTCTGCGGGCCGTCCGGGGCGCGGTGCTCGGGGCCGGACCCGCGATCTCGCTCGGGGCGGCGGATGCGGCGCTCCCGGGCGAGGTGCCGGCGGGCACGGCGGTCGTCGTCACCACCTCCGGGTCGACGGGCGTGCCGAAGTCGGTGGTGCTCAGCCGCAGCGCCCTCACCGCCAGCGCGCTGGCGACCGCGGCGCGCCTGGGCGAGGGGGCGTGGCTGCTCGCCCTGCCGGCCGGCTACGTGGCGGGCCTGCAGGTGCTCGTGCGCTCCCTCGTGTCGGGGCGCGAGCCCGCGATCCTGGCGGGGCGCTTCTCGCCCGAGGCGTTCGCCGCCGCGGCCCGCTCGATGGCGTCGAGCGTCGGGGGAGTGCGCGTGCCCACCTACACCTCGCTCGTGCCGGCGCAGCTGCAGCGACTGCTCGACGCGGCCGATGATGATCCCGACGTGCGGGGGGCGGTGCGCTCGTTCGAGCGCATCCTCGTCGGCGGCCAGGCGCTGCCTCCCGCCGTGCGCGAGCGGGCGGAGGCCCTGGGCGTGCGGCTGGCCCGCACCTACGGCTCGACCGAGACCAGCGGCGGCTGCGTGTACGACGGCGTCGCTCTCGACGGCGTGACGCTGCGGATCGAGGGCGGTGAGGTGCAGGTGTCGGGGCCGACGCTCGCCGAGGGTTATCTCGGCGACCCCGAGAGGACGGATGCGGCGTTCCTCCGCGACCCCGACGGCACCCGCTGGTATCGCACGGGCGATGCCGGGCGCATCGACGACGGCGTGCTGAGCATCCACGGCCGGATCGACAACGTGCTCGTCTCGGGCGGCGTGAACGTCTCGCTCGACCGCGTCGAGCGGGCGGTGCGCAGCATCCGGGGCCTCGAGTCGGCCGTCGTCGTCGCGGTCCCCGACGAGCGGTGGGGCGAAGCATCCGTGATCGTCGCGGCCCGCGATGCCGACACGGAGGGCGTGCTGCGACGCGCGCGCGACGCCGTGGAGGCGCAGGTCGGCCGCCCCGCACGTCCGTCGAGGGTGTGCTTCGTCGACGAGATCCCGATGCTCCCCTCGGGCAAGCCCGACCGCGCGGCGGCTCGACGACTCGCGCTGGCCTCGGTCACGTAGCGTCCGCCGCTCGCCGTTCGAGCCTCCGGCCCGCGGTGAGACGGCCGCCGCCTCGTCGTCGCCGTAGGATCACTACTCGTGGCAGGCAAGACGCGAAAGACCCGAACGAGCACCGCCAAGCGGCAGCAGCCGCGCGGAAATCCGCGCAAGGCGCAGGGCGCACCGCCGCCGCCCCCGAAGGCGACGGCCCGCGACTGGATCGGGGCGGCGCGCCTGCGGACGCTGCCGCTGGCGATCACCCCGGTGCTCATCGGAACCGGCGCCGCCCGGCTCGTCGACGACCAGTTCCACTGGGTCATCGCGCTCACCTGCCTCGCGGTGGCGGTGTTCCTCCAGATCGGCGTGAACTTCGCCAACGACTACAGCGACGGCATCCGCGGCACCGACGACTTCCGCGTCGGCCCCGCCCGCCTCACGGCCTCGCGCCGCGCGAAGCCGCGCACCGTGCTCATCGTGGCGCTGGTGTTCTTCGCCCTGGCCGGACTCGCCGGTGTCGCATTGGTGATCCGCAGCCAGCAGTGGTGGCTGCTCGTGGTGGGGGCCGCCTGCATCGCCGCCGCCTGGTTCTACACCGGCGGCAAGCGGCCCTACGGCTACGCCGGTCTGGGGGAGCTGTTCGTCTTCGTCTTCTTCGGGCTCGTCGCCACCGTCGGCACCACGTGGGTGCAGGTGCTGTCGATCCCTCAGGAAGCCTGGTTCGGAGCGGTCGCGGCGGGGTTCCTCGCCGTCGCCGTGCTGCTGGCCAACAACCTGCGCGACATCGATCAGGACAAGGTGGCGGGCAAGAAGACCCTCAGCGTCCGCATCGGCAGGCGGGCCACCCAGGCGCTGTTCACCGCACTGGTGCTGCTGCCCTTCGTGATCGCGGTGTTCCTCGCGCAGTTCTACCCCGGCGCGTGGCTGACCCTCATGGCGCTCCTGGCGGCGCTCCCGGCGATCCTCATCGTCTGGACCTACCGGGCCCCGCGCGAACTGGTCACCGCCCTCGCTCTGACGTCGCTCACGTCGGTCGCCTACGGCGCGTTCCTCTTCTGGGCCTTCATCGGCTGAGGCGGCGTCCGCGATCGCGGCATCAGGCGTCGGAGTCGCGACGCGCGTCGTCGGCGGCGTCTTCGCTGTCGGCGTCGACCTGTGCGCCGCGGGCCTCGGTGCGCGCCGCGCGGCGCTCGGCGAGGCCCCCCGAGACGGACTCGAGCGGGCGGCGCAGGAACAGCAACGACAGGCTGAGACCGATCAGCGCCGCGAAGATCGCGGCGAGCCAGTACAGCCCGTTCTGGAAGGCCGGGAACAGCATCAGCACCGAGAACGGCACGAGGAACGCGAGCAACCGCAGCACGGTGTAGAGGAAAGCGGAGCGGACGCGCATCGGGCCATTCTAGATCCGCCCCGGCGCAGGGCCGACGTTCAGGCGGCGCACGTAGGATTGAGCCATGACAAGGGTGCTGCTCATCGGGGCGCTCGTGGCGACCGCATTCTGGGTGTACACGATCGTCGACTGCGCCCTCCAGCCTCCGCAGCGTCACCGCGGCGTGAGCAAGGGCGTCTGGATCGTCATCACCGTCCTCGTGCCCGTCCTCGGCGGCGTTCTGTGGTTCGCGGTGGGCCGCGGACGAGCCTCCTCGTCGCGCAAGCACCGCGCACCCGACGACGATCCCGAGTTCCTCGGCAGCATCGGCACGATCAGCGACCAGGACGAACGCATCCGCCGTCTCGAAGAAGAGCTCGCGATGCTCGACTCCGAGGCCGACGACCCCCGGACACCGCCGGCCGCGCCCGGCAGCATCCCCCCGGCCGAGAAGCCGACCGACGACGGCGACGACTCGCGCGGTCAGCGCGGCGCCGTCGGCTGACGTGGACGCACCCGAGCACGGGGCGGCCTCGCCCGCGACGGATGCCGCCGCCGCTCTCCTCGGCGCTTTGATCGCGCGCGGCGTGGAGCACGTGGTGCTCAGCCCGGGCTCGCGCTCGCAGGCGCTCGCGCTCGTGGCCGCCGACCTCGAACGAGCGGGTCTTCTCCGTCTGCACGTGCGGATCGACGAACGCGTCGCCGGGTTCACCGCGCTGGGCATCGGGCGCGAGACCGGGATGCCCGCCGCCGTGATCTGCACGTCCGGCACGGCCGTGGCGAACCTCCTCCCGGCGGTGCTCGAAGCGCACCACTCCGGCGTGCCGCTCCTCCTCCTCACCGCCGACCGGCCCCCGGAGCTCCGCGGCATCGGGGCCAACCAGACCACACGGCAGCCCGGCATGTTCGCGCAGGCGGTGCGTCTCGAGCTCGACGTCGCCGTGCCCGACGAGACCGACGCCGACGGCACCGGCGAGGGCACGCGGATGCTGCGCGACCTCGCCGCCGAAGCGCTCGACGCCGCCCTCGGCGACGGCCGGCCCGCCGGCCCCGTGCACCTGAACCTGCCCTACCGCGAGCCCCTCGGGGGCGCCGTTCCCGCGTGGATCGCCGCGCCGACGGAGCCCCTGCCGGATGCCGTCGACGAGACGCCCGACACCTTCGGCGCGATGTACCAGGGCGGCGGCGGCATCGGAGACGCGGATGCGTCGCCGGCGCACGATGCGCCGCTGGTGCTCGCCCGCGGGCTGCGCACCGTCGTCGTCGCGGGCGCCGATGCGGGTGCTGCCGCAGAGGACCTCGCGCACCTGGGCGGATGGCCGCTCATCGCCGAGATCGTCAGCGGTGCCCGGTTCGGCCGGTACCTCGTGCACGGGTACCGCGGGCTGCTCCGCGATCCCGACCTGGGAGGCGCGATCGAGCGGGTGGTGGTGTTCGGCCACCCGACGCTCAGCCGCGAGGTGACGCAGCTGCTCTCCCGCACCGACGTCGAGGTCGTCGCCCTGCGCGGACCCGGCGAGCCCCTCAACCTCAACGGCGCGACGGTCACGGTCGACGCGGTGGGCGTCGATGCCGGCGACGCGGACCGCGAGTGGCTCGGCCTCTGGATGCGCGCGTCCCGCGACGCGGCCGTCGATCTCTCACCGGCCGCCCCCGACGCCGACGCCCTCGCCTCCGACGTGCCGAGCGAACGGCGCGGCGCCCTCGCCTCGGAGGTCGCGGCGCTGCGCGCTCCCCTCGACCGGGAGGGTCTCGTCGATGCGGTGTGGCGGGCGACCTGGCCCCACGACCGCGTCATGTTCGGCTCGTCACGGCTCGTTCGTGTGGCCGACGCGGTGCTCGCCGGTAAGAAGGTTCCGGTGCATTCGAATCGCGGCCTCGCGGGGATCGACGGCACGATCGCGACGGCGATGGGGATCGCGGTGGCCAGCCAGACGGACGGTCGACCCGGGGTCACGCGCGTGCTCCTGGGTGACCTGGCGTTGCTTCACGACGTCGGCGCGCTGCTCCTCCCTACCGGTGAGACGGAGCCGCGGCTGCAGGTCGTCGTCGGCAACGATGGCGGCGGCACGATCTTCGACGGGCTCGAGGTGGCAGGGGTCGCGGGCGCCGAGGCGATGGAGCGCGTGCTGTACACGCCGCAGTCGGTGCGTCTCGAGCAGCTCGCCCTCGCCTACGGGTGGGAGTACCACCGGGTCACGACCCGCTCCGCGCTCGACCAGCTGCTCACCGCGCCGGTCGGCGGGCGGCAGCTCATCGAGGTTCCGCTCGCGCGCTGATGATGCGCCCGAGCACTCCGTCGATGTCGTGTTGCGTAGTACTCTCCATTACGCGGTAGCATCGACTGCGCGTTAGGTAGCGTGCTCGATGCGACCGGTCCGAGGGGGACGACATGGGTGTTGCCAGGCGATGGGTGTTCCCCATCCTTCGAATCGTGCTGATCGCGGTCATCGCGATCGCCCTCGCGAAGCTCGCGTTCTTTCCGGATCGGGCGGTCGAAGCCGATCCCGCCCTGCCGACCGGCGCCGTCATCGAGCCGACGATCCCCGTCGCGGTCGGTACGATCACGAACGACGTCGTGCTCGATGCGACCGTGTCGGCCGATCCCGCCGTCGCGGTGAAGTCGACGGCGGAGGGCACCGTCAACAGGATCTACACCGAGGTTGGGGCCACCGTGACCGCCGAGCAGGCGATCTTCGACGTCAAGGTCGAGATCGTGCGCGATCCGTCGAAGGCGGTCGACGCCGAGGGCAACCCCCTGCCGCCGATCTACCGGTACGTCGAGGTGACCGCCCCGTCGGGAGGCACGCTCAGTTCGCTCGACGTCATCGCCGGGCAGGCCGTGTCGATCGGCCAGGCCGCAGGGCAGATCGCCCCGCCCACCTTCTCGGTCACGGGGTCGCTGCAGCCCGCCCAGCAGTATCGGTTGCTGAATCAACCGACCGAAGCATCCGTCGCCATCACCGGGGGGCCGGCGCCCTTCATCTGCACGGGATTGCGCATCGTCACCCCGCTCGCCGGCGCGAGCGCCGACGCCTCGACGGCGACGGGCGGCGGGGCCGATGCGGGCACCTCGACCACGACGACCGTGAGCTGCCCGGTGCCCGAGGGGGTCACGGTCTTCCCCGGCCTCGCTGCCGAGATGACGATCGCCGGAGGCCGCGCCGAGGGCGTTCTCGTGGTGCCGACCACCGCGGTGCGAGGAGCGGCCCAGAGCGGAGCGGTGTGGGTGGTCGCCGTCGACGGCGCCGTCGAGGAGCGCGCGGTCGGGCTGGGGCTCAGCGACGGCCGCCAGGTCGAGATCACGGGCGGTCTCGCCGACGGCGACGTCGTGCGCGAATTCGCCCCCGGCGCCGATGCGCTCGTCGCCGGGCCCGACGGGTGCACGACGATGCCCGACGGCTCGACCGTCTGCGGGGACACCCCGTGACACTGCTGCACCTCGAGGCGGTCACCCGCACGGTGCTGCCGCCCGATCAACCGGCTCTGACGATCCTCAACGGTGTCGACCTGACCGTCGTCGAGAACGATCGCATCTCGGTCGTCGGGCGCTCCGGATCGGGCAAGTCGACCCTCCTCAACATCCTCGGTCTGCTCGACCTGCCCACCAGCGGCATCGTCGAGTTCGCGGGGCGCCCGGTGAAGGACTACTCCTCGCGGGAGCGGGATCGCGTGCGTGGCCGCGAGATCGGCTTCGTCTTCCAGCAGTTCAACCTGCTCCCCGGGCGCACCGCGCTCGAGAACGTCATGATGCCGCTCTACTACGCCGAGGGCAGACAGTTCTGGCGACGGCGCGCGCTCGCGGCCGAGATGCTCGACGAGGTCGGGCTCGGCCACCGCCTCGAGAGCCTCCCCGACCGTCTATCGGGCGGAGAGCAGCAGCGGGTCGCGATCGCGCGCTCCCTCGTGCGCGGGCCGCGCCTGATCCTCGCCGACGAGCCGACGGGCGCCCTCGATCTCGACACCGGGCAGTCGGTCATGGAGCTCATCGACACCGTCGCCGCCCGCACCGAGGCCGCGCTCGTCGTGATCACCCACGACCCGGCCATCGCTGCCCGATCGCGCGATCACTACCGCCTGGAAGCGGGGGTCCTGACCCGGGCGACCGCTGCGTCGGCCGCCGCCGAGTCGCAGCTCCTCGCCGCCGCGGAGCAGACGTCGTGAACCGGCTGTTCACCGGCCTCGTCGGCGCGCTCGCCGAGGCCTGGCAGGAGGTGCGCATCCATCGCACCCGCGTTCTGCTGTCGCTCGTGGGGGTCGCGGTGGCGGTCTGCTCGCTGACGACCGTCGTGGCGCTGGGCGGCATCATGCAGCAGGCCACGACCGAACTCAGCGAGAGGCAGAGCGGACGCCCGGCGAGCGTGTGGCTCAACGCCTACCGCAACGACGGCCAGGCGGTCGACACCGCGACGCTCGACGCCGCCTGGGAGACGGCGACCGCCCGGTACGGCATCTCGTACGCCAGTCGCAACACGAGCACGCAGCTGCCCGTCGATTCTCCGGCCGGGGTCGTACAGGTCGGAACCCAGGGGGTCGACCAGCCCTACGGCGAGATGCATCGCGTGCGGATGCTGGAGGGGGAGTGGTTCTCGGCCGAGACCGCCGCGATGCTGGCGCCTCGGGTGGTCGTCAACGAGTACTTCTGGAACACGCTCGGTCGTCCCGACCTCGCGCAGCATCCGACCCTCTCGCTCGGCGGGTTCGAGGGCACCGTTGCGGTGATCGTCGGGGTCACGCCGTCGCCGGCCTGGGACACCTACCCGTCCATGTACATGCTCGCCGATCAGCTCGGCGCCTACCGGGCGGCCGACGCCGTCGCCGGTACGGGTGCCGGCCCCGTCGACCCCTACGCGGGCTCGTCCGCGCAGTACGAGATGTGGTTGCCGCCCGAGAACTGGGAGGAGCTGTCGGATCTGGTGACCCGCGACGTCTCCTCCGACCTCGGCGAGGGGACGAACGTCGACGTGTACCGGCAGGACGCCGCGTACTACGGCAACGACTCGTTCGCGGTGGTGCAGCTCGTGGTGGCGGGGATCGCCGTGCTCGTGCTGCTGCTCGGCGCGCTCGGACTCGTCAACATCGCACTGGTCACCGTCAAGCAACGGGTGCGCGAGATCGGCATCCGTCGCAGCTTCGGTGCGACCGCGGGGCGGGTGTTCTTCGCCGTCATGATGGAGAGCGTCGTGGCGACGGTCGTCGCCGGTGTCGCCGGCGTCGCCGTGGCGATCCTCATCGTGCAGAGCCCCTGGGTGCGCGACCTCATCGGTCAGGGGCTGATCGAGGACTTCCCGCCCTTCCCGGTCGACGCCGCCGTGCTCGGACTCGTCGCCGCCAGCGCGGTGGGCGCTCTCGCCGGGCTCCTTCCGGCGCTGGTGGCGGTGCGGGTGAAGGTGATCGACGCGATCCGCTACTGACGCGGAGTCGAAGCGGCAAGGGATGGCGTCGCGCGGACGGCGGGCGGAAAATGATCCGATGAGCGCACACGGATGGACCATTCCCGCCCGCGAGGCCCTGCGCGTGGGCGCCGGGTTCCGGCTGGCCGACCTCGACCCCCGCGAGACACCGGGGTACGACGGGTCGAAGGCCACCGGCGCGGCCGACCTCGCCGACGGCGTGCCGACGCTCGACGATCTGCAGGAGCGCCTCTTCGCGCAAAGCGTCGCCGGAACCGCCCCGGGTTCGGTGCTGCTCGTGCTGCAGGGCATGGACACCTCGGGCAAGGGCGGGATCGTGCGCCACGTCGTCGGCGCCGTCGACCCGCAGGGTGTCGAGCTGGCGTCGTTCAAGAAGCCGACCTCCGAGGAGCTGCAGCACGACTTCCTCTGGCGCATCGCGAAGCGTCTCCCCGCGCCCGG
Organism: Microbacterium sp. AG1240; assembly: GCF_003635115.1. Classification (GTDB taxonomy): domain Bacteria; phylum Actinomycetota; class Actinomycetes; order Actinomycetales; family Microbacteriaceae; genus Microbacterium. The sequence goes on from NZ_RBXJ01000002.1 coordinate 133,519, forward strand.
CAAGATCGGCGTCTTCGACCGGTCGCACTACGAGGACGTGCTGATCGGACGCGTGCGCAGCCTCGCGACCGCCGAGGAGATCGAACGGCGGTACGGAGCCATCGATCAGTTCGAGGCGGATGCCGTCGACCGCGGCATCCGGGTCGTGAAGGTCATGCTGCACATCTCGAAGGACGAGCAGAAGGAGCGCCTCGCCGCGCGGCTGGACCGCCCGGAGAAGCACTGGAAGTACAACCCCGGCGACGTCGACGAGCGCGAGCTGTGGGACGACTACATGGCCGCGTACCAGGTCATGCTCGAGCGCACCTCGACCGACGTCGCACCCTGGTTCGTGGTGCCGGCCGATCGCAAGTGGTTCGCCCGCCTGGCCGTGCAGCGGCTGCTGCTGGCGGCGCTCGCCGACATCGATCCGACGTGGCCGGTGGCCGACTACGACGTGGAGCGCGAGAAGGAGCGGCTCGCTGCGTCCTGACTCCCGCCTCAGGCGAGGGCTTCGACGATCGGACGGAACTTCACCCGCGTCTCGAGCAGCTCCGACTCCGGGTCGCTGCCGGCGACGATCCCCGCACCGGCGTACGCGGTGAGCGCGATGGCGTCGCGCGAGCCGGCGGGCACGGCGTCGATGTCGAACTGCGCGCAGCGCAGGGCGATCGCCCACTCGCCGTCGCCCGTTGCGTCGACCCAGCCGACGGCGCCCGCGTAACGGCCGCGGTCGAACGGCTCGAGCCGGCGGATCAGCTCCACCGCATCGCGCGTCGGCGTGCCGGCCACGGCCGCCGTCGGATGCAGTGCTTCGAGCAGATCGAGCGACGACGCCGCATCCGACAGCACGCCTTCGACGTCGGTCGCGAGATGCCAGACGTTCGGCAGCCGCAGCGTGAAGGGTTGCTCGGCGGCCGCGAGCGCACTCGTGTGCGGCCGGAGCGAGGCGAGCACGCTCTGCACGGCGAACCGGTGCTCGTCCTGATCCTTCGGGCTCGTGGCGAGGGCGACGGATGCGGCGGCATCGGCGTCGACGTCGGCCCCCCGCGCCGTGGTGCCGGCAAGCACCCGCGCGGTGACGGTGCCGGCCGACACGGTGACGAGCGTCTCGGGGCTCGCGCCGATGAGGCCGTCGACGGCGAAGATCCAGCAGTCGGGGTAGCCGGAGGCCAGCGACCGCACCAGCCGTCGCAGGTCGGCGCCGACGGGTGCGGTGCCGACGAGGTCGCGGGCGAGCACGACCTTGTCGACCTCGTGCCGTTCGATGGCGCCCAGGGCGGCTCGCACCGCGTCCTGGTAGGCATCGGGGTCCATCGCGCCGGGGCCGAGCGTGGCCGACCAGTGCGGACCGTACGGCACGCGGGCGGGGAGCCCGAGCAGTTCGTCGTCGACCACCGAGTCGGCGTGGCTGATGCGGGTCACCCAGGAGCGCCCGCCGCGACGGCCGACCACGATCCACGGCACGGTGAGCGTGCTGGCCTTCGCCGACCGGGGGTCGAAGGTGAAGGAGCCCAGCGCGATCAGCCCGGTGCCCGGGAGGCCTACGGGGTCGTCGATCTCCGCGGCGGCGGCGATGGCGCGCCACTTCTCGGCGACGAAGCGCGCGGGGGAGTCGACGCCCTCCGCCGCGCGGAGCTCGTGGATCGACCCGAACGCCGCGAGCGAGGCGTCGCGCCTGCTCCAGAAGGCCGGGGCGTACGAGGGGGTGTACGACAGCACGTCTTCGACGGGGTCGATCTCCCGCGTCACCACGCGCAGGCGGGGGAGGGGGAGCGTGTCGGGCGTCACAGCATCCAGCCTACGACCGGGTTCTGCCGCCGGAGCGGCGAACGATCGGCGTCGAGACGACGCGCGGCCTGAGGGGTGGGGGCGCCGATCTAGACTTCGGGCATGACGACCCGTCCCGCACCCGGCACCCGTCTCGTCTTCCGTTGGCGCAAGTGGGATGCCTCCACCCACTGGGTGCACGACTGCGTCTACCTGGGATCGGACGAGTTCGGCGACTGGTTCGGGCAGTTCGCCGGATGGCGCAGCCACCGCCCGGGGCGCGACGTGGTCGCGAGCACCGACAACGTGACCCTTCTGCCCCCGAGCGGCGAGTGGGTATTCACCGCGAACGCCCCCGCCCACCGCACGCGGGTGTACATCGATCTCGCCTGGGACGCGCGCTGGGATGCGGGCGTGCCGACCGGCATCGACATGGATCTCGACGTGGTCGAGCAGGCGGATCGCGGCGTCTGGATCGACGACCGGGACGAGTGGGAGGAGCACCGCGTGAGATACGGGTATCCCCTCGACATCGTCGACCGGCTCGAGGCCGTCACGCTCGAGCTGGAGGCGCGCGTGACCCGTCGCGAGGCGCCCTTCGACGACGCCACGATCGACCGGTGGTTGGGCCGCATGACGCGGTTACACGGATCGTTCGACACCGAGGCACCGCAGGCTGACCACTGACGGTGCGGCCTAGACTCGCCGTATGACCCCCGAGCCCAACCGCGCCGATCTCGCGAAGGATCCGGCCCGCGTGAGCGGCATGTTCGACCAGGTCGCCGCGAAGTACGACCGCACGAACACAGTGCTCAGCCTCGGCAACGACCGCTTCTGGCGCGTGGCGACCACCCGCGCCGTGGCGCCGCGGGCAGGACAGCGCATCCTCGATCTCGCCGCCGGCACGGGGGCCTCGAGCGTGGCGCTCGCGCGCAGCGGTGCCGAGGTGGTCGCCGCCGACTTCTCTCCCGGCATGATCGCCGAGGGCGCCAGGCGCTACGCCGACCTCGCGAACCTGTCATTCGTCGAGGCCAACGCCACCGACCTGCCGTTCGCCGACGACGAGTTCGACACGGTCACCATGTCGTTCGGACTGCGCAACGTCGACCAGCCCAAGAAGGCGCTGCGCGAGCTGCGACGGGTCACCAAGCCCGGCGGCCGCATCGTCGTCTGCGAGTTCTCGACCCCGCCGTCGGCGCTGTTCGGCAGCCTGTACCGCTTCTACAACGGCCGCGTGCTCCCCCGGGTGGCGCGCGTGGTCAGCTCCAACTCCGAGGCCTACGACTACCTCAACGAGTCGATCCGCCACTGGCCCGACCAGCCGACCCTGTCGGCCTGGATGCGCGAGGAAGGGTGGGTCGACGTGGCCTACCGCAATCTGTCGCTGGGCATCGTAGCGCTCCACCGGGGGACCAACCCCTCATGAAGCTCCTCCACCCCCGCACGGTAGGCTGACACGGTGACCCCGAGACCTTCTGCCGCGGGCTCCCGACTCATCGCGGGCAAGCTGGGGCTCGCCGACCGCATCTTCGCGGGCGCGCGCTCCCGCCGGCTGCTGTCGACGGTCGAAGAGGGTCTCGCCCGCGTCGAGACGAGCCTCGCCCACGAGCTGAGCGTGGCCGACACTCTCGCCGATGCCACCAGCCGCTACCTGTACGAGGCGGGCGGCAAGCGCATCCGCCCCATGCTCACGATCCTCACCGCCCAGCTCGGCGACGGGATCACCGACGACGTGGTCGAGGCCGCCGTCGCGCTCGAGATGACGCACCTCGGCTCGCTCTACCACGACGACGTCATGGACGGCGCGGACGTGCGCCGGGGCGTACCCAGCGCGCAGACGGTGTGGGGCAACAACATCGCCATCCTCACCGGCGACCTTCTCTTCTCCCGCGCGAGCCAGATCATGGCCCGGCAGGGCGAGCGGGCCATCCGCCTGCAGGCCGACACCTTCGAGCGTCTCGTGCTCGGTCAGATGCACGAGACCGTCGGACCCGGCGAGGGTGATGACCCGGTCGCGTTCTACCTCGACGTGCTCGGTGACAAGACCGGCTCGCTGATCGCCACCGCCGCCGAGGCCGGCGTGATCTTCGCCCACGGTCCCGTCGAGCTCGAAGTGGCCATGCGCACCTTCGGTGAGAAGGCCGGTGTCGCCTTCCAGCTGCTCGACGACGTGATCGACCTCTCGGCCGACCCCGACGAGACCGGCAAGGTGCCCGGCACCGATCTGCGCGCCGGCGTGCCGACGATGCCGTACCTGCTCCTCGGCGAGCGCACCGACGCCGCATCGCGGGCGCTGCGCGGCACGATCGACGACGGCGTCTCCCGCATCGCCGAGGGAGCCGACCCCGCGCTCCTCGACGGCCCTCTCGCCCAGCTCCGCGACCACGACGCCACGCGCGACACGCTGCGTCTGGCCCACCAGTGGTCGCAGGACGCCATCGACGCGCTCGATCCCGTCCCCGACGGAGCCGTGCGGGAGGCGCTGACGCGCTTCGCGCAGGCCGTCGCCGACCGCTCCAGCTGACCCCGTCGGCGGATCCTCAGCCTCGGGGCCGCCGACCCGCACCCAGAACGAGGGATTCCCATGACGAAGCTCAGGCTCGCCATCGTGGGCGCCGGCCCCGCCGGCATCTACGCCGCCGACATCCTCCTGAAGACCGAGCGCGCGTTCGACGTGTCGATCGATCTCTTCGAGCAGCTCCCCGCGCCGTACGGTCTCGTGCGCTACGGCGTCGCCCCCGACCACCCGCGCATCAAGGGCATCATCACGGCCCTGCGCGAGGTGCTCGACAGCGGCGACATCCGCCTGTTCGGCAACGTGCGCTTCGGCGAGGACATCACCCTCGACGATCTGAAGAAGCACTACAACGCCGTCATCTTCTCCACGGGCGCGATCCGCGACACCGCCCTGGAGATCCCCGGCATCGACGCCGAAGGGTCGTACGGGGCCGCCGACTTCGTCAGCTGGTTCGACGGACACCCGGATGTTCCCCGCGAATGGCCGCTGGACGCCGCATCCGTCGCCGTCATCGGCAACGGCAACGTGGCGCTCGACATCACGCGCATGCTCGCCAAGCACGCCGACGACCTGCTGCCCACCGAGATCCCCGAGAACGTCTACGAGGGGCTGAAGGCCTCGCCCGTCACCGACGTGCACGTGTTCGGTCGCCGCGGGCCCGCGCAGGTGAAGTTCACCCCGCTGGAGCTTCGCGAGCTCGGTGAGCTGCGCGACGTCGACATGGTCGTCTACGACGAGGACTTCGACTACGACGAGGCGTCGAGGGCGGCCATCGCGAGCAACAAGCAGGTCATGGTCATCGACCGCGTGCTGCAGTCGTGGCGCAAGCGCCCGGGCGTGAACAACGCCGGTGGCGAAGCCTCGCGCCGCCTGCACCTGCACTTCTGGGCGAAGCCCGTCGAGCTGAAGACGGATGCCGACGGCCGGGTCTCGTCGTTCGTCTACGAGCGCACGCGCCCGAACGCCGAGGGTGGCGTCGAGGGCACCGGCGAGCTGCGCGAGGTGCCGATCCAGGCGCTGTACCGCGCGGTCGGATACTTCGGTTCGCCGCTCCCCGACGTGCCGTTCGACGAGCGCCACGGCGTCATCCCGAACCGGGAGGGCCAGGTGCTGCACCCCGACTCGAACGAGCCCGTCCCCGGCGTCTACGCCACGGGCTGGATCAAGCGCGGTCCGGTCGGCCTCATCGGCCACACGAAGTCCGACGCCATGGAGACGGTTCGTCACCTCGTCAACGACGCCGGCCAGTGGTGGCAGCCCGAGGACCCGTCCGAGGACGCGGTCGTCGCCCTCCTCGCCGAGCGCGGCGTGCGGTGGACCGACCTCGACGGCTGGCACCGACTCGACGAGCACGAGATCGCCCTCGGCGCCCCGCACGAGCGCGCCCGCATCAAGGTCGTCCCCCGCGACGAGATGGTGCGGGTCTCGCGCGGCGAGTAGTCCCGAGCACCGCGGTGCATGCGGGAGGAGATGTGCGATCGGGAGGTCGTCCGGCGTCCATGAGCCCTCCCGCGTGCACATCCCCTCCCGTCTGAACGTGTCGGACTCGTTCCGTCCCTCCCCAACGCGCTTGTGGGCGAAGATTCGCACAAGCGCCACGCGCGGGAGCGGGCGGCGCGGTCCACCCGTTCACCATGGAGGGGTGCTGCGTCCCGAAGAACTCGTCCGCTGGTTGGGGGGCGTTGCGCGCACGTCTCGGCTCATCGACCGTGGCATCCGGCGTCGGGCGATCGGCGACGCCGTGGTATCCGGCGCGCTCCTCCGCGTGCGCAAGGGATGGGTCGCCGTCCCCGAGGCGGACGCCGACCTCATGGCGGCGGCTCGGACCGGCGTCGTCCTGACCTGCGTCACGCAAGCGCGTCGTATCGGGCTCTGGGTGCTCGGGGACGACGCGCCCCATCTTGCGGCACCCGCCCACGCCGGCCACGTCGCCGTCGCTGGTGCCGTGCTCCACTGGGCGCGACCGCTCGTTCCCCGCCATCCCGACAGCCTCACGGACGAGATCGAGAACGTTCTGGCGATCGTCGCCGCGTGCCAGCCGTACGAGATCGCCCTCGCGATATGGGAGTCCGCCCTCCGGCAGCGGCTCGTCGACAGCCGTGCGCTGGCGCGCCTGGGCTTCGGTCCGGAGGCGCGTCGGATCCGCGAGGAGGCCGATCCGTTCGCCGACTCCGGTCTTGAGACGCTCGTCGTGCCGCGGCTGAGATGGATGCGTCTGCCGCTGCGCCGTCAGATCTGGATCGCTGGGCGACCGGTCGACCTCCTCATCGGCGATCGACTCGTGCTGCAGATCGACGGCGGGCACCACGTGGGCGCGCAGCGCGAGGCCGACATCGCCCATGACGCCGAACTCGCACTGCTCGGCTATCACGTCGTCCGCGTCGGGTACGCCGCCGTCGTCGACGACTGGCCCGCCGTTCAGGCGCGCCTCATGCGGGCCGTAGCCCAGGGGCTCCACCTGGCGCCGTGATGCTCGGGCCTACGGGAGGAGATGTGCAATGCGGAGGTCAGCCTGCATTTCAGGCTCCTCCCGTGTGCACATCGCCTCCCGTGTGAACACTCCTCGACCGAGGTCGGCTCTCCCGATCGCGGCTCTAGGCTGGGCGCATGAGCGAGGCCTGGGCGCCCGACGTCCTCGGGGCGGGCTTCGAGCGGCTGACGCTGCCGCTCGGGGCCGACGACGACGGCGCCGAGCTCGTCGCGACGCTGGTACGCAGCATCCCGCACCCGTTCGCCCGCCTGGGCGGGGTGCTGCGCGACGTCGACGTGCTCTACGTGCACGGCTGGTCGGACTACTTCTTCCAGACCGAGCTGGCCCGCTTCTGGACCGAGCGCGGCGCACGCTTCCACGCCCTCGACCTGCGCGGCTACGGACGCAGTCTGCGACCCGGCCAGGTGCCGGGAGATATGCGCTCGCTCGCGGACTACGACGCCGACATCGGTGCGGCGCTCGAGGCGATGGGGCGGGATGCGGCGCGCCGGCGCAGGCTCGTGCTGCTGGGCCATTCGACGGGCGGACTCGTGCTGACCCTCTGGGCCGCGCGGCACCCGGGAGTCGCGGACGCGGTGGTGCTCAACAGTCCCTGGCTCGAGTTCCAGGTCGGCGCCGTGGGCCGGCAGGCGCTCGCCCCGATCGTGAACGCCCGGGCGCGCTTCGACCCGTACGGTTCGCACCCGGTGGTCGATCTCGGGTTCTACACGCGGGCGCAGCGCGAGGTGGGCTCGCTCCCGGACTCCCCGGAGGGGTGGCGTCCCCCGCAGGGCTTCCCCACGCATCCGGCGTGGTTGGCGGCGATCCTCGAGGGTCATCGTCGTGTCGCGCTCGGGGTCGACGTCGGGGCGCCCGCCCTCGTTCTCCTGTCGGCGCGCTCGATCCTGGCGGCGTCGTGGCAGCCCGACATGACGGGCGTCGATTCGGTGCTCGTCGTCGACGATATCGCCCGCCGGGCCACGCGCATCGCCGAGACCGTGACGATCGCGCGTATCGACGGCGCCCTGCACGACGTGTTCCTCTCGCGGCCCCGGCCGCGCGAGCGCGCCTACGTCGAGCTGGAGAGGTTCATGCGCGGCGTCGTCGAACGCTGAGGGCGTGCGCTCAGCGCGTGGCGCGGGCCAGGTTCGCCTCGAGCTCGTCGTGGTTCTGCGCGACGACGTAGGCGGGCTGGTCGCGTTCGACGCGCCAGCTCTCGGAGAGCGGGCCGATGTTCACGGTGTCGTAGCCGAACTCGTCGTAGATCGAGGCGACGAGGTCGGATGCTTCGGAGTGGTCGCTCGCGGTGGCCAGTGCCCTGCGACCCGGGGTGCCCGCGGCGGTGCCGTCGGTGAGGATGGTGCCGCTGGTGATGTGGTTGAACGCCTTGGCGACTCTCGAGGTGGGGAGGTGCTCCTGCAGCATCTGCGAGGTCGTGGTCTGCTTCTCCTCGAGCGCGGGGATGCGGCCGTCGCGCTCCCAGTAGTAGTTGTTCGTGTCGAGCACGATCTTGCCCGCGAGCGGCTCGACCGGCACCTGGTCGAGCGCCTTGAGGGGCACGGTCACCACGACGATCTCGCCGAACGCGGCCGCTTCCTCCGCCGTGCCGGCGGTGGCGCGATCGCCGAGATCGGAGACGAGGTCGGCCAGGGTCTCGGGGCCCCGGGAGTTCGCGATCTTCACGTCGTAGCCGCGCTCGACGAAGCCGCGTGCCAGGGTCGATCCGATGTGTCCTGCGCCGATGATTCCTACCTGTGTCATCTTCGGGACAACACGGCCCCCGACCTCGTATTCCCGGCCGGCCGCCCCGTGACGGCGCATAGCAGTCGCGCCGACGCGGCGTCAATGGCCTCAGAGGGGTCGGATTCCACCGCTAACTTCGGGAGTGCTCCACCCCCGCGATTCAACGGCTCATCGGTCGGTGTTCGGGTCACCGACCTTCTGGCCGCGCGGGGATGACGACCCCCGGCGGAGAGGCTTTCCCGCCGGGGGTCGTATTCTTCCCCGGCGCCTCGCGTTCTCGACCGCCGAAACACGGCTGTAGGGTGGACGCGGCCCAGCCCGGGGCCGCGATCGAAGCGAGACGCATGACCTCTTCCCCTGAGCCGCGGCGCGGCACCCGGTTCGTGATCACGTGCATCGGGGTGGGCCTGCTCGCGGGCCTCCTCTCGGGGCTGTTCGGGGTCGGCGGCGGAACGGTCATCGTGCCGCTCCTCGTGCTGATCCTCCGTTTCGACCAGCGCCTGGCCGCGGGCACGTCGCTCGCCGCCATCGTTCCGACCGCGTCGGTGGGAGTGATCTCCTACGCCGTGCACGGCTCGGTGGCGTGGATCCCGGCGATCATCCTCGCGGTCGGCGCCGTGATCGGCGCGCAGATCGGCACCTGGCTGCTGCCGAAGGTGTCGCAGACGGCGCTGCGGTGGGCGTTCGTGGCGTTCCTCGTGGTCGTCATCGCGAGCCTGTTCTTCATCATCCCCTCGCGCGATGCCGAGCTGGAGCTCACCTGGCTCAGCGGAGCGGGGCTCGCCGTGCTCGGTGTGATCACCGGCATCCTGGCGGGGCTCCTCGGCGTCGGAGGCGGCATCATCGTCGTGCCGGCGCTGATGCTGCTCTTCGGGACGAGCGACCTGATCGCCAAGGGCACGTCGCTGCTCATGATGATTCCCACGGCCATCTCGGGCACCGTCGGCAACCTCCGCCGCAAGAACGTCGACCTGCGCGCCGCCGCCATGATCGGCCTCGCGGCGTGCACGACGACCGCCCTCGGCGCGTGGATCGCGACGCTGGTCGACCCGTTCGTGGGTAACGTGCTGTTCGCGGCGTTCCTGGTCTTCATCTCCGTGCAGATGGCGATGAAGGCGATCCGCGGACGCCACCAGCGCTGACGTCGCGCGCGTTCCGCGGCCGGTGGAGTTCGGATGCGGCTCGGTAGGATGGTGCCGTGCCCGTGAATCCCGATCTGGTCGGCCGTGTCTTCCCGCCGACCCCTCCCTACCTGGTCGGGCGAGAGAAGGTGCGCGAGTTCGCGCGCGCCGTCTTCGCCGAGGCCCCTCAGCACAGCGATCCCGAGGCCGCCCGGGCCCTAGGCTACGCCGACGTCGTCGCGCCCCCGACGTTCGCGATGGTCGTGCAGGACATCACGCTCCAGCAGCTGCTCGCCGAGCCCGAATCGGGCATCGAGCTCTCGCGCCTCGTGCACGCTGAACAGCGCTTCCGCTACAGCCGTCCGATCATCGCGGGCGACGAGTTGACGGCGACCCTGACCGTGGGCGGCATCCGCACCCTCGGCGGCAACGCGATGGTCACCAGCGATGCCGAGATCGTCGACGCGGACGGTGCCCACGTCGTCACGGCCACGAGCGTGCTGCTCGTGGGGGAGGGCGCGGCATGACCGATCTCACCGTCGGCGACGTGATCGCCGAGCGCTCGGTGCACCTGAGCCGCGAATCGCTGGTGCGGTACGCGGGGGCCTCGGGCGACTTCAACCCCATCCACTATCGAGACGACGTGGCCGTGGCCGTCGGGCTCCCGGGCGTGCTCGCCCACGGCATGCTCACCATGGGGATCGCGATCGGCACCGTCGAGGATTGGCTCGGCGACCCGTCGCGCGTCCTCGAGTACGGCGTGCGCTTCACCCGCCCGGTGCTGGTCGACGCCGAGGCGGGCGCCGACGTGCACGTCACGGCGAAGGTCGGCGCGCTCGACGACGACACCGCTCGCATCGATCTCACGGTCACCGCCGCTTCGACCACCGTCCTGGGCAAGGCCCAGGTGCGGGTGCGTCGGGCCTGACCATGCCCGAGATCGAACCCGTCGCACTCGCCCGTCTGACGACGCTGCGCACGGGTGCCGCGCCCGTTCGCATGTTCGAGGCCGGAACGACCGACGAGCTCGTCACGGAGCTGCGCGAACTCTGGGCGGCGGGCGAACCGTGGCTCGTGATCGGGGGCGGGTCGAACCTGTTCGTCGGAGACGAGCCGTTCGAGGGCACCGTCGTGCGGGTGCGCACGACGGGCATCGAACCGCTCCCCGGTTCGCGCCCCGGAACGCTGCGGCTGCGCGTCCAGGCCGGCCACGACTGGGACGCCCTCGTCGCGTACACCGTGGCGCACGGCCTCGCCGGCATCGAGGCCATGTCGGGCATCCCCGGCACCGCCGGTGCCGCGCCCGTGCAGAACGTCGGCGCCTACGGCCAGGAGATCGTGCAGACCCTCGTCGAGGTCGAGCTGATCGACGAGGCCACCGGCGACGTCTCGGTCGTCGCTGCCGCCGACCTCGGACTCGGGTTCCGCACCTCTGTGCTCAAGCACCACTACGGTTCGGTGCCGGAGCGTCCGGCGGTCGTGCTGTCGATCACCCTCGAACTCGCCGTCGTCGGCGCGGGGGAGATCCCGGTGGCGGGCGACCAGCTGCGGACGGCGCTCGGGCTCGAGCCCGACGCATCCGTCTCGCTCTCGTGGATCCGCGACCACGTGCTGACGACGCGCGCTCGGAAGGGCATGGTGCTCGACGACACCGACCCCGACACGTGGAGCGCGGGGTCGTTCTTCCAGAACGCGATCGTCTCGGAGGCCTTCGCCCGCACGCTCCCCGCGGAGTGCCCGCGCTGGCCGCTCGCACCGTACGTCGACCCGGTGACGGTGATCCCCCTGGCCGCCTTCGACGGCGTGGTGCCGCCGCCCGTCACGGTCGCGACCGAGGTGAAGGTGAGCGCGGCGTGGCTGATCGAACATGCCGGGCTGGGCAAGGGGTTCTCTCTGCCGCGATCCCGGGCGGGACTCTCGACGAAGCACACCCTGGCCGTCACCAACCGGGGCGGAGCGAGCGCCGGCGAGATCGCCCAGCTCGCGCGCTTCACCCAGCAGCGCGTGCAGGCCGAGTTCGGCCTGCTGCTGCAGCCCGAACCGGTGCTCGTCGGCGTCGACCTCTAGCGAGGCTTCCGGGCCGATCGACGGGCTCGGCGGCCGTGACGTCGAGGGACGCTCCCGCCGTCGATGTGCGGGCGGATGCTACGCGAACAGGCGCTGGAGGCGTCGGACGCCCTCGAGCAGCTGGGCGTCGCCGAGCGCGTACGACAGGCGCAGGTAGCCGCTGGGTCCGAAGGCCTCGCCGGGGACGACGGCGACCTCGGCCTCGTCGAGGATGAGGTCGGCGAGCTCGAGCGTCGTCGTGGGGGTCTTGCCCGCCCACTCGCGGCCGAGCAGGCCGGTGACGTCGGGGTACACGTAGAAGGCGCCGAGGGGGTTCGGAACCGTGACGCCGTCGATCTTCGAGAGCTCTTCGACGATGAGTCGGCGACGACGGTCGAACGCGAGGCGGAACTGCTCCGCCTCGTCCTGCGGGCCGGTGAGAGCGGCGAGGGCGGCGCGCTGGGCGACGTTGTTGACGTTCGACGACAGGTGCGACTGCAGGTTGGCGGCGAGCTTCATCGCTTCGGCGGGGCCGACCATCCAGCCCACGCGCCACCCGGTCATCGCGTACGTCTTCGCGACGCCGTTGACGAGGATCGTCTGCCCGGTGAGGGCGGGGACCGCCTCGACGATCGAGACCGCGCGAGCGCCGTCGTAGACGAGGTTCTGGTAGATCTCGTCGCTGATGACCCACAGGCCGTGCTCGAGCGCCCATTCGCCGATGGCCGTGGTCTCTTCGGGCGTGTAGACGGCACCGGTCGGGTTCGAGGGAGAGACGAACACGAGCACGGTCGTGCGGTCGGTGCGAGCTGCCTCGAGCTGTTCGACGGTGACCTTGTAGTCCTGGTCGGCGCCGGCGAACACCTCGACGGGAACACCGTCGGCGAGCGCGATGGCCTCGGGGTAGGTCGTCCAGTACGGCGCGGGCAGCAGCACCTCGTCGCCCGGGTTCACCACGGTCTGGAAGGCCTGGTAGACGGCCTGCTTGCCGCCGTTGGTGACGATCACCTGGGAGGGCTTGACCTCCCAGCCCGAGTCGCGCAGCGTCTTCGCCGCGATCGCCTCGCGGAGCACGGGGAGCCCCGCCGCGGGGGTGTAGCGGTAGTTGGCGGGGTCGGAGAGCGCCTCGGCCGCAGCATCCACGATGAACGACGGGGTCTGGAAGTCGGGCTCGCCCGCGGCGTACGAGATCACGTCGCGGCCTGCGGCCTGCAGTGCCTTCGCCTTGGCGTCGACCTTGAGCGTCGCCGACTCGGCGATCGCGCTCAGCTTGTTCGACAGGGCGGGTGTGCGGGAGGAGGGGGCGCTGGTCGTCACGCCCCGAGCTTATCCGGCGCGGTCCGCGGTCGAGCAGCAGCCGCTGCGGGGAAAGGGTTATGATGATCGCGGCTTGTTACCGCTGAGCGGGCAATACTCGGGTCCGGTCACAGATGATCGGTTCCTCCCCACATCTCGAGGTATTGCCATGATCATCCGCCGTGTGCTGAACAACAGCGTCGTCGATGCGCTCGACGACGCCATGCGCGAAGTCATCGTGTTGGGCAGAGGGATCGGTTTCCACGCGAAGCCCGGCGACACGATCGATGCGTCGGCCGTCGAGAAGATCTTCCGTCTCGAGGACAGCGCTCAGGGGACGAACCTCGCCCGCGTCGCGGCGAACGTCCCGGCCGAGGTGCTCTCGGCGACGGCTGAGATCGTCGCCCATGCACGCGCCCATCTGACCGAGAAGCTCAGTGACTCGATCTACCCCGCCCTGGCCGACCATCTGGCCTTCGCGATCGAGCGCGTGCACCGCGAGGTGAGTCTCGCCAGTGCTCTCGACAGCGAGGTGAGGCGCTTCTACCCGAAGGAGTACGCCGTCGCCCTCCACGCTCTGGCGCTCGTCGAGTCCGCGACCGGCACCGTCATGCCCGCGGAGGAAGCGGCCAACATCGCGTTGCACCTCATCACCGCGGAGGTCGGCGGCGGAGACGGATCGGCGGCCCGGCTGACCAGGTTCACGCAGGACGTCCTCGACATCGTCCGGTTGCACTTCGGAATCTCGTACGACGAGTCCGATCCCGCCTACGCCCGCTTCGCGACGCACATCCGCTACTTCGCGCAGCGCGTTCTCTCGGGGACGGCGATCGATCGCGACGACCGCGAACTGCTCGAGATCCTCCGCCGTCAGCTCCCCAAGGTCTTCACCGGCGTCGACCGCATCGAGGCGTACGTCGGCGACACCCATTCCCACGCGATGACTCCGACCGAGAAGGTCTACATCGCGATGCACGTGAGCCGGTTCGTCTGACCCGACTCCCCGGCGCGCCAGGATCGTCCGCGTCAGCCGCCCCTCCCATCGAGAAAGTTCGACATGAAATACACCAAGGATGCCGAGACGATCCTCGCCGGCGTCGGCGGGGCCGACAACGTCGACTCCGTGTACCACTGCATCACCCGGCTGCGGTTCTCCCTCAAGGACAACACGAAGGCGGACGAAGCCGCTCTCAGGGCCGTGCCGACGGTGGTCGGCGTCAACGACACCGGCGGCCAGTACCAGGTCGTCATCGGCGACCGGGTCTCGGAGGTGTTCGATGCGGTCGTCGCCCGCGAACCGCGGCTGGGCTCGGAGCCCGCCGCCGGTGCGAAGAAGAAGGGCGGCAACCCCGCGCAACGGTTCTTCGACTTCATCGGCGGCGTCTTCGCGCCGATCCTCCCGGCCATCGCGGGCGCCGGTCTGCTCAAGGGGATCCTCGCGCTCCTCGCTTTCGCGGGGTGGATCGACGTCACCTCCGGCACCTATCTCGTGCTGAGCGCGATCGGCGACGCCGCCTTCTACTTCCTGCCGGTGCTCGTGGCGATGACAGCCGCCCGCAAGCTGGGCGCCAACCAGTACGTCGCGGTGGCGATGGCCGGCGTGCTGGTCTACCCCGCGCTGATCACGGCGCTCGGATCGGGCGAGGCGATCGACTTCCTCGGTGCCCCGGTGACGGCGGTGACCTATTCGTACTCGGTGATCCCGGTGCTCCTCGGGGTCTACCTCATGTCGTGGGTCGAGCGCGGCCTCAACCGCATCATCCCCCGCATCATCCGCCTCATGGTCGTGCCGCTGATCACCCTGGTGGTCGTCACGCCGATCACGCTCCTGCTCCTCGGTCCGATCGGCACCTTCGTCGGCAACGGCATCTCCGGCGGTATCACGTGGGGGCTGTCCAACGGCGGCCCGATCGCGGGCGCGATCATCGGTGCGCTCCTGCCGCTGATCATCATGACGGGCATGCATTACGCGCTGGTGCCCTTCATCCTGACGAACCTCGCGCAGACCGGTGTGGACAAGTTCCTTCCGCTGACCTACGTCCAGACCTTCGCCACGGCCGGGGCCGCCCTCGGCGTCGCGATCCGGGCGAAGTCGAAGACGCTCACCTCGCTGGCCTTGTCGACGTCGTTCACGGCTCTCATGGGCGTCACCGAGCCCGCGCTGTACGGGCTCGTGGTGCCGCTGCGTCGTCCCCTCTACGCGACGATGATCGGCGGCGCCGTCGGCGGTGCGGTCAGCCTGGGGTTCGGTGTGAACGCCTACGTGCTCGCCGGGAACGGCGGCATCCCCGGCCTCCCCGGGCTCGTCGGGGAGACGTTCGTCTGGGCTATCGTCGCCATCGTCCTGGCGTTCGTGGTCTCTCTCGTGATGACGCTCGTGTTCGGGTTCAACGAGTCGGCCTACGCGAACGCGGCCGGTACGACGATCGAACCGGCCACGCCCGCGCTCCCCGAGAAGGGCCGCACCATCGTCTCCCCGGCTGCCGGGCGGCTCATCCCGCTCGCCGATGTGCCCGACCGCATCTTCGCCGACGGCGTGATGGGTCCGGGTGTCGCGATCGTCCCCGCATCCGGTGACATCGTCGCGCCCGTCTCGGGCGAGGTGGTCGCCCTCTTCCCGACCCACCACGCGCTGGGGATCCGCACCGACGACGGAGTCGAGGTGCTCATCCACGTCGGCATCAACACCGTCGCGCTCGAGGGCAGAGGCTTCGCCGCGCACGTCGCGCAGGGCGACCGAGTGACGACCGGTCAGAAGCTCGTCACCGTCGATATCGCCGAGGTAGGGAAGACCCACGACACGTCGGTCATCGTCGTGGTCACGGGTGGGTTCGACGGCGACGTCACTCCTGCCGCGCCCGGGTTCCTCGACGTCGGCGCGCCCATCTTCGCGCTCGATCCGAACCGCCTCACCGCCGACGGCGCGGAGGTCGGCCGATGAGCACCGCTTTCCCGGATGACTTCCTCTGGGGAGTCGCGTTCGCCGCCAACCAGGCGGAGGGCGCGTACGACGTCGACGGCAAGGGCCTGTCGCAGGCCGACGTCGTGCCGTTCGCCCGCCCCGGTGACTACGTGGAGCTGCACGCGCTCATGAGCCCGAACCCGGAGCGGATCGCGCAGGCGGCCACGACCGCGGGCACGGCCGACTACCCCAAGCGGCGCGGGTCTCACTTCTACGAGCGCTGGGAGGAGGACGTGGAGCTGTTCGCCGAACTCGGCATCCGGGCGCTGCGGATGTCGATCGCGTGGACCCGGATCTTCCCGACGGGGGAGGAGGCAGAGCCGAACGAGGCGGGACTCGCGTTCTACGAGCGGCTCTTCCGCCGCCTGCAGGAGCGCGGAATCACGCCCGTCGTGACCCTCTCCCACTACGAGATGCCGCTGCACCTGGTCACGGAGTACGGCGGTTGGGCCGACCGTCGTGTCATCGGTCTCTTCGAGCGCTACGCCGACACGGTGTTGCGCCGCTATCGGGGCCTCGTCACCTACTGGCTGACCTTCAACGAGATCAACACGACGATCATCGAGCCCTACACGGGGGGTGGGGTCGTCGACGACGGATCACCCGGTCGCACCGGTCGCGCCCACCAGGCGCTGCACCACCAGTTCGTCGCGAGCGCCCTGGTCACGGCGCGTGCGAGGGAGATCGACCCGTCCTACCGCGTCGGCTGCATGTTGGCGCGGATGCTGCATTACCCCGCGACGTCCGATCCCGCGGACGTGCAGCAGGCCCAGCACGACAACGACATGAACCTCGCCCACACGGACGTGCAGGTGCGCGGCGCGTACCCCGGCATCGTCCGCCGCTTCTGGCGCGAGAACGGCATCGACGTCGTCATGGAGCCCGACGACGAGAGGATCCTCGCCGAGAACACGGTCGACTTCCTGTCGTTCAGCTATTACATGACGCTGGTCTCCGCGGTCGAACCGGAGAAGTACGGCGCCACCGGCGGCAACCTGTTCAGCACGGTGAAGAACCCCCACCTGGAGACGTCGGAGTGGGGGTGGCACCTCGATCCCATCGGGTTGCGCATCGCCCTGACCGATCTGTGGACCCGCTATCAGGTTCCGCTGTTCATCGTCGAGAACGGGCTGGGCGCGACCGATCGCGTCGCGCACGACGGCTCGGTGGGCGACGACTACCGCGTCGACTACCTGCGGCGTCATCTGGAGCAGGTGCGCGAGGCGATGGCAGACGGCGTCGACCTGCTCGGATACACGACGTGGGGCGGGATCGACATCGTCAGCGCTTCCACGTCGCAGATGGAGAAGCGCTACGGCCTGATCCACGTCGACCTGGACGATCGCGGTGAGGGAACCGGCAACCGTACGCAGAAGCAGAGCTTCTTCTGGTACCGCGACCTGATCGCCTCCGGCGGCGCCACGCTGGACGCGTGAACGGCGCGGGGTGCGCTCGTCCGCCGGCGGGCGCACCCTGTGTCATTGCCTAGGCTTAGCCGGTGATCGACTGGGTGCTGGCCTACTGGACCGAGATTCTGGGATTCGCGACCGGCCTCGCGTGCGTCGCACTGGCCGCGCGCCGGAACGTGTGGACCTTCCCGATCGGCATCGCCAACAACATCGTCTTCGTCGTCCTCTTCGGCGCGACCGGGCTGTACGCCCTGGCGGGGCTCCAGCTCGTGTACCTCGGCTTCGCGATCCACGGCTGGCTGCACTGGGCGCGCGGCGTCGAGCAGGACCGTCTCTACGTGGCCCGCACACCGCGGCGCGCGTGGCCGTGGGTGGTCGTCGCCGGTGTCGCGGGGGCTGCACTGCTGTGGTGGCTGTTGTCGACGTTCACCGACTCGACCCTTCCGCTCGCGGATGCCGCCACCACGTCGGGCAGCCTCGTCGCGCAGTATCTGCTCAACCGCAAACGCCTCGAGAACTGGTATGTCTGGATCGGCGTCGATGTGGCCTCCGTCATCCTGTTCCTGGCGACCGGGCTCGCGATCACCGCGGCGCTCTACGTCGTGTTCATCGGGCTCTGCGTCTACGGGCTGCTGTCGTGGCGACGCATCGAGCGGGGCGCCGTCGAGGTCCCCGAGAGCGCGGCGGTCGCCCGTGGCTGAGCGCTTCGCCCACGCGCTGGTGATCGGCAAGTTCTATCCGCTCCACTCCGGTCACTCCGCGCTCATCCGGGCGGCGCTGCGTGCGAGCGATCGCGTGACCGTGCAGGTGCTCGGCTCCTCGGTCGAGACGATCCCGCTCGACGTTCGCGCCGAGTGGGTGGGGGAGGAGCACCCGACCGCGCGCGTCGTGGCCGCCCTCGACGACGCGCCGGTCGACTTCGATTCGGATGCCGCGTGGCAGGCCCACACCGAACTGATCGCGGGACTGCTCGACGCACCTGTCGACGCCGTGTTCAGCTCCGACCCCTACGGCGAGGAGCTCGCCCGGCGACTGGGCGCGGCCTGGCGTCGCGTCGATCCGGGGCGCGGCTTCAATCCCGTCTCGGGCACCGACGTGCGAGCCGACCTGGCCGCGCACTGGCACGAGCTCTCGCCCGCTGCGCGGCAGTGGCTGGGCTCGCGTGTGGTGGTGCTCGGGGCCGAGTCGACGGGGTCGACCACGTTGGCCGAGGCCCTCGCCGCAGAGCTCGGCACCTCGTGGGTGCCGGAATACGGGCGCGAGCATTCGGTCGTGCGCGAGGGGGGCCTGGACGCCCCGTGGCGCTCCGACGAGTTCGACCTCATCGTCGACCGGCAGATCGAGCTCGAACGCCGGGCGCTGCGCACGATGCCGACGCCCGTGCTGGTCTGCGACACCGACGTGCTGGCGACCGCCCTGTGGCACGAGCGCTACGTGGGTGCGCCGGCTCCTCGCCTCCTC
Organism: Microbacterium sp. AG1240; assembly: GCF_003635115.1. Classification (GTDB taxonomy): domain Bacteria; phylum Actinomycetota; class Actinomycetes; order Actinomycetales; family Microbacteriaceae; genus Microbacterium. The sequence goes on from NZ_RBXJ01000002.1 coordinate 152,294, forward strand.
TCGCGAGCGCGGTCCCACCGACCGGTGCTGTACGTGCTCACGGGAGACGAGATCCCGTTCGTGCAGGACGGCATGCGCGACGGGGAGCACATCCGCCACGCGATGCAGGAGCGGTTCCGGGTCGCACTCGCGGAATCCGCAGTCCCCTGGATCGAGGTGCGCGGCGACGTGCCGACCCGGGTCGCCGCGGCGCTCCCGGCGATCCGAACGGCGGTCGCCCAGAGCTCGTCGTTCGCTCTCCCGCTCGAGGCGCGTCCGTGGGCGGAGCAGGTCGCACTCGAAGCCGCCGCGCGCACCGCTGGATAGGCTGGCGCGATGTCTGATCGTTGGCACCGGGTCTCTGCCGCTCCCACGGCCCCAACCGCGGATGACGGTATCGCTCAGCTGTCGGTCGACGATCTTCTGCGAGTGGCGACGGATGCGGCCGACCCCGTCGCGCTCGACGAGAAGCTGCGCCAGGCCTACTACTGGATCGTCAATCGCGCGGTGATCTCGCCCTACTACGACGTGGAGTTCTCGGTCGGTTCGCCCGTGTCGTTCGAGCTCGGCGACGCCGGGGCGGCGCTGACGCTCCCGACGGACGCGTCGTTCTCCTCCAACGTCCTGCTGCCGCTGCTGAGCTTCGCCGTGGGCGGGAAGTGCTTGCTGATCGGCGGCCCCGGGCGCGGCAAGACGACGGTCGCCGTTCTCATGGGCGTGATCGCGGGGTCCACCTCCGAGGAGGTGCGGCGAGGCGTTCAGCAGGGCCAACCGCAGCTGACGGTGAGCGACCTGGTCGGAATCCCGCTGCCTCGCGATCTCGTCAACGCCCAGAGCCTCTCCGAGATCCGCATCGCGTGGCGGGAGTGGCTCTCGCGGCCGGTGAAGATCATCGACGAGTACAACCGCATCCCCACGAAGACGCAGTCGGCCTTGCTCACGATGGTCGCCGAGGGGTACGTCGAGAGTCATGACCAGCTGCGTCGCACGGCCCCCGACTCGGGTGTGGAGAGCTGGTTCTTCACCGCGAACGACGACGCCGGCGGTGGAACGTTCCCCGTCATCCAGGCCCTGCGCGATCGGATGGACGTGACGGTGCCGGCGGCGGGGTTCAACAGCCGGTTCTTCTCGGAACTCGTCACGCGCGTGGAGGCGGGCGAGAAACCCGAGGAGCACGTGCCGGAGGAGATCGTCTTCGCCCCCGAGGAGCAGACGCGCATGCGCGCGGCGATCCGCGCGGTGCCCATCCCCGCCGCTGTACGCCGACGGCTGGAGTTCTTCCTCGGTCAGTTCGAGTTCGTCCAGCAGGGCGGGAGGCGCTTCGAATACCGGACGAAAGACACCGTCACCACTGCCGGTGGCCGCGTGGGCGAGGCGATCGAGGCCAACAGCGGCGCCGATCTCGCAGTCGACCTCGGCTCGCAGACCCTCAACGGCCTGTCGGTGCGGTCGCTGCAGACCCTCGTGGTCTACGCGAAGGCCGTGGCGTGGTTCCGCGGGCGAGGGGAGGTCGGGCTCGACGACGTTGCCGCGGTGCTCCCGTTCGTGCTGCGGGGGAAGCTCCTGCCCCACACCACCCATCCGCGCTTCGACGTCGGAGCGGAGCGCGAGCTGCTCACCGATACGGCCAGCTGGCTCGCCGACCTCTTCGCCGTGTCGTGCAGGCAGTACGACGCCCTCGGTCGCGATGACGCCGATCCGATCGCCGACCTACTCGACCAGCTCGATCGCGGACTCGACGGGGTGTCGCGCGTCGACGCCCAGCGTCGCCTGACCGAGGTCGAGGGGCTCATCCGCCGCATCGCTGCGACCGGGAAGCTCTACGGCCGTGACTTCGACGACCTGACGGCTCTGAAGTACCTCCACCAGCGCTACAGCGCCTACCTCCGCTGGGCCGAAGAGTCGCGATGATCGGCTGGCCGCGGCACCTCGCCGACGATGCGTCCGATCCCGGTGTCGGCGACGCTCCCCTCGTCGACGGGGTCGATCTCGACACCGTCGCGGCGAACGTCGCCCGCCTCGGCGGGAACGCCGACCGGTTCGCTCGCCGGCTGTCCGCCGCTCTCGCGGCCGGACCGGGCGATGCCGAGGTCGCACGCGCCGCGATCGCCCTGTCCGCGTGGCGCGCGGGTGCCCTCGCGCTCCGCGACGACGCCCTGGTTCGCCTCCGCACGCTCGCGGGCCGTCGCGACACACGGGCCGTCGCCGGGGGCGCGCTCGGTCTCGACCCCGAGACGGTGCCGGAGTTCCTCGCGCGCCAGGCCGAGGATCGGTTCTGGTGGCCCGAGCGCGCGCGATGGAACGGCTACGTCTGCGCGGTCGGTGGTTTCGCCGGGCTCGGTGGGACGTGGATCGAGCCCCCCACCGACCCCCGCACGCTGCAGCCCATCGTCGCGCGACCCGCGGACGGGCCGCCGGTCGCCGCGGTCGCCGCATCCGGACCCTCGGCATTCGCTGTGCGTACCGGGGGAACCTGGTGGCGGGTCGACGCGGACGTATGGGGTTCGCGGGTGACGCGCACCGGTGACACCCCCACGCCCTCCGCCGCGGTGCGCACCGCCCGCGTGTCGCTGGTCACCCGCCCCGACAGCTATCTCGCGTGGGTGCACGTGCGGGAGAGCGCGTGAGACCCGCCGCGGCAGTGCCCCTCGACGCGCAGGCTCGGGAGGCATGGGAGGCGGCCAAGCGCACCTGGGGGGTGCGGATGAGTGACGTGCGGCTGGTGCCCGGCGAGGGTGACCGCGCCGGCTCGTTCGCGTGGTTCTCCTTCCCGCCGGCCGTGTCGGTGGACCCGGCGATGGTCGCGTCGGTGGGGGTCGATGGCGAGATCGAGAGCGTCTTCGCGCACGAGCTCGGTCATCACGTGCTCGCGCCGAGCACTCGCGTCGACGGGCTCAAGATCCGCCATCAGATGGCGCGGGCCCTTCAGGCGTCGGGGGCTTGCCAGGTGCGGGCCGACGACGCCGCCTACCTCGCCAACATGTGGAACGACCTGCTGGTCAACGCGCGCCTCGCTCTGCTGCAGCACCGTCGTGCCGCGAGCGAGCCCGGCATCGTGCGGGCGATGCGCATCACCACACGACCCGGCTTCGACAGCGGCGACCGGCTGTGGTGGGTGTACCGGCGCACCTACGAGCTCGTCTGGCAGCTCGTGCCCGGTGCGCTCTGCCCGGCCGTTCCGCCGCCGCCGCCGGTGATCGCGCCCGCGCGATCGGCCGAGGAGGTGCCGTTGTCGAAGATCCCCGAGCGCTTCCGCGAGCGCGAGATCGCCCTGCGCGAGGCGCGGGCGGCGGCGGCGCAGGCGGCACGCGCCCTCGACGCGGTCATCGTCTCGCGGCCGGAGCTCGACGCCGACCTCGCGGCGGGCCTCGTGCGCACCTTCTCCTCCGACCCCGTGGGTGGGGCGCTGCGCTTCGGGATACTCGCCGCGCCCTACCTCGTGGAGGCCGAGCGCGCCGCGTCCGACGACGTCGGCACGTCCCGCTCGATGGCCGGTCGCCCGTGCGCGGCGGACGGGTCCGCACCGACGGCGGCTGAGCTCGGACGCGTGCTCGCGGACGGACGGATGCGGGGAGCCATTCCGGGGCGCGATGGCACCCCCGTCGAGGAGGGCGGCTCCGGTGCACAGGGATTCGGCGTCGCGGAGACGCTCGCGCTCTACGAGACCGCCGACGAGGACGCGGTGCTGGCGGCCTATTACCGCGCCGAGGCCGCACCCTGGGTGCGGCCGTACACCCAGCGGGCGCCGGCGAAGCCCGACGCGGGGCTCCCCGGTCCGCTGGCCGTGTGGGAGGTGGGCGACGACCTCGCCGACATCGACTGGCCGGCGAGCCTCGGTGTCGCGCCCCAGGTCGTACCCGGTGTCACCACCCGGCAGCGAACCTGGCTCGACGACGACCCGATCCCCGCGGAGACCGGCCTCGAACTCGACCTCTACATCGACTCGTCGGGGTCGATGCCCGACCCCCGGCGCGGCTCGCCGGCGGTGCTCGCCGGCACGATCCTCGCGCTGTCGGTGCTGCGCGGCGGCGGTCGGGTGCGGGTGTCGAGCTTCTCCGGCACCGGGCAGGTGGCCGGATCCCCCCGGTTCACGCGGGATCACGTCGCGATCGTCCGAGACCTGACCACGTCGTTCCGCGGCGGCACGTCCTTTCCCCTCGACCTCTATGGTGAGCGCTACGCGGGGGCGCGCGCCTGCGATCCCGCGATACGCCGCCACGTCGTGGTGCTCTCGGACGACGGCCTGATGTCGATGTTCGGCGTCGGCAACGAGCCTTACGCCGATACCGCGGCCGCGGTGCGCCGCGCGCTGACGACGGCGACGCTCGTGCTGCTCGACCCCCGGCGGCAGGTCGCGGGGGCCGCCGCTCGCGCCGGCTACGACGTCGTATACCTCGACGACATGAACGCGGCTCCCGCGGCATGCGCGCGGCTCGCGGAGGTGCTGCATGGCTGACCCGATCGACGACACGCTCTCGCGGGCGCTGACGATGTGGGCCGAGCGCGGGGGAGAGGCCGACGTCGCGTGGGCGGACGCCGTGCCCGGTCCGGGGCTCGACGAGGTCGCCGCGCGTCTCACCACCGCGCCCCGCGCGTTCCTCGACGACGGGGTCTCGATCGAGGCCCTCGCCGGCGACGTGCTGGGCCCCCCGGCCCTGGGGTGCCTTGCGTTCGCCACCGAGCCGCGTGTGCGTACCGCGGCCGCTCTCGCCCTGTGGCTGATCGCGAGCGAGGCGGTCGTGGGCGCCTACTCGACGCCGCTGCGCCCCGACCGCTCGGCCCTCGCCGTCGACGCACTCGCCCTGCGCCTCGCACCTGTCGTCGACCCTCTCGACTGGCTCTCGGACGACGACCGACGCGAGGAGGCTGCGCGGACGTTCCTCCTCTGGGCGGGCTTCCTGCCCGCGGGCGAGGACACGGTGACCGCTCGAGCCCTCCTGGCCGCGCGAGACTCGTTGCAGCGCGATCGAGCGCTCGCCGAGGCGTTCGAAGAGCACCGGCACCGGGCTGAGGTCGCCCGCCGGTTGGCCGACGCCCGTGCGAAGGAAGCGGCGGCGAGGTACTCCTCTGAATGAGACCGACGATGCCGACGCGCGCGAGTCGCTGACCCTCGGCGAGTACGCCCCGGGCGCGGCGGCCGTGCTCCGCGACGAGGAGCGCTGGCCCACTCTCGACGACGAGGGCCGTGCGCAGCTCGCGCGGTGGCGGCAGCATCCGGATGCCCCCCGCTGGGTGCACGCGACGGGCGACCGGCTCACCGCGGAACAGGTCGAGCGGGTGCGGCATCCCCTCCCGCGCGACGGATGGCTCGACGAGCACCTCGCGACAGCGCGCCGGCTGATCCGGTACCGCGGGATGACGGGGCTGGAGCGACTCGAAGACTTCCCGACCGTCTCGCGCACCGATCTGGTCGATGACCTCGCGGGCTTCGTGCCGCTCGACGCCGACCTCGACCGGATGCTGCACGGCACCAGTTCCGGGTCGACCGGCGCCGCGCTCCTCATCCCCGACGACGTCGAGGAGGTGGCCCGCGGATTCCATCTGCTCGCCGATCTCGTACGCGGTGCCGGTGTCGATTGGCAGCCCGACGCCGGGCGGTTCGCCCTGGTGAACCTCGTGCACCAGAGCCAGGCGTTCACGTACCTGTCGCTGGTGAGCTCGTTCTCGCACCGCCCGATGGCGCGGCTCAACCTGCACCCGAGCGCCTGGCGCGACGCGGGCTCACGCGCGCGCTTCCTCGCCGACGCCGACCCGCAGGTGATCTCGGGGCACCCGACGAGCCTCGACGAACTGCTCTCCTCCGACCTCCTGCCCGCGGTGCGGCCGCTGGCCGTCTTCTCGGGGGCGATGGCACTCGCCGCCCCGTTGCGCGCTCGGCTCGAGAAGGCGTTCGGCTGTCCGGTGTTCGATGTCTACGGTCTGCACGAGACGCGCCCGATCGCCATGCGCACCGACGACGGTCCGTTCCGGGTGCTCGACCGGCGGGTGCATGTCGAGGTGCTGGGCCCCGATGATCGACCGGTCGCCGAGGGCGAGACCGGCGAGATCGTGGTGACGGCGGGAGAGAACGCGCTCCTGCCCCTCGTGCGCTATCGCACCGGCGACGTGGGACGACTGGTCGCGCTCCCGGGCGGTGCACGGGGGATCGCCGATCTCGAGGGGCGCGCGCACGTCGTCTTCCGTGCCTCCGACGGGCGAGCGGTGCCGAGTGTCGACCTCACCCAGCAGCTGCAGGCGCACGGCGCGCGGGGCTGGGCGGTCGAGCAGGCGTGCGACGGCACACTGTCCGCGACCATCGCCGGTGGCGACGAGCGGGCGATTCACCGGGCGCTGCACGCGCTCCTCGGACAACCGGTCGCCGTGCGCCGCGTCGAGCGGGTGGGCGACCTCGGCGAGGGGAAGCCTCGCCGGTACGTCGTTCGCTGAGCCGGCCTTGTCGCGTTCGGCCCGCGATGCGACCCTGGGCGGATGGATGCGACGGTGACGCACGTCGACGGTCTCGTCGTGCACGAGGTGCCCGGTGACGGAGGTGCGGTTCTGCTCTGGCACCACGGATCGCCGCAGACCGGCGCGGTGCTGCCGCCCGTGCTCGATGCGGCCCGCGCCCGCGGGTGGGGGGTCGTCTCGATCGCGCGGCCGGGGTACGGCGGGTCTTCGCGCGCTCTCGGCCGCACCTGCGCCGACGTGGCCACCGGGGTTGCGCGGGTGCTCGCCGTGCGCGGCGCGGAGCGCGTTGTCAGCGTCGGTGCCTCGGGCGGCGGCCCGCACGCGCTCGCGTGCGCCGCGGCGATGCCCGAGCGTGTCGTCGCCGTGGTGGCCTTCGCCTCGCCCGCTCCGTTCGTCGCCGACGACGGATGGTTCGAGGGGATGCGGGCACCGGGCGCGCTGCGTGCGGCGACGCAAGGCGAAGGTGCTCGTGCGCACTTCGCCGAGACCGACGAGTTCGACCCGGCCCAGTTCGTCGCCGCGGACTTCGCCGCCCTGGAGGGGCCGTGGGGGAGCATGGGGCGCGATGCGGGGATGGCCGAGCGGGACGGGCCGTGGGGCCTCATCGACGACGACCTCGCCTTCACCCGGCCGTGGGGGTTCGCTCTTTCCGACATCGCCGTCCCGGCGCTGATCTACCAGGGCGACGCCGATCGCGTCATCCCCCCGCACCACGCGCGGTCGATCGCGGCCGCGGTGCCGGGTGCCGACCTCCGCGAGGTGGCCGGCGCCGGACACGTCTCGATCCTCGAGCGTCTGCCCGAGGCGCTCGAGCGGGTGGCCCGCAGCATCCCGAGACCCTGACAGTCTGGGGGGATGAGTCCCGCAGACCCCCGCGCGTACGACCTCGAGGCGCTCCGCGAGCGCGTCCTGCCCGAGACGGGGGGAGCGGTCGACGAGAGCATCCCGCAGCTCGCCGACGCCGGCCCCGACCTGTGCGGCATCGCCGTCGTGCTCGACGACGGAACGGTGCGCGCGAGCGCGCAGGCCGATGTCGCGTTCGGCGTGCAGTCGGCGGTGAAGCCGTTCCTCTTCGCGCTCGCGCTGCTCGACACCGACGGCGAGGCGCTCGACCGCATCGGCATCGAGCCGACCGGCGAGGCGTTCGATGCCATCAAGCTCGAGAGTCATACCGGGCGTCCGCCGAACCCGATGGTCAACGCCGGTGCGCTCCTGACGGCGGCCCTCGTCGACGGCGACGATCCCGACGCGCGCACCGAACGGATCGTTCGGGGCCTGTCGGCCTTCGCCGGTCGCGATCTCGAGATCGACGACGAGGTCGCGCGCTCCGAGCACCTGCTGGGCGACCGCAATCATGCCCTGGCGCACCTCATGCGGGCGGAAGGCACCCTGAAGGTGGGAGCCGACGATGCGGTCGCCGTCTACGCCCGGGCCTGCGCGGTGCTGGTCGACGCGCAGACGCTCGCCGTCATGGGCGCAACCCTCGCGCTCGGCGGGGTCAACCCCGTCACGGGTGAGAGGGTCGTGCCGACGCGCGTCGCCCGCGACGTGGTGTCGGTGATGGCCACGTGCGGGGTCTACGACGGCTCGGGGCGGTGGATGCGCGCCGTCGGCGTGCCCGCGAAATCGAGCGTGTCGGGGGCCATCGTGCTGTCGGTGCCCGGGCTTCTGGGGGCCGCGGTCGTGAGCCCGCCGCTCGACGAGCAGGGCACCAGCGTGCGCGGCCGCGTCGTCAGCGAACGCCTGTCGGCCGACCTGGGGCTGCACGTCTTCGGGGTTCCGGCCGGCGGCTGATCGTCCCGAGCATCGTTATCGCTCTGTTGCGCGGAGGCCTTCGCGGCACGTTTAGCGTGGAACGAGGGGGGTGCGCCGATGCGTCGAGGGTCGGTCATCGCGACGGTGTGCGCTGTCGCGGGAATGCTGCTGCTGAGCGGATGCGGGGGCGCGCCGGGCATCGCGCCCGAGCCGCGGGACGAGGCGAGCATCGTCGACGAGATGGTCTGCGCCGACGCCCTGGGTGAGGCCGAGGGGTCTGCGACGCCGGGCATCGTCCCCGCCGGATTCGCTCTCGTCGCGGTGTACCGCTGCGGCCCGTTCGCGACGCGCGAGCTGGACGGCGGCGTCGTCTGGTCGGGCACCCTCGTCGAGCGCTTCGAGGGAGATCTCGCACCGCTCCTCTCGGAGCTCGGTGCGCCGAGCGACCCGCGCTGGTTCGGGGCCTGCGCGGCGAGCATGGTCATCGCGCCCGACCTGTGGGCCGAGGACGCCGCCGGCCGGTTCGTGCGCCTGTCGTACCCGTCGACCGGGTGCAGCCAGCCGAAGGTCGACGCCGTCGACGGGCAGCTCGCGCGGCTCGTCGTCGCCGACGAGGTCTTCACGCCCCTGTCGATCTTCTCGATGCCCGAGGCCGTCGCCGCGGGGTGCGAGACGCGTGCGAGCGTCACCGTGCTGAATGTGCTGACCTCCGACCTCGAGACCCCGCGCGCCGCGCCGGCCGGCGAGAGCATCGCGACGATCCCGCACGACCCTCCGGCGCTCCCCGTCGCCGCGGACGTGGACGTGGACGGACTGCGCGTGTGCGTCTACGCCTCCGACACGACGGAGGGCGGCGTGCGCATGATCGGTGACGAGGGGGTCTTCGCGGGCGTTCTCCTTCTGGATGCGGCGGATGCGGCGGCCGCGCTCGCCGAGGTCTCGGGCGCCGCCGAGGCGAGCGCCCACTGCCCGGAGGTCGCGTCGCGGTTCGTCGTCGCGCAGCCGCTCGGAGCGCGCAGCGGGGCCGAGGGGTTCACCGTCGAGCTGGACGGCTGCCGCCGGGTGATCGATCCCGCGTTCCGCACCCTCGCAGCATCCGAGATGCTCATCTCGCTCGTGACACCCTCATGACCGTTACCTACAGGTTGTAGGTAAAAGCCTTCAGGGTGTAGGTTCGGGTGCATGCCCCGAGCCCACCTGACGACCGCATCGGTGATCGCCGATGCCGCCGCACTCGCCGACGCCGACGGTCTTGCCGCCGTCACGGTCTCGGCGGTCGCGCGGCGCCTCGGGGTGAAGCCCGCCAGCCTCTACGAACACGTCGCGGGGCTCGGCCCGCTTTTCGACGGAGTGCAGGTTCTCGCGCTCGGCGAGGTGGGAGAGCGCACGGCAGCGGCGGTGGCCGGGCGCTCGGGACGCGACGCTCTCCGCGGCCTCGCCGACGCCCACCGCGACTACGCGATCGCGCGGCCCGGGGCATGGGCGGCGTTGCAGCGACCCGCCTCGCCGGCCGTCGCCGGGTCGCCCGAGGCGGCGCGTGTCGCCGGTCTCCTCCTCGCCGTCGTGCGGGGTTACAGCGTTCCCGACGACGACCTCGTCCACGCCGCGCGGCTGGTCGGGGCGACCGTCAGCGGTTTCCTCGCCCTCACCCGTGCGGAAGCGTTCGTGCACCGCCCCGACCCCGAGGACGCCTCGTGGGCGGCGGCCATCGATGCCCTCGACCGCGCCCTCGATTCGTGGCCGGAAAGAAGCGACTCATGATCTCCACACCGTTCACCCCCGACCTCGTCCGCGGGGTGGCCGAACTCGAGACCGTCGCGCGGGGCGTCACCCCGCACCGTCTGCCGGCGTGGGTGGGGCGGCAGTTCCCCGACCCGCAGCTGCTCTCGATGCAGGCTCAGCCCTCCGGGGTGTGCCTGACCTTCGAGACCGCGGCGACGGTGATCGAGCTCGTCACCCATCCGTCGCGGGTCGCCTACCGGGGCTTCGATCGGCCACGGGGGCGCATCGATGTCGTCGTCGACGGTGTGCTGCGGCGGCGTGACGAACTGGCCGGGGGCGACAGCGTCGAGGTCGACCTGCAGACCGGCGGCTCGACCGCGCTCGCGGGCGGGATGCACACGACGCGGGTCGTCGAACTCGGAACGGGATCGAAGGTCGTCGAGATCTGGCTGCCCCACAACGAGGCGCTCGATCTCGTCGAACTGCGCACCGACGCGCCGATCACGCCGCGCACCGACCGTCGGCGACGGTGGGTGCACCACGGCAGCTCGATCAGCCAGGGCTCGAACGCCGTCGCGCCGACCGAGATCTGGCCCGTGGCCGCGGCGCGGGCGGCGGGAGGCATCGAGCTGCGCAACCTCGGGCTGGGCGGCAGCGCTCAGGTGGATCCGTTCCTCGCGCGGGTGATCCGCGACGCTCCGGCGGATCTGATCAGCGTGAAGCTCGGCATCAACGTCGTGAACCTCGATGGATTCCGCCTGCGCACGTTCGTGCCGGCCGTGCACGGATTCCTCGACACGATCCGCGACGGACACCCCGACACGCCCCTTCTCGTGGTCTCGCCGATCTTCTGCGGCATCCACGAGTCCACGCCCGGCCCCGGTGCGTTCGACCCGACGAGCTTCACCACGGGCCGGGTGCGGTTCGTCGCCACCGGCTCGCCCGCCGACGTCGCGCGGGGGAGTCTGACGCTCGAGGTGATCCGCGATGCGCTGCGCGCGGTCGTCGAGACGCGCTCCGACGACCCGCACCTGCACTACCTCGACGGGCTCGATCTCTACGGCGCGGCCGACGCGGAGGTGCTGCCTCTCCCCGATGCGCTGCATCCCGACGCCGAGGCGCACGCCCTCATCGCGCGGCGCTTCGTCGAGCGCGCGTTCGGCCGCGGCGCCCCGTTCGGCCGCTGAAAGCCCACAACACCCGGAGCGCGCGAGCGCAGCATCCGGGTGTTGTGGACTCTCGACGGGTACCGGCGTCAGCGCTGCGCGACCTGCAGCGCCGCCCACAGCTCGGCGCGGGCGGGGAACGCGGTCAGGTCGGTGCCGAGGGTGCGCTCGACCAGCCCGATGCGCGCACGCACCGTGTGGCGGTGCACGCCCAGGGCGGTCGCGGTCGCGTCCAGTCTCGCGTCGTTCTCGAGCCACGCGCGGGCGGTGGCGACCAGCTCCGTGCCGTGCGCGCGGTCGTGGTCGACCAGGGGTGCGAGAGCGGATGCGGCGACCAGGCGGGCGACGTCGGTGTCGAGCGCACCGAGGATGCCGGATGCGGCGACATCGCCGAACGTCGATACACCGGCCCCGCCTCGCCGCAGCGCCGACCAGGCCTCGTCGTGCCCCTGCGCGAAGGCCGCATACGACACGGCGCTCGACAGGCCGACGCGCGCGCCGAAGCGGTCGGCGAGCCCGTCGGCGAGGCTCCCGGCCGGCTCGGCCAGGGCGAAGACGAGCCCGTGCGGCCCGCGGCCGAACAGCACCGTTCCCGGCCCTTCGGCAGCGCGTCCTTCGAGCCACTCGGCGGCGGCGTCGGCTGCCGCCGGTGACGCGTCGGCGATCCCGACGACGACAGGGGCCGAGGGGAGCCCGCCCCACAGCTCCCGTCCGAAGCGCCGCGCGAGCACGACGTCGCCGGCGAGCAGCGCGTGCACGACCCCGCCGCGCAGCAGCGCCCGCGCTCGGGCGACCCCGTCGTTCTGCTCGAGCGCGAGACCGGCGAGGGCGATGACGGAGGTCACGACGGCACGCCCCTCGGCGTCGAGCGCTCCGCCGGCGATGGCGATGACGCCGCGGAGGTGCCCTCCGCGGCCGAGGGTCTGCAGCGAGAAGGGTGTGCCGCCGATCTGCAGCGACGAGCCCGCGCGCGCTCCGCGCCGCAGCACCGCCCCGACCTCCGACGCGAGCGCCCGGCGCGTCTCGGCGTCGAGGGCGTCGGCCGGGTGCTCGCGGCGCAGCGCCCCCGCCGGGTCGAAGAGCCCGACCCAGGCGTCGAGCTGGCGGGCGAGCTCGGCCAGCGTCGCCGAGAGGCCGTCGGGACGGAGGGCGGCCAACGACACCGCGCGCTGAGCCGCGAGCGCCCAGCTGCGCCGGGCGAAGTCGCCGGCGGCGATGGTCTCGGCGTTCGCGCGCGCCACGGCGATGAACGGGGTGCGGTAGGGCACCTCGAACAGCGGCATCCCCTCGCGGCGACAGGCGGCGAGGAGGAGCGGGGGGATGCCGTCGCGCACGACCTCGGTGCCGAACCCGAGCGCGGCCACGCCCCGGTCGCGCAGGCGCCGGACGTACCCGTCGTACAGAGCGGCGTCATCGGGGGCGGCGACGAACTGGGTGCCCGTGGTCAACAGCACGAGCCCCTCCGAGAGGAACGGCGTCGGATCGAGCAGGTCGGTGCTGTGCACCCACTGCACGGGGCGGTCGAGGGCATCCGGCCCGAGGTCGTCCGGTGCCGTCGCGAGGGTCAGCCGCAGGTCGGCCCGCGCCAGCAGGGCGCGCAGCGTCGGCCGATCGATCGTTCGGTCCACGGGATCCTCCTCGACGCGCATGTTCGACAGTGCGTACACATCGACGCTGACGAATGTACACGGAGGCGATTCAGCGGTGCGCGGCCCGGTCCGTAGCATCCGACCATGAGCCTCACCGATCACGCCCCCCTCGTCGGCGGCCCGTCGCTTCCGCAGGAGCGCCGGCTCGTCACCCCCATCCCCGGACCCGCCTCGCAAGAGCTGCTGGCCCGCAAGGCCGCGGCCGTGGCATCCGGGGTCGGGCACACGGTGCCGATCCACGCCGTGGCAGCGGGCGGCGGCGTGGTCGTCGACGCCGACGGCAACTCGCTCATCGATCTGGGGTCGGGCATCGCGGTCACCACGGTCGGCAACGCGCACCCCGCGGTCGTCGCTGCCGTGCAGGCGCAGGTCGCGCAGTTCACCCACACCTGTTTCATGATCTCGCCCTACGAGTCGTACGTCGCCGTCGCCGAGGCGCTGAACCGCCTCACCCCCGGCGACCACGAGAAGAAGAGCGCCCTGTTCAACTCCGGCGCGGAGGCGGTCGAGAACGCGGTGAAGATCGCCCGCAAGGCCACCGGGCGACAGGCCGTCGTCGCCTTCGATCACGCCTACCACGGGCGCACGAACCTCACGATGGCGCTGACGGCGAAGAGCATGCCGTACAAGAGCGGCTTCGGCCCCTTCGCCTCCGAGGTGTACCGCGCCCCGATGTCGTACCCGTTCCGCGACGGACTGAGCGGGGCGGATGCGGCGGCCAAGGCCATCTCGCTGATCGAGAAGCAGATCGGCGCCGACAACCTCGCCGCCGTGCTCATCGAGCCCATCCAGGGCGAGGGCGGCTTCATCGTGCCCGCCGACGGGTTCCTCCCCGCACTGGTCGACTGGTGCCGCGCGAACGGCGTCGTCTTCATCGCCGACGAGGTGCAGTCGGGCTTCGCCCGCACCGGCGCGATGTTCGCCAGCGACCTCTTCGGCATCGTGCCCGACCTCGTCACCACCGCGAAGGGCATCGCCGGCGGCCTCCCGCTCGCCGCGGTCACCGGGCGTGCCGAGCTGATGGACGCCGCCCACGCCGGCGGCCTCGGCGGCACCTACGGCGGCAACCCGATCGCCTGCGCCGCCGCGCTCGCCGCCATCCAGGCGTTCGAGGACGAAGACCTCTCGGCCCGGGCGCGCGAGCTGGGCGAGGTGCTCGTCGGGCGCCTGCGCAGCATCCAGTCATCCGATCCCCGTGTCGGCGACGTGCGCGGACGCGGCGCCATGATCGCCGCGGAGTTCGTCGACCCGACCACCGGCCGGCCCGATGCGGCGCTCGCCGGCGCGGTGGCGAAGGCGTGCATCGCCGAGGGCGTGATCGTGCTCACCTGCGGCACGTACGGCAACGTGATCCGCTTCCTCCCGCCCCTGTCGATCCCCGACCATCTGCTCGACGAGGGCCTCGACGTCGTCGCGGCCGCCCTCGCCGCCGCATAGCAGGACCAATGTCCCGCTCTGCGTGAGGAAGACGGCGAATCCTTGCAGGGATCGGGACATGCCCGGGGCAGCGCCCCGACCGACACCGTTCAGCGAAGAAAGGCACAGTCCATGACCGAGATCACCAGAGACGTCGTCATCGTCGGCGCGGGGGCCGCGGGCCTCACCGCCGCGAACGAGCTGCGCAAGGCCGGGCTGTCGGTGGCGGTGCTCGAGGCGCGCGACCGCGTCGGCGGGCGGCTGTGGACCGACGTCATCGACGGCGCGATGCTCGAGCTCGGCGGTCAGTGGGTCTCGCCCGATCAGGACGCCCTCATCGAGACCGTCGCCGATCTCGGGCTCGAGACCTTCAGCCGGTACCGCGAGGGCGAGAGCGTCTACGTCGGCCCCGACGGTGTGGCGCACCGCTTCACCGGAGAGATGTTCCCGGTCAGCGCCGAGACCGAGCGCACCATCGCCGAGATCACCGAGCGCCTCGACGCGATGGTCGCGGAGATCGATCCCGATCGGCCGTGGGCGCACGAGAAGGCGGCGGAGTGGGACACCGTGTCGTGGGACGCCTGGCTGCGTGCGCAGACCGACGACGACGAGGCGGTGCGCAACCTCGCGTTCGCGACCGGATCGGCCATGCTGACCAAGCCGACGCACTCCTTCTCGCTGCTGGCGTCGCTGCTCATGGCGGCGTCGGCCGGGTCGTACTCCCACCTCGTCGACGCCGACTTCATCCTCGACAAGCGGGTCGTGGGCGGGCTGCAGCAGGTGCCGCTCCTCCTCGCGGAGCGCCTGGGCGACGACGTCTTCCTCGGGCAGCCGGTCCGCTCCCTCGAGTGGGACGCCTCGCCGAACGGGGGAGGCGTCGTCGCCGTCGCCGACGGCATGACCGTACGTGCCCGCCACGCGATCCTCGCGCTCGCGCCGGTGCTCTACCCGCGCATCTCGTTCGTGCCGCCGCTTCCCCGGCTGCAGCACCAGATGCACCAGCACATCTCGATGGGGTTCGTCATCAAGGTGCACGCGGTGTACGAGACACCGTTCTGGCGCGACAAGGGGCTGTCGGGCACCGCGTTCAGCCCCTACGAGCTCTCGCACGAGGCGTACGACAACAGCAACCACGGCGACGAGCGCGGCACGCTGGTCGGCTTCGTCTCGGATCGCACCGCCGATGACCTGTTCCGCCTCTCGGCCGAGGAGCGCAAGGAGCGCATCCTCGATTCCCTCTCGCACTACTACGGCGAGGAGGCGAAGAGCCCGGTCGTGTACTACGAGAGCGACTGGGGCACCGAGGAGTGGACCCGCGGGGCCTACGCCGCGAGCTTCGACATCGGCGGACTCGCCCGCTACGGCCGATACCTGCGCGAGCCGGTCGGTGCGATCCATTTCGCGTGCAGCGACATCGCCGGCCCCGGCTACCAGCACGTCGACGGGGCGATCCGCATGGGGCGGCACGCGGCATCCGAGATCCTGGCCTCGCGCTCCGAAGCCGCCGAGAGCGAGCCGGGCGCATGAGCGCGCCGATCGTCGTCGGCTACACCGCCACCGACGCCGGGGAAGACGCCCTCGCCCTCGGCACCCGCCTCGCCCGCGCCTCGGGCGCGCCGCTGGAGGTCGTGCTCGTGCTCCCCGACGAGTCGCGCAACGCCATCGTGCCGCCCGACGCGGGGTACGTCCGGCACCTCCGCGAGCAGGCGGAGGAGTGGCTGGCGCGGGCGGTCGAGAAGATCGCGGATGCGGCGCGCCACCGCACGCACCTGAGGTACGCCGAGTCGTTCGCCGAGGGCCTCATCGCCGCGGCCGACGAGCTCGGTGCCCGTTGCATCGTCGTGGGGGCGGCCAACGGGGGGATCCGGGGCCGGCACCGGCTCGGAAGCGTCGCGAGCGAGCTGTTGCACTCCTCCGACGTGCCGGTCGCGCTGGCCCCGGAGGGGTCGCGGCTGCTCGATCCGGCGACCGCGCTCACTCGCGTCACCACGTTCGTCGGCACCCGCCCGGGCGCCGACGTGCTGCTGGAGGAGAGCGTCTCGCTCGCGACGGCGGCATCCGTTCCGCTGCGGCTCATCTCGATCGAGACGATCGATCTGCCCGCCGGCCTCGACACCGCCGCCATCCGCGTCGCCGGTTCCGAGCATGCCGAGGGCGTACTCGGCCGGGCGCGAGAAGCACTGCCCGAGGGGCTTGCCGCCGACGCCGTCGTCGCCCGCGGAGAGAGCATCGAAGACGCCGTCGGCGCCGCGGCCTGGGACCCGGGCGAGATCGCGGTCGTGGGTTCGTCGCGCCTCGCGCAGCCGCGACGGCTGTTCCTCGGATCCACCGCGGCGAAGATGCTGCACGAGCTCCCTGTGCCGCTCCTGGTCGTGCCCCGTACCCGCGCCACCGAAGGAGATCGACGATGACCGCTCCAGAAGGCACCCCGCTCGCCCCCACCGCCGGCGCGGAGGCCGGCGGCCTCTCCGGCAAGGGGCTCTCGGCCGGGACGGTGGGCCTCATCGGCGCCATCGTCATCGGCATCTCGTGCATCGCGCCGGCCTACACGCTGACCGCCGCACTCGGTCCGACGGCCTCGGAGGTCGGTGTGCAGGTGCCCGCGATCATCCTCGTGGGCTTCATCCCGATGCTGCTCGTCGCCTTCGGCTACCGCGAGCTGAACAACCGCATGCCCGACTCCGGAACGTCGTTCACCTGGGCCTCGCGCGCCTTCGGCCCGTGGATCGGCTGGATGGCGGGGTGGGGCCTGATCGCGGCGACCGTGATCGTGCTGTCGAACCTCGCCGGCATCGCGGTCGACTTCCTCTTCCTCCTCATCGCGCAGATCACGAACAACCCGGGCATCGCCGAGATCGCGGCCGACCCGCTCGTCAACGTCATCGTCTGTCTGCTGTTCGTGCTGGGCGCCACCTACGTCTCCTACCGAGACATGCAGACGACCCAGAAGCTGCAGTACGTGCTCGTCGGCTTCCAGGTGCTCGTGCTCGTCGTCTTCGCCATCGCCGCGATCGTGCACGTGGCCTCGGGAAACGCGTTCGATGCCACCCCCATCGACTGGAGCTGGTTCAACCCGTTCGCGGTGTCGTCGTTCAGCGCGTTCGCCGCGGGGCTCTCGCTGTCGATCTTCATCTTCTGGGGGTGGGACGTCACCCTCACCATGAACGAGGAGACGAAAGACCCCGACAAGACCCCGGGGCGCGCGGCGACCATCACGGTCATCACGATCGTGGTGCTCTACCTGCTCCTGGCGATCTCGCTCATCATGTTCGCGGGGGTCGGCACGGGTGAGCTCGGCCTCGGCAACTCCGACATCAGCGACAACGTGTTCTTCCACCTGTCGGGACCGATCATGGGGCCGCTGGCCTTCCTCGTCTCGCTCGCGGTGCTGACGAGTTCGGCGGCGTCCCTCCAATCGACCTTCGTCTCTCCCGCCCGGACGCTCCTGGCAATGGGGCACTACGGGGCGCTCCCGCCGAAGTTCGCCACGGTCAGCCCGCGGTTCTTCACCCCGGGGTACGCCACGATCGCGGCGGCCATCGTCGCATCCGTCTTCTATGCCGTCATGCGGTTCGTCTCGGTCAGCGTCTTGACCGACACGATCCTGACCCTCGGCATGATGATCTGCTTCTACTACGGCCTGACCGCGTTCGCGTGCGTCTGGTACTTCCGCAAGCAGTGGTTCGACTCGGCGCGCAACGTCTTCTTCACGTTCCTCTTCCCGCTCGTGGGCGGGGTGATCCTGGCGGTGCTGTTCGTGACGACGCTGGTCGACAGCATGGACCCCGAGTACGGCAGCGGCTCGTCGGTCTTCGGCGTCGGGCTGGTGTTCGTGCTCGGCGTGACCATCATCGTGCTCGGGATCGTCATCATGGTGTGGCAGGCGATCCGTCGTCCCGCCTTCTTCCGGGGCGAGACCCTGTCGCTCGACGCCCCGCCGAGCGCTCGTCGCCGGCGCCAGACCGCAGCCAACCGATCGGAGAAGCCATGACCGACTACGCCGTCGTGAACCCCGCCACCGGCGAGACCCTCGCCACCTACGACACCTTCGACGACGCGGCCGTCGACGACGCGGTGCGTCGGGCGGATGCTGCGGCCCGGACCTGGGCCGCCACCGCACCCGGCGAGCGGGCGGAGCTGCTGCGCCGCGCCGCTCAGCTGCACCGCGATCGCGCCGACGATCTCGCCGCGATCATCGTGCGAGAGATGGGCAAGGTGCACGCGGCCGCGCTCGAGGAGGTCGGCTTCGCCGCCGACATCACCGAGTACTACGCCGACCAGATGGATCGGATCACCGCCGACCAGCCGATCGACATCCTCGGCGAGGGCACCGCGGTGATCCGCCGTTCCCCGCTGGGGGCCCTGCTGGGCATCATGCCGTGGAACTTCCCGTACTACCAGGTGGCCCGTTTCGCGGCGCCGAACCTGGCGATCGGCAACACGATCCTGCTCAAGCACGCGCCCCAGTGCCCCGAGTCGGCCCTCGCGATCGAGGCGATCTACCGCGACGCGGGCTTCCCCGACGGCGCCTACGTCGACCTCCGCATCACGAACGAGCAGGCCGCCGACATCATCGCCGATCCCCGCGTGCACGGCGTCTCGGTCACGGGGTCGGAGCGCGCCGGAGCCGCCGTCGCCGAGGTCGCCGGGCGCAACCTCAAGAAGGTCGCGCTCGAGCTCGGCGGATCCGACCCCTTCATCCTGCTGTCCACCGACGACCTCGACGCCGCGGTGGAGGCCGCCGTCGGCGCGCGCCTGGACAACACCGGGCAGTCGTGCAACGGCGCGAAGCGCTTCATCGTCGTCGACGACCTCTACGACGCGTTCCTGGAGAAGTTCACCGCCGAGATGAGCGGCGCGAAGGTCGGAGACCCCGACGCCGACGACACCGTGCTCGGTCCGCTGTCGTCGCTGGTGGCCGCCGAGCGGCTCGCGGAGCAGGTCGACCGCGCCGTCGCGCAGGGGGCCACGCTGGTGACCGGCGGCACGCGCGACGGAGCGTTCTTCGCGCCGACCGTGCTCACCGGGGTCACCCGAGACATGGACGCCTACCGGGAGGAGTTCTTCGGCCCCGTCGGCGCGGTCTACCGCGTCGCCGATGAGGACGCCGCGGTGGAGCTCGCGAACGACACCCCGTTCGGGCTCGGGTCGTACGTGTTCACCACCGACGCCGAGCAGGCCGAGCGGGTGGCCGACCGTCTCGACGCCGGCATGGTCTACGTCAACCTCGTGCTCGCCGATTCGCCCGAGCTGCCGTTCGGCGGCGTCAAGCGCAGCGGCACGTCCCGTGAGCTGGGCCTGCTGGCCGCGGACGAGTTCGTGAACAAGAAGCTGATCCGCATCGGCTGAGCCCCGCAGCATCCTGAGTTGCCGCGTTCCGGTGCCTCCCGCCCCGGAGAGAGCCCGGATCGCGGCAACTCAGCCGACGCGCTGCAGGAGGATCACTCCGTCGGCGGCGTCGACGAGGCGGTAGCCGGAGCGCTGAGCCTGGGCGGAGAGGTCGACGAGGTCGTCGGCGTCGAGGGGGAACTGCCGGGGTATCGACGTGTCGGCGATGATGAACCGGGGCAGGCTCGCCTCGATCGGAACGATTCCGAGAAGGCCGACCTCCGCTCGTCCGGTGAGCTGGGGCACGAGCGAGTTGGTGGCCGCGACGGTCGCGTGGTCGGGGATCTGACGCAGGATGCTGCGCGCGGCGGCCACGTGCGGATCGGGCTGCCAGAGCGCGGGCGTCAGCAGCTGCGCGAGCGGGGAGGCCGTGAGGAGCGCCGCGGTGGCTGCGACGCTCACGACGAGCGCGACGCGGTGGCGGATGCAGCCCCACCCGCCGCGATGACGCAGGCGGAGGAGCGCGTCGACGAAGGCGGCCGTGACGACGGGTACGAGAACCGCGTCGTAGTGGAACGAGGTGCCCCAGTACTGGGGATTGTCGGACAGGAACCGCCAGGCGAGGGTGGGGACGACCAGGAGCACGATCGGGGAGCGGAGCGCGAGGAAGGCCGTCGGGAGCAGCAGCGCCGCCACTGTGGCGAGCTTCTCGTCCATCGACGCCAGCGTCGTGAGCTGGGTCATCGCGGTGCCGAGTCCGACCTGGCCGGTGTAGACGTTGGTGCCGCCGGGGTTGAACAGGGGAATCAGTGCGAAGCTCTCGATCGCCGTGGCGGCGATTCCGAAGACCGCGGTGGCGATACCCGAGCGTCGCCCGCGTCGATCGGATCGTCCGGCGAAGAGCGCGACGAGGACGCCGATCCCCGCCACGGTGAGTCCCAGGTCTTCCTTCACCAGCACGAGGGGAAGCGCCCAGAGCGCCGCGGGCACCAGGCGCCGTCGTCCGAGGGCGGTGAGGGAGAAGGCCAGGAGCGGAACGGCGAACGCGATCTCGTGGAAATCGAACGCGACCGCGTGCGCCAGACCCCCGGCCGCCCCGTAGCAGAACGCCACGACGACCGCCGTCCGCGGGCCGAGCGTGCGAGCGGCCCAGGTGGCGAGCGGCACGACCCCGACGGCGAGCAGGACGGCCTGGGCGACCAGGAGCGTCTCCGGGCCTGCGAACACGAGGCGGAGGGGCGCGAGCACAGCGAGGACGGGGGAGAAGTGATCGCCGAGCAGCGGGTAGTCGATCCCCTTCAACAGAGACGTGGGGAGGCGCCCCTCGGCGTAGGCGCGCACACCCTGATCGAAGATGCCGAGGTCGTATCCGGTCGTCCTCATCTGCGCGTGCCGCTGCAGCGAGAGGGTGGCGAAGACCGCGGCGAGCACGATCGCGCCGCCCCACCCCAGTGCGGCGGCGCGGTCGAGCCCCGCCACCCGCCTCGTCGGGCGGGGGGAGCGCGCAGGGGCGGCCGGAGGATCGAGCACGAGTCGATGAGCCATGGCGCCATCGTCGGGGCGGGTCGCTGATCCGCACCTGACGTCCCCTGACGTCGGCGTCAGCATCCGGCTCGACGCGAGTGTGACACTGGGGCCATGCGCATCCTCATCGTCGACGACGAGCGAGCCTTCGCCGACGTGCTGGCGATCGGGCTCACCGCGGAGGGCTTCGCCGTCGACAGCGTGCACGACGGTCGCACGGGCTACCTGATGGCGGCCACCGGGGCCTACTCCGCGATCGTGCTCGACCTGATGCTGCCCCAGCTGAGCGGATACGCCGTCTGCGCCCGGCTGCGCGCGGAGGGGGTCACGACGCCCGTCATCGTGCTCACGGCGAAGAACGGCGAGTACGACGAGGTGGAGGCGCTGCAGAGCGGCGCGGACGACTACCTGCGCAAGCCCTTCAGCTATCCGGTGCTGGTCGCCCGCATCCACTCGCTCCTGCGTCGCCCGGCCGCGCTCGCCGAGAGCGTGCTCACCGTCGGCGATCTCGTCATCGACGCCAGCCGCCGACGCGTGCGTCGAGGGGGCACGCCGGTCGAACTCGGCGCCCGCGAGTGGTCCATCCTCGAGGTGCTCGCGCGAGCCGCCGGCACCGTCGTGTCCAAGGAGGCGCTCCTCGGGGAGGCGTGGCCGGATGCGGCGGACGACGTGAACCTCGTCGAGGCCCGCGTCAGCGTCTTGCGCCGCAAGATCGACGCTCCCTTCGATCGGCACTCGCTCGTCACCGTCCGCGGAGCCGGGTACCGCCTCATCGATGACCGGGCGGAGGCCGAACGACACCCCGGGTGGCACGGATGACCGGGCCGCGGCGCACCGCCCGCGCCGGCATCGCCGTGCGCATCACCGTGGCCGCGGCCGTTCTGGCGGCCGTGCTGCTGACCGGTGGGGCGCTTCTGGTGCGCGCGGCGCTGCACTCGTCCCAGATGGCCGCGACGCAGCAGCTGGCCGAGGCGCAGGCGTCGCAGATCATCGACGCGACGCGGCAGAACGTCCTGCTGTCGGGTGCGTTCGGGTCGTTGCCGTACGAGCTCGTCCGCAGCGATGGCGTCGTCGTCGCCGCCTCCCCCGACCTCGCCGAGACCGACGGCCCGGTCTTCCCGACTCCCGCGTCGGATGCGACCCAGGCGGCCGGCGAGGTATGGTCGGCCACCATCACCGGAGGACCCCTGTCGGGTCGGACGCTGACGGCGGTGAGCAGCACGCTCCGCGCGACGAGCATCCCCGGATTCGCGCAGGGGGAGATTCCGGGAAGCCCGGTCGCCGACGTGGAGTCGACGACGTATCGCGCCTACGTGCTGGTGAGCACGACGGCCGCGGATCGGGCGGTCGCCACGATCGATCCCTACCTGTGGGCGGGGGTCGTCGTCATCGTCGCGCTCATGGCGACGACCGCCGCGCTCACCGCCAAACGATCCCTTCGTCCGGTCGATCGGATGCGTCGCGCGGCAGAGGCCATCTCGGGGGCGCCGGGCGGGGCGAGACTCGCGGTCCCCGACACCGACGACGAGCTGCGGGCTCTCGCCACGACCCTCAACGCGATGCTCGAGCGGATCGACGACGCCGCGATCCGGCAGGAGCGCTTCGTCGCCGATGCCGCGCACGAGCTCCGCAGCCCGATCACCTCGCTCATCACCGCCGTCGAGGTCGCTCGCGCTCATCCGGGCGTCGTTCCGGCGGAACGGACGCTCGCGCACGTGCACCTCGAGGCCCGACGCCTCGAGCAGCTCGCCGGCGACCTGCTCGAGCTCTCGGCGGCCGGTCGCGCGACGCACCCCGACGACAGGCGCTCCGGCGTCCACGAGGTTCTGCGCGATGCGGTGGCGCACGCGCCGGCCCGTTCCCCGCGCGTCGAGATCCGAACCGGGGAGTTGGTCGGGCACGACGCCGCAGAGGTGCGGATCGGGTCGCGCGAGCTGAGCCGCGTCTTCGGCAACCTCCTCGACAACGCCGTCCGGCACGCCCGCACCCTCGTCGAGACCCGTGTGGACGTCGACGCCGTCGGGGTGCGGATCGAGATCGCCAACGATGGCGAGCCCATCCCCGGCGTCGACCTCGCGCGGATCTTCGAACCGTTCGTGCGACTCGACGACTCGCGTGCGAGGGAGACCGGCGGCACGGGCCTCGGGCTCTCGATCGCGCGCGAGATCGTCTCTCGCGCCGGTGGCACCCTGACCGTCGCGTCGACGTCGTCCCGCACGGCGTTCACCGTCGATCTGCCGGCTGCCGCCGCATCCTGAGTTGCCTCGATCCGGTGCTTCCCGCCCCGCGAAGAGCACGGATCGCGGCAACTCGTCGCACCTGGCGCACCCGAGCCGACGGGAGTGACGCCGCACCGCGTCCTGCTAGCGTCTTTCGTGGACAGACGCGGCGCGAAACGACGTGACCCTCGACACCCCGCATCGCGCGGACACCGCCTCATCGATGGGATCCCTCATGACGAGTGACGCCGTGGCGCGTCTCGCCCTCCCCGACCTCACCACGAGCACCCGACTGGTCGTCGTGGTGCGCGCCCCCGCGGCCGACGACTACGACGGCGTCCTCGAGACCCTCCGCGAGGCGGGGGTGCGCAGCGTCGAGCTCACCCTCACCACTCCGGGCACCATCGAGCGGCTCGCCGATCTCGTCGCGAGGTACGGCGACGAGATCGATCTCGGCGTCGGCACCGTCGTGACCGCCGATCAACTCGCCCGCGCCGTCGATGCGGGGGCTCGCTACCTCGTCACGCCCGTGACGTCTGCCGCGTTGGTCGCCCAGGCGACGGCCGCGGGGGTGCCGATCATTCCGGGCGGGCTCACCCCGACGGAGCTGTTCTCGTCGTGGTCGGCCGGCGCATCGGCGGTCAAAGTGTTCCCCGCGGGTCAGGTCTCGCCCGACTACGTCAAGGATCTGCGCGGCCCCTTCCCCGGGATCGACGTGGTGCCCTCCGGTGGCGTCGACCTCGCCGGGGCGGAGACCTGGCTTCGCGCCGGGGCCGTGGCGGTCAGCGTCGGAGGCCCGCTCCTGGGTGATGCGCTCCGCGGCGGCGACCGGGCGGCACTGCGCGCTCGGGCCGAAGCGTTCGTGCGTGTCTGTGCGTCTGAGCACTGAGTTGCCGCACTCCGGGGCCTCTGCGTGGGGGTCGCCCCGCATCGTGGCAACTCGACGATCTCGGGCCCGGTTCGCCACCGCCGGGGGCATGGCATAGACTGGATGAAGCAGTTGAAGTCTGCATTCTTTCGCCGTGCCCGCGGGTCGGGACGACAATCCCCGGTCAGGTCAGGGTGGAAGACTGTGGGCATCCCGGGCCGCAAGGCCTTAGGGCGGTAGCTCA
Organism: Microbacterium sp. AG1240; assembly: GCF_003635115.1. GTDB lineage: Bacteria > Actinomycetota > Actinomycetes > Actinomycetales > Microbacteriaceae > Microbacterium. The sequence goes on from NZ_RBXJ01000002.1 coordinate 176,611, forward strand.
ATTGGCAGAGCAGCGGTCTCCAAAACCGCAGGTTGCAGGTTCGATTCCTGTCCGCCCTGCGCGTCAGCGCACGCTGACACACGGAAGGTACTCAGGTGAGTTCGATGGTCCAGGATGAGCCGGCGGGCGGCGACGTCGTCGCCAAGCGTGACGCGCCGCGCGAGAAGAAGCCCAACTTCTTCCTGCGCATCGTCATCTTCATCCGCCAGGTCTTCGCAGAGCTCCGCAAGGTCGTCACGCCGACCCGTCAGGAGCTGCTGAAGTTCACGGCAGTCGTGCTCGGATTCGTCGTCGTGATGATGGCGCTGGTCTACGGGCTCGACGTGCTTTTCGTCTGGGTCACGAGCGTCGTGTTCGGCGTACCGGGCGGCACCGTCCCCTGAGCGGCGCCTCTGCGCCCGCGGAGCGCGTCGAGCGCTCGCACCACGAACGGAAGAGAACACAAGTGTCAGAACGATTCACCGACGACGCCGACTGGGCGACCGCGGCCGAGCAGTCCAGCGAGGACGACGAAGCCCAGGAGGGCAACCAGCTCGCCGCCGAGGAGCGCTCCGTCGCACCCGCCGAGCAGGTCGCCCTGCACATCGAGGACGAGAACGGCTCCGACGAGAGCGACGGCCTCGACGAGATCGAGGTCGACGACCCCGAGGCCGACGCGGTCGTGAACGACGCGCTCGAGATCGACCAGGCCGCCGAGGCCCAGGCCGCCGCCGAGGTGCTCACCGAGTCGCTCGAAGACGAGGTCGCCGAGCGCGCCGCCGAGGCCGCCGACGACGTCACCCCCTACGACGGTCCCGACGTCAACGGAGAGCCCGACGCGCCGGTGCTCGACGAGGACTTCGTCCAGGACGTGGATGCTGCGGCGTCCGTCGTCGACGATGTCGAAGCATCCGTCTCGCCCGCCGATGCCGCCGAGGCCCCGGCCGAGAGCGACGAGGACGCCGACCCGTACGAAGAGTTCCGCATGGATCTGCGGATGCTTCCGGGCAAGTGGTACGTCATCCACTCCTACGCCGGGTTCGAGCGCAAGGTGAAGGCCAACATCGAGCAGCGCAAGTCGACGCTCGAGGTCGAGGACGACATCTACCAGGTCGAGGTCCCGATGGAGGACGTCGTCGAGATCAAGAACGGTCAGCGCAAGATGGTCACGCGCGTCCGGATCCCCGGCTACGTGCTCGTGCGCATGGAGCTCAACGAAGACACCTGGTCGGTCGTGCGTCACACGCCCGGCGTCACGGGCTTCGTGGGCAACGCGCACAACCCGACTCCGCTCCGCTTCGAAGAGGCCTTCAACATGCTGAAGAGCCTCGTCGAGGTCAAGGAGGTCGCTCCCGCCAAGGCCGGCGCCACCAAGGGCGGCCAGCCGCTCGCGCGCAGCGTCGTCACCGAGGTCGACTTCGAGATCGGCGAGACGATCACGATCAAGGAGGGCTCGTTCGCGGGTCTTCCCGGTTCGATCAGCGAGATCAAGCCCGAGAGCGGCAAGCTCACGGTGCTCGTGTCGCTCTTCGAGCGCGAGACCCCGGTCGAGCTGTCGTTCGACCAGGTCACCAAGCAGTAAGCACAGACTTCCCGAGGGGTGCGCTGGTCGCACGGTCCCGGGGGAACCGCTGTCCGGAGATGCCGGGCGTGCGGGAGAACGGATGCTTCGCCGCATCCGTTCGATGAAAGGAAAAGGAAATGGCACCCAAGAAGAGGGTTACCGGCCTGATCAAGCTCCAGATCAAGGCCGGCGCCGCCAACCCCGCGCCGCCGATCGGTCCGGCGCTCGGTCAGCACGGCGTCAACATCATGGAGTTCTGCAAGGCGTACAACGCGGCGACCGAGGCCCAGCGCGGCAACGTCATCCCCGTCGAGATCACCGTCTACGAGGACCGCAGCTTCACGTTCATCCTGAAGACGCCCCCGGCCGCCGAGCTCATCAAGAAGGCCGCCGGACTGTCCAAGGGCTCGCCGACCCCGCACACCACCAAGGTGGGCAAGCTCACCAAGGAGCAGGTGCGCGAGATCGCGACCACCAAGCAGCCCGACCTCAATGCGAACGACATCGAGGCCGCGTCGAAGATCATCGCCGGCACCGCCCGTTCCATGGGCATCACGGTCGAGGGCTGAGGGGAATACGAATATGGCTACCAAGTCCAAGGCCTTCCAGGCCGCTGCCGCCAAGATCGAGGCGGACAAGTTCTACACCCCCACCGAGGCTGTCGCCCTCGCGAAGGAGACCGGCTCGGCGAAGTTCGACTCGACCGTCGAGGTCGCGCTGAAGCTCGCGGTCGACCCCCGCAAGGCCGACCAGATGGTTCGCGGAACCGTCATCCTGCCCCACGGCACGGGTAAGACCGCCCGCGTCATCGTCTTCGCCACCGGCCCCGCGGCCGAGGCTGCCATCGCAGCCGGCGCCGACGAGGTCGGCGGAGCCGAGCTCATCGAGAAGGTCGCCGGCGGCTACACGTCGTTCGACGCCGCCGTCTCGACCCCCGAGCTCATGGGCCAGGTCGGTCGCCTCGGAAAGGTCCTCGGACCCCGCGGCCTCATGCCGAACCCGAAGACCGGCACCGTGACCCCCAACCCGGCCAAGGCCGTCGAGGAGATCAAGGGCGGAAAGATCGAGTTCCGCGTCGACAAGCACGCCAACGTGCACTTCGTCGTCGGCAAGGCGTCGTTCTCGGCCGAGCAGCTCGACGAGAACATCGCCGCAGCTCTCGAAGAGGTCGTTCGTCTGAAGCCGTCGAGCTCGAAGGGCCGCTACATCCAGAAGGGTGCGGTGTCGACCACGTTCGGCCCCGGCATCCCGCTGGACGTCAACGCCATCGTCTGACGCACCGCGTACAAGAGGGTCTCACCGGTCTCCGGTGGGGCCCTCTTCGCGTGTGCCGTCAGACGGTGTCGCGGATCTCGAAATCGCCCGCGCCGGTGGCGGGGATGTCGGTGACCTGGAGGTCGTCGACGCGGGCGCCGGGCGGCCCGTGCGCCATCCAGGCGAGCACCGCATCGACCTGCTCGTCCGAGCCCTCCACCTCGGCCTCGACCGATCCGTCGGCTCTGTTGCGCACCCAGCCCGACACTTCGGCGCGCCGCGCGAAACGGCCCGTCGAATAGCGGTATCCGACCCCCTGGACCAGACCTCGGACGACGACATGGATGCGGCGCATCTGCCCATCGTGCCGCACGTCCCGGGCGCTGTCAGTGCGGAAGCACCAGACCGACGGCCAGCACGATCATCACCACGGCGATCACCCCGTCGAGGATCCGCCATGCGCGAGGGGTTGCGAGCCATCGGCTCAGGTAGCGCGAGCCGAACGCCAGCGTGAAGAACCAGGCCACGCTCGCCATCATGGCGCCCGCGGCGAAGACCCAGCGGGCATCGCCGTGCGTGGTGGCGACCGAGCCGAGGAGGAACACCGTGTCGAGGTAGACGTGGGGGTTCAGCCATGTCAGCGCCAGGCACGTCAGCACCACGGGGGCGAGCCGCGGTCGTGTCGCCAGCGCCGTGGCGGCGGGCGCAGCATCCGACATCCCTCGCGTGGGTGCGACATCGACCCGCAGCGTCGCACCGCCCGGACGCCAGGCGCGGCGCGCGGCGAGAAGTCCGTAGCCGAGGAGGAACGCGGCGCCCGCCCAGCGCACGACGTCGACGACCCAGGGAACGGCCGCCAGCACGAGCCCGATGCCCGATACGCCGACGGCGATGAGCAGGGCGTCCGAGGCCGCGCACACGAGAGCCACCGTGAGGGCGAACTCGCGCCGGAGCCCCTGACGCAGCACGAAGAGGTTCTGCGCCCCGATCGCGACGATGAGAGAGAGGCCGAGTCCGATGCCGGCGAAGAGCGAGGTGAGCACGCTCCGACGGTAGGCGCGTCTCCGTATCAAGTACAGCTCATTATTCTTGCGTGCCATTAGCGTGGCTTCATGCAGATTCCGCTCGACCTCGCGCGCACTCTCGCCGTTGTCGTCGACGAGGGCACCCTCGACGCGGCCGCGCGCCGCCTCCACATCACGGCGTCGGCCGTGAGCCAGCGCATCCGTGCGCTCGAGAACCGCCTCGGTCGCGTGGTGCTGGTGCGCTCCAAGCCCGTGCGGGCGACCGACGCGGGGGAGGCGGTGGTGCGTCTCGCCCGTCAGCTCGCGCTCATCGAACACGACGCCCTCGCCGAGATCGGCGACGGAGGCGAGGGGGCAACAGCCGTCGTGCCTCTCGCCGTCAACGCCGACTCCCTCGCGACCTGGTTCCTGGCGCCGCTCGCCCGTCTCGCCGAACGCCGGCGCATCGTGTTCGAGCTGCACCGCGACGATCAGGACTTCACCGCGGGTCTTCTCGAATCGGGCACGGTGATGGGGGCCGTGACCTCTCGTGCGGCACCCGTCGGCGGTTGCCGCGTCAGCGCACTCGGCGTGCTCCGCTACGAAGCGGTCGCCGGCGCGTCGTTCGCGGCCCGGTGGTTCGCCGGGGGCGTGGATGCGGCGTCGCTCGCCGCCGCACCGGTGGTCGACTTCGACCGGCGCGACGACCTGCAGTCGCGATGGCTGACGGCGAACGGCGTCGACCCGTCGTCGCCCCCACGACACCTGGTGCCGGCGTCGAGCGACTTCGCCGAGGCGGTCGTGCGCGGACTGGGGTGGGGGCTGTTGCCGCGCTTCCAGTCGGAGGCGCACCTGCGGACGGGAGGCCTCGTCGCCCTGGGCGGGCCGCCGATCGATGTCGCGCTCTACTGGCAGCAGTGGAACCTCACGTCCGACCTGCTCGATGCCATCGCCGACGAGGTGGTCGCCGAGGGGCGGCGGGTACTCGCTCACTGAGCGCCCGCCGCCCGTTGGGCGACCCGGTCAGGCTGCCGTGATGTAGCCGTTCGGGTTGAGCACGTACTTGCGCGCCGTGCCACTGTCGAAGTCGGCGTAGCCCTGCGGGGCTTCGTCGAGAGTGATCGGGGTGGCGTGGACGGCCTTGGCGATCTGCACCTTGTCGTGCAGGATCGCCATCATCAGCTGCCGGTTGTAGCGCATGACCGGGCACTGACCGGTGGTGAACGACAGCGATTTCGCCCACCCGAGCCCCAGGCGCAGCGAGAGCGAGCCGACCTTCGCCGCTTCGTCCACCCCGCCGGGGTCGCCCGTGACGTAGAGCCCCGGAATGCCGAGCGCGCCGCCCGCCGCCGTGAGATCCATCAGCGAGTTCAGCACCGTCGCGGGTGCCTCCTGCGCCGAGTCGGAACCGTGACCGCGAGCCTCGAACCCCACCGCGTCGACCGCGCAGTCGACTTCCGGAACCCCGAGGATCTGCGCGATCTGATCCTTCGGATCGCCCTTCGAGACGTCGACCGTCTCGCAGCCGAACGACCGGGCCTGCGCGAGGCGCTCCTCGTTCAGGTCGGCGACGATCACGGATGCTGCGCCCAGCAGTTGGGCGGAGACGGCGGCGGCGAGGCCGACGGGCCCGGCGCCGGCGATGTACACGGTGGATCCCGGACGCACCCCCGCGGTGTAGGCGCCGTGGAATCCCGTCGGGAAGATGTCGGAGAGCATGGTGAGGTCGAGGATCTTCTCGAGCGCCTGATCGCGATCGGGGAAGACCAGGAGGTTCCAGTCGGCGTAGGGGACGAGCACGTACTCGGCCTGGCCGCCGACCCATCCGCCCATGTCGACGTACCCGTAGGCGCTGCCCGGGCGGTCGGGGTTCACGTTGAGGCAGATGCCCGTCTTCCCCTCCTTGCAGTTGCGGCATCGCCCGCAGGCGATGTTGAACGGGACGGAGACGATGTCGCCGACCTTGACGAACTCCACGTCGGGGCCGACCTCGATGACCTCGCCGGTGATCTCATGGCCGAGCACGAGTCCCTCGGGGGCGGTCGTGCGACCGCGCACCATGTGCTGGTCGGATCCGCAGATGTTGGTGGCGACGGTGCGGAGGATCGCCCCGTGAGGAACCTTCCGTCCGACGTTCGCGGGATTCACCCCCGGCCCGTCCTTCAGCACGAACTCCGGATAGGGGGTATCGATGACTTCCACGACACCAGGACCCTTGTACGCAACCGCTCGGTTCGTCGACATCTTCGTCGCTCCTTCGTGAGGGGGCGCGCATCGTCGCGCGCCGATGCCACCCACCCTTCCACCGAGGCACCCGTTGCGCGACCCCCTCCGGGCACCGGGCGGTGCGTCTCAGTCGTCGCTGACGCGCAGGACGAGCTTGCCCCGCGTGTGCCCGCGCTCGAGCTCGCGGTGCGCGTCGGCCGCCTCGTCGAGCCCGAAGACCCGATCCACGTACACCTGCACGGCTCCCGACTCGAGCAGGCGTGCGATCGTCGCGAGAGTTCCGCCGTCGGGCACGACCTTGAAGCTCGTGGCGCGGAAGCCTTCGGCGGTCGCCGCCTCGTGGAACCCCGGCCAGGCGCCGGTCGGCACCTCGATCAGCAGTCCGCCCGGACGCAGTGCCCGGAGCGAGCGGGTGCCGGTGTCGTCCATCACGTTGCCGACGAGATCGATCACCACGTCGGCGTCGGAGACGTGATCCTCGAACCGCTGGGCGGCGTGGTCGATGACGGTGCGGGCGCCGAGTTCGCGCAGCCAGTCGGCATTGCGGGCGGAGCCCGTGGCGATCACCTGCGCTCCGAAGTACGACGCGAACTGCACCGCGAAATGGCCCACCCCGCCGCTGCCCGCGTGGATGAGGATGCGCTGGCCCTCGTGCGCGAGAGCGGTCTCCACCACGAGGCCCCACGCGGTCAGTGCCGCCAGCGGTACGCCCGCCGCCTCGACGTGCGAGAGCGACGCGGGCTTGCGCGCGAGCGAGAGCGAGGGCACCGTCACGTACTCGGCGTAGGTGCCTCCGGTGCGGGGGAAGCCCGCCATGCCGAACACCTCCGTGCCTACCGGGAACGCGTGCGACTCGTACGGCGATGTCACGACGACGCCGCTGAAGTCGAACCCGAGCGCCGTCGGGAACGAGCCGATCGCGCCGGACACCCCCGAGCCCGATCGGGTCTTGGCGTCGATCGGATTGACGCCGGCGGCGACGACCCGCACGAGCACCTCGCTCAGGATCGGCGCGGGGGTGTCGATCGTCGCGAGGTGCAGCTGCGCAGCATCCCCCGTCCGATCGATGACCGCGGCGCTCATCGTCGACGGCAGCGCGAGCGGCTCGGCGAGTGCGACGTCGGAGGGGGACTCGGGGCGCTGGGGCCGGAATCTCATCGGCGCTCCTTCCGTGCGATGGGCGACGACGGCGACGGTGCCGGCGACGGACACCAGTCAACCGCGGAAGTGTCTCCGCGGTGTTACGCGGGTGTCACCGCAGAAAGAAGCTCGGCGCTCAGGCCTCCGGCGTCTCGCCGGAGGCGAGGGAATGCAGGAGGCGGGTGAGATGGCGGATGTCGTCGATCGACCAGTCCTCCAGCACGGTGAACAGGCGCCCCTGCTGCGGAGCGCGGGCGACAGCCAGACGCTCCGCCCCCTCGGGGGTGACCGTGATCAGCCGAGACCGTCGATCGTCCGGGTCGAGCGTGCGCGCGACGAGGCCGAGCCCCTCGAGCTCCGAGACGCTGCGGCTGACGAGTCCCTTGTCGGAGGCGAGGTGCTCGGTGAGGGCCGACAGAGTGGTCGACTCGGAGCGACCGATCAACGACAACACCTTGTAGGTGCCGGGGAGCATGCCGGGGTGCACCCGGTCGGCCGCCGCGGCGAGGTGGCGGCGGTAGGCCATCATCAGCTCGGCGAACGACCCTTCGAGCGCCTCGACCGCGACCGACCGGTCGTCCCCCGTCGGCGCGTCGACCGGGATCGTCGCGTCGGCGGGGGAATCGGCGATCGTCATGTCAGTCATTCTCGCCGACGGAGGAGCGTGTCGTGCGGGCGTCGCTCTCAGGGACGGTCGTGACCGTACCGGTTCCGGCGAGCACCGACATGCCCTCGGGGGTCGAGACCGTCGCGAGGTCGGCTTCTCCGGCGTGGATCCGCTCGCTCGTGGTCATGCGGTTCAGCGGGTGGTTCGGCAGGAAGATGATCGCGATCAGGCTGATCACGGCGATCGGAACCGCGATCAGGAACGAGCTCGCGATCGACTGCGCGTAGATGTCCTCCACGATCACCCGCACGGACTCCGGGAGCGCCGAGACCTGCGGGATCGTTCCGGACTGCAGCTGCGCGGCCACCGCGGCGCCGTCGGCGCCCAGACCCGCGATCGCCGTCGCGATGTCGGCACCGCGGTCGGCGAAGAGGCCGGCGGCGGTCGTCGCCAGAGTCGCTCCCATGACCGAGACGCCGACGGTGCCGCCGAGGCTGCGGAAGAAGGTGACGCCGGAGCTGGCGGCACCCATGACCTCCGGGCGCGCGGTGTTCTGCACAATCAGCACGAGATTCTGCATCGTCATGCCCACGCCGGCGCCCAGGAGCGCCATGTAGAGGGAGACCAGAACGAAGTTCGTGTCGTAGTGGATCGTCGACAGGAGGGACGACCCGGCGATCAGCAGCACGCCTCCGGCGATCAGGTAGGGCTTCCAGTGGCCGTAGCGCGAGATGAGGGAACCGACGATCACGGATGCGAGGAGGAGCCCCGCGATCATCGGGATCGTCATGACGCCGGCCTCGGTCGGGGTCGCCCCGCGCGCCATCTGCATGTACTGGCTGAGGAACACCGCGGTGCCGAACATCGCCAGCCCGGTCGCGATCGAGGCGATCGTGGCGAGGGTGAACGTGCGGTTGCGGAAGAGCGTGAGGGGCACGAGGGGCTCCGACACGCGCAGTTCGACGATGACGAACAGGACGGCCGAGACGATCGCTCCGCCGACCATCAGCACGGTCTCGGTGCTCCACCACTCGTAGTTCTTGCCGGCGTTGGTGACCCAGATGAGGATCAGCGAGACGGCCGTCGCGAGCAGCACGATGCCGAAGTAGTCGATCTTCACCGCGCGCTTCGGTCGGGCCGGGAGGTGCAGGGTGCGCTGCTGGATGAACAGCGCCGCGACCGCGAAGGGGAGGGCGACGAAGAAGTTGAAGCGCCAGCCGAACGAGTCGGTGATCACTCCGCCCAGGAGCGGGCCGCCGACGGTGGCGACGGCCATGACGGCACCGAACAGGCCCATGTAACGGCCGCGCTCGCGGGGGCTGATGATGTCGGCCATGATGACCTGGCTCAGCGCGGCGAGGCCGCCGGCGCCGAGTCCCTGCACCGCGCGGAACGCGATGAGCATCTCGGTGTTCTGCGAGAAGCCGGCCGCCGCGGTGGCGAGCACGAAGATCGCGATGGCGATCTGGATCAGCAGCTTGCGGTTGAACAGGTCGGCGAGCTTGCCCCAGATCGGCGTCGAGATCGCGGTCGTCAGCAGGGTTGAGGTGATGACCCAGGTGAAGGCAGCCTGGTCGCCGTTGAGGTCGTGAACGATGACGGGCAGCGACGTGGAGACGACGGTCGATGCGAGCATCGACACGAACATCCCGAGGAGGAGTCCGATGAGCGCGGGAAGCACACGCCGTGGCGCGGTCTCGGGCTCGGAAGCAGTGGTGGCCATGAGAACCTTTGCGAACGAGGAAGAAGAGTCGCGACACCGTCGACGCGATAGTTGACTTTCATCAACCTTACTCCGATTGATTGACTTTCGTCAACTATCCCCGTGGCGGGCGGTGCACTGCTCAGCCGTCGGCCAACGCGAGCGCGCGGAATCTCTCCCTCGGGGGTTCGGCGCGCGCGACGGGCGCTCGCGCCGCCATGGTGCGGCGGTGCAGCTCGTCGATCAGAGCCGTGGCCAGCCGCACCAGGTTGTCGATCTCGCGTTCGTCGCGATCGACCCACTGGCACTGGGGTTCGTCTCCGACGGGCACGAACCCGTCGTGCTCCTCCCACGTGACGAGCGTGCGCTCGGCGCCGAGGACGTGCTGCTGCCACCAGACCTGTCGTAGATAGGTGCGCGGGATGCTGCGCCACTTCTTGTTCGTCGTCTTGATCTCGGCGAGGATGACCCGCCCCGCAGCATCCACCGTCACACCGTCGGGCGTCGCGAGGTGTCGCCTCTCGACGACCGCGTGGAACAGTGCGGAGGACGGCTGGATCCCGTGCGTGGCGGCGACCCACGCGGCGATCTCGGGCTCGCGCGCCTTGCCGTGCGCCGTGTAGGCGTTGCCGGAGAACCCCGATCCGAGCAGCTTCGCGTCGGCTGCCCGGGGGATGACCCGGTCGCTCGTCAGCGCGGCGACGTCGGTGGCGGTGATCCCTCGCGAGCGTGCGCGCACCCACGCGACCCGGTCGCGCGAGTCGGCCACGATCCGCGCGGCCAGCTCGGGGCTGCGCGCGGTCAGTTCGGGGGACATGCGTTCGACCCTAACCCCGCCTCCTCGCCGTGCGCTGCTCGACGCGCGTCGAGATCACGGCTTCTCGCCGAGAGTGCGGGGTACGGCCGCGCCGCGGCCGTACGCTCGGCAACAACCCGTGCGTTCGCGCCTCGTCGCCCTCTCCTGCACAGGGGCGTCAGTGCGGAGGGGATTCGGCATATGACGATGCGGGGCCTGCCCGGGCGCGCAGAGGGACTGAAGTGGTCGCATGCGACATCTCGGGCCGGGTGAGGCGCGGCGCCTCCTGCGAACGCGTGAGGATCTGTTCCTCGAAGGAGCGACTCGACGCTCCATCGAGGCGGAACTGCAGCGAGGAGAGCTGCGGCGCGTCCGCCGCGGATGGTTCGTCCGCGAGGAGGAGTGGCGGGGGCTGTGGTCCGAGTCTCGCCATCTCCTCCACGTCTGGGCCGTCATGGAGGGTGCTCGCAGCGCCGCCGTCGTGGCGTCGCACACGGCAGCCGCGGTGATGTGGGGCCTGCCGCTGTGGCGAACTGCCACGCCCCGCGTCCACCTGACATCCCGCACGGATGCGGCGATCTCGAGCGGAAGCGACGTCATGCGTCACCGGCTCGAGCTGCCCGAATCCGACGTGACGATCATCGAGGGGGTGCCGTGCACGACTCTCGAGCGAACGGTTTTCGACCTCTCGCGCACGCTATCGATGGAAGCGGCACTCGCTGCAGCCGACGCGGGAATGCGGCTCGTCAGCGTCGATGGCTTCACCGTGGACGAGGCTGCCGCGGGGCAGTGGCGGGAGGGGATGAGACGTCGACTCCACGATGCGACAGGGGTCCGTGGGGTCCGACGGGCGCGCTGGACGGCCGAGACCGCCGACGGGCTCGCGCAGCTGCCGGGGGAGAGTGTCAGTCGGCTGCAGTTGCTGAGGTTGGGATTCCGCAGGCTCAGACTGCAGGTTCCGGTGCCCTCGCCCGGGGGCAGCTTCTACTGGGTCGATATCGGCATCGAGGATGCGGCGACGTGGGGCGAGTTCGACGGCGCCACGAAGTACACCGATCGCGTCATGCGATCGGGTCGCTCCATCGAGCAGGTGATGCTCGACGAGAAGCAGCGCGAGGACTGGATACGCGGAACGACCCGGCGCCCCCTGGTGAGGTGGGGTGACCGCCACATCGGAAGCCCGCGCGCGCTCGGCGAGCGTCTCGCGGCCTTCGGCGTACGTCCACCCCGCTGACGCTGCGGCGCGCGCGCACGGGTTCTGCTCGAGCGCACGGCGTGGGCGCGGCACTTACGTGCTCTCTCGGGCACACGTCGTGCGTTGATGGATTTGGCGGGGGCGGGGCGGGGGCTTAGAGTGGGGGACAAGCCAAAGACCGCCGGTCATCGGGGTGCGCGAAAGCGCAGCACGATCGAAGCAGCTGACGCGAATCCCGCAAGGGATCGTGAACGCAGACCTGCGCAGGTGTACGAACGAATTCCCGATCGGGAACCACGCTCCGTGCCTTGCGCCGGAGCGTTTTTTCATTGCTGGGGAAAGACCGGATGCTGCGGCCCGACGCCCGCTCCCGCGGCGCGTCTCGTACACACAAGGAGTGGCCATGGCGCAGAAGGACGCATCGGTTGCCGAGCTCACGAAGCACTTCGAGGACTCGACCGCCGTTCTGCTGACCGAGTACCGCGGTCTGACGGTTGCCCAGCTCAAGGAGCTGCGCAACAACATCCGTCAGGACGCGGAGTACGCCGTGGTGAAGAACACGCTGACCAAGATCGCCGCGTCCAACGCGGGCGTGACGGGTCTGGACGACGAACTCAAGGGTCCGTCGGCCATCGCCTTCGTGCACGGTGACCCGGTCGCCGTCGCGAAGGGGCTGCGCGCCTTCGCCAAGGCTAATCCTCTTCTCGTGATCAAGGGCGGGTACTTCGACGGTGCCGCCCTGACCGCGGATGAGGTCAACAAGCTCGCCGACCTCGAGAGCCGTGAAGTCCTGCTGGCGAAGCTCGCCGGTGCGATGAAGGCCTCGCTGTTCGGCGCCGCATATCTGTTCAACGCACCGCTGTCGAAGGCCGTTCGCACGGTCGATGCGCTGCGCGACAAGCAGGAGTCCGCAGCCTGACACGGTCAGGCGCGGTACGAATAACCCCGATCAAGGAGAATCATCATGGCAAAGCTCACCACTGACGAGCTGCTCGACGCCTTCAAGGAGCTCACGCTCATCGAGCTCAGCGAGTTCGTCAAGAAGTTCGAGGAGACCTTCGAGGTCACCGCTGCGGCTCCGGTCGCCGTCGCCGCTGCCGGTGCCCCCGCCGGTGGCGCCCCCGCCGAAGAGGAAGAGGTCAAGGACTCCTTCGACGTCATCCTCGACTCGGTCGGCGACAAGAAGATCCAGGTCATCAAGGTCGTCCGCGAGCTCACCTCGCTCGGCCTCGGCGAGGCCAAGGCCGTCGTCGACGGTGCCCCCAAGGCCGTGCTCGAGGGCGCGACCAAGGACGCCGCTGACAAGGCGAAGGCCGCTCTCGAAGAGGCCGGCGCCAGCGTTACCCTCAAGTAACCCTGTCCACGAAGGGCCCCGGATGCTGCGAAGCATCCGGGGCCCTTCGTCGTTCGTGCCCGGATCGGGCCCCGTCAGCGGGGAGCGGCCGTCGAGGCCCGCACGACGAGCTGCACCGGGATCGTCGATCGTGCGGGGGCGTCGGCGTTGTCGACCATCCCGAGGAGGATGTCGACGGCCTGCTCGCCCTGCGCGGCGGGGCGCTGCTCCACCGTCGTCAACGCGAACATCTCCGCGTAGTCATGGCCGTCGACCCCGACCACGCTGAGCTGGGAGGGGACGGCGATCCCCAACCTGCGGGCGGCGACGATCGCACCGATGGCGATCTCGTCGCAGGCCGCGACGATCGCAGTGGGCCGGCTCTCGACATCGGCGAGAAGGGCGGCGGCGGCAGCGTAGCCGTCGGTGATCGTGAGCGTCGATTCGTGGATGCGGGTGCGATCCGACAGCCCCGCGCCCGACATGGCCTGGCGATATCCGGCGATGCGGTCGATCACGTCGTGCGCGGTGGGCTCGTCCTCCGGTGTCGCGCCGAGGAACGCGATGGCACGGTGACCGAGCGCCAGCAGGTGCTGGGTGATCATGCGGCCGATGGCGGTGTTGTCGATGCCGAGCGTGGCGATCTCGGCCAGTTCGTTGCCGATGCACACGGTGGGCTTGCCGAACGAGAGCAGCCGGGCGATGTCGGCGTCGTCGGGCTCGAGGGCGACGGCGATGACGCCGTCGAACCTCTTGCGCGCGAGGAAGTGCGTGTACAGGCTCGCCCGATCGCGTGAATCGGGCTCGGCGACGTACAGCGTCAGGTCGTAGCCGCGCGGGATGAGCGTGCGCTCGACACCCTCGATGATCGAGCCGAAGTACCAGCGGTTGACGCGCGGCACGATGAGGGCGACCGTGTTCGTGCGACCCGTCGCGAGGCTGACGGCACTCGTGGTGGGCACGTAGCCGAGCGATCCCGCGGCATCCTGCACCCGTCGACGAGTCGCGTCCGAGACGTACCCGCCCCCCGTGAGGGCGCGGCTCGCCGTCGACTTCGAGACGCCCGCGAGGCGTGCGACGTCGGCGATTCCGCTCACTGGTAGCCCTTCCTGCATCGCGGCATCTCTGCGCACGGACGGCGGCGTCGCCGGTCCGGATCACAGAAACCATAGTGCAGAGAGGGAAAAAAGAGAACCGGTTCCACACGGGGCTGGATGCAGCGGGCGCGGGTTTCACGCGAGGTTATCGTTTCGTAATGAATCGGCGTTGTGTCCGGTGAGTATCTCGCTTACGTTTGTGTGGAATCGGTTCCCGAACGGAACCCGAGCGCAGGTGCAAGTCGCGCCCGCGCCCTCGAAGAGGAGGAATCACATGATCAGTTCGCAGCGAAGCCGCGTGATCGCACCGATCGCGTTCATCGGCATCGCGGGGCTTGCTCTTGCAGGCTGCGCAGAGGGTGGCACCTCGGACGACTCGGGCTCCGTCGAGGGCCAGACCGTGCAGATCGCCGGTGGCATCACCGGTGTCGAGGCGGACGACCTCAACGCGTCGTTCGAGCAGTTCACCGCGGACACCGGGATCAAGGTCGTCTACACCGGCGACAAGAGCTTCGAGGGCAACATCGTCACGAAGGTCACCGGTGGCTCCGCCCCCGACATCGCGATCGTTCCCCAGCCCGGTCTCGTCAAGGCGCTCGTCGACACCGGCGAGGTCCAGCCGGCCCCCGAAGCCGTCGAGTCGAACGTCGACGCGAACTGGTCGCCCGACTGGAAGACCTACGGCACCGTCGACGACGTGTTCTACGCCGCTCCCATGCTCGGAAACGTCAAGGGCTACGTCTGGTACTCGCCGAAGCAGTTCGCCGAGTGGGGCGTCGAGATCCCCACGACCTACGACGAGCTCCTCACCCTCACCCAGACCATCCGCGACAAGACGGGCGCCGCGCCCTGGTGCGCGGGCTTCGCCTCCGACGCCGCATCCGGCTGGCCCGGCACCGACTGGATCGAAGACCTCGTTCTGCGTCAGTCCGGCGCCGACGTCTACGACCAGTGGGTCGCCAACGAGGTGCCCTTCACCGACCCGAAGATCAAGGACGCCTTCGACGCGGTCGGTGAGATCCTGCTGAACCCCGACTACGTCAACGCCGGCTACGGAGACGTGAAGAGCATCAACTCCACGGCGTTCGCCGACGTGGCCGCCGCCGTCTCCGACGGTCGCTGCGCGATGACCCACCAGGCATCGTTCCTCTCGGCGAACTTCCTCGAGGCGAAGACCGCCGCGGGCGCGACGCCGGAGATCGGCCCCGAGGGTGACGTCTACGCGTTCCTGCTCCCCGGTGTCGAGGCCGACGGCGAGACCTTCGTCGAGGCCGGCGGTGAGTTCGTCACGGCGTTCTCCGACTCCGCGGCCACGCAGCAGGTGCTCGAGTTCATGTCGACTCCCGAGTTCGCCGACGCCCGTGTGAAGCTGGGCGGCGTCATCTCGGCCAACAAGAACGCCGACCCGTCGCTGGCGTCCAGCCAGTTCCTCACCGAAGCCATGGAGCTGCTGCAGGACCCCGACACCGTCGTCCGCTTCGACGCGTCGGACCTGATGCCGGCCACCGTCGGCAACGGATCGTTCTGGAAGGGCATGGTCAACTGGATCGACGGCCGCCCGACCGACCAGGTCCTGAGCGACATCCAGGCCGGGTACGACAACTGATCTCGTAACGAGTGCGCGCCGCGGGGATCCGATGATCCCCGTGGCGCGTACTCTTCTCTGCACTACGCGAAAGGTATGACAATGTCGCATACGCTCACCGCGCCACCGGAGGCTCCGCCGGAACAGCCGCGTGCTGTCGCGTCGCAGCCGGGCCGCCGCGCCGCCACCATCGGCGTGATCGCCGCCGCCGTGGTCCTCGTCGTCGCGCTGGTGGCGCTGTTCGCCGCCCCGGCGGTCGACGACGCCCCCAAGACGACCATCGGGTTCTCGCTGAACAGCTTCTTCGTCTGGATCGGCAACCTGAACCCGCTCGTCCAGATCCCGATCGCGGTCGTCGCCTTCGGCGCCGTGGTCGCGCTGATCCTCCTCATCATCGAGTTCGCCCCCCGTGCCGGTCGCGGCTACTTCTGGATGCGGCTGGTGATCTGCTTCGCCGTTCCGGTGGTCGCCTTCATGCTTCTGCGGCCCTATCAGAACGCCGTTCTCTACGTCGTGGGCATCGCGCTCGCGCTCGGCGCGCTGCTGTTCTTCTTCGACTACCGCTCGCGAGCCGGAGCCGGGTACTTCTTCCAGCTGGTGGTCTTCCTGCTGCCGGCGGCCATCCTGCTCCTCCTCGGCCTCATCTACCCCGCCATCTCGACGATCTACCAGTCGTTCTTCGACAAGAGCGGCGAGACGTTCGTGGGGCTGGAGAACTACATCTGGACCTTCACGAACCCCGAGGGGTTCTGGTCGGTCATCAACACGATCATCTGGGCGATCTTCGCCCCCACTCTGTCGACGGCGATCGGATTGGCCTACGCGGCGTTCATCGACCGGGCACGCGGCGAGAAGATCCTGAAGCTCTTCGTCTTCATGCCGTTCGCCATCTCGTTCGTCGGCGCCGGCATCATCTGGAAGTTCGTCTACGACTACCGGCAGGGCGAGCAGATCGGCATCCTGAACGCGATCGTCACGCTGTTCGGCGGTCAGCCCATCGGGTGGCTCGATCAGACGCCGCTGGTGAACACCTTCGCGCTGCTGGCGGTGTTCATCTGGACCCAGACCGGTTTCGCCATGGTGATCCTGTCGGTCGCGATCAAGGCGGTGCCGACCGAGCAGCTCGAGGCCGCGCAGCTCGACGGCACGACCCCGTGGCAACGATTCATCAACGTGACCGTGCCCGGCATCCGCGCCTCGCTCATCGTGGTGCTGACCACCATCACCATCGCCTCGCTCAAGGTGTACGACATCGTCGCGGTCATGACCGGTGGGCGTGCGAACTCCAGCGTGCTCGGCTTCGAGATGGTCAACCAGCAGCAGCGGTTCCAGAGCTTCGGGCACTCGTCGGCGCTCGCCGTCGTGCTGTTCCTGTTCGTGCTGCCGCTGATCGTCTACAACGCGCGTCAGATGCGCAAGCAGAAGGAGATCCGATAATGGCCACGGTGCAGGAGGCCCCCGCCTACAGCGCGCGCGCCGCACGGAAGACGGCCCGCGAGACCCGTCGCAACGAGGCGGAGGCGCACAAGCGGCTCACCTCGCGGACCGCGACGATCATCGCGATCGTCATCGCGATCTTCTGGACGATCCCGACGTTCGGTCTGTTCGTCACCTCGTTCCGACCCGGTGCCGACTCGCAGACGTCGGGGTGGTGGACCGTCTTCGTGAACCCCGGGTTCACGCTCGACAACTACTCCGAGGCGCTGACGTCGGGGGGCACCGCGCTGACGCTGGGCGACTCGTTCCTCAATTCGCTCGCGATCTCGATCCCCGCCACGATCATCCCGATCTCGATCGCCGCGCTCGCCGCGTACGCGTTCGCGTGGATCGACTTCAAGGGCAAGAACCTGCTCTTCGTCTTCGTCTTCGCCCTGCAGATCGTGCCCATCCAGATGGCGCTGGTGCCGCTGCTGTCGCTCTTCTCGCGCGGCCTCGAGATCGGCGGCACGGCCGTCTTCCCGGGTTTCGAGCTGCGGGATGTCGACCACAGCTTCGCGACGGTCTGGATCGCGCACGCGATCTTCGCCCTCCCGCTCGCGATCTTCCTGCTGCACAACTTCATCTCGGAGATCCCGACCGAAGTGATCGAAGCGGCGCGTGTCGACGGTGCCGGCCACGGCCAGATCTTCTTCCGGATGATCCTGCCGCTGGCCATGCCGGCCATCGCCTCGTTCGCGATCTTCCAGTTCCTCTGGGTATGGAACGACCTGCTCGTCGCGACGATCTTCGCGCCGACATCGTCTCTGCCGCTGACGCAGACGTTGAACTCCCTCTCCGGGTCGTGGGGTGATCGCTGGTACCTGCAGTCCGCCGGTGCGTTCATCTCGATCATCGTTCCGCTGATCGTGTTCTTCTCGCTGCAGCGCTTCTTCGTCCGGGGTCTGCTCGCCGGCGCGACGAAGGGCTGACACGGGGCGCGAGGCGGAAGCACTCCTGGATACAGTGTGCCCATGGATGCTTCCGCCTCCCCCTCCTCGCTGGTCGAGGTCGACGTCGAGACCGGTCTGACGACGGCGCAGGTCGCCGAGAGGGTGGCGGCGGGCAGGACCAACGCGTATCGCGCGGACTCGAGCCGGAGCGTGGGCAGCATAGTCCGCGCCAACGTGCTGACACTCTTCAACGCGATCGTGGGCGGCTGCTTCCTCGTGCTGCTGCTGCTGGGCCGCTGGCAGGACGCCCTGTTCGGACTCAGCGCACTGGCGAACGCCGTGATCGGCTGCGTGCAGGAGTTCCGCGCGAAGGCCGCGCTCGATCGCCTCGCCCTGCTGAACGCCCCGCTGGCCCGTGTGCGTCGCGACGGCGAGGACGCCGAGATCGCCCCCGACGGGATCGTGCTCGACGACGTGCTCGTGCTCCGTGCCGGCGACCAGGTGCCCGCCGACGCCGTGGTGCTGTCGGAGCGCGCTCTGCAGATCGACGAGTCGATGCTCACCGGCGAGTCCGACGCGGTCGACAAGCGTGCCGGCGACGAGGCGCTGTCGGGGTCGATCGTCGTGGCGGGGGAGGGCGCGGCACGAGTGGTGCGCGTCGGAGCGGACTCGTACGCGAACTCGTTCGCTGCCGAGGCCAAGCGCTTCTCGATGGTCTCGAGCGAGCTTCGCACCTCGATCAACCGGGTGCTGACCTGGGTCGGTTGGGGGATCGGACCGATCGGCCTGCTCGTGCTCAACGCCCAGATGGTCGCCGCCGGCGGGTGGGTGCAGGCCTGGGAGAGCGGCGCGTGGACGCAGGCCGTGGTCAACGTGATCGCGGCCCTCACCGCGATGATCCCGCTGGGCCTGGTGCTCATGACCTCGATCGCCTTCGCGGTCGGCGCGGCCAAGCTCGCGGCGCGTCAGGTGCTGGTGAACGAGCTGCCCGCCGTGGAGGGCCTCGCGCGCGTCGACATCATCTGCCTCGACAAGACGGGCACCCTCACGGCGGGCGAGATCCGCTTCGACGGTGCGCACCCCGTGACCGAGGTCGTCGGGTGGCGTGATGCGCTCGCCTGGTACGGCGCCGCACCCGACGCGAACGCGACGGCGAGATGCCTGCGCGACCCTTTTCCCGAGCCCCGACCCCGCGAGGTGCGGGGCACCGTCCCGTTCTCGTCGGCGCGCAAGTGGAGCGCGGTCACGCTCGACGGCGCCGCCGATGCCGGGGGCGGAACGTGGGTGCTGGGGGCTCCCGAGATGGTGTTCCCGGATGCGGCGACCGACACCACGACGCCGCTGGGCTCCCTCTCGGTGACGCTGTCGTCGTCGGGGATGAGAACGCTGGTGCTCGCGCACTCGCCGGTTGCACTCTCGGACGACGACATGGAGGCCGAACGCCTTCCGGGCGCGGTCCAGCCCGTCGCGGTGCTCACCTTCCGCGAGGAGGTGCGGCCCGATGCCGCCCAGACGCTGGCCTATTTCCGGCGGCAGGGGGTCAGCATCCGGATCATCTCGGGTGACAACCCGCGCACGGTCGCCGCGATCGCCCGCGAGCTGGGCGTCGATGCGGGGGAGGGCGTCGACGCGCGCACTCTGCCCGACGACGAAGCGGCGCTCGGCGAGGTGCTGGAGAAGAACATCGTCTTCGGCCGAGTGACCCCCGATCAGAAGAAGCGGATCGTTCTGGCCCTCCAGGCCCGCGGGCACACGGTGGCCATGACCGGGGACGGTGTGAACGACGCCCTCGCGATCAAGACCGCCGACATCGGTATCGCGATGAACTCGGGAGCCGCAGCGACGAAGGCGGTCGCGCGCCTCGTTCTGCTGGACAGCCAGTTCTCCCACCTCCCCGACGTCGTCGCCGAGGGGCGGCAGGTGATCGCGAACATCGAGCGCGTATCGATGCTGTTCCTGACGAAGACCGCCTACGCCACGACGCTGGCGATCCTCTGCGGGGCGCTCGTGATGGAGTTCCCGTTCCTGCCTCGTCAGCTGTCGATCACCGACGGTCTGACGATCGGCATCCCCGCCTTCTTCCTCGCCCTCATGCCGAACGCGCAGCGCTACGTGCCCGGCTTCCTCCGACGCTCGTTGACGTTCGCGATCCCCTCCGGTGTGCTCATCGCGGTGGCGTTGACCGTCTACGCCCGGATCGCGGCCGGGATGGGGGTGGCGCAGCCCCAACTGCGCACCGGTGCGACGATCATCCTCGCGGTGATCGGCATCTGGGTGCTCGCGGTGCTCGCGCGCCCCATCGATCGTTGGAAGGGGCTCGTCATCGGGGCGATGTTCGTCGCGCTCCTCGGCATCTTCACGATTCCGCTGTCGACCGGCTTCTTCCAGCTGATCGATCCCGGTGAGGATGCGGCGTACCTGGTCGCCGGCATCACCGTGCTGACGATCGGCGGGATCGAGATCGTGCGGGCCGTCCACCGCCGCTTCGTCGTGCGGGCGCTGGGGGAGAACCCCTTCGCCGAGCTCAGCGGCGGAACCAACGACTTCCCGGCGGCGCCCACAGCGTCGCGACGATGAACACGTCGATCACGATCTGGACGAGCGTCACTGGATCCCACGATGTCGTCGCGACCGCGACGACGTGCAGCACGAACTGCACCGCGAGGTAGACGGTCACCGCGAGGCGCGCGAGGCGGCGCCCGCGGCCCACGGCCGACGCGACGGCCAGCGTCAGCAGGCCGAAGAGGATGATCCCGGATCCGAGGAGGGAGACGGCGAGCACCTCGTCGTCGGGCACCTGGTAGCGGCCGAGAAGCACGAGGAGGCCGAGGGCGGTGTTGGACAGCCCGCTGAGATAGACCAGCACGAGCACGATCGTGACCAGGACGGGACGCCGCGTGCGCGCGGGGGTCGCCGCATCCGTCGTCATGCGATCACTGTAGCGCCGGGGCCGGTCGATCGCGTCGGCGCGGTCAGGCGGTGCAGCCCAGCCGCGTCTGCATCGATCGCATCGCGTCGATCTCGGCGGACTGCCCGGTGATGATCGACTGCGCGACGGTCAGCACCCGCGGCTCCTGACCCAGCTCGACCACCGCCTGGGCCATCGGGATCGCTCCCTGGTGGTGGCGGATCATCAACTCGAGGAAGAGGCAGTCCGCCTCGGAGCCGGTGGCCGCTTCGAGCTCGGCGAGCTGCGCGTCGGTGGCCATGCCCATCTCGTCGCGGAGTTCCTGCTCCGTCGCGGTGGCGGGGTCGTGCTGATGGGCCGACGAGTCGGACATCCACGACATCAGGGGGCCGCCCGTCTGCGAGAGGCCCCATTCCACGAGCCAGCCGAACATCTCGCCGCGCTGACCCGCCTGCGCGGTCGCGATGTCGTGCGACAGGATGCGCAACTCGTCGTCGGAGGTCTTGCGGTAGATCTCCATCGCCATGCGCACCGCCTGCTCGTGATGCACCTGCATGTCGCGGGCGAAGCCCGCCTCGGCCGACACCGTCGAGGGGCGCGCGGGCGCGGCGGTCGCCCCGAACGCGGTGAACCGGCCGAGAGCGAAGGCGACTGCCACGATCGCCAGCACCGCGACCGCGACGAGGACCCACCGCGTCGCGGGGCGGGGAGTCCTCGCCTCGTCGGTCACGTCAGAGCTTGCCGGGGCCGTCGATCGCGCCCGAGCACACGGCGTTGGGCTCGGGGGCGTTCTGGCTGCGCCAGTACTCGGTGAAGAACTGCTCGATGCGCGGGTCGTCGGCCGAGTCGAGCTTGAGCTGGTGGTTCCAGGCGCTCAGCACGATGGGGGAGTCCAGACCCTCGTAGGGAGAGAGGAGCATGTAGGTCGCCGGGAGCTTCGACTTCAGGGTCGCGAGCTCTTCATCGCTGACCGCGTCGGCGTCGTAGGTCACCCAGACGGCGCCGTGCTCCATCGCGTGGACGGCGTTCTCGTTCGCCTGGGGCTCGGTGTAGACGCCGCAGTTGAGCCAGACGGCGTTGTGCGGGCCTCCGGCGGGCGGGGTCTGCTCGTAGGTGACGGCACCCTCGACGTGGTTGTTGGGGAGGTCGAAGGTCTCGACGCCCTCGATCTCGGTGCCCGAGGCGTTGGCGCCCGGGTAGGTCGGGGCCGGCTGCGGGGCGAAGATGAACGACGCGGCGACGAGGGCCACGATCGCGAGCCCGGCGGTACCGCCGACGACCCACCACAGCAGCTTGCTGCGGCGGCGCTTGGCGAGCTGACGCTGGTACTCGGCCAGCTTCTCCTGGCGCTTCTGCTCGCGCTGCTGCTTGACCGTCTGGTTGATCTGAGACTGCGTGGCGGGGTTGCCGCTGGTGCGGCGATTCTCGGAAGACATGTGCGTGGTGTGGGCGCTTCTGCTCGGGGGCGAGGACCGTCGGAGGAAGTCCGACGGTTTCACCCTATGCGGGAGAATGCGTTCGAGACTGAGAATGCTCTCGAACGGTCATGAATGACACGGTGCGCAGACCGGATCGGTTCGATATCATCGATATCACACGACCGAATCGATTCGATCCCTCGAGGTCGAACACGGTGGTCGAACCGTCCCCCCTCCTTCGCCCGGCGCGCCCGGGTATTCGCCGACGTCCTGAAACGAAGACTTCTTGCTCGACACCGCTTCCACTCCCGTCGTTCCCGACCGCGCACCGGCGGGTTCGCCCGCCACGACCGGTGCCATCCGCACCCTCGGGTCGAATCCGGCGACCGCGCCGATCATGCTGCACCCGGGCGACGCGATCCCGGCGCGACGCCGCATCGTCTTCATCGTGCTTCTGGGTGCGCTGACGGCCCTCGGCCCCTTCACGATCGACATGTATCTGCCGGCCTTCCCGATCCTGCGGGAGGACTTCCAGACGACGGAGGCCGCCATCCAGCTGACGCTGGCCGGCACCATGATCGGCTTCGCGCTGGGCCAGTTGATCGTCGGTCCGCTCAGCGACAAGGTGGGGCGCCGCATCCCGCTGCTCATCGTGACCGGCCTGCACGTCGTCGCGAGTGTGCTGGCCGCGCTCGCCCCCAGCCTCGAGCTTCTCGGAGCCGCCCGCGTGCTCATGGGCATGGGGGCAGCCGCCGGCGGCGTCGTCGCGATGGCCATCGTGCGCGACCTCTTCGGGGGCAAGCGGCTCGTGGTCGTGCTGTCGCGCCTCGCGCTCATCACGGGCGTCGCGCCCGTGATCGCGCCGTTGGTCGGCTCGGCCCTTCTCGAGATCATGCCCTGGCGCGGTCTGTTCATCGTGCTCGCCGCGTACGGCGCGCTCATGCTCGCGTGCGCCCTGTTCCTCATCTTCGAGACGCTTCCGCCCGCCCGCCGTCAGGACCGCGGCGCGACCACCGTGATGCAGCGCTACCGCAGCGTCTTCAGCGACCGTGTCTTCGTCGGCGTGCTGGTGATCGGCGGCATGAGCTTCAGCGGACTGTTCTCGTACCTGTCGGCGTCGTCGTTCCTCTTCCAGGGCACGTACGGGTTCAACGCGCAGATGTACGGCGTGCTCTTCGCGGTCAACTCCGTCGGCCTCGTCATCGGCAACCAGATCGCCGCCCGCCTCGCCGCGCGCTTCGGGCCGCAGTGGGTGCTCGCCTTCTCGACGTCGGTGCTCATCCTGGCCTCGGGGGCGATCATCGTCGCCGATCAACTGGGC
The DNA here is from genome assembly GCF_003635115.1 of Microbacterium sp. AG1240. Lineage (GTDB taxonomy): Bacteria > Actinomycetota > Actinomycetes > Actinomycetales > Microbacteriaceae > Microbacterium. The sequence goes on from NZ_RBXJ01000002.1 coordinate 200,109, forward strand.
CTGGGGCTGTGGGGCACGGTCATCCCGCTGTTCGTCTTCATGAGCGCGTGCGGGTTCACGTTCCCCTGCGTGCAGGTGCTCGCTCTCGACCGGCACGGGAAGGCCGCCGGCACCGCCGCATCCGTGCTCGGAGCCGTCAATTTCGGCGTCGCCGGCCTCGTCTCGCCGCTCGTGGGATGGCTCTCGGGTTCGGCGGGGATCACGGCGACGTCGATGGCGGTCGTGATGTTCGGCTGCGCCCTCATCGGCGCCGCGTCGCTGTGGTTCATCGTGCGACCCAGGAGCGTCGCGCAGCTGACCCCCTGAGCCTTCCGCCGAGCGGTCGGTCGTCGGCGCCGGTCCGCGTGCACCACCCGGGGGCGGCGGTCACGGCGCTACGCTGACCGCATGAGTGACCCCACGGCGGAGGCGGAACTGGCGCGACTGCGCGCGGAGGCGGAGCTCGCGGAGGCGCGGCTGCAGGCCGCCCAGGCGCGCGCCGCGCTCGCCGCGGCGGAGGCGTCGCACGCGGGGGCGGCACCCGCACCCGAGGCGACGGCACCGGAGGCGACGGCACCGGATGCTGCGGCACCGGATGCTGCGGTCCCCCGTGATTCGACCCCGGGTCCCGCCGCATCCGGCCCGCTGAGCACCGACGAGGTCGCCGCGCTCACCGAGGCGTACGCGTTCGACGGCCCCGCGCTCGACCTCGGCGCGCTCGTCAACGGCGAGGCTGTCGCGTCGGCGCAGGTGCGCATCCCGCTGGCCATGACGAACCGTCACGGTCTCGTCGCCGGGGCGACCGGCACCGGCAAGACCCGCACGTTGCAGCTGCTCGCCGAGCAGCTCTCGGCGCACGGGGTCGCGGTGTTCGCCGCCGACATCAAGGGCGACCTGTCGGGGGTGGCGACCCCGGGTGAGCCGAGCGAGAAGCTGCTCGCCCGCACCGCCGGGATCGGGCAGGACTGGACCGCCGGGGCCTCGCCGACGGAGTACTTCGCCCTCGGCGGGTCGGCGGCCGGATCGGGGGCGAGCCGGGGCGTGCCCATCCGCGCGACCGTCTCGGGCTTCGGCCCGCTGCTCCTGGCCAAGGTGCTCGGACTCAACGCCACGCAGGAGTCGAGCCTCGGCCTGGTGTTCCACTACGCCGACCGCGAGGGGCTCGCGCTGGTCGATCTGTCCGACCTCCGCGCGGTGCTGACCTTCCTCACGAGCGATGAGGGGAAGGCCGAGCTCAAGGAGCTGGGCGGACTGTCGTCAGCGACGGCGGGCGTGATCCTGCGAGAGCTGATCACCTTCGCCGACGCCGGCGCCGATGTCTTCTTCGGTGAGCCCGAGTTCGACGTGTCCGATCTGCTGCGCACCGCGCCGGACGGCCGCGGGGTGATCAGCCTGCTCGAGGTGCCCGGGGTCGCCGATCAGCCGACGCTGTTCTCGACGTTCCTCATGTACCTCCTCGCCGAACTGTTCGAGGTGCTGCCCGAGGTCGGCGACCTCGACAAGCCCAAGCTCGTGTTCTTCTTCGACGAGGCGCACCTGCTCTTCCGCGACGCCTCCAAGGACTTCGTCGCCGCGATCACGCAGACCGTGCGGCTCATCCGCTCCAAGGGCGTCGGGGTGTTCTTCGTCACCCAGACGCCGAAGGACGTGCCGGGCGACGTGCTCGCTCAGCTCGGATCGCGCGTGCAGCACGCGTTGCGCGCCTTCACCCCCGATGATGCCCGAGCGCTGCGGTCATCGGTCCGCACCTACCCGACGTCGGGGTACGACCTCGAACGCGTGCTGCAGGAGCTCGGGACCGGCGAGGCGATCGTCACGGTGATGGGCGAGAAGGGTGCTCCGACGCCCGTCGCGTGGACGCGGCTGCGCGCCCCGCGCGGACTGATGTCGCCGACACCGGCAGCCGCCGTCGAGGCGGCGGTCGCCGCATCCGCGCTTCTCCCGGCCTACGGCACCTCGATCGACCGGGAGTCGGCCCGCGAGATCCTCACCGCGCGCATGAACGCCGCGCACGAGGCCTTCGCCGCCGAGGAGGCGGCGAAGGAGAAGGCGAAGCTCGACGCGGAGTACGCGAAGCAGCAGGCGGCGATCGACAAGGCCCGCGCGGCCGCCGACAAGAAGGCGCAGCAGGAGTACGAGCGGTTGCTGCGGCGGACGGCGGGGTCGACCCGCACCACTTCGCGCCGCGCCCCGAAGACCCCGATGGAGCAGATCCTCGGCTCGAGATCGGCCGACACCCTGCTCACGGGCGTCATCCGCGGACTGTTCGGCACCGGCCGGCGGTAGGCACCGGTCGGCGACACCGACCGGTGCCGCACCGTCAGCGCCGCTGCACCTCGAGCGGCATCGTCGAGGTGTCGAGCAACGGGTTGTCGTCCTGGTGCGCGACGAGATCGCGGGCCTCGGCGGTGGTCTCGACCGTCGGCACCGATCCGAGGAGCGGCCGGCGGGCGGTCTCCCGCATCGACAGGAGGGCGACGAGCCCGAGTGCGGCGAAGAACATGATGTAGAACGCCGGCATCAGGGTGTTGCCCGTCAGCTCGATGAGCCCCTGGCTGAACAGCGGGGTCGTGCCGCCGAACAGCGAGACCGACACGTTGTAGGCCACGGCCATGGCCCCGAACCGTGAGGCGGTCGGGAACAGCGCGGGAAGCGCCGAGGCCGAGATCGCGACGAAGAACGCCACGGGGATCGCGGCGAGGGCGAGGGCGATCATCACGGCCCACAGCTCGCCGATCTGCATGATGAGGAACGCGGGCACCATCAGCACGAGGGCCGACCCGGCAGCCAGCACGTAGACGGGTTTGCGTCCGATCCGGTCGCTGAGGCGTCCGATGAAGGGCAGCGCCACCGACATAACGATCAGCACGGGCACGGTGGCGACCGCCGCGAACAGGTTCGAGACGCCGACCTCGCGTTCGAGATACGTGGGCATATAGCTCGTCAGCGCGTAGCCGGCGGAGTTCGTCGCCGCCACCAGCGCGATCGCGATCAGCAGCGACTTCCCGTGGTGGCGCACGATACCGACGAGGCCCTGGCGGGCGAAGGGCCCGTCCTCAGCGATCGTGGGGTCGGCCCCCTTCTCCTGCGCCAGCTCGAACGAGGGGGTCTCGGGGATCCGCAGGCGGAACCAGATGGCGACCGCGCCGAGCGGGATGGCGAGGAGGAACGGGATTCGCCATCCGTATTCGACCATGCCGTCCGGCCCGCTGACGGAGGAGACGATCGCGGTCGTGATCGCCACCACGCTCGCGCCGGCGGCGAAGCCGATGTAGGAGCCGACGTCGAGCCACGACGACCAGAAGCCGCGGGAGCGGTCGGGCGAGAACTCCGACACGTAGGTCGTCGCGCCGGCGTACTCGCCACCGGTCGAGAAGCCCTGGATCATCTTCAGCAGGTACAGCGGCACGATGGCCCACAGCCCGATCTGGGTCGACGTGGGCAGCATCCCGATCAGGGCCGTGGCGAGGGCCATCATCGCCATCGTGAGGAAGAGCACCTTCTGGCGGCCGATCCTGTCGCCGAGGGGGCCGAGCACGAATCCGCCGAACGGGCGGACGAGGAACGAGATGGCGAACCCGAGGAGGGTCACCAGCAGGCCCCAGGGCTCGGGCAGGTCGGAGGTGAAGACGACGGCCAGGGTGACCGCGAGGTACCCGTAGATGCCGAAGTCGAACCATTCCATGAAGTTGCCGACGACGGTGCCGCCGATGGCGGTGCGTACCTTCTTGCGGTCGACGACGATGACGTCGTCGACCTCCAGGCGGGGGGTGGACGGTGTGGGCGGTGTTGACTCGCTCATCGGTCCAGCCTTTCGCGATAGCCCCGCCGGTTCCAATCGAGAGCGCGATGTGCGATGTCGGAGGGCATGCGGTATGGAGGTGGGGGTGCGGTCAAGCCCTGCGGGGGAGAGGATGCTGCGGCGTAGCGTCCAGGTATGAGCGAGCTGACCGCGCCCACCGGGCGCGAACCCGAACTGCGAGCCGAACCGCGCGACGACGGGACGCCGCCGCGCGCGCTCGTCATCGGCGCCACCGGATACCTGGGCGGGCGCCTCGTGCCCCGTCTGCTCGAAGCGGGCTACACCGTGCGCGTGCTCGCCCGGCATGCGCCCCGGGTGGCCGCGTTCGAGTGGGGGTCGAGGGTCGAGGTCGTCGAGGGCGATGCGGGCGACGCCGGTGCGGTGGAGCGAGCAGTCGCCGACGTCGACGTCCTCTACTACCTCGTGCATTCGATGGCGGCCGGGAAGGACTTCGAAGACACCGACCGCGTCGCCGCGCAGACCGTCGCCGATGCGGCGGCCGCAGCATCCGTCGCGCGCATCGTGTACCTCGGCGGACTCCACCCCGACGACGCGCCGCTGTCGGCGCACCTGCGCTCGCGCGTCGAGGTGGGGGAGATCCTCCTCGCCAGCGGCGTGCCGACGCTCGTGCTGCAGGCCGGTGTCGTCATCGGCTCGGGGTCGGCGTCGTTCGAGATGGTGCGCCACCTCACCGACGTGCTGCCCTACATGCCGGCGCCCAAATGGGTGCGCAACCACATCCAGCCGATCGCGGTACGCGATGTGCTGCATTACCTCCTGGGCGCCGCGCGCGTCGACGCGGCCGTCAACCGCGCCGTCGACATCGGCGGGCCCGACGTCTTGCGCTACGGGCAGATGATGAACGGCTACGCGGTGGAGGCGGGGCTGCATCAACGCGCGATCGCCGCGCTCCCCGTGCTCACGCCGCGGCTGGCCTCGCACTGGGTGAACCTCGTGACGCCGATCCCGCGGGCGACCGCGCGGCCCCTCGTGGAGTCGCTGCAGAACGAGTGCGTGATGAAGGACCACGATGTCGACGCGCTGATCCCGCGCCCCGACGGCGGTCTCACGCCGTACCGTCGAGCGGTCGCTCTCGCGCTCGGGCGTGTGCAGGACGACACGATCGAGACCAGCTGGCAGGACGCCGAGGTCTCGGGCGTGCCGAGCGACCCGCTGCCCAGTGATCCCGAGTGGGCGGGGCGGATGGTCTTCGTCGACGCGCGGTCGGTGACGACGACGGCATCGCCCGAGCAGGTGTGGTCGGTGATCGCGGGAATCGGCGGGTCGAACGGGTGGTACTCCTCGAGACTGCTGTGGTCGATCCGCGGCCTGATGGATCGGGTCGTCGGCGGCGTCGGGCTCGCGCGCGGCCGCCGCAGCAGGGCGGTGCTCACGGCAGGGGACGCGCTGGACTTCTGGCGCGTCGAGGCGATCGAGCCGGGGCATCTGCTGCGCCTGCGCGCCGAGATGAAGGTGCCGGGCCTGGCCTGGCTCGAGATGCGGGTGAGCCCCGACGGAGCCGGCGCCCGCTACGAGCAGCGCGCGGTGTTCTTCCCGAAGGGCCTCGCCGGACGCCTGTACTGGCTCGGGGTGCTGCCCTTCCACGGGCTGATCTTCCCCGGCATGGCCGCCCGGATCACCGCGGCCGCCGTCGCGTCGGGCCAGCGGTCCGAGGGCGCCGCGTCGTAGGGTGAGCAGCATGCAACGCACTGCCGCCGTGATCACGGTGTCCGACAGATCGGCGACCGGCGAACGCCCCGATGCGAGCGGACCGGTCGCCGTCGAAGCGCTCCGTGAGGCGGGCTTCACGTGCGAGGAGGCGACCGTGGTCGCCGACGGCGTCGACAGCGTCGAGGCGGGCCTGCGGGCCGCCATCGACGCGGGAGCGCGGCTGATCGTCACCACCGGCGGCACCGGTGTCGGTCCGCGCGACCTCACGCCCGAGGGCACGCGCCGGGTCGTGACCCGGGAGCTCCCCGGGATCGCCGAGGAACTGCGTCGTCGCAGCACGACCGAGAAGCCCGCGGGGATGCTCTCGCGCGGCGTCGCCGGTGTCGTCGACGGATCGGGGGCGCTCGTGGTGAACCTTCCGGGCTCGCCCCGCGCCGTGGCGTCGGGCATCCCGGTGATCGCGTCGATCGCCGGGCACGTGATCGACCAGCTCGGCGGATCGGACCACTCGTGAGCGCCGTGCGCCTGGCCGCGCTCTCCGACCGACCCCTCGATCTCGACGCGCACCTCGCGGCCGTCGACGATGCGACCGCCGGGGCGGTGACGACCTTCATCGGTCGCGTGCGCGATCACGACCCCGACGCCTCGGCCGAGGTCGTCGCGCTGGAGTACTCCGCGCACCCCGACGCCGAGGCGACCCTGCACGGCATCGCCGAGCGCGCTGCGGCCGGCACCGACGCGATCGTCGCGGTCAGCCACCGCACCGGGCGGCTCGGTGTGGGAGACGCGGCCGTCGTCATCGCGGTGGCCTCGGGCCACCGCGCCGAGGCGTTCGAGGTGTGCCGCGCGGTCATCGAGGCCATCAAGCTCGAGCTGCCGGTCTGGAAACGCCAGGTGGAGGCCGACGGCACCACGGCGTGGAAGGGCCTCGGGGGCTAGCTCGCCCGCCGGGCTCGGCCGCTCGAGACGCGGGGGATCGCGCGAGGTGCGGGCTGTGGCGCGGGGATCGCCCGCGTGTGGGCCGATTGCCCGCGTGCGGGGGCGCGGGCGGGGGCGGCTCAGCCGCCGGCGAACGGCGGCAGCACGTCGACGAGCGTCGCGCCGACGAGCGTCGCGTCGGTGTCGGTGCGCACGCCGTCGACGAGCACCGCGCACCGCGGCAGGATCTCGCCGAGGTCGGGGTGCTCTCCGACGATCGCCGCGCGCAGGGCGGCGAGGGATGCTTCGGAGCGGTTCTCCTCGTCGACGCCGGCACGCTCGGCGGCCGCGGCGAAATACCTCACGCGCACGCTCATTCGGGGCGCGTCCAGTCTCCGGAGCGGCCCCCGGCCTTCGCCGTGATGCGCACGTTCTCGATCACGGTGGCGCGGTCCATGCCCTTGATCATGTCGACGATCGCGAGGGCGGCGACCGAGACCGCGGTCAGCGCCTCCATCTCGATGCCGGTGCGGTCGGCGGTGCCGACGGTGGCCTCGATCTCGACGCCCCCGTCGGTCACGACGAGGTCGACGGATGCTGCGTGCACCCCGATGACGTGGGCCAGGGGCAGGAGGGCGGGGGTGGCCTTGGCGGCCTGGACGCCGGCGATGCGGGCCACGGCGAGGACGTCGCCCTTCGGGGCGGTGCCGTCGCGGAGCGCGGCGATCACCTCGGGGGAGCAGCGGACGAAGCCCCGCGCGGTGGCCGACCGGACGGTCGGCTGCTTCGCGGTGACGTCGACCATGCGGGCGTGGCCGGCAGCGTCGAGGTGGGTGAAGCTCATCCCACCAGTATGACGTCGAGCGGATCGCCCTCGGCGACCTCCGCGACCTCGGCGGGCACGATCGCGAAGGCCTGGGCCTGGGCGAGACCTCCCGCCAGGTGCGACCCCGAGCCCCCCGCGGTGGCGGGGCGCACGGTGCCCGCGGCCAGGTCGACGACGGCGGGGAGATACTGCCGCCGCGCCGGCGGTGTGCGCCAGCTCTCCGCCGCCCGCAGCCGCACCGCGGGGCGGGCGATGTCGGCGCGTCCCTGCAGGTGCAGGAGCGCGGGACGAACGAAGACCTCGAACGACACCGCGACGCTGACGGGGTTGCCGGGGAGGCCGAAGACGAGGGTGCCGCTCGGGAGGGTGCCGAAGGCCTGCGGCTTGCCCGGCTGCATCGCGACCGCGGCGAACTCGATCCCGCTCCGGCCCGCACCCTCCGCCGAGAAGGCTCCGCGCACGGGCTCGTACGCTCCCGCGCTCACTCCGCCGGTGAACACGATGACGTCGGCGCCCTCGGCCTCCGCGTCCCGGGTCACGCGCGCCACCTCGGCCGGGTCGTCGCCCACCCGGTGGAGCCCGATGAGCTCGGCGTCGGCTCCGACGAGCAGGGCCGCCAGCAGCGGACCGTTCGAGTCGGGGATGCTGCCGCGTCGTCCGTCGGCGCCGGGTGCGGTCAGTTCGCTGCCCGTCGACACGACGACCACGCGAGGAGCGCGAGAGACCCGCACCTCACCGACGCCGGCGGCGACGGCGGCCGCGATCTGGAAGGCCCCGAGCCGCACGCCCGGTGCCATGACCTCGTCGCCCGCGTGCAGGTCGCCGCCGCGGCGTCGCACGAAGAGACCGGTCTCGCGAGGAGCGCGCTCGATCACCACGTCGTCGAGTCCCGCGGCGAGGCCTCCCGCGGTGTCCTCGAACGGCACGATGACGTCGGCGTCGCCCGGAACCGGGGATCCCGTCATGATCCGCGCCGCCTCGCCGGGCCCGAGGGCGGGGTCGAGGGAGGTGCCGGCGGGGAGGTCGGCGACCACCCGCAGCGTCACCGGCGCGTCGGGCGCCGCATCCGCGACGTCGTCGAAGCGCACGGCGAACCCGTCCATGGCGGAGTTGTCGAACAGGGGGATGTCGCCCGCGGCGATCACGGGGTCGGCGAGCGTGCGTCCGAGCGCCGCGGTGACGGGGAGCACCTCGACCGGCAGGGGGCGGACGGCGGCGAGGATGCGCCCGAGCTGCTCCTCGACGCTGCGCAGCCCCGGGCGTGCGCCGCTCACGCGGGCACCGCCGATGCGCGCGCGAGGAGGGGCACTTCGCTCTGGCGGCCTCGGAGCGCGTCGATCACCACGACGCGACCGAGGAGGGGGTCGCCGGCCCCGGTGATCAGTTTCACGGCCTCGGTGGCGAGGATGCCGCCGATCTGCAGGCAGAGCGAGCCGAGCACCCCGACCTGCTCGCACGTGGGCGGCTCGCCCGTGCTGTCGGCCGGGTAGAGGTCGTGGAGCGAGATCGGCGCGACGCCGGCCGGCGGCCGCGACCAGAACACGGTGGCTTGGCCGGCGAACTCCTGCACCGCGCCCCAGACGACGGGGATGCCGAGGGCGTCGGCTCCGGCGGCGACCGCCTCGCGCGTGCCGAAGGTGTCGCTCCCGTCGACGACGAGGTGCGCGCCCTCGAGCAGGCGCACGGCGTTGTCGGCGTCGAGTCGCTCGGCGCGGGCGATCACCCGGGTGGTCGGCGAGAGGTCGGCCGCGGCGCGGACGGCCGAGTCGACCTTCGGGCGGTCGAGATCGCCCAGCCGGTGCAGCACCTGCCGCTGCAGGTTCGAGCCGTCGACCACGTCGTCGTCGATCACGACGATCTCGCCGACGCCCGCCGCGGCCAGAGCGAGGATCACGGGTGACCCGAGCCCGCCGGCGCCGATCACCGCCACCCGGGCGGCGGCGAGGCGGCGCTGGCCCTCGTTGCCGATGCCGGCGAGCACCGCGTGACGGGCCGTGCGGATGAGTTCAGTGGGTGCGAGGGCGTCGATCGGCTCGACCAGCGGTTGCATGCCCTCAGGCTACGCGGGGTGCGAGACGATGCGCCCGTTCTCGATGCGAAGGGTGCGGTCCACGAGCGCGGCGGGCACATCGACGTGCGAGACGAGCACGACCGCGCGGTCGTCGGGCACCGCGGTGAGGAGGTCGGCGAGCAGGGCGTCGGATGCTGCGGGGTCGACCCCCGCGGTCGGCTCGTCGAGCACCAGCACGGGGAAGTCGTGCAGAAGCGCGCGCGCGAGAGCGATGCGCTGCGCCTGCCCGCCGGAGACGAGGGAGCCGCGCTCGCCGACCGCGACATCGAGCCCCCCGCGGCCGGCCGCCCAGTCGGCGAGGCCGACGCGCTCGAGGACGGCCTCGAGCTCGGCGTCGGTCGCGGTATCGCGGGCGAAGAGCAGGTTCTGCCGCAGCGACTCGTCGAAGAGGAACGGCTGCTGCTCGACGAGCCCGACGGTCAGGCGCAGGTCGTCGCCCGAGAGATCGCGCGCCTCGACGCCCCCGATCCGGTACGAGCCCGTGTAGTCGAGGAAGCGCACCAGCACGTGCGCGAGGGTGGTCTTGCCCGCCCCGCTCGGTCCGGTCACCATCACGCGCTCGCCCGCTCCGACCCGCAGCGTCACGTCGTCGAGGCGGCCGGGGTCGTCGACGCCGGCGCCGCGACGCGGCCACGATGCTCCGACGCCGCGCAGGTCGAGCCCGCTCCCGTCGGGGCCGACGAGAGGCGCAGCCCGGCCGGTGGCGACGGGTTCGTCGCGGGGGAGCCCGGCGGGAACCTCGGCGGGCACGGTCTCGGCGATCCGGGTGGCTGCCGCGCGCACCTGTCGCCACGAGGCGAGGGCGAGGGGCACGGGGCCGAACACCTCGAAGACGGCCATCGGCAGCAGCACGACGATCGCCAGCGCCGGGCCGGTCAGCGTGCCATCGACCACACCGGGGGCGGCGACCGCGAGCGCGAGCAGCGAGGCGGCGCCGGCCAGCAGCGACACCGCGCCGGCGGTGAGGCCCTGCGCGACACCGCGGCGCACCACGGCGCGGCGCAGGCGCTCGTCGGCCCGCCGCACGCGGTCGTGCGCCGCATCCACCGCTCCGAAAGCGGTGAGCACGTCGATCGAGGTCAGCAGGTCGAGCAGGGCGTCGGAGACCTCCGACCGCAGCGGCGAGATCGCGCGCTCGGCGCGTCCGCCGGCGGCCCACCCGACCCACACGGCGAGAGCGAACGCCGTGGCGAGGCTCAGCGCGACCACGAGGGCGGCGCTCCACGAGACGAAGGCGAGGAAGACGACGCTCCCGAGGGCCGCGAGCCCCGCGACGGCGAGCGGCTGCACCACGCGCAGCGGAAGGTTCTGCAGCTCGTCGACGTCGTCGACCAGGTTCGACAGCAGCACCCCGCGGCGCGCGCGGCCGAGACCGTCGGGGGCGAGCGGCACGATCTCGCGCACCAGTCCCGCCCGCACGGTGGCGAGCTGATCGAGCGCGGCGTCGTGGCCGGCGAGCCGCTCCAGGTAGCGGAAGACACCGCGCCCCACGGCGAACGCCCGCACCGCGACGACGGCGGCCGAGAGGTAGAGGAGCGCGGGCTGCTCGGCGGCCCGGGCGATCAGCCACGCGCTCGCCGCGAGCAGCGCGATGGCGCTGACGGCGGTGCCGACACCGGCGAGCACACCCGGGGCGAAGCGGCGGGCCGACGGCTGCGCCGCCCGCAGCACCGCTCTCACACGCCCGTTCACGAGCGCGCCTCCGTCGGTGAGTTGCCACGTTCGGGGCCTTCCGCGGCCGTGGATGACCCGGGTCGCGGCAAGTGAGAGGCGGATGCTACGGGAAGGGGAGCGGCGAGGGTGACCACGTCGTCGGCGATGCGGCGCGCGGAGGTGCGGTGCGAGACCAGCACGATGGCCGTGCCGTCGTCGGCGAGGGAACGCAGCCGCCTCCACAGGGCGGCTTCGGTGTCGGAGTCGAGGGCGCTGGAGGGCTCGTCGAGCACAAGGACGCCGACGCCCTCGGTGCGACGCAGCCGGTAGAGGGCACGGGCGACGGCGATGCGCTGCGCCTGACCGCCCGAGAGGCCTGCTCCCTGCGAACCCAGCTCGAGCGCCGGGTCGATGTCGTGCGCCTGGGCATCGGCGAGGCTCGCGCGCACGACCGCCGCGTCGGGCGCCGGATCGCCGAGGGCGATGTTCTGCGCCACGGAGCCCGCGACGAGGCCGGGCCGCTGCCCTGCCCACGCGATCGCCGCCCGCGCGTCCGATGCCGCGGTCCCGTCGATGTCGATCGTGCCCTCGTAGTCGGCGAACCCCAGGAGGGCGGCGACGAGGCTCGACTTCCCCGCCCCGCTCGGTCCGTCGATCAGCACGACGCGCCCCGGGGCGGCGACGAGATCGACCGGCGGCAGCATCCGTTCTCCTCGGCTGACCCGCAGCCCGCGCACCGCGACGCTCCGCCCGCCGGCACCGGGGCGGGCGTCGTCTTCCCGTGCGCGCTCCTTCTGCGCGCTGTCGAGCACGTCGAAGATCTCGTCGGTCGCGGCCACGCCCTCGGCGGCCGCGTGGAACTGCACGCCGACCTGACGCAGCGGCAGATACGCCTCGGGGGCGAGAAGCAGCACGAACAGCCCGACGAGCAGGTCCATCTCACCGGCGAGCAAGCGGAAGCCGATCGTCACCGCGACGATCGCGACCGAGATCGAGGCGAGGAACTCGAGGGCGAACCCCGAGACGAACGAGACGCGCAGCACCGACATCGTCTCGCGCTTGTAGCGGCGCGTGACCGTCTCGATGGTGTCGGCGGCCCGGTGCTGGCGTCCGAAGGCCTTGAGCGTGCCGAGCCCGTTGACGGTGTCGGCGAAGCGGGCGGCGAGGCGCTGGAGCGTGTCGAACTGACGCCGCTGGACGGCGCGGGTGGCGAGCCCGATGAGCACCATGAAGAGGGGGATGAGCGGGATCGTCAGCACGACGATGAGGGCCGAGAGGGGGTCGGCGAGCAGGATCGCGCCGATGACGATCGGCATCGTGATGGCGGTGGCGACCAGCTGCGGCAGGTAGCGCCCGAAGTAGGCGTCGAGCGATTCGAGCCCGTGGCCGGCCACGACGGCGAGAGAAGCGGCGTTGCGCGTGCCGAGCCATCTCGGCCCCAGCCCGCCGACGGCCGTGACGAGGGCGTCGCGCAGCTGCAGCGAGGCGCGGGCCGCGCCCATCGCCGACACCCGCTCCGACGCGACGATCAGCAGGGAGCGCACCACGACGAATGCGGCGGCCGCCCCCACCAGCGGCCAGAGCTCGTCGAGAGGTCGACCGGCGATGGCTCCGACGAGGGCCGAGGTCAGCGTCCACGCGAAACCGACGATCACCCCGGTCTGGGCGAGCACGATCGCCGCCGTCACGCCGAGGAACGACTTCGATGCCGTCGCGTACCGCACGAGCCGAGGGTCGACGGGGCCGCGCACCCGATCCGCCCGCTTCTCGCTCACCCGGTCCATCCTTCCACCCGAGCGACCGGGGCCGCGGGTCAGTGCACGGATGCTGCGGCCGTCTCGATCCGCGCCCGCGTCACCCGCTTGCGGAAGATCCAGTAGGTCCACCCCTGGTAGGCGAGCACCAGCGGGACGAAGATGAGTGCGGCCCAGCTCATGATCGTGAGCGTGTAGTCGGTGCTCGAGGCGTTCTCGATCGTGAGGGTGAACGCGGGATCGGTCGACGAGGGCATCACGTTCGGGAACAGCGCGAAGAAGAGCATCGCGACCGCCGCGATGATCGTGACCGCGCCGAGGGCGAAGGCGCGACCCTCGCGGTCGCGGGCGTTCGCCACCACCGACGCGATGAGGCAGATCGCGGCAATCGCGCCGAGGGCGAGCACCGGCAGCGAGAAGTGCGCGGTCACGGTCCAGAGCACGAAGACGGCTGCCACCGCGACGGCCAACACCCCGGCCCGAGTTGCAAGACGGCGTGCCTTCTCGTGCACCGGCCCGTCGGTCTTCAATGCCACGAACGTGACGCCGTGCACGAAGAACAGGAGCAGAGTCGTCGCACCCCCCAGGAGGCCGTAGGGATTGAGGAGCGTCAGCAGCGACCCCGTGAACTCCTTGTCGGCGTCGATCGGCACGCCCTGCACGATGTTCGCGAAGGCGACGCCCCAGAGGAACGCCGGCACGGCCGAGCCGACGACGATCATCGTGTCGAAGCTGCGCTTCCACCGCAGCCCGTCGCGTTGGTGGCGGAACTCGAACGAGACGCCGCGGGCGATGAGGGCCAGCAGGATCAGCAGCAGCGGGAGGTAGAACCCGCTGAACAGCGTCGCGTACCACTCCGGGAACGCGGCGAACAAGCACGCCCCGGCGACGATGAGCCAGGTCTCGTTGAGGTCCCACACCGGGCCGATGGTGTTGATGATCTGCCGGCGGCCGACGTCGTCCTTCGCCAGGAAAGGAAGCGACATGCCCACACCGAAGTCGAAGCCGTCGAGCACGAAGTACCCGATGAAGAAGAATCCGATGATCCAGAACCAGAGGAATGCGAGGTCCATGTCAGCTCCTAGTAGACCGTCGTCGGGGTGTTCTCGACGGAGTCGGGTTTACGGGGGGCGGTCGGGTCGGGGAGGGGGTCGGGTCCCTTCTGGGCGTATCTGATGATCAGCCCGACCTCGACCACGGCGAGCACGGCGTAGATGGTCGTGAAGGCCACCAGAGAGATGAGCACGTTCCACCCGGGAACGCTCGGCGAGACGCCGTCCTCGGTCAGCATGAGGCCGAACACGATCCAGGGCTGGCGGCCCATCTCGGTGAAGATCCATCCGACGAGGCTGCCGATCAGGGGGAGCGGAGCGCTCCACACCAGCACGCGCCACATCCAGGGCTTCATCGTGAAGCGCGACGTCGAGCGCGTCAGCCACAGGCCGGCGACGGAGAGGAGCGCGGCCGCGCCGCCCAGGCCCATCATCCAGCGGAAGGCCCAGTAGGTCACCCAGATGACGGGCGTGTAGTCGCCGGGGCCGAACTGGGCGGTGTACTGCGCCTGCAGGTCGTTGATGCCCTCGACACAACCGTCGAACGAGTGCGTCGACAGGAGGGACAGCAGCCACGGCACGCGCAGCGACCACACCTCCGCCGAGCCGTCGGGGGTGCCGAGCGAGAAGATCGAGAACGATGCATCGGCCCCGCAGGCGGTGTTGTACATCGCCTCGGCGGCGGCCATCTTCATCGGCTGGGTCTGCACCATGACGAGGCTCAGCTGGTCGCCGGAGAGGGCGACCCCGGCGAACGAGATCACCAGGAACCACATGCCGAATCGCAGCGAGGGACGCATCATCTCCGTGTTGCGACCGCGGGCGAGATGCCAGGCGGAGACGGCGATGACGACGGCGCCGGCGAACATCCAGGCCGAGGTGATCGTGTGCGGGAATGCGGCCAGGGCGACGGGGTTCGTCAGCAAGGCCCCGAAGTCCACGAGTTCGGCGCGCGATCCGTCTGCCGCCATCTCGTAGCCGACGGGGTTCTGCATGAAGGCGTTCGCGGCGAGGATGAAGTAGGCCGACAGGGTGGCGCCCAGTACCGCCATCCAGATGCTCGCGAGGTGCGCGAGACGCGGAAGCTTGTCCCACCCGAAGATCCACAACCCGATGAAGGTGGCCTCCAGGAAGAAGGCGAGCAGGCCTTCGAAGGCGAGGGGGGCGCCGAAGACGTCACCGACGAAGCGCGAGTACGCCGACCAGTTCATGCCGAACTGGAACTCCTGCACGATGCCGGTCACCACGCCCATGGCGAAGTTGATGAGGAAGATCTTGCCGAAGAACCGCGTCAGGTGAAGCCACTTCACCGACCCGGTGCGGTACCAGACCGTCTGGAAGATCGCGACCACGAGGCCCATGCCGAGCGTGAGGGGCACGAAGAGGTAGTGGTAGAGCGTCGTCAGGCCGAACTGCCAGCGAGCGAGAAGCAGGGGGTCGAGCCACTCCACGGTTGCCTCCTAGTGAGCACTCATATGTGGTCTGACCACAGGATATCGCGCGTGATTCCGGGGATTGCGGAGGTCTCTCGCTGTCGAGCGATCACCCCTCCCCGTCGATGGTGGCGGGCGGTCGGGCGGTCGCTGGAGGACTTTGGTCCCGGCGTTCGCACGGAGCCCCGTGTCGATTCCACGGGTAGCCTCGGAAGATGACCCCGCAGGAGCCGCGCTCGTGACCGCCGTACCGGTGGCGCTGCGGCGTCGCTCCGACGTCGAGGCGGCGGACGCGGCATCCGGGCCCCTCGTCGACACGCACGGGCGCGTCCACCGCGACCTGCGGATCTCGCTCACCGACCGCTGCTCGCTGCGCTGCACGTACTGCATGCCCGAGCAGGGCAACGAGTGGCTGGCCCGCAACAGCATCCTCACCCTCGACGAGATCGTCGAGATCGCGGAGGTCGCCGCCGCCGCCGGCGTGCATACCTTCCGGCTGACGGGCGGCGAGCCGCTGTTGCGCCGCGACATCGTCGACATCGTGCGACGCCTCGCCGTGATCGAAGGTCCGGGAGGGCCGGTCGAGATCGCCATGACGACGAACGGCATCCGGCTCCCCGAGGTGCTCGACGACCTCGTCGATGCCGGGCTCGCGCGACTGAACATCAGCATCGACACCATCCAGCGGGAGAAGTTCGCGTCACTCACACGACGCGACCGTCTCCCGGAGGTTCTCGAGGGGATCGCGGCGGCTGCGGCATCTCCGCTGCGCCCCCTCAAGCTCAACGCGGTGGCGATGCGCGGGGTCAACGACGACGAGATCATCGACCTCGTGCAGTTCGCGGTGGACTCCGGCGCGCAGATGCGGTTCATCGAGCAGATGCCGCTCGACGCGGGTCACACGTGGGACCGCGAGCAGATGGTCACGCGCGAAGAGATCGTCGCGACCCTCTCGTCGCGCTGGGACCTCACGCCCGTTCCGGGGCGCGGCGGAGCACCGGCCGAGAAGTGGGTGCTCGGCGGGGTCGACAACGGCGGCGGTCCTCACGAGGTCGGGGTGATCGCATCGGTGACCGCGCCCTTCTGCGGCGACTGCGATCGACTGCGCCTCACCGCCGACGGCCAGGTGCGCAACTGCCTGTTCTCCATCGCCGAGTACGACCTCGTTCCCGTGCTGCGCGGGGGAGCGCCCGACCGCGGGGCTGCCATCGACGCGGTCCTGCGCGCCAGCGTGCGCGGCAAGCTCCCCGGTCACGCGATCAACGACCCGTCGTTCCTGCAGCCGCCGCGCGGGATGAATGCCATCGGCGGCTGAGCCGGCTTTCGTATACTCGGTACGTACATACCCGATATCCCGTTCGGAGGCCGCATGTCGGTGCGCCACGCGCTGCTCGCGATCCTCGATCAGGGGCCGTGCTACGGCTACCAGCTGAGAGCCGAGTACTCGCGCCGCGCCGGGGCTGCGGTGAACGTCGGTCAGATCTACACGACGCTCGAGCGTCTCGAGCGCGACGGCTTCGTCGGCAACCGCGGCGCCGATGAGCGCGGGCATGTCTACTGGGGCATCACCGACGCCGGGCGTGCGCTCGCCGCGCGGTGGGTGGCGGAGCCGGACGAGCCGGCCGCGCGCGGCGAGCTCGCGCGCAAGATCGCCCTCGTCGCGACATTGCCCGGCGTCGACGCCGAGAAGGCGATCGCGGCTCAACGCGCCGCCGCGGTGCTGCGCCTCGCCGAGGCCGAGTCGTCGCCGGATGACGGGGGAGCCACGGGGAGCGGGGGCGTCTCGTCGGTCATCCTGCGGGCCGCGGAGTGCGCTCATGCGCGTGGCGAGATCGAGTGGCTGGATGCTGCGGCCGCGGCGCTCGCGCAGAGCCCGGTCGATCGCACCTTTCCGCTGTCTGCGGACCGACCCCGACGGGGGCGTCCGCGCACCGTCGCGTAGGTGCTGTGGGCGGGTAGGACACGGAGTCGATTTCGTCAAGCCCGACCTGCCGCCCGACCTCGCGCGCCACAGTGGAGGGAGCGGACGGAAGGAGCTGCCATGGTCATGGAAGCGCGGCATATCGACCAGGGAGAGGCGTACGCCCCGTCTGAGGTTCCGTGGAACCGCATCGACCTCGAGCTGTACGAGATCGCCCGCGACGGCGTCGTCGTCGGTTTCATCGAAGTGGTCGGGCCCGTGTTCGTCGCCCTCGGTGGTCCCCGCTACGATCGCGCGGTCGAGGTGAGCCAGGAGCTCACGTTCCATGCGGCCGTCCAGCGCTGGCGCTGACGGTCCGAGCCGCAGAATAGGTCAGACGAGCCGGTAGCCGGCTTCGTCAATCGCCGCACGCACGGCGTCGTCGGCGACGGGCGCCGAGGTTCGGATGCGCACGCGAGACGACCCGCCCGCAACCAGGTCGATGTCCACACCGTCGACGCCGTCGAGCGCCGACAGCTCGTCCGACACCGCGCGCACGCAGTGATCGCACGTCATCCCCTCGACGAGCAGCTCGCGCCGGTCGGTCGCCGCGCCCTCGGACGCGGGGGTCGACGCGACGCCGCAGCTCCCCCCGCCGCAGCACGAGCCGGACGGTGCGACGGTTGCCGCATCGCCGATCGAGGTGAGGGAAATCGGCTGGATCGTCACGGGAATCTCCTGTCGGAACGGGACGAGGGTGTCAAGAACGGACGAGACGAGCGATCGCCTCGTTTGCTTCGCGGATCTTCTCTTGTGCGACCGGACCGCCCTGAGCCGTCGCCTCCGCCACGCAGTGACCGAGGTGATCGCTCAGCAGCGACAGTGCCACGGTCTCGAGCGCCTTGGTGGCCGCCGAGACCTGGGTGAGGATGTCGATGCAGTACTTATCGTCTTCGACCATACGCGCGATCCCGCGCACCTGGCCCTCTGCCCGGCGCAGACGCTTCAGCAGGTCGTCCTTATTGTCCTCGTATCCGTGCACAGATCGATGATACCCCCGGGAGGTATCACCGGGGATGTCAGACCGACGTTCGCAGGTCGGTCGGTCCGTCGTCGTCGAGGCCCGCTCCGACCTCGTCCTCCGCGGCCAGATCTCCCTGCCCGTCCTCGCCGAGAGCTGCCTCCACGGGCGAGTCGCCCTGCGTGACGGGCTGGTCGGCGTCGGTGAGGTGGAGGTCGGACGCCGGGATGTCCTCGCGCCGCTCGGGCGCCGACTCGTCGTCGACGTCGTCGCCGTCGAAGGCCGCAGCGAGCACGGCGTCGTCGTTCATGGTCGGGTCGTCGAGGGTCGTGTCGTCCTGCGTCGCCGCGAGGGCCGCGTCGTCGCCCGTCGTCGTGTCGAGGGAGTCGGATTCGTCGAAGGGGATGCTCATGGAAGGTCCTGTCTGTCGTGTCCTTCCACGGTGCCGTCCGCCACGGGGCGGCGCCCCCGGGTTGACGACACAGGTGGGGAGCGTTATCCGGGTCTGCGCAACCCCCGCGCGGACGGCCGTCTTCGAGAGCTGAGAGGCGTTACGGTCGTCGTATGGCTTCCGCGGACCGCGACGACGAGGTGGATCTCCTCATCGACGCCTGGTCGCGTCGGCTCCCCGACGTCGACCTCACCCCCCTCGATGTCATGTCGAGACTCCGGCGCGTCTCGCACCGGCTCACGCGACTGCGGGCGAGCGCCTTCAACGGCGCCGGATTGGCGAGCTGGGAGTTCGACGTGCTGGCGGCCCTCCGCCGCACCGAGCCGCCCCACGAACTGAGTCCCGCGCAGCTGATCGGGGCGACGATGATCGGCTCCGCCGCCATGTCGAACCGTCTCGACAAGCTGTCCGGCCGCGGTCTGATCCAGCGCCGTCCCAATGACATCGACCGTCGCAGCGTGATCGTCCAGTTGACCGACGAGGGCGCCGCGCGCGTCGACGCGGCGATGGGCGAGCTCGTGCGTCGTGAAGCGATCGAGCTGCGCGAGGTGAGCCTGGCCGATCAGGCCCACCTCGCCCGCATCCTGCGGCAGATGCTCGACACCGACACGTGAACCGGCTCGGGCCGGCCGCCCGCGAGGAGACCGAATGATCCGGATCGCGACGATAGGCTCCGGGCCCATCACGACCCTGTTCGCCGAGGCCGTCGCACGCACGCCCGGCATCCGCATCGAGGCGGTGTTCTCGCGCGATATCGCGAAGGCCCGCGACATCGCGGACGGCTGGGGCGCGGCGGCGGCACACTCCGACCTCGACGAGATGCTCGCCTCGCCCGACGTCGACGCGGTCTACATCGCCAGTCCGAACAGCGTGCACGCCGCGCAGGTGCGGGCGGCCCTGCGGGCCGGGCATCACGTGCTCGTGGAGAAGCCGGCCGTTCTCAGCGCCGACGAATGGGTGGAGCTCGTCGCCGAGGCGGATGCTGCGGGAGTCGTGCTCATCGAGGCCTTCCGCACAGACTACGACCCGGGCTTCGTCGCCCTGGTCGAGCTGCTCCCGGAACTCGGGACGCTCCGCCGGGCGTCGCTGCGCTTCGAGGCCCTGTCGTCGCGCTACGCGAAAGTGCTCGCCGGTGAGCACGTGAACATCTTCGATCCCGCCATGGGCGGGGGCGCGCTGCTCGACCTCGGCGTCTACGGGCTGCACACGATGGTGACCCTGTTCGGCGCGCCGGATCGGGTGGTGGGCGAGGCGGTCGCGATCGCCACGGGAGTCGAGGGGGCCGGGGCGGTCATCGCGGCGTATCCCGGCCTGGTCGTCGATGTGTCGTACTCGAAGATCACCCGCTCGTCGCTTCCGAGCGAGATCCAGGGCGAGCACGCGTCGGTCGAGATCGACCACGTCGCCAGCCCTCGTCGCCTCACGATCACCGGTGCCGACGGCACCCGCACCGTGACGGTCGAGGGTGAGCAGCATGCGCTCGACGGCGAGGTGTCGCGGTTCGTCGAGCTGGTGAGCACCGAAGCGTCCGCCGCCGCCGATCAGGACCGCACGACCGAGACCCTCCGCATCCTCGACGCCCTGCGCGCCCGGTAGGGCCCCGTGTCCGCAACGGCGGGGTCGCCGCGCGACCTCTGTCTCAGCCGCCGCGCCGGCGAGGTCTGCACGCGCGAGCGCGGACACCGCGGTCTGCACCACCGGCGCGGCACCGGGCTCATGTGGACCGAGCCCGAGGCCGACCCGCCGATGTGCCCGGGCGGAGGTCTCGCCGCGGCCGTGGCGCCCGAGCTCGCGAACGGCTTTCCCGGCGGTCGCGCACTCTGTCCGGTGTGCACGAGGTTCGTCGTGCTGCGGCGCGACGGCACGCTGCCCCGCCATCGCAGCTGGCGCGGTTCCGCGACGCGCGGCGAAGAGGCGCGACGTCGGGAGTGGTTCAACGTCTTCGGCTGGTGAGCGAGCCATAGAATCGGCGGCGTGAACGCCCACCGTCCGAGCCGAGGACGCCGCATCGCGGTCGCGGGCTTCGTCATCAGCACGGTCCTGCAGGCCGTGCTGGTCGTGCTCGGTCTCGCCTACATCCTCATCGACGGGCGCACCACGTCGCTGGCGCTGCTGCTGACGTGGTGCGGCGTCGGCACGGCGTACGCGATCGGCATCCTGCTGGTGCTGCGCACCGCGAGCCGGTCCGCGGAGTCGGACGAGCCTCCCATGCTGCTCGAACTCGGCCTCGTGCCCCGCGCCATCTCCCTCGTCGCGACGATCCTCGTCAGCTTCGTCGGCGTGACCGCCACCGTGCAGCACATCCTCCTCGAGCCCCACGACGAGGTCGACGTCGCGCTCGACGCCATCGGCATCTGGGCGATGATCCTGGCGTGGGTGCTCTTCCACTGGGGATTCGCGCAGCTCTACCTGCAGCTGTACTACCGCGAGACCGATCCGCCGCTGCGCTTCCCCTCGGTGGCGGCGCCCGGCATCCTCGAGTTCGCCTATTTCGCGTACACCCTCGCCGTGAGCCTCGCCGTCTCCGACGTGGACGTGCTCGATCGACGCATGAGGTGGCGCGTGCTCGTGCACTCGGTGCTGAGCTTCTTCTTCAACGGTCTGATCATCGTCACGGCGCTCGGGGCGATCTCCGAGATCGGCAACGGCGTTCTCTGAGAGCCCTCACCGGCGCGGCGCCGGGTAGATGCGGCGCAGCACCAGACGCTGTCCGAGGGTCCACGTCACCGTGACCACGAGGTAGAGCCCCGCCGCCAGCGGCACGAATGCGGCCACGACGGCCGTGACGAACTGCAGGGCTCCGATCAGGCCGCCGGCCACGGCGGGCATCGCGAGGTCGCCCGCGACGGGGGTGGTCCGGAACGCGCGTCGGGTGATCTCCCCGACCAGGGCGATGACCACGACGACGGCCGCGCAGACGACAACCCCCGCGGTGTCGCCGCCCGACAGCGAGCCCAGGAGGGTGGAGCCCAGCGGCACTCCGAGCAGGGTCTCGTCGAGGAGGGCGTTCGGGTGGCCGGCGATGGTGGTGTGCAGGAAGAGGGTGTACAGCACGCCGACGACGGGCGCCTGGATGAGCACGGGCAGACAGCCGGCGAGCGGCGAGGTGTTCTCGTCGCGGTAGAGCTGCATGGTCTCGCGCTGCAGGCGCTCGCGGTCGCTCTTGTGCTTCTTCTGCAGCTCGCGCAGGCGTGGCGCGAGACGTGCGCGCGTCTGTTCGGCCTTGGCCTGGGCGATGCCGGTGGGGATGAGAGCGGCGCGCACGAGCAGGGTCACGAGCACGACGGCGAGAGCGGCGGATGCGGCGGTGAGAGGTGCGAGCGCCGCGCCGAGCGCCATGAGCCCGGAGTAGGCCAGGTCGAGGAGGGCGGCGAGGGGAGGGAAAGCGAAAAGGTCCACGGAGAGGTCCGTTCTTCGAGAGCGATCGATGGCGGGGTCGATCGGCCGCGAAGGGACGCCGGGGCGCCACGACGTCGACGGACGTGCGGGCGCGGCGGTCTACGCGGCCGAGGCCGCGGTCTGCGGTGCTCTCGGGCGCGGATGGCCCGGAGCATCCGGATCGCTCTGTGCGAGCGGGGTGGAGATGTCTATCGCGCGTCGCGGATGCGGTGCGGTGACGTCGCAGGACCCGGGCAGGCCGACGGCGACGGCCGCGAGCACGAGCAGACCGACCGCGGCGATCGCGACGGCGACGCCGATGCCGGCGGGGTCGGGGGTGGCGACGAGGCCCAGCACGGTCGCGAGCAGGTGGAAGGCGGCGACGATGGATGCGAACACGGGCGCCTCCTTCCGGTTTCTCGGCGACACGATCACGCTAACACCGCGGGCCGACCTCCGTGGGGTCGGCCCTGTCAAGCCCCGGGGCAGCGGCGGTAGGCCCGCCTACCGTCGTACATATGTCTGATACATCGAACACGCTCGGATCGTCGGAGCCCACGGGCGACAGTGCCGAGAAGAACCCCGAGGAATGGGTCACCGGTGACGAACCGATGACCGGCCCGCAGCGGTCGTACCTCGATACCCTCGCGCGGGAGGCCGGCGAGGAGCTCTCGGCCGACCTCACCAAGGCCGAGGCGTCGGAGCACATCGACCGTCTGCAGGAGAAGACCGGCCGCGGCGCGAGCTGACGGGCGTGTGCGGCGGGCCCCCTCGAGTCGACGCGGTCTACTCGGGGGTGCCGTCCATCACCACGACTGACGAGCCCTCGAGCACGAAGCGCAAGGCGGTCCTGTCGGGGAAGCGATCCCTGAACTCGGCCGGTATCCCGTAGTCAGCCGACACGATGAACTGCACGCTCGAGGAGAACGAACCCGCCTCGCAGTTCATCCCTCCCACGCTCGACCATCCGTTGGCGGCCGCATCGAGTCCCGCGGTCGGCGTGAGCACCAGGCAGCGCCCGGGTGTCTCGCCCCACCCGGGGATCACGATCGGGGTGAGGCCGTAGAAGTCGGTGTGCGCCACGCTGGGCTGTGTCGAGGTGCTGAACCCGCCGAACGCGTCAGCGAGATCGTTCGTCGGATCGACAGGGAGAGTGGCGATCGTGCGTGGATCGGCCTGCACCGTCCGCACGACGGCGGTGGTGACGGCGGCCGTCACGACGACCGCGACCGCCGCGCACACCGCGGCGACGGCGACCCACCCGCGTCGCGTGGTCGGCACGAACCGGTGCCACCCCGACGCCCGTTCGACGCTCGCGAGCTCGGCGCCGTCCGATTCCGGCGCTCCCGGCTCGGGAGTCTCGGGCTCGGGCGTTTCGGCCTCCTCCGCGTCGGGCTCAGCGGCGGGGAACGCCCGCTCCTCCAACTCGCGCAGCCGCTCCAGCGCGGCGGCATCGTCGTGGATGTCGGCCTGCGGCCCATAAGCCCTCGCGCGCAGCATCCGCAGTTCGTCGGCCTGCGTCGCGCCTCCGCTGCTCACCATGCTCCGAGCGTACGGGGCGCCCCGATGCCGGCCGAGCGCGTCGCGTGAAAGGGTAGAGCGTGCCTGAATCCCTGCTCGAACGCGTGCCGCGCGGTGCCGACTCGGATGCCGCCTACGCCGGCTTCGTCGAGTGGGCGACCGATCGCGGCCTCTCGCTGTACCCCGCGCAGGACGAGGCGGTCATCGAGCTGGTCTCGGGCGCGAACGTGGTGCTGTCGACGCCGACAGGCACCGGCAAGTCGCTCGTCGCGATCGCCGCCCACGCCGCGTGTCTCGCCGCCGGCGGTCGCACCTACTACACGGCGCCGATCAAAGCGCTGGTCAGCGAGAAGTTCTTCGCCCTCGTCGACATCTTCGGCGCCGAGAACGTCGGCATGGTCACGGGTGACTCCTCGGTCAACCCCGACGCCCCGATCATCTGCTGCACCGCCGAGATCCTCGCGAATCTCGCTCTGCGGCAGGGGCCCGACGCCATCGTCGACCAGGTCGTGATGGACGAGTTCCACTACTACGGCGACCCCGACCGCGGGTGGGCGTGGCAGGTGCCGCTGCTGCTCCTGCCGCGCGCGCAGTTTCTGCTGATGTCGGCCACCCTCGGCGACGTGACCGACCTCGCCGCCGACCTCACTCGGCGCACCGGTCGCCCGACCGCGCTCGTCACGGGGGTCGAGCGCCCCGTGCCGCTGCACTTCTCGTACGCTCGCACGCCCGTGCACGAGACGGTGCAGGAGCTGCTCGACACGCGCCAGGCGCCGGTCTACATCGTGCACTTCTCGCAGGCCGCCGCGATGGAGCGGGCGCAGGCCCTGTCGAGCATCAAGATCATCACGCGCGAGCAGCGCGACGAGATCGCCGAGGCGATTGGCGGCTTCCGCTTCAACACCGCCTTCGGGCGCATGCTGTCGCGGTTCGTGCGCGCGGGGATCGGCGTGCACCACGCCGGGATGCTGCCGCGCTACCGCCGGCTCGTCGAGACCCTCGCCCAGCGGGGGCTCCTGCGGGTCATCTGCGGCACCGACACGCTCGGGGTCGGGATCAACGTGCCGATCCGCACGGTGCTCATCACCGCGCTGACGAAGTACGACGGCCAGAAGATGCGTCAGCTGAGCGCCCGCGAGTTCCATCAGATCGCCGGTCGCGCCGGACGCGCGGGCTACGACACGGCCGGGACCGTGGTGGTGATGGCGCCCGACCACGAGATCGAGAACGCCGCGCAGATCATCAAAGCGGGCGACGACCTCAAGAAGCAGAAGAAGATCGTGCGCAAGAAGGCGCCGCAGGGGTTCGTCAATTGGACCGAGCAGAGCTACGACCGCCTGGTCGCCGCCGAGCCCGAGCCTCTCGTCGCCCAGATGCAGCTCACCGCCGCGATGCTGATCAACGTCATCGCGCGCGGCGGCGACGTCTTCGCGAACGTGCGCTCGCTCGTGTTCGACAATCACGAACCGAGGGCGCGCACCTACGAGCTCGCCCGACGGGCCCTCGACATCTTCCGCACGCTCCGTACCGCGGGCGTCGTCGAGGTGGTCGACGGAAGTATTCGTCTCACGGTCGAGCTGCAGCCCAACTTCGCGCTCAACCAGCCGCTGTCGCCGTTCGCGCTCGCCGCGATCGAGCTGCTCGACCCGGCGACCGAGATCGGTGGCGATCCGTCCGCGGATTCGGGCCCGGGCGTCGGCACCGGGCACTACGCCCTCGACGTGGTGAGCATCATCGAGGCGACCCTCGACGATCCGCGCCCGGTGCTCTCCCAGCAGCAGTTCCTCGCCCGCGGCGAGGCCGTCGCCCAGATGAAGCGCGACGGCATCGAGTACGACGAGCGCATGGAGGCCCTCGAGCAGGTGACGTGGCCGAAGCCGCTCGAAGAGCTGCTGGCGCAGTCGTTCGAGGTGTTCGCGACCGGACAACCCTGGATCCGCGATTTCGAGCTCTCGCCGAAATCGGTGGTGCGCGACATGTTCGAACGAGCGCTGTCGTTCGGCGAACTCATCTCGGTGTACCAGCTCGCCCGCAGCGAGGGCCTCGTGCTGCGCTACCTCAGCGACGCGTATCGCGCGATCCGGCAGACGGTGCCGTCGGAGGCGCAGACGCCCGATCTCCTCGATCTCATCGCCTGGCTCGGCGAGCTCGTGCGGCAGGTGGACTCGAGTCTCGTCGACGAGTGGGAGGCGATGACGAACCCGCAGGATCTCGATCCTGCCGCTCCCGTCGTCCCGCCCGCTCCGCCGTCGGTGCTGACGAACCGGCGCGCGTTCACCGTGCTCGTGCGCAACGAGCTCTTCCGTCGCGTGCAGCTCGCGGCGCTGCAGCGCGACGACGAGCTCGAGACGCTCGATCCGGAGGTCGACTGGCCCGGCGTGCTCGATCGGTACTTCGAAGAGCACGACGAGATCCTCACCGGCGGCGCGGCGAGATCGTCGGCGCTGGTGACCATCGACGAGACGGATGCTGCAGCATCCGGTGTCTGGAAGGTCGAGCAGACCATCGACGACCCCGCCGGCGACCACGATTGGCGCATCCGCGGTGAGATCGACCTCGCGGCGTCGGAGGAGGCCGGCACCGCGGTGCTGCGCATCACCGAGGTGCTGCGGCTCTGACGGTCAAGCTCCGCCCCACCGGCGTCGTGCGTCCCTAGACTCGCGATGTAGGGGCGAGACCGCCGTGGTCTCGGCCGCGGGCAGAGGGAGTTCGATATGCAGATGGCCATGGTGGGTCTCGGGCGCATGGGCGGCAACATCGTCCGGCGGCTGATGAACGACGGTCACGACGCCGTCGTCTACGACGTGAACCCCGACACGGTGACCGCGCTCGCCGCCGAGGGCGCGACCGGCGCGTCGTCGTACGCCGACCTGGCATCGAAGCTGCAGGCTCCGCGCGTCGTGTGGCTCATGATCCCCGCCGGTCTCACCGGTCAGGTGGTCGACCAGATCGCCGAGGTCCTCGAGCCCGGCGACATCATCATCGACGGCGGCAACTCGAACTACAAAGACGACGTGCGGCGCGCAGCCGCCCTCGCCGACAGGGGCATCCAGTACGTCGACGTGGGAACGAGCGGCGGCGTCTTCGGTCTCGAGCGCGGCTACTGCCTCATGGTGGGCGGGCCCGACGAGGCCGTCGCCACGATCGAGCCGATCCTGCGCACCATCGCTCCGGGCGTCGGCGAGATCGAACGCACGCCCGGGCGCACCGGAGATGTCGCGCCCGAGGAACAGGGGTGGCTGCACTGCGGGCCGTCGGGCGCCGGGCACTTCGTGAAGATGGTGCACAACGGCATCGAGTACGGCATCATGGCCGCGCTCGCCGAAGGACTCAACATCCTGCACAACGCCGACGCGGGCAAGCGCGAGGCAGAGCACTCGGCCGAGATCGCTCCGCTCGAAGAACCCGAGTTCTACCAGTTCACGATCGACACCCCGAAGGTCGCCGAGCTGTGGCGTCGCGGGTCGGTCATCTCGTCGTGGCTGCTCGACCTCACCGCCGCCGCGCTCGAGCAGAACCCCACCCTCGACGGTCTCGCCGGCCGCGTGTCCGACTCGGGCGAGGGCCGGTGGACGGTGAAGGCCGCCGTCGACACGGGGGTTCCTGCCCCCGTGCTCGCCGCGTCGCTGTTCGAGCGTTTCGCCTCGCGCGGCGAGGACCACTACGCGAACCAGATCCTCTCGGCGATGCGCCTGCAGTTCGGCGGACACCAGGAGCTCCCCGCCGGAGACGTGCTCGAAGCGGGCGCCCGGAAGGCCGATCAGGGATGACGTTCGTCAACGCGGGCACCCTCGGCGCCGAGCCGGGGAAGCGCGACGAGCTCGCCGCGCACCTCACGCGGCGAAGCCCCGCGCTCGCCGACGCCGGATGTCTCGCATACGAGGTGGGAGTGATCGACGACGAGCCCGACACGGTGTTCGTCGTGGAGATCTGGACGGATGCTGCGGCGCACCGCGCCTCGCTGGAGCTGCCCGACGTGCAGGCCTCGATCGCCGCGGCGCGGCCGCTGCTGTCGGGGGAGTTCGGCGGGTTCCGGTTCGACGCGGTCGGATCGCCGCTGCGCGACTGAGCGAGGTGGACGAGGGGTCATGGACGATCGGACGAGCGCGGAGCTGACGGCGCTGCGTGCGCGGGCGTACGGCCCGGGTGACGGCCTCGTCGACGATCGTGCGGCGCTCGACCGGCTGGCCCAGCTGGAGGAGCTCTCGCTCGTGGAACGTGCGCCGACGCCGCCCCGCAGCGAGGAGCCGCACCCGCCCGACGCCGCGGGGCAGCCCGTGCGCGGAGCCGATCCGGAGGTGTCGATCGACGGCGTCCTGGTCGGCGGCGATGCGGAGGAGGAGGCGGCGGAGCCGCGACCGCCGCTCATCTGGTGGACGCGGCGGCGGATCGCCGCGGTGGGCGCCCTGGGACTGGTCGCGGTGATCGTTGCGGTCGCGGCGATCACGGCCGCCTTCACGTACCGGCTGCAGGCCGACCCTCGAGAGATCGCGGTGCTGCAGATCGATCCGGGCGCCGAGTGGCCGCAGATGATGGGCGACCGTCGCGACGGGGGCGAGATCTTCGAGGAGTTCTACGGACTGCGCGCGTTGATCCAGACCCAGGCGCCGAGCTTCTCGGCCGTCGAGGTGTGCATGTCGCTCATCGAGGGGTCGGTGGTGACGGGGAGGAGCTCGTACAGCAACTTCTACATCGGCGCGTGCGGGGCGGGCGAGTTCCCGGCCACGGTCTCGATGCTGGTCAACAGCACCGCTCCCGACGAACTGCAGGAGCGCTTCCCCGCCGGCACCTCGCTGCAGTTCATCCTGCGCGGCGACGAGCTGGCCGTCTTGAGCTCTCCACCGGCGCCCGCGGTGCTCGACGAGGCCGCCGACGCGGGCTGAACGGTTCAGACCACGTAGGCGACGACGTTCTCGGAGAGACGTACGGGATCGCCGGAGGTGGATCCCTGCACGTCGCCCACGTAGACCGTCACGCCGCCCACACCGCTGAAGCCGACGCTCCCGCGACCCGTGGGGTTCTCCGAGCAGCCCGCGCCCGAGAGCACGTCGGAGCCCGCGACCCGCAGGAAGACGCAGACGCCCGCCACCTCGGCGGGTCGCGCGAGGAAGACGTCGTAACCGTTCAGCCGGGCGATGAAGCGGGTCGACGACAGGTCGATCGATTCTGCGACGCGATCTCCGGGCGCCGCGGCGATCACATCCTCCTCGGTCTGCGGCAGCAGGAGCTCGGAGAAGTCGTCGGGGGCGGCGGGAGTGGCGACGACGAGACCGGCGGCGAAGGCGGCGCCGCCCACCACCGCCGCCACGACCGTGGCCGAGACCGCGGCGCGCCAGCGCGAGCGGCGCGGCGCGTGCTCGGCCGGCGCGGGGGGCGTCGGCTCGGAGCCGGACGTGTCGGAGACGTGTTCGTCGTGCACGGCCCGAGTCGTCTGGCCGGGCTCCGGGGCGGCGGCAACGGATGCGCCGTCGCTCCGCGCCCCCGGATGGTCCCGGAGTGCCGCTTCGAGCTCGTGCAGGCGTGCGATGTCGGCGTCGCTCGGGTGGCCGCCGGTGCCGTAGACGCGTTCCCGCAGCCGTCGGAGTTCGTCGTCAGGCGTCATGCGACCAGTCTCACGCAGCATCCGCTCTCGCGAACACACGGGTTCGGTGCCGGCGCACGGCCTGCGCACGGGCCGCGGCCGTGTGGTCGGGCACAAGCCGTGTGCCGGGGCGATGGGGCGCGACTACGCTGGTGCAGTGACCCGAGCGATCGTCGTGCTCCCGTGGCGCCCCGCGCCCTCCCGCATCCCCGCGTACGAGCGCGTGCGCGACTGGTACGCGATGCAGCTGCCGGAGCTCGAGGTCACCACGATCGACACCGACGATCAGCCGTTCGTGCTCGCCGCCTGCCGCAACAAGGCGATGCGCGACGCGCCCGCTGACACCGTCGTCGTCATCGGCGACGCCGACACCCTGCCCGAACCCGCTCCGCTGCGGGCCGCGATCGCGGCCGCACGGCACAGCGACCGCGTACACCTGCCCTACGACGAGTACCGCTGGCTGGGCCGCCCCGGGTCGGCGCAGTTCGACGCCGGTGTGCCCCTCGTCGACTGCGAGTACGAGCTCGTGCTCGGCGCCTGCTCGGGCGTCTACGTCGCGACCCCTCGCACGTGGGCCGCGCACGGCGGGCAGGACGAGAACTTCCGCGGGTGGGGGTTCGAAGACGCCGCCTGGTTCCTCGCGCACGAGACCCTCCTCGGCGGTCCTCCCGTGCGGCACGCGGGCCGCGTCTACGCGCTCCACCACACCGGCGAGGTGCGCGCCGGGTCGCAGTACGATCTGAACGCCGCCCGCATGGAGCGATACCGCCGGGCCGCGGGCGACCCGATGGCGATGGCTCAGCTGGTCGCCGAGGTGCCGGTCAGCGCCGCGTAGGCGATCGCAGGACCCGGCCGCTCCTGCTGCGCGCGGGCGATGTCGGCGAGGGTCGAAGACCCCGACCGGAGCACGGCGTCGATCGCCGCCGCGAGGTCGGCGGCATCCGCCCGGTTCGGGTCGAGCGCACGCCCGAGTCCGGTGCGCTCGATCGCCGCCGCGCCGGCGAACTGGTCGGTCGAGAAGGGCAGCACCACGAGCGGCACGCCCTGACCGACCGCCTCGGTCACGGAGTTGTTGCCACCGTGCGTGACTCCCGCCGCCGCGCGCCCGAGCAGGCGCACCTGCGGGAGGAACCCGCGCACGAGCCAGTTCGAGGGGATCGGGCCCAGCGCCGACGTCTCGGTGGCGCCCGTCGCTATCGCCGCACGCAGCCCGAGGCCGCGGAGCGCCTCGGCCACCCGCGCGAGCACGTCGTCGCGCACCGAGAGGAAGCTGCCGAAACTCACGTAGACGAACGGCTCGTCGTCGGCGAGCCACCGCTCGACCTCGGCGTCGGCGGCCTCGTCGCGTCGCGTCGAGCCGAGGAAGGCGTGGGCCGGCAGCGCGCGTCCGTCGCCGTCCGCGAGCTCGGCGGGGTAGTTGTAGAGAACGAGGTCGCCGTGCGAGGCGAAGGCGTCGGGGATGTCGGATGCTGAGGGGTCGAGCTCTTTCGCCGCGGCGTTCCACTGGTCGGTGAAGCGCCGCGAGACCTCGCCGCACAGCATCCGCAGGTCGTCGAGCGCCGATGCGTCCGGCGCGAACGCGGCCGGCCAGGCGGGCGGGAAGCCGTAGACCTCGCCCGCGACCGGGAGGGCGCTCGGGTGCCCCAGCACCACGTCGGCGTAGGGGATGCCCGCCGTCTGCAACGCCAGTCGCGCGCTGAAGGCCAGATGGTCGACGACGATCGCGTCGGGGGCGACCTCGTCGACGACCTCGAGCGTGCGCCGGGCGCGCCCGACCGGATCCCACATCAGGTCGGTCAGCCGCTCGCGGGCCTGGTAGGCGAGCGTGGGCACCATGCCGCGTCGCGTCGCGTCGAAGAATCCCTGGAGCGAGGCCGCTTCGTCTCGGGGCTGCTCGCCGGGGCGCATCACACCCGCGTTGGAGCCCCGCCCGAGCGGCAGGTCGACGCGGCGCAATCCGAACTCGTGCACGATCGGTTCGGTCGCCGGGCCGGTCGCCACGACGACGTCGTCACCGGCGTCGCGCCAGGCCGTCGCGATCGTCGCGAGCGGCAGCAGGTGCGAGGCGTAGTCGGGTGTGATGACGAGCAGTGTCATGCGACCGGACCCACGGTGCGCAGCAGCTCCGCCTCGGAGGCGGCGACGCCGCGGTAGACGGGGCCGAGGGCGGCGGCCATGCCCTGGATCGTGAAGCGCGCGGCGACCATGTCGTGGGCGCGCCGGGCGAGGTCGTCGTCGCCGCGAGCGGCGAGGTCGAGGGCGGCGGAGATCGCCGACGTCAGCATCGCGGGATCCCACGTCGCCGTCAGCACCCCGGTGAGTCCGTCCTCGACATAGGTCGCGGGGCCGCCGGCGTCGGGCGCCACGACCGTGAGCCCGGTGGCCATGGCCTCCAGCAGGGCGATGCCGAACTCCTCCTTGAGACTCGCGCACACGTACACGCCGCGCGGAGCGATGATCCCGGGGATGCCGAACCGCACCGCCGCGAGCCACCGGGCGGCGACATCGTTGGGCTGATGCCCGGCGAGCAGCAGCCCGGCCTCGGCGCGACGGTCGGGGGAGACGACGGCGTCGATGCGCTCGAGCTGCTCGCGCTCGTCGAGCGAGGGGTGCTCGAGATCGCCGCCGATCACGAGGAGGTTCACGCGCCCGGCCAGGGCGCTCGTCGCCCACGCCTCGACGAGCGTCGCCATGCCCTTCACGCGATGCAGGCGCCCCACGGTGGCGATGACAGGCAGCCCACGGCGGTGCGCGGGGAGGGCCTCGATCAGGGCCTGCAGGTGGGCGAATCGATCGTCGCCCGCCGGGGCGACCGCGTGAGCGGATGCGTCGACCACCGCGCGGTCGACGACCTCCAGGTCGACGCCCTCGGCGACGATCGTGTGCCGCTCGGGGTAGGAGGCGATATCGATCCCGACGAGCTCGCGCATGTCGCGGGCGAGCTCGGGCCGGGGGAAGAGCACCGTGTGCGCGGCGTTCGCCGCCAGGTTCTGCACCAGCCGCGTGCGGAACCAGAAGTGCTCGCGCAGATCGGTCCGACCGAACGTCGTGCGGGTGAGGTCGCCCGAGCGGTCGAGCGCCTGGATGATCGAGTGCGGGTCGGGCGCGACGGTGAACACCACGGGGATGCCGAGCTCCCGGGCGACGTCGACCGCGGCGAGGCTGCCCACATCGGCCATGCGCAGGTGCAGCACGTCGACGCGACCGGCGGCACGGAGGAGGCGCCGGATGCCGCGACGCGCGGTGACCCGCAGCGGCCAGGCGGCGGCGGACGGTACGGCGGACGGAGCCAGCGGCACGTGCCCGTAGACGTGGCCGGTGTCGCCTCCGACGGAGAGCAGGTCGGCGGCGGCGCGCGGCACGGCGCCGCGGGAGAGGGTGAGCACGCGATCGACGTGCGCGGCGGGATCGGCCACGAGCGCGTCGCCGAGGCGGACGAGCAGGGTGGCGATGCCGCCGTTGTCTCCCGCGCCGGCCGACGACAGGGTGGGGTCGATGTCGGCGTGGAGGAAGAGCTGGGCGACGGTGAGCGCGCCCTCCGTCTCGATATTGCGCTGAGGCACCACCTGCAGGTCGATCACCGACAGCCGCGCCACCTCGGCGAGGCGCCCCTCGCGCTCGATGAGGTGCTCCAGGCGGTCGGCGAGGTAGCGGGCCCCCGAGCGCTGACCGAGGGCAGCCACCGCCGCGACGCGCACGTCTTCGTGCTCGGCTTCGTCGAGCGCGATCTCGAGCAGCTGGCGCTCGGCGATCGACTGGCGCACGAGCCCGAGGGTTTCGACCAGACGCGTGCGGGCGGGTACGTCGGTGACACCGAGCAGGGCGCTCTCGATGGCGACGGCGAGGGTCTCGCCGATGGCGCCCGACCAGTTCTCGAGCGTGGTCTGCGCCAGCATCCCGGTGAATCCGCCATCGGCGACGAGACCGAGAAGCCGACCCACCGCGTCGTAGCGCGGAAGCGTCTCTGCCAGGGCCCACGCGGCGTGCTCGCGGATGAACGGGCGTTCGTCGGAGAGCAGGTTGCTCAGGCTCTTCGACGCCTGCTCGTCGAAGACCGCGGCCAGAGCGTGGACGGCAGCGATCGCGACGACCTGATCGGCTCCCGCCACGGCCCCCAGCAGGATGCGGAGCGTGCGCACGCCCGGATCGCGTCGCGCCTCGAAGGCGAGATCGTCGGCGAGGCGTATCGCGTCGATGATGCGGGGAGCGCCGGCGACGGCGTCGAGCGTGGTCTGAATGCCCATGTGCGGCTTCTTCTGTAGAGCGTGCCGCGGTCGCGGTCGTTTCGAATGGTATCCGGCGAACCTGACGCGCAAGTAGCGTGGAGAGGTTCTTCACGTCTACTCGGAGGTTGTTGCATGTCCGTCATCGTCATCGGAGACATCGGCGTGGTCGATGGGATGATGCACATCGGCGACGAGGCGATGTTCGAAGCCGCCGCGGCCGAGCTCTCCACCCGCGGGGTCGACGTCGTGGGGGTGTCGTCCGCCCCCGACGAATCGGCCGCGCGTTACGGCGTCGGCGCCGTCCCCCGCCTGGGCTTCGCCGGTCTCGATCGCCCCGCGGCAGCCGCACGGTCGGAGCTGCTGGTGGCCGCCGCATCCGGTCGTGTCGCGCTGCCGGCAGGAGACCCCGCGACCGCCGTCGTCGAGGCCGTGCGGGCGTCGAGCGGCGTGCTCGTGGCCGGCGGCGGCAACCTCGCCTCGCGGTGGCCGGTACACATCCACGAGCGCGGCACCCTCGCCGCGATGGCGCGGAGCCTCGGCCTGCCGGTGGTCGTGAGCGGACAGACGCTCGGCCCCGACCTCACCGAGACCGACGCCGCGGCGGTGCGCGAACTCCTCGGCACCGCGGCGCTCGCCGCCGTGCGCGAGCCGACCTCGGCCGCGCTCGCCGCGTCGTGGGACGTGCCGGTGCGACTGGGTGTCGACGACGCGTCGTTCCTCGGCGGCGATGGAGCGCGCGACCGGTCGGGCATCGTGGTGAGCGTCTCGGGCTGGTTCGACCATCGCCCGCCGGCCGAGGTCGAAGCATCCATCGCCCGCCTCATCGACCACGCGGCGAGCGTCGTCGGGGGTCCCGTGCGCTTCCACGCCCACTTCGGACCGCTCGATGCCGACGCCGAGCCGCGCGGCGACGCGGCGCTGCACGAGCGCATCCGCGCGCACCTCACGTCGCCGAGCGAGGTGGTGCCCACCGGAGACTCGCGGCATTCCGCCGCGCTCGCCCGCAGCGCCGCCCTCTTGATCACGAGCCGGTACCACCCGGCCGTCTTCGCCGCGCCGGCCGGTGTGCCCACGCTCGGGCTCGTCGCCGACGCCTATACGCAGATCAAGCTCAGCGGTGTGCTGGGCCACTGGGGCGAGCCCGCCACGGCCACGCTCGACGAACTCGACGCCCGCGCCCGCACCCTGGTCGAGCGGCTGGATGCTGCGCGGTCGCGCGTCCGCGACGAGGCCGACGCGCGTCGACCCGCCCACCGCGCCGCGTACACCGCCTGGTGGGACGACGTCGCCGCGGTGCTCGCCCGCTGACCGAGGCGCCCCGTTCCCGAGCGCCCCACCCACCGCGAACGGTCGTACGATGGCTGACAATCGCAGTTCGAGCGCGACGGGAGGCACCATGGTCCAGGTCAGGGTGATCGGCGTCGCGCGCGACACCGAGCAGCAGCACGTCATCCTGCTCAAGCCCGTCGACGAACCCGCCGCCGAGGGGCGGATGCTGCCGGTGTGGATCGGCGAGCAGGAGGCCACCGCGATCCTCGTGGCCGTGCAGGGTTCGATCACGCCCCGGCCGCTCGCACACGACCTCATGGCGAGCATGCTGCACGAGCTCGAGGCCGAGGTCGAGCGCGTGGAGGTCACCCGCATCGAAGACGGCACGTACTTCGCCGAGATCACGCTGTTCACCCCCCACGGGCTCCGCGTGATCGACGCAAGGCCGTCCGATGCGATCGCGCTCGCGTCGCGCACGCACACCTCCATCTGGGTGGCCGACGAGGTGCTCGACGTCGCCGGCGTCGAAGACACGGTCTCGGAGCCGGCCGCCGATGAGCACGAGGTCGATGAGTTCCGCCGGTTCCTCGAGGGCATCGACCCCGAGGACTTCACCGACTGACGCGGTGCTCGTCTCGTGGCGGGTCGGCCCGGAGAGGTGCGACGAACTCCGCCTCGGGTCTCACCGCACCGAGGCGCGACGCAGGAAGACGTACTGACCGGCGACCGACAGCGCGATGACCACGACGGCGGCCACTGCGAGCCACCACGGCTGGAACACGTCGAAGACGGGTACGAGTGCGATGGCGACGATGCCGAGGGCGATCACGGCGGCTGCGGCGAGTGCGGTGGGTCCGAGAGCGCCGAAGCGCACCCAGGCGGCCGCCATGGCGCCGCCGACGGAGAGCACCACCATCGTGCCGAGGAACGCGGTGACGGCCAGTTGGAACGGGTCGCCCGAGCCGAGCAGCACCACATCGGTCACGTAGATGTGGAAGAACCAGTGGCCCGTCACCAGTTCGAGGCCCAGCAGCACGAGCAGCAGTGCCGTGACGTAGAGCGAGAGAGCGACGTGCGTCAGCACCGTCCCCGCGACGAAGGTGCGCCGCGTGCTGCCGAGAGAGAGCGCGAGCGGGAAGGTCAGCGAGACGGTCTGCACGCCGAGCCAGCCGAAGAATCCCGGGAGCGCCCAGATGGCGGCGGGGTTGTTGCGGCTGTTCGCGACCCACTCGGCGCTGCCGGGCTCGGAGCCCAGACGCCAGAAGACGACCGTGATGATCGCGGTGATCACGAAGACGACGAGCATGATGCCCGGCGGGGTGAACAGCAGCATGGCCCGCTGGGCGAAATGCAGCCGCAGCACCTCGACGGGGCCGGAGGCGCGGGCGGGGGCGAGGTCGGTGGCGGTCATGCGTGCGTTCCTTCCAGGGATTCGGCTTCGACGCCGTAGGCCGCGACGAGGTCTTGCAGGGTTGCGGGGGACACCTGCGCGCCGGCGCGGGCCGCGCGTTGGGTGAGGCCCTCGGTGTCGGTCGCCTCGACGACCACCGAGCTGAGTCCGCCGACGGTGCGCCGCTGCAACACGCGGTGTCCGGAGGCGAGGTCGTCGACGGTGGCGGTGAGTCCGCTCAGGGTGATCGCGCTGCCGCGGAGCTCGTCGGCGGCTGCCTCGCGCACCAGTCGGCCGCCGTCGACGATGACGACGTGCTCGAGCAGCGGCTCCATCTCGTCGATGAGGTGCGTCGACACGATGATCGTGCGGGGGTGGTCGATGTAGTCCTGCATGAGGGCGTCGTAGAAGAACCGGCGGGCCGTAGCATCCAACCCCAGGTACGGTTCGTCGAAGATCGTCACCGGGGCGCGGGACGCGAGCCCGAGCACGATGCCGAGCGACGACGCCTGACCCCGCGACATCTTCTTGACCGTGGTCTTGCGAGGCAGCCGGAACCCCGACACCAGCTTCTCGGCGACATCGGCATCCCAGCCCGCGTGGAAGAGGGGCGCGACCTCGAGCAGGTGACGGAGCGTGAAGTCCTCCGGGTAGCGCTGGTTGTCGCGCACGAAGCTGATCGACGACATGACGGCGGCGCGCTCGAAGGGGTCGGCGCCGAGCACCCTCACCGAGCCCGAGTCGGCGCGGTCGTGCCCCGCGATGATCGACATGAGCGTGGTCTTGCCGGCGCCGTTGCGACCGAGCAGCCCCGTGATGGCGTTCCGAGGGATGTCGACGGTGACGGAGTCGAGGGCACGGACGCGGCCGAAGTGCCGGGAGACCCCCGATAGGCGGATGGCGGGCTGTGTCATGACGCGGACCCTTCGTGATCGATGATGCGGTGGAGTTCTTCGAGGTCGAGGCCGAGTGAGCGCGCCTCGGTGAGCAGCGGCGCGACGAACGCCGCGCGGAACGCGGCGGTGCGCTCGTCGCGCACGCGCTGGCGGGCGCCGGCGCTGACGAACATGCCGAGACCGCGACGCTTGTGCAGCACCTCGCGATCGACGAGCACCCCGAGCCCCTTTCCCACCGTGGCGGGATTGATGCGGTGGAACGCGGCGAGCTCGTTCGTCGAGGGCACCTGCGTGCCCTCGGGGTAGGTGCCGGCGAGGATCCCGTCGGCGATGCTCTCGGCGATCTGCTGGAAGATCGGCTTACCGTCGTCGAGCATGCAACCCCTTTGGTTCGTTACTTGAGTAATGAACCTACGAGGCTGAGGAGGGGATGTCAACTCCCGACGGGGGACGGCGCCGTGGGAGCCGGGCAGGCGCGGCCAGGCGGCCCGCCGATGCGGCGTGCCGCCTCAGGAGTCGGCGAGGTATCCGGTGGCGGGGTCTATTCCGGCCAGGAAGTCGCGTATGGCGCGCGCGTGCCATTCCTCGCCGACCGGTGCGCCACCGCCCGACACGCTGAAGCCGTAACCGGGATTCGGCCCCGATGTCCAGTCGTAATGGTGCGATCCGTCGCTGTCGCGTCGGCGCACGTCGAACGTCTCACCGCCCACGACGACCGCACCGAGATCGGTGTAGGTCTCGGGGTCGGGCAGCGCCGACGAGGGCGCGTAGACCCAGGCGTCGTCGGACGTGCCTGCGTCGTTCGTCATGAGCCCGACCCTACCGAGGGGTCGGCGCGGCTTATGCGCTGAGTGTCGCCGTCTTCGACGTCCATCCGAGGGCGGGTGCGACGTACTTCGCGAACGACTCGACGATGCGCAGGTTGAACTCCACGCCCAGCTGCGAAGGGATCGTGAGCATGAGCGTGTCGGCGGTGCGGATCGCGGCGTCGTCGAGCAGCTGCTCGACGAGCACGTCGGGCTCGGCCGCGTAGGTCTTGCCGAACGTCGAGCGGGTGCCGTCGATGATGCCCACCTGGTCGCCGTCCTGGCGGCCGCCGAAGTACATGTGGTCTTCCGCCGTCGTCAGAGGAAAGATGCTGCGGCTCACCGACGTGCGGGGAGTGCCCGCGTGGCCGGCCTCGCGCCAGGCGGCGCGGAAGGCGTCGATCTGCTGCGCCTGCAGCTCGTCGAACGGCAGACCGCGGTCTTCGGTCAGCAGGGTCGACGACATGAGATTCACACCCATGCGGCCTGCCCATTCGGCGCTGTCGCGGTTGCCCGCACCCCACCAGACGCGCGACCTCAGGCCCGGGGACTGCGGCTCGATGGCCTGACGGCCCATGCCGCCCCCGAACGGGCTGTGCGGGTCGCGGTCGGCCAAGCCCTCGCCGTCGATCGCGCGGAGGAACGTGTCGAAGTGCTCGCGGGCGATGTCGGCACCGCGCGGATCGGTCGATCCGGTGTAGCCGAATGCCTCGTAGCCGCGCACGACCGACTCGGGTGACCCACGGCTCACGCCGAGCGCGAGCCTCCCGTCGCTGATGAGATCGACCGCCGCTGCCTCTTCGGCGAGGTAGAGCGGGTTCTCGTAGCGCATGTCGATCACGCCGGTGCCGAGCTCGATGCGCTGCGTCTTGGCGGCGATCGCCGCGAGCAGCGGCATGGGCGATGCCTGCTGGCGCGCGAAGTGGTGCACGCGGAAGTAGATGCCGTCGGCGCCGAGCTCGTCCATGCCCTGGGCGAGGTCGATCGCCTGGTGCATCGAGTCGCGGGCGGTGAGCTGATGGCCCCCGCCGAGCGGGCCGTAGTGACCGAACGAGAGTGTGCCGAAACGTTCCATGCCTACGACAACGGTCGCAGCCGTCGTCGTATTCCGATGAATGGATGCGGGAATAGCCGCGCGTCCCGCGCGTTGACGCGAACATGTCACGAATCGGTAACAGCGACCTCGACGTCCTTCCCCTCTCCCTCGGCGGCAACGTGTTCGGCTGGACCGCCGACCGCGACACCTCGTTCGCCGTGCTCGATGCGTTCCACTCCGGCGGGGGCGACTTCATCGACACCGCCGATGCGTACAGCGCGTGGGCGCCCGGCAACTCGGGCGGCGAGAGCGAGACCCTCATCGGAGAATGGCTGGCCTCGCGCAGCCCCGAGAACGTCGTCGTGGCGACCAAGGTGAGTCAGCACCCGCAGTTCCAGGGTCTTTCCGCCGTGAACGTCCGTGCCGCAGCCGAAGCCTCGCTGAAGCGCCTGGGCGTCGACACGATCGATCTCTACTACGCCCACTTCGACGACGAGAGCGTGCCGCTGGAAGAGACCGTCGCCGCGTTCGGCGACCTCGTGAAGGACGGGCTCGTTCGCTACACGGCCGTGTCGAACTACACCGGCCCCCGTATCCGCGAGTGGATCGGCTACGCGCAGGCCGCGGGCATCGCCCTCCCTGTCGCGGTGCAGCCGCACTACAACCTCGTGCACCGCAACGAGGTCGAGGAGGGCGTGGTGCCCGTCGCCGAGGAGTTCGGCCTGGGGCTCGTACCGTATTCGGCGCTGGCGAGCGGTTTCCTCACCGGCAAGTACCGCTCGACCGACCCGACGGGCCAGTCGTCGCCGCGCGCGCAGGGGGCGGCGAAGTACGCCACCGCGCAGGGACTCGCCATCATCGATGCCCTCGAGGGCATCGGCAAGGCCCACGGCGTCTCGATCGCATCGACCGCGCTCGCGTGGCTGCGCGCCCAGCCGACCGTCGTGGCGCCGATCGCGAGCGCCAGCCGCGTCGACCAGGTCGGCGGCCTGCTCGACAGCGCGCGCGTGGATCTCACCGCAGACGAGATCAGCGAGCTCACCCGCCTCTCGGAGTGGAACCCCGACCAGGGCTGAGCCGATCGGGCCCCACCGCGCTAGCGCAGGTGGTCGGGCCCCGCCCAGCCCCCGACGTGGGGCTCGACGCGCGGGTGCGGCCGTAGTGCGAAGGCCTCGTCGACCGCGATCGAGCCGACGCGAACCGCCGCCTCGTCGCCCCACCGGGCGCGCCGCTCGCGCGACCGACGACTGGATGCGCGCGCGAGCACGACGCCCTCGCTCGAGCGGATCTCCAGCTCGTCCTCGTCGCCGGCGCCGAGCGCGCGCAGACGCTCGACAAGGGCTCCGTCGGCCGGGAGCACGACCGGGCCCGCCAGGTCGACCTCGACGCGAGCGGCGGGGGAGGCGGGGCCGATCGCCACGACGCGGGGGTCGGCGGAGAAGACCGGAGCCTCTGCCCCGTGTTCCAGCTCGACCCGGGCGCGCGGGAACGCCGCGAGCAGCGCATCTACGCAGACGAACGTGGCTGCGTCGTCGAATCTCCCGCGGAGGCGGAACGCGATGTCGGCGACGGGGGAGAGCACTCCCGTCCCCCGCGAGCCGTCGACGGGGATGCGTCCGGTCAGCAGAAGCGTCTGCACGTTGCCCCGGCGCACCCGTTCCTCGGGGTCGGCCATCCGGCCCGCCCACTCCGGACCGTCGTGCCACGCGACCGCGTCGGGCACGTGGGCGAAGATCGCCCCGATCTGCCACGCCCGGTGCGCCCACTCCCAGTCCTCGCCGCCGTACTCGTCGAAGCTCTCGTCCATGCCGCCGATCTCGTCGAAGAACCAGCGGGTGCAGGCGAAGGCGGCCCCGATGATGTACCGGTACGAGCGGTCGTCGGCATCCAGCAGATCGCGTGAGCGCTCGTACGCATCGGAGAGCCACGCGGGTTCGGGAAGGAGGTTGCGCGGCCCGGCCGTCTCGATCGGCGCGTCGACGGGTTGCGGGGCGAGCTCGGCGTGGCGGCGGCGTCCCACCGTGACGGTCTCGGGCAGCAGCGCCGGGAGGCGCGTCATCCGCCGCACGTAGCCCGGCTCCGGCGACGTGTCGGCGTCGAGGAAGCAGAGCACGTCGCCGGTGGCCCGGGTCACTCCGAGGTTGCGGACGGCCGCGGCGCGGAACCCGCGGTCCTCCTGGCGGACGAGCACCACTCCGGTGGGCACGTCGGGCGCCACGGCGGAGCCGTCATCGGCGACGACCACCTGCATGAGGTCGGCCGGATAGTCCTGGCGAGCGAGGGCGGCGAGCGTGCGGGCGAGCTCCCCGGGCTGCTCGAAGTGCGTGACGACGACGGTCACCGACGGCCAGGGGTCGGGCGCCGCATCCGCCACCAGATCCCACCGATTGCCGGGCACCGTCGTGCCGAACGGAGGCCTCACCACGCGAGCCCCGCCCACCAGTCGAGATAGGCCACCGCGACATCGCGGCGCCCGTGCGGCACCGTCGCGGTCGACAACCAGGTGGATTCCGGATGCTGCGCCGCCCGGCCCACCGCGGAGGTCAGCGCTTCGGGGTCGGCGACGGTCACCGTGCCGGGTCGGAGCGCGGCCATCTCCGCGATGTAGCGGTTCGCGCTCGCCACGGGCCGGCGCCCGGCCGCGATCCACGAGCCGAGCGAGCCCGAGGCCGAGACGTGACGGTGGGCGACGACGGGCACCCCGGTCGTGCGGCAGCGCCGCAGCATCTCGCCGTCGTCGAGGTACCCCGTGACCTCGACCGCGACGCCCTGCGACGCTGCTTCCCGCACGAAGGCCTCGAGATCGGCGGCGTGGCCGTCGGAGGCGCGGCCGAGGATCGACAGCGATCCGATCCCGGCACCCGCGGCCGCTCGCAGCGCCTCGTCGTGCCCCTTGCCGGGGTAGAAGAACCCGAGCACTCCGACGCTCGCGTCGGTCGCGTGGGTCACTCCGCCGGCAGCCAGATCGACCGGCAGCGGGATCACGCCCACGCGCGCCGCGCGCACGTCGTGCTCGCGGAGCAGCTCGGCCTCGTGCCGGCTGTTGACCACGACCCCCGCGGCGCTCTGCGCGACGGCGCGGTAGCACGCGAGCCGGCGCGGCAGGTTCCGCTCGCCGTCGGACGGCTGCGGCACGTCGTGGAACGTGACGGAGAGCGGATGCCGCGCGGAAAGGTTCGTCACGATCGTCGCCGCGTCTTCGGGGGAGCCGGCCCACAGCCGATCGGTGAACTGCAGGTGGAGCGGAGTGCCGGCGGCGAGGGACGCCAGTTCGCCGCGGAGCACCGACAGGTCGGCGAACCCGGCGTCGGCGATCGCGTCGGCCACGTCGCGCGCGTAGGTCGCAACGCCGTGCTGATCGACGTCGTGCACGACCACGCGGGGGAGCGGTGCCGTCATCCTCGCCACCTCCGCAGCAACGGGGCCAGGCGTCCGACGGCGCGCTCGACGTAGATCGGGTTGTCGCGATACCAGGCACCCTGCGCCTCGCGCACCTTCGCGGCCGCGACCCGCTCTCCCGCGATCAGCCAGAAGTCGGTGGCCTCGTCGGCGAGGTCCCAGGCGTCGGCGACCCACGGCTCCGTCGGCGCCTGCACGCCGGCCAGCAGCGGCCGACCGGGGTCGGTCGGCGAATCGCGGGAACCGAGAGCCTCGAGCACGCGTGCCCCGAGTCCGAGCCAGATCGGGTTGCCGGGGTGGTTGACCGTACGCATGTGATCGAAGGTCGGTCGTGCGAACAGGTCGGAGGCGACGACGTCGAGGTCGCTCTCGCGACGGCGCAGTTCGGCCAGCGCGTCGTCGGCGACCGCGCGCACTGTAACGCGATCGAGCCGCTGCGCCAACGGAAGACCGGCGGCGAGCGCCAGTTCACGCACGTCGAGGTAGTCGACGTAGGGCGGGAGCTCGGGCACCTCCGGCACGCGGAGCACCCACTGGAAGGGCTGTAGTCCGGTGTAACGGACGATGGGCACCGTCACCGCGCGTGCGCCGGCCGGCAGGAGTGCGCGGAGCTGCCGGGTGCCGAGGGGCAGGTCGTGGTAATCGTCGCGCACCGGCTGAGCGACGAGGAAGGACGCCCGCGAGATCAGTCGGTGCAGGAGCGGCACCTCGCTCGGGGCGATCTCGTGCACGGGGGGCACCCGCACCGTGGGGGTGCCGGGCGCGTCGATCACGATCCGCAGCGACTCCGCCTGGCAGTTGCCGACCACGACCCCCGCGCCGGCGGGGGCGTCGCGCAGACCGTAGAACTCGCCGTAGTGGAGTCGTCGCCCCTCGTCGTCGGAGGCTTGTACCACCGGGGTCGCCGATACCGCAACCGCCGGATGGGGAAGTGACACCGGACTCATAGTGAGAAACGTATATCGTCGGAGTCGTCGCCTCCCTCGCCGAGGGATCGCGTTGCGAGGACTCCGCCCGTGCGGTAAGCCGCACGCGAAAGCTTCACAGCGAGGAGGACGACCATCGGTTCCCAGGCTCAGCCGTTCGTCCGCGTCGCCGCGGTTCCCGCGCAGCATCCCTACTCCCGGGCGATCATCGATACCGACCGTGTCGTCGTGCTCACCGACCCGCCCCCGCCGGGCGCGGCTCCCGGGCAGTGGTGGCCCCCGCAGATCCTCGACGCCGAGTGGATCCGCCGGCACAGCGACGACTTCGACGTGCTGCACCTGCACTTCGGCGCGGAGTCGTACACGACCGAGCACGTGCTCGCCGCCGTGCGGGCATCCCAGCAGGCCGGCAAGCCCGTGGTCTACACGGTGCACGACCTGGAGAACCCGCAGCTGACCGACCAGACGGCGCACGTGCGCATGCTCGACGCGATCATTCCGGCCGTCGACGTGCTGGTGACCCTCACGACCTCGGCGCGCGACGAGATCGCCGAGCGATGGGGGCGCGAGGCCGTGGTCATCGCCCACCCCACGCTGCTCGAGACGCGTGCCACGACGGGGCACCCGCACCACGGTCGCCGGATCGGCGTGCACCTGCGAGACCTGCGCCCGAACATCGATGCCGTCGGGGTGGTCACGACCCTGGTCCGTGCGGTGGCCGAGCTGCGCGCCGCCGAGGGCGACGTCGTGGGCATCGTGCGGCTGAACGAGCGGGTGCGCGACGAGGAGACGGCCCGCATGCTCGAGCATCTGGCCGGGGACGGCGTGGAGATCATCCGCACCGCGCGGCTCTCCGACGACGACCTCGCCGAGGCTCTCGCCGATCTCGACGCGTGCGTGCTTCCCTACGCCCACGGCACACACTCGGGGTGGCTCGAGCTCTGCTACGACCTCGCCGTACCCGTGATCGGGCCGCGCGGCGGGCATTTCCGCGGTCAGCATCCTTCCGATTACACCCGCTACGACATCGGCGACCCGCTCTCACTCGCCGCCGCGATCGAGCACGCCACGCTTCCGGCGTGGTCGGCCCCCGGCTCCGGGGCCCGCGCGGCCGAGGTCGCGGCGCGCGCCGTCGAGCGGGCGGCGCAACGCGTCGAGGTGCGAGCGGCGCACACCGATCTGTATCGCGACCTCACGACGCACAGGTCTGCCGCGTGACGGGGCGGGCACTCCGCGTCGCGGTCATCGCGCCGTCGCGGCACCCCATCCGCCAACCGCACCCCGGGGGCCTCGAGGCGTGCGTGTGGGAGCGCGTGCGGGGTCTGCGCGCGCGGGGTCACGAGGTCACGCTCTGCGGGCCCGACGGATCGGACTTCCTCGACGGACCGCCCGAGTTCGTGCTGCCGCGTCCGCACTGGGCGAGCGACGAGGAACCGTCGGACACGGCCTACCCCCGCGGCTACCTCGAGCGGATCGACGACGCGATGGAACGGGCCATGGGCCATCTCTCGCGCCACCGCGACCGGTTCGACGTGATCGACAATCACAGTCTCCACGGCACGCCCATCGCGTGGCGCGACCGGGTC
The DNA here is from genome assembly GCF_003635115.1 of Microbacterium sp. AG1240. Taxonomy (GTDB): domain Bacteria; phylum Actinomycetota; class Actinomycetes; order Actinomycetales; family Microbacteriaceae; genus Microbacterium. The sequence goes on from NZ_RBXJ01000002.1 coordinate 244,654, forward strand.
GGCATCCCCATGCTCACGACCCTCCACACCCCGCCGCTTCCGGACATGATCGCCGCAGCGCGGTCGACGGCGGGCACCGAGCACCGGTTCCTCTCCGTCAGCCGGCACACCGCCCGGGAGTGGGACGCCGCCGGGGTCGAATCCACGGTGTTCCCCAACGGCGTCGACACCGACCGGTGGACGGCAGGACCCGGCGGCGACCGCTGGGTGTGGTTCGGACGCATCGTGCCCGAGAAGGCGCCGCACCTCGCGATCGACGCCGCCCTCCTCGCCGGAAAACGCATCGTGCTGGCCGGCCGCGTCGGCGACGCGGAGTACTTCGAGACCGAGGTGCGGCCGCGTCTGGGCTCGCAGGCCCGCTACGTCGGTCCCCTCCGGCAGAGCGCCCTGGCCCGACTCGTCGGCCGCAGCGCCGTGGCCCTCGTCACCCCGATGTGGGACGAACCGTTCGGGCTGGTGCTCGCCGAGACCCTCGCCACCGGCACGCCGCTGGCCGCGTTCGACGCCGGTGGCGTGCGCGAGGTGGTCGCCGCGGCGCCCGGGGCGATGGTCGTCTCGCGCGGAGACATCGACTCGCTCGCGCTGGCCGCCGCCGAGCTCGCCGAGCGCTCGGCCCTCGAACCCGGCCTGCGGGTGCAGATCAGGGCGGCTGCCGTCGCTCAGTTCTCTCTCGAACGGCGCCACACGCAGCTCGAGGGTCTGCTCGCCTCGGTGGCCGTCGGCGCCCAGCGTCTCGAGGTCGCGTGAGCGGGGTCGGCTGGTACGTGCACCATCACGGGCGCGGTCACCTCACGAGGTTCGAGGCCGTGCGTCCGCACCTGCCCGGCACGGTCGTCGCGTTCTCGTCGCTCGAGGCGCCGTCCGATCTCCCGCCCGGCACGCGATGGGTCGAGCTGCCGCGCGACGACGCTCCCTACGTCCGCCATGGCGAGAGCGTCGATCCGCGCTCGGCCGACCCGACGGCGGGGGGCCTGCTGCACTGGGCGCCGCTCGGTCACCCGGGGCATCGTCGACGCCTCGCGGCGATCGCCGCAGCATCCGCCGATCTCGACGCGTTCGTCGTCGACGTCTCGGTCGAGGTGGCGCTGTGGGTGCGGCTGCTGGGTCTTCCGACCGTCGTCGTGACGCAGCCCGGAGACCGCACCGACGGCGTGCACTCCCTCGCCTATCGTGCAGCCGACCGCATCCTCGCGCCGTGGCCGGAGGGGGCGGCGCCATCGGCGGCGCTCGACGAGGCGCGCGACCGCGTCGTGTGGGTGGGCGGCATCTCTCGGTTCGCCGGGCGCCCGCGCACCGCCGCGCGCGAGCCGCGATCGGTGCTGGTGCTCGGCGCCGCGCTCGCGGGCGGCGCGCTCGAGCGCGCCCGCGCCGAGGCCGCGAGTGCCGGGTGGGCGTTCCGCACGGTCGGAGCGGATGCGGCGCACTGGAGCGCCGACCCGTGGGACGCCCTGTGCGCGGCCGAGGTCGTCGTCAGTGCGGCCGGCCAGAACAGCGTCGCCGATCTGGCCGCAGCCGGAGCCCGCGCCGTCGTGATCGCGCAGGAGCGTCCGTTCGACGAGCAGGCGGCGACCGCCGCGGAGCTCGACCGGGCGGGGCTCGCCGTGGTGTCGCACCCGCCGGAGCCCGGCGCGTTCGTCGGCCTGCTCGACCGGGCCCGCGCGCTCGACCCGAGGTGGGAGCAGTGGCAGACCGCCGGTGCGCCCGAGCGCGCCGCGGCCGTGATCGGGTCGGTGCTGCGATGACGACGGCGGTGCTGACCGTCGCCTCGCGGGCCAGGGCGGCGCACGTCGAGCGTCAGCGCGCGTTCCTCGCGCAGCTCGGGCATCCCGACGTGCTGCGAGTGGAGGCCTGGCTCGACCCCGAACCGCCCACCGGCGACGGCATCGTCGTGCACGTGCCGCCGGGCGAGTTCGGGTTGCGCGTGGGCGAGGGGCGGAACGCCGCTGCCGCCGCGGCGATCGCCGCCGGTGCCGACCTCCTCATCTTCCTCGACGCCGACTGCCTGCCGGGCCCCGCCCTGATCGAGCGCTACGAGGCGGTGGCGCACGAGCCCGGCCTCTATGCCGGGCCCGTGACGTACCTCCCCGAGGGCAGCGTGCCCGAAAACCTCCGTGCGCTGGAGGGACTGACGCGACCGCACGCGGCGCGACCGTGGCCGGCCGACGGTGAGGTACTGGGCGCCGACCCGGCGGCCTACGACCTGTTCTGGTCGCTCTCGTTCGCCGTGTCGGCGTCGACCTGGCACGAGCTGGGCGGCTTCTCCGAGGCGTTCCAGGGCTACGGCGCCGAAGACACCGATTTCGCCTGGCGCGCGCGAGAGATGGCCGTGCCGTTGTTCTGGGTGGGTGGCGCGCACGCCTACCACCAGTGGCATCCCACCTCCGATCCGCCCTGGCAGCACCTCGACGACATCCTCCGCAACGGCGCCGCCTTCGCCCACCGGTGGGGCCGCTGGCCGATGAGCGGCTGGCTGGAGAAGTTCGAGCGGGCCGGCGCGATCACCCGCGACGGGGAGGGCTGGCGCCGCGTCTGACGCGCGGTCGCGGTCTACGCTCGAGACGTGGGGCGCTCCGGGATCTACGTCGAGACGACCATCCGGGCGCCGATGGAGACCGTGTGGTCGCTGTCGCAGGACGCCGCGGCGCACCCCCGCTGGGACGTACGGTTCTCGCGGATCGTGCCCGTCCCCGGTGGCGACGGACCGACCCACTTCACCTACGAACGGGGCGCGGTGGTGCACACCGTGCGCGGGACCGGCGTGAGCATCGGCGAGACCGAGCGCCCCGACGGTTCGCGCACCTCGGCCCTGCGGTTCTCGACCGAGGATCGGCTCTCGCCCATCCGTGAGGGGCGCGGGTACTGGCGGTACGTCCCCACCGCCGACGGGGTGCGCTTCGTGACCGGATACGACTACGACCCGGGGTGGGGGCGGGTGCTGGACGCCCTCGTGCGCCCGGCACTCGGCTGGGCCACGGCGTGGAGCTTCGACCGCCTCCGCATCTGGGCAGAACGCGACGAGCCGCCCGAGCGGTGGCCGCTGCGCAGCATCCTGTGGTTCTGGCGCCCCGACCGTCCGCGGGCGGCCCGCTGCCGCCGCGCGCCGGCGGGCGGACGCCGTTGCGGTGACCAGCTGACCGACGCGCCCGCCACGCTCGCCGACCTGCCCGCGCCGAGGAGGCGACGATGACCTCGATCTTCGAGACCGCCCTGGGCGCCGACTTCCAGCGGCTTCACCCCATGCTGCAGCGACGGTTCCGCGTCGGCCTCGAGAGCGGTGAGGCGTGCATCGGGCGAGGGGTGATGGATCACATCCGACGCGGCCCGTGGTGGACCGTGCCCTTCTTGCAGATCGGGCGGCTGCGCAACATCCTCATCCCCGATACCGGTGCCGCGGTGCCGTTCGTCATCGAGAACTACCCCTACCTCGACCCCTTCGGCCGCGAGACGGTCACCTTCGTGCGCGAGTACGCGGTCGGTGAGCGCGCGAGCCGCTTCGACGCGACCATGATCCTCGACGACGGTCGCATCGTCGACTATCTGGGCACCCACCAGCACCTCGCGGTCGACCTCGACCTGTCGGTCGACGACGACGGCTCGCTCGTGCTCCGCTCCGAGGCCCAGAGGTTCTACGAGGGTCCGATCGCCTTCCGCTTCCCGATGCTGTTCAGCGGACGCGCGCGCCTGCGCGAGACCTACGACGAGGCCGCCGGGGTGTTCCGCGTCGACCTCGAGGTGCACAACGACCGCCTCGGGTTCCTCTTCGGATACCGCGGTTCCTTCACCTGCGAGTGGGTGGCCGCCTCCGACGCGCCCGAACGGCTCAAGCCCCGTCGCCACGAGCATCGCGCCTGAGCGGCTGTCCGCCCGGGCGTGGGCTCTGTCGGTTCAGAACACAGGAGAAACGTCGTCGGTCTGGCCGCGGCCGGCTCCCTCGCGGCCTTCCTCCTGGATTCTGGACGGAAGACGCCGCGCGAAGTGCCGTGGCCGCCTCACTCCAGGTCGGTGACGGTGGCGGATGCGGCGTCCCACCGCCGGAGCGACAGCCCGGATCCGTTGTGGGGGCCGCCGAGCAGGGCGAGCGCGTCGGGGAGGGTCTCGAGCCGCAGTCGGCGCGCGAGGGTGACGTGCGGGGTCCAGTCGCCGGGCGCGGTGTGCGCCGCATCCGCTCCCGGTCCGGCTTCGGCGTGGACGGCGGCATGGAGGGCGACGAGTTCGTCGCCCGGCTCGACCCGCCAGGCGAGGACTCCGCGGTCGCCGTGGCCGAACACGACCGGTTCGGCGAGGATCACGGGGACGGGCAGCCGGGAGATGGCGTCGCGGAAGGCGGAGGTCGCGAGCTCGGGCCGCACGAGCAGCGTGACGTGCGGGCGGTTCGTGGGGGAGTGGTACGCCCCGAGGCTCGACATGCCCGCCGCAGCGAGGCTCTGCCAGTCGGCGCGCACCCGCGCCTCGGTATCGGGGTCGAGGAGAAGCTCGATGCTGACGACGTCGCTCATGTCTCCAGCGACAGTACCGTCGCCCGGCTGCGCCCGCGCTCCCCGCCGATCGCTGACACACGCGGATCGGCCGAGACACCGCGCCTGGCGTGATGTTCCGGCCGGAAGTGGTGTCTCAGCGGGAAAGAAGAAGACGCCGGCCCCTTCGGGACGACGTCTTCTTCACTGCGGCGGAGGATAGGGGATTCGAACCCCTGAGAGCTTTCACTCAACACGCTTTCCAAGCGTGCGCCATAGGCCACTAGGCGAATCCTCCATGGCCCGGAAGGGCCGACGAACATCCTACCCCGGGTGCGGCACCGACCCGTGCCCGGCCCGGCGGATGGTCAGGCCGTCGTCTCCCGTGGAGGCCGCGTCCTCCCGCTCGCGAACGCGCTGCCGGGCCGGATCACGAGCGAGCGCGGCAGCACTCGCGCGAAGAAACGGCGGAGGGGGGAGGCGGCGCCGAGCAGGCTCGCGCGGGTCGACTCGACGGCATCCGCCCATCGCGCACCGTCAGCCGTGCGGTGGTCGTCGGCGTAGCTCACGCGTTCGATGGCGCCGACCAGCGTCGCCACCGCCGCCGCATCCGCGCCGTCGTCGACGAGGCGGGCGCCGAACACGCGCGGCGACTCCGACGCGGGCGCCGGGATGCCCAGATCGATCGCCAGCTCCTGCACCGATACCCACGCAGCCGTCGCCTCACCGCGGCCCGCGGCCGACAGCAGCCGCCGGCGTCGCACCTCGCGCGTCACGCCGGGCGCCGCGAGCACGAGCAGCAGGGCGAGCGACGCCGCGAGAGGCCAGAGGGCGACGGATGCGGCGGAGCCGCCCCGCCCCGCCGACGTGCCGTCCTGGTCGTCGAGGGGGTCGAGACCGGCGGAGGAGGTCGGCGTCGGAGTAGCCGTCGGCACCGGAGCGCTCGGCGCCGTCGTCGGGACCGAACCGGGTGCCCCGGTCGTGCCTGAGGCGAAGTTCGTCGGGCTTCCGAGGCTGTTGGTCGGCTCGAACGCGATCCAGCCGACCCCCTCGAAGTGCACCTCCGGCCAGGCGTGCAGCTGGGTGCTCTCGACCGAGTAGACGGTCTCGCCGTCGTCCTGGGTTCCCGCACTCGTGCCCGGGAGGTAGCCGACGACGATGCGCGAGGGCATGCCCAGGGTGCGCGCCATCACGGCGAACGCCGAGGCGAAGTGCACGCAGTAGCCCCTGCGGGCATCGAGGAAGTCGGCGATGGCGTCGACCCCGGTGCCGTCGAAGCCGTCGGAGACGGGGGCGTCGAGCGAGTACCCGAACAGCGGACCGCGGAACCACGACTGCAGGGCGACGAGGGCGTCGTAGTCGCTGCGGGTGTCGGCGGTGACCTCCTGGGCGGTCTCGGCGATCACCGAGGGGATCTCGTCGGGGAGGTCGTAGAGCGCGAGGTCGTCGGTGCCGCCGGCCGACCGCGCGCGGATCTGCTCGAGGGTCGGCCGTGGGAGCGAGGCCGAGACGTCGTAGGACTGTTCCTGCACCGACCCCGACGGCGTGTCCACCGTGCGGTTGTCGGTCTGGATCGACCATTCGCCGTCGAGCCCTGAGACGTCCGTCGCCGGATACGACACCGGCGCCCACCGGCTGTTGAGGTTCACGATGTCGACCGACGTCGACGAATCGACCATCTCGATGCCCTCGTCGACGGTGACGGGCGCGAGATCGGATGCGGCGTCGTCGAGCCCCACGGCGTCGCCCCCGTCGGGCTGCCACACGGCGCCGTCGAACTCCGACAGCGTCGCCACCCTGAGGTAGGGCGCTCGCGCCTCGGTCGTCCGCAACCGCAGCACCTCGACCGCACCCGGCTGACGCAGGTCGTCGCCGAGCTCGAGCGTGGGGTCGATCGTGGCGCCGCCGATGGTGCCGCCCGACCCGCCCGCGCGGGCGACGGGCGAGGGGAGGAGGGGCGCCGCGACCATCGCGACGATCACGGCGACCGCGCCGATGCCGAGGGCAGCGCCCGGCGCAACCGGCGATCGGCGGGTCGCGCCGGCGGGTGCGGGCGAGGCGGCCGCCGCGGCTGCGCGTTGGCGCGCGCGGGTGTCGACGGCGAGGAGGAAGAGGATGCTGCCGGCGAGGAACACGAACGCGATGATGTCGACGTCGCCGGGCACGGCGATCGACGGGATGATCGAGACGGCGATGACGCCCACGGCGGCCAGGAGCGGCATGCGGGCGGTCACCACGACGTGATCGAGGGCGATCGCGAGCAGGCCGATCGAGGCGACGATGAGGAATGACAGCCCAGCTCCTGCCTCGAGGGGAGCGGCTCCGAGGGTCACATCGTCGACGGCGGTGCGCACCAGCACGTTCACGAGCGAGAACGTCTCGGGTGTCGGCACCACGCCGAGGAAGCCCGTGCCCCGGCCGAAGACCGCCGTGACGACGGCGACCCACACCACGAGCTCGACGATGCTGACCACGACCGCAGGCAGGCGCAGGCGTCGCAGCGCGAAGCCGACGCCCAGGACGACGCCGATGAGGCCGACGCCCCCGGCGACCCACGCCCCCGGGTCGACGACGCGCAGGAGCGGCATCATGGCGGCCGCGAGCGCGAGCCACAGCCCGAGCGCGAGGGCGAGGTCGACCGACGCCGGCCGCGGTGCGGCGGGCCGGCGTCGCTCAGGCGCCGACATGCGCCGCCCCCCGCTCCATCGCCGTCTCCCAGGCGTCGCCGAGCTCGGCCTCCGAGAACGCCGCCCCCGTGTGCCAGCCGCGGTCGTGCAGGCGCGCCAGCGCATCCGACGACGGGGAGGCGGCGATCGCCACGGGCATGGACGAGTGGTGCGCGAGAGGCGCGAGGGCGAGGGCGTCCTCGACGCGGAGGCGACCGGTGACGATGATGACCGGGCCCGTCTGATGGCCCGCGAACATGCCCGCGGTGCGGGCGATGCCGTCGCCGCGCCGGGCGGTGAGGGTGGCGAACTGGGTCGCCAGAGCGTCGATCTCGTGCAGATCCCCGCCGGGCACGGGTTCGGCGAGGGCGGTTCCGTCTGTGTCGAGCACCTCGACCGTGTACCCGTCGCGCACCAGCCGGGCGATGATCGAGACGGCGGCGCACACCGCGGTCTCGAACGCGTCGTCGGCGCCCGGGGCCCGGAGGGCCTCGGGGCTCCACTGGGCGGCGCCGCGGTCGAGGATCACGGTGGCCTCGGGGCTCGTCTCCTCCTCCTCCTGACGCACCATGAGGGTGTCGCGGTGAGCGGTGGCACGCCAGTGGATGCGTCGCATCGAGTCGCCGGGTGCGTACGGCCGGGCGACGAGGTTGTCGGCGCCCTGCCCCAGCTGGGTGCTGGCGGTCTCACGGGTGCCGCCCGTCTCGCCCGGCGACCCCCGGAACGCCGGCAGATCGATGACGCGCGGGGCGACGGTGACCTGCGTCTTCCCGCCCAGCCGCATGCGTCGGCGCGCGAGACCGAACGGGTCGGTGACGGTGAGTCCGAACGGGCCGAGGGGATGGATGCCGCGCACACGCCCCTCGACGGTGTAGCGCAGCTCCACGGCGCGCTCGCCGCCGCGCATCGCCGACCCGACCGCGGGGAAGACGCCGCGCGCGCGGGCGACGAGGCCCGCAGGCACCGTGTCGTCCCAGGTGCCGGGTGAGGTCGGCAGGGCGTTGCGCACGCCGATGCGCACGGTCACCGTGCTCTCGCGCCCGACGGTGGCGACCTCGGGGGAGAGCGAACGCGAGACCGCATCGATGCGGCGTGCGAACCAGAGCGAGATCACGCTGAGAAGCAGCACAGCGACCAGGAGAGCGGAGAAGTAGACGAGTTCGATGAGCCCGGCCTCGTGCGCGACGACGAAACCCGCGACGGCGAGCGCGAGCGCGCCGGTCCCTCGCAGAGTGAGCGGCCAGACGCGCCGCACGAAGCCCCTCATGTCCGGACGGCGAGGGGCACCCGGACGCTCGCGGCGATCTGGGCGAGGGCGGCGGCGACCGCTTCCGCGCCGGATCGTCCGCCGGCCGCCGCGCGGGTGGGGATGAGACGGTGGGCGAAGACGGGGGCCAGGAGCGCGGTGAGGTCGTCGGGGATGACGAACCCGCGCCCGTCGAGGGCGGCTCGCACCTTGGCGGCGCGGATCAGCTGCAGCGTGGCCCGGGGGCTCGCGCCCAGGCGCAGGTCGGGGTGGGTGCGGGTGGCATGGGCGAGGGCCACCGTGTACTCCTCGAGCGAGGGGGCGACGTGCACGGCGCGCGCCCAGGCGATGAGGTCGCGCACGCGCGACGCGGTGACCACCGGCTCGACGCTCTCGAGGGGGTTGATCGTGTCGCGCTGACGCAGCATGAGCGCTTCGGCCGCCGCATCCGGATACCCCATCGAGATGCGCATCATGAAGCGGTCCCGCTGCGCCTCGGGAAGGGCGTACGTGCCCTCCATCTCGAGCGGGTTCTGCGTCGCGACGACGAGGAACGGATCGGGCAGCACGTGGGTGCTGCCGTCGACGGTGACCTGGTGCTCTTCCATCGCCTCGAGGAGGGCCGACTGCGTCTTGGGCGAGGAGCGGTTGATCTCGTCGGCGATGACGATGTTGGCGAACACGGCGCCGCGCTTGAACTCGAACTCGCGTGCGACGGGATTGAACACCGAGACCCCGGTGATGTCGCCCGGGAGGAGGTCGGGGGTGAACTGGATGCGGTGCACACTCGCGTCGACGGAGGCCGCGAGGGCGCGGGCGAGCACGGTCTTGCCGACGCCGGGAACGTCTTCGATGAGAAGGTGCCCCTCGGCGAGCAGGGTGATCAGCGCGGTGCGGACGGCGTCGGGCTTGCCGTCGATCACCCGCTCGACGGACCGCGTGATCCCGCGGGTGAGGGCTTCGAACGAGTCGGCCGAGATGGGCTGGCCGTCCGATTCCTCACGCGTGGTTCGGCGTCGAGTGGCCGAGACGGTCTGGTCCATGCGTCTTCCCCCGGGTGCGGACGGCGGGGCCGTTCCCACCGTTACGCAAGCGTAACCTCTGGCCGCGGGCGGGGGCCGGGAGGTGCCTGAGTGCGATGTCGGTTAGACTCGTCCTCGGCTCTCCGCGTGGCGGCATCCAGGCCAACTCCCCCAGGACGGAAACGTAGCAAGGGTAACCAGGCTCTACCGGGTGCGCGGAGAGTCTTTTCTTTGCCCGTCAGCCGGTCGTCGAGTCGGTCGCTGCGTGCGTCCGGAACGGTCCGTCGAGTACCGCCCACTGCAGCAGCATGATCGTCTTCGCGTCCTGGATGCGGCCGTCGCGGATGCGGGCGAGTGCGTCGTCGATGTCGAGCTCGATCAGCTCGATGTCCTCGCCCTCCTCGGCGAGGCCCCCGCGGTCGCCGTCGCGCGATCCGCCGTCGTAGGCCGCCGCGTAGAAGTGCAGCCGCTCGGTCACCGAGCCCGGGCTCATGTACACGTCGAAGACGTGCGCGATCTCGCCGATCGCGACCCCCGTCTCCTCCTCCGCCTCGCGCCGGATCGCGGTCTCAGGATCGTCGTCGTCGAGGAGCCCGGCGGCGGTCTCCACCAGCATCCCGTCGGGGTGGTCGTTGACGTAGACGGGATAGCGGAACTGCCGGGTCAGCAGAACCGTGCGCCGCCCGGCGTCGTACAGCAGCACGGTCGCGCCGTTGCCGCGGTCGTAGGTCTCGCGCTGCTGGGTCATCCATTCGCCGTCGGAGTCCTGGTAGTCCAGCGTCGTCTTGCGCAGCACGTGCCAGCCCGACGCCAGCAGCTCCACGTCGCGCACGCGCACCCGGGGGTTGCGGTCGAGGTCGAGCCCCGTGCGGTGCAGGCCCGTGCGTCCGCGCGCGTCGGGAACGTCGGCACCGGGGCGTGCTGAGGAATCCGTGCTCACGAGGTGCTCCCGTCCGGCCCGCCGTTGCGATCGTGCGTGCGCCGTCTCACGCTACCGAGTGTTCTCACGAGGTCGAGAGATCCCCAGGTTCGCGCGGCCTGTCGCCGCCTACGCTGGAGTCGTGGCGCAGAGCATCTACATCACCTCGGCCGAAGGACACTCCGGCAAATCCAGCGTCGCGCTGGGCGTGCTCGACGCGCTCAGCCGCGCGACCCCGCGGGTGGGGGTGTTCCGGCCGATCGCGAGATCGACCGTGGAGCGCGACTACGTGCTCGAGATGCTTCTGGCCCACGACGGCGTCGATCTCGATTACGACGAGTGCGTCGGGGTCACCTACGACGACGTGCGCGCGGACGCCGATGCCGCTCTCGCCCGCATCGTCGAGCGCTACAAGGCCGTCGAGGCGCAGTGCGACGCGGTCGTGATCATCGGCTCGGACTTCACCGATGTCGGCAGCCCGGCCGAGCTCGCGTACAACGCCCGGATCGCCGCGAACCTCGGGGCGCCCGTGCTGCTGGTCGTCGGCGGGCGCGCGCAGCAGGGGCTCAGCGAGCACCTCGGTGCGAGCCTCCCCCGCACGCCCGACGAGATGGGGCAGATCGCCTCGCTCGCGCTCGTCGAGGTGGTGCACGAGCGGGCCGAGATCTTCGCGGTGATCGCCAACCGCGTCGACCCGGAGGCGCTGGATGAGACCGTGGCCGCCGTGAAGGCCGTGGCCGACGCTCAGCCGTTGCGCACCGCCGCTCCCGCGACCGGGATCCCCGTGTGGGCGCTCCCCGAAGACCGCTTCCTGATCGCCCCCTCGGTGCGCGGCGTGCTGCGCTCCGTCGACGGCGAGCTGCTCAAGGGCGACCCCGAACTGCTCACCCGCGAGGTGCTCGGCGTCGTCGTCGCCGGGATGTCGATGGTGAACGTACTGCCGCGCCTGACCGAGTCGGCGATCGTGGTCATCCCCGCCGATCGCACCGAGGTCGTGCTCGCCACCCTGCTCGCGAACGCGTCGGGCACGTTCCCCTCGCTCGCCGGGATCGTGTTGAACGGCGGATTCGCGCTCCCCGAGACGATCGACACGCTGATCGACGGGCTGGGCTCGTCTCTGCCGATCATCGCCACCGACCTCGGCACGTACGAGACCGCGGTGCGCATCATGAACACGCGGGGCCGGCTGGCGGCCGACTCGCAGCGCCGCTACGACACCGCGCTCGCGATCTTCGAGAAGCACGTCGACATCTCGGAGCTGACCCGCACGCTCGGGGTCGCGCGGCCGTCGGTGGTCACCCCGCTGATGTTCGAGTACGCCCTGGTCGAGCGCGCGCGTTCCGACAGACGGCGCATCGTGCTGCCGGAGGGCGACGACGACCGGGTGCTGCGCGCGGCGGCGACGGTGCTCGCGCGCGGCATCGCCGATCTCACGATCCTGGGCGAGGAGATCGAGGTGCGAAACCGCGCGATCGAGCTCGGGATCGACATCCGCGACGCGGAGGTGCTGAGCCCCTTCGACGCGGTGCACGTCGCGAAGTTCGCCACCGAGTACGAGCGCCTGCGCGCCCACAAGGGCGTGACGTACTCGCAGGCGGCCGACACCGTCACCGATGCGTCGTACTTCGGCACATTGATGGTGCATCTGGGCATGGCCGACGGAATGGTCTCGGGCGCGGCGCACACCACGGCGCACACCATCCGGCCCGCGTTCGAGATCATCAAGACCCGACCCGGCGTCTCGGTCGTCTCGAGCGTGTTCCTCATGGCGCTCGCCGACCGCGTGCTGGTGTACGGCGACTGCGCGGTGATCCCCGATCCGACGAGCGAGCAGCTCGCCGACATCGCGATCTCGTCGGCCGCGACCGCCGAGCAGTTCGGCATCGAGCCTCGCGTGGCCATGCTGTCGTACTCTACGGGGGAGTCGGGCACCGGCGCCGACGTCGAGAAGGTGCGCGCGGCGACCTCCCTCGTCCGCGACCGCGCCCCCGAGCTGCTCGTGGAGGGCCCGATCCAGTACGACGCGGCCGCCGACGCCGCCGTGGCGAAGGCCAAGATGCCCGATTCCGACGTCGCAGGACGCGCGACGGTGTTCGTCTTCCCCGACCTCAACACCGGCAACAACACCTACAAGGCGGTCCAGCGCTCGGCCGGTGCCGTCGCGATCGGCCCGATCCTCCAGGGGCTGAACAAGCCGATCAACGACCTCTCGCGCGGCGCCCTCGTCGACGACATCGTCAACACGATCGCGATCACCGCCATCCAGGCCCAGAGCGAGAAGGGGGATGCTGCGTGAGCGCGGTCCTCGTCGTCAACAGCGGTTCCTCCTCGCTGAAGTACCAGCTGCTCGATGCCGACACCGAGGAGGTGCTCGCCTCCGGTCTGATCGAACGCATCGGCTCGTCGACGGGCGCCGGCGGCGATCAGGGCATCGCCACGCATACGGTGACCTCCGCCGCGTTCCGGCGTGCCGAGTCGGCGCTCGCCGACGGCCCGGCTGCGGCGCCGACGGTGCTCGACGCCACGTCGACGATCGAACGCGCGATCCCCGACCACTCGGCCGCGTTCGAGGTCATGCTCGACGCCTTCGCCGAGTACGGGCCCACCCTCGACGAGCACCCGCCGGTCGCGGTGGGGCACCGGGTCGTGCACGGCGGAGCACGCTTCTTCGAGCCCACCCTCATCACACCCCTCGTCGAGATCAACATCGACGAGCTCTCCGTGCTCGCACCGCTGCACAACCCCGCGAATCTCGCGGGAATCCGTGCCGCGCGCAAGGCCTTCCCCGACGTGCCGCACGTCGCCGTCTTCGACACCGCCTTCCACCAGACCCTCGCCCCGGCCGCCTTTACCTACGCCATCGACGCCGCGCTGGCCGAGGCGCACCGCATCCGGCGCTACGGCTTCCACGGCACCTCGCACAAGTTCGTCAGCGAAGCCGCCGCCGCCTACCTCGATCGCCCGCTCGACGAGCTGAGGCAGATCGTGTTCCACCTCGGCAACGGCGCCTCCGCGACCGCGATCGACGGGGGCCGCTCGGTCGACACGTCGATGGGCCTCACCCCGCTCGAGGGTCTCGTGATGGGCACGCGGTCGGGCGACCTCGATCCCGCCGTTCTCTTCCACCTCGCCCGCCGCGCCGATATGTCTACCGGCGACCTCGACGACCTCCTGAACAAGAGGTCAGGCTTGCTGGGCCTCGCCGGGGTCAGCGACATGCGCGACATCCAGGCGGGGGTCGCGCGGGGCGAGGGCGCCGCCACCCTGGCCTGGAACGTGTACATCCACCGCATCCGCGCCTACGCCGGTGCCTACCTCGCCCAGCTCGGGGGTGTCGACGTCATCTCCTTCACCGCCGGGGTCGGCGAGAACGCGCCCGACGTGCGCGCCGGGGCCCTGGCGACCCTGGGGTTCGCCGGAATCGAGATCGACCACGAACGCAACGCGGCCCGCGGCCGCGGCATCCGCGTCATCTCCACCGATGCGTCGCGCGTGACCGTGCTGGTCGTCCCCACCAACGAGGAGCTCGAGATCGCCCGTCAGACCCTGGACGTGGCCCGCGCCTAAGCGGTCGCCGCGGGCCGCTACGCTGTACGCACGGCACGACGGAGAGCCGCCGCATCCGTTCCCCAGGAGGTCCCGTGCCCGACGACCGTTCCGCGCTGCCCGACCTCGCCGCCTACGAGGCGGTGCTGTTCGACCTCGACGGCGTGCTGACGCCGACCGCCGAGGTGCACATGCACGCGTGGCGGGTGATGTTTGAGAAGCTCTTCGCCGACTGGAACATCTCACGGCCCTACACCGACGCCGACTACTTCGAGCACCTCGACGGCAAGCGCCGCTACGACGGCGTCGCGAGTCTGCTGCGCAGTCGTGACGTCGAGGTGCCGTGGGGCGAGCCGAGCGACCCGTCCTCGGCCGACACCGTGAGCGGCATCGGCAATCGCAAGAACGACGTCTTCCGCGAGGTGCTCGAGAACGACGGCATCGCCCCCTATCCGGGCTCGCTCGCTCTCGTCGAGCAGTTGCGCGCCGCCGGAGTCCCCGTCGCGGTGGTGTCGAGTTCGAAGAACGCCGAAGACGTGCTGACCGCCGCCGGCATCCGCGACCTCTTCCCCGTCGTGATGGACGGTCTGATCGCCGAGCGTGACGACCTCGCCTCCAAGCCCGCGCCCGACGTCTTCCTCGAGGCGGCACGGATGCTGGGGGTCGACCCCGCCCGCTCCGCCGCCGTCGAGGATGCCATCAGCGGCGTGCAGTCCGCAGCATCCGGGGGCTTCGCCCTCGTGGTCGGCGTCGACCGCGGCACCGGCGCCGAGGCGCTGCGCGAGGCCGGGGCGACCGTCGTCGTCGACGACCTCGCCGCCTTCGTAGACTGACCCACCGAGGAAACCCGAATCTCCCTCACCGGAAGGCATTCCATGATCGATCGCGGTCGCTTCCCCGTCGACGAGTGGCGTCTCGTCGAGACCGAGGGGTCGCTCGACGACGCCGGGGTCACCGAGACCCTGTTCTCGGTCGGCAACGGTTACCTCGGGTTGCGCGGGAATCATCCCGAGGGGCGGTTCGCGCACGAGTCGGGAACCTTCATCAACGGGTTCCACGAGACCTTCCCCATCCGCCACGCCGAGCAGGCCTACGGCTTCGCCGAGGTCGGCCAGACGATCGTCAACGCGCCGGACGCGAAGGTGATGCGGGTGTACGTCGACGACGAGCCGTTGTCGTTCGACGTGGCCGACGTCCGCGAGTACGAGCGGGTGCTCGATATGCGCGAGGGTGTGCTCCGTCGGCGCCTGCAGTGGTGCACGCCGTCGGGCAAGCTCGTCGAGCTTGAGGACGAGCGCCTGGTGTCGTTCGACGAGAAGCACCTCGCCGTGCTGCGCATGACGGTGACGGTGCTCAACTCCGACGCCCCCGTCACGATCAGCTGCCAGCTCATCAACCGTCAGGACGGCGAGGGCATCTACGGCGGGCGACCGCCCGGCAAGGCCAAGGCCGGCTTCGATCCCCGCAAGCAGGACAAGCTCGAAGACCGAGTGCTGCAGCCCCTGGAGTACTGGCAGGACGGCGACCGCACGGCCCTGAGCTATCGCGTCGCCGAGTCGGGCATGACCCTCGCGGTCGTCGCCGACCACCTCATCGACACCGAGAACGACTACACCGCGCGCCGGCTGATCGAACCCGACATCGCCAAGAACGTCTTCCGCGTGCAGGCCAAGGCGGGCGTGCCCACGACGGTCACCAAGCTCGTGAGCTATCACACGTCGCGGGGCGTTCCCGCGGGCGAGATCATCGACCGCTGCCGCCGCACCCTCGACCGTGCCCAGTCGCAGGGCGTGGGTGCGGTGTTCGCGCGCCAGCGCTCGTGGCTCGACGCGTTCTGGGAGCGCTCCGACGTCGTCATCGGCGGCCACCCCGATCTGCAGCAGGCCACCCGTTGGTGCCTGTTCCAGCTCGCGCAGGCCGCCGCCCGGGCCGACGGTCAGGGTGTGCCCGCGAAGGGCGTCACGGGGTCGGGGTACAGCGGTCACTACTTCTGGGACACCGAGATCTACGTGCTCCCCTTCCTCGCGTACACGACCCCGCTCTGGGCGCGCAACGCGCTGCGGATGCGCTATCTGATGCTGCCGGCGGCCAGGAAGCGCGCCCACCAGCTGAACGAGGCGGGCGCGCTCTTCCCCTGGCGCACGATCAACGGCGAAGAGGCCTCCGCGTACTACGCCGCCGGCACCGCTCAGTACCACATCAACGCCGACGTGGCCTTCGCGCTGGCGAAGTACGTGCGCGCGACGGGCGACGTCGACTTCCTCGATTCCGAGGGCGTGGACATCGCGGTCGACACCGCTCGACTGTGGGCGACCCTGGGCTTCTGGCGGTCGAGCGACGGCGTCCACGACGGCGACGGCGACTCGTTCCACATCCACGGGGTCACCGGCCCCGACGAGTACACGACGGTCGTCAACGACAACCTCTTCACGAACGTCATGGCGCGCTTCAACCTGCGCTTCGCCGCCCGCACCGTCCGCGAGATGGAGGAGGCCGACTTCGACGCGTACACGCGGATGGTCGAGCGCCTCAACCTCGATCCGTCCGAGCCCGAGCTGTGGGACCGCGCCGCGGACGCGATGCACATCCCGCACAGCGATGCCCTCGGCATCCACCCCCAGGACTCGGTGTTCCTCGAGCGCGAGATCTGGGACCTGGAGCACACCCCCGCCGACCAGCGGCCTCTGCTCCTCCACTTCCACCCGCTCGTGATCTACCGCTACCAGGTGCTCAAGCAGGCCGACGTGGTGCTGGCGCTGTTCCTGCAGGGCAACCACTTCACGGCGGGGGAGAAGCTCGCCGATTTCGAGTACTACGACCCGCTGACGACCGGCGACTCGACGCTGTCCGCGGTCGTGCAGGCGATTCTGGCGGCCGAGGTCGGTTACCAGGACCTCGCGCTGGAGTACTTCCGGGAGTCGATCTTCGTCGACCTGGCAGACCTTCACAACAATGCGGCGGACGGCGTGCACGTGGCGTCGGCCGGAGGGGTGTGGACCGCACTGGTCTCGGGCTTCGGCGGTATGCGCGATCACTTCGGCGACCTCACCTTCGACCCTCGTCTGCCGGCCGCGTGGCCGTCGCTGTCGTACGTGCTGCACTGGCACGGCACCCGCCTGAACATCACGTTGACGGCCGACGCGATGACGGTGGAGGCGGGCGAGGGAGATCCGGTGGACTTCTCGGTGCGCGGTGTCGGGTATTCGGTGCACGGCGGCTCGACCGTCGTGGCGCCGCTCGACGGGCAGGGGCCGATCATCCCCGGGAAGCCCTCGATCCGGCAGTTCGCGGACGCACGGCGCGAGGACGGCTCGCTCCTGTCGGCGTCCGTGCCCACCGTCACCGCGTCCATCCCGATCGTCACCGACGATGCCGAGACCGTGGGGGAGCCGTCGATGGGCGTCGACGCCTGATCGGGTCGGCATCGTCGCCGCGGGATCACGCCAGCCTGTGAGATCGCCTGCGATCTATGAATTCCCTGAGTATTTGACGAGGCCCCCGCTAACGTGATAGATGACCCAGCTCGGGTCATTGTTCCCTCGCATTTCACGGGGGCTGATAAGGCGGTTCCCATGGGGACCCATACATTCGCACGCCGTCAATCCGTGGGTTCCCTGCGCGTCGCGCAATCGGCAGCCGTCGCGCTCATCGTGAGCGGCCTGGTGCTCGTGGGTCTCACGGTCGGCGGATCGAGCGCCGCGGCCGCGACGAGCGTCGGACTCGGCACGGCCGAGCCTTACGTCGTCCTCGGCGGTCAGTCGGTGACGAACACCGGCAACAGCACCCTCGACGGAGACCTCGGCGTCTACCCCGGCACGTCGATCACCGGCTTCCCGCCCGGGCAGGTCACCGGCGGTGGCACGATCCACCAGACCGACGAGAACGCCGAGCAGGCCCAGATCGACCTCGTCACGGCGTACAACGCCGCAGCATCCCAAGCCCCCGACGCCACCATCACGGCCGACCTCGGCGGCCAGACCCTGGTCGACGGCGTCTACTTCTCGGCCTCGACGGTCGGACTCACCGGCACGCTGCGCCTGGACGGACAGGGCGACTCCGGATCGGTGTGGGTGTTCCAGGTCGGTTCCGCCCTGACCACGGCCACGAGCAGCGTGGTGGAGCTCATCAACGGAGCCCAGGCGTGCAACGTGTTCTGGCAGGTGGGCTCCTCGGCCACCCTCGGCACCGACTCGACGTTCGTGGGCACCATCCTCGCGCTGACGTCCATCACGCTGAACACCGGCACCACCGTCGATGGCAGGGCGCTCGCCCGCAACGGCACCGTGGCACTCGACGACAACACGTTCGTCGATCCGGGCTGCGACGCCGGCGCGAGCCCGTCGCCCACGGTGACGCCGACGGTTACGCCGACCGTGACCCCGACGGTTACGCCCACGGTCACGCCCACGGTGACGCCGACCGTGACCCCGACGGTCACGCCCACGGTGACCCCGACGGTGACCCCGACGGTCACGCCCACGGTGACCCCGACGGTTACGCCCACGGTGACGCCGACGGTCACGCCCACGGTGACCCCGACCGTGACGCCCACGGTCACGCCGACCGTGACCCCGACGGTCACGCCGACCGCCACCCCGACGGTCACGCCGACGGCCACCCCGACAGTGACCCCGACGGCCACCCCGACAGTGACCCCGACGGTGACCCCGACGGCCACTCCGACGGTGACGCCGACCGTGACCCCGACCGCGACTCCGACGGTCACGCCCACGGTGACGCCGACCGCGACTGCGACGGTGACCCCGACGGTGACGCCGACCGCGACTCCGACGGCCACGTCGAACGCCACGCCCACTGCAGGGATACCGCTGCTGCCCACGTCCGGCCCGACCACCGGTGCACCCACCGGTCCGGTGGTCGACGGCGGCGGCATGCTCCCCGCCACCGGTAGCGACGGCAGTAGAGCGTGGATGCTGATGGGCGCCGCGGCCGCGTTCCTGCTCGGCGGTTCGATCCTCTTCACGTCGCGTCGCTCCACCTCCCGCCGAGGCTGAGGCAACCCCCTCCGGACGGTATGTCGGCGGCAGGTCGTAGGCTGGGTACGTGACCACAGCCCTCTACCGCCGCTACCGCCCGGAGGCGTTCGGCGAGATGATCGGGCAGTCGCAGGTCACCGATCCGCTCATGACGGCGCTGCGGGGTGACAGGGTCGGCCACGCCTACCTGTTCTCCGGCCCGCGCGGGTGCGGCAAGACGACGTCCGCCCGCATCCTCGCCCGGTGCCTCAACTGCGCAGCAGGCCCCACCGACACTCCGTGCGGTACCTGCGACAGCTGCGTCGAGCTCGGGCGGGGCGGTGGCGGTTCTCTCGACGTGGTCGAGATCGACGCGGCCAGCCACAACGGCGTCGATGACGCGCGAGACCTGCGCGAGCGGGCCATCTTCGCCCCGGCGCGCGACCGGTTCAAGATCTTCATCCTCGACGAGGCCCACATGGTCACGCAGCAGGGTTTCAACGCCCTGCTGAAGCTGGTCGAAGAGCCGCCCGACCACGTGAAGTTCATCTTCGCGACCACCGAGCCCGAGAAGGTGCTCGGCACCATCCGCTCCCGCACGCACCACTACCCGTTCCGGCTCGTACCGCCGGCGGCGATGCTCGAGTACGTCCAGGAGCTGTGCGAGACCGAGGGCGTCTCCGTGCAGGCCGGTGTCCTCCCGCTCGTCGTGCGCGCCGGTGGAGGTTCACCCCGCGACACCCTCTCGCTGCTCGACCAGCTCATGGCCGGTTCCGATGTCGGCGCCGACGGCGCGGTCGAGGTCGCCTACGAGCGCGCCGTGGCACTGCTGGGCTACACCCACGCCGAACTCCTCGACGAGGTCGTCGACGCGTTCGGCGTTCGCGACGCAGCCGCCGCGTTCGCCGCCGTCGATCGCGTCATCCAGACCGGACAAGACCCGCGACGCTTCGTCGACGATCTGCTCGAGCGTCTTCGCGACCTCATCGTCGTCGCGGCCACGGGGCAGGGCGCCGGGTCGGTGCTGCGCGGCATCTCGACCGAAGAGCTCGAGCGCATGACCCGTCAGTCGGGTCTTTTCGGCACGCAGCGTCTCTCGCGCACGGCCGATCTCGTGGTCACGGCGCTCGACGAGATGACCGGCGCGACATCGCCGCGTCTGCACCTCGAACTGCTCGTCGCCCGCGTGCTCGCCGACGCGGGTGCCGCGCCCGCGTCTGCCCCCTCTCCCGTCGCGGCACCGGCGGTGGCCGCACCGGCTGCTCCCGCATCGGCGCCGCAGGCCCCCAGGGCGCACGCGCCGGCACCCGCGCCGGCCGACGTCGGTCGTCCCGCCGCCACCGCACCCGAACCGGTGGCGCCGCCCGAGTCGTTCAGCGAAGCCGAGCCGCCCGCCGATCAGGAGCCCCCGACCGATTCCGACGCGCCGCCCGAGCCCGAGGGCGAGTTCGCCCCTCCCGCCGCGGCGGGGCCGCTCACGGTGCAGCGCCTACGTGACGCCTGGCCCGAGGTGCTCGCCCGACTCGAATCGATCAGCCGCACCTCGTGGTTGATCGCGTCCGGTGCGCGGGTCGCGGCTCTCGACGATGACGTGCTCACCCTCGCATTCGCCAGCGCGAACGACATCGCCGCGTTCAAGAAGCGCACCGCCGGAGCCGGTCCGAGTGAAGACCTCCGTCAGGCGATCATGGGGGTGCTCGGCATCCGCGTGAAGTACATCGCGAAGCACGAGGGCGATGCCGGCGGCCCCGGCGACGCCGGTCCTCCCGCCTCGCCGCCGCCCGCGCCCGACCGTCAGGTGCGCGAATCGCCTGCAGCGCCCCCCGCTCCGCGATCGAGCCCGGCGTCCGCGCCGTCGGCGGCCGCGCCCGTGACCGACTGGGCGGTCGCGCCGATCCCCACCACGCCCGAGGCCGATCCCCGCACGTCGTCGCCGTCCGCGTCATCGGGCCCGCGCACGTCCGCCGCACCCGGCGTACGTGCGGTCGGTCAGTTCCCGGTCGACGACGAGCCCGAAGAGGCATCGTCGGTGCGGGTGGCCACGCTCGAGCCGGTGCGCGACGGGTCGGTGCTCCCCGATCGCGACGTCGAGGCATCCGCCGTCATCGACGACGACCCCGAAGACGAGTTCCCGCCGCCCGACGACGCGGTCGACGCTCCGGTGCCGCCGGTCGTCGCGCCGCGTATGGCCCCGGTCGTGACCTCGCGCGGCGGCGTGCAGCGAGTGGGGGAGGCCGTCGTGCGCCAGGTGCTGGGCGCGACGTTCGTGCGTGAAGAGCCGTTCGAGTCGCCCACGAGGTTCGTCTGATCATGTACGACGGAATCGTTCAAGACCTCATCGACGAATTCGGGCGCCTGCCCGGCATCGGGCCCAAGTCGGCGCAGCGGATCACGTTCCACATCCTGCAGTCGCCGTCCTTCGACGTCTCGCGCCTGTCGATCCTGCTCGGAGAGGTGCGCGACAAAGTGCGCTTCTGCGAGATCTGCGGCAACGTCTCGGAACAGGATCGCTGCGGGATCTGCCGCGACCCTCGCCGCAATCCGACGCTCATCTGCGTCGTCGAAGACGCGAAAGACGTCGCGGCCATCGAGCGCACCCGAGAGTTCCGCGGTCTGTACCACGTGCTCGGCGGGGCGATCAGCCCGATCGCCGGCATCGGACCCGACGACCTGCGCATCACCTCCCTGATGCAGCGCCTCGCCGACGGAACCGTGCAAGAGGTGATCCTCGCGACGAACCCCAACCTCGAGGGCGAGGCGACGGCCACCTACCTCAGCCGTCTGCTGCACACGCTCGAGATCCAGGTGACGCGTCTGGCGTCGGGACTCCCGGTCGGCGGAGACCTCGAGTACGCCGACGAGGTCACCCTCGGTCGGGCGTTCGAAGGACGACGCACGCTGTGACCCCGGCGCCGGTGGCCGGGTTCCCGACCCGATTCACCGCGCGTGCCTGGTTGCTGTTCACCGCCATGGCGGTGCTGTGGGGCATGCCCTACCTCTTCATCAAAGAGGCCGTCGACTCGCTGTCGCCGCCGGCGGTGGTGTGCATCCGCACGCTCGGGGCGGCGCTGCTGCTCCTGCCGTTCGCACTGCGCGGCGGCGTGCTGGGGGCCGCCCTGCGCGCGTGGAGGTGGGTGCTGGTGTTCGCCCTCCTCGAGATGGCGGGCCCGTTCATGCTGCTCGCGCATGCCGAACAGACGCTCCCCTCGGGGATCACCGGGCTGCTCGTGGCGACCGTGCCGCTGTTCGGGGCTCTCGTCGCCTTCACGCGAGGCGATCGCACCGCCGTACGCCCAGCGCGGCTGATCGGACTCGGCCTCGGCTTCGCGGGCGTCGCGGTGGTCGTCGCCGGCCCGGGACTGACTCTCGGCGACGGCCCGCTCGGCATCGTCGCGATCGGCGAGGTGCTCCTGGTCGCCGTCTGCTACGCCATCGCGCCCTTCGTCGTCGCGAAGCATCTCCGCGACGTGCCCGCGCTCGGGTCGATCACGCTCTCGCTTCTCATGGTCGGCGTCGGCTACCTCCCGATCGCGCTCCTCACCACCCACAGCATGCCGACGACGCGGAGCGTCGCGGCGGTCGCCGCTCTCACGGTGCTGTGCACGGCGGTCGCCTTCCTGGCCTTCTTCGCGCTCATCCGAGAGGTCGGGCCCGCTCGTGCCCCGCTCTTCACCTACGTCAACCCGATCGTGGCCATCCTGCTGGGGGTGGTCGTCCTCGGCGAGGCGCTCAGCGTCGGGCTGCTCGCGGGCCTCCCGTTGATCATCGTCGGATGCTGGCTCGCCGCGACCGGAGGGTCGCGCCGCGTGCGGCGTCGCAGCGGCGAGATCCCGCCCGTCGCACCCGGCTGAGCGCGCAGCATCCGCTCGTCAGCGGAGCACCTCGACCAGTGCCACCCACGACACGACGATCGCCGAGACGATCGCGACGATGCAACCGACGGCCGCGATGACCAGTGCGGTCGACGGGTCGAAGAAGACCGTCACGCCGGAGGCCGCGTACGCCGCGATCGGCACGAAACCCAGAGCCGACTTCAGCACCCGGGCATGGTCGTCCGGATCCGGATCACGCGCGATGACCGCCGCCGCGTGTGCCTGGAAGGCGCCCGCGCCGAAGGTGGAGACGAGCACGACGGCCCCGTACGCACCGGCGGGGATGCCGGGGATCAGCGCCGCGCCCGCGACGACGATCGCGAGGACGAGTCCGGCGATCGCGGCGGCGAGACGGGACGTGATCGTGGCGGCCTTCACGATCTGAGCGATGTTCACACTCGAGGCGACGATCACGAGACCCGCGAGCGCGGCGGTGGCCCCGACCATGGCGACGTGGAAATCGGTCCACCCCTCGAGCGCGTCCATGCTCGGATGCTAGCGCCGACCCCCGATCGACCGCGACGCACGAGACGATCACCCTTCGTATACCGGTCGGCCATCTTTCGATGTGTCGCCGTACATGACGTGCGGCCAGCTTCGAGCATCGACGGTTCTCGAGGATCTCAAGGGGAGTTCTCAGAAGGCCGCGCGATAGGACCACAGTGAGCGACGCGCTCCCACGACGAACGGCCCATGCCGGCCGCATCGTCTTCGACACGTTCCGGTCGGCGTACGACCCGATGCTCAACTCCTGGCTCGTCTTCCGCGCGCAGATCCTTCGGGAGGTGTTGACCGTGCCGGCCGATGTGACGGCGGCCGACACCGACGGGCGCGAACGCGCTCGGGCGGGCCGCTTCGGCGTGTGGCGCATCCTCGCCACCAACAACCGCGAACTCGGCCGAGGCTCGGGGCTGTTCCCGACGCCGTCCGAGGCACTCGCCACCGTCGAGGTGCTCCAGCGCGAGGCCGTGTCGCTCGTGGCCTCCGTCGTGCGCGGCTCGACGCCCATGACGCACGGGTGGGTGCTGCGCCGCGGGGGCGAGGCCGTCATGACGTCGTCGCGGTGGTACGAGTCGGCGTCCGAGGCTGCCGCGGCAGCGCGGGCCGCGCGCGCGGTGCTGGCGACGGCGTCGATCGCGACGGGCGTCAACATCGGCACGCAGTCCGGGCGGCGCCTGCGGCGTGCCATCGCTCCCGTGAACCAGATTGTCTGACGCGGGCGACGGCGCGATGACCGACGGGCTCGTCGCCGGGCGCTTCCGAGTGCTCGGGCTCCTCGGGTCGGGGGCGACGGCATCGGTGTACGACGCGCTCGACACCCGCGACGGCGGGCGCGTCGCGGTGAAGGTGCTGCATCCGCACCTCGCCGCGCGGCCGGAGATGCGGTCGGCGTTCCTGCGGGAGGCCGAGCGTGTGGCGGCGCTGTCGCATCCGGCTCTGTGCGGCGTCGTCGGGTCGGGGTCGGACGACATCGGCGCTGAGGGCGAGACCTGGACGGCGTGGCAGCTCGCACCCGGGCTCACCCTCGGCGAGCAGGTGCGCGAGCGGGGGACGCTCGCGGCGCGCACCGCCGCGGACGTCGGCGCGAGGGTGCTCGACGGGCTGGCGGTGCTGCACGCCGCGGGGCTCGTCCACCGCGACATCTCGCCGTCGAACATCGTGGTCGATGTGGACGCGGCGGGGCATCTCCGCGATGCGCGCATCATCGATTTCGGGCTGGTGGACGAAGCGGGCACGACCACGCGCGGAGGCGACGTGCTGCGCAGCGAGGACGGCGACGGCGTCGTCGGCAACCTGCACTACGCGGCTCCCGAACTCCTGCGCGGCGAGGGCGTGGGGCCATCCGCCGATCTGTACCAGCTCGCCGGGGTGCTCTACTTCGCCCTCGTCGGTTCGCCGCCCTTCGCGCGGGAGTCGGCGGAGGCGACCATCCGCGCGCACCAGAGCGCGGCCCCGCCGACCGTATCGGTGCGGGTCGCCGGGGTGCCGGTCGCGTTCGATCGCCTGATCGTCCGGGCCATGCTGAAAGACCCCGCTGCGCGATTCGGTTCGGCCCACGAGATGCGCGACGCGCTTTCGTCGGCCGTGGCCTCGCGCAGCAACGCGGTCGCGGTGCCGATGGAGCGTACGACGCGCACGCGGGTGTTCTCTCCCGCCGTGAGCCCGGCCGTCGATGCCGCCCAGTACGCGTCCGGCGACCCCGAGGGCCGGGGAGGATCGCCGTGGTTGTGGGGCCTCGGGCTCGTCGCGGTCGGACTCGTGGTCGCCGTCGTCGTCGCGCTGTCGTCGGGGACCCAGCCGACCACGGCGCGGGAGACGCCGGCCGCCGTCGTATCGAGTCCGGTCTTGACCCCATCGCCCGCTGCTCCGACGCCGATCGTCGAGACGCCGCCTCCGCCCGTGATGGCAGTGGTCCCCTCGCTCGAGGGGATGGACGCGGATGCGGCGGGCCGCGCGCTCGCGGCGGCCGGCCTCGCGGTGGGCGAGATCGCGAGCGTCGACTCGGTGAGACCGATCGGCACGGTTCTGGCGAGCCGGCCCGCCGTCGGTACGACCCTGGCGGCCGGCGGTTTCGTGGCGCTGACCGTGGCGAGCGGGGCGAACGCCGTTCCCGACGTGGTCGGTGCTCCCGAGCAGTCGGCGATCGACGCCGTCGTCGCCGCGGGCTTCGTGCCCGTCGTCACCCGGCAGGGCAGCGGCGCACCCACCGGCACGGTGACCGCGGTTCAGCCGGCCGGTTCCACGAGTCTTCCTCTCGGGGCGACCGTATCGCTCGTGGTGGCCGCGCCCCTCCCCGCACCGTCGCCGACCGCCCCTCCGGTCACGCCGACGCCGACCCCGACCCGCACGCCGACACCGGGGGCCACGCCATGACGCCCCGCGCTCACGACCGCGACAGCCGTCCTTCTCCGACTCGTCGGGGGTTGTTCACCTTCGATGCCCACGATGGCGAGGATCCGGCCGGAACCCGCCGCCGGTCGTTCTGCTCAGGAAGCCCCATGAGACGCGCTTTCCCCCTGCCCTCGCGCACGTCCGAGGTATGCGCATGACGAATGTCGGCTCCGACGACCTCACGCGGCTGCTGACGCCGACCGAGCCCGAACGATCGTCCGACGCGGATGCTGCGGATCAGAAGCCCAAGATCGCGGCGCGCTCGCTGAAGGCCGCGCCCTCGGTCTCGGACTCCATCTTCCGCTCGGGGTCGTTCCTCGCCGGCGGGATCACGGTGGCGATCATGCTCGCGGTCGGATTGTTCCTGACCCTCCGCAGCGGTGAGGCGCTGGGAGTCGCGGGGCTGTCGTTCTTCTGGACGCAGGAGTGGTCGCCTGAGACCGGCCAGTTCGGCATCGTCGCCGTACTGTTCGGCACCGTCTCGATCGCGCTGGTCGCGATGGCGTTCTCCGTTCCGCTCGCCCTCGGAACGGCGCTGTTGATCTCGGAGATCGCCCCGCCTCGCCTGAAATCGATGCTCATCACCCTGGTCGACCTGATGGCCGCCGTGCCCAGCGTCGTGTACGGCCTCTGGGGGGTCTTCTTCCTGCAGGAGGCGGTCATCCCGGTCGCCCAGTGGATCTCCACCTACTTCGGCTGGATCCCGGTCTTCGCGGTCACCGATCCGGACGGCGCGCGGCTCACCGAAGCGGGCGCCTTCACCTCCTCGGCGTTCATCGCGGGAATCGTCGTCGCACTCATGGTGTCTCCGACGCAGACCTCGGTCATGCGCGAGGCCTTCTCGCAGGCCCCGGTGGGAGAGCGCGAGGGGGCCCTCGCTCTCGGCTCGACGCGATGGGGGATGATCCGCACGGTCGTGCTCCCCTTCGGGCGAGGCGGCGTCATCGGCGGCACCATGCTGGGCCTCGGACGAGCTCTCGGCGAGACGATCGCCGTCTACATGATCATCTCCCCGATCTTCACGATCAACTGGGAGCTGCTCAGCAAAGGCACCAACTCGATCTCCGCGCTGATCGCCCTCCGTTACGGCGAGGCGAGTCAGTTCGGGCTCTCGGCGCTGATGGCCGCCGGTCTCACCCTCTTCGTCATCACCCTCATCATCAACTTCACCGCTTCGTCGATCGTCGCCCGATCGCGTTCCGGTGCGGAGAGCGACGGATGACCGTGACCATCGACACCACCACCACCACCGTCATCGATCCGCTCGAAGCCCGATGGAGCACGCGTGACGACGGTGTCGCGACCGACCGGATCGCTTCGGCGCCGCTGTCGTCACCGGGCGGAACCTTCCGCCCCGATCCGGGGGACGCTCCGATCGGCCCCCGCCGCCAGATGCGCGGGACCCCCGCCGAGGAGCGTTTCAACCTTTTGGGGGCGCTCGCCGCAGCACTGGCGGTGGCGACCCTGCTGTTCGGCTGGCTCACACCGATGACGGGCGCGGTCGGTTGGGCTGTGGTCGCCTACCTGTCCTTCATCGCGATCTACGCGCTCCTGATCATCCTGCGGGCCGATCGGCTCGAGGTGGCCGACCGGGTGATGACCGCCCTGCTGTACAGCGCCGGGGCGATCCTCCTCGCCGCGCTCGTGTTCGTCGTCGTCTTCACGGTCGTCCGGGGCATGCCGGCCCTGTTCTCGACGTCGTGGCCGTTCATCCGTTTCACCTTCTTCTTCGAGACGATGCAGTATGCGGGTCCGCTGGACCCGCTCGAGGTCGGCGGGATCGCGCACGCGATCGTCGGAACCCTGATCCAGATCTCGATCGCGCTGCTCATCTCCGTGCCCCTCGGCATCGCCACCGCCGTGTTCATGAACGAGATCGGCGGCCGCTTCGCCCGTTTCGTCCGGACGATCTCGGACGCGATGACGGCGCTGCCCTCGATCGTGGCCGGCCTGTTCATCTACGCCGCCATCATCACGCTCATCACCCAGGAGCGCTCCGGCTTCGCCGCATCCCTCGCGATCACGGTCATGATGCTCCCGATCATCATCCGCGCCTCCGACGTCGTCCTCCGGCTCGTCCCCGGCAACCTGCGCGAGGCGTCGTACGCGCTCGGCGCCTCGCGGTGGCGCACAGTCTGGACCGTCGTGCTCCCCACGTCCCGTTCCGGCCTCGCGACCGCGGTGATCCTCGGGACGGCGCGTGGGGTGGGGGAGACCTCACCCGTGCTCCTCACGTCGGGCGTGACCGCGGTGATGAACGTGAACCCGTTCTCGGGGGCGATGATCTCGCTTCCGCTCCAGGTCTTCGACATGGTGAAGTCGCCCGAGCCGACGATGATCGCGCGGGGGTTCGGCGCTGCCGCGACCCTCATCGCCCTCGTCCTCGTGCTCTTCGTGATCGCTCGCATCGTCGGCGGGAAGGGGCCGGGCCAACTGAGCCCGCGTCGACGCCGGGCGCGCGCGGCCGCGTCGCTCGCCGACCTCGAGCGGATCGAGAGCGGGGCTGCTGTGAGGTCGCCCATCGAGACCGCCGTGTTCGCCCCTGTCGCCACAGGCGCACCGGTCTCGTCCGAACCGCAGCCGCTGGAGGCGTCCGACGAGCACGACGTGCCCGATACGCCCTCCGATCCGACGGTGACCTCGCACGACATCACCGACGTGATCCGACCTGAATCCACCGACACCCCCGACACCCCGAAGGAGCGCTCGTGATCCGCCGACGTTTCCGTCCTCTCGCGACGGCGCTCGTCGCGCTGCTCGTCTCGACCGCCGCCGTCACCGGCGCCACGGCATCGGCGCAGGCCGCAGACCCGTACGCCAACATCTCGGGTTCGGGATCGACCTGGTCGCAGAACGCGCTGGACCAATGGCGGCGCAACGTGCAGTCGAACTACGGCATGACCGTCGACTATCGCGGGCTCGGCTCCACCGCGGGTCGCGGTGACTTCATCAACCGCACGGTCGATTTCGCGATCAGCGAGATCCCCTTCCAGCTGCAGCCCACCGAGTCCGGGGCGCAGCCCGAGAAGCCGACCGCCGGTAGCTACGCCTACATGCCGATCGTGGCCGGTGGTACCGCATTCATGTACAACCTCAAGATCGGTGGCAAGCGCGTCACCAACCTCCGCCTGTCGGGCGCGACCGTCTCGAAGATCTTCGCCGGTCAGATCACGAACTGGAACAACCCCGAGATCCAGGCCGACAATCCCGGCCTCGCGATGCCCGACCGGGCGATCCAACGCGTCGCGCGCTCCGACGGCTCCGGTTCCACGGCGCAGTTCACCATGTGGATGTCCAAGCAGCACGGAGACATCTGGACGACCGGCATGACGTCGCAGTTCCCCGGCAACGTGGGGGCGACGCTGCAGTCTGGATCGCTGGGTGTGTCGGGCTACGTCAGCCAGGGCTACGGAGAGGGAGCGATCACCTATGTCGAGTACTCGTACGCGGTGAAGTCGGGCTTCCCCGTCGCGAAAGTGCTCAACGCGGCCGGCTACTACATCGAACCGACCGCGTCGTCGGTCGCGGTTGCGATGTTGAAGGCGCAGATCAACACCAACAGCAGCTCGCCGGACTACCTGACGCAGATCCTCGACGGCGTCTACGGCAACACCGACCCGCGCACCTACCCGCTGTCGAGCTACTCCTACATGATCGTGCCGACCGTCGAAGGTGGCACGTTCACCGCCGACAAGGGACGCACCCTCGGAGAGTTCGCCCGGTACGTGTTGTGCGAGGGGCAGCAGCAGGCGGAGCAGCTCGGCTACTCGCCGCTGCCGATGAACCTCGTGCAGGCCGGAGCGGAGCAGATCAAGCGCATCCCGGGTGCGCAGGGCTCGGTCGTGGACATCAACAAGTGCAACAACCCGACGTTCCAACCGGGCGACTCCCTCGACAACAACCGACTCGCACAGACGGCGAAGCAACCCGCCGAGTGCGATCGGCAGGGACCGAACCAGTGCACCACCGGCACGGCCGGAGCCTCCGATACCGACACCGACGTCACCGGGTCCGGCAGCGGCGGCTCCGCGGCCGGGGCGGCCGCAGCCGGAACGGCCGCGGCAGCGTCGGGAGGTGCGGCCGCCGCCGATCCGGCTGCGGTGGACGCCGCCGCGGTCGGCGGAGACGCCGTGTACGACGCCAACGGGGCGCTCGTCTCCGGCTCGGTCGCGGGCGGTCGCACGGCGGTGTCGTCACCGTTCACGATCCCCGATCCCGTCTGGGGCGGCCCACAGCTGCTGATGCTCGCGGCCGCGATGCTTCTGCTCGGGTCGATCATCCTGCCCCCGGTGCTCTCTCGACGGCTCCGCGGGGGCGGGCGCAAGACGGGCTGACCCCCTGCCGCACACGGTGACGACGTCACCGTCGATCGGCGTGTAAAAAGCCCGGTCGCAGGCCAGAAATAAGTCGCTCGACGCGCCGCGTCAGCACGCCATGATCACGCGGTACGTCGTTGACGGATCGTTCATCTGAACGTCATGACCCGCCCATAATTTCATCGCTGTCGGCAGTCACCCGCTGCCGCGAATTCGTAGGAGAACCCTTGCGTACGGCTGCACCCGAACGTCGCGCGCGGCGAGGCCTCGTCTCCGGCCTCACCGGCGTGCTCATCGGCGGTCTCGTCTTCACGGCGATGACCGCCGGCGGTCTGGCGACATCGCCGGCGACCGCCGCGGCCGACGCCGAGGTGGATCTGCGCCCGGTCACGGTCTCCGCGGCCGAGTACTACGCGAAGAGTCCATACGGCGGCTCTGCCGCCGAAGGCGCCCCCCTCCCCGATCTCGAGATCACGGTGTCGCAGACGGCCGGTCTGACCGCACAAGGCATCGAGATCGCGTGGAAGGGCGGCAAGCAGTCCAGCCAGCCGAGCACTCAGGTCGGCGGAGAGAACTTCCTCCAGTTCGCGCAGTGCTGGGGCGACGACCCCCTGAACCCGGGTACGCCCGATCGCACGACGTGCCAGTACGGCGGCACGGGAACACCCGGGACCGGGCGCGTCGGAAGCCGCCCGTTCGACCAGGAGATCCCCGCGCAGGATCGCTACTACACCGTCGCCGGAACCGACCCGAACAATCCGGCCGAGACCGCGATCCCCTTCGTCTCCTCCACCTCGCGCGACGGCGTGAACGACAGAGTCGAGCGCATCGCCAATGGCGCGTACGTCGAACCGGATCGGTCGAAGCGCGCCGACCTGAATCAGAACCAGTTCATCTCCCAGTACACCTCCAACGAGGTCTCGTGGGCGGGCTCCGGCGCCAATGGAGAAGGCAGCGCGAAGTTCGAGGTGCAGACGGCCGTGCAGTCTCGCGGGCTCGGCTGCGGACGCAGCACGCAGGCGTCCGACGGAACAGCGGCGGCGCAGTCGTGCTGGCTCGTGATCATCCCTCGCGGTGCGGCCGACAATGGTGAGAACGCCATCACCCAGCCAGGAGTCTTCTGGGACAGCTGGCGGCATCACATCGCGGTCAAGATGGATTTCCGGCCGATCGGGAGCAGCTGCGAGATCGGGGCTCCCGAGCGCCAGGTCGTCGGAAGCGAGCTGCTCGCCAGCGCGGTCTCCTCCTGGCAGCCCAGCCTGTGCACGGGCGGGGGCGACATCTACAACATGATCACCGGCACCGAGTCCGACGCCGTGACGGCGGCGAACGCCGCGACCGGCTCGGCACCGCTCGCGCTCACCTCCCGTCCGTACTCCGGCGAGGACGCCGATGACTTGATCTACGCACCGGTCGCGCTGTCCGCCGTGACGGTCGCCTTCTCGATCGATCGATTCCCCGACGGGTCGAAGGCGTCGGACGAGGAGCAGGCGCGCGCGGGTCTGCCGTTCACCTCGATGAAGCTGACCCCGCGTCTCATCGCGAAGCTGCTGACGTACTCGTACGTCGATTCGCTTCCGTCCGAGACGGCCAAGGATCACCTCGCGGGCAACCCCCGCAATCTGTTGTTCGACGAGGAATTCCTCGAGATCAACGACCCCGAGTGGAGGAGCCAGGCCATCGCGGGGATCGGGGTGTCCGACATGCTCCTCCCGCAGGGGCGCTCAGACGTCGCCCTCGCTCTGTGGAACTACGTGCTCGCGGATGCTGATGCCCGCGCCTTCGTGAACGGCGAGCCCGATGCGTGGGGGACGAAGGTCAACAAGTACAGCTCCACGAACGCCGAGGTGAACCCGAGCGGCGCGCTCATGCTGCCGGCGGACAACTTCCCGAAGGCCGATCCGACCAAGCGCGAGGCGATCGCCGGCGGTGCGGGCGAGCTCAACCTCATCACCTGGCGGCCCTACACGAACGATCTCGACACGTCCGGGTATCTGGCCCTGCGCGGCGACGCCCAGCTCGTGGACCGGTGGGATGCGCTCGCCGCGCCGCCGAGGTACCTGCGGGTTCCGCGCAGCCTCCAGGGGAGCCAATCCGTCATCGCCCTGACCGACAGCGCAGCCTCGGAGAAGTATCAGATCGTCACGGCCGCGCTCGAGAATCCGGCCGGCGAGTTCGTCACCGCCTCCACGGGGGCCATGACGGCCGCCGCGGGGGCCATGACCTCCTCGACCGCCCAGACCCAGGTGCGCGGGTTCGATGTGTCCTCCGACGCGGCACGCGCCGCGACGGGCGCCTACCCGCTGACGATGCCCGTCTACGCGGCGGTGAACCCCTACATGAGCGACGCCGACGCCCGGTCGAGCTATGCCGACTTCATCCGCTACGCCGTCGGGTACGGCCAAGTGCCCGGAGTGCAGGTGGGGCAGCTTCCGGTCGGGTACGCGCCCATCCCCGAATCATGGCGGTCCCAGTCGATCATCGCGGCGAACGTCATCCAGGGCGGACTGACGCGGTCCACCGCCCCGCGGCCGAACGGCAGCAACGGCAGCGGGGGTGCCGGTCCCGCGAGCGGAAGTATGCCGAGTGCGGCCACCAATGCCGCGCCCTCCGTCTCGGGCGCCGCGGCGTCGTCGGCCTCCGCGACCACCGACACCGGGCCGACCGCGTCGGGGGCCGTGGCGGGGGCGCTCGCGGGGGCGCAGACCCCCGCCGACCCGAGCAGCGGCGGTCTCGGAACCGTGCTTCCTGTGAGCCTCCTCGCCGGGCTCATGAGCGCGGCCGCCGTTCTGATCATCCCCCGACTCCCGCGTCGCACCTGACGTGGACACCCGACTCTCCTCTCCGCATTACCCGTATGCATTACTCATCACACACAGTTAGGTATCCAGTGAAGCTCAAGAAGATCGCCGCGCTCGGCGCGGCTGTCGGCCTCGTCCTTTCGGGCATCGGCCTTGCCTCCACCGCCTCGGCCGAGCCGG
Organism: Microbacterium sp. AG1240; assembly: GCF_003635115.1. Taxonomy (GTDB): domain Bacteria; phylum Actinomycetota; class Actinomycetes; order Actinomycetales; family Microbacteriaceae; genus Microbacterium. The sequence goes on from NZ_RBXJ01000002.1 coordinate 277,544, forward strand.
TGTCGAACAGCTATGTGGCTGTCGGCTCCGACACTCTGCAGGACGCGATGAACGCGCTGACCAACGGCACCAACGCCTCCGGCTCCTACGTCCGCATCCTCGCGGACGGACAGACCATCGGAAACTTCGACGCGTTCGGCTCGCCCGCCATCCAGACGAAGTCGGGCGGCCCGTTCTTCGCACGCCCGAACGGCTCGAGCGCCGGTCGCGACGCTCTGCGTCGTTCGATCGACGGCGCCAACTGGTCGGCGTCGGGCAACACCACGCCCGCTCGTTCGATCACGGGCCAGGTCGACATCGCGCGTTCCTCCAGCGGTGCGGGCACGAACGCGAACGCCGAGGGTCGCCTCCTCTACGTGCCGTTCGGCCGCGACGCGGTGGCCTACGCCTACAAGGGCGGCAACGCCGAGTGGGCCAACCTCACCGCTGCCCAGCTCAAGGGCATCTACGAGGGCACGATCACGTCGGTCGGCGGCGCGACCATCAAGCCGCGCCTGCCCCAGACGTCGTCGGGCACCCGCTCGTTCTTCCTCGGCGCGATCGGCGTCACCAACCCGTCCGGTGTGGCCGACGCCTCGAACACGACGGTCCCCGAGAACGACGCGACCATCCTCGGCGACGGCGAGATCATCCCGTTCTCGGCCGCCAACTGGGTCGCGCAGGCCAACAACGTCGCGAGCGTCAACACCATCGCCGCCTCGACGGGCGTCTCGCTGGGCTCGCCCGTCAGCGGCGCGACTCCCTTCACCGGGACGGCCCCGTCGCTCGTGCCGAACGCCGCCTTCTACTCCAACACGACCTTCGGTCGCGACACCTACCTGATCGTCCAGCGCGCCCGCGTGCAGTCGAGCTTCACCTACAGCGGCGCCCCCTCCTACGACCCGGTTCTCGCGAACCTCGTCAACTCGGCCTCCATCACGAGCCTGACCTCCTTCAGCCTGTCGCCGCTGGCGGCAGGTTCGGTCAAGCGCAAGTTCGGCTTCCTCGCCCCCAGCTCGACCACCCCTGTCGCCGCGTACGCGCAGGGCTGATCGGCACTGAAACGACTAGGACACACACACTCATGTTCAAGCTCACCACCGTCAAGGCCGCCGTCGTCGGCGCCGTCGCGGTCGCGCTGATCGGAGGCGGAGTCTCCTCCGCGTCCGCCGCGATCACGCCTTCCGGCTCCACCTCCGCCTACTACGTCTTCGACGCGGCCACCGAGGCGCTCGTCGCCGACGGCGCGCCGATCGCGTTCGACCAGCTCGTCGCGGGGTACCCCAGCGACTCCGGCTTCTCGAACTACGACCAGATGTTCACCGGCCCGGCTGCGGCCAGCGAGGTGTACGTCTTCGTCTCGCCGCGCGGCGACGAGCGCGACACCTCCAAGTGGCTCGGTCGCCAGATGAACGGCTTCAACGACCCCTCCGCCAAGACGGTCCTCACGCCGGCGATGCTGCTCAACAACCTGGCGGGCTCGAACTACGCGTCGGTCAAGGCGAACGGCGGCACCTTCTCGGCGGGTATCGCCTTCACGTCGAGCTACGGTGTGACCGTCGAGGACGTCTCGTTCGTGCACATCACAGTGCAGCCCGGCGGCAGCTGGAGCTACGTCGCTACCGAGGACGACGCGACCGGCCCCGTCGACCCGACCGATCCCAGCACGACGGGCGAGATCGATCTCGAGGCGACAACCATCGCCCCGACCGACGGCAGCCTGTCGCTCGTCGTCCCCGCCGGCGCGAAGGCGACGTTCGGCGAGGCCACCCTCGTCAACGGCAAGTCGACCTCGATGGCGTCGCTCCCCGAGGTCACGGTGAACGACGAGCGCGTCGTCTCGCGCAAGGGCTGGACCCTGACGCAGTCCGTCGCCGACTTCACCAACGGCACCGCGACCATCGGTGCGACCAACCTCGGTGTCGCCCCCAAGGTGAACGCCACCGGCACCACCTCGACCGGTGTCTCGCCCGCTGCGGCGCAGGCCGCCGGCGCGGCGACCTACCCCGCCCCGTTCGCTCAGGCGGCCGCGGGTGCGGGCGTCGGCGTCACGAAGCTCGGCGCCGACCTCACGCTGGTCGCGCCGTCGGACGCTCCGGCGGGCACCTACACCTCGAAGATGACGCTCACGCTCGTCTCGAAGTAGGCCTCCCCACGCGGGGGCGGCGCTTCGGCGCCGCCCCCGTCGTGCGTTTCTCGTCCGTTCCGAGTTCAACCCTCGTTCATTCGTGGGACCGATCGCGGCAAGCAACTTCTGTGGAGATAGAACGTGCTCAAGATCACCTTCTCCGCGCGCCCGAACGCGCGGGGCCCCCGCTCCCTAGCGATCGCTCTGATCGCCGGGATCGCACTGTCGTTCGCCGCTCTCGCCCCCGCCGCCGATGCGGCTGCCCCCGAAGACACGATCGGCATCTCGGCGAAGCCGCAGGCTGCCGGTGACGACTCGGTGGGTCGCACGCGCTTCAGCTATCAGATGAGCCCCGGCCAGACCCTCGACGACGTCTATGTCGTCACCAACTCCGGCACGACCGCACAGACCTTCACCGTCTTCGCCACCGACGCCTTCAACACCGCCGAGGGCGGCTACGGACTCCTCGATACGGGCGTTCAGCCCGCCGATGCCGGCGCCTGGGTGCGGTTCGGCGGCGAGACCTCCGTGACGGCCGCCCTGCAGCCCGGCGAGTCGCGTGAGGTCCCGTTCTCGCTGGTCGTCCCCGCCGACGCCTCACCGGGAGACCACGCTGCCGGCATGGTCGTCTCGGCGCTGGCCGACGACGGGCAGGTGCTCGTCGACCGTCGCGTGGGCACCCGGCTCTACGTCCGCGTTCCGGGAGATCTCCAGCCGAACCTCACCGTCGACGGCGTGAGTGCGTCGTACACCCCCAGCATCAATCCTCTCGCCGGCGAGGCGACCGTCACGTTCACCGTCCGCAATGCCGGGAACGTCGCGCTCTCCGGAGGCCTCAAGACCGAGATCAAGGGTCTGTTCGGTATCGGCCTGACCTCTGCGCTCGAGACCGAGGTGGACGAGATGCTGCCGGGGAGCACGCGGACGGTCACGACGACCGTGTCGGGTGTCGGGCAGTGGGTCTTCCTCAACCCCGTCGTCACCCTCTACCCGTCGGTCGACGCCGAAGCGCTCAACCCCGGCCCGTTGACCAGCGTCACCCGCGACACGATCCTGTTCGCGGTGCCCTGGGTGCTGCTCGGGCTGATCGTGCTCGGCCTCGGAATCTGGGGCTGGGTCGTCTTCAGCCGCCGCCGCGACGCCCGTCGGGCGCAGGCGTGGATCGAGTACACCGAGGCCGAAGCTCGCCGCAAGGCGGAATCCGAGCGCGAGCCCGCCGTGGTCGCCGCTGCCGGCCCGACGCGATCGGAATCCCCGTGAGGCGCCACGAGGCTCGCGCGGTGCGCCTGGGCCGCATCGTCGCGGTCCTCGCAGCATCCGCCATCGCCCTGCTGGCTCTTCCCGTGGGCTCGGCCGTCGCGTCGCCGAGCGCGGTCACGTGCTCGACAACGTCCAGCCCGGCACCGAGCGAGGGCGGGGTCGACATGTCGGCCACGATCGTCGGTCCTGCCACGTCACCGTGCGACGCGAAGCCGAGCGGCACCGTGTCGGGCGGTTCCGGAACCGCCCCCCGCGGCACATCGACGCGCCAGTACAGCCCCGGCACCGGGGCGGGCATCGATCCGGCGGGCGTCGTCACCGACAGTGAACTGCCGACCCTCTCGCTCGACGAGGTCGACCTGGGCGGGATGCTGAGCATCGGCGGGCTCTCGACGTCGTACCGTCCGTCGTTCAACCCCTTCGGCGGAGATCTCGAGCTGTCGTTCACGGTGCGCAACACCTCGCAGTCGACGGTCGACGCGACGGCGGACTTCTGGATGGAGGGCCCGTTCGGGCTCCGCATCTCGTCGGCCGACGGTGTCGCCGTCGCTGCCCTCAAGCCGGGGGAGACCCGCACCGTGAGCGCCTCGCTCCCGGGCGTCGGCCAGTGGACGGTCCTGACCGCCCACACGACCTTCACGCCGCCCGAGACGGTCGACGACGCGCAACTGACTCCGCTCACGCGGGACGCCACCGTCTTCGCCCTCCCGTGGTTCGTCGTCCTTCTCGTGGCGCTCGGGCTCGCTGCGTGGGTCGTCGCCGCGGTGCTGCGCCGTCGCGAGGGCACCGAGCCGGTCGGGGCGTGGGCATGACGATCGCCGAGTCGCCGGTCGAGCCGGAGGTCGCCGAGCCGGACGCCGCGCCCCCCGCGAAGAAGGGTCGGGTCCGGCCCCCCGCTCCGCCGAAGCCGCCGCGCACCCCGCGGCCGCCCCGCAGGCCGCCCGTCCCACCGCGGGTGCGCCCGCCCCTCACCCGCGGCGAGGCTCTCGCGCGGAGCATCGCGGCCACGGTCGCGCTGATGCTCCTCATGTTCGTGCTGAATCTCACGGTGTTCAGCCACCTCCAGCACCACGTCTCCCAGCAGCGGTTGTCCGACGAGTTCCGTCTGCAGCTGCAGGCGGGCACCGCCCCGGTCAGCGAGGGCACCTTCGACGACATGATGCTGGCGGACGGCGCGCCGGTCGCGATCATGGAGATCCCCAGCATCGGGTTCTACGACGTCGTCGTGGAGGGCTCGTCCTCCGCCGAGACGGCCCTGGGTGTCGCCCATCGCCGCGACACGGTGCTGCCGGGTCAGGCGGGAGTGAGCTACCTCATGGCACGCGCGGCAGCGTTCGGGGGTCCGTTCTCGGTGATCCCGTCGCTCGATCCCGGCGAGACGATCCTCGTCCGTACCGGGCAGGGGCTGCAGACGTTCGAGGTGATCGGAGTGAGGTACGCCGGCGACCCGACGCCGCCCAACCTCGTCCCGGGCGAGAGCAGGCTCATCCTGCAGACCTCGCGGGGAGCCCCCTACGTCCCGTCGGGGATCGTCTACGTCGATGCCCGCCTCGTCTCGGACGCGCAGCCGGCCGGTGCACGCATGACGACGCCGGGACTGCTCCCACCCGAAGACAGGGCGATGGCCACCGACACGACGACGGTGTGGGCGCTCGTGTTCGCCCTGCAGTTCCTCATCGCCGTCGAGATCGCCGCGGTGTGGTCGTTCCGGCGGTTCGGTTCCCAGAAGACGTGGATCGTCTTCGTTCCCGTGCTCGCGCTGTCTGGATTCCTCATCGCCGACCAGGTGATGCGCCTGCTGCCCAATCTCCTCTGACCACCCCGAAGGAAGCCGTCACCATGTCCGACGACATCACGACCGTGATCGATCCGGTGCCCGAGTCGCGCCGGAGCGACTCCACGCGGCTCCGCCGCGACCAGGCGGGCTACGTCCCCGCCCCCTCGACGTCGGACTATCCCGCGGCGTCCCTGCCGGCGGTGCCCGCCTTGCCGGCCGAGCCCCTCGCCTCCCTCCAGGCGAACGCGATCACGGCGTGGTTCGGCGATCACCAGGTTCTCGACCGCGTCTCGCTGACGATGCCCGCCGGGCAGGTCACGGCCCTCATCGGGCCGTCCGGATGCGGCAAGTCGACCTTCTTGCGCATCCTGAACCGCATGCACGAGCTCGTGCCCTCGGCCTCGCTCGCGGGGGAGGTGCTGCTCGACGGCGTCGACATCTACGACGCGAGCCGCAAGCTCACCGAGGCGCGGCGCGACATCGGGATGGTGTTCCAGAAGCCGAACCCGTTCCCGGCGATGTCGATCTACGACAACGTCATCGCGGGCCTGAAACTCACCGGTGTGCGGGCCTCTCGCGACGAGAAGGACTACCTCGTCGAACGGTCCCTCACCAGCGCGGGACTGTGGAAAGAGGTCAAAGACCGCCTGCGCGCGCCGGGCGGCGGCCTCTCGGGCGGCCAGCAGCAGCGTCTGTGCATCGCTCGGTCGCTCGCCATCAAACCAAAGGTGCTGCTGATGGACGAGCCGTGCTCCGCTCTCGATCCCACCTCGACGCGCGTCATCGAAGAGACGATGGGCGAGCTGCAGAAGGAGGTGACGATCGTGATCGTCACGCACAACATGCAGCAGGCGCAGCGCGTGTCGCAGCAGTGCGCGTTCTTCCTGGCGTCGCAGGGGCAACCGGGTCACATCGTCGAGCACGGTGACACCGAGGCGATGTTCGGCGCCCCGATCGACCCGCGCACCTACGACTACGTCAACGGCCGCTTCGGGTAGACGTGCACGCGGGTGCGACAGCGCCGCATCCGGTCCCTACGGCCGGATGCGGGCGCGCGTGCGGGTGACGCTGCGCAGCGTCGCGCGCACCGGCGCGCCGATGTAGAGGCCGAGCGAAGCGCCCACGGCGAGGCTCACGCCGATGATGCCCGCGCCCACGAGGGTGGTGAGGCCCGTGAAGAGCTCCGCCGTGTTATCGCCCGACTCCACGACGCCCAGGAGCCCGCGGAAGACCGCGGCTCCGGGCACCATCGGCAGGATCGCGGCGGTCGTGATGGCGACCGACGGCACGTGCAGGCGATAGGCGACGACCACCCCCACGAAGCTCCCGACGAACGCGCCGACGCCGCTGGCGGCGGCCGTGTCGAATCCGATGGCGGATGCGGCGACGTAACCGAACCACGCCAGCAGGCTCAGTAGAGCGCTGACGATGATGATGCGGCTGCGGGCTCCGTTGAACACGGCCACGGCGATCGCGATGAGGGCAGCTCCGGCGAACTGCAGGCCCACCGGCCCGAGGGGGAGTGCCATGCTCGGCGGTGCCATGCCGAAGCCGATGACGCGGGCGGTCTCGAGACCGGCGAGGATGCCGATGACGACGCCCAGGGTCTGCGTGATGAGTTCGAGGATGCGGCCGGTCGCCGTGAGGGCGAAGCCGTCGATGGCATCCTGGGCGGCCCCGACGACGGTGAGGCCCGCGAGCATCAGCACGATCCCCGAGGCCACGATGACCGAGGGGCGGATCGATTGCGCCATCTCCCACCCGGTCTCGGCGAGCAGCGGCGACAGCGCGGCGAACAGCGTCAGCACGAACGCCCCGGCGATCTGGCTGAAGAAGAACGGCACCTTCGCCCGCGCGAGGCCGAACTGCGTGAGGGCGGCCAGGCCGGCGGCGATGAAGGCGAGCAGGATGAGCAGCCAGTTCGCCCCGAACATCACGGCGACGCCGACGGCGAGCAGGGCCTGCGCGAGAATCACCACGGGCGGGCGGTAGCGGAACGGCGTGCGGCGGATCTCGCGATACCGCGAGACCGCCCCGTCGAGGTCGAGACCCCCGTCGATCTCGGCCACGAGCGCCTGCAGGCGCAGGAGTCGCTCGTGGTCGGGCGCCGATCCGCGCACCACCCTCATCAGGGTGAGCGGCTGCGCGGCGTCACTGCGGTGGTGGGCGACGGTGATCGAGTTGTACGTGACGTCGACGTGCACCGGGTCGAGACCGTAGACGGCACTGACCCGCACGATCGTGAGGGTGGTGTCGCTCGCCGTGGCCCCGGACACCAGCATCGACTCGCCGATGCGGATCGCGAGATCGAGGATGCGCACTCCGAGCGCGTCGTCGATGATCGGGAGCACCGCGGTCATCTGCGCGTCGGACGGATCGGAGCGGACCAGTCCGGTCAAGGAGGAGAGGAGTCCTCGGCGTCGTTGCTGCACGTGGATCTCCGTTCATCGGGTGGGCGCTGCGCATTCTTCGGCCTCACGAGCGCCACCGCCCCTCCAGTCTACGAGCCGCGCCCGGCGTCGAAACGGCCGCCCCCGTCACATGGCGGGCGCGGCATCCGGGGCTCCCTAGAATGGCGGGGTGGGCGCAGCATCCGCCCGTTCGTTCCCGGGAGTTCCCTCATGGCGCTGATCGTCCAGAAGTACGGCGGATCCTCCGTCGCCGACGCCGAGAGCATCAAGCGCGTCGCCAAGCGCATCGTCGACGCCCGCCGCGCCGGGCACGAGGTCGTCGTCGCGGTGAGCGCGATGGGCGACACCACCGACGAACTGCTCGATCTCGCGCAGCAGGTGGCGCCGATCCCCGCGCCGCGTGAGCTCGACATGCTGCTCTCCAGCGGGGAGCGCATCTCGATGGCGCTGCTGGCGATGGCCATCCACTCGATGGGGTTCGAAGCGCGCTCGTTCACGGGCAGCCAGGCCGGCATGATCACCGACGCCACCCACGGCGCCGCCCGCATCGTCGACGTCACCCCGATCCGCCTGCGCGAGGCCCTCGACGAGGGTGCGATCGTCATCGTCGCCGGCTTCCAGGGCTTCAACCGCGACACCCGCGACATCACCACGCTCGGCCGCGGCGGCTCCGACACGACCGCCGTCGCGCTCGCCGCGGCGCTGAGCGCCGACGTCTGCGAGATCTACAGCGACGTCGACGGCATCTTCACCGCCGACCCGCGCGTCGTGCCGAAGGCGCGCAAGCTCTCGCGCGTCTCGAGCGAAGAGATGCTCGAGCTCGCCGCCAACGGCGCCAAGGTCCTCTATATCCGCGCCGTGGAATACGCCCGCCGTCACGGCGTGCTGATCCACGCCCGATCCACGTTCAGCTCGAGCGAGGGCACCTGGGTGCTCGACCGTTCGCGCCACCACGAACTCGTCCCCGAGGGAGAAGAGATGGAAGAGCCCATCGTCGCCGGTGTCGCCACCGACCTGAGCCAGGCCAAGATCACCGTCATCGGTGTGCCCGACGTTCCCGGCAAGGCCGCCGACATCTTCAAGATCGTCGCGAAGTCGGGTGCGAACGTCGACATGATCGTGCAGAACGTGTCGGCGGCGGCGACCAGCCGTACCGACATCTCGTTCACCCTGCCCAAGACCGACGCGACCACCGCCCTCAAGGCGCTCGCCGCCGAGCAGTCCGAGGTCGGGTTCGAGAACCTCGTCCACGACGACCAGATCGGCAAGCTCTCGGTCGTCGGTGCGGGCATGCGCACGCACTCGGGCGTCTCGGCGACGCTCTTCGAGGCCCTGAGCCTCACCGGCGTCAACATCGAGATGATCTCGACCTCCGAGATCCGCATCTCGGTCGTGCTGCGCGGCGACGACCTCGCCGAGGCGGCGCGCGTCGTGCACACGGCCTACGGGCTCGACGGCGACACCGACGCCACGGTGCACGCCGGCACGGGTCGCTGACGCCGCATCCCGCGGTCTTCGGCGTAGGAGAAGCGTCGGGCGTAGGCCGATTCGCCGAGAATCCTCCTACGCTCGGCGCATCTCCTACGCCCGAGACGGCGCTCAGGCGCGCGCGGCTCCGGGGATCGCTCCGAGCAGCTCGCGGGTGTAGTCGTGACCGGGTGCGGCGAAGATCTGCCGGGCGTCGGCCTGCTCCACGATGCGGCCGTCCTTCATGACGGCGATGCGGTCCGAGACCTGCCGGATGACGCCGAGGTCGTGCGAGATGAACAGGTAGGTGAGTCCGTGCTCGGCCTGCAGGTCGACGAGCAGCTGCAGCACCTGCTCCTGCACCGACACGTCGAGCGCCGACACCGGTTCGTCGAGCACGACGAGCTCGGGGCGGAGCGCGAGAGCGCGCGCGATCGCGACGCGCTGGCGCTGACCGCCCGATAGCTCCGTAGGCCGCCGGGAGAGCAGCTCCGGCGCGAGGCGCACGTCGGCGAGCAGACCCCGGACGGCTGCGGAACGCTCGGAGCGCGAGACGCCGAACGCCTGCAGCGGCTCGGCGACGATCCGCTCGACCGTCATGCGCGGGTCGAGCGATCCGAACGGGTTCTGATAGACGACCTGGATGCGGCGTCGGAGCTGTCGCAGCGCCGAACCGGCGAGGTCGGTGATGTCGGTGCCGTCGAAGGTGACGGTGCCGGCGTCGGACGAGACGATGCGCGCGACCATCCGCGCGGTCGTGCTCTTGCCCGACCCCGATTCGCCGACGAGCGAGAACGTCGACCCGCGCGGCACGTCGAACTCGACCGCCTCGACGGCGCGCACCGCCTGTGCTCCGCTGCCGTAGGTCTTGGCGAGCCCGACGACCGACAGGAGCGGAGCGTCGCCGTCGGGGGCCTCCGCGGTGCGCGGGGCAACGGTCGGCGTCAGCCGCCGCGCGTTGAGCCCGGGGGCGGCGGCGACCAGCCTCTGCGTGTACGGGTGCGAGGGCGACGACAGCACCGACGCGGCGGTTCCGCTCTCGACGATCTGCCCCTTCTCGACCACGACGATGCGGTCGGCCCGGTCGGCGGCGACGGCGAGGTCGTGGGTGACCAGCAGCACGGCGGTGCCGTGGGCCGACGCCAGCGACTGCATCCGATCGAGCACGTGGCGCTGCACGGTGGCGTCGAGGGCGCTCGTGGGCTCGTCGGCGATCACGAGGGCGGGCTCGCACGACCACGCGATACCGATGAGCACGCGCTGTCGCAGGCCGCCCGAGAGTTCGTGCGGGTACTGCCCCGCACGTCGCTCCGGGTCGGGGATGCCGACTTCGCCGAGGATCTCGACCGCCCTGGCCGCAGCATCCTTCTTCGACAGGTCGCGGTGACGGCGCAGCGTCTCGGCGATCTGCTCGCCGACGCGCATGAGCGGGTTGAGGCTGTGCGAGGGGTCCTGCGGCACGAAGCCGATGCGTTTGCCACGGATACGGCGGAGCGCGGCCGGCCGCGCACGACCGAGGTCGTGTCCCTCGAACCGGATCTCGCCCGCGCGCACGCGAGCCTGCGTCGGGAGGAGCTGCACGATCGCATGGGCGATCGTGCTCTTGCCCGACCCCGACTCGCCGACCACGGCCACGATCTCGGCCGGAGCGATCTCGAGGTCGACGCCGCGGAGGGCCGGCGTGACGCGGCGGCCCTGGCCGTAGTCGACGCGGAGTCCGGTCACGGACAGCAGAGCGGTCATCGGGTTCCTCCGATCGAGCGCGAGACCTGGTTGACCGCGAGCACGATCGCGAGGATCACGACACCCGGGAGCAGGCTGAGCCACGGTGCGGTGGCGACGAAATCGCGGCCCGCCGAGACGAGCGCCCCCCACTCGGGCGCCGGAGGCTGCGCCCCGAAGCCGAGGAAGCTCAGCGCCGACACCGCGAGGATCGCCAGCGCCAGCTCGAGAGCGGCCATCGCGATGATCGGGCGGGCGGCGTTGGGGAGCACGTGGCGCACGAGGATCGTGGGGCCGCGGACGCCGAGCGTGCGTGCGGCCTCGATGTACTCCTCGCCGCGCACACGCAGCACCTGCGAGCGCATGACGCGGGCGAACGAGCCGGCGGTGCCGAGGCCCACCCCGAGCGCGATGGACAGCGGACCGAAGCCGAGCGAGGCGACGACGATGAGGGCGAGCAGGATGCCGGGGATGGCGATGAGCACGTCGACGAACCGCATGGCGATGAAATCGACGGCGCCGCCGACGTACCCGGTGACGAGGCCGATGATCGACCCGACGACCACGCCGCCGACGACGGCCAGCCCGGCGGCGAACAGCGACAGCCGCGCGCCGTAGACCACGCGCGAGAACACGTCGCGAGCGAGGTGGTCGGTGCCGAAGAGGTGCTCGGGCGAGGGAGGTGCGAGGCGCGCCGTGCCGACGGAGTCGAACGGGTCGTAGGGGGCGAGCAGCTCCGGCGCGATCAGGGCCGCGGCCGTGAGCGCCAGCACGAGGATCGCGAGGATGAGGGCGGGCTTGCGCAGAACGGTCATCGGGTCGCTCCCTTCCGGCCGACGAGACGCGTACGGGTGCGCGGGTCGATGACGCCGTAGAGGCCGTCGACGACGAGCGTGACGACGGCGTAGACGAGCGCGACGACGATCACGACGCCCATCACGACATTGATGTCGCGGGCCAGCACCGCGTCGACGGTGAGGCGGCCGATGCCGTCTCGCGAGAAGACGGTCTCCACGACCGCGGTGCCCCCGGCGAGATAGCCGATCTGCAGACCGATGATCGTGATCGAGGGGAGGAGCGCATTGCGGAGCACGTGGCGCACCACGACCGTGCGCTGGGCGAGGCCCTTGGCGTTCGCGGTGAACACGAACGGACTCGCCCCCGCATCGAAGACGGCCGCGGAGAACACCTGGAAGAAGATGGCGGCGGTCGGCAGCGCCAGGGTGATCCCGGGGAGCACGACGCTGGCGAACCCGTTGGTGCCGGATGCGGGGAACCAGCCGAGCCCGAAGGAGAAGACGGTGATGAGCACGAGCCCGCTGAGGAAGGCGGGGATCGCGATCCCGAGCGGCGGGATCTGCGCGACGACGTCGCGCATCCAGGCCGGGCGGGCCACGTACGCCCAGACGGTGAAGGCGAGGGCGATGAGGAAGCCGAGCACGAGGGCGAACAGTGCCACGGCGATCGTGTGCGGGAAGGCGCGCCCGATCATGTCGCCGACCGGCTGGCCGGTCGCGATGGAGGTGCCGAAATCGCCGCGCACGAGGGCGAAGAGGTTCGAGAAGTACTGCTGCCAGAGCGGACCGTCGAAGCCGTAGCGCGCGCGCAGGGCGTCGAGCTCGGCGGGATCGGTCGAGGTCGCGTCGCCGCCCCGGAGGGAGAGGGCGGCGAGCACCGGGTCGCCGGGCAGCGCGTGGATCAGCAGGAAGGCGACCGTGTAGGTCGCCCAGACCACGAAGAGGCACTGCAGGATCTTCGGGATCAGGAAGCGCGCGACGGATGCCGCCCTGCTTCCTCCGTCCGCTGACGCCACGCGCTGCACCGGCTGTGTCATCAGTCCGAGACCACCGCGGTGTCGTAGAGGTGCAGGCGGGCGGCCGAGTCGAACGTGATGCCCTCGACACCGGCGCGCGAGCCGTGCAGCTGCACGGTCTCCAGCGTCGGGATCACGTAGGCGCGCTCGGCGACCATCTGCTGGATCTCGTCGACCAGCTCCTGGCGTGCGGCGGTGTCGGCGGTCTGCGACTGCTCCTGCAGCAGCGTCTCCAGCTCGGCGTCGTCGACGATGCCCCAGCGCGACTTCGACGCGGTGGACAGGAGCGTCCGCAGGGCGTCGGGGTCGGTGCGGGTGAGCGCGGCTCCGAGCATGTCGTAGTCGCCCGAGGCGATCGCGCCGAAGAAGTCACCCGAGGAGACCATCTTCAGCTGCAGGTCGATGCCGACCTTCTTCAGGTCGATCTGGGCGGCTTCGAGCACGTCCTGCGCGTAGAAGGCCGTGACGGTGACGGTGAGCGGCTGGCCGTCCTTCTCGTAGATCCCGTTCGATCCGAGGGTCCAGCCGTCGTCCTCGAGCAGGGCCTTCGCGCCGTCGGCGTCGTACGCGAGCACGTCGCCAAGGTCTTTGTAGCCGGGGGTGGAGGAGGTCAGGACGCTCGTCGGCGCCTGGCCGCTGATCGAGCCCGCGATGATGTTGATCTGGTCGCGGTCGAGCCCCTTCGAGATCGCCTGGCGAACGGCCTCGTCGCCCAGCGGGCCCCGCGTGGTGTTGATCACGAGGGAGTTGGGAACGCCCGGGTTGGCCTTGGCGTAGAGGTTGTAGTCGCCGGTGCTGAAGCGCGACTCGTCGACGTACGGCACGTCCTGGATGACGTCGTACTCACCCGACTCGAGGCCGCCGGTGCGCACGCTCGGCTCGGAGATGATCGGGAAGGTCACCGAAGACAGGTAGGCCTCGCCCTCGTGCTGACGCAGCTGCGACGCCCAGTCGTAGCCGTCGCGGCGCACCACCTTCACCGAGTCGTTCGGAACGTACGAGTCGAGAACGAACGGTCCCGTGCCGGCCACCGACGCGCACCGCGTCTCGGCGGGCGCGGCCACCGTCTCGGGCGAGAGGATGCCGAGGGAGATGGTCGTCGCGCCCTGCTGGAACTGCACGTTCGGGGCGGAGAAGTTCACGGTGAACTCGGTGTCGCTGGTGACGTCGGTGCCCGCGTATCCCGCGAGGTAGCCGTTCGCCAGCGAGGCGGACGCACCGAGCGCGACGATCGCGTCGAAGTTCGCCGCGACCGCGTCGGAGGTCAGCGGGGTGCCGTCGCTGAAGGTGACGCCGTCGCGCAGCGTGAACGTGTACGAGGTGAGGTCGTCGCTCACGTCCCACTCGCTGGCCAGCCACGGCACGATCTCGCCGGTGTCGGGGTTCTGGTCCAGCAGCGAGTCGGTGAGCTGGCGTCCGACGATGAGCGAGGTCGTCACGGACGACTGCTGCGGGTCGATGCAGGTCGGGTCTTCCTTGAGCGCGAAGACGATGTCCTGCGCGACGTCGGCGCCCGGCGTGGCGGAGGTCTCGGCGGCGCCACCGGCGCAACCGGCGAGGGTGAGGACGGCGAGGCCGGCGATCAGGGGAGCGGCGAGGCGCCGTCCTCCGCGCGGGTGAGAGACGGGTCGAGGGGTGGTCACGGGTTCTCCTTCATGGGCGGAACAGGTCAAGCGTGCGAGATCGTGGGGGCTCACGCGGGCAATGCGCCGGCGATCAGCTCACCGCGGGCGACGACGGCCACGATGTTCTCGGCGGTGAGATCGTCGATGTCCTCCCACGGCTTTCCGCGCACGACGAGGAAGTCGGCGCCCTGGCCGGGGTGGAGGCGGCCGACCTTGCCGGCGAGGCCCATGGCATCCGCAGCATCCGAGGTTCCGGCCCGCATGGCGCGCTCGCTGGTCCAGGCGAACGACTGCTTCATGAGGCGGAGCTCCTCGAGCTGATCGCCGAAACGCACCATCACGCCGTTCGCGTCGGTGCCCAGCACGAAGCGGATGCCCGCGGCCGCGGCGCCGGTGAAGTTGGCGTCGCGCTCGGTGACGACGGCGCGGCCCTTCTCGGCGGCGTCGTCGCTGACCGGGATCTTGCGGTCGGCGATGGCGTCGTTGATCAGCAGCGTCGGGGCGACGGGGATGTTGCGCTCCAGCAGGGTGTCCCAGTGGCGCTCGAGAATGCCGGTGCCGTGCTCGATCGAGTCGACCTCGAAGCGCAGGGCGATGTCGACGCCCTCGGCGGTGTGCGTGTGGGCGGCGACGAGCATGCCGAGCGCGTGCGCTTCGTCGACGGTCGCGGCGATCTCGGCGTCGGTCTGGTTGCGCCAGCCGACCTTGTCTCCCATGGAGAGAACGCCGCCGCTGGTGTAGATCTTGATGCCGTCGGCACCCGAGCGCGCCCACTGGCGCACCAGGCGACGGCACTCGTCGGGGGAGTCGGCCACGGGCGGACGCTGCGCGTAGTGCGGCGGGGTGAACAGGTCGCCGTGCCCGGCGGTCATGCCGACCGGGCCGTGCACCAACAGCCGCGGGCCGGGGATGATGCCGGCCGCGAGCGCGCGCGCCGCGGAGAACTGCACGTCGCCACCGCCGAGGTCGCGAAGGGTCGTGACACCGGATGCGGCGGCACGCCGCGCATGCGAGACGACGTGCAGCGACCGCTCGGAGGCGGGGGTGATGAGCGGCCACGTGAGCCAGTCGTTCGCCGGTGCTCCCGCCGATGAGTCGAGGTGCACGTGCGTGTCGACGAGGCCCGGGATGACGCTGTACTCCGACTCGCCCGGGGCCGTCTCCTCGACGGCGGTGATGCGGTCGCCCTGCCACGAGAGGGTGGCGGTGCCGCGGGGGCGGTCTCCATCCCACAGGGGCAGGCCGGGAAGGGAATGCAGGCTCGCGGGCACAAGGACTCCTCGCAGAGAAGGGCGTTCGGGGGACGCCGGAGGGGATGCGGACGATGGGTCGCCGGGGGTGGTGACGAACGCTGGTCCAGGCGTCAGGATATCGGCGCCGAGGAGGCCCTCTTCGACAACGGCGGCCTTTACGCCGCATCCTTTACAGAACGGAAACATGGCGAGGGCCGCGCAGAGCGCCTCCGATCCCGCTTCTCGGGCGAGATCCCGCCGGAAATGTAACGATCGTCCATCAACCCGTGTCGTCGGGGTAGGAGAAGGGCCGGAGGTCGGACGATCCGGCCGGAATCCTCCGACCTCCGGCGCTTCTCCTCCGCTCGCGATCGGCGGCGCCGCCCGCCGCGCCGATAGAATCGCCGAAACCGACCCGAGCAGCATCCGAGGAACGCCATGACCCGCATCTCCGATTCCGGAATCTCCCTCGCCATCGTCGGCGCCACCGGCCAGGTGGGCACCGTCATGCGCGAGATCCTCATCGAGCGCTCGTTCCCGATTCGCGACCTGCGTCTGTTCGCGACGGCCCGCTCGGCCGGCACCTCGATCGAGTTCGGCGGACACGACATCATCGTCGAAGACGTCGCGACGGCCGACCCGTCGGGCATCGACGTCGCGCTGTTCTCGGCGGGCGCCACCGGCAGCCGCGCGCACGCGCCGCGCTTCGCCGAGGCCGGCGCCCTCGTCATCGACAACTCCAGCGCCTGGCGCATGGACCCCGAGGTTCCGCTGGTCGTCAGCGAGGTCAACCCGCACGCCATCGACGAGGCGAAGAAGGGCATCGTCGCCAACCCGAACTGCACCACGATGGCCGCGATGCCGGTGCTGAAGGTGCTGGATGCCGAGGCCGGCCTCGAGCGACTGATCGTCAGCACCTACCAGGCCGTCAGCGGCTCGGGCCTCGCCGGTGCGCAGGAACTCCTCGGCCAGGTCGAGGGCGTGCTCGCGCAGGGCGACGTCGAGCGGCTCGTCCGCGACGGCTCGGCGCTGGAGTTCCCCCGGCCCGAGAAGTACGTCGCCCCGATCGCCTTCGACGTCATCCCGTTCGCCGGAAACCTCGTCGACGACGGCGACAACGAGACCGACGAGGAGAAGAAGCTCCGCAACGAGAGCCGCAAGATCCTCGAACTCCCCGACCTCCGCGTCGCGGGCACCTGCGTGCGCGTGCCGGTCTTCACGGGCCACTCGCTCAGCATCAACGCCGAGTTCGCACGCGACATCACGCCCGACCGCGCGCGTGAGCTGCTCGCGAGCGCCCCCGGCGTGCAGCTCGAGGACGTGCCCACGCCGCTCCAGGCGGCCGGCACCGACCCGAGCTACGTCGGGCGCATCCGCGCCGATCAGTCGGCGCCCGAGGGCAAGGGCCTCGTGCTGTTCATCAGCAACGACAACCTGCGCAAGGGCGCGGCGCTGAACGCCGTGCAGATCGCCGAGCTCGTCGCCGAGCGCCTGGGCGCCCACGCCTGATTGTTCGAGGCGGTGCGCACTCGCGATTGGACCCGCTGAATCGCGCCTAGGATTGCCTGGTGAGCCAAGACATCGACGTGCTGCTCATCGGTGGCGGCATCATGAGCGCCACCCTGGGCACGTTTCTGAAGGAACTCCAGCCCGACTGGAAGATCGCCGTCTACGAGCGGTTGAGCGACGTCGCGCTGGAGAGTTCGAACGCGTGGAACAACGCGGGTACCGGGCACGCCGCCCTCTGCGAGCTGAACTACATGCCGCAGGCTGCCGACGGCTCGGTCGATCCCGCGAAGGCGATCACGATCAACGAGCAGTTCCAGCAGAGCCGGCAGTTCTGGTCGTCGCTGGTGGAGAAGGGCGAGCTCGACGCCCCGTCGACGTTCATCAACGCCACCCCGCACATGACGTTCGTCCGCGGTGAGAAGGACGTCGAGTACCTGCGCAAGCGCTACGAGGCGCTCAAGACGCAGCCGCTGTTCGAGGGCATCGAGTTCAGCGAGGACTCCCGCGTCATCAACCAGTGGGCGCCGCTGCTGATGAAGAAGCGACTGAAGAGCGACGAGCCCTTCGCGGCCACCCGCGTGCCCGCCGGAACCGACGTCGACTTCGGCTCGCTCACCCACCAGCTCTTCGCCAACCTCAAGGAGAAGGGCGTCGAGGTCGTCACGAATCGCGAGGTGCGGAAGCTCAAGCGCGACGGCAACGGGGGCTGGCGGGTCACCACCCGCGAGACCCTGGGGCGCACGCCCGGTCACATCACTGCGAAGTTCGTCTTCGTCGGAGCGGGCGGCTGGGCGCTGAAGCTCCTTCAGCGCTCGGGGATCCCCGAGATCAAGGGATACGGCGTCTTCCCCATCGGCGGGCAGTGGCTGAAGACCGACAACCCCGCGCTCGTCGCGCAGCACAAGGCGAAGGTCTACTCGCAGGCCTCGGTCGGCGCCCCGCCCATGTCGGTGCCGCACCTCGACACGCGTGTCGTCGACGGACAGGCGTCGCTGCTGTTCGGTCCGTTCGCGACGTTCAGCCCGAAGTTCTTGAAGAACGGTTCGCCCTGGGACATCGTCTCGCAGGTGCGTCCGCACAACCTGCTGCCGATGCTGAAGGTCGCCATCGACAACCCGGGCCTCATCAAATACCTCGTGGGCGAGCTGCTGAAGACCCACGCCCGCAAGGTCGACAGCCTCAAGACGTTCGTGCCCTCGGCGGAGGGCAAGGACTGGGAGCTGCTCGGGGCCGGCCAGCGCGCCCAGGTCATGAAGCGCGATCCGAAGAAGGGCGGCGTGCTGCAGTTCGGTACGGAGGTCGTCACCGCGAAGGACGGCTCCATCGCCGGTCTCCTCGGCGCCTCGCCGGGAGCATCGACCGCCGTGTCGATCATGCTCGGCCTGCTCAAGACCTGCTTCCCCGACGACATCGCTCGCTGGGAGCCGCGTCTCAAGGAGCTCGTGCCGAGCTACGGCGAGACCCTCAACACGCGCCCGGAGGTCGCGCGCGAGGAGCTCGCGAAGACCGCCGGCGTGCTCTCGATCTCGGTCTGACACGGGCTGTGGCCAAGCTCTACTTCCGCTACGGAGCGATGAACTCCGGCAAGTCGACCGCGCTCCTCCAGGCGGCCTACAACTACGAGGAGCGCGGGCAGCGGGTGCTCCTCGCCAAGCCCGAGATCGACACGAAGGGCGCCGACCAGATCGAGAGCCGCCTCGGCGTCTCGCGCACGGTCGACTTCCTCGTGGCGCCCGACGCCGACGCGCGCGAGACCCTTCGGGCTGCCGCCGGCGACGCTCCCGTGGCGTGCCTCCTCGTCGACGAGGCCCAGTTCTTGACGCCCGCGCAGGTCGACGACCTACTGCGGATCGCGGTGCTCGACGACATCCCGGTGCTCGCCTACGGCATCCGCACCGATTTCCGCACCGAGGCCTTCCCGGGCTCCGCGCGCCTGCTCGAACTCGCCCACAGTCTCGAAGAGCTGAAGACGATCTGCCGCTGCGGACGCAAAGCGATCTTCAACGCGCGGCTGATCGACGGACGCTTCGTGTTCGACGGCGACCAGGTGGCGATCGATCAGGGGCTCACGACCGGCGAGGTCACCTACGAGTCGATGTGCGCCGTGTGTTATCTGACCGAGTCCGGCGGGCGGCTCGACGGGCGCTGAGCGACGCGGGCCGACCCCCGCAAGTCGGTAGCCTGGAGGCATGCGCGTACTCCTTGCCGGCGGTGCCGGTTACGTCGGAACCCACACGGCGGTAGCCCTTCTCGACGCCGGCCATGAGGTCGTGCTGCTCGACGATCTGTCGGGCACCCAGGCGGTCGCCGCCGCCCGCGTGGAGCAGATCACCGGCCGGTCGGCCCCTCTGGTGGTGGGGGATGCTGCCGACGACGCGGTCGTGGAGGCCGTCTTCGCCGAGCACGGCCCGATCGACGCGGTCATCCATCTCGCCGCGTTCAAGGCCGTGGGGGAGTCGACGCAGCAGCCGCTGAAGTACTACTCCAACAACCTCGACACCACGTTCGCTCTCCTGCGCGCCGGGGTGGCTCACGGCATCCGTTCGTTCGTCTTCTCGAGCACGGGCACCGTCTACTCCGACCCCGCCGACCTCCCCTTCACCGAGGAGTCGACCACGAGCGTCGACCTCTCCAACGCCTACAGCAAGTCCAAGCGCATGAACGAGGTCGTGCTCGCCGACGTCGCCCGGGTGAACCCCGAGCTGAACGTCACCGTGCTGCGCTACTTCAACCCGGTCGGCGCCCACCCGAGCGGTCTGATCGGCGAGGACCCCTCGGGTATCCCCAACAACCTCATGCCGTACGTCTCGCGCGTCGCGATCGGCACCCTCGACCGCATCGGCATCTTCGGCAACGACTACGACACCCCCGACGGCACGGGTCTGCGCGACTACATCCACGTCGTCGACCTCGCCGAGGGCCACGTGGCGGCCCTCGAGAAGGCCGAGCCCGGCTTCGCGATCTTCAACCTCGGCACGGGGATCCCCGTGAGCGTGCTGCAGCTCATCGCGTCCTTCGAGGCGGCGGTCGGTCGCGAACTGCCGACCGAGATGCTCCCGCGCCGTGCGGGCGACGTCGCCGCGACGTACTGCAACCCGTCGAAGGCCGCGCGCGACCTCGGCTGGCGCACGCGCCTGGGCATCGACGACGCGTGCCGCGACTACTGGAACTGGCAGAGCACCAACCCCCAGGGCTACAGCACCGCCGCCGCCACCGCCTGAGACACGCGAATCGGCCGAGACACACCGCCAGGCGCGTTGTCTCGGCCGATACGCGCGTCTCGCGCCCCCGCCCGCCCCGGCAGCGGGCTATCGTGGGGACTCCTCCGGAGGTGAACATGCCGAACACGGCACCGCGTGCGTGGCAGGTCGTGCTCGAGAAGATCGAGGGCGATCTGCTGGCCGGTCGGCTCGGGCCGGGTGACAGGCTCCCTCCCGAGCGCGACCTCTCGGTGCAGCTCGGCGTCGGGCGCTCGAGCGTTCGCGAGGCCATCCGCGTGCTCGAGGTGCTGGGGCTCGTGCGCACCGGCACGGGATCCGGGCCGACGTCGGGGGTCACGATCGTGGCGACGCCCCGCGGCGGTCTGTCGGCGCTGCTGCGCCTGCAGGTGGCCGCGAACGGGTTCGACATCGCCGATGTCGTCAGCACGCGTGTCACCCTCGAGTCGGCCGTCGTGGAGGCGCTCGCCGCCGCCGACGCGCCCGACCTCGCCCAGGTGCACGCCGCCCTCCACGAGATGGAGGGGCCGGAGCTGCCGATCGCGGAGTTTCTCGCACTCGACCGGGCGTTCCACGTCGCGCTGTCGGAAGCATCCGGAAACGCGGTCGTCACCGCCATCATGGTGGGTCTGCGCACCGCGATCGACGCCTACGTCGAGGCGGGGGCACTGCGCGTGACCGACTGGGACGCCACCGCAGCGCGGCTGGTGCGCGAGCACCGCGCGATCGTCGGCGCCGTCGAGAGCGGTGACGCCCCGGAGGCGCAGCGGCTCGTGCGAGCGCACATCGCGGGGTACTACGCCGAGGCCGTCACGGCCTGATCGGACGGCTCAGCGGACGGGGAGCGTGGGGATGAGGGCCTCGAGGTACTCGGCGGTGTCTTGCCAGCCCTCGACCGCGTGGCACTCGACGCCCATCGCGAGCACGGGGTAGTCGTTGCCGTCGGGGTCGAGGCGGTCGCCGATGAACAGCATGTCGTCGAGCGGGATGCCGGTGGCCTCTGCGAGCTGGTTCATGCCGTAGGCCTTGTCGATACCGCGGTGGGTGATGTCGATCGACGTCGACCCGCCCGAGCGCACCTCGAGGTCGGGGATGCGGGCGGCGACCGCCTCGCGCAGGGTGTTCTTCTTCTCGCCGGTCGGGTCCCAGGCCTTCTTCGCGTCGAGTGGAGCCTTCTGTCCGAGCGCGGAGAACGTGATCTGCGATCCCCGGTCTTCGAGGATGTCGCCCCAGGTCTCGCCGGCCCAGAGGCCGAGGCGCCGGGCCTCCTCCTCGACAGCGGCGACGGCGCGGCTCTTCTCGTCGTCGGTCAGCGAGTGCGCGTACACGGTCTCGATGCCGGCCGGCGTGAGCAGGTAGTACTGCGTGCCGCACGTCGGCAGGAGGTGCATGTGGCTGAGCAGCTCGGCGGATGCTGCGGGAAGCCGCTCGACGACCTGCGTGCGGAACTGCTGGAGCTGCCCGCCGGAGATGATGGCGACTTCGACGCGCTCGGCGAGGGCGATCAGCAGGTCGCCGATCCGCGGGTCGATCGCGGTCTTCGAGGGGGCGAGGGTGTCGTCGAGGTCGAAGGCGACGAGGCGGGGCGTGAGGTCGGGCACGGGGCTCCTGTACGAGACGTCCAATGAATGAGAGAAGGCTCCGTCAGGCGACGGAGCCTTCTCGCTCATGATATTCAGTCGGGGTGACAGGATTTGAACCTGCGGCCTCGTCGTCCCGAACGACGCGCGCTACCAAGCTGCGCCACACCCCGGAGCAACCACACGAGTCTACCCCGTTCTGAGGGATGGTTCGAACCGTGGATGCAAGGAGATGGCCGACCGCCCGCCGACGGCGTGAGGGGCGCGCATCGGCGGACGGCGGCGTTCGGGGAGGTCAGGGGGATGCTGTGGCTCGCCGGCGCTGGCGATGATGCGCCAGGAGGGCGGTTCCGAGCAGCAGCGCGGCCCCGCCGGCTCCGGCGATGCGCGGCGTGAGAGCGTCGCTGCCGGTCGCCGCCAGCGTGCGCGTGGGTTCCACGGGCGGCTGCGCCGCCGGGGGCTGCTCGGGCTCCGGCTGCTCGGGCGGGGGAGGAGCCGCCACGGTCACCATCTGCGTGGCGACACCGAAGTTCTCCGTCCACGAGAACCCGGGGGGCAGGTGAGGGACGGTGGCGGGCTGCTGCTCGCTCGCATCGATCTGCCAGACGGCGGTGTAGACGCCCGGCCCGGGAAGCTCCCACTCGGAGGTGACGCGGTAGACCCCGGGCCCGGTCGCCGGGTCGCTCTGCAGCGCGAGGTCTTCCACGTGCTTCGCCTCCGCGGGTACGGCCTCGGTCTCGGGCACGACGGCCTCGGTGCGGTAGACCTTCGCGGTGGCGCGGAGCACCACGAACGTGCCGTCGGCCGCGAGCGGCCACGCCCCCTCGATCGCGGAGAGCGTCACGTCGTCGACGAAAGCGCCACCGTCGATCTCGGGCTCGGCGACCCGAGTGGTCAGACCGGGGGTGAAGACGACCGGGCGGGGCGCAGCATCCGTCGCCTCGGCGGTGAACTCGACGTCGCCCCCGGGGCCGGCCGTGTCTTGGCCGCCGGGAGTGGTGACGTGGCGGACGGCCGGGGCGAAGGCCGCCGAACCGTGTGCTCTCGCGTGAACGCTGAAGGGTGTGCCGTCGTCGGTCGGGGGAGCGGCGACGATCGCGTACTCGGTGCCGGGGGCCGCGTCGGCGCGCTCGGGCGAGCCCGTGTCGGCGAACACGGCGTTCGTGAGGGCGATGTTTCCCGCCGCCGAGGCATCGAGCTGCACGGTGCCCCGCCGCGGATCGGCGGTGTCGGTCGTCAACGTCAGGGTCGCCGAGCTCGACGGCACGGTGACGGCCATCCCTTCGGCGTAGAAAGCCTCGGCGAGCGACCCCACGCGGGCGCTGTGCTCGGGGGCGAGCTTCGAGAACGTCCAGCGCACCGCCTCGGCGAGCGAGTCTCCGGGGTACCCCCACGCGTGCAGGGTCGCGTCTCGATTCGCGATCGACTTGACCGCCCATCCGACGGCTGCCGCCTGCGCCGGGTCTGTGGTCTGCCCGTACTTCGTGACGACGAGGTTGATCCCGGCGAGCTGATGCGGCGTGAGACCCGCCGCCGAACCGCTCACTCCGTGGTCGACGGAGGTGCCGGTCGGCAGGGGGAGCCCCGGGATGATGCAGTAGGTGTGAACCCCGCCGACGAGCATCGAGCCGTGCCAGCCGTGCGTCGACACCGGCGCCCACGTTCCGAAGCCCGACCCCTGATCGGCCGCCCGAGCGGGAGGTGCGGTCCACAGCGCGCCGACGAGGGCGAGCAGCAGGCACAGGACGAGCGCCGCGGGGGCGCGAAGACGGGGGAGGGAGACGGGCACGGTGGGCATCGCGGCATCCTTTCGACGGGGTATTCGTCGATCGTGCGACGCGAGCGGATGCTGCGGAGCCTGCGAGCAGGCGGATGTGGAGAAGTCGCGCGCAAGACGGGCTGGGGAGGAGAGGCGTGATGTCATGGATCCCGTGAGATCACGACGCCACCGCCCTGCGCTGTTCGCCGTGACCCTCGCTGTCAGCGTGCCCCTGGTGGTGCTCACCACCTGGCCGCAGGCGTTCGGGGCTCAGACGGCACCGGTCGTCGCGCAGGTCATCGCGTTCCGCGTGCCGCTCGCAATCGCCCTGCTCGCGATCGCCCTGGTCATCTCGATCGTCGCGGTCGTCAGACGGCGGTGGTCGGTCGCTGCGGCTCTCGCGATCGCCGTCGCCGTCGCCGCGGTGATCAACGGCGGCGTCGTGCTCGCGCGCGGAGGGGGCCCCGAGGGCGCGAGCGGGAACCTCACGGTGGTGGCGTGGAACACGCAGGGCGGCGCCGCCTCACCGTCGGCCATCGCCCGGTTGGTGCAGGAGACCGGGGCGGAGATCGTGAGCCTGCCCGAGACCGACGCGGACGCTGCCGCCGAAGCCGTGCGGATGCTCGCCGAGCGGGGCGTGCGCATGTCCACCGACACCACCTACGGCGGGACGGGGTACTCGCCGATCCCCACGTCGATCCTCATCGCGGGCGAGCTGGGCGAGTATCGGGTGGACGCGGAGGCGGGCTCGACCCCCGGACTCCCGAGTGCCGTCTGGCGGCCCGTTTCGGGTGAGGGGCCGACGATCGTCGCCGCGCACCCCATGCCGCCCCTGCCGGGGAGCCTGGACCAGTGGCGTCAGGGTCTGCGCTGGATCGCAGACCGGTGCGATGCACCGGACGTGATCGTCGCGGGCGACCTCAACGCGACCGTCGACCACCTCTCCGGAACCGGCCCCGCCCTCGTCGGAGGGTGCGCCGACGCCGCTTCGGCGGTGGGCGCCGCCGCTATCGGCACCTGGCCCACCCGTGCTCCCGCCTGGCTCGCGGCGCCGATCGATCACGTGCTCGTCGGACCGGCCTGGTCGGTGCGAGGGTTCGACGTCGTCGTGTCGTTCGACGATGCCGGGAGCGATCACCGCCCTGTCGTCGCCGAACTCGAGCGGCGGTGAGCCGCGCCCTGCCTAGGCCAGTTCGGTGACGAAGCCGACCTTGTTGCCGTCGGGATCGATCAGCTCGAAGAACTCGACCACGCCTTCGACACACTGCATCTCGCCGACCGTCAGGCCCCGCGATTCCAGGTCGCGCCGCAGCGCCGTCGCGTCGGCCACGCTGATGTTCACCGAGATGCCCTCGCGGCCCGCGAGATCGGGGGCGGCCGCCAGCTGCAACCAGAAGGGGCCGAGGTCGAACTCGACGAGACCGTCCAGGGGAATCTGATCGGGCTCGCCGAGTGAGAGCGCCGCCCGGTACCACTCGGTCGCACGGTCGATGTCGCGGACGGGTATGCCCACCGTCACGGCTTTCGCATCCATGCCGTCACGGTAGTGCCGACCCGGGCCGATCCTCCAGAGCAGGAACCGCAGGCCGGCGCGGCCGCCACGGCGATTAGCGCGGCAGGAGCGTGAGGAGCGTGACCTCGGGGCGGCAGGCGAAGCGCACCGGGGCGTAGATCGAGTGGCCGAGCCCGGCGCTGACGTTGAGCGGCGCGGTGCGCCCGTCGTGCGTCCACTCGCTCAGACCGCGGGCCTGGTCGAGCGGGATGTCGCAGTTCGCGACGAGCGCGTCACGGCTGCCGGGAATGCGCACCTGTCCACCGTGCGTGTGGCCGGCGAAGATCACGTCGGCCCCGAGATCGACGTATTCGTCGAGCACGCGGCGATAGGGGGCGTGGGTGACGCCGAGCGTGAGGTCGGCTTCGCCGAGCTCGCCGATCGCCGCGGGGAGCACCTCGAGATCGTCCCAGTCGCGGTGGGCATCGTTGACGCCGAAGGCGTTGATGCGCACTCCGCGAACCTCGAGCGATGTCGCCGCGTTGTCGATCATCGTCCAGCCGAGGTCGCCGGTCAGGTATCCGTCGAGGGCGTCGACATCCATCTGCTCGATATCGGGGTGGCGCTGCGAAGGCCCGGTGAAATAGCGCAGCGGGTTGCGGAACGACGGTCCTTGGAAGTCGTTCGATCCGTGGACGAACAGACCCGGCACGCCCGAGAACGGCTCGAACGCCTCGCGGAGCCCCGTCAGGGCGTCGCGGTGCCCGATGTTGTCACCGGTGTTGACGATGAGGTCGGGCTCGAGTCGGGCGAGACCCGCGATCCACTCCTGCTTGCGGTGCTGCCATGGCGCCATGTGGGCGTCGGAGATGTGAAGGATGCGGAGGGCATCGGCGTCACGCGGCAGCACCCGCAGGGCGTGATAGCGCACGGTGAAGAGGTAGCGCTCGATCCCCATGCCCCAGGTCGCGGCGCCCGCACCGACCACCCCCACCGCTGCGAGGGCGGTGAGGGCGGCCTTGGCCGCAGGTGCCACCACTCAGCAGGCCTTCGCGGTGTACGCGACGGTGATGGCGGTGCCGCGCGAGGCGACGGTGCCGGCGCCCGGGTTCGTGCCCGAGACGAGACCCGCGTCGGGCGCGGCAGGATCGACCGTGCAACTGCCCGACAGCTGGGTGAAGCCCGCCGCCTGCAGAGTCGCGACCGCCTGAGCGGGCGCCGATCCCGCGACCGAGGGAACCGGTGTCGCCTGCCCGTTGCTGGGGCTGATGGTGATGTTGGCGCCGGAGGGCGCGCGAGTCGCGCTCTGCTCGACGATGACATCCGTCGGCTGATCGGAATCGACGGGGCCGCCGACAGATACCGAGAAGCCTGCGGCCTCCAGCGTCGAGGTCGCCTGGTCGACCGACTGACCCACCACGTTCGGAACGTCGCGCTGCACCTGGCGTACCAGGTTGTTGTCGGGCCGCGGGAACGCGTCTCCGCCATACGCCGCATTGGCCGCGCGCTGCACGTCTTTCGCGATGAAGTAGCGGATGTTCTGGAGGCCGTTGCCCCGGTAGCTGTTCTTGAACACGTCGAGCGTGCCATTGGCGTTACCCGCCCAGACCGCGGTGGCGACCTTGGAGCTGGATTCGACCATCCAGGTCTGCCACTCCTGGTGCGTTCCGGTCTTTCCGATCAGCGCGGTGCCGTCGCCGGTGTTCGCCCGCGAGCCGGTTCCGTTGCCCGTCATGACGCCCTGCAGCGCGAACGCCGCGGTCGCGGCGACCTCGGGCGTGATGACCTGCTCGCAGGTGCGCTCCGGCTTGGGAAGCTCCTCGCCCTTGGAGTTCGTCACACGGTCGATGACCTGCGGCTGGCAGTAGACGCCGTTGTTCGCGACGGTGCCGTACGCACCGGCCATCGCCATCGGGGAGACCGCGTCGGGGCCGATGACCTGCGTGGGGTAGTCGACCTGGATGGGCTCGCCGTTGCTGCCGACGACACCCATCTTCGCGGCCACCTTGCCGATGTCGCACAGGTCGAGCTGCGCGGCCATCGCGACGTAGCCGGAGTTCAGCGACTGCGCGGTGAAGCTCATGGGCGTGCCGTAGCCGCCCCCGCCCCCACCGAAGTTGCCCGGCTTCCAGGTGTTGCCGACGATGTTGCCGATGCAGCTGTTCGTGAATCGACTGATCGGCACGTCTCGCCCGTTGACCGACTCGTTCACAGAGTGGCCCTGCTCGAGCCAGTCGATGAGGGTGAAGAGCTTGAAGGTCGACCCGGCGGAGAAACCGGCCGATCCTCCGAAGGTCTTGTTGCCGGCGTAGACGATCGACGTGTAGGCCGGGTCGCTCGCCGCCAGGTTGCCGTCTTCGGTGAACTTCGTGTTCTGAGCGATCGCGAGCACGCGCCCTGTGGAGGCCTCGATGCTGACCGACGTGGCGCCGTACCGCGTACCGGGCACGGACTCCGGTGCATACTCGGCCATGGCCTCCTGCGCGGCGCTCTGCACGCGCCAGTCGAGCGTGGTGTAGATGTTCAGGCCGCCCTGCTTCAGGGCGCGCTCACGGTCGACGGGCTCGGCGCCGAAAGCCGGGTCGTTGCGGACGACGGAGACGACGTACTGGCAGAAATACGCGGTCGCGCCGGTTGCGGAGCATCCGGTCTGCGCGGGAGTGATCGCCGGGGTGATCGGCTCGGCCACGGCGGCGTCATGCTGCTCTTGCGTGATCTTGCCGTCTTCGAGCATGCGGCCGAGAACGTAGGTCTGGCGCGTCTTGGTGAGCGCGTATCCGTTCGCGGCGCCGTTCGACGCGTTGTCGGGCTGATCGATGCGGTACGTGTTCGGGTTCTGCACGATCCCCGCGAGGATCGCCGCCTGACCGACGCTCAGATCGGCCGCCGACACGTTGAAGTAGTAGCGGGCCGCGGCGTCGATGCCGTAGGTCGTGCCGCCGAAGTTGGCGATGTTCAGGTAGCCGAGCAGGATCTCGTCTTTCGAGTACTCCTTCTCGAGCTGGATGGCGTAGCGCATCTCCTGCAGCTTGCGCTCGTAGCCGTCGACGCCCGACGCCTGGGTCGCTTCGAGCCAGCAGCTCTGAAGGGCTTCGTCACGGGTCTTGGTGGTGGTGACGGTGCCGTCGTCGGCGGTTTCGGTCTCCGCTTGCGCGTCGCGCTCGCACCGCTGGATGAGCACGTTCTTCACGTACTGCTGGCTGATCGACGAACCACCCTGCGTCGCACCGCCCTGAGCGTTGCTCAGAAGGGCGCGGGTGGTGCCGATGAGGTCGACGCCGCCGTGCTGGTAGTAGCGGGGGTCTTCGCTGGAGAGGATCGCGTCGTAGGCGACCGGGTTGATCTGTCCGAACTCGACCGGGGAGCGGTTCTGGTCGTAGAACGACGTCAGCTCCACCCAGCCGTCTTCGCCCGCGTTCGTGTAGATCGTCGTCGGCAGCATGAGCTCGTCGATCTCGAGGTAGCTCGGCATGTTGTCGAAGATCTTGATGGCGCTGGAGGCGGCGGCGCCCGAGACGGCGATGGCCGGGGTCACGGTGGCGGTGATGAGCACACCCGCGACGACGCTGAGGCCCACGAGTCCGAGAAGACCCCCGAGCGCGCCAGTAGGCGTCCGTTTCTTGTCAGGCATAGGCTTGATCGTAAGGGAGAACCCTGGGCGATGGCTCGACAGCCCCGCCGTTTCCGTAGGCCGCGATTCCCGCGCCGACCTCGACGATTCCGGAGCCGCGATGACCACGTGGGAGTACCTCACCACACCCCTTCTCATCCACAACACCGCCGCCATCCTCAACAACTGGGGCAAGCAGGGCTGGGAGCTCGTGCAGGTGGTGACCGGCCCGGAGGGCGGGCTCGTCGCCTACTTCAAGCGCCCGACCGGCGCCGGCTCCGCGAACGCGGGGCTGGATGCTGCGGCCACCGCCGCTCAGCAGTTCGGGGAGTCTTCGTGACCGCGTCCGCCATGCTGGCCGAGCTCGGCATCGATCTGCCGAGCGTCCCGCAGCCCGCCGGCGCCTACATCCCGGCGAAGGTCTTCGGCGATCTCGTCTTCACCGCGGGGCAGCTGCCGCTCGTCTCCGGCGTGCTCCCGGCGACCGGCAAGGTCGGCGAAGGCCGCGACCTCGTCGACCCCGCCGACGCCCACCAGTACGCCCGGCTCTGCGCACTGAACGCGATCGCCGCCGCGGCCGCCGCCGTCGGCGACGTCGACCGCATCACGGGCGTTCTGAAGGTGACCGGGTTCGTCGCCTCGATCCCGGCCTTCACGGGCCAGCCCGGGGTCATCAACGGTGCGAGCGAACTGCTCGGCCACGTCTTCGGCGATGCCGGGCGTCACGCCCGATCCGCCGTCGGCGTGCCGGTGCTCCCGCTCGACAGCCCCGTCGAGGTCGAGGTCGTCTTCACGCTCGCCTGAGTCGCAGCATCCGGCCCCGGTCTCCCCGCACGCTGTGTGAGGTGGCCGGGGCTTGTCTTTGCGGAGCCCGAGAACCGGTCCACGAGCGGACGGCGAGCGTCATCCCTATGACGAGCAGCGAGGCCGCGGCCCCGGTCACCCCATCGACGAGAGTGACCCAGGGCAGTGCTCCCCAGGCGGCGAAAAGCCCCGCGGCGACGATGGCGGCGACGATCAGCACCCGGACCCATACGCGACGGGCCGCGTCTGCCGCCCAGGCTCCGGGCCTCCCGTCGGTGCGAGCGGCGAATTCACCCTGCCGCGCCGACGCGATCGGCTGCACCACGGCACCCACCAGCGTGAACACGACGATGACGAGCAGCGCCGCTCCGGCGATCTCACTCGGACGATGGTGACCGATCACGATGATCGCGGATGACGCCATCGCCATCCAGACGCCGAGCACGGGCACGAACCACCGCACCCACAGGCGGGGGATCACGATCAGCAGCGCCGCGCCGACCGCGAGGGCGATGACGGCGTGGCCGCTGGGGTAGCTGATCGCATCGTCGCGCGAATCCACCAGCAGCGGCCGAGCAGAGATGGTCTTGAACCCCTCGGACGCCAGAACAGCCGCGGGGAGAGCGACGGCCACCCAGATGGCGGTGCGCCAGCGTCTCCGGGCCGCGGCGACGATCACGGCGAGGGCGACACCGACGACGATCGTCGCGCGGTCGCCGCTGAGCGGCGGCAGACCGTGCCTCGACAGCCAGTAGCCGACGGTGTCGAACACCTCGTAGCGCCAGGCCCACGAGTTCTCGAGCGACTGCCCCAGAACGGTCAGGTTGAAGAACGCGTAGAAGACGAGGAACAGCGCGGCAGCGATCGACCCGGTGATGATCAGTCGCGACTTCGCGCGAGAGGGCAGTGACCGGCGAAGCATCCGTTCAGCGTATGCGACCGGTCTTCCGGTCAGCGGACGAGCACCGCCCCGGCCACCCGGGTCAGCGGTCGATGAGCGCGCGGAACGCTGTCGTCATCTCGTGCCGGTGACCTGACCCGTGATCGTGCTCATGACCATCGTGTCGGCGAGCGTCGTGGTGTCGCCCACCTCGCGGCCCTCGGCCACGTCTCGGAGCAACCGCCGCATGATCTTGCCGGATCGCGTTTTCGGGAGCTCTCCGACGATGTAGATGTCGCGGGGCCGGGCGATCGGGCCGATCTGCTCGCCGACCCAGCCGCGCAGCGTCGAGGCGAGGCCCTCGGCGGAGTGCGCCTTGAGGAAGCTCTGCTTGATGATGACGAAGGCCACCACCGCCTGCCCGGTCGTCTCGTCCGACGCTCCGACGACGGCCGCCTCGGCGACCGCCTCGTTGCCGACCAGGGCCGACTCGATCTCGGCGGTCGACAACCGGTGCCCCGAGACGTTCATGACGTCGTCGACGCGGCCGAGGAGCCACACGTCGCCGTCGTCGTCGAGCCGCGCGCCGTCGCCGGCGAAGTAGTAGCCCTTGTCGGCGAACTTGTCCCAGTACGTCTCCTTGAAGCGTTCGGGGTCGCCCCAGATCCCGCGCAGCATGCTCGGCCACGGTTCGGTGATCACCAGCAGTCCGCCGTTGCCGTTGCCGACGGGCTCGCCCGCGTCGTCGACCACGTCGACCGTGATGCCCGGCAGGGGCACCTGCGCCGAGCCGGGCTTCGTCTCGGTGACGCCGGGGAGCGCGGAGATCATGATCGCGCCGGTCTCGGTCTGCCACCACGTGTCGACGATGGGGGCGGCCTCGTCGCCGATGATCGTGCGGTACCACATCCACGCCTCGGGGTTGATGGGCTCTCCCACCGATCCGAGCAGCCGGAGCGACGACAGGTCGAACTTCTGGGGCACCTCGCGGCCGATCTTCATGAACGACCGGATCGCCGTCGGCGCGGTGTAGAACACGGTCACGCCGTACTTCTCGATGACCTCCCACCAGCGCCCGGGGTGCGGGGTGTCGGGGGTGCCCTCGTAGAGCACCTGCGTCGCGCCGTTGGCGAGCGGACCGTAGGTGACGTAGGTGTGCCCGGTGATCCAGCCGATGTCGGCGGTGCACCAGTAGACGTCGGTCTCGGGGTGGATGTCGTGCACGACGCGGTTGGTGAACGCCGCCTGCGTCAGGTACCCACCCGAGGTGTGGAGGATGCCCTTCGGCTTCCCCGTGGTGCCGGAGGTGTAAAGGATGAACAGCGGATTCTCGGCGGGGAAGCCCTCGGCCTCGTGGTCGGACGATGCATCCGGCACCGTCTCGTGCCACCACAGGTCGCGCCCCTCCTGCCAGTCGACGTCGTTGCCGCCGCGGCGCACCACCAGCACGTGCTCGACGGTCTCCTGCACGCCCGACCCGTTGCGGTCGGCGAGGGCCATGTCGACGGCGGGCTTGAGGGCCGACACCTTGCCCTTGCGGTAGCCGCCGTCGGCGGTGATGACGAGCTTCGCGCCGGCGTCGTCGATGCGCGCGCGCAGGCTGTCGGCCGAGAAGCCGCCGAACACGACGGAGTGGATCGCTCCGAGGCGGGCGACGGCCAGCATCGCCGCCACCGCTTCGGGGATCATCGGCAGGTAGATCGCCACGCGGTCGCCCGCACCGATCCCGAGCCCCCGCAGCACGTTCGCGACGCGCTTGACCTCGGCGGTGAGCTCGGCGTACGAGACGCGGCGCTCGTCGCCGTTCTCGCCCTCCCACAGCAGCGCGACCCGGTCGCCGTGACCGGCCTCGACGTGACGGTCGAGGCAGTTGTAGGCCACGTTCAGCTCGCCGTCGGCGAACCAGGTCGCGAACGGAGGATTCGACCAGTCGAGGCCCTGCGTGAACGGCGTATGCCAGTGCAGTTCACGCGCCTGATCGGCCCAGAACCCCTCGCGGTCGGCCGCAGCTCTCTCGTAGAGGTCGGCGGCGCCCACGGCCGCGTCGACGAAGTCGGCCGAGGGCGCGAAGCGTCGCGTCTCCGAGAGGAGGTGATCGATCTGGCTGCTCATCGGGGCGCGCTCCCTTGCGTGGTGGATGGGAGGGCGGATGCTGGGCACCGCCCGCCGGACAGGCTCAATCTAGCCACGGGTCGGAGGGTCGACTACCTCCGATAGTTGGTCGGTCGTTCCCGCGCGTCGATCGCGTTCCCCTCGGATTGTGCATAAGATCGATGCCAGCCGAACTTCGATTCTGGCATTCGCGGCGCGCGCACCCCCCAATCGCGCGTGCTGCGTGGCGGCACCTCATACCCCCCTATGAGGTGCCGCCTTCTCTTTCCCCGGCGCTCCTCCCCAGCGCGGCGGCGTTGCGCGTTCTCCACCGCCGACCGCGATCGGCGGCGACGAGCGGATGCTTCTTCCTACGGTCGACGAATGGTCATCCCCTTCGTCGTCACCCCGCGTCCGCACTCTTCGCGCGCCGAATCGGCCGAGACCGTCCCGCTCGTCCCCGTCGTCGTCCGCGCGGCCCGCGAAGAGATCGCACCGATCGACGAGGGCTTCGTCTCGCGGCATCCGGTGCTCCAGTCGTTCGGGCGCTACCTCGACGATCCCGATGTGACCGACCTCTTCGTCAACGGCGACGCCGGTCTCTTCGTCGACCGCGGCGACGGGCCCCGGCGCGTGCGGGAGTGGCACGCGGGCGAAAGCGACGTGCGTGACCTCGCGGTCGCGTTGATCGGGCTCGGCGGACGACACATCGACGACGCGACGCCCTGCGTCGACGTGCGTCTCGGCCGGGGACTGCGGGTGCACGCGGTGCTCGCTCCGATCGCACAGCGCGGCACGTCGATCTCGATCCGCGTGCCGAAGATCTCGGTGCCCGATCTCGACGACCTCGCCCGCGGCGGCATGGTCGACGCGGCCGGGGCCGCGGCGCTGGGCCGGCTCGTCGCCGACCGCACGAACGTTCTCATCACCGGCGCCGGCGGGGCGGGAAAGACCACGCTCCTGTCGGCGCTGCTCTCGCGCGCACCCGAGACCGACCGCATCGTCACCATCGAAGACGTCGCCGAGCTGCGACTGCGGCATCCGCACCACGTCGCGCTCGAGGCGCGTCAGCCCAACCTCGAGGGCGCCGGCGGCGTCGACCTGGCGCGACTCGTGCGCGAGGCCCTGCGCATGCGCCCCGACCGACTCGTGGTGGGGGAGTGCCGTGGTGCCGAGGTGCGCGACCTCCTCGGAGCCCTCAACACCGGGCACGAGGGCGGCGCCGGAACCCTGCACGCGAACGGTCTCGGCGACGTGCCCGCCCGGCTCGAGGCCCTCGGCGCACTCGCCGGTCTCGACGACCGCTCGCTCGCTCGACAGGTCGTGAGCGCGATCGGCTGCATCGTGCATCTCGTCCGCGACCCCGATGGGGGTCGCCGGGTCGTGGGCGCCGCGCGACCGGTGCTGCGCGACGATCGGCTCGCGGTGGAAGGGCTGCCGTGGGCCTCCTGACGCGGCGGTCGAACGACGGAGGGCCGGATGCGGCGGCCACCGCCGACGCGGTGCTGCGGCTCTCGGTGCTGCTGGCGGCCGGCGTGGCTCCCACCCGGGCATGGACGTTCCTCGCCGATACGGGCGACACGGTGGCCGCGAGCGTCTGCGCTGCCGTCGCCGTGGGCGGCGATGCCGCCGACGCCCTGGCGTCGGCCGGCGGGCCATGGCGCGACGTGGGAGCGGCGTGGGGCGTCGCGACCACCGTCGGCGCGCCGTTGGCGCAGAGCCTCCGCGACGTCGCCGCCGCGCTCCGAGACGGCCAGCAGGCCGCCGACGAGGTGCGCGTCGCCCTCGCGGAACCTGCCGCGACCGCTCGCCTGATGAGCTGGCTGCCGCTCGTCGCCATCGCCCTGGGCCTCGTGCTCGGATTCGACACGGTCACCGTGCTGGCCGCGAACCCGCTGGGCGTCACGTGCCTGCTCGCCGGCATCGGGCTCATCATCGCCGCGCGTCGGTGGAGCGCCGCGCTCGTGCGCCGCGCCCACCCCGCGGGTGGTGTTCCGGGGATCGACGCCGAGCTCACGGCGATCGCCCTGAGCGGGGGAGCGTCGGTGGAGCGGGCGCGGGCGCTCGTGCGCGGCGCGACCGAGAGCCCCGACGACGAGGTCGACGAGATCCTCGCGCTGTCGACGACGGCGGGCGTGCCGGCCGTCGAGCTGCTCCGCTCGTCGGCCTGGCTCGCGCGGCATCGCGCTCGCACCGACGGGCGGCTGCGGGCGGCCGCGCTGTCGTCGAAGCTGCTGCTCCCGCTCGGAGTGTGCACGCTCCCCGCGTTCCTGCTGCTCGGCGTCGCACCGATGCTGCTCAGCATCCTGTCCTCCGGCGTGCTCGTCGTCTGACACGCCGTCGCCCGTGCCCACCCCGTCCCACCACATGAAGGAGTACGCATGACCGACACCCCGACCACCGGCACCGACGCCCCCGTCTCGGCGAAAGACGCCATCCCCACCCTCACGCGGCGCCGGGCCGCTCAGCTCTTCCACGACGACGCGGGGGCCGCCACCGCCGAATATGCGATCGCCACGATGGCCGCCGTCGCGTTCGCCGGCCTGCTCGTCGTGATCATGCGCTCCGACGAGGTGCGCGGCATCCTGACCGACCTCGTGCGACGGGCGCTGACCTTCGAATGAGCGCGGGCCTCGCGGCGCACCGGCAGCGGAGCCTGGGCGAACGCGGCTCGGTCACCGCGGAGTTCGCCGTCGTCCTGCCCGCGATCGTGCTCGTGGTGACTCTCGGGGTGGGGGCGTTGGCCGCCGGCGCGCGGCAGGTGCGCCTCCAGCACGCGGCGGCCGACGCCGCGAGGCTCGTCGCCCGCGGCGACGACCCGGGGCGCGCGCACGCGATCGTCGGTTCGGTCGGAGGCACAGCCGACATCCAGCACCACGGCGACCTGGTGTGCGTCGTCGCGTCGGCGCCGCTCGCCCTCCCGCTCCCCGACCTCACCGCGACGTCGTGCGCACTGGCGGGCGGCCTCTGATGGCGGGTGCGGTCACCGGCGTCGGCGTCATGGCCGGCGTGATCGTCGTGACGGCGGCGCTCGCCGTCGTGGGAGCCGCCTCGGTGCACGCGCAGCGGCTGTCGGGGGCGGCGGATGCTGCGGCCCTCGCCGCGGCCGACGCCGCGAGCGGTGCGGTCGCGGGTGTCCCATGCGACCGTGCCGCCGAGGTCGCCGCCACCGCCGGGGCCACCGTGACGACGTGCGATCTCGACGGCCTGGTCGCCACGGTGACGGTCTCGGCGCCGTTCGCAGCGGTCGCCGCATCCATCTCGGCTCGTGCCGGTCCTCCTCCTACCGCCGCGCCCTGAGAGCGACGAACGGCCTCTGCTCACAACTCGTGTGTATGGTGTGCAACGACGAAAGGACCCCAGTGGCACACGGCAAGAAGCTCGTCATCGTCGAGTCCCCCACGAAGATGAAGTCGATCCAGGGGTACCTCGGTGACGACTACGAGGTGTTGAGCTCGGTCGGTCACATCCGCGACCTCGCGAGCAAGAAAGACATCCCCGTCGAGAAGAAGGCGGCGTACGGCAAGTACTCGATCGACGTCGACAACGACTTCGACCCCTTCTACGTGGTCAACGACCGCAAGACGAAGACCGTCGCCGAACTCAAGCGCGCCCTGAAGACCGCCGACGAAGTGCTGCTCGCCACTGATGAAGACCGCGAGGGCGAAGCCATCGCGTGGCACCTGCTCGAGGTGCTCAAGCCCAAGGTGCCCGTCAAGCGCATGGTCTTCCACGAGATCACGAAGGACGCCATCCGCGCCGCCGCCGAGAACACCCGCGAGCTCGACCTCGCTCTCGTCGACGCCCAGGAGACCCGCCGCGTGCTCGACCGTCTGTACGGCTGGGACGTCTCGCCGGTGCTCTGGCGCAAGGTCGGCTCCGGCCGCGAAGGCGCCGCGCTGAGCGCCGGTCGCGTGCAGTCCGCCGCCACCCGCATGGTCGTCGAGCGCGAGCGCGAGCGCATGGCGTTCGTCTCGGCCTCCTACTGGGACGTCGAGGCGCTCGCCGCCAAGGGCGCCTCCTCGTTCACGACCCGTCTGGCCCGCCTCGACGGCGCGCCTCTCGCCCGCGGCGGCGACTTCGACGACCGGGGAACGCTCAAGAAGGCCGTCGTCGTCCTCGACGAGGCCGGAGCCCGCGAGCTCGCCGCGGCGATCGAGGCGGCGGGCGTCGCCTCCGTCTCCAGCGTCGAGGCCAAGCCCGGCACGCGCAGCCCCAAGCCCCCCTTCACGACCTCCACCCTTCAGCAGGAGGCCGGACGCAAGCTCTCGATGAGCGCGAAGCACGCGATGAGCGTCGCCCAGCGTCTCTACGAGAAGGGGTACATCACCTATATGCGTACCGACTCGACGGCGCTGTCGGCGCAGGCGATCAGCGCTGCTCGCGAGCAGGCCGTCACGCTGTACGGCGACAAGGCCGTGCCGGCGAACCCCCGCACCTACCGCAACAACGCCAAGAACGCGCAGGAGGCCCACGAGGCGATCCGTCCGTCGGGCGAGCACTTCCGCACGCCGTCGTCGGTCTCGGGTGGTCTCGACCGCGACGAGCAGAAGATGTACGACCTCATCTGGAAGCGCACCGTCGCCAGCCAGATGTCCGACGCCAAGTACGAGACGACCACCGTCACCCTCGTCGTGCAGGCGGGGGAGAAGGCCGCGGAGTTCACCGCATCCGGAACCGTCTACACCTTCAAGGGCTTCCTCGAGGCCTACGAAGAGGGCAGCGACGAGAAGCGTCACGCCTCCGATTCGAGCGACGACCAGTCGCTGCCGGCTGTCGCCGTCGGCGACACGGTCGACGTCCGCGACGTCGAGCCCAAGGGCCACGCGACCTCCCCGAAGCCGCGCTACACCGAGGCGAGCCTCGTCAAGGCGCTCGAGGAGAAGGGCATCGGGCGCCCGTCGACCTTCGCGAGCATCATCGACGTGATCCTCGACCGCGGCTACGTCAGCAAGCGCGGGCAGGCCCTCGTGCCGAGCTGGCTCGCGTTCAGCGTCGTGCGTCTGCTCGAAGAGCACTTCGCCGACCTCGTCGACTACGACTTCACGGCGGCGCTCGAAGACGACCTCGACCGCATCGCTCGAGGCGAGCAGGGCCGAGGTGCGTGGCTCAAGTCGTTCTACTTCGGCTCCGAAGACCAGGTGGGCCTGCGCAACATCGTCGACAACCTCGGCGAGATCGATGCGCGCGAGCTCAACTCCACGCGCATCACGGATGCTGCGGTGCTGCGCTTCGGCAAGTACGGGCCCTACCTCGAGATCGCCGAGTCGGCCGACCCCGAGGCAAAGCCCCGCATCGTCAACGTGCCCGAAGACCTGGCGCCCGACGAGCTCACCGCCGAGAAGGCTCAGGAGCTCATCGACGCTCCGGTCGCCGGCGATCGCGTGCTCGGCGAGAACCCCGAGAACGGCAAGCTCATCGTCGTCAAGGACGGCCGTTACGGGCCGTACGTGCAGGAGCTCGAGCCCGAAGAGCCCGAGAACGTCGACGCGGCGACGGGCGAGGTCGTCGAGGCCCCGAAGAAGCGCGGCGCCAAGAAGGTCGAGGCACCCAAGCCCCGCACGGCGTCGCTGTTCAAGTCGATGTCGGTCGACACGCTCGATCTCGAGACCGCCCTGCGGCTGCTCACGCTTCCGCGCGTGGTCGGCGCCGACCCCGAGTCGGGCGAGGAGATCACGGCGCAGAACGGACGCTTCGGGCCCTACCTCAAGAAGGGCACCGACTCGCGCTCCCTCGACAACGAGCAGCAGATCTTCGACGTGACTCTGGAGGAGGCGCTCGCGAAGTACGCCGAGCCGAAGTACGGCGCTCGCCGTGCCTCGAGCGCGCTGAAGGAGTTCGACAACGATCCGGTCAGCGGCAAGCCGATCCGCCTGAAGGACGGCCGGTTCGGGGCGTACGTCACCGACGGTGAGACGAACGCGACGATCCCGCGCGGTGAGGTCGCCCTCGACATCACCTTCGAGCGCGCCGTCGAGCTGATCGCCGACAAGCGCGCCAAGGGGCCGGCCCCCAAGCGCACGACCACGCGCAAGGCGCCCGCGAAGAAGGCGGCAGCCGCCCCGAAGAAGGCGGCCGCGCCCAAGAAGGCGGCGCCGAAGAAGACCTCGTGACCGAGGTCACGTCGGTCGGAGCGTCTCCGTCCGGTCTGTTCGTCACGCTCGAGGGCGGTGACGGCGTCGGCAAGACGACGCAGGCACGCCTGCTCGAGGAGTGGTTGGCGGGTGAGGGTCGCACGGTCGTGCGCACCCGCGAGCCGGGCGGCACCGAGGTCGGGGTGCTCATCCGCGACATCGTGCTGCACCACCGCGGCGACGTGGCGCCGCGCGCCGAGGCGCTGCTGTACGCCGCCGACCGAGCGCACCACGTCGAGACGGTGGTGCGACCGGCGATCGCCCGCGGCGAGGTCGTGATCCAAGACCGCTATCTCGACTCGTCGGTCGCCTACCAGGGCGCCGGGCGCGTGCTCGACGCGGGCGAGGTGCGCGACCTGTCGCTGTGGGCCGCGAACGGTCTGCTGCCGCAGGTGACGGTGCTGCTCGATCTCGACCCGACCGCCGCCCGGGCTCGCCTCGACGCCGACGACAAGCCGTTCGACCGCCTCGAGTCCGAGAAGCACGAGTTCCACGCCCGGGTGCGGTCGGCCTTCCTCGCGCTCGCCGCGTCGGAGCCGGAACGCTTCCTCGTCCTCGACGCGTCCCGTCCCGTCGACGAGATCGCCGCCGCGATCCGCGAACGCGTCGCCGCCGTCCTGTGACGAGGGCGGATGCTGCGCCGACGCGCGGCGCTGTCGTGACCCGCGTCTAGGGTGGTAGCCATGTCTGGTGCCGTGATCGACTCCGTCGGAGTCGGCGCGCCGTGGGACGCCGTGTGGGGTCAGGACGAGGCCGTGAACGCGCTGCGCACCGCAGCATCCGATCCCTCCGCCCTCGCTCACGCGTGGCTCATCACGGGTCCGCCGGGGTCAGGACGCTCGACACTGGCCCGCGCCTTCGGGGCGGCGCTGATCGCCGAGCCCGGCGACACGGCGGCGATGAATCAGGTGCTCGCCGGAACGCACCCCGACATGACCGCGCTTCGCACCGAGGGCGTCATCATCTCGATCAAAGAGGCGCGCGCCCTCGTCGAGCGCTCGTACTTCTCGCCGTCGCTCGGCCGCTACCGCGTCATCGTGATGGAAGACGCCGACCGCATGGCCGAGCGCACCTCCAATGTGCTGCTCAAGGCGCTCGAGGAGCCCCCGGAGCGCACCGTGTGGGTGCTGTGCGCCCCCAGCGACGCCGACCTGCTGCCGACGATCCGATCGCGCGTGCGCGTGCTGCGATTGCGCGAACCCGAGGTCGACGACGTCGCCGATCTTCTCGTACAGCGCACCGGTGTCGACCGCGTGGTCGCGCTGGAGTCGGCCCGGCACGCCCAGCGGCACATCGGCATGGCGCAGCGGCTCGCCACCGACGCCGACGCGCGTGCGCGGAGGGCCGAGACGCTCGCCGCCGTGCTGCGGGTGCGCGGGGTCGGCGACGCCGTCGAGGTCGCGGGCCAGATCGTGCGCGTCGCCACCGACGACGCCAAGGCTCTCACCGCGGTCCGCGACGAGCAGGAGCGCGCTGCACTGCTGCGCACGATGGGCGTCGCCGAGGGTGCAGCCGTTCCGCCCGCGGTGCGGGGGCAGGTCAACCAGCTCGAAGACGATCAGAAGCGGCGGGCGACCCGCAGCCTGCGCGACGGCATCGATCGCGTTCTGACCGACCTGCAGGCGCTCTACCGCGACGTCGTGCTGCTGCAGTTCGGGCGCGACCACGACCTGATCAACCCCGAGCTCGCCGACGAGCTGCGCGCGGTCGCGGCCGATTGGTCGGCGACGCGCACCCTCGCGGTGCTCGACCGGATCGCGGTGACCCGCCGCAACCTCGAGCAGAACGTCGCGCCGCTCCTGGCCCTGGAGAGCATGTTGATCACCGTCGCGAACGGCAGCGAACCGTGACGCGGGTGCGGAGCCGGATCGCTGCCGCCGTCGCGGTTCTGACCTCCGTCGTCCTCGTCGCGAGCGGATGCTCGGCGTTCACGTCGAACTCCTGGGCTCCGCCGCCGTCGGTGACGCCCGACGTCTCAGGTGTCTCGGCCGATCTGCTCCCTTTCTACGATCAGGACGTCGCGTGGGAGTCGTGCGCGGCAGAGGAGCAGTTCGACTGCGCGAACGTGCGCGTGCCGCGCGACTGGAGTGCTCCCGCATCGGGTGAGATCGAGATCGCCGTCATCCGGCATCGGGCCGACAGCGGTGCGCCGATCGGATCGCTGTTCACCAATCCGGGCGGGCCGGGCGTCAGCGGGGTCGACACCCTCCGTCAGGCCCTCGACGTCGTCGCCGGCTCTGCGCTCCGCGAGAACTACGACGTGATCGGCTTCGACCCGCGGGGCGTCGGCGCCTCGACGGCGATCGATTGCTACGACACGGCCGACCTCGACCAGTACCTGTACGACATCCCCGACGCCCCGCGCGGCAGCGATGAATGGGCGGCCGAGATCGAGGCGCGCGACGCCGCGTTCGCCGCGGCATGCGATGCGAACAGCGACGGACTCCTGCCGTTCGTCTCTACCGAGAACGCCGCGCGCGATCTCGACGTGCTTCGCGCCGTCATGGGCGAGACGACGCTCGACTACCTGGGCTACTCCTGGGGCACGGCCCTGGGTGCCGCGTACGCCGAGCTGCACCCCGACCGGGTCGGTCGCATGGTGCTCGACGGCGCGCTCGATCCCTCCATCCCGGGCACCGAGGTCGGCGTCGGTCAGATGGAGGGGTTCCAGAGGTCGCTCGACGCCTTCCTCACGGCGTGCGTCTCGTTCGACGACTGCCCGTTCCGCGGCACTCTCGCCGATGCGACGGCCGACCTCGACGCCCTGTTCGCGTCGGTCGATGCTCGCCCGATCGTCGCCGCCGACGGGCGGGAGCTCGGCGCTGACACGCTGATGCTCGCCCTGCTTAACGCGCTCTACTCACCCGCGAGCTGGCCGTACCTGCGCGTCACGCTCTCGGGAGTGCAGAACGGAGATCCGGCGCCGGCGTTCACGCTGGCCGACGCCTACAACGCGCGTCAGGGCGGCGACTACGTGGGCAATTCCGAAGAGGCGTTCCCGGCCTACAACTGCATGGACTACCCCGCGGCAGGCGAGGCGGAGACGCAGGCGGCTCAGGCCGAGCTCGAGCAGGTGGCGCCGCTCGCCGCGGAGTACTTCAGCGGCCCCGACGTCTGCGAGCAGTGGCCCTACCCGCCCACCGGAACGAGAGGCCCCGTCTCGGCCGACGGGGCAGCGCCCATTCTGGTGATCGGCACCACCAGCGACCCCGCCACCCCCTACCAGTGGGCGGTCTCACTGGCCGAGCAGCTGACGTCGGGCGTGCTGGTCACCCGCGTCGGCGAGGGGCACACCGGCTACAACAAGGGCAACACCTGTGTCGACGACGCGGTGGTCGCGTATCTCGTCGACGGGGTGGTTCCCGACGCCGACATCCGCTGCGAGTGAGGGTCGTGGTTCGCGCATCGCTCGTGAGCAGGTAATATCGGTGATCGTGCATCGCGCGAGCGACGCGCGCCACCTTAGCTCAGACGGCAGAGCGATTCACTCGTAATGAATAGGTCAAGGGTTCGATTCCCTTAGGTGGCTCCGGAAGAACGGGCCGCTCCGGCGGCCCGTTTCCCGTATCCCGGGGAGGATCATGTCGGCCGTCGATGCGATCGTCGAGATCTTCACGTGGATCGGTTTCGGTGCCGGCGCTCTGTTCGCCGGTGTGGCGTTCGTGCTGTACATCGCCGACGGCACCTGGGTTCCCGTCCGCGCGATGATCGACGATCTGGGCGACCGCCGGGTCGCACGGTGGTTCGACGACGACGGCGGGGTGGGCGAGGCAACGCTGACACCCGCCGACGACGAGACGATCGGCAGCGCCGATGCCGCCGACGTCTTCGTGCGCGTCGGATCTCTCGACCGAATGCGGCTGCACCGACGGTCGCCGTCGGTGCGCGCGTTCGTGCTCCTCGCTCTCGGGCTCATCGGCCTCGGTGTCGCAGGGCTCGTGATCTCGATCGTCTCCCTCTTCGCGGCGGGCTGACGGCCTAGGCGCGACGGGCGCGGCGCCCGCCCGCCTCCGGTCCGCGCCCCCGCCTCGGGTCCGGCTCGCCTCGTGTCCGCCCCCGCATCAATCCCCGCGCCCGCCCCGGCCGCCCCGATCCGACCGAACTCAGGCTCGATGGTGGACGACCCCGCGACACGCCGGGCCCGGAGGGGGCAGCCCGGCGATCAGCCTGAGTACGTGCCAGGCGACGCGCGGGCGTCGTACGCTCGGGGGATGACCCGGGC
Organism: Microbacterium sp. AG1240; assembly: GCF_003635115.1. Lineage (GTDB taxonomy): Bacteria > Actinomycetota > Actinomycetes > Actinomycetales > Microbacteriaceae > Microbacterium. The sequence continues at coordinate 320,257 of NZ_RBXJ01000002.1, forward strand.
CCTTTTCATCGTCGACGTCCAGAACGACTTCACCGAGCACGGAGCGCTCGGTGTCGCGGGCGGCGACGCCGTTGCGCAGCGCATCTCGGCGTTCCTCGACGAGCACGCCGGAGAGTATGCGCTCGTGGTCGCCTCGCGCGACTGGCACGACGGCGACAACGACAACGGCGGACACTTCGCCCAGGGGCAGCCCGACTTCGTCGACACCTGGCCGGTGCACTGCGTCGGCGGCACCTTCGGCGCCGAGTACGACGAGGGCTTCGACACCTCGGCCGTGACGCACCACCTCAAGAAGGGGCAGGGGAAGCCTGCCTACTCGCTCTTCGAGGGCGTCGGCGATGACGGCACGACGGCCGCGCAGCTGCTCGATGAGCACAGCATCCGCGACATCGACGTCGTCGGGCTCGCCACCGACTACTGCGTTCGCGCTTCGGCGCTCGACGCGCTCGCAGCCGGTCGCGGCGTGCGTGTGTTCACCGACCTCGTCGCCGGTGTGCACCCCGACTCGAGCGCGGCGGCTCTGACCGAGATCGCCGCGGCCGGCGCGCGGGTCGTCGACTCGCGCGGCTGACGGGTCAGAAGCCGCTCGGCCGCATCCACGCGGCTTTGCCCTCGGCGCGGCGCGATGCCGCCTCGGGCGACTGATCGGGCTCGGCTCCCGCGCGCAGCATATCGTCGCGCGGAGCCTCGGCGGCGTCGCGGTCTCGTCGCCGACGCCACACGACACCCGCGGTCACGAGACCGCCGAGGAAGAGGAACGGGATGAGCGGGAACATACCGCGAGCCTAGGCACGCTCCGCCGCACCGGGAAGGGGCTAGGCCGGCTCGACGTCGTCGCCGACGCGTACGGTGCCGCCGCCGTCGACGGGAAGGAGCAGGATGCCGAGCGTGGCCTCGTCCTGACCGAACTCGGTCGTGAGCAGACGCAGCAGCCGAGCATCGCGAACGCCCGTGTCGGGGTTGGCCATGATGGCGGCGCATCGTCCGATCGGTCGTTGCACCTCGAACTCCGTCGCGCCGATGCGCACGCGGCCGGTCCACGCCAGTTCGTCCCAGGGGGCGGTGCCGGTGACCACGATGTTCGAGCGGAAGCGCCGATCGTCCACGGGGGCGTCGACGGCGGCGTCGACCGCGGCGACAGATGCCGAGCCGTGGAGAGACACATATCCGCGGGGGCGGTCCTGGAATCGCGAGGTGAGACCGTCCCCGACCAGGCGCACGCCGTCGGCGGGGAGGCGACGCGCGTCGCTCGAGGCGGCGACGAACGCCGAGACGGCCTGCTCGAGCTCGGCGCGGCCCGCGTCGTCGAGCCCGGATTCGACCAGTTCGGTGTCTCCGTCATGGATGCTGACCCGCAACGTCTCATCGTCGAGGCGCAATCGTAGCCGCGCGAGCGACGGGAAGTCCATGAGCGCGAGGCCCTGGCTCTTCGGCCAGTAGTCGAGGCCGTCCTGCTCGCGCGGCTCGACGTCATCGGTGAATCGGAACGCGAGCACACGGTCGCCCGCGATGCGTCCGTCGGCCTGAACCGTGAGCTCGTGGCGCGGTTCGGGAGTGAAGCCTTTGACGGGGTAGCGGTAGAGGGCGGTGACGTGGGGCACGCCCCATCTTTTCACTGGGTCAGCGCGAAACGAGGACGTGTCCGCGCCCGTCTCTTTGACGCCCGCGTCTCCGATGAGTCGCATCGACCCCGGACGCACGCGCCGCGCGCGGGCACCGAGGCGGTCGCGATCGAGGCGGCGGCTCGGCGGGTGGCCTGCGGACGGTAGAATAGGGGAGGCGCGTCGGGAAGTCTGGTCGACATTCTTCTCATCGACCCCAGCGAGGTTTCTCTCCTATGCCCGATACGTCTGCGTCCACTTCTCGATTTCCCCGCTGGCCGGGGCGCTCTGAAGCCACCCGCATCACCGGCCTTCTCCGCAAGGAGGCCGTCGGCGGGATCCTCCTCGTCGTGGCGGCTGCCATCGCGATCGTGTGGGCCAACTCGCCCGTGTCCGAGGCATACTTCGGGCTGCGCGATTTCCGCATCGGCTACGAGCCGTGGCATCTCGACCTCACGCTCGGAACGTGGGCGGCCGACGGGCTGCTGGCGGTGTTCTTCTTCCTCGTCGGGCTGGAACTCAAACGCGAGGTCGTCGCGGGAGACCTGCGCAAGTTCAGCACGGCCATCGTGCCGATCACGGCAGCCGTCGGCGGCGTGGCCGTTCCGGCGCTGATCTACACCGCCATCGTCTGGAGCGAGCCGTCGCTGCGCACCGGCTGGGCCATCCCCACGGCCACCGATATCGCCTTCGCGGTCGCCGTCCTCGCGCTCGTCGGGTCCCACCTGCCGACGCCGCTGCGGGTCTTCCTTCTGACGCTCGCCGTCGTCGACGATCTGATCGCGATCCTCATCATCGCCGTTTTCTACACGGCCGAGATCGCCATCCTGCCCCTCGTCATCTCCGTCGCGGTGATCGCCGTCTACGGCTTCCTGGCGCAGCGATACCGCACCCTGTTCCGCGAGAAGGCGTTCGCCGCGTGGCTCATCCTCCTGCCGCTCGGCTTCGTCGCCTGGGCGTTCCTGCACGCATCCGGCATCCACGCCACCATCGCCGGCGTCGCGCTGGCCTTCACCATCCCGGTGCGGCCCGGTAAATCCGAGCCGTCCGCGACCGCGGGCCTCGCCGAGGAGTTCGAGCACCGCTTCCGGCCGCTGTCGGCGGGCTTCGCCGTCCCCGTCTTCGCGTTCTTCGCCGCGGGAGTCGCCGTCGGCGGGGTGGAGGGGATCATCCGCGCGGCGACCGATCCGGTCACCATCGGCATCGTCGTCGGTCTCGTGCTGGGTAAGCCGATCGGCATCGTGCTCTCGGTGCGCCTGCTGACGTGGGTGACACGCGTGCGGCTCGACCCGGCACTGAAGTGGATCGACCTGATCGGGGTGGGTCTTCTCGCCGGTATCGGGTTCACCGTGTCGTTGCTGATCGCGGAGCTCAGCTTCGGGGCCGAGAGCCTCCACGGCGACGACGCGAAGATCGCGATCATGATCGCATCGTTGCTCGCCTCGATCCTCGCCTCGTGCGTGCTGGTCGCCCGCAATCGCCAGTACCGGCGCATCGCCCTCGCCGAGACCGTGGACGAGGACGGCGATGGAACCCCCGACGTCTACCAGAGCCCGTCGCGGTCTTCGTAGCCCGACGGGTGCGATCGCACGGTCGCCGCTCACCCGTACAGTGATTCGATGGCTTCCGGTACGCACGGCTCGGTGAGATCCTTCCTGCTTCGGCTGGGCAAGAAGGTGTGGGTGCGCGCCGCGATGTTCGCGCTCATCGCCGTTGTCTTCGCCCTGGCGGCAGGTTTCATCGGAGCCGCCGTACCGTTCCGCGTCGTCATCGAGCTCGGACAGAACTCGGTCGATTCGCTCCTGCAGATCATCGCGACGGCGATGCTGACGGCGACGACGTTCTCGGTCACGGCGATGGTCACCGCGTATTCGTCCGCGACGACGACCGCGACGCCCCGGGCGACGCAGCTGCTCGTGGCAGATCCCACCTCGCAGAACTCGCTGTCGACCTTCGTGGGCGCGTTCGTCTTCTCGATGGTGGGCATCATCGCCCTGTCGACGGGTTACTACAAGGAACAGGGCCGCACCATCCTCTTCCTCGGAACGCTTATCGTCATCGCGATCGTCGTCGTCACCCTGATGCGGTGGATCGCCCACCTCGCCGACTTCGGGCGCATGGCCGACGTCATCGATCGCGTCGAGAAGGCAGCATCCGACTCGATGTCCGCCTACGCTGCGTCGCCGACGCTCGGGGCGCAGCGCCTCGAGCGCATCCCCCCATCGGCGCGGCCGGTGTGGGCTGAGGACGTCGGCTGCGTCGTGCACATCGACGTGGCCGCGCTCAACCGCACGGCCGCCAAACACGACGCCCAGGTGTACGTCGCGTCGAGCCCCGGGCGCTCGGCCGACGCCCTGCACCCGCTCCTCTACGTTTCAGGGCAGATGGATGACGACGCGGTGTCAGCGCTCCGGGGCGCGTTCCGGATCGCATCGCACCGCGACTACGAGCAGGACCCCCGGCTGGGCATCATCGCCCTTTCCGAGATCGGGAGCCGGGCACTGTCGCCGGCGACGAACGACCCGGGCACGGCGATCGAGATCATCGCCGCGTTCCATCGTGTCTTCGCGCTCGCGCTGCGCGCCGACCCCAGCGGCGACGTGTCGTACGAGCGGGTGTGGCTCACCCCTCCCGAACTGGAGACGCTGGTCATCGACGCCTTCCGTCCCCTCGCCCGTGACGGGGCATCGATCCTCGAGGTGCACCTGAGGATTCAGAAGTGCCTCGCCGCGCTCGCAGCCACCGACCCCTCGCGATCGGCGGTGTTCTCCCGCGCCGCCGACGACGCGCGCGGTCGCGCGAAGGCGGCGATGCCCCGGGCGGATTACCGGGAGCTCCGCAGCGCCGCCCGCGCGGCCTGGGAGTCGGTCGGCCCTCGGCGGGGTTGATGCGGGCGGCCCAGCGTCAGCTCGCGGTTCGAGACGGACGGCGGCCGGCATCCGGTCCGGGCGCCTGTGGCCGCGCGGCGAATGCGCGATGAGGTGTGCGGTGGGCCCCGTGGGGCTCGAACCCACGACCCGCGGATTAAAAGTCCGATGCTCTACCGACTGAGCTAGAGGCCCCTGACCTCCCAGCCTACCGGCTGTCGTCGCAGCATCCGATCGCGTGGGCTCGACCGAATGACGTCCTTCGACCCACTCACGAAAGAGCGCCCGGCGCGAAACGGCAGGGCCGCACGCGCCGGGCGCACACAGAAGCGGCCGCCGGTTCCCCTCGCCTGGGTTCCGACGGCCGCCGTTCATGTCCGACCCGAAGGCCGGTTCCGGTCTGCTTACGCAGCCGGGGGCATCAGCACCGTGTCGATGAGGTACACGGTCGCGTTGGCGGTCTGGACGCCACCGCAGATGACGGCAGCCTGGTCGCCGACCATGATGTTGTCGCCGCTGCCGGTGATGGTCAGGTCAGCGCCGTTGACGGTCGCGAAGGTGCCGTCGATCTCGTCGGGCGTCATCTGGCCGGGGATCACGTGGTACGTGAGGATCGAGGTCAGCGTGGCGCTGTCGGTCTTCAGAGCCTCGATGGTCGCGGGGTCGATCTTCGCGAAGGCGTCGTCGACCGGCGCGAAGACGGTGAACTCGTCGCCGTTGAGCGTGTCGACCAGGTCGACGTCGGGGTTGAGCTGGCCGCTGACCGCTGCGGTGAGCGTGGTCAGGATGGGGTTGTTGGATGCGGCGACCGCAACCGGGTCCTGCGACATGCCCTCGACCGATCCAGCACCGCTGGGAACGGCGGCGGCGTAGTCGGCGCAGCCGGAGCCGACGAGGTTGGCGGCCGGGTCCATCATGGACTCGCTGGCCGACGGCGACGAGCTCATCGAGGGAGCCGACGATGCCGACTCTTCGCTGGTGTTGGCTCCACCAGTGGAGCCGCCGGAACAGGCGCTGAGGGCGAAAACGGATGCCACGACAAGGGCGAGGCCACCGGTGATCTTCTTGGTGCTGAGCATGATTCCTCCGAATTTTGGAGCCCGGGGATCGGGCTGCTGCAGGACAAACCCCGGTGCGGGGGTCTGGCACACCGTGGAGGCGGTGTACAGGCTGTTCGGGACGGGTGCCGAAACGGATTGACCTTCTACGAAATTTCTTTCTCGAAGCGACCGATGCGTGTCTTCGCATAAGAGATGCATGACTTTGCATGAAACGCCCAGCGTCTCGCGCGCCGTCTCACGCCGGGGAGTGGGGCATGCTTGTCTCATGGTCATCGACGGTGTGGAAGTTCCCGAAGAGGGGGGCGACCACGTCGATCACGTGGGTGAGCTCCTCCAGCGGGTCGCCGCGGGCGATAACACCGCCTTCGCCCGCCTCTACGACATGATGTCGTCGCGAGTGTTCGGCCTGGTTCTGCGCGTGCTCGTCGACCGCTCCCAGAGCGAAGAAGTGCTGCAGGAAGTGTTCCTCGAGATCTGGCAATCCGCTTCGAAGTTCGCTCCGAACAGAGGTCAGGGAAGATCGTGGGTGCTCACAATGGCTCACCGTCGAGCGGTCGATCGCGTGCGATCGTCGCAGGCGAGTGCCGATCGTGATGTACGCGTGGGCTTCCGTGATCTCGAGGCCCCCCGTGACGATGTCGCGGAGAGCGTCGAGATGAGAATTGAAGGACGACGGGTCGCTGAAGCCGTCGCTGCGCTTCCAGAAGCGCAGCGTGAAGCGATCACCCTCGCTTACTACGGGGGGTACAGCCAGAGTGAGATCGCCACGCTCCTGGGGTCGCCGTTGGGCACGATTAAGACACGAATGCGGGACGGCTTGTCCCGCCTGAGGACCCTGATGGGGGTGACGACATGAACGAGAGCACGTTCGCGGAACTTGCGACGGGCTTTGCGCTGAGCGCCCTGTCGGCCGCCGACCGACGGGACTTCGAAGCCGCACTCGCCGAGCACCCCGAATGGGAGAAGCACGTGCGTACCGAGGCAGAAACCGTCTTGTTGCTCGCCGACACCGTCGAGCCGGTCGTACCGCCAGCGTCGATCCGCGAGGAGCTGATGGCGCGCATCCTGGTGACGCCGCAGACACCGGATGCTGCGTCCGACCCCGACGAGGAAGACTTCGCCGCCGCGGGCCCCGCCCCGGTGACCGCGTCCGCCCGCGCCGCCACGGGAGGGATGCGACGCCGGTGGTTCACACTGGCCGCCTCGATCGTGGCCGTACTCGCCCTCGGGTTCGGTGCCGTGACGATCGGGCAGCAGTTGACGCGCCCGGCCGCCGTAGTCGCCCTCGAGCAGATCCAGGGCGCCCCCGATGCGCAGTCGGCCTCCGTCACTCTCACCGGCGGCGGGGAAGCCACCGCCCACTGGTCGGCCGAGCGCGGCGAGGTCGTGCTGGTCTCCGACGGGATGCCCGCGATCGCCGACGACCAGACGTTCGAGCTCTGGTACGTGCGAGGGGGTTCGGCGATCCCGGCGGGAACGTTCGGTCCGACCGACGGCACCGCCACCGCTCTTCTCGCCGGCGCCTACCAGCCCGGAGACACGATCGCGGTCACGATCGAGCCCGACGGTGGATCGCCCACGGGCGTGCCGACGGGCGACCCGATCGTCGCGATCGCCACGGCCTGAGGCGCATGGGTCGAGGATGCCGCGCAGCATCCGACCCCGATCCGCCGCGGGTAGCCTTGATGGGTGAGCGACGATTCGAGGGAGTACCACAAGCCGGTGCGCCGGCCCGCGGAGCTCTTCGACAGGCTCTTCGCGGGCGATGACCCGGCCGAGGTGTCGCGGGTGGCCCACAGCACCGCGCACGCGCTCATCTCGCGGGTGCGGGACGACCCCGACGTCGACGTCGTCGAAAGGCTGGTCGCATTCACCGACCGCAACGGCATCGACGACATCGCCGAGTTGTGGTCGCGTTCTCCCGCGCGAACGCTCCCCGGGGCGCTCTGGCGCCTGTACCTGCTGCAGCTGATGATCCACGACGATCCGCAGACGGCCGCGCTGCTCTACGACCGCGGACGCATCGAGATCGCCTCTCCCGACCCCGTGGTCGCGGGTGCACCGACGCCGGCCGGCCCCGAGGAGCTCGTCGCGCTGATCGACACGATCCTGCGCGGGGTGTTCCAGGGCGACTTCGCCGTCGCGCTCGACCGCGCCGCGGCGTTCTGCCGCGTGCAGGCCGCCGGCGCCACGCACCTCGCCGACGACTACGAGCCCACCGAGCCGCAGCGCGCGTCGACGCTCACGACCCGCGCGCTGCGCCTGGCGACGTACGCCGGCGACCTTGCGGGGTGTGCGACGCTCTGGCGTCGGCAGTCGCTCGACTGACCCTCGCCCGAGGGCACGAAAAAGCCGGGCCGCAGAAACGCCTCTCGGCGCATGGCCGCTCAGAGCGGCAAAAGTTGGAGCCCGGGGTTACTGCGGCCCGGCCATACCAGTGTAACAAGGTCGGCTCGGGGGTATTCCCCGAGGTCTAGGCTCGGGGAATGGCCTGGAGCTTCGCCCTCGTGATCGACCCCGCAGCATCCGACGACCCGCGCACCGACTTCGCCGACACGTTCACCGTGATCGACCCGACGGCCCCCGCGCTGAGCGTGGGGGAGCTGAGCACGCAGCGCGGCGACGGCATCTTCGAATCGATCGGAGTCGTCGACGGGCATCCGCAGGAGGTCGACGCGCACCTCGAGCGCCTCGTGCACTCGGCCGAGCTGTGCGACCTGCCCGTACCGCATCTGGCCCAGTGGCGGCAGGCGGTGAAGACCGTGGCGGATGCTGCCGATCCCGGCGAGAGCGTCATCAAACTCATCCTGAGCCGCGGCGTGGAGCACGGCCCGACCCCGACGGCGTGGGCGACGCTCGCCCGCGCGGCCGACAACACCGGGTCGCGCACCGAAGGCATCCGCGTGGTGCAGCTCGACCGTGGTTACGGCGTCGACGCATCGGCCGATGCGCCGTGGCTGCTGCTCGGGGCGAAGACGCTCTCGTACGCGGTGAACATGGCCGCGATCCGCGAGGCGAAGCGTCGCGGCGCCGACGACGCGGTGTTCGTGTCGTCCGACGGCTACGTGCTCGAGGGGCCGACCTCGTCGATCGTGCTGCGCTTCGGCGACGTGTTCGTCACCCCCGAGCCCAGCGGCGGCATCCTGCACGGAACGACGCAGCTCAGCCTGTTCGCCTACCTCGAGGCCGAGGGCTACGCGACGCAGTACCGTCGCGTGCTTCCGGCGGAGCTCGCCGAAGCGGATGCGGCGTGGCTGGTCTCCAGCATCCGTCTCGCCGCCCCCATCACCTCGGTCGACGGCGTCGACCTCGCGCTCGACCGCGACCTGACGGCGTCGATCAACGCCTACCTGCTCTCGCCTCGCGACTGACCGGCCCGCACCTCGGCGTGAGTTGCCGCAACCGGGCCTCACCGAGAGGGAGGAAGCCCCGCATTGCGGCAACCCACGGCCGGGGGGAGGCCCGCAACGACGAAGGCCCTCACCGGGGAGGTGGGGGCCTTCGCGTTCAGAGGGGGCGGATCAACCGAAGCGGCCCGAGACGTAGTCCTCGGTGGCCTGCACCTTGGGCTGCGTGAAGATCGAGGAGGTGTCGTTGTACTCGATCAGCTTGCCGGGCTTGCCGGTGCCGGCGATGTTGAAGAACGCGGTCTTGTCCGACACGCGCGAGGCCTGCTGCATGTTGTGGGTCACGATGACGACCGTGTACTCGTTCTTGAGCTCAGAGATGAGCTCCTCGATGGCGTAGGTCGAGATCGGGTCGAGGGCCGAGCAGGGCTCGTCCATCAGGATGACCTGGGGAGAGACGGCGATCGCGCGGGCGATGCACAGACGCTGCTGCTGCCCGCCCGAGAGGCCCGAGCCGGGCTTGTCGAGGCGGTCCTTGACCTCGTTCCAGAGGTTGGCGCCCTGCAGCGACTTCTCGACGAGAGCGTCGGCGTCGGACTTCGAGATGCGCTTGTTGTTGAGCTTCACGCCCGCGAGCACGTTCTCCTTGATCGACATCGTCGGGAACGGGTTGGGGCGCTGGAACACCATGCCCACCTGACGGCGCACGAGCACCGGGTCGACACCGGGGCCGTACAGGTCGTTGCCGTCGAGCAGCACCTTGCCCTCGACGCGGGCCTTCGGGATCACCTCGTGCATGCGGTTCAGCGTGCGGAGGAAGGTCGATTTGCCGCAACCGGAGGGACCGATGAAGGCCGTGACCGTGCGGGGCTCGATGTTGAGGGAGACGCCCTCGACGGCGAGGAAGTCGCCGTAGTAGACGTTGAGGTCGTTGACTTCGATGCTCTTGGACACTTCAGGCTTTCTTTTCGGTTCAGCGGCCGGTCTTGGGGGCGAACAGCTTGGCGATGATGCGCGCCACGATGTTGAGCACCATGACGATGACGATCAGCGCGAGGGCGGCTGCCCACGCGCGACCGACGAACGCCTCGGCCGGGATGCCCTGGTTCATGTACTGGGTGTAGGTGAAGACGGGCAGGCTCATCATGCGCCCGTTGAACAGGTCGTAGTTCATGGATGCTGTGGCACCCGCGGTGATGAGCAGCGGAGCCGTCTCGCCGATCACGCGCGAGATCGACAGCATCACGCCCGTCGTGATTCCGGCGATGGCCGTCGGGAGGACGACCTTGGCGATCGTCAGCCACTTCGGCACGCCCAGCGCGTACGACGCCTCGCGCAGTTCGTTGGGCACGAGGCGGAGCATCTCCTCGGTCGAACGGACGACGACGGGGATCATCAGCACCGCGAGGGCTACGGCACCGACGATGCCCAGGCGCACGCCCGGTCCGAAGAACAGCGCGAAGAGGGCGTAGGCGAACAGACCGGCGACGATGGAGGGGATGCCCGTCATGACGTCGACGAGGAAGGTGATGCCCTTTGCGAGGCGGTTGTCCTTGCCGTACTCGATCAGGTAGATCGCGGTGAAGATGCCGATCGGGATGGAGATCACGGCCGCGGCGAGCGTGATGAGCAGCGTGCCCACGATCGCGTGGAGAGCACCGCCGCCCTCTCCCACCACGTTGCGCATCGACGAGGTGAAGAACTCCGCGGTCCAGTTCGGGGCGCCGGAGACGACGACCGTGATCGCGACGGAGACGAGCGGCACCATCGCCACGGCGAAGGCGGCCGTCACGATACCGGTCACCAGACGGTCGACCGCCTTGCGGCGCCCCTCGACGATCGCGGAGATCGTGAAGATCAGCACGAGGTAGAGGAGCGCGCCGAGCACGGCTGCCCCGGCGATGTTCAGTCCGGTGCCCGAGGCGCCGGCCATGATGCCGAACGCGGCGAAGGTGACGGCCAGCGAGCCGACCAGCAGGAGCCAGGGCGACCAGCCCGGAAGGCGGCCGTTGGTCAGGCTGTCGGTCGCGACGGAGGGCCGCGCGGGGGTGAGCGTGGTGGTCGACATGTCAGTTGGCCCCCGAGAATTCCTTGCGCCGGCTCACGATGTAGCGAGCGAGCGCGTTGACGGCGAATGTGACGACGAACAGCACGAGGCCGGTCGCGATGAGCACGTTCACGTTCAGCCCGTAGGCCTCGGGGAAGCTCAGCGCGATGTTCGCGGCGATCGTGTTGGGGTTGTCGGGGGTGAGGAGCGCGAAGGTCACGCCTCCCGAGACGGAGAGCACCATGGCGACGGCCATCGTCTCGCCCAGGGCGCGGCCGAGGCCGAGCATCGAGGCCGAGACGATACCGCTGCGGGCGAAGGGGAAGACCGCCATCCGCACCATCTCCCAGCGCGTCGAACCGAGCGCGAGCGCGGCCTCTTCGTGGAGGTTGGGCGTCTGGAGGAAGATCTCGCGGCAGATGGCCGTGATGATCGGGGTGACCATCACCGCGAGCACGATGGCGGCGGTGAAGATCGTGCGGCCGGTGCTGGAGACCGGGCCGGAGAAAAGCGGGAACCAGCCGGCGTTGTCGACCAGCCAGGTGTAGACGGGCTGGACGGCCGGAGCGAGGACGCCGATGCCCCAGAGGCCGAAGACGACCGAGGGCACGGCGGCGAGGAGGTCGACGACGTAGCCGAGCGCCTGCGCGAGTCGGCGGGGCGCGTAGTGCGAGATGAAGAGCGCGACGCCGATCGACAACGGCACCGCCATCAGCAGCGCGAGGGCGGCTGCCCACACGGTGCCGAAGACGAGGGGGCCGACATACGACCAGAAGTCGGCGGGGAGGATCGAGGCGTCGGCGTTCGTGGCGAACAACGCCGGAAGCGACTGCACGATCAGGAAGATGGCGACGGCGGCGAGGGTCACGAGGATCATCGAGCCGGCGAACAGCGCCGCTCCCGAGAACCATCGATCGCCCGGGCGGCTCTTCGCTTTCAGGGGCTCGGTCCTGGTGACCGCCGGTGTTGTGGTCATTGCTTCGATTCTCGATCGGAGTCGGGTGTCGGGAGGAGTGCTGCGGGCCTGAAGATGCCCGGTCCGACCTTACGGCCGGACCGGGCATCTGTGGGGTGTTACTTGATGGCGTCGATCGCCGTGTTGATCTGCTCGCGCAGGGTGTCGGAGATCGGCGAGCTGCCGGCGGCAGCGGCGACGGCGTCCTGGCCCTCTTCGCTGGCGGCGTAGGAGAAGAAGCCCTTCACGTTCGCGGCAGCGGCCTCGTCCTCGTACTCGGCGCAGCCGATGAGGTAGCTGACGAGCACGATCGGGTAGGCGCCGGCCGCGGTGGTGGTGCGGTCGATCTCGATGGCGATGTCGGTCGCGGCGCGACCCTCGGCCTCGGGCGAGGCGTCGACGACGGCGGCCGCGGCCTCGGGGGAGTACGGAACGAACTCCTCGCCGACCTTGACCGCGACGGTGCCGAGCTCGCCGGCGCGCGAGGCGTCGGCGTAGCCGATGGTGCCCTGTCCGCCCTGGACGGCGCTGATGACGCCCGAGGTGCCGTTGGCGGCCTCGCCACCGGAGAGCGGCCAGACGCCGTCGGGCTCGCTGGTCCACACCGAGGGGGCGGCGGCGAAGAGGTAGTCGGTGAAGTTCTCGGTGGTGCCCGAGTCGTCCGAACGGTGCACGGCGGTGATCGCGGTGCTGGGGAGCTCGACGTCGGAGTTCAACGCGGCGATGGCCGGGTCGTTCCAGGTCGTGATGTTGCCCGCGAAGATCGCGGCCAGCGTGGCGGGGTCGAGGTTCAGCGAGTCGACGCCGTCGAGGTTGAAGACGACGGCGATCGGGGAGATGTAGGTCGGCAGCTCGACGAGGTCGGAGCCCTCGGCGCACGCGCCGAACGGGCCCGCTTCGATCTCGTCGGTCTTGAACGCGCGGTCGGAGCCGGCGAACGCGAAGGCGCCCTCCTGGAACGATTCGCGACCCGCGCCGGAACCGGCGGCGTCGTAGTTGACCGTCAGCTCGGGGTTGGCCGTCTGGATGCCCGCGGTCCAGGTCTGGACGGCGACTTCCTGCGACGAGGCGCCGCCGCCGACGAGGTTGCCGGAGAGCGTGCCGGTGCTGGACGAGCTGTCGCCGCCGGAGCCGGCGGGGGCCTCGTTCGAGGCGCACCCGGCGAGGGCGAGGGCTGCGACAGCAGCCACGGCGCCGAACTGGGCGAAACGGTTGAGCTTCACGATGTGAATCCTTCGCGTGTGAGAGAAGAGAAGAACCCGGTGCAGGGTTCGAAACCCGGTGCAGGGTTCGTCGTGAACGCTAGACAGGGACTCTTAAGCAACCGGGCTGAAGAGGTGAACGGACGGTGAACAGGCCCGGGATTCCGCGGGTCTCGGGGCCGGATCAATAGGCTGTGAAAATGCCCGTGACGGACTCTCCTCCCCTCGGCGCGCAGTCCGTGCTCGACCGCTCCGCCTCCGCGCCCGCTCCGCGCACCCTCATCGACGTCCTGGTGGAGGTCGCCGCGCGCCATCCCGAGGCCTCCGCCGTCGACGACGGATCGGGCGCGCTGAGCTACCGCGAGCTGCTGGCGCGGGTGTGGCAGACGGCCGCACGCCTGCACGAGGCGGGAGTCGAGCGCGGCGACCGCGTCGGGGTGCGCATGCCGTCCGGCTCGAAGGAGCTCTACGTCTCGATCCTCGGCGTGCTGGCTGCCGGAGCCGCCTACGTGCCGGTCGACGCCGACGACCCGGAGGAGCGTGCGCGTCTGGTCTTCGGCGAGGCTCGAGTCGCGGGGGTGATCACCGGCGCGGGGGAGTACACGCCCGCGGTCGAGGACGATCCCGAGGTCGAGTCCCAGGAGCTGCCGGTCTCCACGCTGTTCGCCGGAGACGCGCCGCATCCGAGCACCCGTTCGACGCCGATCGTCGCCCCGCCCACGGTCGACGACGACGCCTGGATCATCTTCACCTCCGGGTCGACCGGGGTGCCGAAGGGGGTCGCCGTCTCGCACCGATCGGCGGCGGCGTTCGTCGATGCGGAAGCACGCATGTTCCTGCAGGATGCTCCGCTCGGCCCGGGCGACCGGGTGCTGGCGGGCCTGTCGGTCGCCTTCGACGCGTCGTGCGAGGAGATGTGGCTCGCCTGGGGACACGGTGCCTGCCTGGTTCCGGCGCCGCGCTCGCTCGTGCGGTCGGGCGAAGACCTCGCGCCGTGGCTGCTGCGGCAGGGCATCACCGTGGTCTCCACGGTGCCGACGCTCGCCGCGATGTGGCCGGGCGACGCGATCGAGAACGTTCGCCTGCTGATCTTCGGCGGTGAGGCGTGCCCGCCCGAGCTCGCGGCACGCCTGGTGGCCGAAGGGCGCGAGGTGTGGAACACCTACGGACCGACCGAGGCGACCGTCGTCGCGTGCGGCGCCCCGCTCGACGGATCCGTGCCCGTGCGCATCGGCCTGCCGCTCGACGGGTGGGCGCTCGCCGTGGTCGACGACGCCGGCCACCGGGTCGCGGAGGGCGGCATCGGCGAGCTGATCATCGGCGGGGTAGGTCTCGCGCGCTACCTCGACCCCGCGAAGGATCGGGAGAAGTACGCGCCCATGCCCACGCTGGGCTGGGACCGCGCCTACCGCTCGGGCGACCTGGTGCGTTTCGACCCCGAGGGCCTCGTCTTCCAGGGCCGCGCCGACGACCAGGTCAAGGTCGGCGGGCGCCGCATCGAGCTCGGCGAGGTCGAGTCGGCGCTGCAAGACCTTCCCGGGATCGCCGCCGCCACCGTCGCCGTGCGTCACACCGAGGCCGGCGTCCCGATCCTCGTCGGCTACCTCGTCACCGAAGGCGGGGCGGAACTCGACCGCTCGGCCGCGCGGGCGGCGCTGGGCGAACGGCTGCCGGCGGCGACCATTCCGCTGCTCGCCGTCGTCGACGAGCTACCCGTGCGCACCTCGGGAAAGGTCGACCGCGCCGCCCTCCCGTGGCCGCTCCCGGGTGTGGACGCCCCGGTCTCCGTCGACTTCTCGCCCGCGGAAGCCTGGCTCGCCGAGCAGTGGCAGGCCGTGCTCGGCATGCCGGTGCCCGACCGCAAGGCCGACTTCTTCGACCTCGGCGGCGGCTCGTTGGCCGCAGCTCAGCTCGTGTCGCGCATCCGTGCGCGCGTGCCGGAGTTCTCGGTCGCCGACATCTACGACGTCCCCCGGCTCGGCGCGATGGCGAAGGCGCTCGGGCCGCTGGGCGATGACGACGCGAGCGCGGGGTTCCGTCGCCCGCTGCCGACACCGCGTTCGACCCAGTGGGCGCAGACCCTCCTCGGCGTTCCGCTGTTCATCCTCTCGGGCGTGCGCTGGCTGCTCTACCTGCTTTCCGCGAGCGCCATCCTGCAGCTCGTGCCCGGCTTCGACGCTCTTCCGACCGCGCCATGGCCGCTCATCGTGATCGGCCTCGTCGTGTTCGCGACGCCGTTCGGGCGCATGGCGATCGCCGCAGCATCCGCCCGGCTCCTGCTCGCCGGCCTCGCGCCCGGCGACTACCCGCGCGGCGGTTCGGTGCACCTGCGGCTGTGGCTGGCCGAGCAGATCGCGGCCCAGGTCGACGCGGTCGGCCTCGCCGGCGCCCCGTGGGTGACGTACTACGCCCGCGCGCTGGGTGCCAAGATCGGCCGCGACGTCGACCTGCACACGCTCCCGCCGGTGACGGGCATGCTCGAGATCGGCGACCGCGCATCGATCGAGCCCGAGGTCGACCTCACGGGGTACTGGATCGACGGCGACCTCGTGCGCATCGGACGAGTGCGTATCGGGGCCGAAGCCAGCATCGGCGCGCGCAGCACGCTCGCCCCGGGAACCCGGATCGGGCAGCGCGCCGAGATCGCGCCGGGCTCGGCCGTCTTCGGCCGGGTGCGCGCCGACCAGACCTGGGCGGGCTCGCCCGCCGTGCGGGTCGGCGGCGCCGGCGGCGGATGGCCGGCCGAGAGACCGCCCGCCGCTCACCGTTGGCTGTGGGGGTATGCCGCGTCGGCCGCCGCACTCGCGCTGCTGCCGCTCGTCGCCTTCGCCGTCGGCGGGCTGGTGCTCGCGCAGGGCATGCGCGGCGCGGCAGACCTCGCCTGGGCGCTCGCCGCCGCCCTCGTCTGGCTCATGCCGGCGGTGCTCGCGGCGGGGGTCGTCTTCGCGGGCTCGGTCGTCGTGCTCGTGCGGGTGCTCTCGATCGCCCTCCGCGAGGGGGTGCATCCCGTGCGCAGCCGTGTGGCCTGGCAGGCCTGGACGATCGAGCGGTTGCTCGACGCGTCGCGCACGATCCTCTTCCCGCTGTACTCGAGCCTGTTCACCCCGGTGTGGCTCCGGATGCTGGGAGCCCGTGTGGGCCGCGACGTGGAGGCGTCGACGGTGCTGCTGATCCCGTCGATGGCGCGGATCGAAGACGGTGCCTTCCTCGCCGACGACACGATGGTCGCCTCCTATGAGCTGCACTCCGGGTGGCTGCGGATCGGCCCCGTCCGGATCGGCAAGCGCGCCTTCCTCGGCAATTCGGGCATGGCGGCGCCCGGCCATCGCGTGCCGCGCGACGGTCTGGTCGCCGTGCTCTCGTCGGCCCCGGTCAAGGCGAAGCCGGGGTCGTCGTGGCTGGGTTCGCCCGCCGTGCGGCTGCGTCGTCTGTCGGCCGCCGGCGACGAATCGCGTACGTACCGCCCGACCGCGGGGCTGCGCGTGGCCCGTGCCCTGTGGGAGATCTGCCGTGTCGTGCCCGTCTTCGTCACGTGCGCGATCGGCGTGCTGGTGCTGTTCGCTCTGGCAGCGCTGTGGGATTCCCTCGGTCCCGCTGGGGCGCTCCTGCTCTCGGGGGTCGTGATGCTGGCTGCCGGTGCGGTGGCGGCGACCGCGTCGACCCTGGCGAAGTGGATCATCGTCGGCCCGATCCGCGCGGGCGAGCAGCCGCTCTGGTCGAGCTTCGTCTGGCGCACCGAGGTGTCCGACACCTTCACCGAGATGGTGGCCGCACCGTGGTTCGCCCGCGCAGCGACGGGAACCCCGGCCCTGGCGATGTGGCTGCGATCGCTGGGCGCGAAGATCGGCACGGGCGTCTGGTGCGAGAGCTACTGGCTGCCCGAGCCCGACCTCGTGACGCTGGGCGATGCGTCGACAGTCAACCGCGGATGCGTCGTGCAGACGCACCTGTTCCACGACCGCATCATGAGCATGGACGCGGTGGAGCTCGAGCCGGGTGCGACGCTCGGCCCGCACAGCGTGGTGCTGCCGGCCGCCGCGATCGGCGCCCACGCGACGGTCGGACCGGCGTCGCTCGTCATGCGCGGCGAGACCGTGCCGGTCGGATCGCGGTGGAGCGGAAACCCGATCGGTCCGTGGCGCGCGGTCAAGGCCCGCGCCTACCAGTCGACACAGTGACAGGGTGGGGTGAACACCCGAGAACGGCTCCGCACGCCCGGCGCCACGGACACCCCGACAGAGGCCCAGTGACAGAGCTCGCACACGACCCGTACACGCCCCAGAGCGGCGATCCGACCTTCGGCGTCGACTCGTACGACCTGCGGATCGGTTACCGCGTGCGAACCAACCGCCTGGAGGGCGTGGCCACGCTCGAGGCGGTGGCCCACGTCGCTCTTCGGGCGTTCACGCTCGACCTGGTGGGGCTTCGCGCCACGCGGGTGCGGGTGAACGGCGAGACGAGAACGTCGTACCGCCCCGGACCCCGCAAGCTCCGCGTCGTGCCCGTCGCCCCGATCGCCGAGGGGGAGCGCTTCACGGTGGAGGTCGTCTACTCCGGACAGCCCGCGCCGCGTCGCTCCCGATGGGGCACCATCGGCTGGGAGGAGCTCGACGACGGGGCCCTCGTCGCCGCGCAGCCCACGGGTGCCCCGACGTGGTTCCCGTGCAACGATCGGCCCGCCGATCGCGCGAGCTACCGGCTCGAGATCACGACCGAAGACGGCTACGAGACCGCCGCCACCGGCACGCCGAGCGCGCCCGTGCGCCGCGGCGGAACGGTCACCACGACCTTCGCCTCCGACACCCCGACCGCGACCTATCTCGCGGCCGTGCACATCGGCCGCTACCGCACGGCACCTCTCGCCGGCACGGGGGTCGCCGCCGTTCCCACGGTGCGCGTGACGGCACCGCCGGCCCTCCGCACCGCGGTCGCGGCCGCCTTCGCCGAGGTGCCGCGGATGCTGCGCGTGTTCGGCGAGGCGTTCGGACCCTACCCGCAGACCGACTGCGCGCTCGTGGTCACGGACGACGTGCTCGAGATCCCGCTCGAGGCGCAGGGGCTCGCCGTCTTCGGTTCCAACCATCTCGCGCCCGCGTCGCAGCGCCTCGTCGCCCACGAGCTCGCCCACCAGTGGTTCGGCAACAGCGTCGGGCTCGCGCGCTGGGAAGACATCTGGCTCAACGAGGGCTTCGCCTGCTACGCCGAGTGGGTGTGGTCGGAAGCATCCGGTTCCACCACGGCTGCCGCGCTCGCCGCGTCGCACCACGCCCGCCTCGCCGCGGAGCCGCAGGATCTGGTTCTGGCCGATCCCGGACCCGACCGCATGTTCGACGACGTCGTCTACAAGCGGGGCGCGCTGACCCTTCACGCACTGCGCACCCGCATGGGCGACGAGACGTTCTTCCGGATGCTGCGCGACTGGACCTCGACGCATCGTCACCGCACCGTGGTGACCGACGACTTCCGCCGCGCGGTCGCCACGGCCGGCGGAGACGCAGCGGTGGCGCAGCTGAGCGCGTGGATCGACAGCGCGCCGTTGCCGCCGCTCGGCTGAGTTCTGTCGGCGTACTGCCAGAATGGACGCCATGCGACGGTTGCGAGTGTCCCGCCTCGTGCGCGGGTCGCTCGCGGCGTGCGTGGCGACCTTCGTCGCCCTCCTCTCGCACGTGTCGGCCGGGGGCGCGATGCCGGGCTGGATCGGGATCGTCGTCCCCTTGATCATCTCGGTGCCCGTCTGTGTCGTCCTCGCCGGTCGCAGCCTCTCGGCGGTGCGTCTGGCGCTCGCCGTCGGCATCAGTCAGGCGCTGTTCCACACGCTCTTCGTTCTCGGCACCTTCGCGCCGTCCAGCGGCGCGGCGACCACCCGTGGTCACGTGCACCAGGTGGGCCTGAGCATGCCGATGGGTGCCGCGACCGAGACGGTCGTCACCGGGGCCGACACCGCGATGTGGCTCGCGCACGCGGTCGCTGCGATCGTGACGGTCGCCGCGGTGCACCGCGGTGAGGCCACCGGGCGGCGCCTCATCGAGCTCGCCCGCCGACTCCTGTCGTGGGTGCGCCGCCGCATCCTCGTCTCCTCGATCTTCTCGCCCCCGGTGCCCCGTCTCGTGCGGGCGGGGGTCGTCTCGGTGCGACCGGCCCTGTCGGTCGTCGTCGTCGCGTCATCGCGCCGGAGGGGTCCGCCCGTCGTCCCCGCGGTCTGAGCACGGCAGCGCCGCGCACCGACCCTCCGACGACCCCTTCTTCTGCGATCGACGCGTCAGCTCGTCGCGCTCTCTCACACGTGCGCGCGGCGCCGTCGTCGACGACCCCGAAACGAGAGACCTCCCCATGACCACGACACTCGCGCGCCCCGACGGCGCGACGCCTCCCGAGGCGAAGAAGCAGCGAGGCTGGTTCGGCCAGCTGCTGCTCCGCCTGCACTTCTACGCCGGCATCCTGGTCGGCCCGTTCATCTTCGTCGCCGCCGTCAGCGGCGCCCTCTACGCCCTGACCCCGCAGGTCGAGCAGGTCGTCTACGATCACGAGCTGCGCGCACCGGTCAGCGACACCTCGCTGACCCTCGGCGACCAGATCGAGATCGCCGAGGCATACATCGGCGACGCAGCGACCCTCTCCGCGGTGAGGCCGGCCCCCGAGCCCGGCGACACCACTCGCGTCATGTTCGCGCAGGACGGACTCGGCGAGAGCGAGTCGCGCGCGGTCTTTATCGACCCCGGCACCGGGCAGATCCGCGGCGACCTCGTCGTCTACGGCACGAGCGGCGCTCTGCCCCTGCGCACCTGGGTCGATCAGCTGCACCGCAACCTGAACCTCGGCGAACCCGGTCGCTACTACAGCGAGCTCGCGGCATCCTGGCTCGGCGTCGTCGCGCTCGCGGGTCTCGCTCTGTGGATCATCCGCATCCGCCGCTCGAAGACCAGGAAAGACTTCGTGCGTCCGAATCGGGCGTACCGCGGATACCGCCGGGTGTTCTCGTGGCACACCTCCGTCGGCATCTGGGTGCTGGTGGGCGCGCTCTTCCTCTCCGCCACGGGCATCACCTGGTCGGCGTACGCGGGCGCGAACGTCACCAACCTCCGGGCCGCGCTCGACTGGGGCACCCCGTCGGTGAGCACGAGCCTCTCGGGCGAGGCCGACGCCGGCGGCGGGGAGCACGCCGACCACCACGGCGGGGGGAGCGCTCCGGCCGGCGGCGCCGACCCCGCGACGTTCGACGCCGTCCTCGCCGTCGCGCAGGGCGTGAACGTCAACACCGGACGCGTGGAGATCACGCCTCCCGCCGAGCCCGGCACCGCCTGGGTGGTCAAGGAGATCCAGCGCAGCTTCCCCACGGAGGTCGACGCCGTGGCGGTCGACGGCTCCACCCTCGAGGTGGTCGATCGCATCGACTTCGCGGAGTTCTCGCTCCCCGCCAAGCTCGCGCGCTGGGGCATCGACATCCACATGGGGTCGATGTTCGGCCTCGTCAACCAGATCGTGATGTTCGTCATCGCCTCGGGGATCGCCGCGATGGTCGTGCTCGGGTACGCGATGTGGTGGAAGCGGCGCCCCACGCGCACGGGTGCCCTCGTCGGCACGCCCCCGCGTCGCGGCGCGCTGCGGGGCGCGCCGTGGTGGGGCATCGTCGCCGTCATCGTCGGCGCGGTCGCCGTCGGGCTGTGGCTGCCGTTCGTCGGATACACGCTGGCGGCGTTCGTCGTGATCGACGTCGTCGTCGGATGGTGGCAGCGCTCGCGAACCCGCGCCTGACCGCCGCTGACGGCCGGGATCCGCGTCCCGGCCGTCAGCCCGACGCCCTCGCGAAGGCGGCGGAGAGCACGACCCCCGGCGGCCCGTCGAGGTCGACGCCGGAGAGCGCGGCCGCCCGGCCGGGCACGCGTGCGGTCCACGACGCGGCGGTCCCGACCACGTCGACCAGAGCGGGGTCGATCCGGAGCCCCCGTCCATCGGCCTTGAGGGTCGCCTCGACGCGCGTCCAGGCACGGACGTCGGCGGGCCGCTCGCCCAGCACGCCCGCGAGGCCGGCCGCGTCGCGCTGCCGATCGTCGACGAGCTCGGCATCGATGCCGACGGCCTCGGCCTCCGCGCGGGAGACGACGGCGACGACGGCATGGTCGCCGGCGTAGGTGACGGATGCTTCGAACTCCGCGCCGGCGATGCGCACCGGGCCGTGGTCGCCGCCGCAGCGCGCGCATCGGTTCGACAGCACGGCCCCGGGCACGAGGTCGCGGATGAGCTCCCAGGCCGCGGTGCGCCGCGCGACGCCGTCCGGCACGCGGCGCCACGCCACGCGGAGCGACGCGGGGGCACCCGTCACCGCTACAGCCTCGGGTCGTGCGTCTCGATCGAGACGATGCCCGCGCCGGGATTGTCGACCGGCAGATGCGCCACCGAGAAGGCCGCGGTATCCAGCGTCGACGCGCTGCCGAGATAGGCGCCGGGGCGGGTGCCGGTGGTCGCCGCCAGCTCCGACATGATGTCGGGGAGCACCGGTCCGTGACTGCACAGCACGACGGGCTTGCGCGCGCGAACGCGGTCGACGACCACGGTGCGCGGGTCGGACAAGCCCTCCGACCACGCCTTCTCGCTGATGAGGTCGGTGCGGTCGACGCGGCGCCCCAGAGCGGCCGAGAGCGGCATGACCGTGCGGATGCACCGTTCGGCGGGACTGGAGACGATCCGCCGCACCCCGAACGCCAGCAGCGGACCGACGATCGCGTTCGACTGGCGCCGACCGCGGGTGTTCAACGGACGCGCCGCGTCGTCGCCGTCCCAGTCGTCCCTCGACTTCGCCTTCGCGTGGCGCAGCACGACGAGGGGGAACGTGCGCAGCACACCGCCGTCGACGAGCGCGGTGAACGCGTCGAGGATCTCGATGTCGACGGGGTAGCTCAGCCGTGCGCGGGCCTTCTTCACGCTCATCCACTCGACGGCCGAGACCTCTTTGTTGGGGGCGAACGACGTCGAGCGCACCGCCGCATCCGTCGCCTCGGTCGCCCAGTAGTGCACGATCTTCGTGCGTCCGTTGGGCATCGCGTAGCGCGAGACGCCCACCGGCGCACCGAGGGAGACGCGCAGACCCGTCTCCTCGTGGATCTCTCGCACGGCGGCCTCGGGGAGCGTCTCGCCGGGATCGAGCTTGCCCTTGGGCAGCGTCAGGTCGCGGTACCGCGTGCGCGTGATGAGGAGCACGCGCAGCTTTCCGTCGACCACCCGCCACACCACGCCGCCGGCGGCGTAGACAGCGGTCTCGGTCATCGAGCCGCCCGCGTCCGGCGCCGACGCTGGATGTTGACCATCGTCTTGTCCTGCATGTCCACGAGGGGTCGCCCCTCGGCGTCGACGCTCCGACGCACCCACTCGCCGTCGGCCTGAAGGCGCCACGAGCTCGTGGCGTCGCTCATGGCGAGGTCGAACAGGGCGCTCAGTTCCAGCAGTTGCGCGGGATCGATGACGCGGACCAGTGCCTCGACGCGGCGGTCGAGGTTGCGGTGCATCATGTCGGCGCTGCCGATGTAGACCTGCGGATCACCGTCGTTGTCGAAGGCGAAGATGCGCGAGTGCTCGAGATAGCGCCCCAGGATGCTGCGCACCGTGATGTTCTCGCTGAGCCCGGGCACGCCCGGTTTGAGCGAGCAGATGCCCCGCACCCACACCTCGACCTGCACGCCGGCCTGGCTCGCGCGGTACAGCGCGTCGATGATCTGCTCGTCGACCATCGAGTTGACCTTGATCCGCACGCGGGCGGGCTTGCCCGCCTGGGCGTTGTCGCGCTCGCGCTCGATGAGGCGCACGAGCCCCTTGCGGAGGTGGAGCGGGGCCACCAGGAGGCGCTTGAACTTCTTCTCGATCGCGTAGCCGCTCAGCTCGTTGAACAGACGCGTGAGGTCGCGGCCGACCTGGTCGTCGACGGTGAAGAGACCGAAGTCTTCGTAGATGCGGCTGGTCTTGGGGTTGTAGTTGCCCGTGCCGACGTGGCTGTAGTGACGCAGCACGCCCTCTTCCTCGCGGATGACGAGCGCGAGCTTGCAGTGGGTCTTGAGCCCCACGAGGCCGTAGACCACGTGCACGCCGGCCTTCTCGAGCTTGCGGGCCCAGACGATGTTGTTGGCCTCGTCGAAGCGCGCCTTCACCTCGACCAGGGCGAGCACCTGCTTGCCGGCCTCGGCCGCGTCGATGAGCGCCTGCACGATGGGGCTGTCGCCCGACGTGCGGTAGAGCGTCTGCTTGATGGCGAGCACGTGAGGGTCGCGCGCGGCCTGCTCGAGGAAGGCCTGCACGCTCGTCGCGAACGACTCGTACGGGTGGTGCACCAGCACGTCGGCCGATCGGATCGCCGAGAACAGGTCGGCCCGGCCGTTCTGCTCGCCCGGCTGGAAGGCCACGGCGGTCTTGGGCACGTGGGGCGGGTAGTGCAGATCGGGCCGGTCGATCTTCGACAGGTCGAACAGTCCGCGCAGGTCGAGCGGGCCGGGGAGGCGGTAGACCTCCTGCTCGGTGATGTCGAGCTCGGTGATGAGCAGGTCGAGGGTGAGATCGTCCATGTCGTCGGTGATCTCGAGGCGGATCGGCGGTCCGAATCGGCGCCGCAGCAGCTCGGCCTCGAGGGCCTGGATGAGGTTCTCGGTCTCATCCTCCTCGATCGTCATGTCTTCGTTGCGGGTGAGCCGGAAGGCGTGGTGGTCGAGCACCTCCATGCCGGGGAACAGGTGCCCGAGGTGGTTGGAGATCAGCTCCTCGAGCGGCAGGTAGCGCACCCGGTCGCCCGCCGCGACCTTGACGAAGCGGGGGAGCATCGGCGGCACCTTCAGGCGCGCGAACTCCTGGCGGCCGGTGCGGGCGTTGCGTACCCGGATGGCGAGGTTCAGCGACAGGCCCGAAATGTAGGGGAACGGGTGCGCGGGGTCGACGGCGAGCGGCATGAGCACGGGGAAGACCTGCGTCTGGAAGTACTCGGTGAGCGTCTCGCGGTCGCCGTCGTCGAGCGAGTCCCAGGTGACGACGTCGATGCCCGAGTCGGACAGCGCCGGGCGCACCAGGTCGTTCCACGCCGCGGCGTGGCGCAACTGCAACGCGTGCGCGTCGGCCGAGATGTCGGCGAGCACCTCCTGCGGCGCTCGTCCGACGTTCGTCGGCACGGCGAGACCGGTGAGGATGCGGCGGGCGAGGCCTGCGACGCGCACCATGAAGAACTCGTCGAGGTTGCTCGCGAAGATCGCCAGGAAGTTCGCCCGTTCCAGGGTGGGGAGCGTCGGGTCTTCGGCCAGCTCCAGAACCCGCTGATTGAAGGCCAGCCAGCTCAGCTCACGGTCGAGGTAGCGATTCTCGGGAAGCTGGGCGTCGGCCGCCTCGACCGCTTCGTCGAAGTCGTCGTCATCCGCGTCGCCGAGACCTGAATCGAGCGCGTCGTCCTGGATCATTCCCTCATCATGGCAGGGCGAGGTGACACCCGCGTGAACGGGCCGACGGCTTTTCGAGCGCTACGAGGCTCCGGGTGCCGGCGCGCCGGGAGGAACGTCGTCTTCGTACACGTTGAACCGGTAGCCGACGTTGCGGACCGTTCCGATGAGCTGCTCGAGATCGCCGAGCTTCGCCCGCAGGCGTCGCACGTGCACGTCGACCGTGCGGGTGCCGCCGAAGTAGTCGTAGCCCCAGACCTCGCTCAGCAGCTGCTCTCGCGTGAACACCCGGGAAGGGTGCGTGGCGAAGAAGTGCAGCAGCTGGAACTCCTTGTAGGTGAGGTCGAGCGGCTTGCCGTGCACCTTCGCCGAATATGACGACTCGTCGATGGTGATGCCGGAGGTCTGGATGCGGCTGGAGACCTGCTCCTTCGCCATCCGACCGACGGCGAGCCGGATACGCGCGTCGACCTCGGCCGGTCCTGCCGTCATCAGGATGACGTCGTCGACCCCCCAGTCGGTCGAGACCGCGGTGAGCCCGCCCTCGGTGACGACCAGCACGAGCGGGGCGTCGAGCCCCGTGGTGTTCAGGATCTTACAGAGCGACTTGGCGCCGACGAGGTCGGCACGAGCGTCGATGAACACCACATCGGCGCTGGGGGCGTTCACCAGTTGCGCCGGTTCGGCGGGGATCTGCCGAACGCGATGGCTGAGGAGTTCGAGCGCGGGCAGCACGGAGCTGCCGCCGGGGGCGGAACTCAGAACGAGAAGCTGTGCCAACAGGGACCTCCGCGTCGCGTTCCCCGCGACGTGCCCATCCTAGGGCGACTCGGGCGAACCGGTGTCCGCGGGTGCGCGCGGGCGTCGCGTAGGCGAGAATGTCGGCATGCCCGGTCCTGAACTCGCACCTCGCCGAACGGTCGGCGGGGTGATCGCCGTCTGGGTGGTCGCCGCGCTCGCCGGCATCGCGATCGGAATCTTCGTGCCCGCCGACGACAGAGCCGCCTGGCTCACCGTCGGACTCGGCGCGACCCTCGTCCTGGCTTTCAGCATCCAGCTCTCGTACGGCCGTTCGCAGCAGTTCGTCGAGCGGGTCGCCGCGAGCGTCTTGGGGGCTCTCGTCGTGCTGGGCGTCATCAGCGCGGGCTTCGGGCTCGCCGCGATCGTTCCCGGATAGACTGCACCCATGGACCTCCTCGCGCTCGAACTGTTCTTCGTGGGCCTGCTGGGCTTGGCCTCGCTCGCCATCGCTTTCGTCTCGGTGGTCGTCGTGAAGAACCTGTACCGCGGTCAGCGCTGATAGAACGTGTTCGACCTTCCCACCGACCTCCCCGCAGACCTCGCGCCGCTCTCGTGGCTGGTCGGCGTCTGGGAGGGCACGGGCGTACTCGACTACGAAGCATCCGGCCACACCTATGCCGGTGAATTCGCCCACCGGGTGAGCTTCAGTCATGACGGCGGCTCGTACCTGAACTACTCCGCCAGCGCGTGGCTGCAGTCGGGCGACGCGACCACACCGCTCGTGTCCGAGATGGGCTACTGGCGTCTGAGCCGCCCGGCCACCGACGCCGACGCGGGTCCGGGTCTTCTTCCGGCCCGAGCACCGGCCACGGCCCGCACCGTCGACGACGTCGAGGCGCTCCGCAACGCCGAGGGCGGGTTCGACATCGAGGTCTCGCTCGTGCACGCCGACGGAGTGCATGAGCTCTACCTCGGCCAGGTGCGCGGACCCCGCATCGATCTGTCGACCGACGCCGTGGTGCGCGCGGCCGGCGCGAAGGACTACGTCGCCGCCACCCGCATGTACGGGCTCGTCGACGCCCATCTGCTCTGGGCGTGGGACATCGCGGCCTTCGGCCAGGAGCTGCGCTCGCACGCCTCGGCGCGTCTCGCGCGGGTCGACTGATGGCCACCGACTACTCCGCCGTGCCGGGTGCCGTCGCCGACGAACGGGGCCTGCGTCACGTGGGCGGTCCGCTCGCAGAGCAGCGCGCGCTCGTCGCGGGCCGCGCCGTCGCCCCGCTGGGCGACCGCCGCGTGCTCACGGTCTCGGGTGAAGACAGGCTGAGCTGGCTCGACTCGCTGTCGTCGCAGTCGCTCACCCACCTCGCGCCCGGCGTCGGTACCGAGACCCTGATCCTCGACCCACAGGGCCGGGTAGAGCACGCCGCATCCGTCGTCGACGACGGCGAGACGGCGTGGCTGCTCGTCGACGACTCGGATGCTGCGGGCCTGGCGACCTGGCTCACGAAGATGCGTTTCCGGCTGCGCGTCGAGGTGCGCGACCGATCCGTCGACCTGGCGATCGTGGGCGGCACCGCGGCGGCCGTCGCCGCTCTGTCTGCCGTCGGTCCGACGGGCACTCCCGTGCGCTGGCGCGACCCGTGGCCCGACGTCTCCCCGGGGGGCTGGGGCTATGCGGTCGTCGAGCCGCACCCCGGTGCCGACCGCGACTGGACCGAGGCTGTCGTCACGCTCGCCGAGCTCGACGAGATCGTCGCCACGGCCGCCCGGGGCGAGATCGCCCTGGCCGGCCGTGATGCCGTCGACGCGCTCCGTGTCGCCGCCTGGCGGCCCCGCGTGAGCGCCGACGCCGACGAACGCGCCCTCCCGCACGAACTCGACTGGATGCGCACCGCCGTCCACCTGTCGAAGGGCTGCTACCGCGGCCAGGAGACCGTCGCCAAGGTGCACAACCTCGGCCACCCGCCGCGCCGCCTCGTCGCGCTCCAGCTCGACGGGAGCGACAGCGTGCTGCCCGCGCCGGGCGACGTCGTCCGCGCGGGGGAGAACGAGGTCGGGGCGATCACGTCCGTCGCCCTCCACTACGAGGACGGCCCCATCGCCCTGGCGATCGTGAAGCGCTCCGCGCCCACGGATGTCGACCTCGTCGTCGACACGAGCGACGGTGCGGTCTCGGCCGCCCAGGAGGTCGTCGTTCCGCGCGACGCGGGGGCCACGGCATCCGTTCCCCGTCTTCCTCGGCTGGGGCGGCGCGCCGCCTCGTCGTGAGCGCCGCGAACGAGCCCGCGCCGACGACGGGAGTCGTCACGACGGGATGGCGGTCGCGCCTCGACCTCCGCCCTCGCCTCTTCCGGGTGCGCGACTCGGGGGCCGCGATCATCCAGATCGTGCTCGCCGCCACCGGCGCCTACACGTTCGCGCACCTCGTGCTGGGTCACGCGCTGCCGCTCGTGGCCGCGACCGTCACCGTGTCGAGTCTCGGGCTCGTGCGCGACGCGCGCCCGCGACGGGTCATCGAGACGGTCGCCGGGATGCTGGTGGGCATCCTCATCGCCGAGGTCATCGTGCTCGTCGCCGGCGGCGGCTGGTGGCAGATCGCGCTCGCGCTGGGTACGACCCTGATCGTCGCCCGGTTCATCTCGGCGCAGCCCGGGTTCGCGATCGCGGCGGCCATCCAGGCGCTCATCGCCCTGACCGTCGGGGTGGGTGCGCCGCCGTTCCTCCGACTCCTCGACGGCATCGTCGGAGGGGTCGCGGCGCTGCTCGTGACCGCCCTCGTGCCCCGCAGCGGGCGTCGGCCGGAGCTGCGCGACGCGGCCACCCTCTTCACCGCGGTGGACAGCGCCATCTCCACGCTCGTGCAGGCGCTGCGACGGGGCGACAGGATGCGCGCCGACCGCGGCCTCGAGAAGGCGCGCGCACTTCAGGCGGCGGTCGACCAGTGGCGCACATCGCTCGAGTCGGGGCTCGCGATCGCCCGCATCTCGCCCTTCCTGCATCGCGAGCGCTCGGAGCTCGCACGCCACGAACGCGTGCGCCAGTCGATGGATCTCGCGACCCGGAATCTGCGGGTCGTCGCCCGCCGCATCTCGTATCTCGTCGACGACGGCCGGCCCCGGGAGGTCGCCGCCGATCTCCTCGCCGAACTCGGCCGGGCCGCACGGCTCGTGGCCGACTCCCTCGACGACATCTCGGTCGAGCCCGCCGCCCGGGCGGTGATCGTCGGCATCGCCGCCCGGCTCGACCCCGCCGCGATGCTGCCCGGGGCGGGCCTCGGCGACCACAACCTGATCGCCGCGCTCCGCCCGCTCGCGGTCGACCTCCTCACCGCCACCGGGATGCCGCCGGGGGATGCCCGGGCGATCATCCCCCGCATCTGACCCGGCCGGCGGGTCGGCGAAGCCCCGCCGCGTTCAGCGGGGCGCGACCGCGTGCCAGGGCACGCCGACCTCGCCGAGGCGCCATCGCGAGCGCTCGAGCAGCGGCCATCCCGCGTCGGCGAGGGCGGCGAGGGTCGTGCGCCATCGCGAGACGGGGCCGAACGCCGACTGCGCGGCAGCGCGCTCCCATTCGCGGTCGAGCGCGGAGAGCAGGGCGTGCACGCGCTCACCGGCGACGTTGCGGTGGATCAAGGCCTTGGGCAGCCGTTCGGCGGCGATCGACGGCTGCTGCAGCCCGGCCAGGCGCAGCGACACGGTCAGGCTGTGCGGCGCGGCGTCGTCGCCGACCTCGACCCAGGTCATGACGCGGCCGATCTCGTCGCACGTGCCCTCGACGAGCACGCCGCCCGGTGCGAGACGCGAGGCCATCCGTCGCCAGGCGTCGGCGACGTCGCCCTCGTCGTACTGGCGAAGAACGTTCATCGCGCGGATGACGGCAGGCCGCCGCCCGTCGGGCAGCGGCACCTCGAACCCGCCGCGTGCGAACGACACCCCCGTGATGCCCGATGCGTCGAGCTGTGCCTGGGCGCGCGCCACGCGCTCCGGATCGATCTCGAGACCTCGAACCTCGACATCGGGGCGCACGCGCGCCAGTCGCTGCGTCAGCTCGAGGGTCGTCACGGCGCTGGCGCCGAAGCCGAGATCGACCACGAGCGGGTCATCGGTTCGTCGCAGCACCCGGTGCCGGGCGATCCATCGGTCGACCCGCCGCAGCCGGTTCGTGCCGGTGGTGCCGCGGGTGATCTGACCGACCGGCGACGCCCCCACATCCCCAGTGTGCCAGGGCCGCCCTCGATAGGATGGCGGCATGACCGCGCCTTACACGCTGATCCTCCTCCGACACGGCCAGAGCGAGTGGAACAAGACCAACCAGTTCACCGGCTGGGTCGATGTCCGTCTCACCGAACAGGGCAAGACCGAGGCCGCCCGCGGCGGCGAACTGCTCGCCGAATCGGGCCTGCTGCCCGACGTGCTGCACACGTCGGTGCTCAGCCGCGCGATCCAGACCGCCAACATCGCTCTCGACGCGGCCGACCGGCTGTGGATCCCCGTGAAGCGCTCGTGGCGCCTCAACGAGCGCCACTACGGCGCCCTCCAGGGCAAGGACAAGGCCCAGACGCTCGAGGAGTTCGGGCCCGAGCAGTTCAAGCTCTGGCGTCGCTCGTTCGACGTTCCGCCGCCGGCCCTGCCCGCCGACGACGAGTACAGCCAGGTCGGCGACCCCCGCTACGTCGGCATCGACGGCGAGGTGCCTCACACCGAGTCGCTCAAGCTCGTCATCGACCGCATGCTCCCGTACTGGGAAGACGCGATCGTGCCCGACCTGCGCGCCGGCAAGACGGTGCTCGTCACCGCGCACGGCAACTCGCTCCGGGGTCTCGTCAAGAAGCTCGAGGGCATCAGCGACGACGACATCGCCGAGCTGAACATCCCCACCGGCATCCCGCTCGTCTACCGCCTCGACGAGAACCTCGAGCCGGTCGGCAAGGGCGAGTACCTCGACCCGGAGGCCGCCGCCGCCGGTGCCGCGGCCGTGGCCGCGCAGGGCAAGGGCTGACCCCGGTCCGGGGCCGCCGCAGGCCCTGGAACGACGAAGAGCGGATGCTGTGCAGCATCCGCTCTTCGTCGTTCGGGCGTCGTTACAGGGGGAGCGTCACCGAATCGTCGGCGCCCGCCCAGTCGCCGGTGGCGAGGTAGACGACCCGCTTGGCGACGGAGACCGCGTGGTCGCCGAAGCGCTCGTGGTAGCGGCTGGCGAGGGTCGCGTCGACCGTCGCGGTGGCCTCGCCCGTCCAGCCCTCGCCGAGAACCTTCTCGAACACGCTGAGGTGCAGCTCGTCGATGGCGTCGTCGTCGTTGCGGATCTCTTCCGCGATGGCGAGGTCTTCGGTGCGCAGCAGCTCGGTGAGCTTCTTCGCGACCGTCACGTCGAGCTCGCCCATGCGGGTGAAGGTCGACTTGAGGCCCTTGGGGATGGCGCGCTCGGGGAAGCGCGAGCGCGACAGCTGGGCGATGTGCTCGGCGAGGTCGCCCATGCGCTCGAGCGACGCGCTCACGCGCAGCGCGGTGACGACGATGCGCAGGTCGCGGGCGACGGGCTGCTGGCGGGCGAGGATCTCGATAGCGAGCTCGTCGAGGGCCGCGGCCTTCTCGTCGATGATGGCGTCGGCCTCGATGACCGCTTCGGCGAGCGTGACATCGCTCGTGGAGAACGACTGGGTGGCCTTCTCGATCGCGACGGCGACGAGTTCGGCGATCTCGACGAGTCGCGCTTGCACGTCCTCGAGGGACTGGTGGAATACTTCACGCATTGCGGCAACCTTCCTGATTCGCAGGCACGCCGGTGCATCCCGCTACCCTGGCGATTTTCCCCAGCCGAGGTTAACGAGCGGTGCCTTACGAGTGAACAGTAGCCGGTGCGAACGGGGTACGACGGGGGCCGGGCCGGGGTTGACGTCTCGTGCCGTTTACTCTTGGCCTATGGATCAGACGCAGCTCACGCTGCTCGCCCTCCTCCTCGGAGCGGTGATCGGCGGCGGTGTGAGCGCGTTGATCTTCTCCGCGTTCCGGCTCCGCGATCGCGCGATCGCCCGCACCTCCGACGACGTGCCGGCGGGCGTGTCGGCGATCCTCGCCGCGATGGACGACGCCGCGATCGTGACCGATGCGTCCTCCACGGTGCTGGCCGCGTCGGCCCCCGCCGAGGTCTTCGGCCTGCGCGTGGGCGAGGTCATCCCGAGCGACGAGGTGCGCACCCTCGCCCGTCTCTCGCGCGACTCGGGTGCGCCGGCGACCGAGAACCTGCGTCTGCAGCGCGGCGCCGCGCCGTCGGAACCGCGTCTGGTCGCCGCGCGGGCGACGGCCATCTCGCCACGGCTGACGCTCGTGCTCATCCGCGACATCACCGAGCGCGAGCGCGTGGAGGAGATGCGCCGCGACTTCGTCGCCAACACCAGCCATGAGCTGAAGACCCCCGTCGGCGCGGTGAGCCTGCTCGCCGAGGCGATCGAGATGGCCGCCGACGACCCCGACCAGGTGCGCATCTTCACCGCGCGCCTGAGCGCCGAGGCCTCGCGGCTGGGGGCCCTCACCTCGCGCATCATGAGCCTCTCGCGACTGCAGGCGTCGGCCGAGCTGACAGAGGTGCGTGACGTCTCGATCGACGAGGTCGTCGCCTCGGCCGTCGATGCTCACACGCTGCAGGCGGATTCCGCGCAGGTGTCGATCGTCCGCGGCGGGACGCGCGGCCTCTACGTGCGCGGCGAGGCGCAGGTGCTCAGCGAGGCCGTCGGCAACCTCATCGCGAACGCCATCGCCTACTCGCCCCAGGGCTCGAGCGTCGGAGTCGGGGTGAAGGCGACCGACGACGTGGTCGAGATCGCCGTCACCGACCGCGGCATCGGCATCCACGAGAGCGACCAGAACCGGGTGTTCGAACGGTTCTACCGCGCCGACCAGGCTCGGTCGCGCCGCACGGGGGGCACCGGCCTCGGCCTGTCGATCGTCAAGCACGCCGTGCAGCGTCACGGCGGTGAGGTGCGGCTCTGGTCGCGCCCCGGTCGAGGATCGACGTTCACCATCCGCCTGCCCCTGGCCGATGTGCCCGAGGACCGGGCGCCGCGCACCAAGGCCCGTCGCAAGCCCCGCAAGGCGGCCGCGCCGAGCCGTTCCACACCCGTGAAGGGGGAAACAGCATGACCCGAGTGCTCATCGTGGAGGACGAGCCCGATCTCGCCGACCCGCTGGCCTATCTGCTGCGTCGGGAGGGGTACGAGGTCGAGATCGCCGAGGACGGCGCGATCGCGCTGTCGGCCTTCCGCGAGCGCGGTGCCGACATCGTGCTGCTCGATCTCATGCTCCCCGGCATGCCCGGCACGGAGGTGTGCCGTCAGCTCCGGCTGAGCACCACGGTGCCGATCATCATGCTCACCGCGAAAGACTCCGAGGTCGACATCGTGGTGGGGCTCGAGCTCGGCGCCGACGATTACGTCACCAAGCCCTATTCGGCTCGGGAGCTCCTCGCTCGCATGCGGGCGGTGCTCCGGCGCTACTCGCAGGTGGAGTCCGACCTCGACGACCGCGTGCTCACCGGCGGGCGGGTGACCCTCGACATCGACCGGCACACCGTGTCGGTCGAGAACAACGAGATCAGCATGCCGCTGAAGGAGTTCGAGCTCCTCGAGGTGCTCATGCGCAACGCGGGTCGCGTTCTCACGCGCGGCCAGCTCATCGACCGCGTCTGGGGCACCGACTACTTCGGCGACACCAAGACGCTCGACGTGCACATCAAGCGCATCAGGTCGCGCATCGAGCAGAACCCCAGCGACCCGAACATGCTCGTCACGGTGCGGGGCCTCGGCTACCGCTTCGAGGGATGACAGAAGCCGCGCTCACCCGTCGGGGTGAGCGCGGCTGTCACGGCGTGGCCGGGCCTCAGGGCTGGAGGTCGCCGTAGTAGTCGAGCTCGCCGTCGAGGACGGGCACCTGGTAGAGCACGCCCTCGGAATCGCCCGACTGGAAGTAGACCGGGATCGTCGATCCGGGAACGCCGTCGATCGCGTCGAGGGCGAGCGGCGGCTCGTTCTCCGCCGAGTCGCCGAGGCTCACGGTCTCGCGGGCACCGACGCGCACGGTCGCCGTCTGAGCGGTGGAACCTTCGCCGAGCTCGAGGCTCAGGGTCTGCGGTTCGTCGGTCTCATTGACGATCGCGGCGATCATGTTGGCCGCGTCGCCGTCGGCGTCGCTGATGATGACGACGTTGCGCACCTTCAGCGGCCCGGAGTCGGGGATGTTCACCCCGTCACCGGGGGAGTAGGGCAGCTTCGTCGCCTGGGTGGAGACGAGGGCGCAGCCGCTCGTTCCCAGGAGGACGGCGGCACTCAGGGCGATGGACGCGATGAGGCGGGATTTCACGGTTCCTCCCAGCGGAGCAGACGGCATCTCATGCAGTCTACGCGGTCGCTCGACCCCTCGCGGGACCGCGTCGCCCGGGGCGTTCCCGGCTCCAGGGTGGAGAACCTTAGCGCAAACCTGCCTGTGGTATCCTGGACGTTGCCGAAAGGACATAACTCCATGCTTTTTGAGGTTGGCGAGACGGTCGTTTACCCCCACCACGGGGCGGCCACGATCATTGAGGTCAAGGACCGGATCATTCGTGGCGAGTCCAAGAAATACCTGAAGCTCAACGTCACCCAGGGAGACCTGATCATCGAGGTGCCCGCGGAGAACGTCGACCTCGTCGGCGTCCGCGACGTCATCGGCAAAGAGGGCCTCGACCGCGTGTTCGACGTGCTCCGTGCCCCCTTCACCGAGGAGCCGACCAACTGGTCGCGTCGGTACAAGGCGAACCTCGAGAAGCTCGCCTCCGGTGACGTGATCAAGGTCAGCGAGGTCGTGCGCGACCTCTGGCGCCGCGACCAGGACCGCGGTCTGTCCGCGGGCGAGAAGCGGATGCTGGCGAAGGCGCGACAGATCCTCGTGTCGGAGCTCGCTCTGGCCGAGAAGACCGACGAGGAGCGAGCGGGTCTCGTTCTCGACGAGGTCCTCGCCTCCTAGAGGCAGATAGCGTGGCGGCGTGAGCATGCTGCCGGTTCCCCACGTCGCCATCATCGTCGTCGCCGCCGGGTCGGGTACCCGCCTGGGTGCCGGCGGACCGAAGGCGATGGTGGGGATCGACGAGTCCTCGATCCTCCGCCACGCGCTCGCCGGGGTCTTCCGCGCCGAGCCGGCGCAGGTGGTCATCGTCGCCCCGGCGACCCATCAGGGCGACGCTCTGACCGACGCCCTCGCGGCGGCGGGCGGGCGACGAGACCTCGTCACCGTCGTCGCCGGCGGGTCTACCCGCCAGGAATCGGTCGCCGCGGGGCTGCGAGCGCTCTGGCCCGACGTCGAGTACGTGCTCGTCCACGACGCCGCGCGGGCGTTGGCGCCCGCGACGCTGTTCGCCCGCGTGCTCGATGCGCTGCACGAGGGTCTTCCCGCGGTGCTCCCGGCGCTTCCGGTGATCGACACCGTCAAGCGTGTCGCCGGACCACGCGTACGAGAAGCGGTCGATCGCGCCGATCTCGTCGCCGCCCAGACGCCGCAGGGGTTCCGCCGCGACATCCTCGACACGGCCTATCGTCTGGCCGACCATGAGCACACCGACGATGCCGCTCTCGTCGCGGCTGCCGGCCACCCGATCGCCGTCGTCGACGGCGATCCGCTGGCGTTCAAGATCACCACGCCCGCCGACCTCGATCGCGCCCGCCATCTCGTCGCGCCGGTACCGAGAGCGCAGACGGTTCTCGACGCGCCGCAGGCGGCCCCGCGCGTGGGTCTCGGCACCGACGTGCACGGCTTCGGGGGCGAGGGTGCGTTGTGGCTCGCGGGGGTGGAGTGGCCGGGCGAGCCGGCGCTGTCGGGACACTCCGACGGCGACGCCGTGGCCCATGCGATCGTCGACGCCCTCCTGGGGGCGGCCGGCCTCGGTGACATCGGCACGCACTTCGGCACCGACCGCCCCGAGTACGTCGGGGCGCATGCCGAGGTCTTCCTCTCGCGCACGGCGGCGCTGCT
Source organism: Microbacterium sp. AG1240 (assembly GCF_003635115.1). Taxonomy (GTDB): domain Bacteria; phylum Actinomycetota; class Actinomycetes; order Actinomycetales; family Microbacteriaceae; genus Microbacterium. The sequence goes on from NZ_RBXJ01000002.1 coordinate 355,481, forward strand.
CGGTGAGGCCGGATGGCGCATCGGCAACGTCTCGGTGCAGATGCAGGCGAACCGCCCGCGCTTCGCTCCGCGCCGGGCCGAGGCCGAAGCAGCCCTCTCCGCCGCGCTCGGCGGGGCCTCCGTCTCGGTCAGCGCGACGACGACCGACGGGCTCGGTTTCACCGGCCGCGGTGAGGGAGTCGCCGTCACCGCCGTCGCCCTCCTCCTCCCGGCCTGAGCGCGGCGCGGCGTCAGAGCACCCGCGTGAAGAACACCGAGAACGGGTCGTCGACGTAGGGCGCGAACGGTGCGCATCGCACGAACCCCTCGCTCTCGTACAGGCGCTGGGCGGGGACGAACTCATCGGGGGTCCCGGTCTCCAGCCACAGGCTCGTCAGGCCGACGTCGCGTGCGTGGTCGATGACGTGGCGTAGCAGCATCCGTCCGACTCCGCGGCCGAGGAAAGCGTCGGCCACGCGCATCGACTTCAGCTCGCCGCGCTCGTCGTCGAGCCGCTTGAGCGCGATGACGCCGGCGATGCGCTCGTCTTCCCAGGCCGACCAGAAGGTGATGCCGTGCTGCTGGAGGGCGTCGGCGTCGAGCGCATGGGTGCTCTCCGGCGGCGAGGTGGCGTGCATACCGGCGAGGTGGAGGGCGATCAGGGCACGCGTGGGTTCGCCGGTGAGGTCATCGACGCGGATGTGCCAGGCGGTCATCGCATCATCCTCGCCGACACAGTGGAAGACCTCACCCCTCGACGGCGAAGGGCGCCGGATCGCGGCGTGGGCGGGATCCGACGGCGAGGAGCACCAGCCCTGCGCCGAGGACCGCGAGCCCGCCGACGGCGAACGGAGAGAGGCGTTCGCCGAGCAGCGCGACGCCGAGCACCCCCGCGGTCAGGGGTTCGGCGAGAGTGAGGGTCGCCGCCACCGAGGCGGTGAGGCGGCCGAGGCCCCACGTGAAGAGCGTGTAGGCGACGGCGATCGTGGCGAGCCCCAGCCAGAGCGACATCGCGACCCCGCCGGGCGCACCGAGCCACGACAGGTCGACGAACGGCAGCGCGGCGACGGCCACGACCGCCGAGGTCGCGCCCATCGCGCCGGCGACGGTGAAGGGGTCCCATCCGCCGTCCATGAGCCGGCGCTGGGCGTTCGCGAAGACGGCGAACGAGGCGCCTGCCCCGACCGATCCGACGAAACCGATCGGGTCGGCGCCCGCGCCGCCGTCGGCGCCACCGACGCCCAGCAGCACGACACCGACGAGAGCGAGCGCCGTCGCGGCCGCCCAGGCCACGGAGGGACGGCGCCTCGTGAGGGCCCACTCGATCAGTCCGGCGATGACGGGCGCCGAGCCGAGCGCCACCACGGTGCCCACGGCGACGCCGTTGCGCTCGGTGCCGAGGAAGAAGAGCGGTTGGTACACGGCCAGACACAGGCCGGTGACCGCCATGAGTGCGAAGGCGCGCGGGGTCGGGCGCGGCGGGGCCGATGCGCGACGGCGCGACCGCGCCCCGAGCGTCAGCCCGATCGCCGCCAGCGCCGTGCCGCCGATCGCGAGCCGCATCGCCCCCACCGCGAGGGGCGTCGTGTCGGCGGGACCGAGTGCCTGAGACGTGCCCGTCGTGCCGAAGAGGACGGCGGCGGCGACCACGGCGATCAGGGCGAGCATCCTCCAGTTCTATCGGCTCCCGGGCGCCCGTTGCGCCACGAGGGCCCCGGGTAGGCTGGAGCGGTGACTCTCCGGCTGTACGACACGAAAGCGCAGGCCCTGCGCGACTTCGTCCCACTCGACCCCGGAAACGTCTCGATCTACGTCTGCGGCCCGACCGTGCAGTCAGGACCCCACATCGGTCATGTGCGCGCGGCCCTCGCATTCGACATCCTGCGGCGCTGGCTCGCGCACCGCTTCGGTCGCGTCACGTTCGTTCGCAACGTCACCGACATCGACGACAAGGTGCTCGCCAACGCGACCGACGTGGAGCCCTGGTGGGCGCTCGCCTACCGCATGGAGCTCGCCTTCTCCCGCGCCTACGCCGCGATCGGCATCCTCCCGCCGACCTACGAACCGCGCGCCACGGCGTCCATCCCGCAGATGCAGGAGCTCATCGAGCGACTCATCGACGCGGGGCACGCCTACCCCTCGGCGGAGGGCGCGGATGCCGCGGGCGACGTCTATTTCGATGTGCGGTCGTGGGGCGACTACGGCTCGCTGACCCACCAGTCGCTCGACGCGATGGAGCCGGCCGCCGATGCCGACCCCCGCGGCAAACGCGATCCTCGTGACTTCGCCCTGTGGAAGGGCGCCAAGGCGGGCGAGCCCGCCAGCGCGGTCTGGGACTCCCCGTGGGGCCCCGGACGCCCGGGGTGGCACATCGAGTGCTCCGCCATGTCGCGCCGCTACCTCGGCGCGGAGTTCGACATCCACGGCGGCGGACTCGATCTGCGCTTCCCGCACCACGAGAACGAGCTCGCCCAGTCGGCCGCCGCCGGAGACGCGTTCGCGCGGTACTGGGTGCACAACGGCCTCGTCACCGTAGACGGCCAGAAGATGTCGAAGTCGATCGGCAACTTCGTGCTCGCCGACGACGTGCTCTCCGAGCGCGATCCGCTCGTCGTACGCTACGCGCTCGGCGCTGCGCACTACCGGTCGAGTCTCGACATCTCCGATCGCGCCTTCGACGAGGCCGAGGCCGCGCTCGAGCGCATCCGCACCTTCCAGGAGCGCGCGGTGCGTCTGCTCGCCCCCGAAGAGGGCGGACGGAAGATGGATGCTGCGGTGCCCGACCGCTTCGCCGCTGCCCTCGACGACGACCTCGGCGTGCCGCAGGCGCTCGCCGTCATCCACGAGACCGTGCGCGAGGGCAACCTCGCGCTCGACGCCGGAGACAGCGACGCGGTCGCCGGCGCTTTCGCCGCCGTGGTCGTCATGACGGGCGTCCTCGGCATCGACCCGCTCGACCCCCGATGGTCCCACGACGGCGACGGCGCCGATGCCGCCGCCCTCGACGCCCTCGTGCTCACCATGATCAACCAACGCGCCGATGCGCGCGCGAGCAAGGACTGGGCGACGGCCGACCGCATCCGCGATGCGATCGCGGCGGCCGGCATCGTCCTCGAAGACGGTCCCGAGGGGACCCATTGGAGCGTGAACCGTGGCTAATTTCGGAAACCCGTCGGCCGGGCGTGGCAAGAAGAAGGGCCCGACCAAAGGCACGGGCGGCAAGAACAAGCGCGCCCTCGAGGGGCGCGGACCCACCCCTAAGGCCGAGGAGCGCGCCTGGCACCCCGCGGGCAAGCGCAAGGCTGCCCAGGAGCGCCTCGCCGCCGCCGGCGGCGGCAAGGGCGGCCGCCCCGCCGTGCGGGCGACCGGAGGCAACGCCGGCCGCGGCGGCCGGCCGAAGCAGGACGACGACACCGAAACGGTCACCGGTCGCAACTCGGTGCTCGAGGCGCTGCGGGCGAAGATCCCCGCGACGGCGTTCTACATCGCCCAGCGCGTCGAGATGGACGACCGCGTGAAGGAGATGCTCTCGATCGCAACGAACCGGCAGATCCCCGTGCTCGAGGTCACCCGTCCCGAGCTCGACCGCATGGCCGGGTTCGACGGTGTGCACCAGGGCGTGGCGCTCAAGGTGCCGCCCTACGAGTACGCGCACCCGCAAGACCTGCTCGAGCAGATCATCGACCGGGGAGAGCTGCCGTTGCTGGTCGCCCTCGACGGGGTCACCGACCCGCGCAACCTCGGTGCCATCATCCGCTCCACCGCCGCTTTCGGCGGGCAGGGCCTCATCATTCCGCAGCGGCGCTCCGCCGGGGTCAACTCTGCCGCCTGGAAGACGAGTGCGGGAGCCGCCGCCCGCATCCCCGTCGCCCTCGCGCCGAACCTGACGGCCACTCTCAAAGACCTGAAGAAGCAGGGCGTGTTCGTGCTCGGTCTCGACGGCGACGGCGACGTGTCGCTGCCGGCCCTCGACCTCGCCGACCGTCCCGTCATCATCGTGGTGGGCTCCGAGGGCAAGGGACTGTCGCGTCTGGTCACCGAGACCTGCGACCAGATCGTCTCCATCCCGATCTCGACGGCCACCGAGTCGCTGAACGCCGGGATCGCAGCATCCGTCGCCCTGTACCAGGTCTCCACTCTCCGCTCCGTCCGCGAGTGACGCCGTCGGCGGGGCTCCTCCCGCCCAGGCCCGCTCGATGATCCGCACACCGATCGAAGGGAACGTCATGGCTCGTATCGCCGTCATCGGAGGAACCGGCTACGCCGGCAGCCACATCGTCACCGAGGGCGTCCGCCGCGGTCACACGGTGGTCTCGGTCGCACGCACCGTGCCCAACGAGCGCGTCGAGGGCGCGACCTACATCGAGGGCACCCTGCTCGACGTGCCGAACCTCGTCGCCGAGCTGCAGGGGGTCGACGTGGTCGTGTCGACCGTGCCCGGCCGTGGCGACATGCTCGGAAAGGTGCGTCCGGCCGTCGCCGAGCTCGTCGCGGCTCTGCCCGACACGGTGCGCATCGGCGTCATCGGCGGCGCGGGCGGAAGCCTCGTCGCCGAAGGCGGACCGCGGCTCATCGACACCGAGGGCTTCGCCGAGGAGTACAAGCCCGAGGCGCGGGAGGCCATCGAGATCCTCGAAGACCTCGAGCAGACGCCGGCCTCGCGCGACTGGTTCTACGTGCACCCCGCCGGCGGTTTCGGTGCGTGGGCTCCGGGCGAGCGCACCGGCTCGTACCGCGACGGCGGCGACGTGCTCGTGACCGACGCCGAGGGCGAATCGTTCATCTCCGGGCCCGACCTGGGCGTTGCCGTGATCGACGAGATCGAGTCGCCGAAGCATCCGCGCGGCCGCTTCACCGTCGGCTACTGACGCCCTCCCGACCCCCCACTGACGCCGAGACCCGTTCGCGCCGGCGAGACCCTGACATCATGCGCGGGTCTCGCCGGGCCGAACGGGTTTCGCGGTCAGGGCGGCGGGTCAGACCAGGTCGCGCCAGTCGATGTCGTCGGCGGGGTCGGGGGTCGGGATGCTGCCGGTGACGACGGGGATCGTCAGGGTCTCGGTCGACGGGCCCATCAGCGTGGCCTCGTCGCGGCGGTGGCGCAGCACGTCGTCGATGTAGGAGGTCAGCACCTCCGCCAGCGGCACGGCGCGCCCGCGGGCCTGCGACATGTACCAGCGGTGCTCCAGCACCTGGTGGAACACCTCGGCGGGCTCGAGCTTCGCCCGCAGGTCGAAGGGGATCGCCATGACGATCGGCTCGAACACGCGGGTGAGCCATTCGTGGGCGACCATCTCCTCGTCGGCACCCAGGCGTGAGATGCGCGCGCGGAACTCGTCGAGGTCGTTCAACAACCGGCGGGCCTGATTCTCCTCGACGTCCAAGCCGGTCAAGCGGATGAGGCGCCGCTGGTGGTGCCCGGCGTCGACGACCTTGGGTTCGATCGCCACGCGCGTGCCGTCGGAGGTCGTCTGCATCGACATCTCGCCGATGTCGAATCCCAGCGCGTTGAGGCGCTGCACCCGCTCGGTGATGCGCCACGACTCGTCGACCGTGAAGGTCTCCTGGTCGGTGAGGGCCGCCCACAGCGACCAGTACGACGACATGATGCCGTCGGCGATCTGCACCGCGTCGATGCCGCCCTCGAGGCGTCCGCCGGCCTCGAGATCCATGATCTCGCCGGCGATGTTCGTGCGGGCGACGTCCAGATCGTGCTCGCGCTGGCCGCGCGTCAGGCCGCCCTCGTGCAGTTCGCCGGTCTCGGCGTCGACGAGGTAGGCGGCGAAGGCGCCCGCGTCGCGGCGGAAGAGGGTGTTCGACAGCGAGACGTCGCCCCAGAAGAACCCCACGTTGTGCAGGCGCACCAGGAGCACCGCGAGGGCGTCGACGAGCCGCGTGGCGGTGTCGGGACGCAGCACCTGGGTGAACAGCGCGCGGTAGGGCAGCGAGAAGCGCAGATGCGCGGTGACGAGCGCCGCGGGGAGGGGCTCGCCGTCGGCGTCGGTCCTGCCCGCGATCACCGCGACGCGGTCGACGCACGGGGCGTCGAGGCGGGTGAGGTTGCCGAGCATGTCGTACTCGCGGCGCGCCATCTCCTCGGTGGTCTCCTTGATCGCGACCACGCGGCCCGACAGGTTCGCGAACCGCACGAGGTGCCGGGAGAGGCCCTTCGGGAGGAACACGATGTTGCTGCTCGGCCAGTCGGCCAGCGGCGTCGACCAGGGGAGGGCGAGCAGCCCCGGGTCGACGGAGCTGGCGGTGATGCTGAGGGAGTCGGACACGAGACCTTCCTTCACGAAAGACGCGGCGCGCCCGTCGGATCCTTCGATGGAATCGAGGACCGACGGACGCGCCGCGACGGTGCTTCTGACGCTGTGCGTGCCGGCTTAGGCCGAGGCGATGGCCTTGTCGTTGAGGCGCTCGCCCGAGTCGGCGTCGAACGCGTGCACGTGACCGGCGCTGGCGGCCAGGGTGACCGTCTCGCCCGCGTTCGGGTGGCTGCGGCCGTCGACGCGCGCAACGAGGTCGGCGCGCTTGCCGTTGATCTCGGTGTGGCCGTAGAGGTAGCCGTCTGCGCCGAGTTCCTCGACGAGGTCGACGACCACCGAGAGGCCCTTGCCGTCGGCGGGGCCGACCACGATGTCTTCGGGGCGCACGCCCACGGTGACCTGGCTGCCGTTGGCGCGGCCGACGGTGTCGCGGTCGAGCGGCACGACCTCGGTGCCGAAGCGCACGCCGCCCTCGGCGAGGTCGGCCGAGAACAGGTTCATGGCGGGCGAACCGATGAAGCCGGCGACGAACACGTTGTTCGGCTTCTCGTAGAGGTCGCGCGGGGTGCCGACCTGCTGGAGGATGCCGTCCTTCAGAACCGCGATGCGGTCGCCCATGGTGAGAGCCTCGGTCTGGTCGTGCGTGACGTAGACCGTGGTGACGCCGAGGCGACGCTGCAGCGACGCGATCTGGGTGCGGGTCTGCACGCGCAGCTTGGCGTCGAGGTTCGACAGCGGCTCGTCCATGAGGAAGACCTGGGGCTGACGCACGATGGCGCGGCCCATGGCGACGCGCTGACGCTGACCACCCGAGAGCGCCTTCGGCTTGCGGGTCAGGTACTCCTCGAGGTCGAGGAGCTTGGCGGCCTCGAGCACGCGGGTGGCGCGCTCGTCTTTGCCGACGCCGGCGATCTTGAGCGCGAAGCCCATGTTCTCGGCGACCGTCATGTGCGGGTAGAGCGCGTAGTTCTGGAAGACCATCGCGATGTCGCGGTCTTTCGGGGGCACATCGGTGACGTCGCGGTCACCGATGAGGATGCGACCGTCGTTGACCTCTTCGAGGCCCGCGAGCATGCGCAGCGACGTGGACTTTCCGCAACCGGAGGGGCCGACGAGCACGAGGAACTCGCCATCGCTCACCTCGAGGTTGAGCTTGTCGACCGCGGGGCGCGTGCCACCGGGGTACAGACGGGTTGCGTTGTCAAACGTGACGGACGCCATGTTCTCTTCTCCTTCACCGGCAGGTACGTGCCGGACGATCCGTAGTGATGGAATGAGCGGGGCGGATGAGCCCCGTGCGCACGGCTTCGGGCGCAGGGTCATTATGTCACGACCCGGACCCGCTCGGACGGGGCCCCGGATCGGCCGTGCGTCTGGGCTTTTCCCAGCCTGCCTGGCTAGCATCGTCATTCGACCGCGTTCTCCTGCGGCACGCTGGGATCCGAGCCCGGCGCACGTCTTTTCCAGAAGGTTTCATGTCCAACGACGAGTCCCCGAACGTGCCCGCGAAGCGCGACCGCCGAGAGGCCGTCCGCGAGAAGGCGCAGCAGGTTCAGACGAAGCAGTCTCGCCTGCGCATCCTGCGCGGCGTGCTGATCGGTGTGGCTGCGCTCGTCGTCGTCGGCGGTGCGGCCTTCGGTGTCGCGTGGGCGCTCGACTCCACAGCATCCACCCCCCAGGCCCAGCCCGAGAACGCGTCGCAGGACGGATTCACCGTCTCCGACGTCACCCCCGTCGGCGGCGGCGACGGATCGATCGAAGGCGCCACCCCGGTGCCCGAACCGACGGATGCTGCGATCCAGGGCGAAGCCGCGCCGACCACGACCCCGACGGCCGCCCCCGCGGTCGACATCCGCGTGTACGTCGACTACCTCTCCACCGGCGCGCGGGAGTTCCAGCTCGCCAACCGGTCGCAGCTCTCGCAGTGGGTCAGCAGCGACACCGCGTCGCTGACCTACTACCCCGTCGCGATGCTCACGGCGAAGTCGAACGGCACGAAGTACTCGCTGCGTGCCGCGAGCGCGGCCGCCTGCGTCGCCACGCACTCACCCGAGCGGTTCTTCGATTTCAATAACGAGCTGCTGCGCGCCCAGCCCGAGATCGACACCGACGGGCACTCCGACTCGGAACTCGCCGACCTCGCGCAGGGTTCGAGCGTCACCGACCCCACCACCGTGCGCTCGTGCATCGAGAACGAGGAGTTCGCGGCCTGGGCGAAGGCGGCGACCGATCGCGCTCTCAAGGGGCTGCCCGACACCGAGGGGCTCACGCTCGACAGCATGCCCAAGGTGCTCGTCAACGGCACGCCCTACGTGGGCAAGCTGAGCGATCCGAAGGAGTTCCAGCAGTTCGTCTTCGCCGTCGCGAGCGACGCCTACTTCCGCACCGCCACGCCGACGACCACCCCCGCCGAGACGGCCGCTCCGGCGGAGACCGCGGCTCCCGAAGAGACCGCCACCGTCGCTCCGTAAGGCGTGGCCGCGCGCCGATAGACTGGGCGCTCCGCCGGCTTGGCGCAATTGGTAGCGCACCGTACTTGTAATACGGGGGTTGCAGGTTCAAGTCCTGTAGCCGGCACCACACACCAGGGCATCGACCCGCACGTTGTCATACGGGGGTTGCAGGTTCACGTCCTGTAGCCGGCACCCTGAGGTGGGCGTCGACCCGCACGTTGGCGCCAGTCCCATCGCTCCGCGCTCTAGCGCCGGCGCAGGGAATCGACGAAGACGAGCTTCTCCACGACCCTGCGGGGAAGCACGAAGGGATACAGGTCGCGCTGCCCGAGCGAACGGTTGACGACGTTCATGGATGTGGCGAAGGGCGACCACACCTCCGTGACCAGGGTGTCGAACGCCAGGTCGGGATCGATCGGCGCGACGAGGTCGAATGCGACCGCGGTTTCGAGGGTGTCGTGGATGTGCAGGTAGTGCGCCCACGTCTCCGCGAAGTCTTCGTACGGGTGCATGGTCGCGTACTCGCTGATGAACCGGTCCTGCCAGTCGTCGGGAGAACCGTCGGCGTAGTGGCGATCGATGGCCTCTTGGTAGTCGGCGCGCTCGTCGCCGAAGAGGTCTCGGGCCTCGTCGATGCGGGGAGTGGACTCGACCAGGCGCCACTCGAAATAGTGCCCGGTCTCGTGGCGGAAGTGGCCGAGCATCGTGCGGTACGGCTCGGCGAGTCGGCGCCGCACCTTCTCGCGATAGCTGTCGTCGCCCTCCGCCAGGTCGATCGTGACGACCCCGTCGGCGTGCCCGATGGTCACATCGGCGTCCACGCTGGAGAGAAGATCGAAGGCGAGCCCGCCCTCCTCATCGGCGGCTTTGCCCACCACCGGGAAGTTCAGCCGCGCGAGGTCGCGCAGCAGGTGTCTCTTCGACTCCTCGGCGACGGGGAAGAGCGACAGGCCCTCGAGGTCGTCGTCGGCGGGACGGGTGCGCGTGAGGGCGCAGCTCTGGCAGAGCTCCGCGTCGCGTGAGACGAGCCAGGTGCAGCCCGCTCTCCCGGCGTTCGCGCAGCGCGACCAGGGCGACGACGCCGACACGGATGCCACGCGGTCGTCCTCCCACACGTACCCGAGCTGCGTACCGCATCGCACGCAGACGGAGGAGTCGAAGAACACCTCGTGGCCGCACACCTCGCATTGAAAGCGCTTCATCCGCCCGCACCGTCCTTCCCGTCCACGACGTTAGACCGGTTCGATCGCGCCACCGGTCCGCTTCGCCCGTGCTGCCGCGGGTGGTATGGGTGCGCGTGAGACGGTCGGCTCGGAGCGATGTCGGAGGTCGGTCGTAGCATTCGTCCCGTGGGACGACTGACATACAACAACGACGCGAAATCCAGCTACGACATCCCCGACGAGATCCTGCTGCCGCTGCGCATTGTGGTGGCCACCAAGCTCCGGCGGTCCGAAGCGTTCATGCTCTCTGTGGGGCTCGAAGGAACCGGGGGCTACCGCAGCCTGTGGATCGCGCCCTCCGTGCCGCTCATGATCCAGGTCTACGCGGCACGCGTCGACAAGATCGACCGCGAGATCTTCGACAAGATGCTCGACGAAGCCCACAGCTCCAACGGCTTGGACCTGCGGGGTTTCACCGGGTTAGTGCATTCGAGCGGTCGGCGCAATGGCGCACCGGGAGGGAACGGCCTCGTCCACGCTTGAGGCATGCGTTGCATCACTTATGCCGGAGAGACCGTGCTCACCACCGACGACGTGGCACAGGCCCTCGTCACGCTGACCGCCGCCGTCGCGAACGACGGCCAGGCCGAGGCGGTGCGGATCCCGATCGTGATCGAGAGCACCGGCGAGCAGAGCGAGGCAGAACTCGTCATCGGGGTCGGCAACGATGTGCTGTCGGCGCCGACCGACTGGGACGGCGAGGTGCCCGACTTCTCCGACGCCGCGGCTCGTCTGCAGAGCCACCGCAGCTTCCCTCGGCGTGTGGACAGCGCCGACGAGACACAGGCCTCGGAGCAGCACGTCTCCGACGCCCACTGGGACATCGAGTTCAACGGGTTCCGCACGTCGTGACGTCCTGACGTGTCCGGGGCCCCGCTGAACGGCCCGGCGCGCGAAGGACGCTCTCGCCCCCCGGAACGTTCGTTCGTCCGGCCCGGTCGGCGGCGACCGCCCACTCGACGCTAGGAGTCGTCTCGACGATCCTTCTTACGGACGGGCATCCGCGAGAGGTGGCGGGTGGCGTCGACGATCTTGCGGCGGGCCTCGCGCTTCACCGGAGGCTTGCCGCCGACATAGAGCCAGCCCAGCAGCTCCTCGTCCTTCTCCAGGCCGTGCGCCTTCGCGACGGCCTTGCTGCGGGTGTAGTCGCCGGTGCGCCAGAACACGCCCCATCCGGCGTCGTCGAGCAGCAGGCTCAGCATGTGGGCGACACCGGAGGCCACGGCCTCCTGCTCCCAACGGGGCACCTTGCTCTTGCGGTAGCTGGCGACCACGGCGAGCAGTAGGGGCGCGCGCATCGGCTTGGACGAGGCGCCCTTGTGCCCGGTGGCCTTGTTCATCGCCCGGCCGAGCACCTCGCGGTCGTCGCCGCGCAGTTCGACGATGCGCCAGGGCCGCAGCGACGAGTGGTCGGCGACCCGCCCCGCGGCGGAGACGAGGGCCTCCAGCTCGGCGCGGGTCGGCGCGACATCGGTGACCTTCGACCACGATCGACGCGAGCGGACGGCCTCGAGCGTCGCGCTCATGCGTCGTCGCCGGGCGTGAACTCCAGCGCAAGCGAATTCATGCAGTAGCGGTCGCCGGTCGGCGTGCCGTAGCCGTCGGGGAAGACGTGGCCGAGATGCGAGCCGCAGTTCGCGCAGCGCACCTCGGTGCGCACCATGCCGAGCGTGTTGTCGGCGATCAGTTCGACCGCCTCGGGACGCACCGACTCGTAGAAGCTCGGCCAGCCGCAGTTCGAGTCGAACTTCGTGCCGCTCTGGAACAGTTCGGCTCCGCACGCGGCGCAGGCATAGAGCCCCGCGCGCTTCTCGTCGAGCAGTTCGCCCGTCCAGGCGCGTTCGGTGGCGGCCTGACGGAGCACGGCGTACTGGTCGGCGCCGAGCTCTGCGCGCCACTCCTCGTCGGTCTTGCTGACGGCGTATGTCATCTGCGGATCCTTTCCACTTCTATTCAACCCGATGCCGCGCGGTGCGGGCCCGGCCTTGCGACGAAGATGGGGGAGTGGATCAGGATGCTGCGACCGCCCTCGACGCCGCGATCGTCGCGAGGTACCGCCGATTCGCCGAGGTCGAGGCGCCGGGGCGTTCCTCCCTCTACGCTGCGTGGGCGGCGGGGGTCGCGTCCGACGCCGGGGTGCGGGCGATCCTCGCGCGCATCCCCGAGACGCATCGGCAACCGCCCCTGGTGTTCGCGGTGACCCGCCTGCTCGGGGCGCCGGAGAGCGACTACCGCGCGTGGGCCCACTGGGTGGACGCGCACGCCGCCGCCGTCGTCGCCGAATGCTCGGCGCGCAGCATCCAGACCAACGAGCCGCTGCGGTGCGCGGCACTGCTGCCCGCGCTCTCGCTCGTCGACGGCCCGATCGCCCTTCTGGAGGTGGGGGCGAGTGCCGGACTCTGCCTCTACCCCGATCGGTACTCCTATCGCTACGCCACCGACGAGGGGGTCGTGGCGCTCGACCCCGCCGCGGGAGTCAGCGCCGTCGTGCTCGACAGCGCCCTTGACGACAGTGCCCTCGTCGGCGCGCCCCCGTTGCGCATGCCCGAGATCGTCTGGCGGGCGGGGATCGACCTGCACCCGCGAGACGCGCGCGATGCCGACGACCGCCGTTGGATCGAAGGGCTCGCGTGGCCGGGGGAGACCGGCCGCGTCGAGCGGATCGCCGCCGCGCTCGACATCGCCGCCGCCGAGCCCGCGCTGATGGCAGCGGGCGACGCATCCGTGCTCCTCGCCGAGATCGCCGCGCTCGCCCCCCGCGACGCCACGCTGGTGGTCACCACCCCGGGCGTGCTCGCGCACGTTCCCCGTCGCGACCGCGCGGCGATGATCGCCGCCGCGCGCGCGGCCGGACGGTGGATCACGATCGACGAACCGGGACTGCACGACGGGTGGACGGCCGTGCCCGAGCCCTGGCCGGGGAGGTTCGCTCTCGGCCTCGACGGAGAGATCCTCGCCGCTGTCGACCCGCTCGGTGCGAGCGTGGAGTGGCTGCGCGGAAACACCGCGACGCCGAGCTAGCGTGAGGGGGTGCCCCTCTCCGATCGCGATCGCGCGCTGCTCGCCTTCGAGGCCGAGTGGCGCCGGCACGACGGTTCGAAGGAAGAGGCGATCCGTGCCGACCTGGGCATGCCGCCGGCTCGCTACTACCAGCTGCTCGGACGCCTGATCGATACGGCCGACGCACTCGAGCACGATCCGATGCTCGTGCGCCGACTCCGCCGCCTCCGCGAGGCCCGTGAGGCGGCGCGTGCCGCGCGAGTGACGCGCACGGCGTCACGCTGACAGGTCTCCTGGGCCCCGCCGGGTAGCATCGTCGGGTGCCGAACCCGACGTATCCGCGAGACCGCTTCGACGACCTCGCAGACGAGACCGGTCGTGTCGGAGCGCACCGTTCCGAGAACCCCCGCCTGCGCGGCGGCGTGATCCTGCTGTGGGCCGTGGTCGCGACCATCGTGCTCGTCGCGGCGGGGATCTTCGGCTCGCTGGTGGTCTCCGGGCGCATCTCGCTGTTCCCGACGACCGCGCCTACGGCCGCGCCCCTTCCCGAGGTGGCCGCCGTCGTCGACACCAGCTCGACGGTCATCGTCCTCAACGCGTCGGGGCAGCAGGGACTCGCCACGCAGACGAAGGACGTGCTGGTCACGGCGGGCTGGAACGCCGAGTCGGTGCTGCCGGGTGACGCGGGCGGGTCGTTCGAGACGACCACCGTCTACTACTCGCGCACCGACGACGAGGCGGCGGCGATGGGGGTCGCCGACGTGATCGGCGGGGCGCAGGTCGCCCAGAGCTCGCAGTACGACGCCTATCCGGTCGAAGACAACCCCGCCACCGAGGCCGACGAGACCCAGGCGGTGCGCCTGGTGGTCGTGATCGGCGCCGATCGGGTCGCCGGAGCGACTCCCGCGCCCTGACGCCCGGTTCGCGGGGCCTGTGTTTCCGGCGGGTAAACACTTGGATGCACGCGTGTCACAGTATGCCTCCCGACGGTGATCGGCCGGGTGGGGCGTGCCTAACATGGGGCTCGTCGCACAGCATCAGGAGAGTCGCATGACCCAGGGCACCGTCAAATGGTTCAACGCCGAAAAAGGCTTCGGCTTCATCACCGCGGGTGATGGCCAGGACGTCTTCGTCCATTACTCGAACATCCACATGACCGGCTTCCGCGTCCTCGAGGAGGGCCAGGCGGTCGAGTTCACGGTGGGCGCCGGGCAGAAGGGGCCCCAGGCCGAATCGGTGCGCGTGGTCTGACTCGTCGTCGCACGTCTTCGCCGCAGCATCCCGTGTCGGATGCTGCGGCGTTTCTCTTTGCGTCGGGGCGCTCGCCGCAGCTTGCACTCCCTAGGGGAGAGTGCCAAGATGGGATTAGCACTCGGCTTCGCTGAGTGCTAAAGACTCTGTCTACCCAACGTCCGGGAGGGACGACAAAACATGGCAAAAATCATCGCTTTCGATGAGGAGGCCCGTCGCGGTCTCGAGCGCGGCCTCAACATTCTCGCCGACGCCGTCAAGGTGACGCTGGGCCCCCGTGGCCGCAACGTCGTGCTCGAGAAGAAGTGGGGCGCTCCCACCATCACGAACGACGGCGTCTCGATCGCCAAGGAGATCGAACTCGACGACCCGTTCGAGAAGATCGGCGCCGAGCTCGTCAAGGAGGTCGCCAAGAAGACCGACGACGTCGCCGGTGACGGTACGACGACGGCCACGGTGCTCGCTCAGGCACTCGTTCGCGAAGGCCTGCGCAACGTCGCAGCCGGCGCAGACCCCATCTCGCTCAAGAAGGGCATCGAGAAGGCCGTCAAGGCCATCACCGACGAGCTCCTCGCCAGCGCGAAGGAGGTCGACGGCAAGGCTCAGATCGCCGCGACCGCATCGATCTCGGCCGCTGACCCCGCCATCGGCGAGCTCATCGCCGAGGCCATCGACAAGGTCGGCAAGGAAGGCGTCGTCACCGTCGAGGAGTCGAACACCTTCGGAACCGAGCTCGAGCTCACCGAGGGTATGCGTTTCGACAAGGGGTACATCAACCCCTACTTCGTGACCGACCCCGAGCGCCAGGAAGCGGTCTTCGAAGACCCCTACATCCTGATCGCGAACCAGAAGATCTCGAACATCAAGGATCTCCTTCCGATCGTCGACAAGGTGATCCAGGAGGGCAAGGAGCTCCTCATCATCGCCGAGGACGTCGAGGGCGAAGCTCTCGCGACTCTGGTGCTCAACAAGATCCGCGGCATCTTCAAGTCGGTCGCCGTCAAGGCTCCCGGCTTCGGTGACCGTCGCAAGGCGCAGCTGCAGGACATCGCGATCCTCACCGGCGGCCAGGTCATCACCGAAGAGGTCGGCCTCAAGCTCGAGAACGCCACGACCGACCTGCTCGGCCGTGCGCGCAAGGTCATCATCACCAAGGACGAGACGACCATCGTCGAGGGTGCGGGCGACTCGGCTCAGATCGAGGGTCGCGTGACCCAGATCCGCCGCGAGATCGAGAACACCGACAGCGACTACGACCGCGAGAAGCTCCAGGAGCGCCTCGCCAAGCTCGCCGGCGGCGTCGCCGTCATCAAGGCGGGTGCGGCGACCGAGGTCGAGCTCAAGGAGCGCAAGCACCGCATCGAAGACGCCGTTCGCAACGCGAAGGCGGCCGTCGAAGAGGGCATCGTCGCCGGTGGTGGCGTCGCACTCATCCAGGCCGGCAAGGTCGCCCTGGCGACCCTCTCGCTCACGGGCGACGAGGCGACCGGTGCCAACATCGTGCGTGTCGCGATCGAGGCCCCGCTCAAGCAGATCGCGCTGAACGCCGGTCTCGAGCCCGGTGTCGTCGCGAACAAGGTCGCGGAGCTCCCCGTCGGACACGGCCTCAACGCCGCGACCGGCGAATACGGCGACCTGTTCGAGCAGGGCATCATCGACCCGGCCAAGGTGACGCGCTCGGCGCTGCAGAACGCAGCATCCATCGCGGGCCTGTTCCTCACGACCGAGGCCGTCGTCGCCGACAAGCCCGAGAAGGCGGCGGCTCCGGCCGGCGACCCGACCGGCGGCATGGACTTCTGATCCACGCATAGTCGAAAAGAACGGCCCCTCCGCTTCGGAGGGGCCGTTCTTTCGTTGGAGTCAGCGGAAGAGGCTCGTGCTCGCCTGCTCGACGTCGGCGTACTGACGCCCGGCCGCGGTGAGGGCGCCGTTGATGTCGGCGAGGCTCTCTTCGACCTGACGCTGAGTCGTGCGCCAACGTTCGACGACCCCCTGGAACGCGATCGCGGCCGAGCCGGTCCACGAGCCCTGCAGTCGGGTGAGCTGAGACAGCAGCGCGGTCGACTCGGACTCGAGTCGGCCGACCGTGCCCTGCACGAGCGAGGTGGCGGTGAGCACCTCGTCGCTGTCGACGGAGAATCTGGCCAAGGGGGCTCCTTTCGATGGATGCCGCCACGCTAGGCCGCCGAGTACGGCCGCCCGCCCGCCGGTCGCGCCGCCGTGCACAGACGCCGGCGCGGGGCGCCTGGGGAGGGGCGAACGTCGCGTCACCGCGGGAGGGGATCTCACGAGCGGAGGATCGCTCGCGCCGCGAGCGTCAGCCGCCGGTGAGATCTCCTCCGCACGTTGCGCGGGAGAGGGCCTCAGCGGGAGGTCGGCAGGTCTTGCCGGGGCAGCGGCTGCGTGTCGAGCCCTTCGTCGGGTGCCTCGGGGGTGGTGTCGACGAGCGGGAGCGAGACGCGGAAGGTCGCGCCGCCGCCCGGAGTGTCGGTGACCGAGACGGTGCCGTTCAGCGCGTCGACGATCGACGCCACGATCGACAGGCCCAGACCCGCACCGCCCGTCTCTCGGGTGCGCGAGGTGTCGGCGCGCCAGAAGCGCTGGAAGATCTGGTCGCGGATCTGCTCGGGCACGCCCTCGCCGTGATCGATGATCTCGATCCAGCCCATGCCCGCCTCCCGATCGGCTCCGACGCGCAGACCGATGGGCGAGTCGTCGGCCGTGAACCGTCGCGCATTGCCGAGGAGGTTCGCGATGACCTGACGGATGCGGTTCTCCTCCCCGAGCACGATGGGCTCGACGACCTCGGGCTCCGGCTCCAGCACGAGATCCGCCTGCGTGCCGTCGGTGCGCGGACGGCGGCGCAGGCGCGAGAAGGTCGCGCCCGCGATGGCGATGGCCGACGTCGCCGGGATCGTTCGGCGTCGGCCGTCTGCGGGCGGCTTCGGTTCGGCGGGTTCCGTGGGTTCTTCGGGCACGGGAGGCGGCTCAGGGGCGGGGGGAGGGGTGATCTCGGTCGTGTCGTCGACCGTGACGACGCGCTGCGGCGATGCGGCGCGCAGGTCGAGCGCGGCGTCGCGGGCCAGTGGCCGCAGGTCGATCGGCACGATCTCGACGTCTCGTCTCTCGTCGAGGCGGGCGAGGGCCAGGAGGTCTTCGACGAGCACGCCCATGCGGATCGCCTCCTTCTCGATGCGTTCCATCGACTGCGCCACGTCGTCTTCGCTGCGGATGGCGCCCATGCGGTAGAGCTCGGCATACCCGCGCACCGTCACCAGCGGCGTCCGCAGCTCATGGCTGGCGTCGCCGATGAACCGCCGCATCTGGCGCACCGTCGCGTCGCGTTGACGAAGGGAGGCGTCGACGCGCCCGAGCATGGTGTTGATGGCGGCCTTCAGTCGGCCGACCTCCGTGCCGGGCACGACGTCGGCCATGCGCTGACTGAAGTCACCGGCGGCGATCGCCATCGCGGTCGTCTCCACCTGCCCGAGTCCGCGGAAGGTCAGGGTGACGAGATAGCGCGTCGCGATCGCGCTGGCGACGAGGATGAGCAGCGCGAGCACGCTGTAGATGCCCACGAACGTGCCGACCACGCGCTCGGTCGGAGCGAGCGACTGGGCGAGCAACTGCGTATAGAGGATCCCGCCGGGAGCCTCGAAGAAGTCCACACTGGCGTGGAAGGCCGAGCCGGTCTCGGACGCGGTCAGGGGGAATGCGGTCGTTCCCTGCACGGAGCTCCGCTCCAGGGTGAACGTCTCGGGGAGCAGTGGTCGGTCCGCGGCCGGCACGGTGCTCGCCACGGCCTCCAGGTCGCCGTCGGGGCCGTAGATGGCCAGGACGTTGCCGACGGGAGGACTGGTGTCGGTCGCGGTGAGACTGAGCACGCCGCCGAGGTTCTGGATGTCGAACACCGTGCTGCCGATGTCGGTCGTCACCGCCTGCTGGAGGCTGGCGTCGAGGTTGACGATGAGCGTGTTGCGCAGGAACGCCATCGTGCCCATGCCGGCGGCGAACAGCCCGATGGCGAGCAGGGCCACCGTGACCCCGGTGACCTTCGCGCGCAGGCTGAGGCCGCGCCACCAATGGGTGACGGCGTCGTGTGTGTCGCTCAGGATGACCCCCGATCGTGCCTCACGGCTCTGCGGTGGGTCAGACGGTCTTGCCCGCCTTGAGCATGTACCCGAAGCCGCGCTTGGTCTGGATGAGCGGCTCGGTGGAGTGCGGGTCGATCTTGCGCCGCAGGTAGGAGATGTAGCTCTCCACGATTCCCGCGTCGCCATTGAAGTCGTACTCCCAGACGTGGTCGAGGATCTGCGCCTTCGACAGCACCCGGTTCGGATTGAGCATGAGGTAGCGCAGCAGCTTGAACTCGGTGGGGCTCAGGTCGATCGAGACGTCGCCGATGGTGACGTCGTGGGTGTCCTGGTCCATGGTGAGCTCGCCCGCACGGATCACCGACTCCTCGTCGGCCTGCATCGTGCGGCGGAGGATCGCCTGGATGCGGGCGACGATCTCGTCGAGGCTGAAGGGCTTCGTGACGTAGTCGTCGCCGCCGGAGTTCAGACCCGTGATCTTGTCCTCGGTCTCGTCCTTCGCCGTGAGGAAGAGGATGGGCGCGGTGTATCCCGCGCCGCGGAGGCGCTTGGTGACGCTGAACCCGTTCATGTCGGGCAGCATCACGTCGAGCACGATGAGGTCGGGTTCCTCTTCGAGTACGGCCGAGATGGTCTGTGCGCCGTTGGCCACGGCCCGGACCTGGAATCCGGCGAAACGCAGACTCGTGATGAGCAGGTCGCGGATGTTGGGTTCGTCGTCCACGACGAGGATGCGCGGTGCGTTCATGGCCTCATTATCGCGAAGTCGATGATGGATGGGCTGATATCGAACGGATCGGCGGCTACGCGGCGGGCGCGAGGATGCCGTCGGCGTCGAGGATCGTGTACGCGTAGCCCTGCTCGGCGAGGAAGCGCTGCCGGTTCTGGGCGAAGTCCTGGTCGACCGTGTCGCGGGCGATCAGGGTGTAGAAGCTGGCCGTGTTGCCCGATTTCTTGGGGCGCAGCAGGCGCCCGAGGCGCTGGGCCTCCTCCTGGCGCGACCCGAACGATCCGGAGACCTGGATGGCGACGGATGCTTCGGGCAGGTCGATCGAGAAGTTCGCGACCTTCGACACGACGAGCACCGAGATCTCGCCGACGCGGAACGCCTGGAAGAGCTCCTCGCGCTCGGGGATCGGGGTCGCACCGGTGATCTTCGGGGCCCCCAGCGACTCGGAGAGCAGGTCGATCTGGTCGAGGTACTGGCCGATCACGAGGATGCGCTCGCCGGAGTGGCGCTCGACGAGTCCGCGCACCACGTCGATCTTCGCGGGCGCGGTGGCCGCGATGCGGTAGCGGTCTTCGTCGGCGGCCGCCGCGTACTCCATGCGGTCGCCGTCGGGGAGGTCTACGCGCACCTCGTAGCAGGCGGCCGGAGAGATGAAGCCCTGGGCCTCGATCTCCTTCCACGGCGCGTCGAACCGCTTCGGGCCGATGAGGCTGAAGACGTCGCCCTCCCGCCCGTCCTCGCGGACGAGCGTGGCCGTGAGTCCCAGCCGACGCCGTGCCTGCAGATCGGCGGTCAGCTTGAACACCGGTGCGGGCAGCAGGTGCACCTCGTCGTAGACCACCAGGCCCCAGTCGAGGGCGTCGAGGAGAGCGAGGTGGGCGTACTGGCCGCCGCGCTTGGCGGTGAGAATCTGGTAGGTGGCGATGGTGACCGGCTTGATCTCCTTCGCCTGCCCCGAATACTCCCCGATCTCCTCCGGGGTGAGCGACGTGCGCCGCAGCAGCTCGTCGCGCCACTGCCGGGCGCTGACGGTGTTCGTCACGAGGATCAGCGTGGTGGTCTTCGTGTCGGCCATGGCGGCCGCCCCGACGAGGGTCTTGCCCGCGCCGCAGGGGAGAACCACGACGCCCGACCCGCCCTCGGTGAAGGTGTCGACCGCCTGCCGCTGGTAGGGGCGGAGCGTCCAGCCGTCCTCGGCCAGGTCGATCTCGTGCGGGGTTCCGGGGGTGTAGCCGGCAAGGTCTTCGGCGGGCCAGCCGATCTTCAGCAGCTCCTGCTTGATGTGACCGCGCGCCCACGCGTCCACCGCGAACGAGTCGGGGGAGGGGCGACCGATGAGGAGCGGCTGGATGCGCTTGTTGCGGGCGACCTCGGCCAGCACCGCAGCATCCGTCGACCTCAGCACGAGCGCGCCCTCGGCGTCTCGTTCGATGACGAGGCGCCCGTAGCGGTTCACGGTCTCGCTGATGTCGATCGTCACCGAGGCGGGCACGGGGAAGCGCGTCCAGCGGCTCAGGGTGTCGAGCATGTCTTCGGCGGTGTGCCCGGCGGCGCGGGCGTTCCACAGCCCGAGGCGGGTGATGCGGTAGGTGTGGATGTGCTCGGGAGCACGCTCGAGCTCGGCGAAGACCGCCAGCTCGTGCCGGGCGCTCTCAGCGTCGGGGTGCGCCACTTCGAGAAGCACCGTGCGGTCGCTCTGGACGATGAGGGGGCCGTCAGCCATAAGGACCGATTCTACCGTGCGGGCAGGTCGTCGAGGCGGTGCGGTCGCCCGTTCACGCGACGGGGTGCACGCTCACGATGCTGCGCAGGGGCAGCGTGCGCTCGACGTCGGCGCCGCGGTCGCGTCCGCGCAGGCGGCCACCGCCGAGCCCGGTGGCCTCAAGGCGGAAGGTGCGCGTGCTGGAGTCGGGGAGGCTCACGACGACGTCGACGACGGCGCGGGCGCGCACCGCGTGATCGAGTTCGCGCTCGAGCCACGCGGCGTCGCCGTCCGAGCCGCCCGACCGCAGGCGCAGCAGGAGGGCCGCGTATTTGTCGGTCGTCGATGCGGGGGAGGGGTCGTCGGCGATCCGTGAGCGGTCGAGGGTGCGCGTCGACCCTGCGCCGTCGACGGCGATCACCGGGTAGCGGGCGTCGGCCAGGGCCCAGTAGACGCTGTCGGCGGGGACCCGCGAGATGAGGTCGTCGCCCTCGCGCACGAGGCCGAGCGAGCGCAGCGCCTGGTCGACGGCGATCGTCGCGATCGTCGCCGGATCTTCGCTCACGACACGGGTGAGCGCGGATGCTTCGTCGCGCTCGACGCGGATGAGACCGTGGCGGGCGGCCGTGCTCTCGATGACGTACGCGAGAGGCTGCGGGAGCCCCGTCAGAGACACCGTCTCGAGAAAGTCGCGCAGCGACTCCGCGGTCTCGCCGGCCGTGATCGCCGCGCCGATGGTCGTCGCGGTGAAGCGGTAGGTCGTCGCCTGGGCGCGCGACTCGCGGTTGGCCATCGTGCGCAGGCGCACGTCGAGCTCGGGGGCCAACGGACCGGGGGCGATGGCGGTGAGGTCGTTCTGCAGGTACAGCCGGTCGACCTCGGTCGGCAGCATCCGTGCCCAGACGTCGGCGTCGACACCCTCGCCGCGGGCGAGCGGGGCGACCCAGCTCGGCTCGGCGCCGGCCGGGGTGAACAGGCCCCAGGCGACCCAGCGGCGTCGCCACTGCTCGGCCACGGCCGGCCACGACCGCTGGAACGGGTAGGCGGAGGGCCATTCGACCGCGGGGATCCAGCCGCCGGTCGGCGAGCGGAGGGCTTCGGGCAGCGCATCGCGCAGTCGGAGGGCCAGCGTCTCCCAGCGGGAGGCGGTCGTCGCGTGCAGCCATTCCCGTCCGGAGCGCGTCACCAGCCAGGTGCGCTCGCGTCCGACGATGAGGCCGCCCGCGTCGGCGACCTCGACCAGGGGGTCGGCGTCTTCGGCCTGGGTGATGGCCCCCGCCTCCACGAGACGGCGTCGATCTACCGCGCCGAGAGTGCCCGACCCGATGCGCCCCAGGGGAGCCTCGAGGCACAGCAGCAGCAGATCGGCGAGGGATGCGGCGGAGGTGAACGCCCGTTCCGCGGCGGCGGCGTCGTCGTCGGGGGTCGAGTCGGGCCGCACGGCCTCGGTGGGTTCGATGAGGGGGAGGCGCTCGCGCACGACGTCGCCCACGGCCTGGAACACGTCGCCGTCGATCGTCGCGAGCGCGCGCGCGGCGAGGTCGGCGCGCGCGGGGGCGGCGACGGCGGCCTGCGTGGTCACGGCCTCGGCGAGGGCGACGGCTGCGGCGGACGGGAGCGCGTCGAGGGCGCGGCTGACGGCGCCGGGTTCGAGGAACGCCTCGGCGGCGTCGTAGAGATCACGCCACGTTGCCGTGGCAGAGACGCCTCGTACGGAGAGCAGCGTCGCGAGCTCCGCGTCGTCGCGCTCGGCGAGAGTGGACGCGAGCGCGCGTTGATCGGAGGCGGGAGGCATGCTCAGCGACCCTTGTTGGCCCGAGCCCTTCTGACGAAGCTCATCACCAGCACAGCGACGATCAGCGCGAAGGCGAGGGGGAGCCCGAAGCTCGGGAGCAGGATCACCGCGGGCCACAGGCCCTCGGAATAGTTGGTGACGCCGGCGGGGCGGGAGATGAGCACCGCGAAGAAGCAACCGACGGAGAGCACCAGGAGACCGATCGACATGAACGCGAGGATGCGGTCGATGCGGCGGACCGGCATGTCTTCGCGGGCTGTGGGACTCATCTCGCTCAGCCTAGCGCCTGCCGGGCGTGTCGTAGGCTGGAGGAGGGGCTCGCCTGCCCCGACTCCAGAGTCCGTGCACGCACGGACTCCCGTTCTCCCAGCGAGGTTGTGCCATGCCCACCGGCAAAGTCAGGTTCTACGACGAGGAGAAGGGGTTCGGCTTCATCACCACCGATGACGGCCAGGACGTCTTCCTCCACGCCACGGCGCTGCCCGAAGGCACCCCTGCCCTCAAGGCCGGCGCACGACTCGAGTTCGGCGTCGCCGACGGCAAGCGCGGCCTCCAGGCCCTCTCGGTGCGCGTGCTCGACGCGCCCCCCAGCCTCGCGAAGCGTGCGCGCAAGCCCGCGGACGACATGGCGATCATCGTCGAAGACCTCGTGAAGCTGCTCGACGGCATCGGCGGCGACCTCCGCCGGGGCCGCTACCCGAGCGGTTCGCACTCCAAGAAGATCGCCGCGGTCCTGCGCAAGGTAGCCGATGACTTCGAAGCCTGAGCCGGCCGACGCCGAGCTGCTGGCGGCGCACGACCTCGCGATCGCCGCACTCGCGGAGGTGACGCCCGTCTCCTCGATCGGCGCCCCCGCCGGGTACACGCTCGAAGACGACGGCGTCGTCTCTCTGCGCTTCGCCACGACCCTCCCCGGATACCCGGGCTGGTTCTGGACCGTGTCGCTCGCTCGCGTCGAGGGCGAAGCCCCCACCGTGCTCGAGGTCGAGCTGCTGCCCGGCGACGGTGCGCTCCTCGCCCCCGACTGGGTGCCGTGGGCCGAGCGTCTCGCCGACTACCAGGCCGCGCAGACGGCGCTCGCCGAAGCATCCGAGTCGGACGACGATGATGACGAGTCCGACGACGAGTTCGAAGACGACGAAGAAGACGATGATGACGACGACGAGGGCGTGAGCCGCACCCACGGCGGCGACATCGACGGTGTCGAGATCGACGAGCTCGACGACGCCACGGCGCAGGACGACGACTCCGACGGGGAGGACCCCGACGAGGACGAAGAGTACTTCGACCGGTCGGAGCCCGCGTCCGACGAGCGGTAGTCGCTCCGCAGCATCCGTCCTGCACGATCAGGACCAGAAATGAGAATCGGCGCGGCGCACGGAATCCCGTGCGCCGCGCCGATTCTCGTTCCGGCGTCGGTCAGAGGCGCTCGATCGTGTAGTCGATCGAGCGGATGAGCTGGCGCACGTCGTCGGGCTCGATCGAGACGAAGGTCGCGACGCGCAGCTGGTTGCGCCCGAGCTTGCGGTAGGGCTCGGTGTCGACGATGCCGTTGGCGCGCAGGCTCTGGGCCACCGCGGCGGCATTGACGTTCGCGTCGAAGTCGATGGTGACCACGACGGGCGACCGGTCGGCCGGCTCGGCCACGAACGGCGTCGCGATGCTCGACGCCTCGGCCCACTCGTACAGCGCGCCCGACGACTCGCGCGTGCGCGCATCCGCCCACGCCAGCCCGCCGTTGCCCGCGATCCACGAGAGCTGCTCGTCGAGAAGCAGCAGGGTCGTGACGGCGGGGGTGTTGAGCGTCTGCTGCAGCCGGGAGTTGTCGAGGGCGTTCTTGAGGCTGAGGAACTCGGGGATGTAGCGGTCGGATGCGGCGATCCGCTCGATGCGCTCGATGGCCGCGGGTGAGACCGCGGCGAACCAGAGTCCGCCGTCGGAGCCGAGGTTCTTCTGCGGAGCGAAGTAGTAGACGTCGGCCTGAGTGACGTCGAAGTCGATGCCGCCCGCGGCGCTTGTCGCATCGATGACGGTCAGGGCGCCCGGATCGGCCTCGACGCGGGTGATCGTCGCCGCGACGCCCGTCGAGGTCTCGTTGTGCGGCCAGGCGTAGACGTCGACGCCGTCGACCGGCTCGGCGGTGGTGCGCGACCCGGGCTCGGCCTTTCGCACGTCGGGCGCCTGCAGCCACGGCGCGGCAGCGGCGGCGGCGAACTTGCCGCCGAACTCTCCGAAGACCAGGTTCTGGCTGCGGTTCTCGATCAGTCCGAAGGCGGCGGCGTCCCAGAACGCGGTCGACCCGCCGTTGCCGACGATGATCTCGTAGCCGTCGGGCAGGCGGAAGAGCTCCGCCAGCTGCGCGCGCACGCTGCCGACGAGGTTCTTCACGGGGGCCTGGCGGTGCGAGGTGCCGAGGATCCCCGCGCCGCGGGTGACGAGGGCTTCGAGCTGGGCCCCGCGGATCTTCGACGGCCCGCAGCCGAATCGACCGTCGGTGGGCAGGAGGTCCTTCGGCAGTTCCACGTGCGACATGCGTCGATTCTAGGGTCCGCCCGAGCAGCCGCTCGGCCGCCCCGGCCGGGGGCACGGGGCAGCGGATAGGCTGGAGCGACTCCCTTCGCACGCCTGAGGACCCCATGACAGATCTCATCGACACCACCGAGATGTATCTCCGCACGATCCTCGAGCTCGAGGAGGAGAACATCGTTCCGCTGCGTGCGCGCATCTCGGAGCGACTCGGTCACTCCGGCCCCACGGTCTCGCAGACCGTCGGTCGTATGGAGCGCGACGGACTCGTCGTCGTCTCCGAAGACCGACGCCTCGAACTGACCGACGCCGGGCGCCAGAAGGCCGTCGACGTCATGCGCAAGCACCGCCTCGCCGAGCGCCTGCTCAGCGACGTGATCGGACTCGACTGGGCCTACGTGCACGAAGAGGCATGCCGGTGGGAGCACGTGATGAGCGAGCAGGTCGAGCGACGCCTCGTCGAACTGCTCGGGCACCCGACCGAGTCGCCCTACGGAAACCCCATCCCCGGACTCGACCAGCTCGGCGATCACCCCGCCAACACCTTCGAGCAGGGCGTCGTCGGTCTCGTGCGCAAACTGACCGACGAGGGCGCTCCGATCACCGGCACCGTGCGTCGTCTCGCGGAGCCCGCCCAGGTCGATCCCGAACTGCTGCAGCAGCTCAAGGAGGCCGGAGTGATGCCCGGCGCGACGGGCAGCTACCGCTTCAACGAGGGATACGTGCTCGTCGAGATGGACGGCAGCGACGAGGGGCTCGAACTGCCCGTCGAGGTCGCCTCGCACATCTTCCTCGTCGACGCCCGCTGACCCTCCCGGGGCGCCGGGGGTACGGGGTTATCCACTGGTGTTCCGGCTCAGCGTGACTTATTCGTTACCTTCGGGTAGCGTGGCCCCAGTCCACAGGCGAGAAGCCCGCCAACGGACCCCTCGCAGATTGCCTCATCGGCTCGTCGTCCGCAGAGGGTGAAGCCCGCACATCGTGCCCCACACCGAGTGTCGACGAGTCAGCGTTCCACGCAGAGGCGCCGGAGGAAAAGTTTGGCTGAACCAACCGATTCGGACGCATCTGCACCCGAGCAGACCGCGACCGATCTCACTCGCAGGAACCGTGAACGACGCACCCCTCGTTCACGCGCCGCCCGACCCGTCGCGCGCACCGTCGCAGCATCCGCTCCGGTCGCCGCATCCGCTCGCCCCCGTTCGGGCTCGCGTCCGGTGCGCAGCGCCGTCATCTTCACGATGGTCGTCGGTCTGATCGCCACCGTCGCGTTGCCCGCCTACGCCGCGTTCCGCCCCGAGGCCGAGACGAAGACCCTGCAGCAGGCCGCCGCCGCCGATGCGCAGTCGCTCGTCGTCGCCTCTGACGCCACGGTCGCGCAGCTCGACCGCAGCAGCTACTCCGCGACGACGTCGGAAGAGATCGACAAGAAGAAGGCCGCCGAGGCCGCTGCCGAGCGCGCCCGTCAGGTCGCCGCCGCCGCGCGCACCACGTCGACCTCGTCGTCGGCGAACTCCACGAACTCCACCCCGATCGACCTGTCGATGACCGCCCCGGGTTCGGGCGAGGTGCGCTGGCCGATCCAGGGCTTCACCAAGGGCCGCGGCCTCTGGGACTCGGGCTACCACCAGGGCGTCGACCTCCTCGCCTCGTGCGGTACCCCGCTCTTCGCCGCAGCAGCCGGTGTCGTGCGCGTCTCGCAGGAGAGCTTCGGCGGCTACGGCGTCGCCGTCACGATCGACCACGTGATCAACGGCCAGCGCGTGAGCACGCTCTACGGCCACATGACCTACGGCAGCCGCCAGGTGCAGTCGGGGCAGACGGTCGAAGCCGGCCAGCTGATCGGCGTCGTCGGCAGCACCGGCAGCTCCACCGCGTGCCACCTCCACTTCGAGGTGCACATCAACAACGCGGTCGTCGACCCGTGGGCCTGGCTCGAGCAGAACGCCGGCTGAGTCCCGCAACAACGTCGAAGCGGCGTGTCGGAGCATTCGTTCTCCGACACGCCGCTTTTTGTTTCCCCTTTCGGCGACCCTCGGGCGTGTCGCGGTGGGTTACCCTTTCCTCGACGTAGAGAGAAGCGGAGGAAGCCGATGGGCGCGACACCACGTATCCGAACCATGGATGCGCTCGGTCTGCTCGTCCTTCGGCATCGTGTGATCGGATGCTGCGGTGAAACCGCGGCCGCCTGGCGCTGTCTGTAAGACAGCGCTTTTTTCATACCCTCCGCAGATCGACGCGTCGCAGGTCGAATAACCCGGGAAGCCGTCCCGGACCGTTCGAGAGGATGCCGACATGCGCACTCTGGTACTCAACGCGGGCTACGAACCGCTCGCGGTGGTGTCGTTCAAACGAGCCCTGGTGCTCGTCATGAGCGATAAGGCCACCGTGGTCGAACACGTCGAAGGCGAACCGGTGTGGGGGAGCACCGGTCACTGGGATCGCCCGGCGGTGATCGTGCTCTCGCGCTATGTGCGAGTGCCGGGCGCGCGTCGGGTGCCGGTCACCCGGCGCGGAGTGCTGCGTCGTGACGCGCACCGCTGCGCCTACTGCGGCAAGGCGGCCTCGACGATCGACCACGTGATGCCGCGGTCGCGCGGTGGCAAGGACACATGGGAGAACCTCGTGGCCTGCTGCCTGCGCTGCAACAACATCAAGAGCGACCGCACGCCCCAGGAGATGCACTGGGAGCTGCGCCTCGTGCCGCAGGCCCCCCGTGGTGGACAGTGGACCGTGCGCGGCACCGAGCGCGCCGACCCGCGCTGGGAGCCCTACCTCGCCCTCGCGGCCTAGCGCTGTCTCCCGTCGTCGAGACCGTGTGGTCTCGCCGAACGGCCATGCCGTTGCGGTCAATACCGTGCGGGTTCGGCGAATTCGTGCGGGTTCGGCTCAGAACGGCCGGGTGTCGTCGACCTGTGGTGGAGTGGGGGCATGGTGCAGGCACTTCTCGTCATCGACATGCAACGCGGATTCGACGACCTCGAGTTCTGGGGTGCGACGACCAACCCCGACTGCGAACGCAACGTCACCGCCCTCGTCGCGGCGTGGCAGGGCGCCGGTGAGCCGGTCGTGGTCGTTCGTCACGAATCGCGGTCGCCGGGTTCGCCGCTGCATCCGGATGCTGCGGGCAACGCGCTGATCGATCCGGTGGCCGAGGCGACCGCTTCGCTGCTGGTGACGAAGGACGTCAACTCGGCGTTCTACGGAGAACCCGATCTGCACGCATGGTTGCAGGAGCGCAGCATCCGTTCCCTGGTGATCTGCGGCATCCAGACCAACATGTGCGTGGAGACGACGGCGCGGATGGCGGGCAACCTCGGCTATGACGTCACGGTCGCCCTCGATGCCACGCGCACGTTCGACCTCGCCACCGACGTGCCGGGGCTCGGCCGTGTGGAGAGATCGGCCGACGAACTGATGGCGGCGACGGCTCTGGTGCTGCAGGGCGGCGGATTCGCGAAGATCGCCGCGACGGCCGACGTGGTGCGGAGTATCGAACATATCTGACGGATATCGCCCGATTCTCGATGTCGGAGGCCGTGCATAGTCTCGACTCATCTTGATTCGCTAGAACATAAGTTCTAGCCTGATCCGATGAGGGCGACGATGGCGAGAAGCGCCGAGGCGGTGAGCGACATCCACGAGCTGCGCGCGCAGCTCGAACGGATGCAGGGGCGTCGTCTCGACGCGCCCGTGCTGCCGACGCATCCGGCCTTCACGTCGCTGCTTCCGGGCGGCGGGCTGCGCCCCGGCTCGGCCTATGCGCTCAGCCCGTCGGCGTCGCTGCTGCTCGCTCTCATGGCGCGACCCTCGCAAGACGGCGCATGGTGCGGCGCCATCGGCATGCCCGAGCTCGGTGCCGAGGCGGCAGAGCGGTACGGTCTCGACCTCGACCGGCTGGTGTTCGTGCCCGACCCCGGGCCCCGGTGGCTGGCGGTCACCGCGACGATCGCCGAGGTGCTGCCCGTGGTCGCCGTGCGTCCGCCGTCGAGGGTGTCCGAGAAAGAGGTCGCCCGGCTGGCGGCGCGTCTGCGCGATCGGGGAACCGTGCTGCTCGTCCAGGGTGCGTGGCCGCAGGCCGAGGCCACGATCGACGTCGCCGACCCGCGGTGGGCGGGCCTCGGCGATGGGCACGGCTATCTCTCGGGGCGAGAGCTCACGGTCACGGTGACGCATCGGCGCTCGCCGGGGGCCCGACGCGCACGGATGCTGCTGCCCGCCGCAGACGGAACGGTGAGCCTTCTCGAGCAGGCCGTGGCGCCGCCTCGTCTGCGGGCCGTTCCCGATGCCTACGAGACGGCGGCGGCCGGCTGATGCACGAGCCCACCCGAAGCCTCGTGCTCTGGTTTCCCGATTGGCCGGTCACCGCGTACCTACGCGAGGCGACCACGTCGGCCGCAGCGAGAGCGGGGGCGCCGATCGCCGTGTTCGAGCGCAATCTCGTCGTCGCGTGCTCGGCGTCGGCGCGTGAACAGGGCGTGCGGCGGGGGCAGCGCCGACGCGACGCCCAAGCGGCCTGCCCCCGACTGGTGGTGATCGCGGCCGACGAGACGCGAGACCACCGTGTCTTCTCGCCCGTGGTGGCGCGCATCGAGCAGATCGCCCCGGGGGTGCAGATCGTGCGCGCCGGGCTCTGCGCGCTGCGCGCCCGAGGCCCCGCGCGCTACTACGGCGGCGAGGCGGAGGCCGCGCACGTGATGCTCGCGACCCTCGAGGAACAGGGGATCACGGGGGTGCGGGCGGGTGTGGCCGACGGTCCGTTCACGGCCGAACAGGCCGCGCGGGCCACCCGCGTGGAGGCGCCGGTGCGCGTGGTGCCCGCCGGGGAGGCCGGGGCGTTCCTGTCGCCGCTGCCGGTCACGGTGCTCGATGCCTCGATCGCGCCGTCGAACGCCGTGGGGGAGTTCGCCGGGCTCCTTGCCCGTCTCGGCGTGCACACCCTCGGCGCCTTCGCCGAGATGGAGGTCGATCGGGTGCGGGAGCGCTTCGGCGAGCCGGGGGTGCGCTCCCACGCGCTCGCGGCGGGCGGCGATTCGCGGCCGGTGCAGCCGCGCACGCCCCCTCCCGAGCTGCATCGCGAGGTCGCCTTCGAGCCTCCGCTCGAGCTCGCCGACCAGATCGCGTTCGGTATGCGAATGGCGGCCGACGCGTTCGTGACGGGTCTGGGCGCGCTCGACCTGGTCTGCACCGAGCTGCGGGTCGAGCTCATCGGCGATCGCGGGGAACGCAGCGAGCGGGTGTGGCTGCACCCGGGATCGTTCGATGCTTCGGCCGTGGTCGACCGGGTGCGATGGCAGCTCGCGGAAGGGGGCAAAGACGTCTTCCGCATGGGCGTCGCCGGGGTGCGCATCTCTCCCGAGGCGGTCGACGCCGCCTCCCATCACGCCAAGGGTCTCTTCGGGGCGGGCACCGACGAACGCGTGCACCATGCCCTGTCGCGCGTGCAGGCGATGCTGGGGCATCGGAGCGTCGTCACACCGGTCATCGGTGGCGGGCGCTGGCTGGCCGAGCGGCAGGTGCCCGTGCCCTGGGGTGACCGGGCCGTCACCACGAAGGAGCGTGCCCGGCCGTGGCCGGGGAGCCTCCCCGACCCGCTGCCGGCGACGGTGTTCCCCGAGCCGCGACTGGTCGAGGTGACCGACATCGCGGGTGCGGCGGTGTCGGTGGGGGAGCGCGAGGTGCTGAGCGCGCCTCCGGCCCACCTCGACGCCGCAGGCCGCCGCCGCCGTATCGAGGCGTGGGCGGGGCCGTGGCCGATCAGCGAGCGGGGGTGGGATCCGCTGCGCGCGCGGTTCGCCCATCGGTTCCAGATCGTCGACGCCGAGGGAGCGGCGTGGCTGCTGATCTGCGAAGCCGGCGAGTGGAGAGCCGAGGGTCGCTATGACTGACGGCAGGAGACCCCGCTGATGGGTTGGCACAATCCCCCCGTGCCGTGGTCGGAGCTCGAGCGCGCGCTCAGCGATGCCCGGCGCCCTCGCGAGACGCCCGCGGGCGCCGACGGCGGAGACAGCCCGGCGTGGTCGCACAAGCGCGGCGCCTACGTCACGCCCGAGATCGAGCGGCCCGCGCAGTCGGTGCCCTACGCCGAGTTGCACGCGCATTCCTCCTACTCCTTCCTCGACGGGGCGTCGTCGCCCGAAGAGCTGGCCGAAGAGGCCGAGCGGCTCGGGCTCCACGCCCTCGCGATCAGCGATCACGACGGCTTCTACGGCATCGTGCGGTTCGCCGAGGCCGCCGAGCACCTGCAGGTGAAGACGGTGTTCGGGGCCGAGCTCTCGCTCGAGCTGCCCCAGCCGCAGAACGGCGAGCCCGATCCCGCGGGCTCCCATCTGTTGGTGCTCGCGCGCGGCGAAGAGGGCTACCACCGCCTCGCCGCCGCTCTCACCTCCGCGCAGCTGCGCGGCGCCGAGAAGGGGCGCCCGGTATACGACCTCGATGAGCTCGGCGAACGATCGGGCGGCCCGGGCGACCCGCAGTGGGCGGTGCTCACCGGGTGCCGCAAGGGCGCCGTGCGCCGTGCGCTTGCGCAGTCGGGGCCGGATGCTGCGGCGACCGAACTCGACCGTCTGATCGCGCTCTTCGGCCGCGACGCCGTGCACGTCGAGCTGATGAACCACGGCGACCCTCTCGACAGCCGCACGAACGACGTGCTCGCCGGCCTCGCCGCAGAGCGCGGGCTGCCGATCCTCGCCACCAACAACGTGCACTACGCCGTTCCGCGTCGAGAACTGCTCGCCGCGGCCGTCGCCGCGGTGCGGGCGGGGCGGGGGCTCGACGAGCTCGACGGATGGCTCCCTGCTCACGCGGGGGCGCACCTGCGGTCGGGGGCCGAGATGACGCGGCGGTTCGCCCGGTATCCCGGCGCGGTCTCCCGCACCGTCTCGCTCGCCGACGAGCTCGCCTTCCCGCTCCGCCGGGCCAAACCCGCCCTGCCGAAGCAGAAGGTGCCGGAGGGGCACACCCCGATGTCGTACCTGCGTCACCTCGTCTGGGAGGCGGTGCCGCGCAAGTATCCGAATCTGAGATCCGAAGACCGGGAGCGCATCGAGCGCGAACTCGGCGTCATCGAGATGAAGGACTTCCCCGGGTACTTCCTCATCGTGTGGGGCATCGTGCAAGAAGCGCGACGCCGCGGCATCCTGTGTCAGGGGCGCGGCTCGGCCGCCAACAGCGCCGTCTGCTACCTGCTCGACATCACGGCCGTCGACTCGATCGCCTACAAGTTGCCGTTCGAGAGGTTCCTCTCGAGCCTTCGCGACGAAGAGCCCGACATCGATGTCGACTTCGACTCCGATCGCCGTGAGGAGATCATCCAGTGGGTGTACGGGGAGTACGGCCGCGATCGGGCGGCTCAGGTGGCCAACGTCATCCAATACCGGCCGAAGAACGCCGTGCGCGACATGGCGAAGGCCCTCGGTCATTCACCCGGCCAGCAGGATGCCTGGTCGAAGCAGGTCGAGCGGTGGGGGGCGGTGCTCGAGACGGGGGCCGATCATGACATCCCCGATCAGGTGATCGAGTTCGCCGCCGAATTGCTCAAAGCCCCCCGCCACCTCGGCATCCATTCCGGGGGCATGGTGCTCACCGACCGCCCGGTGGGCGAGGTCGTGCCGATCGAGCATGCCCGCATGGAGAACCGCACGGTCATCCAGTGGGACAAAGACGACGCCGCCTGGATGGGGCTGGTGAAGTTCGACCTGCTGGGCCTCGGGATGCTGGCCGCCCTGCAGTACTGCTTCGATCTCATCCGCGACGCCACCGGTGAGGAGTGGGAGCTCTCGACCCTGCCGAAGGAGGAGAAGGCGGTCTATGACATGCTCTGTCGGGCGGATTCGATCGGGGTGTTCCAGGTCGAGTCTCGCGCGCAGATGGGTCTTCTCCCACGTCTGCAGCCCCGGGAGTTCTACGACCTGGTGGTGCAAATCGCTCTAATCCGCCCGGGGCCGATCCAGGGCGGCGCGGTGCATCCGTTCGTGCGGCGCAAGCTCGGCCAGGAGAAGGTCACCTACGTGCACGAGAAGCTGCGGCCCGTGCTGGAGCGCACCTATGGCGTGCCGGTGTTCCAGGAGCAGCTCATGCAGATGGCTGTCGCGGTCGGCAACTGCAGCGGGGAAGACGCCGATCTGCTGCGACGGGCCATGGGCTCCAAGCGGGGGCTCGAGAAGATCGACAAGCTGCGCACGAAGCTCTACGAGGGCATGAAAGAGAACGGCCTCGTCGGTCAGGTCGCCGACGACCTCTACGCCAAGATCCAGGCGTTCGCGAACTTCGGGTTCGCCGAGTCGCACTCGCTGTCGTTCGGGCTTCTCGTCTACGCGAGCTCGTGGATCAAGCTGCACTATCCCGGGGCGTTCCTCGCGGGGCTCCTACGGGCGCAGCCGATGGGCTTCTACTCGCCGGCGACCCTCACCGCCGACGCCCGTCGGCACGGGGTGGAGGTGCGTCGGCCCGATCTCCTGCGGTCGCGGGCGGAGGCCACGCTCGAAGCACTGTCGGGCACGGCGCCGTCGGCGCCCACCGGGCTCGACGCCTGCGCGCACCGCGAGCAGCCCGACGTGGGCGATTTCGACCCGGCCGAGCCCGACGAGTCCGACGCGCACCGGCGCGACGGCGGGTTCGCGGTCAGGCTGGGGCTCGCCGGCGTCCACGGCATTGGCGAGAAGCTCGCCCAGCGCATCGTCGCCGAGCGCGACAGCGGCGGTGATTACCGCGACATGCGCGATCTCGTGAGGCGGGTCGGCGTCACCGCCGCGCAGCTCGAATCCTTCGCCACGGCGGGGGCGTTCGAGTGCCTGGGGCTCAGTCGCCGCGAGGCGATCTGGCTTGCCGGATCCGCCGCCGAAGACCGGGTGGAGTACCTCCCTGATTCCCTCACCTCGGTGCAGCCGCCCCTGTTCACCGACCAGACCAGCTACGAGGTGCTCGCCGCCGATCTGTGGGCGACCGGCGTCTCGACCTCCGATCACCCGCTCACCCATTACCGCTCACAGCTCGATGCGCGCGGCGTGCTCACCTCCCGCGAGATGCGCACCCACGAGTCGGGCAGAAGAATCGAGGTCGCAGGACTCGTCACGCACCGGCAGAGGCCGGCCACAGCATCCGGCATCACCTTCCTCAACCTTGAAGACGAACACGGCCTCGTGAACGTGATCTGCTCGGTCGGGGTGTGGAACCGCTATCGACGGGTCGCCCGCGAGTCGCCCGCTCTGATCGTGCGCGGAGTGCTGGAGCGTTCAGTCGAGGGAGTGACGAACCTGCTGGCCGATCGGTTCGAAGATCTCCGTGTCGGGGTGTCGCATGCATCGCGTGATTTCCGATGACGCACGTGGGGGCCCACGAGCAGTGTTGAGCGGATCGACCCGGGTGCGTCACGACGGGGTGGTGCCCCCGAATCGTTCGAGCGACGCGTGCTGGTGGCCGAGTCGGCGCAGGGCGAGGATCAGCGGCTCCACCAGCACCGTGCCGAGTGCCACGTAGCGCGCGGCGGCCTCGGCTGAGTCCACCGGAATGCGGTCGACTTCTTCCGTCGCGATACCGAGCACGCGGGAGGCGTAGTCGTCGAGCTGCTCGGGGGTCAGCTCGAACCCCGCCGCGGCGAGTCCGTCGAGGGCGCGGGCGAGAGCGCCCACGGTGGGGAGGTCGTCGGTCTCGCATCGCCAGCCCCACCTGTCGAGAAGCGCTTGGGCGGCGCGGAGGTCTTGGTCGTAGGCGACCGGTGGCCCTGTCGTGTGATGCACCTGCCCGAGCAGCTCGAACAGGGGAGTGCCGCGATCATCGAGCGTCTCGAACACCTTGCGGGTCGCCGAGATCGACAGCCCCGCGGGGCCGACGAGCGCGCGGATCAGCGAGAGCCGCTCGAGGTGGCTGTCGTCGTAGGAGGCCTGAGTCGCTGCGGTCAGGGTGCCGTCGTGCAGGAGGCCTTCGCGCAGGTAGTACTTGATCGTCCCGACGGGGACGCCGCTCTGCGCCGCGAGTTGCGAGATTCTCAGGACGGCCTCCTTGACTGGAAAGTAGAGATACCCAATTATGGCTACCAGTACTTTCCAATTCTAAGGAGCCGGCGCATGACTGTCGAACAGGGTCGACGAACCCACGATCACGACGGGGAGCTCGTCGTCTTCCTCATCGGGATGACGCTCAACCGTCCCTGGCGTGTGGACGCGTGGTGGCCGGCGTTCAGGGCCATGCCGCGGATGCTGGCGGAGCTCGCGAGCGACGCCGACTCGGGCCTGATGGGATACCGGATGACGATGGGCAGGGGCGGCCCGTTGCTCGTGCAGTACTGGTCGTCGGTAGAGAAGCTCTACGGGTACGCGAGCGATCGCGAGGCGGCTCACCGGCCGGCATGGGCGGATTTCAACCGTCGAGCGCGGAAGGTGCCCGGCGCCGTCGGCGTCTGGCACGAGACGTACGTCGTCGAGCGTGCCGAGTCGATGTACGTCGATTCGCCGGTGCGGGGGCTCGCGGCGGCCACCTCGTCGGTGCCGATCGGACGCGGTCGCGATCGTGCTCAGGACCGGCTCGGCCGAGGCTGAGCGGGACCGCTCGCGCGCACGACCCGGGGGACGACGGCCACCATCACGACCATCGCGACGAGTTCGATCAGCGTCTGCGTGACGACGACGAGCGGGGTTAGTGCAAACGACGCGGGGAGGGCGAGCGCGAGAGGAAGCACGACCAGCGAGTTGCGGGTCGCCGCGCTGAAGGCCGAGGCGCGTCGACCCGGCACGTCGAGGCGCGCGAACCGCGCCGCGAGCACGCCGAGCGAAGCGGCAATCAGGGGGAACGCGATGAAGATCGGCACGACGCGCCACAGGTCGGCCGCCGACGTGCTCACCGCCGACACCTGGGAGGCCACCACCGTGGCGAGGGCGAGCATCATGAGCGGGATCATGGCGGTCGGTGCCGCTCGGAGGATCGCGGCGAACGGTCGCCGACGTCGAGCGAGCGCCTGAACCAGGGCGGCCGCGGCGAGCGGCACGACGATCAGGAAGACGAACGCCTCGACGAACGGCCGCACGTCGAACGCACCGAGGACGTCAGCATCCGTCATCGCCCAGAGGTAGAGGGGGAGGAGCACGATCTGCAGCCCCATGAGAAGGGGAGTGGCGGCGAGGAGGCGGTCGCGGGCTCCGCCCGCCAGGCCGACGAAGACGATCACGTAATCCACGCACGGCGTGAGCAGCACGAGCAGTACGCCCACGAGCAGCGCGGGTTCGTCGGCAACGAATCGGCTGAGGCCGAACACGACCGCCGGCACGACGACGAAGTTGACCCCGACGAGGACGGCGAGCATCCGTGTGTCGCGCAGACCGCGGACGACCTGGGCGAAGGGAACGCCGAGGAAGGTCGCGAACAGCAGCAGCCCGAGCAGGGGAGTGATCGCGGGTTCGAGGGCAGGACCGGAAGACGGGAGGCCGAGCCCGACCGCCGCCCCAGCGACGATCGCCGCGATGTAGAGCGCGACCTGGTGCCGTTCGGCCCATTCCGCCATGGGGTTCCTCACTCGCGGAGCGGTCGGTGTGCCCCATTAGCGTTGCACACGGTGCTGCCGCCCGTGCGACGGCCGCGACGCTTCGGTTTGCAGGGGCGGCGCCGTCGTCGGAGGCCGGCCGGCGATAATGCTGATAACCAGCCGCGCCGGAAGAACGAGGGCGGCGATCAGTCCGACTATCTCAACCGATCGAGAGCTTGAGGATCGGAAGCGATGCGTGGATCGACGTGGTCGCGGATAGCACCGGGCACGGCATTGAACAGCTCAACGAGACGAAGCGGAATATCGAAGCAATCGCTGCCGTCAATCCCCTGATCGACCCGGGCAAGCGGTGCGTCGGGCTCGTTATCACGATGGAGCCGCTCTATATCAATGAGAACTGGTTCGTCCGAGAGGGGCTCATCGACGCCGAGTTCCCGATCGGGGTCATTTCAGCCGGCGAGCTCGAGTCCCTGGTTACTCTGAGCGGCGACGAACTCGCGCAGGCGCTTTGTGAAGCCGTAGACGCTGCGGAGAACAACGTCATGCTGCTCACGCCAGCACTGAACGCGGCTCAGGGCAGGGAGAACTCCCTCATCGTGTCGACGTTCGATTCCATCGGACTGATCACCCGCACGGCGGACAAATCAAGTCGTCGACGCGGGGAGGGCGAGTCAGCAGTCACCGGCTGAGCGCCGTCGCATCGGCAAAGCGGTGTGGGTACGTTCCATCAGACAGTCGGTGAACTGCCGACCGCCGGTGCTACCAATGTTCGGAAGTACGCCCGATGCGACTAAGTGCCGCTGCTTGGCGCACCCTCAGTTAACTAGCACTCAGGTTGGGCTATGAGCCGAGGCCACAAATGTCGAGAAGGCTTCGCGCTTCCCCTCGTACGACTTTCGAACCGCAGTTTGGGCAGTCGAGTTCGGCTTCATCGGCGTAGATCACATTCGCGCAGTCTCCGCACTCGATGGCCTTCGTGTTGAGAACGTCGCCGATCGATTCCGAGCTCGAAGCAATTACGATTCTCAGGTCGGTGAAACCGTACAGATTCAGCGGTTTTGCACCCGGGTTTGGGCGCGTGCCCAGGGCTCGCACCGCGCCGGTGGGTATCCATGCATTCACCTTGTTCGTAACGCCTGTGGTGCTGATCTTGAAAACACTTGCCAGCTCCGTGAGGGTGAAGCTTGCGCTCGGGATTCTCGAGAAATCGCTCTGGAAGCGGCCGAATTTCTCAAGCGTGCTCTCCTTCGAGAACTCGGTGATCCCGCGAGCCAAAGTTCGCGAGCTGATTTTGGCGGGCTCATTTGGCATGCGGGTGTGTTCCTTGACGATGGACCGGGCCATGCGGATCATGTCTCGGGGCGAACCATGGCTCAGATACACAAGCAATAGGTGTCCGTCCACAGTCGCCGTCTCGTCGACGAGCTGGTTAAACGAGGTCAACTTTCCGCCCGAGAACGCGGCGAGCCTGCGCGCCAGCATTTGTGAAAGTTCGCCAACGGTCCACCCCAGGTTGACAATCTCGACCCGATCACCGCGAAGGCCGTTCATCCTGAGGTACTGCTCCATCTGGTCCCAGAAGAAGAACTTGAAAGCGGCGCCCGGGGTTTCGAGCGTTGGAAGGTCAGTTACGAGGTCGCGGATAAGCTTGCCGGCGGCCTCCGCATTATTGGTCGTGGCTGGCGTCTCGTCGACTTTGTCCACAAGGAAGTAGACCGCGTCCCACCCCAGCTTCCTCGCGATCGCGACCAGCTGCGAGAGGAAGTAGTACGTGCTCGCGGTGCTAGAGTCCTGCGCTTGCTGCTCAAGCGCGATCGAGATGTTGACATCGTCCAACCCCGCCTTCTTCATCAATAGTGCGACGCCGGCTGCGACGGGGCCGCCGTACTTCTTCCAGAAATCCGCAGCCTTGTCGCCGAGCGTCTTCACTGCAGCAACTGCGGCCTGGTACTCACCCAAGCCCAGTCCGCCGACAAACTGTTGCGCGGCGATCTTAACGATCTGGCGCTCGTGATCGGACAAGAAGACCGCTTCCACGCTGTCTTCTTGGAGGTGCGCAAGGATTGCCAAAGTGAGCACCCGGCACAGTTCCAGTTGGTGCGCGGCGAGTCCGCCCCCACTCGCGACAACCGGCGCGAAAGCGTCATAAGTAAGGCAGAGGTATGCCGCGTCCGGCCCGACGGCCTCGCGTTCGATCATCAGCCGTTGAGCTGTCTTGCCTCCACCTCGAGGCGCGAAAATCACGTTGGTCTTCGGCGTTGACGGGTCGCCCAAGACACTCTGGAAGTACGGCGGCGGCACGAAGTAGTCGCCGAGTCGATCTTCCTGCTCAGCGTTGGTGTGAGCGAACGGGTCGCCGGTAAATCCGACTCGCTCAAGGTATGACTCGATAGACAACCGCGCACCTTTCGTCGGCTCGACCTTACTGCTTAGAGTCGACGCATCACGTCGCTTGGCGTTGTCGCGGCTGTACTTGCCTTCACATTAGTGCGTCCGTCCCAGCTTGCGCTCTCGCTCGCTTCAGCTCTGCGCGGCGCAGGTCGCCAAGGTCGCGGGTCCAGCCGCGCGACTCGATGAGAGTAGAGCTCGGTCGCTCGCTACGGCAGTGTTGCGCGGACCATTGTTTTGCGCGCAGTCGATTAGCGCTCGCAAGCCGGTCGACGATCAGAACAGGCGAAGAGTCTTCGCGCTGGAAGTGATGGCCCATCCGACCACGCCCGGTTAGCCCGAGCTCGCATTCGGCGCCCCAACCGCCGGCCCGGTCGTTATCGCTGCCAAGTCGCGCGCCGGCACCGCGAGCCGCATCTCCGCCTGAGCCGCGCGCACGGCGTCCTGAATCGTGTACTCCGGAGCGCCGCGTTGCATCGACTCGGTGGGACACTCGCGTGCCGCAGCATCCGTCCGCGCGACGACGACCGCGACGTTGTGCACCCGCCCTCGCGTGGGGCCAAGGTAGAGCCCCGCGGCATCCACGTCGGGCTCGACCACCGAGACATCGGCGGTGTCGCCCTGCACGCCGTGCACAATGGACGCGTAGGCGAACTGCAGGTGCGCGCGCGCGTACTCGGTGGACACCCGCCACCTCGCCGCTATCGCTCACCGAGATGTGTCCGAGGTCAGTGGAAGACTTGCGGAGCAAGCCGTGCGACATTTGACCATGAAGAGGAAGCTCCGCCGATGGTGCACCGATCACTCAACTCGAGCGACCGTGAGTACTTCCTTCCGCCGATCATCTGGCCCACTGAACTTCGGGTGCCGCCGAGACCGCCTCTACTGACACACCTCGATCTCGCGCAGTGGATTCGCTTCGGGCGAGCGATTAAAGGACGCGGCGAGACAGCGTACATCGACCTACTCGAAGCTCTGCGTGAGGGCGTTAGAACGGGCCGCATTCGAGTCGTACTGAGTGGAGCCCAGTATCGAGAGGTCATCAAGATCAAGGATCCCGCGCAACGTCGCGTGCTGGCGTCGATCATTGAGGAACTGACTGACTTTACATACCTCGCGAGTCACGTCGACATCCAGCGACTCGAACTTCAGGCGACCCTCGATCATTTGACCGGCACCAGTGGTCTGGGGTTGACACCGATCGACCTGCTGGGGAAGTCGGCCTTGAACGTGGTGGGTAGGGTCGGCGGTCTCCGGATCATAAAGGACGGTGAGGACATAACCTCGAGGCTCCTTGCGGAAGACCCCTCGTGGGTAGAGCGCCTAGCAACCGCCAATCTGATGGCTGAGCGAATGCTCCTGCATGGACCCGACGATGACGAGGCGGCCAAGTTGCGGGCCGACGGATATCAGCCACAAATGGCCGAGCAGCACATCGTAGATAACGCCATCATCGAATCGGACTGGTCCAAACAGATCGACCAGTATCGCAGTTCGCAGCGAATACGCGACCTCGTGATCGCGCGCCATCTCTACCTCGAGTTGATGGACATGCTTGCTCGGGAACAAGTCGCCCGCGGCATCCAGATTCAGAACATCTTCACTACGCCCGCGGGCGGCACCGAGTTCGTTATGAGCATGCCCTCGAGCGCCGTGGTCGTTTCCATGAAAGCGCAGTATCACCAGGATCCCAATCGGACCTGGACGCCGAACGATCTCTACGACATCGATGCGCTCGCGGTCGCGCTCCCATACTGCGACATCGTCTTCGCGGACGCCTCGGCACGCGACGCCGCTTTGAGACGCGGTCTCGACCTCCACTTTGATACCTTCATGCCCCGGAGACCCGAGGACCTCACAACCAGGCTGCGCGCACGACCGACCGTCTAAGCGCTCGAGCCTGCAAAGCCGTTTGTCGAATAAATACCCCCGGGAGCATGACGCTTGCTGATTGTCTGCGGCATCGGAGAGCAGGAGGTGCGCGAGAATCGCTCGTCCGCCGCGCAAGCAGCCCTCAACTGCATGCAGTTCGTGGTGCGGTCGAGCCGCAGCTTGCTGAGCCTTCGGCGCTAGTCGTCGCTCTCGTCTGACCTTTTGCGTTGCAAGGCCGCTTGTATCACGCACATCTTCCGCTCGAAGTCACGAAGTCTCACCGTGACGATCGGCGGGCGATCGAGGGCTTTGAGATACTGTACGACTTCTCTCGAGCGAATCCACGTGCAGTCGTTCTCAAGAACAATCAGGACATTGTGTGCCGGCGGGTGCGGCGTGAGCGTCAACGCACTGATGCGGTCAAGATGCGGTTGAGTCACCCCATAGCGCATAGCGTGGCCGAGGATGGCTGCACGTTGCACATCCAGCCAGTGCCACTGCGGCTCATCGTTTGGGAGCCAGCCATGACCCTGCATCATCTTGATATCGTCGTCGGAGACTCCGGTTACCGTCGACACGTCCTCGGCCGAGACGTACTCTCCTGGTCGCCCGGCCCCTGGGAGCGAACGCACTTCAATCACGGCCTCCTCAGTTATCGCAACATTGAGCAGCCGTCTGCCCTCCTCGAGCAACTGAGACGTCGATCGGAGGTAGAGCGGGGCGCCCGTCGCAGCGTTTACCTCATCCACGAGCCGTGGATCGAGGCCGATGCGTATCCCGCGCGAGACCAGAGCCCAATCGCCGTTGGAAGTGTCGTACCCAACTGCAATGACAGGCTCTGGATTCGATAGGGCGTAGCGGACCGCCTCAGCTAACCAGAGGTAAACACCCTCCGCGTTGTCGGCCTTACCGCTGTCCCGAAACCCGGGAGGCTCCTTCGTTTGGTACCGACAATGAGCTTCTGCGAGGTCGGCTGCCAAGACGTCGGCAGGAGGTCTTGCACGCAGGCCGGTGCGGGCGTCTTTTTCGGACTACCGAGGTTCTCTGGATGCGGGCAAGAAGGGGGTAAGAAAGCCTTGTGGGTGGTCTGACCGCAGAAGGAATGCCTGGTCAGAGTCAAAAAGAGACTGTGCCCCTGGAGGGACTCGAACCCCCAACCTTCTCCTTAGGACGGAGCAGCTCTTCCATTGAGCTACAGAGGCAGGTGCTCCAGTGTATCGAGCGATCCGTGCGTCACGCTCGCCCGGTACCCGCCACGAGAGCTGCGGTGCACACGCCCGGTGCGCCGCAGCTCTCGAAGACCGGCTACTGGTTCAGCGGCTGGCGTCGTACGCGTCGAGGATCGAGGCGGGGATGCGACCGCGCTCGCTGATGTCGTGCCCGTTCTCGCGCGCCCACTGGCGGACGGCGCCGAGGTCGCGGCCGCTCTGCTGGCGGGTGGAACGGCTGCGCGAGGTCGCCGTGCGGGCGGCAGCGCCGACCGAGCGACCGGCGTCGATGAACGGCTTCAGTGCATCGCGCAATTCGGCTGCGTGCTCGGCCGAAAGGTCGATTTCATAGGGGCGACCGTCGAGCGAGAAAAGGACGGTCTCGCCGCCATCTTCGAGGGTCTGACCGTCGAGGTCGTCGATCAGCTGGGTGATCTGCTTACGTGCCATGGGTGATCTCATCTCCTCCCGACCGACTGCGGGTGCGGTCGAGAAATTTCATGGTAGCTCTCTGTGCGAGCGGTCCGAAATAGGCGAAGAATACGATATGGGGATATTCCGCCGACAGCTACGTCAGGTCGCGGATCAGGGCAAGATACCCGCGCGCCTCGCTTTGGTGACGGCAGAATGCCGGGTCGACGCATCCAATTTCGACATCGCCGACGCGAGATACGACTTCACCGTCGTCTCGCGGAGTCCGAGTGATGCACCCACCTCGGAATTCGTCGCCCCCAATGCGGCGCAGGCGAGCACGTCGATCTCTCGCGGTGACAAAGGAACGTCGAGTTCGACCACCGGCGTGCGCTGGTCGCCCGAAAGAGCCGCAAGGCGTTGCTCGAGGCTTTCCAGACGCGTGCGGAGCGCCTCGTCGTCAACGTCCGCGGTGATGCGCCGCAGCTCGGCGTACGTCTCGCGCAACTCTTCCCGAGCGCCCGCCGCGATGGTTTCCGACGCCGGGGGAATGGCGGTGAGCCGGCGATCCACCTCGTCGCGCACCCGCAGCTCGGTAGCCACCTCGGCAGCGACCCGGAAGGCTGGCTGCGCCACGACATCGCCGACGGATGCTTCGTGCCACGCGCCGCAGTACAACACTCCTCGCGCCGTTCCTGTCACGACGATGGGCACCGCGAACAGGGTGGAGATGCCCTCGCCGAGGATCGCCCGGTCGTAGTCGTGCGTGATCGTGCGGGATGTGCGGTAGTCGAGGGCGAGCCGCGGGCGCTTCTCGACGAGCGCCCGCCCGCCGAGACCGCGGTGCGCTTCGACGACGAGGCCGTCGAGGCTGCGTCCGCGGGCACCGACGATCGAGGTGACGTGGACGGCGCCATCGTGCTCGAGGCCTCCGAACGCAACGGGAAAACGCGTGCGCCGGGCGAGATCGCCGACCGCGCGCGAGATCAGCTCGGTCTCACCGACGCTGCCCGTCCGTGCTGCCACGCACTACCTACTTCCGGGGGTGACGGCCTCATCGCCGCCTTCGTAGCGTCGACGATATCACCGGGGTCGCCACCGGCGTCCGCGGTTCTCGCTACCGGTGCAGTGCTGCGCCGGGCCGATGAGGCAAGGAGGCCCCATGTCGGATCCACGCGTCGATGTCACCCCGTCGGATGACATCGATTACATCGCGGTCGAGCAATCGCCGCCGTTCCAAGAACTAAAGAAAGCGCAGCGGAGTTTCATCTTCCCGCTCGCGATCGTGTTCCTGCTCTGGTACTTCGTCTATGTGCTGCTGTCGTCGTTCGCGACGGAATTCATGTCTCAGCGAGTGTGGGGCGACGTCACCGTCGGGCTCCTCCTCGGCCTCGGGCAATTCGTCTCGACCTTCGTCATCACGATGGCCTACGTCGCGTATGCCAATCGCCGTCTCGATCCTCGAGCGGCGGCCATTCGAGCCGACCTCGAACGCGCATCGGGAGGTCGGCCGTGAATGACGTGCTGGGCGCCGTCGATACCGCGGTGCAGACGGTGGAGAACAACCCCGTCCTGAATATCT
Source organism: Microbacterium sp. AG1240 (assembly GCF_003635115.1). Lineage (GTDB taxonomy): Bacteria > Actinomycetota > Actinomycetes > Actinomycetales > Microbacteriaceae > Microbacterium. The sequence goes on from NZ_RBXJ01000002.1 coordinate 399,440, forward strand.
CGATCTTCGGCGCATTCGTCGCGGTAACCCTGTTCATCGTGATCCGCGCCAGTCGCAACAACAAGACCGCCGCCGATTACTACGCGGCCGGTCGTTCCTTCACCGGACCGCAGAACGGTTTCGCCATCTCTGGCGACTATCTGTCGGCGGCATCGTTCCTCGGAATCTGCGGAGCGATCGCGATCAACGGTTACGACGGCTTCCTCTACTCCATCGGGTTCCTCGTGGCCTGGCTCGTCGCGCTGCTGCTGGTGGCGGAGCTGATGCGCAACACCGGCAAGTTCACGATGGCCGACGTGCTGTCGTTCCGGTTGAAGCAGGGTCCGGTGCGGATGGCGGCTGCCCTCACCACTCTCGCGGTCTGCTTCTTCTATCTGCTCGCGCAGATGGCGGGCGCTGGCGGTCTCGTCTCGCTGCTGCTGGGTATCGGCGACCAGCTCGGTCAGTCGATCGTCGTCGGCGTGGTCGGCGTTCTGATGATCGTCTACGTGCTCATTGGCGGCATGAAGGGCACGACGTGGGTGCAGATCGTCAAGGCGTTCCTCCTCATCGGGGGCGCCCTGGTGATGACGATCTGGGTGCTCGCCATCAACGGGTTCAACCTCAACACGCTGCTCGAGAGCGCGGTGGCCGCGTCGACGAGCGACCCGAAGGATGCGATCCTCGGCCCGGGACTGCAGTACGGCTCGAACCCGTGGGACTTCATCTCGCTCGCCCTCGCGCTGGTGCTGGGAACGGCGGGCCTCCCGCACGTGCTCATGCGCTTCTATACGGTGCCGACCGCGAAGGAGGCTCGCCGCTCGGTGGTCTGGGCCATCTGGCTGATCGGGCTGTTCTACCTGCTGACGCTGGTGCTCGGATATGGCGCTGCCGCCCTCGTCGGACCCGACGTGATCAAGGCCGCACCCGGCGGGGTCAACTCCGCCGCACCGCTGCTGGCGCTCCAGCTCGGCGGACCGGTGCTGCTCGGCTTCATCTCGGCGGTCGCCTTCGCGACGATCCTCGCGGTCGTGGCGGGGCTCACCATCACCGCCGCCGCGTCGTTCGCACACGACATCTACGCGAACGTCATCAAGAAGGGGAACGTCCCGCCCGACGGCGAGGTCAAGGTCGCCCGGCGAACGGTCATCGTCATCGGAGTGCTGGCGATCCTCGGCGGCATTGGCGTGCAGGGCCAGAACGTCGCGTTCCTGGTGGCGCTGGCTTTCGCCGTCGCCGCATCGGCGAACCTGCCGACGATCCTCTACTCGCTGTTCTGGCGTCGCTTCACGACGCGGGGCGCGGTGTGGAGCATGTACGGGGGACTGGCTGCCGCCATCATCCTCATCGTGCTCTCCCCGGTCTTCTGGGGGACGCCGACGAGCGTCTTCAAGAACACCGGTGCGGCGATCTGGCCGTTCAACAACCCCGGCATCGTCTCGATCCCCATCGGGTTCTTCCTGGGGTGGCTCGGTTCGGTGACCTCGCGCCGCAAGGAAGACCCGGCGAAGGCGGCCGAGATGGACGTCAGGTCGTTGACGGGCTTCGGCGCGGAGAAGGCCACCGACCACTGATCGACCCTCGGGGCCCCGGACGCGCATCCGGGGCCCCGACCGCACCGCCGGCGGCCTACACGCCGGCGGTGCGCTCGAGATCGAGCAGGTACTCCTTGACCTCGGGGTGCCCTCCGTACTCGCCGATCGATCCGTCGGAACGAACCACCCGATGCACGGGCACGACGAGCGAGAAGGGAGTGGTGCGGCAGGCCGTGCCGACCGCGCGTGCGGCGCGGGGCTTTCCCGCGAGAGCGGCGACCTCGCCGTACGACGCGGTCTCGCCGTACGGGATCTCGGTCACCGCGGTCAGCGCCTGGAGGGTGAAGCCCCGTGCGAGTCGCCAGTCGAGGCGGAGGTCGAATGCGCGCCGTTCGCCGGCGAAGTACTCGTCGAGCTGCCTCGCGACGAGGGCCCCCGCGCGGTCGTCGTGGTCGGGGACCACCTGAAGCAGCCTCGTGAGGCTCTCGATGGCGTAGGCGCGTTCGTCGTGTTCGAGGCGGAGCGCGACGAGGTCGTCGTCGGCGAAGGCGAGCAGCGCATCGCCCACCGGAGTCGGGTGCCAAGCGGTCGTATACCGGGTCATGTTCCCATCCTCCGGGGCGGCGCCGGCGGGGTCGGATCGTCGTGCGGAAACGGTGGACAAGGATGCTTCGATCCCCGGCTGGGGAGGAAAGGCCGATCATCCGGCGTGTCGGGTAATACCGCGAAACCCCGGAAGGATACCGGCGCGGAGCGCGACGCGCGCCTAGGGTGACTGTCGTGTGGCGAGCAGAGGGCGTCGTAGACGGCGCAGAGGATGACGTGTCGGCGACATCCGTGAACCCCGGTCATCTCGGTCTGTCCGAGCCGGGTGTCTCCGTCATGCATGTCGCCGAACCGGAGCGGGCGCGTATCCGCACCGAGGCCGCCGCGCTCGGCGGCAGATCGACGCTGCTGCGTTTCGACGACGCATCCGATGCGGGTATCGACATCACGAAGGCCCACCCCGGAAGTCTTCCCCAGTTCATCACCGGGCGCTCGACGCTGCTCTCCAACCTCTTCCGCGACGAGGTCGCGCTGCGCACGGCCCGCATGGCCGCCGAGCGCATCACCGCGAAGAACGTCGAACTGCGCACCTCGCGCGGTCTCGAGCCCGTGCACCTCGCCGTCGGCCTCGCCGCCTGGCGCATCGGGGGAGTCGCCTGGTCGGCCCCCGTGCTGCTGCGCCCGCTGGCGATCCGCCGACACCACGGCGACTTCGAGCTCAAGCTGCATGGCTCGTTCATGGTCAACCCCGAGCTGGCCAAGGCGTTCCTGACCCACTTCGGCATCCGGATCGACAGCCTCGCTCTCGCCGGCCTCGCCTACGACCGCGGCGTGTTCAAGCCGCAGCCGGTCATCGACCACCTGCGCGCTCTCACCACCCACATCCCGACGTTCGTCGTGCATCCCCGCCTGGTCATCTCGTCGTTCGCCGACGTCGGCTCGGCCATGGCGCGTGACACCGCCGACCTCGACCACCCCGTGCTGAACGCCCTCGCGGGCCACCCCGCCGACCGCGCCCTCGTGATGCAGCGGCGTCCGGCCCCCGTGGTCGACGGACCCGACGAGCGCGCACCCGCGGCCGATGCGCTGCTGCTCGACGCCGACGCCGAGCAGGAGGCCGTGCTCGCGCGGATCGCCGCCGGCCAGTCGCTCGCCGTTCACACCCTGCCCGGAACGGGCGGCACCCAGACGATCATCAACGCGGTCGGTCGCCTCGTGCAGGACGGGAAGCGGGTGCTCGTCGTGAGCGCGCGCCGCTCCACCCTCGAGGGCATCCGCCACCGCCTCGCCGGAATCGGCCTCGACGGCCTGGCCGTCTCTCCCACGCACATCCGCCGCGACCTCATCCGCGCGATCGGACGCAACGAGAAGGCCGAGCAGCCCCGCGTCTCCGACATCGACGACGCCCTCGTGCGCCTGCGCACAGTGCTGCGCGACTACCGCCACGCGGTCACGGTCGAGCACCCCTCGCTCGGCGTCTCGGCCCTCGACGTACTGCGCACGCTGACCACCCTGGCCGGGCGGTCACCCGCCCCCTCGACCACGACGCGCTTCGACGTCGCGACGCTCGAGGGTCTGGCCGACCGCCGCGCCGAGGCGGGCTCGGCGCTCGCCGCCGCCGCGCGCCTGGGCGAATTCCGCTTCGGCCCCGACGACTCGCCCTGGTACGGGGTGTCGTTCACCCGCACCGAGGATGCCCGTGCCGCGCACGCGCTCGCCGGCAAGCTGCACCGCCGCGACGTTCCGAGCCTGCTCGAGCGCGGGTACGAGCTCATCGCGCAGACGCGCATGCGCCCGTTCCAGACGATCTCCGAGCTCGGCGGCTACCTGCGCCTGCTGCAGGGCATCCGCGAGTCGCTCGACCGCTTCAGCCCCACCGTGTTCGAGCGCCCGCTCGGTGAACTCATCCAGGCCCACGCCGCGCGCCGCGACGCCGGTGAGATGAGCGGCCCCAACCGGCGCAGGCTCAAGCGCCTGTCGCGCGAGTACCTGCGCCCGGGCGTGCACGTGACCGACATGCACGAGGCGCTCGTGCGCATCCAGCAGCAGCGCACCGAGTGGCAGCGCTACGTCGAGGCGGGCGTGACCCCCGAGGTTCCGCTCGGGCTCGCCGACGTCGCGGTCGCTTGGCAGCGCGTCGACGCCGAGCTCGGCGAGCTCGACCAGATTCTCGGTCGCCAGAACTCCGCCCGCATGACGACCCTCCCGGTCGCGCGTCTCGTGCGCACGCTCGCGGGCCTCGCCGCCGAGTCGACCTTCTTCGACAACCTCGTCGAGCGCGCCGAACTGCGCTCGGAGCTCGCCCGCCTCGGCCTCGAGCCCCTCCTGCTCGAACTCTCGGTGCGGCACGTCCCCGAAGACCGCGTCGCCGACGAGCTCGAATTCGCCTGGTGGCAGTCGGCCCTCGAGCACCTCCTGCGCACCGATCGGGCTCTCCTGGGCGCCAACACCTCGGTCGTCGACCGGCTCGAACGCGACTTCCGTCTCGTCGACGAGGCGCACGCCGCAGCATCCGGACCCCTTCTGGCCGCCCGCCTCGCGCAGCAGTGGCGCATCGGCATCGTCGACCTCGCCGACGAGGCCGCAGCCCTCAAAGACGCGCTCAAGCGCGGGGCCACGACGGCCGAAGAGCTCACCGCCATCGCACCGGGCCTGCTGCGCACCCTCGCGCCGGTCTGGCTGGCCTCGCCCTACGAGGTGCCCGAGATTCCCGACACCGACGGCTTCGACGTGGTGCTCATCGCCGACGCCGGCGCGCTCTGCCTGACCGAGGCCGCGCCCGCCCTGCGGCGCGCCGGTCAGATCGTCGTGTTCGGCGATCCCGTGACGCAGAAGCCCACGCCGTTCCGGGTGAGCGCGACCTTCACCTCCGACGAAGACACCGAAGACGAGCAGCCCTTCGACGACGCCTCGGTGTTCGAGCGGTTGGCAGAACTCCTCCCCGTTGAGACCCTCACCCGCAGCTACCGCGCCGGCGGCGAAGACCTCGCCGAGCTCGTGAACGACGCCTTCTACGGCGGCGAGATCGTCTCGCTGCCGTGGGCCGGGTCGTACCTCGGCCGTGGCAGCCTGAGCGTCGACTACGTCGAGGGCGGAACCGGTGCCCCCGACCCCGTCACCGGCGCCGTCGAGAGCCCCGACGCCGAGGTTGCCCGCGTCGTCACCCTCGTGGTCGAGCACGCGGTCAACCGCGGTAGCGAGTCGCTCATGGTCGTCACGGCCAGCAGGCGCCACGCCGAGCGTGTGCGCGCCGCGGTCGAGGCGGCGTTCGCCGGACGCTCCGACGTGTCGGACTTCGTCTCGCGCGACACCGCCGAACCGTTCGCGGTGCTCACCCTCGAGGAATCCGTCGCCGAGAGCCGCGACCGCGTGATCTTCTCGCTCGGGTTCGGCCTCACCAAGCACGGCCGGGTGCTCAGCGACTTCGGCGACCTCTCGACGCCCGACGGCGAGCGGCTGCTCACGGTCGGCATGACGCGCGCCCGCCGCTCGATGGTGATCGTGTCGTCGATCCGCCCATCGTCGTTCGACGACGGACGCCTCGAGCACGGTGCCGCGACCCTCATGGGCATCCTCGGCAACCTGGCCGCGCGCGGCCGCGAGTCGCGCCTCGAAGACCTCGCCGATCCGCTCACGCTGGCGCTCGCGCGCGAGCTGCGCCGCCTCGGGATCGCCGTCGACGTGCACTACCGCGGTCTGCTGCCCCTCGTCGCCCAGCACGGAGGCAAGGCGGTCGTCGCCGAGAGCGACCCCGAGACCGTGGGCGATTCGCTGCGCGAGTCGCTGCGTCTGCGCCCGCAGATTCTCCGTCGCCTCGGCTGGCACTACGTGCGGGTGCACTCGTTCGATCTCTACAGCGATCCGGCGACGGTCGCGGCGCGGATCGCCGCTCTTCTCGGCGTGAAGGTCGACGGCCCGACGGCCGAGTCGAGCACGCAGCCGATCGATGTCGTCGAGTGACCGCCAACGCGTCGAACGCGTGCCGGGCGCGCGTCGCGCGCGCCTGACCCCCGCCCCGGGAACGTCGCCCGAGCCGGTGCCGGCCGATGAGGTGCCGGACGCTGCGCCCGCCACGCCAGCGGGGGAGTCGGGCCCGAACGATGCCCGGCTGAGACAGGACGTCCCCCCGCACTACTGAGTGCGAGGGGACGGTGGGCTGACAGGCGGGCGCTTACGGCTTCGGCGCGTTGCCGCTCTGCTGCTGCTGCTGCTGGAGCAGATCGCGGATCTGCACGAGGATCTCCTGCTCGGTGGGCAGCTGCGATTCCTGCGGCTCCTTGTCGAGGCCGGCCTTGGCGGCGGCGCGCTGCTTCATGAGGTTCATCGGGTGGACGAACACGAAGTACACCACGAGGGCGACCGCGAAGAAGGCGATGACGGCGTTGATGAGGGTGGGGATGGGGAAGACCACGGGGCCCCAGAAACCCTGCACCTCGAACCCGACACTGCCATCCTCGGCCGGCTTCCAGAAGATCTCTATGAGGGGGGTGATGATGCTCGACACGATCGCGTTGACGACCGCGGTGAAGGCGGCGCCGATGACGACGGCGACCGCGAGGTCGATGACGTTGCCGCGGAGGATGAACTCCTTGAATCCCTTGATCACGCTGTGCTCCTCAGTCTCGTGCGCCAGAGCCGGGTCAGGAGCCCGACGGGGCGGCGGATGCCTTCGATTCTGTCTTTCCCGACGACGATGACGTCGACGACGCGGCGGCGGGGGCCGATCCGCTCGATGCCGTCGACGACGCATCCGCCTTCTTGCCCTCGCCGGAACGCGAATCGGTGCGGTAGAACCCGGAGCCGTTGAAGGTCACGCCGATGGAGCCGTACTGCTTGCGCAGCTCGCCGCCGCACTCGGGGCATTCGGTGAGCGAGGCTTCCGAGAACGACTGCACGGTGTCGAAGCGGTGTCCGCACGACTTGCAGGCATAGGCGTAGGTGGGCATGGGGGCTCCTCGGGGAGGGTCAGCGGTTCGCGGAGGCGAAGGTGATGGTCTGCGTGGGGGTGACGATGCCGGAGACGGGCTGGTCGTGCACGTCGCGCGGCACGTCGTCGACGTACTCGGAGTCGAAGACGACGGCGTAGACGGGCGGGCAGCGCTCCATGGAGCCGATCGTCTTGTCGAAGTAGCCGCGGCCCCATCCCAGACGCATGCCGCTGTGGTCGACGGCGGCCGCCGGGATCACGAGCAGATCGACGTCGTTGACCGCGATCGGACCGAGCACCTCGCCGACGGGTTCGGGGAGTCCGAACAGTCCCTCTGCGATCGCGCCGCCCGGTGTGGCCACGACCCAGTCGAGCAGGCCGTCGTCGCGCGAGATCGGCAACAGCACGCGAAGGCCCCGGGCGACCGCGGCTTCGACGAACTCGTGGGTGCCGGGCTCGGTCGTGGTGGAGAGGAAGCACGACAGCGACGTCGCCCCGAGCTTGTCGATGAGCGCATCGAGCTGCGCCTGCACTCCGAGCGCCGCGTCGGCGCGGGCGGATTCGGAGCGATTCTGCCGCCGCTCGCGGAGGTCGGCGCGCAGCGCGCGCTTGGCCTGTTCGATGCGATCGGGCATGCAGACGATTGTACGGGCGTGCTGCGTTAACATGCCCGCCATGCGATCCCGCTAATCTGTTCGCATGCCGCACAAGCCATTCAAGGCCGTCATCCCTGCTGCCGGACTCGGTACGCGATTCCTTCCCGCCACCAAGGCGATGCCGAAGGAGATGCTTCCGGTCGTCGACAAGCCCGCCATCCAATACGTGGTGGAGGAGTCGGTCAAGGCCGGCATCACCGACGTGCTCATCATCCTCGGGCGCAACAAGAACAACATCGCCAACCACTTCGACGCGATGCCCGAGCTCGAAGAGAAGCTGCGTCAGAAGGGCGACCTCGACAAGCTCGCCAAGGTCGAGCACTCCTCGGAGCTCGCCGACATCCACATGGTGCGCCAGGGCGAGCCGAAGGGCCTCGGCCACGCGGTGCTGCGCGCCGAGGGCCACGTGGGCGACCACCCGTTCGCCGTGCTGCTCGGCGACGACCTCATCGACGAGCGCGACCCGCTGCTGACGAAGATGCTCGAGGAGTACGACAAGCGCACCGCCACCGTCATCGCTCTGATGGAGGTCGACCCCGAGCACATCCACCTCTACGGTGTGGCAGCGGTCGAGGCGACCGACGAAGACGACGTGGTGAAGGTCACCCAGCTCGTCGAGAAGCCGTCGAAGGAAGACGCGCCCTCGAACCTCGCCATCATCGGCCGGTACGTTCTCGGACCCGACGTGTTCCGCATCCTCGAGCGCACCGAACCCGGCAAGGGCGGCGAGATCCAGCTCACCGACGCGCTCGAAGAGCTCGCGACCGGCGGCGGTGACGGAGGCGGCGTGTACGGCGTGATCTTCCGCGGGCGCCGGTACGACACCGGAGATAGAGTGGACTACATCAAGGCCATCGTGCAGTTGGCGTCGGATCGCGAAGATCTCGGACCCCAGCTGCGTCCCTGGTTCAAGGAGTTCGCGGCCACGCTCTGACCGCTCGTTCGAGGGAGTGGGATGGACCTGTCCGTTCCGCGGCAGCACGGCCCGATCGGCGTGCGACTCGTTCGCGCGCGCGACGCGCGCACTTTGCAGAACGAGTTGCTCTCGAACCGCTCGTGGCTGCGGCAGTGGGAGGCCACGAGCCCCGACGGCCCCGTCTCGTTCGACATGCGCCTCGGGGTGCGTCGCCTGCTCCAGCAGCATCGCGACGGGCTCGGGGTGCCGCTCGTCATGGAGTACGACGGGCAGATCGCCGGGCAGCTCAACGTCTGGGGGATCGCTCGGGGGTCGCTGTCGTCGGCGACGATCGGATACTGGGTCAGCGAGCGGTTCGCCGGCAAGAACATCACCCCGACGTCGGTCGCCCTGGCCACCGACCTCTGCTTCACCGAACTGCGGCTGCACCGTATGGAGATCTGCATCCGGCCCGAGAACCACGCCAGCCTGCGCGTGGTCGAGAAGCTCGGTTTCCGTTACGAGGGGCTCCGCCGCCGCTACATCCACATCAACGGCGACTGGCGCGATCACTACGCCTTCGCCCTGGTGCGCGAGGAAGTGCCCGAGGGCGTGCTCGATCGATGGGCCGCGGGGCGCGCGCCGCAGGACGCCGCGACGATCCCTCCGGCCGACCGTCTCCACACCTGACCCGATCGGTGAACGCGGCCCTCGCCCGGTCGCAGCGGGCTTAGCCTGACGCTATGCAGGCAGGCTTCCACTTCTGGAACTTCACCGTCCCCGGCGCGCCCGGATCGCTTCCGGCCGTCCTCGCCGAGACCGCGCGCACCGCCGAACAGGGCGGGTTCACCCAGTTCACCGTCATGGACCACTGGTTCCAGATGGAGGCGGCGGCTCCCGCGACCGAGCCGATGCTCGAGGCGTTCACGACCCTCGGGTTTCTCGCCGGGCAGACCTCGTCGATCCGGCTCGGGCCGCTCGTGGCGGGTGTGACCTACCGCTACCCGGCGCTGCTCGCGAAGATCGTCACGACCCTCGATGTGCTGAGCTCCGGGCGCGCCATGCTCGGCATCGGCGCCGCGTGGTACGACCGCGAGCATCGCGGTCTCGGCGTGCCCTACCCCGCGATCTCCGAGCGCTTCGAGCGACTCGAGGAGGCGCTGCAGATCGCGCTCCAGATGTGGAGCGACGACGACGGGCCCTACCGCGGAACGCACTTCCAGCTCGACGAGACCCTCAACAGCCCGCCGTCGATCCAGCGCCCGCATCCGCCCATCATGATCGGCGGCAAGGGCGAGAAGAAGACGCTGCGCATGGTCGCCCAGTACGCGCAGATCCTGAACCTCACCACGGCCGAGCCGAGCGAGGTGGCGCGTCTCCTCGACGTGCTGCGCGGGCACTGCGACCGGCTCGGCACCGATTACGACGCCATCGAGAAGACCGTGATCTCCGGCTCGCGCGACCCGTTCTCCGACGACTTCCTCCGCGACATGGAGAAGCTGTCGGATCTCGGGGTGACGATGGTCGTCCTCGGGCGCAACCCTGCCGACCCCGACCCCGTCGGCCAGGTCGAGCGCATCGCCGACGAGGTGCTGCCGAAGCTCGCGTCGCTCTGACACGCGGCGAATCCGCAGCATCCGCCCCGCGACACGGCGTCGGGTTGCGGGGTGAGGCGCATACCGTCGCATACCGTGGTGCGCATGGGTGGACAGGTGTTGGGCGGCGGCGTGATCGTCTTCGTCGCCGTCGCGCTCTGGCTGGTGTATCTGCTGCCGTCCTGGCACAGCCGTCATCAGTACACGTCGGCCGAGCGCAACGCGGTGCGCCTGAACCAGGCGATCCGCGTGCTGGCCGAGACGAGCGAGACGCCTGAGGAAGTGCGCCTCGAGCTGAACGCGCGCACGGCGCTCGCTCAGCAGAAGCTCGCCCGCCGCGCTCAGGAGCAGCGCGCGCACGCCGAACTCGCGGTCGCTCGCGCCCGCCTCGACGTCGAACGCGAACGGGATGCTGCGGAGCGCGAGGCGGCCAAGGCCGAACTCGCGATCGCCCGCGAAGAGGCCCGCGCCCGCCAGGCCGAGGCGCGTGCCCGCCAGGCCGCGACGCACGCCCTCCCCGAAGCGCGCCGCGCGCGCGCCCGCCGCCGCTTCCGGCTGGCCACGACGATCGTCGCGCTCGTCGCCCTCGCCGTCACGGGCGTGGGTATCTGGCAGGCCGTGGTCGCCGCATCCGTCGCTCTTCTGTGGACCGGCGTCGCCGCGACCGCACTCTGCGTTCTCACCCTTCACCGGCTCTCGCGCGTCGCCGCCCGCTCGGTCGCGCGCCCGGCCGTCGCACCCGCCGCCCGTGTCGCCGGCCCCGTGCAAGACGTGCCGCTCGACGTCGCCCGCGTCTCGGCCTGGACGCCGCGCGATCTGCCGCGTCCGCTCGTGTCGTCGGCGGGCTCGCGTGCCGCCGCCGTGCTCGACGAGCAGGCTGCGCGCGACGCCCTTCGCGCCGCCGCCCGCGAGGAGGCTATGCGCGAGCTCGCCGAGAAGCAGGCGCCGCCCTCGATCGACACCGCCCGCGTCGCGCGCCAGTCGGAGTTCAGCCGCATGGGCTACGTCGACGACGCCGAGATCGAAGAGCACGTCCGCCACCTGCTGGAGCGCCGCGCCTCAGGCCAGTAGCGGGTCGCCCATGGCACGTGCGGGCGTTTTCACCGTGATAATGTTGGTGAGTTCTCGGGCCTGTAGCGCAGTTGGTAGCGCGCCTCGTTCGCATCGAGGAGGTCAGGGGTTCAATTCCCCTCAGGTCCACCAGAACGACAGAAGGCCCCCGGTTCGCCGGGGGCCTTCTTGCATGCGCGGGCCGTCGCCGGCGGTGTTGCCGGCGGAGGAGATCTCACGGGCGGAGGATGCCCGGGGGCCGCATCGTCCTCCCGTCGTGAGGTTTCCTCCGCCTGTCGCGCGGGGGAGGCGGTAGCGTCGCATCCGTGACGACCCTCTCGACCGATGCCGTGACCCAGTTCGCCGTTCTCGACGCCCTTCTCGCGGGCACGTACGAGTCGGGCATGACCGTCGGGTTCGCGCTCGAGCACGGAGACTTCGGGGTCGGATGCTGCGACCGCCTCGGCGGCGAGGTCGTCGTCGTCGACGGGGAGGCGTTCGAGTGCACCGTCGACGGTCCGCCGGCACGGATGGCGGACTCCGCCACGCTCCCGTTCGTCGACATCGCGCCCCTCGCGGAGACGGAGGCGAGCGACGTCGGCGGGGTAGACCTGGCGGGCTTCACGGCCGCGGTCGAGCACCGCCTCGTCAGCCGCAACCTCTTCCACGCGGTGCGCTTCGACGGGGTGCTCGCGCAGGTGCGCATCCGGGCGACGCCTCGCCAGCACCACCCGCTGCCGCCGCTGGACGAGGTCACCCGCACGCAGGTCGAGACCGACCTGGTCGAGCGGCGAGGCACCCTCGTCGGATTCTGGGCGCCGGCGATCTACCAGGGGATCGCGGTCGCGGGGCTGCACCTCCACTTCCTCGCCGACGATCGTCTCGCCGGCGGACACGTGCTCGAGCTGACGGCCGGAGCGGGCGAGCTGCGCGTCGCCGCCTACGCGCGCTTCCACCTGCACCTGCCGGTCGACGACCTGTTCCTGCGCACCGAGCTCACCCACGACCGCGACCACCGCATCGTCGCGGTGGAGGGCGGCGTCGGAGCGCGCTGACCGCGCAGCATCCGCCTCTCGTCGGTGTCTCGCGCCGCTCTGGGCTGAGGGGATGACCGATGCGCTTCCCGCCCGCAGTCAGCTGGTCGCCGCCCGCTTGCGCGAAGCGGGCATCACGGGTGAGATCCGTGTGCTGCCGGATGCGGCGTCGACCGCGGCCCTCGCCGCCGCAGCTCTCGGCGTCGAGGTCGGGGCCATCGCGAACAGCCTCGTCTTCCTCGGCGACGGCGAACCCCTGCTCGTCATGACCAGCGGCGCCCACCGCGTCGACACGGCCGCTCTGGCGGAGCGGCTCGGCCTCTCACGCATCGCCCGGGCAGGCGCCGATCAGGTGCGCGAGGCGACGGGCCAGGCGATCGGCGGCGTCGCGCCGACCGGCCACCCCGCGCCGATCCGCACCGTCGTCGACGAGGCGCTAGCGGAGTATCCGCAGCTCTGGGCGGCCGGCGGTACGCCGCACACCGTCTTCCCGCTGACGCTCGACGAGCTCGTGCGCCTGACCGGCGCGCCGGTCGTCAGGGTCGACTGACAGGCCGCCTCGCGAAAGCGGGGACACCGGTCGAGGTCGGTGCCGTTGATTGCTCAAGAGCACCGACCTCGACCGATTCGCCCGATTCGGAGAGGTGCGCGGGGTCAGCGGGACAGCGCCTGGAGGCAGGTGATGGCAGCCGCCGCCGACCACGCCTGCGGGCGGCAGGCGGCGGGGTAGGGCGTCGGCACCGACGACTCGGTCGACGGGTCGCCGGAGTGCAGCTCGGGCACGCGGTAGGCGAAGCCCTCGGCGGCGTTGAGAAGTCCGTCGACGACGGCGCGGGCCTGATCGCCGAGGCCGGCGCGCAGCATCCCGTGCACGGTGATCGCGGTGTCGTGCACCCAGACGCTCCCTCCGTGGTACGACAGCGGCCAGTAGCCCGCAGCCCCGGTCGACATGGTGCGGATGCCGAAGCCGCTCGAGACGGACGGCGCGAGGAGCAGGTCGGCGACGCGGCGCTCGTCATCGGCGTCGAGGATGCCCGTGCCGAGCAGGTGGCCGATGTTGCTCGTGAGTGTGTCTACGGGGTTCTTCGCGTGATCCAGCGCGATCGCGGGGTAGCGGCCCTCGGGCGTCTCGACCCAGTAGGCCTCGGCGAACCGGGTCTTCAGGTCGGCCGCCCAGGTGCGCAGCCCCGTGGTGTCGTCGGTGTCGTCGCCGAACGCGTCGAGCAGGTCGGCGCCGGCCAGGGCGGCCTCGTAGGCGTAGCCCTGCACCTCGCAGAGCGCGATGGGGCCCTCCGCAAGCCGCCCGTCGCGCCACTGGATCGAGTCGCCCGAATCCTTCCAGCCCTGGTTCGCCAGGCCGGTGCCGAGGCGGTCGATGTAGTCGAGGAAGCCGTCGCCGTCGCTGTCGCCCGACTCGCGCAACCACGTCAGAGCCCCGCGGAGGGCGGGGAGCAGGTCGCGCACTTCGTCCTCAGGCATGCCCGCGCGCCAGGCATCGGCGAGGAGGCAGATCCACAGCGGCGTCGAGTCGACGCTGCCGTAGTACAGCGGGGGGAGCACGATCCCCTCGCCGGGGATCTCGAGGGCCGATCCGCGCAGCTCGTGCAGGATCTTGCCCGGCTCCTGAGCGGTCGCCGGGTCGTCCTTCTCTCCCTGCAGGCGGGCGAGCACACGCAGAGTGGAGGCGGCCACTCGCACGTCGAGGGGGAGGGCGAGGCGTGCGGCCCAGATCGAGTCGCGGCCGAAGAGCGTGAAGAACCACGGCGCACCGGCCGCGTAGAACTCGTCGCCGGGGGCACCCGGCAGGGCCAGACGCAGGGCGTCCAGATCCCCGAGAGCGGTCTCGAGCCATCGGCCGAGGCGGGGGTCGGGGGCGGATGCGGCGACGGACGCAGCGTCCCACGGGGCGGCCGATGCGGCTGTCTGCACGACGAGAGCAGCATCGGCGAGCTCGATCGACCACTCCACGCTCGCGCTCCCGCGCGGATCGAGGTCGAGGTGCCATGTCGCGACGACCTCGCCGTCGTCCTGGCTGACGCGGGCGCCGGGGGCGGAGAGCGTGAACGAGGGGGATCCGCCGGTGACGGTGGCCGTCGCATCCGCCGTCTCCACGCGCGTCTCGCGCGGGCGGTCGACGCCCGACTTCACCTCGTGCAGCAGAGCGAAGTCGGGGGTGAGTCGCAGCACGAGGTCGGTCGCCCGTGCCTCGGCGATCTGCGAGCGGAGGGTCCACGTCTCGGTGATCCGGCCGGCTCCCACGCGGCGCTCGCGAAGGATGCGCACCTTGGGGTCGGGGGTCGGATCGTCCAAGCCCCGCAGCAGTCCGCCGAAGACGACGCGCGAGGGGCCGTCGGGCGCGACCGAGATCCACTCGATGGTCGACCCGTCGCACGTCAGCGCGAGGGAACGGAGGTGCCGCACGTCGCCGTGGTAGACGCCGTCGATGGCCGCGTCGCCGATGTCGCCGCTGCGCCCCGACCAGACCTGGGTAGGGGCGCGCAGCGCGATGATGGCGTCGCTGAGCAGCGGCTGCAACGGCCGCGGCGGAGCCTCGGCGCGGTTGTCGATGTCGGTGATGGGGTGCGTCATTCCTTGACGGCTCCTTCGCTGGAATTCATGATGCGGCGCTGGAAGATGAAGAACATCACCGCGACGGGGATGGTCATGATCGCGGCCGCCGCGAGCTTGATGGGGTATTCGTTGCCCTGGCTGAGCTGACCGCTGGCGAGGGCCGCCACGCCTTTCGTCAGGGTCGTCAGCTCGGGCGATTGGGTCGAGACGATGAAGTGGCTCAGCTCGTTCCACGACCCCTGGAACGACAGGATCACGATGGTGATGAGCGCGGGCCGTGCCATCGGCAGCACCACCGACCAGAAGACCCGGAAGGTGCCGGCGCCGTCGATGCGGGCCTGCTCCTCGACCGACGGGGGGATCGACTCGAAGAAGTTCTTCATGATGAACACGCCCGCCGCGTCCACGAGCAGCGGCAGGATCATGCCCGCGTACGAGTCGTAGATGCCGAGCTGGTTGATGACGAGGAACTTCGGGATGAGCAGCACCACGGCCGGCACGGCCATGACCGCGATGAGGGCGGCGAAGATGAGGCCTCGACCGCGGAACGTCAGCCGCGCCAGCGCGTATCCCGCGAGGGAGGCGAAGAACACCCGACCGGCCGTGACGAAGATCGTCACGATCGCCGAGTTCATGAACCACACCGGGAAGTCCGACTGGCCGAAGAGACGCTCGTACGCGGCGACGGTGAACGGGTTCGGAATGAGGGAGAGCGGGTCGGCCGTCGCATCCGCGTTCGTCTTGAAGCCCGTCGCCACCTGTACGAGGAACGGAGTGATGTAGACGAGCGCCAGGAGGATCAGCACCGCGTAGAGCACGAGTTGCCACGCGAGCACCTTGCGGGGAAGGCGCACGCGGCGCTTCGACGGGCGCGCGGCTTTCGCCTGCTCGCGCTGCTCGACCAGCACGGTCGACGGGGCGGGGGTGGTGCCGCTCATCGTGCACCCTCCTTCCGGCGCGGAGCCCCGGGCACCTCGTACTGGCGCGCACGGCGGCGCGACACGGGACGGTCGCGGAGCACCCAACGCTGCAGGATCGTGAAGAACACGATGATCACGAACAGCACGAACGCGATCGCCGCCCCGCGCCCCCACTCCTGCGAGAGGAACGCCGACTCGTAGCTGAGGTAGGCGGGCGTGACGGTGGTCTTGCCGGGCCCGCCCTGGGTTCCGGTGTAGATCTGATCGAACACCTGCCAGCATCCGATGAGACCGAGGGTCAGCACGGTGAACAGCGCAGGCTTCAACTGCGGCAGGGTCACCCGCCAGAACCGCTGCCAGGCGTTGGCGCCGTCCATCATCGCGGCCTCTTCGACGTCGCCGCCGATGTTCTGCAGGCCCGCGAGGAAGAGCAGCATGAACGTGCCCGAAGTAGTGAAGACGGCCATCAGCATGAAGGCCGACATCGCCACGGACGGTCCGGCGAGCCAGTCCCACCACGACAGTCCGAGGAAGCTGTTCCCGGTGAGAGCGGCGGGGCCGGAGCTGATTCCGAACGCGCCGAGGATGTTGTGGAGCACACCGCTGGGCTCGTTGAACCAGTTCGGGCCGTTGACGCCCACCCACGAGAGCACCTCGTTCACCGCGCCGGAGGCCGAGAAGAGGAAGAGCCACAGCACCGTGATCGCGACCGAGCTCGTCACCGACGGGAAGTAGAACGCGGTGCGGAAGAAGCCCCGCCCGCGCAGCACCGCGCGGTTGACGAGCAGCGCGAGGAACAGCGACAGGGCGGTCTGCAGGGGCACGACGAGCAGCACGTACCAGGCGTTGTTGCGCAGCGCCGTGCCGAAGTCGCGCTCGGCGAGCCCGCCGCCCGTGGTGATCTCGGCGTAGTTGTCGAGGCCGACGAAACCGACGGAGGGGGAGAGGGGGCTTCCCCGGCCGTTCCAGTCGGAGAAGCTCACCCACAGCGCCATGAGCACCGGGACGAGCAGGAACACGCCGAGGATCACGAGGACCGGGAGCGTGAAGAGCCACCCGGCGGCGGCCTCGCCGCGCCGGATCCCCTTTCCGGAGGATCCGGCGCGACGAGGCCCGCCCTGACGGGCGGCGTCGGGCGCGGTGGCCAGAGCGGTCATGTCCGACCTATTCGACGATCGCTTCGAGGTTGGACTGCGCCGTGTCGAGCATCGCCTGCGGGTCGCCGGTCTTGAGCGATTCCAGCTGGGCGTTGAAGTCCTTCACGACATCGGCGGCACCCGCCATGTTCGGCGGGAACTGGGCGTACTCCGCGCCGGCGAGGAACGCCTCCAGCTCGGGGTTCGCCTGCGTCCACGCGTCGGCCGCCGACTGGATCGAGGGCATCGGCCCGAAGGCCTCCGAGAACGCGAGCTGCTGGTCGGTGCCGGTCAAGTACTCCACGAGGTCGCGGGCGGAGTCCTGGTTGGGGCTGTCGGCGGCGATGCCCCAGCAGTTGGTGAACTGCAGGGTGCCCTTGCCGCCCGGTCCTTCGGGGAGCTCGGCGACGGTGTAGTTCACGTCGGGGTAGTCGTTCGTGAGGGCGCCCGTGATCCAGTTGCCTTCGATCGTCATCGCGGCCGCCCCCGTGCCGAACGCCTCTCCGCCCCAGCCCGCGCCGAGGTCGGTGGCGAAGGCGAACGAACCGGCGTTGAGCTGGTCTTTGACGTAGGTGAGCGCTTCGACGTTCTCCGAGCTGTTCGCGACGGCCTGCCCGTCGACGACCATTCCGCCGCCGGCCTGGGCCATGAACGCTCCGACCCGCTGGTACTCGGCGCCGAAGGCGAGACCGACGTGGCCGTCGGCGGTGAGCCGCTGCGCGACGGAGGCCAGCTCGTCCCAATTCGTCGGGACGTCGGCGGCGGTGAGACCCGCAGCCGCCCACATGTCGGAGTTGATGATGAGCGCGAGGGTCGAGAAGTCCTTCGGTGCGCAGAAGAACTGGCCGTCGAGGGTGAAGTTCTCCACGAGCGACGGGTAGAAGTCGTCCTTGTTCGCGAGGTCGTCGCCGTACGCCGCGATCGAGCCGTTCGCGGCGTAGCCGGCGAGGGCCTCGGGCGCGAGGTAGAACAGGTCGGGCGGCGATCCGGCGGCGAAGCCCTGCGAGAGCTGCTGGGGGAGATCGTTCGCGGTCTGCACCGACGCGTCGATGCCCGACTCCGCCGACCAGGCGTCGACGGCGGACTGGACGGCCGCCGTCTCGGCGTCGCCCGAGGAGCCGATGAGGATGCTGAGGGATCCGCCGCCGGCGGCCGATCCGGATTCTGCGGGGTCGGAGAATCCTGATCCGCAGGCGGTGAGGGCCAGGGCGCTCGCGGTGAGCAGAGCTCCTGTCCCGATGAGTGCGCGGGTGTGCCGTGCCATGTGTCTCTTCTCCTTCGACGAGGCATGTGAGGGTAGTTTGAACGATCAAACCACTCCGGTTCGTCTAAGGTACGGATGCGCCCGGGCAGATGTCAAGGCGCCGAGTGGTCACCGTAAGATGACGATTTGAACGATCCCACCGGAGGTTTCTCATGACGAAGGCGCCCACCGTCGAAGACGTGGCCCGCGTGGCCGGGGTGTCTCGTCAGACGGTCTCGAACGTGCTGAACAGTCCGGAGATCGTGCGCGACGAGACGCGTCACAGGGTCGAGGCGGCGATCGCCGGCCTCGGCTATCGGCCGCACATGGCCGCGCGCCGCCTGCGCACTCGACGCAGCTCGACGATCGGCATCCACCTCGATTCCTACGCCGGCGGGATCTCGGGGGTCGTGCTCGACCGGTTCGTCCACGCGCTCACCGACCGCGCCGACGAGCGCGCGATGCGCGTGCTCCTCTATACCGCGCGCTCGCCGGAGGAGGAGATCATCCGTCTTCGCGACCTGCACGAGGGCGGCGAGGTCGACGCGGTCGTGATCACCGGCACGTTCCACGGCGATCCGCGCACCGACTGGCTCGTCGAGCGCGGACTCCCGTTCGTCTCGTTCGGCCGCCCCTGGAGTGCGGACGACGTCGCACGACCCGCGCACCTCTGGGTCGATGTCGACGGCGCGGCCGGCACGAGGGACGCGACCGCCTACGCCGTGTCGATCGCCGGCCCGCGGGTCGCCTTCCTCGGATGGCCGACGGGTTCGGGAACCGGCGACGATCGCGAGCGGGGGTGGCGAGAGGCCTCGGCGCACTCGGGCGCGCACGGTCCGCGCTGGATCAGCGAGGATCGCGTCGACGTCGCCCGCGCGGTCGTCGGGGCCGCGCTCGCCGACGACCGCGTCGACGCGATCGTCTGCGCGAGCGACTCTCTCGCGATCGGCGCGCATCTCGCCGCGGCCGCGGCCGGGCGCCCCGATCTGCTCGTCGTCGGCTTCGACAACACCCCCACCGCCGAAGCGCTGGGCCTGTCGAGCGTGGAGCAGCTGCCGGAGAAGGTCGCGGCCGGCGCGCTGGACCTGCTGATGGGCGAGACCGGCAGCGTTGTCGCGCCCCGGCCCGCAGCATCCGGCTCGGCCCACGTGCTCGTCGAGCCGCTCCTGGTCACGCGCTGACCGCGGCTGAGGGCGCCGTCGTCGGCCCGGTGCTTGTCCGGCGGTGACTGCTGAGATATTGTCTGTTTGTCAGACAGCTCAACTCACGACGGATGATGGAGTCCCCATGGCAGCGGAAGACCTCTACGAACTGGGCCTCGCCAAGCGCAAGAAGGTGCTGGGCGCTCAGCACGTGGAGCGCTCTCTCGAGGCTGCGAGCGACTTCACGCGAGACGTCCAAGAACTCGTCACGGAGTACTGCTGGGGGGCGGTCTGGACGCGGGACGGCCTCGATGACCGCACGCGCAGCATGCTCAACCTGGCGATGCTGACCGCCCTCAACCGCGGACACGAGCTGGGCGTCCACGTGCGCGGAGCGATCACGAACGGTGTCACCGAGCAGGAGATCAAAGAGGTGCTGATGCAGACGGCGATCTACTGCGGGGTGCCGGCGGCGCTGGAGTCTTTCCGCATCGCCGAGTCGACGCTCTCCGAGCTCCGCGCGGCCGATGACTGACGCCGACCGGCGGGTCGGCTTCGTCGGCCTGGGCAAGATGGGTGCCCCCATGGCCGCCCGGCTCGCGCGGGCGGACTGGGAGGTTCGGGGGTACGACCCCGTGGAGAGCGCGCGCACGGCGCTCTCGGCGGTCGGAGGAGTGCCGGTGACCTCGGCCGCCGACACCGCGGCCGACACCGTCGTGCTGATGCTCCCCGACTCGAATGTCGTGGAGGCCGTGCTGTTCGAGGGCGGTCTCGTCGAACAGCTCGCTCCGGGCTCCCTGGTGATCGACATGTCGTCGTCCGCGCCGCTACGCACCCAGGCCGTCGCCGAGCGACTCGCAGAGCACGGGGTCGGCCTGGTCGACGCGCCCGTCTCGGGAGGCGTCACCGGTGCTGTCGCGGGGACGCTGACGATCATGCTCGGCGGGTCCGAAACCGACGCGGAACGAGCATCGCTGGTGGTCTCGCACCTCGGGCGCGTCCGGCACGTGGGTCCGGTCGGAGCGGGCCACGCGCTGAAGGCGCTCAACAACCTGCTCTCGGCGACGCACCTCTGGGCGACGTCCGAGGCGATGCTGGTCGGTGAGCGATTCGGACTGGATGCGGCGACGATGCTCGCGGCGATCAACACGTCGAGCGGCCGCAGCGGTTCGACGGAGAAGAAGTGGCCGGACTTCGTGCTCCCGGGCGGGTTCGATTCCGGATTCAGCCTGGCGCTGATGCTGAAAGACATGAAGATCGCCACCGACCTGGCGCACAGCCTCGACATCCCCGTCGAACTCGGGGACGCCGCCGTCGGACGCTGGGCGGAGGCATCGGCGAACCTGCCCTCGGGTGCCGACCACACCGAGATCGTCCGCTGGCTCCGGGCATCCGCTGCATCCGACTCGCGCGCGGTCTGACGCGAGCCTGCACGCATCCCACGTCTGAGAGGAACACCCATGGCGAACCCCACGATGGACGCCGCGCGTCTGGACGAGCTTGAGAGGGTCATCCGCGCCGACATCGACGGCGGCCGGTACTTCGGCGCCGCGCTGAAGGTGTCGCGACACGGGCGCACGGTTCTCGACATCGCCGTCGGGCATGCCGACCCCGAGCGCACCCACCCCATCACGACGGATTCGGTCTTCAGCGTCTTCTCGATCACGAAGGCGTTCGTGAACGTGCTGGTGCTGCGCGCGGTCGAGCTCGGGAGGTTCGCCCTGACGACGCGCATGTCGGAGATCGTCCCCGAGTTCACCGGGCAGCCCCGAGAACGCGCCAGCATCTTCCACTTCCTCACGCACACGACCGGCATGCCCGGCGTGTGGGAGCCGGTGCCCGGCCTGCTCCTCGAAGAGCTGCACGAAGCCGTCGAGGCGGTGATCGGGCATGTCCACGGCTCGGTGGAGCCGGGATCGCGCTGCGATTACGCGCCGATGGCCAACCACGTGCTGCTGGCGGAGGCCCTGCGGCGGACCGATCCCCGCGGTCGCTCGATCGGGCAGATCCTGCGCGAGGATCTGTGGGACCCGCTCGGTATGACCGACACCAACCTGGGCATCCTGCCCCACATGCGCGACCGCCACGTCGTGCCGCAGATGCGGGGTGTGCTACCTATCACGTCGAAGTCGCGCACGAGCCCCGGTGACTACGGCCTCTATACCGCCGAGCGGAACGAAGCGGTGTGGGCGGGCTCGGCGTCGACGACCGGCGATCTGCAGCGCTTCATGGAGATGCTGCGGCGCGGCGGCGCACTGGAGGGGGTGCGGATCCTCTCGCCGCAGACGGTCGCCGCGGCGCGACGCGTCTGGACGGCGGATCTGCCGAACGAGCTCTACCGCACGGTCGCGCTCCGCAACGGCGACGCGGTGCCACCGGCGAATCTGGGTCTCGGGTTCAATGTGCGCGGTGACGGCATGTTCGTCACGCAGCTGGGGACGCTCACGAGCCCCGAGACCTTCGGCAACTACGGTGCGGGCACCGGGCTGGTCTGGGTCGATCCGGCGACGGATCTGTCGTTCGTCGGTTTGAGCGCGGGACTGCTGACGCAGGCGGACAACATCGCGCGGTACCAGCGCATCTCCGACATGGTCGTCGCCGCCGCGATCTGAGCGCGAAGGGTCAGCGTTCCGCGATGACGGTCACGTGGTCGAGTGCGGGCAGCGAGCGGTGACGAGCGCGCACCGCGCCGTCGTGTCCGGCGACGACCTCCGAGACGGCGGGGTCGTCGCTCAGCTCCCGCAGCACCGCGAGGCTGTCGTACATGGCGAGGAGATCGGTCTGATGCCGGAAGGGCATGTCGCGGGCGAGCTCTTCGTCGAAGTGCGTGGCGTCGCCGGCGAGCACGACGACCCCCTCGCGGGTGCGGACGAGGACGGCCAATTCCCCGGGCGTGTGACCCGGGGCCAGGATCGCCGCGATTCCGGGTGCGATGACGGATGCTTCGTCGATCGCATCGACGAGGCCGGCAGCCTCGGCGGCATCGATCACGGCGAGGTCGTCGTCGTCGACGACCGAGCGGAGGAGGCGCCGCTGCGAGCGCGCATCGCGCCAGAATGCGAGCTCGGCGACGGACGCGGTGATGCGCACGCCGGGGAGCTCGCGGAGTCCGCCGGCGTGGTCGTAGTGCGCGTGGGTGAGGATCACGCGCTCCACGTCTTCCGGTCGGATGCCGAGATCGGCGAGCGCGTCGGAGGTGGTGCGCTCGAACCGGCGGCCACGCGAGCGGGCGCCTCTCTCGGACATGCCGGTGTCGACGAGCACGGTGCGCTCGGCACTACGGAGCACCCAGAAGAAGTAGTCGATGGTCATCTCGCCGTCCGCCTCGCCGTAGAGGTCGTGGTTGAGATAGACGTGGGAGCGGAGGGTGTCGAGCGATCCCTGGTGCACCGCGAGCACCTCGTAGCGCTCGGTCGACCCGGCGCACTCGCGCAGCATCCGTGCCGCGGGAGACCGATCGTGCATCCCCGTCGAGGCCGTCATCGTCCCAGCGTACGCGAGAACGGTGCGAGCTATCCACCTATCAGACAGGTCAATCCGCGAGGATCTACAGTGGAGCCGATGGACGGTCGAGGAGGACGAATGGACAACGACGAGATGCGGGTCGTGGTCGTCACGGGAGCGGGCCGAGGGATCGGTGAGGCCATCGCTCGCCGGCTCGTCGACGACGGCTGGTTCGTCGTCGCCGTCGACCGTGATGCGGCATCCGTGGAGAGGCTCAGCGCCGACGTCTCGCCCGAACGGCTGCGGGGTGTCGCCGTCGACGTGACCGACAGGGCGGCGGTGTTCGAGCTCTTCGCCGACATCGACCGGGATCAGGGCCGCGTCGACGCGGTCGTCAACAATGCGATGTGGGTGCGCTATGCCCCGATCGTCGAGATGACCGAGGAGCTCCTCGACGGCATGTTCGCCATCGGACTCAAGGCCGCGTTCTGGACCACTCAGGCGGCCCGTCCCGCAATGGTGCGCCGGGGGAGCGGTGCGATCGTCAACGTCTCATCGCCGGCGGCCACGCGCGGGTTCGACGGCAGCAGCGCATACTCCGCGGTGAAGGGGGCGGTATCGAGCTTCACATGGCAGGCGTCTCGTGAGCTCGGGCCGGAGGGCATCCGGGTGAACGGGATCATTCCCGGCGCGGTGCCCACACCCGGTGCCCGCGCGGTCGTGGACGAGGAGGGGTACGAGATCCGCCGGACCATGAACGGCCTGCGCCGACTCGGGACGCCGGAGGACATCGCGGCGGGCGTCGCGTATCTCCTCTCGCCGGATGCCGCCTACGTCAACGGGCATCTCCTGAACGTCGACGGCGGCCTCTAGCTGTCGCTGCTCCGCGAGAGGAGGTCGTGCGCGGTGGCCATCACCCGCGCGGCGTTCTGGATATGCAGGGCGGCCTCGCGCTCGGCCGCAGCGGCGTCGCCCGACTCGATGGCCCGGGCGATGCGCGCGAACTCCTCCAGTGAGGCCTGATCCCTGCCCTCGACGGCGAGGGTCAGCGCCCGCAGCTGGGCGATCCGCACCTGGAGGCCCTGGACCGTTCGGTCGAGGACGTCGTTCCCGGAGCCGTGGAAGAGCGCGGCGTAGAACTCCGCCTGCGCATCGAGCACGGCCCGGCTGTTGTCGCCCTGCTCGGTCGCGGCGCGGAGGGCGTCCATCGCGGTGGAGAGGCGGTCGCGCGTGGCTGCGTCGGCGCGTTCGGTGAACAGGCGGGCAGCGAGACCCTCGAGCTGGGCGCGCACCTCATAGACGTCGCGCGCCTCGTCGAGCGTCAGTGCCCGCACGTAGGTGCCTCGCCCGTTGCGCGATTCGACGAGGCCCTCGGCCTCGAGTTGACGCAGTGCCTCGCGAACCGAGGGGCGGCTCGCGCCGGTACGCTCTGTCAGCTCGCGTTCGATGAGGAGCTGTCCGGGTTTGAGCTCGAGGTCGGCGATGGCTCGACGAAGAGTGGTCGCGATCTGGTCGCGGATCGTCGGGTGCCGCGTCACCGCCATGGACGAACCGGACGCGAGTTCCATGCGAGCCAGCATAGGCCGGGTCGAGGCTTGCGTCGGAAAGATAGCTCGCCTACTATCAGCTTGTCAGACAGCTTGGAGGCATCGTGGCCCAGCAAGAACGCGGCGCAGACGCACCGGTCGTCGTCGTCACCGGTGCCGGCTCCGGGATCGGCGCCGCCCTCGCGCGGGCGTCGAGCGCCCGCGGCTGCCGCGTGGTGGTCGCCGACGTCGATTCGAGCGCGGCACATGCGGTGGCGGCCGAGATCGGGGGCGAGGCGTTCGTGTGCGACGTGTCCGACGCATCTCAGGTCGAGGCGCTCGCACGGTTCACCCTCGATCGCTTCGGGCGCGTCGACGACCTGTACAACAACGCCGGGGTCGGCTCCGGAGGGCCGATCGACCGCATGACCGACGACGACTGGCGATGGATGCTGGGGGTCAACCTCCACGGCGTGATCCACGGCATCTCCGCTTTCCTCCCTCTCCTTCGACGAAACGTTGCCGGCGGGCGCATCGTCAACACCGCGTCGATGTCGGCGGTGTCTCCTCTTCCCGGTCTGGGCGCGTACGCGGCAGCCAAGTCCGCGGTGCTGGCGCTCAGCGAGACGCTCTCGGCCGAGCTCGCGCAGGCCGACGAGCCGATCTCCGTCTCGGTCGTGCTCGCCGGCCCCGTGCGCACGAACATCAACACCAGTGCACGCCACCGCAGCGCCGATGGCGTGCACGGGCTCGTCGACGGCGAGCTGAGCGGCCCCATCGTCGACCACATGATCGATCCCGACGAGGCGGCGCGGCGGATTCTCGCCGGCGTTGACGCCGGTCTGCTGTTCATCGCGACCCATCCCGCGCTCGCCTTCCGCCCGAGGGAGCGATTCGACGCCATCCTGCGTGCGTTCTCTCCCGTCGCCGCGGATCCCGCAGCCTCCACCCACTGACCCCGTTCCAGCCGAACCCGCTCGAAGGAGAGCCGACGTGTCCACTCCCGCATCCGCAGCCGTCCACCCAGACGTCCGCAAGAACCCCCGAGACGCCCGACGGGCCTCTCTCGGCAGCTACCTCGGCGCCACGCTGGAGTTCTACGACTTCGTGATCTACTCGACGGCGTCGGCGATCGTCTTCCCCGCGGTGTTCTTCTCCGGCATCGATCCCGCGCTCGGCATCGTCCTGTCGTACGTGACGTTGGCGGCCGGCTACGTCGCCCGCCCCGTGGGGGCCGTCGTCTTCGGGCACTTCGGAGACCGGCTCGGACGCCGCCAGATGCTCGTGGTGACGATGATCATCATGGGGGCGGCCTCCATCGGTATCGGCCTCATCCCCGGCTCGGCCGCCATCGGGGGCTTCGCAGCCGTGCTGCTGGTGACCCTCCGCGTCGTGCAGGGTTTCGCCGTGGGCGGCGAGTGGGCGGGTGCCAGCCTCATGTCGATCGAGCACGCGCAGACAGCACGGCGCGGCTTCGCCGGCGCCGTGGTGCAGAGCGGCGGTCCGAGCGGCGCGGTCCTCGCGACGCTGACGTTCTCGCTCGTCTCGCTCATGCCCCAGGAGATGCTGCTGTCATGGGGGTGGCGCATCCCCTTCCTCGCGTCGGCCGTGCTGGTCATCGTGGCGATCCTGGTGAGACTCGGCGTCAAAGAATCGCCGGAATTCGCTGCAACGGAGGCCACCGAGGGGACGCCCCGGGTTCCGCTGTTCTCGACGTTCTCGCAGAACGGCATCAGCGTTCTGCTGGTCGTTCTCACCGCGCTGTCGCCCTTCTTCCTGCAGTCGCTGACCGCGACCTTCGGATTGCAGTACGCGATCGGGAACGGCAACGAGCAGGCACCCGCGCTGTGGATGCTGACCATCAGCAACGCTCTGACGATCTTCGCGACGCTGTTCTTCGCGGCGCTCTCCGACCGTTTCGGGCGGGTGCGTCTCATGGTCATCGGGTTCGTCGTGAGCGGGGTGCTGGTCTGGGTCGCCTTCGGCCTGCTCGCTCAGCCCAATCTCGCCGCCGTGCTCCTGGCGTTCATCATCCTTCAGCCCATCGGAAACGCCATGATCACCGGACCGCTCGCCGCCTACATGGCCGACCTGTTCCCGGTACGCAATCGATTCACGGGGGTGGGAGTGTCGTACCAGCTCGCCGCGACGATCGCCGCGGGCTTCGCGCCCCTCGTGGCAACGGGCCTCATCGGCGCCGCGGGCGGGGCGACCTATCTGCTCACGTCGCTCGTGTCGGTGCTCGCCCTCATCGGCATCGTTGCCGTGCTCGCCAGTCGCCGCATCCGCGTCGAGTAACCGCGACCACTGTCGACGAGCGTTCCTGACGCCCGGCTCGAGCCTCGTCTCAGCCGGGCGTCAGCAGCGTGAACTCGTCGGGCGGCACGATGCCGACGTCGTCCCACTCGCCGTCGTTCCAGGTGAACAGCGCTACCGCGCCGGTCGTCATCCCGACGTCCTGACCCGACAGCTCGCTCACCAGGGCGCTGACGCCCGGGTCGTGCGAGACGACCGTGAGTTCGGCGGCGCCGTGGGCGCGGGCGATCGCGAGGATGCGGTCGGCGGAGGCAGCGTAGAGGTCGGCGTCTTCGACGACCGTCGTGCCGAAGGCCTCGGCGAAGGCCGCCGCGGTCGCGGTTGCACGGGCCGCCGTGCTCGAGAGCACGACCTCCGACCTCACGCCCGACCGCAGAACGCGGGCCGCCACGTCGGCGGCGTCGCGCAGACCCTGCGGGCTCAGCCGCCGCTCGTGGTCGACGAGCTCGAACCCGCCGTGCTCGGCCTTGGCGTGACGCACCACCGCGAGCTGGATCATGCGCCGACCCCCGCCGCGGCGGCGTAGACCCATGCGATACGACCGCTGGCGAGGGTGACCTCCACACGTCGGTACACGGCGACCTCGTACTCGTCGGCGGCGTCGAGCTCTTCCTCGGTGACCCACAGCACGGTGCCGACCACCTTGTCGCGGGCGCTGCCCGTGCGGCGCAGCACCGAGTGCACGGCCGACCCCGAGAGCTTCACGACCCGCGGATCGTCGACGTCGACGTCGACCGTCGTGTAACCGGGCAGCACGTCGTCCTCGCCCTCGACGAGGCGACCGAACGTGTCGAGCTGCACCTCGGGGAGCTGCAGGGTCCCGTAGGTGAAAAGCGCCTGGTCGGCGGATGCTTCGGCCACGGACATCACGCTACCGCCCCGCCCAGCACGACGTGGGCGAGAGTGAAGATGACGGCGCCCGCGAGTGCGCCGACGATCGTGCCGTTCAGACGGATGTACTGCAGGTCGCGTCCGACCATGAGCTCGATCTTCTCGGTCGTTTCGGCCGGGTCCCACCGCTGCACGGTGTCGGTGATGATCGAGGCGATGTCGTGGCGGTAGCGCTCCACGACGAAGACCGCGGCGTCGATGACCCACCCGTCGACGCGGCTCTGCAGCGCCGCATCCGTCTCGAGCCGTTCGCCGATCTCGACCAGCGCGTCGGCCGCGCGCACGCGCAGTCCGCTCTGCGGGTCGGCGAGCGCCGAGAGCAGCCCGGTCTTCGCCGTCTCCCAGGCCTCGGAGGCCAGACCCCGCACGCGTGGACTGTCGAAGACCGAGACCTTCGCGTCTTCGAGGCGCCCGATGGTGGCGGGGTCGTGCTGGAGGTTGTCGGCCAGACGCGCGAGGTAGGCGTCGATGGCGTGGCGGGCGGGGTGGTCGTCGTCGGCGCGGACGGCCGAGACGAACGAGACCGCCTCGCGGTAGAGCGTGTCGTCGATGAGCCGCACCACCATGCTCGGCACCCACGACGGAAGCCGCCGCGAGACGATGCCGTCGAAGGCCTGGGGATTGTCGTTCAGCCAGTTCACGATGTTCTCGGCGGCCAGGTCGACGGCGCCGTGGTGCGCCCCCGACTCGGTGACCTTCTCAAGCCAGCCGCCGAGCGAGGGCCCCCAGTCGGGGGCGATGAGGTGCTCGCGGGCGAGGTCGCCGATGAGCTCGCTCACGTCGTCGTCGCTGAGGGCCCCGAGCACGGCCGTGGCCACCGACGCGCCCTCCGTCGCCACGCGCTCGGCGTTGGCGCGCTGACGGAGCCAGCCGCCGAAGCGCGCGGCGAGCGGCGTGCCCTCCAGGCGGGCGCGGACGACGGGACCGGAGAGGAAGTTCGTCTCGACGAACTCGCCGAGGGTGCGGCCGATCTCGTCCTTGCGCCTCGGGATGATCGCGGTGTGGGGGATGGGGAGCCCGAGCGGTCGGCGGAACAGGGCCGTCACCGCGAACCAGTCGGCCAGCGCGCCCACCATGCCCCCTTCGGCCGCCGCGCGCACCCACTGCAGCCAGGGATAGCGCTCCTGGAACAGATAGGCGATGACGAACAGCACCGCCATGAAGACGAGCGCGCCGAGAGCGACGCCCTTCATCTGACGCAGGCCGCGCCGCCGTTCGAGGTCGGCTGGAGTCAGCAGGGCCACGGGGGTGGGGGACATGCCCTGATCCTCGCACGCGACCGACCTGCGGGGCCGGGCTTGTGGTGGCGCGGGAACGTGTCTTCCGTTACGCCTCGATCGGCCCGAGCCACGCGCTCGCCGCGGTGCCGTGCGCCGACTCGGGGTCGGAGGGGTGGAACATGCCCGCCAGCACGTCGCGGTAGAGGCGCGACAGCTCGTTCGAGGCGAAGTACGATGATCCGCCGGCGACGAGGATGGCCTCGTCGACGACGTGCTTGGCCGAGACCACCGCGCGGTGCTTCACGCCCGACAGCAGCGAGAACCACCTGCCGCCGTGGTCGACGCGCTCGTCGACGTCGCGGGCGAGCGCGGCCAGCTGGGGCGGGAGGGCCTCGTACTCGAGCGCCATCGCGCCGACGCGCCAGCGGATGTCGGGATCTTGGCTGTAGGCCTTGCCGGTCTTCTTCGAACGCCGGCCCGACGCGGCCTCGACCGCGAGATCGAGCGCGCGGCGGGCGATGCCGGTGTACACCGAGCCCAGCAGAATCTCGAACACGCTGAAGATTCCGAACACGATCGGGTCGGGCTGGGGGCCGGGGTCGACGCGACGCACCACGCGGTCGGCGGGTGCGACGGCCCCGCGCAGCTCGGTGGTGCGGCTCTGCGTGCCCCGCATGCCCAGGGTGTCCCAGTCGTCGCGGGCGACCACCGCGTCGCCGCGGGGAACGAAGGCGTAGACCATCTTCGGCGCGTCGGGCGAGGTGGTGTCGAGGCCGTGCACGCCCAGCTGCGTCCAGACGGGGGAGAGCGAGGTGAAGATCTTGGTGCCCGTGAAGGAGTATCCGCCGTCGGCCGTCGGCGCAGCATCCGTTCCGCTTCCGAAGAGCACCAGGTCGTTGCCGGCCTCGCTGATGCCGAAGGCGAAGACCTCGCCGGCCGCCGCTCCCTCCTGCACGAACGCGAGGTCGTCGATGCCCCGGTCGCGCAGCACCTTCGCGACGCCGGTCCAGACCAGATGCATGTTGACCGCGAGGGCTGTGGCGGGTGCGGCTGTCGCCAGTCGCTGCTGCAGAACGGATGCTTCGGCCAACCCGAGCCCGAGTCCGCCGCGATCCTCGGGCACCAGCATCGAGAGGTAGCCGGCCTCTCGGAGCTCCCGCAGATCGGTCTCGGGGAAGGTGTTCTCCCGGTCGTGCACCACCGCGCGCTCGCGGATCCGCTCCAGCAGGTCGTCGGGGAGGATCCGGGCGGGGTCGAACGTGTCGGTCACCCTTCCATTGTCCGCCCGATCGCGCAGCATCCGGCGAGCTCCGGCGCCGTGCGTCCGTCATCGGAGGAGGACATCTCACGAGCGGAGGGCAGGGCGGGAGAGATGGGTACTCCCGCGGTGACATCTCCTCCGTTCGTCACCCGTTTCCGTCCGCGAGCGCCGAGGGGTCGCAGACTGGAGGCATGATTTCCTCCGAGTCGGCCATGGCGTTGCGCGACGCCGGTCTCGTCTGGCGCCCGCAGTCAGGCGATCGCTTCCAGTTGAACGACCCCGAGTTCGACGCCGACGTGTTCACCGTCAGCGAGATGACGATCGAGCCGCGCGCGTATTCGACGGGCACGATCCTCGCCTTCAACGGCACGACCGAGTGGGCGCTCGACTCCGTCGCGCTGCAGGATGCCCTGTGGCTCCCGGCCGAGGAGCAGCTGCGCGAGATGCTGCGCGGAGGATTCCGGATGCTGCGACGCCTGGCCGATACCTACGAGGTAGAAGCCGTGATCGGCGCCGACGTCGTGACGTTCCAGCATCCGGAGCCTTCCGACGCCTACGCGCTCGCCGTGCTCGAGCACCTGCGCCGCATCGCCTGAGTCACACGCCGATCGTGAGCGAGGCGGTGTAACCGGCCGAGACCGATCCCGCCATCGAGGCGATCTGGTGGATGCCGCCGTCGTCGCCGAAGACGTTGTCGCGGGCGAGGGACGTCTGCGCCTGGTTGCGCACGCTCTGCTCGTAGCCGGCCGTGGCGTAGACGACGTCGTTCGTCTCCTGCGGGAGGGCGATCTGCGAGGTCTTCACGATCGGTCCCGTCGCGACGGCCGTGGCGACGTCGTCGTAGACCTCGAAGTGGATATGCGGCCACCGGCCCGAGTAGCACGCGGGATAGATGGAGGTGAAGGTGACCGTGCCGTTGGCGTCGGTCTCCTGCACGCCGCGCAGGTAGTTCTCGTTCTCGATCCCGCTGCTGTAGAGGGAGTAGCTGCCGTCGCGGTCGCAGTGCCAGAGGTAGACGCCTCGCCCGACGAGCGCGGCGCCGGTCGATGCGTCGCGCACCGTGAGGGCGATGGTCAGCGCGACCCCCTCGGCCGTGGTGGTGGACGACCCGAACGACGAACGGATGTCACTGCGGACGATCCCGGAGTCATCGAGCACGTTCACCCCGTTCGAGCCGTCGGCCGGGTACGGTCCGCCGGTCTCGTCGGGCACCTCGTCGACGGGACCGGCCGCGGCGGCCGTCGCGCTGGCGCTCGCCGCGGGGGTCGCGGTCGCCGTGGCCGATGGGGTGGTTGTCGCATCCGTCGCTCGGGTGGCGACCCCGCAGGCCGCCAGCAGCGACGTCAGGGCGACCCCGCCGAAGATGCCCAGGGCGCGGCGCCGGTGGATGAGGGTCTGCACGTCGTAGACGAGACCGCGGTGGTCTTCGTCGATCTCTCGGCCATCGTCATCGGTCCAGCGGGGGTCGGTCATGGCGGTCTCCTCGGTGCGGGTGTGTGCGATGAGGAGAGCCAAGACGACCGCACTATGCGGGCGCTATGCGGAGGCCATGCGGCGCGTCAGGTGATCGTGCGCACCGGCTCGGTATCGGGCGCGGGGCTCGCGTCACGACCGCGCAGGTCGGGGAATCCCCGCACGAAGGCCGCTGCCACGGCGACGCCGGCGACGGCGAAGGCCGTCGCCGCCACGTACGCGCCGCTCGGACCGCCCGCGTCGATGAGCAACCCGGCCACCGCCGAGCCCGCGGCCGCGCCGATGAGCTGCCCGGTGCCGACCCAGCCGTAGGCCTCGGCCGTCTCGCTGAAGCGCACGCTCGCCGAGGTGATCGCGAAGATCACCGCGAGGGCGGGGGCGATGCCGATGCCGGCGAGGAAGAGCGTGCCGCTGAGCCACCACATGTCGAGCGAGATCATGGTGAGCGCCAGGCCCCCGGCGACGATCCCGAGGCGGCGGGCCATCGCCCAGGGGCCCATCGGGATGT
Source organism: Microbacterium sp. AG1240 (assembly GCF_003635115.1). Classification (GTDB taxonomy): domain Bacteria; phylum Actinomycetota; class Actinomycetes; order Actinomycetales; family Microbacteriaceae; genus Microbacterium. The sequence goes on from NZ_RBXJ01000002.1 coordinate 431,308, forward strand.
GTCCGAAGCTCAGACCGCCGGTGAGGCTGCCGATCGCGAAGACGGCCAGCACGATGCCCGCCTCGGCGCCGCCGTGGCCGAACGTCGCGACGACCCCGGCCTCCACCGCCGAGCAGGCCCCGATCAGGAGGAAACCCGAGACGGTGGCGAGGATGACCGGCGGCTTGGCGAGCACTCGTCCGAAGCCCCGGCGGCTGCGGGGGATCCGCACCCGTCCGACCTCCGGGGAGAGGATGAACCACGCCCCGCCGCCGATGAGGATGACGATGATGAGCAGCAGGGCCTGCACGGTGCCGACCTGGGTGGCGACGAACGTGATGACCACCGGCGCGACGATCCAGATGATCTCCTGCAGCGAGGCGTCGAGCGAGAACAGGGGTGTCAGCTGCTTCGAGGTCACCATCTTGGGGTAGATGGTGCGCACGGCAGATTGGACCGGCGGCGTGGCGAGGCCGGCGAGGAGACCGAGGGCCATGTATCCGGGAACGGGCAGGTCGAGTAGAGCGAGGGCCGCGATCGCCGCGGCGCAGACGATGAGCGTGAGGGTCAGCACGCGGCGCATGCCCCACCGACCCATCCACCGGCTGGTGACGGGGCCGGCGACGGCCTGGCCGATCGACGTCGCGGCGAGCACGAGGCCGGCGGCGCCGTACGACCCCGTGACGTGCTCGATGTGCAGCAGGACGGCGAGGCTGGTCATGCCGTTGGGGAAGCGGGCCGTGAGCTGGGCCGCCATGATGCGCGCGACCCCTCGGGTGCGCAGAAGATCTCCGTAGCCAGCCATGACCGCTCTACGCTACCGACTCCGCGCGGGTTCGCGGCCTCCGTCGTGAGGTCGCGGGTGCGCCGGTTTGCGACACGCCGCGTCGTCTGTTTCCACAGGTCGGTCGATGTCGGTGGGTGCTCGTATGGTCGCGCCTGTGGAGGGATGCTGCGGCCCCTCGCGAAAAGCCCGTCGTTCAGGCTTTTTTCAGGTACCGACTGATGGTCGAGCCTGTGGATGAAACGGTGGACAACCTGTGTTGTACATGGGGAGGGCGGTGGAAAACTACACGAATGTAACTACTACCCCTTGTGGTGTCTTCCGATGTCGGCACCCATATGTAGTATTGAGGTCCCGGCGGCGGTCCACCGGGAAAACCAAGGTTGTGAGGGGAGAAACGGTTCTGATGGCTATCACGGTGTACACCAAGCCCTCGTGCGTACAGTGCACGGCGACGTACCGAGCGCTGGACTCGAAGGGCATCGAATACGAGGTCCTCGACCTCTCGCAGGACGCCGGAGCGCTCGAGCAGGTCAAGGCGCTCGGCTACCTCCAGGCTCCCGTCGTCATCACCGACGAAGACCACTGGTCGGGCTTCCGTCCCGACAAGATCGACGCACTCGCCTCGCGACTCGTCTGACGATGACGGTCGCCACTGGGTTCAGTGCGGCCGAGTCGTCCAGCACTGAATCGAACGCCGCTGCGCCGCTCCTGGTGTTCTTCTCGAGCGTGTCGGGCAACACCGCACGTTTCATCGAGAAACTGGGAGCGCGCGCGGCGCGGATTCCTCTTCTCCCCTCCGAACCACCCCTTCACATCGACGAACCGTACGTGCTCGTGACCCCCACCTATGGCGGGGGACAGGGCCGCGGGGTCGAGAAGGGCGCCGTTCCCAAGCAGGTCATCCGGTTTCTGAACGATCCGGGCAACCGCAGTCAGATCCGCGGAGTCATCTCCGCGGGTAACACGAATTTCGGCGAGCACTTCGGGTTCGCCGGTGATGTCATCAGCCGGAAGTGCTCCGTGCCGCACCTGTATCGGGTGGAGGTCTTCGGCACGCCGGAAGACGTCGACCACGTCAACGAAGGATTGGAACGATGGTGGAAACGGTTCTGAACGATCTCGATTTCAAGACCCAGGCGCGTTTCGAGGGCATGGACTACCACGCCCTCAACGCGATGCTCAACCTGTACGACGCGGACGGGAAGATCCAGTTCGATGCCGACAAGCGCGCGGCGCGGGAGTACTTCCTGCAGCACGTCAACCAGAACACCGTCTTCTTCCACTCGCTGAAGGAGCGCCTCGACTACCTCGTCGAGAAGGAGTACTACGAGCCCGCGGTCATCGAGAAGTACTCGCTCGAGTTCATCCAGAAGCTCAACGACTTCGCCTACGGGAAGAAGTTCCGCTTCGAGTCGTTCCTCGGCGCGTTCAAGTACTACACCAGCTACACGCTGAAGACGTTCGACGGAAAGCGCTACCTCGAGCGTTTCGAAGACCGCGTCGTCATGACCGGTCTCGGCCTCGCCGACGGCGACGAGAAGCTCGCCATGCAGATCGTCGACGAGATCCTCTCCGGCCGCTTCCAGCCCGCCACCCCGACGTTCCTCAACACGGGCAAGGCGCAGCGCGGCGAGCTCGTCTCCTGCTTCCTGCTGCGCATCGAAGACAACATGGAGTCGATCTCGCGCGGCATCAACTCCGCTCTCCAGCTCTCCAAGCGCGGAGGCGGCGTCGCCCTGCTGCTGTCGAACATCCGCGAGGCCGGCGCCCCGATCAAGCAGATCGAGAACCAGTCCAGCGGCATCATCCCCGTGATGAAGCTGCTCGAAGACAGCTTCAGCTACGCCAACCAGCTCGGCGCGCGTCAGGGCGCCGGCGCGGTGTACCTCAACGCGCACCACCCCGACATCATGCGGTTCCTCGACACCAAGCGTGAGAACGCCGACGAGAAGATCCGCATCAAGACGCTGTCGCTCGGCGTCCTCGTGCCCGACATCACGTTCGAGCTCGCCAAGAACGGCGAAGACATGTACCTCTTCTCGCCGTACGACGTCGAGAAGGTCTACGGCGTTCCCTTCGGAGACATCTCGGTGTCGGAGAAGTACCGCGAGATGGTCGACGACGCGCGCATCAAGAAGACGAAGATCAACGCGCGCGAGTTCTTCCAGACCCTCGCCGAGATCCAGTTCGAGTCGGGCTACCCGTACATCATGTTCGAAGACACGGTGAACAAGGCGAACCCGATCAAGGGCCGCATCAACATGTCGAACCTGTGCTCGGAGATCCTGCAGGTCAACACCCCGACGACGTACAACGAAGACCTGTCGTACGACCAGATCGGTAAGGACATCTCCTGCAACCTGGGCTCGCTCAACATCGCCCTGGCGATGGACGGCGGCAACCTCGGGCTGACGGTCGACACCAGCATCCGTGCCCTCACTGCGGTCAGCGACCAGAGCCACATCCGCTCGGTGCGCTCGATCGAAGACGGCAACGACCGCACCCACGCGATCGGTCTCGGCCAGATGAACCTCCACGGCTACCTGGCGCGCGAGCACGTGCACTACGGGTCGGAAGAGGGCATCGACTTCACGAACATCTACTTCTACACGGTGCTCTTCCACGCCCTCCAGGCGTCGAACCGCATCGCGATCGAGCGCAAGCAGGCGTTCGAGGGCTTCGAAGACTCGACCTACGCGTCGGGCACGTTCTTCGACAAGTACCTCGAGCAGGAGTGGGTGCCGCAGACCGACAAGGTCAAGGAGATGTTCGCCGGCCATCACATCCCGACGCAGGGCGACTGGGCAGAGCTCAAGGCTTCGATCCAGAAGCACGGCATCTACAACCAGAACCTGCAGGCCGTGCCGCCGACCGGTTCGATCTCGTACATCAACAACTCGACGAGCTCGATCCACCCGATCGCCGCCAAGGTCGAGATCCGCAAGGAAGGCAAGCTCGGCCGCGTCTACTACCCGGCGCCGTTCATGACGAACGAGAACCTGGAGTACTACCAGGACGCCTACGAGATCGGCTACGAGAAGGTCATCGACACCTACGCCGCGGCGACGCAGCACGTCGACCAGGGCCTGTCGCTCACGCTGTTCTTCAAAGACACCGCCACCACGCGCGACATCAACAAGGCGCAGATCTACGCGTGGCGCAAGGGCATCAAGACGATCTACTACATCCGCCTGCGTCAGATGGCGCTCGAGGGCACCGAGCTCGACATGTGCGTCAGCTGCACCCTCTAGTGCATCGCGCAGGGACTCAGGAAGAAAGAACATGACACCCGAACCGCTCAAGCTGCTCTCGCACGTCGAGGCCATCAACTGGAACCGCATCCAGGACGATAAAGACCTCGAGGTGTGGAACCGCCTCGTGAACAACTTCTGGCTGCCCGAGAAGGTGCCGCTTTCGAACGACATCCAGTCGTGGAACACGCTCACCCCCGACGAGCAGACCCTCACGATGCGGGTGTTCACCGGTCTGACCCTGCTCGACACGATCCAGGGCACGGTCGGCGCCGTCTCGCTCATCCCCGATGCGATCACCCCGCACGAGGAGGCCGTCTACACGAACATCGCGTTCATGGAGTCGGTGCACGCCAAGAGCTACTCGTCGATCTTCTCCACGCTGTGCTCGACGACCGAGATCGACGAGGCGTTCCGCTGGTCGGTCGAGAATCCGAACCTTCAAAAGAAGGCTCAGATCGTCATGGAGTACTACCGCGGCGACTCGCCCCTCAAGCGCAAGGTCGCATCGACCCTGCTCGAGTCGTTCCTGTTCTACTCCGGCTTCTACCTGCCGATGCACTGGTCGTCGAAGGCGAAGCTGACGAACACGGCCGACATCATCCGCCTCATCATCCGCGACGAGGCAGTGCACGGGTACTACATCGGGTACAAGTTCCAGAAGGGCCTCGAGAAGGTCACGCAGGCCGAGCGCGACGACATCAAGGACTACACGTTCTCGCTGCTGTACGAGCTCTACGACAACGAGATCCAGTACACGCAAGACCTCTACGACGCCGTCGGCCTCACCGAAGACGTCAAGAAGTTCCTGCACTACAACGCCAACAAGGCCCTGATGAACCTCGGCTACGAGGCGATGTTCCCGGCGACCGTGACGAACGTGAACCCGTCGATCCTGTCGGCCCTGTCGCCGAACGCCGACGAGAACCACGACTTCTTCTCGGGCTCCGGCTCGTCGTACGTCATCGGCAAGGCCGAGGCCACCGAAGACGACGACTGGGACTTCTGAGCGAGTGAGTCAAAAGAGGGGCGGATGCTGCGGCATCCGCCCCTCTCTTCGTTTCGAAGCCGACGGGGCAAGCCTGAGCCGAGTCCTCCCAGCGGTCGCAGGCGTCAGCTGATGGCGGAATCGGCGCGTCGGGCAGGATGAAGGTATGACGGAGGAACTGCGTACCGTGCTGCACGAGCTCACCGACACGACGATCGAGGGGCCGGTGTTCTTCATCGCGGCCGTCCCGTGGACCCGTGCGGCCGAGGAAGGCCACCCCCCACCGCAGCGCCGCATCTCGTTGGCGCATGCGACGCAGACGCTCGCCGACTACGCCACGCTCGAACAGTTGGACAGTCACGTCAGCCTGGGATACAACTCGCTGCTGATCGGTCAGCGCATCGGTCTTATTCGCGGGGGCGAGGTCGCGGCCGCGTGGCCCGTCGACAACACCGGGTGGCCGTGGCCGGGGAAGCGAGAGAGGGGCGCCGCCTGGGCGTTTCGCGCCGACCCCACTCCCGGCTTCGCGCGGCACGACCGCTCCAGCCGGGGCGTCATCGTGTCGCAGGGCACTCTGACGGATGTGCTCGACGCCGTGGAGGAGGCGTCGCTCGCCGAACCGGAGGAGACGATCGTCATCGCCGGTCAGTGCTACTTCGAGCCGCACTGGCACTGAGCCTGCGGACTGTCGGTCACGGCCCCACTGGCCGGTGGAGCCGTCGGATCTGCTGACCGTGCCTCTCCCCGACGACTCGCACGCCGACGAACCCGCAGTCGCGGCGGCGCGGCAACCGGAGGCGCGTTCTGTATGGTGGGCACCTACGCAAGGCAATGGTGAGCCGGGAAGTCTGGTCGGCAGCAGCCCGAAAGGGCCGCTTCGCCGATCCGAAAGTACTTCGTGAACGTTGCCATCCAGCTCCTCGGAGACCCGCTCGCCGTTCTGTCCTCCACTCGTTCCCAGGGTGAGGTGTCACCGAACGGGGCGCACATCGACGGCGCGCGGGTGCGCTGCGTCGTGTCGGGCGCCGACCTTCGTCCGCACACGAGGTGGCGAGACGCCAGGCACCACCTTCGTCTTTCCGTCGAGGAGGCGGTGCACGCCGTTCGGCGCACCTCGTCCGTTCGCCACCTCGTCGTCGTCTTCGCGCAGGGGTCGCATCGTGCATCCCGGGTGGAACGATTCGTGATGTCCGCGTTGAACCGCACACACGCGAGCCTCGAAAGAGACGTTGCGCGGGATGTGGAGTTCACGGCCGTGAACGTCACCGACTGCGCGAATCCCGAGATGCTCGCGACGCGGTTGCTCGAGGTCAGCCGGTCAACGGTCACCCACGGGGTGGTGGTTCTGGGGTGGGACGAGGTCATCGGCCAACCGGTCGGAAGCGCGGCGCGCCGGGCGCTCAGTTGAGCCGCGGGCGGCCGGACGGCCTGCCCGGTCGATCCGGCGCATACGGGTTCCTCCCGGGTCGGCCGGGTAGGCTCAAAGATGTGACCTATGAGCGTGCGCCCCGGACGTCGGCCTTCGTGCCGGTGTCGGCCGCGCTTCCGCACACGGGCACGAACGGTTACGTCTCCTCGTGGGGCGCCATCCTCTCGGGCACGTCGCCCGCATCTTCTGCGACTTCAGCGCTGACCTGAGCCATCCCCGCGTCGCGAGATGGCTGTCGGTCTGGTCAGCGAGAATCGCGCCAGGTGGGGATGTACGGATGCTGTGGGCATCGTTGTTGGTTGTATCGGCGGGTGTCGCGCTTGCTGCGCCGCTCGCTCGGGTGGCGGGGCGGGCCGCGGGATGGTTCCTCGCCGTTCCGCTGATCGTGTCCGCGGGCCTGCTCCTGGCGGCCGGAGAGTCGTCCACCACGGTGCCGTGGATGCCGACGCTGGGGGTGACGCTCAGCGTGCGGCTCGACGGTCTCTCGCTGCTGTTCGCGCTCCTGGTCCTGGTCATCGGAGCTCTCGTACTGGTCTACGCCGCCCGGTACCTGACGCGCGGCAGCAACACGTCGTTCTTCGTGCTGATGACGGGCTTTGCCGCATCCATGCTGCTGCTCGTCCTCACCGACGACCTCGTTGTCCTCTTCGTCGCCTGGGAAGCGACCACCCTGTGCTCGTTCTTCCTCATCGCGCGGTCGGGCGCCCAGGCGCGTGAACCCGCCATCCGCACGCTCCTGGTCACCGCCGCGGGCGGCTTGAGTCTTCTCGCCGCCGTCGTCGTGATGGCGGTCGGCACGGGCACGACGCAGATCAGCGAGGTCCTCTCCTCCGATGCGTGGACCCAGCCCGCGTTCGCCGTTCCCGTCGCTCTCCTGCTGGCCGGGGCGGTGTTCACGAAGTCGGCGCAGTTCCCCTTCCAGGCCTGGTTGCCTGACTCGATGGTCGCGATCACACCCGTCTCGGCCTACCTTCACGCGGCAGCCATGGTCAAGGCGGGCATCTATCTCGCGCTGCGATTCTCGCCGGCTCTCGTCGATGTCGCGGTGTGGTCGACCCTCCTCATCGCCAGCGGGCTTCTGACGGCTCTGCTGGGCGCGGTCTCCGCACTTCGACAGACCGATCTGAAGGGCTTGCTGGCCTACTCCACGATGAGCCAGTTGGGCTTGCTCGTGATGATGATCGGGGTGGGCACCCCGGCGGCGCTCACCGCGGCCGTCGTGCATACGGTCGCCCACGCTCTCTTCAAGGCGGCGCTGTTCATGCTCGTGGGCGTCATCGACCACGAGGCCGGCACCCGCGACATCGCGCAGCTCGCTCGGCTCCGCATTCGCATGCCGCTGACCGTCGGAGCTCTCGCCGTGGCGGCGGCCTCCATGGCCGGCATCCCGCCGCTCCTCGGTTTCGTCAGCAAGGAGTCGATGTTCACCGCGTTCCTCGACGCTCCGGGGCCCGTCTGGGTGCCCGTTCTCCTGACCGCCGGCGCGGCGGTGACCGCGGTTCTCACGTTCGCGTACGCCGGTCGGATCGTGCTGGGCGCCGCGGGAGGCCGGGGCCCGAAGGTCGTCCGCGACCCGTCCGCCCTGTTCTGGGGAGCGCCGGCGCTGTGCGCGGCGATGGGCCTTGCTCTGGGCGTCGCCCCCTTCCTGCTCGATGACCTTGTTTCCGCAGCGTCGACCACATCGGTCGGAACCCCGACCGAAGTGCACCTCGAGCTGTGGCACGGCGTCAACCTGCCTCTTTTCGTCTCTGTCGGCGTCATCGTCGCGGGCACGGCGCTCGTCATCGCGCGACGCCCCGTGGAGCGCTTCCTGCGACCATTCCGGCTTCCGTTCTCGGGGCTCGGGGTCGTGGACGCACTCCGTCGCGGCACCATCCGGTTCGGGGCCGCGGTTGGCCGGACGACCGGGACCACGCGTCCCTCCACGCACCTGGCGATTCCCGTCGCCTGTCTCCTCGGCATCGCCGCTGTCGGCGTCTTCGCCGTTCCGCGGCTCCCTCCCATGGTCGGCGACCCGTCGCGGCCGATGGACTGGTTGATCGTGGTCCTCGTGGCAGCCGGGGTCATCGGCGCTGTGGCGGCTCGCACGCGTATCGCCGCTATCGTCGTCACCGGCGTCGTCGGATTCGCGATGACCATCTGGTACTTCGTGCTGGGCGCCGCCGATGTCGCGATGACGCAGCTGCTCGTCGAGATCCTCACGGTGTGTGTGATGGTGCTCCTGTTGCGCCGTCTGCCCGCACGCTTCGCGTCTCGGGGGCGCAAGAGGCGGCAGATCGGGCCCGCAGCCCTGGCCCTCGCCGCGGGCGCCGCGACCGTGCTCGGCGTCTGGGCACTCACCGGGCGCCGAGAGATGTCGGATGCGGCGCAGTACTACCTCCGCGAGGGGGAGACCCTCACCGGCGGTGCGAACATCGTGAACACGATCCTGGTCGATTTCCGCGCCTTCGACACGCTCGGGGAACTGACTGTTCTGGGCGTCGCCGGTCTTTCCGTCGCCGCGCTGCTGTACTCGCGTCGGCCCACCCCGGTGCTCTCTGCCCGGGTCGCCAACGGCTCACGTCTGGCGGATGCTGCGGCCAACAGCGTGTTCGTCCGCACCGTCACGCGCGTCGTCGGACCGCTGATCATCCTGATATCCGTCGTGCTGCTTCTGCGCGGTCACCAGGAGCCCGGCGGAGGGTTCATCTCAGCTCTGGTCGGCGGCGCGGGCTTCGCGCTGCTCTACCTCGCAGCCCCGTCCGAGTCGGCCGCTCGTATCCGGTGGCCCTACTTCACGCTCATAGGTGCCGGTGTCGTCATCGGCACCGGAACCGGGTTCCTCGGTCTCCTCGGCGGTTCGTTCCTCACACCGCTTCAGCTCGACGTGTTCGGTACGAAGCTGACCAGCGCCCTCGTCTTCGATGTCGGGGTGTATCTCGCCGTCGTCGGCGTCGTCCTCGCCGCTCTCAACATGCTCGGGCGCAGACATCACACCGAGCATGAACCCGACAGCTCTTCCCGCACTCGCAGAAAGGAGATCGCCCCGTGACCCTCGCTCTCACCGCCGGGATCCTCGTCGCCGGCGCCGTCTACCTGTTCCTGCAGCGCGAGATGCTCCGTGTCGTCCTGGGGTTCATCCTTCTCGGCAACGCGGCGAACCTCGTGCTCATGGCCGCCGGTGGCACCGCACGCCGTGGTGAGCCCTTCGGCACTCCGGGAAGCACGGCGGATATCGCCGACCCCCTGCCCCAGGCCTTCGTCCTCACCGCCATCGTCATCGCGTTCTCCATCACGATCTTCCTCCTCGTCCTCGCCGTGACCGGCGGCGACGACGACGACACCGCCGATGGTGAGAACGACGCCGACGAGCCTTCCGTCGGCAGCCGTGCGGTCTCTTCGGAGAGCGAAGAGCTCCGATGAATCCGTCCGTGCTCCCCTTGCTCGTGGGAGGCCCGCTCCTCCTCGCCGGCTCGTTGTTCGTCATCCCGCAGCGGCGCCATGCCCATGCGGCGATCATGCTCCTCACGGTCGCCGCCTCGATGGTCGGCGGCATCTGGCTTGTCCTCTCCACCGCCGAGGGACAGGTGCTCGCTCACGGTGTGGGCGGCTGGCCGTTCGGAATCGCGATCCCGTTCGCCGCGGACATGTTCACCGCACTGATGCTGACGGTCACCGGGCTCCTCACGCTCACGTGTGCGTGGTTCGCCCTGGCGTCGGGTCGCGCCGAGTCCCGGTTCTTCGCTCCGCTGGTTCTCGTCCTGGTCGCCGGGGTGAATGGTGCCCTTCTGACGGCCGACCTTTTTAACTTGTTCGTCTTCATCGAAGTCATGCTCCTGCCGTCCTACGGCCTGTTCGTTCTTGCGGCCCCGGGCCGCGCACCCCTTAGGCGCATCGCCGGCGCTCGGCTGTACGTGACCATCAACCTGCTCACCTCGACCGTCTTCCTCATCGGCGTCGGATTCATCTACGGCACGGCCGGCACCGTCAACATCGGCGAACTGGCGGGGCTCGCGGCATCCGACGACCTCATCGCCATCGCCACCGCAGTGTGCCTCTTCGCTCTGGGCATCAAGGCCGCGGTCGTCCCCGTTCACGGCTGGCTCGCACGCGCGTATCCCTCGACGTCGCCGGCGGTCACGGCCCTCTTCTCCGGGTTGCACACGAAAGTCGCGATCTTCGCGATCTATCGCATCTACGCGGTGATCTTCGACGGGGACCACAGGTTCCTGTGGGTGGGCGTGCTCGTCTTCTGCGCGACCATGGCCATCGGCGTGCTCGGCGCGGTCGGGGAGACCACGAGCCGGTCGATCCTGGCTTTTCACATGGTCAGTCAGATCGGGTACATCCTGCTCGGTGTGGCGCTCTTCACCGAGCTCGGGCTCGTGGCCGGAATCTTCTATCTTCTGCACCACATGATCGTGAAAGCGTCCCTCTTCCTGTCCACCGGCGCGGTGGAGGTGCGCTATGGCGCGGGCACGCTCGGACGACTCTCCGGCGTCGCCAAACGAGAACCGTTCATCGCGGCCGCGTTCTTCATCGGGGCTCTGTCGCTCGCGGGGCTGCCGCCCTTCTCCGGCTTCGTCGCAAAACTCTCCCTCATCCTCGCCGCGCAGGACGCGGGGCAGATCATCGCGGTCGTGGTGATGATCGTGGTCAGCCTCATCACGCTGCTGTCGATGCTCAAGATCTGGTCGGGGATGTTCTGGGGTACCCCCGGTCGGGAGTCCGAGGGTTCGGCTCCGCCGGAGGCGGTCGCCACTCGCGTCCGCCCGCGGATCGGTGTGGCGCTCGCAGCGCCGGCCGTCGTCCTCGCCGTCGGGACGCTGTTCCTCGGCGTCGGCGCCGAGATCCTCCTGGCCCTCGCCCAGACCGCCGCGGAGGGGCTCCTCGATCCCTCCGCGTACGTGCGAGCGGTGGTCGGATCATGAGTTGGATCGCGTGGCCGTTCCGCATCGTCGCGTTCATCGCCTGGTTCACGACACAGGTCATCACCGCGAACGCCTCCGTCCTGAGAGACAACCTCAGTCGCGGGCAGAGCTCGACACCGGGGATCGCTCGAGTGATTACTCGTTGCCGCTCGGACCTCGAGGTGACACTCCTCGCGGCCCTCATCACCCTCACCCCGGGGACTCTCACGATGGGCACCGAGAAGGATTCCGTGACCGGCGCGCGCGTGCTGTTCGTGCACGGGCTCTACTTCGCCGACGCCGATGGGCTTCGAGCCGATGCGCGCCGCATCGAATCCAGAATGCTCGGTGCCGTCCGACGAGAAGGAGGACCGGAATGATCGGGATCGACATCGCCATCGGCATCCTCGCCGTCGCGACCTTGCTCACCACGTACCGGCTGGTCATGGGGCCGCACGACGCCGACCGCGTGGTGGCGGCAGATCTGGTGCTCTTCGGGGTCGTGGGCCTGATTGCGCTCATCGGGATCCGCGTCGCCGCGACATTCGCCTTCGACATCGTGCTGGTCGCCGCACTCGTCGGCTTCCTCGGCGCCCTGTCGCTGGCACGCGCACTGACGAGAGGAAAAAGATGACTCTCGCCCTGTCGATAGCAGGTAACGTCTTCGTCGTCCTCGGGTCGCTGGTCTTCGCGACGGCGGCGCTGGGAGTGATCCGGTTCCCCGACACTTTCGCTCGGATCTCCGCCGTCGGCACGGCCGGCGGAATCGGCATCGCACTCGTGCTCGGCGGAGCGTTCTTGCTCGCCCCGTCGCTCCCCGACCTGCTGAAAGTCGGCGTCGCGATCGCCCTGCAGCTCACTACCTCCGCGGTGGGGAGCATCGCCATCGCGCGTTCCGCCTACCTTGCCCGCGCCCCGCTCGCGCCGCTCACCTACGACGAGCTCGACGAAAGCCGCGACCGGTCATGACGAAGATTCGGCTGATCCTGCGCTGGGCTTTGTTGGGACGCCACCGGTGGGGATACGCCACCTCACGTACGTCGCGGTACGGCACCCACCGGATAGATGTGCATGTTCTTCCCCCGGGAACGAACACGATCATTCGCGGATGCGTCCATCTCGTGCGGTACTGGTTCGTCATCGCATCTCTGTTGGCGGGGTTGACCGCCGTGTGGACCGCCGACGCCGTGCCGCTCTCCTGGCAGACCGTGTTCCTCATCAAAGCGATGGGGCTAGGCGCGTGTGTCTGGACGATGCATCGGGTCTCTTCGGACGCTCGCGCCGCCACGAAGAAACTGACGGGGGCGCGTCGAGCGGCCGACGAAGTGTCCAACTCCGGGTATGAAGCCGCAGAGCGGTGCTGGGAGCGGTTGCGGGATGTGGAAGACCACCTCGACCGCGGCGCTACGTCGCCCGCACAGTTCCGGGCCACGTGGGAAGCGGAACACTCCCGCTGACGAGGATCGCGCTCCAAGCCGCTATCGGGGTCTTTGTGCAGGGCTGGATGCGGGGGAGTTCACTGCTCGTCTCTCTTGGCGAGCAGGATCAGCTCGGCACGAGACACGGCGCCGGCCTTGCGCAGGAGATTCGAGACGTGGAACTTCACCGTGTTCTCGCTGATGTCGAGCTGCTCGGCGATCGAACGGTTGCGGGCCCCGGTGACGAGGAGGCGCAGAACATCGCGTTCCCGGGCGGACAGGGGCATCGAGTCCGGCAGCAGATCGGGCATCGCGGGAGGGGCGAGCGGGAGGCGGATGTCGAGCGTCGATCCCCATCCCGCCGTCGACGACACGCGCACGTCGCCGTCGAGGGCGATGACGCGTTCCGAGATCGGACGCAGCGAGTCGTCGTGCGCGGTGAGCTCACCGCGTCCGTCGTCACGGACGCTGATGAGGAGGTTCAGGCCGTCGCAGTCCCACTGGATGCGAACGCGGCGGGCTTCTCCGGCATCGACGAACGCGAGCACGGCGCTGCGCACGATGGCGCGGGCGGCGTGGGCGACCTCTCCGGGAAGGGCTCGCCCCGTCATGGGGGGTTCGACGAACTGCACGTCGAGGTCGCCGTGCCTCACCAGGGGGCGCAGGTCGTTGCGCAGCCGCGCGAAGGCCCCCACGACCGGTTCGAGCCGCGTGTCTCGCTGTTCATCGGTCTCCATGCGGATGCCGACGAGCGCGGTCGCGGCCACATCGATCGCGAGAGTGCGCGCGGCCCTGTCGTCGAGGCGATCCGCCCGCAGGATGGCCAGGATCGACTCGAGCGTGACGGCGTGACGGTCGGCCTGCTCGGCCATGTTGCGCGTGTGCTCGAGCTGTGCCTGGCGCACGGCGAGCGACGGGATCATCTCGCTCGCCGCGTGAGGCCCGGGGGTGGAGTCCATGAGCCGACTATACGGAAGTCGAGCACTACTCTTCCGGGTAGGTGAGACCGTGCGAACGCGTCGTATGCGTGGGCGCCGCGACCGCGCAGCATGGAGTCATGACCGATTCGGATGCTGCGTACGAGGCCTCTGTGGCGATGGTGCGGGCGGAGACGAGCGGCGTCCTCGAGCGCATGGTGTCGGCGGATCCCCCCGGAGGGTCGCTCGGCGACCTCGCGGCCCTGGTCGCGGGCGCTGACCGCGTGTTCGTGCTCGGCGCGGGACGCTCCGGCTTGGCGTTGCGGATGACCGCGATGCGGCTGATGCATCTCGGTCTCGTCGTTCACGTCGTGGGCGATGTCACGACACCTGCTCTGGGTGCCGGCGACGTACTGCTCACCGCGAGCGGGTCGGGCACCACGGCCGGGGTCGTCCGTGCGGCGGAGATGGCCGTCGAAGCCGGCGCCGAGGTCGGAGCCCTCACCACCGACGGCGATTCGCCCCTGGCTGCCCTCGCGCGGGCCGTCGTCGTCGTGCCCGCCGCGCAGAAGCTCGACCGCACCGGCCAGTCTTCGGCCCAGTACGCGGGAAGCCTGTTCGAGCAGCTCGTCGTGCTGCTCGGCGACGCCCTCTTCGATGTGCTCTGGCGCCGATCCGGGAAGAGCGCCGACGAGCTCTGGCCCCGCCACGCGAACATCGAATAGACCCGACTCCTCCCACCCGTACGACTGGAAAGAGACACGATGAAACTGCAGTTCGCCATGGACACGCTCACCACCGAGGCCGCCCTGGAGCTTGCCGCCCAGGCTGCGCCCCACGTCGACATCCTGGAACTCGGCACACCTCTGATCAAGAGCGCCGGGCTCTCAGCGGTCACCGCGATCAAGGCGGCCCACCCCGACAAGATCGTCTTCGCCGACCTGAAGACCATGGATGCCGGTGAGCTCGAGGCCGACATCGCCTTCGCCGCGGGCGCCGACCTGGTCACGGTTCTCGGCTCCGCCGGCGACAGCACCATCGCCGGCGCGGTGAAGGCCGCGAAGAAGCACAACAAGGGCATCGTCGTCGACCTCATCGGGGTTGCCGACAAGCCGGCGCGCGCGAAAGAGGTCGTCGCCCTCGGCGTGGAGTTCGTCGAGATGCACGCGGGCCTCGACGAGCAGGCCGAAGAGGGCTTCACCTTCTCCACGCTTCTCGACGACGGTCGCGCCTCGGGCGTTCTCTTCTCCGTCGCCGGCGGCATCAACGCGTCGACCATCGCCGCCGTGCAGGCGTCGGGTGCGCAGGTGGCTGTGGCCGGCGGTGCGATCTACGGCGCACCCGACGTCGGGGCAGCGGCTGCAGAACTGCGTGCCGCCATCGTCTGACGCGCACCGACGAGGTCGGGAGGCGAGACCCCTCAGGGGGTCGGTGCGTCTCCCGCCGAACCTTCGGTGACGGTGGGCACGGCCGGGATGGTGACCCAGGCCGTGCCGGCCGGCGTGTCACCGAGAAGGCCGTCGGCGACCGGGGGATCGGCCAGGCGTTCGGTGTCGTTGAGCGCACCCAACGGTTCCGAGGGAAGGCCCGCCCACTCGGTCGGGTCTTCCGGTTTCGATGCGAACAGTCCCATCACCCCATTGTGCGCCTCGCTCTCTCGGAGGGTGCTGATCGGAGTGCGTGCGAGTTGCGGCGCAGGATCAGGACTTCGCGAGCTCCGCGCGCGCGTAGGCCACCAGGGCGTTGGCGTGGCCGTGGCCGAGGCCGCGTTCCGTCTTCAGCCAGGTGACGACCTCCATGTGGGGCTTACCCGCGTCGAGTTGCTCGACGATGAGATCGAGCCACTCCTGGATCGGCGTGCCGTAGGTCTTCTCGATACTCGGGAAGTACGACGCCGGTCCCTTCGGCTTGTCGCCGGGGGAGAGGACGGGGGCGCTCACGTGGCGGCTGCTCATGCGCACAGCGTAGAGCGGGCGCGCGGTGGTGCGCAGCATCCAGCCGCCCCGCCTCGTCGATCTCTCGACGGTGGGCGGATCGTCCCGAGCCGCGCCGAGGGTTTTCATAGGCTGGAAGCTCGCCGACCCGACCGAGGAGAGACGTGTTCCGCACGCCGCTGACCCTTTTCCGCACGCTCGCGATCGCCGAGATGATCTCGTGGACGCTCCTGATCGGGGGTCTCATCCTCCGCGCGGTGTTCGACTGGTCCCTCGCCGTCACGATCGGCGGGGGTATCCACGGGTTCGTCTTCCTCGCGTACGGCGCGACTGCGATCATCGTCGCCGTGCACCAGCGGTGGAGCGTCGGAGTCGGGGTGCTCGCCGTCGCGAGCGCGGTCGTTCCCTACGCGACGCTGCCAACCGAGATGTGGCTCAGTCGCACGGGCCGCCTCGCCGGCACCTGGCGGCTCGAGGAGACTGACGATCCGCGCGACCGGCGCCCGGTCGACCGCGCGCTGCGCTTCTTCCTTCGCCGCGCGTGGCTCTTCATCGGTCTGCTCGTGGTCCTGGTCGTGGCGGCGTACGTCGTGCTGCTGGTGGTCGGCCCGCCCGGACGCTGATCGTTCGCCGGAGAATCGCGCCGCCGTCGGAACCTTGCGGCCCGATCCTCCGACGAAGCTCCGATTCTCCGTCGCTCGTGCGCGCAGATCGTCGGCTCAGTGCCGCGCGTTGGCCGACGCGGCCGCGGCCGCGACGTCGCGGAGCACCGCGGGCACGTCGTCCGACGGCACGACGGCCTGGATGAGGGTGAGACCGGACGCGTCTCGCGCGTCGGCCAGGGCGGTGGTCAGCTCGGCGACCGTCGACGCCTTCACCCCGACCGCGGTCCCCGTCGGGTCGAGGGCGGCGAGGAGCGCGGTCCAGTCCCACCGGGCGATGTCGTTGTACTCCTCGTGAAGGCCGTGGATGACCCGCTCGACGGTGTACCCGTCGTTGTCGACGACGACGATCACCGCGGGGATGCGGTGCCGAAGCAGCGTTCCCAGTTCGGCGATCGTCAGCTGGGCGGCTCCGTCGCCGATGAGAAGAACCGGGCGGCGTTCCGGGCGGGCAAGGGCGGCGCCCAGGAGAGCAGGGAGGGTGAAGCCGATCGCGGCCCACAGCGGCTGCCCGCCGAAGACCACGCCGTGCGGCAGGCGGTGGCCCGCCATGCCGTAGAACGACGTGCCCTGGTCGGCGAGCACCGTGTCGCCGTCGCGGAGGAAGCCGGTGACCTCCCGCCACAGCGCTGTCTGAGACAGGGCGCCCTCGTTCGGCCCGGCGGTGTCGGGGTGGGATGCGGCGACCCCCGTGTCCGCGCGGAAGCGGCCGCCGGTCGCGGCGAGCACCTCGGCGACGGCGTCGAGCGCATCGCCCATCGCGAGGGGCCGGAAGTCGTCGTCGCCGATCCGCGCGTGCTCACCCCGGATCTCGATGGTGCGAGACGCATCCAGGTGCTGCGAGAAGAAACCGCTCGTGAGGTCAGTGAACTGCACCCCCGCCATGATCAGCAGGTCGGCCTGCTCGATCCCCTCGCGCACCGCCGGTGAGCTGGCGGCGCCGACGTACGACCCGAGGTAGGCCGGCGCCGACTCGTCGACGACGCGACGGCCCCACAAGAGCGTCGCGTGGGGGATGCCCTCGTCGAGCACCCGGTGCAGATGAGCCTCGACGTCGAGGCGGGCGACCAGGATGTCGGCGAGGGCCGAGACGGTGGATGCCGCCGCGACGCGCTCCTCGACCTCGGCGCGGAACCGGGCGAGGACGCCGAGGTCGGTGACGCCCGGATGCTGCGGCAGAGGCGCCACCGGAGGTGACGCCGGGTGCTCGGCGACATCGGCGGAGATTACGAGGTACCCCGGGAGTCGTCGCTCGAGCACCGCCGTGATCACGCGGTCGATCTCGTCGGTCGCCGTCTCGGGAGAGAGCACGGCCTGCGCTGCCGTCACCTCGGCCGTCATGCGCGCGAAGTGGCCGAAGTCGCCGTCGCCGAGCGTGTGGTGGGTCGCGCGGCCCGCGGCCTGGACGGCCGTCGTGGGTGCTCCGACGACGTGGAGCACGGGAACGTGCTCGGCGTAGCTGCCCGCGACCGCTCCGATCGCCGACAGCTCTCCAACGCCGAACGTGGTGCTCAGGGCGCCGAGACCGCCGAGACGGGCGTAGCCGTCGGCCGCATAGCCGGCGCCCAATTCGTTCGCGCAGCCGACCCATTCGATGCTCGGGTGCGCCTCGACGTGATCGAGGAAAGCGAGAGTGAAGTCGCCGGGGACGCCGAACAGGTGTCTCACACCCGCTTCCGCCAACCGATCGAGGAGGTGATCGGCGACGGTGTAGGTCATCGGTGCGAGGCGCTGCCGCTGAAGTGGAAGGGGATCGCCAGAGAACCGGCGACGCAGAGGATGCCGACGATGAACACCAGCGCCTGGATCGGCACGATCGAGAACGAGATGCCGATCAGGAAGATTCCGCCGAGCAACAGGATCAGAGCGATGACGTACATGTGTGGTTGCCTCCTCAGGCCAGGCTACCTTGCGCCGGGCCGTCGCCGAAGCCGATGGGGTGACGCATCCTCGTCACGATCCGGTGACCCGATCGACACCTCCGAGGTCCAGGATGGGTAGCGTGACGACGTTCCCGCTCATCCCGACCGGGGCACCGCGCCCCGCGCCGGCCCCGCACAAGAAGAAGATGCGCGGCGGCGATCGGTTGTCGGCGACGCTGATGCTGGTCGGCGTCGCGATCGCGATGGTGTGGGCGAACCTGCCGGGCGAGACGTATCACCAGTTCTGGGACCTGCCGCTGGGCGCCTCGTTCGGCGACGCCTCGTGGACGTTCAGCCTCCACGCCCTCGTCAACGAGGGCTTCATGACGCTGTTCTTCTTCCTCGTCGGACTCGAGGTCAAGCGCGAGCTCACCGTCGGCGAGCTCACCGACCGCTCGCGCGCGGTCGTGCCGATCGCGGCCGCCGTGGCGGGACTCGTCCTCCCCGCCGGCATCTTCCTCCTCTTCAACCTCGCCGACGGCGAGTTCGACGCGTGGGGCGTGGTGATCTCGACCGATACCGCCTTCCTCCTCGGAGCCCTCGCCCTCATCGGACCGAAGTTCTCCTCGCGGTTGCGCACGTTCCTGCTCACCCTGGCCGTCGTCGACGACATCGGTGCGCTCCTGGTCATCGGGCTCTTCTACAACAGCGGCCTGAACCCGGTGCCCTTCGTGATCGCCCTGGTGCTGATGGCGCTCATCGCCCTCGTGAGGTTCCTACCGGTCGGGCGCGGCTTCGCCTACGGGGTGCTGGGGGCGGCGCTCTTCGTTGTGGTCTACCTCGCCGGCGTCCACCCCACGCTCGCGGGGGTCGCGGTGGCGCTGCTCATCCCCGTCTTCCCGCCGCGGCGCAACGACGTCGAGCGGTCGGTCGAACTCACCCGGGCGTTCCGCGAATCGCCCAATCCCGCGTACGCCGCCGCGGTCACGCGGAGCCTCCGCGAATCGATCTCGATCAACGAGCGCATCGACACGGGCCTGCGTCCCTACGTCTCGTTCGCGATCCTGCCCGTCTTCGCCCTCGCCAACGCCGGCGTGCACATCGACGGCGACACCCTGCGCGACGCGCTCGTCTCGCCCGTCGCGTGGGGCATCGTCGCCGGTCTCGTGCTCGGAAAGTTCATCGGCATCACTCTCGCCACGTGGCTGGTCGGCGTCGTCGGCCGCGGTCAGCTCGCCCCCGGTCTCAGCCTCCACCGCGTCGCCGGCGGCGCCGCTCTCTCCGGGATCGGCTTCACGATCTCGCTCTTCCTCGTGCCGATCGCCATCAGCGATCCGCACACGCAGGACCTCGCGCGCGTGGCCGTGCTCGCCGCATCCGTCATCGCGTTCTTCCTGGGGTGGGCGATCCTCACCGTCGGCGACCGCATCAGCCCTCCGCACCCGGTCGGTTTCAAGCTCGCGCGTCCGGTCGACCCGCAGCGCGACCACATCAGGGGCTCGATGGACGCTCCGTACGAGATCGTCGAGTACGGCGATTTCGAGTGCCCGTTCTGCAGTCGCGCGACCGGATCGGTGGATGCGGTGCGCGAGCGCTTCGGCGACGACATCCGCTGGGTGTGGCGTCACCTCCCGCTCGACCAGCCGCACCCGCACGCGCAGGAGGCAGCCCAGGCGGCGGAGGCCGCAGCGATCCAGGGGCGCTTCTTCGAGATGGCGGGCAAGCTCTTCGCGCACCAGAAGAACCTCGAGCGCGACGACCTGTTCCGCTACGCCGAGATGCTCGGGCTTGACCCCGACCGGTTCGCCGACGACTTCGTCTCGCCGAAGGTCGCCCACCACATCCAGGACGACCGGCTCGACGCCGAGATCATGGACCTCAACACGACGCCCACGTTCTTCCTCAACGGGCGTCGGCACATCGGCCCCTACGACTCGGCGAGCCTGATCCGGGGGCTCGAGAACAGCGCGCCGATGCACGCGAAGACCCCCGCCAACTGAGAGTCCACGACACCCGGATGCTGCGGCGCGTCCGCCCGGGTGTCTTGGGCTCTCAGCGGGTGGAGCGGGGCGCGTCGGCGAGCAGCGAGGTCGCGAGCATCGTCGACCCGGCCACGGCGGCGGGCATGACGGCCACCGCTCCGAGCGGCACGAGGAAGCAGAGCTGCGTGGCGACGCCGAACCCGAGCGCCTGGCCGCGCCGAGCGCGCAGCAGGCGGCGGCGCTGCGCGCGGTCGACGCCGCGGGCGGTGAGGGCGCGCGAGGTGAGCTCGTCGGTCAGCAGCCAGCCGGTGAGCACGACGCCGAGCACGGCACCCACCGCGCCTCCGACGACGGGCACGAGGCCGAGGAGCGCGGTCAGTATCGCCACCCCGATGCCGCGGGCGATGAGCCAGACGGTGTCGACGAGGGCGCGCGCGAAGCCGTAGCGCACGTCGGGCACCTCGCCGAGCTCCTCCTCGACCGACCGCCAGATGCGGTCGTAGAAGGGCTCGCCGATCAGCAGCGTGAGGGCGGTGAACGACACGACCGCGATCACCAGCGCGGCGCCGAGGGTCGCCGCCCCCGCGGCGAAACGCACGACCGAGACCCAGATCTCGGGCCACCCGTCGGCGAAGGGGGTGACGGTGGTCGCGATCTGGGGAAGGAACACGGCGAGGGTGATCACCCCCGCAAGCAGCACGACACCCACGATGAGGGCGGGGACGAGTCCGGCGGCCATCACTCCGGGCCGCCGCCGCCACCAGCCGAATCCGCGCGCGAGCATGCCCACGCCCGCGCCGAACTGCTTCACATCCACAGCCTAGGACGCCGGATCGTCGACGCCGTGCGCGGGGTCAGCGGTCGTAGGCCGAGGCGCTTCGCACCGAGGCCATCACGGTGAACTTGCTGTTGCGGGCGATCTGCCGCGTGGGCCCGACCACCCGCTCGAGGGTCGGGCGATAGAGGAGGGCCGAGTTCCACACGGTCCACAGCTCGCCGCCGGGGCGGAGCGCCCGGGCGGCGTCGGCGAAGAGCCGCGCGGCGACCCCCTCGTAGACGGCCGCACCGACGTGGAAGGGCGGGTTCAGGGCGATGAACGACACGCTCGCGTCGTCGAGCATCGAGAGGAGGTCGTCGCGTTCGACGCGCACGAGGTCGCTCACCCCGTTCGCCTCCGCGGTCGCGCGGGCCGACGCGACGGCGGCGGCCGACTGATCGGAGGCGTACGCGTGCAGGCCCTGCCGCGCGAACGTCGCCGCGACCACGCCCGTGCCGCACGCCATGTCGACCACCGGGTCGTCGGCGGTGCCGCCGCCGGCCACGCGTCCCGAGATGTTGTCGAGCAGGAACCGCGTGCCGATGTCGACGGAGGTGGCCGCGAAGACCCCGCCGTAGGCGCAGACGACGAGACCGTCGTGGGTGGCGCGCCGGGGCTCGGGGTCGTGGCCCTCCTTCGCGCCGCGCGCGACGAGCACGCGGGACTTCTGGCGGGCGTGGGTGACGTCGACCACGTCGAAGTGGCGACGCAGCACGTCGTTCATGGCGACGGTCATGTGCTTGATGCGTCCACCGGCGAAGACCGTGACGCCGGGGGAGGCATGGCGCGCGATGAGGGCTGCGACGTCGTCGAGCTCGTCGAGCGACCTCGGCAGCCGCAGCAGCACCACCTCGGCGTCGCGCACGAGGTCGGCGTCGAACGGCAGCGACGAGAAGGCGTCGTCGTCGACGGCGAGCCGCTTGGCATTCGCGGCCAGGGCGCGTTCACCGGTCAGCGGGTCCTGATGCACGCGGATGCGGCGCGCCCCCTCGGCGGCGGAGGCGAGGGTCAGGGCGCCGTGGGTGTCGCCGATGACGACGAGCGCGCCGTCGTCGAGGGTCGTCCGCGCGCCGGCCGACTCGTCGAGGAGGAGGCGGTCGGCAGCATCCGCCGCGAGGAGTTCGGGCGCCTCGACATCGGGCCAGCGGCGAAGGGTGTCGAAGGGGAAGGTCATCCTCGCCACGGTAGTCGGCCGGCCGGCAGATGACGCATCGTGCGGTGACCGGGAATAGCCTGAGCGCCGGATGGTTGAACTTGATACGCACGCACTCAACTACGTAATATCAAGTTGAGTCGCACACGCTCACCTTCATCCAGGAGACATCAGGGACATGCCCGAAGACTTCACTTCCCCCGACGGCCACGGCGCGAGCTCGTTCGACGAGTTCCTCGCCCGCTACCTCGCCGGCGAGCAGGCGCGCGCCGAACGGTCGATCGACCTCAGCCGTTTCCTCAGCTCCCGCACGCAGGAGGCGCTGCAGCGCGCCGGCCGGTTCGCCCTCGAGCGCGGCCAGCGCGAGCTCGACGCCCTCCACGTTCTGCGCATCCTCGTCGACCAGTCGCCGGCGAACGAGGCCGTGCAGCGCATCGGTGCCGATCCCCGCGCCATCGCGCGCGCCACCGAGGGTCGTCTGCCCGCAGCATCCGCCCCCGCCGACGTCGACGGCGCGGTCGTCACCGCATCGGTGCAGCGCGCGCTCTTCCTCGCCTACCAGGTCGCCCGCAGCGCGGGTTCGACCTACGTCGATCCCGAGCACCTGTTCTTCGCTCTCGTGCTGGCGCAGGACGCCCCCGCCGGTCAGATCCTCGCCCAGGCGGGTGTCACCGCCGAAGCGCTGACGCAGGCCGTGCGCGAGACCGTGACCCCGGGGGCCGCCGGCCCCGAGGCCTCCGACTCCGAGGCGCCGTCCGAGACGCCGATGCTCGACCGCTTCGGCACCGACCTCACCGCGCGCGCCGAAGCGGGCGACCTCGATCCCGTGATCGGACGCAGCGATGAGATCGAGCAGACGATCGAGATCCTCAGCCGCCGCACCAAGAACAACCCGGTGCTCGTCGGAGAGGCCGGCGTCGGCAAGACGGCCATCGTCGAAGGACTCGCGTCGGCGATCGTGGCGGGCTCCGTGCCCGAGCAGTTGCGCGGAAAGCGCGTCATCGCGCTCGACCTGCCGGCGATGCTCGCCGGCACGCGCTACCGCGGCGACTTCGAAGAGCGCCTCACGCAGACCATGGACGAGGTCTCGGCACGCAAGGGCGAACTCATCCTCTTCATCGACGAGGTGCACACCGTCGTCGGAGCCGGCGGCGGAGGAGAGGGCGCCATGGACGCCGGCAACATCCTCAAGCCGCGCCTGGCGCGGGGCGACCTGCACCTCGTCGGCGCCACGACCCTCCGCGAGTACCGCACCATCGAGAAAGACCCGGCGCTGGAGCGCCGGTTCCAGCCCGTGCGCGTGGGCGAGCCCTCGATCGAAGACGCGGTGCTGATCCTCCGGGGTCTGCGCCCGGCATACGAGGAGCACCACGGTGTGAGCTTCACCGACGACGCCCTCCGCGCCGCGGTCGAGCTCTCCGACCGGTACGTGAGCGACCGCGTGCTGCCCGACAAGGCGATCGACCTCATCGACCAGGCGGGCGCGCGCCTGCGCCTGCGGCTCGGCGTGAAGGTCGACGTGTCGGAGCTCGTCGCGCAGCTCGCGACCCTCGAGGCCGACAAGAACGCCGCCGTCTCGGCCGAGCACTACGAGGAGGCCTCCCGCATCCGCGACGAGATCTCTTCGGTGCAGGAGAAGCTGGATGCGGCGACCTCCGCGGGCGCGTCGGCCACGGCCTCGTCGGCCATCGTCGGCGAGCCCGAGATCGCCGCGGTCATCAGCCGAGCCACGGGGATCCCCGTGAACCGTCTCACCGAGACCGAGCGCGGACGCCTCGCCACCCTCGAGGACGAACTGCACGGGCGCGTGATCGGGCAGCACGCCGCCGTGACCTCCGTCGCAACGGCGGTGCGCCGCAACCGCACCGGCATGGGGGATGCGAACCGGCCCGTCGGCTCGTTCCTCTTCCTCGGCCCGACCGGCGTCGGCAAGACCGAGCTCGCCAAAGCGCTCGCCGCCTCGCTGTTCGACGACGAGGGCGCGGTCATCCGTTTCGACATGAGCGAGTTCGGCGAGCGGCACACGGTGTCGCGCCTCGTCGGTGCCCCTCCGGGATACGTCGGATACGACGAGGCGGGCCAGCTCACCGAGCGCGTGCGGCGCAACCCCTACTCGATCGTGCTGTTCGACGAGATCGAGAAGGCGCACCCCGACGTGTTCAACCTGCTGCTGCAGGTGCTCGACGACGGTCGGCTCACCGACGGACAGGGCCGCACGGTCGACTTCCGCAACACGGTGGTGATCATGACGTCGAACATCGGCAGTGAGTTCCTCGCGTCGCGCGCGGGAGCCATCGGGTTCATCGCCGACGGCGGAGGAGCCACCGGGTTCGGATCCGAGAAAGACCTGCGCGACCGGGTCATGGGGCGTCTGCGCGAAGCCATGCGGCCGGAGTTCCTCAACCGCATCGACGACATCGTGCTGTTCCGCAAGCTCGACCGCGAGCAGCTGCGCGAGATCGTGCGGCTCATGCTCGGCACGACCGAGAAGCGCCTCGCCCGCCGCGAGGTGTCGATCGAGATCACCGAGAGCGCGATCGACTGGCTCGCCGAGCACGGGTACGAGCCCGAGTACGGCGCGCGGCCGCTGCGCCGGCTCATCCAGCGCGAGATCGACGATCGCGTCGCCGACCTGTTCGTCACGGGCGCGCTCGTCGACGGGGGAGCGGTGACCGTGGATGCCGCCGACGGCGCCCTCACGGTGCGCCCCGCCGCCCGCGTGCCCCAGGCCGCCTGACCCCCGCCGACCGCCCCCTGACCGCGAGACCGCTCGTGCGCGACGAGACCCTGGCTTTCGACCACGGTCTCGTCGCGCCGACGCGGTCTCGCGGTCTGTGGCGGGGGCTGACAGAGTGGGGACCATGACCGCACGCGTATCGATCGGGGTTGCCGGCACGCTCGGACCGGAGGCGGTCGCCCGCCTTGCGCCGGCGGTCGAGGCCGCCGGCTTCGCGGCGCTGTGGGTGAACGACACCCCCGACGGCGATGCGCTCGCCGCGCTCGCCGCGGCGGCCCGGGTCACCGACCGCCTGGTCCTCGCGACGGGGGTCGTCCCGGTCGACCGACGCTCGGCCGACACGATCGCCCGCGAGGTGCTGACCGCGGGCATCCCGCAGGAGCGACTCGTGCTCGGGATCGGCTCGGGCGTCTCCCCGAAGGGCGCGCTCGCGCGCGTGGGCGAGGCCGTCGAGGCGCTCCGATCCGAGCTCGACGCCCGCGTGGTTGTCGGGGCGCTCGGGCCGAAGATGCGGATGCTGGGAGCCGAACGCGCCGACGGAGTGCTGCTGAACTGGGTTCCCGCCTCCGCGGCCGCCGCCCAGTCCGCCGAGCTCCACGCGGCATCGGCCGACACCCGCGTCTGCGTCTACGTGCGCACCGCGATCGACCCCGCAGCATCCGACCGGCTCGCTGCCGAGACCGCGCGGTACGCCTCGTATCCGAACTACGCGGCGAACTTCGCCCGGCTGGGGGTCGCTGCGACCCAGACGACGTTCCGCGATGAAGCGGAGCTGCGCGACGGCCTCCCCGCCTACCGGGCCGCGGTCGACGAGGTGGTGCTCCGCGCCATCACGGCCGACGACGGGGTCGACGCCCTGCTCGACTTCGTCGCTCGCACCGCCCCCGACGCCGGTGGCGGCGACTAGGCTCGCCCCCATGCAGCAGCGCACCCTCGGACGCACCGGTTTCTCCGTCTCTCCCATCGGCCTCGGCACCTGGCAGCTCGGTGCCGACTGGGGCGACGTCGACGAGGCCAGCGCCTTCGACGTGCTCGGCGCCTCGGTCGACTCCGGAGTGACGTTCTTCGACACCGCAGACGTCTACGGCGACGGGCGCAGCGAGCAGTTCATCGGGCGCTTCCTCGCGCAGCGCCCGGGTCACGGCATCACCGTCGCGACCAAGATGGGCCGCCGCGGCCCGCAGGAGCCGGGCGAGTTCACGCTCGACCACTTCCGCGCGTGGACCGACCGCTCGCGCGAGAACCTGGGCGTCGACACGCTCGACCTCGTGCAGCTGCACTGCCCGCCGACGCCGGTGTTCTCCACCGATGCGGTCTACGACGCCCTCGACACCCTCGTCGCCGAGAAGCGGATCGCCCACTACGGCGTGAGCGTCGAGACCTGCGACGAGGCGCTCGCCGCCATCGCGCGCCCGGGCACGGCGACCGTCCAGATCATCGTCAACGCCTTCCGGCTCAAGCCGCTCGACGAGGTGCTCCCGGCGGCGGCCGAGGCCGGCGTCGGCATCATCGTGCGTGTACCGCTCGCGTCGGGCCTGCTCAGCGGCAAGTACACCGAAGACACCACGTTCGCCGCATCTGACCACCGCACCTACAACCGCGACGGCAGCGCGTTCGACGTGGGCGAGACCTTCGCCGGGGTCGACTTCGAGACCGGCGTGCGGGCGGCGCGCGAGTTCGCCGCCCTCGTTCCCGAGGGCGTCACCCCCGCGGCCGCGGCGCTCTCGTGGGTCGCCAACCTGCCCGGCGTCACGACCGTCATCCCCGGGGCGCGCAACCGGGCCCAGGCCGAGGGCAACGCCGCGGCGGGCACGGTCGTGCTGCCGGACGGATTCGACGCCGGCGTGCACGAGATCTACGACCGGTACTTCCGCGAGGCCGTGCACCCGCGCTGGTGATGCCGACCGCTGGCACACTGGACGCATGAGCGATTCCGCCGGTCATCGACGACTCCGCACGACCGGGCGGTGGTCGCTGGCAGCTCTCCTGCTCGGCGCCGGCCTGTCGCACCTGACCTGGGGGCGTCGCGGTTACCGCATCGTCGTGCCCGAATGGGCGGTGCGGATGCTGCGTCTGGACAAAGACGCGATCGTGGTCGCCTCGGGCGTGGTCGAGGGGCTGCTCGGTGCGGCTCTCCTGGTGCTGCCGCGGGATCGACAGCGCATCGGCGGGCTGGTCGCCGCGTTCTTCGTCGCCGTGTTCCCCGGGAACGTGCATCACTGGCGCAGCGGTCGGCCGGTGCCGGGCATGCGCACCGATCGCGCCCGCTTCGTGCGGCTCTTCCTGCAGCCGGTGCTGGTCGCGTGGGCGATCTGGGCCACCCGATCCGACGGTCGCAGCCGATGACGCGCCGCGCGGTCGTCGCCGGCGGAAGCGGGTTCGTCGGCACGGCTGTCATCGCCTCGCTGCGTGACGAGGGGTATCTCGTCACGCAGATCGGCCGCCGCGGGCCCGACGCCTCGTGGGGCGATCCCGACGGCATCCGCCGCACGATCGACGGGGCCGAACTGCTCGTCAACCTCGCCGGCAAGAGGGTGGATTGCCGATACACCGACGCGAACCGCGACGAGATCCTGCGCTCGCGCGTCGAGACGACCCGGGAACTCCGCGAGGCGGTCGCGGCCGTCGAGGCACCGCCGGCCGTGTGGCTGAACGCGAGCACCGCGACGATCTATCGGTACGCGCTCGATCGCCCGCAGTCCGAGGAAACGGGCGACCTCGGGTCGGGCTTCTCCGTCGATGTGGCGCGGGCGTGGGAGCACGAGCTCTTCGCCGACGACCTCCCGGCCACCCGCCGCGTCGCGCTGCGCATGGCGATCGTGTTCGGCGACGGCCCGGCGACGGCGATGCTCCTGCGGCTGGCCCGCCTCGGGCTCGGCGGACCGCAGTACGACGGCCCGTGGTTCCCGCACCGCCGCTACCGCGGGATCGGCGAGCATCCGACCGGCGACGACCGAGCGCCATGGCACCGGTCGAGGGGCCGTCAGCGCTTCAGCTGGATCCACCTCGACGACGTGGTCGGGTCGATGCGGTTCCTTCGCGAGACCCCGTCGCTGTCGGGGCCGATCAACCTCTCGGCCCCGAACCCGACCGACAACCGCGGTGTCATGGCGGCGCTGCGGCGCGCGGTGGGCGCACCGGTCGGAATCCCGGCGGCCCGGTTCGTGCTGGAGCCGGCGCTGTGGGCGCTCGGCGCCGAGTCGGAGCTGCTGTTGAAGAGCCGCTGGGTCGTGCCCGATCGCCTGGTGGAGGCCGGCTACGTCTTCCGCCATCCCGAGCTGGAGCCCGCGCTCCGCGACGTCGCGCGGCGCTAGCACCGTCCGCTCGGTGCTCCGTCCGCGCCCGCGGGTCGTTCCGCGCGTCCCACGCCGTTGTCGGGGGTCGGTGCGATGATTCGAGGATGCTGCTCGCCGACCTCGTCACGACGCTCGACGCGGTCACCGCAACGCGCTCGCGTCTCGCCAAGACCCAGGCCCTCGCCGACCTCCTCACCGCCGCGCGCCCCGACGAGGTCGAGCCGTTGGTCGGGCTCGCGACCGCCTCGCTCCGGCAGGGCCGGCTCGGTGTGGGCTGGCGATCGCTGGAAGCGCTGGAGGTGTCGCACGCCGCAGACTCCACGCTGACGATCGGTGATGTCGACGAGACGTTCACCGCGCTCGCCGCCGTCGGCGGGGCAGGGTCGGCGGCCGAGCGCGCCTCGATGCTGCGCGGGCTCGCCGAGCGCGCGACCGCGGCCGAGTGGGAGTACCTCACGCACGCCATGCTGGGCGAGCTGCGCACCGGCGCTCTCGAGGGCGTGCTGCTCGACGCGATCGCCCGCGCCGCCGAACGCGACCTCACCGTCGTCCGGCGGGCGGCGATGCTCTCGGGCGACACCGGCATGACCGCGCGCATCGCGCTCACCGAGCCCGCGGGAGCACTCTCCGACATCGGACTCGTCGTGGGTACACCCGTGATGCCGATGCTGGCGGCGACCGCCGCCACCGTCGGCGATGCGCTCGCGGAGTTCGGTACGGCCTCGGTCGAGTACAAGCTCGACGGCGCGCGCATCCAGGTGCATCGCCGCGGAGACGAGGTGCACGTCTACACGCGTTCCCTCGCCGAGGTGACCCACCGCGTCCCCGAGATCGTCGAGGTCGTGCGAGCGCTCCCGGCAGAAGACGTCATCCTCGACGGCGAGACGCTCGCGCTCGACGAGAGCGGTGCGCCGCGGCCTTTCCAAGACACGATGGCGCGCTTCGGAGCCGACGTGGCACGCGAGGTCGTGCTCCGACCGCGCTTCTTCGACATCCTCCACCTCGACGGTCGCGACCTGCTCGACGAGCCCCAGGCCGTCCGCGCGGCCGAGCTCGCCCGCGTCGTCGGCGAGCTGCGCGTACCGGCCCTCGTCACCGACGATGCCGGCGCGGCCGACGACTTCGCGCGCGGGGCGCTCGACGCCGGGCACGAGGGCGTCATGGTGAAGGCGATCGACGCGCCGTACATGGCCGGGCGACGCGGCAAGACCTGGCTGAAGGTGAAGCCCGTCCACACGTTCGACCTGGTCGTGCTCGGCGTCGAGCGCGGTTCCGGACGCCGTTCGGGGTGGCTGTCGAACCTTCACCTGGGCGCCCTCGACCCCGACGGCGAGTTCGGCGAACCCGGCGGGTTCGTCATGGTGGGTAAGACCTTCAAGGGCCTGACCGACGAGCTCCTCCGCTGGCAGACCGAGTACTTCCCGACGATCGCCACCGCCGAGACGGCGTACGCGCTGACGCTGGCCCCCTCGACCGTCGTCGAGATCGCGATCGACGGGGTGCAGCGGTCGACCAGGTACCCGGGGGGTGTGGCCCTGCGCTTCGCGCGGGTGAAGGCCTACCGCCCCGACAAGCGAGCGCCCGAGGCCGACACCATCCAGACGCTGCGACGGATGCTGCGCGACTGACGGGTCCGCGTAGCGGGGCTCGTGTCAGGATGGCGTGATGACGCGCGCACAGGCCCCCGATGGCGAACTCGAATTCCGGAGCTTCGGCGCAGCGGGCGCGGCGCGCACCGTGCTCGTCCTGCGGGTGGGCGCCGTCGCGATGCTCGACCCCGGACCGTCCGCGACGCTCGACCACGACGTGAGGCTGATGGCCGTGCAACTGGACGAGGTCGAACTCGACGACCCGCCCACCTACCGCGGAGAGACCCCCGCGGCTTCCACGGCCGCTGCGCTCGCCGACCTCGTGCGCCGCGAAGTGCCCGGAGCGGTGATCGGCCTCGTCGCCGAGCGCGATGCCGTGCCGCTGGGGGTGGCGCTCGCCGCGTCGGCCGGAGAGCTCGTCGATCGTCTGGCCCTCGTCGACGTGCGTGTGCCCGACAGCGCTCTCGTCGGAGATCTGCTCGCCGACGAGGCGGCTGCCGTCGTGGCGCCCTCGATCGTCGTGTCGGCCCCCGGCGACGACACGGCCGCGCGCTGGTACGCCGACCGGCTCGGCGACGGCGAGGTGCGGGTGGTCGAACCCGGCGGTGACGGTCTGAGCCTCACGCGCGTGTGGGACGTCGTGCTCGGCCATGTCGCTGCGCAACCGGCCGAGGAGCGCGCCTCCGGCGTCGGCGCCTGAGGCCGCCTCAGGCGGGCCGCACCACCGAGCGCACGACGACCACGTTCGATGCCTCGTCGACCTCGACGACCTCGGGGTGGGCCTTGACGAAGTCGGAGAAGCTGCGGAAGCCGAGCCCCTTCTCGCTGAACGAGGGGTCGAGGCGCTTCATGAGGTCTTTGAGCGCCGATGCGTGCAACCACTCCTCGTCGGCCCGCTCGTTCTCGAGCTGCAGCGCCCGCTCCAGGAGGTTCACCGACGGGTCGGTCGACCGTTTGCGGGCGCGGCTGCGCGCGGGCGCAGCATCCTTCTTCGAGGGTGTCTCCCGAACGACTCCGGGGAGGGAGTCATAGGCGTCGAAGCGGTCGCACGCGGAGGCGAGCGCCTTGGCCGTCGAGCCGGCGACGCCCACGCCCACGACGTAGCGACCCAGGCGCTTGCAGCGCTGCGCGAGAGGTACGTAGTCGGAATCGCCCGCGACGATGACCACGTGCGTGAGGTCCGGAAGGCGGAACATGTCTTCGACGGTATCGACGGCGAGACGTATGTCGGCACCGTTCTTCGCGTACGCGGCGGCCGGGAACAACTGCACCAGATCGATGGATCGCGCGACGAGCTGGGCGCGATACTCGGCGTTCACCGGCGATGACCAGTCGGCATATGCCCGCGTGAGCACGAGGGTGCCGAAGGATGCGGCGTAGTCGATGATCGCTCCGACGTCGATGGTCGCCGCGGCCAGCCGCTCGGCGACCTCGGGGGCGACGGGGCTCTCGGCGATGCGCTGGCGGTCGCGGGAATAGGCGTTGCGGCCGTGCACACGGTCGTACCACGACATCACGATGTTGTCGAAGTCCAGATAGACGGCGACACGGGCGGTCTGCGTTTCGGGCATTGCTCCAGTCTGCTCCCGTCAGCCCTCGTCGGGGTACCGCAGCCCGATCTGCGCGCGCACCGCGTCGAGCGTGCCCATGATCGCCACCGTCTCGTCGATGGGGAGCCCATCGCCGGCGAGGTTCTCCTCGGCGACGAGCTTCTCGGCGTGAAGCGCCTGGTACTGCATGCCGCGCCCCTCGATCTCGGAGTGGAACTCCTCGATGACCTCGCCGTCGGGGCGCGTGACGCGGAACGAGGTCGGGGTGTACCAGACCCGATCGATGTCGATGCGTGCCTCGGTGCCGACGATGTGGGCGGTGTTCGGGCCGGCGCCCCTCGACGACGATACCGTCGTCGAGAGCGCGCCGTCGGCGTGGCGGAAGATCGTGGCGATCTCCGCATCGGTGCCGGCGTCGGAGATCCGCGCCTGGGCGGTGATCTCGGTCGGTTCGCCCAGGATGTCCCAGGCGAAGGACACCGGATAGATCCCGAGGTCGAGCAGGGCGCCTCCGCCGAGTTCGATCGCGTTCAGACGGTGCGTGGGGTCGTCGCTGATCTGCTGCGTGTGATCGGCGAAGAGGGTGCGCACCTCGCCGAGCACCCCGGATGCGACGAGCTCGCGGATGCGGATCATGTGGGGCAGGTAGCGGGTCCACATCGCCTCCATGGCGAGCAGCCCGCGCTCCGCCGCGCGATCGCGAACGGCGGCGGCCTGCGTCGCATTAAGGGTGAAAGGCTTCTCCACCAGCACGTGCTTGCCGTGGTCGAGGGCGAGGAGGGCGTTGTCGGCGTGGAACGGATGCGGCGTCGCGATGTACACGATGTCGACCTCGGGGTCGGCGACCAGGTCTTCGTACGACCCGTACGCGCGGGGTATGCCGAACTCGGTCGCGAACTCCTTCGCCGCCTCGATCCGGCGCGACCCGACGGCCGTGACCGTGCGTCCCGCCGTCTTCAGGTCGCTCGTGAATGCGTGCGCGATCCCGCCCGTGGCGAGGATGCCCCATCGAAGTCCGTCCATGACTCCGAGACTAACCGGGCGTAGTCTCGACGAGTGTCGTCCTCGGTCGAGAGATTCCGCGAACTGCTGCGCATCCCCACGGTCTCGCACGTCGACCCGGCGCGTGTCGACGTCGGCGCGTTCGACGCCTTCCACGAGGGTCTCGAACGCCTGTATCCCCGGCTGCACGCGGCACTCGAGCGGGAGGTCGTGAGCGGTCACGCGCTCCTCTACCGGTGGCGCGGGGCCAGCGACGCCGAACCCCTGGTGCTCATGGCGCACATGGACGTGGTGCCCGTCGTCGCGGGGGAGTGGCAGCATCCGCCGTTCGCCGCCGAGGTCACCGGAACCGGGGCCGACGCGATGATCCACGCGCGCGGCGCCATCGACGACAAGGGCGCGCTCGTCGCGATCGTCGAGGCCGTGGAGGGACTGCTCGCCGACGGCACGACGCCATCGAACGACGTGTACCTCGCGTTCGGTCACGACGAGGAGATCGGCGGCACGGGTGCGCAGTCGATCGTCGACGTGCTGCACGCGCGAGGCGTGCGTCCGTCGCTCGTGATCGACGAAGGAGGCGCGGTCGTCCGCGGGGCGGTGCCGGGCGTCTCGGCGCCGACGGCCATGATCGGCGTGGCCGAGCGGGGAATCCTCTCGCTGGCACTCTCGGTTCCCGAACGCGGCGGACACGCCTCCACACCCCCGGCCATGCCGGCGACGGCGCGGCTCGCACGCGCCATCGACCGTCTGCGGCGCCGCCCGTTCCCTCGACGCCTGGCGCCGCCTGTCCGCGCGATGCTGGCGACCGCCGCACCCCACGCCTCGGGGGCGCTCCGACCCGTGCTGCGCCGGCTCGACGGGTTCGGACCGCTGCTGGCCCGCGTGCTGTCGCGTCTGGGCCCCGAGCTCAACGCCATCGTGCGCACCACCGCGGTCGTCACCGAGCTGTCGGGCTCGGACGGGCAGAACGTGCTCGCGACGCGCGCTCGGGCCACCGTCGACATCCGCCTCCTGACCGGCGACACGGTCGACTCCGCGGTCGCGCACGTGCGTCGCGCCGTCGCCGACCCGTTGGTCGAGATCGAGGTGCTGCGGGGGAACGATCCGTCTGCCGTCTCCCCCTGGCAGGGCGACGCCTGGCGGCGCGTCGCCCGAGCGGTGCGCACCACTCTCGGCGACGACGTCGTGCCGCTTCCCTACCTGCAGCTGGGGGCGAGCGACAGCCGGTGGTTCACCCGCATCAGCGACGCCGTCTATCGTTTCGCGCCGTTCAGCCTCAGCGCCGACGAGCGCGCCGCGCTCCACTCGCACGACGAGCGGATCGGTGTCGACACGTGGCTGCGGGGGATCGGGTTCTACCGGGCGGTCATCCTCGACCGGTGAGCGGTCGGGGCGGGTCGTCGGAGACGCCCAGGAGGAACGCGGCGATGCCGGTGGCGGTGCCCTCGAGCACCGGGCCGCGACCGAACGACCAGTCGGCGTCGGTCGCCCTCACGGTGCGGCCCTTCACCACCGCCCGGCGGTCGAACGGGCCGGATCCGGCGAGCCACAGCGACACGATGCCCGCCGCGGTCGCGTCGAGGCCCGGGTCGGTGCCGGCGGCGCGCGCGAGGAGCAGCAGCGCTCGCGCACCGGAGGCAAGGGCGCGCGGGTGACGGCGCCGACCGATGCGGATGGCCTCGCCCAGCCGCGTGAGCCCGGCGGGCGTCGGCGAGATGGCGAGGGCGGCGACCTCGTCCTGGAGGTCGGCGTCGTCGAGGAAGGACGCGAGCAGCGGCCCCCGGGCGGCCGCGTCGGCGGCGATGATCGCGGATGCCCGGTCGACGATGTCGGCGAGGGTGCCGCGTCGGTCGTTCGACACCCCGGTCTCGGCGCCGTGGGGGCGGCCGCTCAGCGGCAGAAATCGCGCGAAGTCCGACATCGCGCCAGTGTATTGGCGCGGCAGGAATGTGACAGAATCCGTTGCGAGTCGAGCGATGTGACTGTCACACGCTCGCAGCCGGCCCGAAGCGCCTCCGACGAGGATGCCGCGTGTGACCGTGCACATGCAGGAGGCGGCAGATGAGCGACGACGCGGGAGGGCGACGGCCCAGCATCCGTGATGTCGCGCGCCTCGCCGAGGTGTCGCATCAGACCGTCTCGCGCGTGCTGAACGATCATCCGAGCATCCGCCCCGAGACGCGTGCGCGGGTGGTCGAGGTGATGGCCCAGCTGCAGTACCGGCCCAACCGCGCCGCGCGGGCGCTGGTGACATCGCGTTCGCAGACGATCGGGATCCTCGCGGCCGGTTCGACGACCTACGGTGCCGCGTCGAGCATCGCGGCGATCGAGACGGCCGCCCGCACCCGCGGCTACTGGGTGAGCACGGCGAACATCGACGTGAAGGATCCGGAGTCGATACCCGCCGGCATCGCCCACCTCATGGCGCAGTCCGTCGAGGGTCTCGTCGTCATCGCGCCCCAGGTGCGCGTGCTGCGGGCGCTCGCCGCCGAGCAGCTCGACGTTCCCTACGTGACCCTGCAGTCCACCGAATTGGACGCCGACCACACCCTCTCGGTCGACCAGGTCGCCGGTGCGCGACTGGCGACGAGGCACCTCATCGAGCTCGGACACCGCAGCATCTACCACCTGGCGGGGCCTCAGGACTGGATCGAGGCGGAGGCGCGGATGCGGGGGTTCCTCGCCGAGATGTCGGCGAGCGACATTCCCACGACCGCGCCGATCCTCGGCGACTGGACCGCGGAGTTCGGGTACTACGCCGGGCGGGAGCTGCTGGGCGTCCGCGATTTCACGGCGATCTTCTCGTCGAACGACCAGATGGCCCTCGGTCTGCTCCACGCCATCCGGGACGAGGGTCTCGAGGTGCCCAGGGACGTGAGCATCGTCGGGTTCGACGACATCCCCGAGGCGGCGCACTTCTGGCCGCCGCTCACAACCGTCCGTCAGGACTTCGCCGAACTCGGCCGACGGTGCGTCGATGTGCTGCTCGGTTCCCCCGACGCGCAGGCCACCCCGATCGTGCCGGAGCTGCTCGTCCGGCACTCCAGCGGCCCGGTTTCCCGCCTCTGAACCTCGCGTTACCAAGCTGAGACGTGCCGCGCTTGACACCGGCGCCGCAGACCTGGCTATAGTTGCGCAATGTGAACGGTCACATGACCGCATCACACGGGTTGACGAGGGAGTCGTGATGGGCGCTGGCGATGCTGCCGAGCTGCACGACCCGTACGTGGCCAGCGTGAAGACCGAGGTCGCCGTGGCACGCGTGCGGGCCGATGTCGCAGCTCTCCACGCCGAGCTGGTGCGGTACGGACTCGTCGTCTGGACGGGCGGGAATGTATCGGGCCGCGTGCCCGGAGCAGACCTGTTCGTCATCAAGCCCTCGGGTGTCTCGTACGACGAGCTCGCCCCCGAGAACATGATCGTCTGCGACCTCGACGGCCAGGTCGTCGAGGGGACGCCGGGAAGCACCCGTGCCCCGTCGAGCGACACCGCGGCGCACGCGTACGTGTACCGCAACATGCCCGAGGTCGGCGGCATCGTCCACACGCACTCGACCTACGCCGTGGCGTGGGCGGCGCGCGGCGAGGAGATCCCGTGCACGATCGTGGCCGCCGCCGAGGAGTTCGGCGGCCCGGTGCCGGTGGGGCCCTTCGCGATCGTCGGCGACGACACGATCGGTCGCGGCATCGTCGACACCCTCCGGGGCTCGCGGTCGCGCGCCGTGCTGATGCGCAACCACGGTCCGTTCACGATCGGCGAGACGCCCCGCGACGCCGTGCGGTCGGCCGTGGTGCTCGAGGACGTCGCGCGTACGGTGCACATCGCCCGCGAGGGCGGCGCGGTGGAGCCGCTTCCCGCCGAGGCGATCGACCGCCTCCACGAGCGCAGCCGGTCGCTCGATCATCAGACCACCGTTGAGCGCCGGGTCACCCCGCCGCGTCGCGGTCGCCGTTCGGAGAAGACCTCCGGCCGGACAGCAGATAAATGAACACCGAAACACCAAGACAACATCGAAAAACCAAGACGAAGAAGTCCTAAGAAAGGAATCACTGTGAAAGGCAAGAAGATTCTCGTCGCGGCGGTCGCCGCGGGAGCGCTCCTGCTTTCGGCCTGCTCCGGCGGCTCGACCGGCGGCACCGGCGGTGGCGACGGCGGCGGCGACGGCGGCCTCATCGGCGTCGCGATGCCCACCAAGAGCTCCGAGCGCTGGATCCAGGACGGCAACGCCGTGAAGGCCGCCCTCGAAGAGCAGGGCTACACCGTCGACCTCCAGTACGCAGAGGACGACATCCCCACCCAGGTCTCGCAGATCGAGAACATGATCACCAAGGGCGCGGAAGCGCTGATCGTCGCCTCGATCGACGGCACGACGCTGACCGAGGTGCTGCAGAACGCCGCAGACTCCGACATCCCCGTCATCGCCTACGACCGCCTCATCCGCGACTCGGAGAACGTCAACTACTACGCGTCGTTCGACAACTTCCTCGTCGGCCAGCAGCAGGCGTGGTCGGTTCTCAACGGACTCGGTCTGACCGAGCTCGACGGCACCGCGATCTCCGGCGCGCCGGCGGGTCCGTTCAACATCGAGCTGTTCGCCGGTTCGCCCGACGACAACAACGCGACCTTCTTCTTCGACGGCGCCATGGACGTGCTCCAGCCGCTGATCGACGACGGAACCCTCGTGGTCAAGTCGGGCCAGACCGACTTCCAGCAGGTCGCAACGCTCCGCTGGGACGGCGAGACCGCTCAGAGCCGCATGGAGGACATCCTCACGGCGACCTACTCCGACGGCACGCAGGTCGACGCCATCCTGTCGCCCTACGACGGCATCTCGCGCGGCATCATCTCGGCCCTCACCGACGCCGGCTACTCCGTCGGCGCCGAATGGCCGATCATCTCCGGCCAGGACGCCGAGCTCGACTCGGTCAAGGCCATCAACCGCGGTGAGCAGTACGCGACCATCTTCAAGGACACGCGCCAGCTCGCTCAGGTCGCCGTCGACATGGCGGTCGCCCTGCTCAACGGCGAGGAGCCCGAGGTCAACAACACCACGGACTACGACAACGGCGTGAAGGTCGTGCCGTCGTACCTCCTCGACCCGGTGATCGTGGTCAAGGACAACATCACCGATGTTCTCGTCGACAGCGGTTACTGGACCGCGGACGAAGTCGCCGGCTAACACCCGAAGAAACGACGGGCCGGGCGGCGAGAGCCGCCCGGCCCTGTCTGGGGAGAGGAGAGACGGCATGGCCGACAACATTCTGGAGATGCGCGGCATCACCAAGACGTTCCCGGGAGTCAAAGCGCTCTCGAACGTGACGCTCGGCGTCGCCCGCGGCGAGGTCCACGCGATCTGCGGCGAGAACGGCGCGGGGAAATCGACCCTGATGAAGGTGCTCTCGGGTGTCTACCCGCACGGCACCTACGAGGGCGCGATCGTGTTCGAGGGCGAGGAGGTGGCATTCAAGAACCTCCGCGACAGCGAGGCGAAGGGCATCGTCATCATCCACCAGGAGCTGGCGCTGAGCCCGTACCTGTCGATCGCCGAGAACATCTTCCTCAACAACGAGCGCGCGTCCGGCGGACTCATCGACTGGAACAAGACGAACTTCGAAGCCGCGGCGCTGCTCAAGCGCGTGGGGCTGCGCGACAACCCGACCACGAAGATCAACCAGATCGGCGTCGGCAAGCAGCAGCTCGTCGAGATCGCCAAGGCGCTGTCGAAAGAGGTCAAGCTCCTCATCCTCGACGAGCCGACAGCGGCGTTGAACGACGAGGACTCGGCCCACCTGCTCGAGCTCATCCTCCAGCTGAAGACGGAGGGCGTGACGTCGATCATCATCAGCCACAAGCTGAACGAGATCAAGCGCGTGGCCGACTCCGTCACGGTCATCCGCGACGGCAAGACGATCGAGACGATCTCCCAGGGCGACGTCACCGAAGACCGCATCATCAAGGACATGGTCGGTCGTGATCTGGAGCACCGCTATCCCGACCACGAGCCGCAGATCGGCGAGGAGCTGCTCCGCGTCGAGGGCTGGACGGCCCACCACCCCCAGGACCCGACGCGCGTCATGGTCGACAACGTGTCGATCAACGTGCGCGCCGGCGAGATCGTCGGTATCGCCGGCCTCATGGGAGCCGGACGCACCGAGTTCGCGATGAGCCTGTTCGGCCGCAGTTACGGCACGCGCATCAGCGGCAAGGTGTTCATGCGCGGCAAGGAGATCAAGACCCGCACGGTCGCCGAGGCGATCGACAACGGTCTGGCCTACGCCACGGAGGACCGCAAGACCTTCGGGCTCAACCTGATCGAGGACATCAAGCGCAACGTGTCGATGGCTTCGCTCAAGAAACTCGAGAAGGCCGGTCTCGTCAACGACAACGAGGAGTTCAAGGTCGCGAACGAGTACCGCCGCGACCTGAACATCAAGGCGCCCAACGTGCTGGTCAAGACCGGGAAGCTCTCCGGCGGCAACCAGCAGAAGGTCGTGCTGTCGAAGTGGATCTACTCCGACCCCGAGGTGCTCATCCTGGATGAGCCCACCCGCGGCATCGACGTGGGTGCGAAGTACGAGATCTACACGATCATCAACAGGCTCGCAGCATCCGGCAAGGGGATCATCGTCATCTCCTCCGAGCTGCCGGAGCTGCTCGGCATCTCCGACCGCGTCTACGCGCTGTCGGAGGGGCGGATCACGGGCGAGCTGCCGATCGCCGAGGCGACACCCGAATCCGTCCTCAAGCTCATGACCATCGAGAATCCGCGCTGACGCGGCCACAGGAGCACGACATGACCAACAACACCGAAGCCGTCGGGGCGCAGATCAATCCGCCGGACAACAAGTTCACGCGCTGGTTCACGCATATCCTGACCGACCTCGGCCGCAACGGCATCTTCATCGCCCTCATCGCGGTCGTGGTCCTGTTCACGATCCTGACCAACGGCATCCTCCTGCGTCCGCAGAACATCTCCAACCTGGTGGTGCAGAACGGGTACATCCTGGTTCTCGCCATCGGCATGGTGATGGTCATCATCGCCGGCCACATCGACCTCTCGGTCGGTTCGGTCGCCGCCTTCGTCGGAGCCATCTCGGGCGTCTTCGCGGTGAAGATGGGGATGCCCTGGTGGCTGGCCGTCATCCTCTCCCTCGCCATCGGCGCCCTGGTGGGCGCGTGGCAGGGGTTCTGGATCGCCTTCGTCGGCATCCCCGCGTTCATCGTGACCCTGGCGGGCATGCTCATCTTCCGAGGCCTCGCCCTCGTCGTGCTCGGCAACGCGAACATCGGTTCGTTCCCCGATGAGTACCGTGCCCTGGGCAATGGGTTCCTCGCGGGGGTCTTCGGCGAGAGCGAACCAGACATCTTCACCCTCGCGGTCGGCGCAGTCGTCGTGATCGCCCTCGTCGTGCAGCAGGTGCGCACCCGCGCCGGGCGTCGCAAGTACGGCCAGGACGTCGAGCCCATCGTGTGGTTCATCGCCAAGCTCGTGCTGATCTCGGCGGCGATCGGCTTCTTCGTGTACTCGCTCGCCGGCTACAAGGGCGTGCCCGTCACGCTGATCATCCTCGCGGTGCTCGTGATGGTCTACGGCATCGTGATGAACCGCACGGTGTTCGGTCGTCACATCTACGCGATCGGTGGCAACCGTCACGCCGCCGAGCTGTCGGGCATCAAGACCCGCCGGGTCGACTTCTGGCTCTTCGTCAACATGGGCTTCCTCGCGGCTCTCGCGGGACTCATCTTCACCGCGCGCCTGAACCTCGCCGGCCCCAAGGCGGGTGACGGCTTCGAGCTCGAGGCGATCTCGGCGGCCTTCATCGGTGGAGCGGCGGTGCAGGGCGGCGTCGGAACCATCGGCGGCGCGATCATCGGTGGTCTGATCATCGGTGTGCTCAACAACGGTATGTCGATCATGGGTATCGGCATCGAGTGGCAGCAGGCCGTGAAGGGCCTCGTGCTCCTCCTCGCCGTCGCGTTCGACGTCTACAACAAGCGCCGCTCGGGCAACTGACCCTCGCGCGCATCGAACGCCCCGCCCCGCTCCGGGCGGGGCGTTCGTGCGTCCGCGCAGCATCCTGACCGCGAGACCCGTTCCGCGCGCCGAGACCGCGACATTCTGACCGGGTCTCGTCGGCCGGATCGGGTCTCGCGGTCAGTCGAGCGCTACCGCGGCCTCAAGGGTGAGCCAGGCGCCGAGCTGCACCGACAGGTCGCGCTCGGGCGCCTCGGGTGACGGGTCGGCGGGAGTCGTCGCGTCGGCCGAGAAGACCGGCAGCCCGTCGAGCGTGGCGCGGCCCGCCCAGAGGGCGTCGGCGTTCGCGATCACGAGGGAGCGGGCGGATGCTGCGGCCCGCCCGAGCGTCGCAGCATCCGGGCCCCCAGCGTCGGCCCGGGTCTGGAGGACGGATGCTGCGTCGGCCGCGTAGCGGCACGCGATGCCCGCGAACAGGCCGCGATCGCCGCCTCCCGCTCCGGGGAGGAGGAGCGACGGCCCGGTCCACGCGGCGATCGCCCCCACGAGGGCGGCGGCGCGGGAGGCGAAGCGCGCCTCGTCGTGGGCGAGCGCGGCCGCCGCGCCCAGCGCGACACCCTGGCAGTACGTGTAGAGCTCGGTCGCCCGGCGGGTCTCGATGCCGCGCTCGACGACAACCCCGTCGATGACCAGGCCGCTCGAGGGGTCGCGGAGGGTCTCGTGCATCCAGTCGCTCAGCCGCGCGGCGGCGCCTCGGCGCCCGGTGCGGGCGAAGAGGATCGCGGCGGGTCCGTTGGCGGGCGCGTTGAAGAAGGGGTTGCCGACCTCCCACGGCACGGCGCCGACCGCGGGGTCGATCGCGCCCTCGAGCCGCGCGGCGATGCGCTCGGTCGCGCGGCGGTGGTCGCCGCGTTCGAGGGCGAGTCCCATCCAGGCCAGGTCGTCGTAGAACGTGCGCGACAGGGTGCCGCCGTTGCGCAGACGGATGCCGCGGACGAGCCGCCGCGCGCGTCGTCGCCGGGCGGGGGAGGGGCGATGCGCGGCGGCGTCGAGCGCCGCGTCGAGCAGGTGCGCGCTCCACCAGTAGTGCCAGCGGGCGGGGCCCCCGCGGTGGCGCAGCGGGATCGGCGGCCACGCCGATCGTCCCCACGCGATGCCGGGGACCCCGCCGAGGTACCGGTCGAGGATCGCGCGCTCGGCGAAGGCTGCGCGCGCGTTGCGTTCTGTCGTCGCGGTCATCCCCTCATCCTCCCCGTCGCGGGCTGTGGTCTCCGGCACCGTCGGCGCAACGACCGGAGGAGAAGTCACGAAAGGAGGGGCCCCAGCGCCCGCGGCATCCTCCACCTGTGAGATCTCCTCCGCCGATGACACCGCTCAGGCCTTGAGCGCCTTCGCGATGCGCTGCGGCGAGACGGGCTCGGCGGTGCCCAGTCGCTGGGCGAACAGGCTCACCCGCAGCTCCTCGAGCAGCCAGCGCGCGTGCGCGATGCCCGGGGCGGCATCGAGGGGGAGCGGGATGCTGCCGCCGGCCTCCTGGAAGGGGGCGGCGGCCCGTTCGAACTCGGTCATCCTGCTGCGGTCGCGGCCGGCGTTGTCGGCCAGGGCGTTCACCCGCTCGAGGGCGCCGGCGAGATATCGCGGCACGTGCGCGAGGCGGGTCAGACCGATACGCGAGACGAAACCGGGGAACACCAGGCCCGACAGCTGCGCGCGAACGTCGCCGAGAGCGCCGAGGAGGGTGAGGGAGTTCTGACCCTTCATCGCCCGATCGACCTCACGGGCGGCGGCGAGCACGCGCGCGGCGAGCGACACGGCGGCGAAGGTGTCGTCGACGACCGCGGCCGAGAACGCGTCGCGAAGGTTCTCGAACTCCTGACGGGTGCGCACGACCCGGCCGGGGGCGAGCCGGTCGAGCAGCTGATCGACGACCGCGACCCGGGCGTCTTCGATGAGGGCCTTGGCGTTCTGGTAGGGCGAGGCGGCGAGCGTCAGCTTCTCGTTGGCGGTGAGGTGGTCGAGCACGTAGGTCGCCGGCGATGCGACGGCCAGCAGCAGCATCCGTCGCACCCCGTTCCGGGTGAGCGCTGCCGCGGAGTCGGCGGTCGCCTCCAGTCGCAGCGAGACCGACGCACCGTCGTCGACGATCGCGGGGTAGCCGCGCACGATGCCGCCCGCGACCCTCGTGTCGACCATCTCGGGAAGGTCGTCGAAGGTCCACGCGGTGAGCCCGGAGCGTTCGGGGAAGCCGGCTGCGCGGCCGTCGAGGCTCGCCGCCGCGATCTTCGCCGCGCCGCCCCGGGCGCCCTTGGGCGCCTCGCGCCCGGCGATCGTATCTGCGACGCTCGTGCGGGCGCGGTCGGCGAGCCGGGCCTGCAGCGCCGCGAGATCGCGGTCGGTGCCGACCGTGCGGCCCCGGGCGTCGACCGCGCGGAACGACACGCGAAGGTGCGGTGAGACGCGCTCGAACTCGAAGTCGGCGGCGGTCACGGGCTGGTTAGCGACGCGCTGCACGAGAGCGGCGAGGGCATGGACGAGCGAGGCGGCGGGGAGTCCGTCGTGGTCTTCCGGGCCGCGCCCCGCGAGGTCGGCGGCGAACCGCTCGGCCCAGTCGGCCGCGGGAACCACGTTGCGGCGGATCGTCTTCGGCAGCGCCCGCAACAGCGAGGTGACGAGTTCGTCGCGGAGACCCGGCACCTGCCAGTCGAAGCCGACCGGTCGCAGCGACGCCAGGAGGGCCAGCGGCACGACGACCGTCACCCCGTCGTCGTCGGCGCCCGGTTCGAAGCGGTAGGCCAGGCCGAGCACCTGGTCGCCCTGGCGCCAGCGCGATGGGAAGCCCTTGTCGTCGCCGCGCCCGCCCTCGCCGGTGAGGTCGGCTTCGGTGACGTCGAGCAGCCGCGGGGTGCGCGACGACGTCTCGGTCCACCACGCCTCGAACGAGCGCACGTCGAACACGTCGGCCGGCAGCCGCGCGTCGTAGAAGGCGAAGATGGCCTCGTCGCCGACGAGGATGTCGCGACGCCGCTCGCGCTCCTCGATCTTCTCCAGCAGTCGCCGCTGCTCGGTGTTGCGTCGGAGGAACGCGGTGAGCCGCTTGTCGAGCATCGACGCATCCCACTCGCCCTCGACGAGCGCGTGCCGCACGAACATCTCGCGGGCGAGCGGCCGGTCGAAGCGGGCGAGCTGCACCCGACGCTTCGGCACGATCTCGACCCCGAAGAGGGTCACCTTCTCATAGGCGGATGCGGCGCCCGCGGCCTTGGACCAATGGGGCTCGCTCAGCGACCGCTTGGCGAGGTCTCCCGCCAGCGACTCGGCCCACGCCGGGTCGATGGACGCCACCGTACGGGCGTACAGGCGAGAGGTCTCGACGAGTTCGGCGGCCATGACCGCGGCGGGCTTGGCCTTGCGCAGCCCCGAGCCCGGGAAGATCGCGAACCGGGCGCCGCGCGCCCCGAGGTACTCCGCCCGCGGAGCGCCGGCGCCGCGCGCGGGCTTGCGGTCCTGCGGCGACTTCGCGGTGCGGACGTCGAGGAGGCCGATGTGCGAGAGGAGGCCGGAGAGGATCGCGCGGTGGATCGCGTCGCCGGCCTCGTGCCCGCCCACCGCGGCGCCGTCGGACGCCGACGAGACGCGTACGGGCGCGGGCGCAGCATCCTTCTTCCGCCTCCGGGGGCGATCGCCCGACGGCCCGAGCAGCGACCGCAGCTGCCGGTGCACGTCGGCCCACTCGCGCACCCGCACGTAGTTGAGGTGCTCGGCGCGGCAGAGGCGGCGGAAGGCGCTCGATCCGAGCTCGGACTGCTGCTCCTGGAGGTGGTTCCAGAGGTTCAGCAGCGAGAGGAAGTCGCTGGTCGGGTCGGTGAACCGGGCGTGCAGGCGGTCGGCCTCCTCGCGCCGTTCCTCGGGGCGTTCGCGCACGTCCTGGATCGACAGGCCGGCGACGATGGCCAGCACCTCCGACTCCACCCCGTCGCGGCGGGCCTCGATGAGCATCCGGGCGAAACGCGGGTCGATCGGGAGCCGTGCGAGCTCGCGACCGATATCGGTGAGGCGCGGCTGCTCGTCGCGCGAGCGGGGGGCGCGCATCGCGCCGAGTTCGAGCAGCAGGTCGAACGCCGCTTTCACGCCCCGAGAGTCGGGCGGGGTGAGGAAGGGGAACGCCGAGATGTCGCCGAATCCGAGCGAGAGCATCTGCAGGATGACGGAGGCGAGCGAGGTGCGCAGGATCTCGGGTTCGGTGAACTCGGGACGACGGTCGAAGTCGTCCTCCG
Organism: Microbacterium sp. AG1240; assembly: GCF_003635115.1. Taxonomy (GTDB): domain Bacteria; phylum Actinomycetota; class Actinomycetes; order Actinomycetales; family Microbacteriaceae; genus Microbacterium. Next base: position 475,799 of record NZ_RBXJ01000002.1, read on the forward strand.
AGTACAGGCGGATCGCGATGCCGTCGGACGTACGGCCCGCGCGGCCCGATCGCTGCTGGGCGGATGCTTGCGACACCGCCTCGATCGGGAGCCGCTGCACCTTCGAGCGCGCGCTGTAGCGCGAGATGCGGGCCGTGCCCGTGTCGACGACGTACCGGATGCCGGGGACGGTGAGGCTCGTCTCGGCCACGTTCGTGGAGAGGATGACGCGTCTGCGAACGCCGGCGACCTTCGAGCGCTCGAACACGCGATGCTGCTCGGCCGCCGACAGTCGCCCGTAGAGGGGGAGCACCTCGGTGGGCGAGGCATCGGACGAGTACGCGCCGCGGACGGCGTCGGCCGCATCCCGGATCTCCGCCTCTCCCGGGAGGAACACCAGCACGTCGCCGGGGGCCTCGCGGTCGAGTTCGCGCAGCGCCGCGACGATGCCGCCGATCTCATCGGGGTCGTCGTCGGGCGCAGCCTTCTTCGACGCCGGAGCGACCGCGCTCTCGCCGGTTTTCGAGTCCGCCGAAGGCTCCGGTACCAGAGGCCGGTACCGCACCTCGACCGGGTAGGTGCGCCCCGAGACCTCGATGATCGGAGCGGGGGTGCCCGCAGCATCCGCGAAGTGCTTCGCGAAGCTCTCGGGATCGATCGTCGCCGAGGTCACGATCACCTTGAGGTCGGGGCGCTCGGGAAGGATGCGGCGCAGGTACCCCAGCAGGAAGTCGACGTTCAGCGAGCGTTCGTGGGCCTCGTCGATGATGATCGTGTCGTAGCGGCGCAGCAGCCGGTCGCGGTGGATCTCGTTGAGGAGGATCCCGTCGGTCAGCAGCGCGATGCGCGTGTCTTCGGTGACCTTGTCGGTGAAGCGCACCTTGTAGCCGACGGTCGTGCCCAGCGGCACCTGCAGCTCCTCCGCGATGCGCTCGGCGATGGTGCGGGCGGCGATCCGGCGGGGCTGTGTGTGCGCGATACGCGTGCGACCGAGCTCGAGGCAGATCTTCGGCAGCTGCGTGGTCTTGCCCGACCCGGTGGCGCCGGCGACGATCACGACCTGCGAGGTGGCGATGGCGCGCGCGATCTCGTCCCGTGCGGCGCTGACGGGCAGCTCGGACGGGTACGTGATCACGGGTTCTGGCACAGACACAGCCTTCCATCGTAGATCCCCGCGCCGTCACGCGGGCTTTCGGTCGGAACGCGGGCCTTGCGGGCCGCGAAGCCCGCGCCCCGGCCGAAAGCCCGCGCGCGGGAGGGTCGCGGGAACCGGGGCGCCGTCAACCCCGGCCCTCGCGCGGGTCGCCGTCCCTAGGGTGGAACCATGACGATTCCTCTTGTCTCACTGAACGACGGCCACCAGATTCCCCAGCTCGGTTACGGCGTGTTCAAGGTGCCCGCCGAAGACACCGAGCGCGCCGTCGCCGAAGCCCTCGAGGTCGGCTACCGACACATCGACACCGCCGCCATCTACGGCAATGAGGAGGGTGTGGGCGCCGCGATCGCGAAGAGCGGCATCGCGCGCGACGACCTCTTCGTCACCACCAAGCTCTGGAACGACCGGCAGAGCGGCGACCAGCCGTTCGAGGCGATCACCGAGAGCCTCGACAAGCTCGGGCTGGAGTCGGTCGACCTGTACCTCATCCACTGGCCCACCCCGCAGAAGGACACGTTCCTCAACGCGTGGGAGCACCTCATCAAGATCCGCGACAACGGGCAGACCCGCTCGATCGGCGTCTCGAACTTCCTCGTGCCGCACCTCGAGCGCATCGTCGAGGCCACCGGCGTCACCCCGGCGGTCAACCAGATCGAGCTGCACCCCGCCTACCAGCAGCGTGAGATCACCGCGTGGGCCGACGAGCACGACGTGCGCATCGAATCGTGGGGTCCGCTCGGCCAGGGCAAGTACGACCTCTTCGGCCTGCCCGCCGTCGCCGACGCCGCGGCCGCCCACGACAAGACCCCCGCGCAGGTCGTGCTGCGCTGGCACCTGCAGAAGGGGTTCATCGTCTTCCCGAAGTCGGTGCGCCGCGAACGCCTCGAGGAGAACATCGACGTCTTCGACTTCGAACTCAGCGGCCCCGAGCTCGTCGCGATCGACGCGCTCGACCCCCGCGATGGCTCGGGCCGCGTCAGCGCGCACCCCGACGAGGTCAACTAGAACGGACCGATCGCCCTGAACAGCCGCCTGGCCGAGTCCTCGAGCCCCTACCTGCGCGCCCACGCCGACAATCCCGTCGCGTGGTTCGCGTGGGGGCCCGAGGCCTTCGCCGAGGCGGCGCGGCGGGGCGTTCCGGTGATGGTGTCGATCGGCTACGCCACCTGCCACTGGTGCCACGTCATGGCGCGGGAGTCGTTCCAAGACTCCGCGACCGCCGCCGTGATCAACGAGGGCTTCGTCGCGGTGAAGGTCGACCGCGAAGAGCACCCCGACGTCGATGCCGCGTACCTCGACGCAGCATCCGCCTTCACCCCCCACCTCGGCTGGCCGCTCACGGTCTTCACGACCCCAGAGGGGCGGGTCTTCTACGCGGGCACCTACTGGCCGGGTGAGCCGAGACCGCCGCTGCCGGCGTTCCGCGAGGTTCTCGGTGCGGTGCGCGAGGCGTGGACCGAGCGCCGCGACGAGGTCGAGCGCACCGGCGGGGCCCTGCGCGACGCCCTCGAGGCGGCGGCGTCCGCGGCGTCGGAGGCGGCGGGGCTGCCCACCCTCGACGACCTCGCGGATGCTGCGCGTCGCCTCGTCGACAGAGAAGACCGCACGTACGGGGGGTTCGCCGCCGGTTCCGGCATGGAGAATCCGAAGTTCCCGACCGTGCCGGCGCTGCGGTTCTTGCAGGCGTCGACGCTGCCGGTGCCGGAGGCCCCCGCGGTCGCGCGGCGCGCCCTCGAGGCGATGGCGGCGTCCGACCTGCGCGATCCGGTCGACGGAGGCTTCTTCCGTTACGCGACGCGTCGGGACTGGAGCGTCCCGCACTACGAGCGGATGCTGACCGACAACGCCGGCCTCATCGAGGTCGCCCTCGATGCGGGTGAGCCCGCGATCGCGGCCGATGTCGCGCGGTTCCTCATCGAGGTGCTGCAACAGCCCACGGGCGGGTTCGCCGCGGCGCAAGACTCCGAGTCGATCATCGACGGACGCCGCGACGAGGGCGGCTATTACGCGCGCGACGCCGAGGGTCGCGCCGACCTGGCGCCGCCCGCGCTCGACGGCAAGGTCGTCACGGCGTGGAACGGCCTCGCGATCGGCGCGCTCGCCCGCGCCGGTATCGCCCTCGGAGACTCGGGCGCGCGGTTGATCGAGGCGGCCCGATGGGCGGCCGAGGCGGTTCTCGAGAGCAACATCGGCGACGACGGGATGCTGCGTCGGGCGTCGCTCGACGAGATCGTCTCGCGTGCCCCCGCCACCCTCGAGGACTACGGATCGCTCGCCCGCGGGTTGGCACTGCTCGCCGCCGCGACCGGCGAGGTGCGCTACGCCCGCGCCGCGCGAGACCTCGTCGACGCCTGCCTGAGCGACGGTGTCGTCGTCGTTCCCGGCGGGGGCGACCCGGTGCTGGTCGCGCAGGGGATGGCGGTCGGCGGCTCCGACACCGACGGGGCATCCCCGTCGCCGGCGGCCGCCTTCGCCGGGGGCGCGCTCGCGCTCTGGCACCTCGGCGCGGGCGACCGCTACCGCGACGCGGCCGCCTCGCTCGTCGCCCGCGTCGCGCCCACGGCCCTGGAGCAGCCGCTCGGGCACGGAGCGATGCTCGACGTCGCCGTCGCGCTGGCCGCACCGCCCCGACAGCTCGTCGTGGTCGGTGCCCCGGGGAGCGCTCTCGGCGAGGCGGCACGCAGCATCCGTGCCGACGTCGTCGCCTTCGTCACGCCCGAGCAGGCCGACGCGTTCGCCGCCGACGGCTTCTCGCTCTTCGAGGCCAAGACGCCCCAGCGCGGCCTCCCCACCGCGTACGACTGCCGCGGCTTCGTGTGCCGCCTGCCCGCCACCGACCCGGCGCAGCTGGGCAGCTCCGCTTAGCGGCGGAATGTGACGCATTCCTGCGTGTGACCCCTCAGGTTCGTGCGGTCACTCGCCGGGAAGTGGCGCACTCGGCGCGTGGCTCGCGGGGCGCAGCTGGGCAGCTCTGCGGAGCGACGGAATGTGACGCATTCCTGCGTGTGACCCCACAGGTTCGCGGGGTCACTCGCCGGGAAGTGGCGCATTCGGCGCAGCGCGGGCCGGCGCAGCACTGGCGCGCGGCGCAGCGCGGGCGCGCAGCGCGGGCGCGCAGCGAGGCCGGCGCAGCGAGGCCGGCGCGCGGCGCGGCGTGAGACCTGGGTCTCAGTCGAGCAGGTGCCGCAGGAAGCGGCCGGGCGCGTCGAGGAACGAGCGGTGCGAGCGCACGACCTCGAGCTCCTCCCACTCCGTGCGGTGGATGCCGTCGTCGCCGAGCTCGAGGATCGTGGCGCCCGGGAGCGCGGCGAGAACGGGGGAGTGCGTCGCGCAGATGACCTGGGTGCCCCGGGATCGCATGCGGTCGAGCGCGGCCAGCCAGCGCAGCGTGGAGGAGAACGACAGCGCGGCCTCGGGCTCGTCGAGGCACGCGAGGCCGGTGACGAACTGCGGGTGGTCGAGCTTGTCGTCGAGAAGAGCGTTGAACGACTCGCCGTGGCTCAGGCGGTGGAGGCTCGGCTGCTCGCCGCCGAGGTCGTCGAGGTAGGAGTAGTAGCCGTGCATCGTCTCGGCGCGCAGGAAGAACCCCCACCGCGAAGCTCGCGGGCTGCGCACGATCCGCAGCCACTGCCCGAGCGGCGACTCCGTCTCCCGTGTCTGCGCCCCGCCGTTGACCGTGCCGCCCTCCGGCGGCAGTCCCGCGGCCTCGGCGATGCCCTCGAGGAGCGTCGACTTGCCGGAGCCGTTCTCGCCCACCAGGAACGTCACGCCGGCGTCGAACTCCCACCCGTCCGTGCGTGCCACGCGCAGGAAGTCGGCGATCGCGGGGATGGTGGCCGGCCACGCCGACTCGTCGACCGGGGCGTTCTGGAACACCGCGACACGCTGGATGGGCCGTTCGTCGGTCAGCCAGGCGTCGGTTCGATCGTCCACGGTCAGATCCAGGTGGGCAGCCAGTTGTGGATGCGCCAGAAGTCGTACGGCACCGTCATCCCCGTCCACACCGGGTACCAGAACGCCGAGACGAGGGCGACGATGACGAGGAAGACGATCACCGAGTTCTGGCCCGCGGCGCGGCGGGCGGGTGCAGCATCCGCTCGTCCGGTGATCTCGCGGAGCGCGAAGGTCAGCGCCAGAACGAGGAAGGGCATGATCGCGACCGTGTAGAACTGGAAGATCGTGCGCTCGGGGTAGAGCAGCCACGGCACGTACGTCGCCGCAGCCCCGATCAGCACGGCGGCGTAGCGCCACTCGAGCGTCATCGCGAACCGCGCCGCGAGGAAGACGACCGCGGCGACCGCGGCCCACCAGATGAGGGGATTCGGGATGCTGGAGACGGCCTCGACTCCGGCGTCGCCCTGGTTCCAGTACATCGAGGTCGGACGGATCAGAAGCGGCCACTGCCATGCCGGGCTCTGGTAGCTGTGCGGCGTGGTGAGCCCCACGTGAAACCCGTAGATCTGCTGGTGGTAGTGCCAGAGGTTCTGGATACCGAGCGGCACCCACGACCAGAAGCCCTGCGCGGGCGCGTTGTCGACGGAGTGCCGATCCCAGCCGCTGTCGGTGGTGAGCCAGCTCGTCCACGACGCGAGGTAGACCACCGCGGCGACGGGGACGAGCAGGAGGAAGGCGACCGGTCCCTGGCGGAACGCGGCATCCGCGGGCCAGATGCCGACGCCGGCACGCCGCCGGGCGAGGGCGTCGGTGACGACGATCCAGACGCCGAACGCCGCGAGAACGTAGAGGCCCGACCACTTCACGGCCGTGGCCGCACCGAGAGCGGCGCCCGCTGCGAGAAGCCACGGACGGTTCCAGAACACCGGGCCCCAGGCGGGGTGGTGTCCGTCGGCCTCGCGTGCGGCGGCGAACGCGGCGAGGCGATCGACGTGCGTTCGCCGGTCGAGCAGCACGAACCAGAAGCCGAAGAGCAGGAAGAACGTGAGGATGCCGTCGAGCAGCGCGACCCGGCTGAGCACGATCGACAGGCCGTCGATGGCGAGGAGGCCCGAGGCGATGCCGGCGAAGGCGACGGAGCCGGTCAGGGTCTTCGCGACGAGGTAGACCAGCAGCACCGTCGCGGTGCCGAAGACGGCGACGGCGAACCGCCACCCGGTCGAGGAGTCGGGACCGAACAGCGCCATGCCGAGGCCGATGAAGAAGCGCCCGAGCGGCGGGTGCACGACGAAGCTGCCCGCGGTCTCGAACGCGTTCGTGTCGCCCCCGAGGAAGAGCGCATCGGCGCCCTCGGTCGGCCACTTCGCGGGGAAGCCGAGCACCCACTGGCTCCACGAGTCCTTGACGTAGTAGGTCTCGTCGAAGACGATCGCGCGGGGGTGCCCCAGGTTCCAGAACCGCAGCGCCCCGGCGAGGAGGGTCACCAGCGCGGGGACGAGCCACGCGAGAAGCCGCTCGCGCTGCGGATCGGCCGCGATCCTCGCGCGCCACCGGTCGAGGGGCGCCGGGCGCTGCGCGGGGAGCAGCGGCTCGGCAGTCGTCACGGCAACAGCCTACTTCCGCACGGTGCGCGCTCGGATGCTGCGCGGCCGGGCGAAGCCGCCGAACCCCGCGCCTATGGTGGGACGGTGATCATCCTCGCGGCGACGCCCATCGGCAATCTCGGCGACGCGTCGCGTCGGCTCGTGGAAGCTCTCGAGGCGGCGACCGTGATCGCCGCCGAAGACACCCGCACCACGATCCGTCTGCTCAGCGCGCTCGGCATCGAGAACCGCCCGAAGCTCGTCGCCCTCCACGACCACAACGAGAAGGAGCGCGCGGGCGACCTCGCCGAACGCGCCCGCACCGAAGACGTGCTGGTGCTCAGCGACGCCGGCATGCCGACGGTCAGCGACCCCGGGTACGGTCTCGTCGCCGCCGCGGCGGCCGCGGGCGTGCGGGTGACGGTCATCCCCGGCCCGAGCGCCGTGCTCACCGCGCTGGCCGTGTCGGGGCTGCCGACCGACCGCTTCGCCTTCGAGGGGTTCCCGCCGCGGAAGTCGGGCGAGCGCCGCGCCGCTTTCACGGCCCTGGCGAGCGAGGCCCGCACCCTCGTCTTCTTCGAAGCGCCGTCGCGTCTCGCGGCGACCCTGCACGACATGGCCGCGGGCTTCGGCGCCGACCGTCGGGCGGCGGTCTGCCGCGAGCTGACGAAGTTGCACGAGGAGGTCGTGCGCGGTCCGCTCTCCGACCTCGCCGAGTGGGCCGAGACCGGGGCACGCGGCGAGATCGTCGTTGTCGTCGCCGGCGCCGAGCCGCGAGCCGTGGCCTTCCCCGACGCCGTCACCCAGGTGCTCGAGATGGTGCGCACGGGCACCCGCCTGAAGGAAGCCGCCGGCGAGGTGTCGACCCTCACCGGGCACTCCTCGCGCGAGCTGTACCAGGCCGCGCTCGCCGTCAAGCGCTGACCCCGTCGCGCACGCCGGCGTCGGAGGATCGCACCGGCGTCGGAGGATCTGCGCGCATTCGTCCGACGACGGCGCGACCCTCCGACCCGGGGGCGTCCGTCACAGCGACCGGGGCGCCGCATCCGCCCCCGTAGAATCTCGGGGTGAGCAACGGCCGGTCTTTCTATGTCACGACGCCGATCTTCTATCCGAGCGACGTGCCCCACATCGGCCACGGGTACACCACCGTGGCCGTCGATGCGCTCGCGCGCTGGCACCGCCAGTCGGGCGATGACACATGGATGCTGACCGGAACCGACGAGCACGGTCAGAAGATGATGCGTGCCGCCGCGGCGAACGGGTCGACGCCGCAGGAGTGGGTCGACAAGCTCGTGGGCGAGTCGTGGTTCCCGCTGCTGAAGACCCTCGACGTCGCGAATGACGACTTCATCCGCACGAGCCAGCCGCGGCACGAGGAGCGCGTCGCGCAGTTCGTGCAGGCGCTCTACGACCGCGGCTACATCTACGCGGGGGAGTTCGAGGCGCTGTACTGCGTCGGCTGCGAGGAGTTCAAGACCGAGGCCGAGATCGTCGACGGAACCGGGGCCTTCGAGGGGCTGAAGGTCTGCGCGATCCACTCGAAGCCGCTCGAACTGCTGCAGGAGAAGAACTACTTCTTCAAGCTCAGCGAGTTCCAGGACCGCCTCCTCGACCTCTACCGCACGGTGCCCGACTTCGTGCGGCCCGAGTCGGCGCGCAACGAGGTCGTGTCGTTCGTGAAGAACGGCCTCAAAGACCTGTCGATCTCGCGCTCGACCTTCGACTGGGGCATCGGGGTGCCGTGGGACTCCTCCCACGTCATCTACGTCTGGGTCGACGCGCTGCTGAACTACGCCACCGCCGTCGGCTACGGCTCCGACCCCGAGCAGTTCGCCCGCCGCTGGCCGGCGTACCACGTGGTCGGCAAAGACATCCTGCGCTTCCACGCGGTGATCTGGCCCGCGATGCTCATGGCGGCCGGCGTCGAGGTGCCGCGCGGCGTCTTCGCGCACGGGTGGCTGCTCGTCGGCGGCGAGAAGATGTCGAAGTCGAAGCTCACCGGCATCGCGCCGACCGAGATCACCGACGTCTTCGGCTCCGACGCCTACCGGTTCTACTTCCTCTCGGCCATCGCGTTCGGACAGGACGGCTCGTTCTCGTGGGAGGACCTCTCGGCCCGCTACCAGGCCGAGCTCGCCAACGGCTTCGGCAACCTCGCCTCGCGCACGATCGCGATGATCGAGCGCTACTACGAGGGGATCGTCCCGATCGCCGGCCCCTACACCGATGCCGACCTGGCGATCCAGAAGACGGTGGCGGATGCGGCGACGACCGCCGACGCCGCGATCGAGCGGTTCCGGATCGACGAGGCCATCGAGGCGATCTGGACGATCGTCACCGAGCTGAACGGCTACATCACGATCAACGAGCCGTGGGCGCTCGCCAAGGACGAGACGCAGCGCGAACGGCTGGGAACGGTGCTGTACACCGCGGCCGAGGGGCTGCGGGCTCTCGCCGTGCTGCTCTCGCCGGTGATGCCCGAGTCGACCGAGAAGCTCTGGATCGCCCTGGGCGCCGCCGAGACGATCGGCCGCCTGCACGATCAGCCCCTGCGGGAGGCCGGTGCGTGGGGCGTGCTGCGCCCCGGTTCGTCGGTCAACGGGCTCGCGCCGCTGTTCCCGCGCGTCGAGCAGGACAAATGAGCGCAGCTCCCGGATCGGAGCCGGTCGAGCGGCCGCGCGGCACGCTCGATCAGGCCGATCCGAGCGCGTACGTGCGCGAGCGGTCGGTCGACGGGCGCCGTGACGTGAGCTATCCGCCGGCACCCGAGCCCCTCGCGGTCGGGGTGTACGACAACCACACGCACCTCGAGATCGCCGACGGCGACGAGGGGCTCTCGCTCGACGAGCAGCTCGCCCGCGCCGTCGAGGTCGGAGTTCTCGGGGTGGTGCAGGCCGGCGGCGACATCGACTCGTCGCGCTGGTCGGCGTGGGCCGCCGCATCCCACCCCCGCGTGCTCGCGGCCGTCGCCATCCATCCCAACGAGGCGCCGGCGTACGAGGAGGCGGGCGAGCTGGATGCTGCGATCGCGGCCATCGACGCGCTCGCAGCGGAGCCTCGGGTGCGTGCCATCGGCGAGACGGGGCTCGACTTCTTCCGCACGGAGGAGGGCGGGTTCGCCGCGCAGCACCGCTCGTTCGAGGCGCACATCGCGCTGGCGAAGAACCACGGCATCGCGATGCAGATCCACGACCGCGATGCGCACGACGCCGTCCTCGAGACGCTCGAACGCGTCGGAGCGCCGGACAAGACGGTGTTCCACTGCTTCTCGGGCGACGAGGCCATGGCGCGGATCGCCGCCGACCGCGGCTACTACCTGTCGTTCGCCGGCAACGTGACGTTCAAGAACGCGCAGAACCTCCGTGACGCGCTGCGGGTCATCCCGCGCGAGCGCATCCTCGTCGAGACCGACGCGCCGTTCCTCACGCCCGTGCCCTACCGCGGACGCCCGAACGCGCCCTACCTCGTGCCCGTGACGATGCGCTTCATCGCCGACGAACTCGGGGCAGACCTCGACGAGCTCTGCGCGCAGGTCGCCGCGAACACCCTCGAGGTCTACGGCTCCTTCGACTGACTCGCGGGTCGTGTCGCTGCTCGCGCTGCCCATGGATGCGCCCGCGGGCATCTCTCGACCGCGCGAGCGGGAGAGGCCGCCGGGCACGCGAAAGGGGGCGCCGCGAACCGCGACGCCCCCTTCGTGAGCCTCAGACCGCGTCGGGGCTGGGCGCATCGATGGCGGCCCGCTGGGGTCCGCCCGACTTCAGCATCGCGAGGCGGGCCTCGACCTCGGTGAGCTCACCGACGTCTTCGAGCTGGTTGAACTGTGCGTCGATGCTCGAGGCGGCGAGCTCCTGCTTGCCGGCGGCGAGGGCCTCCTGGCGGCGGATCTTGTCTTCGAACCGACCGAGCTCGCTCGTCGGGTCGAGCACGTCGACCGACTTCACGGCGTCGTGCACGCGGTTCTGCGCCTCGGCGACCTTCGACCGGGCCAGCAGCTCGCTGCGCTTGGAGCGCAGCTGCTCGAGCTTGCCCTTCATGCCGTTGAGGCCGTCCTTGAGCTTGTCGACGACCTCGGTCTGCGACGCGATGGTCGGAGCCGCCGACTTCGCCTCGTTCTCGGCCGAGATCTGACGCTGCAGGGCGATCTTGGCCAGGTTGTCGAACTTGTCGGCCTCGGCCGGGTTCGTGGGGCGCACCTCGTCGGCGCGCTTCGAGGCGGCCAGGGCCTTGTTGCCCCACTCGGCCGCGGCCTGCACGTCTTCCTGGTGGTCGCGCTCGAGGAGGCGGAGGTTGCCGATGGTCTCGGCGATCGCCGACTCGGCATCGTGGATCGAGTTCGTGTAGTCGCGCACGAGCTGGTCGAGCATCTTCTGCGGGTCTTCCGCCTGATCGATCAGCGAGTTGACGTTCGCGCGGATGAGGGTGGAGATGCGACCGAAGATGGACTGCTTGGCCATCGGGGTTCCTTCCTGTTGACGTCTGTTCCGAGTGTGTCGGTGGATGCTACGAGTTACCTGTGACGCGCCGGTGCTGCGAGGGCGGCATCAGAAGCGCCCGCCGCCGCGCCGCGAGCGCGAACCGCCGCCGCCGAAGCTGCCGGAGCGGCGCCCGCCGCCACCGAAGCCGCTGCGACCGCTCGAGCGTGATCCGCCGCCCCCGAACGAGCCGAAGCCGCCGCCATAGCTGCGCGACGACCGCCCGCCGCCCGAGATCGCGCTGCTGACGATGCCGCCGAGCAGGGCTCCCATGAAGCTCGATCCGGCGCCGCCACCGCCTCCGCCGAACATGTCATTCGACGAGGAGAATCCGCCGACGTCGGTGCGGGCGTATTGCACGGCCTGTCCGGCGAGGCTGTTCGCGCGCTGCGCTTCCCCGAGCGCCTGCTCCGGGTCGATGCCCTGCAGCTGCTGCGCGCGGGCGAGAGCCGCGCCCGCCTCGGCCAGACGCGTGCGGGCCTCGGAGCCGACGGCGCCGCGACGGGCCGCGATGAAGTTCTCGGCCGCCGACACCTGCGCCTGCGCCTGGGCGAGTTCGGAGCTGAGCTGCTGTGCCACGCGCTGCGACCGTGCCGCAGCATCCCTCACCGACTGCACCAGTTCGTCGATGCGCTGGTCGGTCGCCTGCAGCGACTGGAGCGTGTGCAGCGGTCGGCGTCGGGCGCCGGCGAGCTCGGCCCGGGCGGCGTCGAGGTCGCCGCGGGTGACGTCGATCACGGCGGCGACACGCCCGTCGGGGTCGGGCAGCGTCATCGCGGTACGGACGTCCTGTTCGATGCCCTCGATGACCGCTGCGGCCTGTCGGTCTGCGGCGGCGAGGTCGGTGGCGAGTGTGTCGATCGCGGTCTCGAGCACGACGGCCTGGCCGACGGCCTCCTCGGCCGCGCGGATGCCGACGGCCGCCTCACCCGTCTCGCCGGCGTCGAGCGCGGTCTGCGCCGCGGTCAGCTGCTCATCGGCGAACGCGATGCGCGCGCGGGCCTGGTCGACGTTGTCGTCGACGGTCTCGAGCGCCTCCGGTGCGTACGAGCCCTGCAGCGCCGACAGTGCGGCTGCGGCCTCGTCGATCGCCGAGGCTGCGGCGGTGCGTGCATCGCGCGCTCGAACGAGGGCGGCGGGGGCGTCGGCTTCGAGCTTGCGCAGCTCGTCGAACGCGTCGACCTTCTCGTCGAGGCCCTGGTTCGCTTCTGCGCAGAGCTGGATGATCTGCGTGTTCCACGCCCGCACCTGCTCCTCGGTGTCGGGCACGTCGTCGTCGAGCTGCTGCTGCAGGGCGAACGCCTGGCTGAGCTTGTCGCGCGCGGACTGCAGAGCCGCGGCGAAATCGGTGGTGGCGTCTTCGCCGAACTGCGCGGCGGCGAACCCGAGCTCCTGCTCGCTGGTGCGGATGGCGTCGTCGGTGTCGATGAGGGCGGATGCTGCCTGCCGCCGCAGCTCATCCGTCGGAACCGGCGGGGGCCCGGGTTCGACGCCGGGGGCCGTGGTGGTCTTCTTCCGTCGGGAGCGGAGGACGATCACCAGGATGACGACCCCGACGGCGAGGACGGCGAGAACCAGGAGGACGGTCCAGATCACGTCCGAGATCGAGGGTAGGAGCGGGTTGGGAACCATCGTGCCGCCGGACCCCGCTTGGTCGGCCTCTTCCAGGCCTTCCGCGGCGGCATCGACGGACCCGGCCCAGTCGTCGTTCCCCAGTGCGGGGATGAGGCGCTCTTGTTCGATCGCACCGAGCTGCTCGAACGAGATGGGTCCGGAGGAATCTCCCGACAGGTAGAACTGGCGCGCGTCGACAGCGACGGCCAACAGGTACTGCGTCGGCCCGAGGCCGTTCTGGTCAGCCGTCTCGTTGGCCCAGTCCGCGGAATCCGAGGGGTTCGTGAACTCGTCGACGAACACCACCCAGAGATCGAGCCCCGTGGAGGTGCGCAGCTGCTCGATGCGAGCCTGCGCGTCGAACTCCTGCTGCGGAGAGAGGGCGTCGACCTGGTCGTACACGCGGGTCGATCCGAGCTCTACGGGCTCCGTCGCGGAGGCGGCGATGGCGGCTCCGCCTACCACGAGAGCCAGCGCGAGAGCGGCGGCGGTCGAGAGGCGCGCACGCAGGCGCACTCGTGGGAGGAGCGTCCGGACAGCCACGGGACGAGTCTATGCACCGGCGGGCATGCACGATAGCGCCCGGCGTGCCCCGCCTCCGGCGCGGGGGCGCCGGTCTAGGCTCGGCCGGTCGGGAGGAGCAGCATGGACGATCGGTACGGCGCAGACGTGCTCGCGAAGGGATGGCGCGACGCCGGCCGCAAGGTCGCCGCGCAGGTCGAAGCATCCCGCGACCTCGTCGTGGAGGTGGCGGCCGACGGATACGTGGGCGCCGTCGTGGGCATCGCCTCCAGCACGGTCGAACTCGAAGACCGTCACGGGCGTCGTCGCCTCTTCCCGCTGGGTTCGGGCTTCCTCGTCGACGGCGAGCCCGTCGTGCTGGTCGTGCCGAAGGCCGCGCCCACCGGAACCCGCCGCACCGCCTCGGGGTCGTTCGCCCCCGCCTCGGAGCGGGCGCGGGTGGCGCGGGCGAGCCGCATCCTGGTCGAGGGCCGTCACGACGCCGAGCTGGTCGAGAAGGTGTGGGGCGCCGACCTGCGCGCCGAGGGCGTCGTCGTCGAATACCTCCAGGGCGTGGATCTGCTCGACGACCTGCTCGACGCCGAGCCGCCCTCCGCCGAGCGCCGCTACGGGGTGCTCGTGGACCATCTCGTGAAGGGGTCGAAGGAATCGCGCATCGCGGAAGCCGTCGCACGCGGGAAGCACGGTGCGCACGTGCGCATCGTCGGCCACCCGTTCGTCGACGTCTGGCAGTGCGTCACCCCGCAGACCATGGGCATCGAGCGCTGGCCCGAGATCCCCCGCAGCGTCGAGTGGAAGGTCGGCATCTGCCGCGCCTTCGGCTGGCCCGCCGAAGACCAGGCCGACATCGCTCGCGCGTGGCAGCGCATCCTCGCCAGGGTCACGACCTTCCGCAATCTCGAGCCCGCCCTCCTCGGCCGTGTGGAGGAGCTCATCGACTTCGTCACCGTCGGCCCGTAACGTGGCCGCCTGCTCGCGGCGCACCGGGGCGCCTGGCGCGCTCGCGTAGCCTGGGGGAATGCCCGACCCCACTCCCGAGCCCCGTTTCCGCGAGCGCCCGGTGTCGTTCGTCCGCCGCAGCGGCCGGATGTCCGACGGGCAGGAGCGCGCCTGGGCCGCCCACGCCGAGTTCTACCTCCTCGACGTCCCCCGCGGCGATGCCGTCACGAGCGTGCGCGCCGATTCGACGATCGATCCGGCCGCCGTCTGGGGGCGTGAGGCGCCGCTGATCGTCGAGATCGGAACCGGCCAGGGGCATCAGATCGTGCACGCCGCCGCCACGCGTCCCGAGGTCGACTTCCTCGCGGTGGAGGTGTTCCGCGCCGGGCTCGCGCGCACCATGCTCGACGCCGACCGGGAGGGCGCGAAGAACCTCCGCCTGGTCGAGGCGAACGCCCCCGAGGTGCTCGAACACCTGCTGCCGGCGGCATCCGTCGACGAGCTCTGGGTGTTCTTCCCCGACCCGTGGCACAAGTCCAAGCACAACAAGCGACGCCTCATCGACGAGGAGTTCGCCGCCATCGCCGCCCGCGCTCTGAAGCCCGGCGGAACCCTCCGGCTCGCGACCGACTGGGAGCACTACGCCCGGCAGATGCGCACGGTCCTCGACGCGGCTCCCGACTTCCAGCGCACGTTCGAGGGGGAGTGGGCCGAGCGCTTCGACGGTCGCGTGCTCACCGCGTTCGAGCAGAAGGGCGCGCGGGTGGGGCGCAGCATCCGCGACCTCGCCTATCGCCGGGCGGACGACCGATGAAGTCGCCCGCCGTCGCCACGCCGGCGACAGCCACCTGGACGTGGTCGCTCGCGCCCGCACTCCTGGTCTGCCTCGCCGCCCCCGCGTTCTTCGTGCTGCAGATCGCCTGGCTCGGATGGATGCTGCTGACCGCCGCGCTCATCGGAGCCTGGCTCGTCGACCGCCACCACGGCGTCGCCATCCGTCCCTCCCGGCGAGCGGCCGAGAACTCCCCGCCGAGCCTCCTGCGCGATCTGTCGCTGATCGCGATCGGGCAGCTCATCGTCAGCGCGATCCCGTTGCATGCCGAGCTCGACAACCTCGCCTTCCTGCGGTTCACCCTCGCCCTGGGCGGAGCGGTGCTCGTGCCCTACGTCATCTCGCGCTTCGTCTACGGCGACTACGCCATCCGCTTCCCGTGGCGCGGCGGCGGGCGCTGGTCGCGCGTGCAGTGGATCTGGCTCGTGGGCGTCTTGGCGCTGGGCTGGCTGATCCTGCCGTTCTACTTCATCACCTCGGGCGTCTACCAGAACTGGCCGGTCGTGAACACGCCCGACCTCATCGCCCGGTTGTTCGTCGGGGTGGGCGCGGTCGGCATCTGGGACGAGCTCTTCTTCATCTGCACGGTGTTCGTGCTGCTGCGCCGTCACGCGGTGACGTGGCAGGCGAACGTGCTGCAGACCATCGTCTTCGTCGCCTTCCTCTGGGAGCTCGGCTACCAGGCGTGGGGACCGGCGCTGACGATCCCGTTCGCCCTGATCCAGGGCGTGGTGTTCCTCCGAACGCGGTCGCTGGCCTACGTCGTGACGGTGCATCTGCTCTTCGATGCGGTCGTCTTCTCGGTGCTCGTGCACGCCCACAACCCGGGCGCGCTCCCGATTTTCCTCGTCTGAGCGGGGAGTTTTTCGCGGGCTGATCTGACAAATACTGGATCCTCACAGGGGTCGCGCGGTAGGCTGCGAAAGCCGTAATGTCGCGGGGCTTCCTGTCGTCACGGACGCCCTCGCGCGCACGGACCGCCGCAGTCTCCCTTTGCGAAAGGCCCCCGCGTGAGTGCACCCTCCACCGATGTGATCGAGACCATCGTCGAACCGGCACGCGCCGACGGCTCGAGGGTGCGTCGGTCGCGAGTGCACCGGATGCTGCGGCTCGCCGCCGCCGACCTGTTCCGCTCGCCTCGGGGTGCCGTTCCCGTCGTCGAGCGCGGCATGTTCCGCCAGGTCTTCCTGCTGTGGGCGGTCGCGCGCGCGACGAGCCTCGGTCTGCTCTGGGGCGCCTATGAGCTCGCCCGGTCGCTCGGCCTCAGCCACGGCCCCGACGGCCAGCGCATCGGCACGTTCCTCGACTTCATCACCGAGTGGGACGCCGACCGCTACGGTCAGATCTCGCTCGAGGGGTATCCGGTCTCCCTCCCCATGAACGTGCAGGGCGACATCCTGCCGAACAACTGGGCGTTCCTCCCGGTCTTCCCCACTCTCGAGCGCATCTTCTCGCCGCTCGCGGGAGGGTCGTGGCAGCTCGCCGGCGTGGGAATCAGCATCCTGGCGACCCTCGGGGCGACCTGGGTGCTCTTCCTCCTGCTGCGTCGCACCACGACGCCGAAGGCCGCCTGGTGGGCCGTCGTCTTCTTCTCGTTCGCGCCGCTGTCGTTCGTCTACGTGCTGGGCTACGCCGAGTCGCTCCTCATGCTTCTCCTCTTCAGCGCCCTGCTGCTGATGCACCAGCGCCGGTATCTGGCGGTCGCGCCCATCGGTGTCATCGCCGCGTTCACCCGCCCCGGCGCGCTCGCGATCGCGCTGGCCCTCGGCATCCTCTTCCTCGTGCGGTTCTTCCGCCGCCGCGTCGACCCGTTCCCCCGCATCCAGGTGATCGGCATCCTCGTCTCCGGGGCGCTCTCGGCGTCGGCCGGTCTCATGTGGCCGGTCATCGCGCAGGCGGTCACCGGGACGCGCAATGCCTATATCCGCACCGAGACGGGCTGGTGGCTGCAGTCCGTCGGAAACGACGAGTTCATCCCGCTGACCCCCTGGTTCCGTCAGGCTGCCACGCACCTCGGCGTCATCGGGCCCATCCTGGTCGTCGCGCTCATGGTCGGCTTCGCGATGCTGCTCTGGTCGCGCTCGGTGCGGCGCCTGGGCATCGTCATCGTCTCGTTCGCGTTCAGCTACGGGCTCTACCTGTTCGCGGTGTTCCTGCCGCAGCAGAGCACGTTCCGGCTCATGGTGCCGCTGTCGCCCCTCCTCGGAGACGAACGCCTGTCGAAGACGAAGAAGCGGCGCACCGCGATCATCGCGGGATGCATCGGGCTGCAGACGCTCTGCGTCTGGGTGCTCTGGACCG
Organism: Microbacterium sp. AG1240; assembly: GCF_003635115.1. Lineage (GTDB taxonomy): Bacteria > Actinomycetota > Actinomycetes > Actinomycetales > Microbacteriaceae > Microbacterium. The sequence goes on from NZ_RBXJ01000002.1 coordinate 493,097, forward strand.
TCAACCACCCGTAAGGGTCAGAGCCAGCGCTTCCGGCGGAACACGATGTAGAGCGTGAGCGACGTCGCCGCCATGAGCGCGAGCGCGAGCGGGTAGCCGAACTGCCAACTCAGCTCGGGCATCGATTCGAAGTTCATGCCGTAGATGCCGGCGACGAGGGTGGGTCCGAACAGGATCGCGGCCCAGCCCGAGATCTTCTTCACCTGCTCGCCCTGTTCGAGCGAGGTCTCGGTGAGGCGTTGGGTGACGAGGGTGGCATTGACGGTGAGGGCGTTCTCGAGGGTGGCCCGGAACCCGGAGAGCTTCTGGCAGACGACCAGAACGTGGTCGAGCACGTCGCGCAGAGACCGCTGCAGTTCGAGGTCGACGCGGTACTTCTCCGCGCCCCGTTGCAGCGACTCGAGCATGACGGCGAGCGGCTCCGAGGCGCGCTGGAACGCGATCACCTCCCGCGACAGGTCGTAGATGCGTCGCGACAGGTTCGGTTCCCCGGCGCCGAAGAGGGCGTCTTCGATCTCGTCGATGTCGTTCTGCACCCCCGCCGCCACCGGCGAGTACTCGTCGACGACCTCGTCGAGGATCGCGTAGAGCACCGCCTCCGGGCCGAGCGACAGGAGCTCGGGCTGCTGCTCGAGTCTCCGCCGCACGCGTGCGAGATCGGGCGAGTCGGCGTGGCGGATGGTGACCACGAAGTCGCGCCCGACGAAGACGTGGAGCTCGCCGAACTCCACCGTCTCCGTCGCGTCGATGTAGCGAGCGGGCCGGAGGACGGCGAAGAGGATGTCGCCGTAGCGCTCGAGCTTGGCTCGCTGATGACCGGTCAGGGCGTCCTCGATCGCGAGCGGGTGCAGGGAGAACTCCGCCGCCACCTTGTCGATCTCCTCGGGGGTCGGGCGGAAGAGTCCGATCCACGCCATGCCACCCTTGTCGCGCATGTACTCGAAGGTCTGCTCGAGGCTCTCGGGGTTCTCGATGCGCTGACCGCCGACGTACACGGCGTTGTCGATGATGGGCATCGCACCAGTCTCGCCCAGTCCGGAGGCGGTGGAGGACGATCCCTACGCAATCCTCACGCGAGGGGCCCGAACCGGCGACCCGCGCGTCCGCACCGCCCTAGCCGACGGCCTGTCGGCGGGCAACGGCACCTCCGGGGGCCCGCCGTGGGCCACAGTAGGGGGATGAAGCGCGACGAGACCGACGACCCGAGCGACAGTGCTCCCGGCGTCACGGGGGAGCTGACAGAGGATCGCTACGTCGGCGGTCGCGACATCACGCACTGGCGCACCCGCGCGGGCGCCACCATCGAGCACGTCGCTCGTCGGGTGGGGGAGAGGATCGGTCCCTACACCGCGCTCGTGATCACCCTCATCGTGGGTCTCGCCCTGGTGGTGGCGTTGAGCGTGGCCGCGGTCGAGGTCTACGACGCCGTTGCGGACGGCGACGGCGTCGCCGGCGTCGACGAGCCGCTGCTGCTGTTCATGATGACGCTGCGAAGCCCGGGACTCGATGTGGCGGTGACGGCCTTCACCGACATCGCCGGCACGATCGGCATGCCCGTGATCGCGGTGCTCGGCATCGTGGTGCTCGGCGTGAAGAGAAGGTCGTGGACCCCGGTGGTCATCATCGCCGCAGCCGGAGCGGGTTCGCTGCTGATGACCATCGCCGGCAAGGAGCTGATCCAGCGAGAGCGTCCGCCTCTGGTCGACGCGGTGCCCCCGTTCGAATACTCGCCCTCGTTCCCCAGCGGCCACACCCTCAACGCGGTCGCCGTCATCGGCGCGATCGCCTACCTGCTCGTGCTGCGGCGCACCTCCCGCGGTGCGCGGATCGCGATCATCGCCGCGGCGGTCGCGTTCGACCTCCTCGTCGGCATGAGTCGCGTCTATCTCGGTCATCACTGGTTCACCGACGTGCTCGTCGGATGGATCCTCGGCGCGCTGTGGTTGGCGCTCGTGATCACCGCGCACCGCCTCTATCTGACGATCCGGCGCCAGCGTCACCCCTCCGTCGGTGCGTCGCCGGTCGATCACAACTAGATCGATCGGTCCGTTCGAGGCTCCGCGCCCATATGGTGGAGTGTCGAACGGCGCACCGAAGCCGTGAGGATCGCGGTGGGGGAAACGTGAGCACAGTCCAGGAAGTGGCGCGACGCGAAGCGATCGCCCAGTATCGCGTCGTCGGGGTTCCGCCCGAGCCCGATCTCGAGGGTCTCGTGCAGCTCGCAGCGCGCGTGTGCGGGGTGTCCACCGCGGTGATCAACATCATCGACGACCGCCTGCAGCACCAGATCGCCGCCGTCGGCATGCAGGCGTCGGTCTGCAGTCGCGAAGACTCCATGTGCGCGGTCGTGTTCCGAAAGCCCGGCCACGTCGTGGTATCGGACGCCCGCGAGGACGAGAGGTTCGCCCGCAATCCCTTCGTCACCGGCGAGATCGCCTCCGTGCGCTTCTACGCCTCGAGCCCGCTGATCACGCCGGAGGGCATCCCGATCGGAACGCTGTGCGTCTTCGACGAGCAGCCCGGTGAGCTCAGCCCCGAAGACAGCCGTGCTCTGGCTCTCCTGGCCCACCAGGTCGTCGATGTGCTCGAGCTGAGGCGAATCACCCGCGAGCTCGGTCAGTCGAACGAGCAGCTGGAGAACTTCGCGAGTCAGGTCAGCCACGATCTGCGCAATCCGCTCACCGCGATCGCCGGGTTCATCGAACTGGCCGCCGACAGCCCCGAGCTCGCGAACGCGCCGCAGGCCGCCCGCGCCCTGGCCCGTGCCGAGTCGGCCGCGGCGCGCATGGATTCGATGATCGCCGACCTGCTGGCCTACGCGCGGCTCGGCGGCCTGCAGCCTCGGCGTGACGAGGTCGAGTTCGACGACGTGGTGCGCGGGGTGCTCGACGACCTCGACTCCGCGCTGTCGGCGGCCGGTGCCACCGTGTCGGTCGACGCCGAGGTGCAGGTCATCGGTGACGAGACGCTGCTGCGGGTGCTCGTGCAGAACCTCGTGGCGAACGCGGCCAAGTTCAGCAGCGCCGCCGGCGTCGAGCCGCATATCGACGTGCGCGCCCACGGTCTCACGGGCGGATGGCGCATCACCGTGGACGACAACGGCCCCGGTGTACCCGTCGAGCAGCGCGAACGCGTGTTCGAGCTCATGGAGCGCGGCACGGCGCAGGAGGTGCCCGGTCTCGGCATCGGGCTGTCGACGTGCCGCCGCATCGTAGAGGCGCACGGCGGACGCATCGGCATCGACGCCTCGCCCGCGGGCGGCGCGAGCATCTGGATCGTGCTGCCCGACAGCGTCGACTGACGGGGGCGGATGCTGCGGAGGCGCGCCGCATCCGTCCGGCCGGCGGGCGCCGTCAGGCCACCGCGGCCGCCGTCCGGCGCTCGGTCGGCTGGTGCTCCACATCGTCGAGGTCGAAGGACAGCCCCCCGGTCGACGCCGCCTGCGTCGCCAATGCGCGCAGCAGGTCGGGATCGAGCAGCTCCGGCTCGGTGCCGGCGAACACGAAGCGCAGCGCGATCGACGGCTGGATCCACACCGTGGTGCGGCCGTCGACGGCATCGTGCGGGTGCCGCCACGTCAGCGTGAAGCTCTCGCCGCGGCGCAGCTTCGCGGCGATGACGATCTTCACGTGCGCGAGCAGCCGGTCGGGCAGTTCGATCGGCGTCGCCCCGCCGCCGTAGAACAGGTGTGCCATGTCGCGATGCCGTCCTTCTGTCGTGGTGGACAGGCGCGTCTGAAAGAAGGCCCCCCGCCTCGCACATCTATCCGTTGTGGAGGACGGATCGGATGGGCTCGAAGTGATCCTTCGCCGGATCGGGCCGGGTAGCTGCGATGATCGCAGGACATCTCCCAGAAGGAGTACCCATGCGCGTCGCCGTCCCGCTCGAGATCAAGAACAACGAGCGCCGTGTCGCTCTCACCCCCGCGGGCGCCGATGCGCTCATCCATCGCGGTCACCGGGTGATCGTGCAGCAGGGCGCGGGAGAAGGGAGCGGCTTCGCCGATGCGCAGTACGAAGCCGTGGGCGCCGACGTGGTCGGCACGGCCGAGGAGACGTGGGGCCTCGCCGAGCTCGTGGTCAAGGTCAAAGAACCGATCGCGAGCGAGTACGAGCATTTCCGCCCCGACCTGACGCTGTTCACCTACCTGCACCTCGCCGCCGACCGCCCATTGACCGAGGCCCTCGTCGACAGCGGCATCACCGCGGTGGCCTACGAGACCGTCCAAGCACCCGACCGTTCCCTTCCCCTCCTCGCGCCGATGAGCGAGGTCGCGGGCCGGCTGTCGATCGTCGTGGGCGCCAACGCCCTCCTCGCCGCCCACGGCGGCCGTGGCGTCATGCTCGGCGGCATCCCGGGCACGCCGAAGGGCAAGGTCGTCGTCATCGGGGGCGGGGTCGCGGGCGAGCACGCCGCGGCCAACGCGCTCGGGCTCGGTGCCGACGTCACGGTCATCGACCTCTCCGTGCCCCGCCTGCGCGCGCTCGAGGCGCGCTTCGGAGGCGCCGTGCAGACGCGGGCCTCGACCCGCTATGAGATCGGCCAGCAGGTCGCGGCCGCCGACCTCGTCATCGGATCGGTGCTCGTGCCGGGTGCGGCGGCGCCGAAGCTCGTCACCGACGGGATGGTCGCGTCGATGAAGCCGGGTTCGGTGCTCGTCGACATCGCGATCGATCAGGGCGGATGCTTCGAAGGCTCCCGCCCGACGACACACGACGCCCCGACGTTCCGCGTGCACGAATCGCTCTACTACTGCGTCGCGAACATGCCGGGCGCGGTGCCGTTCACCTCGACGCGGGCGCTCGGCAACGCGACGCTGCCGTACATCGCCGCGATCGCCGACGCGGGGTGGGACGACGCATCCGCCGCCGATCCCGCGCTCGCCGCCGGTCTCAACGTTCGCGCCGGCGAGGTCGTCAACGCGGGGGTTCGCGCCGCCTTCGACCTCTGAGCGCGTCGGTCGCTCAGTCGGGGAGGGCGGCGGCGATCGCCAGGATTCCGTGAACCGTCTCGGCGTGCGTGGTGCTCAGCGGTGACAGGCCGATCCGGATGCCCTGAGGGCCGCGGAAGTCGGGGATCATCCCGTCGAGCCACAGCTGCTCGGTCACGGCCCGGAACGACGGGTGGCCGAGCAGCACGTGCGATCCGCGGCGCGCAGCATCGCGGTGGGTGAGCAGGTCGACGCCGCGCTCCGCCAGAACCTCGTCGTAGGCGCGGATCGCGAGGGCGGTCAGGGTGCGGCTCTTCTCGCGCACGGCGTCGACGCCGGCGCGGTCGAGCAGGTCGAGCATGCCCTGCATCGGAAGCATCCCCACGATCGGGGGCGTACCGCTCAGGAGCCGGCGCATGCCGGCGGCGGGCCGGTAGGCGGGACCCATGGCGAAGACGTCGGCCGCTCCCATCCAGCCCTGGATGGGCTGCTCGATGCGGTGCTGCAGCTCGGCGCGCACGTAGGCGAACGCGGGTGCGCCGGGTCCGCCGTTGAGGTACTTGTACGAGCAGCCCACCGCCAGATCGACGCCCCATTCGTCGAGTCGCATGGGGACGACTCCCGCGCTGTGGCAGACGTCCCACAGCATCATGGCTTCCGAGTCGCCGACGACGGCCGTGATCGCGGCCATGTCGGCGAGCGCCCCCGAGCGGTAGTCGACGTGGCTCAGAACGACGAGCGCCGTACGGTCGGTGAGCGCCGCGGCGACGTCGGCGGGGGTGACTCCGACGATCGGGTCGGGATCGAGCCAGTCGATGCTCAGCCCCTGCGCGGCGGCGAGAGCGTCGACGATGAAGCGGTCGGTGGGGAAGTTGCCTCGCTCGATGAGGATGCGGCCGCCGGCCGGCACTCCGCGAAGCGCGGCGGCGACGAGCTTGTAGAGCAGCACGGTGGTTGAGTCGGCGACGACGGTCTGCCCCGCCGCCGCACCCAGGGCTACGCGCCCGATACGGTCGCCGACGTCGAACGGAAGCTCCATCCACCCCTCGTCCCACGAGCGGATGAGGCCCGTGCCCCAGTCGCCGGCGATGAAGCGCGAGATGCGCTCGGCGGTGCCGCGCACCGGGCGTCCGAGCGAGTTGCCGTCGAGGTAGGCGGTGACGCCGACCGCGGGCTCGAACTCGTCGACGAACGCGGCGAGCGGATCCGCGGCGTCGAGCTCGTCGGCCGTGGCGAGGAGGGCGGCGGCCGTGTCGGTGACGGAGGTCATGCGCTCGATGCTACGCACGCGGGGTCACGGCTGGAGGCGCTCTGCGCGCCAGCCGTCGCCGACCGCGACATATCGCAGCCGGCGATGCATGCGATCGCGGCTGCCGTGCCAGAACTCGACCGCGGCGGGCACGACGCGGTAAGCGACCCAGCCGGACGGTCGCGGCACGTCGTCGCCGAAGCGCTCGAGCAGGCCGTCCGCCTCCTCGATCAGCTCGCCCAGCGTCGACGCGTCGGCGAACGGCGCCGATTGCTGCGCCACCGCGGTCGCCGCGCGCGACTTCGGCGAGCGGTCGGCGAACAGCGCATCGGACTCCGCATCCGTCAGCTTCTCGATCCGTCCTTCGAATCTCAGCTGCTGCATCGTCTCGCGCCAGTACACCTGCAGCGCCGCATGCGGGTTCTCGCCGAGCTGGCGGCCCTTCGGGCTCCGGGTCGAGGAGCCGAAGACGAGACCGCGGTCGTCGATCCGCTTCACGTCGACCGTGCGCGCCGAGACGACCCCGTCGGCGGAGGCCGTGGCCAACGTCATCGACAGCGGCTCGCGCACGCCGCGCTCCCGGGCGTCGGCGAGCCAGCGCTGCGCGAGGGGGAGGGGCGCCGCGGGAGGAGCATCGAACTCCGGCAGCTCGAGGGTCTCGTCGCCGGAGAGGGAGGGGTGATCGGCGTTCGTCATGACGCGACAGTACCCCTGCGGGGCGCGACCCCCCTCGGGTCGATGCGCAGCATCCGCACCCCGTAGGCTCGAGCGCTATGGCTACCGGCGCGACCATCCACACCTTCGACGTGCAGTTGGCCGACGTCGACCGCGGCGTCTACGACGAGCTCGCGCTCCGTGTCGCACGGCATCCGTCCGAGACCGACGCCTATATGGTCACCCGTGTGCTGGCCTACTGCCTGGAGTTCGAGGAGGGCATCGCCTTCAGCGAGGGGCTCTCGTCGACGGAGGAGCCGGCCGTCGTCGTGCGCGACCTGACCGGCGCGCTTCAGGCGTGGATCGAGGTGGGGGCACCGGATGCTGCGCGCCTGCACCACGGGAGCAAACTCGCCGAGCGCGTCGCCGTCTACACCCACCGCGATCCGGCCAAGGTCGCAGCCCCTTGGGCGGGGAAGAAGATCCATCGCGCCGACGCGCTGCGCTTGGTCGGTTTCGACCCCGGTTTCATCGACCGGGCCGTGACCGCCCTCAGTCGGCGCAACACCATGACCGTCTCGGTGACCGAACGTCAGCTCTACCTCGAGCTCAACGGAGAGACCTTCGACACCGCGATCCACGAGCGCGGCATCGAGTGACGGTCAGCGGCGCTTCGGTGTGTCTTCGGCGGAGCGCGGCGGCATCTCGGTGACGTCGAGCCGGTCCTGACCGGCGCGCGACGACCATTCGTGCGCCACTCCCTCTGCGGCGCGCAGCGAGGCGCGCACCGCGCGGTTGTCGGCCCATGAGTTGAGCAGGTGGCCGGCGTGACCGCGCACGTGCTCGAGCACGGCGGGGGGCAGGCCTGCCGCCTTCCGGGCGTCACGTGCCTCGATGAGCAGTTCGAGCAGTTCGCGGTTCTTCGTGGGAGCGCCGGTGGACGTCTTCCACCCGCGGCGGCGGTGGCCGTCCATCCACGACTCGTAGGTGTCGATCGCGTACTTCGAATCGGCCTGGATGCGCAGATGAGCGACGTCGGCGTGGTGCTGGAGAGCTCGCAACAGCCCGAGCAGCTCGCCGATGTTGTTCGTGCCCTTCACCACCGAGCCCGCGGCCCACTCGCCGTCTTCGCCGACCCACGCCCAGCCGGCCGGCCCCGGGTTGCCCTTGCACGCCCCGTCTGTCGCGACGGTGTATTCGGACTCGGAAGCGGGGGAGACGGGCATTCCAGAAATCCTGTCACATGCCCGAGGACGACGCCGAACCCTCCCACCAGTCCAGCACGCGGGTGCCGAGGAGGGTCAGCCACTTCGAGGGCCGACCCTCGGGGGCCTCGTCGATCGCGAACCAGGTGCGACCGGGCAACGGCGTGCCCTGCGCCCACGTTCCGTCTTCGCGCCGGGCCGCACGCACCGCGTCGATCGCGTCGGCCAGCCGCGGATCGGGCGGAGTGCCCTCGTGCAGCGAGGCCTCGCGGAAGTGGTCGAGCGCCGCGAGCGCGCTGTAGCGGTAGCGGTTCGGGAAGACGAACTCGGTGACGAACGCACCGACGGGCTCGCCCGTGGATGCGCGTCGGAGGAGCCGCCGCTCGAGCAGGTACTCCTCACCGCCATGGCGGGCATCGCGCTGGCTCGTGTCGCCGGTGAGCTTCTCGTACGCGAGCATCCCGCGCAGCGCGTTGAGCGTCGAGTGGAACGACGATCGCGTGGAATCGCCCTCCTCGGCCTCGCAGTTCCAGCCGCCGTCGGCGAGCCGGTGCGCGGGGAACCACTCGACGAGACGCGATACGTCGGCGCCGAGCCACGCCCCGTTCGCCAGCGTGAACGAGTTGATGCAGACGTCGACCTCGCCGCCCCAGTAGGGCAGGTCGTCGTACTCCCACCGACTGTTCTTCGCGAGCTTCTCGGCCGTGCCCGCGAGCGCCGCAGCATCCACGCCCCATTCGCGCAGGTCCTTGAGCGACCAGGTCGTCGCCGTCCACGGCTGCCCTGGTGCGTCCTGCTCGGGACTGCCGAAGAACCCGGCCGGGAAGTATGCGCCGCCCGCCCATTGGCCGTCATCGTCCTGCTTCGACAGCAGTTCGGCGCCGATGCCCTCGTGCGTCACCCGGGCGCGCGTCTCCCGCCACGCGACCGGCGTCGCGTTGGTGAGATCGCGTTCGACCTGCCAGCGAAGAGCCGGGTCGGAGTCGAGCAGCCAGTCGAGAGTGCGCCGATCGGGGAACATGCGCGGCACGATACTCGCCGGTCGCGTCGGCGGGAAGGCGGATGCGACGCGTTCGTCAAGCCGGTTCAGCCGGGGCCGGATGGATGCGACGGTGGGATCACGCCAGACGAAGGGACCCACCATGGCCGACGACGTGCAGCCGCAGAACGACGAGACGCCCGACACCGAGCAGCTCGAGGAGCCGAGCACCGAGAAGGCGCCCGGAGAAGAGCCCAAGGGCGGTACGACCCAGCCCGAACCCGACCACGAGGCGGTCGGTATCGGCGTGGTCGGCGGCCCGCAGATCGACGAGGACGCCGGCGAATAACGCCCGAGCTCGTGGTACGCGGGTCGGTTTCTGAGGACTCAACCGCTTCTGAGGGCCGCATCCGCGGAGGTGGCCGTCAGACGGCGGATGCTCCTCGGAAACCGCGCGGACGACGGGTCGTCGAGGATCAGACGACGCCGACGAAGGAGTCGCGACGCAACTGCGCGTGAGTGGCGTGGAACTTTCCGTCCGGCGTCCACCATGCTTCGTGGCCGGCGGCGTCGGGCTCGTTCTCGACGACGACCGGCCAGTGCTTCTTGATGTTCTTGACGTAGTAGCGGATCTCGCCGCCGATCGTGCGCTTCTCGAGGTGGTCGGACGCCTCGAGCTGTTCCCGGGTCGGATCTTCCATGCCGGAATGTTATCGGCGTGGCAGCGGCTGACAAGGGGCGGATGCTGCGCGGGCTGAACGAACGGGCTCGGCGCGTCGCATCAGCGGGTGCGAAAGAATGCACTCATGACCTCGCCCTCGCTCGACGCCCTCCTCGACCGCATCTCAGAGAGCGGACTGCTCGACGAACCCGTTGCCGACAACGGCATCGTGCGCGGTCGAGCCAGCCTCGATGCGGCGGGCTCGGAGGTGGCGGTCAACGTCGACCCCGAGCTCGAGGAGGAGGACGAGGGCGACGGCGACTCCCCGGATCTCGACGCGCTGATCGACGGGGTCACTCGCACCCTCGCGATGAGTGAGACCCAGTGGCGCGCGGTGATCGATGCCATCGCCGACGAGATCGGCGAGGCCGTCGCCGATGACGCGGTCGTCGAGCAGGTCGATCTGCGCGACGACCTCGAAGCCACCTCGGTCGTGGTCTTCGCCGACGCGGTGCTCCTGCGGTTCACGGCGCGGCGTCAGTTCCCCGACTCGCGCATCCTCGTGCAGCTCGACAGCGACCTGGAGGTCGAGACCGTCGAGGTCGAGGAGGACGCCGCCGATTTCGACGACCTCTCCAGCATCGACGAGTAGACGGCAGCGTGGGCGAGCAGCTCCCGATCGTCGCCGCGCCGATGGCGGGCGGCCCGTCGACGCCGGGCTTCGCGATCGCCGTCGCGGAGGCGGGGGGACTACCGTTCCTCGCCGGCGGCTACAAGACCGCCGAGGCCCTCGCGGCGGAGATCGCAGAGGTGCGCTCCAGCGGGCGCTCGTTCGGTGTCAACCTGTTCGTCCCCGGCGACACCCCTGTCGATGCCGCGGCGTTCTCCGCATACGTCGAGGATCTCGGGGAAGACGCAGCGGCGTACGGGATCCTTCTCGACCCGGAGCCCGTCTCGGACGACGACGGCTGGTCGTCGAAGCTCGAGCTGCTCCTCGCCGCGCCCGTGCCGGTGGTCTCCTTCACCTTCGGGCTCCCCGCCGTGTCCGACATCACGGCGCTGCGTCGCGCCGGGACGACGGTGTGGAGCTCCGTCACGACCGTGGCCGAAGCGGCGCTCGCCGAACGGGCGGGTGTCGACGGACTCGTCGTGCAGGGATCGGACGCCGGTGGCCACAGCGCCGCCTTCGACCCTGCCGGTCGCGCCGGCTCCGTCGACACGGCAGCGCTCGTCCGCAGCATCCGTGCCGGCTCCGCGCTGCCCATCGTCGCGGCGGGAGGAGTGGACGGGCCGGACGCGGTTCGACGACTGCTCGATGCCGGGGCCGAGCGGGTCGCCGTCGGCACTCTGCTGCTGCGCACCGACGAGGCGGGCACGTCGGCCCCGCATCGCGCCGCGCTCGCCGATACCGCGTTCACGGAGACCGCGATCACGAGGGTGTTCACCGGGCGTCCGGCGCGCGCGTTGCGCAACGGATTCATCGACCGTCACGAGCCGCACGCCATCGACGCCTACCCGGCGGTGCATCACCTGACGAGAGGGATGCGGCAGGCCGCCGCGACCGCGGGCGATACCGACCGGTTGCACCTCTGGGCCGGCACCGGGTGGCGCCGAGCGCGCAGCGGGCCGGTCGGCGACGTCATCTCGTGGCTGGCGGGTCTCGGCGAGTGACGATCATGCGCACCGCCTCGCGCTGAGGGAGTCGTCAGAGGTTCGAGAGGAACGCCGTGCCGAAGACGAGAGCGGCGGCGGCGAGCGTCAGCACTCCGGCTGTCGCGACGATCCCCAGGATCACGATGTTGCCCGCGATGGCGAGCATCCCGGCGCACCAGCGCGGCATCTCGCGGGCGTGGGCGGATCGTTCGTGCAGTAGAGGGTTCGGAGCGGTGAGGGCCATGTCTTCGACGCTACGGAGGCGCCCGCCGCCGGGCGTCGGCCCGGGGTATCAGCGGCATCCGCCGCAAGGATGATCTTCGGTGGTGGTGGATGGACACACGTCGCTCGCGCGTCGCGGATAGCATCCACGTCGGAACGTGATGAGGGAAGGGAACGCCGATGACGATCGAGCCGGGCATTTACGAGCACTTCACGGGCCGTCGCTACGAGGTGGTGGGCGTCGGAGCGCACAGCGAGACCGAGGAGCCGTTCGTGTTCTACCGGGCCCTCTACGGCGACTACGGCTTCTGGGTGCGATCCGCAGCGATGTTCGCCGAGACAGTCGAGCGCGACGGGTACGTCGGGCCGCGGTTCTTCCGCGTCGCCTGACTCGTCGGGGCGCGACCAAGAGCGGTGCCCGCGTCTTCGCGCACCGGCGCGTGAGGCTCCGCGCGGAAGGGTCTGTTTGTCCTCACGACCTGGGGAAACAGCTCGGGTTGATGTCGGAGGCCCCTGCGATAATCGAACATATGAACGACACGATCGATGCGCTTCGCGACCTCGGGTCGCGACTGGGCGAGGTCGTGTCCGGAGCGCTCGGTACCGCGGCCATGCGGGGGTGGTCCGACGACGAGGTGATGGCGGTGATGGATGCTGCCGCGACGCTCTCGCGCCGTGCGGAGGCGTTGATCGCCGAGGCCGCCGGTGCGGTTCAGACCAGATCGGATTCTCCGGTCGCCGCGGAGCGGATGACGACGAGGTTCGGGTGTCGGAACGTTCGCGAGTTCGTGCAGCGTGTCACGCGGGTCTCGGGGAGGACGGCCGGCGATTACGTGCGGGCGGGTGTCGCGACCGCGTCCGCCCTCTCCGTGCTCACCGGTGAGGTGCTGCCCGCGCGGTACCCGGCCATGCGTGCCGCCCTGGCCGACGGTGCCGTGGGAGTCGACGCGGTCGTCGCTGTGGTGCAGACGCTCGACTCCGCGGCGATCGACTCCCACGAGGCGCGGACCGCGGCCGACGCCGAGTTGGCCGCAGCGGCCCGCGGCGGCGGAGCGGGCGGGGGCGGGCTGCCCTCCGCCGACGAGCTGAGATTGCAGGCGCAGGTGTGGGCTGCCTACCTCGACCCCGACGGCGCGGAGCCCCGCGATGAGGCGGCGCAGCGCAAGCGCGGTGTGACGCTCGGGAGGTGCCGCGACGGGCTCGTGCCGCTGCGAGGCGACCTCCTGCCCGACGTCGCCGCGCAACTGAAGCGCGCGATCGATGCGATCGTCCATCCGCGCGCCGGCCGCGTGCACTTCACCGACGACGGCGACGACGGTGGTGGAGGCGAGGAGGCGGAGTGCCCGCCCGATCCCCGTACGCACCCGCAGAAGAATCACGACGCGCTGGCCACGATCGTGACCGTCGCTGCCCGCTCCGGCCAACTGCCCACGATCGGGGGCGCCGCCCCGACGCTGGTCGTGTCGGTGCGGGCCGACGACCTCGCTACCGGCGAGGGGGTGGGGCACATCGACGGCATCGACGAACCCGTCCCGATGGCCGTGGTGCGCCACGTGGGATGCACCGGCGGCATCTACCGCACCACGCTCGCACGCAACGGCCGCATCGAGCGAGTAGAGGTCGTCGACCGCGTCTTCAACGCCCACCAACGCCGTGCGATCACCCTTCGAGACGGCGGATGCATCATCCCCGGCTGCGACGTTCCGGCCGCGTGGTGCGAGATCCACCACGTTCGCGAACACGCCCGCGGCGGACCCACCAGCACCGACAACGGGGTGCTGCTCTGCTGGCATCACCACCGCACCCTCGACACCAACGGATGGCACATCCGCATGCGCGGCGGCATTCCCGAAGTGCGTGGTCCGAGTTGGTGGGATCCCGCGGGCACGTGGCGCCCCGTCACGAAATCACCCACCCGCATCCGCGACCAGTTCCTCGCGCTTCGCAACTGAACGGCGCCCGCGTGTGCCGACATCCGAAACCTCACCGGCTGACGTCTCGCTAGACGCGCCTGCGCGCCGCGCGGATCAGGAGACTGATCGCCATTGCGGCGATGACGACGAGCGCCGCCGCCCACGGCCACACGCTGATCGGCCACCCGGCGAGCGTCTGCGGACCGATCGTGCCGCAGACGCTTTTCGCGGGGTCGGAAGAATCGTTGCACCACCCTCCGGAGATCATCGGAGCCAGCAGGAGAGTCGCGATGATCGCCGCGATCACCGCGCCGACGATGATCACGGCGGCGCGCTCTGCACGGGGGAGGGGCTCGTCCACGGCTCGATCGTAGGCTCCCAGGGTTGCGCGACGCCCGGGCGTGTCGCTATCGTTGCGAAGCTGTGTCACCGACACGGCGCAAGGCAGGTCGAGAGGAACGACGAGATGAACCCGCAGCGGGATCGTCAGTACGCGCCGGTTCTGGAACTCACGTTCCAGCACCGTTACGAGTCGTACCCTCCGGCGCCGGCCGTGTAGCAGCATCCGCTTCTTCCACGCCCCGCACCGCACAGGTTCGGGGCGTTCTTCTTTCCGCAGCAGCGTCGAGAGCAACCCGTCGGGCCGTGCCGCCCCGCCACGCAATCGCGCGATCTCGCGCACCGACGAAGGAAAGAAATCATGGAAAGGCTCACGAACCGCTTGTTCTCGTGGGCGAGCCTGATCGACGAGAAGACCGTCGACCAGGCCCGCACCTCGGCGAGCATGCCGTTCATCCACCCCCACCTCGCGCTCATGCCCGACGCCCACCTCGGGCTCGGTGCGACCGTGGGGTCGGTCATCCCGACGCTCGGGGCGATCATGCCCGCGGCCGTCGGAGTGGACATCGGATGCGGGATGATCGCCGTGAAGACCCAGTTCACCCGCTCCGACCTGGACGGGCGTGATCTGTCCGAGCTGCGCGAGCAGATCGAGCGGTCGATCCCGCTGTCGGCGGGTCGCGACAACCGCAAGATCGTCGCGACGGCCGAGCCGCGCGTGGCGGAGCTCGAAGCGCTCGCCGAAGTGGCCGAGTTCGACCCGGCCACCTACGCGAAGCACTGGCGCAACCAGCTCGGGTCGCTGGGCAGCGGTAACCACTTCATCGAAGTGTCGGTCGACGAGAGCGACACGGTGTGGATGTTCCTCCACTCAGGATCGCGGGGCGTGGGCAACAAGATCGCGCAGCACCACATCAAGGTCGCGCAGCGTCTGGCGAAGCAGTGGTGGATCGAGCTGCCGAACCCCGACCTCGCCTACCTCGTGGAGGGGACGCCGGAGTTCGCGGCCTACATCCGGGAGCTCCGGTGGGCGCAGCGGTTCGCACTCCTCAACCGCGAGGAGATGATGGACCGCGTCGCGAACCAGCTCGGCCGCTTCCTCGGGGTCGCTGTCGAGGAGCGCGAGCGCATCAACTGCCACCACAACTTCACCGAGTCGGAGATGCACTTCGGCAAGCGCGTGTGGGTGTCGCGCAAGGGCGCGATCATGGCCGACGAGGGTCGGCCGGGGCTGATCCCCGGGTCGATGGGTACGGCGTCGTACGTGGTCACCGGCAAGGGGAACCCCCTGGCTCTGAACTCGTCGCCGCACGGAGCGGGTCGGGAGTACTCCCGCTCGGCTGCCCGCAAGACCTTCACGCACGAGCAGCTGCGCGAGGCGATGGTGGGCATCGAGTACCGCGACACCGATGCGTTCCTCGACGAGATCCCGGCGGCGTACAAGCCGATCGACCGGGTGATGGCGGATGCTGCCGACCTCGTGTCAGTGCGGCACACGCTGCGTCAGCTGGTGAACGTCAAGGGCGACTGACGTGAGGGGAGGGGTCGGGCATGGTGCCCGGCCCCTCCTTCCTCACCGTCGACGGACACGTCACCCACGCCTGACGGGGTCGGCGTCCGGCCGGTGCCTGCGGGGTATCACGCACATCGCGACGCACAGGGCGAAACTCGCGGCCGACCAGGCGAACGTGGCGGGTGCGAGCGTCGATTGCTCGCCGTAGCGGAGGAGATGGAATCCGATGGTGAGGGGCACCGTGACGGCGACCACGACGAACGCCCATCGTGGATAGGAGTCGGGGTGCGGCACGAACGCTCGCCGGACGATCAGGAGCACGAGCACGACCGAGAGGATCACAGCGGCCCACAGCAGTGCGCCCGCCGATCCATCAGCGGTGACCGGCCCCCCGAACCGGCGTCCCGAGGCCCCGGCTCCGGACCCGACGAAGAACAGTGCGGCGAAGGGCAGCAGCACCCACATCGCCACGTCGAGAACATGGCCCGAACGTCGGATCGGTGGTCGATGACCTCGACGCCATTTCCGGCGCGACCCGGTGTGGCCGTCAGGCGCGAGGTCGTCGTCCGACACAGCCGCCCCTCAGATCGCGGTGGTGATATCGCGGAGTTCGGCGCGCGTTGTCGAGAACCGCATCGACGACGAGCCACGTCCTCACCGAGATCATCTCGGGAGGGTGCCCATCATCCTCGGATCGGTGCAACGTGCGAACCCGCACGATCTGCACCTGTGGTGCCCCCGACTGGAATCGAACCAGCGACCTTTGGTACCGGAAACCAACGGAACATGTCGGTTTCGACTTGCCAACGGTCCTCAACGGTTGCTAACCTGTCGATACAGACAGCAGCGGGCGGTAGCGGCAGGCAACTAAGGCTACTCGCATCGGCTACACGAATCCTTGGCCGGAAGGAACCAGCGGTGACGCACGTCGTACGCACGAGAAGAAGACCAGGGGCCAATGACGTCCCCGGGTCAAAGACCGAGATCGAACACAAGAAGAAGCGGGGTCCGCATGAGGGGCAAAGGCGAGGGCGCGGTGTATCGCGTGCCGAAGGACCAGTCTCAACCTCTGAAGCACTGGGCCGCGGCCGTCGAGCTCCCGAATCCCACGGGCAGGGCAGCGGATCGACGCCGCAAGGTCGTTCGTGGGAAGAGCCGCAAGGAAGCTCAGGACAAGCTGCGCGAGCTGCAGGCCGAGTTGAAACGGAAAGGCGACCTTCGCACGAGCAGCAGCAGCGTGGAACAGTGGTTCGCGTACTGGCTTGAGAACTACGCCAAGCCCGATCTCCGCCCCAAGGCTTTCGGATCGTGCCGGTCGACCGTGCGGGCGCAGATCATCCCCTCTCTGGGGGCAAAAACACGAGTCGACAAAGTCACCCCCGCGATGGTCAAGCGGCTTCGGGCCGACATCGTGGGGAAGGGCCTGTCTCCGACGTACGCCCGCAACGCGCACCACATCCTCGCCAAGTCCCTCACGGACGCCGCCGGCGAGGGCCTCATTCCGTCGAACCCCGCCGACTATGTGACGCCGCCCCGTAAGGGCGCGAAGTCTCTCGACGTGCTCGACCTTGACGAAGCCATCGCCCTGTTGCTGGCGATCAAGACCCGCCCCGACGCTGCACGCTGGGCAGCGTCACTTCTCACCGGCGCGCGCCGGGGCGAAGTCATCGGCATCGAGCGAGACCGGGTTGGCGACGTCCTCGACCTGTCCTGGCAGCTGCAGCGTCTCACCTGGCACCACAAGTGCGGTGCCGAGCCCGAGAAGGGCCCCTGGCCCTGCGGGTACCTGCGCCCCGCATCCTGCCCGCATCGTTCGCTCGAGCTGCGCGCGGACTTCGAGTACCGCCACGTTGAGGGCGGTCTGTACTGGACGCGGCCGAAGTCCAGTGCCGGGTGGCGCATCATCCCGCTCGTCGACCCGCTGCGGAGCATCCTGCGCGCGCACATGGAGAGCACGGAACCCGGCGCCCACAACCTGCTGTTCACCACCCCTACCGGGGCAGCGCGCGACCCCGATTGGGACTCGAAGCAGTGGCACACGCTCATGGTCGAGACGTTCGGGCCCGAACGCACCGTGCGCCTGCACGACGTTCGTCACACCACCGTCGATCTGCTGTACCACGCCGGCGTGCCCGAGGATCTGATTACCGAAATCGTCGGTCACTCGATGCGCAGCATGACCCGCTCCTATAAGTCGAGGAGCGACATCACCAGGCTTCGTGACGCGATGACTCAGTTCTCTGCGCTGTTCACGCCGCCGACAGAACGTACGCCCGAAATAGCCGGGTAGTCACGCCGAGCTCCGCGCAGATCTTCTGTTCGTCGGGGCACCACTTGTACAGGTCGGCGAGTTCGTCCGGATCGATCAGATTCCGGGCCGCGAATTCGTCGGCCTGTTTCTCGTGTTTGGGGCGATCGTCAGGATGCGCGAGCGCGCCGTGCCCGATCTCATGGGACAGGATCAGCCTCTGCGCCCCAGCGCGGAGCTTTGAGCTGACCAGGATGGTGTTGTACTCGGGAAGCCACAGCCCGTGTCCGGTTCGAAGAGTGCGGACGACGACGTCGATGCCGAGGTCGTGGGCGTGCTGCCAGGGGTCGTACGCGCGCCCCCTAGGGGTGCCCCTGCTCGTCTTCGTCGAGTTCAGCATCATGTCCTGCTGCCCCCCGCAGCTTGGCAACCTCTTCGTCAGTCATGTCGACCGGCTTCTTCCGGTGTGCGTCGAGGCTAATCGGGGCTTCAGACACAGAGTCCATGCCGAGATCCTTCAGAGCTTCATGAAGCACATCGCCGGGGTCCGCTCCCAGCGCGCGCGCCATCACCACAAGGTCGGTCGCAGTGATTGGGGCATTGCCCTTCAGCTTCTTCTGCAGCGTCGGTTCCGGTATGCCGGAGCGCTCGGAGAAGACCGGCTGCGTCAGCCGGCGTTTCTTATACAGCCCCGTGAAGACGTCCGACAACGCTCGACTGATGGGGGTGATCTCCGAAGCCATGCCTCCAGGGTATGACGGGAAACCTGCCGATTTCGACAAGAAAAGTCCCTGAACGGCTTGCACCTATCGATACCGAGAGGTAGCCTATCGATATGGACAAGAACCGGGTCACCAAGCAGATCGCGAGAAGAGTCTCGTCCGCCATTGCGGACCGTGGATTCGACGTCCAGAGCGTCGCACAAGCCGCCGACATCACCACACCCGACCTGACCGACCGCCTCCAGGGGCGCGTCGAGTTCGAGGTCGACGTGCTGGTGCGTGTCGGCGGCTTTATGCGTTTCCCCGTCACACGATTCATGGAGGTGGCCGCGTGAGCGCGGAACTCGACAAACTCAGCTACTCGGTCGCGAACCTCGCGATCGCCACGGACCTCTCGGTCGACACGATCCAGAAAGCGATCAAGGCCGGCGACCTCAAGGCGAAGTTCTACGGCACCAAGCCGGTGGTGAGAAAGATCCACGCCGAGGCATGGCTCGACTCGCTCCCTGAAGAGAGCTCGAGAGCGAACCGATGAACGGCTTCGACCTCCTCACATGGATCCTCTGCCTCGCGTTCCTGTACGCGTGCTTCCGGGTCGCGGTCTTCATGCATCAGGTGCACGAGCCTGTCGACGAGTGGTGCTCCGACATCGACACCGTCGTCGACATGCAGGACGCGCACGACGCGCGGATGCGGCGGGAGGTACGGCTGTGACTCGTGACGTGATGACGCTGAAGCGGGGTGAGCACGTGATGGTGCACGAGTCCAAGCACGTCACCCGCCACGCCGTGTTCGCCGGTGTCGTCGGTGGTCGCATCGTCGTCGACAACTCCCTCTCCCTCCTCGACTACCCGTTGGACACCGAGTATCCGCAGGTGAAGGACATGTCCGGGCGGATCATCCGCCCCTCGCCCTA
This sequence comes from Microbacterium sp. AG1240, assembly GCF_003635115.1. Lineage (GTDB taxonomy): Bacteria > Actinomycetota > Actinomycetes > Actinomycetales > Microbacteriaceae > Microbacterium. The sequence goes on from NZ_RBXJ01000002.1 coordinate 512,301, forward strand.
ACCCGCACCACCCCCAGCTGCCGATGCGCTCACCGATCGGTCGGCAGCACTATTCGTCGCGCTCGCGTGGCGAAGAGAACCACATAGCTGGTCGCAGAATCCGATGCCGCCCACGGCCCGGTCAGGAGCGTCCAAGCACCGAACAGACACACCAACCGATGGGCCTCCGCTGACGGGATGCGGCTGCTGCTGGGTGTGGGGATCGAAGGGATCCAACAACTTCAGGCTGCGCCAGTGACCCCCGGAAGGGGATAGGGGTGCAGGACCGGCCACTGGGCAAGTGGTGGCGCGCTGACGGTCTCAGCCGGGGTCCGACTCCCCGGAGCGCACTCGCAAGACGGCAGGAGGAACGGTGGACAAGAGAGCCAGAGAACTCATCGACTACGGGGCGCTCTGCGGCTTCGAGATGACCGGTACAGACGGCGCTGGGCACTATCGGCTCGAGCATCCCAATGGCGCGACGCTCTCCGTGGCCTGCACACCGGGTGACTACCGCGGCGACCGGAACAACATGGCGCTGATGAGGAAACTCTCCGGCGTTACGCCACCGCGCGCTCGTTCCGGCAAGTACCGGCGAGGCACGCGCCAAGAGCGTTTCGTCCCAGCCGCCGAGCGGGTCGATTCGGTCAGTGCGCAAGCAGAACGCCTGCTCTCGAGACACCAGGAGCTGTGCGACCAGGTCGCCTACCTCTCGGCGGAGGGCGACGCGACCAGATGCAGACCCGTGGTGACTGAGCTCCTCGAAGTTGAGACGGCGATCAGAGACCTCGGCCGGCCCGTCCCACTCCGCACATTCCGCACCAACTGAAGGGACCGACATGACTATCCCGATGATCTTCCCCGACGACACGAGCCGAGCGCGGAGATCGGATCCGATCGAGTCACACCTCGCGGCTGATCGCAACGACACCGCCGGTTCACGTCGCGCCGTGCTGCTCATCATGCAGGCGTACCGAAGACAGCTCACGGACCACGAAATCGAGACCATCCACACGGAGGCCGGCGGGCACTACACCGGCCAGCGGCTCCGCACCGCACGCCACGAGCTCGTCGACAAAGGCGAAGTGGTGCACGACGGGTGGAAGCTCGGGCCCTCCGGGTACCGCACCAGACTTTGGCGCCTGTCGTGACCGGCTCAGAAGACGCGTCGTGGCACCGGGAGTCCGCCGACGAGGGCACAGTGCTCGCCCCACGGGTGGATGACACGTTCGACGCCCGCATCGCCGGCGTCAGACGAGCCAGAGACCGCCGCGTCACTGAGATCCAGGTTGAGCGCGACGAGCACCTACGCCTCGCCGACGAACTCCTCGAGACCCAGCGCCGCGTCGAGGACGACTACAACACGCGCCTCGGTGAACTCGCCGACGCTGCAGAGAGAGCGGAGCAACCATGACCATGACGATTCACAATGACCTCGTGCAGGGGTCTGATGCTTGGCTTCAGGCGCGCTGCGGGATCATCACCGCTTCCGTGATCGGGAAGCTGATCACCCCGACGCTGCGGGTCGCCGACAATGACACGTCGAGAGGCGTGACGTTGACTCTCGCGGCCGAGCGCATTACAGGTCATGTCGAGTATGTGCACCCCACGTTTGACATGCAGCGCGGCACGGACGACGAACCGTTCGCTCGAGCCCTCTACGCCGAGCATCACGCTCCGGTTGAGGAGATCGGCTTCGTCACCCTGGACGGGGCTGACAGCGACGACCGGGAGTACAAGATCGGGTACTCGCCCGACGGGTTCGTCGGTGACGACGGGCTGATCGAGTGTAAGTCCCGGCAGCCTAAGGGCCAGCTCATCGCGATCCTCAGCAACACGGTCCCCGCCGCGAACATGGCGCAGATCCAGTGCGGCATGTTCGTCACCGGCCGCACCTGGTGCGACTACGTGTCGTACAGCGCTGGCCTCCCGCTGTTCGTCAAGCGGGTGCACGCAGAGACCGACTGGTTCACAGCGATCGAAGCCGCCGCGGTCGCGTTCGAGACGAACATCACCGACACCATCAACCGCTACAACAACAACTCACGTCTCATGCCCCGCACAGAGCGCCGGCCCGAGCTCGACGAGATCAGGATCTGACATGGACCTCAGCGAGACCATCGCACCCAAGAGCGACCAGCTCAACGCCGACGACTTACTCAGCGGCCCCCGGACGGTGACCATCGTTGAGGTGCGGGCAGGCAGCGCCGAACAGCCGGTCGAGCTTCACCTCCAAGGACTCGACGGGCGCCCTTACAAGCCTGGGAAGTCCATGCGCCGGGTACTCGTCGCCGCATGGGGTGGGGATGGGAACATGTACGCCGGCCGAAGCATGACCCTATACACGGATCCTTCCGTCAAGTTCGGGGGCAGCGAGGTCGGCGGCATCAGGATCAGCCACCTCACACACCTCTCCAAGCCCCTCAGCGTGAACCTGACCGTCACGCGAGGTCGGCGCGCACCGTTCGTCGTCCAGCCGCTCAAGATCGCCCAGGAGGCGGCCCCGCAAGACAAAATCGACGCCGCGGTGGTAGCTATCAGCAAGGCGCAGGACGCAGAAAAACTCGCCGAGATCGAGGCCTACGCCGACCGGATCGGCGTCGGACGCGAAGTCGCCGCCGAGCTGCAGCGCAGACGTACCGAGCTCGACCGATGACCCACCTGGAGGTGATCAATGCGCATCCGAGGGACCAAGCCTGAGTTCTGGAGATCGAAGAGGATCGCGTCTGTCTCGTGGGATGCGCGTCTGGTTCTGAAGGCGCTCGAGTCGTACGTCGATGACAACGGCGTGGGGGAGGACGATATCGGCACGATCGCGGGCGATTGCTTCCTCCACGACCTGATTCGCGAGCCCTCGCGAAGCCTCGCGAGGGTATCCGAAGCGATTTCCGAGCTCCACCAGGCCGGTTTGGTGTGGCGATACGCCCATGAAGGCAAGGATCTGGTGTTCGTGTCGTTCTGGGAGTCGATTCAACGCGTCGACAAGCCTCTCAAGGGAAGAAACCCCAGGCCAGACGGCACTATCAACTACGGCGAGTCGACCATTCGCGAGGTCGTCGCGAATCCTCGCGAAGCTTCGCGAACAATCGCGCCTGTAACAGGGGAACAGGGGAACAGAGGAACAGAGGAACAGGGGGGGAAGCGCGACGAAACGTCGCCCCCCACCCCGTTCTGTCGAAGACACCCCGAAGGCACGGACGCCCCATGCGCCGGATGCAAGAAAGCACGCACCGAGTGGGACGCACTCCACGTCCCCGCCAAACCAGTCGCCCCCGAGTACCGCAACACCACCACCTACTGCGACATCCACCCGAACTACCCGATGCCCTGCGACAAATGCAGGCAGATCGCAGCAGAAGACGACGAAGGACACACCATATGAACGAAACGATCATCACGGTCGTCGGCAACCTCACCGCCGACCCCGAGCTGCGTTACACGCAGAACGGGCTGCCGGTGGCGAACTTCACCATCGCGTCGACCCCCCGCACGTTCGACCGTCAGGCGAACGAGTGGAAGGACGGCGAAGCGCTGTTCCTCCGTGCATCGGTGTGGCGCGAGTTCGCCGAGCACGTGGCGGGTTCGCTGTCGAAGGGTGCGCGGGTCGTTGCGACCGGTCGCCTCAAGCAGCGCTCCTACCAGGACCGCGAGGGCCAGAACCGCACCTCGATCGAGCTCGAGGTCGACGAGATCGGCCCCTCGCTGCGTTACGCGACCGCACAGGTCACGCGCGCAGCGTCGGGCGGCGGAAGCGGCCAGACCGGTGGCGGGCAGTCCCGTCCGCAGGTCGCGGCCGACGAGCCGTGGTCGACGCCGAGCAGCTACGGAGAGGACACCCCGTTCTAAACGCCACCACGCATTAACCCACCCCCCGCCCCGTCAGATACCTGGCGGGGTTTCTCGTGCTGCCAGCACGCAGCAGAAGGAAGAAACACCATGTCGAAGGACAACCGCCCCATCGAAATCGGCGACCGCTTCGAGACCGAAGACGATCGCGACGCTGGCCGCGTCGTAGAGGTCATCGAGGTCGTCAGCGGACCCCGGTACGCGGGGGACCCGAAGGGAAGCATCTTCCGGACCGTCACCGAGGCCTCCCCGAAGAACCCGCAGGCAGTCGGCAACGTGCAGCGGGTCTCAGAGCGCACGCTCCGCGGCAAGTACGTGCGGGTCTCTCGGTGAAGATCACGGTCGACCTGGATCCGAAGCTCGTATGGCAGATCCAGTCGGAGGCGGCAAGGCGTGATCTCACCCCCGGTGCTGTCCTCCGCGAGCGACTCGTATCTAGCCGGAACACCCTCGAACTGGAGAACCGCATCCGCTCGCGAGTGATGTCCGGAATGTGTGACGCCGACATCGCAGCCGACCTACGCCTGGTAGTCGGCACGATCGCAGCGGTCAGGAGACGTCTTGGACTGCGCCCGAACCGACGCAAGCCGGGGTGGGCGGCATGAATCTTGGCGCGACCGTCCCGTGGGCCCACCAGGGGCCCACCACGAGGACGCAGACCTGCCAACGGTGCGGCCTGGAACGCAAAGCCCGGAAGGACACGGTGCTCTGCGGTTCCTGCCGGTACACCCTCACCCCCGTCGAAGCGAAAGCATGGGAGCACGCCGCGTGAGAACGTTCCACACCGCCACAGAACCATCGACAGCATGGTCCGGGACGGCCGCGGTCATCGAACCGGAACCGTGGATGGCCAACGCCCTCTGCACCCAGGTCGACCCCGAGGTGTTCTTCCCCGAGAAACCAGACACCCCGGAACTCGCCCGCAAGGTCTGCGGATCCTGCGACGTCATCGAACAATGCCGCGAGTACGCACTCCGCACCAGACCCCGACACGGAATCTGGGCCGGCATGACCCTCCGGCAACGCAACAAGATCAAGGTCACCCTATGACCTGGGTGCTCGAGCTCCCGTACCCGCGCGCGCCGAAAGGTCTGAACGCGAACGACCGAAACCACTGGCGCACCAAGGCAGCATCAACCGCTGCAGTGCGCGCACAGGTCAAAGCCGCGGCAGTCACGGCACGCATCACGCCCATGCAACGCGTCCAGGTCGAACTCGTCTGGGTCGTCGGCGACAAGCGCAAACGCGACCCCGACAACCTCGCACCATTCGCGAAAGCCATCTGCGACGCAATCGGATCCGACCGCGGAGTATCCGCACACCTCGTCCAAGACGACTCACCCGAGTACATGACGAAACTGCACCCCCGCATCGAACACCGCCCAGACGCCACACATCACTTCGAGGTCCACGTCACCGACATCAGCAACAGGCCCGACACGATCGACGCCATCACCCGGAGGCTCACATGAGGTCCCCACTACAGACCAGCACCGCACGCAACGCCCCCACCATGCCCGTGGACGAACCAGAACACGTCTGCGGGCGTTGCCGTACCCCGTTCGGTCGCAGCGCGCTCCCATGCCCCAACGACAGGAGAACCGAAGATGCTTGATCGACGATGGCTCCGCGCGATCGACGGGTACCTCCTCGACCAGAAAGCGGGCGGCAAGCCCGACACCACCCTCCGCGCGCGCCGAGACCAACTGCAGCACCTCGCCCGCCGAGTTGAGGCCGGGCCCTACGAGCTCACCTTCGACCAGCTGCGCGACATGGTCTCGTCGCAGGAGTGGAAGCAGGAGACCCGCCGTGTCCGCCGGTCGACGTACAAGTCGTTCTACGACTGGGCCGTCGCCGAGGGCCACGTGACGGAGAACATCGCGGATCGTCTCCCGAAGGTGCGCATGTCGCAGGGGCGCCCCAAGCCGGCACCCGACCGCATCTACAAGGAAGCGATCATGGCCGCGGCACCCCGCGAACGACTCATGCTGCGCCTCGCCGCCGACGTCGGTATGCGACGTGCGGAAGTCGCGAAGGTCCACACGAACGACCTGATGGAGGAGGGCGACGGTTGGTCGCTGCTGATCCACGGGAAGGGCAACAAGGAACGCATCGTCCCCGTGCCGATCGCGCTCGCTGAGACGATCCTGGCGATGCCGTCCGGGTTCCTGTTCCCGGGCCGCGACGAAGGCCACCTCACTCCGCGGTTCGTGGGGAAGCAGATGGCCGCGATCCTCCCCGAGGAATGGACCGCCCACACGCTCCGTCACCGTTTCGCCACGAGGGCGTATGCCGCCACCCATGACCTGTTGCTTGTGCAGCACATGCTCGGGCACTCCTCACCCGCCACTACCCGCCGGTATATCGAGTACGGGCGGTCCGAGATGCGGTCCGTTGTGGAACGCCTCAGCACCGAAGGAATCGCAGCATGAGCACGCACCTGTGGGAGCACGACCACCCCTACTACTGCTCAGAGGGCAACTACTTCAAGACCGGGATGCACACGGTCTACGAGTCGTGGGTTGACTTCGCGCAGCCCAGCGAAGGCAGGAGCTTCAACGACGAGTGGAACTTGCTCTACGACTTCGACGACGACCTCAACCTGCTCTGGCGGTGGGATTGGAAGAAGGCAGACCCCGAGAACTACTGGCGCAAGCCGGGCGACCCGAATGACGAGACCGCTCAGTACGTGGAAGACCAGAAGGTCGACCGGCTCGAGCTGTTCTTCATGCTCCAGCGCAAGGCGTACAACATCTCCGTCGAGGTGAAGGTGACCGAGGCTGATGAGCCAGCCGTCCGGGAGTGGCTCATCAAGAAGGCGTCTCACATGCGACTGCTGTGGGCGCCTCTGCTCGGACAGGAACCGTCATGACTGGGTCACAAACCTTCTGTTTGGGGGTCCTTGATGGTCGACCGTAAAGCGCAACTGATCGTGACGTGCATGTTCCGTCACCTGACCGACCAGGAGAAGTCCGAGCTCACCGCTCTTCTCGGCGTCGAATCTGATCCCAACCCTGAGGAGGGGTCATGACCGATCAGCATCTGTGGGTTCAGCGCACTAGCCCGAGCACGGTGGTCATCCGTCGTGGTCTCCGCATAGTCGTAGCCCTCATCGATGACGGTGAGGTCGCACGTATCGCACACGAACTTTTAGCCACCAGACCGGTAGAGGAGAAACCGTGACTGCCGACAAGATCACCGACCTGACAGCACGTCGCATTGAGCGTCTGCTCGCCTACTACAAAGACCGTGACGACCGAGAGTTTGCTGACGCCATGCGACGCGCCGCCGAACGATTCCAGGAGGCATCATGAGCGACGCACACGACCAGACAGCGGTCGACGAACAGCCGATCACCGAGGACGAGAAGCTGACCCGCGCGTGCGACTGGTCCGACTACCGGAAGGCGTACGGCGTATCGGCTGATCACGACACGTTGCGCCGTGAGCACATCCTGTTCTGCGCGGGATGGGATGCGGGCCGGCGATCATGACCACCATCGTCTTCACGCTCCCGGACGAGTACGCCGAACGGATGCGCAAGAACTCAGGCGAGTTCTACCTCGATGTCTTTGGGCGTGTCCGTGACCGCGAGAGCACCGACGCGATCGGCCACTGGCAGGAGATGCCGTGAACTACGCACAGTTTTTCTTGAAGCGAATTACCCCCCGCGGGCTCCTCGCATTCTGGCGGAATTACCGCATCCAGTGGCGGCACCTGAAGAAGCATCACCGCACCCGACGATCAGCGGCGTACACGGCCTGGCATTACGGACCTGTCCGATGAGCGCCGCACAGTTCTTCTGTTTGGGAGCCTGACGTGCCTACTCACCTCCAAGACGCCCGCGAGCAGCTCTACGCGCAAGCCGCATGCGGGGCATCGCTTTACACCGGTCCGACCGTCTCGCTCAGCCCTGAGACGACGGGCAAGACCATCGACTGCATCGCCTGCCGCGCGATGCTCCCCGACCCCGAGGAGGAGTCATGACCCGGCGGAAGGCCAAGCCGATGTATGACACACCGTGCTCGAAATGCGGAGTGCACGTGAAGTTCGGCGACGCACGCAACCGTCTCGGCAATCTTGCCGACCACCGTCTCTGCCCCGTTCCCGAAGCCGAGGAGGACTCATGACCGACAACCCGTTTGCGCCTCGGACCGAGTTCAAGAAACGGGTCATCACCGTGAGCGTGACCGAAACGCAGCAGGAAGCATTCGACCGGATCAAGGCCGAGCTCGAAATGAAGACCGATGGCGCGGTGATCAAGCACGCGCTGCTGCTGCTCTACACCCACCTCTTCAGCCGGGAAGGAACGTCATGACCGACAACATCACCGACCTGACCAAGCGGCGTGTTGCACGTCTGCTCGCTTACGACGAGGAACGCGACAACCGCGAATTCGCTGACGCAATGCGCCGCGCAACCGAACAATACGAGGAAGCATCATGAAACTGCGGCTGTCGCTCACCGTCTCACTCACACGCGATACTCCGACCGTCGAATCGGAGGAGGCGCCGTCTGTCGACGAGAAGGGCTCAGCCCTCATTGAGAAGGCTGAACCCCAGGGAGTCGGGTTCGCCATCGACCCGTACCGTTCGGACCCGTTCGAAGAGCGGAGACGGCCATGACCACCGCACAGTTCTTCTGCATCGGAGCTAAAGGGAGCGACCTTGTGATGGAAGGATGCAGGTATGACCGAAGCGACGCCCCTCAGGCCGGGTCTGGTGCGCGACGAAATCGAGCATTGCACGACCTGCGGCAAGGCCCGCGAGGATCACAACGCAGTGAGTTGGGCGCACACTTGGCTCCCGCGGACCTACGTCCGGGAAGTCAGCATTCCGCTCGTCCGGTAGATATCGAAGGCGTCTTCGACGCGCAGCCTGAGTTCGGTGACGTCTCACACCTCCCCCGGGGGAGGGCGGCGGCATGACCGTGAAGATTTTCGCGCCCGATTGCCGGCCCGAGAACCCGCGCCGCCACACGCATCAGTGCGATGGCACTTACTGCGACTGCGCCTGCCATAGCGCCCAGGCCCCTGTTCCAGAGGTTCGCACAGCGCGTGCAGAGGAGGGCGAGCGATGACCGAGAACTTGTCGCCGTGCGCTCGCGCCTACCTTGCGGAATACGGCAGCCTGCCGACCGATCGCGCCGAGCAGGATCGATATGGCGCATTCCGCTTCGGGTTCGAGGCGGGTCTCGCCCGTGGTGAGCAGCAGACGCTGGTCACGTGGTCACGCGCCATGGAGTCCGCCATTCGCCCAGTCCGACAGGGTGGTGAGCCCGATGCGTGAGCGCGAGATCCGCTACTACCACGAGGGAAAGCAGTACGAGATTCCCGTCCACGATCTCACGAGCGACGAAGGCGCCCTCGCCGCCGCGCTGGCGGTGTTTGGCACCCTCCACGAGCGCGAGGTCACCCCGTGGCGGCTGCTGCTGCCACCTCGAGTCGTAGCGCCCGGCAAGGAGAAGACCGATGGCTGATGAGTACACGCCAACTACAGAAGAGATCATGCGGGCGTACCGCCTGCCCACTACGATCACCGACCCGCAACGCGACAGTGAGACGTTCAGCGACTACTTGCAGCGAGTCGCCGGCATCGAGGCACATGTTCACCAGATGGCCTCCGAGGCAGCCGCGCACCGATGGCTTGCTGCTCATGACGCCCAGGTACGAGCCGACACGTTGTGCGAGTTCGCGAATGAGTGCGTGGTCCTCGTCCCGGATGACCTGCCCGACGACTTCAAGCGAGGGGTCGACTGGGGCGCAGACGAATGCACTCGTAAGGCGCGTGAAGAGGCTGACCGGATAGCGGGAGGAACCAGCGCATGAGCGCCATGATCCGAGTGGAATCGAGCCGTCACGGCAACGTAAAGCGCGGACGCCGGAACTGGAAGGTCATCGACGCATCCGGCCCGAAGGTGTTCACACGTGTCTTCACATTTTCAGCGTGGTGGGCGGCCATCCGTGCGGCCGAGGCGATCTCCCGTCGTCAACCGGTCGACCCGTGGGGACTTCTATCGGTCCACACCGAGCGAGACACGAACCACACGGATGGGGGCAGGTGATGTACGACAACGTGACCGAGCAACTGCGCACGATTCGGCGAGAAGCCTCCCTGAATGCAGATGAGGTCAGCACCGTCGACCGCGCGATCGAGCAGATCGAGCACCTTATGGGCCTCGCGGCCGAGTATCTGGAAGCGACGGTGCGAGAGCAGAAACGCTACGTCGCAGACACCGATGTGATCTTCCTCGCACGCAAGTACGCCGAGCGTGAGCGCAACCGCCTCCGTGACGTGGTGGAGGGATTGCGGAACCAGCTCGACAACTTCGAGCGCAGCGGCCCCGCCGCGATGCCCGTCTTCGTCGCCCGCTCGCGCCGCATCCTGGCTCGCGCGGCCTGCGAGTCATGCGGGTGGACGGGCCCGCAGACGCAGTACCTCGCGATCGGTCGGCGCGAGATCACGCATCCTGACGGGCCGCACGATGCCTACTGGCTGCCGCGTCTGATGAGCGCCAGTTCGACCGGACTGGATTAGCTGCCCGCTTATTCCAGTCAACTATCAGCCCGACGCTTATCCCGGGCACAGCATCCTGACCCGTCCTCACTACCGAGGGCGGGTCTTTCGTTTCGAAGGGACGATCATGACCGAACTCCTCGATGCCGTAGACGACCTGACATTGCCGCGGAACGTCAAGGTACACACCGACGGCGGTCACACATGGGCCACCGAAGACGCGCTCCTCACCCAGCTCGAGCAGGCCGTCTCATCCACCCTCAACTCCGGGTCCGGTGCCGGCGGGTCACCATGGTCCCGCAACGTCCTCGACTCCGCCGCCCTCCACCAGGCAGCGATCATCACCTCCACCATCGGAGACTGGTGCCGCATCGAGAACGTCCCCGTCAGGAGAGACCCGATCGCGGACCTCAGATCGTGGCACGCCGCACGACTCGGATCCGACCACACCGAGACGAACCCGTTCTACATCAACCAGATGCGCGCATGGGCAGGCCAGATCCGCAACATGGTCAACCCGCCCAAGATCATCGAAATCACCGCACCCTGCCCCACCTGTGGGCAAGGCGTCTACACCAACGACCTCGGCGAGAAGGTACGCAACCCGCTGCAGCTCTCCTACCGCCCTGAGTCAGGATCCATATGGGCCGACGCGAAAGCCCAGTGCCGCGCATGCTCCACCATCTGGGACAGTGAATGGCGTCTCCGAGAACTCCGACACGACATCGACGCGAAAGACCAGATCGCCTGACGACCTGTGTTAATGTGAAGTGCCTTCCAGAAGTCTGTCAAGACCCGGAAGAACCGAAGCCCTAGACCAACTGGTCCGGGGCTTCTCTCGTTCTAGCCTCGCGCCAGCGTGACACACACCATGCCAAGCGGTCACCGACTGCCGTGTGAGGCTCCTCTTCCCACAGCTGGGGATCTTCGGATTCCAGTGCACCCCGGCCGGTGCCAAAACCTGAGCTGCGGGAACCCTCTCCCTCTCGGCCAGTTCGCTTGACACGCGGCGAAGGTCGATCGAGGGCAGGCCGCACACGCCCAACGTGCAGGCCGTCCATCCCAGCGCGGGCAGCGCACGGGACCACAACTGAATAGGTCGCTGTCGTAGCTCAGTGGATAGAGCCATGGCGCGCAGGTTCGAATCCTGCCGACAGCACACAACGAATCCCTTCGAACCCCCTCACCTGAACGGTGGACGCCATGGACTGGCAACAGTGTGATCAGTGCGTCGCCCGGGCCCTCGTCTTCTTCGACCTCGGCAACGGTCGTGAGCTCGCGTACTGCAGCCACCACGCGAACATCAACACCGCCGCCCTGTCCCTCAACGCCGCAGTCATCGTCGACATGCGGCACCTCGAGGCCGCCACATGAAACTCGGGTTCGCTATCCTCGCCGGCATCACACTCACCATCGCCACCCAACACACCTGGCGGCGCACCGCGATCTATTGGCTCTCACGTGGAGACGGATGACATGCGCACCGAGAGCAAGGTCGAATGCGACTTCTGCGGGCGCGAGTACATCAGCCGCATAGCCGCGTCCATGTGCTGCGACCCGATCAACGACCTCGACGACGAATGGCTCGGCTACGACTAGCCACGACGTCGCATCAATACCGCACACGACCGGATACATGGACGGACTTGCCCAGCAACTCGAGGAGTGACCAATGGCCGATCACACCATCGCAGCAACCGACCAAGGCGCCTACGAAATCCACGTACCCGCCCGCGAGTCAACCACGGTGCAGATAGACGCCCAATACGTCTACATCACCGGCGGCATCCGCATCACGCATCACAACGGCAACTCGCCTGTCTACGCTCGAATGAACAGCGAAACCAACGTCGGTGACCCGAAAGCCACAATGATCCCGCCCTATACATGGGCCGAGATCCAAGCAGGTCAACAGCACACGCTCACGATCAACCTCATCTCCGCAGACGACGCGACCGTATCGGTGGCACGCCAGTGAACGACCGTGGATATCTACCTCGAACCCCCGTCACCATCGTCAGCGAGAACGGCAACGACGCCGCAGCAGAAGCCGCCATGCAAGCTGCCGCGAAAGCTCAGCAAGCAGCGGACAACGCGCGTCAGATGGTCCTCAACCGTGACACGAGGCTTAAGAACCTCGAAGACGTTGCCGACACGTTCGCCACGCTCCAGGCCGGGGCAGACGACGAACACGCCAGGCTCCAGCACGAGATCGACACCATCGCACTCACCCCCGGCCCGCAAGGTGTCCGCGGTGAGGAAGGGCCGAAGGGCGACCAAGGCATCAAGGGCGACAAGGGTGACACCGGGTCCAAGGGTGACACTGGCGCAGCAGGAACCGCAGCAAACATCGCAGTAGGAACCGGCCGCATCACCGCCGCCGTCATCCTCGGCGGGACCCTCGACGTCGTAGTTACCCTCTCCCGAACCATGCCCGGCACCAACTACACGGTAGGCATAGCCCCCACCACAGGCATGACATTCACCATCAAGGCACGCACCACCACCACAGTCACCATCACAGTCGGTGCAGCACTCGCCCTCGCAGTCGGAGCCACCTTCCAACTCATCGCCTGGTCATGACCGCACGCAACAGCGCCATCACCGCCCGACTCCGCGCCCGCATCGCAGCAACCAAAGCCGCATGCCACATCTGCGGACAGCCCATCGACTACACACTCAAGACACCAGACCCGATGTCCTTCGAGCTCGACCACATCATCCCACTCGCCAAAGGCGGGACACACGACGCCACCAACACAGCCGCGTCACACAGAACATGCAACAGCATCAAGAGGGCACGAGTAGTCGCACCCATCGTCAAGAGGTCACGCTCACTCGACTGGTGACCTTCGAACACTGCTTCTACCCCCAGGCAGGGGGCCCCCTTCGACCAAGGCCAAAGTACCTCCGGGGCTAGCCATCGTCTCTCCCCGACATTTTTTCTGTTCCTGTGAGGGGGCATCGTGACGAGTAATCGAACATCTGTTCTTCGTGCGGTGGTTCCTGGTGAGGTGCCGGCGTCGTTGCCGGTGCTGTCGTTGGATCAGGCCATCAAGTCGGGTTCTTACGTACAGATACTCATTGCTCAGCGGGTGGAGATGGTGACGGCTTTGCCTGAGACGAAGGGGCCCGCGTTGGCTGCTCTGCATCGTCAGATCTCTCTCACGTCGAAGGAGATTGAGGCCTTGCTGTCGCGGGATTCCGATGAGTCGGAGGGTGGCGCGAATGTCGACGATGGGGAGTTCGACGCCGAAGCTATCTGACGTTGCTCGTCATGTGGTGATCCCGTCTGGGATTGTGACGACGGCGTGGCCTCGGGTGGTTGCTCAGTGCGCGGCTATGGGTGTGACGTTCGATTCGTGGCAGCACGGTGTCGGTTCGATCGCGCTGGGTAAGCGTAAGGACGGGAAGTACGCCGCAACTGTCGGTGGTGTGGTGCTGAGCATCCCCCGCCAGGTCGGCAAGACCTTCCTCATCGGCATGATGATCATCGCCCTGTGCGTGTTGTTCCCGAAGCTGACCGTGTTGTGGACGGCGCATCGGACGCGGACGGCGACGATGACGTTTACGACGATGCAGGGCATGGTGCGTCGGAAGAAGATCCGTGTGCATCTCGCCGCTGATCGTAGCGATGGTATTCGTACGTCGAATGGTGAGCAGGAGATCCGGTTCAAGAACGGTTCCGTGATCATGTTCGGGGCCCGTGAGAACGGGTTCGGCCGTGGTTTCGATGCTGTGGACGTTGAGGTGTTTGACGAGGGCCAGATTCTTTCGGAGAAGGCGCTCGAGGACATGGTCCCCGCGACGAATGCTTCCCGGCAGGCTTCTGGGGCGTTGCTGTTCTTCATGGGCACACCGCCTCGCCCTGTGGATTCGGGTGAGGAGTTCACGAACCGGCGTGCGAAGGCTCTTGGCAAGAAGGCCGGCCACAAGGTTCGTCGCGTTGGCGGAAACATGGTGTACGTCGAGTTCTCGGCGGACGGTGACGCTGACCCTGACGATCAGGATCAATGGCGCAAGGCGAACCCTTCGTTCCCTGGTCGCACTCCGGTCGAGTCGATGGAGCGGATGCGTGAGCAGCTCACAGATGATGATTCGTTCCGTCGTGAGGCTCTCGGCATCTGGGATGCGTCGGGGACACCTGAGGTCATCGACGGCGATTCGTGGGCTCGAGTCCTTGACCCCGCGTCGATGGCCATTGACCGCCTCACTCTCGCGATCGACGTCGCTCCGGATAGGTCTATTGCTTCCGTATCCCTCGCAGGGCAGCGTGCCGACGGGCTGTGGCATGTAGAGCTTGGGGAGCAGCGAAAGAACGTCGAGTGGCTGTCCCCATGGGTGACCTCGCTAGCGGAGAAGAACCGTCTGCATGCTGTCGTCGTCGACGTCATGTCGGGGTTGGTAGAGGTTCGCAAGGGCCGAAATTACCTCATCGGTACGGACGTGGTGGTCACTTTGGCTGCTGCGGAGGGCCGGGATATGGCGATCGCCTCAGGTCAGTTCTTCGACGCGGTCATGGAATCGTCCCCGAAGCTGCGTCACCCGGATCAGCCGCAGTTGAACGTGGCGTTGTCTGTGGCTCGTAAGCGTCCGCTCGCGGGTGCGTGGGCGTGGAACCGGAAAGACGCCACTTCGGATATCACTCCGATAGTGGCTGCGACTCTCGCCCTCTGGGGTGCTCAGAAGGACGATGTTGAACGCCCGACCCGGCGTCAAGGAACTAGGACGGCGGTGATTCTATGAGCCTCGAGACGTTTCGCGTACCTGGCCTCACCGATGCCGAGACCATCGATCTGAACGTGAACCTGGCGCAGCTCAAGGACCGCCAGCGGGGCAACCTGCTTCGGTCTTCGCTGTATGACGGGAAGCGGGCTGTGAAACAGATCGGTTCTGTTATCCCGCCGCAGTACACGAAGATCGGTCTCGCGCTCGGGTGGACGGCTAAGGGCGTTGATGGGCTGGGCAGGCGGTGTGTGCTCGAGAAGATGGTGTGGCCTGAGGGCGACATTGGGAGCCTCGGTATCAACGAGCTGACGGACAGCAACTTCCTGATGGCGGAGATCGCTCAGGGGCGCACCGATTCCCTGATCCACGGTGTTTCGTATCTGATCACGACTCGTGGTGAAGGTGATGAGCCACGCGCTCTTGTGCACACCAAAGACGCCCTGAACGCGACCGGCCAGTGGAACACGCGTAAGCGGCGCCTGGACAACCTTCTGTCGATCACGTCGTGGGAGGGCGACGACCCGAGCGGGTTCGTCCTGTACCTCGACGGTGTGACCGTGAACGCGTCGCGGGCGCAGAACGGGCAGTGGGATATCACCCGGTCGGTGCATCCGTGGCATGTGCCGGCGGATCCTCTCGTCTACCGCCCTCGCACGTCGAAGCGCATGGGGCGATCCAGGATCACTCGTGCAGCGATCTCGACTCAGGATGCAGCGCTGCGTGCGCTCGTGCGCCTTGAGGCGCACATGGACATCTATGCGATCCCGAAGCTGATCCTCCTGGGCGCTGACGAGTCGATTTTCAAGAATGCGGACGGCAGCTTGAAGGCGTCGTGGCAGATCGCACTCGGACGTGCATTCGGTATCCCGGACAACGAGGATGCTGCCGCGGGTCAGCCTGCTCGAGCTGACGTGAAGCAGTTCGACGCTTCTTCCCCTGAGCCTCACCTGGCGCATCTGAACGCGTTGGCGAAGCTGATGGCGCGTGAGATGGATCTCTCGGATTCGGACTTCGCGCTGACGGATCTCGCGAACCCCACGTCGGCGGACTCATATTCGGAGGCTCGTGAGTCTCTGATCGCTGAGGCCGAGGATGCGACAGATGGGTGGTCGACTCCGATCCGCCGTTCGGTGACGCGTGCTCTCGCGATTCAGAACGACCTCGACGAGATCCCTGCGGCGTGGGCTGGTATCGACACGAAGTGGCGTAACCCGGTTCACCTGTCTCGTGCTGCTGCTGCGGACGCTGGTGCGAAGCAGCTTGGTGCTGTGCCGTGGCTGGCTGAGACCGAGGTGGGTCTGGAGCTCATCGGGTTGGACGAGCAGCAGATCAAACGGGCTCTTGCTGAGAAGCAGAGAGCTGCTGGTCGTGCTGTGATCGCTGCTCTGGCACCGCGGGCCAATGCCGACGCCGCAGCAGTCTAGGCGGGCGCTGGCGCTCCTGTCGGATGAGGCGGCAGCCGTAGCGAATGACCTCTCGTTGCGGCTTACCGGATCGCCCGAGGCGCAGCGTGCCGCTCTGCTCGAGACGGTGCCGGGTGTCATCGACTACTACGCGGTGGGCGCTGGCACGTTGGCGGCGGACTTCTACGACGAACGCCGGCAACTCGCGAACGTGAAGCAGGCTTACGCGACGGAAGTGATCGTCCTCGACCGGACGGTGAAGATTCGCCGCGCGATCGCGTGGGCGGCTCAACCGCTGTTCGGGCCGATGGCTGTGACATTGCAGCTGCGTCTCTCTGAGGTTGTTCAGCCTGAGGTTGCCCGCGCATACCGCGACACGGTGCTCGAGAACCGACGCCGTGATCCTGCTACGGCGGGCTGGCGTCGGGTCACCGGGGTGTGCTGCAAGTTCTGTCGGATGCTCGGCGACAAGGGTGCCATCTACAAGCGGGACACCGCCCAGTTTGCGGCGCACCCCCACTGCGACTGCGGGGCTGAACCTGTCTTCCAAGGCGAAGCGATCGGCCCCGAAGCGAACAACTTCCAGTACCTCGGATCTAAACGTCGTCGCACGCCCGCTGAGAAGCAGGCCCTCCGCGACTGGCTGGAAGCCGAGTACCCGGACTAGATCTCCCACCTCTGTGGGCCGTACGCGACGGTTTCGCGGTCATGTGCGACGGCACGGAAACGGGGATACCGGAATGACTGATGCAACCACGACCGACACGACAGCCGAGACGGCGAACGAGTCGGGGGAGCAGAAGCAGCAGGAACAGGGCAAGACCTTCACTCAGGCCGAAGTCGACACGATCATCCGTGATCGGCTGAAGCAGCAGGAGCGAACCAAGTTCGGTGACTACAACGAGCTTCGGACGAAGGCCGAGGGCGCGCAGTCGCTCGAGGAACGTCTCGGAACGTTGGAGACGGAGCTCAGCCAGACCAGGGCTGACGCGCTCCGTACTCGCATCGCCGCGAAGTTCGGAATCAGCACTGAGAAGGGTCCGAAGGACGAACCGTCCGACGCCGATCTGTTCCTCACCGGTTCTGACGAGTCCACCCTCACCGCGCAGGCACAGCGCCTCGCCGGCCGACAGGCGGAGTCGAAGAAGCAGGGAAACGTCGCCCCGAAAGAGGGCGCCACCACACGCACTGGAGACGACAACAGTGACGCTCGCGAGTTCGTGAGCAACCTGTTCGGCGGCTCCGACTAAACCAAGGAGCACACCATGGCAGTACTTGCCACCGGAGGTATCACCCTCCCGAAGAACATCGCCGATGGCATGTTCAAGAAGGCCCAGCAGGGTTCCGCGATCGCGGCTCTGTCGGGTGCTGAGCCGCAGCAGTTCGGCGAGGTCACCTACATGACACTCACCGGCCGCCCCAAGGCTGAGCTTGTCGCTGAGGGCGCGGACAAGGCAGACACCAACGCCACGTTCGGCACGAAGATCGCGACGCCGCACAAGTTCCAGGTCACGATGCGGTTCAACGAGGAAGTCCAGTGGGCCGACGAGGCCTACCAGCTCGGCATCCTCCAGGCTCTCGCAGATGAGGGTGGCCTGGCGCTGGCCCGAGCCCTCGACCTCGGCGGTTTCCACGGCATCAACCCTCGTACGGGCGCTGCCGCGGCTTCCATCGTCGTTGGTGACCGCATCGCGACGACCACCAACTCGGTGGAGATCACCACCGCGACCCTCACCACGCCGGATCTCGTGATTGAGCAGGCCGCGGGTCTGGTCATCGCGGACGGTTACGTGCCGAACGGTATCGCGTTCGACCCGACCTACGCGTGGACGATCGCCACGTCCCGGTATGCCGACGGCCGCAAGAAGTACCCGGAGCTCGGGTTCGGCTCGAACGTCACCTCCTTCGAGGGTCTCGGCGCGTTCTCGTCCTCGACTGTTTCGGGTGCGCCTGAGATCGCGTCGGCTTCGGGCGTCAAGGCCATCGTCGGGCAGTGGGACGCGTTCCGCTGGGGTGTCCAGAAGAACATTCCCGTCGAGCTGATCCGCTACGGCGACCCGGACGGTCTCGGCGACCTGAAGCGCAAGAACCAGATCGCCCTCCGTGCCGAGGTCGTTTATGGCTGGGCGGTCATGGATCTTGACGCCTTCGCAACGGTGGTCGACAAGGTCGCGAACGTCTGATGTCGAAGTTCATTAACACCAACACGAAGGTCGTTGTCTCTGTCGCTGACGAGAAGGACGACCGCTTCGCTGAGGGCTGGGACAAGGTCGAAGAGACCAAACCCAGCACTCGCACCAAGAAGTAACAACGGGAGGGGGCGGTCATGGCCGTAACACCAGCGAACATCGCGGTAGCACTCGGTGTGGCCGCCCCCGAACCCGGATCTGTGACTGAGCAGCAGTGGGCGATGTGGATCTCCGACGCGGAGATGCTGATCGAGATTCGCCGGGCGGAGCTTGACGCTTCTGCGCCCGACCAGGCGAAGGTTGATTACGTCGTCCGTGAGTCTGTTGTGGCTCAGGTGAAGCGCCCTGATGATGCGACTCAGGTGACCGTCTCGGTGGATGACGGGTCGACGTCCCGAACGTTCCAGTCGGGTAGCGGTCGGGTCGGCATCCGCGAGGAGTGGTGGACGCTGCTTGGGCTGCGGAACGACACAAAGGATGCGTTCTCGATTGACATGATCGGTGCGGCGTCAATGCATCTCGCGTGGTGCGCGCTGAACTTTGGCGCTCTGTACTGCTCTTGTGGGGCTGACATTGCCGGCGTCCCCATTTACGAGGGCGCTGACGAATGGTGAGTCTTGGCGCGGATATTGCGTGGGCTCTCCCGGGTCTGCGGGCTCAGGCTGTGTCGCGGATGACAGAAACCATTCGTGCTGGCCGTCTGGTCGAGGTGACGGATGAGGAGACCGGTGACCCAGTCGAGTCGTTTACTTCGATCTATGAGGGGCCGGCTCGTGTGAAGTATGCGAATACTGCGGTCTCGACGGATGATTCGTCGTCGCAGTTGTTTACCTCGCAGTCGATCATCGTGAGTATCCCGGTCCAGCCGGCGACTTTGGTTGCTGATGAGGACACGGATCCCGGTGACGGTGTGATCCCGAATGTGAATGTGGTCCTGCCCGGTGGTACTGCGGTTGAGGTGTTGTCGTCCGCGTCTGATCCGGCGTTGGTGGGCCGGAAGTACACGACGGATGGTGTCCCGGACATGGGCCAGGTAACGGCTCACCGGTACTCGGTGACCGAGCTCGACTAGGGGGCTGCTGTGGCTGATGATGCCGATTTTTCGGAGCTCATGTCGTTGGCTTCGTCGATGGATACTGCGCCTCGCGCTGCGGCCCCGTTGATTCGGAAGGCGCTGACGGTGACGGCGCGCAGTATTAAGGATGAGTGGCGGGCGGGTGCTCGACGCACTGGTCTCGCCGGTTACGCGGCATCGGTTGACTATGACGTCAAGGGTGGCCAGGGCATCCGTGCTGAGGAGATTGTTGCTGAGATCGGCCCGAACCTTGGTAAGGGGCAGGGTTCCTTTGGTCTGGTTGAGGACGCGACAGGCAACGTTCGGTCTGCGCCTCAGCATGCGGGCCGGAATGCGTTGCGGAACAACGAGGCGGACTTCTTCAAGGGTCTCGAGATCGCTATTGGTGATGCGACGGCGGAGGCGGTGGAGAAGTGAGAGCTGAGTTTGCTGCTTTCAAGGCCGCGTTGTCTGAGCCTTCGGTTCTTTCGGGCAAGGTTGAGACGACTGTCCGGGTGACGACGAACAACGAGCTCGTTCGTGCGAACTATGTGATCGTGTTCCCGTCTGTTCCGGTTTTGAATGATGCGCGTTATACGGCGTTGCAGGACCGTGATTCGACTCGTGAGCTTGAGTACGACGTTCGCGTGGTGGCTGTGGATGCGGACGGTGTTCTGTTGCTTGCTGATGCGGTGATGGGGCAGATGCTTGGCCGTGTTCTTACGGTTGCTGGTCGTGTGTGTGATCCGATTCGGATGCCTCAGGACAATGTTGAGGAGGGTGCGGTTTCGTTCGATTCGAAGGCGCGTCTCTTCATGCTTGATATGACTTTGCGGTTCACGTCGAGGCGAGTCGCCTCTTGATGTGAAACCGGTTACGACGTTGCGCCCTGCCAAGGATGGTGGGGCGTTTGTCGTTGGACTTGCGTTGCCGTCCGGTGGCGCTAAATCGCCCCGGTAGGGGCCTGGCCTCTTAGGAGACAGAATGCCCGAAAATGTTCAGCCGGGATTTGCGGCAGATGGCCGTGGCACCGTTCTTTGGGCGGAGACCCTTGCGGTTCCGTCTGCGCCGACTGCCGCGGAGATTGCTGATGCGACCCCGCTCACGTATGGCCTGACCGCGGACGGCTTCATGCATGACACCACGATCGCGACGATCACGACCGGCCGGTACACGCTTGCTCAGGCTCTCGAGCTCGACGGCACGGTCACGGACACGGTCGAGGTCCGTTGGGTGTACAACCGTGTGACGCCCACCGACGTGGAGACCACGCTCGGCACTCCTGGCACGGATGGTTACCTCATCCACTCGCTGGGTTACCCGAACGGTCACACCTTCGTGGCGGGCGATGTTCTGAACGCGGTGATTCCGGTGACGACTTCGATTCCGCGGGATGTTCCGCCGGCGCAGAACTCTGAGGCTGTGAAGATCCAGAAGCTCAACGTTCGTGGCCAGGTTCACCGTGAGGTCGAGGTTGCAGCCGGCGCCTGATCGTAATGCTCCGGGGGTGGGGTTCCCTCACCAGGCTCCACCCCCGGTCTCTTCTCTCTGGTGAGGAATGGTGAGGAGCAGGAAGTGTCTGATCTCAAGGATCTGATCGCACGGCAGCGAGCGAAGATCGAGCAGCGAGTCGTCGAGCCGCTCGATGTTGTCGTGGACGGGGAGGTCGTGCATCTGGTCTTCAGCCGGATCTCGACGGATGACTGGCAACAGCTAGTAGCGGAGCACCCGCCGCGCACTTTCCGAGACAGTGAGCAGGGCCGTCCGAAGAAGCTGGTCTACGCGGACAGCACCATCGGCTACAACCAGCACAAGCTACCGCGTGACTATCCGGCGGCGAGCATCACCGTCAACGGCGAGGACATAGATCAGGTCACTTGGGCTGAGCTCTATTCGGTTCTCGCCACGGCACACCAGAACAATGTAGGGACAGTGATCTGGGGCCTTAACGTGTTCGACGCGATCACGGAGCTCGAGAAACTGGGAAAAGCGGGGGCGGGCTTGCTGTCCAGCTTGCCCGCGAACAGGGCATCTCGCCGCGCCGGTTCCAAGGCTTCGAGCCAGCCGAAGTAACTACCTACCTACGGGAGGATCCGAAGCATCCTTCTTGGGTGACACGGTCGGTGACTGTCCGCGAGTCGGAATACAGTGACCGCGACCGTGCCCTGCTGCTGGCTTCTTGGGATGCTGAGCATGAGCCTCGCGGTCCTCACGGTATACCCGTGAAGGATGCCACGAACCCTGCCTTCAATCCTCTGTCAACAGAATCGACGGGTCGGTTTGTCGCTGAGCCTGTCATCGACTTCGCGCAGGACGCGATCGACAAGGCACGTGAAGTGCGTCGGAAGCTGATCAAGCCCGAAGATGACTGGGCTATTTCGTGGAGGGTCCGCGCGGAGGGTGGTCCTACGCCTTCCGAAACATGAGGGTGTGCGGGCCGTACTGATTGTCGGCTTGATGCTCGAGCCGGTAACCGCGGGCCTCAGCGCCGGAGACGATCGTCTCGTACTTCATGGTCGTCATGTTGACCTTGTAGGTGACAGACGGCCGCCCGTCGAAGGCTTCATCGAGCAGGGTGTCCGCGGACTCTTCTGCTTTCCTTCGTGCGCGTGAGGTGCTCCCCAGCACAAAGAAGCCGATCAGGCCGAATACGGCGAGAGCGGCAAGCCCCAGAAAAATGACCAGCAGCAACATGCGCTGAGTCTACCGAGTCAAACAAACCCCTGGTCAATAGCCGGGGGTTTCGTCATTTAGGGGCGGGTGATCGCGTGGCTGAACGCGTTGTGAAGGTCCGCCTTTCAGCTCAGGTTGCTGAGTATACGAAGGGGATGCAGGAGGCCGCTGAGGCTACCCGCGGTGTTGGTTCGCAGGGCGAGAAGTTGGCGCAGACGAAGAAGGCCATGGAGACGCTTGGGCGGTCCGGTGTTGTCGCGGGCGGCCTGCTCGCGGCGGGCATCGGTGTCGCGATCAACGCGTACGCACAGTTCGACCAGGCCATGTCGTATGTCATCGCTACGGGTCAGGATGCTGCGGATAGTCAGGATGCTCTCCGTGAGGCTGCGCTTGAAGCGGGTGCTTCGACGGTGTTCTCCGCGACTGAGTCGGCGAACGCTATAGAGGAGCTCGCTAAGGCTGGCATCTCGGCGTCGGACATTCTTGGTGGCGGTCTTGCTGGTGCGCTTGACCTTGCTGCGGCTGGTGGTCTGGGTGTTGCGGAGGCTGCGGGCATCGCGGCTACGACGATGCAGCAGTTCCAGCTCAAGGGCGAGGACGCGTCTCACGTAGCCGATCTCCTCGCCGCTGGTGCCGGTAAGGCGATGGGTGATGTCACCGATATGGGTGCGGCTTTGAACCAGGCCGGTCTTGTTGCGTCCCAGTTTGGGCTCTCTGTCGATGAGACGGTCGGCACGCTGTCGGCTTTTGCCTCGGCGGGAATGCTCGGATCTGATGCTGGTACGTCGATGCGGACGATGCTGCTGCGTCTGGCGAACCCGACGGAGGAAGTCAAGACCCTGATGGCGAGTCTCGGGCTCGAGGCCTATGACGCTTCGGGGCAGTTCATCGGCCTGTCTGGGTTGGCCGGCGAGCTGTCGTCTTCGCTTGCTGGGATGACGCAGCAGCAGAAGGACACGACCCTGGCAATGATTTTCGGCCAGGACGCTATTCGTGGCGCGAACATCCTGCTGCGCGAAGGTGAGTCCGGTATCAAGGACTGGACTTCTGCGGTCGATGACCAGGGGTATGCGGCTGAGACTGCGGCGAAACGTCTCGACAACCTGATGGGTGATTGGGAAGCGTTCACCGGTGCGCTCGAGACAGCGTTCATTCAGATGGGGGCAGGCGCTGATGGCCCTCTGCGTGCTCTGGTTCAGGGCCTCACTGGTTTGGTTGAGGGGTTCACTGAGCTCCCCGAATGGGTGCAGCAGGGGACGTTGGTCCTCGGCGGTGTTCTGGCGGCGATCGGTCTCGTAGGTGGCGGCGCTCTCCTGGCGATCCCGAAGATCGTCGAGTTCCGTATCGCCATGCAGACGCTGGGCCTCACATCCGCGTCGACGAAGGGTGCACTGTCTTCTGCTGCGGCTTTCATGGGTGGCCCGTGGGGTATCGCCATCGGCGTCGCGGTTGCCGCTGCCGCCGTGTGGATCTCGACGAACCAGCGGATGGCGTCTGCTGCTGCTGAGTTGCGAGACACCCTCGATGAGTCGACGGGCGTGCTCACCGACTACTCGCGTGAGTTGATCGCGAAAAAGTTGCAGGAGGGCGGCGCGTACGACGCGGTGAGGGATCTGGGTATCAGCCAGAAGGAGCTCACGGATGCCGTCTTTGAGGGCGGTAGCGCGTACGAGGATCTGATGGAGCGTATGCGCGGTGCGCATGACGAGTCGTTGGGCTTCAACTCCACTCTCGGTAACGCGATCAATACGGTGCGCGAGCTCGGCGTCAATATTGAGGACGCGAAGGCTGGTCACGAGAACCTTGCTGCGGCGACGGCGGACTCGACTGAGGCTGCTGAGGGTTCGATGGGCGCTGCGGAGGGTCAGCAGGAGGCGTTGGGGTCTCTGGCTCTCGCGGCTGGGGATGCTCAGCAGCAGGTCAGTGATCTGGCTGATTCGATCCGTAACTTCGGTTCGGCGCAGTTCGATGTGGAACAGGCCACGATCTCTTTCCACGACGCTGTCGCTGGTCTCGACGAGGCGTTGCAGGGCGGGTCTGCGTCACTGGATGTGACGACTGAGGCGGGGCGCAACACGCTCGGCGCGATGCTCGATGTTGCGAAGTCGACGAACGACTATGCGGCTTCGGTTTCGTTCATGGGTGGTTCGACGGAGGCGGTTCAGGGGATCCTTGACGCTGGTCGTCAGAAGATCATCAACACGCG
The DNA here is from genome assembly GCF_003635115.1 of Microbacterium sp. AG1240. Lineage (GTDB taxonomy): Bacteria > Actinomycetota > Actinomycetes > Actinomycetales > Microbacteriaceae > Microbacterium. Next base: position 536,893 of record NZ_RBXJ01000002.1, read on the forward strand.
GATTGCGTTGGGTGATTCTGAGCAGGCGGCGCGTAATTATGCGAACCAGCTTGTTGCTACCCCGGAGGCCATTTCTACGCAGGTCAACCTGAATGGTGCTGATGAAGCGCAGCGTCGGGTGGAGGCTTTCCAGGCTTCGCTGAATCGGATCGCGCCGCAGAAGACGGTGACGCTGAACATGATCCAGCAGTACGGGCCGCTCAAACCGAGCGCGTTCCCGGACTCCGCGAACGGCAACCTATTCGACTACCAGCGGGGAATGACCGAGGCCTTCGCTAACGGCGGTTTCGCCACGGGGATCTACGCCGGTCGCCCTGGTGGGCGGCAGAAGTTTGCTGAGCCGGAGACCATCTGGGAGGCGTACATCTCGGGGAAGCCGGATCAGCGGGACCGGAACATTGGGATCGCGTACGACGCCCTCAATCGGCTCGGCGCTTCTCCGCAGGGGCAGGTGTCGTTCCCGGATCGCATCACGCTTGTGGATGAGAACGGTTCGATTCTGACGCAGGCGCGTGTGATTGCGAGTAGTGCGGTCGCTGCGGATACTGCGTCGCGACGTCGCGGGTTTGGTCAGGGGGTTTCGCGTGGCTGAAATTGCCTTGGATATCCGGGCCGCTGAGGCTGGTCGGGGTCCGTCTGTTGAGGTGCTGGTCACTGACCTGTCGGGGGTTTCTTCGATCACGGTGACTCGCACGTCACGGAACCGGTCTATGCAGGTGCGTGGCATGGTGCGTCTGCCGGTTTCGGGGGCTGTGTCTCGCATCGATTTCGAGGTTCCGTTCAATGCGGTGGTTTCGTACCGTGCGGAGTTGTTCGATGGGGCTGGGGTGTCGCTCGGTTTCACTGATCCGGCGGTTCTTGGCGAGACGTTCTCGGGGCTAGCGCCGTCTGAGGAGTTGTTGCCGGGTTCGTTGTACCCGGAGGAGTCGCTGGCGGGCGCGGGCGTGATCTCGCCGTTCACGTGGATGCATAACCCGTTGGCGCCTGAGGGTGCTGTGCGGGTGTCGATGTCGGACAGTGCTGCTGCGGAGATCTCGCGGCCGACGCCTGGTGCTGTGGTGTATCCGCGGGGCCGGCGTGTGGGCGTGATGGTCAGCGAGCCCCGCCGGGGGTTGTCGGGGTTCGTTGCGGACGTGTACTGCGATTCGCTTGAGGACGCTGACCGCGTGCAGGCGATGCTTGGCGACTACAACACGACGACTGTCCCTGTGCTGTGCATCCGTCCCGGGCTGGACTTCAATGCTCGGATCACGGCTCCTCTGTTCCTCGGTGTCAGCGACATCGTGGAGGAGGGACTGACGGTTCGGTGGGGTGGATCAGACCTGATTCAGCGGATCAGCGGTGACGAAGTGTCCCCGCCGGTGCCTGGGCTGTTCATCCCGCTGCTGACATACGCAGACCTGAACGCGTACTACTCCACGTATGCGGCGTTCAACAGTGATAACGCTTCGTATCTTGCGGCGTCGCGTCGTTATGAGTTGGCGGGGTCTGCGGATGCGTGAGGGTACTGCGGCGCTTGTTGATGCGTTGTCTGGGTCGTTCACGGTTGAGACGGTGTGTGACGTGTTTCGTGGCACGGATCGGGTGTTGCAGGATCAGCGGTTCACTGGTTGGTCGTTGTCGGGTGACATGAATTCGGCGGTGAAGTATTCGGGTTCTGGGACGTTGGTGATTCCGTCTGTGGCGGGGGAGTCGGCGGTTCCGAATGGGACGTCGGGTACGTTGTCGCCGTTTGGTGCGGTGTTGACGATCAGTGTGGTGGTGTCTGCGGGCCGGTTTTCGGAGCGGGTGCTGTTGGGCTGGTTCAAGGTGACTGCGGTGACGGATGCTGCCGATTCGGTTGCGGACGTGAACGGGATTTCGACGGTTATTGCTTCGTCTGTGACGGTTGAGTTTCGTTCGCTGGATGAGCGGATCAAGCGGGCAGGGTTTCGTTCGCCGGAGCAGCCTTCGTCGGAGACGACGTGTTGGGCGGAGTTGCGGCGTATCGGGATTCTTCCGGTGAAGGAGTCTCTCCCGGATGTGGTGGTTCCGTCTGGTTTGACGTGGACGGCTGAGAAGGGGAAGCGGCTTGAGGCTGCTGAGACCCTTGCTGCCGCGCTGGGTGGTGTTCTGATTCCTACGTCTGATGCGCGGATCACGGTCGCCCCGAACGTGGGTGACGTGGTGATGACGCTCGAGCTCGGTGAGTACGGGACCGTGCTGGATGTTGGGCACTCGGTGGAGTCCGATGATGTGCCGAACGAGGTCATCGGGGTCTACGAGGCCGCGGATGGCACACCGATCTATGCGCGGGCGGTTGCGACGGGGGCTCTGGGTGAGGACGACGTGCATACGGCGTATCACTCGTCCCCTGAGGTGACGGATCAGGCGTCGGCGGATCTCGCGGTGGAGCGTGAGCTTGCCCGTGCGATTCGTGCTCAGTATGTGGATCGCCGCGTGGTGTGTGTGATGAACCCGCTGGTGGAGATCGGTGACTTCGTTGAGGTGGTCGGTTGGGATCGGCCGTTGTCGGGTCAGGTGCGTCAGACGGATATCTCTGATGAGGCGACGATGACGGTCACGATCCGGGAGGTGCTTTCCCTGTGACGACGTTTGAGCAGGACATTGCCCGGTCGATTCAGTCGATTCCTCGGGTGCAGTCGTTCACGGGCGTGTTCTTCGACATGGATGGTGACCTTGCACTGGTCAACCTGAATGGCACGCAGATCGCTGTGAAGTGTGACGGTTGGACGCCGCCGGTGCAGGGCATGAACGTGCGCTTGCAGGTGACGGACGGGGTGCCTCGCGTTGTGGGGCCGGCGCAACCGTTGCCGACTGACGGGGTGATCAAGTTTGTTACGGGCGACATTGCCACGGTGACGGTTGCCACGACCGATTACCAGATGCGTTTCCTGGGCACCGCTCCGACGTCTGGTGACACGGTCGTCATTGACTGGCAGTCGCGGACCGTGTTGGGGAAACCTGGCACGTATGCGCCACCACTGCCGCCTGTTGAGCCGCCGCCGATCGTGCCGCAGCCTCAACCTTTCGCGAACCTGCTGGTGCAGGCGAACGGGTCGGGCAGGTATCAGACCTCGTGGTGGGGTGATTCGCCGTGGGCATCGAACAACAACGACGGCATCTGGACGTACGGCGAGGCTGTGCGTCAGGCGCTGGCCGGTGCATGGAACATCGGCGCGGAGATCTACCTGCCGCTGATCCAGCAGGTCGGTAACGCGGCCTACGCGCTGCACCCTCACGGGTCTATCCCCGGTGGTCCACCAACCCTGCTCGAGGTTACGGGTATGCCTGCCCGGTCTGGCTGGGTGCGGCTTCCTTCCGGTTGGGGGGAGTGGTTGCGGGACAACACGGGCGGTATCGGTGTGACCGCGCCCGGCGGTGGTTTCAACAAATGGCGGGGTCGTTATGGCCCCGAACGTGACGACCTTTCTGGCGCACTGCGGTTCTCCGGAACCCGATGACTTTAGGAGATTCGAATGGCTAGCACCGGAACTGACGCCACCTATGGGACGCCGACGTGGACGAACGCTCAGGCCCCTGACTTTGGGCCGGACCTTTCGGAGGCTGCTCGCGCGGCGGCGCGTTCGGGGAACCTCCGGGTGGGGCCAACTTCGGAACGCACCGCAGTGTCGGGTTCTTCGGCACGTGAGGGCATCTACTGGTCTGACACGACGAACGGGGAACTGTACCGCCGTGCTGGCGGAGCTTGGGGCCTCGTTCCAGGTGCGCGCATCGTCTTCGGGCATGCGGGTAAGACGGCCGGGTTCCAGAACATGTCTGGCGGTCAGGTTGCGACGGTCGCGTTGCAGGACTCGTCGGGCGGGATGACCCTCACCGACAACGGCCTGATCATGCCGGTAACCGGCCGGTACCAGGTGAACGCACGCTTCTACTACTCCGGTCCGGGCGGCGGCACGGTGCGCGGCGACCTCTATGTGAATGGGGCATCGCGTGTGCAGGGCCGCACGTATAAGGAAGCGCTCGAGGACGCGACGGTGGCGCTGAGCCAGATCATGCTCCTCGCTGCTGGCGACAAGTTGCAGTTGTGGTCGAACTACGGGAACTCGACGTGGGGCACGGACGGCTACGACGGCACCTACGTGGAGGCCCTCCGCATCGCGTAATCACGCACCACCTGTTCTACCGCCCTCGGCAATCGCCGGGGGTTTCGTCGTTGAAAGGGCCTCCTCATGGGTGTCGATGGGATCGCTGCGGGGCGGACGCTCCTCAGCTACAGGAACATCCAGGCGGGCATGTGCCTGCATTACGTCTGGCAGGCGTACAAGGCCCACGGTGCGAGCGTGAGCGGGTCGTGGCCGACCGCGTACGCGGCGTGGCTGAGCACCCCCGGCAAGCACCCCGGAGACCGTAACCCGCCCGCGGGCGTGCCGGTCTGGTGGGGGAGGCGCAACGGGGACGGCGGCACCCCGAACGACCGTGCCGGCGATGTCGTCATCAGCCTCGGCGGAGGACGTGTCGCCTGCACTGACTACCCCGGGTGGAGCCAGACCGGCTCATGCACCATCGCTGAACGCGAACGTCAGATCGGGCGCCCCTACCTCGGGTGGACCGAGACGATCCTCGGCTACCCCATCGACCAGGCCCAACCGGCGTCTGGCGGCAACGCGACACCATTCCCTCAGGAGGACAACATGGCATTCGACGCAGAAGAGAAGAAGCACCTCGACATCATCGCGGAGAACATCGTGCTGGCTGTCGCCGCTCGCCTCCCCATGCATGTGTGGGGTTACCAGATCGACGCGCAGACGCCTGATGGGCGGAACGCGGGCGTCAAGTACCCTGCTGCCGGGTTCATCGCCTCGACGTCGGCGACCGCACTTGCCGCGCGCACAGACATCAGCAAGATCTCCGCCGGTGCCGTCGACGTTCCGAGCCTCGCTGCCGAGCTGCGGGATGCTCTCGCGCCGGACATCGTGAAGGCTCTCGGCACTGCACTTCTGAACGGCTGATGTTCAGCAGGTTGTACCGGGCGAGCATCTGGCATCCGGAAGCGCATTCGATGGTGCGGGTGCAGAAACGTTTCCGCCCCGTGTTCCGCATCGGCCTTCCCGTCTTCGACGTGGTGTTGATCGCCTTCAGCGTGTTCGGTGTGGTGTTCGGTTCGAACGCGGTACGTGAGTTCACTGCCGCATGGTTCAGCCCTCTCCTCGCCGCCGGCATCGGCGTGTCTGCGCTCACCGCGCTGGCCGGGCTCGTGTTCCAACGGTTCAAACTCGAGCTCACATCCAAGTTCGTCTTGGGTTCGTGTCTCACGTTGTACGTGGTATTCCTCATCGCGTCGGCGACAGTGCGTACGAGCTCGGCCGCGTTGTCGGCTGCTCTTGCCGTGACAGCTCTCATCGTCCTCACGTTGAGGGTCTTCGATCTCATTGACGAAGTGGCACGGCAGGAGGGTGATGAGTGAGCGATCAGGTACTTGTAGCGATCATCTCGACCCTCGGGCTTGTGGCTGTTGCGTTGGTGGGGCGGCAGCAGATCACGAAGGTGGTTCGCCGGCGTCGGGCGCGTCGTGTTGCGTCGGGGGAGTCTCCGAAGGATGCGGCGCGTGCTGAACAGGCGGACGCGGCTCTAGCCGATTACCAGAACGACCCGGCGGCGTTCGTTGACCGGGTGTTGACGGATAACGCGCAGAAGCATGAAGAGATACAGGAGTTGCGGGAGCAGCGCAGGGCGGACCGTGAGGAGATGCTCGCGGCGATCGCTGAGCTTCGTCAGGAAGTGACGGAGTTGAAGAACGCGGATACCCGTTTCCGTGGCGCGTTGTCTCGGTGGTTGCGTGACGTGTTCACCCAGTGGGGGTCGGCGACTCATATGCCGCGTCCTGGTGAGGAAGACGAACCGATCCTGCGGCCCGTGTTGCCGTGGGGTCTCAGCCCCTTCAACTAACCCACCCCCAAACCATCCCGCGCCGTCCACATGGGCGGCGCTTTCTAGTTCCCGGAGGAACACATGAAGCTCTACGCCAAATCCCTGCTCTACGTCCTCCTAGCCGTCGCCGGCGTTCTCGTCACGGCGATGGCCGACGACATCGTCACCACCGAGGAACTCATCAACCTGGGCGTCATCGGCCTCGGCGCGGTTCTCGTGTACGCGGTCCCCAACTTCCCCTCGAACGTGGGCGCCTACGCGAAGACGATCATTGCGTTCGCCACGGCTGCTCTTGTGTCACTGCTGTCGTTCCTCACGGACGGCGTCACAGGTGCCGAGTGGCTGCAAATCGCCATCGCTGCGTTCGCCGGCATTGGGGTCTTCATCGTGCCCAACGAGGGAGCCACGAACTCGGAGCGGATCGTGAACGTCAAGCTCAAGGCCGACACCACCGATTTTGTCGCTGGCCTGAAAGCTGCGCGCAAGGCGGCTCAGTAACCCGATGGGCCGCGTCTGCCTCCTCGCCGTGGTAGCCGCGGCCCTCGTTCTTCTTCTCTCACCCTCCGACCCTGTGGAGTAACCAATGGCATACACGAAGCAGTCGTGGGTGAACAACGACCCCACCAAACCCCTCTCAGCGACCCGACTCAACAAGCTCGAGACCCAGTACGACGAAGCAATCTCCCAGGTCGCTACCGACGTCGCGAACGATGCGTCCGCGATCGGAGGGGCGCTAAGTGCCAAGATTGATGCAGTCGTAGCGCCGATCGTTGCGGGCGGGTCGGCGCTCGATCGGTACGCCGGGGACGGTATCGCTGCACTCGGCGACTCGATCACCGCGAACTACGGAAACTCGACCACCACTGCTACGGACGGGCACGTCACCTACGGCCTTCTCGCCGCAGGCGCGCCCGTCTCCTTCCGGGGGGCATTCGCCGCTGGGGGACGAACGATACAGCAGCTCGTGTCGGAGGGGTTCGTTGACCAGATCCTCGCACTGTCCCCGCTTCCGGCGGTCGTGCACGTGCTGGCCGGTACCAATAACCTGCCGACCCTCCGTCTCGCGCGGGATCTCGCCGATTACGCAAGCATCTGCGACACGTTTGCTGCTGCTGGCATCAGGGTGATCGTGTGCGCCGTACCCCTCCGCGCAGACAGCACGGCGGCGAACGCGCAGGCCGACGTATGGAACCGTGCGCTCCTCCGATTCGCGGGAAAGTGTGGTTACGACTTCGTCGCTTACAACGAGACGCTCACGGACCCGGCTACTGGTCTCTTCCGGACGGCCCTCGCGCAGACCGACAACGTCCACCCCTCATACCTGGGGACAAAGCGGATGGGCGCGAAGCTCGGTCCTGTCCTGTCGCGGATGTTCCGGAACCTCGTGCCCCCGCTTCCCACGCGCGCGGGTGAGATCGGGAACCTCCTCGGCGTCACAGGCATGTTCCTCACCGACAGCAAGAACGGCGGTAACGAGATCGCCGGCGACGGCATCGCTGACGGCTGGCGGCGCTTCGGTACCTCCACGGTGACCTTCACCCGCACGACCGACTCGGACGGCTACGGGCACCAGCTCGTCTCGATCGACGCGGGCAGCGGCGGGACGATCAACCTCCAGACAAACATCGCTGACGCAACGTCATCGGCTTTCCCTGGCGACATCGTCGAATTCTGCGCGAAGATCAAAACGACGGGGTTCGAGGCAAACCTCGTGGCACCTTCAACAAGCGGTTCGGGTGGCACCGGACCCGCCTACTCGCTCGTCGTGGACTACAACACCTCCACCGGGTACAAGTCCCTGATCCGGGGGCCGTACTCGATGCACGCCGACTGCGACGGGGCGTTCTGGGCGAAGGTCGTTGTCCCCTCGGATGCGACCGGTGATCTGCGCGTCTCCATCCAGACAGTAGGCGCACCAGCCACGGCGACGATCACGATGGATATCTCGCGCATGGCACTCCGCAACCTGACCGCGCTCGCCTCCGACCGCGTGGTGGTCGACGCGGCGATGACGTCCGGGGCTGCCACCTTGACGTCAGCTACTGCGGCATTCACCGCGGCTGACGTGGGCAAGAAGATCCGGGTGCGCGGTGCAGGCGGAACCAATGTGACGTTGGTCACAACGATCGCCGCCTACAACAGCGCCACGCAGGTGACGTTGGCCACCAACGCTGCTGCCACGGTGTCCGCTGCCACGGCGTACATCGCACCTGGGGCGACGCCTACCCCCTAGGTGTTACTGGGCCTCAAGATAGGCAGCGAGCTGGTCAGCGACCTTCTGGTGCCCACCTTCGTTCGGGTGATAGCCATCCGCGAAGTCAGTTTCGACGTTCAGCCAACCGTCGGCGTTGCCATCGATCCATGTGACGCCAGAAGCAGCCGCCGCGGCCGACACGGCGCGGCGGCTGACGTCGTTCAGATCTGTTGGGGCGCCCGGGGAATCGAAAACACCGAGAGCGTAGATGCGAGCCTCGGGGAGTCCCGCACGGATCGCGGCGAATACTTCGTCGGCAGCCTGCCGGATCTCTTCTTCGCTGGCGCGGTAGTCATTGCTGCTCCCCTGCACCACAACAACATCGGGTGCGGCCTCGATCAGCGGCGCGACGCGCGACATGAAACGGGTGTTCTCGGGGAAGGTGTAGCCCGTTCCTCCCCCCGCGAAGATGTCGTACGGCCAGCCGATCTCGCGCGCGGTGCGTGCGGCATAACTGTTGTCGGGTCCGCCCCCGGGGACCCCCGCGCCGCCTGCCCAGGAGTCGCCTAGGAAGGCGATCGTGGTGACCGGCTCGCGTTCACTCCCGTAGCTGAACTCCGTCCGGATCGGGAGAGGGGCGGCGGTTGTCGGGGCGGATCGGTTCAGCGCGTATGCAGAGAGCGCCCCTGTGCCGACCACCAGCACGCCGACGATTGCCACCAGGAGCCAGTGCGAGACACCCCCAGTACTCCCGGCCCACCAGTTACCAGATGAACGACGTCGACGTTTCCCCATGCGCCGATCGTACCCAAACGTCCGACGCACACACTCGTGCGCAGATAGCGCCTGTCGCTAGTACGCTCCGATCATGCCTTGGAACGCGTACTACGCCGGACAAGAGATCGCCTCGGGCATCTCGCTGGAAGTTGTCGACAACCTGACCAGTCTGTACCTGCGGGCGGCGGACCAGCCAGAACCCTGGCTAGACATCCAGGGGCTCGACACAGACGACAACGTCGCCATCACGCGGGTCCTAGCATCCCGTCACATCCCGTTGTCGTTCCTACCATCCTGACTCCCGCGCGAAACAGAAACGCCCCCTCCGGGCTCGCCATCACGGCGGGTTCGAGGGGGCGTTTCGTCGTTGTGTCAGAGGCCGAAATCGGAGTCGTTCCAGAGCGGCATGGCCGAGTGCTTGTAGGACGGGTGGATCATGTTCAGCTTCGCCTTGAAGTCGTCCCAGTCCGTGGACAACCGCATCAGAGTGACGACACTCCCAAGGTGCTCTCGGAGCTTCGGGTAGCCAATGCTCTGCGTCAGATGCTGGAACATCTTCCCGGACTTCTTCTCGGACTTCTTCTGTGCGGCCTTCAGCTCTTCGCGCACGCCGGGCGCGAGACGATCGTAAATGACGTCGTTCGTGAGGACGCCGAAGTACTGCGGGCGGTGGACGGAAGCCGGGTCGTACGGGATGTTACGGAGCCGGAACATCTCGCGGTAGAACTCCGGCGGAAAGGTCTTCACCCACGGCTGCAGCTCCTTGGCGACGAATGCCTCAAGGATCTTCGAGAGTGCGTCCTTGGTGCGGAGCTCCTGGTAGCCGGTGGCCTCATCGACGAGTGCGATGATGCCGACATGGGCGAGTGCTCGGACAAGAATCTCGGCCTGCTGGGCGATGTGCCGCTGGTTCGGCGGGAGCGCGCCATCGGCGCGAGCAGCCAAGTAGATCTCACAGATCGTCGGGAGCAGATCGGCGCGGTACCCATTTGCCCGGACACCATTCGGAAGCTTGAACGAGATGGGCTGGGCCTGCTCGATCACATCGTCGGGGATGAATCGGCGAATCGACTTGGCGCGGAGAATCGGAGGCAGGGACTCATCGGATCCCTCGGCTCCCGGCACGCGCCGAGATCGTCCAATCGCGTGCAGCATGCTCGCCTGGGTGATGACGCGGGTTCCGTCGTCGAGGACGTAACACTCGACCGCCGCCTCGCCGATGCGCAGGGGGCTGTCAGGAGAGCCGGCGAGGACCTCGCGGACTTCGCCGCCGCCGCCCCAGCGAGCTTCAGCGGCTCTCTTAGCTGCGGCGGATCGTTCCGCGCTGCTCATCCGCGCCGCTCGTGCCGCGCCACCGGCCGCTCGTCCTGTGAGTTCGATTTCTGTGGTCATCGCTCGCCGCTCCGTTTCGGGTAATTATGCGTGCATGGAACTACTTTAGCACGCATCGGAGGGGGTATGCCTGCAAAAGCGGACCTGTTGCGGGGTTGCGGCTCGCCGAGGTAGCTTCTCTGTCCACGAACAGAAACGCCCCCGCCGCGGCGGCAACCGCGGGCGAGGGCTAGCCGACACCAGGACTAGCTGGAGACGACCATGCACCACCGTACCGCCGCGCGCCCGCTCATCGCACTCACCGAGACCGACGCCGCGATCACCACGTTCCTCGCCCGATACTCAAGCGACTCCCGCCGAACCTACCGGGCCATCATCGACCGGTTCCGGGCGTGGCACCCGGGCGACATCCTCCACGCCACTCGCGCCGAGCTCGAGCTGTACACGCACTACCTGCTCGAAGATCAGGGGCTGAAGAAGTCCACCGTCTACGTGTACCTGAGTGGGCTGTCGGTGTTCTACCGTGTGGCGGTCGCAGACGGGCGCATCCCGCAGGACCCGACCGTCATGGTGCGGCGCCCGAAGGTGTTCTACGACGACAACCGCCTGACACGCCTCACATCCCACGACGTCGAGAAGCTGCTCCTGCAAGCACAGGAACGATCCCCACAGCACACCGCACTCGTCACGCTCCTCGGGATGCTCGGGCTCCGCTGCTCCGAAGCGGTCGGCGTGCAGATCGAGGACTTCGCCGGGTACGAGCGCGGCCACCGGGTGCTGCACCTCGTCGGTAAGGGCGGGAAGCCAGCGACCATCCCGCTGCCGCCGATGGTGTTTCGGATCCTTGACCGTGCCGCCGGCGACAGAACGTCCGGGCCGCTGCTCACGACCCGCACGGGGCGACAGATGACCCGGCACGACGCATACCGCCGCATCGAGGTTCTGGGCCGTCACGCGGGCCTGGGGCACGTGCACCCGCACCAGTTGCGCCACGCTGCAGCGACATCCGCTCTCGACGCGGGCGTCAGCACCCGCGACGTGCAGGCATTCGGGCGGTGGTCAGACGCACGCATGGTCGACCGGTACGACCGGAACCGGCACAGCCTCGATCGGCACGCGGCCTACGCGCTCGCCTCGCACATGTCCGCGATCGCAGACAAGATCGCCTGAGGGTTAGAGAACCCGAATCGCCAGGAGCTCATAGCCGTCGGGGATCTTGGCTTGAAGGGCGGCCCGGTCATCAGCTTCGATCTCGCGGCTGCCCTCGCGGCGTGCGAACGTGCCGACGGACGAGAGGAGCATGGTGCCCTTAACCGGGTGCGCGGTGGACTTCACGAGGTCGAACCCGGCTGGCCGTAGCGCCTCGAGCTTGACCTGGATGTCCTCCAGCGACTCGCCCGTGACTTCTACGGTGCGGGTTTCGGTGGGGCGGATGGTCCCGATCAGCATCAGTCCAGCCTAGGAGCAGGGGGGAGCGGGGTTGCCCCGTTGTTCGGGATCCCGCGCCGGTACTGCCCCACCGGCACCCACTGCTCAGCACCAGGGATGCCGCGTAACGCTTCAGCGAGGGTGCGGGTGTGTTCGTCGAACCCGTGGTACCCGGACCATGTGCCGGCGACCTTGGCGAGGATGTCCGTCCGATGCCCAGCCGCCGCGATGAGCTCGTCGACCGCCGCACGCGGGTCCTTGTCGTACCGGTGTTGGGAGCAGATCGTCGACAGGTGGATGTCGAGCATCGTGTCGGGGGATAGCGTCACGTCGGGGATGGTACGCCGCGCCACGGACAAATGTCCGGAGCCCTACCCAGAATGAGGGCATGCCCACCGTCCAAGATCTCCTGACCTTCGAACGTCATCACCCACGCGCGACAAGCGGCAAGAACGAGCTCATCCGCAACGAACTCGGCATCGCGCCAGCGGTCTACTACCGGGACCTGCTGCGTGCCGCACAGTCGCTCGAGGGGTGGGAGTACGACACGTTCACGGCTGACCGGGTGATCATGCGGGTCAAGTTCGCGAGGGATCGACGTGCGACCTGGCTGGGTTCCGGAAGATCCTGAATCGGATCGGCTTCACTTTCGGCTACACCCGGAAGTAGCCTGTGACCTGGGAAACCTACTCCCGCTTGTGCCCCCGACTGGAATCGAACCAGCGACCTTTGGTACCGGAAACCAACGCTCTATCCCCTGAGCTACGGAGGCGGACTGAACGAGGCTACCACCGGCCGCGCCGCTCGCCCGTCACCCGGGCGGCTCGCAGCATCCGTCAGATGACGGGGTCGGAGTCTGCGGCGGGTTCACCCTCGTCGGTGATGGTGCCGGTCGGTTCCGCGTCATCCACGGTGTGGTGGGTGCCGAGCTCGTCGGCGAGAGCGCGTCCTTGGTCGACGGCCTCCTCCTTGCTCGAGAAGCTCGCCGACAGTTCGGGGCGCCCCTCGACGTAGTTCTCCCACTGACCGCGGTTCGAACGGGTGTGCACTTCGTCTTGAGCCATGACGGCAGTCAACTCCCCTTGCGCCGGGGAGTCATCGCCCTTGACACGGAGCGGCCGGAATACCGCTCGAAGGGCCGTCGTTGCCAGCCGTGTGACGTTCGATCCCGCGATGCTCGAGAGCGTGCTCTCGTCGCTCGACGTTCGGCTGGGCGAAACGCGACAGCGATCCCTGGCGGCCGGGGAACGTGTCGGCGTCGATCGCGGCGTCCTGACGCTCGTCTACGTCGTCGCGGGAGAGATCACCGGGGATGCATCCACCGAGACCGCCTGCGCGGTCGATGTCTCCGAGGGTGCCGCGTCGCTGTGCACGACCCGCACCCTTCTCGCCGGCGACGCGTTCCTCTCCTTCGGGCGGCACGAAGCGTCGCTGACGTCGACCTCTGGCGCGAGGCTGATGACGGCGGAGGTGCAGGTGACCTCCCCGAACGCCGTCGGGTCGCTGCCGGGCGTGATCTTCGTCACGGGATTCGCGCGGCTGGAGCCGGCGGCGGCCGCGCTGGCGGCGCAGCTCGGTCCGGGGGACGGCGACGCGACGCGAGCCGGCGACCCCATGGTCTGCCGGCTCATGGTGACGACCGTGCTGCTGTCGGTGATCCGGGCGTGGGCCGACCACGACACCGCATCACGGATCCCGCTCACGACCGGCGACGACTACCTCGACCGGGTGGCGGCGGCCGTGCGCGACGACCCGGGGCGGCTCTGGACGGTGGACGCGCTCGCGACCATCGGCGCCATGTCGCGCACGGTGCTGTCGGAGCGGTTCCGCGCCGCCTTCGGCCGTTCTCCGGCGAGCTACGTCACCGAGGTGCGTATGCGTCGCGCCCAGGAGCTGCTCCAGGCGGGACGCAGCGTGTCGGAGACCTCGCGCGCGTTGGGGTACGCATCCGACGAGGGGTTCAGCCGAGCCTTCCGCCGCCACGTCGGCGTCGTGCCGTCATCGTGGCGCACCGGTCGTCGCGGAGGCGTCGCGGTCTGAGATCGGGCGGGGCGGTGCGGCTGCCCCCGCGGTGGCTCAACGCTTGCCTACCTCATCTCGTGTCGACGCGCGGTTCGCCGCCCCGAAGAGGGCGGAGCCGACGAGCAGCAGCACGATGCCGATGACGTAGTTCGCCTCGACGCCGAGACTGTCGACGAGCACACCACCGAAGCCCGCCGCCAGCACGATGGCCCCCTGGAACCCCACGACGACGAGGCTCCCGCCCGCCTCGAGCCGGTCGGGCATCCGGTGACCGACCCACGCGTTGACGATGATCAGCCACGAGGCGAAGAACATGCCCCAGACGAACACGGCGGCACCGATCGCCACGACCGCTCCGGGCAGCAGCAGAACGCCGACCACCGCGACGGCCATGGCGACGGGTGCGAAGACGCCGAAGAACGCGAACGAGCGGTCGATGACCAACCCGATCACGATGTTGCCGACCAGGCCGCCCGCGCCGAAGAGCGCGAGGAGCACCACGACGGTGCCCGCGTCGACGTCGGGCGTGCGCTCCAGGGCCAGCCGGATGTAGGTGTACGCGAGGAAGTGGCCCAGCACGATGAGCACGTGTCCGGCGAGTCCGAGCCCGACGCCGCGTCGGCGCACGGTGTCGACGAGGATCCGGATGCTGGCGGCCTGGGTCGCCGGCACGCTCGGCAGCGAGACGCGGAGCGGAATGGCCAGGAGCGCGGTGGCGACCCCGATGATGAGGAACGTCGCCCGCCAGTCGGCCAGCTCGCTCAGCACGACGCCGAGCGGAACGCCGGCGACGGTGGCGAGAGACATGCCCGCGGAGGTGAACATCACCGCGCGACCGACCCGCTCGGGGCCCGCCACGTGCGCGGCCACGGTGATCGACATCGCCCAGAAGGCGCTGATGGCGGCGCCGAGGAGGAAGCGCGCGAGCAGCACGAGCACGAGGTTGGGCGCTATCGCCGCGAGCACTCCCGACGCCCCCGCCGCCAGGGCCATCACGACGAGAAGGGTTCGACGGTCGAGTCTGGGGAAGATCAGCCCGACCGTCGGGGCGACGACGAGACCCACGAGCGCGGTGACGGTGACGGTCTGGCCCGCCTGCCCCGGGGTGACCCCGAGCCCCTCCGCCATCTCGGTGAGCACGCCGTTCGGGAGGAATTCGGCGGTGACCAGCAGGAAGCTCATGAGCATCAGCGCGATGAGCGCGCCGTAGGGCATGCGCTTGGCTCCGGGGGCGACCTGGACGGGCACGGGGGAGGTCGTAGTCATTGGTCCACTCTCGCGGTCGCCGGTCATCCCCGCCCGACCGGACGTCCGCCGCATCCGACGATTCGTCCGTTCGCGTGCCCGCTGACATGCCGCAGAACGGGTCTTCCCCGGGGAGCCATCGCCCGGAACGCGGCACCTCGCAGACGCCGGTTCGGCGGCGCGCGAACACGTCGGAAACGCGTGCGAGGATTGCTCGGTGCAGCGCCTCGTTACCGCCGAACTCGACCTCGAGCTCGCAGCATCCGCCGACCTCATCTTTCAGATCACCGCGGCGTCGAACGTGCCGGTCTCGAGCGAGCAGCTGACCTTCACGCAGGGCGATCGTGTCTACACACCCACCGAGATCGTCGATCAATCGGGGAGTCGGCTGCACCGCTTCATCGGCGAGGCAGGAGCCCTCACGGTCCGCTACGACGCGACGATCTCGGGCCCGGCGGCGATCGGGCACACGAGCGACCTCGAGACCATCACCTACCTTCGCCCGAGCCGGTACTGCCAGTCCGACGAGGTGTTCGCCCAGGCGCGGCGTCAGTTCCGAGGTCTCACCGGCGTGGAGCTCGTCGACGCCGTCTCGCAGTTCGTCTCCGCGAGCGTCGTGTACACCCCCGGCCTCAGCCTCGGCACCGACAGCGCGGTGACGACGCTGATGACCGGCCAGGGCGTCTGCCGCGACTACGCGCACGTGGTGATCGCGCTGCTGCGCGCGATGGACGTGCCCGCCCGCTACGCCGCGTGCTTCGCGCCCGGACTCGAGCCGATGGACTTCCACGCGGTCGCCGAGGCCTACGTCGACGGGTCGTGGTACGTCATCGACGCCACGCGCCTCGCCGACCGGCGGTCGCTCGTGCGCATCGCGACGGGCCGTGACGCGGCCGACTGCGCCTTCCTCAGCTACCACGGCGCGAACCTCACGCTCGAGCGCATGCGTGTCGACGCGTGGGTCACGGATGCTGCGCCCGAGCCCGCCGACGATCACACGGCGCTCGTGCAGCTGGCCTGACCCGACCGAGCGCTCGTGCGTCGCTGATGCACGCGTTCCGGCCGAGACGCGCGGCCTGGCGTGATGTCTCAGCCGAACGGCGTGTCTCACGACGACGCCGGCCGAGCGCGACGACGGCCGAGCCCGGCGCCGACCCGGCCCGCAGCCGCGCAAACCCTAGACTGGTGAGGCTATGGATCCTGACGTTCTCTCCGCCGCCCTGCTCGCCGTCGTGACGCCTCTCGCCGAGGCGCGACGCGAAGGGTCGACCGAGGGTCTCACCGCGGCCGACCTGCCGCTGGAGCGTCCGAAGAACCGCGACCACGGCGACTGGGCCTCCAACGCCGCCATGAAGCTGGCGAAGAAGGTGGGCGCGAACCCCCGCGAGCTCGCCGCGGAGATCGCTGCCGGGCTCGAGTCCGTCGACGGCATCGCGAGCGTCGAGGTCGCCGGCCCCGGATTCATCAACATCCGCCTCGAGGCCGCCGCGGCCGGCGCCCTGGCCAAGGCCATCGTCGAGGCCGGCGCTGCGTTCGGCTCGAACGACAGCCAGCGCGGCATCTCCATCAACCTCGAGTTCGTCAGCGCCAACCCGACCGGCCCGCTGCACATCGGGCACACGCGGTGGGCGGCCCTGGGTGATTCGATCGCGCGCCTGCTGCTCGCCAGCGGCGCCACACTCGTGCGCGAGTTCTACATCAACGACGCCGGCGCGCAGATGGAGCGCTTCGGCCGCTCGGTGCTCGCGGCCGTGCTCGGCGAGCCGACCCCGGAGGACGGCTACGCGGGGGAGTACATCGGCGAGCTCGGCTCCCGCGTGCGCGACGCCCGCCCCGACATCGTCTCGCTCGAGCCCGCCGCGCAGATCGATGTCGCGACCGAGCTCGCCTACGGAATGCAGCTCGGCGAGATCCAGGCGTCGCTCGAGCGCTTCAACGTGCACTTCGACGTGTGGTTCTCCGAGCGCGTGCTGCACGCCCGGAACGACGGCGCGCCGAGCCTGGTCGACGAGGCCGTCGACCGCCTCCGCGAGCAGGGTCACGTCTTCGACGACGAGGGCGCCGTCTGGGTGCGCACGACCGACTTCGGCGACGACAAAGACCGCGTCATCCGGCGGTCCAACGGCGAGTACACCTACTTCGCCGCCGACGCCGCCTACTACCTCAACAAAGGCGACCGCGGCTTCGCGCACAAGATCTACCTGCTCGGCGCCGACCACCACGGGTACGTGCACCGTCTCAAGGCGCTCGCGGGCGCGGCCGGCGAAGACCCCGAGAAGAACGTCGAGGTGCTCATCGGACAGCTCGTGTCGATCAACGGCGCCAAGCTCAGCAAGCGCGCGGGCAACATCATCGAGCTCGACGATCTGCAGGCCTGGCTCGGCACCGATGCGCTGCGCTACTCGCTCGGACGCTACCCGGCCGATTCGCCGCTGACGCTCGATCCCGAGATCCTGCAGAAGCGCACCAACGACAACCCCGTCTTCTACGTGCAGTACGCGCACGCCCGCACGCACAACGTGGCCCGCAACGCCGCATCCTCGGGTGTCGACCGTTCGGAGTTCGCTCCCGAACTGCTCGATCACGAGACCGAGTCGGCGCTCCTGGGCGCCCTGCAGGAGTTCCCGCGCGTGGTCGCCTTCGCCGCCGAGGTGCGCGAACCGCACCGCGTGGCGCGCTACCTCGAAGAGCTCGCGGGCCTCTACCACCGCTGGTACGACAGCTGCCGGGTGATCCCGCTCGGCGACGAACCCGTCGCATCCGTGCACCGCACCCGCCTGTGGCTGAACGACGCCACCGGT
The DNA here is from genome assembly GCF_003635115.1 of Microbacterium sp. AG1240. GTDB lineage: Bacteria > Actinomycetota > Actinomycetes > Actinomycetales > Microbacteriaceae > Microbacterium. Next base: position 554,584 of record NZ_RBXJ01000002.1, read on the forward strand.
CAGGTTCTGCGCAACGGACTCGACCTGCTGGGCGTGAGCGCTCCGGAACGGATGTGACCCGATGACCGACGCCGACACGCTGCCGTTCGAACCGACGGAGCAGCCGAAGCGTCGGCGTCGCCTGTGGCCCTGGATGGTCACGCTCGTCATCGTTCTCGTGCTCGTCGGCTCGGCCGCCTTCGGGGCGGAGTGGCTCGCGCGCGGAGCGGTGACCGGCGGTATCCGCACCCTGGTCGTGTCGCAGGCCGGCCTGCCGGCCGACCAGCCCGTCGACGTCGAGGTGCCCGGGCTCGTCATCCCGCAGCTGATCTCCGGAACGCTCGACGAGGTCACCATCGCCTCAGACGATGTGACCTTCGGCGAGCTGTCGGGCGACGTGCGGGTCACCATCACCGACATGCCCATCCGCGCCGACGCCGCCGCCGGGCCGGGAACCGCCACCGTGCGCCTCGACGAGACCCAGCTGCGCGCCCTGCTGTCGACGGTCGACGGGTTTCCCTCGGATGCTGCCGGGATCGCCGCGCCCGACGTGACCGTCTCGACGGAGCTCAACGTGTTCGGGGCGGGCATCCCGGTCGGGATCGCGCTCCTCCCGGCCGCGGGGAGTGGGGGAGACCTCACCCTCACGCCGTCGTCGTTCTCGGCGGGCGGGGTCGAGCTCACCGCCGATGCCCTGCGCCAGCAGTTCGGCGGTCTCGCCGACACGGTGCTGCGCACGTGGGACGTCTGCATCGCCCAGTACCTCCCGTCGGCCCTCACGCTGACCTCGGTCTCGGTCGAGGGTGCCGAGGTCGTCGCCGACTTCGACATCGACGGCGCCGTCGTCGTCGATCCGCTGCTGCGCCAGAACGGCACCTGCGGCTGATTCGCCTGCCGTTTACCGCGCGATCCGCTCTCGTTCCTCCCACCGTCGCCCGGCACGCCCCGAGGTGTCGGCACACTGCGTGAATGGTCATGGAGTCCGAGCGCACCGAGGTGCTGGTACCCGTCGCTCCGGGTCCCGCGGCGAACCCCGAGCCCCGCGGATCGGGGCGCGCGGGGCGTATCGCCGTGGTCGTGGTCGTCGTGCTCGTCTTCGTCGGGCTGGTATTCGGCGTCCTCGACTGGATCGCGCGCTCGGCGCTGCAGGCGGCGATCAGCCGATCCGTCATCCAGGTGAGCGGACTGCCCGACACGCAACGGGTCGACACCGAGATCTCCGGGCCCGTGCTGCCCCAGTTGCTGCTTCGGAATCTGAGCCTGGTCACCGTGTCGTCGCAGAACGTGAACCTCGCCGGCGGCGCGGGTGACCTTTCGATCGAGCTGGCCGACGTTTCGCTCGGCGAGCAGGCGACCGCGCGCGAGATTCGCGGGGCGGCGCGTTTCGACGCGGGTCAGCTCACCTACATGGCGGGCGTCGCGGGTATGACCTTCGGCCTCGACGGGGCCGACGTGACCGCGTCGATGAGCGTGTCGGCCGGGGGGCAGAAGACATCCGTGGGGCTGGCCTTCACGCCGGCCTCCTCGAACGGCGCCCTCGTGCTCACCACCTCCTCCGTACGCTTCGGCGAGACGGAGATGACGATCGACGACGTTCGCGCCCGATACGGCGACGATGCCCTGGCCTCGCTGCAGCCGCGCTCCGTGTGTCTGGCGTCCGAGCTCCCCGGGGGCATGCGGGTCGAGTCGGTGGCAGTCGAGGGCCAACAGCTCGTGGCGCGCTTCGCGGTCGACGCGACAGGCCTCGACGCGGCCGCGCTCGGCGAGAAGGGCACCTGCGGCTGACGCGCAGCGTCGGTTCGGCCGGGGCAGTGCGCGGCGGTGCCCTAGACTTCAACCACCCGCGGCGTGGACGAGCCCACGGCATCCGTTGCCTGGCGACCGGCGCCGCCGCATCCGTCGATTGGTCCCCTCCGTGTCCGCCTCGCCTGCCGCGCCGCTCGCACCCGAGTGGCTGTCCGTCCCCGCCGACGCGAACGACCTCTCGGCCCGCATCTGGCCGGCATCCGCCCGCCGAGACGCCGACGGGACCCTCGAGCTCGGCGGTGTGTCGGCCCGCGAGCTCGTCGAGAACTTCGGCTCACCGCTCTACGTCGTCGACGAAGAAGAGGTGCGCGCCCACGCGCGCCGCGCGCGCGACGCGTTCGCCTCGGCCGCGGCCCGGCACGGCGTGACAGCCCGCACCTATTACGCCGGCAAGGCGTTCCTCAGCACCGAGATCGTCCGCTGGGTGACGAGCGAAGACCTGTCGGTCGACGTGTGCTCGCGCGGTGAGCTCGAGGTGGCCCTCGCCGGTGGCGCCCAGCCCGAGCGCATCGGGTTCCACGGCAACAACAAGTCGGTGTCCGAGCTCTCGCGCGCGGTCGAGGTGGGCGTCGGATCGATCATCGTCGACAGCCCCATCGAGATCGAACGTCTCGCGGCGATCACCGAGCGCCTCGGAGCGGTGCAGCGCGTGCTCGTGCGCGTGCGCACGGGCGTCCACGCCGAGACGCACGCGTTCCTCGCGACGGCCCACGAAGACCAGAAGTTCGGTTTCTCGATGACGGATGCGGCGACCGCCGTCGCTCGTATCCGCGAGGTGCCGGGGCTCGACTTCATCGGACTCCACGCCCACATCGGCTCGCAGATCTTCGACGCGTCCGGATTCCGGGCGTCGGCCGCGCGCCTCGTCGAGCTGCACGCCGACCTGTCGGCCGGGGGGGAGATCCCGCTCCTCAACGTCGGCGGCGGTTTCGGCATCGCCTACACGTCGCACGACGACCCGCGCCCGCTCGAGGAGATCGCGTCGGGCATCGTCGACGCGGTCGCCGCCGAGTGCGCGGCGCGCAGCATCCCTATCCCGGACATCGCGTTCGAGCCCGGCCGCGTCATCGTCGGGCAGGCCGGTGTCACGCTCTACGAGGTGGGCACGGTCAAGCCCGTCCGCGTCGGCGACGACCTCGAGCGCGTGTACGTCAGCGTCGACGGCGGCATGAGCGACAACGCCCGCCCCGCCCTCTACGGCGCGCAGTACAGCGCGCGGATCGCGTCGCGCACGACCGCCGCCGCGCCCGCGCTGAGCCGCGTCGTCGGACACCACTGCGAATCGGGCGACATCGTCGTCGACGCCGAGTACCTCCCCGGCGACATCGCCCCGGGCGACCTCCTCGCCGTGCCCGCCACCGGCGCCTACTGCTTCTCGCTGGCGAGCACCTACAACTACACCCCGCGGGCCGCGGTCGTCGCCGTGCGTGACGGCGAAGCCCGCGTCATCGTGCGTCGCGAGAGCGTCGCCGACCTCCTCTCCCGCGACGTCGGAGCTGTCGTGGCGGCGGAGACCACCACCGAAGGGATCGCATGACCGATTACCGTCGCCTCCGAGTCGCACTGCTGGGTGCGGGCTCCGTCGGCTCGCAAGTCGCCTCGCTCCTCCTGCGCCACGGCGCCGAGCTCGCCGACCGTGCCGGAGCCTCGCTCGAGCTCGCCGGCATCGCCGTCCGCGACGTCGATGCGCCCCGCGACGTCGACCTGCCCCGCGAACTGTTCACGACCGACGCGGAGCAGCTGATCGTCGGCGCCGACATCGTCATCGAGCTGATGGGCGGCATCGACCCCGCCCGCGAGTACGTGCTGACGGCCATCAACTCCGGCGCCGACGTGGTGACGGCCAACAAGGCGCTGCTGGCGACCCACGGCCCCGAGATCTTCGACGCGGCCGACCAGGTGGGGGCGCAGGTCTACTACGAGGCCGCCGCCGCCGGTGCCATCCCCATCATCCGGCCCCTGCGCGACTCGCTCGCCGGCGACCGCGTGCAGCGCATCATGGGCATCGTCAACGGAACGACGAACTACATCCTCGACCGCATGGACGCCGAGGGCGCCGACTTCGCCGACGTGCTCGCGCAGGCGCAGGCGCTCGGCTACGCCGAAGCCGATCCCACCGCCGATGTGGAGGGCTACGACGCGGCGCAGAAGGCCGCGATCCTCGCCAGCCTCGCATTCCACACCGCGGTGCCGCTCGAGGCCGTGCACCGCGAGGGCATCACGAGCATCGACAGCTCGATGATCGACGCCGCCCGTCACGCCGGCTACGTCATCAAGCTCCTCGCCGTCTGCGAGCGCCTCGCGGCGGCCGACGGCGACGGCGAATCGATCTCCGTGCGGGTCTACCCCGCCCTCGTCGACCGCGCGCACCCGCTCGCCAGCGTCCACGGCGCGAACAACGCGGTGTTCGTCCAGGCGGAGGCCGCCGGCAACCTGATGTTCTACGGCGCGGGAGCCGGAGGAGTGCAGACCGCCTCGGCCGTCCTCGGCGACGTCGTCTCGGCCGCCCGTCGGCACGTCGCCGGCGGTGTCGGGGTCGCCGAGTCGACGCGCGCGAACCTGCCGGTCTCCCCGATCGGACGCGTCATCACGCGCTACCAGATCACGCTCGAGGTCGACGACCAGCCGGGCGTGCTCGCGACGATCGCCGGCATCCTCAACGAGGGGCGCGTCTCGATCGCGACCGTCGAGCAGACCGTCCTCCCCGCGGCGGTCGCGCCCGCGGCGGAGGCCCAGACCGAAGACGCACCGAAGGCCCGCCTGGTCATCGGCACGCACAAGGCACGTGAGCAGGATCTCAGTGAGACCGTCGATCGGCTCGCCGCCACCGGCGTGGTCGACCGGGTCGTATCTGTCCTGCGGGTAGAAGGAGACTGACATGGCACACCTCTGGCGCGGAGTCCTCCGCGAATACGCCGACCGACTGGGCGTCACCGACGCCTCGACCGTCGTCACCCTCGGCGAGGGCGGCACGCCGCTGCTCCCCGCCCCCGCGCTCTCGCGTCGCACCGGCGCCGACGTGTGGGTGAAGTTCGAGGGCATGAACCCGACCGGCTCGTTCAAGGACCGCGGCATGACGGTCGCGCTCTCCCGTGCCGTCGAGCACGGTGCGAAGGCGGTCATCTGCGCCTCGACCGGCAACACGTCGGCCTCCGCCGCCGCCTACGCCGCGCACGCCGGCATCACCGCGGCCGTGCTCGTGCCCGAGGGCAAGATCGCGATGGGCAAGCTCAGCCAGGCCGTCGCGCACGACGGTCGTCTGATCCAGGTGCGCGGCAACTTCGACGACTGCCTCGAGATCGCGCGCGAGCTCGCCGAGCACTACCCGGTGCACCTGGTGAACTCCGTCAACCCCGACCGCATCGAGGGTCAGAAGACCGCGGCCTACGAGGTCGTCGAGGTGCTGGGCGACGCTCCCGACTTCCACTTCATCCCCGTCGGCAACGCCGGCAACTACACCGCCTACTCGCGCGGCTACCGCGAAGAGGCCGACCGTGGCGTCTCCAACCGGGTGCCCCGCATGTTCGGCTTCCAGGCCGCGGGCTCCGCGCCGCTCGTCCGCGGCGAGGTCGTGAAGAACCCCGACACGATCGCCAGCGCGATCCGCATCGGCAACCCCGCATCGTGGGATCTCGCCCTGCAGGCGCGCGAGTCAACCGACGGCTACTTCGGGGCCATCGACGACGAGCGCATCCTCGCGGCGCAGAAGATCCTCTCCGGTGAGGTCGGCATCTTCGTCGAGCCCGCCTCCGCGATCAGCGTCGCCGGACTCCTCGAGCGCGCTGAGGCCGGTGTCATCCCCGCGGGATCCCGCGTGGTGCTCACGGTCACCGGCCACGGTCTGAAGGATCCCCAGTGGGCGCTCCGTCAGCCCGACGGGTCGCAGGTCGAGCCGACGGTCGTCGACGCCGCCACCTCCGAGGTCGCATCGGTGCTCGGGCTCGTCCCCGAGGCGTCGGCGTGACCCAGGGCGGCGGCCGCTCGGTCGTCGTCCGGGTTCCCGCGACGAGCGCCAATCTCGGACCGGGTTTCGACACGCTCGGGCTCGCCCTCAGCGTCTACGACGAGCTCGTCGTCACACAGCTCGCGACCGACGAGGTCGAGATCGTCGTCTCGGGCGAGGGCGCAGCATCCGTGCCGCTCGACGCGTCGCACCTCGTCGTGCGGTCGATGGCGCACGCCTACGCCGCGGTCGGCCGAACCCTCCCGGGGGTGCGGCTGGAGGCGGTGAACGTCATCCCGCACGGACGCGGGATGGGCTCGTCGGGAGCCGCGGTCGTCTCGGGGCTCCTCGCGGCCAAGGGGCTGCTCGCGGGCGACGTGGAGCTGTCGGACGAGACCCTTCTGCGCCTGGCGACAGAGCTCGAGGGTCACCCCGACAACGTCGCGCCCGCCCTCTTCGGCGGTCTCACCATCGCCTGGATGGATGCTGCGTCGCCGCAGCACAAGCAGCTCATCGTGCACCGCGGCGTGTCACCGCTGGTGCTCGTCCCCGAGTTCACCATGTCGACGAAGGTCGCACGCAGCCTCCAGCCGGAGCACGTCTCGTACGAGGACGCCGTGTTCAACCTGTCGCGCTCCGCGCTGCTCATTGCCGCCATGACGCAGAGCCCCGACCTGCTGCTGGCGGCCACCGAAGACCGACTGCACCAGAACTACCGCGCACAGGCGATGCCCGAGACCGACAAGCTGGTGCGGGCACTGCGCGCGGCCGGGTTCGCCGCCGTCGTCTCCGGTGCAGGACCGAGCGTCCTCGTGCTCGCCGACGGGCCCGGTCGACGCCTCGAAGCGGCCGATCTCGCCGCCTCGGTGGCCGACACCCCGTGGAACGCCCTCATGCTCGCCGTCGATGTCAAGGGTGGTACAGTGAGGGACAATGCCGGGGGTACCACGTATCCCACGTGAATCTGGCCCCGGTCGCAATTCTGCGAACTACCGCACGCACCCGCAACCCGAAATAGCGCCTCTGCGCTTGACGAACTGCGGTGAATGACGATGCCTGTCGTACCGGCGTCGGGTGCGGTCTGATCATCCGTCTACAAGGGAGCACTCGTGGAGTCCATCTCCGAGATCCACACTGCCGACGCGCCGTCCGAAGAATCGAACGCCGCTGTCGACACCACCACCGACGCTGCGGCATCCGCCGAGTCGTCGCCCGAGACCCCGGCCGCCGAGGCGCCGCCGGTGCCTGAAGCCGATGCCCAGGCCGTCGCCGATGCCGCGGCCGCCGAGGCGGCGTCGGCTGAGGCCGCGCCCGTCGAGGCTGCGCCCGCCGAGGCAGAGACGCCCGCCGCGACGAAGCCCGTCAAGGCGCCGCGCAAGCGCGCACCGCGTCGTGCGAAGAGCGCCGACCCGAAGCCCGAAGAGGCCGCACCCGCCGCGGAGCCGGCCCCCGAGGCCGAGGTCGCGCCCGAGTCCGCGCCCGCCGAGGATTCCGCGCCCGCCGCCGATGCCGCGCCCGCCGAGGTCGTCGCCGACGCACCCGTCGAGGCACCCGCCGCCGACGCTCCGGCCGACGAGGCTCCCGCAGAGGAGCCCGCCGCCGACAAGGCCGCAGACGCCGAGAAGGCTCCCGCGGAGGCCCCGGCCGAGACCGAGACGCCCGCCGACGACGCGGCCGCCGAGAACTCCTCGAACGCCGACAACTCGGAGAACGCCGAAGACTCCGCCCCGCGGGGTCGTGGCCGCAGCCGCAACCGCAACCGCAACCGCGGCAACGCCGCGAACGCCGAGGGGGGCGCTGCCGAGAACGGTTCGTCCAACGGCGGCAACGCGCAGAGCAACGGCAACGGCCGCGGCAACGGACGCGGCAACAACAACGCGCCCGAGAAGGCCGAGCCGGCACCCGCCGCCGAGGCCGACAACGAGCAGTCGAACGGGCGCAACCGCCAGCGCAACAAGCGCCGCGGCCCCCAGACGACCGGCGACGAGTTCGACACCGAGATCGGCGAGGACGACGTCCTCATCCCGATCGCGGGCATCCTCGACGTGCTCGACAACTACGCGTTCGTGCGCACCACCGGCTACCTCCCCGGCACCAGCGACGTCTACGTCTCGCTCGGCCAGGTGAAGAAGTACAACCTCCGCAAGGGCGACGCCGTCGTCGGCGCGATCAAGCAGCCCCGCGAGGGCGAGCAGTCGGGCCGTCAGAAGTACAACGCGCTCGTCAAGGTCGATGCGATCAACGGCCTGTCGGTCGAAGACGCGGCCACCCGCGTCGAGTTCGGCAACCTGACCCCGCTCTACCCGCAGGACCGCCTGCGCCTCGAGACGGCGCCCGAGAAGCTGACCCAGCGCATCATCGACCTCGTCGCCCCGATCGGCAAGGGCCAGCGCGGCCTCATCGTCGCGCCCCCGAAGGCCGGCAAGACGATCGTCCTGCAGCAGATCGCCAACGCGATCGCGCAGAACAACCCCGAGGTGCACCTGATGGTCGTCCTCGTCGACGAGCGTCCCGAAGAGGTCACCGACATGCAGCGGACGGTCAAGGGCGAGGTCATCGCCTCGACGTTCGACCGCCCCGCCGAAGACCACACCACGGTCGCCGAGCTCGCCATCGAGCGTGCCAAGCGCCTCGTGGAGCTCGGTCGTGACGTCGTGGTGCTGCTCGACTCGATCACCCGCCTCGGCCGCGCCTACAACATCACCGCGCCGACCTCGGGTCGCGTGCTCACCGGTGGCGTCGACGCATCCGCCCTGTACCCGCCCAAGCGCTTCTTCGGCGCCGCGCGCAACATCGAGAACGGCGGATCGCTCACGATCCTCGCGACGGCCCTCGTCGAGACCGGTTCGAAGATGGACGACGTGATCTTCGAGGAGTTCAAGGGCACCGGCAACAGCGAGCTGCGCCTCAGCCGTCAGCTCGCCGACAAGCGCATCTTCCCGGCCGTCGACGTCAACGCGTCGAGCACCCGCCGCGAAGAGATGCTGCTCTCGGCCGACGAGGTCAAGATCACCTGGAAGCTGCGGCGCGCGCTCGCGGGTCTCGACCCGCAGCAGGCGCTCGAGGTCGTGCTCGGCAAGCTCAAGGAGACGCAGTCGAACGTGGAGTTCCTCGTGCAGATGCAGAAGTCGATGCCTGCCCCGACGCACGGCGGCAACGGCAGCCACGGGCACGACAACAGCATCCGCTGACCCTCGTGTCCGCTGAGCCTGTCGAAGCGTCGGGGATGCTCGAGTCCGTCCGCGGGCTGCTCGACGAGCACAAAGCGGTCGAACTCGAGCTGAACGACCCCGCGGTGCACGCCGATGCGGGGCGGGCCAAGCGCGTCAACCGTCGCTACGCCGAGCTCAACCGCATCGTGCACGCCTACGAGGCGTGGACGCAGGCGGCCGACGACCTCGCCGCGGCACGGGAGCTCGCGAAGGAGGACGCCGCGTTCGCCGAGGAGGTCCCCGCGCTCGACGAACTCGTCGTGACGACCCAAGAGCGACTGCGTCGTCTGCTCATCCCGCGCGATCCCGACGACGCCCGTGACGTGATCATGGAGATCAAGCAGGGCGAGGGCGGCGCGGAGAGCGCGCTGTTCGCGGCCGATCTGCTGCGGATGTACCTGCAGTACGCCGCATCCCGGGGCTGGAAGACCGAACTGCTCGAGCGCAACGAGTCCGACCTGGGCGGCTTCAAAGACGTGCAGGTCGCGATCAAGGGCTCCTCGAGCGACCCCGCGCAGGGCGTGTGGGCGAGCCTCAAGTACGAGGGCGGCGTGCACCGCGTGCAGCGGGTTCCCGCGACCGAGTCGCAGGGCCGCATCCACACCTCCACCACCGGCGTGCTCGTCTTCCCCGAGGTCGACGAGCCCGACGAGGTCGAGATCAACCCGAGCGATCTGAAGATTGACGTGTTCCGCTCGTCGGGTCCGGGTGGGCAGTCGGTCAACACGACCGACTCCGCCGTGCGCATCACGCACGTGCCGACCGGCATCGTCGTGTCGATGCAGAACGAGAAGAGCCAGTTGCAGAACCGCGAGGCCGGCATGCGCGTGCTGCGCGCCCGGCTTCTGGCGAAGCAGCAGGAGGAGCGCGACGCCATCGCGTCCGACGCGCGGAAGTCGCAGATCCGCGGCATGGACCGCTCCGAGCGCATCCGCACGTACAACTTCCCCGAGAACCGCATCGCCGACCACCGCACCGGCTACAAGGCCTACAACCTCGACCAGGTCATGGACGGCGCGCTCGGCCCGATCATCGAGTCGGCCATCTCCGCCGACGAGGAAGCCCAGCTCGCCGCCCTCGCCGGCGACGACTCCTGACCGCGAGACCGCATCCGCCCGGCGAGACCCGGTCGGAATGTCGCGGTCTCGCCGCGCCGAACGGGTTTCGCGGTTAGTGCGTCACGCGTTCGGCGGGAAGGGGAGCGGCCCGCGGGCGGACTCCAGCTGCGCAGCCAGAGCGAGGATCGTGGCCTCGCCGCCGGGCCGGCCGATCAGCTGCACCGAGACGGGGTGGCCCGAGGAGTCGATGGTGAACGGCACGGTGACCGCCGGCAGGCCGGCCACGTTGACGAAGCTGCTGAACGGGGCGTACTCGACCTGACGCGCGAACGTGCGCTCCGGCCCGAGCCCGTCGTACCATCCCACCCGCTGCGGCGGCAGCGCGAGCGCGGGTGTCAGCACGGCGTCGAACGGTGCGAAGGCCTCGATCGTCTCGCGCTCGAACACGCGGGCAGCGCTCAGGGCACCGAGGAGGTCGGATGCGGCGAGCCCGCGTCCTTGACGGACGAGCCACGCCGTCAGCGGCTCGACGACGTCGAGGTCGGCGTCGCTCAGCGGGATCCGAGCGGCGCTCGCCCGCCAGAGCACCCGGAAGAGCTCCGCGTAGCCCCGCGGCCGCCACCGGGCGTCGTCGCTCCCATGCCCCAGCGCGGTCAGCGCCGCCGCGGCCGCGTCGACGGCCGCCGCGGCGTCGGGGTCGACGCGGATGTCTTCGCTGTCGTCCCACGGCGAGGTCGTGGTCACGCCGATCCGCCACGGCGAGGGCGGCGCGGTCGCAGCCGCGAGGAACGGCCCGTCGCCCGGCGCGCGCGTGGCGTAGCGGAACGGGGCGAGGCCGACCAGCGCGTCGAGCAGGAACGCGGCGTCGGCGACCGTACGGGCGATCGGCCCGGTCACGGCGAGGCCGTCGGGGGAGTCGAAGCCCGACCCGATCGGCAGCCGTCCGCGCGAGGGCTTGAGCCCCACCACGCCCACGGTCGCCGCCGGGATACGGATCGACCCGCCGCCGTCGGATGCCACCGCGAAGGGAAGGAGCCCCGCGGCGACGGCGACCGCCGCGCCGCCGCTGGAGCCCCCCGCGCCGTTCGCGGGGTTCCACGGGTCGCGGGCGGGGTCACCGGTGCGCGGCTCGGTGTACCCCGTGAGGCCGAACTCGCTCGTCGCGGTCTTGCCGAGGTTCACCGCGCCCGCGTCGTCGAGCGCCGCCGCGAGGGGGTCGGATGCTGCCGGGACGTACTCCCGTCGCGCGAGCGAGCCGTAGCGCGTGGGAACGCCGGCGCGAGCGACGAGGTCTTTGTCGGCCAGCGGCACGCCGTGGAGCGGCCCACGAACGGGGGAGCGGCCCACAGCATCCGCTCGATCGAAGGCCGCGTGCGGGGTGACCTCGGCGAACGCGCCGAGAGCCGCGTGGTGCTGGATGCGGGCGAGGTAGTGCGCCGCCGCCGCCGTCGGCGTGGTGTCACCGCGCCGCAGCGCTCCGGCGAGGTCGACGGCGGTCAGCTCGTGCAGCTCGGTCACCCTCCGAGCGTAGGCCCGCTTCCCCTGTTGCGACGTGCGGGCTCTCCCCGCCCCTCGGGACGGGGGAAGCGATCGTCGACGGTCGCCCGCCGCGAACGGCGGCCCGCACCCGCCGAGTGCGACGGGGAGCGAGGCTAGATCGAGTACTCGGGCGCCGTCAGCAGCGCGCGGGTGTCCTCGCCCTGGCGTCGGGCACGGGCCCGCGCGGGGACGCCGACCAGCACGCTGTCCTCGGGCGCGTCACGGGTGACCACGGCGTTCGCGCCGACCGCGGTGCGCGCACCGATCATGATCGGCCCGAGGATCTTGGCCCCGGCGCCGACGGCGACGCCGTCGCCGATGGTCGGGTGCCTCTTGCCGCCCTCGCGCTGCCGCCCGCCCAGGGTGACCCCGTGGTACAGCAGCACGTCATCGCCGACCTCAGCCGTCTCTCCGATCACGACGCCCATGCCGTGGTCGATGAAGAACCGTCGCCCGATCACCGCACCGGGATGGATCTCGATCCCCGTGATCCAGCGGGTCACCTGCGAGCCCAGGCGAGCGGGGAACCGCCAGCCGGCGAGCCACAGGCGGTGCCAGACGCGGTGCGCCCAGATCGCGTGCAGACCCGGGTAGAGCAGTGCGATCTCCCACGTCCCGCGCGCGGCGGGATCGCGGAGCTTCGCCGCGGCGATGTCTTCGCGGATGCGGCTGCCGAACGCCACGCTCAGTCCTCGCGCAGGTTCTCGTACAGCGCCGTGGAGAGGTATCGCTCGCCGAAGGAGGGGATGATCACGACGATGTTCTTGCCGGCGGCCTCGGGGCGCTTCGCGATCTCGAGGGCTGCCCAGATGGCGGCCCCGCTGGACATGCCGACGAGGATGCCGTCTTTCGTGGCCGTCTCGCGCGCCAGTCGGATCGCGTCGTCGAACTCGACGTCGATGACCTCGTCGAGGAGGTCGCGGTCGAGGATCGCGGGGACGAAGTTCGGCCCTATGCCCTGGATCTTGTGGGGTCCGGGGTGGCCCTTCGTGAGGATGGGGGAGTCCGACGGCTCGACGGCGACGATCTGCACGCCCGGCACGCGCTCCTTCAACACCTGTCCGACGCCGGTGATCGTGCCGCCCGTCCCGATGCCGGCGACGAAGTAGTCGACCTTGCCGTCGGTGTCGCGGAGGATCTCCTCGGCGGTGGTCCTGCGGTGGATCTCGGGGTTCGCCTCGTTCTCGAACTGCCGCGCCCACACCGCGCCGGGGGTCTCGCTGACGATGCGCTTCGCCTCGTCGACGGCGTACGACATCCCCTTGGTGGGGTCGGTGAGCACGAGCTCCGCGCCGAACGCCTTCAGGAGAAGGCGTCGCTCCTTCGACATCGAAGCGGGCATCGTGAGGATCACCCGGTAGCCGCGGGCCGCACCCACCATCGCCAGCGCGATGCCGGTGTTGCCGCTCGTGGACTCCACGATCGTTCCCCCGGGCTTGAGCTCCCCCGACGCCTCCGCGGCGTCGACGATCGCGATGCCGAGGCGGTCCTTGACGCTCCCCGCCGGGTTGTAGAACTCGAGCTTGACGAGGATGCTCGCGTCGACCCCCTCGGCGACGCGGTTGAGCCGCACCAGCGGGGTCTCGCCGAACGCGGAAGTGATGTCGGGATGGATGCCGGGCATGGCTCGCCTTTCGCCGTCGATACGCGGATATCGTCAGCCTAGGCGAGCACGCTGCGCGCGGGCGCAATGTGACCGCGCCTGCCGGACCGTTTATGCTGGGCCCGCCATGCCCGAGCCCGTCCCGCCGCTCGCGTCGCCCGTCGACGTGCCCCTCGCCGACCTCGTCCGCTCCGCCGGGGCGCGTCTGTCTCGCGCGGGCGTCACCGATCCCGCGGTCGATGCCGAGCTACTCGCAGCCCACGTCCTGGGCACGAGCCGCGGTGCCGTGCAGGGCGCGGCGATCCGCGGCGACAGCATCACGGCGGCCCGAGCGGCCGAGTTCGATGCGCTCGTCGAGCGGCGCTGCGCCCGTGTGCCGCTGCAGCACCTCACCGGGGTCGCGCCGTTCCGCCACCTGGAGCTCGCGGTCGGTCCGGGGGTGTTCGTCCCCCGGCCGGAGACGGAGATGGTCGCCCAGCTCGCGATCGACGCGTTGCGCGCCGCAGCATCCGCCTCTCCGATCGCGGTCGACCTGGGCACCGGCAGCGGAGCCATCGCCCTGTCGCTCGCCACCGAGGTGCCCCACGCCCGGGTGTTCGCAGCCGAGAACTCCGTCGACGCCTTCGTGTGGACGAAGGAGAACGCCGCACGTATCGGCGCCGACAATCTGCGGCTGGCCTTCATCGACCTCGAGCACGCGTTCGGCGACCTCGACGGGACGGTGTCGGTGGTGGTGTCCAATCCGCCGTACGTGCCGGATGCGGCGATCCCGCGCGATCCGGAGGTGCGTCACTACGACCCGCCCGCCGCCCTGTACGGAGGGGAGGACGGTCTCGACGTCGTTCGGACCCTCAGCCGAGTGGGGCTGCGCCTGGCCCACCCCGGCGGGCTCATCGTCATCGAGCACGGCGAGTGGCAGGGGGAGGCCATCCGCGCGATCCTCGCCGCCGACGGCTGGCAGGCCGCGGCCACCCACCCCGACCTCACGACGCGCGATCGAGCGACGACGGCACTGCGACCGGCGTAGTCCTCACGGTCGGCGCGGCTCGGCCCCGTAGACTGTGCGGCGACATGTCACCCGTTTATGACAGCCGTGACGAGGCACAACTTCTCTCCGGCATGCGCCACGCCCGGCAGGCCATCGGCCGCGGCGAGCTCGTCGTGCTGCCCACCGACACCGTGTACGGCATCGCCGCCAACGCGTTCGACGCCGGGGCCGTCACCCGGTTGCTCCAGGCCAAGGGCCGCGGCCGCGAGCAGCCGCCGCCCGTGCTCGTCGCCGGTGTCAGCACGTTGCGCGCGCTCGTCGCCGAGATCCCCGAGCCCGTCGAGCGCCTCGTCGAGGAGTTCTGGCCGGGCGGTCTGACGATCATCCTCCCCGCCCAGCCGTCGCTGTCGTGGGATCTCGGCGACACCCGCGGCACCGTGGCCGTGCGGATGCCCGCCCACAATCTCACCCTCGAGCTGCTCGAGGAGTGCGGGCCCCTCGCCGTCTCGAGCGCCAATCTCACCGGGCGCCCCGCGGCCACGACAATCGACGAGGCCCGCGACATGCTCGAGACCTCGGTCGAGGTCTACATCGACGCGGGCCCGTCCGAGACCGGTATCGCCTCGACCATCGTCGACGCCACGAGCCTGGTCGGCGGGAGCGAGCCTCTCGTGCGGGTGCTGCGCGAGGGCGCGGTCGACCGCGAGCGTCTGCGCGCCGTGCTGGGCGACCTGCTCGAGCCCGACCCGCCGCTCCCCGGCTCCGAGGCGACCGACGATTCCGGCTCGCAGAACCGCGATCGCCGGGAGGCCGCAACCGACGATGAGGCGGATGCTGCGGCCGGCGGCTCGGCGTGACGCAGTACCTCCTGATCGCGCTGTTCACCGCGATCGTGACGTTCGTCCTCTCGATCGCCGTCTGGCGCATCGGACTGCGTTACAAGCTCTACCCTGCGATCCGCGATCGCGACGTGCACAAGGCGCCGACCCCGCGGCTCGGCGGCATCGCGATGTTCCTGGGGGTGGTGGCCGCATTCGCGCTCTCGAGCCAGCATCCGTTCTTCTCCGTCTTCTGGGCCGACCCGTGGCCCGTCCTCTGGCTGCTGTTCGCGACCCTGCTCATCGTGCTCATCGGCGTCGCCGACGACCTGTGGGACCTCGACTGGATGATCAAGCTCGGCGCGCAGTTCATCGCCGCGGGCATCATCGCGTGGTTCGGACAGCTTCAGATCCTCTCGCTGCCGATCGGGGGCCTGTCGATCGGGTCGAGCTGGGTGAGCTTCGGACTGAGCATCTTCGCGATCGTCGTCGTCATGAACGCGGTGAATTTCATCGACGGTCTCGACGGTCTCGTCGCCGGCGTCTGCCTCATCGCGAACGGCGTGTTCTTCGCGTACACGTACATGCTGGTGCGCGACACCGGCAACACGACGTACTTCAACCTCGCGTCGTTCATCGCCGCCGTGCTCGTGGGTGCGTGCCTCGGCTTCCTGCCGCTGAACTGGGGCCCGGCGAAGCTGTTCATGGGCGATTCGGGCGCCCTCATGCTCGGACTGCTGATGGCCAGCGCCGCCATCGCCATCACCGGGCAGCTCGACCCCGCGGTGCTCGACCCCGAGCAGCTCGGGCGCTCGCAGCTGCTGGGTGCGTTCATCCCGATCCTGCTGCCCATCGTCGTCGTCCTCCTGCCGCTGCTCGACTTCGGACTCGCGGTGATCCGGCGCCTGCGCGCCGGGAAGTCGCCGTTCTCACCCGACCGCAAGCACCTCCACCACCGCATGCTCGACATGGGGCACAGCGACCGCGAGGCGGTGCTCATCTTCTACGCGTGGACCGCGGTGGTCAGCATCGCCGTGCTCCTGATGTACGTCGGCACGCAGATGAGCTGGCCGGGCGACTACCTCATCGGCATCGTCTTCGGCGCCGTCGGCGTCGTCGCCTGTCTCGTCGTCACCCTGATCCCCACGCGCCGCACGTCGCGCCGCCGCCCCCTCGAGGAGCCCGCATGAGTCCCAACCCCGTCTCCAGCACGCCCGTCCTGCGCACCGCGCTCCGTTGGGGGCTGCTGGTCGGCCTCGGAGTGGTCGTGCTCGCCGCCATTGTCGGCGTCGTCGTCGGGGGAGCGGACGGCCTGTGGAGCGGCGTGATCGGCGCGCTCGTCGGCGTCCTCTTCCCGGCGCTCACGGCGGTCAGCATCCTCGTCGGCAACCACTGGTTCGGCACGCCCAACTACCTGCAGATCTTCTTCGGCGTGGTCATGGGCGGCTGGATCCTGAAGTTCGTGCTGGTGATCGTCGCGCTCCTGCTGCTGATGCGGGTGGAGTGGCTCGTCACGCCCGTCTTCTACGGCGCGCTCGTCGCCGCGGCCGTCGCCTCACTGGTCGTGGACCTCATCGTCCTGTCGCGGATGAGGCTCCCCGGGGTGTCGGACACGACCCTGCCGCAGACCAATCCGGAGGATTGACCGGGTTATTTCCGTCCCGGTGGCGGGTCGGGGCCCCGAGGTTTGATACGCTGGGGTCACACTTTACGGCTGGTGTGCAGCGGCGACGCTGAGGCCCCGTGAAAGATTCTTCTCACTCTTACCGAGCTGGTTCAGGCTGGCACGAGAAGCTGGAGCCAATCCGTTGACTCAAGCGACGATGATCGCCATGGCGGCCGACAACGAGTTCCACCCGCCCTCCATCAGCGACTTCTTCCCCCCGGCGCTGCTGTTCGAAGGCACGCCCTTCGCCTTCACGCGCATCACGATGGTGCAGCTCATCGCCACCGCGCTGGTCGTGCTGTTCCTCATCTGGGGCACGCGCCGCATGGCGGTCGTCCCCGGGCGCTTCCAGAGCATCGTCGAGCTGGCCTTCGGGTTCGTTCGCGAGCAGGTCGCCTTCCAGGTGCTCGGCGAGAAGGACGGCCGACGGTTCCTGCCGCTGCTGACCGCGATGTTCTTCGCGATCGCCTTCATGAACCTCACCAGCGTCATACCGTTCCTCAACATCCCGGGCACGTCGGTGGCCGGAGCGCCCCTGGTCTTCGCGCTCACCGCGTACGTGGCCTTCATCTACGCGGGAATCCGCAAGCACGGCGTCGGACGCTTCGTGAAGAACTCGCTCGTCCCGAGCGGTGTGCCGGTCTACCTCATCCCGATCATCGCGGTCGTCGAGCTGATCTCCACCTTCATCGCCCGGCCGGTGTCGCTGTTCCTCCGACTCCTGCTGAACATGATCGTCGGGCACCTCATGCTGGTGCTGTTCTTCGCGGCGACCCAGTTCTTCCTCTTCAGCGCCAGCTGGCTCACGCCGCTGGCCGCCGGAACCCTGGCCCTCGGCTTCGGGTTCACCCTCTTCGAAATCTTCGTCGGCCTGCTCCAGGCCTACGTCTTCACGATCCTCACCGCGGTGTACATCCAGCTCGCGGTCGCGGAAGAGCACTGACGAACAGCTGACCGGCTGTTCGCCCAACGAAAGGAAAACACCAGTGGACGCTACGACGGTTCTCGCGCAGATCACGGGAAACATCGCGACCGTGGGTTACGGCCTCGCGGCCATCGGTCCGGCCATCGGCCTGGGCATCATGATCGGCAAGACGATCGAGTCGACCGCTCGCCAGCCCGAGCTCGCCGGCCGCCTGCAGACCACGATGTTCATCGGTGTCGCATTCATCGAGATCCTCGCGCTGATCGGCATCGCGACGCCGTTCATCTTCGCCGCGGTCTGATCTCCCTCTCCGCGACTCACGAATAAGGAGGCAGGATGCTGAACGCTCTTGTCACACTCGCTGCCGAAGAGGGAGCAGAAAGCGGTAACCCGCTGCTGCCCGCCTACTACGACATCGTCTGGTCGGCCGTCTGCTTCGTCATCATCGTGCTCGTCGTCGTCTTCTACGCGCTCCCGCGCGTGACGAAGGTGCTCGACAAGCGCAGTGCTGCGATCGAGGGCAACATCGCCAAGGCCGACGAGGCACAGCGTCAGGCCGAGGCCGCCCTCGAGGAGTACACGGCCCAGCTCGCAGAAGCGCGCAAGGAAGCCGGTGAGATCCGCGAGGCCGCCCGTGAGGACGGCAAGAAGATCGTCGCCGAGGCCCGCGACACCGCCACCACGGAAGCCGCACGCGTCACCGCGGCCGCGCACACGCAGATCGAGGCGGAGCGCCAGAGCGCTCTCGTGTCGCTGCGCAGCGAGGTCGGCACGCTCGCGATCGACCTGGCCGGCAACGTCATCGGCGAAGCGCTGACCGACGACCAGAAGGCGCAGTCGGTCGTCGACCGCTTCCTGGCCGACCTCGAGAAGTCCGAGCTGCAGAAGTCCGCAGGCGCCTCCCAGGGCCCGGTGGCCTGATGGGCAGTGCCACCACTCTCGCGCTGTCGTCGACGGCGGCGTCGCTCGACGCGACGGCCGGGGTTGACCTCGGCGTCGCGGGCGACCTGTTCGCCGCGGCTCGCGCCATCGGCGGCTCGCCGCAGCTGAGCAGCGCACTGTCCGACTCCGCCGCACCCGCGACCGCCCGCGCGAAGGTCGTCACCGACGTCTTCGGAGCGGTGCTCTCGCCGGTGTCGGTCGAGTTGCTCACCGCGGTGGTGGCACAGCGCTGGTCGCGCACGGCCGATCTCGTCGAAGCGGTCGAGGAGCTCGCGGTGCGTTCCGCCGCGATCGCCGAGCCCGGAGCCGACGTCGAGGGCGACCTCTTCCGGTTCTCGCGCACCGTCGCCGAGAACGGCGACCTCGAACTCGCGCTGGGCAGCCGGATGGGCGACGAGTCGGCCAAGGGGTCGCTCGTGACCCGTCTGCTCGAGGGCCGCGCCGCCGCATCCTCCACGCTCATCGCCTCGTCGCTCGTGCAGCAGCCGCGCGACCGTCGCGTGCGCGTGCTCCTGCAGTGGGCGATGCGTCTCGTCGCCGACCAGCGCGGCAGCACCGTCGCCACGGTCGTCTCGGCGGCACCCCTCAGCGATGCGCAGGTCGAACGTCTCCGCGCCGCGCTGTCCGCGCGGTACGGCACCGAGATCTCGGTGAACACGCGTATCGACCCCCACGTGGTGGGCGGGCTGCGCGTGCAGATCGCCGACGACGTCATCGACGCAAGCATCTCCACCCGACTCGCCGATCTGCGGCAGCGGCTCGCAGGTTAGAAGACGTACCGTCCGATTCGGGCGGGGATCTGGGGGCTGCGGCCCCACAAACGAAGGAAGACCATGGCAGAACTGTCCATCAGCCCCGACGTCATCCGTGACGCGCTGAAAGACTTCGTCGCCGCATACGAGCCCACCGGGGCGGCGGCGACCGAGGTCGGCACCGTCGTCGACGCGGCCGACGGCATCGCCCACGTCGAGGGTCTCCCCGGCGTGATGGCGAACGAGCTCGTCACGTTCGAAGACGGCACGCTCGGACTCGCTCAGAACCTCGACGAGCACGAGATCGGTGTCGTCGTCCTCGGCGAGTTCTCCGGCGTCGAAGCCGGCCAGCCCGTCACCCGCACCGGCGAGGTGCTCTCCGCACCCGTCGGCGACAACTTCCTCGGCCGCGTGGTCGACCCGCTCGGCAACCCCATCGACGGTCTCGGCGAGATCATCCCCGAGGGTCGTCGCGCGCTCGAGCTGCAGGCGCCCGGCGTCATGCAGCGCAAGAGCGTCCACGAGCCGATGCAGACCGGTATCAAGGCCATCGACGCGATGATCCCCGTCGGCCGCGGCCAGCGTCAGCTGATCATCGGCGACCGCCAGACCGGCAAGACGGCGATCGCGATCGACACGATCATCAACCAGAAGGCCAACTGGGAGTCGGGCGACGTCAACAAGCAGGTGCGCTGCATCTACGTCGCCATCGGCCAGAAGGGCTCGACGATCGCCTCCGTCAAGGGTGCGCTCGAAGACGCCGGTGCGATGGACTACACCACCATCGTCGCGGCCCCCGCGTCCGACCCCGCCGGCTTCAAGTACCTCGCCCCCTACACCGGTTCGGCCATCGGCCAGCACTGGATGTACGGCGGCAAGCACGTGCTGATCATCTTCGACGACCTGTCGAAGCAGGCCGAGGCCTACCGCGCCGTGTCGCTGCTGCTGCGTCGTCCGCCGGGCCGCGAGGCGTACCCCGGCGATGTCTTCTACCTCCACTCCCGTCTGCTGGAGCGTTGCGCGAAGCTGTCCGACGAGCTCGGTGCGGGTTCGATGACCGGTCTGCCGATCATCGAGACCAAGGCGAACGACGTCTCGGCCTACATCCCGACGAACGTGATCTCGATCACCGACGGACAGATCTTCCTCCAGTCCGACCTCTTCAACGCCAACCAGCGTCCCGCGGTCGACGTCGGCATCTCGGTGTCGCGCGTCGGCGGTGACGCCCAGGTCAAGTCGATCAAGAAGGTCTCCGGAACGCTCAAGCTCGAGCTCGCGCAGTACCGCTCGCTGCAGGCGTTCGCGATGTTCGCGAGCGACCTCGACGCCGCATCCCGTCGTCAGCTGTCCCGTGGTGCGCGCCTGACCGAGCTGCTCAAGCAGCCGCAGTACTCGCCGTACCCGGTGGAGGAGCAGGTCGTCTCGATCTGGGCCGGCACCAACGGCAAGCTCGACTCGATCGAGGTCTCCGACGTGCTGCGCTTCGAGCGTGAACTGCTCGACTACCTGCGTCGCAACACGACGATCCTCGACACGCTGCGCGACAAGAACGTGCTCAGCGACGAGATCGTCGACGAACTGGGCAAGAAGACCGACGAGTTCCTCCTCGAGTTCCGCGCGGGCGACGGCCAGTCGATCGGCGCTCCCGGCAGCGAGTCGACCGAGTCGGCCGAGGCGGAAGACATCAACCAGGAGAAGATCGTCAAGGGTCGCCGCTAAAGCGGCACGGAGACGCAATCATGGGCGCACAACTCAGGGTCTACAAGCAGAAGATCAATTCTGCCCAGACGACCAAGAAGATCACCAAGGCGATGGAGCTCATCGCGGCTTCGCGCATTCAGAAGGCGATGGCGCGTGTGCGTGCGGCGTCGCCGTTCGCTCGAGCCGTGACGCGCGCCGTCTCGGCCGTCGCGACGCACTCGACGGTCGACCACCCGTTGACCACCGAGCGCGCGGAGATCCGCCGCTCGGCGGTGGTGATCTTCGCCTCCGATCGTGGTCTCGCCGGCGCGTTCAACTCGCAGATCCTCCGCGAGGGTCTCGAGCTGGCGACGCTGCTCCGTTCGCAGGGCAAGGACGTCGCGTACTACCTCATCGGTCGCAAGGCGGTCGGGTACTTCCAGTTCCGCCGCATGGCCAGCGAGGCCGAGTGGACCGGCGACACGGATGCTCCGCACTTCCGCACCGCGGAGGAGATCTCCGCGACGCTGATCGACGCCTACGAGCGCGGCGGCGACAACGGGGGAGTCGACGAGATCCACCTGGTCTCCAACCGCTTCGTCAGCATGATGACGCAGTCGCCGGAGTCGGTCCGACTGCTGCCGCTCGAGGTGGTGGAAGGCGACGACCAGGCCTCCGACCGCGAGCTGTACCCGCTGTACGACTTCGAGCCCGATCCCGAGACGGTGCTCGACGCCCTGCTGCCGGTCTACATCCAGAGCCGCGTCTTCAACGCCCTGCTGCAGTCGTCGGCTGCGAAGCACGCCGCGACGCAGAAGGCGATGAAGTCGGCCAGCGACAACGCCGACAAGCTCATCACCGACTACACCCGCCTGCGCAACAACGCGCGCCAGGCCGAGATCACGCAGCAGATCGCCGAGATCGTCGGCGGCGCCGACGCCCTGGCGTCGGGCAAATAGTCCTCACAAGGAGAGAAGAAACCATGAGCCTCACCGCCGAGAAGGCCGAGACCACGGTCGTCGGGCGCGTCGCGCGCGTCACCGGCCCGGTCGTCGACATCGAGTTCCCCCACGATGCGCTCCCCGACATCTACAACGCGCTGAAGACCACCATCACGATCGACGGCGAGTCGACCGAGATCACGCTCGAGGTCGCACAGCACCTCGGCGACGACCTGGTCCGCGCCATCGCCCTGAAGCCCACCGACGGTCTCGTCCGCGGCCAGGAGGTGCGCGACACCGGAGGCCCCATCACGGTTCCCGTCGGTGACGTGACCAAGGGCAAGGTCTTCAACGTGACCGGCGACGTGCTCAACGGCGCGCCCGGCGAGACCGTCGAGGTCAGCGAGCGGTGGGGCATCCACCGCAAGGCGCCGAACTTCGACCAGCTCGAGTCGAAGACGCAGATGTTCGAGACCGGCATCAAGGTCATCGACCTCCTGACGCCCTACGTGCTCGGCGGAAAGATCGGCCTCTTCGGAGGTGCCGGTGTCGGCAAGACCGTCCTCATCCAGGAGATGATCCAGCGCGTCGCGCAGGACCACGGTGGCGTGTCGGTGTTCGCCGGTGTCGGTGAGCGCACGCGTGAGGGCAACGACCTCATCCACGAGATGGAGGAGGCGGGCGTCTTCGAGAAGACCGCCCTCGTGTTCGGCCAGATGGACGAGCCGCCGGGAACCCGCCTGCGCGTCGCCCTGTCGGCCCTCACGATGGCGGAGTACTTCCGCGACGTGCAGAAGCAGGACGTGCTGTTGTTCATCGACAACATCTTCCGCTTCACCCAGGCCGGCTCCGAGGTCTCCACGCTGCTGGGCCGCATGCCCTCCGCCGTGGGCTACCAGCCGAACCTCGCCGACGAGATGGGTGTGCTGCAGGAGCGCATCACCTCGACCCGCGGTCACTCGATCACCTCGCTCCAGGCGATCTACGTGCCCGCCGACGACTACACCGACCCGGCCCCGGCGACGACGTTCGCCCACCTCGACGCCACGACCGAGCTCTCGCGCGAGATCGCGTCGAAGGGTCTGTACCCGGCCGTCGACCCGCTGACGTCGACGAGCCGCATCCTCGACCCCCGTTACATCGGAGACGACCACTACCGGGTCGCCACGAACGTGAAGCAGATCCTGCAGAAGAACA
Organism: Microbacterium sp. AG1240; assembly: GCF_003635115.1. GTDB lineage: Bacteria > Actinomycetota > Actinomycetes > Actinomycetales > Microbacteriaceae > Microbacterium. The sequence continues at coordinate 577,633 of NZ_RBXJ01000002.1, forward strand.
AGGAACTGCAGGAGATCATCGCGATCCTCGGTGTCGACGAGCTCTCCGAGGAGGACAAGATCGTCGTGTCGCGCGCACGTCGCATCCAGCAGTTCCTCTCGCAGAACACGTACATGGCGAAGAAGTTCACCGGTGTCGAGGGCTCGACGGTCCCGATCAAGGAGACGATCGAGTCGTTCGACGCGATCGTCAAGGGCGACTTCGACCACGTGGCCGAGCAGGCCTTCTTCAACGTCGGCGGTATCGGCGACGTCGAGGCCAAGTGGGCGCAGATCCAGAAGGAGAACGGCTGACATGCCGCTGAAGGTGAGCCTGGTCTCGGCCGAGGCCGAGCTCTGGACCGGTGAGGCCACGCTCGTCGTCGCCAAGACGGTCGAGGGCGAGATCGGTTTCATGTCGGGGCACGAGCCCGTGCTGGCGATCCTCGCCGAAGGACAGGTGCGCATCACCCGTCCGGACGGTTCGAAGATCCTCGCCCGCGCGGAGGACGGCTTCCTGTCGATGGAGAACGACGAGCTCACCATCGTCGCCGGGAACGCCGCACTGATCTCCTGACCCGGATCCCTTCGACGTCGGCCGGTCCTTCGGGACCGGCCTTCGTCGTTCCCGAAGCAGAAAGAGGACCGGATGCTGATCCTCCTCCCGCCGTCCGAGACGAAGCATCCGGGTGGCAGCGGTCATCCGCTCGACCTGGCTTCGCTCGCCCTCCCGGAGCTGACGAGCGCCCGCGAGTCGGTCATCGCGGCTCTGGTCGACCTGTCGTCCGACGAGGAGCACGCTGCGCGGGTGCTGAAGCTCAGCGCACGGCAACGCCATGAGATCGCGGCGAACGCCGCTCTCCGTGACGCACCCACGATGGCAGCCGTCGACCGCTACACCGGCGTGCTCTACGACGCGCTGGGGGCACAGACCCTCGAGGCTCCGGCCCGGCGGTGGCTGGGCGCCCACGTCCTCATCCAGTCCGCGCCGTTCGGGCCGGTCGGGGCACTGGACCGCATCCCGCCGTATCGACTGGCGGCGGGCGCCACGCTCCCGGGCCTGCCCCCGCTGCGACGGGTGTGGGCCGCGGCCGTGGAGGACGCGCTCTCACGCACCGGCGCGGGGTTCATTCTCGATCTGCGGTCCGAGGCCTATGCCGCGCTCGGCCCGATACCCGACAGCATCCGGTCGACCTACGTCCGCGTCGTCACCGAGGGGGAGGGCGGCGTCAGCCGCGCGCTGAACCACTTCAACAAGCACGCCAAGGGCGCTCTCGTGCGAGACCTCGCCCAGACGCGGCCCCGCATATCCCAGGTGGGGGCCCTCGCGGCGTGGGCGGACGCGGCCGGGTGGCGGTTCCGAGAGGGCGCCGTCGGTGAGACCGAGCTGCTCGTCTGAGTGGCGCGACGCCCCGGTGACGGGCCACCTGCTGACAGGAAACACTCAGGATCGCTAGCATGTGTCCGCGGGGCAGTCGCCTCGCGGCGTGGAAGCACGCCAGACGTCTTCGCGAGAGGCTCCCCATGTACTCCGACTACTCGGGTTCAGGCGCCGCCTACCTGGCGCTCCTTCTGATCCTGATCCCTGTCATTCTCATCTTCAGCCTCATCTTCTACGTGATCGCCTCCTTCTTCTTGATGAAGGTGTTCGACAAAGCCGGCGTGCAGGGAAAGTGGCGCGCCTGGGTGCCCGTCTACAACACGATGGTGCTCGGCAAGCTCGGCGACGTCTCGCCGTGGATCGTCCTCGGTGCGGCGGTGGCCACCGGAGTGCTCAGCCAGATCCCCGTCATCGGCTGGATCTTCAGCATCGTGGCGATCGCGGTCCTGGTCATGTACGCCTGGCGGGTCGGTCTCAAGTTCGGCCAGGACTGGTACTACCTGCTGCTGTTCCTGATCCCGGGGATCGGAGTGCTCATCTGGCTGGGCATCCTCGCCTTCGGCTCTGCGCGCTGGAACCCGAACATCCCGCCGTCGCCGTGGGCGAACACGTTCCTCGCCGACAAGACGGTCTGGCAGGGCATCCCCGTGCAGCCGGGCGCGTCGGTGGCCGGCGCCGCCGGCTACCCCGGCTCCGGCCCGGCAGCGCCCGGCGCGTACCCGCCGCCGCCCGCCGGCTACACCCCGCCCGCCCCGGGCGGGTCGACGCCGCCTCCCCCGCCGGCCCCGGGCGGGCCGGGAGCCCCGGGCGAACCGCCGACGGCCCCCGAGCCGCCGCGTCCCTGAACCGATGGACGGAACCCCTCGCCACCGCGGCGGGGGGTTCCGTCCGTTCAGCGGTTAGCGTGGAGGTATGTCCTCCTCCCTCCCGCAGCGCCGCGTGGGCGCATCCGGCCTGCTCGTGTCGGCGGTCGGCCTCGGCTGCAACAACTTCGGGCGCAAGGGCACACGCACCGAGACGCTCGAAGGGACGCGCGCGGTCCTGGAGTCGGCCATCGAGTCCGGTGTCACCTTCCTCGACACCGCCGACATCTACGGCAAGCAGTTCGGCGTCTCCGAGACGCTCATGGGGGAGGCGCTCGAGGGCCGCCGTGATGAGGTGGTCCTGGCGACGAAGTTCGGTCATGCCGACTTCGCCCCCGCGGTCAACGGTGGTGCGAAGGCCTCCCGCATCGCCGTGCGTCGGAGCGTCGAAGCATCCCTCCGCCGGCTCAGGACCGACTGGATCGATCTCTACCAGGTGCACACCCCGGATCCCCATACACCCATCGACGAGACGCTCGACGTGCTGACCGACCTCGTGAGGGAGGGGAAGGTGCGCTATGTCGGCCACTCGAACTTCGCGGGCTGGCAGATCGCCGAGGCGGAGCTCCGGGCCGACCGCGGCGTCCGTTTCATCTCGGCCCAGAACCAGTACAGCCTGCTCGTGCGGGCCGCCGAGCGGGAGGTGCTTCCTGCGGTGGAGCACTTCGGCCTCGGGTTCTTCCCGTTCTTCCCCCTCCACAACGGTCTTCTCACCGGCAAGTTCACGCGCGAGGGCGGACCGGACTCCAGCCGCATCATGACGACGCGACCGCACCTGTGGCGCGACGCGCCCTGGGACGCCCTCGACGCGTACCGCGCGTTCTGCGAGGAGCGCGGAATCACCATGCTGGAGGCGACGTTCGGCTGGTTCCTCGCCCGGGCCTCGGTCTCGAGCGTCATCGCCGGGGCTACGAGCGGCGAGCAGGTGCGGGCGAACGCCGCGGCCGCGACCGCCTGGCAGCCGTCCGCCGACGAGGTGGCCGCCATCGACGCGCTCTTCCCGCTCATCGCGGATCCGGCGGCAGGGTGATCGGCGAGCGCGCGCAATCCGAGGGGTCCCGCGTCCGAGGCGGCGATCACGCCGTCCACTACACTGAACGAGCGCCGAACGCGAGGTTCGGCACCGCAGTCGACCGACCGAAGGATGTGGCGTGCCCGAGGTGACGACCCGCACTCGTACCGTGTCCCTGCCCGGCGGCGAGGTCGTGCTCTCCTGGGCCGAGGTCACCGACACCGGGCGTCGCCGGGAAGCCAACCAGGACGCCGTCCTCGCCAGCTACCCGCTCTACGTGGTCGCCGATGGGATGGGCGGTCACATCGGGGGAGAGATCGCCAGCGCGAGCACCATCGATCGCCTCCGCGGAGTCGTCGAGGCGGGCGGGGTCTCGCCGAAGACGATCGAGAAGGCCATCGGCCGCGCGGTCAAAGACATCATCTCCCACCCGGAGACGACAGACGACGGAACCGGCACGACCCTCACCGGGGTGTTCCTGGATGCCACGGAGAATCCGCCGCACTGGGTCACGCTCAACATCGGCGACTCCCGCGTCTATCTGCTCCGCGACGGCGAGATCACCCAGGTCACCACCGACCACTCGGTCGTGCAGGAGCTCATGGCCTCCGGGCGGCTGAGCCCCGAAGAGGCCGAGAACCACCCCTACGGCAACGTCATCACCCGCGCGGTGGGGCCGAGCGAGAGTGTCAAGCCCGACTACGTGAGACTCGACGTCGTCGACGGCGACCGGTTCGTCATCTGCTCCGACGGGCTGACGAAAGAGCTCACCGACTACGGCATCCGACACTTCCTCGACGAGAACCGCGACCCCTCCGACGCGGTTCAGGCCATGCTGCACGCGGCGCTCGAGAACGGCGGACGCGACAACGTCACGATCATCGTGCTCGACGTCGCCCGTGCGTCCGACTGACCTCTCCTCCACAGCGGCCCCGCTCCTTGCGCCCTCCACAGACGCACGTCTAGCGCACGTGATCGGCGCGTTCGACGGGTGAACTGAGGGGATGAGTTCCGGCTTCGTCCCCGCGCTGACCGATCGGTCGGCGGTAGACGCCGCGCCCCTCGTGCTCGCGGCGCCGCCGCCGACTCCGCCGCGGCCGGGCATCCCCTGGCTCGCCTCGTGCGTCCCCATCGTGGGCGCGCTCGGCTTCTGGGCCATCACGGGGTCGGTCTTCGCGCTCTGGTTCGCGGTGCTCGGCCCGCTGATCGCCGTCGCCGCGGTGCTGGACGGCGCGCGAACGGCCCGGCGCGTCAGACGGAGCGCCGGAGAGGATGCGGCGATCGTTCGGGCTCGCATCGGGGTGGAGGTCGATGAGCGTCACGCGGGGGAGAGGAGAGCGCTGCGTGCGAAGCATCCCGACGTGGCGGGGTATCTCGAGCATCCCGACCAGACGTGGCGCGCGGTTCCCGACCGGGCGACGACGATCGTCATCGGGTGCGGCGACGTTCCGAGCGCGGTACGCATCAGCGGCGGCGGTGAGCATGATGTCGCGCTGACACGCCGAGCGCAGACGGTGCCGAGGGCACCGGTGGTGACCCGCGTCGGATCGGGGATCGCCGTGGTCGGGCCACGGCTGGTGGCGGACGGCGTCATCCGTGCACTCGTGCTGCAGCTGGCCCACGCGCGTCCGCCGGGGAGCCTCGCCATCGCCGAGCCGTCGGAGACGTGGATGCGTTCACTGCCGCACGCGGAGACGCCCGCCCCGGTCGCACTGACCGTTGGTCGAGCGGGCGAGCCTCTCGCGGAGGCCGACGTCGTTCTGGTCTCCGCGGGGCCCGGCGAGGCGCTGCCGCCGCGCTGCGACACGGTCGTCTTCCTCGTCGACGCCGCTGAGGCTCGGGTCGAGTCCGGTGGGCAGACGCGGCGCGTGACGGTGGAGGCGGTCTCCGTGCGGCAGTCCGAGATCATCGCCGCCGCACTGGCCTCGCGCGCGGCGAGCCTCGACTCCGACGGTCCCGACACCCCCGCGGTCGCCCTCGCCTCCCTCGGTGTCGTGCGGCGCGAAGACCGGCCCGCCGGCTTGCCCGTACCGATCGGCATCGCCGGGGCGCGGCACGCCGAGGTCGACATCGTCGGCGACGGGCCCCACGCGATCGTCACCGGCATGACGGGTTCGGGCAAGAGCGAGCTCCTCGTCACCTGGATCACCGCTCTGTGCACCGCCTACGACCCCTCCACCGTGTCGTTCCTGCTCGTGGATTTCAAGGGCGGCACGGCGTTCGATGCGCTCGCCCACCTGCCGCACGTCACCGGCGTGATCACCGATCTCGACGCGGCCGTGGCGCGCCGTGCGATCGAGAGCCTCGGGGCGGAGCTGCGGCATCGCGAAGCGGAGCTGGCACGCGCGGGGGTGCGTGACATCTCGGAGGTCGACCTCCCTCGCCTCGTGGTCGTGATCGACGAGTTCGCCGCCCTGCGTGAGAGCCATCCCGAGCTCGAGGCTCTGTTCACCGACCTCGCCGCGCGCGGTCGGGCGCTCGGCATGCACCTCGTGATCGGAACCCAGCGCGCGCCGGGGGTGCTGCGAGAGAACCTCATCGCGAACTGTCCTCTCCGTCTCAGCCTCCGTGTGTCCGACGCGCACGACAGCCGTGCTGTGGTGGGCAGTGACGACGCGGCTCGGCTGCCGGGGGGTGCGCGTGGGCGCGGGATGGCCGTCGTCCGTCGTGCCGGCGACGCCCGAGCGGAGCGCGTGCGGATCGCGGTGACGGATCCGGCCGACATCGCCGCGGCCGCCGGTGCGGGCGGCGACGCGACGCGGCGTCCGTGGCTCCCGGCGCTGCCCCCGTCGATCCCGCTCGAGCGACTCGATCCGCCCGGAGACGGGGCCGTCATCCTCGGCCTCGTCGACGAGCCCGACCGCCAACGGCAACGGCCCCTCGCGGTCGCCGATCGCAGCCTCCTGATCGTCGGCGGCGCACGCTCGGGCAAGTCGGCGACCCTCCGCACGCTCGCGGCCCAGGTGCCCGAGTCGTCGCGGCTGTGGGTCGGGCCCGACGCCGAGGCCGCCTGGGATGCGCTCGGCGCCGGCTTACCGCCGCCGCCTGGGACCACGGTGTTCGTCGACGATCTCGACGCTCTCGCGGGGCGGCTCCCCGGCGAGTACGGGCGTGTCGCCGCCGAGGAGCTCGAGCGGTGGATCCGGGGCGCGGGCGACCTTCGGATCCGCGTGTTCGTCGCGGCGCAGCGTCTCACCGGCGTGGCCGGCCGGCTCGCCGACCTGTTCTCCCGCCGACTCGTCCTGGGAACGCCCTCGCGGTCGGAGCACGTGGCGGCGGGAGGCGACGGTGCGGACTACCTCCCGGATCGTCCGCCCGGGCGGGGCTGGGTGGGGCGTCGGCAGGTGCAGGTCGCGACGTCGGATGCCGAGGCCGGCCCGCCGAGCCATCCCGGCTCTCCGGCGTGGGAGCCCGGTGCCGGTGTGACCGGCTTCGTCGTGAAGCGGCCGCCCGCGGGAGTGCTGGAACGGTGGGAGCGCACCGGCGTACGGGTGCGCGAGGTCGACGGGGCGGGCGACGTCGCCGCACCCGAGCCGGGCGGCAGGGTGGTCGTCGTCGGCGACCCTGAGACCTGGCTCTCGCACCCGCGTCTTCTGGCGGGTATCCGAAACGCCCATGCGCTCGTCCTCGATGCGTCGTGTGCCGCCGACGTGCGCCTGCTCACGGGCGACCGTGACCTCCCACCGTTCGCGGTTCCGGGGAGAGGTCGCGCGTGGGAGTACCGCGCCGGCCACGTTCGGCGCGTGGTGCTCGCGGGCGCGCTCGAGGATCGCGGAGATGCTTGACCGCGAGGAGCCCCCGCCCCTACGGTCACACCATGACGACCACCGACGGGCGACCGATCGAAGGCAAGGGACTGGCGACCGGCACGCTCGGGCTCTGGGGATCGACGGTGATCGGCCTCGCATCGACGGCGCCGGTGTTCTCCCTCGTGGCGACCCTCGGCTTCATGGTGCTGGCCGTCGGCGCGCAGGCCCCCATCGCCTTCATCGTCGCCTTCATCCCGATGCTCTTCAGCGCCTACGCCTACCGCGAGCTCAACCGGGCCGCCCCCGATTGCGGCACGACCTTCACGTGGGGTACCAAGGCTTTCGGTCCGTGGATCGGCTGGATGGGCGGCTGGGGCGTGGCCGTCGCCGGGATGATCGTGCTTGCCAACCTCGCGCAGATCGCGGGCATCTATTTCTGGTCGCTCATCGGCGACGGCTCGCTCGCGGAGAGCGTGCCGGTCGTCACCGCCACCGGGGTCGCGTTCATCGCCGCGATGACCTGGGTGAGCTGGCGCGGGGTCGAGCTCGGCGAGCGCATCCAGAACGTGCTGCTCGGAGTGCAGTACGTCGTGCTGGCCATCTTCGTCGTCGCCGCGCTGTGGAAGTTCTTCGACGGCACCGCTCCCGACCCCACGCCGTTCGACTGGGCGTGGTTCAACCCGCTCGGGTTCACCGATTGGTCGGGGTTCACCGAGGCGGTGCTCCTGGCCCTCTTCATCTACTGGGGCTGGGACACCTGTCTCGCCCTGAACGAGGAGACGAAGGATCCGAAGCGCACCCCCGGGCGGGCAGCGCTCCTGACCACCGTGATCCTGCTCTTCACGTACGTCGCGGTGACCGTCGCGGCGATGATGTACGCGGGCCTCGGCGAGACGGGCGTGGGGTTGGGCAACGAGGCCAACGCCGATGACGTCTTCCTCGGGATGAAGGACGACCTCTTCGGGCCGTTCGGCTGGATCCTCGTGGTGGCCGTGCTGATCTCGGCGGTCTCCTCGACGCAGACGACGATCCTCCCCACCGCCCGCGGCACGCTCGCGATGGCCGCTTACAAGGCGCTGCCGCGTCGATTCCAGACCGTGCATCCCCGGTTCAAGACGCCGTCGTTCTCGACGCTCGTCATGGGGATCGTCGCCAGCCTCTACTACGTCGGCATGAGCCTGATCAGCGACAACATCCTCCAGGACTCGATCCTGTCGCTCGGCCTGGCGATCGCCTTCTACTACGCCATCACCTGCTTCGCGTGCGCGTGGTACTTCCGCCGCGACCTGTTCACGTCGGCGCGCAACCTCGTCTTCCGCGGGATCTTCCCCCTCCTCGGGGGGCTGATGCTGGCGTATGCGTTCGTGCAGTCCGCGATCGACATGTACGACGTCGACTACGGGTATACGGTGCTCCTGGGGATCGGCGGCACCTTCGTGCTCGGCGTCGGCTCGCTGGCTTTCGGTGTGGTGCTGATGCTCCTGTGGTTCGCATTCCCCCGCTCGAAGGCGTTCTTCCGCGGCGAGAGCCTGAACCGGGATACCCCTGTCCTCGTCCCCGACGAACCCATCGCGTATCCGCGGTCGGTCGACGGCGGACTGTCGTGAACGGAGACGGCATGCGCATCCTCATCATCGGAGCCGGGGGAGTCGGCTCGGCCGCCGCTCGAATCGCCGTGCGGCGCGAGTTCTTCGAGACGCTCGTGATCGCCGACTACGACCCCGCGCGCCCGACGGCGCTCGTCGACGAACTCGGCGACGGGCGTCTCTCGGCCGCGCAGGTCGACGCGTCCAGCGCAGACTCGGTGGCCGCGCTCGTGCGCGAGCACGGTTGCACCCACGTGCTCAACGCGGTCGACCCCCGGTTCGTCATGCCCATCTTCACCGGATGCTTCGACACGGGCGCTGTCTACCTCGACATGGCGATGAGCCTCTCGACGCCGCATCCTGATCACCCTCACGAGCAGACCGGCGTCAAGCTCGGCGACGAGCAGTTCGCGCGAGCCCGGGAATGGGAGGCCGCGGGGAGGCTGGCCGTGGTCGGCATCGGCGTGGAGCCGGGATTGTCGGACGTCTTCGCCCGCTACGCCGAGGACGAGCTGTTCGACGAGATCGACGAGCTCGGCGTCAGGGACGGGGCGAACCTCGTGGTCGCCGGCTACGACTTCGCGCCGTCGTTCTCGATCTGGACCACGATCGAGGAGTGCCTCAACCCGCCCGTCGTCTACGAGGAGGGGCGCGGCTGGTACACCACCGCTCCGTTCAGCGAACCCGAGGTCTTCGACTTCCCCGACGGCATCGGGCCGGTGGAGTGCGTCAACGTGGAGCACGAAGAGGTACTCCTCATGCCGCGGTGGACGAAGGCCAAGCGCGTGACGTTCAAGTACGGCCTCGGCGACGAGTTCATCGAGGTGCTCAAGGTGCTCCACAAGCTCGGGCTCGACAAGACCTCGCCGGTGCGGGTGAAGGGGGTGGAGGTCTCGCCCCGCGACGTGGTCGCGGCGGTGCTGCCCGATCCGGCGACGCTGGGTGACCGCATGACCGGGAAGACCTGCGCGGGCGTCTGGGTGCGGGGCACGGGAAAGGACGGCGCGCCGCGCTCGACCTACCTGTACCACGTGGCCGACAACGAGCAGACGATGGCCGAGTACGGATCGCAGGCCGTGGTCTGGCAGACGGCGATCAATCCCGTCATCGCCCTCGAGCTGCTCGCCCGCGGCGACTGGCAGGGGACCGGGGTGCTCGGCCCGGAGGCTTTCGATGCCCGGCCGTTCCTCGACCTGCTGGCGGCGCCGGCGCCCGCGGGCTACGGGTCGCCGTGGGGCATCGAGGAGAAGCCGATCGGGTGAGTCGGCCCGGCCTCAGAACGCGGCGCGGATGCTGCCGACGACCTTCGTTCCCCCGTGGACGGCGAGGGGGAGGGAGCGAAGAGTCAGCGCCACGTCGTTCGACGGCAGGGCGCCCGCCCGCTCGAGCAGGCGCAGAGCGACCGCGGTGCCCACCCGGCCGCTGCCGTCGAGCACCTTGAGGGCGACGGTGGTGCCGTCGGGGGCGACCATCACCATGATCCCCTCGGCGCCGCTCTTGGCGAAGACGCCGAGACGTTCGATGACGACCGTGTCGGGTCGGCCCGGCCCGTCGATCGCCCAGGCGTTCTCGCGAACCGCTCGCACGAGCGTCGCGGCGCTGCGGTGCAGGGCGAAGGGCGATCGCTCCGACGACGTGCCGATACGGTGCACGGCCCGGGCGAGGCCGGCGAGGGTCATGGCATGCACCGGAGCGCCGCAACCGTCGACGACGGTCGTGGTGATCCGCTCGCCGGTGAGGCGCTCGATGACCTCGCGGATGTGCGTCTGCAACGGATGCGCGGGGTCGAGGTAGGTCGCCGGGTCCCACCCGTTGGTCGAGCACGCGAGGAGCATGGCGGCGTGCTTGCCGGAGCAGGTCATGCAGATGCGCGAGGGCTCGAGGTGCTCGCGCACCAGCTCGTCGCGCGAGGCGGTGTCGACGGGGTAGGAGGGCGGGCAGCCGAGGTCGTTCTCGCCGAGACCGGCCGCGCTCAGGATCTCGCGGACGCCCGCGATATGGCGCTCGGTGCCGGCGTGACTGGCCATCGCCAACGCGAGGCTCTCGCCGGCGAGCGGCGCACCGGCCGACAGGCACGCGAGCGCCTGGAGCGGTTTCATGCTCGAGCGCGGCAGGAAGGGGGCGGCGGTGTCGCCCAGCGCGTCGACCACGGAGCCGTCGGGGGAGAGCACGACCGCGCGCCCGAGGTGACGGGATTCGATGAACCCGCCGCGCTCGACGACGGCCAGCTCGACGACGTCTGCAGGGCTCGATGGCATCCCTCCAGTCTACTGAGGGCGGCCCGGTGTCAGAATGACTGCATGAACGGCGAGCACACCTACCGGCTCCGGGCGCGCTGGACCGGCGACCGCGGCACCGGCACCAGCGGATACCGCGAATACGACCGCAGCGTGACGATCGACGTCGAGGGGAAGCCGTCGCTCCTGGCCTCCGCCGACGTGCCCTTCCGGGGGGATCCCGAGAGGTGGAACCCGGAGGACCTCCTGCTCGCATCGCTCAGCGAGTGCCATCTGCTGTCCTACCTCTACGCCTGCGTGAAGGTCGGTGTCGTCGTCGTGGGATACGAGGACGACGCGACGGCCGCTCTTCTGGAGGACGGCAGGGGCGGGGGAGCGTTCACCGAAGTGACCCTTCGGCCCCGCGTGACGGTGGCCGACGCATCCATGACGGATGCGGCGACCGCCGCACACGCGCAGGCCCGCGAGTGGTGCTTCATCGCGAACTCCGTCAACTTCCCCGTGCGCCACGAGCCCACGATCCTCGTCGCGGCGCCCTAACGACCGCGAGACCGCTTCCACGCGGCGAGACCCGGGCTTTCGACCAGGGTTTCGCCACGCAGAAGCGGTCTCGCGGGTGGAGGGGTGGGGTCAGCGCACGTCCTCGTCGACCCAGTCCATCGACTTCGTGACGGCCTTCTTCCACAGGCGGATCTGACGGTCGCGCTCGTCGGAGTCGAGGTTCGGCTCCCAGCGCTTGTCCTCCTGCCAGTTCGCGCGGAGGTCGTCGAGGTTGTCCCAGAACCCGACCGCGAGCCCGGCCGCGTACGCGGCGCCGAGCGCGGTCGTCTCGGCGACGACCGGCCGCACGACCGGCACGCCGAGAATGTCGGCCTGGAACTGCATCAGCTCGTCGTTGGCGGTCATGCCGCCGTCGACCTTGAGCTCGGTGAGGTCGACGCCGGAGTCGGCGTTGACGGCCTCCAGCACCTCGCGCGTCTGGAAGGCGGTGGCCTCGAGGGCCGCGCGGGCGATGTGGCCCTTGTTGACGAACCGCGTCATGCCGACGATCGCACCGCGGGCGTCGGGGCGCCAGTACGGGGCGAACAGACCGGAGAACGCCGGCACGAAGTACACGCCGCCGTTGTCATCGACCGTGCGGGCGAGGGCTTCGACCTCGGGGGCGCTCGAGATGATGCCGAGCTGGTCGCGCAGCCACTGGATGAGCGAACCGGTCACCGCGATCGATCCCTCGAGCGCGTAGTGGGCCGGGCCGTCGCCGAGCTTGTACCCGAGCGTGGTGAGCAGACCGTTCTTCGAGCGGACGATCTCCTCACCCGTCTGGAAGATGAGGAAGTTGCCGGTTCCGTAGGTGTTCTTGCTCTCACCCGCGTCGTACGCCGCCTGGCCGAACGTGGCCGCCTGCTGGTCGCCGAGGATGCCGGCGACCGGCGTCTCGCGCAGCAGCGAGGAGGACTCGGCGGTGCCGTAGACCTCGGACGACGAACGGATCTCGGGCATCATCGAGCGCGGGACGCCGAAGGTCTCGAGGATGTCGTCGCGCCACGAGAGGGTCTCGAGGTCCATGAACAGCGTGCGGCTGGCGTTGGTGACGTCGGTGGCGTGCACGCCGCCGTCGATGCCTCCGGTGAGGTTCCACAGCACCCAGGTGTCGGTGGTGCCGAAGATGAGGTCGCCGGCTTCCGCCTTCTCGCGGGCGCCGTCGACGTTCTCGAGGATCCAGACGATCTTCGTGCCGGAGAAGTAGGTCGCCAGGGGCAGGCCCACGATCTCCTTGAACCGCTCGACGCCGCCGTCGGCGGCGAGGCGGTCGACGATGGGCTGGGTGCGGGTGTCCTGCCAGACGATGGCGTTGTAGACGGGCTTGCCGGTGTTCTTGTCCCACACCACCGCCGTCTCGCGCTGGTTCGTGATGCCGATCGCGGCGAGGTCGTGACGGGTGATGTCGGCCTTGGCGAGTGCGAGGCCGATGACCTCCTGGACGTTGCGCCAGATCTCGGCGGGGTCGTGCTCGACCCAGCCCGCCTTGGGGAAGATCTGCTCGTGCTCTTTCTGCCCGACCGAGATGACGCTTCCCTTCTTGTCGAAGATCATGGCGCGGCTCGAGGTCGTGCCCTGGTCGATGGCGAGGACGTAATCAGCCATTACGTGGACTTCCTTGTCTGTTGAGGAGTGTGCGGGAAGGAGGAATACGAAGGGGCGGATGCTGCCGCACGACGTGAGCGCGGCAGCATCCGAGGGTCAGGCGGCGAGGCCGAGGAGCACCGGCGCGAGAAGACCCGCGAGCGTGCCTCCGATGAGCGGGCCGACGACCGGCACCCACGAGTACGACCAGTCGCTCGTGCCCTTGCCCTTGATGGGCAGGATGGCGTGAGCGATGCGGGGCCCGAGGTCACGGGCCGGGTTGATCGCGTAGCCGGTCGGGCCACCGAGGGAGGCGCCGATACCGACCACGAGCAGCGCCACGGGCACGGCGGCGAGACCGCCGAGGCCGCCCGGCGTGCCGATGTCGGCCACACCGTAGTCGCGGAAGCCGAAGATCACGAACACCAGCACGAAGGTCGCGATGATCTCGGTGACGAGGTTCCAGCCGTACGAACGGATGGCCGGACCGGTCGAGAACACGCCCAGCTTGTTGGCGGGGTCGGGCTCGTCGTCGAAGTGCTGCTTGTACGAGGCCCAGGCCAGGATGGCTCCGAGGATCGCACCGATCAGCTGGGCGGCGATGGCGACGAAGAACTGCCCGATGGTGATGTCGCCGTGAACGAGCAGACCGATGGAGACGGCGGGGTTCAGCTGCGCGCCCGAGTAGGCGGAGACGATGACACCCGCGAACACCGCGAGGCCCCAGCCCCAGTTGACCATCAGGGTTCCGCCGGCATTGCCCTTGGTCTTGGCGAGAGCGACGTTGGCGACGACGCCGCATCCGAGCAGGATGAGCATCGCGGTTCCGACGGTCTCCGAGAGGAAGTACAACCCCAGATTTACTTCTTGCATGTCGTCATTGACCTTTCGCTTGCGAGGCCGCTTTTCGCGAGATCGCACGGCCGCGGTGACCGTATCTGGAACCTAGAGGCTCGGCGAGCCGGGCGCACCTGGTCGTGCGCCCGGCGTCGGTGTCAGGCGCGCGCGGTGTCGACCTCCTCGAACTCCACTCGGTGAGCCGTGCGGAGGATGTCCGCGGCGGCCGCGACCTCCTCATCGGTGCGATCGGCGTCCCAGCCCAGGGGCGCGGCGACCGCTTCGGCGACCTCGCGGAGCGTCCGCGCGGTCATGCCGCCCACGAACGCGATGTCGGTGCGGCGCAGCAGGACGTCGATGAGGTGCACGACCTGCTCGTTCGCCGCGACGTAGGCGAGCTCTTCGCGGAAGTAACCCGGCGCGTTCTCGAGCGGGGTGGCGTCGACGGGCAGCGCCGCCAGCACCTCGGTCGCCCGGGTGCCGTAGCGCGACAGCATGCGCTCCACGACCTCGAGCGAGTGTCCGGCCGCGTGCGACTGCGCCCAGCGCTTCCGGGCCGACACGCTGCGCGGGAAGCCCGCGCCGCCGCCGATCGGGAGCCCGGCGGTGCCGATGCGGTGCGAGCGACCGAGCACCTCGAGGGTCTTGGTGCTGAGGTGCTCGGCGAGCGCACGGAACGTGGTCCACTTGCCGCCGACGAGGCTGAGCACGGGGAGCCCGCCCTGCGAGTCCTGCACGATGCGGTAGTCGCGCGAGACGAAGCCGGGCGCGGTGTCGTCGTGGCGGGGGAGGGGGCGGATGCCCGAGAAGGTGTAGACGATCTGCGAGCGGTTCACCTCGATCTTCGGGAACACGTGGCCGATGAGGTCGAAGAAGTAGTCGATCTCCGCGTCGGTGGTCACGACGGGCTTCGCGGGGTCGGCGTCGATGTCGGTGGTGCCCACGAGCACGCGGCCCTTGAGGGGGTAGATGAGCACGATGCGTCCGTCGGAGTGCTCGAAGAAGATCTCGCGGCCCTTGGTGGCGGCGAGGAGCTCCTCGTTCTCGAGCACGACGTGCGAGCCCTTGGTGCCGCCCATATAGGTCGACGCCGTGCCGATCGCTCCGTTCGTGAGGTCGGTCCACGGGCCGCTCGCGTTGACGACGACCTTCGCGCGCACGTCGAACTCCTCGCCCGACAGCTCGTCGCGCACACGCACCGCGCCGTCGCTCGAGCCCACGGCCGAGACGTAGTTCACGGCGGTCGCGCGGCCCTCGCCCGCGACGATGCCGTCGTGCAGCACGTCGAGCGCGAGGCGCTCGGGGTCGTGCATCGACGCGTCGTAGTAGGTCGCGGTGTACTTCAGCGTCGGGTTCATCTCGGGGAACTCTGCGAGCGACTTCTTCCGACCGACGAACTTGTGCCGGGGAACCGTGCCGCCGCTGCGCGAGAAGGTGTCGTAGATGACCAGGCCGATCTTGATGAGTACGGCACCGCGCTCGTTGGGCTTGCCGCGACCGTGCGTGACCAGGAGGCGGAACGGCGCCGAGATGATTCCCGAGAACGTCTTGTAGACGGGGATCGTGGTCTGCAGCGGTCGCACGTAGTGCGGCGCGGTCTTGAGCAGGTCGTTGCGCTCGGTCACCGCCTCCTTCACCAGACGGAACTCGCCGTTCTCGAGGTAGCGGATCCCGCCGTGCACCATGTGGCTGGACGCGGACGACGCCCCGGAGACGAAGTCGCCCCGCTCGACGAGGGCGACGCTCACGCCCTGGAGCGCGAGGTCGCGAAGAGTGGCGAGGCCGTTGATGCCGCCGCCGATGATGAGTACATCCACCTCCCCGCGATCGCGGAGGGTCTGGACGTCCTGGCGGACGGGAGTGGTCGGCGTCGACGTAGTCACTTGTAAGCCTTTCGTGAGGTACATGCGACAGCCTGCCCCCGAATGAACGTCCTTGCAACCGTCGTGCACGAATGTGCAAACTAGGGGGGAAGTCGGGTCGTGCGGCCCGACACCGGGAGTCAATGATGTCGACGGATGCTGCGGCCAGCCGCGAGCAGGACGCGCTGCGCGCCGCCCAGCTCTACTACCTTCAAGACCTCACGATGGACGCGATCGCCCATGAGATGCGCGTCTCGCGGTCGTCGGTGTCGAGAATGCTCGCCCACGCGCGCGATGTCGGACTCGTGACCATCAACGTCCACTCCCCGCAGGACGCGCGGAGCCTCGTGGAGCGCCGGCTCGCGGAGCGGTTCGGGGTGATCGCCCACGTCGTGCCGACGCCGGAGCGCATCAGCGAGGCCGACCGCCTGGAGAGAACCGCCCTGTCGGCTGCACGGATTCTCGCCCACCGGCTCGAGTCGTCGATGACGATCGGTGTCGCCTGGGGCGCGACCCTGTCGGTGGTCGGTCGCCACCTGCAGGCCAAGGTCACCCACGACAGCCACATCGTGCAGATGAACGGGGCGGCGAACGTGCGGACGTCGGGCATCCCCTATGCGGGGGAGATCCTCGATCGGTTCGGGGCGGCCCTCTCGGCGTCGGTGCACCAGTTCCCGGTCCCCGCGCTGTTCGACGACCCGATGACGAAGGACGCCATGTGGCGCGAGAGGTCGATCCGGGCGGTGCTCGACATGCAGGACCGTGTGAGCGTGTTCGTCTTCGGTCTCGGATCGCCGCACGCGGAGGTGCCCTCGCACGTCTACTCCGGCGACTACTTCGACGACATCGATCTCCGAGCGATCGAACGTGCCGGTGTCGTCGGCGACTGCGCAACGGTGTTCTACCGGCTCGACGGATCGAGCGACGGCATCGACCTGAACGCCCGATCGAGCGGGCCGGACCTCGAGAGCGTGCGGCGCATCCCGACCCGCTTCTGCGTCGTATCGAGCCTGTCGAAGCTCGACGCCCTCCGAGGGGCGCTCGCGGCGGGGATCATCACCGAGCTGGTCGTCGAGGAGACGCTCGCGCGACGCCTGCTCGCCGTCGTCGGGCGCTGAGTCAGCGCTCGCCGAAGCCGTCCTCGATCAGCGCGCGCAGCTCGTCGAGGGCGGAGCGCGCCCCCGGGCCGCGCGCGCTGACGCGCACCCTGCTTCCGGGTCGCACCCCGAGCGCCATGAGCGCGATGAGACTGCGCCCGGGGACGGGCGGGCCCCCGCGATCCAGGTCGGCGAGCTCGACGATCGCGTCGTGCCGGCTGGCCGCCTTCACGAACAGCGCCGCGGGACGGGCGTGGAGCCCGGAGGGGTTGTCGATGACCGCGTCGAAATGGTCCTCGGATGCTGCGTCCGCCGGCGTCTCCCGCGGCGCGCCCGCGACGGCCGGCTCGGGTGGGCCGAGCTGATCGAGCTTGGCCGCGAGCGCGTCCCGAGCCTCGGCGGCAACGGTGTCGAGATCGGCGCCGGCGGCCGCGAGCACGACGGCGGCGATGAGTCCCTCGACGAACGGCGCGGGACTCAAGACAACGCGCCCGGTCGAGGCGGCGAACTCCGTCGCCATCTCGGTGCTGAGGATCGCCGAGCCCAGATCCATGACGACCAGCACGCCGTCCTCGCCCGATGCGCGGTCGACGGCGGCCGCGATCGCCACCGCGTCGGTGCCGAAACCGCCGTCGACGCCGGCGGCGATCTCGATCGCCGGGGGAGCGTCTCCGCCCATCTGCAGGGCGAGGTCGACCGCCGCGCGAGCGAGGGCGTCGCTGTGCGAGACGACGACGATGCCGATCATGGGTTCGTCAACGCGTCGGAGAGGGCCTCGATCAGCAGGGTCGTCGAGGCTGCACCGGGATCGAGGTGCCCTGCGCTGCGCTCGCCGAGGTAGCTCGCCCGCCCCTTCCGCGCGACGAGCGGGATGGTCGCGTCCCGCCCCTCCCGCGCAGCATCCCGCGCCGCGACCGCCGCGTCGCGGGGGGAGGCGCCGCCCGCCGCGGCGGTCTCCCACGCCTCGACGGCGGGTGTGAGCGCGTCGATCATCGTCTTGTCGCCCGGCGCCGCCTTGCCGCGCGCGACGACCCCGTCGAGTCCGGCGCGCAGCGCCGCGCCGAGAGCGGTGGCGTCGAGAGATCCGGCCGCCCCGGCCGACCCGCCGAATCGGAGGAAGAAGGTGCCGTAGAGCGGGCCGCTCGCCCCTCCGACGGTGGATACGAGCGTCATCCCGACGGTCTTGAACAGATCGGCGGGCGTGGTCGGCGTGTCCGCCCGGACCTTCGCGACGACGGCGTCCATCCCGCGCGCGAGGTTCGACCCGTGGTCGGCGTCGCCGATCACGGAGTCGAGTTCGGTGAGCTCCGCCTGGTGCTCGCGAACGAGGTCGTGGAAGCGCTCGATCCAGACGACCAGGTCGTGGGTGTTCGCGTCCGCCGCCACGTCATGCACCCCATCGCAGGCCGGGGGTGACCACGGGCGCGTCCCACAGTCGCAGGAGTTCGTCGTCGGCCTTCACGACGGTCAGCGCGATCCCGGCCATGTCGAGGCTCGTGATGTAGTCGCCGACCAGCGAGCGCTTCACCTCGACCCCGCCCTGCTCGAGGAGGGGTGCGATCTCGCCGTACATGAGGTACTGCTCGATGAGGGGAGTGCCGCCGAGCCCCGAGAGCAGCACGATCGCCGGTCCGGTGGCATCGAAGTCGGCGAGGATCGGGTCGACGAGGAGCCTGGCGATCTCGGCGGCCGAGGCGAGGGGCACCCGGCGGCGGCCCGGCTCGCCGTGGATGCCGATGCCGACCTCCATCTCGTCGTCCGGGAGGTCGAACGTGGGCTTGCCGGCGGCGGGAACCGTGCAGCTGGTCAAGGCGACTCCCATCGAGCGTCCGCTGTCGCTGACCTTCTGCGCGAGGGCCAGGATCGCGTCGAGATCGGCGCCCTCTTCGGCGGCCGCCCCGACGATCTTCTCCAACACCACCGTCGTGCCGACGCCGCGACGGCCGGCCGTGTAGAGCGAGTCCTGCACGGCGACGTCGTCGGCGACGACCACCGACTCGACCCTGATGCCCTCGGCCGCGGCGAGCTCTGCCGCCATCTCGAAGTTCAGCACGTCGCCGGTGTAGTTCTTCACGATGTGGAGCACGCCCGCCCCGGAGTCGACCGCTTTGGTCGCGGCGAGCATCTGGTCGGGTGTGGGGGAGGTGAACACCTCACCGGCGCACGCGGCGTCGAGCATCCCGACTCCGACGAACCCGCCGTGCATGGGCTCGTGGCCCGACCCGCCCCCCGAGACCAGCGCGACCTTCCCGGCCCGTGTGGCGTCGCCCCGATAGATGACGCGGTCGTCGAGGTCGACGTGCAGATCGGGATGCGCCGCCTGGATGCCGCGCAGAGCCTCGGCCAGCACATCCGCCGGGTCGTTGATGAACTTCTTCACGATGACTCCTCAGTTCGACGCGCGCGCCGATGCGCGAGCCTGGGGAGAATCTCCCGCTCACCGGTCGGTGTGTCAAGAGCACCGACGTGAACGTCCGCTCAGAGGCGTTCGAAGGGGAGGGCGCGCTTGATCCGTTCGATCGGGTTCTGCGCCGGCACCTCGTTGTAGACGCCCGCCAGCTCCTGGCCGGAGAGCGCGTGGATGGCCGCCATGATCTCGTCGGTCGCCCCGCGGCGGGCGCGCCCCGAGGTCGCCGCACCGTGGCGGGACAGATCGAGCGGCTCACCGAAACGCACGGTGATCCGCTCGCTCATCGACGGCATCCGAGCACCGACGGGCATGGACGCATCGGTGCCGATGAGGCCGACGGGAACGACGGGGGCGCCGGTCTGCAGCGCGAGGAACGCGACCCCCGTGCGGCCCTTGTAGAGGCGACCGTCGAGCGAGCGGGTGCCCTCGGGATAGAGGGCCACCGCGCGACCGTCGTCGAGGATCTTGCGCTGCTGGTCGAGGGCATCGAGAGCCGCCTGGCCCGCCCCGCGCTGCACGGCGATCGCGCCGATCGCCGTGAAGAACTGTCGGGAGGCCCAGCGGTCGAAGTAGCTCGACTTCGCCATGAAGTGCACGGGGCGCGGCGCGGCGACGGGGATCGCGATCGAGTCGATGAACGACAGGTGGTTGCTCGCGAAGATCACGGGACCGGTGCGGGGCACATTCGCGCGTCCTTCGACGCGGGGCCGGTAGACCAGTCGAGCCAGCGGAGCGAGCACGAAACGGCCCAGCGCGTAGGTGGCACCCATCCGTGTGACGGGTGCGGATGCTTCTTCCTCGGCGCGCGCGGAATCGTCGTCGTCGGGAGTCACCCAACGAGGCTACTCCGGATTCCATGCGCACTCGGGCATGGGGTTCACAGCGCGGGCAAAGGCGCCATGCGGAAGGATGGTGGGGTTCCCCCTTCGTCTGCCGAGAGGTCTCCTGTGCGCTTCCGTCCGATCGCCTCCCTGTCCGTCGCCGCCGCCGCGGTGCTCCTTCTCGCGGGGTGCGCGGGGGGCTCCACCCCGGATGCGACCGATACCGCCAGCGCGGGCACCGGTCTGTGCGCCGCCGCCGCGCCGTCGGGCGCCGCCTCCGACGGAGTGACCGTCGATGGTGATTTCGGTGCGGAGGCGACCGCGACCTTCTCGTCGCCCCTCGAGGTGCCCAGTGTCGAGCGCACCGTCGTCAGCGAGGGCGACGGCGCCGAGGTCGCCGACGGCGATTACCTCTCCTACGCGCTGACGGCCTTCGACGCGGCCTCGGGTGAGCAGCTCGGCAGCGCGGGTTACGCCGACACCCCCCTGCAGCCGCAGCAGATCACCTCCGACAGCGTGCTCGCGCAGCTGTTCGGGTGCTCCCCGGTCGGTTCGCGCGTCGTCGCGACGCTCCCGGCCAGCGACCAGGGCGGCGCGCAGATCTACGTGCTCGACATCCTCGACGCCACCCCGGCCTCGCAGTGGTGCGTCGCGGGCGACTTCACCGGCGAGGCGCCCACGGTGGTCCTCAACGACGGAGCCCTCCCCACCGTGACGGTTCCGCAGACGGCGCCGCCGGAGACGGTGTCGGTGGAGGTGCTGGAGAAGGGCGACGGCGCCGTGGTCGAGCCCGGAGCCGCGGTCGAGGTCTACTACTCGGGTCTGAAGTGGTCGGACGGCTCGGCCTTCGACTCGGCCTGGGCTCCCGAAGACCCGGCGCCGTTCACGACCGACGCCGTCGTTCCGGGCTTCAAGGCGGCGCTGGAGGGGCAGACGGTCGGCTCGACCGTGCTCGTCGCCATGCCGGCTTCGTGCGGCTACGGCGTCGCGGGCACCTCGAGCAACGCGCTCGCGGGCGAGGCGCTCGTGTTCGTGCTCCAGATCGCCAGCGCCGAGCCTGCCGCCGGGTGAGTCGGCGGAGCGCGCCGTAGGCTGACCGCATGCGGCGCGTTCTCATCCTCGGATCCACCGGTTCGATCGGCACCCAGGCACTCGACGTCATCCGGGCGAACCCCGGGCGGTTCGAGGTGGTCGGGCTCGCCGCGGGCACCGACCGGGCGGGTCTGGACGCTCAGGCGGAGGAGTTCGGCGTCGAGCACACGGCGCTCGGGGCGGACGAGGCCGAGCAGCTGGTGCGTGACGTCGACGCCGACGTGGTGCTCAACGGCATCACCGGCTCGGTCGGACTCGGCCCCACGCTCGCGGCCCTCGAGAGCGGGCGCACCCTGGCGCTGGCGAACAAGGAGTCGCTGATCGTCGGCGGAGCGCTGGTCACGGCACTCGCCGCCCCCGGCCAGATCGTGCCGGTCGACTCGGAGCACTCAGCGATCGCCCAGGCCCTGCGCTCGGGCAGCGCCGACGAGGTGGGGCGCCTCGTGCTGACGGCGTCGGGAGGTCCGTTCCGCGGCCGCTCGCGTGCCTCGCTCTCGCAGGTGACCCCCGCTGAGGCGCTGGCGCATCCCACGTGGGACATGGGCCGGGTGGTGACTACCAACTCCGCCACCCTCGTCAACAAGGGGCTCGAGGTCATCGAGGCCCATCTTCTGTTCGATGTGCCCTACGACCGCATCGACGTGGTGGTGCATCCGCAGTCGGTCGTGCACTCGATGGTCGAGTTCGTCGACGGGTCCACCATCGCCCAGGCCTCCCCACCCGACATGCGGCTGCCGATCTCCCTCGGCCTCGATTGGCCCGAGCGCGTCGCCGGTGTGGGGCGCCCGCTGGATTGGACCACCGCCACGTCCTGGACGTTCGAGCCGCTCGACGAGGAGGCGTTCCCCGCGGTCGCTCTCGCCAAACGGGTCGGCCGCGCCGGGCGCACCTACCCCGCGGTGTTCAACGCCGCGAACGAGCAGGCCGTCGACGCGTTCCACGAGGGCAGGCTTCCCTTCCCCGGGATCGTGGAGCTCATCGAACGGGTCGTCGAGTCGCACGAGGCGCCCGCCGAGCTCACCCGCGAGACGCTCGCCGACGCGGAGCGTTGGGCCCGGGACGCCGCCGATCGGGCGATCGCCGCAGCATCCTGATCAGGACGGGTCAGGGCGAGTCGAAGAGCCGCTCCGGGTCGGAGCTCGGCGTCGAGTCGTCGGGGTACGGCACGGGCCAGTGCGGCTCGGCCACGGGCCAGCCGGCGGCGCGCAGGGCACGACGGGCGAGCTCGCGGGCGGAGTAGGGGGTGCGGCTGCCGCGGATGTCGCGGTAGTCCTGGTGCCCCGGGCCCGCCCAGAGGATCGCATCGCCCTCGCCGACGCGTGCGATGGCCTCGACGATGGCTCGCTCCGGGGGCGAGAACTCCAGGATCTCGCCGTCGGGTCGTGCGCGTCGCGCCCCTTCGACGAGGGTCGCGCGGATGGAGTCGGGGTTCTCGTGCCGGGGGTGATGGTCGGTGACGACGAGGATGTCGCTCCCCTCCACGGCGGTGCGGCCCATGTCGTAGCGTTTGGTCGCGTCGCGGTCGCCGTCGGCGCCGAAGAGCATCAGCACCCGCCCGGGTGTGACGCGACGGACAGCGGCCAGGGTCTTCTCGAACGCGTCGGGGGAGTGCCCGAAGTCGACGTAGACCGCGGGACCGCGCTCGCCGGAGACGAGCTGCGTGCGGCCGGGGAGGTAGGCGTCGACGCGGCCGCCGTCGAGGGCCGAGACCAGGGCGTCCCAGGTGTAGCCCGCTTCGAGCATCATCACGATCGCCAGGCCCGCGTTGGCCGCCATGTGCCGTCCGATCACGGGCACGACCGTCGTGAGCGTGCGTCCTTCCGGACCGAGCAGACGGAACTGCGTGCCGTCCTGCCGCTCGTCGACGATCTCCACGATCCAGTCCGCGCCCGATGCGGCATCCGCGTCTTCGGCGATGTCGGGGGTCGCGATGGTCACGACGGGGATCTCGGCCCGGTCGCGTACCTCCAGGCCCGACACCGAGTCGAGTGAGACGACCGCCCGGCGCGCGCGGTCGGCGCGGAAGAGGGGGAGCTTCGCCTCGAAGTACTCGCGCATGTCGGCGTAGTCGTCGAGGTGGTCGTGGGAGAGGTTCGTGAACGCCGCGACGTCGAAGACCATGCCGTCGACGCGATGACGGCTGAGGGCCTGCGCGCTCACCTCGACGGCGACGGCTTCGACACCGCGCTCGCGCATGAGTGCAAGGAGAGCGTGGAACTCGGATGCTTCGGGGGTCGTCAGGCGCGAGACGATGACCTGGCCCGCGATGTGGCGCTCGGCCGTCGACGAGAGTCCGGTCACGACGCCGAGCTGGCCGAGGATGCCCTCGAGCAGGTGCGAGACGCTCGTCTTGCCGTTCGTGCCGGTCGTGGCGAACAGAACCGGAAGATCGTCGTCGGGCCCGGTGCCGTAGATCCAGGCCGAGAGAGCGCCCAGCATCGCGCGCGGATCGTCGACGACGACGATCGGCAGGCCCGCGTCGGCCGCGAGACGGGACCCGTCGTCGTCGGTGATGACGGCCACGGCCCCCTTCTCGGCCGCGGTCGCGGCATAGGAGGCGCCGTGGCTGTTGACGCCGCGGATGGCCACGAAGGCCTCACCGGGCCGCAGGTCGGCGGTGGCGAGCGTGATGCCCGTCAACGTGACCGAGGAGGTGTCGCCGTCGACGCGCGTCGCGAACCGGCGTGCCAGTTCGTCGAGGCTGCGGACGGGCGGGTGCTCCGGTCGGAGCACGGGAGGGAGGTTCGAGGCAGCGGTCGGCATGTTGCATCCATTCTCGCATCCGCGCGCGCCGGCTCCGCAGAGCACGGTGTCGCGGCCGCCCCCGTGTCGAGGCGGCCGCGACGGGCGCGTCAGGCGCGTCGACGAACGAGTGCCGTCACCGCGATGATCAGGGCGATCGCGCCGAGGGCGAGTCCCGCGCCGCCGAGCCAGAGCGCCGTCGGGTCGGCGCGCAGCGATGCGGCGGGGGCGGCATCCGCGGCGTTCGCCGCATCCGCGCTGTCGTGGTCGGCCGTCGCCCCGTGACCGGCGTGCTCGTCGCCGCCCGCTGAGACGGCTCCGACCGAGACGATGGGCGCGGGCGATTCGGGCTCGTCTGCTCCCTCGGCGGCGACCTCCGTCCACGCCGTCTGGCCCGTGACGCACACCTGCGTGACGGGGAAGGCGACGTCGGTCTCGGCCAGTTCCGCGCCGAAGCGAGCGTCGAGGCTCACCTCGCCCTTGATCCCGTTCTCGACGGGCGCGACGGCGGAGTAGGTGACGCGCGAGACGGTGCCATTGTCGGCGACGTCGCGCTCGATGGTCCAGTTCGCGTCGGCGACGGGCACGACGTTCGTGACGCCCTCGGGGATGTCGATGATCATCGAGGTGGTGGGCGACTCGTCGCAGCCGTGGCTGAACGAGAACGTGAGGCTCGTGGATGCATCGGCCGATGCATTCTCGGGGGTCACGTGCACGTGGGCGGATGCGGCGAGCGGGACGGCGACGGCGAGGGCCGCCCCCAGCACGACGCCGGCGAGGATGCGGGTACGGGTGGTGGAAGTCATGGTTCTCTCTCGGATGCGGGCGACGCCGCGCGGGCGCGCAGGGGCGGTCGCCGAAGATGGGGTGCCGCGGATCGCGCGACGGAGGTGCGCCGCGCTCAGGCGGCGAGGGGGACCGGGAGAGGGTTCGGTGGTCCTCGGCGCCCGAGTCCGGGCGGCAGGACCAGCCGGGCACGCGGTCGGGCGGGCATCGCATCGACACGGCGGAGGACGGCCGACGAGGAAGGCACCGTCACCGCGGCGGCGGCCCGGCGGACGACCCAGGCGCCGATGCGCGCGAGCAGCGACTCCCCGCGGCAGACGAGGGCGATCGTGACGATGGCGGCCAGCACGTGGGCGAGGGTCATGTCGACGCCGGCGGCCCCCGTCGCATCCATCGCCCACGTCGAGGCGGCCCCGTGCACATGGCCGAGTGTCGCGTGTGCGGTCGCGGCCCCGATTCCTATGTCGCCGACCACCGCGAACGCGCCGTGGAAGAGCAGCTGGCCCGCGCCGACCGCCAGCGCCGCGCGCCATGGGGCCGGTCGCGGTGAGGCGAGAGCGGTGGCCGGGGGAACGGCGAGGGCGAACAGGATCGCGCAGAACAGGGGCGAGGGCGCTGCGCCGCCCCCGAGGGTATGGGCGGCAGCGGCCGTGACCGTGGCGATACCGGCGAACGCGGCTCCGCGGATCGCGCGCGCCGCCCGTGTGCTCATCCCGCCAGGCTAGCGCGCCACGGTGCCACCGGCCGCGTGGGGAAGGGGTGGACGCTCGGCCCATTCAAAGACATGCCGGAGTACGGTGATCGCTGTGACCGCCCTTGCCTTCCTCGTCGGAGTCGTCCTGCTCGTGGTGGGACTGGCCGTGTCGATCGCGCTCCACGAGGTCGGGCACCTGGTTCCCGCGAAGCTGTTCGGCGTGCGCGTCGGGCAGTACATGATCGGGTTCGGACCGACCCTGTGGTCGAAGCGGATCGGCGAGACCGAGTACGGGTTCAAGGCCCTTCCTCTGGGCGGCTACATCTCGATGGCCGGCATGTACCCGCCGTCCTCCGACGACGCCGACGCCGGCAAGCCCCGCGGCCGCATGCGCGCGATGTTCGCCACGATGGTGCAGGACGCGCGCGCCGCGAACGACGAGACGCTCGTCGGGGTAGAAGACCGCGTCTTCTACACACTGCCGGTCTGGAAGCGCGTGGTGATCATGCTGGGCGGCCCGGTCATGAACCTGCTGCTGGCGATCGTGATCTTCACCGTTCTCGCGAGCGGTATCGGGGTGCAGACGGCCACGACCACCCTCGCCTCGGTCAACGAATGCGTGATCTCGGCGGATGCCGGTCGCACCGACTGCGTCGCCTCGGACCCGGCTGCCCCCGCCGCCGAGGCCGGAGTGCTGCCCGGAGACGTGCTGGTCTCGGTCGACGGCACCCCCGTGTCGACGTTCGCCGATGCGTCGGCGATCATCCAGCAGTCGCCGAATCAGGCGCTCTCCATCGTGATCTCGCGCGACGGCGTCGAGAAGACCCTCTCGATCACCCCGGCGCTGACCACTCGCGCCGTCACCGACGATCTCGGGCGCGCGGTCGTCGGCGACGACGGTGCGGTGCAGACCGAGGAGGTCGGGTTCATCGGCGTCGGGGCGCAGACCGCCCTCGTGGCGCAGCCCGCATGGGTGGGTACCGAGATGACCTTCGAACGGCTCGGCGCCGTCGCCGGCGTCATGACGCAGCTCCCCGTGCGGGTCTACGAGACCGCCGTCGACCTCTTCACCGGACAGGAGCGCGACCCCAACGGGCCGCTGAGCGTCGTCGGGGCCGGCCGCCTCGCCGGCGACATCGCCGCGGTCGATGCGCCGATCCAGAACCGCGCCGCCGGAATCCTCGAGCTCCTCGCGTCGCTGAACATCGCCCTGTTCGTGTTCAACCTGATCCCGCTGCTGCCGCTCGACGGCGGGCACGTGGTCGTCGCCCTGTGGGACGGCGTCAAGCGGTTCTGGGCGCGTCTTCGCAACCGGGTCAGCACACCGGTGGATGCGACCAAGCTCGTTCCGGTGACGCTCGTCGTCGTGGTGCTGCTCGTCGGGATGGGCGGCATCCTGGTGCTCGCCGACCTGTTCAACCCGATCTCGATCGTCTGATAACCGTTCAGGCCAGCGCCTGGGCGACCAGCCTCTCGAGGGTGCGCATGCCGTCGCGCGACAGGATCGACTCGAGGTGCCCCTGCACCGACGCGAAACCCGCCCCGCGCAGCGCGTAGACGTCGCCCGTGACCGGATCGGCCGCGATCTCGACGCCGGCCGTGCGCGCAGCATCCGACTCCCGCGCGGTGAACGTGTTGTAGAAACCGATCGAGGCCTCTTCGCCGAAGAGGTCGACGGTCTTCTGCAGGCCTTGGTGCGGGCGCTCCAGAGGGGCGAGGTCGAGACCGAACGAATCGGCGAGGATCTGGTGGCTCAGGCAGACGGCGAGGAGGGGGGTGCCCGCCTCACGCCGGCGCCTCACCACCTCGCGCATCCGGCGGATGCGCGCATTCGAGGTGTCACGGGGATCGCCGGGACCGGGCCCGGAGACGACGAGCTCGGCGTCGTCGATCTGCGCGTCGGTGACCTCGGCCCAGGGCGCGATGTCGACCTCGAGACCGAGGTGGCGCAACTGATGGGCGAGCATCGTGGTGAAGCGGTCCTCCGCATCGACGACGAGGGCACGCCGTCCGGCGAACGGACCGACCACCTCGCTCTCCTGCGGGTTCATCCAGAACGGTGCGAGCCGGGAGTTCCGCGACGCCAGCAGCTCGGCCACCGCGGGGTCGTCCGCGAGAGAGGGGCGCTCGGCGGCGGCGGGGGAGTCGGGGTCGGCGGTCGGATGCTGCGCCACCGGCACGTCGCGCGCGATCGCTCCGATGGCTCCCAGCACGCCCGCGGCCTTGCCGTGCGTCTCGCCGACCTCGCCGTCGGGGTCGGAGTGGCGGACCAGGGTGGCGCCGACGGGCACCCGTAACCGACCGTCGGAGAGATAGGCGGTGCGGATGAGGATGGGCGCGTCGAGGTCGTGGGTGGCGCCGTCGTCGTTCGATGCGGACGGGGTGAACAGAGCGGCGACGCCGGAGTAGTAACCGCGAGGCCCTCGCTCGTGGCGCGCGATCACGGCGCAGGCGTTCTGCATCGGCGACCCGGTCACGGTGGGGGCGAACATGGTCTCCCGGAGGATGTCGCGGGGGTCCAGACGACTGCGCCCGCGCAGCACGTACTCGGTGTGGGTGAGGCGCGACATCTCCTTCAGGTGCGGCCCGGTGATGCGTCCGCCGTCGGAACAGACGGCGCTCATCATCTTGAGCTCCTCGTCGACGACCATGAAGAGCTCCTCGGTCTCCTTCGTAGAGGAGAGGAATTCGCTCAGGGTCTCGGCCGTCGCGCCTCCCGCGGGGTGGCGGAAGGTGCCGGAGATCGGGTTCATCGTCACGACCCCCTCGCGGGCGATCACGTGCGCCTCGGGGCTCGCTCCGACGGCGACGAGGCCGGGGGTGATGACGGCGAAGGTCCAGTAGGCGCCGCGTTCGTGCTCGAGGAGGGCACGGAACCAGGTGAGCGCCGCGGTGCGCTCGTCGGCGGTGACGCGGGCGGTGAAATCGCGGCGGATCACGAAGTTCGCACCCTCGCCGCGGCCGATCTCGTCGGAGATCACCCGCCGGACGATGTCGGCGTACTCCTCGTCGGCGATGTCGAACCCGGCATCCTCGAACGGCACGGGTTCGGACGGGAGCGCGGCCAGGGCTTCGTCGCGCGTCACCGCCACGTGCTCGTCGACGACCAGGCACCGCAGCGGCGCGTCGTCGTCGCGGCAGACGAAGCCGCGTTCGACGACCTGGCGGTACGGCACGAGCGCGAGCACCTCGCGAGCGGTGCCCTCGGCGTCGTTCAGCGGGATGTCGGCCAAGAGCGCGACGTCGACGACGTCGCCGGTGAGGATCTCGACGGTGCGGCCGTCGCGCGCGATCAGCGCGAACGGCTCGGTTCCCGCGGCGATGGCGTGCAGGCGGGAGAGGGGTGCGGGGCCGGTCATGGTCGGTCTTTCGTCGGAAGGGGCGGTCGCCCGACGCGGCTGCCTAACGAAAAAGACCGCCTCGCGGGCGGTCTGTCAACGTGCGAACGCCCACCGCCTATGCGGTGGGCCACCAGGAGCGGTTCGCGGACATGCGCCGAACGTACCACACCGGCTTCGGCCTCCTCGCAGGTCGCTCGGCGTAGGCTGGGCTCGTGCCTGCAGTCAATTTAGGGATGCCGCGAGTCACCCCGGTTCTCGCCCCCCGCCGGAAGAGCCGCCAGATCAAGGTCGGCAAGGTCCTCGTCGGCGGTGACGCTCCCGTCAGCGTCCAATCGATGACGACGACGCCGACCACGAACATCAACGCCACGCTGCAGCAGATCGCCGAGCTGACAGCATCCGGCTGCGAGATCGTGCGCGTCGCCGTGCCGTCGCAGGACGACGCCGACGTGCTGCACATCATCGCGAAGAAGAGTCAGATCCCCGTGATCGCCGACATCCACTTCCAGCCGAAGTACGTCTTCCAGGCGATCGACGCCGGCTGCGCCGCCGTGCGCGTCAACCCGGGCAACATCCGCAAGTTCGACGATCAGGTCGGCTCGATCGCCGCGGCCGCCAAGGCCGCGGGCGTGTCGCTGCGCATCGGCGTCAACGCCGGATCGCTCGACCCCCGACTGCTCGAGAAGTACGGCAAGGCCACCCCCGAAGCGCTCGCGGAGAGCGCGCGCTGGGAGGCCAGCCTGTTCGAGGAGCACGACTTCCACGATTTCAAGATCTCGGTCAAGCACAACGACCCGGTGATCATGGTGCAGGCCTACCGTCTGCTCGCCGGAATGGGCGACTGGCCGCTGCACCTCGGCGTGACCGAGGCGGGCCCCGCGTTCCAGGGCACGATCAAGTCGGCCACCGCCTTCGGCATCCTGCTCTCCGAGGGCATCGGCGACACCATCCGCGTGTCGCTCTCGGCACCGCCGGCCGAAGAGGTCAAGGTCGGTCACCAGATCCTGCAGTCGCTCAACCTGCGCGAGCGCAAGCTCGAGATCGTCTCGTGCCCGTCCTGCGGGCGCGCCCAGGTCGACGTGTACACGCTCGCCGACGACGTGACCGAGGGGCTCAAAGACATGACCGTGCCGCTGCGCGTGGCCGTCATGGGCTGCGTCGTCAACGGTCCCGGTGAGGCACGCGAGGCAGACCTCGGAGTCGCCTCCGGCAACGGCAAGGGGCAGATCTTCGTCAAGGGCCAGGTCATCAAGACCGTGCCCGAGGCCGACATCGTCAAGACCCTCATCGAGGAGGCCAACCGCATGGCCGCCGAGATGGGCCCCGACGCCCAGATCGGAACCGCACAGGTCATCACGGCCTGACCACTTCCGACGAATTCTCCTCGGCCGCACCGGGTTGTCGGCGGAAGTATCGGGTGCGGTAGCGTTCGACCTCATGTCCGCCGTGCCACCGTCCGCCGCGTCGTCGACGCCGTCCGCCCCGCCCACCGCCTCGTTGTCGCGGCCGATCATCGCGGGTGTCGTCACCGCCCTCGTCGGCTTCACGAGCACGTTCGCGGTGGTCCTCACCGGGCTCCGCGCGGTCGGCGCGACGCCGGGTCAGGCGGCCAGCGGTCTGCTCGCCATCACCCTCGCGGCGGGCCTGGGCTGCATCGTCATGGCATGGCGGTTCCGCATGCCGATCACGATCGCGTGGTCGACACCCGGCGTCGCCCTCCTCGCGGCGACCGGCGCGGTCGACGGCGGATGGTCGGCCGCCGTCGGCGGGTTCCTCGTCGCGGCGGCGCTGATCCTGCTCACCGCGCTGTTCCCGCCCATCGGCGCGCTCATCGCCCGCATCCCCCCGTCCATCGCCCAGGCGATGCTCGCCGGAGTGCTGCTGCCGTTGTGCGTCGCGCCGTTCGGCGGCCTGGTCGCCAACCCCTGGGGCGTGGCGCCGGTGATCATCGTGTGGCTCGTCTTCTCGCGGTTGCTGCCGCGCTGGGCTGTGCCCCTGGCCTTCGTGGCCGCGATCGTGGTGGTCGCCGTCGAGCTCACACGCACCGGGGTGGGGACGGATGCTGCGGCGCTCCTGCCGCGACTGGAGTTCACCGCTCCGACCTTCACCGTGGGCGCCGTCATCGGCATCGGGCTTCCGCTCTTCGTCGTGACGATGGCGTCGCAGAACGTGCCGGGCGTAGCCGTGATGCGCAGCTTCGGCTACGAGATCCCCTGGCGGCCGGCGATGCTCGTCACGGGTCTGGGCACCGCAGCCGCCGCGACCGCCGGCGGGCACGCCGTCAACCTCGGCGCGATCAGCGCGGCGATCGCCGCCGGCCCCGACTCCCACCCCGACCCGAAGCGCCGATGGGTCGCGGGCGTCTCCGCGGGAGGTTCGTACCTGGTGCTCGGTGCTCTCTCCGCCGCGTTCGCCGCCCTCGTGCTGCTCGCCCCCGTCGGGGTCATCCCGGCCGTCGCGGGCCTGGCGCTGTTCGGGGCGTTCGGCTCCGCCATCCAGCAGGCGATCGACGACCCGGGCGAGCGGGTGCCGGCCGTCGTCACTTTCCTCGTCGCCGCATCCGGCATCGCGATCGCGGGGGTGAGCGCGGCGTTCTGGGCGCTCGCGGCGGGGCTCGTCGTGCGCGCGGTGCTGCACGTCGGGCGTCGCTGACGCAGCATCCGCGTCACCGGTGGAGGAGGTCTCACCGGCGGAGGAGGAACGAGCCGCCTCGGGTCCTCCGCACGTGACTTCTCCTCCGCTCATGACACGAGGACGGATGCTGCGGCGGCGACCGGGCTCAGTCGAGCGTGCCCCCGGTGAGGCGCGCATCGTCGCGGGTGTCCAGCGCGACGCGCACGGCGACCTCGAGCGATCGCACGATGTCTGCGAGGGGAAGGGCGGGTGCGCCCGCCGGTGCCGTCTCGGCCGCCCACGGCACGTGCACGAAGCCCGCTCTCACGTCGTGCTGCGAGGCGACGGCATCGAGCGCGGTGAACATGACGTGGTTGCAGACGAAGGTTCCGGCGGAGTGCGAGACGGATGCGGGTACGCCCGCATCGGCGATGGCCGCGGCGATCGCCTTGACGGGCAGCGTCGCGAAGTAGGCGGCCGGCGATCCCGGCACGGAGTGCTCATCGAGCGGCTGCGCACCCGCGTTGTCGGGGATCCGGGCGTCGGCGAGGTTGATCGCGACACGCTCGGGCGTGACCTCGGCACGGTTTCCGGCGAGCCCTGTGGCCATGACGACATCGGGGGAGTGCTCCTCGATGAGGGCCCGCAAGCGGTCGGCGGCACCGGCGAAGGTCACGGGCAGCACCTCGGTCACCAGGGTCTCGGCACCCGTCCACCGTTCCGCGACGGTTCGGACGGCGTCGCCCGAGGGGTTCGTCGCGTCACCCGCGAAGGGCTCGAAGCCGGTGAGCAGTACGGTCGCCATCAGTCCAGGCTAGGCCGATCCTCCCGCGCATCTGCGCGGAGCGGGCTCGTCCTGTTGCGTCCGCGCACCCGGCGGGAGCGAGCTGACGGACCCGCACGGCGCCGTTACCCACCTGTGATCATCGAATTCCGATCGTCGTGAACCATCGCGCGCTTCGCGGACACTACTGAGTGTGGATACAGACGACGCCGCGTTGTGGACGAGAGTCCGCGACGGAGACGATGCCGCCCTCGCCGCCCTTTTCGACCGGCACGAGGGGCGGCTCTTCCGGCATGCCCTGCGTCTGCTGTCGTCACGGGAGGATGCGAAGGATGCGGTGACCATCGCCTTCTTCGAGCTGTGGCGCAAGCGCGCATCGGTGCGTCTCGTCGACGGTTCGCCGCTGCCCTGGCTGCTCAACACCGTCGCCCATAGCGCACGCAACCTCCAGCGCTCGGGCCGCCGGTACGCAGCCCTCCTGGAGCGCGCGCCGATCCGCGAGGAGCAGCACCCGGGCGCTCACGACGAGAGCGGTGTGCTGGCGGCGTTGAAGCGCCTGCCGGCGAAGGAGCAGAGCGTGCTCGTCCTGACCGTGCTCGAGGGGTACTCCGAGCGTGACGCCGCTGCGGTGCTCGGAATCCCGGCGGGGACCGTCAAATCCCGCCTCTCGCGCGCCAAGTCGAAGCTGCGCGACGAGATCACGTCATTGGAGGCGTCATGGGCATGAACGACGACCAGCTGAGCGCTGCCGAGCACGATGCGATGCGTTCGCGCCTGATGGCCGGAACGAAGCAGATCAAGCCCGCCGGTGCGCACCGGCGCGCGATCATCACCTCCACGGTGGCCGTCGTGCTCGTCGCCGGGCTCGCCGGCACCGCGATCGGCGCGTCGAGCTTCCTGAGGATGGGGGAGGCGACCGAACCGATCGCCACCCCGACGCCGACGTTCTCGCCGTCTGCGAGTCCGTCGGCCGTACCCATCGAGACGGCTACTCCTTCGCCGACGGAGCCGGTCACGACGACCCCCCGCGTGGCCTTCGACGGTGATTGCAACCGCGCGCTGTCTGACTCAGACGTGGCCGCACTGCTGGACACATCAGCTGTCGAGCTCGCTGAGTCGGGACTGCGTGACGTGGAACCGTCACTGCGAGAGAGCGCGGCCGTCCTCGGCGGACTCTCCTGCTACTGGTCGTCCAGCGATGGCTGGGGATGGGCTCTTCTTGACGCCTACCCCCTCTCCGTCGTGCCGGAAAGCGTGGATCTTGCGACGCGGTCCTTCGACTGCTCCAACACCTCGACGTGCGGGAGAGCTGAAATCCTCGGCGACGTGTGGGTCTACGCCGCAGTCGGTCGACTGCAATCGGCCGAGCAACCGATGGGGGACGACGAGCGAGCGGTGCTGGATGAGCGACTCACCCGCCTCCTGGACGGTGCGCGTTCGGCCGGGCCTGTCGCGGTGGCGGGTGTGTTGAGCCCCGACGCGTGGCAGGTGCCTCCTTGCGTCGACCTGGGGGAGGCTGTGACCGCTGCCGCGGGCTTCCCCGGTGCTCCCATGGGATTTCCCGGTGACTCGCTGGCATCGGGCCCGTCGTGGGAGGTTCTCGTCGCCAATCGGGTTGTCGACTGGTGCTCCTGGTACGACGAGGCGTCCGGTGTCTTCGTCGAGCTTGTGATCCAGCCAGGGCTCGGCGTTCCCTCGGAGGCGGAGCTGTCTGCCGCGGGGGCACAGGAGGTCAGTGGTCTCCCGGGGCAGGGGTTCCTCCTCACCAATCCCCGCAACATGACGCCGAGTCGCCTGCTCGCCATGAGCGGACCCAACCGGCTCACCGTGTCGACGCAGGCCGACGTGAGTCCGGAGCGCCGCGGTCTCATAGCGTCTGCTGTGATCTCCGAGCTGAACGCAAGGTGAGGCGCAGCATCCGGCGCCCGTAAACTCGAACCGTGGTCACACGTCTGTCGCATTACTTCCTCCGCACGCTCCGCGAAGACCCGGCTGATGCCGAGGTTCCCAGTCACCGACTGCTGGTGCGGGCGGGATACATCCGCCGCCAGGCGCCGGGTATCTTCGCCTGGCTGCCGCTCGGCCTGCGGGTGAAGGCGAAGATCGAGGCGATCATCCGCGACGAGATGGCGAATGCCGGCGCCTACGAGGTGCACTTCCCGGCGCTCCTGCCGCGCGAGCCCTACGAGCTCTCGGGCCGGTGGGAGGAGTACGGCGACGGCATGTTCCGTCTGAAAGACCGCAAGGGTGCCGATTACCTCCTCGCGCCCACGCACGAAGAGGTCTTCACGCTGCTCGTCAAAGACCTCTACAACTCCTACAAAGACCTGCCGCTGACGATCTACCAGATCCAGGACAAGTACCGCGATGAGGCCCGGCCGCGTGCCGGCCTGCTGCGCGGGCGCGAGTTCACGATGAAGGACGCCTACTCGTTCGACGCGAGCGACGCAGGCCTCGACGCGTCGTACCAGGCCCAGCGCGACGCCTACGAGCGCATCTTCCAGCGCCTCGGGCTCGAGTACGTCATCGTCGCGGCCGACGCCGGCGCGATGGGCGGATCGAAGTCCGAGGAGTTCCTGCACCCGACCGCGATCGGCGAAGACACCTTCGTGCGCTCGGAGGGCGGGTACGCGGCGAACGTCGAGGCGTTCACGACCGTCGTGCCCGAGCCGATCGCGTTCGACGGCCTTCCCGCGCCCGTCATCTTCGATTCGCCGAACACCCCGACCATCCAGACGCTCGTCGACCACGCGAACGCGGCGCTCGACGGCGACTACACGGCCGCCGACACGCTCAAGAACGTCGTGCTCGCCCTCACCCACCTCGACGGCACCCGCGAGGTCGTCGCCGTCGGGCTCCCCGGAGACCGCGACGTCGACGACAAGCGCGTCGAGGTCGCCTTCGCGCCCGCCGCGGTCGAAGCCGCCACGGCGGAGGACTTCGAGCGAAACCCGCTCCTGGTGAAGGGCTACATCGGACCGTGGTCCGAGACGGGCCCCATCCTCGGCGAGGAGTCGGCCACCGGCATCCGTTACTTCCTCGACCCGCGCGTCGTCGACGGTACGTCGTGGATCACCGGCGCCAACATCGACCAGAAGCACGTGCACTCCCTCGTCGCCGGCCGCGACTTCACCGCCGACGGCTTCATCGAGGTCGCCACCGTCCGCGAGGGCGACCCGGCGCCCGACGGTTCGGGACCGGTGAGCCTTGCCCGCGGCATGGAGATCGGGCACGTGTTCCAGCTCGGTCGCAAGTACGCCGAGGCGCTCGGGCTGAAGGTGCTCGACGAGAACGGCAAGCTCGTCACCGTCACCATGGGCTCCTACGGCATCGGCGTCACCCGCATCCTCGCCAACATCGCCGAGCTCAACAACGACGACAAGGGCCTCATCTGGCCGGCGTCCGTCGCGCCGTTCGACGTGCACGTGGTCGCCACCGGGCGCGATGCTGCCGCCTTCGAGCTCGCCGCGTCGCTGTCGGCCGACCTGGAGGCATCCGGGTTCGACGTGCTCTACGACGACCGCCCGAAGGTCTCTCCCGGCGTCAAGTTCGGCGACGCCGAGCTCGTGGGCGTGCCGCGCATCGTGATCGTCGGGCGCGGCGCCGCCGACGGCGAGGTCGAGCTCTGGGACCGCCGCACCGGCGACCGCGAGGTGGTACCGGCGGCCGAGGCCGTCGCGCGCCTCACCGCCTGACCCCCGAGCGCCGTCACCGGCGGAGGGGATCTCACGGCGGGAGGACAGTCTTCGCGCTCAGCATCCTCCGCTCGTGAGAACTCCTCCGCTCGTCGCGTCACGCAGAACGGCCCCGTCCATCCAGGACGGGGCCGTTCGCGGTCGTCGGTCAGGCCTTCGAGGCGCGTCGCTTCCTGGTCACGGCGAGCACGCCGCCGGCGGCGAGGAGCGCACCGCCCAGAGCGGCGCTCCACCCGATGAGCGCGCCCTCAGCGCCGGTGGCCGCGAGGCCGGATGCTGCGGGTGCAGCCGAGCCCGACGGTCGAGGCGTGGCCGACGGCGTCGCGGATGCGGTGGCGGACGGTGTGGCCGACGGGGTCGGCTCGGGCGTGCCCGGGGCGGCGGCGATGGCGAAGGCCACCGTCTGCGCGTCGGACGAGCGCGAGCCCAGCGCCTGCGAGAGAGCGATCTCGTGCTCGCCGGCCGTGAGGCCCTCGGTCACGCGGAACTCCCAGCGTCCGTCGGCATCGACCGTCGTGGTCGCACCGCCCAGGTCGGCCGCGATCGCGGCGCGCCCGGCGGCGGGGGCGAGCGAGACCTCGGCGCCCGGGAAGCCCGTGCCGGCGAACCGCACCGACGTGACGGTCGACGCGAGCTCGCTCTGCGGGGCGGCGGTGACCTCGAATCCGCTCAGGTCGGCGCGCTGGGTCAGCCACTCGTCGGGCGTCGTCGGCCGGTCGATGATCCGGGTCTCGCCGATGCAGCCGTGCCATCCGTTTCGCGCGGCATCGTCCACCCAGTCGGATCCGAGGATCCACGGCATGCCGGCCTGACGGGCCATCCCCGCCGTGTCGGTGGCGTTGCGCAGCACTGGCGCACCATCGACGTACATCGTGGTCGACCGGGTGGCCGGGTCGTTCACCACGGCGACGTGCGCCCAGCTGTCGACCATGATCTCGCCCGACCAGTTCGTCTTATCGCCGGCTTGCACGTCGTCGGAGATGCTCGTGAACTGGAACTCGCGCAGGTTGGAGATGCCGAGGGCGGTGGGGGAGGCGGTCCAGTCCCACCGCGTCTGGGGCACGCCGATCTGGGAGCGATTGCCGGTGCGGGTGAGGAACTTCGACCAGCCGTTCGCGGACGCATCCCAGTCGGAGTCCATCTTCACGAAGGTCTCGATCGTGTAGCCCTTGCTGAGATCGGCGTCGTTGACGGCGGCGTCCGCCGCGGTCGTGAGGTAGCTGAACCGCGAGCCCGACGAGTTGTCGAAGCACGCTGCAGCGCCGTCCGAGGAGAAGCCGTGCACGTCTGACGTCTCGATCGTGACGTCGTCCCAGCTGGCGCCCACCGCGTTGGTGGTCGCCGGGTCGGGGCGCGTCAGGTCGTTGTCGCCGGCGATGTCCTCCACGACCGCGTCGGCGCCGACGACGCCTTCCAGGCCGTTGAAGCGCCAGTGGGCGAGCGTTCCCTCCGCCTCGACGAAGTCGAGTTCATTGCCCGGCAACTCGGTGGAGATCGGATCGGGACCGTCGAACCCGTCGAGGAGGATCTCTCGCGCGCGCTGGGTGAGGGAGGGCTCGTCGGCAGAGCCGGCGGTGAAGTCGGGGTCGAACCCGGCGAACCGCGACCGGAAGTCGATGTCGATCGCGTACCGCTGGTGCTCACCGTCCAGGAGCGGCTGGTCGTAGCTCGTCAGGGATTCCCGGGGCTTGGAGACGACCCACGGCGAGCCCGTCTCGAGGGAGATGGTGTTGTTCGTCAGGTCGAACTCGAAGAGTCCGAGGTAGCCGTTGCCGCCCTCGTACGCCATCTGGTAGTCCATGAGGATCTGGTGCACGTCATGGCCGAAGTCGTTCTTCTTCACCTGGCGGGTCGCGCCGTGGAAGTGTCCGTTCAGTGTCATGAAGATCTGGTCGTTGCCCCGGATGAGCTCGTCCCACATCCGCTCGC
Organism: Microbacterium sp. AG1240; assembly: GCF_003635115.1. Taxonomy (GTDB): domain Bacteria; phylum Actinomycetota; class Actinomycetes; order Actinomycetales; family Microbacteriaceae; genus Microbacterium. Next base: position 615,266 of record NZ_RBXJ01000002.1, read on the forward strand.
TGTCGCCGGTCTCGACCGGGGATGCCTGGTCGGCGGCGACGTTGATGAGGGCGTGGCTGCTCAAGATGACGGGGACGGTCGGGTGCGCGTCGAGAACGCTCTGCGCCCAGGCGAGGGTGGCGTCCGAGGAGTTCCACGCGATGGCGAGCGACATGAACTGCTGCCCCTCGGCCTCGAAGATGTGGAACTGGCTGAGCCCGGTCGGATCGGACCCCTGATAGGTCGACTGCTTCGCCGCGCGAGTCGCGCCGAACCACGTGGTGAACGGCTCCGAGGCGTGGTTGAGCTCCGTGTCCCGCACGCCGCTGTTGGTGACGTCGTGGTTGCCGGGGAGGATCGAGTACGGCGCGTCAGCGTCGTCGAGGACCTTCATCGCCGCATCCGCCGCCTTCCACTCGTTCTCCACGGTGGCCCGGTCGACGATGTCGCCGAGGTGCGCGGTGAACGGGATGCGCAGGGCATCGGCGTTGTCGGCGATCCAGCGGGTCTGGGTCGCGAACGGGTCGGAGCCGTAGCGCGGAACGAACTGGTCGGCCGAGTAGCGCGAGTAGAACTGCGTGTCGGGCAGCACCGCGAAGGTGAACCGCGACGCCAGGTCGTCGGTCGGTGCGGCGGATGCGGTGGGCACGATGCCGGCGGCCAAGAGGCCGGCGGCGAGACCGATGGTGGCGGATGCTGCGATGCAGCGTCGTACGGTCGGTCGTGTCGTGCGGGGTGTGGTGGGGGCCACGGATACTCCTCGATCGAGATGAACAGGCCGCTGCGCCGTCGTCGCCGACGGTGAGCGGGGGTCTTCGTCACCTTCGTCGCCCGGTGCAACGAAACCGTGGCGGGGAGGTGAACGGGCCGTGGATCGCGTCTGGATGCTTACGGGATTAGCGTGGACGGATGATCCAGGTCCCGCTCATCCCGCTGGCCGACGGCCGCAGCATCCCGCAACTCGGCGTCGGCACCTACAAGGTGCCGGCCGAGCTGACGGCCGGTCTCGTGGCGGGCGCGATCGCCGACGGCTACCGGCACGTCGACACCGCGGCCCTCTACGGCAACGAGGCCGAGGTCGGGGAGGGCCTGCGGCGCAGCGGCCTCGACCGCGACGACGTCTTCGTCACGACCAAGGTGTGGAACGACGACCAGGGATACGACTCCACGCTGCGCGCCTTCGACGCGAGCCTGGACCGACTCGGGCTCGACGAGGTCGACCTCTACCTCATCCACTGGCCCGTGCCCAGTCAGGACCGCTACGTCGACACCTGGCGAGCGCTGGTGGAGCTGGCCACCCAGGGGCGGGCGAGGTCGATCGGGGTCAGCAACTTCCACCCGCACCACATCGACAGGCTCGTCGCCGAGACCGGGGTGCGTCCGGTCGTCAACCAGATCGAGCTGCACCCCCGATTCCCGCAGCGTCATCTCCAGGAGTGGAACGCGGGCCACGGGATCGTCACCGAGGCGTGGGCGCCCCTGGCCCGCGGCGGTCTGCTCGACGAACCCGCCCTGCGCTCTATCGCCCAGCACCACGACAAGACCCCGGCTCAGGTGGTCATCCGCTGGCACCTCGACCGCGGACTGGTGCTGTTCCCGAAATCGACGTCGCCGGAGCGCCTGCGGGAGAACGCCGACGTGTTCGACTTCGTGCTGGACGCCGACGACGTGGCCGCGATCGATCGACTCGAGACCGGTGTGCGCACCGGGCGCGACCCCGACCTCGACTGAGGCGGGTCAGGCGTCGAGTCGGGCGTACTTCGCGCGCAGGATGGTGAAGAGCCCGTAGGCGATGAAGCCGATTCCCACCGCGCCGCCCAGCCACGGCCCGGCCGGGGTCTGCAGCAGCGCGCTCACCGCGGCGTCGAGTCCGCCCGAGGCGGAGGGGTCGACCGTCACCGCGGCGACGACGATGAGGATTCCCACGGTGGCCAGGGCGATGCCTTTCGCGATGTATCCGACGGTACCGAGGACGATGAGGGCCTTCCCCAGCGAGCCGCCGGGCGTGGAGATCCTCTTACGGAACGAGCGTCGTGCGCCGCTGACGACGAAGCCGATGCCTACGGCCGCGACGATGATCCCCACCGCTGCCAGAAGGAACGGGCCGCCGGGCAGCGAGAGCACACTGCTGCTGGCGTTCTGCGCGCTCTGATCGCCCTGCGACCGGGCGCCGAGAGCGACGGATGCGGCGATGCCGCCCACCGCGAGGAACGAGACCGCCTGCGCGCCCTGCTTCACCGCCCGCTTCGCGCGATCGGCGCCGCTCGTGCCGCGCGCGACGAACGCCTCGACCGCTCGCCAGGCGCCCAGCGCCCAGAGCGCCGCGGCGCATGCCCACAGCAGGACGGCGCCGAAGGGAGCCGCCGCGATCGCCTCGAACGCGCCGGACTGATCGGTCTGCTCATCGCCGCCGAACGCGACGGCCACGACGAGGGCGCCGAGGAGGACGTGCACGAGACCGTTGGCGACGAAGCCGGCGCGCGCGAGCACGCGGAAGGCCGAGGACGACTGCGCCGACGCGGCGGCGGAACGCGGGGAGGACGGCATGCGACCACCGTAGGCCAGCGGGCGCCGCACCACCGCCGGCACGGGCGGTCCGGTAATGTAGGGGGAATGTCGACGCGCGATCGCGCCGGCGAGAGCTGAATACGGAGGGCCCCATTGTGGACATCGATCTCGGTCTGTTGAAGACGGTCGAACGCGAGAAGGAGATCCCCTTCGACGAACTCGTCCGGATCATCGAATCGGCCATCCTGACCGCCTACGGTCGCCACACGTCCGAGAACGGCGACGTGCCCGCGGGTGCGCGCGTGCAGCTCGACCGCAAGACGGGCCACGTCGCGATCTTCGCCCCCGTGCTCGATGACGAGGACGTCGTCATCGGCGAGGAGGAGCAGCATCCCGAGGGCTTCGGGCGCATCGCTGCCTTCGCCGCGAAGCAGGTCATCAGCCAGCGTCTGCGCGACATCGCCGACGACGCCGTGCTGGGCGAGTTCAAGGGCAAGGAGGGCGACATCGTCGCCGGTGTCGTGCAGCAGGGGCCCAACCCTCGCATGGTGCACGTCGACCTCGGCACCATCGAGGCCATCCTTCCGCCCGAGGAGCAGGTGCCGGGCGAGAACTATGCGCACGGTTCGCGCCTGCGCGTCTACGTCACGTCGGTGTCGAAGGGCACCAAGGGTCCGTCGATCACCGTCTCGCGGACCCACCCCGGCCTCGTGCGCAAGCTGTTCGCGCTCGAGGTGCCCGAGATCGCCTCGGGCCTCGTCGAGATCGTCTCCCTCGCCCGCGAGGCGGGGCACCGCACCAAGATCGCGGTGCAGGCGACCGACCCCACCATCAACGCCAAGGGCGCCTGCATCGGCGAGATGGGGCGCCGCGTCCGCGCCGTGACCGAGGAGCTCGGGGGCGAGAAGATCGACATCGTCGACTACGACGCCGAGCTCGCCCGGTTCGTCGGCAACGCCCTCTCGCCCGCGAAGGTGACCTCCAGCTTCATCCTCGACGCCTCGACCAAGGCCGTCCGGGCACTCGTGCCCGACTACCAGCTATCGCTGGCGATCGGCAAGGAGGGTCAGAACGCCCGCCTCGCCGCCAAGCTCACCGGCGCCAAGATCGACATCCAGCCCGACAGCATCCTGGAAGACGACTGATCGCCCACCCCACGATCGGCTACGACGCGCCCGAGGTGTAGAATGGAACCTGTACGAACGTGCGTCGCATGTCGTGCGCGCGCACCACGGTCCACGCTCCTGCGAGTCGTGGCCAACGGTTCGGTCCTCGTCCGCGACGATCGGGCCTGTCTTCCGGGGCGTGGCGCGTGGGTTCATGAGACGCACGAGTGCGTGGAGGTCGCCCTGCGGCGCCGCGCATTCGTGCGAGCATTACGTGTGTCGGGTCCTCTCGACACGCAGACCTTCGAAGAATCCCTCCAGCGAAACGGCTGAACGGCTATGGACTCAAAGTGAACGGCTCGAAATGAGACCCGTCCGCATCTAACGGTCTGCCCTGTCCGGGGTAGGCCCCCTGACAGGAGAATTGTGGCAAAACCACGCGTACACGAGATCGCTTCCGAGCTCGGCGTCGACAGTAAGATCGCCCTCGCGAAGCTCAAGGAACTCGGCGAGTTCGTCAAGAGCCCGTCCTCGACGATCGAGCCCCCCGTAGCTCGCAAGCTCCGTGCGGCCCTCGAGGCCGACGGTTCCGCATCGGCGGGCGCATCGGCGCCGGCCGCCCCCGCGGCTTCGCCGCGCCCCGCCGCCGGTCGTCCCGGCCCGGCCCGGCCCGCCGCACCGGCGGCCAAGCCCGGCCCCGCGCGTCCGACTCCGGCTCCCGCCCCCGCTCCGACCCCGGCACCGGCAGCACCCGCCGCCCCCGAGGTCGCCACTCCCGCCGCCCCGGCACCGGCAGCACCCGCCGCCCCCGAGGCGTCCGAAGCATCCACCCCCGCTCCGTCGTCCGACACCCCCGGTGCCCCGCGCCCGGCTCCGGCCGCCGGCGCTCCGCAGGCGCCGCGTCCCGGTGGCGCCCCGCGTCCGGGCAACAACCCCTTCGCGTCGGCGCAGGGCATGGGCCAGCGTCCGGCCGGACCGCGTCCGGGTAACAACCCGTTCGCGTCGGCGCAGGGCATGGGTCAGCGCCCGTCGCCGACCCCCGGCAACATCCCCCGCCCGCAGGCGCCGCGTCCCGGTGCCCCGCGCCCGGGCGCTCCGCGTCCCGGCGGTGCGGGTCGTCCCGGCGGCGGCGGTCGTCCCGGCGCTCCGTTCCAGCAGCGTCCCGGCGGTCCCGGTCGTCCCGGCGGTGCCGGTGGCGGCGGTTTCTCCCGTCCGGGCGCCCCGGCGGGCGGCGGTTTCGCCGGTCGTCCCGGCGGTGGTGGCGGCCGTGGCCGCGGCCCCGGCGGCGGTACCGCGGGTGCCTTCGGCAAGGGTGGCGGCAAGTCCAAGCAGCGCAAGTCGCGTAGGGCGAAGCGGCAGGAATTCGAGATGCGGTCGGCGCCGGTCGTCGGCGGCGTCAACGTCACCAAGGGCAACGGCGAGATCATCCGCATGCGTCGCGGCGCGTCGATCTCCGACTTCGCCGACAAGATCGAGGCCCTGACCGGTTACACGGTCCAGCCCGGCACGCTCGTGACCATCCTGTTCAACCTGGGCGAGATGGCCACCGCGACCGAGTCGCTCGACGAGGCCACCTTCGAGGTGCTCGGCGGCGAGCTCGGCTACAACATCCAGATGGTCTCGCCCGAGGACGAGGACAAGGAGCTCCTCGAGGGCTTCGGTCTCGACCTCGACGCAGAACTCGAGGCCGAGAGCGAAGACGACCTCGAGATCCGGCCCCCGGTCGTGACCGTCATGGGCCACGTCGACCACGGTAAGACCCGACTGCTCGACGCCATCCGCCAGACCAACGTGGTCGCGGGCGAGGCCGGCGGCATCACGCAGCACATCGGTGCGTACCAGGTCTGGACCGAGCACGAGGGCATCGAGCGCGCCATCACCTTCATCGACACCCCGGGTCACGAGGCGTTCACCGCCATGCGTGCGCGTGGTGCGCAGGTGACCGACCTCGCCATCCTCGTGGTCGCCGCCGACGACGGCATCATGCCCCAGACGGTGGAGGCGCTCAACCACGCCCAGGCGGCCAACGTGCCGATCGTGGTCGCGGTCAACAAGATCGACAAGCCCGACTCCAACCCGGCCAAGGTGCGTCAGCAGCTGACCGAGTACGGCCTCGTCGCCGAGGAGTACGGCGGAGACGTCATGTTCGTCGACGTGTCGGCGCGCAACAACATCGGCATCCAGGACCTCCTCGACGCCGTGCTGCTGACGGCCGACGCGGGCCTCGACCTCACGGCGAACCCGAACAAGGCCGCCCGCGGTGTCGCGATCGAAGCGAAGCTCGACAAGGGCCGCGGTTCGGTGGCCACCGTGCTCATCCAGTCCGGAACGCTGCGCGTCGGCGACGCGATCGTCGCCGGAACGGCGTACGGACGCGTCCGCGCCATGGCCGACGAGAACGGCGAGGCCGTGCTCGAGGCATGGCCGTCGCGCCCCGTGCAGGTGCAGGGTCTGAACTCCGTGCCCCGCGCCGGTGACACGTTCATCGTGACCGAGGAAGACCGCCTCGCCCGTCAGATCGCCGAGAAGCGTGAAGCGGCGGAGCGCAATGCTCAGCTGGCCAAGGCCCGCAAGCGCATCTCGCTCGAGGACTTCACCCGTGCGCTCGAAGAGGGCAAGGTCGAGTCGCTCAACCTCATCATCAAGGGCGACGTGTCGGGTGCCGTCGAGGCGCTCGAGGAGTCGCTCCTCAAGATCGAGGTCGACGACAGCGTGCAGCTGCGGATCATCCACCGCGGCGTCGGAGCCATCACCGAGTCCGACGTGAACCTCGCCACGATCGACAACGCGATCATCATCGGGTTCAACGTGCGTCCTGACACCAAGGCGCGCGAGCGCGCCGCCCGCGAGGGCGTCGACACCCGGTTCTACTCGGTCATCTACAACGCGATCGACGACGTCGAGCAGTCGCTCAAGGGCCTGCTCAAGCCGGAGTTCGAAGAGGTGCAGTCGGGTGTCGCCGAGATCCGCGAGGTGTTCCGCTCCTCGAAGGTCGGCAACATCGCCGGTGTCATCGTGCGATCGGGAACGATCACGCGAAACGCCAAGGCTCGCGTCATCCGCGACGGTGTCGTGCTCGCCGACGGCCTCGCGATCGAGTCGCTGCGTCGCTTCAAGGACGACGTCACCGAGGTTCGGACGGACTTCGAGGCCGGTATCGGTCTCGGCAAGTTCAACGACATCCAGATCGGTGACGAGATCGAGACGACCGAGATGGTGGAGAAGCCGCGAGGCTGATCCGTCGGGCCCGGTCGCGGTTCCGCCTCCGGCCTCCGGCAGTGAGTGTCTCCCTTCGCAGAGCGGGGCCCCTACCCCGATGCTCAGGGAGACACTCACCGCCTCCGGCCTCCGCCGGAACTGCGACCTCCCTCCCCGTCATCGCGCGGGGAGGAGATGAGAAGGAGAAGAACATGACTGGAGAGCGTCAGGCACGCTTGGCAGACCGCATCAAGGTGCTCGTGGCCGAGAGGCTCGAGAAGGGCCTTCGCGATCCGCGCCTCGGTTTCGTCACGATCACCGACGTCCGGGTGACCGGCGACCTCCAGCACGCATCCGTGTTCTACACGGTTCTCGGCACCCCCGAGGAGCGTGCCGACACCGGCGCGGCCCTGAAGTCCGCGACCGGACTCCTCCGCGCCGAGGTCGGCAAGCAGCTCAACATCCGACTCACCCCGACGCTCGAGTTCATCGCCGACGCGATCCCCGAGAACGCCGGCAACATCGCCGACCTCCTCCGCGAGGCGGCCGAGCGCGATGCCGCCGTCGCCGGTATCGCAGCCGGCGCCGCCTACGCGGGCGAGTCCGATCCCTACATCAAGCCGCGCGAGGACGACGACGAAGACTGAGCGCGTCTCACGACGATTCCCCTGCCACGTCCGGCGGTTCACACCCGCCGTTCGAGACAGGGGATTCGTGTTCTTCGGGCCGGTTCAGCCGCGGGGCAGATGCAGAAGACCGTCGGATGCTTCGACGAGGCCGTCGACGACGAGCGAGTCGATCGCGCGGTCGCGCTGACGCCGGTCGGGCCAGTCGGCGATGACCGCATCGAGGGGCACCGCGGACGGCGCGGCGTCGCGCAGCATCCGCATCACCGCCCCTCTCGCCTGGCGGTCGCTTCCCTCGTACTTCGCCTGGCGGCGGCGGGTGTCACCGGTGTCGGGGTAGCCGTCGGCGCGCCAGCGGCAGACGTCTGCGAGGGGACACGCTTCGCAGCGGGGCGAGCGGGCGGTGCAGACGGTCGCGCCGAGTTCCATCGCCGCCGCGTTGACGACGGCGGCGGCCTCGACGTCGTCGGGAAGGATCGCGGCCATGTCGACGAGGTCGCGGCGCGACGGCGGTCCCGGCTGGGCTCGGCCGGCGACGGCCCGCGCGAGCACGCGGCGCGTGTTCGTATCCACGACGGGATGGTGGTCGCCGTAGGCGAAGACCGCGACGGCCCGGGCGGTGTAGTCGCCGATCCCGGTGAGGGCGAGCAGCGCGTCCACGTCGCGGGGCACCACGTCTGCGTGACGGTCGCGGATCTGCGTCGCGGCACGGTGCAGCCAGAGCGCGCGGCGGGGATAACCGAGGTTCGCCCACTGCCGCACGGCTTCGGCCGGGGCGTCGGCCGCGAGCGCACCGGGGGTCGGCCACCGGGCGAGCCACGCCTCGAGGTGCGGGATGACACGGGCGACGGGCGTCTGCTGCAGCATGAACTCGCTCACGAGCGTTCCCCACGCCCCGAACCCCTCGCGGCGCCAGGGCAGGTCTCGGGCGTTGCGGCCGTACCACTCGACCAGCGGTGCGGCGAGGTCGGGCATCAGGCCAGCGTACGTCAGGCGGGGTGCGGGGGAACGTACGCTGGAGAGATGAACTCCCCGAGCCCCTCGGCCGCCTCGATGATGCGCGAACTGCGCGCCGAGGTGCGACAGAACCTTCGGCGCGGCCGCGTGATCGTCGCGGTCGACGGCACCCCCGGATCCGGTCAGGCGGACGTCGCCGACGCCCTCGCGGCGGCCTTCGCGGAGGAGGGCGAGACGGCGCTCCGCGCCTCCGCCGCCGATTTCGTCGATGCCGAAGGCCGCCTCGACGTCGAGGCGGTGCGCCGCGTGCTCGTGGAGCCCTTCCGCTCCTCGTCGCCGGAGGGCTTCTCGCTCTCACCCTCGGCGGGGGCGACGACCGCGCCCGCCGACGCGCTGCTCGTCGTCGACGGCGACTTCCTGCTCACTCGCGAGCTGCGCGGCCTGTGGAACTGGTCGGTGTGGCTCGAGACCCACCCCACGGCGGCCTTCGCTCGGCTCGCTGCCGACGGCCGTGCCGATCCCGACCCCGCCGCCGCGTCCAACGCCGCCGTCCGGGACGCGGTCGCCTCCTATCGGCGCTCGTCGAACCCGAGCGCGGCAGCATCCGCTCTCATCGAGAACACCGATCCCGAGAACCCGACGCGGATCTTCGGAGACTTCTGCTGATGCCCGCGGGAGGCATGCTGCTCGTCGACAAGCCGGCGGGCATGACCAGTCACGACGTCGTCTCGCGCGCTCGGAAGGCGCGCGGCACCCGCAAGGTCGGTCACGCCGGCACCCTCGATCCGATGGCGACCGGGCTGCTCGTGCTCGGGGTCGACGCCGCGACGCGCCTGCTCACGTTCATCGTCGGCGCCGACAAGACCTACACCGCCACCATGCTGCTCGGGGCGACCACCGATACCGATGACGCCGACGGCGAGGTCGTGGGCCGCGCGTCGCTCTCGGACATCGCCGCGGTGACGGACGGCGCGATCGACGAGGGGATCGTTGCACTCACCGGGGCGATCTCGCAGGTGCCGACCACCGTATCGGCGATCAAGGTCAACGGCCGTCGTGCCTACGACCTCGCCCGCGAGGGCGTGGAGGTCGAACTGAAGGCGCGCGACGTCGTCGTCTCGAGATTCGAGGTGATCGAACGTCGGCGCGAAGACGATCGCGTCGAGCTGGACGTCGTGGTCGACTGCTCCAGCGGCACCTACATCCGTGCGTTGGCGCGCGACCTGGGCGCAGCTCTCGGCGTCGGCGGTCATCTGACCGAGCTACGGCGCACGCGCATCGGCCCGTTCTCGGTCACCGATGCGGCGCAGCTCGATGCCCTGGCGGGTGTTCCGCTGCTCACCCCGGCCGAAGCGGGTGCGACGGTGCTCGGCGCGATCGACGTCACCGCCGACGAGGCGCGCGACCTTCGGCACGGCAAACGCCTCTCGGGGGCGGCTTCCCGTCTGCCCGCCTCGCCGGCCGCCGCGATCGACCCCGAGGGCGTGCTCATCGGCGTCGTCGAACGGCGCGGTGTCGACGTCAAGAGCGTGATGAACCTGCCGACGGGGGAGAACGCATGATCCTCTGGTTCACGCTCGCGCAGGTGGCCGTGGCGTCGGTCGCCGCTCTCGTGGCCGTGATCGCCGGCCTCGCGGGGAGGCGGCCCGGCGACCTCACGGTCGGCAGCCTCGCGCTGATCGAGGTGTTGCTCATCGCCCAGGTCGTGACGGCGATCATCGCCCCGCTGGCGGGCAACCCCCCGACGGGGAGCGGGCTGGAGTTCTGGGTCTACCTGGTCTCGGCGGTGCTCATCCCTCCGGCGGTCGTCGCGTGGGCGCTCGTGGAGCGCAGCCGGTGGAGCACCGTGATCATGGGCATCGGCGCCGCGTCGGTGGCGATCATGGTGTGGCGCATGCACGTCATCTGGACCGTCCAGATCGGGTGAGGCGACGCCGCATCCTGCGCTCACGGAGAGCACCCGCCCCGCGCGACTCTAAGATCGAAGAGCCATGGAATCCCGCACTCGCCCCCGGAACATGACCGGCGTCGGCCGGGTTCTCGTCGTCGTCTACGCGATCCTGGCCCTCGCCGCGACCGGGCGATCCTTCGTGCAGATCGTGCTGCGTTTCGACCACGCACCGCTGGCGTTCACGCTCTCGGCCATCTCGGCGGCCGTCTACATCGTCGCGACCCTCGCGCTCATCTTCTCCGCCTCCCGCGCCTGGTATCTGGTCGCATGGGCGGCGATCTCGTTCGAGCTCGTCGGGGTGCTCGTGGTGGGGGTGTTCAGCCTGATCCGGCACGACCTGTTCCCCGAGGAGACCGTGTGGTCGTGGTTCGGGTCGGGGTATGTCTTCGTCCCGCTGGTGCTGCCGTTCGTCGGCATCTGGTGGCTCGTGACGCACCGTCCCGGGCGCGAGGTCGCCGTACCCGAATCCGAGCCGATGGAGAGGTCGTCCTGGTGATCACATTCCGCGACCCTTCGGAGGTCCCCGCCGGATTCGGGCCCTCGGTCGTCGCCATCGGCAAGTTCGACGGCGTCCACGCCGGGCACCGCGCCGTCATCGACCGGGCGAAGGTGGATGCTGCGGCCACCGGCGCGAAGGTCGTCGCCGTCACCTTCGATCGCAATCCGCTGAGCGTGCTGCGACCCGATCTGTGCCCGGTCAGCCTGGTCGGCGTCACGCAGAAGATCGAACTCCTCGAACGTGCCGGCGTGGATGCGACCCTCATGCTCACCTTCGACGAGCAACTCGCGAGTCTCGACGCCGAGGAGTTCGTCCGCCATGTGCTCGTCGGGGCATTGGGCGTTCGCAGCGTGCTCGTCGGGGGCGACTTCCGGTTCGGGCGGGGCGGGGCCGGTGACGCCGAACTGCTGCGCACGATGGGGGAGCGCTTCGGGTTCGTCGTGCAGATCGTCGACGACGTGCGGGCCATTGATTCCGACCGACGGGTCTCGTCGACCTGGATCCGCGAACTGCTCGCCGAGGGTGACGTCGCCTCGGCCGGCAAGCTCCTCGGAGCCGCGCCGTCCGTGTGGGGGGAGGTCGTCCATGGCCTCAAGCGCGGCCGCGAGCTCGGCTATCCGACCGCCAACCTCTCGCCCGACCTCGAGGGATTCATCCCCGCCGACGGGGTCTACGCCGGATGGCTCATCGACGAGGGTTCGGCCGACGGCCTGCGCCCGGGTACCCGGTATCCGGCGGCGATCAGCATCGGCGTCAATCCGACGTTCGACGACGTCCTCGTCCGGCAGGTCGAGGCCTACGTGCTCGACGAGACCGACCTCGACCTCTACGGGCACCTGATGCAGGTGCGATTCGTCGAGCGCATCCGCGGCATGGTGGCGTTCGACGACATCGAGGCGCTCAAGGTGCAGATGGCCCACGACGTCGAGCGCGTCCGGGCCGTGCTCGGCGCTCACTGACACCGCTGCCGCGCGCGCTGAGAGTCCAAGACACCCGGACGGCGCCCTCGGGCGGCCCGGGTGTCTTGGACTCTCAGCGGCAGGCTGAGCGGCGCAGGATCAGTACGACGCGGCGTCGGTCGCGCCGGTCGGGCCGTCGCCCCGCTCGATCGCGCGGGCTTCGCCGAGGATCGTCGCGGCCGCGCTCGTGCCGAGACGGGTGGCGCCGGCGTCGATCATCGCGAGGGCGGCGGTGAGGTTGCGGACGCCTCCGGAGGCCTTCACCTGCACGGAGGGACCGACGTTGGCGCGCATGAGGCGCACGTGCTCGACGCTCGCGCCGCCGCCGCCGAAGCCCGTCGACGTCTTCACGAAGGCGGCGCCACCGGCCTCGGTCAGGCGGCTGCCGCGGGCGATCTGCTCGTCGTCGAGGTAGGAGGTCTCGAGGATGACCTTGGCTACACGCCCCTGCGCGGCCTCCACGACCGCGCGGATGTCGTCGACGACGGCGTCGTCGAAGCCCGAGCGCAGGAAGCCGATGTTCACGACCATGTCGACCTCGCTCGCCCCGTCGGCCAGTGCCTGCGCGACCTCGGCGGTCTTGGCCGCGGTCGACGTGGTGCCGTGCGGGAAGCCGATGACCGTTCCCACCGCGACACCCGTGCCGTCGAGGCGCTGCACGGCATGCGCGATGTCGGAGGGGCGCACGCACACGCTGAACACGCCCCACTCGGCGGCGATGTCGAGCTCGGCGTCGACGTCTGCGCGGACGAGCTCGGGCTTCAGGATCGCGTGGTCGATGGTGGCGGCGAGCTCGCGCTCGGAGAGGTTCGACATGCCCTCCAGCCTACGCGCGAGGGGGGTTGCGGATGCCGAGGAACGACACCACCCCGCCGACCGCGAGGAGGGCCGCGGTCACCACGGCGGCGCGGTGGAAGCCGTCGAGGTCGATCGAGCCGCCCACGATCAGCGCGACCATCGCGACGGCGATGAGCCCGGCGACGCGCGAGACCGCGTTGTTGACGGCCGAGGCGATGCCCGACCGGCTGGTGTCGATCGCACCGAGGATCGCCGAGGTGAGGGGCGAGACCGTCAGGGTCAGACCGAAGCCGAACACGATGATGCCGGGGAGCACCTGCCACCAGTAGTCGAAGTCCTCGCCGATCGAGAGGAGCAGGAGGGAGCCGCCCGCGGCGAGGAGCGGACCGATGGTCATGAACAGTCGAGGCCCCCACGCGCCGGCGAGAGCGCCGACGCGCGAGCTGAACAGGATCATCAGCACCGTCGCGGGCAGCGAGGCGAGCCCCGCGAGAGTGGCGGGGAGACCGGCGCCCTGCTGCAGATACACGCCGAGGACGAAGCCGTTCAGCGACAGCGCGCCGTAGATGAACGCGGTCGCGACGTTGCCGGTCCAGAAGTTCCGGGCGCGGAAGAGGTCGAGGGGCATCATCGGGTCGCGGGCGAGTCGTTGCCGCACGAGGAATGCGGCGAACGAGAGCACGCCGATCGTCATCGACCCCCAGATCACCGGGGAGGCCCACCCGAGCGCGGACTGCTCGATCAGGGCGAAGACGGACGCGCCGAGCCCGACGGTGCACAGGATCGCCCCGAGGTAGTCCACCCGGGCGCCCTCTCGGCGGTGATCGGGGTGGCCGAGCCTCACGAGAAGGAACAGGGTGAGGGCGATGGGGAGCACGTTGATGAAGAACACCAGGCGCCACGACAGCAGGTCGACGAAGAGCCCGCCGACGAGCGGCCCGGCGATCATCGCGCCGGTCGTCGCCGCCGTCCACACACCGATCGCCCGCGCCTGCGCCGGGCCGCGGAAGTTCGCGGTGATGAGCGCGAGGGAACTGGGCACGAGGAGCGCTCCCGCCACACCTTGCAGTGCGCGCATGATGATCAGGAACTCCGAGGTGGGAGCGGCTCCGATCGCGATCGAGGTCACCGCGAAGCCGATCAGCCCGATGCGCAGCACGACGAGTCGGCCGAGGACGTCGCTCAGCGACCCCGCGACGAGGATCAGGGCGCCGAGGGTGATGAGGTAGGCGTCGACGACCCACTGCTGCGTGGTGAGGCCACCGCCCAGATCGCGGGAGATCGCGGGCAGCGCCACGGTCACCACGGTGCCGTCGAGGAACGACACGAACGACGACAGGATCGCGATCGTCAGCACCATCTTCTGATCGCGGGTCATCTGCTCGGCCATCTGCTCACTGTACGACCGTCGGCGGAAGGAGACAGGAATACCCCAGGGGGGTATCGTGGTTGTGGACGAGGACGAAGGAGGCGTGATGGACCAGCACGACCCGACGGGACGACGCACCGCGGTCCTCGACATCGAGGGCATGACCTGCGCGAGCTGTGTGGCGCGCGTCGAGAAACGGTTGCGCGCCGTGGACGGCGTGGATGCGGCGGTCAACCTCGCCACGGAGTCGGCGCGGGTGACGTTCCCCGACGAGCTCGACGCCCACGCGCTCGTCGCGGCGGTCCGCGGCGCGGGGTACGACGCGCGGGTGCGGCGCGACGAGACGGCGGCGGGCGCAGCATCCGCCCCCGCCCACGGTGCCGAGGGCCACGTGCACGACACCGAGGACCGCCCCGGGGCGACGTCGCTGCGTACGCGGCTGATCGTGAGCGCCGTGCTGGGACTGCCGGTCGTGGTGCTCGGAATGGTGCCCGCGCTGCAGTTCACCGGCTGGCAGTGGGTCTCGTTCGTGCTCGTCACCCCGATCCTGTTCTGGGGCGGCTGGCCCTTCCACCGTGCGACGGTGGCCAACGCCCGCCACGGCGCGGCGACGATGGACACCCTGATCACCTTGGGCACGGTGGCCGCGTACCTGTGGAGCACGTGGGCGCTCTTCTTCGGCAACGCCGGAGAGCTCGGTCTGCGGCACGACGTCGTGCTCTTCGGCCCCGTGCACGATGCCACCGCCCTCGTCTACTTCGAGGTCGTCGCCGCCGTGACCGTGTTCCTCCTCCTCGGCCGTTTCGTCGAGCAGCGCGCGACCCGGCGCGCCGGGTCGGCGCTGCGCTCGCTCCTCGAACTCGGTGCGAAGACCGTCGAGCTCCCCGACGGCACGACGGTGCCGATCGAGCACCTCGCCGTGGGGGAGCTCTTCGTGGTCCGCCCCGGCGGAACGATCGCCGCCGACGGCGCGGTCGTGGAGGGAACGGCGTCGGTCGACGAGAGCATGCTCACGGGCGAGTCCGTGCCGGTCGACGTGGGCCCCGGCGACGCGGTCACCGGCGGCACCATCTCCGCGGACGGGCGCCTCGTGGTGAGGGCGACGTCGGTCGGCAGCGACAGCCGGCTCTCCCGGATCGCCCGTCTCGTCGAAGACGCCCAGCTGGGCAAGAGCCGCGTGCAGCGCCTCGCCGATCGCGTGTCGGCGATCTTCGTGCCGATCGTGATCGTGCTCGCCGTCGCCACTCTCGCCGCGTGGCTGCTGGCCGGGCAGCCTATCGCCGCCGGCTTCACCGCCGCGGTCGCCGTGCTCATCATCGCCTGCCCCTGCGCGCTCGGCCTGGCGACACCGATCGCCGTGCTCGTCGGCACGGGTCGTGCCGCGCAGCTGGGGATCCTCGTCACCGGTCCCGAAGCGCTCGAGTCGGCCGAGAAGATCGACACGGTCGTCCTCGACAAGACCGGCACCCTCACGGAGGGGCGAATGACGGTGGCCTCGGTCGTGACCGACGGGGCGACCGACGCCGCCGAGGCGCTCGCGCTCGTCGCGGCGGTCGAGCGCGGCTCCGAGCACCCCGTCGCCCGGGCGATCGTCTCGGCGGCCGGGGTCGGTGCGGTGGCCGACGACGTCCGCTCGCTCGCCGGTCGCGGTGTGATCGGCACGGTCGACGGCACCGCCGTCTTCGCCGGCCGCCCGGCGTTCGCGGCCGAGCAGGGCGCGGAGCTCTCGCCCGTGCTCGCCGATGCCGTCGCCGCGGGCGAGCGTCGGGGCACCGTGGTGGTCGCCGGCTGGGCCGTGGGCGAGGAGCGCCCCCGGGCGCGCGCCGTCTTCGAGATCGCCGACACCGTGCGCGCCGAGAGCGCCGGCGCGGTCGCCGACCTGCGCGGCCTGGGCCTCGAGGTCGTGCTGCTCACCGGCGACAACGCCGGGGTCGCCGAGGCGGTGGCCCGCGAACTGGGCATCGACACGGTGCGCGCCGGGGTGCTCCCCGAGGGCAAGCTCGCCGAGATCGAGAGCCTGCGCGCCG
Organism: Microbacterium sp. AG1240; assembly: GCF_003635115.1. Taxonomy (GTDB): domain Bacteria; phylum Actinomycetota; class Actinomycetes; order Actinomycetales; family Microbacteriaceae; genus Microbacterium. The sequence goes on from NZ_RBXJ01000002.1 coordinate 631,243, forward strand.
ACGGTCGCGTCGTGGCGATGGTCGGCGACGGCGTGAACGATGCGGCCGCCCTCGCCGCCGCCGACCTCGGGATCGCCATGGGCGGGGGAGCGGATGCGGCGATGCACGCCGGAGACGTGACGCTCGTGCGCAGCGACCCGCGCGCGATCGTCACCGCCGTCCGGCTCAGCCGCCGCACGATGGGGGTCATCCGCGGCAACCTGTTCTGGGCGTTCGCGTACAACGTCGCCGCCCTCCCCCTGGCGGCGCTGGGGCTGCTGAACCCCATGCTCGCCGGGGCGGCGATGGCGTTCTCGAGCGTGTTTGTCGTACTCAACAGCCTGCGCCTGCGACGCGCCCGGTGACGGCGACCGGGGGCGCCGCGCCCGTCGGCTGAGATCGAACGGCGTCGCCGAGGCCCCCGCGGCGGGCGTCCTCGTGGCGGGGGAGTGATGTGTCGGCACCAGACGCTAGACTGGGCATCGGGGACCACTCGCGGGAACGTGCCGCACTCGCCGGAACGAATCGGCCAGCATGCCGATTCCGCGTCCGTTCGACGGTCCCTCCCCGCGTGCGTGACGGCTGACCGCCCCCGCGGGATCGTAGACAACACCGGCTCGACCGGTCATCGCCGGGTCATCCGGCTGACACGCTCAGGAGGAGCATGCCGACCACGGCACCCGCCGCGCAGAACAACTCGTCGCGGCGCAGAAAGACTTCCGCGGCACGCCGCGACGACGAAGCACCCCTCATCCCGATCCTCGCCCGCAAGGTGCGCGAGGTCGAGGCCAAGGCGCAGCGGGGCAAGCTCGGCCCGACCAATCGCGTCAAGTTCCAGGTGATCGCCTTCCTGGTGCGTGAAGAGCGTGCGCGAGTGAAGGCCGAGGCCGAACTCGACGCCGGTGCTCGCGCCGAGCTGCTCAAGCGTCTCGACGGGGTGGCGACCATCCTCGCCAAGACCGCCGCGCGCGACACGTCGCTCATCCAGCTGCTCGAGGTCGACCAGGCCACCTCGCCGGTGGCTCGGCGCATGCGCCGCGACTGGCTCATCGAGTCGGGCGCGGAGCTGCCGCCGGACGAGCTCATCATCACCGATGTGGCGCCGGTCTCGCAGCCGGTCGTGCCGGCCGGGCTCGCCGAGCGCCAGGTGGTGCCGCCCGCGATCGAGTCGCGCCAGATGGCCAACCCCTTCCTCGCGCCCGATCTGACCGCCGCCGTGTCCCAGAACGCGCCGCGCCGCCGGCTCGACGGCTGGGAGCTCATGGGTCCGCTGTTCAAGGCCTTCGAGACGGGCGCGGGCGGATCCGCCGCATCCATGGCCCTTCCCGAGGTGCCCGAGTTCGACCGGCTGTCGCCCAAGGGCCTCGAGGTCATGGCGCATCAGTCCCGTTTCCTCGAGTCGGTCCGCGAGGGGCACCGCAGCTTCCTCCTCGCAGACGAGCCGGGCCTCGGAAAGACCGCTCAGTCGGTACTCGCCGCGTCGGTGGCGGGTGCCTACCCGTTGCTGGTGGTCGTGCCGAACGTCGTGAAGATGAACTGGCTGCGCGAGGTCGGCCGTTGGACGCCGCAGCGACGGGCCACCGTCGTCAGCGGTGACGGGCGCGACGTCGACGCCTTCGCCGACGTCTTCATCGTCAACTACGAGATCCTCGACCGCCACCTGTCGTGGCTGGGCTCGATCGGCCTCAAGGGCATGGTCGTCGACGAGGCGCACTTCATCAAGAACCTCACGTCGCAGCGATCGCAGAACGTGCTGGCGCTCGCCGGGCGCATCCGCGAACAGGTGCGCGATCCGCTGATGCTCGCTCTCACGGGTACGCCGCTGATCAACGACGTCGAGGACTTCGACGCGATCTGGCGCTTCCTCGGCTGGACGCTGGGCGAGAAGCCCGGTGCCGAGCTCATGGACAAGCTCGAGTCGACCGGCCTCACCCCGGCCGACAAGGCCTTCTACCCGGAGGCGCGCGAGGCCGTCATCTCGATGGGCATCGTCCGCCGCAAGAAGAAGGACGTCGCAGCCGACCTGCCCGACAAGCTCATCGCAGACCTCCCGGTCGAGCTCGACGACGAATTCGGTCGCTCGGTGCGCCAGGCCGAGCGCGAGCTCGGCGAACGACTCGCCGCGCGGTACCGCCGCATCCTCGAGGCCCGCGGCGACCGCGGCCTCGCTCCCGGCGAGATGGACGACGACATCGTGCGCCTGGTCGCGCACAACGAGCTCGAGGAGTCGAAGGCCGCCGGCACGGGCTCCGAGAACGTGTTCACGATGGTGCGCAAGATCGGCCAGGCCAAGGCCCACCTCGCCGCCGACTACGCGGTGCAGCTGCAGCGCTCCGTCGGCAAGGTGGTCTTCTTCGCCAAGCACATCGATGTGATGGATGCTGCGGAGTCCCACTTCGCCGCGTCGGGTCTTCGCACCGTCTCCATCCGCGGAGACCAGACGACCCCGGCCCGGCAGCTCGCGATCGACGCGTTCAACAACGATCCGGGCGTCGGGATCGCGGTGTGCTCGCTCACCGCAGCCGGCGTCGGGCTCAACATGCAGGCCGCGTCCAACGTCGTGCTGGCGGAGCTGAGCTGGACCGCCGCCGAGCAGACGCAGGCCATCGACCGCGTGCACCGCATCGGTCAGGAAGAGCCCGTGACCGCCTGGCGGATCATCGCGGCGCACACGATCGACACGAAGATCGCCGAGCTCATCGACTCCAAGCAGGGTCTGGCCGCTCGCGCCCTCGACGGCGAAGCGGTCGACCCGGCATCGAGCGACTCGGTGCAGCTGAGCGCGCTCATGCACGTGCTGCGACGCACTCTGGGCGGCGAGTGATCCGGGTGCGGCGGCGGGAGACCGGCCGCCGCACCCGCCCACGCGCCCGCCGAGTGGCTGACGCGTCGCCTGCGACGCTATGGTCGGTGTGGCAACGTCGCCGGCTCTCCCACCCGACACAGCGAGGACCACAGCTATGAAGATCGGCATCCTGACGAGCGGCGGCGACTGCCCCGGTCTCAACGCCGTCATCCGCGGAATCGTGCTCAAGGGCACGACGAACTACGACATCGAGTTCGTGGGCATCCGAGACGGCTGGCGAGGCGTCGTCGACGCCGACTTCTTCCCGCTCACCCGTCACGAGGTGAAGGGGCTGTCGAAGGTCGGCGGCACCATCCTCGGCACGAGCCGCACCAACCCCTACGAGGGCACCCGCGGCGGTGCTGAGAACATCGCCAAGACCCTCTACGGTCACCGCATCGACGGCATCGTCGCGATCGGCGGCGAGGGAACGCTCGCGGCGGCCGACCGCCTCTCGAACGACGGCATCAACGTCATCGGGGTGCCGAAGACCATCGACAACGACCTGCGCGCGACCGATTACTCCTTCGGTTTCGACACCGCGGTCAACATCGCCACCGACGCGATGGACCGCCTGCGCACGACGGGTGACTCCCATCAGCGGTGCATGGTCGCCGAGGTGATGGGCCGCCACGTCGGCTGGATCGCCTTGCACGCCGGCATCGCCGCGGGCGCCCACGTCATCTGCATCCCCGAGGTGCCGCTCTCGCTCGACGAGATCGTCGACCAGGTCACGCGCGCCCACGACCGCGGCCGTGCGCCGCTCATCGTGGTGTCCGAGGGCTTCACGCTCAAGGGCATGAACGAGGCCTTCAGCGACAAGGGCCTCGACGCGTTCAACCGCCCCCGCCTCGGCGGGATCAGCGAGGTGCTCGCTCCCGAGATCGAGCGCATCACGGGTATCGAGACCCGCTCGACGGTACTCGGCCACATCCAGCGCGGCGGATCGCCCTCGGGCTTCGACCGCGTGCTCGCGACGCGTCTGGGGCTCCACGCCGCCGACGCGCTCTTCGAGCAGGACTGGGGCCAGATGGTGGCCATGCGCGGCACCGACATCGTCCGCGTCCCGTTCGCCGACGCGCTCGGCGAGCTCAACACCGTGCCGCTCTACCGCTACGAAGAGGCCGCCGCGCTGTTCGGTTGATCCCGTCCGGCGCCCGACGGAAGACAAGGGCCCGGCGTAGGACGATCCGACCGAGATCGTCCTACGCCGGGCCCTTCACCTACCTGCGCGACCGGCGAGCGGATGCTGCGCGCCGGTCGCGCGCGGTCAGGACGCGTCGGCGACGCCGAGCACGTCGAGCAGCCAGGCGAGCTCGAACGCCCGCTCGCGCCAGGAGTTGTACCGACCGCTGACTCCGCCGTGACCGGCGACCATCTCGCACTTCAGCATCGCGTCGGCGCCCACCTCGCGCAGGCGCGCGACCCACTTCGCGGGTTCGACGTACAGCACGCGCGTGTCGTTGAGCGACGTGACGGCGAGGATGCGGGGGTAGGCGACGCCCTCGCGCACATTCTCGTACGGCGAGTACGACTTCATGTACGCGTAGACGTCGGCGTCGTGCAGCGGGTCGCCCCACTCGTCCCACTCGATGACGGTCAACGGGAGGGAGGGATCGAGGATCGTGGTGAGCGCGTCGACGAACGGGACGCTCGCGAGCACACCCGCGAACAGCTCGGGGGCGAGGTTCGCGATCGCGCCCATCAGGAGGCCGCCGGCGCTACCGCCCTCCGCCACCATCCGGTCGGGGGTCGTGTAGCCCGCCTCGACGAGGTGGCGCGCGGCGTCGACGAAGTCGGTGAACGTGTTGCGCTTGGCGAGCGTCTTCCCGTCCTCGTACCACTGCCGGCCCATCTCGCCGCCACCGCGCACGTGCGCGACGGCGAAGACGACGCCCCGGTCGAGCTCCGACAACCTCGCCACCGAGAAGCCGGGCTCGATCGAGTGCTCGTACGACCCGTATCCGTAGAGGTGAAGCGGACGCGGTGCCGCGCCCACCTCGCCGAACGAGCGCTTCCACACCAGCGAGATTGGCACGCGGGTGCCGTCCTGCGCGGTGGCCCACACGCGCGCCTGACCGTAGTCGACGGAGTCGTAGCCGCCGAGTACGGGCTGACGCTTGCGCAGCAGCAGCTCGCCGGTGGCGACCTCGTAGTCGAAGACGGTGCCGGGGGTGACGAACGAGCCGTAACCGACCCGCAGGAGGGGCGGCGCCCACTCGGGATTGCCGCCCGTGCCGACGCTGTAGAGCGGCTCGTCGAATTCGATCTCGCGCACCGCGCCGTCGGCGTAGTCGAGCATGCCGAGCCGGGGCAGGCCGTCGCGGCGGTAACCGACCACCCCCCAGTCGCGGAAGGTATCGACGCCGAGCAGCCGCTGACCCGGCCGGTGGGCGATCACGACGGAGCGTTCGCCCTGGGGGTCGGATGCGGCGACCCGCACCAGCTCGAAGTCGAGAGCGTCGTCGTTGTGGAGCACGTAGAGCACGTCCTCGCCGTCCACCACGGCGTCGGAGGCGGAGTACTCCACCCCCTCGCGGCGCGGCCAGATCACGCGCGGTTCGCCGCGCAGGTCGTCGGCGTCGAGGATCCACTCCTCCGACGTGATCGACGAGCCGACGTCGATGACGAGATAGCGGTCGCTGCGGGTGAAGCCCGCGCCGACCCAGTACCGCTCGTCGGGCTCGGTGAACAGCTTGACGTCGTCGTCGACCGGCGTGCCGATCTCGTGGAGCCACACGGTGTCGGGGCGCCAGGCGTCGTCGACGGTCGTGTAGACCACGTAGCGACCGTCTGGAGAGAACGAGGCGCCCGCGAAGGTGTCGGGGATCTCGTCGGCGAGGTTCTCGCCGGTGGCGAGGTCGCGGACGCGAAGGGTGTAGCGCTCGTCGCCGGCCACGTCGACGCCGTAGAGCATGCGCTCGCCGTCGGTGGAGACCTCGAAGCTGCCGAGAGAGAAGAAGTCGGTGCCCTCGGCCTCGATGTTGCCGTCGAGGAGCACCTGCTCGCCGGGGACGGGCTCTCCCGGGGTGAGCTCGGGCGGCGTCCAGTCGTCGGGCGAGGCCAGGGGAGCGCGGCACTGGATGCCGTACTGGCTGCCCTCGACGGTGCGGCCGTAGTACCACCACGCGCCGCGCCGGCTGGGCACGGACAGGTCGGTCTCGAGGGTGCGGCCCTTGATCTCCTCGAACACCTGCTCGCGGAGCCCCTCGAGGTGCGCCGTTCGGGCATCGGTGTACGCGTTCTCGGCCTCGAGGTGGGACAGGACCGCCGCATCCTCCTTCGCGCGGAACCACTCGTACGGGTCGTCGAAGGTGTCGCCGTGGTGGGAGCGGATCGTCGAGCGGCGCTCGGCGACGGGGGGATCGGGAAGGGCCTGGGCGTCGTTCACGATCCCACGCTAGCCGAGGACCGACGCCCTCCGGCCGGTCGTCAGCGGACGGTGACGAGGGTGCGCTGCCACCCCGACGAGCCGTCGGGGGCGATCGGCGCGCGGTCTTCGATCTGCACCTGTCCGTTCTTGTCGGTCGCGCGCACGGTGACGTAGTGCGTACCGGCCTCGGCCTGCCACTCCAGCCACCACTGCACCCAGGTGTCGGCGTTGACCGGCGTGGAGAGGTTCGCCTGCTGCCAGTCGCCGTCGTCGATCGAGACCTCGACGCTCTGGATGCCGGTGGTCTGCGCCCACGCCATGCCCGCGATCGGCACGGTGCCGGCGGTGACCGGCGTCCCCGAGCGCGGCGTGTCGATGCGCGACGACATCTTGATGGGGGCCTCTGCGGCGTACCCGCGCGGGGTCCAGTAGGCCTCGTCGGCGGCGAACGTGGTGACCTTCAGCTCGGTGACCCACTTCGTCGCCGAGACGTAGCCGTAGAGACCGGGCACGACCATGCGCACCGGGAAGCCGTGCTCGAGCGGGAGAGGTTCGCCGTTCATGGCGACAGCGAAGATCGCGTCGCGATTGTCGTCGGTCAGTGTGTCCAGGGGAGTACTCGCGGTATAACCGTCGACGCTGCGCGACAGCACCATGTCGGCGCCCGCCTGGGGCCCCGCCATCGCGAGGATGTCGCGGATGGGAACGCCCTGCCAGATCGCGTTGCCGACGAGCCCGCCACCGACCTCGTTCGAGACGCACGTCAAGGTGATGCCGTACTCGTCGAGACCCATGCCGACGAGGTCGTCGAAGGAGAGCTCGATACGCTGATCGACCATGCCGTCGATCACGAGACGCCAGGTCGACGGGTCGATCGACGGAACAGTCAGGGCCGTGTCGACGCGGTAGAAGTCGGCGTTGGGGGTGAACAGGGGAGAGAGGCCCTCCACGTCGGCCTCCGCCCCGGCAGGCACGGTGACCGTAGAGCGCACCGCGGGAAGCTGGATGGCGTCGCGGACGGCGGCGATCGACGAGGTCGTCGCCGAGATGACGCGCGAACCCACACCCACCACGACGGAGGCGATGGCGGCGATGGCGGTCATTCCGAGGAAGCCGCGCCGGCTCGCGCCCGAGGTCGGAGCGCCCTCCTCGTCGTCGAGCTCGGCGGGTGCGGCCGCCGTACGGTCGCGCCAGGCGCGCAGACGTCGCCCCAGAATCAGGATGAGCACGACCCCCACGATCGTGCCGGCCAACGGGGGGAGCGCAGAGAGGAAGCCCGCACCCGCGCGGGTGAGGATCGCCGCGCCGGAGAGCACGCCCGCGACGACGAGCAGCACGGCGCCCAGGGGCGGTCGCACGAACTCGAGGATTCCGGCGATCGCCGAGGCGATGACGACCGCGAGCCCGAGACCGACCAGCAGGGCGATCTTGTCGTTCGCTCCGAACGTCGAGATCGCGAACTCCTTGAGCGGCTGGGGCACGATGTCGATCACGAACGAACCCACCGCCAGCAGCGGGCTCGCCTGGGGCGCCACCAGAAGGGCGATGAGTTCGGCAGCCGCGAGGAACGCGGCAGCCGAGACGATGCCGGCCACCGCCGACCAGGCGGTGAAGGTCTTGCGTCGTGCGGCCATGGTTGGGCCTCCCCGTCTCGTCGTGGTCGCTACCTATTCGCGGCCGCCGACGATTCGGATGTGCGCTCTAGGCTGGGGCCATGGTCGGATCATCGCCGCAGTTCGGTCAGTATCCACCCGCGCGTCGCGTGATCGTGCATCTGAGCGATACGCACCTCCTCTCCGGCGACCGCAGACTGGGGGGTCGCTACGACGTCACGGCGAACCTCGCGCGCGCGATGCGCGCCGTCGAAGACCTCGGCATCCGCCCCGATGCCCTCGTCTTCACCGGTGATCTCACCGACCTGGGCGAACCCGAGGCGTACGCGGCGCTCCGTGCGGAGGTCGAGCCGGTCGCCGAACGGCTGGGGGCGCCACTGGTGTGGGTGGCCGGAAATCATGACGAGCGTCCCGCGATGCGCCGTCACCTCCTCGGTGCAGAGGCGACGCAGGAGCCGATCACCGGCGTGTGGGACCTCGGCGGGCTGCGATTGATCGCCCTCGACTCGACCGTGCCCGGATGGCATCACGGCGAGATCGATGCCGCCCAGCGCGACTGGCTCGTCGGCATCCTCGCGGAGCCGGCGCCGCTGGGCACGCTTCTGGCTCTGCACCATCCGCCGCTCCCGTCGCACATCCCCTTCTTCGACATCCTCGAGCTGCGCGACCAGCACGCGCTCGCCGAGGTGGTCGCCGGAACCGATGTGCGCGGCATCCTGGCCGGCCACCTCCACTATTCGACCAGCGGCACCTTCGCCGGGGTGCCGGTGAGTGTGGCGGCGGCGACGTGCTACACGATGGATCTCGCCCGTCCGGCGGTCGAGGTGAACGGGATGGACGCCGGGCAGTCGTTCCACCTCGTACACGTCTACGACGACACGATCACCCACGCGGTGGTCCCCGTCGTCGACGCGGCGCCGACCGCGGAGTACTTCACAGCGGAGTGGACCGAACGCATGGCCGGCCTCACCCCGGAGGAGAGACTCGACGCTTTCTCTCGCAAACGCTCCTGAGGGCTGTACGCGGCGTCCCGCGCGGCGACCGTCGGTCACCCCCGTGTCCACCGGGGGCGCTCAGGCCGCGCGGGTAGGCTCGACGCACCCCGACCGGCCGTAACCCAAAAGGATCTACATGCCACAGGACGCGACGAAGCTCCAGGACACCACCGAGCGCACCCGCACGGAGACCGACTCGTTGGGATCGCTGGAGATCCCCGCCGACGCGTATTGGGGCATCCACACCGCTCGTGCGCTGGAGAACTTCCCGATCTCTCAGCGTCCGATCTCGGTCTACCCCGATCTCGTCAGGGCGCTGGCGATGGTCAAGCAGGCCTCGGCCCGCGCCAATGTCGAGATCGGCGTCCTCGACGCCGAGCGGGGGCAGCTGATCGATCGCGCCGCCCAGCGGGTGATCGACGGCGAGTTCCACGATCAGTTCGTGGTGGGCGTCATCCAGGGCGGCGCCGGCACGTCGACGAACATGAACGCCAACGAGGTGCTGACCAACATCGCCCTCGAAGAGGCCGGGCGCGCGAAAGGCGACTACGGTTTCCTCTCGCCGATCGACCACACCAACCGCAGCCAGTCGACCAACGACGTCTACCCGACGGCCATCAAGGTCGGGCTCGCGCTGAACCTCCGGAGCCTGCTGGCAGAGCTCTCGCTCCTGCGGCAGTCGTTCCTCGCGAAGTCGGTGGAGTTCCACGACGTGCTCAAGGTCGGTCGCACCCAGCTGCAGGATGCCGTGCCGATGACGCTCGGACAGGAGTTCCACGGTTTCGCCACGACGCTCGGCGAGGACTACAACCGGTTGACCGAGAACGCCTATCTCCTCGCAGAGGTCAACATGGGAGCGACCGCGATCGGCACGGGGATCACGGCGCGCTCGACCTACGCGAAGGCCGTGCTGCACCACCTGCGCTCCATCACCGCGCTCGACCTCGACACCGCGACCGACCTCGTGGAGTCCACCAGCGATACGGGCTCGTTCATGTCGTTCTCGTCATCGCTGAAGCGCAACGCGATCAAGCTGTCGAAGATCTGCAACGACCTCCGCCTCCTCTCCAGCGGCCCGCAGGCCGGATTCGGCGAGATCAATCTGCCGCCCCGGCAAGCGGGCTCGAGCATCATGCCGGGCAAGGTCAACCCGGTCATCCCCGAGGTCGTCAACCAGGTCGCCTTCGCGGTGGCGGGCGCCGACCTCACCGTCACGATGGCGGTCGAGGGCGGTCAGCTGCAGCTCAACGCGTTCGAGCCGGTCATCGCGCACTCGATCTTCCAGTCCATGACCTGGATGCAGCGGGCGATGTGGACGCTGCGGGTGAACTGCATCGACGGGATCACCGCGAACAGGGAGCGCCTCGGCGCGATGGTCGGGTCGTCGGTGGGCGTCGTCACCGCCCTCACGCCCTTCATCGGCTACGCGGCGGCCGCCGCCCTGGCCAAGACCGCGCTGCTGACGGGGCGCAACGTCGCCGACCTCGTCGTCGAGGCGGGCCTGATGTCGCGAGCCGAAGTCACGAAGCAGATCTCGCCGATGCGCCTGTCGGGGCTCGAGGCGATCACCGAGGCGATCCCCGTCGTCCGCTCGTCGACCGACGTCGTCTCGCCTCCCGAGGGCTGAGCGGGCGGTGGGCCGACGCGTCAGCCGATGATCCGGCAGTGCGTCGTGAGTGCGCCGACCCCGTCGACGCCGACCGTGACGGTCGAGCGGTCGCGGAGGAAGATTTGCGGATCGCGGGAGTAGCCCGCCCCGCCCGGGCTGCCGGTGGAGATGAGTGTTCCGGGGAGCAGAGTGACCGACTGCGACAGGTGCGAGATGAGGGTCGCGACCGAGCGCACCATCTGGCCGGTGGAGGCGTCCTGCACCGTGTGCCCGTCGACGACGGTCCAGATGTGGAGGTCCTGCGGATCGGGGATCTCGTCGGCGGTCACGACGAACGGACCCGTCGGTGTGAACCCGTCGAACGACTTGCAGCGCGACCACTGCGCCTCGGAGAACTGGATGTCGCGGGCGGTGATGTCGTTGACCACCGTGTACCCCCAGACGTGCTCCAGAGCGTTCTCCGTGGCGACGTCCTTCGCCGCTCGTCCGATGATCACGCCGAGTTCCGCCTCGTAATCGACCGATTCGCTCAGTGTGCGCGGCCAAGACGTGGTCGCCTCGTGCCCGGCGAGCGAATTGGGCCACAGCACGAAGACGGTCGGCGTCGAGTCGGTCTTGAGCCCGAGCTCGCCCGAGTGCGCGGAGTAGTTCAACCCGATCGCGAGGATCACCGGCGGCGCCAGCACGGCCGACGCGAAGGCCGTCCCGTCGATCGAGATCCAGGATGCGGCCTCCGCGGCGCCTCGCACGCGCTCCAGCAGCTCGTCGCCCCCGGCGATGAGGGCCTCCAGGGTGCCGGGCGCGTCGTCGAACAACTCGTCGACGAAGGTCATCGCCTCATCGCGGACGACCACCAGGCGGGGGGAGAGCTCGGACGACGCTGACTGAACGTGGGCAAACCGCATACGTCCACGCTACCCGGCGGCGTGGGGCACCCCGCTCTAGGCTGATCGCATGGCCTACCCATCGCCGCTGTCGCAGCCGCATCCGGGGGCCGGTGCCCCCATCTCGCCCGCGGGGTCTCCGCCCGCGACCGTACCCGTCGGTTCCCGACGCACCGGGGGTGCGCTCGTGTGGATCGGCGGCGTGCTCGTCCTCGTGCTGGTGGCCCTGGTGGCGTACTTCGTGAACTTCCTCGGGCCGAGCGCGTCGACCGTGGGGATGATCCTGGCGCTCGTGCCGCTCGCGGTGGTCTGGACCGTCGTACGCCTCATCGATCGCTGGGAGCCGGAACCGCGCGGGATCGTCGTGTTCGCCGTCGCCTGGGGGGCCATCGCCGCGGTCGCCATCGCGCTGGGCGCCGACCTCGCGCTGACGTTCGTCGTCGGTCCGCTGCCGGCCGAGTTCTCCTCCGTCGTGCAGGCCCCCGTGGTCGAGGAGATCGCGAAGGGCCTCGGGGTCTTCCTCATCTACATCGCCGCCCGGCGGTCGTTCGACGGGCCCGTCGACGGCATCGTCTACGGGGCGCTCGTCGGCGCGGGGTTCGCCTTCACCGAGAACATCCAGTACTTCGCCATCAGTCTCATCGAGGGGGGCCTCTCCCAGGCCTCGACGACGTTCTTCCTCCGCGCGATCCTCTCGCCCTTCGCGCACGTCATGTTCACCGCGCTGATCGGCTTCGCGTTCGGACTGGCCGCGCGGCGGTCGCTGCCCGCCGGTGCCGCGTTCGGCTACGGGCTGGTCGGGCTGGTCGGAGCGATCCTCCTGCACGCGCTCTGGAACGGCTCGGCGGTGTTCGCGGACTTCTTCGGGCTCTACGTGACCGTGCAGGTGCCCCTCTTCGTGCTCTTCATCCTCGGGGTGCTGCTGCTGCGCCGCGAGGAATCGCGCCTGACCCGGGTGCGGCTCGGCGAGTACGCCGCGGCGGGATGGTTCACCGAGCAGGAGGTGGGGATGCTGGCGACCGGGCCCGGTCGCCGCGCGGCGCTCCGGTGGGCGAAGACGCTGAACGGCGACCGCACGCGCGTCATGCGACGGTTCATCGCCGACGCCACCGCGCTCGCCGCGGCGCGACAGCGGGCGCTGTCGGGCCGTGACCCGCACGCCGCGACCGTCGAGCGTCAGCTGCTCGAGCGAGCGACGCGGGCGAGGTCGGAACTCTTCGCCCCCTGACGCGAGGCCCCGTGCTCACCGGGCCGCCGCGGCGTCGAGGGGCGCACGCCAGAACGACAGTTCGTGCCTCGCCGACGACCGGAACGCCTCCGCCATCGCCGCGCGACGACGCGGCGCCGCGCGAGCGGCCGCGGCGGTGACGATCTCGATCGCCGTCCTCGTCGCCGCGGCGAACTCCGGCGCGGCGTACGTGTCGAGCCAGTCGCGGTACGGGTGTGCGTCGTCGCTGAGCGGATGCAGCCGGCTCCCGACGTCGTGATAGAGCCAGTAGCAGGGAAGGACCGCCGCGATGAGGCGCTCGTAGTCGCCGCTGTCGGCGGCCGCGCCCAGGTGGTCGAGATAGGCGGTCGTCGTGGGGCTCGCCCGTACGAGCGATCCCGCGCAGGGATCGAGCCACCGCTCGTGAAGCGTCAGCTCGGTGGCCACGGCGGCGTGAGCGCCGGTGATCCAGAACGTCTGCTCCTGAGCGGTCGGCGCGAGACGCGACGCCTGGGCCAGCACGCGCGAGTACTCGCGGAGGTACACGGCGTCCTGCGCGAGGTACCAGGCGAAAGTCTCGCGATCGAGTGTTCCGTCGCCGAGCGCCCGGATGAACTCGAGCCCGTCGATCGCCTCCCGCACGCCGGCGGTGTGCTGCCACCACTCGTCGGCGATCTCGCCCGGCGTCTGCGCGATGTCGAGACCGCCGCGCGCCCAAAGACCGGCGAAGTGGCTCACGGGCCCGTGCCCGCCACCGACGTCGAGCGCGGACCCGTGCCGGATGCTCTCCGACAGCCAGCGAAGGGCGGTACCGGTCGCACCCGACCAGGTCGAGCCCGCCGCGCGGCGGGTCGCGATCGCGGCGGACAGAGAGCACCCCGTCCCGTGGGTGTTGCGCGTCACGATGCGCGGCGAGTGGAAGTCGCTGACACGGCCGTCGGGCTCGACGAGCGCGTCGCGGAGGTCGGGGCCCTCGAGGTGCCCGCCCTTCGCCAAGACGCGCACGCCGTGGCGCCGGGCGAGTTCCTGCGCCTGGGCGACGACGGCGTCGCCGTCCGAGGCCTGCTCGCAGGCGAGCAGGATGGCCAGCTCCGGCACGTTGGGGGTGACGAGGTCGGCGAGGGGGAGGAGCAGGCGCAGCGCATCCTCGGCCCCCGGATCAAGCAGCCGGTGCCCGCTGGTGGACACCATCACGGGGTCCAGAACCACGACGGGTGGGCGTCCGGCCAAGAGCCACTCGCGCACCGTCGCGATGACCTCGACGTCGGCGAGCATTCCGATCTTCACGGCGTCGATCGATACATCGTCACTGACCGCGTGCAGCTGCTCGGCGAGGAACGACGTCGGCGGGCGGTGCACCGACCGCACGCCGCGCGTGTTCTGCGCGACGAGCGCGGTGACCGCGGCCATCCCGTATCCGCCATTGGCGGCGATGCTCTTCAGGTCGGCGTGCACGCCGGCCCCGCCCGTCGGGTCGGTGCCGGCGATGCTGAGCACCCGGGGGACGGCGGCGCTCATCGGCCCGTCTCCCACGCCGACCGCAGCGCCGCCGCGGCGGCGGAGGGGTCGACGGCGCCGCAGATCGCCGAGACGACCGCGATCCCGCTGACGCCCGCCGCGCGAAGTACCCGGGCGTCCGTCGCCCCGATCCCGCCGATGGCGACCACAGGCAGCGTGCTGGCGCCCGCCAGGCGACCGGTCGTGCGCGCTCCGAGGGGGTGCGCCGCATCCGGTTTCGTGCTCGTCGCTCGATACGGCCCGACGCCGATGTAGTCGGCGTGGGCCGATGCCTCGCGCATCTCGGCGTCCGTCGACACGCTCACGCCGATGATGCCGTCGGGGCCGATGAGCGTGCGTGCGATCGACGCCGGGAGATCGGACTGCCCGAGGTGGACGCCCGACACGGCAGCACCGGCCGCGCGCGCGGCCAGGTAGACGTCGACCCGGTCGTTGACGATGACCGGCACGTGAGGGGGAGTGGTGGCGGCCACCGCGAGGACGGTGTCGAGGAACGCGCGAGCGGGGGCGCGCTTCTCGCGCACCTGGACGGCCGTCACCCCGCCGGCGACCGCGGCGGCTACGAGATCGGGCAACCGGTGCCCGGCGCGGGTCGCGATGACGGCGTCGGTCACGAGGTACAGCGCCAGGTCGACGCTCACGACAGCACGACCCGTTCGGCCACCTTCTCGCCGTCGAGCGAGGCGAGGGCGTCGAGGAACCTCACGGCGAAAGACCCGGGCCCGTCGGCTCCGGGCGCCGCGAGCTCGGCGGCGACCGTGTAGGCGGCGACGGCGGCCACGGAGGCCTCGAAGCGGTCGGCGTGCGCACCGGCGAAGGCGGCGATCACCGCGCCGAGAGCGCATCCGCCTCCGGTGATGCGGGTGAGCAGGGCGTGCCCGTTCGTGATGCGGACCACCCGCTCGCCGTCGGTGAGGAGATCGACCGCTCCGGAGACGGCGACGACCGCCCCGGTGGATCGCGCGAGCGAGAGCGCGCCCTCGAGCGCATCGTCCACGCCGTCGGCGCTGTCGACGCCGCGGCCGCCGGCACCCGCGCCCGCCAGCGCGAGGATCTCGGACGGGTTGCCGCGTACGATCGACGGTCGCTCCTCGAGCAGGCGGTGGGCCAGAGCGGTGCGCACGGGCAGGACCCCCACGGCCACGGGGTCGAGCACCCAGGGCGTGCCGCCGGCGCGGGCGGCACCGACGGCCTCGACGGAGGCCGCCCGTTGCTCGGCATTCGGCGTCCCGAGGTTGATGAGCACGGCGTCGGCCACGGGGGCGAACACCCCCGACTCCTCGGGGATGTCGACCATCGCGGGCGACGCGCCGATGGCGAGCAGGGCGTTGGCGGTGAAGTTGACCACCACGCTGTTGGTGACGCACTGGACGAGGGGCGCGGCAGAGCGCACCTCTCCGACGGCGTCTCGGACGGATTGCAGAAGTGCAGGCGTGGTCGTCACGCTCGACATCCCTTCGCTAGTACGAACTAGAGCAGGTTCTCCGGGTGTGATCTCAGCCCCTCGTCATGAGGGGCACCCCGTGCCAGTGGACCCATCGTCGCACATGCGACGCGGTGCTCGGGATGGACGGCGGGGGCGTGCGCGCGGCAGGGTCTTGACACGGCCGGAGGCTCGGAGCATCCTGATTCCAGACCAACTCAGCGCTCGGGAGTCACGCAGGCATCGCCGCGGCACCGGGCGCTGAGTGGTGTCAAGGGCAGTCGCGCCGACACCGATCGTGCTTGGATGGACCCATGACTGATGCGACAAAGCCCGAGATCGACGCCCCCCAGGGCCCGGCGCCCACCGAACTCGTCATCCGCGACATCACCGTGGGCGACGGCGACGAGGCGAAGCCCGGCGACACCGTGACGGTGCACTACCTCGGCGTCGAGTACGACACCGGTGAAGAGTTCGATTCGTCGTGGGGACGCGGGGAGAGCATCCAGTTCCCGCTCCGCGGCCTCATTCAGGGATGGCAGGACGGCATCCCGGGCATGAAGGTCGGCGGACGTCGCGAACTCGTCATCCCGCCGCACCTGGCCTACGGCCCCGCCGGCGGACACTTCCTCGGCGGCAAGACCCTGATCTTCATCATCGACCTGCTCAAGGTCGGCTGACACCGGTTCATCACGAGACCCGGGCGCGCTTCGGCGGCCCGGGTTTCGTCGTTTCTGTATTCGGTGGAATACATTCGACACTGCCGCGGTTCAGTCGACAGGAGCCGATCGAACCGGCACCCCCACCACTCGAGGAGAACCATGACCGACACCACCACGCTCGACGTCCCCGGCTACAAGGCGGGCACCTGGGCTCTCGACCCCGCGCACAGCGAGGTCACCTTCAGCGTCCGCCACATGATGATCTCGAAGGTGCGCGGCGCCTTCGGTGTGAAGAGCGGCACGTTCGTCACGACCGAGAACCCCCTCGAGTCGACGGTCGAAGCCACCGTCGATGTCGCATCGATCGACACGAAGGACGAGGGCCGCGACGGCCACCTCCGTTCGGCAGACTTCTTCGACGCCGAGAACTTCCCCACGATGGAGTTCCGCTCCACCGGCGTGCGCGTCGAGGACGGCGACATGCTCGTCGACGGCGACCTCACCATCAAGGGCACCACCAAGCCCGTCACGTTCTCGTTCGAGTTCGGCGGCTTCGGCACCGACCCGTGGGGCAACTACAAGGCCGGCGCCACGGCCAAGACGGTCATCAACCGCGAAGACTTCGGTCTGACGTGGAACACCGCCCTCGAGACCGGTGGGGTCCTCGTCGGCAAGGACGTCACCATCGAGCTCGACCTCCAGGGCGCGCTCCAGGCGTAAGACCCTGCACGGCGAAGGGGCGGATGCTGTCAGCATCCGCCCCTTTCGCGTGCCCGGTCAGGCGAGCGCCGGCCGTCGCCGACGCAGGCGGTCCTGGGCGAGCAGGATGCCGAGGAAGACGATGAGCGCCCCCACCGGCTCGTTCCAGGCCAGCGGTTCGCCGAGCACGACCATTCCGAGTACGACCCCGACGACGGGGGTGATGTAGGTCACCGTGGAGGCGCGGGTGGGACCCCAGGCGCGCAGCGCGTTCTGGTTCCAGATGTAGGCGACTCCCGTACCGAGGCAGCCGAGCATGAGCATGCTGGCGATGATCCACGGGCTCCACTCGACCGGACCGACGGCGATGACGGGAGAGAGCACCAGCATGACCGTCGCGGCGAGCGCGATGTAGGTGAAGGCGAAGCTCAGGGGCGAGAGCCCGCTGTTCGCGAGGAAGCGGCGCATGTAGGCCAGGCCGACGCCGTAGCAGGCGGTCGCCCCGAGGATCGCGAACTGCGCGACCAGGCTCTGGTCGAGATCGAGCCCCTGCCAGGGGCCGACGATGACGAGCACCCCGAGGATCCCGAGCACGATGCCGGTGATCTGCACGGGCTTCAGGCTCTCGACGCGGAAGACCGCCCACGCCATGACCGCCGTCATGATCGGCGTGGTGGCGTTGTAGATGCTCGCGAGCCCCGATGTGACGTGCTGCTGCGCCCAGGAGAAGAGCAGGAAGGGCAGCACGCAGAAGACGACACCGACCACGGCGAGGTGCAGCCAGATGATCGGGCGGCGGGGGAGGCTCTCGCGTCGTAGGTGCATGAACGCACCGAGGGTGAGGGCCCCGAGCACGAGGCGGCCCCACGCGACCTGGCCCGGGGCCAGGCCCGTCAGGGCGACCTTCATGAACAGGAAGCTCGACCCCCAGACGACGCCGGTCAGGGCGAACTGCACGGCGACGGAGGTCTGCGAGGGAGCGGCTGAGGGCGAGGGCACCCGCCGACTCTAGACCGCGGCCCGGGCACGGCGGGGCCGGTCGGACTGCGTCGTCCGTTTTCCGCCGATCGCTGTCGCTCGCCCTACGGTTCGGGGTGATCGGCGTCGTAGGAGCGGAAGCGAGGGTTGAGTCGCACGAGCAGGCCCACCAGCGCGATGACGATCATGCCCCCGATCAACGGCGGGAACCACAGCGCGGTGAAGGTCGCGAGGGTGCCGGCGTAGAGCGCCCCGAGGCGCGGGCCGCCGGCCACGACGACGATGAAGATGCCCTGGAGGCGTCCGCGGATCGCGTCGGGGACGGCGGACTGCATCATCGTCGAGCGGTAGATCGCGCTGACGTTGTCGGCCCCGCCGGCGATCGCGAGCGCCACGGTCGCCAGCGCGATCGCGGCCAGATTCGGCGTGGACTCGTCGACGATCGCGGGCGCCGGCCACCCCAGGGCGGCGGCGAGCAGCACGAGGCCGAAGAGCGCCATGGCGCCGCCGTAGACGTAGATCGCGCGTTCGATGCCCAGCCCCTGGCGGCGCACCCGACCGATGGGTCCGGAGAAGAGGCTCGACAGCAGCACTCCCGCGGCGATCGAGGCGGTGAGCGCACCGGTGGTGATCGCGCCGCCGCCCAACAGCACCGCGCCGATCGCCGGGAAGAGCGCCAGTGGCTGGCCGAAGGTCATCGCGACGATGTCGAGGATGTACTGCAGGCGGATGTTCGATGCGCGTCGAAGGAATCGCCATCCGTCCCGCAGGGATTCGATGCCCGCGCGCACCACGGTGCCCTCGGGACGGATGCGGGGGAGGGTCCAGAGGCCGAGGAACAGACCCAGCATCATGACCACGTCGATGCTGTACGTCCACGCGTACCCCGCCACGGCAACGAGTACGCCCGCGAGTGCGGGGCCGGCCATCACCATCACGCCGGTGCTCACGCCCTGCAGTGCGGCCGCCGCGGGCAGGAGCTCGCGAGGGATGAGCCGCGGGACGATCGCGGAGCGGGTGGCCAGCACGATCGAGTTGGCCGCGGAGTTGACGATGCTGAGCACGTACAGCCACCAGACGGTCTCGGCCCCCGTCCACGCGAGGGCGGCCAGCAGCGCGGTGGAGGCGAACGTGACGGTGGCGGCGATCAGTGCCACGGTGCGGCGGTCGAACGCGTCGGCGAGCATTCCCCCGTACAGGCCCGCGACGATCATCGGCAGGAGACCCGCGACGGCGATCATCGCCACGGCGAAGGTGTCGCCGGTGAGGGCGAACACATGCAGCATCACCGCGACGACCGTCAGCTGGCCGCCGAGGCCAGCCAGCAGCGACCCGACCCAGAGGCGTGCGAACGCCGGTACGCGCAGCGGACGCAGGTCCATGAACGAGCTGCGGCTGAGGCGGGTGGCCCTCACCACGTCATCCGGGGGGAGGGGCGATGCAGACGCATCCTTCGAGGCTACCCCGGGCCGCCGCGGGCGGGTTCGCCGCAGCATCCGTTCGCTGGTAGACTCATGCGGTTGCCGTTGGATCGGCCGCGGAGAAAGAGAGCCCACGCATTCGGCGTCGGGCGCCGCGCAACAAGCAGAAAGGGGATCCCATCTATGCCACTCGAGTCTGACGCCAAGAAGGCGATCATCGAAGAGTACGCGACGCACCCCGGTGACACCGGATCCCCCGAGGTGCAGGTCGCGATGCTGACGCAGCGCATCAAGGACCTCACCGAGCACCTCAAGGAGCACAAGCACGACCACCACTCGCGTCGTGGTCTGTTCTTGATGGTGGGTCAGCGCCGTCGTCTGCTCGGCTACCTCCAGGACATCGACATCAACCGTTACCGGTCGCTGATCGAGCGTCTCGGACTCCGCCGCTAAGGCACCGCGCTCCTAGCGTTCAATCGCTTTCTTCGAAGGCCTCCCCAGGTGTGGGGAGGCCTTCGTCGTTCCCGGGCCCAAAGTCCGCGAAACCGCTTCCGCGCGACGAGACCCCCGCAGAATGTCGGGGTCTCGCTGCGCGGAAGCGGTCTCGCGGTCAGAGGGAGAGCGGGTTACGCGGTCGCGGTCGCCGCGCGGGCGGCGACGAGGTCGGGGTGGTGGATCTCGGCGACGTCGGGGTGGGCCCGCAGCCGCGACTTGAGGGCGTTCTCGCCGTACGTCGCATGGATCGGGTTGGTCGGATCCTCCGTGACACCCCGGGCCTCGGCCGCCAGTTCGGTGGGCAGCTCGATGATCGGGAGCCGGGCGTCGAGCGCGGGGTTGAAGAAGAACGGCACCGAGATGCGGTCGTCGGGGTAGCGGGGCGAGATCACCCGGTGGTTCGTCGCGATCAGGTAGCCCTGCGTGGCGTACTCCAGGAGTTCGCCGATGTTCACCACGAACGACCCCGGCACGGGCGGGGCGTCGACCCACTGCCCGTCGCGCTGCACCTGCAGTCCGCCCTTGCCGGGCTCCACCCAGAGCAGTGTGAGGACGCCGGAGTCCTTGTGCGCGCCGACACCCTGCTGCGGGGTCGGGTCTTCCTTGCCGGGGTAGCGCACGATCTTGATGAGCGTCGAGGGGTCGCCGAAGTGACGGTCGAAGTACTCCTCGTCGGCGCCGAGCGCGAGCGCCCAGGCGCGCAGCAGTTTCCGAGCGATGCCCGTGAGGCGGTCGTGCCACTCGGAGACGACCTCGCGCAACTCGGGCTGGGCGTCGGGCCAGAGGTTCGGGCCGGTCAGCCGCTCGTAGTCGGGGCCGGGGGTCTCGATCGCGGCCCGCTCGGGTCCGACGTCGATCTGCTCGCGCCAGTCGACCTTTCCCTGGGTGCGTTCGCCGCCGATGCGGGTGTAGCCGCGGAAGTGGGGGCTCTTGACGTTCTCGATCGCCAGCTTGTCGGCCTCGGGCAGATCGAAGAACTCGCGGGCGACGCGGTTGAGCCGCTCCTCGAGCTCGGGCGTCACTCCCGTGCCGACGAGGTAGAAGAAGCCGACGTCGTGGGTCGCGGCGCGCAGGTCATCGCGGAACCGGGCCGCAGCATCCGGCCCCTGATCGAGGAGCGAGAGGTCGAGAACGGGCAGATTCAGATCGGACATGTGCCGAGACTAGGCGGGCCTACGCGGCCGTCGGCCAATGTTGCACAGGATTACCCGAGCCCCGGACGGGGCGCGGGAATAGTCTCGGGACCGGAGCGTTGCACACAGTACATTCACGCGAATACACTTCGAACACAGCGTGAGATACGGAGAGCGATCGTGAACGACACCACCACCTGGCCCGGGATGCAGTTCGGCATCATGACGGTCAGCGACATCACGGAAGACCCGACCACTCGGCAGACGCCGAGCGAGGCCGAGCGCATCCAGAACACCCTCACCATCGCCAAGCACGCCGAAGAGGTCGGTCTCGACGTCTTCGCCCTCGGCGAGCACCACAACCCGCCTTTCTGGTCGTCATCGCCCACGACGACGCTGGCGTACATCGCCGCTCAGACCGAGCGACTGATCCTCACCACGTCGACCACGCTCATCACCACGAACGACCCGGTGAAGATCGCCGAAGACTTCGCGATGCTGCAGCACGTCTCGGGCGGGCGCGCCGACCTCATGCTCGGGCGCGGCAACACCGGCCCGGTGTACCCCTGGTTCGGCAAGGACATCCGCCAGGGCCTTCCCCTCACGATCGAGAACTACAACCTCCTCCACCGCCTCTGGCGCGAGGACGTGGTCGACTGGGAGGGGCAGTTCCGCACCCCGCTGTCGGGCTTCACCTCGACGCCGCGCCCCCTCGACGGCGTGCCCCCGTTCGTGTGGCACGGCTCGATCCGCACCCCCGAGATCGCCGAGCAGGCCGCGTTCTACGGCAACGGCTTCTTCGCGAACAACATCTTCTGGCCGAAGGAGCACTATCAGCGCCTCATCACGCTCTACCGCGAGCGGTTCGCCCACTACGGGCACGGCACGGCCGAGCAGGCGATCGTCGGACTCGGCGGCCAGGTCTTCATGAGCGCCAACTCGCAGGACGCCGTCAAGCAGTTCCGCCCCTACTTCGACAACGCGCCCGTCTACGGTCACGGCCCGAGCCTCGAGGACTTCTCGGAGATGACCCCGCTCACCGTGGGCTCGCCGCAGCAGGTCATCGACCGGTACGCCGCCATGCGCGAGACGTTCGGCGACTACCAGCGCCAGCTGTTCCTCATCGACCACGCCGGCCTCCCGGTGAAGACCGTGCTCGAGCAGCTCGACATCCTGGGCGGGGAGGTCGTGCCCGTGCTTCGCAGGGAGCTGCAGAAGAACCGCCCGGCCGAGGTGCCCGACGCGCCGACTCACGCGAACCTCGTCGCCAAGGCCTACGCCGACGGCGCACCCCGCCAGGCGGTGCCCAAGGCCAACCGCGGCGACAACCTGACCGACGGTTCGCCCTACCGCGACGCTCCGGTCGCCGCCGGCAGCGCCTTCGGTGCTGCGGCGACCCGGACGGGAGCCTGACATGAGCGCGCGCCGTATCGCGGTCGTCACCGCGGGACTGTCGAACCCCTCGACGACACGGATGCTGGGTGACCGCCTCGCCGATGCGACCGTCGCCGCGCTGCGTGCCAAGAGCACCGCGAGCGAGCCGACGGGGATCGCCGCGGAGGTCGACGTGTTCGAGTTGCGCGACTACGCGCACGACATCACGAACAACCTGCTCACCGGGTTCGCCCCTCCCGCGCTCGAGACGATGGTCAACGCCGTCGTGTCGGCCGACGCCATCATCGCGGTCACGCCCATCTTCTCCACGAGCTACTCGGGCCTGTTCAAGTCGTTCGTCGACATTCTCGATCCCGACGCCCTCACGGGTGTTCCCGTGCTGCTCGGTGCGAACGCCGGCACCGCCCGCCACTCGCTCGCGATCGACTACTCGATCCGGCCGTTGTTCACCTACCTGCACGCGAACCCGGTGCCCACCGGCGTCTTCGCCGCATCCAGCGACTGGGGTGCGAACGCCGACGGCGTCGCCCCCCTCGGTGCCCGTATCGACCGCGGGGCGCGCGAACTCGCCGACGCGATCGCGGCCCGCATGCCGGTACGCGATGAGGATCCGTACGACCCCGCGACGTATCTCGGTGAGGGCCGATCGTTCGGTCACCTGCTCGGCGGCCTCGCGGGGGAGTGACCCCGCTGCGGGGCTCAGCCCAGTGAGACGTCCGACGTCGTGGAGATCTCTCGCCACGGCGTCGGACGCACTCCTTCGCGGGGGAGGACGTCGGCGTCGACGAGGGGACCGAGGTCGAGTCCGCTCGCCGCGGCTATGTCGGCGACCGGAACCTGGAAGGTGCGGAACGCCCCGAGCGGGGCCACCGCCCGTGCCTCTTGCCGCGTATCGACGAGATCGGTCTGGTCGAGCACGAACCCGGCGGTCGCGAGAGGGCGCTGGGCGTCGCCGGTCGCCCAGGCCGCGATCTTCCAGAACCGCAGGGGCACCCGGATGCCGCGGTAGGGCGGGTCGTCGTCGCCCAGCACCGGGGCGGTGTAGACCGAGAGCCTCACCTCCTGCGCCTCGGCGTGGTCGAGCACGTGGTCTTCGAGACCCAGCCAGAGCTCCTTCGACTGGTTGAAGCCCGCCGCCTGGGGTGCCGCGTTCGTGTAGAAGAAGGTCGCCTCGGTCGCCCGGCGCGCCTCGTCGGCGTCGCCCCACCCGGGGTCTCGGCGCCTGACGAGATGACCGCGATCGAGGTCGTTGCGCGCGTAGACCTCGGGACCGGTCTGCGCGTCTGCGGGCGCGCGGGGGTCGAGTCGCCAGTCGCCCGTGCGTGAGACCTCGCGCAGCCGTGCGCCGTCGATGTTCACCGCCGTCGCCCGCGCCAGGCGCCGTGACGGGTCGAGCACCACACTAAACCGGGGGTATGCCAGCACGAGCGAGGCGACCGACGTGGTCGGCAGGGGCACGGCGGTGCCCAGGAACAGCGGGTCGTAACCGTCGGGCGAGGACGCAGCATCCATGTCTTCATCCTGCGGGTCGCCACCGACACGACGGAGAACGGCCGGTGAACCCTCGGGGCGGCGGACGGTGTCAACGGGCTCGCGATCGATCGAACGGTCGTGTGGACTGGGGGCATGGACAAGGACGGCAAACCACCCATCACGCCCGGACCCGAGCCCGACACCACGACCGCGGCCGATCCCGACGATCCGGGCGAGCCCGAAGACGAGCACGACGCCCCCCACTGAGCCGTGCCCTTCGTGAAGGAGCGCCGCGGCGCCCCGGATGGATTCTTCGAGGCCGAGGCCGCCGGGCTCGCCTGGCTGCGGGACGCGAACGGCGGCCCGCGGGTGGTGGGTGTGCACGACGTCGCCCCCGATCGCATCTCGCTCGAGCGCGTCACGGAGACACGACCGGATGCGGCGGCCGCGAGCGCCTTCGGTCGGGCGCTCGCCGTGATGCACGACGCGGGGGCGGCGGCTTTCGGGGCGCCGCCCGACGGATGGGGCGGCCCCGTCTTCATCGGCAGCCGGCGCCAGCCCTGCGACCCGGCCGCCGCGTGGGGCGCGTTCTACGCCGAGCAGCGCGTGCGTCCTTTTCTCGGCCCGGCGGTCGAGGCGGGCAATCTTTCGACGGCCGACGTAGAGGTCGTCCACCATGCCTGCGATCTCATCGCGGCGGGCGCATTCGACGATGACGACCGGCCGGCTCGTCTGCACGGCGACCTGTGGTCGGGAAACGTCCTGTGGGCACAGGGAGCAGTGGTGCTCATCGACCCGGCCGCGCACGGCGGGCATCGCGAGACCGACCTGGCGATGCTCGCCCTCTTCGGCTGCCCCTTCCTCGATCGCGTCCTCGCCGCGTACGACGTCGAGCATGCGCTGCGCCCCGGGTGGGAGGATCGCGTACCGCTGCATCAGTTGAATCCGCTCGCGGTGCACGCCGCCGGGCACGGGTCGGCCTACGGGGCCGCTCTCGCCGACGCTGCCAGGCGCACGCTCGCGCTCGTCTAGAGCCGGCCGGTGCGCCGCCCGCGCCGGGCCAGCACCGCGTCGATCGCCAGCCCGATGCCGATCGCGACGACGACCGAGACCACGACCGCGACGATCGGCCCGCCGGGCACGATCGTGGCGACGACGGCGCCGATGAGCGCCTGGTAGGCGGCCCATCCCAGCGCGGCGAGTCCGGCGACCGCCACGTACCGGGGCACCGGCAGGCCCGACGCGCCGGCCGTCAGGTTGACCGCGAGGCGCGCGAACGGGATGAAGCGGGCGGTGAAGAGCACGAGCGCGGTTCGACGATCCAGGCGCGTGCGCGCCCAGGTGAAGGCTGCCTGCACGCGAGGTCGCCGCATCCATCTCCAGCGCTCGAGTCCGATCCACCGCCCCACGAGGTAGCACCCGACGTCACCGAGGAGAGCGCCCGCGGTGGCGACGACGATGACCGCGACGAGGGGAGGGGCGCCGCTGGAGACGGCGAGCGCCCCGAAAGCGGTCACCGCGGCTTCGCCCGGGACGACTACGAGGAACGCATCGCCCAGCACGAGCACGAACATCAGCGCGAGCGCCCAGGGGCTCGAGGCCACCTGGGCCAGCACCTCGTCGATCACCCGCATTGCCTACCACGTCCGTGTGAACGACGAACGTCCCGTCGACGGGCCGGTGACGCCCCGGGGTGGATCAGGTGAACTCTCGGCGATCGGGGCGTTCTCGGCGCGTGGGGGCGCCGCGATGCCCTCACCCTGGAGGCGTGAGAGTCGCGCTGCTCGCCGAATCCTTCCTCCCGCACATGAACGGGGTCACGGGTTCCGTGCTCCATGTCCTCCGCCACCTGAACGCGCAGGGTCACGAGACGCTCGTCATCGCCCCGCGGGCGGGCGAGGTCACGACCGACCTGCACGGGGCCCGCACCGAACTGCTGCGCTCGGTGCCGCTGCCGTCCTATCCCGAGGTGCGGGTCGTGTTCGCACGGGCGGCTCGGCTCACCGCGCTGCTGCGCAGCTTCCGGCCCGACGTGGTGCACCTCGCCTCGCCGTTCGTGCTCGGCTGGCAGGGGATCGCCGCGGCCGACGCGCTGCGCATCCCGACGGTGGCCGTGTACCAGACCGACGTGATCGCCTACGCGCAGAAGTACGGGGTCTCGCAGGCCACCGCCTTCGCCCGCTCCCACGTGTCGCGTCTGCACCGTCGCGCGACCCTGACGCTCGCGCCCTCCTCGGCCTCGACGGCGCAGCTCGAGGAGCTCGGCGTCGACCGCATCCGACGGTGGGGAAGAGGCGTCGACGCGGTGCGGTTCGACCCGGCCCACCGCAACGAGGCCTGGCGTCGCGCGATCGCTCCCGCGGGGGAGGCCATCATCGGCTACGTCGGGCGCCTCGCTCCCGAGAAGCAGGTCGACGACCTGCGCGCGCTCGCCGACCTGCCCGGCACCCGTCTGGTCGTCGTGGGCGACGGCCCGTCGCGGGCGGGGCTGGAGCGGATGCTGCCGGGCGCGGTGTTCACCGGACACCTCTCGGGGGCGCAGCTCGGTGAGGTGATGGCCGGATTCGACGTGTTCGTGCACCCCGGCGAGAGCGAGACGTTCGGGCAGACCATTCAGGAGGCGCTCGCCAGCGGCGTCCCCGTCGTCGCGACCGGCGTGGGCGGACCGCTCGATCTCGTGCGCAGCAGCATCGACGGCTGGCTCTACCGACCCGGCGACCTCGACGACCTGCGCGCGCGGGTGTCCGACCTCGTCGGCGACGCCGCGAAGCGCCGCGCGTTCGCCCGTGCGGCCCGGGAGAGCGTTGCGGGCCGCACGTGGGACGCCCTGGGGGCGCAGCTCGTCGGGCACTATCGCGAGGCCATCGCACTGCGACCCATGGACGACGGCCTGCCCGCCCGAGGACGCCATCGGCCGGTGATCGCCGCCCCCGCCGTCTCTCGGCCGTGGCGGCGCTACGTCGCGCTGGGCGACTCGATCACGGAGGGGCTGTGCGATGGATCGCGCATGCCCGACGGCGAGTACCGCGGGTGGGCCGACCGGCTCGCGTCACTGCTCGCCGCATCGAGCGACGGGGTGTTCCGCTATGCGAACCTCGCCGTCCGCAGCCGCAAGATGCGAGACCTCGTCGAGGAACAGATGCCGCACGCGATGAGGATGCGCCCCGATCTCGTCTCGATCCTCATGGGGTCGAACGACCTCGTCGGGCCGAAGGTCGACATCCCCGCGCTGGTGACGCAGCTCGAGCGGGCCGTGCGCGAGGTGCGGGCGACCGGTGCCGATGTGCTCCTGGCCACGGTGTTCCTCCCGCGACGGCGTGCGGCCGTGATCTTCGCGAGACGGTTCGCGACCTTCAACTCCGAACTCCGTCGGATCGCGGCCGAGACGGGCGCCATCCTGCTCGACCTGGAAGCGACGCCGGCGCTGGGTGAGCTGCCCCTGTGGTCGGACGACCGGGTGCACCTGCGCCCGGCGGGGCACCGCCTCGTCGCCTACCGGGCGGCCGACGTGCTGGGGGTGCCCGATGCCGAGGCCCTCAGCGACCTCGACGAGGCGTTCCACTCCGACGAGATGCCGATGCC
Organism: Microbacterium sp. AG1240; assembly: GCF_003635115.1. GTDB lineage: Bacteria > Actinomycetota > Actinomycetes > Actinomycetales > Microbacteriaceae > Microbacterium. Next base: position 658,527 of record NZ_RBXJ01000002.1, read on the forward strand.
CGGGTCGTGGCTGCGTCGCGACGCTCTGCCGTGGGTCTGGCGGCGGCTGCACGGGCGCACCGCCGGCGACGGACGCATCGCGAAGCACCTGACCTACGTGGAGCTTCCCGGGCGGGGGCGCCGCAAGCGGGTGTCGAGCACCTGACGGGCGCGTGTCACGCGCCGACGGGCGGGAGCTCTTCCTCGGGCAGGTCGCCCTGCAGCGGTTCTGCGTCGTTGTCGTCGGAGACCTCGGGGAGGGTCGCCGCTTCGTCGTCGATCTCCTCGAAGGTGGGCTCGAAGACCACGGTCGGACTCAGCCGCTCTTGCGGCGGCTGAAGTCGCGGTTGCCGCTGGCCGGCCCCTTGGTGGAATGCACCGCGGAGTCTCCGTCGAGGTGGGCCTCGCCCGAACGCTGGTGGGCGTTCTTCTTCTCGAGAGCCTCGCGGAACTTGCGCTTCATGTCATCGGATGCTGCGCCTGCGGGCTTTTCCTCGGTACTCATGCCCCCACCCTAGGTCGGCCGGGCCGCTCAGTACCACCCGGTGCGCTCGGAGTGATCCCACGCCCCGCACGGCGACCCGTAGCGGGAGCCGATGTAGGACAGTCCCCAGGAGATCTGCGTCGCCGCATCCGTGCGCCAGTCGGGGCCGGCGCTGGCGAGCTTCTCGGCGGGATACGCCTGGGGGATCCCGTAGGCGCCGCTGGACGGGTTCCGGGCCTGCACGCGCCACCCCGACTCGCGGTTCCACAGGCGCACGAGGCAGGAGAACTGGTCGTCGCCCCAGCCGCGGGCGGCCGACATCTGGCGGGCGATCGCCTGGGCCTCGGCGGGCGTGGCGATCGGCGCGCCCGCGGGGGGCGCCACGGGTGGCGGCGCGGGCGTCACGGGAGCCGGGGGAGCCGCGGGGGCCGGGGGAGACGTGACGGGTGTCTCCGGCGCGCGGGAGGGCGACGTGGGCGCCCCGGCCGCCGGCTGCGCCGCCTGTTGTGCGATGATGCGCTCCTCGCGCTGCGTCTTGGCGCGGACGACCGTCGTGCGCTGCGCCGCGGCGAGCTGCGTATACAGGGCATCGAGCTCGCTCCGCGCCGACGCGATCGCGGCGGTCTCGGCCTCGACCAGGCCCCGGGCGCGGGCCGCGGCCGCCTCCGCGTCGGTGGCGAGCCGGTCTCGTTCGGCGCGCACCACGTCGGCCTGCGAGCGCTGGGCGGCGGCCGCATTCGCCGACTCCCGGGCCGATCGCGCGAGCTGCGCCGAGAGCCGACCCGTCCTCTCCGCCGTGCTGAGTCCCGCGAGCAGGGTCTCCGGGTCGGCGGCGGTGAGGACCCGGGCGAGGAGGGGGCTGTCGGTCGTCGCGCGCGAGATGGCCACGGCCGCGGCGACCACGCGAGCGGTGTGCGCGGTCGCCTCCACCTGGGTCGCGGCGACCTGGGCGTCGAGGGCGGCGACGCGGGCGGCCGCCGTCTCGGCGGCCCCACGTGCATCCTGCGCGGCCGCTTCTGCGACGAGGGCGTTGTCCGATGCGGACGCTGCGGCCTCTTCCACGGCCGTGAGTTCGGCCTCGATCTCGGCGATGGTCACGCCGCTGGCGGGACTCGGAGCCGTCAGCAGCATCCCGATCACCAGCGCGACGACGAGCGCGCTGTGACTGGTGTGACGAACGGGACGCATGGGGCAAAGGTAAACGGTCGCGCCCTCTCGGCGCCATCCCGAATCCTGGGGCGCGCCCCGCGACGGAGCGGCGGTGGTGAGCGGTGCGCTGGTAGGCTGGGTCGGGTTGCTTCGGCAATCCGCTCAATTACATATGAGCTCATGGAGCAGGCCGGCAGGACGCTGGTCCCCTGTGGTGGACTCCCCGTCGCGATAGCCGGGTGGTCGTCTACTGGTGGCCAGTCGCCGGGAATCTCTTGCGGATGTTGTCCGCATGCCCTTTTCTGCCTGTTCCTGCTCCTTCGATTGCCTCGCGTCGCCATTCGGGCGCGCGAGTCTAAACAAAGAAGGAGAGACCTCTTGGAAGGTCCTGAAATCACCGCCGCTGAAGCCGTTCTCGACAACGGCCGTTTCGGCACCCGCACCGTTCGCTTCGAAACCGGTCGCCTCGCGCAGCAGGCGCAGGGCGCGGTCGCCGCGTACCTCGACGAGGAGACGATGCTCCTCTCGGCCACCAGCGCCGGCAAGCACCCGCGCGAAGGCTTCGACTTCTTCCCGCTGACCGTCGACGTCGAAGAGCGCTCGTACGCCGCGGGCAAGATCCCCGGCTCGTTCTTCCGTCGCGAGGGTCGCCCCTCGACCGAAGCGATCCTCGTCTGCCGTCTGATCGACCGGCCGCTGCGCCCGTCGTTCGTCTCCGGCCTCCGCAACGAGGTGCAGATCGTCGTCACCGTGCTGTCGATCGCACCGGGCGAGTTCTACGACGCGCTCGCGATCAACGCCGCATCCCTCTCGACCCAGATCTCGGGTCTGCCGTTCTCGGGTCCGATCGCCGGTGTGCGCCTCGCGCTCATCCCCGGTGCCGGTGAGACCGCCGACCAGTGGATCGCCTTCCCGACCGTGTCGCAGCTCGAGGAGGCCGTGTTCGACCTCATCGTGGCCGGCCGTGTCATCACCGACGCCAACGGCAACGAAGACGTCGCGATCATGATGGTCGAAGCCGAAGCCACCGAGGGCAGCTGGAACCTCATCAAGGGCGGGGCCGTCAAGCCCAACGAGCAGGTCGTCGCCGAGGGCCTCGAGGCCGCGAAGCCGTTCCTGAAGCAGCTCGTGGATGCCCAGAACGCCGTGGCGAACACCGCGGCCAAGGAGATCCAGTCGTTCCCCGTCTTCCCGGCCTACAGCCAGGAGACCTACGACTTCGTCGCCGGCCGCGCCTACGACAAGCTCGTCCCGATCTACCAGATCGCCGACAAGCAGGAGCGTCAGAACGCCGATGACGAGCTCAAGTCGGCCGTCAAGGCAGAGCTGCTCGCCGCCGTCGAGGCGGGCGAGCTGCCCGCCGTCGCGACGCTGGAGTTCTCGGCCGCGTACAAGTCGGTCACCAAGATCATCGTGCGCGGACGCATCCTGTCCGAGGGCGTCCGCATGGACGGCCGCGGCCTCGCCGACATCCGCCCGCTCGACGCCGAGGTGCAGGTCATCCCGCGCGTGCACGGTTCGGCCATCTTCCAGCGCGGCGAGACCCAGATCCTGGGTGTCACCACGCTGAACATGCTGAAGATGGAGCAGCAGATCGACTCGCTGTCGCCGATCACGCGCAAGCGCTACATGCACCACTACAACTTCCCGCCGTACTCGACCGGTGAGACCGGCCGTGTGGGAAGCCCCAAGCGTCGCGAGATCGGGCACGGCTTCCTCGCCGAGCGCGCGCTCGTTCCGGTTCTGCCGGCGCGCGACGAGTTCCCCTACGCCATCCGCCAGGTGTCCGAGGCTCTCGGCTCCAACGGTTCGACGTCGATGGGCTCGGTCTGCGCCTCCACCCTGTCGCTCCTGAACGCCGGTGTGCCGCTGCGCGCGCCGGTCGCGGGCATCGCGATGGGTCTCGTCACCGACGAGGTCGACGGTCAGACCCGCTACGCCGCGCTGACCGACATCCTCGGTGCCGAAGACGCACTCGGCGACATGGACTTCAAGGTCGCCGGTACGAGCGAGTTCATCACCGCGATCCAGCTCGACACGAAGCTCGACGGCATCCCGTCGTCGGTGCTCGCCGCCGCGCTGACCCAGGCCAAGGAAGCCCGCCTGACGATCCTCGGTGTGCTGAACGCCGCGATCGACGCCCCCGACGAGATGGCGCCCACCGCGCCCCGCGTCATCAGCGTGCAGATCCCGGTCGACAAGATCGGTGAGCTCATCGGCCCCAAGGGCAAGACGATCAACGCCATCCAGGACGAGACCGGCGCCGACATCTCCATCGAGGAGGACGGCACGGTCTACATCGGCGCCGTCGACGGTCCCTCGGCCGAGGCCGCCCGCGCCCAGGTCAACGCGATCGCGAACCCGACCAACCCCGAGGTCGGCGAGCAGTTCCTCGGAACCGTCGTCAAGATCGCCACGTTCGGTGCGTTCGTCTCGCTGCTCCCGGGCAAGGACGGCCTGCTCCACGTCAGCGAGGTGCGCAAGCTCGCCGGTGGCAAGCGCGTCGAGAACGTCGACGACGTGCTCTCGGTCGGCCAGAAGCTCCTCGTGCGCATCACGAAGATCGACGACCGCGGCAAGCTGTCGCTCGAGCCCGTCACCGACGACCAGGAGGCCGCCGACCAGGAAGGCTCCGCAGCCGCGAGCGAGGGCCCCGAGGCTCCCGCCGAGGGTTGATCCTCCGTCCGGTCCCGGTGACCGGACGACCGTGAATGCCCGTTCCGCTTCGGCGGGGCGGGCATTCGCCGTCTGAAACCGTTACCGAATGTTTATCGAGCGGGCGGGGTGGGCGGAGGCCGGGTGCGCTGTCTGCTCTAGCCTCGAAGTACGCGGGAATCCGGGACGTGTCGCGAAGTCGAGAACTCCCTCCCGCAGCGGAACCGATCAGCAGGGAGTCGCGTGATGTCGGGGTTGAGCGTCGGAGGTACGACGCCCTTCGGCCCGCCCGCAGTCGGGTTCCCCCATCCGTCCGCTCCCATCCCGGTGCAGGGCGCCGGCGTGGGAAGCGTCGTGCGCGCAGCCCTGGGCGACTCGGGCTTCGACGTGTTCCCCCTCTTCCTCGGGGCTGCCGAGTTCGGCTGGAACGTCGACATCGCCTCCAGTCACGCCATCCTCGACACCTACGCCGAGCTGGGCGGCAACGCGATCCACACCGCCGACAGCTACTCGGCAGGACGCAGCGAGTACATCGTGGGGCAGTGGCTGCACTCGCGCGGAATGCGCGATGACACGGTCGTGGCCGTTCGCGTCGGGGGCCACCCCGACAACCCCGGGCTGGGTTCGGTGTCGCTCGTACGTGCGGTCGAAGCATCCCTCGCGCGCCTGATGACCGACCGGATCGACGTCCTGTACCTCGACGCGACGAGCGACCGGGGTGCGGTGCTCGAAGACACCCTCGCCACCGCCGAGTGGCTGGTCGAATCGGGCAAGGTGCGAGCGGTGGGCGCCTACGGGTACACCGCCGCCCAGCTGGTGGAGGCCCGCATCCTCTCGTCGGCCGGATACCCGCGCATCACCGTCCTCGACGCGCCGTACAACCTGCTGCGTCGTGAGGAGTTCACCGGCGACCTGCGCCTGGTGGCGGGGGCGCAGGCGATGGCCTTCACGCCGTCGCACGCCCTCGAGCACGGATTCCTCGCCGGTGGGCACCGTACACGCCCGAGCGTCGTACGATCCGTGCGTGGTGCGCAGCTCACCGCGAACCTGAACCGCCGCGGAAGCCGGGCATTGCGCGCCCTCGACGCCGTCGGCGCCGAGCTGGGCCTCCCCGACGCCGCGGTCGCCGTCGCGTGGCTGCTCGCGCAGAAGGTCGTCACCGCGCCCATCGTGAACGCGGTGGCGCCCGAGAACGTGGTCGAGCTCATCCAGGGAGTCGGCGCGCGCCTGAGTCGTTCGCACCTCGCCGATATCGCGCGCGCCGTCGAGTAACCCGAGCGCTGCCGCGACCCGTGTCGTAGGCTGAAATGCGTGGCACGGAGTACGCCGCCCGACGACGAATCGAGTTGACGTGACGCACTACCTCTATCTCGTGCGTCACGGCGAGCATCAAGACGCGGAGCACGGGCTCACCGACGGTCCGCTCTCGCCGCGGGGCATCCGCCAGGCCGCCCTGATCGCCGACCGACTGTCGGGGGTGCCGCTCGACGCCGTGTGGCACTCGCCGCTGGAACGGGCCGCCCAGACCGCCGCCGCGGTCGCCGAGCGCCTGCCGTCAGTCTCACCGCAGCCGTCGGCGCTGTTGTTCGACTGCGTGCCGACGGGCATGACCGAAGACACCCCCGGGGCGTACGAGCCCTTCTTCGGCAGCGTCACCGAAGCCGAGGTAGAAGCCGGCAGCGCGCAGATGGCGGACGCGACGAGCGAATTCCTCGTGCGCAAGCCGGGCGAGGTTCACGAGCTGCTCATCACGCACAACTTCGTGATCGCGTGGTTCGTGCGCGAGGTGCTCCAGACGCCCGACTGGCGCTGGATGACGCTCAACCAGGCGCACTGCGGCCTGACGGTGCTGTCGCAGCGCAAGGGCCGTCCCTGGTCGATGCTCACCCACAACGATCTCGCGCACCTTCCGTTCGAGCTGCGCACCGGCCTTCCCGAGACGATCCCCGTCTAGCGCGTCCCCGCGCCGCGCGAGACACCACGATCGGCCGAAACACCGCGCCAGGCGGCGCGTCTCGGCCGATCCGCGTGTTTCAGGGGGGGGCGCTACGCGCCCAGCGCCTTCGCGTACCAGCGCGTCGCGTTCGCGTTGTCGTTGTAGGGGTCGATCTGCTCGTAGCCCGACCGGGCGTAGAGCGCGCCGGCGGCGTCGAGGGTGTGGTGGGTGTCGAGAACCATCTCGGCGGCGCCGTGAGCGGCGGCTCTCGTCTCGAGGTCGGCGAGCAGCATCCGGCCCCATCCGCGGCCGCGACCGGCGTCGCAGACGTAGAGGTGCTTGACCTCGTAGCGGGGGCCGTGAGGGCCGTCGGCGAGACGGCGGATTCCGCCGCATCCGACCGGCTCGTCGTCGTCGTACAGCACGACGAAGACGCCGGCGGGCTCGGTGAACGTGGCGGCCTCCGGGAAGACGGTGCGGTACGTGCCACCCGGGAAGATGGATGCTCGGAGGGCGAAGTACTCCTCGAGCAGACCGTGCGCGTCGGAGTGATCGACCGGCACGGGGCGGATCTCGGTCATGGGTCGAGGGTAGCGCCGTAGGCTGGGGGCATGACGACGCGCGTGACCATCGTGGGCGGTACGGGGAAGCTCGGCGGCGTGATTCGCGAGGTCGCGGAGGCGGAGCCCGGGTTCGAGGTCGTGGGCGTGCTGACGTCGCGTTCGGACCTAGCCGACATCGACGGGTGCGACCTCGTGATCGACGCCTCGACGCCCGCCGTCTCCCTCGACGTGGTGCGCGCCGCCGTCGAGCGTGGCATCAACGTTCTCGTCGGAACCTCTGGCTGGTCGAACGAGCGCATCGCGCTGGTGCGTCCCCTGGTCGAGAAGGCGGGGACGGGCGTCGTGTTCATCCCGAACTTCTCGCTCGGCTCGATCATCGGTTCGGCCCTCGCCGCCGCCGCGGCCCCGTTCTTCGCATCCATCGAGATCGTCGAAGCGCACCGCGACACCAAGATCGACTCGCCCAGCGGCACGGCCGTGCGCACCGCGGAGATGATCGCGGCCGCGCGCTCCTCGGCGGGTCCGGTCGAGTCGCCCCACGCCGACCAGCGCGCTCGGGGCCAGCAAGTCGCGAGCGTGCCCATCCACTCGCTGCGCCGCCCGGGCGTGGTGGCGCGCCAAGAGACCATTCTGTCGGGACCGGGGGAATCGGTCACAATCGTCCACGACACGATCGAACCGGCGCTCGCCTACGCGCCGGGCATCCGCATCGCCCTCGGCGCCGCGCGCGAAGCCCGCGGGGTGATCGTCGGTCTCGACTCCTTCATCGACCTCGGTCTGCGCACGCCCCGCGAGCGCGAGTCGAAGCCGATCGACGACTCGGGCGTGCCCGGCCAGGTCGCCAGTGCGACGGCCTTCGACCGCCCCACCGACGCATGACCGCTCGTATCGGCGTCGCCGTGATGGCGGTGCTCCTGCTGCTGTACATCGGCCTCGTCGGCCAGCGCGCCTGGGTGCTTCTCTCCAGCGGTGAAGGCGTCGGGATCGGCCTCGGCGTGGCCCTCGTCGTGTTACCCGTGGTCGCCATCTGGGGCCTCGGACGTGAACTCTGGTTCGGCGTGCGGGCCGAACAGCTCGGCAAGCGGCTCGCCGCCGACAACGCGCTGCCTGCCGAGGAGCTCGAGGTGCGCCCCAGCGGCCGCGTCGTACGCGACGACGCCGACGCCGTCTTCCCCGCCTACCGGGAAGAGGTCGAGAAGAACCCCGACGACTGGCGCTCGTGGTACCGGCTCGGGCTGGCTTACGACGGCTCGGGCGACCGCCGCCGTGCCCGCGGAGCGATCCGCACCGCCATCAAGCTCGAGTCGGCCACCCGCCGCGCCTGAAGCCGATTCAGGCCTCGGGCACAGCGTGCGCGACGGCGTCTTCGACGGTCGGCTGCGAGAAGGCGAAACCTGACGTCTCGAGCACCTCGGGCACGACGTGCGCGTCGTTCGTGAGGAGCCCCTCGGTCGCGTCCGACCCGAGCGCCAGCTTCACCGCGAAGACGGGTGCGCGCAGAACGTACGGGCGGTTCATGCGGCGGGCGAGCGCGAAACCGAGGTCGTTCGCCGTGGCGCGCGTGGGGCCGGTGAGGTTCACCGGTCCGTCGATGTCGCGGTCGATGACGTGCCGGATGGCGGCGACCTCGTCATCGAGCGAGATCCACGGCCACACCTGCGTGCCCCGCCCGATCGGGCCCGACACGCCGAACTTCGTCAACATCATCAGCGGTTTCAGAACGCCCCGCTCGTGCACCACGGGCGCGGTGCGCAACAGCGCCACGCGAGCCTTCCCGCCGGCCCCGCGAGCGGCGTTCTCCCACTCGCCGGTCAGATCGGAAAGGAACCCTTCGCCCCGGGGTGAGGTCTCCGTGAGGCGGGCCCCCGGCGCCGAGCCGTAGAAGCCCGTCGCCGAGGCGTTGATGAAAGCCGGGGCGTCGTCGCCCAACGCGCGGACCGCTGCGGCGAGCGTGCGCGTGGGCGTGATCCTCGACCACAGCAGCGTGCTCTTGTACGACCGCGTCCACGGGAACTTCCCGATGCTCGCGCCGTTGAGGCCCACGACCGCGTCGGCCCCTTCCAGGACCGACGGCGGCAGAGGAGTCGCATCCTCGAGCCACTGCACCTCGTCGTCGTGTGCCGGCGGGCGGCGCACGAGCGTCGTCACGGTCACGCCGTCGGCGCGCAACGAGGCGACGAGGGCCTCGCCGATCAGTCCGGAAGCGCCGGCGATGACGACGCGACGACCCTCAGGCAAGCGTTGCCTCGAGCGTGATCTCGATGCCCGCGAGCGCCTGCGAGACGGGGCAGTTCGCCTTCGCGTCCTGAGCGATCGCGTCGAACGCCGCAGCGTCGATGCCGGGGACGACGGCGTTGACGTTCAGGTGGCTGCCGGTGATGCCGGTGCCCGGTTTAAAGGTCACGGATGCTGTCGCGTCGATCGACTCCGGCGGGGTGCCGTTCTCGGCGAGCGCGTTGGAGAGCGCCATGCTGAAGCAGGACGAGTGCGCCGCGGCGAGGAGTTCCTCGGGGGTGGTGACCGCACTGGAGCCCTCGCTGCGAGCCTTCCAGTTGACGTCGAACGTTCCGGCACCCGACGACGCGAGTGCGACGGATCCCGAGCCTTCGAACAGGGTGCCCTTCCAGGCGGTGGTGGCTTCGCTGGTGACCGACATCGTGACCTCCGATAGTTCGCGCCGCGCGGCACGACGCTTCGAGCGCCAGCCTAGCCACCGGGTGGCTGTCACGGGCGTGCCTCGACAGCGGGCGAGCGCCCGTGGTACTCGCGGTGATCAGACGGCCGCGCGGGCCCGACCGACAAGACCCGCGCGCTGGAACGCCAGGTAGAGCTGGCATCCGAGGCAGAGGCCGAAAACGGCGTTCAGGAAGGCTGCGATGAAGGCCATGGCGGCCGCGATCGGCAGCGCCCACGGCACGCCGGCGACCTGCAGGATGAGACCCACGCTCACGACGAACAGCCCGACGCCCTGCGCGAAGCGCGGCGGACGGGGGTCTTCGAGGTCGCGAGGCGGGGCGAGGCGCGGCTGCACGACGGTGCGGAACAGCACCGCCCATGGGGCGGTGCGCGGCGCGACGACGCCCCAGACGAACAGGAGCGCGACGACCAACAGCAGCAGGAACGCGGGGTCGAGCACGCGCTGGGCGACCGAGGCGGTGGGCAGCGCCCACGGCTCCGAGCCGGCGGCGAACGCGAAATCGCCGGCGGGCGCCGAGGCGAACGCTCCGAAGTTTCCGATGCCCCGAGCCGTCGACAGCCCGACCAGCGACAGCACGACGGCGATCGCGAGAAGCACGGTGGTCACGGATGCGGCGAAGCGCGGTCCGCGCGGGTCGATACCGCGGGCGGGGGAGTCAGACATCGGCGGTCTCCTCGGCGAGACGGGCGAGCTCGAGCTGCACGACGTGGGGGTTGGGCACCCCGCCGATGCGGGATTGCACCGCGCCGCGTCGGTCGAGGATGAGCGTGGTGGGGGTCTGCATCACCTGGAAGTGCCGGGCGATGTCGGGACGGTGGGTGAGGTCGACGTCGAGATGACGCACCCCGTCGTGCTCGGATGCCAGAGCCGAGAGAGTGCGGTGCACCCCGGGGCAGCGCGAGCACATCTCGGTGCTGAACTGCAGCAGGGTCGCCCGCTCGCCGAGGCCGTCGGCCCCGAGCCGCTGCGGCTCCACGATCTCGGATCGCACGTGGGATCGAGCGCGTCCCTGCCGCACCTGCATCACTGCGCCGACCAGCACCGCCACCGCGAGGAGGGCGGCGAGGCCGATCAGGGCTTCCACGAGAGTCATAGCAGTCCACGCTAATGGCTGCGCGGGCCTCGGGGGCCGGTGATGCCCCGTATGACGCGAGTGGCGTCACAGAGGATGCGATGCGCCGGATAAGGTGGCTCCCGTGAGCGACGTCGAAGCCAGCCCCGCGACCGAGATCCAGTTCCGCAGCGATGTGACCGTGGAGTTGGTGCGCGCGAGCGCCAGTGATTCCGACGTCCTGTTCGCCGCCCGAGTGTCCACGCAGGGGGAGCAGACCCTCGGGGAGGCTCAGGCCGGCACGGAGGCCTCCGCGAAAGACCGCGGCCTCATCAACTACCTGATGCGCGACCGCCACGGCTCGCCCTTCGAGCACAACTCGATGACGTTCTACATCCAGGCGCCGATCTTCGTGTTCCGCGAGTTCATGCGGCACCGCATGGCGTCGTACAACGAGGAATCGGGCCGCTACCGCGAGCTGCGTCCGGTGTTCTACGTCCCCGCGCCCGAGCGCAACCTTCTGCAGGTCGGCAAGCCCGGCGCCTACGAGTTCCTGCCCGGCACGCCCGAGCAGCACGCGTTGGTCGACACCGCCACCCGCGACGCATCGGAGTTCGCCTTCCTCGCCTACCAGCGGATGCTGGATGCCGGCGTCGCCCGCGAGGTCGCGCGCATCGTGCTGCCGCTCAACATCTACTCGTCGATGTACGTGACGATGAACGCGCGGTCGCTCATGAACTTCCTCTCCCTCCGCACGAAGGTCGAGGGGACGCACTTCCCGTCGTTCCCGCAGCGCGAGATCGAGATGTGCGCCGAGAAGATGGAATCCATCTGGACCGAGCTGATGCCGCTCACTCACGCGGCCTTCAACGCCAACGGCCGCGTCTCGCCGTAGCGCCGCCATGGCGCGCACGGCACTGATCACCGGGGCGAGCTCGGGGCTGGGCGCCGAGTTCGCCCGCCAGCTCGCGGCGCGCGGGGTCGGGCTGGTGCTGGTCGCCCGCGACCGGTCGGCGCTCGAGGCCGTGGCCGCCGAGGTGCGCGGTGCGCGCGGCGCCGCCGTCGACGTGCTGGTCGCCGACCTCCTGGACCGCGAGCAGCGCGACGCGGTCGTGGCGAGGTTGGCCGACCCGCAGCATCCGATCGACATGCTGGTCAACAACGCCGGATACGGACTCGACCTCGCTTTCGAGACCAACGACATCGACGACGAAGCGCGACACCTCGCGCTTCATGTCGAGGTGCCGATGCGGCTGATGCACGCGGTGCTGCCGGGCATGCTCGAGCGGGGGAGCGGGCGCATCGTCAACGTCGCCTCCGTGGCCGGCTTCGTGCCGCGCGGAACCTACGGTGCGGTCAAGGGCTGGCTCATCCAGTTCAGCCGCTGGGCGAACGCCCGCTATCGACGGCGAGGAGTCACCGCGACCGCGGTGTGTCCGGGATTCGTGCACACGAACTTCCACGAGCGGCTCGGACTGCCCCCGGGAGAAGAGGGCGTTCCGAACGGGATGTGGCTGGAGGCGCCGGCGGTGGTGTCCGAAGCGCTCCGCGATGTCGCGCGCGGGCGGTCGGTCTCCATACCGTCGGCACGGTACAGGGCGCTCGTCGCGCTGTCGCGCGTGCTGCCGGATGCGCTGGTGATGCGGGCCGCCGAACGCGGACGCTGACCCGGCGCGATCGCCGGAGGACATCTCACGAACGGCGGACGAACCTGGGCCCGCCGATCCTCCGCCGGTGAGATCTCCTCCGCTCGTGCGAGGTCGGCCTCCGGGCAGCGGCCCGGGGACCGATAGCCTGGACCCATGACGCACACGGGCAATCCTTTCGGACAGGTTCTCGTCGCGCTCGTCACTCCGATGACGGCCGACGGCGAAGTCGATTGGCCCGCGGTCGAGAAGCACATGGACGCCGTCATCACGGCCGGCGCCGACGGCATCGTCGTCACGGGCACGACGGGCGAGACGTCGACCCTGACCGACCCCGAGAAGATCCGCCTCGTCGAGGTCGGCAAGGATGTCGCCGCCGGGCGGGCGAAGATCGTCACCGGCGGCGGCTCGAACGAGACCGCCCACGCCATCGAGCTCTACCGCGCGAGCGAGAAGGCCGGCGCCGACGGCATCATGATCGTCACGCCGTACTACAACAAGCCCACTCAGGCGGGCATCCTCACCCACTTCCGCCTCGTCGCCGATGCGACCGACCTCCCGGTGATTCTCTACGACATCCCCGGGCGCACGGGTGTGCCGATCCGGTACGAGACGATCCTGCGCCTCGCGAAGCATCCGAACATCCTCGCCATCAAAGACGCCAAGGGCGACTTCAGCGAGGTCAGCCGCGTGCTGAACCAGACCGACCTCATGTACTTCTCCGGCGACGACGCCAACGTGCTCCCGCACCTCGCGATCGGCGCCACCGGCCTCATCGGGGTCACCGCGAACATCGCGGCCGCCCCGTACCGCACGATCGTCGACGCGGTCAACCGCGGCGATCTCGCCACGGCGACGGCCGAGCACCAGCGCCTCGAGCCGCTCGTGCGCGCCGTGATGACCCACGTGCCCGGCACCGTGTCGGCGAAGTACATCCTGCACGGCCTCGGCCGCATCGGCAGCCCGCGCGTGCGCCTGCCGCTCGTCGGACCCGAGGAGTGGGAGGCCGCCGCGATCGAGGACGAGCTCGACCTCGTGCGCGACGTGCCCGGCGCCGATTTCTCCAACTTCCGCCCCGACCGCAACGCCGCCGCCGGTGGCGCACTGCCGAAGGTGCACGGCACGACCAGATAACGACGCTCGCGCGGAAGAGCTGCGCGGGCACAGAGAGCGGATGCTGCGCACGCGGCGTCCCGAGGAGGCAATCCATGCCCACCACCGTCTACGACCCGCCCGCCCTCGCCCCCGGCACGCTCCGCGTGTACCCGCTGGGCGGACTCGGCGAGGTCGGACGCAACATGACCGTCTTCGAGTACGAGGGAAAGCTCCTCGTCGTCGACTGCGGCGTGCTGTTCCCCGAGGAGCACCAGCCCGGTGTCGACCTGATCCTTCCTGACTTCTCGCCGATCAAGCACCGCCTCGACGACATCGTCGGCATCGTGCTCACCCACGGTCACGAAGACCACATCGGCGCCGTGCCGTACCTCCTCAAGCGCAAGGGCGACCTGCCCCTCATCGGGTCGGGTCTGACGCTCGCGCTGATCGAGGCGAAGCTCAAGGAGCACCGCATCAAGCCGTACACGCTGACGGTGAAGGAAGGGCAGCGCGAGCAGGTCGGCCCGTTCGACCTCGAGTTCATCGCGGTCAATCACTCCATCCCCGATGCCCTCGCCGTGGCGATCCGCACGCCCGCGGGGCTGGTGCTGGCCACCGGCGACTTCAAGATGGATCAGCTGCCGCTCGACGGCCGCATCACCGACCTCCGCGCTTTCGCCCGGCTGGGAGAGGAGGGCGTCGACCTCTTCCTGGTCGACTCCACCAACGCCGAGGTGCCCGGGTTCACCCCGACCGAGCGCAGCATCGGCCCCGTGCTCGACCAGGTCATCGCGAAGGCTCCGCGCCGGGTGATCGTCGCGAGCTTCTCCAGTCACGTGCACCGCGTGCAGCAGGTGCTGGATGCTGCGGCAGCCAACGGGCGCCGAGTCGCGCTCATGGGCCGCAGCATGGTGCGCAACATGACGATCGCCGAGCAGCTCGGCTACCTAAAGGTGCCCGACGGGGTGCTCGTCGACTACAAGAAGGCCCGCGACATCCCCGACGACAAGATCGTCTACATGTCCACCGGCTCGCAGGGCGAGCCGATGGCCGTCCTCAGCCGCATGGCCAACCTGGACCACGAGATCGAGCCCGGTCCCGGCGACACCGTCATCCTCGCTTCCAGCCTCATCCCGGGCAACGAGAACGCGGTCTACCGCGTGATCGACGGCCTGACCAAGCTCGGCGCGAACGTCGTGCACAAGGGCAACGCCAAGGTGCACGTCTCGGGCCACGCCGCGGCGGGCGAGCTGATCTACTGCTACAACATCCTGCAGCCGAAGAACGTGCTCCCCATCCACGGCGAGTACCGCCACCTGACGGCGAACGCAAAGCTCGCGCAGGAGACCGGCATCCCCGCCGAGCGCACGATCCTGGGCGAGAACGGTGTCGTGGTCGACCTGCGCGACGGTGTCGCCACGGTCGTCGGCCAGCTCGACATCGGCTTCGTCTACGTCGACGGGTCGACCGTCGGCGAGATCACCGACGCCGACCTGAAGGACCGCCGCATCCTCGCCGAGGAGGGCTTCATCTCGGTCATCGTCGTCGTCGACTCGGCCACCGGCCGCGTCGTCACGGGGCCCGAGATCCACGCGCGAGGCTTCGCCGAAGACACCAAGGTGTTCGAGGCCGTGAAGCCGAAGATCGCCGCCGCTCTCGCGGAGGCCGCAAAGTCGGGCGTTCGCGACCCGCACGCGCTGTCGCAGATCGTCCGCCGCACGATCGGCCGCTGGGTCAACCAGTCGCTGCGCCGTCGGCCGATGATCGTGCCCCTCGTCATCGAGGCGTAGAGATCCGCCGAGGCGGGCAGGCCCGGGATCGCTAGTATTCCGGGCATGCCCGCCTTCGCCGTTCGCGCCGCCACGCAGTCGGACGGCGCGTTCCTGGCCGACATGGTCGTGGAAGCGGCGAACTGGAGGGAGGGCGCCGCCCGCCCCCGCCACGAGGTGCTCGCCTCCGCCGACTATCAGCGCTACCTCGCCGGCTGGATGCGGCCGGCCGACGTGGGCGTGGTGGCCCAGGTGCCGACGGGCGAGGCCGTCGGTGCGGCGCGGTTCCGGCTCTTCCCGCGCAGCGAACCGGGGTTCGGGTACGTCGGCACGGGGGTGCCCGAGCTCGTCATCGGCGTGCGCCCGATCTGGCGGGCGCACGGCATCGGACGGATGCTGCTGCACCGCCTCGCCGACGAGGCGCGCGCCCGTGGATACGCGCGCCTGAGCCTCAGCGTCGAGCGGGGCAACTACGCCGTCGTGCTCTACCGATCGGAGGGTTTCGCGGTCACCCGGAGCGGTATCGGTCGCGACACCATGGTCAAGCTCCTGCGCTGATCGCCGCGTCGTTCCGGGCAAACGTCGTAGGTCGCGCCTACCGTGGAGGCATGCCCCGCAGTACTCCGGCGACCAGCGGTCGCGCGCCCGCGAAGAGCGCCTCACGCGCCCGCAAGCCCGCGCCCGCACCCAAGAAGTACGTCGGCGAGCCCGACAAGCCGGCCGTCGCCGTCCGAGCATGGCTCGGCGTCGCCCACGCGGTCGGGGGCGTGTTCCGTGCCTTCGGCCCGGAGAACCTCGAGAAGGAACAGCGCCGCGACGGCCTGCCGTTCCTGCTCGTCCTGCTCGCGGCCGCCGGGGCGACGGTCGAGTGGTTCTTCATCGGCTCCGACGTCGCCGCCGCCATCAGCGCCTACTCGGTCGGCGGTCTGATCGGTCGCGAGGCATTCGTCTTCCCCGTGCTGCTGCTGCTGCTCGCGGGATGGCTCTTCCGCCACCCCTCGTCCGTGCACGACAACGGTCGCATCGGCATCGGCTTCGCCCTCTTCGTGATCGCGGTGGCGGGGTTCTGCCACGTTCTCGGTGATCGTCCTCAGCCGAATGCCGGGCTCCCCGCCCTGAGTTCCGCCGGAGGCCTTTTCGGCTGGATGGCCGGCGAACCCCTCGCGATGCTCATAACCCCGGTCGGAGCGGGCATCGTGCTCTCGCTCGTGGGCATCCTCAGCATCCTGATCCTCACCAAGACTCCGCCGAACCGCATCGGCACCCGTCTCGGCGACCTGTATGCCTGGATGTTCGACGCCGAGCGGGCGGCGCCGTCGGATCGATCGAAAGACGCCGCCGTCGACACCGACGACGACGACGAGGCCGGCCGCGAGGCGCGTCCGTGGTGGCGTCGCAATCGGTCGGGCCGCGAGGAGGACGCCGACGGTGCGCTCGGCTCGCAGGACCTCACCGAACTGCTCACACCGGGGAAGTCCGAGGGCGGTTTCGAGCAGGTCTTCGAGGCGCCGGAACCACCGCCCCTCCCGCCGATGCCCGACGCGCTCACGGAGGTGTTCGCGCGTCCGACGATCGCCACGCCGCCGGCCGCGGCCGTGAGCCTGCGCGACGACTCCGACAGCGCCGACGACGAGCTCGGCACGATATCGGGGCTCGGCGGCGATAGCGCCGGCATGCCGCCGACCTCCGACTACCGTCTGCCGTCCGACACGGCGCTGGCCGCCGGCCCGCCCCACAAGGAACGGTCCGCAGCGAACGATGCGGTGGTGAAGGCTCTCGAGAGCGTGCTCCAGCAGTTCTCGGTCGACGCCCGGGTCACCGGCTTCTCGCGCGGTCCGACCGTCACGCAGTACGAGATCGAGCTCGGGCACGGCGTGAAGGTCGAGCGCATCACCGCGCTCACCAACAACATCGCCTACGCCGTCGCCTCGAACGAGGTGCGCATCCTCGCGCCGATCCCGGGCAAGAGCGCGATCGGCGTCGAGATCCCCAATGCCGACCGCGAGATCGTCACGCTCGGTGACGTGCTCCGCTCCGGCAACGCCGCAGCATCCACCCACCCCATGACGATCGGCGTCGGCAAGGACGTCGGCGGCGGTTACGTCGTCGCCAACCTCGCGAAGATGCCTCACCTCCTCGTCGCCGGTTCCACCGGTTCGGGTAAGTCCAGCTTCGTGAACTCGATGATCACGAGCCTGTTGATGCGCGCCAAACCCTCCGAGGTGCGCATGGTGCTCATCGACCCGAAGCGCGTCGAGCTGACGTCGTACGCGGGCGTTCCGCACCTGATCACCCCCATCATCACGAACCCCAAGAAGGCGGCCGAGGCGCTGCAGTGGGTTGTGAAGGAGATGGACATGCGGTACGACGACCTCGCGTCGTTCGGGTACCGCCACATCGACGACTTCAACAAGGCCGTCGTCTCCGGCGAGGTCACGCTGCCGGTCGGCAGCGAGCGGGTGCTGAAGCCGTACCCGTATCTGCTGGTGGTCGTCGACGAGCTCGCCGACCTGATGATGGTGGCCCCTCGCGACGTCGAGGACTCCATCGTGCGCATCACCCAGCTCGCGCGTGCCAGCGGCATCCACCTCGTGCTGGCGACCCAGCGCCCGTCGGTCGACGTCGTCACCGGGCTCATCAAGGCCAACGTGCCCTCGCGTCTCGCATTCGCCGTCACCAGCGTGACCGACTCGCGCGTCATCCTCGATCAGCCCGGCGCCGACCGCCTGATCGGGCAGGGCGATGCGCTCTTCCTGCCGATGGGCGCCAACAAGTCGCTGCGCGTGCAGGGCGCGTGGGTCAGCGAGTCCGAGATCGAGAAGGTCGTCGCCCACGTCACGAACCAGGCGCGTCCCGAGTACCGCTCCGACGTCGCCGCATCCGCCGAGCGCAAAGAGATCGACGCCGACATCGGCGACGATCTCGAGCTCCTGCTCGCGGCCGCCGAGCTGGTCGTGTCGACCCAGTTCGGGTCGACCTCGATGCTCCAGCGCAAGCTGCGCGTCGGCTTCGCCAAGGCCGGGCGTCTCATGGATCTCATGGAGTCGCGCGAGATCGTCGGCCCCTCGGAGGGGTCCAAGGCCCGAGACGTGCTCGTGACGAACGAGCAGCTCCCCGCCGTGCTCGCGCGCCTGCGCGGTCAGGAGGCGCCGGCGCCCGACCCGGTCGACGCGCAGTTCGACGGGCTCGAGGTCGTCGACGGCGACGAGGGCGACGAAGACATGTGGCAGCTGACCGGGAGAGACTGATGTCCGTGCCCCGTCAACTCCCCAACGCGATCACGATCGTGCGCATCCTGTGCGCGCCGATCTTCCTGTGGATGCTGCTCGCAGACGGCGGTGCCGACGGGGCCCTGCGGTGGTGGGCCGCCGTGCTGTTCATCGTCGCGATCGCCAGCGATGGAATCGACGGGTACATCGCCCGCCGGTACGACATCGTCACCGACCTGGGCAAGCTGCTCGATCCGATCGCCGACAAGGTGCTCACGGGTGCAGCGTTCGTCGGTCTGTCGATCCTGGGCGAGCTCGACTGGTGGGTGACGATCATCGTGCTCGTGCGCGAGATCGGCATAACGGTCTACCGGTTCATGGTCGTGAGCGATCATGTCCTGGCCGCGGCATGGATGGGCAAGCTGAAGACGGTCGCGCAGTCGATCGCCCTCTCGCTCGCGCTGCTTCCGCTCGCGTCGGTCGTCGGTGACTGGATCGTGTGGCTGAACATCGTCACCATGTGGGCCGCGGTGATCCTGACGATCGCGAGCGGTCTCGACTACGTCGTGTCCGAGGTGCGCGGCGCCCGGAAGCGTCGTACCGCGTGATCGACGGGCTGCCCGACGATCTCGAGTCGACGCTCGTGCGTGATCCCCGGGAGAGCGCCGCGCGCCTGATCGACAGGCTCGCCGAACTCGGCTGGTCGGTCGCCGTCGCCGAATCGCTCACCGGTGGCCTGGTCGTCTCGTCGCTGGTGGGTGTGCCCGGTGCGTCGCGGGTGCTGCGCGGAGGCGTCGTCGCTTACGACTCGGCGATCAAGCAGTCGCTGCTGGGGGTGGATCCCACGCTCCTCGAGGCTCACGGCGCTGTGCACCCGCGCGTCGCGCGGCAGATGGCCAAGGGCGTGTGCGCCGCGCTGGCCGTCGACGGACGACCCGCCGACGTCGGCATCGCGACGACGGGTATCGCCGGCCCCGAGTCTCCCGACGGGCAGCCGGTCGGAACGGTCCACATCGCGATCTCCACGCCGCTGGGAACCCGCGTCGACTCCTTGGAGCTGACCGGCGATCGCGAAGCCATCCGGCAGGAGTCCGCGCGCATCGCTGTGCGCCGTGCTCTCGCGGCGTTGTGAGATCCCCCGACCGCAGCGGGAACAGAACGTGTTTCCGCTCCGTTACATTCGGCGATTCCCACCCTTTGTCCAGCGCGCGGCGCTAGATTTGCAGAGCAGGTGTTGTACCGTTGTCCACTCGGACAGACGGCGGAATCGAAGTGAGGAGGGGCCCCAAATGATCCTGGTACGTCAAGAGATCGGTGAAGTCCTTCGTGATCTCCGCCAGCAGAAGGGCCGCACCCTGCGGCAGGTAGCGAGCCGTGCGAGTGTGGCGCTCGGCTACCTCAGCGAGGTCGAGCGCGGCCAGAAAGAGGCGTCGAGCGAGATCCTCGCCTCCGTCGCAGAGGCGCTCGATGTGCCCATCTCCACGATCATGCGCGAGGTCGGCGACCGGCTCTCGGTGATCGAGGGCCTGCAGACCTTCCCCGACGTCGTTCCCGACGACCTGGTGGCCTCCGTCGAGCCCCAGCTGTCGTTGCGCTGAGCCCACTCTTCGTCGACCGTGCGTCGTAGCGAGTTCGATCGAGCCGTCTCCGACGAGTTCGGCGCCCAGGGCGACTCTCTCGCGGCAGACCTTTCGTTGATGGCACTCGGCGGCCGTACGGCGCGCGAGGCGTTGACGGCGGGCGTGCCTCCGCGAGACGTGTGGTTGGCCCTGTGTGCCGAGACCGACGTCCCCGAGAGTCGTCGGTACGGTGCGGGACGCCTCGAACCCCGTCGCCGCTGACGGCAACCACCGAGGAGTCGGCCTGCGCCCGCGTCGGCGTGTCATCGAAGAAGTGTTCGATACCGGCGTAGTCTCCTGCACAGTGGTGTTCGAGGATGTGAATGTCCCCGTGCGGGCGAAGCCCCGGCTCGATGTCGGTGGCCCTCCCTAGCGTGGACATCGTCGGATGACACCTACGCCTTGTCCCTGCATCCCCGCCGTCGGCGAGGAGCGCGACAGCCTACAGGCGACGGAACGCGAACAAGAGGAGCACGTCATGCCATCACCCGCAGACCGCGAGAAGGCCCTGGAATCGGCACTCGCCCAGATCGATCGGCAGTTCGGAAAGGGCTCGGTCATGCGACTGGGCAGCGACGACCGTGCTCCCGTCGAGGTCATCCCCACCGGATCCATCGCGCTCGACGTCGCACTCGGCGTCGGCGGACTCCCGCGTGGCCGCATCATCGAGATCTACGGTCCCGAGTCCTCGGGTAAGACCACCCTGACGCTTCACGCGATCGCCAATGTGCAGCGAGCCGGTGGCATCGCCGCGTTCATCGACGCCGAGCACGCCCTCGACCCCGACTATGCGAAGAAGCTCGGTGTCGACATCGACTCCCTGCTGGTGTCGCAGCCCGACACCGGTGAGCAGGCCCTCGAGATCGCCGACATGCTCGTGCGTTCGGGTGCCGTCGACCTGGTCGTCATCGACTCCGTCGCAGCCCTCGTGCCGCGCGCCGAGATCGAAGGCGAGATGGGCGACTCCCATGTCGGTCTGCAGGCTCGTCTCATGTCGCAGGCGCTGCGAAAGCTCACCGGTGGACTGAACACGACCAACACCACGATGATCTTCATCAACCAGCTGCGCGAGAAGATCGGCGTCTTCTTCGGCTCGCCCGAGACGACCGCCGGCGGAAAGGCGCTGAAGTTCTACGCGTCGGTGCGCCTCGACATCCGACGCATCGAGACGCTGAAAGACGGCACCGAGGCGGTCGGAAACCGCACGCGTGTGAAGGTCGTGAAGAACAAGATGGCCCCGCCCTTCAAGCAGGCGGAGTTCGACATCCTCTACGGCATCGGAATCTCGCGCGAGGGCAGCCTCATCGACTTCGGGGTCGAACACGCCATCGTCAAGAAGTCGGGCGCGTGGTACACCTACGACGGCGAGCAGCTCGGGCAGGGCAAGGAGAACGCCCGCAACTTCCTGCTGAAGAACCCCGACATGGCCACCGAGATCGAGTCGAAGATCAAGGGCAAGCTCGGCATCGGCGGCGCCCGCGACGACGCCTCCGTCTCAGACGAGCTCGCGGCTCGCCGCCCCGCCTGACATGGCGCCGATCGACGGGGGCGAGAGAGAGGAATCCGCTCTCGCCCCCGTGATCCCGCTTTTCGGCGGTCAGCACACCGAGCGACGGGCAACGGCCCGCGGCGACCGTCCGCGGTCGCTGCCGCCCGAGGCACCGCGGGCGGAGTCATCTCGCGATGACACCGACATCCCGTGGCATGCGAGTTGGGTGGCTCCCGAGCCGAAGGCTCAGCGACCGTCGGAGGGCCGCAGGCCGGCCGACGTGTCGACCGACGACGGCGCGTCCGGTGCCGAGGCGGTCGATCCGGGCGAGGTGCGCGACGCGGCAGAGGCGAGCCTGCTCCGAAAGCTCCATACGAGGCAGTTGTCGGTTTCCGAGTCGCGGGGTGTGCTCCTGGCTGCGGGAATGACCGGCGGTGCCGCCGACGAGCTCCTGGATCAGTTCGAGCGTCTCGGGTACCTCGACGATCTCTCCCTGTCCCAGCAGCTCGTGCGGGCGGCCGTCGAGCGCAAGGGTCAGGGGCGGCAGGCCATCTCGCCCCTTCTGACACGGCGAGGCATCCCGCGCGACGTCGTCGACACCGTCTTGTCGGAGATGCCCGATGACGATCTCGAACGCGCTCTCGACTTCGCGCGTACCAAGGCGCGTTCCCTCGGAGCGCGTGACCGAGAGACGGCCCTACGGCGGCTTCTCGGTCAGCTCGCTCGACGCGGCTACCCGTCGTCGGTGTCGATGACCGCCGCTCGTCAAGCGCTCGACGAGCTGTAGGCACCGCAGCCCTCGCGGCGATCGACGCGTCTCAGAGGCCTCGGACGGTGTGCGTCTTCTGCGACGTGCCGCGGCGGGGCGCGACGGTCCGCCCGAGTTCCACGCGCGAGGCCGCGCCCAGCTTCGCGCGCGCCTGGTAGACGTGGGACTCCACGGTGCGCACCGAGAGATAGAGACGCTCGGCGATCTCGCGGTTGCCGAGGCCCTCTGCGACCAGCAGCGCGATCTCCCGTTCGCGGCGCGTGAGTTCGACGTCGGGGGTGGCCGACGCCGCGCCGCGTTGACCGCCGTTCGGCGCGGGTGCGTCGTGCGCGATACCGATGCCGCGCGTCGTACCGTTGTCGCCCCACGTGGTCGCCCGTCGCATGGCGGCGACGAGGTCGGGCTCGGGGTCGTCGAGTGCCGAGAGCGCTTCGGCGGCGGCGGACAACCGCTGTGTCGCCGGCACGTCGGATGTCGCGGCCATTCGCCGCATCCGGGGGAGGGCGTCGTCACCGGCACCCAGGGCCACCATCTGGAAGAGATCGCGCGCCTGGAGCGCGGGCGCCGTCTCGGAGGCCGTGGCAGCGGAGCGGGCGGCGTCGAGGGCCTCAGTGGGTTGGCCGAGCGCGGTGAAGACATACGTCTCCGCGACCATTCGCGCGTGCTCGAGGGTCGGGAGACCGTCGAAGGCCGCGTGGTCCATACGGTCGAGCAGTTGGCGTGCTTCCTCGGCGTGGTCGAAGAGGGCGAGCGAGTGCGCCACGGCGATCTGCGCCAGCGGCACCAGGTCTGAGGCAGCGGGTGGCCGCGCCCGGCGCACCGCGGCGTCCAGCTCTCGCGCGGCGCGTTCGGGGTCGGCGGTGACGGCGTAGGCGCACGACAGGACGAGACCGGCGGTCGCGGCCGACTCCGCATCGCCTTGGCGTGCGGCCGCGTCGACCTCGCCGCCGAGCCTGGCGAGCACCGGACCGAGATCGGTGCCGGCGACCGCTCCCGCCACGATCTCGTTGCAGGCGATCCGCAGCCGGTCGACCGTCGTGATCGGCGTGATGCCTCCCCGCTCTCCGGCGGTGCGGTGAGCCCGCAGGAACCACGTCTGCGCCTTGTTCACGGCTCCGAGGCACGCGTGCCCGAGCCCGGCGAGTGCGGCCGCTCGAACGCGCAGGGATGTCGAGTTGCTCTGCTGTGCGAAGACAGCCTCGGCGATCGCCACGGCCGACGTCCAATCCATACGCGCGCCGAGAAGGTCGGCGCGCATCATGGCGAGTTCTGCGGAGCCGCGGGCGTCGGGGCACTCCAGCGCGGCGACCCGGTCGACGGCGGCCTCGAGGTCATCGACGTTCGTGGGTCCGGCGAGCCCCACCACGCGGACGCACCGCAGGAGTGTCGCGGCATCGACGACGACCCCGGAGAGACGCTCGATCAGCGCATCGACGTCGATGGTGCCGCCCTGAGCCGCCCGCGCGAAGGCGTGCTCCAAAAGGAGGAGGGCGTCATCGTCGTCCCGCAGTCCGAGGCTCGCGTGCGCGACGGCTTGCGCGGGCTCGCCCTGGTCGTTCGCACGTCGGGCCGCCTCGAGCGAGGCCCTGTGGCGGACGGCGGGCGGCACCGATTCGTAGTCCGGTCCGAGGGACCTCTCCTGCAGCCAGGATTGTGCCGCGAGCACGGCGAGCGATGGGCACCACCACTCGCTCGACGGTGCGAACATCCGGCGTATCGCCCCGTCCAGAAGCGGTACGACCGCGTCGGCTCCCATTCGTCGCTCGACCTCGTGGGCAAGAGCGGCGTTGGCCGTCAGACGATGGGCCGGTGTCGCGTCGTCGTGGACCAGCCGCGCGTTGACGAGCGAGTCGAGGGCGGCCGTGGGGAGGAATCGCGCGGCGTCGGCCCGGGAGATGCCGGGAACCCTGCCCAGCGTCGCGAGTGTGCTCCTCTCCACAGACGTCAGCTGAGCGCCGTGTGCCGCGAGAGCGTCGGAGAGACGCCCGTTGGGCGGGCTGTCACGCATCGCGTCGATGGGGTCCCGGCCGTGCCGGAGGGCGTGACCGGCCTCCGCGGCGAGTTCTCGCAACAGCATCCGGGAACCGTCGGCCAGGGCGACGATCGATGCACGCGTCATGGCGTCGAGTTCGGGTGCGGCGAACAGGTCGAGGAGAAGATCGGCGTCCCGTGGTGTGAGGGATGCGAGGTCGATGCGTTCCGCGAGGCCCCGCAACCAGAGATCGGTCGCCATCTGGGCCGCATCGGGGTTGCCGTCGACCGGCCGGGTCGACCCTTCGCGCGACACCGTGAGTGCGAACAGCGCGGTCGCGTGCCCGCTGTAGACCGCGCGGACGACGGCGGCCACCGAAGCCGGATCGAGCTCTTGTGCGTCGTCGATGATGACGATCGGACGCTCGGTCTCTTCGGGCTGGCCGTCGCGGAGGCGTGCGGCTCGTTCGTCTCTCGACGCCGTCAGCGCTCCGTGCGGGACGGCGGCGTGCGGTCCGATCGAGCGCAGGACGACAGGCTCGTCCTCGGTCGCCGACAGCCGGTGGATCACCTGCCGGAGGAAGTGGCTCTTGCCACTTCCGAGCGGGCCGACGAGAACGATGCTCGTGCCCGTCTGGAGGAGATCGATGACGCGCGCAACATCGCGATCGTCGCCTATCACTCCGTCGTCATCTCGATGCGTTCTCATGGTTCGCGGCCCCCCACTCGTGCACCTGCCATAGAGAGTCGCGGCTCAGCCCTGCCGCGCGGGTGTTCAACCCTACCGATCTCGTACCGTCCGATACCGGGTGAATCCCCCCACCCGACTACTGGGATACGACACCAGTACCGCGAAAAATACCCGCATCACCCTCTGGGTCCAAGGGGTTGCGCTTACCGCCCGGATCGGTTTTCGCATCTTTCACCGGGAACGCTCGCAGGGGCGCGTCCGGCGGCTCAGCGCGCCCTAGCGTCCTCTCAGATCACGCGATCGCCGGTGTGCGCAGGGCCCTCCGGACGCAGGAGACGAGCGGGAGAAGACATGGAAACACAGGAGCGGCGTCGGGCGACACGACGGAAGGTCTTTGCGATCACGGCGGGTGCCGCCGTACTCGGCCTGGGGGTATCGGCCACTCTGGCCGCGTGGACCGACACCGAGTGGGTGTTCGGCGGCAACGGCGCCGGCGGTCCCGGAATCGGCACCTCGACGTTCGAGGTGCAGCAGAACACCGTGCCGCCCTTCGCGGACGCGACCTGGATCGACGAGGAGGAGAACCCCGGCGGCGAGATCGTCTTCGGCCTCGCCGCGCTGGCACTCTCGCCCGGCGACGCGGTCTACGCGCCGGTCGCATTGCGCACGACCGTCGCATCGGTCGCCGGCGACGTGGAGCTCCAGCCCGCCGTCCCCGCCGCCGGGGTGGCGGTCACCGACCCCGACGACCTGCTCCTGGCCGCCCTCGGTGTGCGCGTCGTCACCGACGACACCCCCTTCACCTGCGACGCCACCGCCTTCAGCGGTGCGCCCGGTGCCCCCGCGCTCATCGCCGACGGCCCGTTGCTCACGTCCGGCGGCACGGCTGCGCAGTCGCTCCTGGCCGCGGCGGACTCCACCCAGTACTACTGCTTCGAGGTCTCGCTGCCCGACCCCTTCGTCCCGGCCGCAGGCTCGGACGTCGAGGACTACATGGGTCTCACCGGCGCTCCCGCTTGGCAGTTCGCGGCCACGTCCTGACACCCGTCGTGCCCTCTCTCACCGAGACGCCGGCCCGCGGACCCGCGCACCACGCGCGGGCCGGCGGGCCGGTCGCGGCGCACGCGGAAGCGAGTCCGCGACGTCGCGGCGCCGTCCGCGATGCCGTCATCACGGTGCTCGGAGTGGTCGGCATCCTTACGATCGTGTGGCTCGTCGTGTCTGCCGCGCTCGGGCTGTCGATCATCGTGTTCGTCACGGGATCGATGGCTCCGTCGCTTCCGACAGGATCGGCCGCCGTGGTCAGAGAGATCCCGGCGTCAGAACTCGCGATCGGGGACGTCGTCACGGTGCCACGCCCCGACTCCGCGACGCCGGTCACCCACCGTGTCGTGGCGATCGACGCCGTGCCCGGCAACACGCCGGCCCGCAGCCTCGTGCTCCGCGGCGACGCGAACACGATCGATGATCCCGAACCGTACGTCGTCGAGGAGGTGCGTCGTGTCATCGTCGGTGCGCCCGGAGCGGGGTGGGTGGTGATCGCGGCGAAGACTCCCGCAGCGATGGCGGGGATCACCCTCGTGGTCGCCGCCGCGGTCGCGTGGGCGCTGTGGCCCGCCTCCGCGCCTCGCATCCCGCGACGGCAGTAGAGGAACCCCCGGATGCCCTTCCCCCGACTCCCATTGCGCCGCAACGCCGCGGCGCTGCTGACCGCTGCACTCTCCCTCGCGCTGCTGGTCGGCGGAGGCCTCATCGCCGGCGGCGCCGCCCGCGCGGCGTTCGTCGACGTGCCGCCCACGGGGCATCCAGGCCGGCTCGTGCTGTCGTCCGATCCGTACCCCGCGGAGTTCCTCGCTCTGAGCCCCGGCGATCCGTCGTACTGGCAGGTGGCCGCCCGCCTCGAGGGAGCCGTCGGAGCCACACTCTCGCTACAGCTGCGCAAGACCGGCGAGCTCGTGTCGCATCCGCGGGGGCTCGAGATGACCGTGGACGAATGCGATGTGCCGTGGATCGGCCTGGGGGAGGGGCCGGTGTGCACGGGCACGGCGATACCGGTCGCCGTCGCGACGCCGCTCGACGACAACGCGACGTCGAGCCCGACGTTCCAGCTCGGGTCGCGAGCAGCATCCGCCCCGGTGTTCCTGCTCGTCACCCTGGCCGTGGAGGACTCGGCCGATGCACGGGCGGATGCTTCGCTGATGGGCCTCGTCGGAACGGTGGGCATCGGGCTCACCGCCGTCGCGGTCGATCCTGCGGCCCGTCCGCCGCGAGGGGGCGGCGTTCTCCCCGCGACGGGAGCGGACGTTTCGCTCTGGGTGGCGGTGGGGTCCATGGCGGCGGGTCTCCTGGGTCTCGGCGCGGCCCTGCGGATGCGACCGTTACGAGGGGACCGGTGATGCGCCGCTCTCTCACGGCCCTCGCGCTCGCCGCGGTCGCCGTCGTCGTCGTTCCGCCATCGGTCACGGCGACGACGGCCGCGTGGACGCAGGAGGAGTGGGTGCACGGGGACATCGCCACGTCGTCGTTGCGGTGCGGGGAAGACACCGGCTTCGCGTCGACGTCGTACGGGCGCTTCCTCTCCGGCGACCTCCTCGGCGCCGATCTCGACCCGGTCGCCGACCTCGAGCAGATGCGTCTCGTGCTCGGGGCAGACGGCGCGCTGTCGATTCAGCCCCCGGACGCCGTGAACCTGGCGGCCCTCACCTACGCCAACCCCTTCGACGTCGACCTCCTGGGCATCGCGGGAGTCGACATGAGCGGATTCGAGGTGCCGGTGCCCGGCGCCGCCCTGGGAGCGGCCAACCAGTACGCGCGGGTGTCGGGATTCGGGGCGGCCACCGGCGCCTCGGGCCTGGTGAACGACAGCGGCGTCGTCACGGTCGGAACGACTCCGAGCGGTTCGCTGCCCTCGCCGGCGAGGATCCGTCTGGACGAGCTGCTCCCCGCCCTCACGGGGATCGCGGGCGCGGATCTGCGCGTGGGCGCCGTGGGGGCGATCTCCGAGCTGGACGGCTGCGCCGCGCTGAGATCGTCGACGTGGGGCGACGGCACGGTCACGGGGAGCACGCGCAGCTACGGCGTCGCGGGCCTCGGCCTCGACGTCGAGGTACCGGCCGTCGGCGCGCTGGCGGGCACCACCACGGCGGGGATCACGACCGTGAACTCGGCGATCTCCTCGCTCCTCGGTTCGTCGGGTCTGATCTCGTCGGCGACCGGAGCCGCCCTAGACCTCTCTCTTCCCGGCATCCTGACCACGAGCATCGGTGGGAGCGTCACGCTCTCCGGGCTGAACCTCGGGGGAGCGGTGACGTCGCTGCTCACCACGCCGCTGACGGACGGCGTGGTGACGGTCGACCTGCAGACGGGCATGGTCGACATCGATCTCGACGCTCTGCTGCCGTCGCTCAACAACGCGCCGCCCAACACCGAGGTCGTCGTGAACTCCGCCGTGCTGGCGCCGATCGTCACCCGGGTCGGCGATCTGCTGAACGCCTGGACGTCGCAGATCACCGCCGCCGTGCGGCAGAACCTTCGAGCCGCGACCCTGACGATCGACCTCAACGCCGTGATCGGCGCACCGGGGATCGGCATCCTGCCCGGTCTGAACGTGCTGAACGTGTCGATCGACTACGTCGGCACGGTCGGGGCGGTGCTCGACGGAACGGCGACGTTCGCGGTCGACGCCGAGGCCGCGGGCGCGGTGGGAGCGATCAGCACCCTCCTCGCGGCGCTGCGCCTTCCGACCGTCACCCAGCTGATCGCCTCGGTCGAGCTGCTCTCGTCGGTGCTGGTCGCCGCCGTGGCGAACCAGATCACGACCACCGCGCTCGGCGCGATCACCGCGCTCGGCACGACGCTCTCGACCGCCGTGAACACGATCATCGCGCGGGTGGGCTCCGTCGTGAACGTGCTGCCGTCGATCCTGTCGCTCATGGTCAACGTGCAGCCCGACCGCCCGGGCGCACCACCCGGATCGACGTTCATCGCCGGCACCGACGACTCCACGCCGCAATACCTCGTCTCGGCGTTGCGGATCGGGCTGGCCGATGCGCTGACCCCCTCGAGCATCGCGCGCGTCACCCTCGGCACCGCGTCGGCGGGGCCGGTCACCGCACCGTGAGGGCCCCGGTCGGCTCCGCCGGTTCGCGGACCCCCACGGGGCACGGCTCGTAGAATGGGCCCATCATGAGCATGCCTTCTCGCACCCCGACGGTGATCGAACGGTCACCCGCTGCCCTGCGCCTCGACGGTCGGCCGCGCACCTACGAGGTGCGCACGTTCGGGTGCCAGATGAACGTCCACGACTCGGAGCGCCTGTCGGGCTCGCTCGAGAGCGCGGGCTACCTGCCCGCCGAGGCGGGCGCGGACGCCGACGTCGTCGTGATCAACACCTGCGCGGTGCGCGACAACGCCGCCGGAAAGCTCTACGGAACCCTCGGGCACCTCAAATCGCGTAAGGACGTCCGCGAGGGCATGCAGATCGCGGTCGGCGGGTGCATGGCCCAGATGGACAAACAGGCCGTGCTCGACAAGGCGCCCTGGGTCGACGTGGTCTTCGGAACGCACAACATGGGGTCGCTGCCGAGCCTGCTCGAGCGCGCACGTCACAACGGCGACGCGGAGCTCGAGATCCTCGAGGCGCTCGAGGTCTTCCCCTCGACCTTGCCGACCAAGCGCGACAGCGCAGCCGCCGGCTGGGTCTCCATCTCCGTCGGGTGCAACAACACCTGCACGTTCTGCATCGTGCCGAGCCTCCGCGGCAAGGAGAAGGACCGACGTCCGGGCGACATCCTCAACGAGATCCGCATGCTCGTCGACGACGGCGCGATCGAGGTGACGTTGCTCGGGCAGAACGTCAACTCGTACGGCGTCGAGTTCGGCGACCGCCTCGCGTTCGGCAAACTGCTCCGAGCAGCAGGGCAGATCGAGGGCCTCGAGCGCATCCGGTTCACGAGCCCGCACCCGGCCGCGTTCACCGATGACGTCATCGCCGCCATGGCCGAGACGCCCGCCGTGATGCCGCAGCTGCACATGCCGCTGCAGTCGGGCAGCGACCGCGTTCTCAAGGCCATGCGCCGGTCGTACCGGAGCGAGAAGTTCCTGGGCATCCTCGAGCGGGTGCGCGCGCTCATCCCGCAGGCCTCGATCACGACCGACATCATCGTCGGCTTCCCGGGTGAGACCGAGGCCGACTTCGAAGAGACGTTGCGCGTGGTCGAAGCATCCCGCTTCTCCAGCGCCTTCACGTTCCAGTACTCGATCCGCGAGGGCACCCCGGCGGCGACGATGGCCGACCAGGTTCCGAAGGCCGTCGTGCAGGAGCGCTACGAGCGTCTCCTCGCCCTGCAGGACCGCATCTCGCTCGAGGAGAACGAGATGCAGGTGGGCCGGGAGGTCCAGGTGCTCGTCTCGACGGGCGAAGGCAAGAAGGACGCCTCGACGCACCGCTTGACCGGACGCGCCGAAGACAACCGCCTCGTGCACTTCGAGCTGCCGGCGGGGTCCGCCGTCCCGCGCCCGGGCGACATCGTCACGGTCGGGATCACCCGCGCCGCGCCGTACTACCTCCTCGCCGACGCGCCCGACGGTGCGTCACTGCGCATCCGGCGCACGCGCGCGGGCGACGCCTGGGACCGGTCGCAGGCGGAGTCGTGCGGTGTCCCGGCTCCTGCCGGTGAAGCGGGCGCGCCTCGCGCGGTCTCCCTCGGCCTGCCGTCGCTGCGCGTCGGGGTGTGAGCCGCCCGCCGAGAATCTGGGCCGTCGTCGGTGCCACCGGCACCGGCAAGACCGGTCTCTCCCTCGCGCTCGCCGAGGCGCTCGCCGCCCGGGGAACGGCGGCCGAGATCGTCAACGCCGACGCGATGCAGCTGTACCGCGGCATGGACATCGGAACGGCGAAGCTCGGTGACGACGAGCGGCGCGGCATCCCGCACCACCTCTTCGACGCTCTGGAGGTGACCGACGAGGCCGCCGTGGCCTGGTACCAGGATGCTGCGCGAGATGTCGTGCGTCGCATCCACGCTCGCGGGGCCGATGCGGTGCTCGTCGGCGGTTCGGGGCTGTACGTCTCCAGCGTGGCGTTCGATTTCGCGTTCCCGCCTCGCGACGAGGCCGTCCGCGCCGAGCTCGAGGCCGAACTCGACCATCTCGGACCCGGGATGCTCTTCGCGCGGCTGCAGGAGCAGGACCCGGCCACGGCGGCGCGCGTCGATCCGAAGAACGGTCGACGCATCGTGCGCGCCCTGGAGGTGCTCGCGCAGGGCGAGCACACCCACGGCGCGGCGCTGCCCGATGAGCCGGTGCTGTGGCACGAGGCGACCACCGTCGTCGGAACGCGTATCGAACGCGCCGAGCTCGTGCCCATGCTCGACGCGCGCGTGGAGGGCATGTGGCGTGACGGCCTCGTCGCCGAGGCGGCGGCGCTGCGCGAACGCGGGCTCGAGGACGGCGTCACGGCGCGCCGAGCCATCGGTTACGCGCAGGCGCTCGCGCAGCTGCGCGGCGATCTCACCGAGGCGGAGGCGATCGCGCAGACGCAGGCGCTGACCCGCCGCTACGCCCGACGGCAGGTGTCGTGGTTCCGGCGCTACCGCGACGTCGCGTGGGTCGACTCCCGCACGGTCGACACGGCGCGCCTCGTGGACGGCACCCTCGCCGATGCGACCGAGGCTCCCGACCCCGGTTCGAGCGACTCGTAGACTGGGTCGCATGTCGCGCACCCTCCCGTTCACGAAGGGTCACGGTACCGGCAACGATTTCGTCGTGATCGCCGATCCCGACGGCTCCCTCGACCTCACCGACGACCAGATCGCCGCGCTCTGCGACCGGCACATGGGTATCGGCGCCGATGGTCTCCTCCGTGTCGTCCGCTCCGCGGCGATCGACGACGGGGCCGAGGCCGCGGCATCCGGTGCCGAGTGGTTCATGGACTACCGCAACGCCGACGGTTCGAAGGCCGAGATGTGCGGCAACGGAACGCGCGTCTTCGCCCGCTACCTCGTCGACGCCGGTCTCGCCTCCATCGACGGCGGCCTCCGCGTCGGCACACGAGCGGGCGTCAAGACGCTCACCCGTAGCGACCGCGGATTCGAGGTCGACCTCGGAGTCTGGCGTGCGGAGCCCGACGACATCCTCGTGCGCGCACGCGGTCTCGACGTCGCGCGGCCGGGCACGGGCATCGACGTGGGCAACCCGCACGTCGTGGTCGCCCTGTCGTCGCACACCGAGCTCGATGCGCTCGACCTGGCCTACCGCCCGATTCTCGACCCCGAGCCGCGCCACGGTGCGAACGTCGAGTTCGTCGTGCCCGGCGACCCGCTCGTGCGCGACGGGGTCGGCGAGGTGCGGATGCGCGTGTTCGAACGCGGCGTCGGCGAGACCCTGTCGTGCGGCACGGGCGTCGCGGCCGCCGCGCTCGCGGTGCGGCACTGGGCGGGTCCTGCGGCACCGCGGCGGTGGCAGGTCGACGTGCCCGGCGGCACGCTGGGCGTTCGCATCGTCGAGGAGGCCGACGGCGAGCACGTCCTTCTGTCAGGACCGGCGGTGCTCGTCTACTCGGGTGAGGTCTCGCTGGCCTGAACGTCGTCCGCCGAGACGATGTCGATCGCCGCGGTCGGGGGCGTGCCGTGTCGGCGCACCTTCAGCACGCGGTATCCGCGCCCCGTCGCGGCGCGCTGAACGCTGAAGCCGCG
Source organism: Microbacterium sp. AG1240 (assembly GCF_003635115.1). Classification (GTDB taxonomy): domain Bacteria; phylum Actinomycetota; class Actinomycetes; order Actinomycetales; family Microbacteriaceae; genus Microbacterium. The sequence goes on from NZ_RBXJ01000002.1 coordinate 690,991, forward strand.
CGGAAGAGTGGCCGCGAGCCAGCGCTGCAGCGAGTCGGAGCCGAGGTTGCGCTGCACGACGAGCCACGCGTCCGATCTCTCCTCGAGCCGGGGGAGCCAGGTCTCCAGCATTCCGTGCAGTTCGTTCTTGCCCACCCGGATCGGGGGATTCGAGCGGATGGTGCGGAAAGCCACGTCGGCGGGAACATCCTCGGGCCGCACGGCGTTGACGTTAGGGAGTCCGAGAGTCTCCGCGTTCCGACGCACGAGGTCGAGGGCTCGCTCGTTGACATCGACCGCCCACACCGTGGCGTGCGGGGCGTCGAGTGCGAGGGACAGCGAGATCGGCCCCCACCCGCAGCCGAGGTCGAGGAAATCGCCGCCCGCGGGGGGCGACGGAGTGTTGGCCAGCAGCACAGCGGTGCCGGCATCGAGACGGTCGGGACTGAAGACGCCACCAGCGGTGACAACCTCGACATCGCGGCCGGCGAGGGTCACTCGCAGGCGCCGGAGGTTCTCTGCGCTGGAGGGAGACCCGGTGAAGTAGTGGTCGCTCCCCATGCGGAGAGCGTATCGGAGAGATCGTCCTCCCGACGGGAGGATTAGAGTTTACGGATGCTGCGGCCCCGGCCTTCGGCCGAGGGCGGCGCGATGGAAGGAACAGATGACAGACACCACAATCCCCCAGAGCGCGGATGAGATGCCGGTCGACCCGGTGGATCGAGTGCTCGCGCGCGCCGAAGCGCACTCCGGGGTGCGTGTGTTCGGAGCTGCCCAGGCGCTTCAGGACGACAGGACCGTCTCGTACGGTGACACCGACGGCGACCAGTGGGACCGCGAGGACCGCGCCGCCCTCCGCCGCGTGGTCGGTCTGTCGACCGAGCTCGAGGACGTCACCGAGGTCGAGTACCGGCAGTTGCGCCTCGAGAACGTCGTCCTCGTCGGCGTGCACCCGCAAGGACAGCAGGAAGAGGCGGAGAACTCGCTGCGCGAGCTGTCCGCCCTCGCGGAGACCGCGGGCGCGGTCGTTCTCGACGGCGTGCTGCAGCGGCGTCCGAACCCCGATCCGGCGACCTACATCGGCAGCGGAAAGGCGCAGGAGCTGCGCGATATCGTCGCGTCGGTCGGCGCCGACACGGTCATCGTCGACACCGAGCTCGCACCCAGCCAGCGGCGCGCGCTCGAGGACGTCGTCAAGGTGAAGGTCATCGACCGCACCACCGTCATCCTCGACATCTTCAGCCAGCACGCCAAGAGCCGCGAGGGCAAGGCGCAGGTCGAGCTCGCCCAGCTCGAGTACCTCCTTCCGCGCCTGCGCGGCTGGGGTGATTCGATGAGCCGCCAAGCCGGTGGCCAGGTCGGCGCCGGCGGTGCCGGTATGGGTTCTCGTGGTCCGGGTGAGACGAAGATCGAGCTCGATCGCCGTCGCATCCGTACCAAGATGGCCGTGCTGCGCCGCCAGATCCGCGACTTCGCGCCGGCGCGCGAAGCGAAGCGGGCCGAGCGCAAGCGCAACACGATTCCTGCCGTCGCGATCACGGGATACACGAACGCGGGCAAATCGAGCCTCCTGAACCGTCTGACGCGCGCGGGTGTCCTCGTAGAGAACGCGCTGTTCGCTACGCTCGATACGTCGGTGCGCCGCTCCGAGACCGCGGACGGGCGCGTCTACACGCTGACCGACACGGTCGGCTTCGTGCGCAACCTCCCGCACCAACTGGTCGAGGCGTTCCGCTCCACGCTCGAGGAGGTCGGCGACGCCGACGTCATCGTGCACGTGGTGGATGGCTCGCACCCCGACCCCGCCGCACAGCTCGCGACCGTTCGAGACGTGATGGGCGACGTCGGCGCGCGATCGACACGCGAGATCGTCGTCTTCAACAAGGCCGATCTCATCGATGCCGACTCGCGCCTCGTGCTGCGCGGCCTCGAGTCGTCCGCGCTGTTCGTCTCCTCGCGCACCGGCGAGGGGATCGACGAGCTGCGCGCGGTGATCGAAGAGGCCCTGCCTCTGCCCGCCGTGGAGGTGCGCGCCGTGGTGCCGTACGACCGCGGCGATCTGGTCTCCGCGGCGCACGAGAGCGGCATCATCGTCTCTCAGGAGCACCAGGCCGAGGGCACGTTCCTGCACGCCCACGTCGGGGCGAAGCTGGCCTCCGACCTGCAGCCGTTCCTGGCGTGACCCCTCCGCAGCATCCGTCTCCGATGGGGGCGGATGCTGCGGAGGAGTCGTCAGTCGAGGGTGAGCTCGGGCACGTCGGGCGTGTCGAATCCGAAGGCCGCGCCGAGGAACGCCAGCTCGCTCTCGAGCGCGTGCACGATCGTCTCGGCGCTGCGGAAGCCGTGCCCCTCGCCTTCGTACAGGACGTACGCGTGCGGGACGCCCCGCGCGACGAGGGCATCGCGAATGGCCTCGGCCTGCGCAGGAGGTACGACCGCGTCTTCCGACCCCTGGAGGATGAGCATCGGCACGCGGAATCGGTCGGCCGACGTCAGTGGTGAGCGCTCGACGTAGAGGGGTTCGGCCTCGGGGAGCGGGCCGATGAGGCCGTCGAGGTAGCGCGCCTCGAAGTCGTGCGTGTCGGCGGCGAGGGCGCGGGCGTCCCCGACGCCGTACCGCGAGATACCGGCCGCGAAGACGTCGGTGCGGACGAGTGCCGACAGCACCGTCCATCCGCCGGCCGAGCCGCCTTCGATCGCGATCCGCGACGGGTCGGCCAGTCCGTCGTCGCTGAGCGCCATCGCGGCGGCGGCCACATCGTCGACGTCGACGACGCCCCACTGCCCGCGAAGGCGTTCGCGGTAGGGGCGTCCGTAGCCGGTCGAACCGCCGTAGTTGACGTCGAGCACGCCGATCCCGCGGCTCGTGAAGTACGCGACCTTGGCCGACGCCGCCGGTCCTACGTGGGAGGTCGGACCCCCGTGCACGAGGACGAGGTAGGGCGGCTTCTCGTCCGCCGGGGCGGTCGCCTCGGGATTCGTCGGGGGGTAGGCGAAGGCGTGCACGGGGCCGTGGGGTCCGTGTGCGGTGATCGGCCGCGCGACAGGGAACCACTCGGGGCCCGGACCGTTCGAGTCTCCGGCGATGCACTGCACGACCGGGGTGTCGAGATCGCTCGCGTCGACGAGCCAGAGGCCGGCGCCACCCGAGGCGGTGGCTCCCGAGACGAGCGCGCGCGTCGTCGAGACGTCTTCGACGGAGGCGCCCGCGACGATCGGCAGCGGCAGGGGCGCGACCCGGTCGCCGTCCACGACGACCAGCTGGTCGGCCCCGTCGGTGCGGACGGCGACGAGACGTCCGTCGTCGAGCGCTCCGAACCATCGCGTCCCGAGCACCCAGAGCGCACCGCCGGTGTCGGCGTCTGCCGGAGCCAGGGCGACGGGTGCGGCATCGCCCTCGACGCGCCAGAGATTCCACCGTCCGGTCGGGTCGTCGGCATACGTCACCTCGTTCGGCCCCGTCCACACCGGTTGCAGAGCGGCTGTGTCGAGGGCGTTGACCGTGCGTGGAGCGGATGCGCGGCCGTCGACGATCTCGGCGATGCGCAGCTGCGTGCGATCCCAGGGCATGTCGGGGTGGTTCCACGCGACCCAGGCCAGACGCGCGCCGTCGGGAGAGATGGCGGGTTGCGCGACGAAGTCGGTACCGCCCGCCACCCTGACGAGGCGACCGGCATCGTCGGCAGCCGACCCGTCGAGCGGGATCCGCACGATGTCGCGCACCGGCACCGGGGCTCCTTCATGGCGTTCGCGGACGGCCAGCAGCATCCCTCCGCCCCACGTCAGGCCGGCGAATCGCGCGGAGGGGTCGTCGGGGGTGAGTGGGCGCGGACGGCCGCCCGGGGTGAGGGCCCACACGCGCTGGTCGGATTTCTCGGAGAAGACCAGCTCGCCCTCGGCGGCGGTCCAGGCACCGCCCCCGTACTCGTGGACGCGAGAGCGCGCGCTCAGCGGAGCGGGGAGCAGGTCGTCGATCGATCCGTCGGGTCGTCGGCGCATGACCGTCGTCCGTCCGCCCTCGGAGGGCATCGTCTGACCCCACCAGATGTCGTCTCCGACGAAACGCGCTCCGTCGGTGCGCGGTGACGCGGCGGCGACGGACGTCGCGCGGAACGGGGAGGGCCAGGAACCGTAGGGGAGCGGGGAATCCATCCCCTCACCCTAGATCGGCGGTCGGACGTCGATCAGACGGCCCGCAGCACCGCCACGACCTTGCCGAGGACGACGGCGTCGTCGCCGAGGATCGGCTCGAACGCGCTGTTGCGGGGGAGGAGCCAGGTGTGGCCGTCGCGTCGGCGGAAGGTCTTGACGGTGGCCTCGTCGTCGAGCATCGCCGCGACGATCTCGCCGTTCTCGGCGTTCTGCTGCGAACGCACGACCACCCAGTCGCCGTCGCAGATCGCGGCGTCGATCATCGACTCGCCCGAGACCTTGAGCATGAACAGGTCGCCCTTACCCACGAGCTGTCGGGGGAGGGGGAAGATCTCGTCCACCTGCTGGTCGGCGGTGATGGGGACGCCGGCGGCGATGCGCCCGACGAGGGGCACGAGCGCGGCGTCGCCGACGGCCGGGGCGTTGTCGGCGGGGTTCTCGGCCGACGCGCCGGGGAGATCGATCAGCACTTCCATCGCCCGCGTCTTGCCGGGGTCGCGACGGAGGTAACCGCTCAGTTCGAGCTGATTGAGCTGGTGGGTGACGCTGGAGAGCGACTTGAGTCCGACCGCGTCGCCGATCTCTCGCATGCTGGGCGGGTAGCCGTGACGGCTGATCGAGCGCTGGATCACTTCGAGGATCGCCATCTGCTTGTCACTGAGACTCTTGCGGCGGCGGGTCTGCGGTTTGTCCCGGGCGCCGGACGGCATCGCGTCGCTCATTCTGGCTGCTCCCTCTCGCGCCCGAGGGGCGCCGGTCTTCGAATGTCGGAGGTCCGTGATGGTGTCTCCCTGTCGAAACCGTATACGGATTCGCACGCACTCCGCGGCTGCCCGCCGCGTGTCGCGTTCGATCCATCTCCGAGAGGAACGGTGTTGACACCCTGACTGTATCGAAGATAGATTCGGAAGAGAGCTTCGCATCCGGCGCTCCGGCCCGAGAGCCGGATGCGAATCTCTCACCTGAGGAGGAACCCCATGACCACCATCGGCATCGCCCCCGTCGTACCGACCACGCGCCTTCGTCTGACCGCACGCGGTCGCCGGGTGCTCACCGGTCTCGCCGCGTTCCCGTTCGTGGTGGCCATCGCCGTCGCGGCGATCAGCGGCGGTTCTGCTCTGGCCTCGCGCGATGCGGGTGCGCCCGCGGGTACGTTCACCGAGGTCACCGTCATGGCGGGCGAGTCGCTCTGGGGTATCGCCCAGGAGGTCGCGCCGTCCGCCGATCCGCGTGACGTGGTCGACGCGATCGTGCGGCTGAACGCCCTCGACGGGGTGGAGCTCTCCGCCGGCCAGCGGCTCGCGATTCCCGCGGAGTACTCCGCGGCCCCCTGAGCCCGCCCTACCATCGAAGGGTGACCACGAGGCTCGATGACCTTCCGCTCCGCGACGATCTACGCGGGATGAAACCCTACGGTGCGCCCCAGGCGGCGTTGCCGGTGGCGCTGAACGTGAACGAGAACACCCATCCGGTGCCGGATGACGTGGCCGGTGACATCCTCGATGCGGTGGCGCGTGCCCTGCGCGATGTGAACCGCTACCCCGACCGCGAGTTCACCGCACTTCGCGAGGCGTTCGCCGACTACCTCGGCGAGGGGCTGACGCGCGAGCAGATCTGGGCCGGGAACGGGTCGAACGAGGTGCTGCAGCACCTGCTGCAGGCGTTCGCCGGACCCGGTCGTACCGCCTTCTCGTTCGATCCGACGTATTCGATGTACCCGTTATTGACGCGGGGCACGGGCGCCCGATGGGTGTCCGGTGAGCGGTCGCACGACTACACCGTCTCGCCGGCGTCGGCGGCCGAGCAGATCACCGAGGTGCGCCCCGACGTGACCTTCCTCTGCGCGCCGAACAATCCGACCGGAACCCCGATGACGCTCGACGTGATCGCGGCCGCCTACGACGCGACCGAGGGCATCGTCATCGTCGATGAGGCTTACCAGGAGTTCGCCCCGCACGACGCGCCCTCCGCGGTCACCCTCCTCCCCGGGCGTGAGCGCCTCGTCGTCTCGCGCACCATGAGCAAGGCCTTCGCCTTCGCCGGGGCCCGGGTCGGGTACCTCGCTGCCGACCCCGCTCTCATCGACGCGTTGCGACTCGTACGGTTGCCGTACCACTTGAGCGCGCTCACGCAGGCCGCCGCGACGGCGGCTCTGGGTCACGCCGACACGATGCTGAGCATGGTGGATGAGATCGTCTCTCAGCGCGACCGGATCTCGGCGACGGTCGAAGCCCTCGGGTATCAGGCGCACGAATCGTGGACGAACTTCGTCCTGTTCGGTGGCGTATCCGACCCCGCGGCGACGTGGCAGGCGTTGTACGACCGTGGCGTGCTGATCCGAGACATCGGCATCCCTCACCACCTGCGGGTCACGGCGGGCACCGAAGACGAGACGACCGCGTTCCTCGACGCGCTGGCCTCGGTAGGATCGGGCACATGACCGGCCCCTCCCGAACCGCCTCGATCCGCCGCGCGACCAGCGAGTCGAGCGTCGAGTTGGAGCTCGATCTCGACGGGTCGGGCAAGAGCTCCATCGACACGTCGGTGCCCTTCTTCGACCACATGCTGATGGCGTTCGCGAAGCACTCGCTGATCGACCTCACCGTCCGTGCCGCGGGTGACACGCACATCGACGCCCACCACACCGTCGAGGACGTGTCGATCGTTCTCGGCACGGCCATCCGCGAGGCCCTCGGCGACAAGGCCGGCATCTCGCGGTACGGCGATGCCCTCGTGCCGCTCGACGAGGCCCTCGCGCAGGCGGTCGTCGACATCAGCGGACGCCCCTACCTGGTGCACACCGGCGAACCCGAGGGATTCGAGCAGCACCTCATCGGGGGGCACTTCACGGGCTCGCTGGTGCGTCACACCTTCGAGGCGATCGCGTTCAACGGCGCACTCACCGTGCACGTTCGCGTTCTGGGCGGTCGTGACCCTCACCACATCGCGGAGGCGGAGTACAAGGCCTTCGCCCGAGCGTTCCGCCAGGCCAAGGCGCTCGACCCCCTGGTCGACGGCATCCCGAGCACGAAGGGCGCGCTGTGAGCTCGCGTCCCGTCGTCGCGGTGCTCGACTACGGGTCGGGCAACGTCCACTCCGCCGTCAAGGCGCTGGTGGCGGCCGGTGCCGACGCCCGGCTGACGCGTGATCGCGACCTCGTGCTGGAGGCCGACGGCCTGGTCGTTCCCGGTGTCGGTGCCTTCGAAGCCGTCATGGGCGCGTTGCGCGCACACCGCGGGGGCGATCTGATCGATCGGCGCCTCGCCGGCGGCCGCCCGGTGCTCGGTATCTGCGTCGGCATGCAGGTGCTCTTCGAGCGGGGAGTCGAGCGCGGCGTCGACAGCGAGGGGCTGGGGGAGTGGCCGGGCGCCGTCACCCAGCTCGAGGCGCCGGTCCTTCCGCACATGGGGTGGAACACCGTCCGCCCCGACGCCGGTTCGCGCCTGTTCGCCGGCATCGAGCAGGAGCGCTTCTACTTCGTCCACTCGTATGCCGCACAGCGTTGGGAGCTCGATGTGCAGCCGCCGTTCCCGGCGCCGTCGCTGACGTGGTGCGACTACGGCGAGCCTTTCCTCGCCGCGGTCGAGAACGGTCCGCTGGCCGCGACGCAGTTCCACCCCGAGAAATCGGGGGACGCGGGCATCCGCCTGCTCGCCAATTGGATCGACGGCCTCGGCGCCGCTACTGTCTAACCTCGTGCCACAGCGAGCGACCGGCGTCCGCGTGCACGAGGAGCCATGAACGATTTCGCGTCAACACCCGAGCTGATCCTCCTCCCCGCCGTCGATGTCGCAGGCGGCAAGGCCGTGCGGCTGACCCAGGGCGAGGCCGGAACCGAGACGAACTACGGCGACCCGGTCGATGCGGCCGCCGACTTCGCGCGCCAGGGTGCGGGTTGGATCCACCTCGTCGACCTCGATGCGGCCTTCGGGCGCGGGAACAACACCGCGGTGATGCGTCGTGTGATCAAGCAGGTGCGTGGCGTTCAGGTGGAGCTCTCCGGAGGAATCCGCGACGACCGCTCGCTCGAGGCCGCTCTCGACAGCGGCGCCAGCCGCATCAACCTCGGCACCGCGGCGCTGGAGAACCCCGAGTGGGCCGCCGATGTCATCGGCCGCTACGGCGACGCGATCGCGGTCGGCCTCGACGTGCGCGGTACGACACTCGCCGCGCGTGGCTGGACCCGCGACGGCGGCGACCTCTGGACCGTCCTCGCCCGTCTCGAAGACGCCGGCTGCAGCCGATACGTCGTCACCGACGTGACGAAGGACGGAACGCTCAAGGGCCCGAACATCGACCTTCTGCGCGAGATCGCGGAGCGCACCCCGAAGCCCGTCGTGGCGTCGGGCGGCGTCTCGAGCCTCGACGACATCGCAGCCCTTCGCGAGCTGGTCCCGCTCGGCGTCGAGGGCGCGATCGTGGGCAAGGCACTCTACGCCGGGGCGTTCACCCTGGCCGAGGCGCTGGATGTCGCCGGAGGGTGACGTTCCCGCGGGTGATTCCGCGGGGGTGCCCTGGGAGGGGCGACGCTTCGAGGACAATCGCCACGCGGCCGACGACGGTTCCGCCGACCCGGCGCTGCTGGTCGCGCTGACCGCCGACGCCGACGGAGCACGGGACGCGCGCGCGGTCGTCGAGGCCTATCGCACCGCTCGGCTGCTCATTCCACTGGTCGCCGACAAGGGCGACGAGGGCGTGGGCCCGCACGGTCTGGTCGTCGACAAGACGCAGGAACTGTCGATCGTCACCGTGGCCGCCCCCGACGGGCGCAAGGTGCTGCCGGTCTTCACGTCGGTCGATGCCATGAAACGGTGGGACGCCGTGGCGCGGCCCATCCCCGCCGACGGCGTGCGCACGGCGGTCGCCGCGGCCGGAGACGACACCGAGCTGATCGTGATCGACCCGGGCTCCGACACCGAGTTCGTGCTTCGGCGGCCGGCGGTGTGGGCAATAGGTCAGGGCATCGCGTGGGAGCCCAGCCACACGTCGGCCGAGGTGTTCACCGGGTTGCAGCAGAGCGTCGGGGCCGAGCTCGCGGTGCTCGACTTCGCCGTCGAGCCGGGAGACCCGACCGACCGGCTGCGGGGGCCCGAGCTCATCGTCCACCTTCAGCTCATGCAGGGTCTCGAGCAGGATGAGCTCGATGCCGTCCTCGCGCGTCTGGCGCGCCGCTGGGCCGCCGACGACCGTATCGCCGTGCTGGTCGACTCCCTCACGGTCAAACTCCACCGCGAGTAACGGACGCAGCATCCGCCCTCTCCCGAGGTCGACGATCGCGGCCGGCAGCGCGCGACGTGGCGAGGTCTGCGGGCCGCGACGGAGGGCGCAGGGATGTCGGCCGCGCGCCATGCGGATGCGCAGCATCCGCCCTCCTGTTCGAGGTCGACGATCGCGGCCAGGGCGGGTGGCGCGACGGGCGCCCTGGACTTCGACGGAGGGCGCAGGGATGTCGGCCGCGCGCCATGCGGATGCGCAGCATCCGCCCTCCTGTTCGAGGTCGACGATCGCGGTCGGGAGCGCGCGACGACGCGAGGTCTGCGGGCCGCGCCGGAGGGCGCAGGGATGTCGGCCCCGAGCCAATCGGGGTAGGGGCCCCTCTCTTGGTTCGGGGACGACATCCCGGAGCCCGGAGTCGCAGCCCGCAGACCGGACCCCCGTCACACGCCCCGAGAGCCCGAGATCAGTTGACCGGCCCGGTCCACTTCTCGCCCGGCCCCTTGCCGATGGGGTCGGGGATGACGGATGCTTCGCGGAAGGCGAGCTGCAGTGAGCGCAGGCCGTCGCGGAGCGACCGCGCGTGCATGTCGCTGATCTCGGGCGCTGCGGCGGTGATGAGGCCTGCGAGTGCGTTGATGAGCTTGCGGGCCTCGTCGAGGTCGGTCTGGTGCGCCGGGTCGTCGGCGAGACCGACCTTGACGGCGGCAGCGCTCATGAGGTGCACGGCGGTGGTGGTGATCACCTCGACGGCGGGGACGTCGGCGAGGTCGCGTCCGGCCGATTCGGCCGAGCGTTCGCCGTCCTCCTCCCATCGCGTGAGTCGTTCGTCGCCGCCCTCGGGGGAGTCGGAGGGGACGTCGTTACCGGGAATCGTGTGCACGTGGTTCTCTCTGCTAGACTTTGGCGGGCTTCGGAGCTTTCTGTTCCGAACGAAAGAGGATCACATCCCACCCGCGCTTGCCGCTCAAGGCTACCGGGTCCACGCACTCCGCTCCGGTCGCCCGGGGTTGCACGGGTGTAGAGCCGGCGTTTCGCACGTCGAGTCGGGTGGAATGCGTCTTCTTCCGCCCGCGACGCTCCCGTGTCGCGGTGGTCTCCCGCAACGTAAGAGGAGTCCCGCATCAGCGATCCCCGCACCAATGACCGCATCCGCGTCCCCGAGGTCCGCCTCGTGGGTCCCGCTGGTGAGCAGGTCGGCGTCGTCCGCATCGAGGTGGCGCTGCGCCTGGCCCAGGAGGCCGACCTCGATCTCGTCGAGGTAGCCCCGAACTCGAAGCCGCCCGTGGTCAAGATCATGGATTACGGCAAATTCAAGTACGAGACTGCGCAGAAGGCAAAGGAAGCGCGTCGCAACCAGGCGAACACCGTCCTCAAAGAGGTGCGGTTCCGCCTGAAGATCGAGGCTCACGACTACATAACCAAGCTCAAGCGCGCGGAGGGCTTCCTCCAGGCGGGCGACAAGGTCAAGGCGATGATCCTGTTCCGTGGTCGCGAGCAGTCGCGTCCCGACCAGGGTGTGCGCCTGCTCCGCAAGTTCGCGGAGGATGTCGCCGAGTTCGGCACCGTCGAGTCGAACCCGACGATCGACGGCCGCAACATGGTGATGGTGGTCGCACCCCACAAGAACAAGTCCGAGGTCAAGACGGAGCAGAACGCTCAGCGCGCTGCGACGAAGGAAGCGGCCCGCTCGGGCTCGCGCCCGGACTCCTCCGATTCCGAGCCTGCCGCGGCATCCGCCGAGTAGGCCCCAGACTCCCGCCTCGCGGGAAACCCAACGAAGGAAAGACAGATGCCGAAGCAGAAGACCCACTCGGGTGCCAAGAAGCGCTTCAAGTTGACCGGTAGCGGCAAGCTCATGAAGCAGCAGGCCGGCATGCGGCACAACCTCGAGGGCAAGGCCTCGAAGCGGACCCGCCGTCTGAACCAGGAGCAGGTCCTGGCCAAGGGCGACGCCAAGGTCGCGAAGAAGCTCCTCGGCCTTTGAGCGCCGACGCACGTTAGGAACGATAAGAAATGGCTAGAGTCAAGCGGGCAGTAAACGCCCACAAGAAGCGTCGCGTCATCCTCGAGCGCGCCTCCGGTTACCGCGGACAGCGTTCGCGCCTGTACCGCAAGGCGAAGGAGCAGGTCACCCACTCGCTCGTCTACGCGTACCGTGACCGTCGCAAGCGCAAGGGCGACTTCCGTCGTCTGTGGATCCAGCGCATCAACGCGGCATCGCGTCAGAACGGCCTCACGTACAACCGTCTGATCCAGGGCCTCGGCCTCGCGGGCGTCCAGGTCGACCGTCGCATGCTCGCCGAGCTCGCGGTCAACGAGCCCGCCACGTTCGCGTCGCTCGTGGCGACCGCGAAGGCCGCGCTCCCGGCCGATGTGAACGCAGCCAAGACCGCGTAAGCATCCGTTCTTCCAGAAAGGGCGTCCTCCTCCGGGGGGCGCCCTTTCTGCTGCCCCGCCCGCGTCGGTCGCGGAGCGGACGGGGTGGGAGCCCTAGGCTGGCCCCGTGCTCGAGAATCCCCGTTCGCCGCGCGTCCGCGCGGTCGCGAAGCTGGCCAAGCGTAGTGCGCGACAGGAGACAGGTCTCTTCCTGCTCGAGGGCCCGCAGGCCGCGCGCGAGGCGCTGCAGTACGCTCCCGAGTCGCTCGTCGAGCTGTTCGCGACGCCGACCGCGATGGAGAAGCACACCGACATCCGCGACGCGGCGCGCGCCGCCGACCTCGAGGTGGAGTACACCACCGAGGCGGTGCTCGACGCGATGGCCGACACGGTGACCCCGCAGGGGATCGTCGCCGTCGCGCGTCAGAACCCCACGTCGATGCGCGAGGTCTTCGCCTCGAATCCGCGGCTGGTGGCGATCTGCGAAGAGGTGCGCGACCCCGGCAATCTGGGCACCATCATCAGAGCGGCGGATGCTGCCGGTGCGGACGCCGTCGTCCTCACCGGGCGCACCGTGGACCCCTACAACCCGAAGGTCGTGCGGTCGACGACCGGATCCCTCTTCCACCTGCCGATCGCCGTGGGGGGCGAGCTCGAGGCGGCGGTGGAGCGTGCCCACGCCGCCGGGATGCGGGTCGTGGCCGCCGACGTCGACGGCACCGACTTCCTCGCTTCGCGGCACCTGCTCGCCGAGCCCACCGCGTGGCTGTTCGGCAACGAGGCGCGCGGGCTCGAGGAGCCGGCTCTGGCCCACGCCGATCTCGCGCTCCGCCTGCCGATCTACGGTCGGGCCGAGTCGTTGAATCTCGCGACCGCGGCGAGCGTGTGCCTGTACGAGACGGCGTTCGCGCAGCGCGCGAACCCGTGATATGGCGCGTACCCCTGCTGTTACAGAACGGTTAAGGCTCGCGTCAATACGTGTCGCGGGTCTCACAGGCCTCGTAGGGTGAAGTCATGGCGACCTCTGATCCACGGCCGGCCGGCGACTCGCTCGTCGTGATGAGCGATGTGCAGAAGCACTACGGCGACTTCCAAGCGCTGAAAGACATCGACCTCACGGTCTCGCGCGGCGAGGTCGTCGTCGTGATCGGGCCGTCGGGCTCGGGCAAGTCGACCCTGTGCCGCACCATCAACCGTCTCGAGACGATCACCTCGGGTGTGATCACGATCGACGGCAAGGAGCTTCCCAAAGAGGGGAAGGGCCTCGCGCAGTTGCGCGCCGACGTGGGCATGGTCTTCCAGTCGTTCAACCTGTTCGCCCACCTCACGATCCTCGAGAACGTCACGCTCGGGCCGATCAAGGTGCGCGGGATGAAGAAGGCCGACGCCGAGCGCGAGGCGCGCGTGCTGCTCGAGCGGGTCGGGATCGTCGCGCAGGCCGACAAGCTGCCCGCGCAGCTGTCGGGCGGCCAGCAGCAGCGTGTCGCGATCGCGCGTGCCCTCGCGATGAAGCCGAAGCTGATGCTGTTCGACGAGCCGACCAGCGCGCTCGACCCCGAGATGATCAACGAGGTTCTCGACGTCATGGTCGGCCTCGCCCGCGACGGCATGACGATGATCGTCGTCACCCACGAGATGGGCTTCGCGCGTAAGGCCGCCGACCGCGTGATCTTCATGGCCGACGGCCAGATCGTCGAAGAGGCCGCGCCCGAGCAGTTCTTCACGCGACCGGAGAGCGCGCGGGCCAAGGACTTCCTCTCCAAGCTGATCACCCACTGATTGCGGAGGATGCTGACACCTCCCCCCGACGTCGGATCTGCATAACAGGTCCGCGACCACACAGCACCCACACCAAGGAGATTCCATGCGTAAGACACGAATGATCGCCGGATTCGGCCTCGCCGCCGTCGCGGCCCTCGTGCTCACCGCCTGCAACAGCGGGTCACCCACCACCCCCGGCGCGCCCGAGGCGGGTAGCGACGACGCGCTCTGGGAGGTCGCGACCGACGTCTCGCTCACCGACAGCCCCACCTACGACCGCATGGTCGAGCGCGACGGCGTCGTCATCGGTGTGAAGAACGACCAGCCCGGACTCGGGTACCAGGACGCGGCTTCCGGAGACCGTACGGGCTTCGACGTCGACATCGCACGCTGGATCGCCGCGTCGCTCGGCTTCGACGAGGACAAGATCACCTACCAGACGATCCCGTCCGCCAACCGCGAGCAGGCCATCGTCAACGGTGACATCGACTACTACGTCGGCACGTACTCCATCACCGACAAGCGCAAAGAGCAGATCGACTTCGCGGGCCCCTACTTCATCACCGGTCAGGGTCTGCTCGTCGCCGCCGACGACGACTCGATCAACGGTCCCGACGACCTCGCCGGCAAGACCGTGTGCTCGGTGACCGGTTCGACCCCGCTCCAGCGCATCCGCGACGAGTACAGCCCGGGTAACACCGTCGAGTACGACACCTACTCGCAGTGCGTCGAGCAGCTCAAGGGCGGACAGGTCGACGCCATCACGACCGACGAGGCCATCCTCGCCGGCTACGTCGCGCTCGAGCCCGACGCGCTGAAGATCGCGGGCGAGCCGTTCAGCGAGGAGCGCTACGGCATCGGCCTGGAGAAGGGCGACACCGCCCTGAAGAGCCACATCAACACCCTCCTCACCGACGGTGGCGACGTCTGGACGTCCCTGTTCGACCTCCACCTCGAGCCGGCCGGCATCGCCGGAACGCAGCCCGCGGTCGACGAGTGATCCCCGGGGGCGGCTTCGGCCGCCCCCACCCCTCGTCCGTTCGAACACGTAGGAAGGCGATGTCGTGAACATCATCACCGACAACACCGACATCTGGTGGGACGGCCTGGTCGGCACGCTCATCCTCTTCTTCGGCGGCGGTCTCCTGGCTCTCGTCCTCGGCATCATCGTGGGCGGCATGCGGGTCTCTCCGATTCCGATCGCACGCTGGATGGGCACGCTCTACGTGAACACCATCCGCAACACCCCGCTGACGCTCGTCTTCTTCGGGTTCGCCTTCGCCCTTCCGCCCCTGCTGCAGATCCGCATCGACCCGCTCATCCTCGGTGTGGCGGCGCTCGGCATCTACACGGCGACGTACGTCGCCGAGACGATCCGGTCGGGCATCAACACCGTGCCCGTCGGGCAGGCGGAGGCCGCACGCGCCCTCGGTCTCACGTTCGGCCAGGTGATGGGCTCCGTCGTGATGCCGCAGGCCTTCCGCTCGGTGATCCCTCCGATGATGAGCGTGTTCATCGCCCTCCTCAAGAACACCACCGTGGCCGCTGGATTCAGCGTGATCAACCTCGGCTCCGTCCGCAGCTACCTCAGCGAGCGCGGTGAGAATCAGCTGTTCGTGATCCTCTGGGTCGCGGTCATCTTCGTCGCGCTCGTACTGCTTCTGTCCTGGCTGCAGCGCAGTCTCGAGAACCGATGGAGGGTGGCGCGATGAGCAGTGTCCTGTTCGACGTCCCGGGTCCGCGCGCGATCGCGCGCAACCGCATCTTCGGTGTGGTCACGGTGCTCGTGGTTCTGGCGATCCTCGGGTTCTTCGTCTGGCGACTGGCCGTGACGGGCCAGTTCACCGCGCAGAAGTGGTCGGCGTTCACCTACTCCAACGTCTGGCTCAGCATCGGCCAGGCCGCGCTGGCGACCCTCGGTGCCTTCGCCTCGGCGGCCGTCGGTGCGCTCGTGCTCGGTTTCGTGCTGGCCATCGGACGCATGTCGAACCATCGCTGGATCCGCTGGCCCTTCACGGCGATCGTCGAGGTCCTGCGCGCCGTGCCGGTGCTGATCTTCATGTTCCTGCTCTACTACGGGCTGCCCGTCCTGGGCATCCGGATGGAGCCCTACTGGGCGGTCGTCATCGCCCTCGTCGCCTACAACGGGTCGGTGCTCGCCGAGGTCATCCGTGCCGGTGTCGAATCGTTGCCGCGGGGCCAGCACGAGGCGGGCTACGCGATCGGACTCCGCAAGGCCGGGGTCATGCGTCTCGTGCTCCTGCCGCAGGCCGTTCGCGCCATGATGCCCGTCATCATCGCCCAGCTCGTCGTCACGCTGAAAGACACCGCCCTCGGCTTCATCGTCACCTACCCCGAGCTGCTCTTCTACGCCCGCTACATCGGCGGGCAGGCGACCTACGGCTCGCCCATCGTGCCGGCCACGATCATCATCGGCGCCATCTACATCGGACTCTGCCTTCTCCTCTCGCTCGTCGCCACCACCGTGGAGAAGCGACTGCGTCGCTCGGCGAAGACCGGCGGCAACGTCGCCGGAGCGAACCAGGCGACCCAGGAGGTCACGGACACCGAGCTCATCGTGGCGCAGCGCGGCCTCGGCAAGTACGACATGGGCGGCAGCGGTCTGGGCGGCGGCGGACTCGGCGGCGGCGCGAACGCTCGCTGATCGTCGCCGCCGGGAATGCCCGGCCGCCGACGGCCCCACCCGCGGTCGGGCGCGACGCGCAGCGATCGCCGAAGGCCCGACCGTGCACGGCGCGCCGAACGCAGCATCCGCCCGTCGGTAGACTCGACTCTCGTGTCCGATGCCCCCGAGATCACCCCTGAAGCGGTAGCCACCGCGGTCGATGCCGCCCTTGCTGCCATCGCCGCCGCGACCACCACCGCCGACCTCAAGTCCGCGCGCGCGGCGCACACCGCGGAAGGCTCGCCGTTGGCGCGGCTGAACGCGGGGCTGCGCCAGGTCGCCCCCGAGAACAAGGCCGCCTTCGGCAAGCTCGTCGGTCAGGCCCGCGGGCGCGTGACCCAGGCGCTCGCCGCCCGCGAGACCGAGCTCGCCGAGGCCGAGACGGCCGCGAAGCTCGAGGCCGAGCGCGTGGACATCACCGCCCTGCCGCGCCGCGCTCGCGTGGGTGCGCGGCATCCGATCTCGCTCCTGCAGGAGCAGATCTCCGACATCTTCGTCGGCATGGGGTGGGAGATCGCCGAAGGCCCCGAGCTCGAGCACGAGTGGTTCAACTTCGACGCGCTCAACTTCGACGTCGATCACCCCGCGCGTCAGATGCAGGACACGTTCTTCGTCGACCCGGTCGACCGTCACC
Organism: Microbacterium sp. AG1240; assembly: GCF_003635115.1. GTDB lineage: Bacteria > Actinomycetota > Actinomycetes > Actinomycetales > Microbacteriaceae > Microbacterium. Next base: position 707,796 of record NZ_RBXJ01000002.1, read on the forward strand.
TCGTCATGCGCACGCACACGTCGCCGGTGCAGGTGCGATCGATGCTCGAGCGCGATCTGCCGATCTACGTGCTCTGCCCGGGGCGGGTCTACCGCACCGACGAGTTCGACGCGACCCACCTGCCCGTGTTCACGCAGTTCGAAGGACTCGTCATCGACAAGGGCATCACGATGGCGAACCTCAAAGGAACCCTCGACCACGCCGCCCGCGTGCTCTTCGGGCCCGAGGCCAAGACACGGTTCCGTGCGAACTTCTTCCCCTTCACCGAGCCGAGCGCCGAGCTCGACCTCTGGCACCCGACCTTCAAGGGCGGCGCGCGCTGGATCGAGTGGGGCGGGTGCGGGATGGTGAACCCCAACGTGCTGCGCGCGGCGGGCATCGACCCCGAGGTCTACTCCGGCTTCGCGTTCGGGATGGGCATCGAGCGGACCCTGATGTTCCGCAGCGACGTGCAAGACATGCGCGACATGGCCGAGGGCGATGTGCGCTTCAGCGAACAGTTCGGAATGGTGGTCTGATGCGCGTCCCGCTCTCCTGGTTGCGCGAGTTCGTCGACGTCGCCCCCGAGGCCACGCCCGACGATGTGCTCGCCTCGCTCGTGCGCGTCGGTTTCGAGGAGGAGGACGTCCACGGCTTCGAGCTGCAGGGTCCGATCGTCGTGGGACAGGTGCTCGAGTTCATCGAGGAACCCCAGTCCAACGGAAAGACGATCCGCTGGTGCCAGGTCGATGTCGGCGAAGACTCCCCACGGGGGATCGTCTGCGGCGCGGGCAACTTCTTCCCCGGTGACAAGGTCGTCGTGACCCTGCCGGGTTCGGTGCTTCCCGGGCCCTTCCCGATCGCGGCGCGCAAGACGTACGGGCACGTCTCGGACGGCATGATCGCCTCCGCGAAAGAGCTCGGGCTCGGCCAGGAGCACTCGGGCATCCTGCGTCTGGTCGAGCTGGGCATCGACGCGCCCACCGGCGCCGACGCGATCGCGCTGCTCGGACTCGACGACGTCGCCGTCGAGATCAACGTCACCCCCGACCGCGGGTATGCGCTGTCGATGCGCGGTGTGGCTCGGGAGTACTCCCACGCCACGGGCGCGGCCTTCCGCGATCCGGGAGCCGGGCACACGGATGCGGCGTCGCGCACCCCCTCGGGATTCCCGATCGTCGTCGACGACCGCCTCCCCATCCGGGGCCGCGTGGGCGCGACGGAGTTCGTCGCCCGCATCGTCCGCGATGTGGATGCCACCAAGCCCACGCCGGCGTGGATGATCGCGCGCCTGTCGCTCGCGGGCATCCGGTCGCTCGGCGTGCTCATCGACATCACCAACTACGTCATGCTCGAGCTCGGCCAGCCCATCCACGGCTACGACCTCGACGCGCTGACCGGTGGCATCACGGTCCGTCGCGCCGAGCCGGGGGAGTCGCTCGAGACCCTCGACGGCCAGGTGCGCACGCTCCACCCCGAAGACCTCCTGATCACCGACGAGTCGGGGCCGATCGGCCTGGCCGGGGTGATGGGCGGCGGCACGACCGAGATGGGCGATACGACCCGCAACGTGCTCATCGAGGCGGCCACCTTCGACACGGTCTCGATCGCGCGCACCGCACGTCGTCACAAGCTGCCGTCCGAAGCATCCCGTCGTTTCGAGCGCGGCGTCGACCCGCTCGTGCCGTTCGTCGCCGCCGAACGCGTCGCCGAGCTCATGGTGCAGCTCGCCGGGGGCACGCTCGACACCGAACTCGGCGGATCGTTGTCGGCGACCTACGAGCGCGACGCGATCTCCCTCCCGCGCGGCTTCGTGTCGGGACTCATCGGCGTCGACTACACCGACGAGCAGATAGCCGCAGCCCTGCGCCTGGTCGGCTGCGATGTCGACACCTCGGTCGAACCGTGGGCCGTCGTTGCGCCGTCGTGGCGCCCCGACGTGACCGACAAGTGGACGCTCGCCGAAGAAGTGGCGCGCATCGAGGGGTATGACCTCATCCCCTCCGTGCTGCCCGTGCCGCCCTCGGGCCGCGGTCTCACCGCCGCGCAGCAGGGTCGTCGCCGGGTCTCGAACGCTCTGGCGGCCGCGGGCTACGTCGAGACGCCCTCGTTCCCCTTCACGACCGAGGAGCAGAACGATCTGCACGGCTCGCCCAGCGGCGAGCACCTGCCGAGCGTGAAGATGGCCAACCCGCTCGACGGGCAGGCGCCGTTCCTGCGGCGCTCGCTCCTGCCGGCCCTGCTGCAGGCGGCGCACCGCAACGTCGCACGCGGTCTCACCGACCTCGCGGTCTTCGAGGCCGGCGCGGTGTTCCTCCCCGAGCCCGGCGTGACCTACGGCACCGACACGGTCCCGCCGCTGGGCGTGCGTCCGGACGCGGCGACGCTCGTCGCGCTCGACGCATCCATCCCGCCGCAGCGTCGTCATGTCGCCGTGCTCCTCACCGGTCCGATCGTCGACAAGCAGCCCGGTCAACCGGCCGTCACGGCCGCGCTCGCCGACGCGATCGACGCCGTGCGGATCATCGCCGGTGCCGCCGGCGTCGAGATCGAGCTGGCCCAGACCACCCGGGCGGCGCTGCACCCGGGGCGCGCGGGCGTGGTCAGGGTGGGCGCGACCGAGGTCGGCTACGTCGGCGAGCTGCTGCCCGCCGTGTCGGAGGCCGCCGACCTCCCCGGTCGCGTCGTCGTCGCCGAGCTCGACCTCGATCTGCTCCTCACGCTCGGCGGAGACCGTGTCGTCGCCGCGTCGCTCTCGGGGTTCCCCGCCGCGACGCAGGACGTCTCGCTCGTCGTCGATGCGACCCTTCCCGCGGGCGACGTGCGCGCCGCCCTCGTCGAGGGGGCCGGCGGTCTGCTCGAGTCGCTCCGCCTCGTCGACGACTACCGCGGCCAGGGACTCCCCGACGGCAGCAAGAGCCTCACGTTCGCGCTGCGATTCCGCGCTCCCGACCGCACCCTCACCGCGGCCGAGGCGTCGCAGGCGCGCCTGGCGGGCGTGGCCGTCGCCGCCGAGCGTTTCGGTGCGACCCTTCGCGAATAGCATCCGTTCTCGGTGAGACACCGTTTTCGGCTGAGACGCCCCGCCTGGCGTGGAGTCTCAGCCGAAAATGGTTCCTCGCGCCGAGGCGGGCGGATTTGCGGATGCTGCGCAGGCGCGGCTATCGTCGGCACATGCTTTCCGCCGCCTCCGCCGTCTCGGGCGTCGTGGGCGAGCGCCGCGGCCGCCGACTCTAGGCGACTCCCGCTTCCCGCCGTCGTGCGGCACGGGCGTCGCCGTCTTTGGCCCGTGACCCCAGACAATAAGGTGGAAGCATGACCTATTCGGTCGCCGTATCCGGCGCATCCGGCTATGCCGGCGGCGAAATCCTGCGCCTGCTCGCCGCGCACCCCGACATCGAGATCCGCACCGTCACGGCGCACTCGAACGCCGGCCAGCCGCTCGTCCGTCACCAGCCGCACCTGCGCTCCCTCGCGCACCTCACGCTGCAGGACACCACGCCCGAGGTGCTCGCCGGCCACGACATCGTGGTGCTCGCGCTCCCGCACGGGCAGTCGGGGCAGTACACCGATGCACTGGCCGACACCCCGATCGTCATCGACGCGGGCGCCGACCACCGCCTCACCGACGCGTCGGCCTGGGCGCAGTTCTACGGCGGCGATTTCCACGTACCGTGGGCATACGGAGTGCCCGAACTCGTCGTCGGCGGCGGAAAGCAGCGCGAGCTGCTCGCGGGTGCGACGCGGATCGCCGCGCCGGGATGCAACGCCTCCACCGTCGCCCTGAGCCTCGCGCCGGGTGTGGCCGCGGGAGTGATCGATCCGTCCGACATCGTCACGATGCTCGCCGTCGGCCCGTCGGGTGCGGGGAAGAGCCTCAAGACCAACCTCCTCGCCAGTGAGATCCTCGGCTCGGCGAACCCCTACGCCGTCGGCGGCTCGCATCGGCACATCCCCGAGATCCGGCAGGCGCTCCTGGGCGCGGGAGCCGTCGGTGACGTGCGCATCTCCTTCACGCCCGTGCTCGTTCCGATGGCGCGGGGCATCCTGGCCACCAGCACGGCACCGATCGCCCCCGGCGTCTCCGACGCGCAGATCCGGGCGGCGTGGGCCGACGCCTACGCCGGTGAGGCCTTCGTGCAGCTGCTCGACGAGGGGGAGTTCCCTCGCACGGCAGACGTGTTGGGCGCGAACACCGCTCTCCTCGGCCTCGCGATCGACCGGGCGGCGAACCGCGTCGTCGTCGTCGCCGCGGTCGACAACCTCGTCAAAGGCACCGCCGGCGCCGCCGTGCAATCGCTCAACATCGCGCTCGGTCTTCCCGAAGGCCGCGCCCTCACCGTGAACGGAGTCGCCCCGTGAGCGTGACCGCCCCCGCAGGATTCGACGCGGCCGGAGTGGCCGTCGGCCTCAAGTCGACCGGGAAGCGCGACGTCGCCCTCGTCGTCAACCGCGGACCGCTCAAGGTCGGCGCCGCCGTCTTCACCTCCAACCGGGCGAAGGCGAACCCCATCCTCTGGTCGGAGCAGGTCATCCGCGACGGTGTCGTGGAGGCCATCGTGCTCAACTCCGGCGGGGCCAACTGCTTCACGGGGGCGTTCGGTTTCCAGACCACGCACCTGACCGCGGAACGCGTCGGTGAACTGCTCGAGGTCGGCGCGGGCGACGTGCTCGTCTGCTCGACCGGGCTCATCGGCACCGGCGACGAGGTCTTCCGCGCCAAGGTGCTCGAGGGCGTCGCGCAGAGCGTCGCGGCACTCGACGCCGACAGCGGCCAGGCCGCCGCCGAGGCGATCATGACGACCGACTCCGTCTCGAAGACCGCCGTTCGCGGCCAGGACGGATGGACCATCGGCGGTATGGCGAAGGGCGCCGGGATGCTGGCGCCGGGCCTGGCCACGATGCTCGTCGTCCTCACGACCGATGCCGTCCTCGACGCGACCGACGCCGACGCGCACCTGCGCGCCGCCACGCGCGTGAGCTTCGACCGGCTCGACTCCGACGGCTGCATGTCGACGAACGACCAGGTCACGCTCCTCGCCAGCGGCGCCTCGGGCGTCGTCCCCGACCCCGACGCGTTCCGCCGCGCGCTGACCGAGGTCTGCCTCGACCTGGCCGTGCAGCTGCAGGCCGATGCGGAGGGCGCGAGCCACAGCATCCGTATCACCGTCGTGCACGCCGCCACCGAAGACGAAGCCGTCGAGGTGGCGCGCTCGGTGGCCCGTAACAACCTCTTCAAGGCGGCGATCTTCGGCAACGACCCCAACTGGGGCCGGGTGCTGGCCGCGATCGGCACGACCCGGGCGGAGTTCGACCCGTACGCGGTCGACGTCGAGATGAACGGGGTGCGCGTGTGCTCGAACGGCGGGCCCGACCGGCCCCGCGAGGAGGTCGACCTGACGCCGCGCGAGACCGACGTCGTGATCGACCTGAAGGTCGGCGACGCCACCGCGACCATCTACACGAACGACCTGACGCACGACTACGTCCACGAGAACAGCGCCTACTCCTCATGAGCGACATCGACCTGCAAGACACCGATCCCGCGACCGCCAGCGCGCGGGCGGCCACGATGGTGGAGTCGCTGCCCTGGCTGCAGAAGTTCCGCGATCAGATCGTCGTCGTCAAGTACGGCGGCAACGCCATGGTCAGCGACGAGCTGCAGGACGCCTTCGCCGCCGACATCGCCTACCTCCGCTACGTCGGGGTCAAACCTGTCGTCGTACACGGCGGCGGTCCGCAGATCTCGTCCATGCTCGACCGGCTGGCCATCCCGAGCGAGTTCAAGGGCGGCTACCGCGTCACCTCGACCGAGGCGATCAGCGTCGTGCGCATGGTGCTCACCGGGCAGATCAATCCGCAGCTCGTGGCGAAGATCAACGCGCACGGGCCGCTCGCGACGGGGCTCAGCGGCGAGGACGCCGGTCTCTTCGGCGGACGGCGCCGCGGCGTCACCGTCGGAGGCGTCGAGCATGATCTCGGACGGGTGGGCGACGTCGTGTCGGTCGACCCGCGCCCGGTGCTCGATCACCTCGACGCCGGACGCATCCCGGTGGTCTCGAGTATCGCCCCCGATCTCGATCACCCGGGTCACTCGCTCAACGTCAACGCGGATGCTGCGGCCGCCGCCCTCGCCGTCGCGCTCGGCGCGACGAAGCTCGTCGTGCTCACCGACGTCGCGGGCCTGTACGCCGACTGGCCGAACCGGGAGTCGCTCGTCTCGCACCTGGATTCGACCGAACTGCGCGCGATGCTGCCGCGGCTCGAGTCGGGCATGATCCCCAAGATGCAGGCGTGCCTCGATGCCGTCGACGGGGGCGTGCCGACGGCGGCCATCATCGACGGGCGCGTGCCCCACTCGGTGCTCGTCGAACTGTTCACCAGCAAGGGAATCGGAACGGAGGTCGTCGCATGACCGACACCACCTGGCAGGAAGACGCCGGACGCGACCTCGTGCGGAGCTTCGGCGACCGCATGGCGCTGTTCGTGCGCGGCGAAGGCTCCCACCTCTTCGACGACACGGGGCGTCGCTACCTCGACTTCCTCGCCGGTATCGCGGTCGATTCCCTCGGGCACGCGCACCCGGTGTTCGTCGACGCGGTGTCACGGCAGGCGGCGACCCTCGCGCACGTGTCGAACTACTTCGCCACCCCGCCGCAGCTGGCGCTCGCCGCTCGGCTGAAGCGTCTCGCCGGCACGGGGCCGGAGGGGCGCGTGTACTTCGGCAACTCCGGGGCCGAGGCCAACGAAGCGGCCTTCAAGCTGGCTCGCCTGCACGGAGGCTCCGCCAGGCCTCGCATCCTGACTCTCAAGGGCGGCTTCCACGGGCGCACGATGGGAACTCTCGCGCTGACCGGCAAGCCGGCGCTCCAGGCCGACTTCCTCCCGATGACCCCGGGCGTCGAGCACATCGACGCGACGATCGAGGCGCTCGAGGCGGCGCTCGACGAACGCGTCGCCGCCGTGCTCGTCGAGCCCATCCAGGGCGAGGCCGGCGTCGTCGAGCTGCCGGAGGGGTACCTCGAGGCCGCCCGGCGGTTGACCGAGGCATCCGGATCGCTGCTCATCATCGACGAGATCCAGACCGGCGCCGGGCGCACGGGGGAGTGGTTCGCCTTCCAGCGCGCCGGAATCGTGCCCGATGCGATCACGCTCGCCAAGGGCATGGGCGGCGGGTTTCCGATCGGCGCGCTCGTCACCTTCGGCCACGCGAGCGACCTGTTCTTCCCCGGCACCCACGGTTCCACCTTCGGCGGCAACGCCCTGGCGACGGCCGTCGCCGGCGCCGTGCTCGACGAGATCGAGCGGGCGGGTCTCGTGCAGAACGCCGCCGCGCGCGGGGAAGAGCTCCGCGCGGGCATCATGGGCCTCGCGTCGCCGCTGGTCGGCGGAATCCGCGGCGCGGGTCTGCTGCTCGGTGTCGCGCTGACCGCCCCGGTCGCCAAGGCCGTCGTCGCTGCGGCCCAGGAGCACGGGCTCATCGTCAACGCCGCGAACGACGACACGATCCGCCTCGCCCCGCCGCTCACGATCGGCGATGCCGAGGTGCGCGAGTTCCTCGCCCTCTTCGCCGCGTCCCTTGCGACCGTGGGCGATGCCCTGATCCTCGACGAGACGACCGACCCGACACCCGATACACCTGCGGAGGTACCCGCGTGACCCGCCATCTGCTTCGCGATGACGACCTGACCCCGGCCGAGCAGGCCGAGATCCTCGACCTCGCGATCGAGCTCAAGCGCGACCGGTGGGCGCAGAAGCCCCTCGCCGGACCCCAGACGGTCGCGGTGATCTTCGACAAGTCCTCCACCCGCACGCGGGTCTCGTTCGCGGTGGGCATCGCCGATCTCGGCGGCTCGCCGCTGATCATCTCCACGGCCAACAGCCAGCTCGGCGGCAAGGAGACCCCGTCCGACACGGCGCGCGTGCTCGAGCGCCAGGTGGCGGCGATCGTGTGGCGCACCTACGCGCAGGCGGGGCTCGAAGAGATGGCGCGGGGCACGCGGGTGCCGGTGGTCAACGCGCTCAGCGACGACTTCCACCCCTGCCAGCTGCTGGCCGACCTGCTCACCATCCGCGAGCACAAGGGCGAGCTCGCCGGGCTCACGCTGTCGTTCTTCGGCGACGGGCGCAGCAACATGGCGCACTCGTACCTCCTGGCCGGGGTCACCGCCGGCATGCACGTGCGGGTCGCCTCGCCCGCGGAGTACGCCCCGCGCGCCGACGTCGTCGCCGACGCGCAGGCGATCGCCGCCCGCACGGGCGGTTCGGTCGTCCTCGAAGCCGACCCGGTGCGCGCGGCCGAGGGGTCCGACGTCGTCGTCACCGACACCTGGGTGTCGATGGGCAAGGAGGAGGAGAAGCAGGCCCGCCTGCGCGACCTCGGCGCCTACAAGGTCACGGGCGCGCTCATGGCGCTCGCCGACCCCGGCGCGATCTTCATCCACTGCCTCCCCGCCGACCGCGGGTACGAGGTCGAGGCCGAGGTCATCGACGGACCGCAGAGCGTGGTCTGGGACGAGGCCGAGAACCGTCTGCACGCGCAGAAGGCCCTCCTGGTGTGGCTGCTGCGACAGGAATGACCTCCTGGGTGCGCTCGCGATGGGCGCGCCTCGACGGGCCCGGCCGTCTGGCCGGGCTCGATCTCGCACGTGGACTGGCCGTCGTCGGGATGCTGGCGGCCCACCTGCTGTCGATCGAGCCGTGGGATTCGGCACGCCCCGAGACCTGGGTCGACATCGTCAACGGGCGGTCGTCGATCCTGTTCGCGACTCTCGCGGGGGTGTCGATCGCTCTGGTCACCGGCGGGCGCACACCGCTGCGCGGCGGCTCCCGCGCCCGGGCGTCGGGCAGGCTCGCCGTGCGGGCGGGCGTGCTGTGGGTGCTGGGCCTCCTGCTGGCGGCGACCGGCGTTCCGGTGTACGTCATCCTTCCCGCCTACGCGATCCTCTTCCTGTTGTCCCTGCCGTTCCTTGGCCTTCGCGCGCCCGCGCTGTTCGGAATCGCGGCGGCGGTCGCCGCGGTGATGCCGTTCGCCCAGGCGTGGCTCGACGCCCTCCCCTTCTGGGAGACGACTCTGGGAGAGACGGTGGCCGTCTCGATCGGCTGGGCCTACCCGTTCCCGACCTGGATCGCCTTCCTCCTCGTCGGGATGGCCCTCGGCCGCATCGACCTGCGCTCGCTGTCCGCGCAAGGGGCGATGCTCGCCGTCGGCGCCGGGATCGCCACCGTCTGCTCGGCACTCGCCGTGACCACGGGGGCCGACCCGACGTTCGATCGCGGGTACCTCGCCTCGGTCTGGACGGCCGAGGCGCACTCGACGGGTCTTCTCGAGGTGGTCGGTTCGGGTGCCTTCGCCGTCGCCGTGATCGCCGGGTGCCTGCTGCTGTGCCGGACGCCGCTGCGCTGGGCGGTCGTTCCGCTGCGCGCCGTCGGGGCGATGCCGCTCACCGCGTACAGCGCTCAGCTGATCGTGTGGGCGATCTGGGCCGGTTCCGTCCTGGGCGAGACCGGTGCGCTGACCGCCTTCCGGGCGCTCGAACCGTTCTGGCCGCTGACCGTCGGCCTCATCGTCGGGTGCACGCTGTGGGCGCTCCTCATCGGGCGCGGGCCGCTGGAGTCGGCGATCGACCGCGCCGCGCGATGGATGGTGCGCGACCCGGAGCGGAGCCGCGTGGCGCCCTCGGTAGGCTGAGAGGATGAGCACGACGAGCGGTCACGGCACGAACGAGGGAGCGCTCTGGGGCGCCCGATTCGCCGGGGGGCCGTCGCCCGAGCTCGCCGCCCTGAGCCGATCGACCCACTTCGACTGGGTGCTCGCGCCGTACGACATCGCCGGATCGCACGCGCACGCCACCGCGCTCACCGCCGCCGGCTACCTCACCGCCGACGAGGCCGCTGCGATGCACGAAGGGCTCGATGAGCTCGGTCGTCGCGTCGCCGACGGGTCGCTCGTCGCCGCGCCCGACGACGAAGACGTCCACGGCGCTCTCGAGGGAGCCCTCATCGACATCGTGGGTCCGGCGCTGGGCGGCAAACTCCGCGCCGGGCGCAGCCGGAACGACCAGATCGCGACCCTTGTGCGTCTGTACCTGCTCGACCACGCCCGGGTGATCGCCCGCGACGTCGTGCGGCTCATCGACGCCCTCGTGTCGCAGGCCGACGCCCACGCCGACGCGATCATGCCCGGACGCACGCACCTGCAGCACGCGCAGCCGGTGCTGCTCGCGCACCATCTGCAGGCGCACGCCTGGCCGCTGGTGCGCGACCTCGAACGATTGCGCGACTGGTCGGCGCGCGCGGCGGTCTCTCCCTACGGCGGCGGTGCGCTCGCCGGGTCCACCCTCGGGCTCGACCCGCAGCTGGTGGCCGACGAACTCGGCCTCGCCCGACCGTCCGAGAACTCGATCGACGGCACGAGCGCGCGCGACGTCGTGGCCGAGTTCGCCTTCGTCGGAGCGCTCATCGGGGTCGATCTGTCGCGGCTGTCGGAGGAGATCATCCTCTGGAACACGCGGGAGTTCTCCTTCGTCACCCTCGACGACGCCTACTCCACCGGCTCGAGCATCATGCCGCAGAAGAAGAACCCCGACATCGCCGAGCTCACGCGGGGCAAATCCGGCCGCCTGATCGGCAACGTCGCCGGGCTCCTCGCCACGCTGAAGGGGCTCCCGCTGGCGTACAACCGAGACCTGCAGGAGGACAAAGAGCCGGTCTTCGACACCGTCACCACCCTCGAGACGGTGCTCCCCGCGTTCACCGGCATGATCGCGACCCTGCGTTTCGACACCGACCGCATGGCCGATCTCGCTCCCCAGGGCTTCTCGCTCGCGACCGACGTCGCCGAATGGCTCGTCACCCGCGGCGTGCCGTTCCGCGACGCCCACGAGGTGTCGGGCGAGCTCGTGCGCGCGTGCGAAGACCGCGGGATCGGGCTCGAAGACGCCGACGATGCGCTGCTCGCGTCGGTCTCGCCCCTGCTGGAGCCTGCCGTCCGCGAGGTGCTGTCGATCGAGGGCTCGGTCGGCCGTCGCACCGGGGTCGGCGGCACCGCTCCCGCGCGCGTCGCCGAGCAGCGCGCGCAGCTCGTCGCCCGCACCCAGACGCTCGCGCACGAGCTCGGGCTGTGACGTCGGGCGCGCGCCGCCCCGCTTGATACGCTCGACGTCGTGTCTGACGCCGCCGAACCGATGATCGATCCGACCTTCGAGAACGTCTGGGACGAGATCGTCTGGCGAGGACTCGTGCACGTCTCGACCGATGAGTCCGCCCTGCGCGAGGCGCTCGCCGGTGAGCCGTTGGTCTTCTACTGCGGATTCGACCCGACGGCTCCGAGCCTGCACCTCGGCCACCTCGTGCAGCTGCTCACCATGCGGCGGCTGCAGCTGGCTGGACACCGTCCGCTCGGGCTCGTCGGCGGATCGACCGGCTTGATCGGCGACCCGCGTCCGACGGCGGAGCGCACCCTCAACTCCCGCGAGACCGTCGCCGAGTGGGTGCAGCGCCTCCGCGAGCAGGTCGAGCGCTACCTCAGCTTCGACGGCGAGAACGCCGCGCGCATGGTCAACAACCTCGACTGGACCGCGCCTCTCAGCGCGATCGACTTCCTCCGCGAGATCGGCAAGCACTACCGCGTCGGCACGATGCTGAAGAAGGACGCCGTGAGCGCGCGTCTCAACTCCGAGGCGGGGATCAGCTACACCGAGTTCAGCTACCAGATCCTGCAGGGGCTCGACTTCCTGGAGCTGCACCGGCAGTACGGCTGCGTCCTGCAGACCGGCGGCAGCGATCAGTGGGGCAACCTCACCAGCGGCACCGATCTGATCCATCGCGTCGAGGGCACGTCGGTGCACGCGATCGGCACACCGCTCATCACGAACTCCGACGGCACGAAGTTCGGCAAGAGCGAGGGCAACGCGATCTGGATCGACGCCGATCTCACCAGCCCGTACGCGTTCTACCAGTTCTGGCTCAACACCGACGACGCCGACGTGGTCGAGCGCCTCAAGGTGTTCACGTTCCTGACCCGTGCCGAGATCGAGGAGTACGGGCGTCTCGTGGAGGCCGAGCCCTTCCGGCGTGCGGCGCAGAAGCGTCTGGCGTCGGAGGTGTCGACCCTCGTGCACGGTGCGGATGCGACCGCGGCCGTGATCGCCGCATCCGACGCCCTGTTCGGGCAGGGCGACCTGTCGGGTCTCGACGCGCGGACGCTGCGCGAAGCCCTCGACGAGCTGCCGCACGCGGAGGTCGCATCGGGCACGACGGTGGTGCAGGCGCTGGTGGAGACCGGGCTCGTCGCGAGCCTGGGCGAAGCCCGCCGGGCGATCGCCCAGGGCGGCGTCTCGCTCGACGGCGAGCGGATCGAGGCCGACGACGCGGTGGTCACCGGGAGCCTTCCCGGGGGAGTGTCGGTGCTCCGGCGCGGCAAGAAGACCCTCGCCGGCCTCTTCGTCGCGGGCTGACCCGGGCGCATCATGCCGTTCACGCCGAGCCATGCCGTGGTGGCTCTGCCGTTCGTTCGCACTCCGCTGATTCCCGCGGCCATCGCGGTCGGCGCCATGACGCCGGATCTTCCGCTGTTCGTCCGCACCGGGCTCCCGCTCTACGGCATCACGCACAGCGCGTGGGCACTGCCCGGCACGGTCGCCGTCGCCCTCGTGCTGCTGCTGGTGTGGCGGTGCGTCCTGCGCCCGGCGGCGGGGGAGCTCTCGCCGCGGTGGGTCGCCGAGCGGCTTCCGACCGAGTGGACGACCGGCCCGCGAGGCGCGCTCCGCGGAACCCTCGCCGACGCCGGTGGCACGATCACCGTTTCCTCGGTGGCGCTGCTCGTCGTGTCGCTGCTGTTCGGGGTGATCACGCACATCGTGTGGGATCTCTTCACGCACGAGGGGCGATGGGGCGTCGCGCTGTTCCCCGCTCTCGCAGAACCGTGGGGCCCCATGATCGGATACAAGTGGCTCCAGCACGGCTCGTCGGTGATCGGCCTGGTGATCATCGGCATCTGGGCGGCCGTGTGGATCGTCCGTCGCGACGCCGACGAGGTGCACCGGATGCTGCCGACGGCCGTTCGCGCGGTGTGGTGGCTGTCACTGCCGGTCGTCCTCGTGGCCGCGTGGGCGGTCGGGCTCGTCGCGTACGGGCCGATCACCTCCGAGTGGACGGTCCAGCACCTGGCATATCGCGTCCTTCCGGCGGCTGCCGGCGGGTGGGGAGCGGCGACGCTCGCGCTCGCCGCGGTGGTGACGGTGATCCGCTCCGGATCCGCGGAATCACGGCGATCCACTACCGGATGACGGTCGTTCCGACGCCGCGACACGCCCGGGATGCAGCACGATTCGCCGAGACGTCGCATCCCGCGTAAGTTTCTATCTGTTCGCCCCACAGGGAAGAGCGGAAAGTCCGAAAGACTTGCCCCACCCTCAAGCGGAGAACACCTCCCGAATCCTTCGCACTCCGAGTGCGGCTGGCCGTCAGGTCAGGGAAGCGGGTTGCCCGCCACACGGGCGTCGATCCGGCGCGCTCTCGGCTCCTCACGGACTCGAAACGTCGATTTGACAGTCGGTGTGGGTGGGATAAGGTAGTGAAGTTGCCCTGCGGGCGAGGCTGATGAGGCTGAGTTGCAGGTGCGTCCGATCTTTGAGAA
>NZ_RBXJ01000003.1:0-11226 GCF_003635115.1 Microbacterium sp. AG1240
CACTATGCGTCGGGCACCACACCATCAAGCACCACGGCGGGTGGAGAGTCACACCGATCCCCGACAGCGGCGGCGCACTCGAATGGGCATCCCCCAGCGGCAGACGATTCGTGGTACGACCAGAACGGAAAGTCCCCGTCTTCCGACCCGCACCCGACCACGATCACCCAACCGAGAGCACCGCACCCTTCTAACCCGCGCCGCCTGACCCACGCTTCCGACCCGCGCCCCTGACGTGCGCGCGGGCTCACCTCGCCGTGCGTGCGGGCGAGCCGGTGCCCGCGCGACCCGCGCCCGTGCCGCACGCACCGGCGCGAGCCGCCGAACGCCAGACGCCCCCGGTCACGAAGACCGGGGGCGTCTGGAGCGACCGATGGCGCTCAGGCAGCCTTCGACTCCGAAGCATCGGCGGGCGCGTAGCGACCGATCAGGTCGATGAAAGCGTCGAGGTAGGAGCGGAGGAACGCCGCCGTTCCCTCGTTCGTGATCGTCCCGTCGTCTTCGAACAGACCGGGGGTCGACTGGATGAAGCCCTCGGGCTGGCCGAGCACGGGAGCGTTGTAGTGGCTGAGGATCGTCTTGAGGTGCTGCTGCGCGACGGCCGTCGAGATCGGGCCCTGCGACGTGCCCATGACGGCGGTCGGCTTGCCGTCGAAGGAGGCTTCACCGTAGGGACGCGCCGACCAGTCGAGGGCGTTCTTGAGCACCCCGGGGATCGACCGGCTGTACTCGGGGGTGAGGATGATCACGCCGTCGACGTCGGCGATCGACTGCTTGAAGTCGCGGGCGACCTGCGGGAAGTCCGCGTCGAAGTCGGGCGAGTAGAACGGCAGGTCGGCGATCGGGATCTCGACGAGCTTCACGCCGTCGGGAACGACGCGCTCCAGCGCCTTCGAGAGACGCCGATTGATCGAGGTGCTCGAGATGCTGCCGACGATGTAGCCGATCGTGTAGTCAGTCACGGGGATCCTTTCGGTTGTGCGGCCGGGAACGGCCCGTACCCTCGGAAGAACGCGACCTCCGATGGATGCATTCCTGTGAATCGAGTGCACGCTCCCCCTTCCGGCGGATGCCGAGAGGAGGAGCCGTCTCGTAACGTGAGGGGATGATTGCCACCCCCGCCCAGCGGCGCGCCGACGTCGTGCTGGCGGTCGTCGTGCTCGTCGGCGCACTGATCAGTGCCGTCCTCTCGGCGATCGCCGGGATGTACGGAGACCGGCAGGCGGCGATGCCCCTCACCGTCGCCTACGCATTCGTGCTCGCGGTGCCTCTCGCCTTCCGCCGACGCTGGCCGTCGATCGTCGCCATCATCGTGTCCATCGCCTACTTCGTGGCCGTGACGATGCAGATCCCCGAGCTCTACGCCGGCAACGTGGCGATGTTCATCGCGCTCTACACGGTGGGTGCCTGGTCGACGAACCGACGTCGCGCGACCATCGTGCGGGCCGCGATCATCGCGGGCATGTTCCTCTGGCTCACCATCGTCATGCTCATCGACGCCACGGGCCCGGTACCCGAGACCGAGGAGGTGTTCTCGCGCGCGGGGGCGTTCTCGCCGTACATCGCCTATACGCTCCTGACGTTCCTCCTCAACGCCCTCTACTTCGGCGGCGCCTACTACTTCGGCGAGCGCTCGCACCAGCAGATGCGCGAGCGCGCTGCCCTCGAGGAGCGCACCGCCGAACTCGAGCGGGAGCGGGAGGTCACCGCGGCACAGGCCGTGGCCCTCGATCGGGTTCGCATCGCCCGCGAGCTGCACGACGTGGTCGCCCATCACGTCTCGCTCATGGGTGTGCAGGCGGGAGCCGCGCGCGCGGTCATGCCGAAAGACCCCGACCACGCGCGAGAGATCCTCGAGGGCGTGGAGTCGTCGGCCCGCCAGTCGCTGACAGAACTCCGGCAGCTGCTCGCCACGCTGCGGACGCCCGACGGCACCGACCCCGAGCCCGACACCGCTCCGACCACGCGCGGCCTCGACGCGGTGAGCGACCTCGTCGAGGCGACGAGGTCGGCCGGCATGCCGACCACGTTCCACGTCGTCGGCGAGGAACGCGAGGTGCCCGATCTCGTACAGGTCAACCTCTACCGTATCGCCCAGGAGGCTCTCACGAACGCCCGCCGGCACGGCGGACCGCACGCCACCGCCGAGGTGCGGCTGCGCTACACCGGAGAGTCGGTCGAGCTGGAGGTGTCCAACACCGGACGCGTGGGCTCCGGCGCCCCGGGCCTCGGACAGCTGGGTATGCGCGAGCGGGCGGGCGCATCGGGCGGGACGATCGAGATCGGCCCGCGCTCACGTGGCGGATACCTCGTGCGCATCCGCGTACCCCTGACGTCGAAGGCGGCCGCCCATGTCTGACATCCGCGTCCTACTCGTCGACGACCACGCGATGATGCGCGCGGGCTTCCGCACGATCCTGTCGCTCCAAGACGACATCGATGTCGTCGGAGAAGCGGCCAACGGCGCGGAGGCGGTGTCCGCCGCATCCGCCCTCCACCCCGACGTCATCTGCATGGACGTGCAGATGCCCGGCATGGACGGCCTCGAGGCCACGCGACGGATCGTCTCCGACCCCTCCGTCGAGGCCGCCGTGCTCATCGTCACCACCTTCGATCGCGACGACTACCTCTTCCAGGCGCTCTCCGCCGGCGCAAGCGGCTTCCTGCTGAAGAACGCCGGTCCGGAGGAACTCGTCTCGGCGGTTCGCGTGGTCGCGGGCGGCGACGCGCTGCTCGCACCCGAGGTGACCCGGCGCGTCATCGCCCGCTTCGCCCGACCCGACGCCGAGCCGGCGATCGCCGCCGCGCCACCCCCGCACCCGGCGAGCGCGAGCCTCACCGAGCGGGAGGCCGAGGTGCTGCGCCTGATGGCCGAGGCGCTCAGCAACGCCGAGATCGCCGCCCGCCTCTTCATCGGCGACGCGACGGTCAAGACGCACGTGTCCAACGTGCTGCAGAAGCTCGGCGCGCGCGATCGCGTGCAGGCGGTCGTCATCGCGCACCGACACGGCCTCGCCTGATCCGGCGTTACGATCGCCGCGTGACCGCAACGCCGCAGGCTCCGTCCCTCACCTTCCTCGTGCGCCTGGAGGTCGAGGTGGGCGACCCGGTCGATCTCGGTGTCGTCGGCGGCGAGCATCGACGCATCGTCCCCATCCTCGGCGGCACCGCGCGCGGACCCGGGCTCGAGGCCCACGTTCTTCCCGGCGGCGTCGACGCGCAGGTGCTCCACGCCGACGGACGCCAGGTGCTCCGCGCCACCTACGGACTCGAGACGACGGACGGCGACCGGCTCTTCGTCGAGAACCGAGGGCTGCGGTCGGGCGCGCCGGCGGACCTCGACCGCCTCGCGCGGGGCGAAGAGGTCGACCCGTCGCTGATCTACTTCCGTTCGCACCCTCGGATCACCGCGCCGGCCGGGCCGTGGGAATGGCTGAACACGCGCCTCCTCGTCGGCACCGGCGAGCGCCTTCCCGCCGCGGTCCGTCTGAACGTGTTCGTCATCGACTGACCTCCCTCCCCCGCCAGGGGGAGACGGCCAACCCTCCCGGGGGCGGATGCTGCGCGGCACCCGCCTGCGTAACGTCGTTCTCGGGCATCCGCACGGGTGCCGGAGAAGGAGGAGCCGTGCTCGAACTGACCGGCATCACCAAGAGCTACGGCGGTCGCCGCGTGCTCGACGACGTGACGTTCGACGTCGCCCAGGGACGCCTGACGGGCTTCGTCGGCGGGAACGGCGCCGGCAAGACCACGACGATGCGCATCGCGCTGGGCGTGCTGGCGAAGGACGGTGGCCGCGTCGCCCTCGACGGGTCTCCCGTGACCGCCGCCGACCGCCGCCGATTCGGCTACATGCCGGAGGAGCGCGGGCTGTACCCGAAGATGCGCGTGGGCGAGCACATCGCCTACCTCGCCCGTCTCCACGGCTATGGCAAGGCCGAAGCGACGACGGCCGCCGAATCGCTGCTCGATCGCCTGGGCCTGTCGGAGCGCCTCCGCGACAACGTCGAGACCCTCTCTCTCGGCAACCAGCAGCGCGCCCAGATCGCCGCGGCCCTCGTGCACGACCCCGAAGTGCTCATCCTCGACGAGCCGTTCTCGGGCCTTGACCCGCTCGCCGTCGACGTCGTCGCGGGCGTTCTGCAGGAGCGCGCAGCCGCCGGCACCGCCGTGCTGTTCTCCTCGCACCAGCTCGACGTCGTCGAGCGCCTCTGCGATGACCTCGTGATCATCGCCGACGGCACCGTGCGCGCCGCCGGCGCTCGCGACGCCCTCCGCGCCGAGCACGCCGGACACCGCTTCGAGCTCGTCTCCACGGGTGACGCCGGGTGGATCCGCGACGAACCCGGGGTCACCGTCGTCGACTTCGACGGCGGCTACGCCCTCTTCGACGCCGCCGAGCACGACGCCCAGCGGGTGCTGCGCCGCGCGGTCGAGCGCGGCGACGTCGCCAGCTTCGCCCCGCAGCATCCGACCCTCGCCCAGATCTTCAAGGAGGTCATCCAGTGAGCACCTCCGCCCCCACCCACACCCGTCGATCCACGCCGGGCGAACTCCAGAGCGTCTGGCTCGTCGCCGAACGCGAGATCGGCTCGAAGCTCCGCAGCAAGTCGTTCATCATCTCCTCGGCCTTCCTGCTGATCATCGCCCTCGCCGCGGTCATCTGGGGAGGCATCGCCGCGAACAACGCCGGCGACGACCGCATCGCCATCGCCGTGACGAGTCAGACGCAGTCGGACGTCAGCGGCATCGAGGGGTTCGATGTGACCGTCGCCGACGATGCGGATGCGGCGACCGCCCTCGTGCAGGACGGCACCGTCGAGGCAGCCCTGGTGCCCGATGCCGCGGGCGGCGCCTTCTCGTACAAGGTCGTCGCCGACGACAGCTCCCCGGCCGACGTGCTCGGCCTGCTCGCTCAGACCCCGTCGGTCGAGTTGCTGAACCCGGCCGACGCGGTCGACGGCGCCCTCCGCTATCTCGTGGCCATCGGCTTCGGCGTCGTCTTCTTCATGGCGGCGACGACCTTCGGCGCGACGATCTCGCAGAGCGTCGTCGAGGAGAAGCAGACGCGCGTCGTGGAGATCCTCATCTCGGCCATCCCGGTGCGATCGCTCCTGGCGGGAAAGGTGATCGGCAACACGGTGCTCGCGATGGGTCAGATCGTGGGCCTGGCGGCGATCTCGATCGTCGGACTCTCGGTCACCGGCCAATCCGAGCTGTTGAGCGGGCTCGGCGCACCGCTGGTGTGGTTCGCGGTCTTCTTCCTCTTCGGCTTCGTGCTGCTCGCCGCCCTCTTCGCGGCGGCAGGAGCGATGGTCTCGCGCCAGGAGGACATCGGGTCGACGACCACGCCGCTCATGCTCCTCGTGATGGCGCCGTACTTCCTCGTCATCTTCTTCAACGACAACCCCGTGGTGCTCACGGTCATGTCGTACGTGCCGTTCTCGGCGCCGGTCGGCATGCCGCTGCGCCTCTACCTCGGCGACGCGCAGTGGTGGGAGCCGCTGCTGTCACTGGTCGTCCTGCTCGCCACGTGCGCCGCGGCGATCTGGGTCGGCGCGCGCATCTACCAGAACACCCTCCTGCGGATGGGTGCCCGGGTGAAGCTCACCGAGGCTCTGCGCAGCTGAGTCAGCCGCGCAGAGCATCGGCCGCGCCGACGAGCGCGAGATGCGAGAGGGCCTGCGGGGTGTTGCCGAGCTGGCGACGCCCCGCAGGGTCGTACTCCTCCGACAGCAGCCCGAGATCGTTCGCCGCCTCGCACACCCGCGTCATCAGCTCACCGCCGTCCTCGCGACGCCCCGACGCGGCGTACTGCTGCACGAGCCAGAACGAGCAGGCGAGGAACGCGCTCTCGTCGCCGGACAGGCCGTCGACTCCCGACGAGGTGCGGTAGCGACGCACGAACCCGTCGGGCATCAGCGTCTTCTCGATGCGCTCCACCGTCCGCAGCATCCGCGGGTCGTCGGCGGCGCAGAAACCCACGAGCGGAAGCTGCAGCAGCGAGGCGTCGACCTCGCTCGTCGCGTCGTGCTGCACGAAGTAGCCCTCATCGCCCACACCGGTGGTGTCGATCGCCGACCGCAGCCGATCGCGCAGCGCACGCCACTGCTCCACCTCGCCGTCGAGACCGTGCTGCTCCACGGCGCGCACGCCCCGATCGAACGCCGCCCACATCATGACGCGGGAGTGCGTGAACATCCGCGGTTCGCCCCGGATCTCCCAGATCCCCTGGTCGGGCTCGTCCACCGTCTGCGCCGCGTGCGCGAGGAGCGCCCGCTGCAGGGCCCACGAGAACGGCGTCTCGGCCAGCCCCGCCTCGCGCGCAGCATCCAATGCCACCATCACCTCGCCGATCACGTCGGCCTGCCACTGGTCGACGGCGCCGTTGCCGATGCGCACCGGGGAGGCCCCCTCGTAGCCCGGGAAGTTCGGCAGTTCGCGCTCGGGGAGGTCGCGCTCCCCGGCGATGCCGTACATGATCTGGATGTCGGCGGGGTCTCCGGCGATCGCGCGCAGCAGCCATTCGCGCCACCGGCCTGCGGCGGCGAGATAGCCGTGCGCGATGTAGGCCTGCAGCGTGAGAGCGGCGTCGCGCAGCCAGACGTAGCGGTAGTCCCAGTTGCGCGGGCCGCCCGCCTGCTCGGGCAGCGAGGTCGTCGCCGCGGCCACGATCCCGCCGGTGTCGCGGTGGGTCAGCGCCCGCAGCACGAGCAGCGAGCGGATCACGAGATCATGGTGCGGGCCGTCGTGCGACAGGGTGCTGGCCCAGTCGGTCCACCACTCGCGGGTGCGCTCCCACGCGCCCTCCACGTCGACGGGCTCGGGAACGTCGTCGTACGACGGGGCCCAGCTGAGGGTGCTGTCGACCGAGTGATCGGCGGGCACGGAGAACGTCGCGCGGTGCGCGTGGTCGCGGGCGGTGTGCAGCGGACCGCGCACGACCACGGCCGCGGGTCCGGCGATGGCCAGCAGCGCCGGGTCGTCGGGCGAACCGATCTGCCGCACCCACGGAAGGGCGCGCGCGTAATCGAAGCGCAGCCGCAGCACGCTCTCGAACTCCACCTCGCCGCTGACACCGATGACCCGCCGCACGAGATCGTGACGCGCATCGTCGTAGGCGAGGAACTCGGAGACCTCGGCGGTCCCGGCCTCCGTCGTCCAGCGGGTCACGAGGATGAACGAGTCGTCGTCGTAACGGCGCTCGGCGGTCGCGGCCGGATCGGTCGGACGCAGGCTCCACGACCCGTGCGCGTCATCGCCCAGCAGGCCGCCGAAGATCGAGGGCGAGTCGTAGCGGGGCAGGCACAGCCAGTCGATGCTGCCGGTCGACGAGACCAGGGCCGCCGTGCGGCAGTCGCTCAGCAGTGCGTAGTCCTCGATAGGTGCGGGCACGGCATGATTCTGTCAACTCCGGAGAGCGACCGGACCGGAGCGCCCGGCGAGTCCTAGGGTGGGCCTCATGACCGCCGACACCACCCTCATCATCCTCGGCGCCTCGGGCGACCTCACCTCGCGACTGCTTCTTCCCGCGCTCGGTCAGCTGCTCGTGCGCGAGCCCTACCGGTCCGTGCGCCTGCACGGCGCGGGAATGGACGACTGGACCGACGAGCACTGGCGCGAGGTGGTCGAGAAGGCGTTCGAGACGACCGACGCGAAGGGCGCGTTCGCCGCGGTGTCGGCCACCACCTACTCGAAGGCCGACATCACGAAGCCCGACGACCTGCAGGCGTTGCTGAACGCCGCCGAGGGGCGGCCCGCTCTGTACTTCGCCGTGCCCCCGGCCGTCGCGGAGCAGGCCTGCACGGCGCTCGAATCGGTCGAGATCCCGGAGGGCACGATCCTCGCGCTCGAGAAGCCGTTCGGCACCGACGAGGCCAGCGCCCACAAGCTCAACGAGGTGCTCGCCAAGCTCGTTCCGGAGCGCCAGGTGTTCCGGGTCGATCACTTCCTCGGGCGCTCGACGGTGCTCAACTTCCTCGGCGTGCGTTTCGCGAACCGCCTCATCGAGCCGGTCTGGTCGGCCGACGACATCGCGTCGATCGTCATCCAGTACGACGAATCGCTGGGCCTCGAGGGTCGCGCCGGCTACTACGACCGTGCCGGCGCGCTCATCGACATGATCCAGAGCCACCTGTTGCAGGTGATGGCGTTCGTGACCATGGAGCCGCCCGCGTCTCTTGACGAGATCGATCTGCGCGACGCGACCGCGGCGATCCTCCGCGCCACGCACGTCCTCGGCGACGACCCGGTGGCATCCTCGCGACGCGCGCGCTACACCGCCGGCACCGTCGACGGGCGCGAGTACCCGTCGTACGTCGACGAGAAGGGTGTCGACCCCTCGCGCGAGACGGAGACGCTCGCTGAGATGACGGTGGAGATCCGCACCGCGCGTTGGCAGGGTGTTCCGATCACGCTGCGCTCGGGCAAGGCTCTCGCCGATAAGGATGCCGAGGTCATCGTCACCTTCCAGCCCGTGCGCCACATGCCGCAGGGCTTCACGGGCGAGACCGCCCCCACGGAACTGCGCTTCTCGCTCAGCCCCGACACGATGTCGCTCGGTCTCAACGTCAACGGCGGCGCCGACCCGCTGGTACTCGAACGCGTCTCGCTGCAAGCCGATCTCGGCGAGGGCGGCCGCGTCGCCTACGCCGAGGTGCTCTCGGGCATCCTCGACGGCGACGCGATGCTCTCGGTGCGGGGAGATGCCGCCGAGCAGTGCTGGCGCATCGTGCAGCCCGTGCTCGACGCGTGGCGCGCGGGCACGGTGCCGCTCGACGAGTACCCCGCGGGCTCCATCGCCCCGAAGGGCTGGCCGACGCTCTGACGGCAGGCTCAGGCGTCGAGAACGGAGAGCACGTTGCCGGCGGGGTCGCGGAACCACGCGATCGTCGGACCCCGGCCGCGCTGAATGCCCTTCGCGTCGGTCTGAAGCTCGTCGTCGCCGTAGATCTTCGTCGTCACCCCGCGCGCGTTCAGGTCGTCCACGGCCGCCTCGACGTCGTCGGTCGGGAAGTTCAGGATCGTGAAGCTCGCCGGCTCATGGTTCGGCTTCGGATAGACGAACACCGACGCACCCGAGGCGAGTTTCAGGCTGAAGAAGCCCATCTCGTCGTCCACGGTCTCGAGTCCGAGGGTGTCGCGGTAGAACGAGCGCGCGGTGTCGATGTCGTCGACGGAGAACCCGGTGAAAGCTCTGTCTGTGGTGAACATGTCGTCTCCTCGATCGGATGGATGCTGCGCAGCCGCAGCCTCACGCGTGCAGGTGCGCGGCGACGACCCGCGCGGTGGCCACGGGGTCGAGCCGGTGCTGCACCGACTCGGGGACCTCGACGAACACCGCACCGGACACCTCCTCGGCGAGGCGTTCGGACGCCGCGTGGAGGAAGGGGAACGTATCGCTGCCGGTCAGCACGACCACGGGCACGTCGACCTCGCGCATCGCCGCCGTGGGGGTCGAGACCTGCCGGGTGAGGGTGGCGTCGTACACCGTCGACTGCGCCAGCGCGACGAGACCGTCGAACACCGGACTCGAGCGCATCTGCTCGATCATCGCCGGGGGCAGACCGACGCCGTCGATCTGGAACGTCGTGACCGCGTCGGCCGGGCGCCCCTCGTCGATCGCGCGCTGCAGACGCTCGGGAAGATCCGACGGCGGCTCGCCCTCTCCGAAGTGGAACGGCGGTTCGGACAGGAACAGTGTTCCGGTCGACACCCCCAGCGAACACGCCAACAGCGCGAGCACGGCGCCCGACGAATGCCCCAGCACGGCCGCCGCGCCTCCCACTCCCGCGATCACCGCGGCGAGGTCGTCGGCCTCGCGCTCGGGTGCGTACGGGTGCGTGTCGCCGCTGCCGGCGCGGGCTCGGCGGTCGTAGACGACCGCCGTGAACCCCGCCCGCACGAGCGCATCGGCGACCCCGGAGGCATCCGCCGCCGTGGAGAACGCGCCGTTGACGACCACCACGACCGGGCCGTCGCCGGTCGCCTCTGCGCGGATCGGTGTTCCGTCCGCAGACTCGACGATGGGCATGTGCTGATCGAATCAAGCCGAGCGCGCCCGGTCAAGGGGTGACGGCGCAGCATCCGCCGGTCTCTTGCCGGGCCCCGGGTCGGACGGTCACACTCGAGAGTATGCAGTTCGCCGGAGTGCTTCCTGAAGACGCCCCCGACCCGCGGATCGATCAGGCGGAGCGGGCGAGGGAGTTGCCCGTCCCCGCGCGGGGCTTCGTTCCGCAGCGATCGCTCGAAGACGACGACAGTCTCGCGCTCACGGTGCAGCAGCAGGGCGAGACGATGGTCGCGATGTCGGTGAGCGTGGGCTATCTGCTGTGGCGCAATCCCGACGATCGGTCGGATCCGGTGAACCTCGCCGACCTCGACGACCATACGCGGCGCTCCCTCGATACGGTTCCGCCGTGGCCGCGGCCCACGTGGTTGATCGAGCAGGTCGAGCGTATGCGCTACCCGCGACTGTGGGAGGCCGTGCGCACCTCGTGGCACGCCGAGAGGTCCGAATGGACGACGCCCGAAGCGTTGCTGGTGGACCACGCGCGCCACATCCTGATGAACCACTTCCGGGAACGGGCGGGCGTCGACCTGCACGAATGGGACTCGCCGGCGTTTCCGGGGGCGTCGGCAGTGCGCGACGGAGTGAGCGTCCGCGTCGACGGGAACGATCTTCCGGGTGTCGAGATCGACACCGATCCCTTCGTCTATGCCGTCGGAGCGGCGCTCCCCGACGGCGGGGTGCTCACCGTCGTCGTGCCTCGCGATGAACTCCCCCTCATCGAGCTGGAGTTCGCCGTCCGGCGCTGACCGCCCCCGGAGCTGCCCGACGCGAAGAAGCCCCCACCACCGCGAGGTGATGGGGGCTTCTTTCACACTGTCCGAGGTCAGTTGACCCGGCGGGCGCGTGCGCGGATCGCCATGAAGACCGCACCGGCGCCGGCGAGCATAGCGCCACCGATGGCCAGTCCGGCGATTCCGGTCGAGTCGTAGCCCGTCGCCGCGAGGCTGTCGGACGAACCGGCGTTGGCGGCCGGCAGGCCGGGGATGGGCGTCGCGGTCGGGCTGGCCGTCGACGTCGGCTCCGGGGTCGGAGTCGCCGTCGGCGAGGGAACGACCGAGGCGGGGAGCGAGAACGAGACCGAGATCTCGCCGTTGCCGGAGAACCCGGTGGTCTGGAAGGCGGTGATGGTCTGCGCGACCGGCGCGTCGGCGGGG
>NZ_RBXJ01000003.1:11323-588901 GCF_003635115.1 Microbacterium sp. AG1240
GGGCGGGGAGCGAGAACGAGACCGAGATCTCGCCGTTGCCGGAGAACCCGGTGGTCTGGAAGGCGGTGATGGTCTGCGCGACCGGCGCGTCGGCGGGGTAGGTACCCGTCGTCGACCAGACACCGTTGGAGACGACGGCCGAACCGGTGCCCGGGATGCGGTCACCGTTCTCGTCGAGAACGTTCACGAACGAACCGTTCTCACCGGTTCCGGTGAACGTGATCGTGCGGGAGTCGACCGTCTCGCCGGACTTCGGGCTCGTCACCGAGAAGACGGGCTTCGGAGCGGGGAGCGAGAACGAGACCGAGATCTCGCCGTTGCCGGAGAACCCGGTGGTCTGGAAGGCGGTGATGGTCTGCGCGACCGGCGCGTCGGCGGGGTAGGTACCCGTCGTCGACCAGACACCGTTGGAGACGACGGCCGAACCGGTGCCCGTGATGCGGTCACCGTTCTCGTCGAGAACGTTCACGAACGAACCGTTCTCACCGGTTCCGGTGAACGTGATCGTGCGGGAGTCGACCGTCTCGCCGGACTTCGGGCTCGTCACCGAGAAGACGGGCTTCGGAGCGGGGAGCGAGAACGAGACCGAGATCTCGCCGTCGCCGGAGAACCCGGTGAGCTGGTTGACGTACACGGTTTGAGCCACCGGTGCGTCGGCGGCGTACGTGCCCTGGGTCGACCAGGTGCCGTTGACGACCGTCGTCGAGCCGGTGCCCGGGATGCGGTCACCGTTCGCGTCCAGCACGTTGATGCGCGAGCCGTTGGTTCCCTTACCGGTGAAGGTGACGGTGCGCGAGTCGACCGTCTGTCCGGACGTGGGGCTCGTCACCGAGAGGTCTGCGGGTGCGGCCTGTGCCGCGCTCGTGCCGAGGAGGGCGCCGGCCGAGCTCAGTGCGATGACGGCCGCGACGGCCGCCATCTTCTTCCATGTGGAAGTGATTTTCACGTGAATCCTTCGTATCGGGTGGTTCGGAGCACGCACCGCCGATGCCATCGACAGAGGAGACCTCTTCGATGAAGCCAACGGTTGCTTGTGTGCAATTGTTAACCGAAGCTACCAGAGGTCATCCAATCGAATTCCGGTTTGACTTCGAAGAGGAAGTATGGCGACAGATACGAACGCACCCGAGGTGGATGAGCACGACGAAGTCATGGGAGCTCTCCGCGCCGTCCTGGCGATCACCGCTCGCGCCGTCGCGAACAATGCCGAAGGGGCGCGGTTCGACGACGTCCGCCTCGTCGCGCTCGCATCACGGGGCTGGCCGCTCGAGCATCTGCCCTCGCGTCTCAATCGACCCCCCGAGAAGATCGCCGACGACGTCGCCCGACTCGCCGCTGAGCGGTTCGTCGCCTCGGCAGGCGCGGCCGAGACCGCGACGCTGCGCATACTCCCTCGCGGCGCTCAGCTCTTGGAAGACATCGCCGCCCGGTATCGTGCCGAATTCGAACGGGTGCTGCGCCGGCTCGACGACCGCCAACGCGAGGAGTTCCGCGAGGCCCTCGACACGTTCCCGGTCATAGATGCGCTGGCGCGAACCGACATCCTCACACTCGGACTCGCCCGCGCGGAGTCCGAAGAGGTATAGCGACCGCGATCAGAGCACGGGCCACGAATCCGGCTGCGGGCCCGCCTCGCCGGCGGCGGCCGCGAAAGCCCCCAGCGCGCGCCGGAGCTGCTCCTGACGCTCGGGCGGCACGTCGGCCAGCACGATCCGCAGTTCCTCCTTCCGCCGACGCATCACTTCGTCGACGAGCTCCGCGCCGCGGGACGTGGCCCGCACGAAGATCTCTCGCCGGCTCGCCGCGCTGGTCTCGCGCTCGACCCACCCACCACCGATCATCCGCTCGATCATGCGCGTCACGGTCGACGGAGCCACCCCGGCCCGTTCGGCCAGCGCTCCCATGCGCGTCGGGCCCTCTCGATGCAGGATGACGAGAATGCGGAACTGCGCGACCGTCACCTGTTCGAGCGCGGGCTCGAGCGACCGCGCAATGATCGCGAGCAGCGCGCCTGACGCATCGATCGTCGCCTGCATGACCTCGTCGGGTACGGACGATTCGTCGACCATCGTCAGCCTCTCAGCTACTCGGACCCCCCGCGCACTGCCCTGTCGTTGCAGGGGCGATCGGCCATGCGCGCTGCTCGACAGCATACAAGTGCGAGCTTCGATCGTCGGCGGAGCCGGACGCACCATAGACGCCGGCAAGATGGTCCGCCAGACCGACCCCGGAGCCCCCGGTTATGCCTATGGTGAAGCATGACTGCCAGCATCCTGGGGATCGGCACTGCGGTACCCGCTACGCGCCTGCGACAGGGCGACGTGCGCGACCTCCTCGCGGAGCAGCCCGCCATCGACCGACGCGCGCGCCGCCTGCTCGGCGCGGCCTTCGATGCCGCCGCGATCGATACGCGCTACACGGTGCTCGGTGAGCTCGGCGGCGGCGACGCATCGGGCCTGAAGCTGCGCGACGGCACCCCGGCGCTGCGCGTGCCGTCGACCGGCGAGCGCAACGCCGAGTACCGCCGCGCGGTGCCGACGCTGTTCGCGGCCGCAGCCCGCGACGCCCTGGCCCGATCCGGTGTCGACCCCACGGAGGTCACGCACGTCATCACCGTGTCGTGCACGGGGATGTTCGCGCCCGGCCCCGACTATCTGCTAGTGCGCGACCTCGGGCTCTCGCCTGCGACCGAGCGCTACCACCTCGGATTCATCGGTTGCGCCGCGGCCATCCCCGGCCTCCGGGCCGCCGCCCGGATCGCGGCAGCGCAGCCCGACGCGGTCGTCCTCGTGGTGTGCGCGGAGCTGTGCTCCCTGCACATCCGCAGTTCGAACGACCCCGAGCAGATCGTCGCAGCATCGGTCTTCGCCGACGGCGCGGCCGCGGCGGTCGTGAGCGCCGATCCCGCCCGGCAGGTCGGTCGCCGCCTCGATCTCGACGGGTTCGGCACCCGCCTCACCGAGGACGGCGAGCAGGACATGGTGTGGACCGTCGGCGACGAGGGGTTCGAGATGACCCTCACCGCCCAGGTGCCGCGCATCATCGGACGCGAGATCGAGGCGGTCGCCCTCGACCTCTTCGGCGGCACCGCGGCCGTCGACGCGTGGGCGGTGCACCCGGGCGGGCGCAGCATCCTGGACCGCGTCGAGGACGGCCTCGCCCTCGACCCGAGCGCTCTCGCCGACTCGCGCGACGTGCTGCGCGAGTACGGCAACATGTCGAGCGCGACCATCCTCTTCGTGCTGCGACGCATGCTGGAGCACGACCGTCGCGAGGGCGAGCGACTCGCGGTGCTCGCCTTCGGACCCGGACTCACGATCGAGGCCGCGCGGATGTCGGTGCGCGGGGTCGAGGCGCCCGCCGACGCGATCCGCGACCTGGTCTCGGGCGCCACCGGACTCTGATCGCGCGATGAGCATGCGCGAACGTGCGGTCGATCTCACGGAGATCATGGACGACCCCGACTGCGACCCGGTACGCCTCGCCGCCACCTATCGTCGCTTCGACACCGTCAACCGGCTCGTCGCCGGATGGGGCGGCGTGTATCGCACACGCCTGCGGCCGTACCTGAGGAGCCTGGGCCGACCGGCGCGCGTGCTCGACCTGGGCTCCGGCGGCGGCGACCTCGTCGCCCGGCTCGACGCCCTCAGCCGGAAGGACGGGCTCGTCGCCGACTGGACGGGCGCCGATCCCGACCCGCGGGCGCATGAGGCCGCGCGAGGGCGGAGCTCGAGCAGCATCCGTTTCGTGCGCGCCGATTCGTCCGAACTCCTCGCCGCGGGCGAGACCTTCGACGTCGTCGTGTCGAACCACGTGCTGCACCACCTCTCCCCCGCGGCACTGACCCGCTTCGCCGCCGACTCGCTCGCCCTGTCGCGGGGCACCGTGCTGCACGCCGACATCGAGCGCGGGCGCCTCGCCTATGCGCTCTACGGGATCGGGGTCGCCCCCCTCGCCCCCGGCACCTTCCTTCATACCGACGGACTGCGGTCGATCCGCCGCAGCTACCGCGCCGCCGAACTCGCCGATGCCCTCGGCCGGCCGTGGCGCGTCGACCGACCCGCGCCGTTCCGTCTGCTCGCGACGGGAGCAGGACGTGCATGACGCGGTGATCGTCGGTGCCGGGCCGGTGGGGATTTTGCTGGCCGGGCGCCTGCATCGCGCCGGGCTCGACGTCGTCGTGCTCGAGAAGAGGCCCGAAGCATCACCGGGCTCGCGGGCGATCGGCCTGCACGCCCCGGTTCTCGCCGCCCTCGAAGCATCCGGGGTCACCGAGCGGTTGTTGGCCGACGCGCTGCGCGTGGAGCGCGGCGAGGCACGATCGGGCGGCCGACTCCTCGGCGAGGTGCGCTTCGACCGGCTCTCTGCGCGGTTCCCGTTCGTGGCGACCCTCCCGCAGTCCGCCACGGAGGCGGTGCTGGCCGTCGACGCGCCGGCCGTCCGCCGTGGCGTCGACGTGACGGCCGTGCGCCCCCACGGCGACCGGGTGCGCGTGTGCGTGAACGGCGCCGAGCCCCTCTTCGCCCGCGTCGCGGTGGTGGCCGCCGGCGTCGGGGCGCGCGGTCTCGTGTTCCGCGAGGGCGGCGTGGCCGTGCGCGAGTACCCCGACCGCTATCTGATGGCCGATCTCACCGCCCCGGGCGGACCGGTGGCCGTCGTGCACCTCGACGACGGCGGCGTGCTCGAGTCGTTCCCGCTCCCCGGCGGACGACGACGGTTCGTCGCGTGGGACGCCGGTGAACACGACGGTCCCGCCGCCCGCACCGAGCGACTGCGCATCGCCCTCGACAGGCGGGGCGAGCACGAGGCCGCCGCCGAACTCACGGCGGCGTCGTCGTTCCGCGTGCGGCGCGCCGTCTCCTCCGGTCTCGTGCGCGACGGGCTGCTGGTCATCGGCGACACCGCCCACGAGGTCAGCCCGATCGGCGGCCAGGGCATGAACCTCGGCCTCCTCGACGCGGCCACGCTCGCCCCGCTCCTGATCGAGTGGGTGCGAGCCGATCGCCGCCCCGACGCCGACCTGCGACGCTGGGAGCGCGGGCGCATCGCCTCGGCCCGGACTGCGGCGCGGCTGGCCGCGATGAATACCTCGCTCGGTCGTCCGATGGGCCCGACCGGTGACGCGCTCCGCCGCGCCGCCCTCCGCGTCGCGCTCGGCACCCCCGCGGGCCGCGCCGTCGCCCACGCCTACGCGATGGGCCTCGACCGCGCGGCGTGAGAGGGTCACCCCGTCGACGGCTCAGCCGCTGAGCGCCGAACCCGTCGCCACCAGTTGCGCGGCCAGCAGCAGCGCTGCCAGCATCACGAAGCGGAACACCGTGCGATCGGGCGGGCGCACGAGGGCACGGATGCCGGTGGCCACCGCCACGACGCCGACGGCCGCCGCGAACAGCCACCCGGGCCACGCGATCCGGCCGAGGTCGCCGTCGACGGGACCGAGGAGCACGGCGGCCGCTCCGATGAAGAGTCCCGCCACCGCGAGGAGCGCAGATGCACGGGGCCCGATGCGATGCGGGAACCCGCGCACCCCGGTCGCCCGGTCGTCGTCGAGGTCGGGGAGCACGTTGGTCAGGTGCACCGCCGCTCCGAGAGCCGCACCCGCGATCGCGGCCCAGAACGGGGCGAGGGTCGGCGAGGGAGCGGAGAGGGTCGCCAGCGACGGGAAGACCCCGAAGCTGACGAGGAACGGCACGAGCGAGAAGGCCGACGACTTCATCCCCGCGTTGTACGCCCAGGCCCCGGCGATCATGAGGGCCTGACCCGCCAGCATCCCCCATCCGAGCACCGCCGACAGCGCCAGCGACGCGACGACCGCACCGACCGCGACACCGAGTGCGAGCTGCACCGACACGACGCCCGCGGCGATCGGCTTGTCGGTGCGTCCCACGGCGCGATCGCGGCCGGCGTCGATGGCGTCGTTGGAGAGGCCGACCGAGATCTGGTTGCACAGCACCGACGCGACGAGCAGAGCGATGCGCGCGGCATCGAGTCCTGTCGCGATGCCGAGCGCGAGCGAGAGAGCCGTGACGACGAGCGCCGGACCGGGATGAGTGGAGCCCCAGAGCGCCCGCGCCGTCTTCATGCTCCGACGTTACCCGCGCTCACTTCTTCTTCTTGCCCAGGCCGCTCGCGATGTCGGGCACGGAGCGGTGGAGGTCGCGCGGCGGTCGCTCGTAGTCGGCGACGGGCGGTCGGTCGGGGATCTCGATCTCGTCGGGTTCGAGTCGCTCGTAGGGGATGCTGCTCAACAGATGCGCGATCGCGTTCAGACGCGAGGCGCGCTTGTCGTCGCTCTCGATCGTCCACCACGGCGCTTCGTCGATGTCGGTGGCGTCGAACATGGCGTCCTTCGCCCGCGAGTAGTCCTCCCACCGCACGATCGACTCGAGGTCGGTGGGCGAGAGCTTCCACCGCCGCATCGGGTCGTTCACGCGGGAGGCGAAACGATCCTGCTGCACGCCGTCGGAGACCGAGAACCAGTACTTCAGCACGATGATGCCGTCGGCGACGAGCAGGCGCTCCACGATGGGCGTCTGCACGAGGAAGCGCTGGTACTCCTCGTCGGACGAGTACCCCATCACGCGCTCGACGCCCGCTCGGTTGTACCAGGAGCGATCCATGAGCACGATCTCCCCCGCCGCCGGGAGCCGCTCGATGTAGCGCTGGAAGTACCACTGCCCGCGCTCGCGATCCGACGGCTGGGGCAAGGCCACCACCCGCGCGTGGCGCGGGTTGAGGTACTGCATCACGCGTTTGATCGCGCCGCCCTTGCCCGCAGCATCCCGGCCCTCGAAGATGACCAGCACCCGCGCGCCGACCGACGTCACCCACTGCTGCATCTCGACGAGCTCGATCTGCAACCGCTCGAGCTCCGCCTCGTACGCCTTCTTCGGAACCCGCTTGACCTTCTTCGACACGTGCACTCCTTCGCCGCGATGCGTCTCGATCGACGGTCGAAGGAGGCACGCGCCAGCCTAGACCCGGGCGTCGTCCTCGGGGCCGTCGCTGGTGAGCACGAGCGTCGACCCGTCGGCGGCCACGTCGACGCGGACCACGTCGCCGTCGTGCACCCCGCCCGCGAGGATCGCCATGGCGAGGCGGTCCTGGATCTCGGACTGGATGAGCCGGCGCAGCGGCCGGGCTCCGAACAGCGGGTCGTATCCGCGCTCGGCCAGCCACGATCGGGCGTCGGGGGTGACGGCGAGCGTCAGCCGACGCTCGCGCAGACGCCGCTGCAGCGCGAAGACCGACAGCTCGACGATCTGGGCGAGGTCGTCCTCCGTCAGCGCCTGGAAGATGACGATGTCGTCGAGACGGTTGATGAACTCCGGCTTGAACGCCTGGCGCACGAGCGCCTGCACCTGCGCCCTCTTCTCGTCGAGGGAGAGCAGCGGGTCGATGAGGATCGGCGAGCCGAGATTCGACGTCAGGATCAGGATGACGTTCGTGAAGTCGACCGTGCGGCCCTGACCGTCGGTCAGTCGGCCGTCGTCCATGACCTGCAGCAGCACGTCGAACACCTCGGGGTGGGCCTTCTCGACCTCGTCGAGGAGCACCACGCTGTACGGACGCCGGCGAACGGCTTCGGTGAGCTGACCGCCCTGCTCGTAGCCGATGTATCCCGGAGGGGCACCGACCAGGCGCGAGACCGAGTGCTTCTCGCCGTACTCCGACATGTCGATGCGCACCATGGCGTGCTCGTCGTCGAAGAGGAAGTCGGCCAGCGATTTGGCGAGCTCCGTCTTTCCGACACCCGTGGGCCCGAGGAAGAGGAACGATCCGGTCGGTCGGTTCGGGTCGCTGATGCCCGCCCGCGAGCGGCGCACCGCGTCGGCGACCGCCTTGACGGCGTCCTTCTGGCCGATCAGGCGCTTGCCGAGTTCGGCCTCGAGGTGCAGCAGCTTCTCGGTCTCGCCTTGCAGCAGCCGCCCGACGGGAATGCCCGTCCAGGCCGCGATGACCGCGGCGATGTCTTCGTCGGTGACCTGGTCGTTGACCATACGGTCTTCGTCGGCGGTCTCCTCCCCCTCGGCCGTCATGAGCTCGCGCTCCAGAGCGGGGATGTCGGCGTACAGCAGGCGCGACGCCCGCTCGAGGTTGCCCTCGCGCTGCGCCCGCTCGGCCTCCATGCGGGCCGTATCGAGCTTCGTCTTGAGGTCGCCGACGCGGTTGAGCGAGGCGCGCTCGCGCTCCCAGCGGGCCTGCAGCTCGTCGAGGTGGGCCTGCTCCTTGCCGAGGGTCTCGCGCAGAGCGGTGAGCCGCTCCTTCGACGCGGCGTCTTTCTCCTTCTTCAGCGCCAGCTCTTCGAGCTTCAGCCGGTCGACGTGGCGCCGCAGCTCGTCGATCTCCAGCGGCGCGGAGTCGATCTCCATGCGCAGGCGAGACGCCGCCTCGTCGATCAGGTCGATCGCCTTGTCGGGCAGCTGACGGGCGGGGATGTAGCGGTGCGACAGGGATGCCGCGGCGACGAGAGCCGCATCCGCGATCGCGACCTTGTGGTGGGCCTCGTAACGCTCCTTGAGTCCGCGAAGGATCGCGATGGTGTCTTCGACGGTCGGCTCGCCCACATAGACCTGCTGGAAACGGCGTTCCAGCGCAGCATCCTTCTCGATGAACTCGCGGTACTCGTTGAGCGTGGTGGCGCCGATGAGGCGCAGCTCTCCGCGCGCGAGCATCGGCTTGAGCATGTTGGATGCGGCGACCGACCCCTCTCCGCCGCCGGCGCCCATGAGCACGTGCAGCTCGTCGATGAAGGTGATCACCCGGCCGTCCGACTCGGTGATCTCCTTGAGCACGCTCTTGAGGCGCTCCTCGAACTGACCGCGGTACATCGCACCGGCCACGAGCGCCGAGATGTCGAGCGTGATGAGCTCCTTGCCCTTCAGGCTCTCGGCGACGTCGCCCGCGACGATGCGCTGGGCGAGTCCCTCCACGACGGCGGTCTTGCCGACACCGGGTTCGCCGATGAGGACGGGGTTGTTCTTGGTGCGTCGGGTGAGCACCTGGCTCACCCGGCGGATCTCGGAGTCGCGCCCGATGACGGGGTCGAGCTTGCCCTGGCGGGCACGGTCGGTGAGGTTGATGCCGAACTGCTCGAGGGCGCTCTGCGCCTCCTCCTGTCCGGGCTGTTGCGTGGCGTTCATGCGGTCTCCTGGAAATCGGTGGGCACTCGATAAAAGTTGAGTGCGTCTGACTCAACTTTATCAGTGCCCCCTCCTTCCCACCAGCCCTGTCGGCGGAGGACTACGGTGATGCCGTGACGACGCCCGCACCGAGAGAACCGCGCACACCGCCGCCGAGCTCCGCAGACCGACGCGCCTTCGGACGGGAGGCTCGGCAACGGCTTCCGCGCCGCGATCTGGCGCTGCTCACCACGACCGGTCGCGACCCTCTCGGCGTCCTCGCCTCGCAGAACGCCTCGCGGGTGCCCGAGCTCGTGCCCATGCGCGCGGAGCGCATGTCGGCCAGCGTCTTCGCGTTCTATCGCGGAGCCGCCGCCGTCATGGCGGCCGACCTCGCGCGCGATGCGAGCACGGGGATCGCCGTGGCATCCTGCGGTGACGCGCACGTGGCGAACTTCGGGTTCTACGCCTCGCCGCAGCGCTCGCTCGTGTTCGACCTCAACGACTTCGACGAGGCCGCATGGGCGCCGTGGGAGTGGGACCTCAAGCGGCTCGTCACCAGCGTCGTCCTGGCCGGCCAGGAGACGTCCCGCGACGACCGCGTCGTGCGGGAGTCTGCGGCCGCGGCCGTGCGCACCTACGCGCGGGTGCTCGATCGCCTGGTCGAGCGCGACCCGCTCGCGCGATACTTCGAGCACTTCAGCCCGCACGAGCTGCTCGACTCCTACGACCCGCAGTCGCGGAGCGTCGTCGTCGAGGCCATCCGCGACGCCAAGCGCCGCACGGGCAAACGTGCGGTGCGCAGGCTCACGACCGAGGGGGACGGCGGCCGCCTCGCCTTCGTCGACCAGCCCCCGACCACCGTCCACGTCGACCTCGACACCACCCGCCTCATGCTCGCCGTCGACGGCGACTACCGCGCCTCGGTGAACGTCGACGTGCGGATGCTGCTCTCCCACTACGAAGCCGTCGACGTCGTGCTGCGCGTGGTCGGCGTCGGCAGCGTCGGCACGCGCTGCTTCCTCGTGCTGCTGCAGGACGGCGACGGGCACGCGCTCATGCTGCAGGGAAAGGAGGCGGGGCGGAGCGTTCTGGAGCAGTACGGCGGAGCCCACCAGCCCGCCGCGCTGACCGAGGTGGTCGCCGCTTCCGGCGAGGGCGCTCGCGTGGTCTCGCTGCAACGGGTGCTGCAGGCGGTGTCCGACCCGTTCCTCGGTCATGTCCGCGGCCCCGATCGCGACTTCTACGTGCGCCAGTTCCACGACATGAAGGGTGGGATCGAGATGGTCGAACTCGACGACGCCCCCTTCCAGCGCTACGCACAGGCATGCGCGGCCACCCTCGCCCGAGCGCACGCCCAGTCGCCGAACGCCGCCGCCGTCGCCGGCTACGCGGGCGGCGGCCGGGCCCTCGCCGATCCGATCGTCGACTGGGCCTACGCGTACGCCGATCTCACCCGCACCGACCACGCCGCCTTCGCGGCCGCCTGACCCCGATCGGTCCGCTCGATCAGGCGACGGGCACGAGCTCGGGCGTCGCGCCCGACCCCGCCCCGACGACGGCCTGTTGGGCCTCGTCGGTGCAGGCGAACCGGGCGCGGTACGCGGTCGGGGTGATCCCGAGGGTGCGCGCGAAGTTCTGGCGCAGCACCGCCGCCGAACCGAATCCGCTCTCGGCGGCGATGCGATCCAGCCCGAGCCCCGATTGCTCGAGCAGCCGTTGCGCGTGGATGATCCGCTGACGCCCCAGCCACGCGGCCGGTGTCGCACCGAAGTCGGCTTTGAAGCGGCGCGCGAATGTGCGCGGAGACATGTGCGCTCGCGCCGCGAGCTGATCGACCGTCAGATCGAGCGCGAGGTTCTGCAGCATCCAGTCGCTCACCGGAGCGAGCGAGAGCGAAGCCTCGATGGGAAGAGGCGCGACGATGAACTGCGCCTGCCCCCCGTCGCGCTGCGGCGGCACCACCATGCGTCGGGCGATGATGTTCGTCATCTCGGCTCCGAGCTCCTGCCGCAGCAGGTGCAGGCACGCGTCGAGTCCTGCGGCGGTGCCGGCGCTGGTGATGATGCGTTCGTCCTGCACGTAGAGCACATCGGGATCGACGTCGATCGCGGGGTACATCGACGCCATCACGTCGGCGTACCGCCAGTGCGTCGTCGCCCGGTGACCGTCGAGAACTCCCGAGGCGGCGAGCACGAACGCCCCGCTGCAGACGCTCAGCAGCCAGGCGCCGCGGTCGGCGGCCCGCCGCACGACATCGGCGACGCGCACGTCGACGCGCCCCCAGTCCTCGCGCGGGATCGGGGTGACGACCACGAGGTCGGCGTCGTCGGCGAACGCCAGGTCGTGCTCGACGTTGATGGAGAACCCGAGGTTGCTCGGGATCACACCGGGGTCGGGTGTCACGATGCGGAAGTCGAACGGCTCGATTCCGTCATCACTGCGGTCGAGTCCGAACGCCTCGCACGCGAGACCGAACTCGAAGGGCGCGAACCCGTTCTGGACGACGACGGCGACCGTTCTCATGGTGCGACCTCACGATGTGTGAATGGCAGGAAAGGGGCGATTCATGGCCATCCTGCCACTCGTGGCTGTAATCGCACAATCATAGCGTTACTGCCATGATCGTTCTCCTCGCCTCCGCCCTCCTCGCCGTCCTCGCGATCGCGGCCTCCGTCCGCTCCATGTTCACCGACGGCTACCGCCGCCTCCCCACCGACCGCAACCGGCTGCCGTGAGCTGACGGCTTCCCTAGACTCGTGCCGACGAGATGAGGCGACCGTGACGAATCCCCCGTATGCCGGGCACCGCCCGCACACCGGCGGCCGCCGCGTGGGCAATCCCGGTGGGCTGATCTCGGTGATCCTCGTCGCCGCCGCCCTCGCTCTTCAGGTGGTGTCGGCGGTCGTGTCGGCGGCGGTCCTCGGGAGCGCCGCGACGCGCTTCGACCTCTACGGGCTGTTCACCACCGTCTTCGCGGTACTGCAGGGCATCGTCGCCGTCGCGGCGATCGCGCTCGGCGCGATGGGGCTCGCCGCCCGCGACCGCCCCAAGGCTCTCGCCGGCATCGGCCTCGGCGGCGGAACGGTCGTGCTGTTCGGCCTGCTGGCCGGGCAGCTCACGACCCTCCTGCTGTTCGCCTCCCGCGGCTGAGCGAGATCGCCCGGTCGTACACCGCGAGCATCGCCGCCGTCCGGGACGACTGCCGGAACGCCTCGGCGACGGCCGCGTCGGGCCGAGGAGACGTGCCGTCGACGATGTCGGCGGCGGCGGCGCCCAGGGCGCGAGCGAGAGCGGTCGTCGAGGCGTCGGCGACCGCCCAGTAGCCCGAGCCCAGCTCCGCCGCGATATCGGGATCGCACACCACGGCCGGGGTGCCCAGCGACGCCGCCTCGAACACGGTCATGCCCTGCGTCTCGAAGCCGATCGAGGTCTGAACGACCGCGTCGGCCGCGCCGATACGGCGGAGCGTCTCGGCGTACGGAAGGCGCCCGGCGAACTCCACGCCCGTGGGAGCGGTGACCGCCTCGACGATCCGGCGGGCGGCGCGCCGCTGCCCGCCTCCGCCGATGATCTCGATGTCGGCCGCGACCTTCGACTCGATGACCGCGCGCAGGAACGGCAGCAGTCGCTTCTCAGGGCTCATGCGCCCGACCCACACGAGACGAGGGCGCGATGGATGCTGCGTCTCGACCTGCGCACGGTCGAGCGCGGCATCCAGGATCTCGTCATCGATGCCGTTCCACACCACGTCGACCCGGGGGAAGACGCCGTGCTGCTCGAGCCTGCGCGCGAAGTGCGCCGAGGGTGCGGTGACGGCGTCGGCGCCCTCGGCCAGCATCCGCAGATACGCCCACCCGTCCCTGCCGCGCGGTGCGATCCGCGTCGGAGAATCGTCGCGCGGGCGGAGCATCTCGGTGCGATCCTCCGACGAAGGCGCGATCCTCCGACGACGGACAGGGCCCAGCATCCGCCCCGCCCAGAGGTTCAGCATCCGCAGGACGAGCTTCGGGAAGGGGGCGGTCGCCTCGATACCGACGTCGACGCGGTTGTGCATCGTGTGGACGACCGGCAGGCCGTGCCGCCGCGCGAACCGGTGCCCGATGACGGCGCCCCAGAAGTCGGCTTGCACGTGCACCACGTCGACGGGAGGACGGCCGGTCATCGCGAGGTCGAGCCGCCGGTCGGTTCGGCGACCGGGCACGGTCATCGCGTACTCGCGATCGGGGGTGATGGGCACCGAGGGAAGGTCGAGGTACGCCGGATCGTCGACCCGTCGCGCATGAAGGCGCGGCGCGACGATCGTCACGGTGTGCCCTGCGCGCTCGAGGAAGCGGCGTTGCAGCCGCATGGACACCTGCGCGCCGCCCGAGGACTCGACGTGCTGGTCACCGAACATCACGACATGCATGCGGTTACGAGGGGATCGGCTCGCCCCGGTAGAGGGCTTCGAAGGTGTCGAGGGTGCGGCCGATGTCGTGCACGGAGACGCCGTCGAGCGACGCCCTCTGCATGCGCAGCCGTTCCTCCGGGGAGGCGGTCAGCACGTCGGTGAGGCGAGCGGCGAGCTCGTCATCGTTTCCCGGTTCGAACAGGAACCCGTTCTCGCCGTCGTGCACGAGATGCGGCAGCGCGACCGCGTTCGCCGCCACGACGGGAAGACCCGACGCCATGGCCTCCATCGTCGCGATCGACTGGAGTTCCGCGATCGACGCGATCGCGAACACGCTCGCCCTCGTGTACAACGCGCGCAGGTCGGCCTCCGACGCGTGACCGTGGAAGGTGACGCGCGACCGGATGCCGAGCTGATCGCTGAGGGTCTCGAGATTCTTCCGCTGATCGCCACCGCCGACGAGGTCGACCGACACGTCGAGGGAGGGGTCGAGTTTCGCGACCGCCTTGAGCAGCACGTCGATCCCCTTCTCCGTCGTCAGTCGCCCGACGAACAGGATCCGGTTCGCGTCGCGCGGGGCGAGGTCGGCGGTGTAGTTCGCCTGATCGATGCCGCAGCTGATCGGGATGACGCCGTGGAGGTCGATCGTCGACTCGAGGAAGTCGGCGGCGTTGCGCGTCGGCGTCGTGACGGCGCGCGTCATGTCGAACGTGCGCTTCGCGTCGGCCCAGGCGAGCGCCAGGATGTAGCGGTTCAGGAACGCCGGGAGGGCGGTGAAGTCGAGCAGGTTCTCGGCCATCACGTGATTGGTCGCGACGATGGGGATGCCGCGCTTGCGCGCCTCACGGGCGAGGCCGCGGCCCAGCACGATGTGCGACTGGATGTGCACCACGTCGGGCTTCACCGCATCGAGCACCTGACGCGCGTAGTGCTTCGACCGCCACGGCCAGACGAATCGCAGCCAGTCGTGGGGCGGCCAGCGCACGGACGGCATCCGGTGCAGCGTCATCGGCTGGTCTTCGACCACCTCGGTCCGCGGGGCGGCACGACGGTACTCGGTGTTCGGCGCCGCGACGTGCACGTCGTGGCCGCGGACGACCAGGCCGGCCGCGAGGCGCTCGGCGAAACGGGCGGCCCCGTTGATGTCGGGCGCGAAGGTATCGCAGCCGATCAGGATCGTGAGCGGCCGATCGGGGTCGGGACGAACGTGGTCAGGCGTCGCGGGGGAGGTCACGGATGGCGGCCAATCTGTGCGGCGGGATGAGTCGCACGGTGCGGTGCTTGCCGGTTCACTGTACCCGAGGCGTCGATGAACGCCGCCGACGGCCGCGGCATGTCAGCGGGCCGCCGATTCCTCCTCGGTGATCGCTTCGGTGGTCTCCGAGCCCGCCGCCTGCTCGAACTGCGATTGGTAGAGGCGCCAGTAGGCGCCCTCCGCCGCGATGAGCTCGGCGTGCGTGCCCTTCTCGACGATGTCGCCGTGCTCCATCACGAGGATGAGGTCGGCGTCGCGGATCGTCGAGAGCCGGTGGGCGATCACGAACGACGTGCGTCCTTCACGCAGCGCCGCCATCGCGTGCTGCAGGAGCAGCTCGGTGCGGGTGTCGACCGACGAGGTGGCCTCGTCGAGGATGAGCACCGAGGGCCGGGCGACGAAGGCGCGGGCGATCGTGATGAGCTGCTTCTCGCCCGCCGAGACGTTCGACGCGTCTTCGTCGAGCACGGTGTCGTACCCGTCGGGGAGCGAATGCACGAAGCGGTCGACGCGGGTGGCGGTCGCCGCATCCAGGATCTCCTGGTCGCTCGCCGACGAGCGTCCGTAACGGATGTTCTCGCGGATCGTGCCGGCGAACAACCAGGGGTCCTGCAGCACCATGCCGGTGCGTGAACGCACGGCGTCGCGGGTGAGCTCGGCGATGTCCTGCCCGTCGAGCAGGATGCGTCCGCCGTCGAGCTCGTAGAACCGCATGATGAGGTTCACCAGGGTCGTCTTGCCCGCACCGGTCGGCCCGACGATCGCGACCGTCTGCCCGGGCTCGACCCGGAACGACAGGTCGGTGATGAGAGGACGGTCGGGCGAGTACGAGAACCGCACGTGCTCGAACTCGATGACCCCTTCGCCGTCGACCGGGGTGGGCGCGTCGTCGGCGTCGGGCTCCTGCTCGTCGGAGTCGAGCA
Source organism: Microbacterium sp. AG1240 (assembly GCF_003635115.1). GTDB lineage: Bacteria > Actinomycetota > Actinomycetes > Actinomycetales > Microbacteriaceae > Microbacterium. The sequence continues at coordinate 27,017 of NZ_RBXJ01000003.1, forward strand.
GTTCGAACACCCGCTCGGCCGAGGCGGTGCCCGACTGGATGACCGCGGCCATGCCGCCGAGCTCGGACAGCGGCTGCGTGAACTGCTGCGAGTACTGGATGAACGCCTGCACGTCGCCGAGCCGCAGGTTGCCGCTGGCCACCATGAGACCGCCGAGCACGGCGATGCCGACGTAGGTGAGGTTTCCGACGAACATCATGCCCGGCATGATCATGCCGGAGAGGAACTGCGCCTTGAAGCTCGCCTCGTAGAGCTCCTGGTTCTCGACCTCGAACTTCTCGCGGGAGTCCTTCTCGCGGCCGTAGACCTTCACCAGTGCGTGGCCGGAGAACGACTCCTCCACCCGGGCGTTCAGTCGGCCGACCTTGCGCCACTGGATGCCGAACGCCTTCTGCGACCGCGGACCCACGATGCCGAAGATCACGGCCATCAGGGGCAGGGAGATCAGCGCGACGATCGCGAGCTGCCACGAGATCGTGAACATCATCACGAGCACGCCGACGACGGTCAGCACGGAGGTCACGACGGTCGACAGCGACTGCTGCATGGTCTGGGTGATGTTGTCGATGTCGTTCGTGACGCGGGAGATGAGCTCGCCGCGCTGCACCCTGTCGAAGTACGACAGGGGCAGGCGGTTGATCTTCGCCTCGACCGACTCGCGCAGACGCCACATCGTGCGCACCATGATGATGTTGATCACGAAGCCCTGCACCCAGCTGAGGAACGACGACGCGACATAGATCGCGAGCACCGCGATGACCACCCCGCGGAGGCGGTCGAAGTCGACACCGGCGCCGACCTGGAAGTTCTGCATGGCCGAGACGACGTTCGCCAGGTCGCCCTGGCCGGAGTTGCGGAGGGACTCCACGACGTCGGCCTGCGACGTGCCGACGGGGAAGGAGTCGCCGAGCGCGCGGGAGGTGATGCCCTCGAAGATGAGGTTGGTGGCCTCGCCCAGCACCCGCGGCGCGATCACGGCGAGCACGACGCCGATCGCCCCGAGGACCGACACGAACGTGAAGGCCACGGCATGCGGGCGGAGGAGACCGATGAGGCGGCCGAAGCTCCTGCCGAAGTTCGTGGCCTTGCCGGGGGCGACGCTGTCCCAGTCGCCGGAGTTCTGACGCGCCTGCTCGGCGAGCTCGAGTTCGAGCCGTTCGTCTTCGGTCATCGCATCGGGAGCGCTCATGCCTCCACCCCCAGCTGCGACTCGACGATCTCGCGGTAGGTGGCGTTGTTCTCGAGGAGCTCCTGGTGGGTGCCGAGCCCCACCATGCGTCCGTCTTCGAGTACGACGATGCGGTCGGCCTCGGTGATCGTCGATACGCGCTGCGCGACGACGATCTTCGTCACCTCCGGCAGCTCCCGCCACAGCGCCTGTCTCAGCCGCGCGTCGGTCGACAGGTCGAGGGCCGAGAACGAGTCGTCGAAGACGAGGATGTCGGGCTGGTGCACGATGGCGCGGGCGATAGCCAAGCGCTGACGCTGCCCGCCCGAGACGTTGGTGCCGCCCTGGGAGATGCGGGCCTCGAGCTGCCCCTCCATCTCGGCGACGAAGTCGCTGCCCTGGGCGATCTCGAGCGCCTTCCACAGGTCGTCGTCGGTGGCCTCCTCACGCCCGAAGCGCAGGTTCGACGCCACGGTGCCGGTGAAGAGGAACGGGCGCTGCGGCACGAGCCCGATGCCCTTCCACAACTCGTCGAGATCGGCCTGGCGCACATCGACGCCGCCCACGCGCACCTCGCCGCCCGTCGCGTCGAAGAGGCGGGGGATGAGCGAGACCAGGGTCGTCTTGCCCGACCCGGTCGAACCGACGATTGCGACGGTCTCGCCTCGGGCCGCCTCGAAGCCGATGCCCTGCAGCACGGGCGACTCGGCTCCCGGGTAGGTGAACTCGACGTCGCGCAGCTGCAGCGACCCCGGCTCGGGGAAGCGGGTGACCGGGTCGGCGGCGCGCGTGAGGGTCGACTCGCTCGCGAGCACCTCGCCGATGCGCTCGGCGGAGACCGCTGCGCGCGGGATCATGATCGTCATGAAGCTCGCCATGAGGACCCCCATGAGGATCTGACCGACGTACTGCATGAACGCGAACAGGGTGCCGATCTGCACGGCGCCCGAATCGACCTGGATGCCGCCGAACCAGATGACGCCGACGACCGTCACGTTGAGCACGAGCATCGCCAGCGGGAACAGCAGCACGAAGAGGGATCCGACTTTGCGACCGACCACGAGGATGTCGGTGTTCGCCTCGCGGAAGCGCTCCTCCTCGATGCGCTCCCGCACGAACGCGCGCACGACGCGCACGCCCGTGAGCTGCTCGCGCATGACCCGGTTCACGGCGTCGAGCTTCTTCTGGAAGCTGCGGAACAGCGGGACCATCCGACTGATGATGAGGCCGGCGACGACCAGCAGCAGGGGCACCGCCACACCGATGAGCCAGCTGAGCCCGACGTCCTGCTGCAGCGCCATGACCACCCCGCCGATCGCGAGGAGCGGAGCGGTGACGAGCATCGTCGCGCCCATCATCGCGAGCATCTGCACCTGCTGCACGTCGTTCGTGTTGCGGGTGATGAGCGACCCCGGCCCGAACTGCGAGACCTCGCGCTCGGAGAACGCGCTCACCTTGTCGTAGACGTCGCGGCGGATGTCGCGCCCGGCGCTCATCGCGGCGCGCGCGGCGAAGTAGGTGGCGATGATCGACGCGACGATCTGGCAGAGCGAGATGCCGAGCATCATCGTGCCCGTCGACCAGATGTAGCCCGTGTCGCCCTGGGCCACGCCCTTGTCGATGATGTCGGCGTTGAGGCGCGGCAGGTAGAGCGAGGCCATGGCCGAGATGAACTGGAAGGTCAGAACGCCCGCGAGGAACCAGCGGTAGGTCTTGAGGTAGCGGATGAGCAGCTTGCCGAGCACGGGATACTCCGAGGTGTGAGCACGACGATCGCCCCCGACCCGGGGGCGTGGTGAACAGCCTGCCACTTACCTCCGACACCGCAAGACCACCGTCGACGCCTAACCTGGAAGGCATGTCGACGCGATTGCAGGCAGAGGCCGATCCCGCCCGGTGGGTGGCGGTGACGGAGTCGCTGGGCCTGCGCGGTCGACGGCACCGCAAAGCGGCGATCCGGATGCTGCTGGGACAGGCCAACCGCGCCGTGGGGGCGACCGAGCGCCCCGGCAGCGGATTCCTGGCGTGGGCGGCGAGCCAGGCCGCGCCGCTGCTCATGCGGCGCGCCGCCGGACGCGTGCGGGTGTGGGTATGGAAGTCCGACCCCGAGCTCGTCGTCGCGATGGCGCAGCTGCAGGAGGCCACCCCTCAGCTGCGCACGGCCCGTGCCAGCATGCCGATGGAGTACGACGACACCGAAGACTTCCGCAATCCCCATCTGGGCGTCGGCGAGAAGCTGGTGATGGACCTGCCGGCCGACCAGCGCACACCGCCGTTCGCGACCTACACCTGGGACACCGGCAGCTACTTCGTCACGCTGACGGCGGTCTGCTCCGATCGGGCGCGGGTCGCCACGGTGCTCCCGGCGGTCGACGAGATCGCCCGCAGCCTGAGGGTGATCGACGACCTCTCGGTCGGCGAGTCGCCCACCGTGCTGCGCATCGACCCCGGGCCCGCGCCGCGCTGACCCCGTTCAGACCCCGCCGGCCGCGACGGGCGCGTCGAGTGCGCGATCGATCTCGTCGCGCGACGGCATCGATTCGGCCGCGCCCGCACGCGTGACCGTGATCGCCGCCCCCGCGACCGCGGCGTCGAGCGCATCGTCGAGAGACCTCCCGTCGGCGAGCCGCGCCACGAGCACCCCCACGAACGTGTCGCCGGCCGCCGTCGTGTCGACCGCGCGGGCGGGGCGCGCCCCCACGCGCCGCACCACCGCTCCCCCGTGCGCCACGAGAGCGCCGCGCTCGCCCAGTGTCACGATGACCGTCCCGGCACGCCGGCTGAGCTCGATCGCCGCGGACTCGGCGTCGTCGCGACCGCTCAGCATCATCGCCTCGCCCTCGTTCGGCACGAGCACGTCCGCGAGATCGAGCAGCGCATCCAGGCCCGCCCTCGCGGGCGCCGGTGTGAGCACGGTCGTGACCCCGGCGTCGCGGGCATGGCGCAGGGCCACCTCCAGCAGCTCGATCGGCCTCTCGAGCTGCACGACCAGATGGGATGCCGCCGCCACCGCCGAACGGTCGTCCTCGCTGAACGCGCGATCGGCGTTGGCCCCGGGCACGACCACGATCGTGTTCTCGCCGTCGTCGGTCACGGTGATCTGCGCGATACCGGTGGCACCGGGCACCGTCCGCATCCCCTCGACGTCGACCCCGTCGGCGACGAGCCGGTCGCGCAGGCGCTCGGCGAAAGCATCCGCCCCCACCGCTGCGATGAAGCGCACCGACGCGCCCGCGCGAGCCGCGGCGATCGCCTGATTGAGCCCCTTGCCGCCCGGTCCGGTCGAGAAATCCGTGCCGAAGAGCGTCTCACCCGGCTCCGCGCGGCGCGGCTGGCGCACCACGAGATCCATGTTCGCGCTGCCGAGCACGACGACCCCCGAGCCGCTCATCAGGCGGCCCCCGCGCCGCCGGTCACACCGTCACCCGGCCGACCAGATTGACCGCGATGCCCATGCGTTCGAACATAGCGGCCTTCGCGATCAGCGCCCTGTCGGCGGTCGCGGCGTCGGGTGCGTAGACGACCTGGGCGTGGTTCGCCTTGTGCCGGGCCATGAACTGGTCGCGCGAGACATCGTGCAGCACCACGTGCGCGATGGGCCACTCGGGGTTGGTCGCCTCCTTGCGCCGACGCGTCTCGGCCTCGGGCAGCTCGACCGCACTGCCGCGGAAGATGTCGACCTGCAGGATGCCGTCGGCGATGAAGACGCGACTGATGACCAGCTCACCGGGGCGCGAGACGCCGTTGATGGTGGCGCCGCCGGCGGGGAAGAAGACCGGCCCCTGCCGCCACCCCTCCGCCTTGTCCCATCCCCCGAGGTGCGACGCGGGAACCGACCCGGAGATCTCGTAGACCCACACGAACTCGCCGTCGTACTCCTCTCCCCACCGCACGTCGTGCAGCGTGTTGTCGGGCACGAGCCCCATCGCCGTCCAGACCCGGTCGGTGACCAGCGCGTCGACCGCGACGCCCTCGTCGGCCTCGTTGAAGTGCGGCATGGCTCGACCGGCGAACAGCTCGCGCCGACCGTCGCGCGAGAACACCGGCGGGCGTTCGGTGGAGTTGAGCACCCCCTCGGCGAGGTCGGACGCCGGCACCAGGTCTTTCAGGCCCTGCTGGTACTGGATGCCGACGGCGTCGAGGCCGAAATCGTCGGCGATGCGCAGCGCCGCGATGTACATCTTCATCTGCCACCGCACCTGGCCCTCGGTGAGCTCCGTCGCCTCGTCCGTGCCGAAGCGGAAGGTCATCCCGCGGTCGATCAACCAGTCGCGCGCGGCATCCGCCTCCTCGTCGGAGACGACGAGCATCTCGGCGTACAGGGCCGACTGCGACAGGCGTTCCTTGTAGATGCCCGTCGGATTCAGCAGCTCGTCGTCGAAGATCGCGTTGTACATGCCCATGCAGCCCTCGTCGAAGACACCGATGATGGCCTTCTCGGCGAGCAGCTGGTCGCCCAGCGCGCGACCCAGATCGCGCTCGGGCGAGGGGGCAAGCTCCGGCAGCGGCCTGACGTGCGACGCGTCGTGGACGATCCGCCCGGTCTCGGTCCACTCCCGCAGCCCGTCACGGAACCACGGGTCGGTGAAGTCGACCGACCATATCGTCGAGTACTCGGTGCCCATCTTGGTCATGCCGGCGTTCAGGCCCAGCAGTCCGACGAGCCCCGGCCAGTCGCCGGCGAAGTTCGCGACCGTGAGGATCGGACCGCGGTGGGTGCGCAGGCCGGCGAGCACGTGGTGCGAGTACTGCCAGACGGCTTCGGCGACGATGAGGGGCGCATCGGCGGGGATGCTGCGGAACACCTCGAGCCCCATCCGCTGGCTCGAGATGAACCCGTGGCCCGTCTCGGGATCCACGCCGTTCGCGCGCACGACCTCCCAGCCGAGCTCTGCGAGTGCCGCCGACACGTCGGCCTCCATCCGGGCCTGCGTGGGCCAGCCCGCGACGTTCGCCGACTCGCGGAGGTCGCCGCTGGCGATGAGGTAGGCGGTGCGCGCGGGCGCGGTGAGACGGGGCGGCGGGGAGGGGAGGGTGTACGTGGTCATCGGGGAGCGCCTTCCGTGTCGGTGAGGCTGCGTTGACGCGCAGCGAGATCGTGGGTGATGACGGCCGTTCCGTCGTAGAGGGAGAGATAGTGGGCGAAGAGGTCGTCGTAGAGAGCGGCGACCGCCGGGTCGGGGACGACGGTGCGCGCGACCGGGTTCCAGTCCTCGATGCGCGGGGCGTCGTCGCGCAAGGGATCGGAGGCCGCCGCGAGGAACGCCGCGCCGTAGGACGCGCCGATCGTGACCTCGGGGACCTCCTGCACGAGGCCGGTCACGTCCGAGACGATCCGCAGCCAGAGGGCGCCCTGGGTCCCCCCGCCGACGGCGACGATGCGTCGGATGTCGGCGCCGGCGGCGCGCATCGTCTCGACGTTGTGCCGCACGCCGAACGCGGTGGCCTCGAGAGCGGCGCGGTACAGATCGCCGCGGTTGTGCTCGAGAGTGAGACCGGCGATGACGCCGCGCGCGTCGGGGTCGAGGATCGGCGTGCGCTCACCGGCGAAGTACGGCAGCATCACCAGGCCCCGCGCGCCCGGCCCCGACTCCGCGGCTTCGGCGAGGAGGCGCGGGTAGTCCGCACCGGTGAGGTCGGCGATCCATCGGGTGATCGCGCCGGAGCTCGCCAGACCCCCCGCGAGGTTGCGAGACCCGGGGAACGCCCCGACGGTGCTCCACATCGACGGCGTGCGAAGGGTCTCGTCGCCGGTGGCGACGAGGAACATGGTCGTGCCGTACATGAGCATGAGGTCGCCGGCACCGTGGGCCCCGACGCTCACCGCCTCGGTCCACGCGTCGATGGTGCCGGTGATCACCGGCGTCCCCTCCGCGAGACCGGTCAGGTCGGCGGCATCGCGCGTCACGAGACCCGCGACGTCTCCCGCCCACCGCAGGAGCGGCTGCTCGAGCCCCGGCGCGATGAGCCGCCACCACGGTTCGTGCCACCGTTCGTGCTCGATGTCGTAGAGCGGTGTCATCTGGCTCGCCGACTGATGGTCGAGCACGTACGCGCCGGTCAGGCGGTGCGCGAGCCACGACGCCGGCATGAAGAGGCGCCGCGCCCGCGCGTACGTCTCGGGCTCCTCGTCGCGCACCCACGCGATCTTCGGCCCGCCGGCCTGCGTCGTGAGGGACGAACCCCCGACGCGCACGATCTCGTCCGCGCCGAGCTCATCGGTCAGGCGGCGCATCTGGTCGGTCGCGCGCGTGTCGACGCCGTAGAGGATCGCCGGCCGCACCGCGACCGCATCCGCGTCGGCGAGCAGCACGCAGGGACCCATGCCGCTGACACCCACCGCGCACACCTCGACGCTCTGCCCCGAGACGCGCCCGAGGAGTTCGCGCGCGAGCGTCACGAACTCGTCCCACCAGACCGAGCCGTCCATCTCGACCCAGCCGGCACGCGGACGCGAGACCTCGTGCTCGACGGCCGCGGAAGCGATGATGCGGCCCTCCGCATCGACGAGCACGCCCTTGCTGCTGGACGTGCCGATGTCGACGCCCATCGTGCAGCGGACCGTCATGGCATCCGCCCCTCTCCCCGCGCGCGGATCAGCGGTAGGCGTTGATGACGCGATCGATCTCGACCAGCGCCTCGTGGTCGGGCTCCACCAGCGCCATGCGGCAGCGGCCGTCCGCGACACCCATCGAGCGCAGGGCGGCCTTCATGCGGGGCATGTCGCCCCCGATGACCCGCACCACGTCGTCGACGGCCGCTTGCGCGGTCGCGATGGTCTCGGGGTCGCCGCCGTCGGCCGCGGCGGCGAGCGCGCGGAACGGCTTCGGCAGCACGGACGACACCCCGGAGACGACGCCCTGGGCTCCGACCTCGCCGGCTGCGACGAGGTCGCGGTCCGCGCCCGTGTACAGCACGAAGTCATCGTCGACAACGGCGCGGTAGGCGGCGATGTCGTCGAGGGTCATCTCGCTGATCTTCGCGCCGATGACGTTCGGCAGCGTCGCGAGACGGGCCAGGAGCGCGGGGCTGACCTCGATGCCGCTGCGCTTCGGATACACGTAGACGAAGAGAGACCCGTCGCCGACGGCCTCGGACACCGCCTCGAAGTAGCTCTCCACGGCGGCCTCCGCCGAGGAGAGGTAGTACGGAGTGAGGGCCGCGAACTCGCGTGCCCCGAGCTCCCGGGCGATCTGCACGCGACGCACCGCCTCGAACGCGCTCGAGCGGCCGACGTGCACGATCACGCGCATCCGACCGCCGAGATCCTCGACCGCGGCCCCGACCAGCGCGCGGAACTCCTCCTCGTCGATGGCGGGGAACTCCCCCGTCGTCCCCAGCACGAAGGCGCCCTCGTTGCCCGACTGGGCGACGTAGCGGAAGATCGCGCGGCTCCCCTCGATGTCCAGGCTCCCGTCGGCGTGGAAGCTGGTCGGGATGGCGGTGACGATGTCGCGACGTGACATGTGGTGCGGCCTTTCAGATGGTGGAACGGATGACGAGGGTTCAGGCGTACGAGGTGTTGGCGGTGGGGGTGAGGACGAGCTCGTTCACGCAGACCCGTTCGGGGAGCGCTGCGATCCACCCCACCGCCTCCCCCACGTCCTCGGCGCGGAGCATCGACTCGCGCGCCTCGGCCGAGGGCGGGTTCGGACGGGTGTCGAGGATGTCGGTCGCCACTTCTCCCGGGCACAGGTGGGTGGCGCGCACCCCGTTCGGGTGCTCCTGGGCGTTGACCGATTCCGCGAGAACCCCGAGGGCGGTCTTGCTCATCGAGTAGGCGGCGCCCGCGCCGGGGGAATGACGCCAGGCGGCCCACGACGAGACGAGCACGATGCGTCCGCCCCGGGACGCACGCATGCCGGGCAGGACGGCGTGCACCGCACGCACCGCCCCGTGCAGGTTCACATCCATGACGTGGTCGATCGCCGATGGGGTCACGGCGTCCCAGAAGCGCTCCTGCACGTTGGTGCCGGCGCTGAACACGAGGGTGGCGACGGGTCCGTGCTCGGCCTCGATGGTCGCCACGGCCCGCGAGACCGCACGGTCGTCGGACACGTCGAGCGCGAGCGGGGTCGCCGAGCCGCCGGCCGACCGGATCCCGGCGACCACCCGGTCGAGCTCGTTCCCCCGGCGGCCCGAGACCACCACGTGGCCTCCGAGCCCGGCCAGCGCCCGGGCGGATGCCTCGCCGATACCGGTGCCGCCGCCGATCACCCACGACACGGGGAGGACAGGCACGTCAGCCCTTCGTCGCGCCCGCGGTCAGACCGCTGACGACGTATCGCTGGGCGATGAGGGCGACGATCATGACCGGGACGGTGATGACGACGGCCGCGGCCATGAGCCCGCCCCAGTCGACCGCGGCGTAACTGGTGAAGTTCACGATCGCCACGGGCAGCGTCCTGGTGCCCTGGCTGGACAGCACGAGCGCGAACAGGAAGTTGTTCCAGCTGAAGATGAACGACAGGATCGACGCGGTCGCGATACCCGGTACCGACAGGGGGAGCACGACCCGCACGAACGCACCGATCCGGCTGGTCCCGTCGATCTGGGCCGCTTCCTCCAGCTCGTGCGGGATGCCGTCGAAGAAGCTCGACATGATCGCCACGACGAGCGGCATCGTCACGAACAGGTGCGTGAGGATCAGCACGGTGTAGGTGCCGACGAGCTGGATCTGCGAGAACAGGAAGTACCAGGGGATGAGCAGGCTCACGCCCGGGATCACGCGCGCCATCAGCAGGAAGGCGGTCGTACTGCGCACCCGGTAGCGGGCGATGCCGTATGCGGCGGGCACGCCGATCAGGAGGGCGAGCAGCGTCGCGCCGATGCCCACGATGACGCTGTTGCCGATGATCGGCAGGAAGTTCTGCGCCCCGAAGACCGTGTCGTAGTTTCCGAGCGTCGGTTCGAAGTCGAACGTGCGGGAGGGGTCGACGACGTCGCGGTTGCGTTTGATGCTCGCCAGGAACATCCAGGCCAGCGGCACGAGGAAGGCCAGCACGACGGCGACGATGCCGACGACGCGGGCGGTGCCGCCGATGATCTGTGCGCGTGTCCGCCTGCGCCGACGCGGCGTCGGCAGCGGGCGAGCGGCGGCGGGGGCGGCTCCTTGACGGGGCCGGATGGGGGCGGTGACGCTCATGAGCGGTCTCCTCGTTTGCGAAGAATGGCCAGGGCGACGAGCACGATGACGATGAGCATGAAGAACAGCATCAGAAGGGCGGACGCCTTCCCGTACTGCGAGAACTGGAACGCCTGCCCGTAGGCCAGGATGTTCAGCGTCTCGGCCTCGTGGCTCGATCCGCCGCCGATGCCCTTGGTCGCGTAGATGATGTCGAAGGTCTTCATGGCGTCGATCGCGCGCAGGATGGCGGCCGCGCCGATGACCGGCGCGAGGAGCGGCAGCGTGATGTGCCGGAAACGCTGCCACGCGTTCGCACCGTCGACCCGGGCGGCCTCGTCCGGCTCCTCGGGGAGCGTGGAGAGTCCCGCGAGCAGGATGAGGATGACCATGGGGGTCCACTGCCAGACGTCGATGAAGATCAGCGTGTTCAGCGCGGTCGCGGGGTCGGACAGCCACCCCTGCGCGGGGAGGCCGAAGAACTGCATCACGACGTTCGCGAATCCGATGGTGGGCTCGAAGATGAGCAGCCACATCATGCCGACCGCGACCGGGGTGGCCACGAGCGGGAGCAGGATGAAGACCCGCACGATCCCCTGGCCTCGGAAGGTCTTGCGCAGCAGCAGGGCGATCGCGAGTCCGAACAGCAGCTCCAGCCCCAACGCCACACCGGTGAAGTAGGCCGTGCGTCCCACCGCCGGCCAGAACCGCTCGGTGTCGGTGAGCCACCCGACGTAGTTCGCCAGGCCGACGAACTCGAACGGCCGGTTGACCGACCCGGCGGAGTCCGTCAGCGACAGGAACACCGTGTACCCGATGGGGAACGCGATGAGCGCACCGATGAACACCACCGACGGTGCGATGAGGATCCACTTCAGGTGCGCGTCGACCCAGTCGACGGCGCGCGTCGCGGCGCTCGGGCGGCGCGGGGCGGTGATCGTTGCCACTTCTTCCTCCTCCGGTGAGCGGGGTCTCGGCGGTGCAGCCGCCGAGACCCCGGCCCGATCAGTTCTCAGAATCCAGGAGGTCCTGGAACTGGGTGTTGGCCGACGCCGCCGCGTCGGAGACGTCTCCGCCCTCGATCGCGGCGATCACCGGACCGCCGACGATCTCGCGCGCCGCGGCGACCTGCTCGAGCTGCGGGCGGTCGTGACCGACGCCGTGGTCGGCGACGTTTCGGACGATCTCGACGAGTCCGGCCGGGAACTTCGCGACCGCGGCGTCATCGTCCCAGGCGGACTGACGAGCCCCCGGCACGGTCTCGTTCTCGAGCAGCCACTTGGTGTTCTCCTCGTTGGTCACCCATTTGATGAACTCCCACGCCGCATCCTTCTTCGTCGAGAACTCGTTGATGCCGACCGTCTGCGGCACGATGTTGTAGAACTTCGAGCCGTCGGGCCCCTCGGGGAACTGCGCGAAACCGACGGTGTCGACGACGCTGCTGTTGTCCTCGTCGAGGAAGGTGTAGGCCTGGCTGTCGGCGTCGATATAGAACGCCGCGCGCCCCTGGGCGAACAGGGCGGATGCTTCGACCCAGCCCATGTTGGTCACTCCGGGAGGGCCGTACTGGCGCAGCAGGTTGCCGTAGAGCTCGATGGCCTCGACAGCCTCGGGGGTGTCGATCGATGCGTTGCCGTCGGCGTCCTGGAAGTCTGCGCCGAAGCTGTAGAGGAACGACGAGAGCTGCGTCACCAGCGGCACGCGCGAGCCGCGCATGGCGATGCCGAAGACGCCGTTCTCGGGGTCGTTCAGCGTCGCGATCGCCGTCTCGAGCTCCTCGAGCGTCGTCGGCACCTCGAGGCCGGCCGCCTCGAGCAGGTCGGTGCGGTAGTAGACGATCTGGCGCTCGGTCATGACGGGGACGCCGTAGACGACGCCGTCGAGCTCCACCGCGTCACGTGCGGCGGGCTGGAAGTCCTCCCAGTTCCACTCGGCGTCGGACGAGACGTACTCCGTCATGTCGGCCAGCCAGCCGTTGCGCGAGAACTCGCGCATGACGTCCTGCACCTGGAAGGCCATCACGTCGAAGTCGGACGACGAGGAGTTCAACTTGACCTTGTAGTTGTCGTTGAGCTGCTCGTTGCCGTACGCCTCGATCGTGACCGCGATGCCGGTCTCTTCCTCGTACTTCGTGGCGAGGGTCTTCAGTCCCTCGGTCCACGGGCTGTTCGCGGCGACGACGGTCAGCTCGGTGACCTCGCCCTCCGCTTGACCGCCGCTTCCGCCGCCGCAGGCGGTGAGGCCGAGGGCGAGAACCGCCGCGGAGGCCAGGACGGCGAGAGAGCGCCGCGATCGCTGTGTGGTGAACATCGGTGTTCCTTTCGTGGGGTGTTCGGGTTGTGCGAAGGTCAGGCCACCAGCGCCGTGGGGACGCGGCCGGCGAAGACGTCGACGATGGCCTGGGCGGTGGCGAGGCCGATCCGCTCGTACGCTTCGCGACTGTCGGCCGCGGCGTGCGGGGCCACGACGACCATGGGGTGGGAGAAGAGCGGGTTGTCCTGCGAGGTGGGCTCGATCTCGAACACGTCGAGGCCGGCTCCCGCGATGCGGCCCGTCGCCAGGGCGTCCACGAGAGCGCCCTGGTCGACGAGGCCACCGCGCGAGGTGTTGATCAGGATGGTGCCCTGCCTCATGCCGGAGATGAGCTCGGCATCGACGATGTGGTGCGTCGCCGCGATGTGGGGGGCGTGCACGCTGACGATGTCGACGTCGGCCACCGCCGCAGCCGCCGAGTCGACGAGCGACACCCCGAGACGCGCCGCGGCGGCCTCGTCGGCGTAGGGGTCGTAGGCCTTGATCGAGACGTCGAAGCCGGCGAGACGGCGGGTGAGTAGCTGGGCGATGGCACCGAAACCGATCAGGCCGATCGACGTGCCTGCCAGTTCGCGGCCGACGAACCGGTCCCACCGGCCCGCCTTCGTGGCGGAGTCCATCTCGGGGATGCGGCGGAGCACCGACAGCATGAATCCGATGGCGAGCTCGGCCACCGCGGCGGCGTTCCCGCCGGGCACGTTCACGACCTTCACGTCGCGGTCGCGGGTGGCGTCGAGGTCGATGTTGTCGAGGCCGACGCCGAGGCGGGCGATGATCTGCAGGCGCTCGGCGTGCGAGAGCGCTTCTGCGTCGTAGACCTCCACCCCGCCGACGGCGGCGTCTGCGTCGGCGATGAGCGCGTGCAGTTCGGCCTGCGTCCACGGGACAGTGGAGTCGTTCTCGACGAGGGTGAATCCGTGGTCGATGAGCAGCTGGCGGCCGGACGAGCAGAGCTCGGGGTAACGGACCGGCCCGACGATGACCGTGCGTCCCGTGCCGACAGGTATCAGGGGGGCGGTAGCAGTCATCTCTCGGAGGCCTTTCTGGACGGGTCAGGATTCCGAGGAATCGATCACCGTTGAACGATTTGTTTACTGTTAACAGTCACCATAGAGGCCCGGTCGTTGACATGTCAAGACGACGAAACGAGGGGGCGCCCGCGGCTGCATGCCGTGGGCGCCCCCTCTGAGAGACGAGAGACGAGAGCGTCAGGAGTGGGCGAGACCGCGAAGAACGTCGCGCACGTGCCCCTTCGCCAGGGTGAGGTGCAGCCTGAGCCGCCGCACCGACGCCTCGACGTCGCCCGTGCGCACCACATCGAGGAAGCCCTGGTGGTCCTCGGTCGCCGAGGCGATGTCCGAGGTGTCGCTGAGCTCGAACAGGATCGCGAAGATGCGCTGGTAGGGCCGCCACGCGTCGAGGAGGCGACGGTTGCCTGAGTTCGCATAGAAGCTCGTGTGGAAGGCCATGTCGGCGTCGGCGAACCGCTCCCCGTCGTCATCCTCGGCAGCGGCCGCCATGGAGTCCACGATGCGCTGCACGTTGTCCCAGTCCTTCGCGCTCGCGTTCTCGATGGCGAGCCGGATGGCCAGCGACTCGAGGGCCTCGCGCACGGTGTAGAGCTCCTCGACGTCTCGGAGGTCCATGGCGCGGGCGTACAGCCTCTTGCGCCGGTCTTCCGCCAGCCCCTCGGTCTCGAGTTGGCGCAACGCGTCGCGCACGGGCCCGCGACTGACGTCGAAACGGGCCGCCAGGTGATCCTCGGCGAGATGGGTGTCGGGCGGGATAATGCCGCGGATGATCTCCACCCTCAGGCGATGTGCGATCTGATCACCCATCGCCAACGGTCGAAGATCCGACACGGATTACCCCCTGAGAATTGTCTACTGGTGACAAAGCTAACCCACGCTCCATGATCCGGGGCAATCCGTCACGAACGGGCGTCGGAACCGCCCGCCGCTCGCCGGGCGGTGCGCTCACCGGAGGCGCGCTCGTGCTCGAGCTCGCGCATCACCTCCTGCACGTCGGCTCGGGTGGCCGGCAGCTGGTCCTCGTGTCCTCGAGCGGCTCGCTCCACGACCCACGACGAGAAGGACGCGACGATGAGGCCCACGAGCACCACGCCCCCGACCATCAGGAGCACCGCGATGACCCGCCCCGGGATCGTCACCGGCGTGTAGTCGCCGTATCCGACGGTGGTCACGGTGCAGAACGCCCACCACACGGCGTTGCCGAAGGAGGTGATCGTCGCCCCGGGGGCATGGCGCTCGGCGTTCAGCACGGTCAGCGACGCCATCCAGATCAGAAGCAGGGCCGCACCCGCGCCGTAGATCAGCAGACGAGCGCGCAGCGAGCTGCCGGCGGTGCGCGTGAACGAGGTGATGCGGGTGAGCGCGCCGAGCAGCCGCACGGGCCGCAGGGTCGGCACCAGCACGATGACGATGTCGAACAGGTGCCGCCGCACCCAGAGCCCGCGGGGACGGCTGAGCAGGAGGCGCGCGAGGTAGTCGACGATGAACATCACCCACGTCGTCACGACGACGACGGTGGTCACGCTCGACCACACGCCCCGCAGATCGCCGATGACCTGGAACGTGTAGGCGATGAGGAACGCGAGCGCGGCGATCGTCAGCGGCCAGTAGCTCGCCGCCTCCCAGCGCCGGGTCGCCGCGGTCTCCCCCGCGTCGCGCGGGGCGTTCGTCACCATGCTCGCACTCTAGAGCAGGGCCGACCCGAGTCCGCGAGAGTTCAGCCTGACAACGAGACAGCGACCGTGCGCTGCGGTTTCGTCGCCGGGATGAAGTCTCGCGGATGCTGCGATCGCCGGTCAGTCGGAGTATTCGTCACCGGGGCGACGCGGCCGCCAGAGCACCACGTCGGTGGCACGCCGCACGCGGGCGCCGTGCCGGAGCGTCACGACCGACCCCGTGGCGCCGGCCGCGAAGACGCGCGCTCCCGGGCGGGATTGCCGCTCGGCGTTGAGCTGACGTTCGAGGTCGGTGACGCGGCGGGTGAGGGCGTGGACGTGCTCCTCGAGCGCGAGCAGCCGGGCGATCGCCGGGAGGCTCATCCCCTCGCTCGAGAGCCGGGCGACCTCGCGCAGCTGACCGATGTGCCGGGAGGAGTAGCGGCGCGAGCCGCCCTGGGTGCGGCCGGGCACCACGAGCCCGAGTCGGTCGTACTGCCGCAGCGTCTGCGGGTGCATGTTGGCCAGCTCGGCCGCCACCGCGATCGCGAAGATCGGCGCATCCGCGTCGAGTTCGTCATCCACGCCTGTCACCTGTCCTCCCTCTCCTCCGCTGGCGTCAGCCGCGCGCCTTCGACATCAGCTCGGCGCGGGGGTTCTCCTTCGGCTCGAGCTCCTGGAAGCGCACGAGCGCCTCGCGGGCTGCGTCGTCGAGGTGCGCCGGCACGGCGACCTGCACCTCGGCGAGGAGATCGCCGGTGCCCTTCGACGTCTCGACTCCCCGACCCTTCACGCGCAGCACGCGCCCCGACGGGGTGCCGGGTGCGACGCGGAGCTTCACGGGATCACCGCCGAGGGTCGGCACCTCGATCGTCGCCCCGAGCGTCGCCTCGGTGAACGTGACCGGAACGGTGACCCTCAGGTTCAGCCCGTCCCGTACGAACACGGGGTGGGGGCGCACCGTCACCTGCACCACGACATCGCCGTTCTCGCCGCCATCGGGCGACGGGCGTCCGCGACCGCGGAGACGGATCTTCTGGCCGTCCGAGACCCCGGCGGGGATCTTCACCTTGAACGGCTTGCCGTCATCGCCCTGGAGCGAGATCGTCTCGCCCTTGGTGGCCGTGACGAAGTCGACCGTCGTGCGCGCCGTGACGTCGGAACCCCGGGTCGGGCCGCCGAAGCCGCGGTACCCGCCGGAGGTCTGCCCGAATCGTCCGGAGCCGAAGCCCCCGGGCTCGAAGTTCGCGAAGAAGTCGTCGAAGTTGCTCGACGACTGGGTACGCGGACCCCCGCGGCCCTGTCCGAACATGCTGAAGACGTCTTCGAAGCCGGCGTTTCCTCCGCCCGGGGCCGTGAAGCGCGGCGCCCCCGAGCCCATGGCGCGGATCTGGTCGTACTCCGCACGCTGCTCGGGGTCGCTCAGCACCGCGTAGGCCTCGCTGACCTCCTTGAAGGTCGCCTCCGCCTTCGCGTCGCCGGGGTTGGAGTCGGGGTGATACTTGCGGGCGAGCTTGCGGTAGGTCTTCTTGAGGTCGGCCTCCGAAATGTCCTTCGCCACGCCGAGCACCTTGTAGAAGTCCTTGTCGAACCAGTCCTGACTCGCCATACGGTGCTCCTATTCCGCCGGAACGGCGACGACGACCTTCGCGGGTCGCAGTTCGACCGAGCCGAGGCGGTAGCCGACCTCGACGACCTCGAGCACGGTCGGCACCGTCACGCCCGGGGTCGGCGCCTGGAAGATCGCCTCGTGCTGCTGCGGGTCGAACTCCTCGCCGGCGACGCCGTACGAGACGACACCCAGGCGTTCGGCCACGGAGCGCACCTTCTCGGCGATCGCCGAGAACGGTGTGCCGGCCTCGAGGTCGCCGTGCTTGACCGCGCGGTCGAGATCGTCGAGCACCGGGAGCAGGCCCTTCACGGCCTCGCCCTTGGCCCGCTCGATCTCGCGCTCGCGCTGGTCTTCGGTACGCCGACGGTAGTTGGCGTACTCGGCCTGGAGACGCTTGAGGTCGTTGAGCAGCTGCGACTCGAGATCTGCCAGGGTCGTGTCCTCGGCCTGCGCCTGAGCGGTCTGCTCGGCGCCGAGGATGTCGTCCACGGTCAGCTCGTCCTGCGACGAGGGGTCGGATGCTGCGGCGGACTCAGCGCCCGCGGGCTCAGCGCCCGACCCCTCCCCGTTCGGCCGAACCTCGTCGTCGCCCCGGCCGTTGTCGGCGCCGGGCTCTTCGAAGTTCTTCTTAGCCATGGTTACTTCTTCTCGTCTTCCTCGTCGACGACCTCTGCGTCCACCACGTCCTCGTCGGAGGAGGGGGCATCGGCCGGAGCGTCGGGCGCAGCATCCGGAGCCTGCTGGGCCTGACCGGCGTTGTAGATGGCCTCGCCGATCTTGCCCTGGCTCTGGTTCAGCTTGTCGAAGGCGGTCTTCACCGCGTCGTCGTCGTCACCGGCGAGCGCGCTCTTGAGTGCGTCCACGTCGCCCTGCACCTCGGTCTTGACGTCCTCGGGCAGCTTGTCGGCGTTCTCGGAGAGCAGCTTCTCGATCGAGTACGAGAGGGTCTCGGCCTGGTTGCGCACCTCGGCCGACTCGCGACGCTTCTTGTCTTCGGCCGCGTTCTCCTCGGCCTCGCGCACCATGCGCTCGACGTCCTCCTTCGGCAGCGACGAACCGCCGGTGATGGTCATCGACTGCTCCTTGCCGGTGCCCTTGTCCTTCGCCGAGACGTGGACGATGCCGTTCGCGTCGATGTCGAAGGTGACCTCGACCTGCGGGATGCCCCGGGGGGCCGGAGCGATGCCGGTGAGCTCGAAGGTGCCGAGCGGCTTGTTGTCGCGGGTGAACTCGCGCTCGCCCTGGAAGACCTGGATCGCGACCGACGGCTGGTTGTCGTCTGCCGTGGTGAAGGTCTCGCTGCGCTTGGTCGGGATGGCCGTGTTGCGCTCGATGAGCTTCGTCATGATGCCGCCCTTGGTCTCGATACCGAGGCTCAGGGGGGTCACGTCGATGAGCAGGACGTCCTTGCGCTCGCCCTTCAGCACGCCCGCCTGGAGAGCGGCGCCGACGGCGACGACCTCATCCGGGTTGACACCCTTGTTGGCCTCCTTACCGGCCTCGCGCTTGACGAGTTCGGCGACGGCCGGCATGCGGGTCGAACCACCCACGAGCACGACGTGGTCGATGTCGGCCACCTTGATGCCGGCTTCGCGGATGACGTCCTCGAACGGCTTCTTCGTGCGGTCGAGGAGGTCTTTGGTGAGGTCCTCGAACTTCGCACGCGTGATCGTCTCGGAGAGCGACACGGGGCCCGAGTCGGTCAGCGAGAGGTAGGGGAGGTTGACCGAGGTCGACGTGGAGCTGGAGAGCTCCTTCTTGGCCTGCTCGGCGGCTTCCTTCAGACGCTGGAGGGCGATCTTGTCGCCGGAGACGTCGACGCCCGTGGTGTCCTTGAACTGCTTGATGAAGTACTCGACGAGACGCTGGTCCCAGTCGTCACCGCCGAGGCGGTTATCGCCGGAGGTGGAGCGCACCTGGATCGTGGAGAAGTCGTCGTCCTTGCCCACCTCGAGGAGCGACACGTCGAAGGTTCCGCCGCCGAGGTCAAAGACCAGGATGAGCTCGTCCTCCTTGCCCCGGTCGAGGCCGTAGGCGAGAGCGGCCGCGGTGGGCTCGTTGATGATGCGGAGCACGTTCAGCCCCGCGATCTCGCCGGCCTCCTTGGTGGCCTGACGCTCGGCGTCGTTGAAGTAGGCGGGAACCGTGATGACCGCGTCGGTCACGGTGTCGCCGAGGTACTCCTCCGCGTCGCGTTTGAGCTTCTGGAGGATGCGCGCGGAGATCTCCTGCGGCGTCCACTTCTTGCCGTCGACGTCGAAGCCCCAGGTGGTGCCCATGTGGCGCTTGACACTCGAGACGGTGCGGTCGACGTTCGTGACGGCCTGGCGCTTCGCGGTCTCACCGACGAGCACCTCGCCGTCCTTCGTGAACGCGACGACGGACGGGGTCGTGCGGAAGCCCTCCGCGTTCGCGATGACCTTGGGCTCGCCGCCCTCGAGGACGGAGACGACCGAGTTGGTGGTTCCGAGGTCGATTCCAACAGCACGTGCCATGTTGATCTCCTTCTAGATGAGACGAGCGGATGCTGCGCCCCTGGGTTCGATTCGAGTTCTGGGGGCTCAACCGCTCCTCGAGTTCACGAAGGGTTGAGCCGTGATGACTCAAGGCTATCGAACCCGGGAGCCGTGGTCAAACGAACTTGCTATGAATCGGCTCAACTTCACGGGATCAGATCGCGTGGGCGACCGTCTGCAGTCCGATCACGAGAAGACCGAGGGCGAGCAGCAGCAGCAGGGCGAGCAGCTGCTGGCGGATGGGCAGGCGGGAGCGGCGCACACCGAGCCAGCCGATGAGGGCCAGCGTGCCGATGAAGACGAACGCGCACACCGTCAGCGCCGTGTCGATGTCGACCACGTCGACCCAGGAGAGCACGATGATGCCACCCGGGATGATCACCGTGCCCATCGCGCCGCCCGCCACTTTGAGCATCTCCTCGACGCGGCGTCGGTCGGGGAACTCCCGGTGCACCGCGAGATGCGAGATGATCTCCGACACGAACCCCGCCGCGGTGATGCCCAGAACGCCGAGCACGAGCGCGAAGAAGGCGTGGTCGGGTTCGGGGTGGAAGGCGGTAGCGGTCACGAGCACGATCGCCAGGCCGGTGAACGTCGCGTAGACGCGCTCCTTGAAGTAGGTCGCAGCCGCCCGCTCCTTGTCCACGTCGACCTGCGGCGTAGCATCCGGCATCTCCCGGCCCCTCTCGTCGTCGCGAGCCTAACGCCCGGCCGTACCCCCGCGAGGCGCGGCCGTCGGACGCGCGGCGGGGCATCACCGCGTGTTCACCGCGACGGCCTAGCGTGACCGACGTGAGCTCCCCCGATCCGTCCGACGCCGCCGTCATCCCCCGCTCGAGAGTCTGGTCGTGGGCGCTGTGGGATTGGGGCTCCGCGGCCTTCAACGCGGTCGTCACGACGTTCGTCTTCAGCACGTACCTGGCCAGCGGGCTGTTCGTCGACCCGGCCATCGTCGCCGCGGCCGGCGACGACGACCGCAACCCCGACCTGGTCGCCGCCCTCGCCGCCAACGCGAGCCTCGTCGGGGTGGCCCTGATGATCGCCGGCATCGTGATCGCCGTGCTCGCACCGGTGCTCGGTCAGCGCAGCGACGGCAGCGGCCGCCGCAAGCTCTGGCTCGGGATCAACACCTTCGTCGTCGTGCTGGCGATGGCGGCCATGTTCTTCGTGGAAGCCGCGCCGGGGTACCTGGTACTCGGAGCCACCCTGCTCGCCGTCGGGAACGTGTTCTTCGAATTCGCCGGCGTCAACTACAACGCCATGCTCGTGCAGGTCAGCACGCGCGCGACCGTAGGACGCGTCTCGGGCTTCGGCTGGGGCATGGGCTACGTCGGCGGGATCGTGCTGCTGATCCTGCTGCTCGTCCTGTTCATCCAGAACTTCGGAGCGGAGGGCACCGGGGGCGTGCTCGGCATCACGACCGAGAACGGGCTCAACATCCGCGTCGCCGTGGTCGCCTCGGCGATCTGGTTCGGCCTGTTCGCCATTCCCGTCCTCCTTCGGGTACCCGAGATCGACGCGCCGTCGCGACGCGTGCGCGTCGGGTTCTTCCGCTCCTACGCCGTGCTGTGGCAGACGCTCGCGTCGCTGTGGCACGGGAACCGCCAGGTGCTGCTGTTCCTCCTCGCCAGCGCCGTGTTCCGCGACGGCCTCGCCGGCGTCTTCACCTTCGGCGCCATCATCGCGCAGCAGGTCTTCGGCTTCTCCTCCACCGAGGTGCTCTACTTCGCCGTCGCGGCGAACCTCGTCGCCGGACTCAGCACCATCGCGTCGGGGCGCCTCGACGACAGGTTCGGCCCGAAGAACCTCATCCTGTTCTCGCTCGTCGGCCTGGTCGTCACGGGCACCGCCGTGCTGTTCATCGGCTCGGCGCAGGGCGGATTCTGGGTCGCGGGGCTCATCCTCTGCGCGTTCGTCGGACCGGTGCAGGCGGCCAGCCGGTCGTTCCTCGCGCGCATCACCCCCGCGGGCCGGGAGGGTGAGATCTTCGGCCTCTATGCCACGACGGGGCGAGCCGTATCGTTCCTCGCGCCCGGCCTGTTCGCCCTGTTCGTCGGCGTGACGGGCGACACCCGCCTGGGCATCCTGGGCATCGTGCTGGTGCTGCTCGCGGGGCTCTTCCTCATGCTCCCCGTCAAGGCGAAGCAGGCCACGATCGACTGAGCGCGGCTTCCCGCAGCCGCACTACCCGAGAGACCGCTTCTGCGCGACGAGACCCCGACATCGTGCCGGGGTCTCGTCGCGCAGATCGGGTTTCGCGGTCAGGTGCTCGTCGGGCCGGCAGGAGCATCGGATGCTGCGTGCGCAGCATCCGTCCGCTTCTTCCACGGCCACCAGTCGGGCGCGCGGAGGCCCGTCTCGTCGCGCGCCTCGACCTCGAGGCCGTAGTGCTCGCCGATCTGGTCGACGAACTGCGCCCGGCGCGCCCGCTCATAGGCGCGCCGCTCACGCTGGAACGCGAGGACGGTCGCCCAGCACATCGCGAGCATCACGACGCTGAACGGCAGCGCGGTCGCGATCGCCGCCGCCTGCAGGGCGCCGAGACCGCCCGCGACGAGGAGCGCGATCGCCAGGAACGCGGTGACGAGCGTGAAGAAGATGCGCACCCATCGGGCGGGCTCGGGGTTGCCCCCGGTCGCGAGCATGCCCATCACCAGCGCCCCCGAATCGGCGGAGGTGACGAAGAAGATCCCGATGAGGATGATCGCGCCGATCGTGAGGATCGCCCCGCCCGGCAGCGTGTCGAGCAGCTGGAAGAGCGCCCCCTCGACGTTGACCGAGCCGTCGGCCTCGGTGAGCGCACCGGGGCTGCGCATCTCGAGCGCGATCGCCGACCCGCCGAGCACGGCGAACCAGAGCACGCCCACGAGCGTCGGCACGAGCAGCACGCCGACTACGAACTGGCGCACGGTGCGTCCGCGGCTGACGCGGGCGATGAAGATGCCGACGAAGGGCGCCCACGACATCCACCAGCCCCAGTAGAACGACGTCCACGCGGCCTGCCACTCCTGACCCGCCTCGCCCTGGAACGCGCTGACGGTGAAGCTCAGACCGACGAAGTTCTGGATGTACGCGCCGATCGACTGCACCCACTCGCGCAGCAGGAACGCCGTGTCGCCCGCGAAGAGGATGAACAGCATGAGGAGCCCGGCGAGCACCAGGTTGATCGACGACAGCCACTTCATGCCCTTCGTCACACCCGAGAGCACCGAGAAGAGCACCGCGATCGTGATGACGCCGATGATGACGATCTGCACGGGCAGCCCGGGCTCCGAGACGATCCCGCCCGCATCGAGACCGGCGCTGATCTGCAGCACGCCGAGGCCCAGCGACGTCGCCACACCGAAGAGGGTTCCGACGAGGGCGATCGCGTCGATCGCGTTACCCCAGCCGCCGCGCACGCGCTTGCCGAGGAGGGGCTCCAGTGCCCAGCGGATGGACAGCGGACGCCCGCGGCGGTGGATCGCGTAGGCCAGACCGAGACCGACCACGACGTAGATCGCCCACGCCTGGATGCCCCAGTGCAGGTAGGTCTGGGTCAGCGCCGACTGGGCGAGCTGCGCGTCGGTGCCGATGACCCCGGGGCGCGGGTTCACGTAGTGGCTGAGGGGCTCGCTCACCCCGTAGAACACGAGACCGATGCCCATGCCCGCGGCGAACAGGAGGGAGATCCACGAGCCGGTCGAGAATTCGGGCTCGTCGTCGTCCTTGCCGAGCTTGATGTCACCGAACCGGCTGAAGCCGACGAAGAGGGCGAACGCGACGAAGAAGGCGGCGATCAGCACGTAGTACCAGCTGAAGGTGTTCACGATGCCCGCCTGCACGGCGGCGAACGCGACCTCGGCCTGCGCGGGGAAGATCACCGCGAACAGACTGATCATCAGCGCGACCGCACCGGCGGGTATCACCACCCATCTGGCGACCCCGAGCGGCGCCTTCGAGTCGGTCGTTACGGGCGATGGCTTTTCGGCAGGGATTCCGTCAGTCACCGGAACACGGTATCCAAGCCTCTCCGCCCGCGCGAGGAACACCCTCCCGTGCTATGGACGCGGCCAGGCGTCGGCGAACTTCGCGAGCAGTCGGGCGAGCTCGCCGGCGTCGGCGTCGCTGAAGTCGGACAGGGCGGTGCGCACGGCGTCGCGCCTCTCGCCGCGGAACCCGCGCACGAGCGCCTCCCCGGGCTCGGTGAGCGCGATGCGGGTGCGTCGCGCGTCGGAGGGGTCCGCCTCGCGCCGAACGAGCCCGTGGTCGGCGAGCTGTTGCACGAGCCGTGACGCGCGCGGCTGGTCGACGCCGATCGCGGCGGCCGCCTCGCTCACCGTGAGGGGGTCGGATGCGGCGAGCAGCGCTTCGAGCAGACGCAGCCGCGCAGGCCCGCCGAACCTGCCGTGGTCACGATCGGCCCAGGGCGGGCCGCCCATCGCCGCGCGTTGACGCGGCCCCCCGTGACCCCACGGACCACGACCCGATTCCGGATCCCAGGGCGGACGCGGGCGCGAACCCCTCAAGCGGGCGAGCGCGGCGGCGATCTGTTCGGCGGGGTCGGTGGTCACAGCATCCAATTTACATGCGACTTGACATGCAACCGGAATACATGTCACTCTACAACTAGTTGTCATAAGACATGGAACAGGCGGCCCTCCCGGCCGCCACGACGAAAGGACTCCCTCATGGAGAACTCCAATACCCACACAGAGAACACCTCCCCCTCCCCTCGACCGCTCGGCTTCTGGCTGCGCGTCGTCGACGGCCTGCTCGCCCGCGAGTTCGCCACGTCGCTCGACGACGCCGACGTCTCGCGCCGCGACGGGATGCTGCTGAACGCCGTCGACGGCAGCGTCGACGCGCCGTGGCTGGCCGAACGTCTCGCTCGCAAGAGCGGACGCGTGCGCCGGCTCGCAGACCGGGGCTGGATCGTCCAGACCGACGGCGTCTGGAGCCTGACCGAGGAGGGGCGCGCCGAGAAGGAGCGCCTCGCCGGTCTGGTCGACGGCATGCGCGAGCGCGTCTCGGGCGCCGTCTCACCCGAGGACTACGCCACGACCGTGGACTCGCTCGAGGCGATCGCCCGCGAGCTCGGCTGGGACGAGAACGCCCACGCCGGGCGCGGTCGGGGCTTCGGGCCCGGCCCCCGACCGGGCTCCCGCGGCTTCGGGCGCGGGTTCGCCGGCGGCTTCGGGCCCGGGTTCACCGGTGACCGCGACGTCGAGCCCGGCGAGCGGGGCTTCGGGCCCGGTCACCGCGGCTTCGGCCCGCGCCACGAGCACGGCTGCGGCGAGCACCGCTCACGCGGTGAGCGCGGCGCGCACCGCGAGCGCGCCTACGAGCGCGGGTTCGCCGCCGGCTTCGAGCGCGGCCGTGCCGCAGCATCCGAATCGGTCGCCTAGCCCGGTCGACCAGAATCCAGCACGGATCGCTGCCCGGGGGCCCGAAAGCCCCCGAGAGCGCGCATCGATCCTGGATTCTGTGCGTGCACGCGGCGCGGCGGAGCAGCTGCCGGGCCGAACGCAGGAGCGCCACGAGAGCGCGATGCTCCCGTGGCGCTCCTGAACGGATGCTGCGCGACCGGCGGCTACGCGGCGCTCACGCGATCGCGTCGGCGTCGCACGATCACCACGAGGACGAGCACGACGGCCGCCAGCAGCGGGAGGACGAAGCGCACCACCAACGCCAACGGACCCCACTCCTGCACGTCGCCCTGGATGGCCGTTCCGCCGACGACGTTCCACGTCACCAGAAGCGCCGACGCGAACGCTCCGGTCCAGATCGTGCCGGTGAGGTGGAAGAAGTACGTCGACATGATGCCCACGAGAGCCAGCACCACGATGAAGGGGTAGCCCACGATCGTGAGCAGCGCCTCGTCGATCGCCAGGCGTCCGGTGACGAGCAGCGGCACGTAGTTGATGATCTCGAGCACGAGGATTCCCGCGGGGAGCACGATGGCGTTCGCCAGCATCTCCTTGCCCCGCGAGATCGACCGTCCCTGCCAGCGCAGGGAGCGGTGCAACGTGAAGGTGAGCATCAGGAAGAACGCCGTGAAGGGGATCAGGTACACGAGGAACTGCGCGAATCGCGTGATGGTCAGCGGCTGCAGCTGCAGCACGTAGAGCCGGAAGTCGGTCTTGAACAACCAGTCTGAGAGGACGACCAGCAGATAGGCGGCACCGACCGCGATCGTCGCGACGAGCGCCGCGCGCCCGATGACGGCACGTGTACGCGGAGCGGCGACGTCACCATCGACCTCCGGCAGGTTCGGGAGCACCCGGTTGCCCGACGACCGGCGCGCCAGAGCCGCACCGATGGCGTAGATGACGAGACCGATCACGCCGTTGAGAAGTGCCCACACCGCGATCCCGGTCGCGAAAGTCTGACCGAAGACGGGCCCGGCGGGGATCCACAGCGCCCCCCAGGTGTTGAACCAGAAGAAGGTCAGCGCGGGGATGCCCGCCGTCAGCAGCGCCGATACGGCCCACGGCCAGCCCCATCGGCTGCCGGCGGCAGCCGGGACGGGACGACGCATCTGCGAGAAGAAGGGAGCGCGCAGCAGCAGCCCACCGGTGGCGAAGATCATCAGAACCGCGCCGACCATCGCCACGAACGTTCCGGCCTCTTTCAGCCACCAGATCTGTCCGGCCGCATCGTGGCCACCCTCGAGGGTCTGCCCGAACCAGTCGATGATGTGCTGCGTGGCCGCGAGATCGTGCGTGACGCCGGGGTGGTTGTTCACCGGACGCACCAGCTCGCGCGCGGTGCCGTCGGCGATCGATCCGTAGAGCTGGTCGGGCACCACGTCGTCGGTGGTGCCGAACGTCGCCTTGAGCGCTTCGCTCGCGGGGATGTCGCGCGTGTTGGCCTCGCCCCACATCGACCCGGAGAACTCTTCGAACTCGGCGAACTGCACGAGCAGGTTGCGCGGGAAGTCGGGGGTTCCGGGAGGGCCGAAGAACCCCGTGGCCGAGTCGAGCAGGACCATCGACTGGTACCCGTCCGGGAACGCCGCGGCGGCGTTCATGATCGTCGAGCCGCCCAGCGAGTGCCCGGTGAGCCCGATGTTGTCGGTGTCGACGATGTCGAGCGATCGGAGGTATCCGAGACCGGCCGGGCCGTTGAAGGCGTTGCCGAAGGCCGGTGCGTCCGAGCGACCGTGGCCCGACTGGTCGATAGCGAGGACGACGTAGCCACGACGGCTGAGCTCGATCGACGATGCCTGCTGCATCTCGCGCGAGTTCACGTATCCGTGCACGGCCAGCACCGCGGGCGCCGGCGACTCGGCCGTGACGCCGTCGGGGACGAAGAGGAGCCCCGAGACTGTCTTGCCGTCGGCCGACGTGAATGCGACGTCACGCACCTGGACAGACCCGAACGAGGTCTGCGCCATCGCGGCGGTCGAGCCTCCCGCGAGAACGAGGGCCAGGGCGACCAAGAACAGCGACCACAGGCGGTGGTGCCTTCGGGATGAGGGCATGGCGATTACTCCTTTGTACCGACGGGTGAGGCGACGCTCGGGGGCGTCCGGCTCATCGGCCACCGTGCGGCCGGCCGAGCCAGGGTCGAGTGTAGGGATGTGCGCCGAAGCTGGGAGAACACTCCACGCAATATGCACATACGTGCAAATGCGCGTGTCGCGCCTCGCCGTAACGACCGAGGGGCGGTAAGGGCTACCCGCCCACCGACCCCGCGTCGGTGACGCCGACGTCGGTGCGGTGGAAGTTGAGGAACGAGCGCGACGCCGTCGGCCCCCGCTGGCCCTGGTAGCGGTTGCCGTAGGGACCGGAGCCGTACGGGTTCTCGGAGGGCGAGGTCAGCTGGAAGAAGCAGAGCTGGCCGATCTTCATCCCCGGCCAGAGCTTGATGGGGAGCGTGGCGACGTTGGAGAGCTCGAGCGTGACGTGGCCGGTGAACCCGGGGTCGATGAACCCGGCCGTCGAATGGGTCAGCAATCCGAGCCGGCCGAGCGACGACTTCCCCTCGAGCCGCGCGGCGATGTCGTCGGGCAGTCCGATGAGCTCGAACGTCGAGCCGAGCGCGAACTCCCCCGGGTGCAGGATGAACGGCTCGTCGGGTGCGACCTCGATCAGGCGCGTCAGCTCGGGCTGATCCTCGGCGGGGTCGATGAACGGGTACTTGTGGTTGTCGAACAGCCGGAAGTACCGGTCGAGTCGCACGTCCACGCTCGACGGCTGCACCATCGCGGCATCGGAGGGTTCGAGCACGATGCGCTTCGCATCGAGCTCACGGGTGATGTCGCGGTCGGAGAGCAGCACGGCATCAGCCTAGAGCCGGCGCGATGCTCCCCGCCTCCGCGACGTCGCCTCGCCCCCTTCCCGCCGGGACGATGTCGGCTCGCCGACCCGACATCCGCTTCACGTCGACAGCGTGGCCACTCGCCGAGTCCATGACGGATCGAGAGGATGCTGCGGCACAGAGGCCCCTGTTATGCTGGCCCGACGCCGAAAGGTTGCCCGGGGATGTAGTTCAATGGCAGAACTTCAGCTTCCCAAGCTGATAGCGCGGGTTCGATTCCCGTCATCCCCTCCACTGTCTCGACTTACCACCACAGGCGGTGGCATGGTCGCGTGTTGCGGCGGCTACACACAACTGAGTCGCATGCCACCCGTATGCCATAAGACCAATGCGTCTGACCGAACGTTCCTTTTCCGCCATCGGGTCGTCGAGCAACGGCAGCTACGTGACAGACGTGCCCGTATTCCCGGGCACATCAGGCTTCCTGTCTGGGCAGCCCTGATGACGACTCACTCGCCCTGGAGAGCGAGAGCCGCAGCTACTTCGAGGTCAGCCACGAATTTCTGCCAGGACGGAAGTTCTGCAACCACGCCGTCAATGTCGAGCCTCTCTAATAGAGTCGCTCGCCTGACATCGAATTGGGAGGACTCCTTACGTCGACGAGCGCCGCTCTTCTCGCTCGCGAGGAGGCAAGCAGCGCGAAGAATCTCCTTTGGGCTGGGCGTGGCTTCGATGCGCCCCACCGTAGGCAGACCCAGAGAGGCCCGTCCGCTCGGCTTGCCAACAACGGCACGGATGGCCGATTCGTCGGTGAGCAACCAGGCCTCGAGCTCCTGGACTGGGACAACCGCCACCACTTGGTCGACGCACCCCATCGCATCAGCCGCCTTCACGATCTCGGCCTGACGGGAGGATGCGTCTGAGGAGTCCGAATCTCTGTGCACAAAAATCAAGCCGGGTCTGATTGGTTCCTGCAGTACCTGTTGGATCTTCTCTAGAACTGTGCCCCTGTACTGTCGCGGTGCCCCGACAACTTGAGTAGCACCAGCACGGATCAAGAGTTCCCGAATGTGGGTGACGAGGCCGTCGTCGGACGAGCCTTCACGCACAAGAGCGAACTGCAGGTCCCCCACTTATGCGATCCCTTCGATCTCGCGACCGGGGTAGTCGAGCAGCATCGGTGCATCGTCGGGGGCGGTCAAGTAATCGCCGATCACGCCCTTGGAGACGACATCACGGCGGCCGAGAGCACGCCACGTATCCCACAGCGGAGCGAACGACACGGTCTGCACTGTCTCGCCATCGCGAACAATCGTCTTGGGAAGAGCCAGCAGCATGTCGCTGTCGTCTTGGAAGACAACGAACCTCGGTGAGTGCGTGTTCACCACCACTTGACGAAGCGGGTTGTCGGAGCCGGGTTCTTCCGCTGGATCGACGGCGAGATCGCGAAGCAAGCTGACCATGGCCTCGATCTTCGCGGGATGGATCCCGTTCTCGGGCTCCTCCATACAGATGACGCCGCCAAACGACGCATCGGCCTCAATCACAGAAAGAGCCACGAAGCGCATGGTGCCATCGGAGAGGGCGCGAGATGGCAAGAATGGGCCTGCCCCTAGACGCGCCTCGAGCGTCAGAATGTCCCTCTTCGCGTCGAAGTCGACGTTGACCGCCCGGACGTCTGTTAGCGCCGACGCAGTCGCCGCAACGCCGGCGTACACGTTGGAATCCTGGCCCTGGTCCGCCATCCGAAACAGCGCGGCAGCCAGATGTGAACCGTCGGAACCGATCTCCGAAGACCCCGTAATGGAATCTGGCCTCCGCATAGAAGACGGTTCGAGCGCGAGCTTCCGCCATTGCTGCATCTCACGTCGCGCAGCAAGAGCGGTTGGGTCGTCCGACGTATTGATCGTGGACAGGACAGTTCGTGGAGCGGCTGCCGACCGACGCGGCTGGCCACGACTACCGCCATCTTGATGGACTTGAAACGCGCCATCCGAACCCGTCGAGATAAACCCAGTGCCCTTGCGGTCGTTCTTAACAATTCTCTGTCGGAACTTTGGCGAGTGTTTCCAACGGAGGCGCGCGGCAGCCTTCGACTGCGTTATGTAGGTGAGGTCCTCGTTGAGCAAGCGAACAGAGCCCATCGGTACCGGCCCAGCACCGGTGGCGGCGACGTATTGAAGAGTCAGCTCGTAGCGAAGAAACGTGCTGGTCGCCTTGGCCTCCTGCCCGAAGTCGTCATAGACCGAGTCCGCGACGACCATCTCAGCTGCCAAGTGCATGAGGGGTGGCGGGCCAGATCCACCCATCCAGAACAACGTTCGCGGATCCCCCATTCGAGTGCCGGCGGATCTGATGTCCTGCGCGGCTTCCATGAACGGACGGTCTGCTACGAGGGACAGGAACTCGATTGCATCAAACAGGTTCGACTTTCCGAGAGCATTCTGCCCCGCAATGCAGGTGTACGGCCCAAACTCTACCGTGACGTCGAATAGGTTCTTAAACCCGTCTACCTCTAGCCGCGTCAGCACGTGTCCACGTTAGCGCTCGATGCCACGTCGCGCCCTGCCCTCAGCCCACCACAAGTCTCTAGCCGTGGAGCCTCTGCGCTCGCTGGCCACCGAACAACATGGAGGGCAGGTCGTCGTGCGCACGCAGGTACTGAATGGTGCGTTCCATCCCCGGGAGGCGTTTGGCGCGGTCGGCCGTCGTACGATCTAGTCGATCCACGCGACGCAGTGCGACAAGAGCACCTCGAACGACCCCTGGATCGTATTCCCGGTCCACCACTGCTTTCAGGCGGGCTAGATCAGATGACTGTCGGCCGAGTGCCGTGACCTGCATGGCGATCGCGCGCTGGGAGCTAGGCTGCGACCGGTCGAACGCCCTGGACCTCGCGAAGTTCACTAGCCGTGGTCGCGCGGATCTCGGCTCGTCCGCGATAGCCGCCAACAGCCAGGAACTCAGAAAGTCCGCCGTGTTGCGCTCTGGGTCTTCCAGGTAGTCCGCAATTCGATCACCGACACGGGGCCGAGTCAGCCAAGGAGCCAGGTAGGCGGCGACGTTCCAGCCGAGACCCGAGACTGTTTCCAGGTTGCTGAGCACCTTAGATAGTACGGACTTTTCTCGTAGGGCCCGCAGGCGGTAGAGACTGAATCGCGCACGCCGGCTATTCACCGTGCCGTCATCGTTGATGGCGGCACGGAAAAGGTCGGAGAGAGTCCTCCGAGATTTGGCGGACGATTCATCATGGTTGAACTCGTATTGCGCGTCATCGAGCGCGGAGTCCTGGAGCGCGGCAAGCGCCGCGGATGCAGTCCTGAGTTCAGTCTTCTTCGTCGAGAGAACTAGACCCCGCTGCTTACACTCGTCGTCGAACTGATGAAGCGCCCGAATGGCTAAGTGACGACTCGGCGCAATAATTCGGACGTCGTCCATGTATCGAAAATACGAGACGCCGGGAATGCGCGCCATCACGTCGTCGACGGCCTTCATGTAAAAGTTCCCGAGTAGTCGAGACGCGTCGGGCCCCTGCGGCAGACCGGTTCCGGGAGCGACCCCCCACGTCCTCAGCATGCGACCAAGTACATCCGCAAGCGGCGCGGGCACCCCAACGGCGCGGACTTCCTGCATGAGGACAGTGTGCGAAATGCAATCAAAGTAGGCGGTGACGTCCGTCTCAACCACGTACCCGTCGACTTCCTCCGCCTTCTTCTTCACAGCAGCTTTCCACCGCGCGTAGGCGCCGTCTGACTTAAGGAACCGTCGGGAGTTTCCCAAGCGTGCGGCGAACGCTTGGGTGCCCACAGCGGCGTCGAGCGCAGGCGCCATCGCCAAGACCACGGCGTGGTAGGCCAAGCGGTCAGGAAGTGAGAGATTTACTGCATTCCGCAGGAAGATCGGGCTCTTCGGTACAGGCACGGGCACTGCGGGGTCAAGTTCCGCGAGTCCGTCAATGCGGGCAGCCGCCGCGTCCGTAAGCCAGGAAACATCGTTCAGATCGTCTTCGAAGCGAAGGACGTCTGGAATCCAGAGATCGCGCTGCAAATCGCGGTCTCGCAAGTGCCGTAGGGCCGAGTTAAAGTCGACGAGCCCCGAGGGTGCCCCGGTCGCGCGTGGTGTCCTCGGAACAACCGGGGAGGGCAATCCCGCTGCGCGTATGACCCAGTTTCGCCCGTTCTTCACCGCGTCGAGCGTGCCCTCTCGGGCTCGCCTCTTCACTGTCGCGGTCGAAATGCCGAGACGCGCGGCTGTTTCCTCGACGGTCAGTAACTTCTCGCTCATACTCCTGCGCTCACATGATCGTTATCGCTCACGTGAGCGTAACACCCTTTAGACGAAGCCGACCGTAGTTGCTGCACAGCCGTAACCGGCCGAGTCATCGGCTCGAAGGGGCCCTGAAGGGCAGCCCTATGATTCAGTGCGGAGAAGGCTTCTCAGCCCCCGGGCGACGCGGAAGCTCGGCTGGGCGCAGCCTCTCGACGGCCACGGGCAGGCGTCCTGCGAAACGGCCTACGACGCTCGCCGGTTCCGACTCTCAGTGATTGCGCGTTCGAAGGCGTCCGAGGATGCTCGATCCATCTGGCTTGCGAGGTGCTGGTACTTGAGAGCGGCGGCATCGGTGGAGTGGCCAGCACGGGCCTTGATCTCTTGCGACGGGAGGCCGGAATAGGCCAGCACGGTCAACCCGGTGTGCCGGAGGTCGTGGAATCGGAAGTGCGGCAGCCCCACCGCGTTGCGGGCGCGTTTCCAAGCCGAAGCGACGTGCCAGTGCCGCATGGCGGTACCGTCCGCTCGGAGGAAGACCCGGTCGTTTGGGCGGTGCAACTCCTGACGCAGCAAGGCGCATGTTTCATTGTCAATGCTGACCGTGCGTGCCTTATTGCTCTTGGTTGTGGTCTCGATCTGCTCGCCTGCGACCTCACTTACTGAGCGGCAAACCCTGATGGTGCGGGCGTCGAGGTCGACGTCACCCCAGCGCAAGGCGAGTGCCTCCCCCAGTCGCATCTGGGTGTGGAGGGTGACATTGGCTAGACGCCCCTCGGGGGATGTCATATGGGCGATGATCGATTCGGCCTTATCCAGGCTCATGAACGGGCGCGAGTCGTATGCGTCTTGACCAGCACCTTTGATGCGGCAAGCGTTCGTACGGATGATCTCCTCCTCGACTGCCATGCTGAGGATGGCGCGGAGAAGTGAGTAGACCTGTCGGCGGAGGGAGGAGCTGCCAGGCAGCTGTGCGTGCCAAGTGCGGACAGCGGCCAGGGTAACTAGATCGAGAGGGCTTTCGCCAAACGAAGGCAGGATGTATCTCTGCAGCTGCCCGTCCGCCAACTGGCGCGTTCGCGGCTTGACCGGTCCCCCACCACGGCCTCGGCGCACCAGGTGGAAGTGCTCAATGTACTGACCCAGTGTTGGGGCCCGGTGATTTGGATCCAGCCAGGTCCGGTCCTCCTGTTGGATGCGAATGCGGTTCAGGGCCGCATCAGCGTCGGTCTTGGTTCGAAATGTGCCCTTGACGGCTCTCGCGGTTCCGTCCGGGGCTGTGTACCGAGCTAGGAACCGGCCCGAGGGGAGCTTCTTCACGTTGCCGAAGGTACGGCGGCTTGCTCGTCTTGCAGATGCGTCGGCCATCTTGTCTTTCCTTAGGTGCTCCGCGTCGTGCGCGGCTACTCGTACTACCTGTGAACGCGTGGTCGAGACCGCCCTGATGAGCAATTCACAGAATCTCGTCGCTACCTTGTGGTCGCTTTGCTTCCACGCTGGAGCGGCCTGAGGCGTGTCAGGCGATCAGAAGCTTGGCGGCTTCGAATGCTCGGTAGACGGTGGCTCGGGAGCACTTAAGCGTGGAGGCGATCTCGGATGGACTAAAACCCGCCTCACGGAGGCTCCATGCCTGACGGATCTTGGCTTCGTCCAGTGCCCGTGGGCGTCCAGTCTGCTTTCCTCGAATACGTGCGGCCTCGCGTGCAGCCTCGGCACGCTCGCGGATGAGGGCTCGTTCATACTCGGCAAGGGAGGCGAAGATGCCGGCGAGCATCCGGCCGACGGGCTGAGTGAAGTCCACCCCCTCGCGAAGCGACCGGACGAGTATGCCCCTGCTTTGGAGCTCCTCGATGGTGAGGATGACGTGGGTCATGGAGCGACCCAGGCGGTCGAGTGCCACGACGGTGATGGTGTCACCTTCTCGTGCGTACTCCAGGAGGGTCTTCAAGCCGGGACGATCGGCTCTCGAACCACTCATTACGTCTTCGAAGATCCGGGTCACTCCGGCGGCTTCGAGTGCGTCCCGTTGCTGGTCGGTGGTCTGCTTACTTGTGCTGATTCGGGCGTAGCCGATCTGGTGGTTGCTCACGTCCAATCATACCCTAGGCGGGTATCAAAATGCAGGAAAATACCAGATGAGACGGCAATACTTTGGGTACAGACTTCTGGAACGCTCTCAACCCTTGGAAGGCCGTCTCCGCCAGTCTTCTATCACCGTCTCAGAAGCCCTGCTAAAGGACACTGGTCGGCGCCCCTCCCGGCGAGGCCTGTAATCCAATGTCGGGAGGGACGTTCGGGGTGGTGGCTCGGTCGCGCCGACGTGGACGACCGAGCCACCATTAGCGGGTCCTACTAAGCCCGCTCCGTCCTCAACCCGCGATGCCGGCGACAGGTCGAGGAGGTCTTGGGGGTTCCGGAGCCTCGCCGCGCAAGATGCGGGCAAAGGTCCGGAGCGGCATGAGGGCGTAGGAGTCCTCCGTCTCGTGGCCTCGACGGCGGAGGATTGCTGCTCCCCACTCGGTGCCAGCCGCACGTGCAGCGGTGTCTACGTCGGAAAGCGCCTCGGACAGGACATCTCCGGTTGCGCCGCCGCGGACGTGCACTACCCATGGGTGGACACCCGCGATGTGGGTCCACTGATCCGCGTCGGTTCGCATGGAGTGGAAGGCGCTCGACTGGTCGGAGGGGTCGAAGGCGATCAGGCCGTTCTGTAGGAGATAGATGAGGGCTTCGGCACGAAATGCCTGGCCGGTTTGACGGTTGCTGGTCATAGCGGCGCACCTCCGGGCTCGAAACCGAGTGTCATGATGGCGGTCGGTGGGGTGCCGTACTCGGCGCGCAGCTCTGCGCGGCGCGCGTTGCGGACCTCGCCGTAGGGCAGATCCCATACTGCCGCCCAGTCTTCCGCCTTCTTCTCGTCGGCCTCGGGGCTACCCGGCAGGTGCTTGGGCTTTCCGTTGGGCCAGGGTCCACGGGCGAACCGCACCACCCCCCACTGCGCGAGCTGCAACGCGGGCTCGTCGAGGACATCCAGCCAGCTAGCGCCGTTGCGGTCTTCCGAGAAGGCCCAGATCAAGGGCGTGATGGTGAACTCGTCACCGCGGACGAAAACATGCGAGTTGAGGTCCGCTATCCGAACCGTCATCGGTGCGAGGAAGTGCACGGTGAATGGCTCGAAGGCACGAATGCCCTCGCTGCCCGGGGCGGTCTGCGGTGTGATCTCTTGCCTAGTCATCTCGGGTCCTTTCGATAGGTGAGCTCCATGGCAGCGGCAACCTCGTGACCGCCCGCCTCGCGAACGAGCCAGGCCAGCGTCTCGACTTCCGCGGGGAGCCCGCTTGACGACAGCCGGTGGACGGCCCGAATGAACGCCTCGCACTCGGCTAGCAGGTCATCGGCCTGCAGGTTCGAGAGGTGGAAGATCGTCGCGAGCGCAGCCGCGGCCGCGGCCCGTGACTCAACCGCGCGGAACATCAAGTCGACGCTTCCCGACTCCTCAGCAACGTCAGAACGAGCTGCGGTCAAGCTAGCGATGCGGAGCAGCCGAACAGCAACCTCGTGAGCAGTTGCCTCGGAGCCGGGAAGTGCCGACTCAATGTTCCGAGCGGGGAGGTGGTGCTTCGCATGCGACAGCCCGACCGCCTCTGAGAACCCGGTGATGGCCGACACCGCCGCCAGCGGCATCCCGTCGGCAAGAAGCCCGTCCCAGTGAGATGCGCTTGTACTGATGCACCAAGCACATCCCTGCTTTCTAGCCATCTGGCCACCTCCCTTCTGACGGGAACTACGGCGGCCAGCCTTCTCAAGCCTGGGTACGCTCACCCGCTGGCGTGTCGCACCGGGTGGGACTCAGGCTCTCTCTCATGTATCAACCCGGCGGCCTCACTGTGTCCTTTCGGCTGGAGCACGTAGCAACTCAGCCCGACACGCCGAAAAACGGGAAAGTCCCCGTCAATCCGGGGCTAAGCGGCCGTAGGCGGCGGAGGTGCTGGCTCGCGGGGAAGCTGTGGAGGTTGCGCCCCACTCATACTGAGGACGGCCTACGGCGGAGGTCGATCCGACGAGCTAGATCATTCACACGTATGCCGATAAGCCAGCCAGCAGTCCGGTGAGGGCGAGCCGGTTGGGCACAGGCAACCCTCGGGCGCACCGTCGCGCAGCCACGGAAGGTTGGGTCGTCGATTTTCTGTCAGGGGCTCATTTTCTGTCCACGTTACGACCCCTTCAACGCCGAATGCGCCCGGGAACGAATCCTCCACGTTGTGGCCGTACATCTCGCGGTAGACATTCATCAACGAAGGGCCAGTGACTTCTCGTTCTGTCTCAGCGACTAGAGGCACAGGTGCAGGAAGGAACGAAGGATCGCCAGGTAAAGCCTCGGGGCGCCAAACGAAAGTCTCGGGTTCACCCTCGCGAGGCAGATCAAACCCGAGCTTTCCCCAAGAGGGAGGGAAAGGCCCCTTGACGCCGTCGAAGCTCCACTCGAAGGGCTGCGGTGCCGACATTGCGTTGCAGCAAGTGAAGACGAGGAAGTGGGCTGCACGATGGACGGAGTCTTCCTTGAAGGCACACCAGTAGAGCCGAACGCGGCCATCATCGTCCAGACGAATCCTCACGTAGTGGTTCGCGTCAGGCCTCGGCGGGAGGTAGGCAAGAATGAAGCGGACGAGATTGTAGGTCCCCCACTTCTCGTGCTCCCAGACAGCGGGCACGACGAGTCCCGGTTCGCTCGCTCCAACTCCTTCATCAGCCAGACCGTCGGCATAAACGATTCGATCGATATCCCGTCGCAGCTTCCGAGCGAGGCTCCACAGCCCGTGTATTGGGTCGGTAGCCGCGTGCAGCTTTCCTGTCGCCGGGAGCCTCACCATCGGATACTTCGATGGCCGACCGCGGCCAGTCACCCGGAGCAGCCTTTCCAGCCGGAAAGAGCGGGGCACCCCTCACCCCTAGCCAACCAGAATTGGTGCGCCGGAGCAGGCTTCTGCGGCTTGGTACCTGTCTTCCATGAGCCGCTCATTCGTAAAGCTCTCGGAACAGCATCCGGTGGTAGCTCTCAACAGATGACCTGAGAATGCAAAGCACTCCGTTCTCGTCTATACCGACTTCCAGAAAACCCAAAGCGATCGAGTCGCGGACGTACGGAATTGACTGATCTAGCTGTTCGGCTACCGCAGCGACATTCACAAGTGACAGCGTCGCGAGCACATCCCCGTCGAGAACCTGGAAAGCGGTTTGCGCTCTGTGGAGCTCGAACCGTTCCAGCTCGTCAAGCGTGATCCGAGCGTCGTCGTAGTAGGCAGCGTCTAGCTCGCCGCGGTCGATGTGCTCGTAGACCTCGTCCTCTGAGATCCCGAGGAGAGCCGCCGCGCGGGGGACGCTCAGGGGAAGGTCGTACCAAGCAATCATGAGAGAGCCGCCCGCTCGTTAGCGAGCTGGAAGCGGTCCAGCTCGTCGTAGGAGATCCGGACCGATCTACCCACGTGGACATCACCAAGAAGGCGGTTTCGAACAAGGCGACGGACGGTCGAGACGCTGACTTTTAGGTGAGCGGCCGCCTCGGGAACGGTCAGCAGGGGTTGCCGCGATGGCGGCTGCGAGATGGGCACGAGTGCACTCCGGACAGTAGGAGAAAACAGGGTGCAACAGACTCCGGGGAACTGATCTGCCCACCCCCAGAACTCTCAACGTACGTGTCCTGCTACGTGCGAATCGTGGGGTACTCGGTAGGGTCCGGCACAACGATCAGGTTGCTCAACAGCTCTGAACGCGCCTTCGACGGAGAGACTAACACCCGGCTGAACAGCCCGCAACGGCCCGCAGTGGAGGCCCGCCGCATGCCGTTCAGCGTGCCAGAAATATCCACTACAGAGGCATCCTGGTGGCTATTCGTGACCGCTCGTGACGTGAGAGCTGACCCAAGACGTCAACGGGCGCCTGCCAGGAAGTCGATCCTTGCGAGAGGCTCCCGAATTCCCAAGCTGATAGCGCGGGTTCGATTCCCGTCATCCCCTCCACATCGCGAAGCCCACCGTAGGTGGCGCATCGCCTCGCATCCGTCGCGGGACGTTCCTCGTCGCGGTCAGGCCGGGGCGAGACGACGAGTGTTGGCGCGCACCGAGGGTAGTCGGCGCCGGTGCAGCACGATCTCGCGCACCGCGGTGATGCGGCGGCGCAGGCCCCAGACGGTGA
This sequence comes from Microbacterium sp. AG1240, assembly GCF_003635115.1. Taxonomy (GTDB): domain Bacteria; phylum Actinomycetota; class Actinomycetes; order Actinomycetales; family Microbacteriaceae; genus Microbacterium. Next base: position 65,138 of record NZ_RBXJ01000003.1, read on the forward strand.
CGTTCCACAGCGACTCTCGGACGATGCCGCCGCTCATCTTGCTGACGCCGTGCTCGCGCTCGACGAAGGTGATCGGCACTTCGACGACGCGCAGGCCGCGCTCGAGCCCTCGCCAGAGCAGGTCGAGCTGGAAGCAGTAGCCCTGCGACGCGACCCCGTCCAGTCCGATGACGTCGAGAGCGCCGGCGCGGAACGCGCGGTAACCCCCCGTCGCATCGCGCACGTCGATCCCGAGGGCGAGGCGGGCGTAGAGGTTTCCGCCGACGCTGAGGGCCTTCCGGTGCACCGGCCAGTTCACGACGCTCCCGCCCGGCACCCATCGCGACCCCAGCACGATGTCGGCGTCGGCCAGCTCGTCGAGCATGGTCGGCAGCGATTCGGGCTGGTGCGAGCCGTCGGCGTCCATTTCGACGAGCACGTCGTACCCGCGTTCGCGGCCCCACGCGAAACCGGCGAGGTACGCGCGGCCGAGACCGTCTTTCGCGGTTCGGTGGAGCACGTGCACGCCGGGATGCTGCGCGGCGAGGCGATCGGCGAGCACACCGGTGCCGTCGGGCGACGCGTCGTCGACGACGAGAACGTCGGAGCGTCCGACGGCGAGCACGCGATCGACGATCGCTTCGAGGTTCTCGATCTCGTCGTAGGTGGGGATGACGGTGAGCGCGATGTTCATATCGGGTCCTTCCTTCGGCTGCGAGGCGGGGGTTCTCGACGTGTCAGGCTGCCACGGCGGTGACGACCACGTTGTCGACGTAGTGCCCTGTCTGGGGGTCCCACGCGCCGCCGCAGGTCACGAGCCGCAGTTCCGGGGTCGGCACCGGGGCGTAGATCGACTCCGTCGGGAAGCTGTCCTTCTCCACCGCCTGGATGCCGGTGACGACGAAGTCCGCCGTGCTGCCGTCGCTGCGGGAGACGGAGACGGTATCGCCCGGGACGAGCTTCGGAAGGTCGTAGAAGACAGCGGGCGCCGTCGGGGAATCGACGTGCCCCGCGATCACCGCCGGTCCGATGGCGCCGGGCACGACGCCGTTCTCGTACCAGCCCACGGCGTCGAAGTCGGCAGGGGCCTCGATCCAGCCGTCGGCGCCCAGCCCGAGGCCGATGAGGTCGGAATCGACGCCGATCGCGGGAATCGAGATGTGTTCGGGAGTGGCGTTCGACGCCGCCGCCGGGGCGACCGGGTCTTGGAACCCGTCGGCAGCGGAAGACGAGGCGCCCGCCGCCGACGTCGCCGCCTCGAGCGGTGGGCATCCTCCCAGCACGTCGTCAGTGAGCATCGCGCCCGCGAGGGCGCTCCACGCATCGCCGTAGTACGTCGGCGTCGCCACCGCCGTCTCGGTCATGCGCGAAAGATCGTCCCGCGCAGCATCCGTGCTCGAATCCGCCGCGTACGCGGCGGCGCGCGCGGCGTACGCGACGGGATGCTGGTCGCTCGTCACTGCCCCGGCGCCCGAATCGAGCTCGGCCGGCAGCTCGTCGCCCTCAGGCAGGGCGGCGGCGATCCGGGCTGCCACCGCGCGGTCGGCGGGGTCGCACGACTCGGCGTAACGGATCGATGTGCGGGTGGCGTCGTAGCCGTATCCGGGCTCGCCCTCACCGCTCGCCGAACCGGCGATGGCGACCGAGCCGTCGGCGGCGACCGTGGCCCAGTTGGTCGGAAGCGCATTGACGTCCAGGAGCGCCTCGGTCGCGGCTCGACTGCCGCTGGCGAGCTCATCCCACCGAGCGTCTCCCGAGGCATCCGACAAGACGGCGTACGCCGCGGGCGAGGAGTACGACGGGTTGTACGCGTGCGGGGATGAGGTCGCCCACGGCCCCGGCAGGAGGATCCGCCCGATCTCGGTCGACGCCGTCATCTCGTCGAGCAGCGCCTCGCCCAGCGCGACGCCATCCTGTCGAAGGTCATCCCGCCCGAAGGCGTCGCCGGCGAGTACGAGAGCGCGCGCAGCGTCGAGATCGGCGTCGGAGGCCGGCTGGTCATCGACCACGGCCCCCTCCTGCCACCGCCACGCGAGCAGGAGATCGTCGCGCTGCAGGTGAGTGGTGGTCCACTCCCAGATCTCGTCGAAGGTCTCCTCGTCGTCGGCGGCGACGGCGAGGAGCAGGCCGTACGCCTGTCCCTCGCTCACCGTGTCACCGCCCTGGTCGGTGCGCACCACGCGCCCGTCGTCGGCGTACTGCTCGAGGAAGTCCGCCGCCGCCGAGGCGGATCCGTCCGTCTCTTCGGAGACCGGCTCGGCGACCGGGCCCGCGCACGCCGCGGCCACGAGGGCGACCGCGACGGCGACGGACGATGCGGCGAGCGCGCGCCGAAGGCCGATCACACGGTTCCCGAGGTGGCGTGACGACGACGCACGATCAGAGCGACGACGGCTCCTCCGAGGAGGAGTCCCGCGGCCGCGACGCCGCCCAGGGCTCCGGTCTGACCGTTGGCCGTACCGCCCCCGCCGGTGTGGATGCCGCCGACGGGCATGTCGGCGAGAGTCGCGGAGTCGGTGATGGCCTGCGCGGTCAGCGCACCCGCAGCGGTATCGAGCACGAACAACGTCGACACCGAGCCCGCGGGCAGGTCGACCGCGGAAGACGACACCGCGTCGGCTCCGGTCAGCTCGAGGTCCCACTCACCGGCGGCCACGGAGGCATAGCCGGTCGCCGCGCCGGTCGGAACCTCGCGGGCGATCGAGCGGCCTTCGACGGTGTCGACGTCGACGCGGGGTTCGACGGTCGACGCCTGTACGACACGCACGCGCGCCTGCCCCTCGGCGGGGGCGGAGAGGTCGTCCTGAAAGACGGTGGTCTGGAGGTCGTCGTTGCGACCGTATGCGGCGACGGTGACCGGCCCCCCGGCGGCGACGTCGACCGACTGCTGCACGATCGGTTCGGCGTCGTCCGCCGCATCCGACGGCACCATCGAGACGACGTAGGTCCCCTCGGCGAGCGGGATGTAGTCGCTCACCGCGCCGTACGCGACGTCTTCGAGCTCGTAGACGACAGCACCGCCCGATAGAGCGGTCATCTGCACGTCGACCGACTTGGTGTCGGGTGAGAGGTGGGCGACGCGGGCCCACCCGCCGGGCTCGGTGGGAGCGGCGGATGCTGCGGGCGCGACCGCGACGCCGAAGGCGACCGGGAGGACGGCCGCGGCCACGAGGGCAAGGCCCCGGACACGGCGCCGAAGGGTGGGCCGCGCGGAGTCGGGAGTGGAAGCGTTCGGAATCATGGTGATCCTTTCTTCGGGGGGGTCGTGGAGACGGAGTCGGGTGCGGCGGCGGCAGGTCACGCCGCGGGTCGCGGCAGCAGGTTCACCGGTTCGACGGGAGAAAACGTGATGACCACCCCCGCATCGCTGCGCACGGCGGACAGGGGCGCCAGCTGGCCGGTGAGGGATTCATAGAAGCGCAGTGCCGCGTCGGAACCCGGGCCATCGGCACGCGCGTCCTCGCCGGCGAACGCGCTGATGACCAGCTGACGATGCACGCCGGAGGGATCGCCGTCGAGCTGGACGATGTCGGCGATGTCGATGCGTCCGATGGCGGCGAGCTGGCCGAGCGTGAGCAGGATGCGGCCGTCGACGACGCCCGAGGTGAGCAGGTCCTGCTCCTCGGCGGGGACTCCGACCGCGGGGTTCTGCAGCAGCTGCTGGCCGGCGATCGACCGCGCGGCGTAGAGGCCGTCGTCGCTCGCCTGCGCCAGACCCGACTGCTCGCTGTCGATGAAGCGCACATCGACCTGCTGCGCACCCTCGCCGAAGGAGGCGACGACCACACTGTTCTCGATCGCCTGGCTCACCGTCGGGAACTCCGTCGGGAAGGTGCGCATCGAGTCGGTGGTGACGACGTAGTCGTAGTCCCGCCACCCGTCGGGGGCGAGCGCCTGCACGTCGGAGTCGGTGTCGGCCTTGTAGTACCAGACCACGTTCTCGCGGGTGAAGCCCTCGTCGACGAGATCGACCCACATGGCGTCGTCGACGAGCATCCGGGAGTCGGCCGCGGCGTTCTCGGCCATCCAGGTCTCCGCGTCGCGCAGCGGACGGTCGAGGTCGGCGAGCAGGAAGCCGCGCAACTGCGCCGTCCAGAGCGGAGCGCCCGCCACCAGCGCGATGACCAGGCCGGCGGCGACACCGGCACCGCCCACGCGGGAGAGCAGCCGATGCCGAGTCGTCCGGGCGCGAACGCGCTCGACGGCGACCTGTCCGATCCCGGCGACCACGATCGCCGCGAACGGCAGCAGCATGATCACATACGGCACGGGGAGGTACCCGCCGCGGAACATGAACGCGGTGAGCGCGAGCAGGGTGATCGCCCACGGACGCAGGCGGCGCACGAAGAGCGCCGCCACCGCCGCCGCGAGAGCGGCGATGATCAGCACGGAATCGAGCTGCCACCACATGCCGACGGTGCGCGACATGAGGCTGTCGGGGTCGAACAACGATCCGCTGCCTTCGCGGGAGGCCAGCTGGAATGCCAGCCCTTCGAAGAGGCTGACCCGACCGGCGCCGGGAGCGACCTCGCCCTTGACGAGCGCGAAGGCGACGTAGGTCAGTCCGATGAGAACCAGCACCGCCGATGCGACGGAGAGCGTATAGCGACGCGTCGTGCGGTCGGCGCCTCGCCACATGAACCACGCGATGAGCGGCAGGGCGAGGAGGTAGGTCTCCTTGGTCAGGACGGCGATACCGAATGCCCCCGCCGCCCCGATGTACCCGAGCAGCTGCTTGCGCCGGCTCATCGCGAGCAGGAGGGCCCCGAGAAGCCACGCCGTCGCGATGTTGTCGAGGTACACCTGGCGGTGGAACTGCACCGCCAGCGGCGACAGCAGGAACAGCGCGGTCGCGACGGATGCGGTGAGTCGTGCGAAGCCGATGCGCCGCACCAGGAACCACAGGAGGATCCCCGCGATGGCTGTCGCGACGAGCATGGCCTCGCGCGCCGCGACGACGGCGACGTCGTGCCGGTCCCACGCCCCCGTCAGACCGGCGTACCCCGCGATCTGAATCCACCCGAGAGGCGGATGGTCGTACCAGTACGTGTAATGGGTGAGCTCGCCGAGGTTGCCGATGGCCCAGGCCTGCGCGGTATAGGTGCCCTCGTCGTCGATACGCTGCGGCGAACCGCCGAGATTGATCGCGTTGACGACCATGCCGATCGCCAGGGCGGGGAGCAACCAGGCGAGGTCGGTCAGCCGCGCACGCCAGGAGCCCCGGGGGAGCGTCGCCGCCGTACCGCCGGCATTCGCGGGCGGCACGGGAGCGGACGCGGTGGGCGTGCGTTCGAGCGTCGAGGTCATCGGTTCTCCTCCGAAGCGGCGGCGGGGACCAGCTCGGCAGAAGCGGGTCGAAGCGCGGACGACGTCGGGGCCGAGGAATCGCGGTGCGCCCCGGTGTGCTCCGTCTTCTCCCAGCTGCCGTCGCCGCGCAGCTGCCGGACGACCGATCGCACGGCCGCCGCGGCGAGGAAGATCTGGTAGGGCACGAGACCGAGCACGAGCTTGACGTAGTCGCGCACGCGCACCTTCTTGGCGTACACACGTCCGAACTCGGTGAGCCCGGCGGCTTCGGCGACGAGAGTGATGACGGTGGGCACCAGCGGAAGGAAGGTGATGAGCGCGACGACCGTCGGCACCTTGACGAGCAGGATGAAGGCCACCGAGATCGGGATCAGGATGCCGGTGGCCGCCTGCAGGAACGGCATGTTGAGGAGGTAGCGGGCGTACATGCGCTGGCGGAGGGTCGGGAGCTTCTTCCACTCGCCCTTGCCCAGCACCTGCAGGAAGCCCTGGTTCCAGCGCGTGCGCTGCTTGTACAGCGATTTCAGCGTCGGCGGCGTCTCCTCACGGGTGACGTACTCGGGGTTGTAGGCGACGACGACCTTGGCCCCGTCGCTCGAGAGGCGCACACCGAGCTCGCAGTCCTCGGCGAGGCACTGGTCGTCCCACCCCTTCGACCATTCGAGGCGGTCGCGGGTGACGAAGACGGTGTTACCGCCCAGGGGGATGAATTTCGACCGCGCGTGGAAGTGCAGGCGCGAACGGAACCAGAAGTAGTACTCCAGCACGTTGCGCAGCGACCACCAGCTCGTCTCGAAGTTCATCAACTGCACGCCGCCCTGGACGACGTCGGCGCCGGTCTCCTGGAACTTCGAGTCGACGACGGTGAGCAGACCCGGATGCACTTCGTCCTCGGCATCGAAGACGCCCACGACGTCACCGGTCGCGATCTCAAGCGCGCGGTTCAGCGCCTTCGGCTTGTTCTTGGGCACGCTGTCGTCGACGACCACCTTGATGAGGCGGGGGTGGCGAGCCGCGGCCTCGCGAACGACGAGCTCCGTGCCGGGGTCGTCGTGACCGACGATCGCGATGATTTCGAAGTCGGGGTGGTCCTGCTGCGCGAGGCGGTCGAGGGTCTGCCCCATGACCTCCTCCTCATGACGCCCGGGCACCAGGAGGGTGAAGCGATGGCGGGCGGGGCGCGGCGAGGAGCTGAACTGCGTGGCGCGGAGGTCGTCGGCCGATCGCCAGGCGTGCAGCATCCACCACAGCGTCGTCGTCGCGACCGCGGTGAGCAGCAGCGCCAGAACGATGATGCCGCTGTAGCCGAGCCACTCGCCGATCGACCAATCGGGCAGGAATCCTCCCATCACGGAGGTGCCGGACTGCGCGGGGACGGGCACGTCGGTCACGCCGGAGGGCTGCTGCCCCGGCGCTGGGGCGACGGGGGTGAGGAGGGGTTCGGGGGTCTGACCCGGAGCGGTCTGGGCGAGAAGAGACACGGGTGCGTCGAGGGGCGGGATCACGAGAAACCTCCGGCGTCCGGGCGGACGAGTCGAGGGGCGGGGAGCGAGAGGCGCGGGGTGCGCGTGCGCGGGGAGACGACGAGACGCCGAGGGGCGACGGAACGGAAGATGGCGCGCAGAACGGCGAAGAGGGAGCCGGCCTGCTCTGACATGGACGGGGCGGCTGCGGCGGCGCTCCCGGTGTTCCTGATTTCTTCCGTATCGATATTCGTCCGCACGGGTGGTGATGCGGAACGAACACGGAGACGGTTTGGAGCGGTCAGGTGTTTGCCAGGGTGGCGAAACCCTCTGTTCACCTGCGGATGGCCCGCTCGCGGTCGCGAATCCGCTTATGCGGAAATATGATGTGCCTCATGACGCAGATTCGTATCCGAGACGCGGCCGCGTTTCTCGCCGTGAGCGACGACACCGTTCGTCGGTGGATCGAGGTCGGCGTGCTGGAGAGCACGCGGGATGCGTCCGGACGCACCGTCGTCGACGGCCTCGCCGTCGCCCTCCTCGCCCGGAAGAACGCCGTGCTGCCGGCGGACCCCTCCGAGATCGGACGATCCGCCCGCAATCGGCTCGTCGGCGTGGTGACCGATATCCGTATGGACACCGTCATGGCGCAGGTGGAGATGCAGTGCGGTCCCCACCGGATCGTCTCGCTCATGAGCAGCGACGCGGTGCGCGAGCTGGCGCTCGAACCCGGGTCCGTCGCGATCGCCGTCGTGAAGGCCACCACGGTCATCATCGAGACCCCCGAAGCGAAGGCCCCGTGATGACCCGCATCTCCACGCTCGCGGCGACGCTCCTCGCCGCCGCGCTCACCCTCACCGCGTGCGCCGGGGGAAACGCGCCGACGAACACCGCGAAGACGGAGGGTTCCATCACCGTCTTCGCCGCGGCATCCTTGACCGCGACATTCACCGAGCTCGCGGCGGAGTTCGAAGCCGCGAACCCCGGCACGACCGTGCAGCTGACCTTCGCCGGCTCCTCCGACCTCGTGACGCAGATCACCGAGGGCGCCCCCGCCGACGTGTTCGCCTCCGCCGATGAGAAGAACATGACGAAGCTGACCGATGCGGCCCTGATCGACGCCGACGCCCCGGTCGACTTCGCGACGAACGTGCTCGAGATCGCCGTGCCACCGGGCAACCCCGCCGGTGTGACGACTCTCGCCGATCTCGCCGACCCGGCGGTGAAGACCGTGATCTGCGCCGCACAGGTTCCCTGTGGAGCTGCGACGGCCGCCATCGAGCAGGCAACAGGTTCGGACATCGTTCCGGTCAGCGAGGAATCATCGGTCACCGATGTGCTCGGCAAGGTCGTCTCGGGCGAGGCCGACGCCGGACTCGTCTACGTCACCGACGTCATCTCAGCCGGAGACGCCGTCGAGGGGATCGAATTCGCGGAATCGAGCGAGGCGGTCAACACCTACCCCATCGCGGTGGTGAAGGACTCCGCCCGCCCCGACGTCGCCGCGGCGTTCGTGGCGTTCGTCACCGGCTCGGTCGGCGAAGATGTGCTCTCCGCCGCCGGCTTCGGGAAGCCGTAGGCGACCGCATGGCACCCCGGAGAACCTCCCCTTTCGCGGGCGTACCCGCGTGGGTCGTCGCCATCGCCGTCATCGGTGCCGCGTTCGTCGTGGTGCCGCTGGTGGCGATGATCTCCCGCGTCAACTGGGCGGAGTTCTTCCCACTCGTCACCTCGCCGTCGTCGATGGACGCGCTCTGGCTGAGCCTTCGCACGTCGCTCACGGCGACGGCGCTGTGCATCGTCGTCGGGGTGCCGATGTCGCTGGTCCTCGCGCGGACGCGCTTCTGGGGGCAGAAGATCCTGCGGTCGCTGGTGCTCCTCCCCCTCGTGCTTCCGCCGGTCGTGGGAGGAATCGCGCTGCTCTACACCTTCGGGCGGCGGGGACTCCTCGGGCAGCACCTCGAGGTTCTCGGGATATCGATCGCCTTCTCGACCACCGCCGTCGTCCTGGCGCAGACCTTCGTCGCCCTCCCCTTCCTGGTGCTGAGCCTCGAGGGCGCCCTGCGCACCGCCGGCACGCGGTACGAAGCGGTCGGCGCCACCCTCGGAGCCCGCCCCACGACCGTGCTGCGCCGCATCACCCTGCCGCTCGTCCTCCCCGCGGTGCTGTCGGGCGCGGTGCTGTCGTTCGCGCGGGCCCTGGGCGAATTCGGGGCGACGCTGACGTTCGCCGGATCCCTGCAGGGGGTCACGCGCACCCTGCCGCTGGAGATCTACCTGCAGCGCGAGACCGACCCCGACGCGGCGGTGGCGCTGTCGCTGGTGCTCGTCGTCGTCGCCATCATCGTGGTGGCGATCGCCCATCAGGCCGGCGAAGCGCGCCTCCCCCGGCTCGGGAAGGTGCGCTCGTGAGCTTCTCCTTCACCGCGACCGTCGCCGACCGCGGCTTCGATGTCGCCATCGATATCGCCGCCGGCGAGACCGTCGCCGTTCTCGGCCCCAACGGGGCGGGCAAGTCGACATTCCTGAACGTCACCGCCGGTCTCCTCCGCCCGACCACCGGCCGCGCGCGACTCGATGACCGAACGCTGTTCGACATCTCGCCCGGCCGCAGCGGAAACCGCTGGCTCGCCCCGCACGAGCGGGGCGTGTCGATGCTCGCGCAGGACGCTCTGCTGTTCCCGCATCTGACGGCCCGCGACAACGTGGCCTTCGGTCCCCGCAGCAAGAAGGTCTCGCGCGAGGCGGCGAACCGTACGGCGATGCAGTGGCTGGAACGCGTCGACGCCGCCGAGCTGCACGACAGGAAGCCGGCCCAGCTCTCCGGCGGGCAGGCGCAGCGCATCGCCGTCGCCCGCGCGCTGGCCTCCGACCCGGCGCTCCTGCTGCTCGACGAACCGATGTCGGCCCTCGACGTGTCGGTCGCGCCGGCTCTGCGCCGGATGCTGCGCGACGTCCTCGCCGACCGGACGGCCGTCATCGTCACCCACGACGTCCTCGACGCGTTCACCCTCGCCGACCGCGTCGTCGTCCTCGAAGCGGGGCGCATCGTCGACACGGGGCCGACGCGCGACGTGCTCCACCGCCCCGCCACACCGTTCGCCGCGGGACTCGTCGCCCTGAACCTCCTCGTCGGCACCCGCACCGCCGACGAGATCCGCACCGACGACGGCCACTCGCTCGGCGCACGCGGCGTCGACGCGATACCGGTGGGCGCACGGGTCGGGGTGTCGATCCGTCCGTCGTCGGTCACGGTCACCACCGGGACGCGTCCTCCGCACGACTCCGCCGCTGTCACGATCTCGGGAGAGATCACTGATCTCGAACCGCGCGGCGACCTCGTGCGCGTGCGCTCGACCGGCATCGCCGCCGACGTGCTCCCGGTTCGCGTCGCCGAGCTGGATCTCACGCCGGGAACGACGGCATGGTTCACCTTCGACGCGGGCGTCGCCCTGGCGTACGAACTCTGACCCGCGGAAGACCGTGGCCGGCTCACACCTCCCCGCTTGACGGCGATGCATGCCACCCCTAGCGTCATGGTTCATGGAGCGAAACGACGGTCCGGATAAAGGATCAGATCTCGGCGCAGTCACCCGAGCAGGCGCAATCCTCTTCGCCTTCTCCCGCGAGCGGCCCGAGATGGGATTGACGCTCCTGGCCAAGACGGTGGGACTGAGCAAGGCCACCGTCCACCGAGTGGCTCAGACGCTCGTGTCACTCGGTCTCCTGGAGCAGAACGAACAGACCCGTGCGTATCGACTCGGCGTGCGATTGCTGCACCTGTCACACGTGGTCGAGTCGTCGCTGGACATCCGACGAGAAGCGCGCAGCGCGCTGCGCGCGCTCCGCGAGGACACCGGCGAGACGGTGTACCTCATGCTGCGCCGCGAGTCCGAGGCGGTCTGCGCGGAGCGGATCGAGGGCTGGCACCCGATGCGCGATCTCTCCACGCCGCCGGGGAGCATGGTCCCGCTGACGGTCGGGGCGAGCGGCAGCGCGATCCTGGCCGCTCTCGACGCGGAAGAAGTCAGCGAAGCCCTCAGCGGACTCGACCCGTCCAAAGAGGAGGCCGTACGTCGTCGCATCCGCTTCGCCGCCGACAACGGCTACGCGTTCGCTCGCGGCGACGTCTCGCAGGGCGTCGGCGCCATCGCCGTCGCACTCCGCGACGATCGCGGCATGCCGGTCGGAGCGATCAGCCTCGGTGGACTCCTTCAGCGCGTCGAGGCATCCGAGGCCTCCCTCGCGGCGTCGGTCGCGTCAGCCGCCGGCGCCGTGTCGGCCGCCATGGGCTGGGACTGACCCGACTCCCTCTCACCTCCGACCCCGCCGCCGTGGGGGCACGGGCAGTTTCGCGCGCCCTCCCGCCGTCACCGGGTGCGGTTTCCGTCACGTGATCTTTACAAAAGGATGCTTGACCCCGCCCTCTCGCGGGTCTTACCGTATGGTCCAGAAAGCGAAACAGCGGTTCGCTGAGTGAACCAGCAAGGACAGAGATGTCCTGGCATACACCCCGACGGCTGTCGATTTCGTGCACCACCCGAGACGCACCACCCGACTCGGCCATTCGGCCGAACCGTTCGCACGAGAGGAACCGATCACCATGGCAAAGAAATGGCTCGCCCCCGCGATCGTCGCCGCGGCGGCCCTGCTGCTGGCCGGCTGCAGCGGCCCCGAGGACGACACCGCGAGCGCCCCCGTCGACACGTCGAACGTGCCGGCGGCGATCTCGGAGATCGCCGAGCAGGGTCAGGCGGAGATCACCGCATGGCCCGGCCCCGATGACAGCCCACAGGCGGACGGCGAAGCCCTGTCGGTGGTCGTCGTTCCGTGCGGCATGGCCGTGGAGGGCTGCAAGCGACAGGCGGAGGGCTTCATCGAAGCCGCCGACGCTCTCGGATGGCAGACCACCCTCGTCGACCCGAAGGGCGACCCCGCTGCCGACAACGCCGCGATCGATCAGGCCATCACGCAGAAGGCCGACGCGGTGTTCCTGGTCTCGATCGACCCCGACATCGTCTCGGGTGCCCTCGAGCGCGCTCGAGCGGCCGGCATCTTCGTGGTGGCCTCCGCGACGGACAACACCACAGGGCTCGATCACGAAGTCTCGCTGCACGGTGACGCTGAAGGGCAGATGCTCGCCTCGCAGATCGTGGTCTCGACCGGTGGCGATGCCAAGATCGCGATGTTCACGGGCAACGAGTTCAAGACCGTCGTCAAGCGCGTCGAGGGAAGCAAGGAGATCTTCTCGCAGTGCTCCGGTTGCGAGATCGTCGCCGAGCAGGACATCTCGCAGACCGCCGGCGGCGCCGATCTCGTCTCTCTGGTCCAGAGCACACTGCAGGCCAACCCCGACGTCAACGTCCTCTGGGCCCCTTACGACGCAGCCGCGACCGACATGGTCCAGGCCGTGCAGCAGTCCGGACGCTCGGACGTGATCGTCGCCTCCTTCAACGGCAACCTGCAGAACCTCGACTTCATCCGCTCCGGCACCGTGCAGAAGATCGTGGTCGGAGAGGCCCTGGAATGGGTCGGATGGGCCGGAGCCGACGCTGTGCTGCGTCTGAGCCAAGGCGCCGCGATGGTCGACGACGACGGCGTCCCGGCCCGCATCCTGGTCGCCGACAACCTGCCCGCCGAAGGAACCGCGTGGACGGGCGACTTCGACTTCCGCGCGAAGTACTCCGAGATGTGGGGCGTCTGACCCCCTCCCGCCCGTCGGGGAGGGCACTCACCCGCCCTCCCCGGCCCCATCCAAGGACAGACCATGTCAGCTGCAGTCGAGGTGAAGAACATCTCGAAGACGTTCGGCGCGCAGCGCGCGCTCGATGACCTGTCGGTGAGCTTCGACAGCGGTCGGGTGACCGCTCTGCTCGGCCAGAACGGGTCGGGCAAGTCGACGCTCATCAAAATCCTCTCCGGCTTCTACACCCCCGATCCCGGCCACGGCCAGGCGCTCGTGCACGGCGATGCACTCGCGCTCCCCTCGAACCCGCGTCAGGTGCACGCGGCGGGGCTCCGGTTCCTCCACCAGGACCTCGCCGTCGTGCCCGCCATGTCGGTGAGCGACAACTTCGCGCTCACCGAGCGGTTCACCGGTGTGGTGCGTGGTGGATTCATCGCGCAGCGCCGGCAGGACGCGCGTGTGAGCGAGACCCTCGATCGTCTGGGCGTACCGGTGCGTCCGTCCGAACTGATGAGCGACCTCGCTCCCGCCCAGCAGACCATGGTCGCCATCGCCCGGGCATTCTTCGAGGCCGAGCGACCGACGATCTTCCTCGACGAACCCACCGCCTCTCTTCCCGAGTCGGAGGTGCAGAAGGTGCTCGCCGCACTGCGGACCGCGGTGGACGCGGGCGCCTCCATCGTCTACGTCTCGCACCGCCTCGACGAGGTGCGTCAGATCGCCGACGACCTCGTCATCCTCCGTGACGGTCGCCTCGTCGCCGACACCCCGAACGCGGGCCACACGACGAAGGAACTGGTCGAGCTCGTGCTCGGTCGCACCGCTCCGACCTCCGCCCGCGGGCGCAGCATCAAGCGCAGAGAGCCGGTGCTCGTGGTCGACGCGGTGAGCGGACCGCGTCTCCAGGGCATCTCGCTCGAGGTGGGCCGCGGAGAGATCCTCGGCGTGACCGGGCTGATCGGCTGCGGGCGATCAGAGCTCGCGCGTATTCTCGCCGGGGCCCAACGCCCCTCCACGGGAGCACTCACCCTGAACGATCGACCGTACGCTCCTACCTCGCCGCGAGCCGCTCGGCGCCGCGGTGTCGGCTACGTGCCCCAGGATCGCCGTGCGGAGGGTGTCGTCGCGGGTATGACGGTCGCCGAGAACGCCTCGCTGAGCGTCTTGAGCCGCGTCACGCGAGCCGGGCTCATCCAGAGGGGCAGCGAGCGCGAGCTCGCCGATGCGCTCATCCGGCGGTTCGGAGTAGTCCCTCACGCTCCCGAGCGGCTGGTCGGTGATCTGAGCGGCGGCAACCAGCAGAAGGTTGTGTTCGCCCGGAACGCGGCGCTCGACCTCTCCGTCCTCGTCCTCGACGAGCCGACGCAGGGTATCGATATCGGCGCACGCGCCGAGATCGCCGATACCTGCCGCGACCTCGCCGCATCCGGCATCGCCGTGATCGTCGCCTCGACGGACTTCGACGAGATCGCGAGTCTGTGCGATCGCGTCCTCGTGCTCGATCGGGGGCGGATCGTCGACGAGGTGGCCGGCGATGACATCACCGTCCAGCGTCTGACCTCGTCCAGCTTCTCGACCCCGTCATCCGATACCCCTCCAGGAGATCTCTCATGACCAGCACCATCACCGGCACCGAGGTGGAGGCGCGCACCGGCGCGGGCCGCCGGCGGGTGCGCCAGGGCATCGGCGACTACGCGATCGTCATCTTCCTCCTCGTGCTGATCGCGGTCTTCTCGATGGTGGCGCCGACGCTCTTCCCGACCTGGTCGAACTTTCAGGCGATCGCGAACAATCAGGCCGTGCCGGCGATCCTGGCTCTGGCCGTGATCCTTCCCCTCGCCGCCGGTGAGTTCGACCTCTCCGTCGGCGCGACGCTCGGCTTCACCTCGGTACTCACCGCGTGGGCATCGATCGGGGGCGTCCCCCTCGTGCCCGCGATGCTCCTCGGCATCGTCGCCGGCGCGGCGATCGGTGCGATCAACGCCTTCCTGGTGGTCAAGGTACGGGTGAGCGCGTTCATCGCCACCCTGGGCATGGGCACGCTGCTGTCGGGAGGCAACCTTCTGCTCACCAACGGGTCGGTGCTCTTCGACGGCATCGACGAGGGGCTCGCCTACGTCGCCCGCAGCCGGTTCCTGGGTCTCCCCCTGACGTTCTACTACCTGATCGCCATCGCGCTCATCCTCTGGCTCGTGCTCGAGCGCACTCCGTTCGGCCGCTATCTCACCGCGACCGGCCTCGGGAGAGCGTCGGCACGGTTGGCCGGCGTCCCCACCGATCTGTATCTCTCTGCCGCCTTCATCGGCGCCGGGGCTCTCGCCGGTGTGGCGGGAGTGCTGCAGACCGGCACCGTCGGATCGGCGAGCCCGAGCACAGGGCCGGCGTTCCTCCTCCCGGCGTATGCGGCCGCCTTCCTCGGCGCCACGACGATCCGCCGGGGCCGGTTCAATGTCTGGGGCACCATGGTCGGCGTCCTCGTCCTCGCTGTCGGCGTCTCCGGGCTCAATCTGCTGGGCGCCCCCTTCTGGGTCGCCCCTGTCTTCAACGGTGCGGCGCTCCTGCTGGCCGTGTCGTTCGCCGCCGTCCTCGCCGGGCGCGGCAGGAGAGGAAGTGCCGGTGCCTGAATCACGCATCGTCCGACGCATCGCCGAGGCGGGCGGGACGCTCGTCGTACCCGGAGCCGGGACGCCTCTGGAGGCTCTCGCGGCCGAACGCGCCGGCGCCGGCGTCGTCTACGTCAGCGGCTACGCCACCGCGGCCTGGCGGCACGGTGTGCCCGACATCGGTCTCATCGCTCTGGCCGAGATCGCCGAGTCTCTCGCCGCGGTCACCTCCGTCGTCGACGTGCCCGTGATCGTGGACGCCGACACGGGATACGGCGACGTCGTGAACGTCGCCAAGACCGTGGAGCGCCTCGTGGCGCTGGGCGCCGAGGGCATCCAGCTCGAGGACCAGACCTGGCCGAAGAGATGCGGACACCTTCGCGGTAAGACGGTCGAGCCGACCGAGGTGATGGAACGGAAGATCCGCGCCGCCGTCCGGGCGCGGACCGATGCCTCGACCCTCGTCATCGCGCGCACCGATGCCCGAGCGCCCCTCGGCATCGACGAAGCGATCGAGCGCGCGCGTCGATACCACGACGCCGGCGCGGACGCGCTCTTCATCGACGCCCCCGAATCGGAGGGCGAACTCGAGCGGATCGCGGCCGACGTGCCCGGCATCCTTGTCGCGAACATGTCGGAGTCGGGTCTCACGCCCGCGCTCTCGCGCGAACGCTTCCGCGAGATGGGCTTCGGGATCGTGCTGTACCCCACGTCGTCGCTGCGTATCGCCGCTGATGCATTCACCCGCTTCTTCGCCGATCTGCTCGCCTCGGGCACCAGCAGCGCATGGACGGGCGAGATGGCCACGCTCGGCCAGCTCAACGAGCTGGTCGGCATCGCTGCCGCGGAGGCGTTGGAACAGTCGGTGCTCGAGGGGTCGGCGAGATGACGGATGCTGCGGGGATCCTCGACGGTGCCGTCGATCTGCACCGCCACGGCTATCCCGAGATATCGGACGACCTGCGCACCCCGATGTCGGACATCGATGACGTGACCCTCTGCCGCGACGCCGGCATGCGCGCCGTGGTCCTCAAGTCGCACGTCTGGCCGACGCTCGGCCGCGCCGAGATGATCAACCGCGCGGTTCCGGGGATCACCGTGATTCCGAGTGTGACCCTGAACCGTTTCGCGGGCGGCATGGAACCTGACGTCGTGGAGCTCGCCGCGCGCCAGGGTGCCGGGGTCGTATATCTCCCGACGGCGAGCGCCGCCAGCGACCTCGCACGCGGGGGTATCTCGCAGCGCATCGCCGGGGTGATCGACCGCTACCGCCCCGACGCGGAGCGCGGCGTCGTCATCACCGACGACGACGGCGAGCTCACCGCCGCCGCGCTCTCGGTGCTCGACGTCTTCGACGCGTACCCGCTCCTGGTCTACTCCGGCCACGTGAGCGTCGCCGAGACCATGGCGATCCTCCGCACCGGTCGCCTCGCCGACCGCTATGTCTTCGCTCACCCCGACAGCCACTCGATCGGCGCGAGCGGAGAAGACATCGCGGAGGCCGCCCGCCTGGGCGCATTCATCGAGATCTGTGCGCTCGGGGCGTACGCTCCGATCGGGCGCGTCTCGTTCGCCGACCTTGCTCGCATGGTGCGCCTGGTGGGCGCCGAAAGATGTGTCGCGACGTCGGACTACTTCTTCTCGTGGTGCCCTCCGTCGAGCGCGATGTTGCAGACGCTCGCCGACGCCCTCATCGCCGAGGGTCTCACCCGCCACGAGATCGAGCTCATCTTCCGCGACAACCCGGCGCACCTCGTCCGGCACGCGCTGTGACCTCTCGACCCCCGATCAAGGAGCAAAGATGCCGCGAATGACCCCCGAAGACATCTCCGCGCTGTCGGCCCAGCTCGGCTTCCCCATCCCCGACGATGAAGCGACACGCTTCCGCGACCTGACCGACTACATGTTCGACACGGTCGATCGGTTCGACGCGATCGCGCGCGAACGTGCACGCACGCCCGTGACACGCGACCCGGGCCGGGCGCCGACGGCAGAGGAGGATCCGCTGCACGCGATCCTGCGAATCGTCGATGTCACCGAGCCCGGTGCGCGCGGCACCCTGGAGGGTCTGCGCATCGTCATGAAGGACAACATCCCGGTCGCCGGCATCCCCATGACGATGGGCTCCGATGTGCTCACCGACTATGTGCCGAGCGATGATGCCGAGCTCACCCGACGGGTGCTCGACGCGGGCGGGCGCATCGTTGCCACCACGAATATGGAGGCCTTCGCCTTCTCAGGCGGCGGCGAGACCTCCGGGCACGAGCGCGTCGAGAACCCCTTCGACCGCGCACGAACCGCGTCCGGCTCCTCCACGGGATCGGCCGTTGCTCTCTGGTACGACGGCATCGATCTCGCCTGGGGCACCGATACGGGCGGTTCCTGCCGCATCCCCGCGTCCTGGAGCGGGGTGATCGGCCTGAAACCGACGCACGGCCTCGTGCCCTTCACGGGCATCCCCACGTCGGACTGGCGATTCGACCACGCGGGTCCGCTCGCGCGCCGCGTGGAGATCATGGCCAGGGGCATGGATGCCGTGGTGCCCCCTGTCGTCCACGACGACGCCGACCCTCTGACCCCCGTGCGCATCGAGCGGGGTTCGTACGTCGAGGCGGTCGCCGCCGCATCCGTCGACCTGTCGGGTGTGCGCATCGGGCTCGTACGGCAGGGCTTCGCCCCCGCCGATGCGCCTGACGCACCCGAGGGCTCGCGTGAGACCGCCGCTGCCGTCCGCGCAGCCGCTGACCGCTTCGCCGCGCTCGGGGCCGAGCTCGTCGAGATCGATCTGCCCGTGCTCGCCGAGGGCGGTGACGTGATGTTCGCCGCGATGCTCGAGTCGGCGACCTCGGCGACGCTCGGCTGGCCGAACGCGTACCACTGGCTGTCGGAGTCCTCGCCGGAGTTCGCCGGTGCCCTCGCGAGGTCCATCGCCGAACGCGGCAACCGCCTCCCGCCCAACTTCCAGGCCGTGCTCATGGTCGGCACCTACCTGAACCGTCATCGCGGCGGCGAGGTCGGCGCCCGTGCCCACCAACTCGCCGAGGGCATGCGGGCGGAGGTGGATGCTGCGCTTCAGGACGTCGACGTGCTCATGATGCCGACGACCACGCACACGCCCTTCCTCGCGCGCCCCGATCTCGATGGGGTCGACCGGTCGTTGCGCGGCTGGGGCATGATGCACAACGTGCCGCTGTTCAACCTCACCGGGCACCCGGCGATGAGCATGCCCGCCGCCGATCACGACGGGCTGCCGGTCGGAGTCATGGCGGTCGCCGCTCGCCACGACGACGCACGTCTGATGACCCTCGCCAGGGCGTACGAGCTCGCCCACGGGTGGGCTCTTCAGGATGCCCGCTTCGACTGGGCGCAGCCCACCGCCTTCGAGGGAGGACGGTGATGGGCGCCACCACGACCGACGACCTGCTCGCGCGCATCGAGAAGGACCGCGGCGTCGTGCACCCGCACCTGGCCGTGGCGGCACGCTACAGCCCCGCCGCGCTGGAGCAGTTCCACGCTTCGTACATGCACGCCGTGCACGAGAACGAGGTGCTCCCCCGCATCACGAAGGAACTCATCATGATCGCGGCGGATGCGGCCGTCTCGTTCACCTACGGCCTGCGGTTCCACATCGGCGAGGCGCTGCGCCACGGCGCATCGGTCGAGCAGATCGTGAACACGCTCGAACTCGCCGGACTCGTCGGTGGTTTCCACGTCCCGATGGCGGCGTTCCCGATCCTGGAAGAGGTTCTGCGAACCGAGGAGTTCGCCGGACTCGCGGACGGCGACGACGCATGAAGGTCGGGCTGTTCCTCACCAACGAGCACTCGACGCCCGCCGACATGGGCGCGCACCTCGGCGACCAGCTCGCCCTGGCACGCACGGCGGCAGACGCGGGGTGGCACTCGATCTTCACCGGTCAGCACTTCGTCACCGAGGGCACGCAGAGGCTGCAGCCGCTGCCGTTCCTCGCGCGCCTGTCAGGCGAGGTGCCGGGGATGCGACTGGGCACCGGCATCCACCTGTGGACGCTGGGCAATCCGGTCGCGATGGCGGAGGAGTTCGCCACGCTCGATGTGCTCACGGGCGGGCGGATGATCGCGGGCCTCGGCCTCGGATACCGCGCTGAGGAGTTCGCCGCCTTCGGCGTCGATCGGGCATCCCGTGCACGCAGGTTCGAGCGCAACCTCGAGATCGCCCGAGCGCTGTGGAGCGGCGAGCCCGTCACCGTCGACGAGCCCTGGTGCTCCCTGGACGGAGCCACGATCGGCACGCCGCCCGTGCAGCGACCGCTGCCGGTGTGGATCGGCGGCACGAGCAACGCCGCCATCCGCCGAGCGGGCCGGCTCTCGGACGGGTGGATCTTGAACCCCGCCGCTCCGGCCGGCACGATCGCCGAGCAGGCATCGCTGTACCGCAGCACCTCTCAGGACAGCGGCCGGGGGGACGGCTGGATCGCCGCCTTCCGCGAGGTGTACTGCGCCCCCACGACCGAGCGCGCCCGCGAACTCGCCCTTCCGTTCCTGGAGAAGAAGTACGGACGCTACGAGGCCTGGGGCCAGCAGGACGGTCATCCCGACGGGCAGGCGCTGACCGGCGGAGCCGACGAGGTCGGCGCGGGGCGATTCATCGTGGGCGACCCAGAGCACTGCCGCAGGGAGCTCGCCCGTTTCCGTGATCTTGTCGGCGTCGACGAGTTCCTCCTCCGCACCGACTGGCCCGATATGCCCGCCGCGGCGGCGATGTCGTCGCTCGAACTTCTGACGCGAGAGGTGGTACCGGGACTATGAGAATTCGAGGAGCTGTTCTCTCCCGCGAGGGCGCGGATCGCCCGTATGTCTCCTCTCACCCGCTGCAGATGCGGGAGCTCGACCTCGACGCTCCGGGGACGGGTGAGATCCTCGTGCGGATCGAGGCCGCCGGCCTCTGCCACTCCGACCTGTCCGTGATCAACGGCGATCGATCGCGACCGCTCCCGATGCTGCTGGGTCACGAGGCGTCCGGACGCGTTGTCGAGCTGGGAGACGGCGTCGTCGACCTGGCGGTCGGCGACCGCGTCGTCATGACCTTCCTGCCCCGATGCGGTCGCTGCCGCGGGTGCATGAGCGAGGGTCGGATCCCCTGCGAGCCGGGTAGTGCGGCCAACGGCGCGGGCACTCTGCTCTCCGGTGCCGTTCGCCTGCACGATCACGGCGAGGACGTACTGCATCACCTGGGCGTGTCGGCATTCGCGACCGCCGCGGTCGTCGACCGCCGCTCGGTCGTGCGGGTCGATGACGACGTCCCCGCCGAGGTGGCCGCGCTTCTGGGCTGCGCGATCCTCACCGGCGGCGGCGCGGTGTTCAACGCCGCCCCTCCCTCTCCGGGCGACCGGGTCGTGGTCGTCGGCCTGGGCGGCGTAGGCATGTCCGCGCTGCTCGCCGCCCTCGCGATCGATGGAGTGGACGTGGTGGGAGTCGATCTGGATCCGGCTAAGCGAGAGACCGCGTCGCGCCTCGGCGCTTCCCGGGCGCTCGCCCCTCAAGAGGCGATCGGGGAGGGGCTGCGCGGCGACGTCGTCGTCGAAGCTGCCGGAGCTGCCGCCGCGTTCGAGACCGCGATCACCCTCACCGCGCCCGGCGGGACCACGGTGACGGTCGGCCTCCCCCGCCCCGAGGCGAGAGTGCCCGTCAGCCCGCTGGCCCTGGTCGCCGAGGGTCGCCGGATCGTGGGCAGCTACCTGGGATCGGCCGTGCCGGAGCGCGATATCCCCCGCTACGTCGACCTGTGGCGACGGGGCCTGCTCCCGATCGAGGAGCTGATCTCGGATCGTCTCCCGTTCGATGAGATCAATCGTGGGATGGACCGTCTCGCGGACGGGCACGCAATCCGCCAGGTGATCGACATGACGACGGAAGGAGACCACCGATGACACGCATCGAGATCGGACTCAAGGCGTCCGCCGAGCAGTTCGGCCCGCGCGAGCTCGTGGAGATCGCCGTCGAGGCCGAGCAGCACGGCTTCGACTCGGTCACCGTGAGCGATCACTTCCAGCCTTGGCGGCACACCGGTGGCCACGCCCCGTTCGCACTCGCCTGGATGGCCGCCGTCGGCGAGCGCACCTCTCGTATCCGAATCGGCACGTCCGTTCTGACGCCGTCGTTCCGCTACAACCCCGCGGTTCTTGCGCAGGCATTCGCGACCCTGGGGTGCCTGTACCCGGGTCGCATCATGCTCGGAGTGGGAACGGGCGAGGCGCTCAACGAGGTTGCGTCGGGGTGGCGCGGCGATTGGCCGGCGTTCCGCGAAAGGTTCGCGAGGCTGCGCGAATCGGTGGATCTCATGCGGCGTTTGTGGACGGACGATCGCATCACCATCGACGGCGAGTTCTATACGACACGCAACGCCACGATCTACGACCGACCGGACAGTCCGGTGCCCATCTACATCGCTGCGGGAGGTCCGGTCGTCGCCGCCTATGCGGGGAGAGCAGGTGACGGGTTCATCTGCACCTCGGGGAAGGGCATGGGTCTGTATACCGAGCAGCTGCTGCCCGCGGTGGACACGGGACTGGCGAAAGCGGGTCGCGACGCCGCATCCATCGACCGGATGATCGAGATCAAGGTCAGTTACGACACCGACCCCGACCTCGCGCGCCAGAACACCCGGTTCTGGGCGCCGCTGTCTCTGTCGAAGGAGCAGAAGCACGACTTGAGCGACCCGCTTGAGATGGAGCGGGCCGCCGATGGCCTGTCGATGGACGCGATCGCCTCACGGTGGATCGTCGGCTCTGACCCTCGGCCGGTCGCCGCGGCGATCTCCGCGTACATCGACGCCGGCTTCACCCACCTCGTCTTCCACGCGCCGGGTGCGGATCAGCGACGCTTCATGACGCAGTTCACGCGTGACGTCGTCCCCCTGCTCCCCCTCGGCCGCTGACCCTGTGATCTCCCGCGAGAAGCGAGCGATCCCCACCGTGGCCGGCTCACACGTAGGTGTTGGCACCGACCGCGCCGATCGGCGCGTTCGCGATGTCGCGCCAGCGCAGCGCGATGCCCGCATCGAGCCAGGGGCGTTGCCGCGCCCGCGCCATCAGACGCTCGGCGAGGCGTCCGGAGTCGTCGCACTTCTCGGCCAGCAGCACGGTGAGCACGATCGAGCGCGCACAGGCCTGCTCGAGGTATGCGTGGATGCGTTGCGCTGCGCTGTCGCAGATGCGCAGCACGACGCGCTCCGGAAGCGGCGAGCCGTTGAGGACGACGAGGATGTGCTGCAGCCGGTGCAATCGACCGACCAGCACCGAGCACTGGGACTCGATCTCGCGAAGAACCGCTCGAAGCTGCCCGCGGGTGCGCGACGCGGCGACGTCCACTCCGATGACGACGGCACGGTGGCGCCCCGACACCGTGCAGGCACAGGGGAACTCCTGCGCCTCCGGCACCGCGCGCATCGCCGCCAGACACCCCAGCCGATCCCCGATCACCGCGACCAGGGGGGAGGGCTCCGGGGCATCGTCAGGCCCCGTCGACACGGCGCTGGCAATCGAGACAGTTCTCGGCGTGGGGGAGCACCTCCAGCCGGGCAGCGGCGATCCTCTCACCGCAGCGGAGGCACCGACCGTAGGTTCCGTCGTCCAGGCGCGTGAGCGCCGCGGTGATCTGCTCCAAGACCCGCCGCGTCGCGGCGCTGGTGGCCCACGTCACCGGGTCGACATTCGGCGCCGCGCTCGGCCCCGCCTGCCGCACGATCTCCTGCCGCTGGCTGAGATCGTGCTCGAGGAGGCGACGAAGACGAGAGACGTCCAGCTTCGGGGCGGACGGTGTTGAGGTGTCGGCAGACATGATAATCCTGACAAAGAATGCAGCGGAAAAAGGGCAGCACGAATTCTGCCCTCGAAGATGTCGGAGCGTGAGCATTTCTTCACAATGCTGCGCGCAGCGCGATGACGCGCTCGCGATAACCGCCTCCGGGTACAAAAAAACGCCGCGAATGCGACGCGCGTGACTACCGAGAACGTGAAAACGGATCAGGGCGGCGGAGCACGGAACGCACAGCGGCCCCCCGGCGGAGCGATCATCGACATGCCATCACCGTAGCCCGCTTCCAGGAAAAGGCAAATCGACCCGATTCACCCCCGCGCGGTCGTCGATACGCATTTCGACGGAGACGAAGTGCTTTATCGCGATGAATGCACTATGGTCATCGGAAATCATGCCAGCTGAAGAAGGGAAGCGTGATCGACATGGCCGATAAGGCCCCTCGCGGTGGAAAAGCGAAAAAGGCGCCGAAGCTCACTCTGAAGGAAAAGCGCGAAGCGAAGCGCACGAATGCCGAGCCGGTGTTCATCAAGCCGCGCAAGGCCCGCTGAGCCCCCGCTCAGCGCGGCGCCCGGAGTCCGCGGCGGAACTCGTCGCGCGTGGCCCGCTCGTCGCGGCGACCGCGGACGTAGGCCCGGATGACCCGCACCGCCCCGCGGAAGGTGTGTCCGTTCACGAGGAACAGCACGGCGTCGGTGACGGCGTGAGTCGTTCTGCTGCCGCTCATCTTCGAGAGCGCACGGAAGGGCGCGTTGAAGACGAAGACCACGGAGAGGTCGGGGCGCCCGGCCCCGAGCGCACGCTGATGTCGGCGCTCGATGAGGCGGAAGATCGTGCGCACCACGCGACTGCGGGCGACGTGCAGCCGGTCGATCGGATCGTTGAACCCGAGCCGGTCGACCGGCCAGTGCGATGACGGGATCGGGCGCCCGAGCAGCGTCGCGAAGTCGGCATCGGAGACCTGGCGCACGTCGGCCGCGCGATAAGCCGCGACCTCGTCGGCGTCGGATGCTGCAACCTCGTCGCCCTTGACCGTGACGGTCGCGGCGTGCTCGATGTCGCGGACGTTGGGACCGACGTGGATGTCGTACTCCCCCGCCTCGACCGCCCAGGCACCCGTCGATACGTCGAAGTGGCGGAAGCCTCGGGGGCCGAGCGCCAGCACGACGTCGCGAGTCTCGCCGGGGTCGAGCCGCACCTTCGCGAAGGCCTTCAGTTCGCGTCGGGGCCGATGGACGGCGCTCGGGCTTCGCCGACCGACGTACACCTGCACCACCTCGGCTCCGGCGCGGGAGCCCGTGTTGGTGACCTCGACCCGCACCTCGTCGGGCGTCGCGCGCAGGTTCGCGTAGGCGAAGGTCGTGTAGGTGAGTCCGAACCCGAACGGGAACGCGACGTCGACACCGGCGGAGTCGAAGAAGCGGTATCCGACGTAGAGGCCCTCGCGATACTCCGCCGTGCGCGCTGCGCTGGGGAAGGTGTCGTCAGTCGCGCCGTCGGCGAGCGCGCGGGGGAACGTCTCGGCCAGTCGCCCCGAGGGCATGACCGCGCCAGTCAGGAGGTCGGCGATCGCATCCGCCCCGGCCTGCCCGCCGAGATAGGCGTGCAGCAGCGCGGCGGCGTCCTCGATCCAGGGTGCTGTCTCGATCACACCGCCCGCGCTCAGCACGACCACCGTTCTCGGATTCGCCGCCGCCACCGCCCGCAGGAGGGCGATCTGGTCGGCGGGGATCGCGAGCGTGGATCGGTCGAGCCCCTCCGCATCGGCGATCTCGGGAAGGCCGAGCATGAGCACCGCGACATCGGCGCCGCGTGCCGCCGCGACCGCCTCGGCGACCAGCGCGGCGTCGGGCACCTCGTCACGGCGGAAGCCCCGGGCGACCCCGGTCGTGACGAGCCGTGTCGCGGCCACCGCTTGGCGCAGCGTGGCGACCCGGGTCGGATTCACCAGCGACGACCCCGCTCCCTGGAAGCGCGGCTCGGTCACGAAATCGCCGATGAGGGCCACCCGGGTGCCGGGCGCGAGCGGCAGGGTCGCATCGGTGTTACGCAGCAGCACGGCCGACTCCGCGGCGGCTTGCCGGGCGAGCGCGTCGTGGGCGGCAGCATCCACCTCTCCCGGGGCGTCGCGGGCCGTCACCCGCTCGACGAGCCGCAACAGCTCGATCACCCGCGCATCGAGGTCGGCGACGGCGAGATCACCCCGCTCCACCGCGGCGACGATCGCGCGGGCGGAGTCGAACCCCGGCGACGGCATCTCGAGCGTGCCTCCTGCGGAGACGGCGGCCACGGGGTCATCGCCCCCGCCCCAGTCCGAGATCACGGCGCCGTCGAACCCCCACTCCTCGCGGAGGATCTCGGTCAGCAGGTGCCGGTTCTCGTGCGCGTACGTGCCGTTGACGAGGTTGTACGCGCTCATCAACGCCCACGGGCGCGCCTCGCGGACGACGATCTCGAACGCCGTCAGGTAGATCTCGCGCAGCGTCCGCTCATCGACCACCGAATCGCTGACCATACGGCGAAGCTCCTGGCTGTTCACCGCGAAGTGCTTCGGGGTCGCGGCGACCCCCTGCGACTGGATACCGCGCACGTAGGCCGACGCGAGGATGCCCGACAGCTCGGGGTCTTCGGAGAAGTACTCGAAGTTGCGACCGCCCAGCGGGCTGCGCGTGATGTTCAGCCCCGGTCCGAGCAGCACGTCGACACCCTGCGCGGCGGCCTCACGGCCCAGCGCCCTACCGATCTGTTCGGCGAGCTCGGGATCCCAGCTTCCCGCCACCGTCGCCGCGGTCGGGAAGCACGTGGCCGGCTCGGACCCGGCCAGCCCGAGGTGGTCGGCCGCACCGAGCTGGCGACGCAGGCCGTGCGGACCGTCGGCGAGCCGGATGGCGGGTACACCGGCCGAGGGAACTGCGCGGGTCTGCCAGACGTTCTCGCCGCTGAGCAGCGCCGCCTTCTGCAGCAAGGTGAGCCGGACGAGGATCTCTGCGGGGTCGTCCACTCAGCACCGTCCCGTCCGACGGGTTCGGTGGCCCCGCAGCGGTGTGCAGTTTATCGTTCCCGCCCGGCCTCCTCGGGCTGACCCGTGACACCCGAGACGATCAGGTCTGCCCGATCCGCCGTGGCCTCGATGAGCACCGCGTTCGCCCCGTCGACACCGCGGGCCCAGGCGGTGGCCGCCTCGACCGTGCGGCCGTGACGGGTGTGACGGTCGACGAGGCGGGCCTCGCGCTCGCCGGCCGGGGTGCGGCAGAACCACGCGAGGTCGAGTCGGTCGCGCACCCCCGACCACGGGGCGCTGTCGGCCAGGAGGTAGTTGCCCTCTACGACGACCACGGATGCTGCGGGCTCGATCGCGATCTCGCCGGCGACGCCTTCGTCGACCACCCGGCGGAAGCTGGGGGCGAAGATCACGTGATCGGTCTCGACACGCAGACGGTCGAGCAGCGCGACGAAGCCCCAGCCGTCGAAGGTGTCGATCGCGCCCTTGCGGTCGCGGATGCCCAGACGGTCGAGCGTCGCGTTCGCGAGGTGGAAGCCGTCCATCGGCAGGTGCGCGGCAACGCCCGGGCGGCCGGCGTTGAGGTGATCGACCAGCGCGACCGCGAGGGTGGTCTTGCCGCTCCCGGGGCTCCCGGCGATGCCGAGGATGAATCGCCGTCCGGGCGTCGCCGCGGCCTCGATGCGCGATGCCAGCCGGGCCACAGCCGCGCCGGGTGGTCGGCCGGTCACCGGCACGTCGTCACCCCGCGGCGCCGGACGGAGCGTCTCCGCGAGCGACCGGCCGCCCCGGGGCGGTAGACCACTCGCTCCACGAGCCGGGGAACACGAGCGCTTCGATCCCCGCCTCCTCCAACGCGAGAGCGGTGTGCGCGGCAGTGATACCCGAACCGCAGTAGACGGCGACCGGGGTCCCTTCGGTCACGCCCGCCGCAGCGAACGTCGCCCGCAGCTCGTCGGGGCCACGCAGGGTCCCGTCATCGGCGAGGTGCACGGGGGTCGGCAGGTTCACGGCACCCGGAATGTGCCCGCCGATGGGGTCGAGCGGCTCGACGTCGCCGCGGTACCGCTCGGGCGCGCGCACGTCGAGGAGCACCCCCGTCTCGGGGAAGGCCGCCGCCTCGTCGATGTCGATGACCCCGGCGATCGAATCGGTGAGGTGCACGTCGCCCTTCTGAGCGGAAACCTCTCCGGTCTCGAGCGCACCTCGGGCGGCGACCCACGCGGGGAAACCGCCGTCGAGCACGCGGATGTCGACCCCGGCGCGGCGCAGCAGCCACCACGCCCGTGCCGCCGCGAGACCGCGGGCATGGTCGTACGCGACCACGATGTCGCCGTCGTGCAGCCCCCAGCGACGCGCGGATCGCTCCAGGTCGGCGGTCGTCGGCAGGGGATGGCGGCCGCGGCCCGACACCGCGTGGTCGGCCAGTTCGCCACCGAGATCGACGTACACCGCACCGGGCACATGACCGTCGAGGTACTCGGCCCGCCCGTCGGGCTTGTCCAGCCGCCACCGCACGTCGAGCACCCGCACGGGGGCACCCGTGTCGAGAAGCTCGCTCAGTTCCGACACGCTCACCAGATGGCTCATGTGTCGAGGGTGGCACCCCTCGGTCGTGCGCGCACGTCCATTACCCGCGATTGCGCCGCTCCCCCGTCGCGAACGCGTGATGCGCGCCGTTCTTCGTGACGGGGAAGGGTCTTCACGCAATGGGCTCGCCGAGCGGCGGATCGGAATCGCGAGGGGCGGATGCTGCGTCGCCGCGGGTGCTCGCGCGGACGGCGCCGATCGACGCGACGATCACGAGGGCGATGCCGACGATCTCCAACCAGGCGAGGTGCTGCTGGAGCAGGAAGAATCCGGCGAGCGAGGCGGTCACCGGGCCCAGGCTCATGAGGATGGCGAAGGTCGACGCGGGCAGTCGGCGCAGCGCGAGCAGTTCGAGCGCATACGGGATCGTCGACGACAGCACGGCCACGGCGAGCCCGAGCGCCAGGAGCTCGGGCCGCAGGAGCGCCGAGCCGGCGTCGACGACGCCGAACGGTAGCGCGATGAGCGCGCCGACCGCCATCGCCAGAGCGAGTCCGTCGAGCCGCGGGAACTCGGCTCCCACGCGGGCGGAGGCGAGGATGTAGAGCGCCCACGCGGCCGCCGCCCCGAGGGCGAAGAGCACTCCGAGCGGATCGAGCCGGTCCCAGCCCCCGCCCCCGAGCGCGGCGACCCCGAGAAGGGCGAGCCCCGCCCAGACCCACGCCGACGCGCGGCGGCTCGCGATGATCGAGAGGGCGAGCGGCCCCAGCACCTCGATCGTCACCGTCACGCCGAGGGGCAATCGAGACAGCGCGAGGTAGAACAGCCCGTTCATCAGCGCGAGAACCGCGCCGAAGGCGATGACGGAGCGCCACGCGCTCGCGGTGTGCCCGTGCAGGCGGGGTCGCGCGATGAGCAGCAGGATCGCGGCCGAGAACACCAGCCGGAGCATGACCATGCCCAGGGGGCCGACCTGCGGGAACAGGAGCACGGCGACCGACGCTCCGACCTCCTGACAGACGAGCCCGACGAGAACGAAGGTGAGCGCGGTGTTGGTCCGACGCGTCGTCACGACACGTCCGACGCGACCGTCACGCTGCGGGGGGCGCGCAGATCGCGTTGCCCGCGATCTGGTCGTGCCACTGCTGGGCCGTCCACGGCAGGCCGGCCTCGGGTGCGGTCTGCCCGGATGCCGCCGGCGCCTTCGAGGCGATCGCTGCGAGCTCCCACGCCAACCACGCGGCGATCGCCTGGTTCGCGCCCGAGTTGTTGAGCACGACGGCGACGGTCATGCCCGTTGCGGGGTCGGCGAAAGCCGCGGTCATGTAGCCGGGGATCGATCCGTACTGCCCGACGAGCGAGCCCGCCTGATACGCGCCCCCCGTCGTGGTGAGCCACGTGGGCTGGTCGGCGGCCACCGGCACCGGGGTGGCGAAGCGCCCGTCGCCTTCCGACCCGAGCGCATTCGTCGCCAGTGCCTGCGCGTATCGTCCGAGGTCGTCGATCGTGGTGACGGCACCCGAGTCGGCGCCGCCGATGCTCGACGACAGAGTGGTGAAATCAGCCGGTTCGGTGCAGTTCCACACTCCCGCCGCATCGGGGGTCGACCAGTGACCATCGAGGACGGCGCCGTCGCCGGGGGCCTGCGCCGCCGTCGCCGGGAGCCGCGTCGAGGGCAGCTCCAGCGGCTCCGAGATGTACCGATCGATGAGCGACGGAAGGCTTTCGTTCTCCGCGCGCTCGAGGGCGAGACCGAGCAGGAGGTAGCCGGCGTCGGAGTCGCGGAACACGGTGCCGGGCTGGGAGTCGTCGCGCTCCGACAGACCGTAGGCCGCGAGCTCCCGCGCGTTCCAGACCCGGGCGGGGTTGCTCAGGAACAACGACTGAAGCTGAGGCGCGTAGGAGCCGATCCCCGACGTGCTGTCGCAGAGTTGGCGCAGCGTCACATCCGCCAGCTCGGGCACGGCGGAGACGTACTTCGTCACCGAGTCGTCGACCGAGAGGGCGCCCTCCGCGGCCACCGCGTACAGGACGTCGCACGTCATCGCGCGGGTGACGTCGCCGGCGCGGAAGGCCATATCGGTCGTCACCGACTCGGACCCGCCGATCGACGTGGTTCCCAGCCCGCTCACCCAGGTGCCGCTCCACGGCACCCAGACACCGACGATCGCCCCCGACGACCCGGTCGCCGTCATCGCCGCGGTGACGGCCGCCTCGAGCTGGGTCACCGTGTCGGCGGGGAGGGCGGCCTCCGTCTGCGGAGGCACGTCGATATCGACCGTCTGCTGTGCGGAGCAGCCGCTCAGCGCGATCATTGCCAATGCCACAGCCGCGGCGACCGCGGCGCCGCGGCGCTTGGGAAGGATTCGCATCCTCACCCCCCGGGGGATCCTGCACGCGTCGTTTTACGCGTCCAAGAATTGAATCACACCCCTCCGCCCCCACCCCGATCATCGGCCGAGGGCAGGTCACAGGTGGATCACGAGTTTGCCTAGGCTGGGGCGATGCCGCACAGCTTCGACGATGCCACGATCGCGGGCGTCCTCCGTCATATGAACAGCGACCACACGGATGACAACATCCTCATCGCGCGGGCGTTCGGACACGATCCCGCAGCCGTATCGGCCACGATGACCTCGTTCGACGGTGACGGCGGCCAGTGGGAGGTCACGGGGGCGGGCGGGACGGTCGAAACGCTGCGGGTTCCGTGGCCCGGCGGAGCGATCACCGAGCGTCCCGAGGTGCGCCGGGAGATCGTCGCCCTGTACGACGACGCCTGCGAGCGACTGGGCATCGAGCCGCGCCCGCACGGCTGAACCCCGGGGTACCCCGGGAAAATTCGTAGGTTAGGACGCCCTAACTTTCCCCTATGATGACCGTTATGAGCGACGTCATCCTCTTCTCCGCCGCCCTTCGCGAGCGCTCGAGCAGCGCGCACTCGTCGAGCGAGGGCTCCGGCTTCATGACCGATCTCATGAAGGGCGAGGGCACCCGCGACGACTACGTCGCACTCGTCGCCCAGCACTGGTGCATCTACGCCGCCCTCGAGGCGGCGGCGGAGCGGATGCGGCGCGACCCCGTCGCATCCGTGTTCATCAGCGACCGGCTCACCCGCCTCCCCGCGCTCGAAGCCGACCTCGAGTTCCTCATCGGACCCGACTGGCGCGACCGGATCGAGCCTCTCCCCACCACCCGCGCTTATGTCGCCCGCATCGAACAGGTCGGGGCCACCTGGCCCGGCGGATTCGTCGCGCACCACTACACGCGCTACCTCGGCGACCTGTCGGGCGGCCAGTTCATCGGCCGGCTCATGCAGCGCCGCTTCGGCTTCGAGACCAACGGCATCGGGTTCTACGTGTTCGACGACATCGCCGATCCGAAGGCCTTCAAAGACGTCTACCGCGAGCAGCTGGATGCCGCGCCCTGGGACGCCGCCGAGCAGCAGCGCGTGATCGACGAGGTGCTGCTGGCCTACCGCTTCAACACCGAGCTGTTCGAAGACCTCGGCAGGGCCAAGGCCTCTCAGGTCGCCTGAGCCCGCGCCGCGCGGACGCCGGCCATGAACCGTTGCACGTCGGGATCGACGCGGATGTCGCTCGGGCGCAGCGGCCGGGTGAGGTAGAGACCGTCGAGCGACGTCAGCCGGCTGAGCGCCACGTAGGTCTGCCCGGGCGCGAACGCGCCCGACCCCAGGTCGACGATCGCTCGATCGTAGGTCTTGCCCTGCGACTTGTGGATCGTCACGGCCCACGCCAACCGCAGCGGGAACTGCTGGAACTCCGCCACGATCTCGCGGGAGAGCGTCTTCGACCCGGGGTTGTAGGCGTAGCGGAACTTCTCCCACACCGCCGGCTCGACGTCGTAGGTCTTGCCGTCGACCTCGACGCGAACGCTGGAGCCCGTGATCCGCTTCACCGTGCCGATGGTGCCGTTGACCCATCGCGGCGGCTCGCCGAAGTTCGAGATGTCGTTGCGCAGGAACATCACCTGCGCGCCCACCTTCAGCTTCAACTCGGCGTCGGCGGGATAACTCGCATCGCCCCGGCCGAAGTCGCCGTTGATCTCGGCGTTGGCGGTCTGCATGCGTCCGACGAGCGCGTCGAGGTGCCGGCGGTTGATCGTGTTCACGATGTCGTTGCGGGTCGCGAGGGTGATGATCGGATGCTCGCCGTCGGCCGGGTGCGGAGGTGTCCGGGCTCCGGCGCCGTTGAGCACCCCCGCCATGTCGGCGGTGACGTGCCCGTAGCGCACGCCGTTGAGGAGCGCCTTGAAGGCGGGGTCGGACTGGCGATGGATCTCGGTCAGCTCGCGGATGTGGAGATCGGCGCCGTGGCGGCCGAGCTCGATGAGGCCGTCGCCCGCCGACTCGCCCGCCCACACCTTCGCGTCGAAGAACCAGAACGACCGGTAGTGGTCTGCGATGTACCGCGCCTCGTCGCCGCGAGGGGGCACGGGTGCGAGCTGGTACGGATCGCCGAACATCACGATCTGCACCCCGCCGAACGGCTCCGCCCGGCGGTTGCGGGCCTGACGCAGCGACCGGTCGATGCCATCCATGAGGTCGGCGTTCACCATGGAGATCTCATCGATCACGAGGGTGTCGATCGCATTGAGGATCTTGCGCGTCGCGTCGGTCTGGTCGATGTCGCCCGACGCGATGAGACCGATCGGCAGCTTGAACAGCGAGTGGATCGTCTGACCTTCGACGTTCAGCGCGGCGACGCCCGTCGGAGCGCAGACGGCGATCTGCTTCGAGGTGTTCCAGGCGAGGTGCTGCAGGAGCGTGGACTTGCCCGTGCCGGCCCGGCCGGTCACGAAGACGTGCTCGCGCGTGTCTTCGATCAGCCGGAAGAGGGCCTCCTGCTCGGCGGAGAGGGCGGGAGTGCTCACCGGTTCATGTTATTCGTCCCTCGCACCGGGAGCGGCGGATCATCCCCCGCTCGGAACGGGTGGGTAACAAAGGCGGACGCATCGGCGGTCGCTCAGCAGAGATTTCCTAGACTGAGGAGGTGAACCACGAGCTCGGGGGGACTGCGGCGCCGGCGGCCCCCGGCGGCACGCCTTCCGCTTCCTCCGCCCCGCCGATGCCCGAGCGGCGCCCTCGGCGCCTGGGGCTGGAGCTCGGAGTGATCGGCGTCGTGGCGGTTCTCCTGTTCGCCGCTCTGGCAGCCGGCGGCGTGACGCTCTACCGCGAGCTCTACAGCCCGACGGCGTTCGTGCTTCGCTACCTCGACCTCCTCTCGGACGGACGAGCCGCCGACGCGCTCGCCGTGCCCGGGGTCGCCCTCGACGCAGCCGGCCTCGAAGCGGAGGGGCTGTCGGCCACGGCGTCGAACGCGCTCCTGCGAAGCGCCGCCCTGTCGTCGCTGACGGATGTGGTCGGGGTGTCGGAGGAGGCCTCCGGCGACAGCACCCGCGTGACGGTCGAGTACGTCGCGGGCGGGCACCGCGGCACGTCGACGTTCGAGGTCGCGCAGGACGGGTGGATCGGGGTCGTGCCGAGCTGGACCTTCGCGAAGAGTCCGCTCGCCGTCATGGATCTCGTCGTCACGGGGTCGATGCGCTTCGCCGTGAACGGCTTCGAGGTCGACAAGCGTCAGGTCTCGGCGAACGGCGTCGATGCCGACCCGCTGGCCGCCGTGCCCCTGCTGGTGTTCTCGCCCGGCATCTACTCCGTCGACGTCGACACGCAGATCTCGACCACCCCCGGTGTCGCCGTGCTGGCAGACCTCCCCACGGCCGGTATCCCCGTTCGCATCCAGGCCGAGGCGACGACCGAGTTCGTCGACGTCGTGCAGCAGCGGGTCGAAGAGTTCCTCGCTGACTGCGCGACCCAGCAGGTGCTGCAACCGACCGGTTGCCCGTTCGGGCTCACGGTGCAGAATCGCATCATCAGCCTTCCGGCGTGGTCGATCGTGCAGCACCCCGCCATCTCGGTGACCCCCGACGGCGCCGGCTGGAGCATCGCCCAGGCCGATGCCGTGGCCCGCGTGGAGGTGCAGATCCGCTCGCTCTACGACGGATCGGTGCGCACGGTTTCCGAGGACGTCCCGTTCGTCATCAACGGTTCGGTCGAGGTGCTCCCCGACGGCACCGCATCGATCAAGGTCGGCGGCAACCGCACGTCGTAGACCGGTCGAGCGGTCAGCGCGCGGCGCGGGAATCCCGCTCGGCGAGAGCGGCGAGCTGCGCGTTGTACTCGTCGAGCTCGGGGTCGCCGGCGCGGTCGACCTGCCGATCGCGTCGGCGCTGCATCCGCTCGTCCGATCGGCTCCACTGGATCGCGACCGCGATCGCGAGGATCAGCGTGGGGATCTCGCCCACCGACCACGCGACGCCGCCGCCGAGGTACTGGTCCTCGAGAGGCGACACACCCCACGTGCGACCCATGGATCCGAACCACTCGGCGACGAACAGGCCGGTCTGCATCATGATCGCGATGCCGAAGAAGGCGTGCATGGCCATGACCGCAATGAGCACCAGCAGGCGCATCGCGTAGGGCAGTCGGTACGGCACCGGGTCGATCCCGATGAGCGACAGCACGAAGAGGTACCCCGTGATGAGGAAGTGCGCCACCATCCACTCGTGACCGATGTGGTCGTACAGCGACCACCGGAACAGGTCGCTGTAGTAGAAGGCCCAGAGCGATCCGATGAACAGCCCGGCGGCGACGTAGGGATTCGTGAGCACCTTCGACACCGGGCTGTGAACGGCCCAGAGGATCCACTCGCGCCCGCCACGTGTACCGTCGTCACGCTTGCGGATCGCCCGCGCCGCCAAGGTCACGGGAGCCCCGAGCACGAGCAGGAGCGGGATCGCCATGCTCAGCAGCATGTGACCGATCATGTGCATGCTGAACAGGTAGTCCTGGTAGGCGTTGATCGGCCCCGCGGTGACCCAGAGCAGCAGCAGCAGGCCCGCGACCCACGAGACGGTGCGGTGGATCGGCCACGCGTCACCGCGGCGCCGCAGGCGGATGACGCCCGCCAGGTAGAAGAAGAGGCCGAACCCGACGGCGAACGCCCAGAGCAGGTCGACGTCGATCGACGTGAGCCAGGCGTTGAGATCGAGCTCGGG
This sequence comes from Microbacterium sp. AG1240, assembly GCF_003635115.1. GTDB lineage: Bacteria > Actinomycetota > Actinomycetes > Actinomycetales > Microbacteriaceae > Microbacterium. Next base: position 99,577 of record NZ_RBXJ01000003.1, read on the forward strand.
CGGGAGAGGCGCCCCGGTGAGCACCTCTGCGGGTGTCTGGACGACCGGGATGGCATCGCCCGGGGTGGGCGTGCGGGCCAGGGCCGCGGCCACGCCGCTGGCGAGGCCCATGAAACCGAGTTCGAGGGCGATGAGGCCCCAGAACCGGCGGGATGCCCCGCTGTCGGGCATGCGGGAGATCAGGCGCACGCGGTACCACGCACCGAGGGCTCCCATCCCGAGGAGCGCGACCACCTTAACGATGACGAGGATCCCGTAGGGCGAGCCGAGCTGCTCCCATCCCCCGAGGCCGATCGAGGCGCGCACGGTGCCCGAGATCGCCACGACGACGAAGGCGATGAGCGCGAGGCTCGAGTACCGCAGCAGGACGTCTTTCAGCGCGCCCTTGTCGAGCACGGGACGCACGACCACGAGCAGGACGAGGCCGCCCAGCCAGACCGCCGCCGCGAGGATGTGCAGCACGAGCGCCGTCACGGCGAGCGTGTGGTTGGCCTCTTCACCCGCGTGGCCCTGGGTTCCCATCGGTACGAGCGCCACGACCGCGAGGAGGGCGACGAACAGGGTGGGCGTCCACGAGCGGACGGCGAAGGTGAGCACGGTCAGCACCGCGCCGGCGATCGTGGTGATGAGCCACGCGCGGCCCAGTTCGACCTCGACGAGGAACCGGCCCAGCTGCTGGCCGAACACGGCGTCGGCGCTGGGCACGGCGTTCATCGTGTTGACGAACGTGAGGAACCCGGTCGCCGCGGAGGCGAGGGTGAAGATCGCCGCGCTGATGGAGGCGGTGTCGAGGGCGGTGTCGAAACCGCGCTGGCCCGCCGGCAGTGCCCAGAGGGCGAGGACGAGCGAGCCGAGCATTCCCGCCGCGGCGAGGTTGACGACCAGCTTCGCGGCGGGAAGCCCCCAGCGCACGACCGGGCCGGCATCTCCGATGAGCAGCGGCGCGGCGCCACCGCCGTAGGCGAGCCCCGCGACGAGAGCGACGGCCGAGACGACGACGAGGATCGCCAGACCCGCCACGCGGAGCGTGCGGGCCGACGACGTCGGCGGTGCCGACGTTCCGCGCGGCGCGGTGGTGCCGCGAGGAGTGGTCATGGTCATCATGCAAGCTTATTCGCGCCGGAACCCGACCGAGCCGGAAGTAGCGGACACAGCAGAGGGGGGATGCCGAAGCATCCCCCCTCTGGAGCGCTGAGGCCGCGCTATCGCGCGGCGAGCGTCACGTCGTCTTACTTGACGGCAGCCTTCAGCTTCGAGCCGGCGGTGACCTTGACGCGCTTGCCCGCGGGGATCTTGATCTCTTCGCCGGTCTGGGGGTTGCGGCCCGTACGCGCCGACGTCTCGACCTGCTCGAAGGCGATCCAGCCGGGGATCGAGACCTTGCTGCCCTTGGCGACCGCCTCGGAGACGGTGGAGAAGAGGGAGTCGAGCACGCCCGACACGGCGGACTGGCTCTGGCCGGTGGCGCTCGCGATGCTCGCGACGAGTTCGGTCTTGGTGATGGACTTGTCAGCCATGGGGGTTGTCCTCCAAGGCGGCAGACGCCGCCCCTTATTTCTTCGGACGGAGGCGGAATGCCTCCGGGTGGTCGGATCGACCGCCTCGAATGTATCAACGATCGCGGTGAGAACCGCGTATTTCCGGGGCTCGTGACGCATTCGGACGCCGTGTCGCGGGGCTGGTGTGACGGATGGGGCTGTTGGGGCTCGGTTCGGACCCACCCGAGCATCGCCGACAGCAACGCGGAAGGGCGGGACCCCCGTGAGGAGATCCCGCCCTTTCAGAGGTTCAGTCGTTCACTGAGCCCCTCGAAGTGTTACCAGCTCGACTTGGTCACGCCGGGCAGTTCGCCCCGGTGAGCCATGTCGCGGAAGCGCACACGCGAGATGCCGAACTTCGTCAGCACACCGCGGGGGCGGCCGTCGATGACGTCGCGGCTGCGCACGCGGGCCGGCGACGCGTTGCGGGGCAGCTTCTGGAGGCCCACGCGAGCGGCTTCACGCTGCTCGTCGGTGGAGGTCGGGTCGACCAGAGCCTTCTTCAGCTCGGCACGCTTCGTGGCCCAGCGGGCGACGATGACCTTGCGCTGCTCATTGCGCGCGATCTTGCTCTTCTTTGCCATGTTTAGCGCTCCTCTCGGAAGTCGACGTGCTTGCGGACCACGGGGTCGTACTTCTTCAGCACGATGCGGTCGGGGTTGTTGCGGCGGTTCTTGCGCGTCACGTAGGTGTACCCCGTGCCGGCGGTCGAACGCAGCTTGATGATCGGACGAACGTCCTGTGCTTTCTTAGCCATCAGAGCTTCACACCCCTTGCGAGCATGTCTTTGACGACTGCCTCGATGCCACGAGCATCAATGACCTTGATGCCCTTCGCGGACACGTTGATCGTGATCTTGCGACCGAGCGACGGAACGAGATAGGTCTTGCGCTGCACGTTCGGGTCGAAGCGGCGCTTCGTCCGGCGGTGCGAGTGCGAGATGTTGTGACCGAAGCCGGGAACAGCGCCGGTCACCTGGCACACTGCTGCCATAGTGATTCTCCTTAGTACCGTGACACCGGACGGTGCCACCCAAGATCCCTTGTCTGCACCCCGCTCGCGCGCAGCCGCGACGGCCGTTCGATGAGGGAGGGGTGCGTACTGCGTGCTGGAGTGCGCGCAGACGAGGAGTCAGTCTAGCACGGTCGGCGCGTCGGCCCTGCGGGGGCCGGATGCTGCGATATGGGCGACGCGCGTTCGTTCGGTCGGAACCCGTAACAGCTGCCGCACGACCCACACCAGCAGCACGACGAGCATGACGTTGCGCGCGGTGAGCACGAGCACGCCGATCGGGTTGGCGACACGCACGAGGTCGAAGACGAGCGGATACACGCCCTGCGTGAGGAAGGCCGTGATGGCGGCGTACTGGAGCCCGCGCCGGATGCCGTGGCGGTCGACGATGGCCCAGAGGACGAAGGGCGCGATGATCCACGCCACGAACTGGGGCGAGCCGACCTTGTTGAAGACGATGAGAACGAGCACGAGCGTGAGGGTCAGCGGGGGGAGGAGGCGCAGCATCCGTGCCCCGGCGCGCGCCTTGAGCACTCCCACGACGCAGACGGCGGCGACCGCGACCGCCATGAGGGGTGTCAGAAGCGCGGCCATGGTGTCGACGCCCGGACCGTAGACGGCGAACGTGATGATCTCGTCGTCGAAGGCCACCTTCGCCCCGTTGACGCCGAAGACGGCGAGCCACACGAAGGGGGTCGCCGCCGTGCTCTCCATCTGCAGGCCGCGGCCGACCTGGGCCGTGATGAATCCGGTGAGGTTCCCTGCGCCGCCGAGCGCGACGACCACGAGCACCACGGCCGCGGCGGTGGCCCCGGCCGAGGCCACGACCACCCACCAGCGCTTGCGCGCGGCGATCGTCAGGGCGAGCACCACGGCGGCCGGCCAGATCTTGATCCAGGCGCCGATGGTGAGGATGGCGGAGGAGACGGCGGGGTGGCGGATGGCGAGGAGCAGGGCGACGATCGCGAGGGGCACCGTGATCGCATCGATGCGGTACATGCCGATCGGACCGAGGAGGACGAAGAGCACGAGCCAGACGCGGGCTCCCGTCATGCGGGCCCGGGAGCGCCCTCGGCCCACGAGGAAGGCGAATGCCGCCGCATCGAGCACGCAGACGAGCACGGCCCAGCCGAACGTGTACCCGGCCATCCACGAGAACAGGTGCGCGGCCAGCATCGGCACGAGCGCCACCTGCGGGTAGACCCACTGCTCGGTGATGCCGACGATGCCGCCGCCGCCCAGGGCCTGGTTCGACCACGGCTCGTAGACGTTGTAGACGTCGCCCATGGGCTGGCTCCACAGCAGGAACCCCAGCGCCACGACGAGCGCATGAGCGCCCAGGAACCACAACCAGATATTCCGAAGTTCTCGCGACACGAGAAGCCAACCTATCCGAGCGACCTGAACGCCCACCTCCGCCGCCATGACCGCGAGACCCGTCCCGCGCGGCGAGACCCCGACATTCCGCCCAGGTCTCGTCGCGCAGAAGCGGTCTCGCGGTCAGGGTCAGGGGTCAGGGTCGGGGCGGGGTCAGGCGTCGCGCGCGCCACGGCCCCAGCGGAACGCGGAGACGGTGGGGTCGCCGGCGATCCAGAACCGCCACGGGAACGCCTCGGTGCCCGCGATGCCGGCCACGCCCACCCTCGGGCCGGTGACGACGGTCGCGAGCGGCTGCTCCCGCACCGACAGCGATGCGACGGCGCCCGCCCTCTCGGCCGGCACGATCGCGTCGATGCCGTCGTGGATCGGATGCTTCAGCCCGACCGCGTCGCCCAGACGTCCCGGTCCGCTGGCGAGCTCCCTCGGCGAGCGCACGACGCCGCGGCGTTCGAGCCGGCGGCGGGTCGCCGCATCCGCCCCCGCGACGATCTCTCCGGCGCGCAGCAGGATTCCTCCGGCCACGCCCTCCGGTCCGCAGACGACGTTCACGCACGAGTGGATGCCGTGGCTGAGGTAGACGTACAGATGCCCGGGCTCGCCCCACATGGTCGCGTTGCGGGGGGTCTGACCCATGCGGGCGTGCGAGCCGGGATCGGCGACGGGGCCCGTGCCGAGGCCGTGGTACGCCTCGACCTCCGTGAGCCGCACCGCGACCCGCTCGCCCGCGATCACGGTCTCGAGCACCCCGCCGAGCAGGCGCGGGGCGACCTCGGCGGGGAGGCCGTCGAGGTCGGAGCGGCGCGCCGGGCGAAGCGCGCTCACGCCGGCGGCACCTGGCACCACGACAGGCCGAAGCCGTCGAGCACCGAGACCTCGGTGCCGGTGTCGATCTCGACGACGTGCGTCTGCAGGCGCGTGGGCAGCGGCAGCAGGTAGCGGTCGTAGGGGTTGCTCGCGGCGCTCGGCGCGACGAGCACGGCGGCGTACCGTCCGCTCGCCGACACGCAGGTCTGCAGCACCGAGTCGGAGGCCGATGCGTCGAGCAGCACGGTGGCTGTGCCGTCGTCGGTCACGCGCGCCACGACGGTCGAGACGAACGCACCGTCGTCCGACAGCTCGGCGTAGGTGCGGATCGTGCCCGCGCCCTCACCCGGCATCGGGGTGACCGCGCCCAGCGACCCGATCGCCGTCGTCGGCTCCACCAGGGGCTGCTCGCTGCCGTCGGTGAGGTCGACCACGCGCATGCCCTCCAACCCCTCGACGACGGCCTGCGACGAGCCGCGCGCGATGCCGTCGATCGACAGAGCGTTGCCGAGCGGAGCGGCGTTCGCCCCGTCGGCGCCCGAGAGCAGCAGCCGACTGTCGAACGTGAGCACGAGGATGCTGTCGGTATCGGGCACGAAGCGCCACTCCGCCACGCGGACGTCGCCGCCGAGGTCGACCTCCTGCGGAGGGGCGTCGGCCGCACCGGTCGCGACCGAGGTCGTGAACAGGACCGCCTCACGACCTCCGCCGGCACCGAGGTCGGCGTCGGAGAAGGTGAAGCCGATGGTCTCGCCGCGGTCTGCGCTCTGCAGATTCGACACGAAGCCGTCGCCGGGCAGCTCGAGCTCCCGCGGATCTTGGCCGTCCGAACCGGTGACGAGGATCGCGGGCCGGTCGTCGTCGGTGCGCACCGACACCACGAGGTGGGTGGCGGTGGCGCGGTAGTCCTCGATGTGCGGATGGGTGAACACGGGCACCGCGTCGCCGCCCAACCCCGTGCGATAGATGGTGTCGCCGTCGTCGCCGCGCTGCAGGAGGTAGGGCTGCAGCGCGGGTGTGCGGAAGGTCGTCGTCAGGGTGGACGCCGGTCCGACTCCGCGACCTGAGGCATCGGAGATCGTGACCGTGTAGTCGGTGTCGTCGCGCAGGGGCAGCGTGAAGCGCACCCCGACGCTGCGGCCGGAGGTGTCGACCGTGAACGGCGTCGCCGGATCCACGGTGACCTGCGCCGCATCCACGTCTTCCAGGGCCTGCGTCGTCTCGAGGATGACCCGCGAGCCGGAGGCGGCGACGGCGCCCGCGGGATCGACCTGCACCTTCGTCACCCGCGGGCCCTGCACGATGCCGATCGCCGCGCCCGCGGCGCCGACCAGCACGAGCACGCCCAGCACCGCGGCGAAGCCCGAGAGGAAGGCGCGGCTGCGACGTCGATGCCCCCGCGCGCGGCGAGACGGGGCCTCAGTACTCATAGGGGTCCTGCGGCTCGTCGATCGCCACGACCTCGTCGGGGGTGATCTCGAGCGCACCGCTGCTGGTGGAGCGCACCGTGCCGGTGACCGTCACCCACTGGCCGGTATCGGGAACCGCGGCGGTCGAGGCGATCGGCAGCGTCGCCGGCTGCGCGTCGATGACGCAGTGCGTGATGACGAGCCGCGTGAGGTCGAACCCCGAGCCGTTGTCGCTGGGGGTGACGAACCCGGTGAGCGAGATCGCGTCGCCGTCGAACGTGTCGGGGTTCGTGGCGGTCGCGAACACGCTGGCCCACTCCCCGACCCCGAATTCGGCGGTGTCGCCCGACGACGCCAGCGTGATGACGTCGGCCCCGGCGAACAGCGGGGGCGCCCCGACGTCCCGTGACATCGCCAGCTCGGCCGACAGCGAGGCGGGCGGCGAGACGAGCATCGTCACGACGACACCCGAGGCGACGAGGCCACCGGCGAGGGCCACGGCGCCGACCGGGCGCGCGGTGGGGTGCGGATGCGGGGCGTCGCCCTCTTCCGCGTGCTCGTGCCCGTCGCCGTGGTCGTGACCGTGGTCTTCCTCGGCGCCGAGCGGGAGCGCGAAGCTCGCGACGGCTCCGACGAGGAGGAGCACCGCCATGCCCACGGCGAACCACGCCGAGTCGGGGTTGATGTACAGCGCCAGACGCCCGGTGGCCCAGAGGGCGATGGTCACCACGGCCAGGCAGGAGGCGAGGCCCACTCCGAGCCAGCGCGTGCCGACGAATCCCGCGTTACGCACCGAGGTTCACCACCGTTCCGAGGGCGAAGGCGAACAGCACCACGGTGACCGTCATCCCCACGAGCACGCGGGTCGAGAAGGTGGTGCGAAGCAACGCCAGCATCTTGAGGTCGACGATCGGGCCGACCACCAGGAACGCCACGAGCGAGCCGGGGGTGAACGACGCGGCGAACGACAGGGCGAAGAAGGCGTCGACGTTCGAGCAGATCGAGACCACCAGCGCCAGCACGATCATCGCGACGATCGACAACGCCGGGTCCGACCCGATCGCGACGAGCGTGTCGCGCGGCACGAGGATCTGCACGGCTCCGGCGAGCGCCGACCCGATGACGAGGGCCGGCATCACCGAGCGCAGCTCGACGACGAACTGGGCGAGCGAGCGGCGGCCCTTCCCGCCCGACTCGGTCATGACGAGTTCGCAGGTCTCGCGGAACCGGTCGGTCAGCAGCGCGTCGGGCGACGGGTGACGGCTGTACAGCCAGCCGATGAGGTTCGCGACGAGGTAGCCGCCGATCAGGCGGGCGATGAGGATGTTGTCGTCGAAGCCGAACGCGGCGTGCGTGGTGATGATGACGATCGGGTTCACGATCGGCGCCGCGACCAGGAACGTCAGCGTCTCCGACACCGTGAAGCCGCGCATCAGCAGGCCCCGCGCGAATGGCACGTTGCCGCACTCGCAGACCGGGATGAACATGCCCAGGAGCGAGAGCACCGCGCGACGCGCCCACGCTCGCCGCGGCATCCACCTCTCGATCGCACCCGGCGGAACCCAGACCTGCACGACGATCGACAGCACCACGCCGAGCACGACGAACGGCAACGACTCGATCAGCACGCTGAGCGAGAGCGTGACGGCGTCCTGCGCCCTCGTCGGCAACGAGGCGCTGAACAGCTGAGGGGCGAAGGCGTCGATCGCGAAGAGAGCGGCGATCGCGGCTACGCCGAGCGCGAGAGGCACCGCCACGCGGGATCGCGAGGCGGGTCGTGTCGCGGTCGCGCTACTGCCCCGCACGCTCGCTCGCGCGGGCCTCGGTGCACGATGCGCAGAGGCCGAAGATGTCGACGATGTGCTCCGCCTGGGTGAAGCCGTGCGTCGCCGCGGTGCGCTGAGCCCACTCCTCGACGTCGTCGGCCTCGATCTCGACGGCCAGTCCGCACGAACGGCAGATCAGGTGATGGTGGTGACCGGGGGTCGCGCAGGCCCGGAAGAGGTTCTCGCCCTCGGGGCTCTGCAGCGAATCGGCGTTCCCCTGGGCGGCGAGCCCGGCGAGGGCGCGGTAGACGGTCGCGAGGCCGATGCCGGTGTTGTCGTCGCGGAGGGTGGCGTGCAGCGACTGAGCGCTGACGAACCCGCGGGCGTCGGCGAGCGCTTCGCGCACGCGTTCTCGCTGCCAGGTGTTGCGCTGGGTCATGGCCGGGATTCTACCGGCGCTCGCTGGACGTCGACCCGGACGCCGCGTCGCGCGGCCGAGACACCCCTTCCGGGGCGACACCCACCGCCTGGCGAGGTGTCTCGGCCGCAGGGGGTGTCTCACGGATGCTGGGAGCCAGGGCGTACTCCGACCCCGAGGGGGTGCGCTCGACCACGCCATGGTCGACGAGATGGCGACGAAGGAGGGCGACGTCATCGGCGAAGCGCTCGAGTCGCCCGGTGAGCTCCCGCTCGGTCACGATCTCGCCGGGGCGCAGAACCCTCTCCGCCACGTGCGCGAGCAGCTCCACCCGCTCGCCGGCCTTCGACGGGTAGCGGTCGATGCGCCCGTCGGGCCGCAGGAATCGATCGACGCCGGTCGGTCGCGCGGGGGCGGTCGCCAGCATCCGCTTCGGTCCGGTCGCGTCGGCGACCAGCGCGCCCTCGCGCTCGGTCACGAGGCCCGCCCCGACCAGCGCGGCGATGGCGGCGTCTGCCCGCGGGGCGGCGACGCCAGCGACGGCGTCGACGCGCGACGCACCGAGCACGATGCGCGCGTAGACCTCGCGGGTCGTGTCGTTCGCCAGGGCGGCGATCGCCGGGCGCCAGGCGTTCGACGTCATGCGGTGCGGGTCACGCGGCCGCGGCGCGCGCCGATGATCCGGCACACGAGGTAGATGACGAACGAGATCGTCGTGATGTACGGGCTCACCGGCAACGTGCCGGCCACGGCGAGCAGGATGCCGCCGACCGCCGAGACGAATCCGAAGGCGGCGGCGAGCACCGGCACCGCCACCGGGCCGGAGGCGACGCGCATCGCCGCGGCGGCCGGGGTGACCAGCAGCGCCATCACGAGCAGGGCGCCGATGATGTGCACCGCGACGGCGACCACGAGGCCGAGCAGCAGCATGAAAACGAGCGAGACGGCCGTGGTCGGTACGCCGCGGGCCGCCGCCGACTGCGGGTCGAGGGAGTCGAAGCGCAGGGGCCGCCAGATGAGCAGCAGCGCGAGCAGCGCGACGGCGCTCAGGGCGATGAGCCACCCGAGCTGCCCCGTCTGCACCGACACGATCTGGCCGGTGAGCAGGCTGAAACGGTTGGCGCTGCGCCCGTTGTAGAGCGAGAGGAAGAGGATGCCGAGACCGAGCCCGAACGGCATGAGCACGCCGATGATCGAGTTGCGGTCCCTGGCGCGCGCGCCGAGCACCCCGATGAGGCCGGCGGCGATCAGCGATCCCACGATCGAGCCGGTGACGACGTCGACGCCGATGAGGAGCGCCGCCGCGGCGCCCGCGAACGACAGTTCGCTGATGCCGTGCACGGCGAAGGCCATGTCGCGCTGCATGACGAAGACGCCGATGAGGCCGCCCACGAGTCCGAGCACCGCACCGGCGATGACGGAGTTCCACACGAGGGCGAGGATCTCGCCGTAATCGGCGACCCCGCCGAAGAGCGCGGTGCCCACGTCGGCCCAGTTCATTCGGGCTCCTCGTCGTGGTGGTGGTGGGCGTCGTCGGCGTCGGGGGCACCGACCACGACGAGTCGTCCGCCCGCCCGCAGCACGTAGACCGGGGCGTCGTACAGATCGCTGAGCACGGCCGAGTTCAACACCTCGTCGGGCGCGCCGAGCATGAACCGGCCGTGGGCGATGTAGAGGATGCGGTCGACATGCTCGAGAACCGGGTTGATGTCGTGCGTGACGAAGACCACGGCCGCGCCCGAGCGCACGCGGTGCTGGTCGATGAGGCGTACGACCGCTCGCTGATTCGCGAGGTCGAGGCTGGTGAGCGGCTCGTCGCAGAGCAGCAGCCCCGGGTCGTCGGCGAGCGCCTGCCCGACACGCAGACGCTGCTGCTCACCGCCCGACAGCTCGCCCACCGGGCGGTCGGCGAAGCCCTCGGCTCCGACCGCGCGCACGAGCTCGCGCACGCGTTCCCGATCGCCGCGGCGCGGAAACGGCAGACCGAACCGATGCCCGTCGACGCCGAGTCCGACGAGGTCGCGCCCGCGCAGCGAGGTCTCGGGCGGAAGCGGACGCTGCTGGGGTACGTAGCCGATGCGGCGGTTGCCGGCCCGGTGCACCTCGCTGCCGAGAGCCCGGATGCTGCCCGAACTGAGGCGCTCCAGCCCGAGGATGGCGCGAAGCAGGGTGGTCTTGCCCGACCCGCTCGGGCCGAGGACGGCGATGAACTCGCCGGGGGCGACGTCGAGATCGAGGCCGCTCCACAGTTCGCGATCACCGCGGCGCAGGGCTGCGCCGCTGATCTGCAGCGGTGAGTCGGACGTCACCTCGCCAGGGCGTCGGCCAGTGCCGCGACGTTCTCGTCCATCCACGAGATGTAAGTCTGTCCCTCGGGGAGCGTCTCCGCGAACTGGATCACCGGGATGCCGCGTCCGTCCGCGTCGTCGACGACCTGCGTCGTCTCGGCCCCGCCGGTCTGCGTGTTCGTGATGACGACACGCACGTCGCCGGATGCGACGAGGTCGAGCGCCTCGAGGAGCGTGGCCGGGGGAACGTCCTGCCCCTCCTCGACGGCCTCGCTGAAGGCCTCCGGGGTGACGACCGTGAGGCCCGCGGCGGCGACGAGGTAGCCGGGGACCGGCTCGGTCACGAATACGCCGGCGCCCGCGTCGGACGCCTCGACCTGTGCCAGCGCGTCTTCGACGCCGGCGACGCCGTCGGTGAAGGCGGTGAGGTTGGTGGAGATCGCGTCGGCGTCGTCGGGGAGCAGGGTCTTCAACTCGTCGGCGATGGCCTCGGCCACGTGCTCGACGGTGTGCGGGTCGTACCAGACGTGCTCGTTGAACCCCTCGACGTGGTCATGACCGGCGTGGTCGTGGCCTTCCTCGTCGGCGTGATCGTCGGTGTCGGCGGCGGGGGTCTCGCTACCCGCGGTCTCACCGTTCTCCGCGTCGTCGTGGCCGGCGTCGTCGTGACCGGCGTTCTCGGGCCAGTCGTGGGAGTACTCCACGGCGGTGATGACCGGGGCGTCGACGTCCGACGATTCGATCAGCGCGTCGACGAAGGCGTCGTAGCCGCCGCCGTTCTCGATCAGGAGGTCGGCGCGGCTGACGGTGAGCTGATCCTGCGCGCTGGGCTCGTAGGAATGCGGGTCCTGCGAGGCCGACGCGATGATCGAGGTGACGTCGACGAGGTCGCCGCCGATCGCCTCGGCGATCTGCCCGTACACGTTGGTCGACGCGACGATCTGCACGCGCCCGTCGTCGCCTGAGGGGGCGGAGCCGGCAGCATCCGTCGTTCCGGCGCATCCGGCCAGAGCGAGCGCGGATGCGGCGACGAGGGCTGCGGGGAGGAGGAGTCGGTTCCGGGTCACCCGCCCACTATAGGGCTACTGATAATCGTTCTCAAACTCACCGGAAGGGCCGCGGCCTCGACCGTGCCCGTTCCCGCCGAAGGTGCGCGTTCTTTCGGCCACGGTCGGCGGAATGGGGCACCCTCGAGAATGCGACGCCCGCGGCTCACGCCGTCGCCGCGTCGAACGCCTCCACCGATCCGTCCTGGTGGACGACGAGCAGATCCGCGGTCCTCGCTCCGATGTCGACCCGAGGCTCCGGCTCGCCGAGCAGCGCCGCGGGCACGGACGCCGCGGCGGCCACGGCCTCGGTGACGGGGATCCCGGCCCGCACGCACCGGCGCACCGCTTCGTCGAGCGTGAGGGTCGAACCGGCCAGAGTCGTCGTCCCCGAGAGATAGGGGACGCCGCCGCGCACGGTCACGTCGAGCTCCCCGATGGCGAACTCGCCGTCGGCGCAGCCCGTTGCCGACATGGCGTCGGTGACGAGGGCGATCCGGCCGGGTGCGGCCGCGAACAGCAGCCGGAGCGCCGCGTCGTGGAGATGGTGACCATCCGCGATCGCCTCGAGGACCACGTGATCGCGGTCGATCGCTGCGCCGATCGGCCCCGGCTCACGGTGCAGGAACGGTCGCATCGCGTTGAAGGTGTGGGTCAGCAGCGAGGCCCCGTGGTCGAACGCCTCCGCCGCCCGGTCGTAGTCCGCATCCGTGTGGCCCACGGCGACGACCACTCCGGCGGCCGTCAGCCGATCGATGGCGTCGATCGCACCCGGCAGCTCCGGAGCGATCGTGATCGAGCGGAGCCGACCGTTCGCCGCCTCGAGAAGCGCCTCCACCGCCTGAGGGCTCGGGTCGGTCAGCGCGGCCGCGGCGTGCGCCCCACGTCGTCCCGGGGCCAGGAAGGGTCCTTCCGCGTGGATGCCTGCGGCCGCGGGCAGCGACGGGAGCGCGGCCGAGATCTCGGCGAGCCGCGCCGCCAACCGCGGCACCGGCGCGCTGACGAGGCTCAGCAGCATCCGCCCCGTTCCATGCGCGCCGTGGAAGTCGATCGCTTCGCGGATCGCGCCCTCGGGGCCGGCGTCGAAGGCGACGCCGCTCGCGCCGTGGCAGTGCAGATCGGTGAACCCCGTCGTGACGACCGCCGTGCTCAGCGGCACGCAGCGCTGCCCGGGCTCGGGCGCCCGCGAGCCCGTCCCGCGCGCCGTGACGACGCCGTCCCGCGTCTCGAACCAGCCGCGTTCTCCGGTGGGCGCGGTCGCCTCGAGGTACACGGTGAGCGGATGCGGATGTTCGTCTTCGGTCACGGTCGCGACGCCTTCTCGAGCAGCTCCAGGATGTGCTGGTAATCCTCGCCCGTTGCGCGGGTCATCCCCAACTCGCACGTCCTGTTGCACGACGCGTGCGCGTCGGCACGCATCGCCCTGACCTCGTCGGCCTCACCGCGGGTCGCCGACGCGGTCAGTTCGGGGTGGAGCATGCCGCGGTCGCCGGCGAAGGCGCAGCATCCCCACGCGTCGGGCACCGTCACCTCCCCCGCCGCCGCCTCCGCCAGGGTGCGGACGTCGCCGTCCAACCCCAGTTGCACGGACGAGCAGGTCGGGTGAAGCACGAGCGAGTCGACGACGGGCGTCGTCTCCAGGCGCGGCAGGATCTCGCGCGCGGCGAACGTCACCGCATCCACCACCGCGATGTTCTCGCCGCGCAGCGTGTGGATGAAGCCCTCCGTGCAGCTGGAGGCGTCGACGACGACCGGCAGCCTCCCGTTCTCGGATGCCTTCCTGATCGCCGCGGTGGTGCGACCGGCGTTGAGGTCGCCGCCGGCCGCATACCCCTTGGACGACCAGGGCGTCCCGCAGCACAACGACTCGATCTCATCGGGCACGACGAGCCTGACTCCGGCCCTCTCGAGAAGCCGGGTGAACGCCGTGGTGACTCCCAGACCGTCGCCCGCCGGGCCGAACATGCTGTTCACGCACGCCGGGACGTACACGCCGACGGGCTCACCGCCACCCGCACCGACACTCCCTCGAAGTCGCCCGCGGGAGGGGCCGCCGCCCGGCAGATCGCCGGTATAGGCCGGCACGGCGTCTTCGCCCAGGAGGGCGCGGCCCACGGTGGTCGCCGCCGCGACGACGGGGGTCGGGATCCTCTTGGCCGCGGAGAGCGCGAGCGATCCGACCCGGGTCGTGGCACCCCAGCCGGCGGATGCCGCCTGCCAAGCGCCCGCGGTGACCGGGTGGGCGTTCTCACGCCGCAGCCGCTTGACCAGGGCGCCGGTGTTGATCAGCACGGGGCAGGCCGTCTGGCACATCCCGTCGACCGCGCAGGTCTGTACCCCGTCGTAGTCGTAGTCGTCGTCGAGCTCGTCGGCGAGATCCGCATCCCCCCGCTGCCGGGCCGCCGTCGCCGCGCGGCGCACCACGATGCGCTGGCGCGGAGTGAGCGTCAGGTCGCGACTCGGGCAGACGGGTTCGCAGTAGCCGCACTCCACGCACCGATCGGCCTCCGGCTCGATGGTCGGAGCGAGCTTGATGTTGCGGATGTGAGCATTCGGGTCGTCGTCGATGATCACGCCGGGGTTCATGATGCCCGCCGGATCGCAGGCGTCTTTGAGTCGGCGCATCACGTCGTACAGCTCGTCGCCGTACTGGCGCCGCACATACGGCGCCATCGCGCGACCGGTGCCGTGCTCTGCTTTGAGATTGCCGCCGGCGGCGAGCACCAGATCGACCATGTCTTCGGTGAAGCCCAGGTACCGACCGATGGCGGCGTCGCCCTCGAACCTGTCGGTGAGCATGAAGTGGATGTTGCCGTCCTTCGCGTGGCCGAAGATGACGCTCTCGGCGTACCCGTACTCATCGAACAACGACTGCAGCGACTCGCAGGTGTCGGCGAGCGCAGCGACGGGGACGACGACGTCTTCCAGGAGCGCCGTCGTACCGGTCGGCCGCGCGCCGGCGACCGACGCATACAGTCCCTTGCGGAACGCCCACGCCTTCGCCCGCGTCGCCGGGTCTGAGGTGAACCTCGCGGCGGAGTGCAGGTCGGCCCCGGCCAGCACGCTCTCGCCTCCCGCCGCCTGAGTCGCGAGAGCGTCGGGATCGGAGCCGCGATACTCGACGAGCAGGGCAGCATGGTCGGCCACCGCGAAGCCGAGGATCTCATCGGGAACCCCGGGAAGGGTCCGCCCGACACGCAAGGATGCGGCGTCCAGCAGCTCCAGAGTGGCCGCTCCCGACGCGACCAGCTCGGGAAGCGCCGAGGTGGCGTGCGTCAGTGTCGGGAAGACCGCCAGGGCCGTGGAGATCAGCGGCGACACGGGCACGGTGCGAAACGTCGCCTCCGCGACGAACGCCAGGGTTCCTTCCGATCCGATGATCAGGTGGGAGAGCAGCTGCGCGGGGGTGTCGTGGTCGAGGAAGGAGTTGAGCCCGTAGCCCATGGTGTTCTTCAGCGAGAACTGCCGTCGGATGAGCTCGACGGAGGCGGGGTTGTCGAGCACTCGACGGCGCAACTGCTCGAGCACATCGACGAGCCGGGGTTCCGCCGCGACGAGGGCGGCGTCGGCATCGGCGCGCGACGTGTCGATGATGGTGCCGGAGGGCAGCACGAACACCATCGACTCGAGCGTCGCGTAGGTGTTCTCCACCGTGCCGCACGCCATGCCGCTGGAGTTGTTCGCGACGACACCGCCGATGGTGCACGCGATCTCGCTCGCGGGGTCGGGGCCCAGCCGGTAGCCGTAGGGGGCCAGGCGGGTATTGACCTGGCGGACGGTCGCGCCGGGCTGAACCTTCACCCGACGGCCGCCGTCGACGACGTCGATCGCCCGGAACCGCTGGCGCACGTCGACGAGCAGGCCGTCTCCGGCCGCCTGGCCCGACAGGCTCGTGCCTCCCGATCGGAGGGTCACCCGTGAGCGCGTCGCGGTGGCGCCGGCCAGGAGACGGGCGACCTCATCGGCATCCGCCGCGACGACGACCGCCTCCGGCGTCATCAGGTAGTGCGAGGCATCGCTCGCGTACGCGGCGAGGTCGATCGCCCTGGTCTTGATGCGCGACGCTTCGGCGACCGCGTCGCTGATCTCCCGTGGAACGGGCGCGTCGAGGAGTCGGCCGGCCATCGGGGTCAGCGGTCCAGGTCGGCGCCGGGGATCGCGGCGAGGAGTTCGCGCGTGTACGCCTGCTGGGGGTCGCCGAAGATCTGGTCGGGGCTGCCGCTCTCGACGATGCGCCCCCGCTGCATGACGTGCACGTGATCGGAGATCATGCGCACGACGGCGAGATCGTGGCTGATGAAGAGGTAGCTGAGACCCAGCTCCGACTGCAGACCCGCCAGCAGGTCGAGGATCTGCGCCTGCACCAGCACGTCCAGCGCCGAGACCGCCTCGTCGAGCACGACGAGATCGGGCTTCAGAGCGAGCGCGCGGGCGATGGCGACGCGCTGACGCTGGCCGCCGGACAGCTCGTGCGGGAGACGCTCGGCCATGGCGCGGGGAAGCGCGACCTGGTCGAGGAGGGCGTCGACGCGGGCGCGCCTGCTCGAGGCGTCACCGAGGCGGTGCACCTTCATCGGCTCGGCGATGGATTCGCCGACGGTGTATCTCGGATCCAGCGAGGCGAAGGGGTTCTGGAAGACCGGCTGTACGCGCCGACGGAAGGCGAACATCTGCGAGCGGCCGAGCGACGCGAGATCGACGCCGTCGAACGAGATGCTCCCCGAGGTGGCGTCTTCGAGCCCCAGGATGAGGTTCGCGGTGGTGGACTTCCCGGAGCCCGACTCCCCCACGATCGACACCGTCGAGCCCCGGGGGATGCTGAAGCTGACGCCGTCCACGGCGGTGAAGGTGTCGGGTTCGCCGCGCTTGACCGAGCGGAGGGGGAAGACCTTCCTCAGATCGGTGACCTCCACCAGGGGTGCCGCAGCGGCGCCCTCCGGGGTGGGTCGCTGCGGCCGCTCGGTGCGGACGGCGAGGCTCGGGGCCGCGTCGATGAGCCGACGCGTGTACTCGTGCTGCGGATTCCTCAGGACCTCGGCGGCGGGCCCCTCCTCGACGACGTCGCCCTTGAGCATGACGACGATACGGTCGGCGCGTTCAGCGGCCAGTCCGAGGTCGTGGGTGATGAGGAAGACGGCCGCACCCATCTCCTCGGTGAGCTGGTCGAGCTGGTCGAGCACCCGCCGCTGCACCGTCACGTCCAATGCCGACGTGGGTTCGTCGGCGATGAGGAGGCGGGGCTTGCAGGCCAACCCCATCGCGATCAGGACGCGCTGTCGCATGCCACCGGAGAATTCATGCGGGTACTGCCGGGCGCGCTGGCCGGCGTCGGAGATCCCCACGGCCTCCAGGAGCGCGATCACGCGCTCGCCGGTGCCGCTCCCGCTCGTGTAGCCGTGCACCTCGAGAGCCTCGGCGATCTGATCCCCCACGCGCATCAGCGGGTCGAGGTTCGACATGGGGTCCTGCGGAACCAACCCGATTCCCGCCCCGCGCAGCCGCACCATCTCGCTCTCGGGAAGGCTCGTGAGGTCGCGACCGTCGAACTGCACGGACCCCTGCACGATGACGGCGTTCTCGGGCAGCAGCCTGTTGACCGCGGCGGCGGTGGTGGACTTCCCCGACCCGGACTCGCCGACGACGGCCACCGTCTCGCCCGGATCGACACGGATGGTGACGTCGCGCACGGCGGTCACCAGCTCGCGACCGCTGCGGAACGCCACGGTGAGGTTCTCGATGCGCAGCACCGGTTCGGTGACGGTGGTTCGGGTCATGGCAGGTGCTCCCGTTCGGGTAGGTCAAGGTCGGGGACCGCGGTGAGTGCCGAGGCCCAGAGATGGGCGACGGGGCGCGGCGTTGCGGCGAACAGCCGGTTGGTGAGGAGGACGACGGCGAGGTCTTCGCCGGGGACGAAGCCGAGGGCGCATCCCGTGAAACCCGGGTGCCACAGCATCCGCGTGCGCCGGCCCTCGAGCGCGACGGGCATGCTCCTCCACCCGAGCGCCTGACCGGCGTCGGGCCCGTCGCGGAAGACCTCGGCCGAGACGGTCTCGCCCCAGAGGTCGTGGAGGTCGGCGGAGGCGAGCGACGATCCGAGGGAGAGCAGGTCGGCGGCATCGGAGAAGAGGCCCGCGTGACCCGACACCCCCGCGAAGGCGTGGAAGCAATTTCCGTCGTTCGCCTCGCCGACGATCTCCTCGTCCCGCCAGCGGTGGGTCGAGGAGGGTTCCAGCACGATCGGGTAGGGCTCGCCCGTCGCCACCATCCTCTTCTCGGCGCGGTCGCCGAACGAGGATGCGGCGACCACTCCGGTCACCGGTCCGAAGCCGGTGTGGTGCATGCCGAGCGGCCGATGCACGAGGTGACGGACCGCGACGTCGAGGCCGCTGCCGGCGACGACCTCGACGACGCGACCGAGCAGCATGAATCCCACGTCGGAGTAGTGCCGCCCCGACCCCAGGGCGTACCGCGGGGGGAGGGCGTCCACGGCGCGGCACGGGTCGTCGGAGAGGTAGAAGGGCTGCCACTCCCAGAGGCCCGCTCGGTGCGTGAGGAGGTCTCGTATCGTCGTGCGCTGATCGCACGGGGAGCTCGGAAGGAAGCGGCCGACCGCGCTGTCGAGATCCAGCTCTCCCATGCGTGCGAGCCGGTGGATGGCGCTGGTGGTTCCGGCGACCTTGCTGACCGAGGCGAGGTCGAAGACCGTCTCGGCGGTCATCGGCTCGCCGGTCATCGGCTCGCCGCCCGCCGTGCGGATGCCATCGGCGGCGATCTCCCGCTCACCATGACGGGCGTATCCGACGACCGCTCCGAGAGGGGCGTCGGTCTGATCGAGGAGGGCCCGGGCCACCGCTGCGACAGTCATCGGTCCCCCGGGGCGGACGGGAGCAGGATCGTGTCGGCGCTGAAGGCGGCGGTGCGATCGGTGAGGAGCGGATCGACCAGCCAGTGCGCCCCGTCGAGATCGTGGACCACCTCCGGCGCGACGGCGGCCGCGAGCCCGGCAGCAGCCGTGATGCCGACCGGTCCCTCGAGCATGCATCCGACGATCACGCCGATCCCGTGATCGCGTGCCACCTCCGCGGCCCGCTCTGCCGCGGTCAACCCGCCCGCCTTGGCGAGTTTGAGGTTCACCAGGGAAACGGAGGTTCGCTCCGCGATCGCGCGGACGTCGGCCGCGGTGCGCACCGACTCGTCCGCCATCACGGGCGTCTCGACGGCGGCGGCCACCGCGGCCAGGCCGGGAAGGTCGTCGGCGGCGACCGGTTGCTCGACGAATTCGAGGTCGACGCCCGCCCGCTCCATCTCGCGGATGATGCGCACGGCCTCGTCCGGCCGCCAGGCCTGGTTGGCGTCGATGCGCAACCGCACACCGTCACCGACGGCCGCGCGCACCTCCCGCACGCCCGCGACGGCGTCATCGGATGCCCTCACCTTGATCTTGAGCACCCCGAAGCCTTCCTCGCAGTGCCCCACCGCCGCCTCCGCGAGCTCGCGGGGCGATGCAGCGGAGAGGGTCCGATCGGTGCGGAGGGAAGGAGATCGAGCGCCCAGCAACTGCCACACGGCGCTGCCGGTCTGCGCTGCCCGGAGGTCGGCGACGGCGCACTCCACCGCGCTGCGCGCCGAAGCGTTGCCCCAGAGAGCCACCGCGATGTCCTCCGGCAGGGCACGATCGTCCGGCGCGCGGCCGACGACGACGTCGGAGAGCGGACCGGCGACGGCGGCGGTGACGCTCTCGGCGCTCTCGCCGGTGACCCGCCAGCTGACGGCGGCCTCGCCCATTCCCACGCGCCCCGCGGCGTCACGAGCCTCGACGACGACGATCTGCGCAGCATCCGCGCGCCGGACCGACGTGACGAACGGCGCCTTGAGCGCAACGCTCGTGACCTCCACGCGGAGGCCGGTGATCGTCCGGTCGGCGCCGGCGGGGTGGGACACAGCCATCGTCATCCCCGCGCGGTCGACTCGAGCCGGAGCGAGGTGACACCCTCCGCTGGAGCGGGCAGCACGAGGGGCCCTGCCCCC
Organism: Microbacterium sp. AG1240; assembly: GCF_003635115.1. Taxonomy (GTDB): domain Bacteria; phylum Actinomycetota; class Actinomycetes; order Actinomycetales; family Microbacteriaceae; genus Microbacterium. The sequence goes on from NZ_RBXJ01000003.1 coordinate 119,265, forward strand.
GGGGTGATGGAGCCGAGGATGCGCGGCGCGGACGCCCCGGTGCCCCCCGGCACGACGCTCGCCACCCCGTGGAGGGTGCACCAGCCGATGAGCGCGAAGAGGATCGCCTCCTTGCTGTCCGCCGGCGCGCCCAGTTCGTCGGTGAGGAGCACCTCGACCTCCGGCAGGCCGGCCGTGATCCCGTCGAGGATGAGGGGGTTGCGGCATCCGCCTCCCGAGACCACCAGCGTGCGCAATCCGGTGCGCCGGATCGCATCGGCGACCGTCCGCACCGTGAGCTCGGTCAGGGTCGCGATCACGTCCTCCGCGGGGATCGTCCCGGGCTGCTGCGCGAGATGGGCGTCGATGTAGTCGAGGTGGAAGTGCTCCTTGCCCGTGCTCTTCGGGGCCGGCAGGAGGTAGTAGGGGTCTGCGAGCAGCGAGTCAAGGAGAGCCTCGTGCACCCGGCCCGATCGGGCGATACGGGCGTCGTCGTCGTAGCCGAGCGGGTTGAGCCCGCGCGCGACGATGACCGCGTCGATGAGCGCATTCGCCGGTCCGATGTCGTAGGCGAAGACATCGGCTCCGTCGACGACGGTGATGTTCGAGATGCCGCCCAGGTTGAGCGCACCCGCTCGTCCGCGGTCGCGAAGCAGGAGCTCGTCGAGGAACGACACCAGCGGCGCGCCCTGACCGCCCGCGGTGATGTCGCGGATCCGGACGTCGGCGACCGTGGGGACGCCGAGGCGCTCGGCGATCCATGCGGGCTGTCCGATCTGGAGCGTGCCGAGGGCGTGAGGCCCGTCCACCCAGTGGAAGACGGTCTGCCCGTGACTGCACACCGCGTCGACACCGCCGACCTCATCGGCGGCCATCTGCGCCACGTCGGCGAAGGCCTGTCCGATCAGCGTGTCGAGCTGGGTGATCTCATCGAGCGTCGTCGGAGCGGGCGGGAGCGCCGCGATGAGGCGCGCCCGCAGCTGGGGGTCGTAGGGAACGCTGCCGTCGTAGAGCACCCGCCCGGCGAGACTCGTGCCCTCCACCGCGAATTCGACCACCGCGACGTCGATGCCGTCGTGCGACGTGCCGGAGATGAGTCCTGCCACGCGCATCAGGAGGCCTCCAGGGCGACGCGGAGCCGACGGCCCGCCTCGTCCAGAGCATCGCCGGCCTCCGCGCGACCTACTCCCTTGACGAGCATCACCGAAGCGGTCTTCACATCGAAGTCGACGTCGACGAGGGCCCGCTCGGCGACATCGCGCCCCACCTGCGCGATCTGGGCGACCATGCGGATGGCGCGTTCACGCAGCTTGTGGTTGGTCGCCCGCACGTCGACCATCAGGTTGCCGTAGGTCTTCCCCAGGCGCACCATCGCGATGGTCGAGAACATGTTGAGCACCAGCTTCTGGGCGGTACCGGCCTTCAACCGGGTCGAACCACTGACGAACTCCGGCCCGACGTTGACCTCGATGCCGTGTTCTGCCGCGGCGCTGAGCTCGGTGTCGGGGTTGCACGAGAGCCCGACGGTGAGCGCACCGCGTTGCCGAGCCCGCTCGACCGCGGCCACCACGTAGGGGGTCCGTCCGCTCGAGGCGATTCCGATGACGGTGTCGAGCGGCCCGATGCCCGCCTCGTCGATGGCCGCGGCACCCGCCCCGCTGTCGTCTTCGGCACCCTCCACGGGGTTGCTGACCGCGATCGGGCCGCCGGCGATGATCCCGAACACGAGCTCGGGCGGGGTGTTGAACGTGGGCGGGCACTCGGATGCATCGAGGACCCCGATGCGACCGGGGGTTCCCGCCCCCACGTAGACCAGTCGTCCTCCCTCGGACATCCTGGCGACGAGGGCTTCGATGGCCGGGACGATCTGGGGGAGGGCCGCGTTCACGGCGGCGGGCACCGTAGCATCCGCCTCATTCATGAGCCGGGCGAGCTCGTCGACCGACTGCGTGTCGATCGCGGCGTATCGGGGGTCGCTGTCCTCGGTGGTGAGGGCGGCGAGGACGTCGTGGGAGGTCATCTACTTCTTGCCTCTGTTTCTGGGGTCGAGAGCGTCGCGCAGACCGTCGCCGAGCAGATTCAGCCCGACGACGAGCAGAACCATCACGAGCCCGGGCGCGATCATGTTCCACGGGGCGAGTGTCACGAGCGTGCGCGCGTCGAAGATCATCGATCCGAGCGACGCGGCCGGCGGTGGCGTTCCGAGACCGAGGAAGCTGAGGGATGCTTCGGTCAGCACCGCCCACGACAGCGACAACGTGATCTGCACGATGACGATCGAGGTGATGTTGGGCAGCACGTGACGGAACATGATGGCCGACCGCCGCTGCCCCGTGCTGGTGGCCGCCTTGATGTAGTCGACCTCCCGCAGGGAGAGGACAGGCGCACGGGTGACCCTGATGAAGATGGGTACGTACACGATGGCGATCGCCACGGCGACGGTGAACCAGTTGCGCGTGAAGACGGACGCGAGAGCGAGGGCGAGCAGCAGAGGCGGGAAGGCGAACAGCACGTTCGTCACACCGCTGATGCCGGCGTCGGCGGGTCCTCGGTAGAAACCCGCGACGAGACCGCCCAGAGTGCCGACGACGGTGGCGAAGGCCACGGCGACCAGCGCGACGACCGCGGAGTTGGCGACGCCCGACGCGACGCGTGAGAACACGTCGCGTCCGAACTGATCGGTTCCGAACCAGTGCGCCGCGGACGGCGGTTGCAGACGTGCCGGCGGGTCTTGGGCGATGGGGTCGTAGGGCAGCAGGTTGAATGCTGCCGCCAGGCTCACCAGCGCGAGCAGCGTCACGATGATGAGGCCCGCGAGGCCCGTCTTGCTCCTGAGGAGCAGGCGGATGCGCTCCGTGGCCCGCCCGCCGCCGGGGGCGATGGCGGCGGACTGCGCGATATCGGTCATGCGGCACGCACCCTCGGGTCGATGATTCGGTACATGAGGTCGGTCAGCAGGTTGACGATGACGAAGGCCAACGCGATGAACAGGACGGTGCTCTGCACGAGGGCGTACTCCTTCTGCTGGATGCCGAGCAGCACCTGACGCCCGACGCCCGGCAGGGAGAAGATCTGTTCCACGACGACGGCTCCGCCGAGCAGGTAGCCGAACTGCAGGCCCGTCATGGTGACGATCGGTACCAGCGCGTTGCGCAGCACGTGACGGAACTGGAGTCGCCGCGGCGGCACACCCTTGGCCCGCGTGGTGCGGATGAAGTCGTTCGAGCGGATCTCGAGCACGGCGGCGCGAGTGGTGCGGATGATGGGCGCCGCGATCCCAAATCCGAGCACGAGGCCCGGCAGCAGCATCTGCTGCAGGTTCAGGATCGGGTTCTGGAAGAAGTACGCGAAGGCCTGCCCGTTCGGGTTGAATCCGAGGTTGGCCGACAGCACCGACAGGAGTGTCGTGCCGAGGAGGAAGGCGGGGACCGACAGACCCGCCAGGGCCACCGTCTGTCCGACGGCGTCGCGGGCCGAGTCGGGCTTGGAGGCCGAGAGCATGCCGAGGGGGACGCCGATGACGAGAGCGAGGACGATCGCGATCACCGCCAACTCGAGGGTGACGGGAAGCGACATCGCCGTGAGAGCGAGCACGCTCTCCTGCGCTCGCGACGAGAACCCGAAGTTGCCGGTGAACATGTTGCCGAGCCACGAGAAGAACTGCACGACGAGGGGCTGGTCGAGCCCGTAGTAGGCCTCGAGCTGGGTGCGCTGCTCGGGGGTGAGGGCGGCGGCCTCGGTGCCGAGACCGGCGGTGATCTGATCGCCGGGGATGGCGCGGAGCATCACGAAGACGACGACGGCTACCCCGAAGAGCGTCCCCACGATCGTGAGGATGCGTCGCAGAACGGGGCTTCGAGAGATTGTGCGGAGCATGAGTCTCGTTCGGTTGGAGGGCAGCGGCGCGGGAAGGTGCTCCCGCGCCGCTGCCGGACGTGTCACGCGGTCAGGGACGCGGTGCGCAGGTACTGCAGCGAACCGTTGGCCAGGGGGACGAACCCGGTGACGCCGTTCATGGCGGTGTAGTTGAAGCCGGTGAACAGCCAGATCCAGGGGGCGTTGTTCTCGAGGTCTTCCGAGATCTGGCCGTAGATGTCCTCGCGCTCACCCTGGTCGCTGGCGGCGCGCCCTTCGGCGAACAGCGCATCCAGTTCGGGCGAGCTGTAGGCGGCGACCTTGTTGAGGTTGCCCGTGCTGGTGAAGTACCGCGAGTAGGCGCCGTCCGGGTCGGGCCGGCCGCCGTTCAACGCGACGGCTGCGTCGAAGTCGCCCGCCACCCAGCGGTCGACGTACGCGCCCGACTCGAGCACCTCGAGGTTGAGCGTGATGTTGGCTTCGGCGAGCTGCGCCGCCAGGTTCTGAGCCTCGGCGACCGACGTCGCGTATCCGCTCTGGTTCACGATCGCGTCGATGGTCACACCACCGGACTTGCCCGCGTCATCGAGGTACTGCGCGGCCTTGTCGAGGTCTCGCTCGGGGCAGGGGCGCGCGGCGGGATCGGAGCGGAAGGCCGGCGAGGTGATGGGGCCGGTCACCTCCCCCTCGCCGAGGGCGGCCGTGTCGAGCACCTGCTGGCGGTCGATGGCGCACTGCACCGCGAGACGGACGTTGACATCGGCGAGGTCGCCCCTGCTCGCGTTGAGCTGGAGGGCGTGGTAGCTGAGCTGCGGGGTGCGCTCCACCGTCGTCGTGCCGGTCTCGGCCGTCTGCGCGACGAGCGGGTCGCTGAGGACGGCGAGCTGCACGTTGCCCGACTGCATGGCCGAGACGATGGACGTCTCGTCGGGGATGATGCGGAATTCGACCGAATCGAGCGACGCGGCCTCACCCCAGTACGCGTCGTTGCGGGTGAGTGTCAGGGACTGGTTCGGGATCCGCGAGTCGAACGAGAACGGCCCGGTACCGTTCGGCGCGGAGGCGAGCGCTTCGGCGGTGTCATCCGACGACAGGATCGCCATGTTGATGGTGGCCAGGTTCGACGGCAGAGCCGCGTCAGGTGCCGTGAGGGTGAGCACGACCGTGTCGGCGTCGGGAGCCTCGATGTTCGCGACGCTGGTGAGGGTCGCGCGCGAGACGGCCGCGGTCGCTTCATCCTTGATCGCGTTCAGCGAGTAGACGACGTCGGCGGAGTCGAAGGCGCTGCCGTCTTCGAAGGTCACGCCGTCGCGCAGGTCGAAGGTGAGCGTCAGGCCGTCCTCCGACACTTCCCACGACTCGGCGAGACCGGGGACGACGTTGAGGTCCTGGTCGTACTCCGTCAGCGTGCCGTAGACGTTCTGCAGCACGTTCACGGCCTGGAACTGGGTGGCCGTCCACGGGTAGAGGTTGTCGGGCTCCGCGGTCACCCCGACGACGAGGTTGCCGCCCGCGACGGCGGCGGCGTCGCCGGACGGCGCGGTGCTCGACGGCGCAGAACAGCCCGCGAGCGTCAGAGCCGCGCCGGCGGCGAGGGCGATGGTGGCGATGGTGGCCCGCTGTGCGCGAGTTCCTGCCTTCATGGATACTCCCTGGTGGGTGAGGGAGGCGACGATGGTGGATCGAACGCCTCGCTGAGCTCGATAAGCATTGGGGTGGGTGGTACTAAAAGTACCTGGGCAAGCTAGCACATGTACTTATTGACCCTCAACCGTTACATTTGTCTCACATCGCCGAAATATGAGGAGCCAGGGTGACGGACCGCAACAGTGTGGCTGACGTGAATCCCCCCGTCCTGATCCGCATCCGATCCCTCCTCCCGGATCTCAGGCCGAGCGAGCGCCGCATCGCGGAGTTGTTCCTCACCGATCCGACGGAGACCTCTGCGCTGTCGGTCGCCGCGTTGGCCGCGAAGGGGAGCACCTCCACGACGACGGTGATCAGGCTCTGCAAGCGACTGGGATACCCGCGACTGCAGGACCTGCGCATCGACGTTCTGAATGCCGTCGCCCGCGAGAACTTCGAGACCGCTGCCCTGTCGGACGTCTCCGGCGACATCGACCAGGACGACTCCCTCGAGAACGTCGTGGCGAAGGTCTCCATGGCCGAGACGCTGTCCCTCGCCGACACCGCCAAGGCGCTCCGCATCGACGAGCTCGCCCGAGCAGCGGAACTCGTCGGCCAGGCCTCGAGGGTCGACATCTTCGGAGTGGGGGCCAGCGCCTTCGTCGGCCTCGACCTGCAGCAGAAGCTCACCCGGATCGGGCGGGTGGCGCTGAGCTGGTCGGACTCCCACAGTGCCTGGACGTCGGCGGCCACCTTGCGGAACGGGTCCGTCGCCGTCGCGATCTCCCACTCGGGCAACACGGCGGACACCATCGACTTCCTCGCCATCGCGCGGGGCGCAGGCGCGGCGACCATCGCCATCACCAATCACGATGCATCCGAGCTCGCCGAGCACGCCGACGTGGTGCTGACCACCGCGGCGCGCGAGACCGTCTTCCGATCCGGCGCCCTGGGAAGCCGCATCGCGCAGCTGATGGTCGTGGACTGCTTGTTCATCGCCGTGGCGAAAGAGAACTACGACGAGTCGATCGCCGATCTACGGCGCACCTACGCCGCCGTGCAGTCCCGTCGCGTCCGAGGGTCGTGACGAGCGGTTCGCGTCGCCTCCATCTCGCTTACGCCGGAATGGGGGCGACCGCCTCATCCGTGCCGGCGGTGCTGCCCACGGCTCAGTCGCAGCTCGGCGAAGGGGTGCTGGCCGCTGCACCCCTGCTGTTCCTCGGCCTGCTGGCCGGCGTCTGCGTGTCGGCGCTCCTGCCCCCGTCGGTCGATGTCACGCGCGTCGTCCTCACGGGAACGATGCTGCAGACCGCGGGGCTGGCCCTCGGGGCGTTCTCGTGGTCGCCCGCCGTCTTCATCGCCGCCGCGGGGCTCGCCGGCGTGGGGTTCGGTCTCACGGAGAGCGCGATCGGCGTCGTCGCCAAGATGACGGCCGAGCAGTCGGCCGCCCGCACACTGACCGGCTTGACCACGACCGTCGCACTGGCGGCGTGCCTGTGCCCGCTGGCGCTGGGGGCGGCGACGCTCGCCGCGCCCGGCTCGATCGTCGCGCTCCTGCTTCCGGCCGCCGTCAATGCGCTGGCCGTGCCGGCGCTCCTGCGTCTGCGCGCGCGGGTGCGCGCGGGCGCACCCGCACCGCGGGCACGACTGTCGGTGACCGCTCCGCTCGTCGCCCTGGCCGCCGCCATCGCCGTCTACGTCGGCATCGAGTCGGTCATCTCGGGCTGGTCGTCGGCGATTCCGTTCGAGCTCCTCGACATCGATCCCTCCTCCGCTGTGCTGGGCACCAGCATCTTCTGGGCGCTCATGGCCATCGGCAGGGCTTGCGCCGCCGGGATGCTGCGCGCCGGTTCGACCCCGCGGCTCACCCTCACCTCCGGTTCGACGCTCGCCGCCGCCGCATTGGTGATGGCCGCCGTCACCGTCGACCGCGCCCCCGCCGTCGCCCTGGTCTGCCTCGCCATCGCCGTCGTGGCCCTGGCGCCGACCTACGGCATCGTTCTCGGAACCGCCCTGGATCGCACCGACGACCGTGGCGCGCCGCGCGTGTCCGCCGCGATCATCGCGTGCGGGGCGGGTGGTGGAGCGCTGCTGCCGCTCGGCGTGCTCGCCGTCGGCCAAGAGCCCGGCAGCGCTCTCACCTTCGTGACGCTCGCCGGTGCGTGCGTCGTGGTCCTCACCCTCGTGCTCGTCGGATCGGCGACCAGCATCCCTCGATCAAGGAGACAGCGTCATGGCTGAAGTCATCATCGTTCCCGACCAGCAGGCCGCCGGCGAGCTGGCTGCCCGCACCCTCTTCGAACTGCTGGGGCGCAAGAGCGACGCGGTGCTGGGCCTGGCGACGGGATCCACGCCGTTGACGACCTACACCGCACTCGCTTCGCTGGTGCGTTTCGCCGGGACGGATCTGAGCCGGGTGCGGGGGTTCGCCCTCGACGAGTACGTCGGGCTGCCGGTGACGCACCCGCAGAGCTACCGCGCGGTCATCACGCGGGAGGTCGTGGAGCCGCTCGGGCTCGACCCCGCGCGGGTGCAGGTTCCCGACGGCGATCCCTCCCGCATCCCGCATGCGGGCGACGCCTACGAGGCCGCTATTCGAGAAGCCGGCGGCATCGATCTGCAGATCCTCGGGATCGGTCGCACCGGACACATCGGATTCAACGAACCGGGATCGTCGCTCGCGGGACTCACCCGGGTGAAGACGTTGACGCAACAGACGCGTGCCGACAACGCCCGCTTCTTCACCAGCCCCGACGACGTTCCGGTGCACTGCATCACCCAGGGGATCGGCACCATCCTCCGGGCCGACCACCTCCTGCTGCTGGCTTTCGGTGATGAGAAGGCGGCCGCCGTCGCCGCGGCGGTGGAAGGGCCGGTCTCGGCCAGCAGCCCGGGATCCGCGATCCAGCTGCACCCGCACGCCACCGTCATCGTGGACGAGGCCGCCGCAGCGCAACTCGCCTTCGCTGACTACTACCGCTACACCTTCGCCAACAAGCCGGCCTGGCAGTCAACCTCAGCGGAGCAGATCGCAGACGCCTCCACTTCGACGAGAACATCCGGCTCGAAGAGGTAGTCGACGCCGATGAGGGATGCCGGAGGCAGCGGCATGGGCAGACCGATCTCCCCCGCGACCCGCGTCACGCCGGCCATGAAGTTCTCGATCTTGGACGGCTCCCACCCGGTGACATAGAAGGTCAGGCGCACGACGTCATCGAACCCGGCCCCAGCGCTGACGAGACCGGCATGGACGTTGCGGAGCGCTTGCGCGACCTGGCCGGCCAGATCGCCGGGGGCGACCGGCGTGCCGTCAGCGGTGCGCGAGATCTGGCCCGCCACGTGCACGTGGCGGGTACCCGTACCGACGGCGACGTGGTGGTAGGGAACGGGCTGCATCAGGGCAGAGGGAGAGGTGAGTTTCACGGCCATGGTGGCTCCTTCCGAGCTTCTCCACCATGAATACCTGGTATCCACTGGAAACTTCAACGAGACTTGGTTTCATGACCGATACCACCGTCCATCGCTCAGCACGGTTCGTGATCGACGCCCCCCAGCGCGAGCTCCTCGACCAGGTGCTCGACAAATGGTCCCTGTCCATCCTCAACGAACTGTGCGAACAGCCTCGTCGCTTCAGCGAGCTCCGCCAGCTCATCCCGGTCGTCACACAGAAATCACTGACCGCGACGCTTCGCCGCCTCGAACGCAACGGCGTTGTCGATCGGGTCGTCCTCAGCACGCGTCCTGTCGCGATCGAGTATCGGATCACCCCGCTGGGCAAGACCCTGCGGAGCCCCGTCGAGGCCATCCTGGCCTGGGCTCACGACAACATCGACGCCATCGAACGTGCACGAGAGAGTTTCGACGAGTCCTGACGCGACGCGAACCGACGGCGCGCGGGACCCGCTGGGCCGCCCCCGAACGTGCGGACATCGCGCGCGCTCGGCTCTCCGACGGAGCACCGCTCGTCGGAGCCGCCCCGGCCTCGAGAAGGGGGCGCGTTACGGAACGTGATCACCGCCGGCGAGTGACGGGCTACTTCCGCTGACCCGTCCGGTACTCCCTCGTACGACGAACTCCACGGCCGGCAACTGCACAGGGTCGGGTTCGCGCCCCTCCACGAGAGCGATCAACGTCCGCGCGCATGCGCGGCCCCATTCGATCACGTCCTGACGGACTGTCGTCAACGGCGGCACGACGTACGGAGCCAAGGGAATGTCGTCGAACCCGACGATCGACAGATCCTCGGGCACCCGGAGCCCGCGATCCATTGCCGCCGACATACCCGCGATCGCCATGAGGTCGTTCGCGTAGACGATGGCGGTCGGCGGGATGGCTCGATCCAGCAGCTCGTGGGTCGCACGAGCACCCGCCGCTCCGGTGAAATCGGCCATGACGACCGGCCCCTGCTCCAGCCCAAGATCGGCCAGCTCTTCAGCCCACGCCTGCCGACGTACCTGCGAGTGCACGTAGCGCTCGGGCCCGCCGACGTGCGCGATACGGCTATGTCCGAGGGCCCTCAGGTGTCGAACCGCACGACGGACGCCCGCGGCATCGTCCAGACCGATGGGCGAATAGCCCCCCTCCGCGGCCGCCTCCGGGCCGACGAGCACGAAAGGAAGGCCGAGGCGCTCGAGCTCAGCCGGTCGCCCATCGGGGAGCTGAAGGTCCGTGAGGAACACCCCGTCGACTCGAGACTCGTTCGCGAAGTTGCCGTACGCCTTATGTTCGGCTCGTTCACCGTCCACGACATGCAGCACGAGCGCGTACCCCACCCCGGACAACGCGCTCTCGACACCGGCGATGAACTGGGGAAAGAAGGGGTCGGTGCTGAAGAGCTCCGGTTCTCGTCGGACGACGAACCCCAGCGCTTGAGCACGCCGGCTGGACAACGCGCGAGCCCGTGCATCCGGTCGCCAATCGAGGTCGGCCGCCGCTCGGAGAATCCGGGCTTTCGCCAGTTCGCCTACCCCGCCGCGGTTGTTGAACACGAAGGACACCGCACTCTTCGAGACCTGGGCGCGCGCGGCGACATCGCCGATGGTGACTTTGCGTTCACGAGCGTTCGCCCTCGCCCGTGACGAAGTCGTCGGGGGCGCGTCCTCGGGACGGGGCCTATCGGGCGAATCGCTTTCCACTCCGTCAGTGTAACGCCGATTTAGCCAGGTTTAGTTGCAGTTTGCGCGGGCCCATCTGTGCTCAGCGCGGCGCTAGGACCCCGTCCATGCAGAGTTGACGTGGCTTACACAAACCGGTTTACTCAAGAAGTCGCGTCGCCCTCGACGACGCGACCGGGAGCGTCTGAGGCCTCCCCCCTGACACCGACACGAGGAGTAGACGCGATGACGCGTAGTGAACGAGCGGCCGGCATGAGATGCACACCGGTGAAGACCCGTCGGGCAGAACGCTCGTGAGCTCACTACTGGACCGACGAGTGCGAACGAGCGACGTCGAAGTTCCGGAGCATTATTCGGCGCGTGGTGCACGCCGGCGGCGCCGTCTGCATCGTTGGCTCGGCGAGAACCCGCTGGGCCTCCTGCTCAGCTCTCCGTACGTCGCCTTCGTTGTCGTCGTCTTCCTCACACCCTTCGGGTTCGGGATCTGGATGTCGCTCCACGACTTCTTCTTCACGGCGCCCGGAGTAGACGTTCCTCATCCCTTCGTGGGATTCGCGAACTACGCGGCGGTTCTCGCGGACCCGCAGGTGCACCAGGCGTTCTTGAACCTCCTCATCTTCCTGATCATCAACGCGCCCCTCACGGTCGTGCTCGGCTTGCTCTTCTCCGTGGGGATGAACTCGGTGGTGCATTGGAAGGGGTTCTTCCGGGTCGCCTACTACATCCCCTATGTGACCGCGTCCGTCGCGACGATCGCGATCTGGATCTTTCTCTTCAACGGCAACGGCGTCGTCAACACGCTGCTCGGAACTCTTGCTCCGGACCCCACGTGGTTAGCGAATCCCGCGATCATCATGCCGCTCATCGCGTTCTATGTGACGTGGAAGAACCTGGGCTTCTACATCCTGCTCTACCTCGCCGCGTTGCAGAACGTGCCGGAGGAGCTGTACGAGGCCGCCGAGCTCGACGGGGCCGGACGCTGGCATCGCTTCCGGGCCGTGACCCTCCCGGGCGTGGCCCCGGTCACATCGCTCGTTGTACTGCTGTCGGTCATCACCACCGGCCAGATCTTCACCGAGCCCTACCTTCTCACCGGAGGCGGCCCCAACGGCGCATCGTTGACGCCCGCATTGCTGATGTATCAGAAGGGCATTCAACAAGGGCAACCCGACATCGCCGCGGCTATCGGGATGATCCTCGTGGCGGCTGTGATGATCGTGTCGTTCGCGTCTCGCCGGCTGACGGAGAGGAAGAAGTGATGACGACCACGAGCGAGAAGCGGCACCAGGTTACCGCCGCGCCCGATCGGGGGAGGCGACGCAGGGGTGTTCTGCCGGCTGCGCGATTCGTCGCGCTGGTCGTGGGCGCCCTGGCGGCGCTCGTGCCGTTCTACTACATGGTCATCGGCTCACTCCAACGCGAGCGCGACACCACTCTTATCGGCCTGCTCCCACTGCCCGGCAATCTGACCCTCGACAATTTCATCGAGGTGAACGAGTCGATCGATCTGCTCCGCTCGCTCCTCAATTCGCTGATCATGACCAGCGGGGTTGTTCTCTGCACCCTCGTCTTCGGTCTCCTCGTCGGATACGCCCTCTCCATCCTGTCGTTCCGCGGGCAGGGTGTGGTCTTCGCGCTGGTGTTGCTGGTTCAGGCAATCCCGTTCCAGCTCCTGATGATCCCGCTGTACGTCATGATCGTCCGCTACTTCAATCTCGCAGACAACTACCTGGGCATGATCCTGCCCTTCGCGATCAACTCCGTCGCGGTTCTGATCTTCCGCCAGTACTTCCTGCAGATTCCAAAGGAGATCTTCGACGCCGCCCGCATCGACGGAGCGAGCGAGATGCGCATCCTCCGGTCGATAGCCGTCCCACTGGTGCGCCCCGCGATCCTGACGGCGATGCTCGTGACCTTCATCGGCCCCTGGAACGAGTTCCTCTGGCCGTTCCTCGTCACGAAAGACGCCGAACTCCAGACACTGGCCGTGAGCTTGGCGAACTTCTCGCAGTCCAATGGAACGTTCCTCGCCAACCCCATGGGTGCAGTGCTCGCCGGAGCGTGCGTCCTGGCGGTGCCGGTGGTCGTCCTCTTCCTCCTCTTCCAACGCCAGTTCACCTCAGCCAATCTCGGCTCGGCCGTCAAGGGTTGATCCTCCGCGACCAGGACCTTCGAGTCGCCCGCTCCCACCATCTAAGGCACGTCTCATGACTCAGACCGACCACGTCGGCATTTCGACCACCATCCCTTACACGCTGGTTCGCAAGGGCGTCCTCATGTCCGCGGAGTCCGACAACCCCTATGAGGCTGAGGGCGTCCTCAACCCCGGCACCGCCTGGGGGCTTGATGGCCAGCTCTACCTGTACCCGCGCATCGTCGCGAAAGGCAACGTCTCCCGTATCGCCCGCGCCCGTGTCGTCGTGGACGACGGCGTGCCGGTGGGAGTGGAACGGCTTGGGGTCATCCTCTCCCCCGACGAGGGGTGGGAACACGGGCGGCACAACGCCGGCGTCGAAGACCCTCGCATCACGTTCCTGAAGCCGCTCGGTCTGCACGTCATGACATACGTGGCCTACGGACCGCTCGGCCCGAAGTCTGCCATCGCCGTCTCCAAAGACACCATCACCTGGCAGCGGCTAGGGCCCGTGCGGTTCGCCTACCAGCCCGAGCTGGACACCGATCTCAACCTGTTCCCGAATAAGGACATCGTGTTCTTCCCGGAGGCTGTGCCGGGCCCCGACGGTCGGCCCAGCCTTGCCCTCCTGCACCGCCCCATGTGGGATCTGGATTGGCTGCGCAAAGGGGAGGGTGCCCGCCCTCCTGCAGGAATCGACGACGACCGTCCGTCCATCTGGATCGGCTACGTCGATCTCGAGGCGGCGACGCGCAGCCTCTCTGCTCTCACCTACGTCGAACAGTCATCGATGATCGTGGCGCCCGAGGCGGAGTACGAGGGCGCCAAGGTGGGCGCCGGCCCATCCCCCCTCCGCGTCCCCGAGGGCTGGTTGCTCATCCATCATGGCGTCTCGGGAGCGAAGCCGAAGGGCTTCGAGCTCGCCCACGGCTCGAAGTACGCTGCTGGCGCGATCCTCCTCGACCCGCAGGACCCGCGCCGGATCCTCGGACGCTCTTTGAAACCCTTGCTCGAGCCGGAGACCGCTCAGGAGACGTCGGGAACACTCGCCAACGTCGTCTTCCCCACCGCCATCGAGAGGATCGGGAGACGCCTGTTCGTGTTCTACGGCATGGCTGACTCGTCCATCGGCGTGGCGGAGCTGACGCGCGACGTGGAGTGACCCAGGGCTTGTTGCTCATCATGACCGTCGCCGCCATCGCCACGAGGGCGACGGCGGCGACGGTCTACACAGATCGAGCCGCGTTCACTCGAACAGGGAGAGAGTGAGCATCGAGGAGTAACCGCCGGGCGCCACGTCGACCGGCGTCCGCAGGAACAAGTCGGCGGCAGCGGTCCACGAGCCTTCTTCGCGTACTGCCGCGGAGTCCGCCGTTGAAACGAGCAACTCCTGGTCGACGAGACCGACCGCGTTAGGCCCCTCGTCCAGGACGGTCTCGACCGGATCGCCTTCTGCCACCAGGCCCGATTCGGTCTCGGAGACGAGTCTTGGGGTCCATCCGAGGTACCCGGCGTCGAGGACCGGCTGCCCCGCGTCGCCCACGAAATCACTGGCCGTTCCGACGACATACCAGAACGCACCCTCAGGCACTTCCCCGTCCAGCCGGGTGTCGGTGACCGTCACTTCGGGCAGCACCCCCGTGAACTGGCGCCAATCGGCCGTCGAGCCATCCTCGGTGAGCGTGACGCCCCCTGGCGCCACCGTCAATGCCAATTCCCCCGGCTGCACCAACGGCGGGATCTGGACGTCGACGGTGACGTCCCCCTCCGTGTCGGCCAGGGCGGCGCCCGCGGTGCCGACCATCACCAGAACTCCGGCAGCAATCGCCGCGGTCCTCAGAATGTCCGACTTCTTCATCATGTTCTCTCGTCTCCGCCGGGCATGTGCCTCGGCATACTCGTGGTGGAAGCTACCCACCGAAGGACCGAAGGCGGGCCGATTGCATCGGGAAAGGACCCGCCTTCGAGGTGTCAGCCGCAGGACCGCGCTGCGTAGTCTGCCGTCTCGGTCGACGTCACCGTGCGCCCGTCGATGGTGGCCGTCGCCGTGACCGTGACCTCCCCGCCCGTGAGCTTCGCCTGTCGAGTGGTGAACGCGTGGAACACCGTCTTGCCCGGCGCGACCGACGGAAACGACTTCGAACCGTAGGCGGTCGCGTAAGTCAGCGACACCGCGACATCGGACGGGTTGCGCGTGGTCACCGTGAGTTGGGTCTTCCCACTCGCGCAGCGCGTCGCGACCGTTACCTCGACGTCTATGCCTCTTTCCCTGAGACCGTCCACCGCAGCGGTCAGGGCTTCGGCCTGCGCATCGACTACGGCCTGTTCGGCGCCCGGGGTTGCGAGGGTCTGCTTCGCCGCCTCAAGAGCGGGCAGCACCGGCGCCCAGCTCTCCGGCGTGTATCGCGTGCTGTCGAGACCATTCGCGCGTTCCACCGCCGCTTGCAGAGCGGCAGTCTCGGCCGTGAGCGTCACCCCACACCAGACGAGCTCGCTGCCGGCGTCGTGAGTGACGAGCACCGTCGTCGATCCGGAACCGCCGGCCTCGATGCCGAAGGTTATACGCCCGTCCGTCCCTACACGCGGGGTATGCGTCACGTTCAGCACGCCGGCGTCCAGCGCATATGCGTGGAATGCGTCATCGGCTTCGAGTGGCGTGACGGAGACGACCAACTCGGCCGTCCCCTGGGCGGGCACCGTCAGCGGAGCGTCGACGCAGCCGAGCTTGTAGCCGCCGTACAGCTCGAGCTCGAAGAGCGACATTCCGTACTTCGTCGCGGGGAGCCCGATCACGCGCACGTACCGGACATGGGCATCGGCGAAATCGACGACATTCTTCAGTTCCCCGGATGTCTTCGTGACACGCGCGAGGTCGGTCCAGTTCGAGCCGTCGACGGAGCCTTGTACCCGAAAATCGTTCGACGTCGCGGCCTCCCAGGTCAGCACAGCCTGGTTCACCGTCTTGCTCTCGCCGAGGTCGACCTGGAGCCACCGTTCAGTGGTGTAGGGAGCGTCCTGACGAGCAGACCCCCAGCGAGTCGTGGCGTTGCCGTCCGTGGCGAACCGCGCGTCGAGCGTGGCGTTGTACGCCGTGTCCGCCGTCGTGGTCTTCCCTAGCGCGAGGTTCTCTCTTCCGGCAGGTGTGGTCGGGGCGTTGACGATGGCATCCTCTGCGAAGATCTCGAACTCCCAGATCGACACCCCGTATTGAGTGGTGCTCCGCTGCACGGTCTGCATGCGAACGAATCGAGCGTTCTCCTGCACGTCGATCACATCGACACCACCGTCACTACCTGCAGCCGGAGTGCTGTACGCGTTACGCCAGGCGGCGCCGTCGTCGGAGACCTGGATGCGGTACTGCTTCGCGTACGACGCCTCCCACCACAGCCTGACCGCCCCGATCGGCTGGACCGATCCCAGGTCGACCTGCGTCCACGCCGCGTCGGAGAGGTTCGCGATCCATCGGGTCGACATATCGGCGTCAGCGACGCTCCCCGGGGCGGAGCCGCCGGAAGCCGACACCGCACGGCCGAGGGCGAGGTTGCGGCTCGCCGCCACTTCGAACTCTGCGACCTCATACCGCGGGCCCACGCTCTCGAGGAGAAGCACCCGCACGAACGATGCGGCCGTCGGAGCGATCTTCAGGCTGTCCGCACCACCGTTTCCGTCCTGGACGAACCGCTGGTCGGTCCACGTGACGCCGTCCCGCGACGTTTGCAGCAGGTACTTCGACGGGAACTCGCCCGCCCAGTTCACCGTGACCCCCGTGACGAACGAGCCGGGCTCGAGGTCTTTCGCGAGCCACTGCACGCCGCCCGCGGCAGAGGCCCATGACGTACCGATGTCGGCGTCTCCGGCGAGTGCCGGCGCGCGGCCGTCCGCCGAGCCGCTCGCGTGGTAGGGAGACGAATTCGATCCGTTCGATCCGACGAGCTCGGCAGTCACCGTCTTGCCGAGGTTGGCGCCCGAACCGAGGCCGAAAGTACCTGTCTGGGTTGCGGTGTCGGTGTGGAGGGAGACATTGACGACGAGACCGGGCACGTCGGGGTTCGCCACACCGACGACGGGAGCGTCTCCCGACTCATCGAGAAGAACGATCGCGGGTCTACTCACCTCGAGGGTGCGTCCTTGACCCAGGTCGAGCTCGCCGGCCTCGTAGAACGTCGCGATCGTCCGTTCGAGTTCGCCGTGCCGCACCGCCTGCACGCTCGCATCGTTGCGCAAGACGTCGACGGCGGGGTCGTGTGCGTACGCTGCGACCTCGGCCGGAGTGGATGCCGGGAGCACGATGTACTCGTATCCCGCGTCGACCGGCTTCACACCGTGGTCGATGAAGAGGGTGAAGGCGTCGCGCTCCACTGCGTCCTCCCCTACCCAGCTGCCCGTTTGCGTCTTGTTCGACACCTTCACGTCGGCGTCGGTGGGGAACACGTATCCGACTTCGTCGTTGTAGGCCCACGTCGGGTCGGTGACGGTCACCGAATCCGTTCCCCGTGCCACGGGGGAGCCGTCTACGGTGGCGTTCGACTTCGCGGCGGCTTGATTCACGACCGTGTGCACCGGGGCGTCCGAGGTCGAGCGAATGGCAGCCCCGAGTGCGACCATCTCGTCATCGAAGTAGAAGTAGCTCTTGCTGCCTTTGGTGGCCGCGCGGTCCAGGCTGTGCACTGCCGCCCCGAACCTTCCGTCCGATACGCCGCCGGTGAAGCTTCCGCCGTTACCCGTGGTGCCGCGGGTCTGCTCTTTGACGTAGGGCGCCGTCACACCGGGGTAGTGGAACCAGTCGAAGGCGGGGCCGAGGTCCAAGTACTCACGGTTGTTCACCTGGATCGCCGTGGTCCCGGCGGAGTTCCAGACGATCTCGTTGCCGACCTCAGGCCGGAAGGTCGAGCGGTACTCACTGCCGACGGTGCGGCTGGAGTTGAGGCGTGTTAAGATCGCGTACTCGTCTCGCTGATGCGCGGAGAACTCAGAACGCCAGAAGTACTTGTTGCCCGTCGCACCGATGGATCGGGTCTTGCCTCGGATGCTGTCGGCGAGCTGTTGATAGGCCGTCGAGTAGAGCGCATCCGAGCGCACCATCTTGTCCAACGGCTCGAGGAACTCGGCCGCGTAGCCGGTGACTCCGTCGACGGTCTTCGCAGGACGGTAGCCCAGGTACGGCATCCCCACCTCGCCGCGGATCATCCATCGCGTACCGGAGATGATGTAGAACGCGACCGCGTCGAGCTGATTCCGGTTCAACGCGAGGTCGGTACCGCGGACCGCGTCCGCCCAGATCGCGACGTTCGTGAACAGGGCGAGACCGTAGCCCTCGCTGTAGAGCTGGGCCCCGTGCGCCCAGTAGCTCGCGTCGACCTGCACGGCACCGTCGAAAGTGACGGCGCCAGTCGGATCAACCGCAATGGTCGAGACCATCGTGTCGACGCCGCGGGCGATGTCTTCGACGTTCTTGGTGGCGACGGCTTCGAAGAGGAAGTTCGTCGTTCTCCACGCCCCGTTCGCCCCCACCGGGTCGAGTTTTCCGGTGTTGTGCTTCAGCGCGACATCGAGCGCCGCGGGGTCGAGCACATCGCCCAAGAAGACGGAAATACGCCCCATCGCGATGGATTCGCCGACTTCGGTCTCCCACCAGTTCTGGTTACCGGGGTTGACGCGGTCCCAGTGCACCAGAGCCTTGTTCACCGCCGCGAGGACTGCCGGGTCGTTGAATCCCGGTGCACCGGGGCTGCGGTAGGCATGGGTCAGCGCCAACGCGCGGTACAACGCGATGTAGGGCGACCAGACGGCGCCGTTCGCTGAGCTGGTGCGGTCGGCGTAGTTGACGTCCGTCCACGATCCGTCGGCGTTCTGAGATGCGACGTAGTCCAGCGCTTCAGAGGTGCGCGCGAGGTAGATGCCGTTGGCGATGATCACCTCGTCGCCCTGCCCGAGGTAGTAATCCTGCAGCCTGTCGACGATCGTGTCGACGGATGCGTCGGGGGCGGCAACGGCGGGCGCGGCGCCCGCTCCGCCCACCGCGAGAACGGTCGCGACGGCGACGGCGATCAGGGTTCCTGAGCGTCTCATGACGGGCTCCTTCGGCCGGTAGAGAATCGTTGGGCGCAGTGCCCTGTCACGTTCGACGCGACATCGCGCAGGTGGACCGTCGGACGAGCCCGGAACAGGCCTCGTCCGACGGTCCGGCGTCAACCCTGTGACGCGAGGGTGTCGATCTCGCTGCCGGCGTTCTTCATCACGTCGGCCAGGTCACCCTGACCCGTCTGGACCGCCCCTCCCCACGCATCACGGAAGGTTTGCCAGATCTCGGAAGAATTGGCGATGTTCGGCACGTCGACCGTCAACGGAACCTCCTTCGCGAAGGTCTCGAGCAGCGGGTTCGCCGCGAGGAAGTCGCCCGCGACCTCGGTCAGGTCGGTACGAATGGGGAACTGGCCGGTTGTCTCCAGGAGTGCGAGGTCGTTGTCGGCGTCCATGGAGAACTTCGCGAAGTCCCAGGCCGTCTGCTTGTTCTCGCACGAGGTGTAGAGTCCGACGTTCTTCGAGTCGCCGAACGTGTACGTCTCGTCGATGGTCTTGCCGTCGGCTGTCGGCAGCGGCACGACACCGTACTCGACCTTGCCGTCGAACTGCGCGGCCCCCCACGGTCCGGCGATCCCCATCGCGGCGACACCATCCGCGAAAGGTCCTGCCCAGGCGTCGCCGCTGTAGGCCTCCGCGGAGGAGTAGCCTTCGGCGTACAGCGTCTTCCAGAACTCGAGCGTTTCCAGACCCGCCTCGCTCGTGAAGGTCGCCTTGTCATCGACGACGAGTTGCTCCCCGCCGGAGTTCGCGAGATAGAACGGGTAGAAGTCGAACAGGGCGTTGGTGTAATCGCCCGAAGCAGGTGGATACAGCGCGAAGTCGGCGGCACCTGAATCCTTGATCGCCTCGGCTGCGGCGAGGACATCGTCGTAGGTGGCGAGCGAGGGGTTCTCCGCATCGAGACCCGCTTCGGCGAACGCGGTCTTGTTGTAATAGAGCATGAAGGGGTTTGCTTTCCAGGGCAGCTGGTAGAGGTCTCCGTCCGGCGAGCGGAACCCGTCGGCTGCTTCCCCGGAACGCTCTTTGACGAACGACTCGCCGTCTTCGAAGGTCGTGGAGATGTTCACGAGGCCGCCCTGCTTCTGGAACGCCGGCACGGCAGCGGGTGCGGTGGCGTAGACCAGGCATGGAGTGTTGCCGGCGGTGATCGCCGCGGAGATCGCGTCTTCGGACGACTTCCCCGAGGGGATCGCCGCCGCTGTCACCTGGGCGTCAGGATTGTCCGCATTCCATGCGTCGACGACCGCCTCCGCCCATGCGATCTCCTGCTCGTTCGTGGAGTACCAGATCGAGATGGGCCCGGAGGTGAGCTCTGTCCCGCCTCCGCTGGATGAGCCCCCGGAGCATGCCGCTAGTGGCATGGCGAGGACAACGAGTGCTGCTGCTGCGCCGATGGAACGCTTCATTGCGCGCTAACTCCTTTGTACGAAAGCCGTCCCACGCCAGCTTCTGCGCTTCCATGTGATGAGCTCCCAAGACAGAGCGCGAGGCGGTGTCGACAGGGCAATCCTTGGCCCGCTAACCGCCGTTCTGATTCACACACGTAGGTCGCGTCATCAGAGGCTCCAGGAAGCTCGTGGTGTCAGTAAACCGGTTCTTTCGCCGGTATGTCAAGCATTTTGAGGGTTATCCGACACACAGCTAAAGCGGTACAGACAGCATTCCCCGTGTCGGAGGGTGGTGGGCCTCACGAACGGACTCTTCGGCCACGACACACCTCTCTCCGAGGAGGCGACGTGGCCATGGCCCGGAAAGAGGACGACGTGTCCGGGCGGATGACGCGTCCTACCCCGCTCTCACCGACCCGATGTCGGCGGCGAGCGCACGAGCTGCACCCCCGCGCCCGGGTGTTTCCCGCCGCGAAGCCCTCTCACGACCTCCCGGGCGAACCCTCTTGATCGTGGGTTCGCTGAGGTGGTTCTGACTCGGATGCATCAGGCGGGGCCAACGTCGATGGGCGGACCGGTCGACCTCAGCGCCGTCTCGCCTCAGTCCAGCAGCAGCGCCGGCTCCTCGAGGATCGACGCGACATCGGCGACGAACCGGCTCATGCCGTCGCCGTCGACCACGCGGTGGTCGAAGGAGCCGGCCACGGTGGTCACCCAGCGGGGGCGCACCTCACCGTCGACGACCCACGGCTTCTGGCGGATCGTGCCGAGCGCGATGATGCCGGCCTCTCCGCCGTTGAGGATCGGGGTGCCGGCATCCATGCCGAAGACGCCGATGTTCGTGATGGTGATCGTGCCGCCCTTCTGGTCGGCGGGCGTCGACTTGCCCTCACGCGCGGTGGTCGTGAGGTTCTGCAGGGCACGGGCGAGCTCGCGCATGCTCATGTCCTGCGCGTCCTTGATGTTCGGCACCAGGAGTCCGCGCGGCGTGGCGGCGGCGATGCCCAGGTTCACGTAGTGGTGCAGACGGATCTGCGCGCCGTCGTCGCCGTCGACCCAGGCCGCGTTCACCATCGGGGTGCGACGGGCGGCCCAGATGACCGCGCGCGCCATGATCAGCAGGGGTGAGACCTTGACGTCGGCGAAGTCGGGCGACGACTTGAGCCGCTTGACGAGCTCCATCGTGCGCGAGGCGTCGACATCGGTCCAGACCGTGACGTGGGGCGCCGAGTAGGCGGTGCGCACCATGCCCGAGGCCACGGCCTTGCGCACGCCCCGCACCGGGATCGATTCCTCGCGGCCGTCCATGCTCTCGGTGGGCTGGGCGGGCTCGGCAGGGGGTGCGGATGCTGCGGGGCGCGCAGCATCCGATTCCTCGGCGGTGACGGGGATCGTCTCCTCGCGCACCTCTCCCCAGGCGGGGGTCTCGATGTTGCGGAAGACGCTCGCCTGCGATGCGTGCTTCACGACGTCGTCGCGGGTCACCTCGCCCGACGCGCCGCTGGGCGTGACCGAGGCGAGATCGACGCCGAGGTCGCGGGCGAGCTTGCGGATCGGGGGCTTGGCTACCACCCCGGCCGACGTGCCGGCCGGGCGCGCCTCGGGCTTGACGGGGCGACGGCGCGACGCGACATGACCCGCGCTGCCGTAGCCGACGAGCACCGCGCCTCCCGGCGCCTCGGGCTCGGGCACGACGGCCGGCGCGGCAGGGGCGGCGGGACTCGCGGCCGACTCGTCGGCGATCGTGATGATGGCGCTGCCGACCTCGACGGTGTCGCCCTCGCCGGCGAGCAGCTCGCCCACCGTGCCCGAGAAGGGCGACGGCAGTTCGACGAGCGACTTGGCCGTCTCGATCTCGACGAGCACGTCGTCGACCTCGACCGTGTCGCCGGGGGCGACGCGCCAGGACACGATCTCGGCCTCGGTCAGACCCTCGCCGACATCGGGGAGGAGGAACTTCTGCGTGCTCATGATCTGTCCTTTCGCGGTCCGCGAGACATCAATCCGGCCGCGAGACTGCGCATCTCTGTCGCAGTCTCGTCGCGGGGATGACGTCTCACGGTCATCGGGGTGCTCAGTACGCCATCGTGCGGTCGACGGCCTCGAGGATGCGGTCGGCGTCGGGGAGGTACTTGCCCTCCAGGTTCGCCGCGGGGAAGGGGGTGTCGAAGCCCGACACGCGCAGCACCGGCGCCTCGAGCGAGTAGAACGCCCGCTCGGCGACCGTGGCGGCGATCTCGCTGCCGACGCTGACGAAGCCCGGGGCCTCCTGCGCGTAGACCATGCGGCCGGTGCGCCCGACCGATTCGAGGATGGGGTCGTAGTCGACCGGCGACAGCGAACGCAGGTCGACGACCTCGCAGCTCGTGCCCTCGCTCTCGGCGAGCGCCGCGGCCTGGATGAGGGTCGACACCATCGCGCCGTGCCCGACGAGGGTCACGTCGGTGCCGCGCCGAACGATACGGCTGGCGTGCAGCGGCACCGCGGAGGCGTCGAGGTCGACCTCGCCCTTCGGCCAGTAGCGGCTCTTCGGTTCGAAGAAGATGACCGGGTCGGGCGAGGCGATCGCTTCCTGGATCATCCAGTACGCGTCGTTCGGCGTCGACGGGCTCACCACGCGCAGGCCCGGCGTGTGGGCGAAATAGGCCTCGGGACTCTCCTGGTGGTGCTCGATCGCGCCGATGTGCCCGCCGTAGGGGATGCGGATGACGACCGGCATCTGCAGGGCGCCCTCGTGCCGGTAGGTGAGCTTCGCCAACTGGCTGGTGATCTGGTCGAACCCCGGGTAGACGAAGCCGTCGAACTGGATCTCGCAGACCGGCCGGAACCCGCCCATCGCGAGGCCGATCGCCGTGCCGATGATGCCCGACTCCGCCAGGGGCGTGTCGATGACCCGGCGAGGTCCGAAGTCGGCCTGGAGCCCCTCGGTGACCCGGAAGACGCCGCCGAGCGGGCCGATGTCCTCGCCCATGAGCAGCACGCGGTCGCTCTGCTCCATCGCGCGTCGCAGGCCCGCGTTCAGAGCCTTGCCCAGCGACATCTCGGTCGTGCTCACGATGCGCCCCCTTCGAAAGACGCCTCGTAGGCATGGAACCAGCGGCGCTCCTCGTCGACGAGCGGATGCTGCTCGGAGTAGACGTTCGTGAAGATCTGGTCGGCCTCGAGCCCGCCGAGCGCGTTGGTGCGCACGCGGGTGTCGTCGGCGAGCGCCTGGGCCTCGGCCTCCGCGTCGGCGAAGAAGGCCGCCCCGGCGCCGCGACCTTCGAGGTAGGCCCGCATGCGTTCGATCGGATCGCGCCGACCCCAGGCCTGCTCCTCGGCGGTCGTGCGGTACTTCGTGGGGTCGTCGCTCGTGGTGTGCGCGCCCATGCGGTAGGTCATCGCCTCGATCGCGCGCGGTCCGCCGCCGGCGCGCGCCTCGTCGAGCGAGGCGCGAGTGACCGCGTAGCTCGCCAGCACGTCGTTGCCGTCGACCTGCACGCTCGGGATGCCGTACCCGGCGCTCCGGCGGAACAGCGGCGAGCGCGACTGCGTGGCGACGGGCACCGAGATGGCCCACTGGTTGTTCTGCAGGAAGAAGACCTCCGGCGCCTGGAAGCTCGCCGCGTAGACCATCGACTCGTGCACGTCGCCCTGGCTGGACGCGCCGTCGCCGTAGTAGACGATGACGGCCTCGTCACGGTCGGGGTCGCCGCCGCCGCTCTTGCCGTCGAAAGCAAGACCCATCGCGAGACCCGTCGCGTGCAGGGTCTGCGCACCGAGGACGAGCGTGTAGATGTGCGTGTTGCCGTTCTTCGGGTCGTACGGGTTCCACCCGCCGTGCGTGAGTCCGCGCATGAGGCGGATGATGTCGACCGGGTCGACCCCGCGGATTCGCGCGACCACGTGCTCGCGATACGAGGGGAAGACGTGATCCTGGGTGCGAGCGGCGCGGGCCGAGCCGACCTGCGCGGCCTCCTGGCCCCAGCTCGGCGGCCACAGGGCGAGCTGCCCCTGTCGCTGCAGCAGGGTCGCCTGCCGGTCGAACGCGCGGATCGACACCATGTCGCGGTAGAACTGCTCGAGCTCGGCATCGGGCAGCGCATCGACGAGCGGCAGGTACTGCTCGGCGGCGGGCGTCGGCGCGATCGACCCGTCCGCGGCGAGAATGCGGACGAGCTCTGTGTCGTCGACGGGCAGGGACGCGTCGAGCGCGTCGGGCACGGTCGGATCGGGCACTGTCACGCTCTCCACGCTAGCCCTCGGCCCGAATGGCCCTCTGGGAGGGTCTGAACAACGGATGCTGCGATCCGTAGGACCTTCTCGACAGACTCCTCCTCGCCGACGGAGATACGGATGCCATCGCCGACGAACGGGCGGACGATGAGACCCTCCTCCTCGAACGCCTCCGCGAAGGCCGCCGTGTGCTCTCCGGCGGGGAGCCAGACGAAGTTGCCCTGCGCGTCGGGCACATTCCAGCCGCCGTCGCGCAGACCCGCGACGAGGCGGTCGCGGCGCGCGGAGATCACCCGCACCCGCTCGAGGAGCTCCGACTCCGCCCGAAGGCTCGCCAGGGCCGCGGCTTCCGCCTGACCCGTCACCGCGAGCGGGATGGCCGTCGAACGCGCGGCGTCGAGCACGCGGCGGTGACCGATCGCATACCCGATGCGCAGACCGGCGAGCCCGAAGGCCTTCGAGAACGTGCGGAGCGCGACGACGTTGGGCCGGTCGAGCAGGCCGAGCACCCGCATGCCGTCGACCGCGTCGGGGGCGGTGACGAACTCGGCGTAGGCCTCGTCGAGGATGACGAGCACGTCGCTCGGAACGGCGTCGATGAAGGCGGCGAACTCGTCGTGCGTGACGGCGGTGCCGGTGGGGTTGTTGGGACTGCAGACGATGACGACGCGGGTGCGCTCGCTGACGCTCGCCGCCATCGCCGGAAGATCGTGCCGGAAGTCGGCCGCGAGCGGCACCTCCACGGCGGTGGCACCCGCCACTCGCACGAGGGTGGGGTAGGCCTCGAACGACCGCCACGCGTAGACGACCTCGTCGCCCGGCCCGGCAGCGGCGAGGATCAGCTGCGCCAGCACCGACACGCTCCCCGCGCCGATGTGCACCTCGTCGGCGTCGACCCCGAAACGCGCGGCGAGCCTCTCGCGCAGACGTCGGGCCGACGCATCCGGATACCGATTGACATCGGCCGCGTCGCTCATCGCCTCGATCACGCCGGGGAGCGGATCGAAGGGGTTCTCGTTGCTCGAGAGCTTGAATCCGTCGTCGCCCGCGGGCTTGCCCTGGCGATACGGCGGAAGAGCGGCGATCTCGGGGCGGATGCGGACGGGGATGTCGTCTGTCACGCACCGAGTCTAGGTCGGCACCGACACGGCGGCGTCGGTCCGAGACCGGTACGCCGACCTGCTGAGCAGGCTCGAGGACGCATGACCGAGTTCGTCGACGCATGACCGAGTACGTCGGCCTCCCGGAGGCCGCCGCCATCGCCGCCGACATGGGCCTGCACGTTCGCGATCTCGGCCTGCTCTCGTCGGCTCTCGCACGCCCCGAGAGCGCGATGTTCGGGGTCGAGGCGTACCCCGACCCCGACGGTTCACGGTCGACGCTCTCCGACCGCCTCCGTCGGTAGCGTGACGGCGAACGGCCCGCGTGCCACACTCGATCCCATGGGATTCTTCGTCCGCGTCGTCGTCAACGCGTTCGCCATCTGGATCGTGACGCTGCTGCCCGCCCTCGGCGTGGTGCTGGTGCCGTTCGCGCCGGGCGAGTGGCTTCAGGTGGCCCTGACGCTGCTCGTCGTCGGCGCGATCTTCGCGATCGTGAACTCGGTGATCGGCACCATCGTCAAGGTGCTGGCGTTCCCTCTCTACATCCTGACGCTGGGCCTCATCTCGTTCGTCATCAACGGGTTCCTGCTCTGGCTCACCGCGTGGATCACGGGATTCTGGAACTGGGGCCTGCGGGTCGACGGCTTCTGGCTGACCGTGCTCGCCGCGCTCGTCATCGGCATCATCAACTGGATCGCCGGGCTCATCCTGCGCCCGCGCCCGCGGGAGCGCCGAGACTGACCCGCTCGGCGACGTACTCGGTCGCGTCGGCGGCCTCGGCCCGGCCCAGAGCGGCGAAGACGTCGCGCACGGCGGCGGCCCGAGGGTCGGTGGATGCGTCGATGAGAGCCGCGGTCTCCGTGTAGGACGCCAGAGCATGGGCGGGCATCCGCAGGTCGTGAATCCCCGCGGCCGGATCGGCGAGGCGCTCGACGACGAAGCTCCCCGGTGCGCCCACCCCGGTGACGTGCCCGCCCGACTGCAGGGCCGAGACCGGGTCGTCGGTATGGCGCACGGAGATGCCCAGGGTGTCGGCGCCGACGTCGGCCTGCACCGGCGAGCCGAACGACACCAGCGTGCGGGTGTCGTATCCGCCCTCGAGCGCCAGCCGCTCGATCACCATCGCTCCCTGGGAGTGCCCGAACGCGTGCACCACGTCGCCGTCGCGAGCCCCCGCGTCGTGGAGAGCCGCGCCGACCGCCTCGTACGACGCACTGCGCCGGCCCGTGTACAGCTCGAGGTTCGAGCGGATGTCGAAGGGCTCGATCGCACCGCCCGAGCGCGTGCCCGCGACGAAGACGCCGAACTGCCGGGTGCCGTCGGCCATCGCGTAGCGCTCCACCCTCACCTGCGCCGCGCCCGCCGACGGGATGCGGGACGCAGCGTCGGCGAGAGAGGAGGGCGGCGGCGTCGCCGCAGCGCGCGCAACCGGGCTGACCCGTACGGGCACCGCCCCGTGCGAGACCAGCCGGGCACCCGGCGGGATGACACCGAGGCGCAGAGCGTCGACGACGCCGTACAGGGAGGGGAAGGCCAGCCACGGGTTCATCGGCCCCAGACCCTGCCCGCCGACGAGCGCCTGGCCGTAGAGATCGAGATGCGCCGGCGGTCGGTGCTCGAGGGCGACGTCGGCGGCGGCCACCGCCGAGGGCTCCTGCGCCCACAGCCTCGCGAGGCGGGCGTCGATGATCCCCATCCGCGCCGTGTCGCCGGCCGCGGCGGCGGTCGCGGCTTCGACGCGCAGCTCCACCGCCTCGTAGAGCGCCGCCGCCGAGGTCACCTTCTCGACGATGTCCTCGCCCTCCTGCCCGACCCGCTCGAGCACCGCCCGGAGCACGGTGGCATCGAGCACCGCGGCGAACGTCGACGGCTGTCCCTGCGTGATGAGGTCGACCGCCGCATCCATCTGCGCGACCGTCTCGCCGGCGTCGGCGACGAGACGGCGCAGTCCCGTCGCCACCCGACGCACCGCGTCGGAGTCGACCTCGACGAGGGCCCCACTGCGGATCGTGATCTCGGTCACGGCAGCGCCGTCGCGGCGCGCGCGAGCAGATCGGCGCGCGCACGCGCGACGGTGTCGGCGAGGTCGTCGATGCGCCCCCGGGCGGTGACCAACGACTCCCGCCACCGATCGAGGCGTTCGTGGCACGCCCGTGCCGACGGAGCGCGCCAATCCGCCTCCGCGACGACCGGGGCGACGCGCACGGCGAGATCGCCGAGCCGCCCGTGCAGATCGCGGAGGATGCGGGTGGCCTCGTCGATCGCCTCGAGAGATCTCGCCGAGCCGGGGGAGAGCGTCACATCGATGAGCATCCGTCCAGGGTGGCGTGCCGCGGCCCCGCCGTCGCCTCCGACCACCGCCCTCGGGGAGCCCGACGCGATGAGGCTGCCTGTGCAGGAGACGAAGCGGGCACCAGAATGGAGTGGTGAGTGCCCGAGACGCCCAGACCTTCCGCGTCGTCTTCGTGTGCAGTGGCAACATCTGTCGCTCTCCCATGGCCGCCGAGGTCTTCCGGGAGCTGGCGGAGTCGGCCGGTCTCGGCGACCGCATCGTCTCCACGAGCGCGGGCACCGGCGACTGGCACGTGGGCGAACGGGCCGATCACCGCACGATCGAGGCGCTCCATCGGCGGGGATATGACGGAGCCGACCACCGCGCCCGTCAGTTCACGGCCGCCGATTTCGCCGACAACGACCTCGTCGTCGCGCTCGATCACACCCACGAGCGCATCCTCCGCGGCTGGGCGCACGACGAATCGGAGGCGGGCAAGGTATCGCTCCTCCTGACGTTCGATCCCGCGGCGAAGACGACCGACGTCCCCGATCCCTACTACGCGGGCCCGGCGATGTTCGATGAGGTGCTCGGTATGATCGAGGGCGCGAGCCGGGCCCTCTTCCGCCAGCTCGAACCCGCGATCCGTTCCGCGGTCTGAACGCCCGGCCGCCCCATCGCCCGCCCCTCTGCTCGCTCGAACGTTTCGGAGCCTCTCGTGACTTCTCTGCCCCCTCAGCCGCTGAGCCCCCTCGACGGCCGCTATCAGAAGACGGTCGCGCCCCTCGCCGACTACCTCTCGGAGGCCGGCCTGAACCGCGCACGCGTCGAGGTCGAGGTCGAGTGGCTGATCGCGCTGACCGACCGCTCGCTCTTCGGCACCGAGCCGCTGTCGGAGGCCGACAAGACCCGGCTGCGCGCGCTCTACGTCGACTTCGGACAGAACGACATCGACTGGCTCGCCGAGCGCGAGGCCGTCACCCGTCACGACGTGAAGGCCGTCGAGTACCTCGTGCGCGACCGGCTCGCGGCCCTGGGTCTCGACGCCATCGCCGAGCTGACGCACTTCGCCTGCACCAGCGAAGACATCAACTCCGCGTCGTACGCCCTCACGGTGCAGCGCGCGGTCACCCGCGTCTGGCTCCCCAAGCTCTACGCGGTGATCGACACGCTGACGGCGATGGCCGCCGCTCACCGCGACGCGCCGATGCTCGCGCGCACCCACGGCCAGCCGGCCACCCCCACGACGATGGGCAAGGAGATCGGCGTCTTCGCGTGGCGTCTGCGTCGCATCGCGCAGCAGGTCGAAGCATCCGACTACCTGGCGAAGTTCTCGGGCGCGACCGGCACCTGGTCGGCCCACGTGGCCGCCGACCCCGCCGTCGACTGGCCCGAGCTGACCACCGCGTTCATCGAGTCGCTCGGCATCACCGCCAACCCGGTGACGACCCAGATCGAGTCTCACGACTGGCAGGTGGAGCTCTACGACCGCGCACGGCACGCCGGCGGCATCCTCCACAACCTCGCGACCGACGTGTGGACCTACATCTCGCTCGGGTACTTCACCCAGATCCCCGTCGCCGGGGCCACCGGCTCGTCGACCATGCCGCACAAGATCAACCCGATCCGGTTCGAGAACGCCGAGGCGAACCTGGAGATCGCGGGCGGGCTCTTCGCCACGCTCGCGCAGACCCTCGTGACCTCGCGCCTGCAGCGCGACCTCACCGACTCGACCACGCAGCGCAACATCGGCGTCGCGTTCGGCCACTCGCTCCTCGCGCTCGACAACCTCCAGCGCGGCCTCGGCGAGATCTCGCTCGCGCCCGACGTGCTGCTGGCCGACCTCGACGCGAACTGGGAGGTGCTCGCCGAAGCGATCCAGACGGTCGTGCGCGCCGAGATCGCCGCCGGTCGCTCGCAGATCACCGACCCGTACGCGCTGCTGAAGGATCTCACCCGCGGGCGTCGCGTCGGCGCGGCGGATCTCGCGGAGTTCGTTCGCGGCCTCGACATCGGCGACGCCGCGAAGGCCCGCCTGCTCGATCTCACCCCCGCGACCTACACGGGCCTGGCCTCTGCGACCGTCGACCGCCTGTGACGCGCGCCCACTGACCGTGAGACCCGTTCTGCGCGGCGAGACCCCGACATTCTGACCGGGTCTCGCCGCGCAGACGCGGTTTCGCGGTCGGGAGCGGGGGCGAACGGATGCTGCGGCGCGAGCGCGCGCGCTAGGAACGCGGCGCGGGGCCGCCGTCGGCGGGCGAGCCGGGCTGCGCGCCGGGAGTCTCGTCGTCGGGGGGAAGCAGCAGCGGACGGTCGAGGGTCTTGCCGACCTGGGCGGGATCCACCGCTAGCAGCAGCAACGCCACCACGACGAGCACCACGATGAACGTGACACCCGCGGCGATGGCCGCGATGACAAGGGCGCGTTCGATCTGATCGCCCGGCTTCGACTGGAAGAAGCCCATCGACACGAGCGTGACGATGCCGGCGAACAGGGCGCAGACGAAAGCCAGTCCGAGCAGCTGCACGGGCTTCATGAGGTCGCGGCGGGTGGGGCGGTCGGTCACGGGATGCTCCTATCGGCCGGGCTCGGGGCGGGCGCCCGGCGAGGTGAGAACCCCGCGATGCCGAGGAACACCGCGACGATCGCGGCGTATCCGCCGAACACGCCCACCGCGATCGTGATCCCCGTCAGGGTGAACGATCGGCCGGCGTCTTCGATGTAGTAGTCGAGGGCGTACCCGGGCTGCACGAGCAGCAGGGCGAGCCCGAGCACGATGGTCAGCACGCCGATCGTCAGACCGTCGCGCGACGCGGCGCGCGCCGCATCCGCTCGTCCTCGGAAGGCGACGACCGCCTCGACGATGCCGGTGACGAGCGCCCAAGAGATCACGACCGCGAAAAAGGTGGCGGTGCTGCGCCAGGGGCCGATGCTCGCGACGAGCCCGGCGAGCAGCGTGAGCGAAGCCAGCAGCACCGACGGACCCCGCTGTCCGGCGGGGAAGACGAGCCACGCCGCGACGGCGAAGACGATCCCCGTCGCGATCGCGAAACCGCTGAACACCGCGAGTCCTACCGACGCCGAGTGGTCGGGCGAGAAGGTCACCATGATCGCCGCGATCGCCGCGAAGGCGGCGCGGGCGAGCTGAAGATGCCGCACGTCGAGCGTGCGAGCGGATGCGGCAGAGGTCACGGCAGATCCAGGAGAGGCGGAGAGAATAGCCCCAGTCTACGTCTGCGCGCCATCGCGACGTCGGGAGGTCCGTCGACGTCGAAGCGCTACGACCCGATCTCGGCGAACGCGCGCACCGGGAACGTGCCGAATCCTTCGAACGCCGGGGGTGCGGCCGTGAAGCGCGCGCCCCGCTCGGGCACGTGGCCCAGGCGGGTCAGGTGCTCCACCACGTGGATGCCCGCGCCGAGCAGGAGGGTGTGGGCCGGTCGCTCGCCCCCCGACTCGGTGTCGTCGATGTTGAGGGCGTCGATACCGACGAGGGTCGCGCCCTGCTCGATCAGCCAGCTCGTGGCGTCGGCCGCGAGGAAGGGCGACCCGGCGGCATAAGCGGGGGTGCCGAAGAAGCGGTCCCATCCGGTGTGGAGCAGCACCGCGGCGCCGCGCACATCGCGGTCGGCGAGCGCGTCGACCCCGATGCCCCGGTTCTGCGGATCCCATGCGTCTTCGAGGTGGAAGACCTCGGCCCGAAGGCCCACGAGGGTGGCGAGGTCGAGGCCCGCCAGGTCGGGTCCGGACGAATAGCGGTGGTACGGCGAATCGAGATAGGTGCCGGTGTTGCCGATCATCGTCACGATGTCCATGGCGAACTCGGTGCCGGGCGCGTACGTCCCGCGGGAGCCCTCGTGCGTCATGTGCGGCGTGATCACCGGCGCGGGCAGACCGGGGTAGGTCACGAGGCCGGCTCGGATCGGGTGGCTCAGGTCGACGACGCGGCGGGGGTTCTCGGGCACGATGACCACGCTAGGGCCCGGTACCGGCGCGCGATGACGTCGCCTCGGACAGATGCCGACCGATGCCTGCCATCCGCTCGTCTCGCACGGAGGGAGACCGGCGGATGCTGCGGTCAGCGCGGGCGCGGTGCGGGGGGCGGGGGAACGGGCTTGGCCGCGATAATGTCGGCGACCGCGATCCGCTCGACGCCGCGTTTGCCGTCGACGACCACGGTCTCGGCGTCGGCGCTCAGCAGTTCGCCGAGCGCGTCGGTCGCCTGCCCGGTGGGGAGCAGGTAGCGCACCACCACCCGGGCGCCGGGGGCGGGGAGCCTCACCACGAGCCGGGGGCGTAGTCCTTGAGGAAGACGCCGAACAGGTCCTCCCCGGCCTCACCGCGCACGATGGGGTCGTAGACCCGCGCGGCACCGTCGACGAGGTCGAGCGGGGCGTGGAATCCCTCTTCGGCGAGCCGCACCTTCGTCGGGTGGGGGCGCTCGTCGGTGATCCAACCGGTGTCGACGCTCGTCATGAGGATGCCGTCGGTCTCGAACATCTCGCGCGCGCTGGTGCGGGTCAGCATGTTGACGGCGGCCTTGGCCATGTTGGTGTGCGGATGGCCGGGGCCCTTGTAGCCGCGACCGAATACACCCTCCATCGCGCTCACGTTCACGATGTAGGTGCGGGCCGCCGGGCTCGCCGCCATCGAGGCCCGCAGCTTCGAGATCAACAGGAACGGCGCCGTGGTGTTGGCCAGCTGCACCTCGAGCATCTCGAGGGGGTCGACCTCGTCGACGCGCTGCGTCCACGAGTTGACGTCGTGCAGGTCGGGCACGAGGCCGCCGGCGTCGATGGCCGTGCCCGCGGCGAGCCGCTCGAGCGAGCTCGAGCCGGCGGCCATCGCCTGCTCGGTGAGCTCGTCGGCGCGCGAAGCGGCCGCGGCGAGCACGGGGTGCGCGGCGACGGAGCGCTCCAGGGCCTGCGGATGCTGATCGTTGGTGTGCCCGAAGGTGACCAGCTCGGGGAGCGGTCCGTCGGGGAGCGGTGCGAGTTCCGCGTCGACGAGCGGCTGGTACGCGCCGGTCGAGCGACGCACCGTCTGGGTGGCGTTGTTGATGAGGATGTCGAGGGTGCCGGCGGCGGCGACGTCGTCGGCGAGCCCGATCACCTGTGCGGGGTCGCGGAGGTCGATACCGACGATCTTGAGACGGTGGAACCAGTCGCCCGAGTCGGGGAGGCTGCTGAAACGCCGCACCGCATCTCGCGGGAACCGGGTGGTGATGGTGGTGTGCGCGCCGTCGCGCAGCAGCCGCAGGGCGATGTACATGCCGATCTTCGCCCGCCCGCCGGTGAGCAGAGCCCGGCGGCCGGTGAGGTCGGTGCGCGCATCGCGTTTGGTGTGACTCATCGCCGCGCAGTCGGGGCACAGCTGGTGGTAGAACGCGTCGACCAGCGTGTACGGCTGCTTGCAGATGTAGCAGCCGCGCGCCTTCAGCAGCGTTCCCGCGGTCGGGGCGGTCGTCGCGGTGCTGATCGGGATGCCGCGTGTCTCATCGTCGATGCGATCGGGCGCTCCGGTCGCGGTCGCGGCGATCACACTGCGGTCGGCCTCGGCGATCGCCTCGCGGATCTCGCGCCGGCGCTCCTTCTTGACCGCCTTGAACATGTGGGCCGTGGCCCGACGCACCCGGATGAAGTCGGGATGCGTCTGATCGATCCGGGCCATCCTCGCGAGCACATCGAGCGTGACCGCGAGTTCGGCGGGGTCGATTCCGCTCGGCTGGCGGTCGTCGGGGGCATCGGAGGGCACACGAGATTCTACGTTGGGCCGGTCGGGCGCAGCATCCGCAACCACTCGGCCACCTGCGCGCGCACCTCCTCGGCGTCGTAGGTCGATTCATCGGCGTTGTCGGCGCGCAGGACGAACACGGGGATGCCGGCCTTCTCCAGCGCCGCGGTGATGGCCCACCCGCCGCGCGGATCATCGGAGACCAGGTGCACGACACCGTCGACGCCGTGCTGACGGGCCTGCGCGACGTACCAGTCGGATGCTTCGGGCGCGACGTACAGGCGTTCGTGGAAGCCGATGAACCGCGACGCGAGTGCCCGCAACGGCTCGCCGCCGTGTCTCGCATAGCCGTCGGCGGCGATGGACAGGTACATCGACCAGACGAAGACGGCGCCGTAGTGCTCCTCGAAGTGGCGGTAGAAGTCCATGTCGAACCACAGCCCCCGACCGATCCACATCAGGCGCGCGCGTTCGTCGGGCACGACGGCGTAGCCGTCGGCGACCCGCTCGGCGATCTCGTCGTGCAGCGCGCGGGCCGCATCACGCGCCCATTCGGTGCCGCGATGCCACTGCGGCAGCATCACCGCGGGGATCGTGTCGTTCACCCGCACCGGCAGAGGGCGCGCGCTCGCGATCAAATCGCGCGTACGGCGGTTCCACTCGGCCTGCTCGTTGCCGAGCGCGAGCATCTCGCGCAGGCGGTCCTCGTCGTAGGAGCGGCCGCTGATGCGTTCGAGCACCGCGCGCAGCTCGTGCAGCTCCGCCACCATCAGGTCGATCCGGCGCGACCCGACGACGCGCTCCCAGTCGTCGGCGATGAACCGCCACCACTCGTCGACCGGCGCGGTCTGCGCGACGCTCTCAAACGCGAACAGCTCCACGCCGACGACGTCGCGCCACGCCTCGAAGAGCTTGCGGGTGACGTCGCCGGTGTAGTCCGTCGCGACGAGCGCGGGGCGAGGGAGCGACCCCCACCCGGGCACCACGTCGCTGTCGCCGTTGAGCACGTTGCCCATCCCGATGAGGTTGTACGGCTCGGAATCGCGTGGCAGGCCGGCTCGTGCGACGGCGTCGAGCCCCGACTGCGCCGCCCCGCGCGACGCGGCCACCGACGACCACCACTGGTTCACGACGTAGGGCACGTCGAGTGCTCGGAAGAGCTCGTGCGGCACATCCGCATTCACGAGCGCGATGGGGGTGCCGGCCGCCGCCTCCGCGGCGATCCGGGCGAACCACTCCCGCTGGTGACGCAGCGCATCACGCGCGGATCGCAGGCGATCGTCAGACACGGGCCCCACCCTTCTCACCGAGCGCGTCGATCAGGAGCGACCGGTCAACGCCGCCGTACTCCTGGTCGTGCAGCACGATCACGGGAAGGGAGGTGGCAGACCGCACTGCCGCCACCTCCCAGCTTGCAGCGTCGTCGCGACGACGGGCGTACGAGACGATCGCCCGTGCCCCCTGCCGCTCAGCGGCGATCGCGAGTCGCGCGGCCCGCTCGGGGGCGGACCCCCGGTGCGCGGAGTCGCCGTCGCGCCAGTACCTCTCGGCGAGCCCGTCGAGCGACGGCTCGCGCGCACCGATCTCGAGCCCCAGCGATCCGCCCGCGCAATCATCGGCGACGACGCGGGCACCGCAAGCCTCGATCGCCGCGACCACCTCGGGCCCGTACTGCGAGCTGCCGGTGAGGGCCACCGGCACGGAGTCGGGGATGGGGTCGGGCTCGGCCGCGAGAGCGGCGCGCAGGCGCTCCACGGCGACCGCCGCGGGCATCTCGTCGACCGAGGAGCGCCACGCGAAGAAGGTGGCGCCGTCGACCCGGCGACGCATCTCCGCCAGCAGGAGGCGCGCCAGGTCGCGCTCCCGCACCGCGCGGGCGAGGTCTGCCGCCGACGGCGTGCGCCCGGTCCACGCCTGGAGCCGGGCGGCGAGCAGACCGACCTCCTCGCGCGCGTACTCGAGCGAGGACGCCCGCGGCAGGTGCACGATGTCGACGAGATGGATCGGCGGCAGCGCCCGCTCCGGCTTCGTCCTGGCGAGTTCGCGGAGCCCGAAGAAGAGGCGCTGGGTGGCGTCGGAGTCGCTGCACAGCACGATCGCGTCGAGCGGCGCCGCATCCGTCTCGAGCACCCCGGCGAGCACGGCGATCGCCGCGGGATCCATGCCGGTGCCGAGGATCTCCGTCGCCTCCGCGACGTCGGACCCCGGATGCAGCTCGAGCCGACGCACCATCGCCCCGTGCGCCTCGATGAGCTCGATCGGCACGTCGCGACCCACCACCGCGATCACCGGCGTCCGCAGCGCGGCGCTCATACGATCCGCGCAGCGGAGAGGTCGGCGATGTGCTCGGGAGAGTAGCCGAGGAGTCCGGACAGCACGTCGTCGGTGTCGGCGCCGAGCGCGTGCGCCGGACGGTCGAGCCCGACGCGGCTGCGGCTGAAGGTGATGGGCACTCCCGTTCCCCACAGCTCGGTGTCGACGTCGTAGTCCGGATGCTGGATGCGCACCACCTCGCCGCGCTCCTGCACCCGGGGATCGCGCACGGCGTCGGCGAGCGATCGCACCGGCGCGCACGGCACGCCGTGCGCTTCGAAAGCGGCCACGGCCTCCTCGACCGAACGGTGCGACGCCCACTGCGACATCCGCTCGTGCAGGTCGTCGGAGTTGCTGACCCGGTCGTCGCGCAGCGCGAACCTCGGGTCCTGCGCCAGTTCGGGCTCGCCGATCGCGGCGAACACGCCCTTCGCGAAAGCGTCCGTCGGTCCGCACACGGCGAACCAGCCGTCCTCGGCGCGGAAGGTGCCGAACGGCGCGAGCCTCGGCACGTAGTCACCCGTGCGCGTGGGGTAGCCCATCGACTCGAACGCGTCGAACGGCTCGCAGGCCACGAGGGAGGTCATGGCCCCCAGCATCGACACGTCGACGTGCTGCCCGTCGCCGCTGCGATCGGCCTCCATGAGGGCGGCGACCGTGCCGATCACGGCGAACATCGGCGCGGAGAGGTCGGCGATGGGCAGGCCGAACCGCACGGGGCTGTCACCGGGTTCTCCCGCGGTCATCATGATTCCGCTGAGCGCCTGAACGATGGTGTCCATCGCCTTCCCCCCATCGCCGGCGTTCGATCCGAAGCCGGTGATCGAGGTGTAGACCAGGCGGGGATTGGCGGCGCGCACCGACTCGTAGTCGATACCGAGGCGGTGGGTGACGCCGGCGCTGAAGTTCTCGACCAGCACGTCGGCGTGAGCGATGAGGTCGAGCAGCACCGCGCGCCCCTGGTCGGTCTTCAGATCGAGCGAGATGCTCTCTTTGTTGCGTCCGCGCAGCAGCATCGACACCGACATGTCTTCGGCGGTGGTCTTCACCGGCGAGAGGCCGTCGGGTGTCACATACGGCGAGTTCGTGCGCGAGCTGTCCCCGCCGCGGTGGGGGTTCTCGACTTTGATCACGCGCGCGCCGAGGCCCCCCAGCATGAGCGTGGCGTAGGGCCCGGCGAGGGCGGTGGTCAGGTCGATGACGATTCGTCCATCGAGCGGCGCGCCGGTCATGTGGGCTTCTTCCTGTCGGCGGTGGGGAGGGGACGGATATCGGGCGTTCGGGCGAGGGTGCCCCGCAACGGCCGTCGCGAAGCGGCGGCCTCGGCCGCTTCGGCATCGCCGAACCAGCCGCCCTGGAGGGTCTCGGCGAGAGCTTCGAGCACGACCGGCAGGCGCTCGCCGTCGGCAGCGGTGAGGTCGGCGACGGCCCGCGCCTGCATGACGCGCAGTTCGGCGCGCGCGCCGTCCAGCACCTCCCAGCCGGCGTCGGTGAGACGGGCGAGCTTGACGCGCCCGTCCGTGGGGTGGTCGACCGTCTCGATCAACGAACGGGAGACGAGCGTGGACACGACCTGGTGGCTCGACTGGGGAGTCACGAACGCGCGTCGGGCGAGCTGCGCCGACGAGAGCGGGACGCCCTCGGCGAGCACGAGGAGCACGTTGAACTCGGCCAGTGTGATGCCGTGGCGCCAGGCGATGTCGTCTGCGGCGCGGTTCATCGACCGCGAGAGGCGGTTGAGGATGTAGTAGAGCTCGTCGGTGGCGAGGCTCGTGGCGCGAGGGGGCAGCGGCTCGTTCATGGAGCGAACGTATCCGAGACGATTCCATCGGCCGGGACGGCCTCACCGGCGAGCTCGGCGAGGAACAGCGCGACCTCGCGGGCGAGTCTGGACGGACTCTCGCCGGCCATCATGTGCCCCTCGTCCTCCCAGAGCACGGTCTTCGCGCCGCGCACGTTGACCGCGGCGCGCAGGCTCGCCTCGGGACTGATCACCCCGTCGCGGAGTGCGCCGAGGATCAGGACGGGAACGCGGATCGACCGGTAGATCTCGGCGAGCGCCTCGTCGGTGGTCGCCTCGGGGAAGGGCTTGCCCTGGTTGATGCGGGACTCCTCCTCGGACTGCGTCGCGAACCGGTCGACGATCTTCCGGTACATGTGCTCTCGCGCTGCGGCGCGGGCGGGGTCGTCGGTCCAGCCCGCCAGCACCTCGAACTGCGCGCGGACCACCGCCGGGTCCTTCCGCCCCGCGATGACCTTCGCTCGTCCGGCCGACGACGCCGTCCCTCCCGCCCGGTCGTGGGGCGCGGCGACGACGGAGATGAGAGCGGCGAGACGATCCGGGTGCCGGCGCGCGAGGTGCCAGCCGATCCCGCCGCCGTGCGAGACGCCGGTGTAGACGAACCGCTCGATGCCGCGGGCGTCGGCGACACGGCAGACGTCGTCGGCCCAGGTGTCGAGCCAGCCTGCCGCCGGCGCATCGGCCAGGTGGGTCGACCGCCCCCACCCCCGCGCCTGGATCTGCAGCACCGGACGGCGCAGCGGATCGCGGGCGAGGATCTCGGGGTAGCCCCCGGGTTCGAACGACGAGGCGCTCGAGAGGATCGGCATGCCCTCCCCGGGGAACTCGTCGTACCACAGCGACACGTCGTCGATGGGAATCTCGGGCATCAGCCGGCCTTTCTCTGCGTATCGGCACCGGGGGCCGTCGTGACCCTCGCGGCGTTCGGGACGGACTCCAGAAGCGCCCGCGTGTAGTCCTCGCGCGGGGAGGCGAACAGCTGCTCGGTCGCACCGTGCTCCACGATCCGACCGTTGCGCAGCACCACCACCTCGTCGGAGATCTGGCGGACGATCGCCAGGTCGTGCGAGATGAACAGCAGGCTCAACGCGAACTCGTTCTGCAGCGTCGTCAACAGGTTCATCACGTCGGCCTGCACCGACAGGTCCAGGGCGCTGACGGGTTCGTCGCAGACCAGGAACTGCGGGTCGGTCATGAGCGCCCGCGCGATCGCGATGCGTTGCCGCTGCCCACCCGAGAACTGCGCGGGGTACCGGAGGAGGGCGCTCTCGTCGAGTCCGACCTTGCGCACGAGCTCTCGCGACCGCGCGTCGGCATCGGCCGCCGTCATCCCGTGGAAGCGAGCAGGCTCGGTGAGGCTGTAGCCGATGGTGCGCAGCGGGTCGAGCGAACTGTACGGGTCCTGGAAGATGACCTGACGCACCCTTCCGAGCTCGCGGCGGCGGCGCGCCGAGACCCGGTGGACGGGCTGGCCGAGAAGCCGTATCTCGCCCGCGCTGACGGGTACGAGGCCGAGCACGGCCATGCCGATCGTGGTCTTGCCCGATCCAGACTCTCCGACCAGACCCAGCGTCCGGCCGCGTTCGATGGTGAACCCGACGCCCTCGACGGCGGTGGAACGTCTACGGCCCGAGCCGTAGTCGACGCGGATGTCGCGCACCTCGAGCACGGGGGCGGTACCGGTCATGCCTGAGCCTCCTCGACGAGCGCGCCGACGCGTATGCACCGGCTCACCCGGGCCGTTCCTGTCGCAACGAGCGGGATCGGATGCTGGGAGCACTCGGCCGTCGCCATCGGGCAGCGCGCGGCGAAACGGCACCCCGACGGCCATGAGCCGGGCGGCGGGACGATGCCGCCGATCGTCGGGAGGATGTCGCCACGGCGCGCACCGTGCGGATCCGACGCGAGGAGCCCCCGCGTGTAGGGGTGGCGCGGCGATCGGAGGAGGCCCTCCACCGTCGCCTCCTCGACGAGCTGTCCGGCGTACATGACGAGCGTGCGGTCGCAGGTCTCGGCCACGACGCCCCAGTCGTGCGTGACGAGGATGATCGACATGCCGGTCTCGTCGCGGATCGACGCCAGCAGCGTCAGGATCTCGGCCTGCACGGTGACGTCGAGCGCGGTGGTCGGCTCGTCGGCGATGAGCAGGCGCGGCCGTCCTGCGAGCGCCTTCGCAATGACGACGCGCTGCGCCATTCCGCCGGAGATCTGGTGCGGGTAGCTCCGGAAGACCCGCTCGGGATCGGGCAGACGCATCGACGCGAGTAGTTCGACGGCGCGGGCGCGCGCTGCGGCGCGGCCGATCTTCTCGTGCCGCCGCACCACCTCCACGATCTGGAAGCCGACGGTGAAGGACGGGTCGAGGGCCACGAGGGGCTCCTGCGAGATGTACGCGATGCC
This sequence comes from Microbacterium sp. AG1240, assembly GCF_003635115.1. GTDB lineage: Bacteria > Actinomycetota > Actinomycetes > Actinomycetales > Microbacteriaceae > Microbacterium. The sequence goes on from NZ_RBXJ01000003.1 coordinate 159,286, forward strand.
GCTGCCGCGCACGTTCTTCATCGCGGCCTTGTCGCCGGCGGCGTCGCCGGCGATCTCCTGCCCCTCGAAGACGACGCTGCCGCCGGTCACTCGACCGCCGCGCCCGAGCAGTCCGATCGTCGCGAGGGCCGTGACGGTCTTGCCGCTGCCGGACTCTCCGACGATGCCGAGGATCTCACCCCTGCCGACGTCGAACGACACCCGGTCGACGACGGTGAGCGGCTCGTCCGCGCCGAAGCCGACCGAGAGCTCCCTCACCCGCAGCAGGGCCTCGCGATGCCGCTCCGCGGGGGCATCGTCGTCGGCCGTCCGTGGCGCCTCGACCGCGCGACGGGAGCGAGACGGCACGGGGCGCTGCTGCACCTGCTCGGCCGCGGCGTCGCGCAGGGCGTCGCCGAGCAGACCGAACGCGAGGGTGGCGACGACGATCACTCCGCCGGTCGGGATGAACATCCACGGGAACGATTGGATGGCCGCGGCGGCCTCGGCCACCATGCCGCCCCAGGTGGGGGCGGGCGGCGGCGGGCCGAAAGCGAGGAAGGACAGGCCGGTCTGGATCCCGAGGGCGGCCGCGGCGAACAGCGACGCCTGAACCAGGATCGTGCCTCTCGCCTGCGGCAGCACGTGCCGCAGCAGGATCAGCCACGTCGGCAACCCGGTCACGACCGCGGCCTGCACGAAGGGCGCCTGTCGCTGGGCGAGCACATCACTGCGGAACACGCGGGTGAAGGCCGCCGAGGCGAGGACGCCGACGGTCACCATCGCCGCGAGCATGCTGTTGTTGAAGATCGCGAGCGAGGCGAGGGTGATGAGGATGGTGGGGATCGACATCACGATGTCGATGACCGACAGCACCGCGCGGTCGAACGCCCCGCGCAGATAAGCGGCGAGGATCCCCACGGGCACGGCGATGACCAGCATGACGAGCAGTGCCTCGGCCACGCCCACCAGTGACTCGCGACCGCCGAACATCACCCGGGTGAGCAGGTCGCGCCCGAGCAGATCGGTGCCGAGCCAGTGCGCCGCCGAGGGGCCCTGACGGGCGACCGACGGGTCCTGCGCGAGCGGGTCGTAAGGGGAAAGCCAGGGCGCGAACACGGCGGCGAAGACGAGGAGCGCGATGATCGCCGCCGACGCGACGCCGAGCGGCTTACGAACCAGGGCGCGCGTCAGCGACGCGGAACGCGGGCGGGAGGTGGAGGTCTTCATCGGCTCTGACGCACCTTCGGGTTGAGGGAGACGTACGCGACGTCGACCACGAGGTTGATGAGGATGACGATGGCCGTGAACGCGACGCCCACTCCCAGGATCACCGGCAGGTCTTGTCGCGTCGCCGCCGAGGTGACGAGGCTTCCCAGCCCGGGGAGCACGAACACGTTCTCGATGAAGACCGCCCCGCTGAGAGCGCCGACGGCCATCAGCCCGATGAGCGTCGTCGTCGGGATCGAGGCGTTCCTCAACACGTGCAGCAGCACGATCCGCGTCTCGGATACCCCCGTCGACCGCAGCACGCGAACGTAGTCGCGCTCGAGCTCTTTTCGAGCCGAGTCACGCATCTGCTTGGCGATCACCGTGATCCCGCTCAGCGATAGGGCCGCCACGGGGAGCACCAACGAGTTGAGCCATGGCCCGACCCCCGCAGCCGGCGGCACGTAACCGGTCGCGGGGAAGAGGCGGAGGCCGACCGCGAAGACGGCCACCAGCACGATCGCGATCCAGAAGCTGGGCAGCGCGAAGCCCACGAGCGAGATCGCGTCGATCGAGCGACCGACCCACCCCTCGCGCAGGGCGCTCGCGAGCCCGACCACGATGCCGAGCACCGCGATGGCCACCGTCGAGCCCACCATCAGCGAGAACGTGACGCCCATGCGCGCCCAGACGAGCTTCGTCACCGGTTCGCCGCTGTAGATCGAGGTGCCCAGGTCGCCGCGGAACAGCCCGACGACCCAGTTCGCGTACTGGATCCACAGCGGCTGGTCGAGACCGAGCTGCTGGCGCAGATACTCGACCGCCTGCGGTGTCGCGTTCTCCCCCAGGATCGTCTGGGCCGCATCTCCGGGAACCAGCGACATCAGCACGAAGATCGTCAGCGTCGAGACGAAGATCAGCACGATCGACATCAGCACGCGACGGATCACCATCATCGTCATGTCAGCTCCTTTCGATGCGGCCCGTGGCCTCAGGAGGCCGGAGCCCACGCCAGATCGGCGTCGGGCGCGACGGGAACGGGGTTGGGGTTGAGCGCCGAGACCCGCACGTTCGTCACGTCGGGCGAGACGTAGTAGACGTTGTTCGTCGCGACGAGCGGCAGGAACCAGGCGAGCTCGTTCGAGCGCTCGGTCACCTGCTCCTCGAGCGCCGTCTTCTCATCACCGGTGGCCACGATCGCCTGGCCGACGAGGTCGTCCAGCTCGGAGTCGGTCACCCCGAACGCGTTCATGAAGCCGGGCACGGTGAACGTCTGGGCGTAGTCCGATGCGGTGTCACCGGTGATCGGCCAGATGATCGCTCCGTACTGCTTGCTCCCGGCCTTCTGGATGAAGTCGGGGACGGCGCTGGCGACCTCGAGGGTGACCTCGACGCCGATCTCGCCGAGGTGGGAGATCGCGGTCTGGGTGATCAGCGACTGGTTGTCGAGCGGCGTCTGCGACAGCAGGGTCATCGAGAAGCCGTCGGGGTACCCGGATTCCGCCATGAGCGACTTCGCCTCGGCGAGGTCGTAGTCGAGCCCCGCGTCGTCGATGTGCCCGACCTCGCCATCGGTGGTCAGCTGGTCGATCGCGACGGCGAACTCGTCCCCGCCGCGCGCCGAGACGATCGCGTCGCGGTCGATCGCGTGCCCCATGGCCTGGCGGACCTTCTCGTCGGCGAGCGCCGGTACGACGCTCCCCTCTCGATCGAGCACGATGAGCCCGTAGTTGAAGTAGGGCGCCGAGACGACCGACAGCCCCGCCGATTCCGCGGTCGCGACCGTGTCGGCCGAACCCCCGGCGTAGTCCACCTGCCCGGTGGTGGCGGCGGAGATGACCGCGTTCGGGTCGGCGATGATCTGCACCGAGATCTGCTCGTACTTCTGCGCGTCGGGGTTCCAGTACCCGTCCCACCTGTCGTAGACGTAGTTCGACTCCGCGACGGAGGTGTCGGGGTTGTACCGGTACTGACCGGTGCCGTCCATCGTGGTGAGCAGCGACTCGGGGTTGGCGACGCCTTCGGGACCGATGATGAGCCCCAGCTGGAACATCTGGGTGAGCTTCGTCGGGGCGGCGGGGTACGACGAGGAGTAGGTGACGAGCAGTGTGTCGGCGTCCTCGGCCACGATGGTGTCGATCGGGCCGACGGTGGCGACCTGGCCGCCCCCGGCGCCCATGAAGTAGTTCATCGAGTCCGCCGCGGCCTGGGCGTCGAGCTCGGCGCCGTCCTGGAAGGTGACGCCGTCGCGGATCGTGAGTTCGAGCTGCGTGCTGTCGGCGTCGCGGAACTCCCACTCGGTCGCGAGCCCGGGGACGAGCTCGCCGTCCCCGCTCAGGTAGATGAGCGGGTCGTAGGCGAGTGCCGTGAACACGACGCTTCCTCCGCCGCCGGCGAGCGCGGGGTTCAGGCTGATGGGCACACCCGTGAACTGCAGGGCGAGGTTGTCGCCTCGTCCGCCCTCGACCGGGTCGGACGAGGCGGCGCATCCGGAGAGCGCAAGGGCGGCGGTCGCGGCGACGGCGAGCGCCGCGGCGGCAAGGGGGCGTCTGTGGGACATTCATTGCTCCTTCGCAAGATGTGGGGTCTCGTCGGCGACACCCCCGATTCGGGAACTTATCAAGTAAACTGATGATTGACAACAACTTCGGAGGCTTCACCGATGAACTCCTCTCCCGCCCTTCTCTCGCCCGTCGATGGGCGCGGTCGCCCGTACGGCACCGCGCACGACGCCGAGCGCGACCTCGGCATCGACCTCTCCCCGCATGCCTTCGTGGAGGAGGAGTACTTCCTCTCGGGGACGGCCGGCACCTGGGACTCCGCCGAGCCCGGCTCGCCGGAGCGGGGGCGATCGGCGCTGGCGTACCGCACGCGGGTGCTCGTGCGGCGTCCCGCCCGCGCCGTTCTCGCCTCGGGTACGACGCACGTGGAGCCGCTGCATCCTCACCTCGACGCCGGACTCTCCTGGAGCGCCCTCGCCCCGCACTTCCTCCGTCGAGGGGACGCCTGGGTCGGGGTCACGGTCTTCCCGCAGGTGGCGGGACTGATGCGCGAGCGGATCGATCCCGCGAGGTACGGGTCGCTGATCGTCCCGGGGGGCGGAACCGAGTGGGACGTCTTCTCCGATGCCTTGACCGCCATCCGCCGGGGTGACATCCCCGGGCTCGTCGCGTCGCGGGTCGTGATCTCGGGCTGGTCCGCGACGGGGAGCTTCTGCCGCGTCTTCGCGCGCGAGGGGTTCGCCACGGCCCGCGGCGGGCTCGCCGATGCCGTGGCGATCTTCATATCCTCCGGCGGCGCGGGGAGCGCCGGGTATCCGGCCCTGTCTTCCGCCAGCACGCCCATCGCGACCGACGACCCCCGCCGGACCATCCGAGACGTCGGCCTGCCGACGTTCGAGATCCTCAGCGAGACCGAATCCGAGACGCACCGCCGTCAGCTCCGCGACGACTCCGATGACCCCGGCGACACGTACCGGCTGTATCAGATCGCGGGCTCGGCGCACATCGAGGACTGGCCCTCGGCGGCGCCGACGCACGAGCCCGCGCTGCGGGCCTCGGGGGTCGACCTGCCGCCGATCGCCGTGCGGGAGAAACGCACCGACGCCCGCACCGACCTCGTCGCCCGTGCGCTCGTCGACCGGCTCGTCGAGACGCTCGACGGGCGCACCCCGCCCCGCGGCCCCCGTTTCGCGTACGCCGAGGGCGACGTCCCCGAGAGACGGATGCTGCGCCGCGATCCCGACGGCAACGTCGCGGGCGGCATCCGTCCGCCGTGGATCACGGCCCCCCTCGCCGCGTACTCCCCCCACGGCACTCCGGCGGAGGCGGCGAGCGCCGGCCCGGACTGGACGCCGCTGGCCGATCCCGACCTCGCGGCGGGGCTGGTGGGAACGATGACCGCGTTCCCGTCTTCGGAGGTCGAGCGACGGTATGCGTCCGAGCAGGACTACCGCGCGCGCTTCACGGCCGCCACCCGCGACCTCGTCACCGCCGGATTCCTGCTGGCGGAGGACGCCGCCGAACTGGACTCCTCCGCGGCGCCCCGGTGGGCGGACGCGACCGGCTGCGAGCCCGGCGATGCCTGAGCGGCCGCTCGTCGTCCGCGCCGTCGGCGACCTCATCGTCGATCAACCGCAGCCGTCCCGCTTCTTCGCGCCCGCCGCCCCCGCGCTGCGCACCGCCGACCTCGCGATCGGCCACGTCGAGGTGCCGCACAGCACGACCGACGAGGTCACCAGCACCGACGTGCCCGCACCCCCCGCCGATCCCGCGCACCTGCGCGCCGTCGCCGAGGCCGGGTTCGGCGTCGTCACGCTCGCCGGCAACCACATCTCCGACAGCGGCGCGACGGGGGTCTCCGACACGATCGACGCTGCCCGGTCTTTCGGGATGCTCACCGCCGGCGCCGGCGCCGATCTCGACGAGGCGCGGCGGCCCGCCATCGTGCAGCGCTCCGACCGGAGTGTCGGGGTGGTGAGCTACAACTGCGTCGGACCCCGCGAGTCGTGGGCCACCAGTGGCAAAGCGGGCTGCGCCTACGTCGATGTGCTCACGCACTACGAGATGCGCAATGCGAACCCGGGCGGCCCGCCCCGCATCCGTACCTTCTGCGAGCCGACGTCGCTGCGCGCGTTCCGCGACGAGATCGCCGAGGCGGCCTCCCGGGTCGACGTGCTGGTCGTGGCCCTCCACAAGGGCCTCGTCCACACCCCGGCGGTGCTCGCCGACTACGAGCGTGAGGTCTCCCGGGCGGCGATCGACGCCGGTGCGGATGCCGTCATCGGCCATCACGCACACATCCTGCGAGGGGTGGAGATCTACCGCGAACGACCGATCTTCCATGGGCTCGGCAACTTCGTAACCGTCACCGACGCACTGACCCCGAATCACGGGTCGTCGGCCGAGGCGTCGGAGTGGGCGTCCCGGCGCAGGGAGCTCTTCGGTTTCGTCCCCGACCCGGCCATGCCGACGTATCCCTTCCACCCCGACAGCCGGAACACGATGATCGCGCAGATCGAATTCGGTGACGGGCCTCCGGCAGCATCCTTCATCCCGTGCTGGATCGACGACGACGCGCGCCCCGTGCCCCACGGCGCAGACGATCGTGGCCGTGCGGTGGTGGATTACGTGCGGACGATCTCGGCGCGCGCCGGCCTGCCGACCCGATACGAGTGGGACGGCGACGTGGTGCGGGTCTCCCGGGCGGGGTGATGGCAGGAATTCAGCCCCGCGCGGAACGGCACGATATGTCTGTCGACCGTGGTCGCGTCGCCCTTCTCCTGCACCGGGAGTGCCCAGGTCTGCTCGATAGCCTGGGGGCGACCCGATGGCGGGCGCGGACGAGGGAGCAGTACCCGCTGAGCGACAAGACTGACTCGGAAGGTTCGTCATGTCGTGGATCATTCTGGTCGCCTCCGGTGTTCTCGAGGCGGTGTGGGCGTCGGCGCTGGCCGCGTCCAAGGGCTTCCGTCGGCCCCGGCCGACGATCGTGTTCGTCGTCGCACTCGTCATCAGCATGGTGGGGCTCGCGTTCGCCATGAACGACCTGCCCACCGGCACCGCCTACGCCGTCTGGGTCGGCATCGGAGCCAGTCTCACCGTGCTCTGGGCCATCGTGACCGGGAAGGAGCGCGCCTCGACCGCGCGCATCCTGCTCATCCTCCTACTGGTGGCGTCGGTCATCGGCCTGAAGGCGGTGAGCTGACATGGCGTGGGTGATCCTCATCGCCAGCGCCGTCCTCGAAGCCGTGTGGGCCACGGCCCTCGGCCGATCAGACGGCTTCACGCAGCCGATCCCGACGATCGTGTTCGTCGTCGCGCTCATCGCCAGCATGATCGGGCTCGCGAAAGCCTCGCAGCGCATCCCCATCGGCACCGCCTACGCCGTGTGGGTCGGTATCGGTGCGGTACTCACCGTGGGGTGGGCGACCGTCACCGGCGACGAAGCACTCTCGTGGGGTCGGGCGATCTTCATCGCGGGTATCGTCGTCGCCGTCGTCGGGCTCAAACTCGTCCCCGCGCGACGCGGTGACGACGAGGAGCAGCCGCGCGCCTGACGCTGCGCGGCATCCGCCTCAGTCCTGCGCGGCCTTGCGCTCATCGCGCTTGCGGCCGGCGCGAGCGACGAAGAAGAGCACCGAACCGATCGCGATGTACGCCAGGGCCCCGAGCCACACCACGCCGGTCTGCTGGGTGAGCAGCACGATGCTCGCGATGATGGCGAGCACCGGCACCACCCGCGGCACCGAGAAGTGCGTGTGCTCGACCTTGTCCTTCTTGAGCACGAGCACGCTGACGTTCGCCGAGAGGAAGACCAGCAGGAGCAGCAGCACCGTCGTCTCGGCCAACGTCGCGACATCGCCGAGGAAGGTGAGACCGATCGTCGCCACGGCGACGGCCACGATCGACACCCACGGGGTGCGACGGTTCGGGAGCACCCGCGAGAAGGCTCTGGGGAGCAGACCCGACTCGGCCAGGCCGTACCCGACGCGGCTGGCCATCACCATGAACAGCAGCGCGCCGTTCGCGATCGCTACGAGCGCGATGAGCCCGAACAGCCACGGAGGCAGAGCGATACCGGTGGCGGCCACGACGTCGAGAAGGGGTCCGGTCGAGGAGGCCAGGTCGGCGGCCGGGAGGATCATCGCCGCGCCGAGCGCGATCAGCAGGTAGACGATCGCGGCGGTGCCGATCGCACCGAACAGCGCTCGCGGGTAGGCCCTGGAGGGGTTCTTCACCTCTTCGGCCATGTTGGCGGCCGCCTCGAAACCGAGGAAGGAGAAGAAGGCGATGATGGATGCCGCGAACACGCCCTCCACCGGCGCCTTGTCGGGCGAGAACTCGAGAAGGCGGGCCGGGTCCCCTCCGCCCCCGCCGATGAAGACGGCGGCCAGCACGATGACGATCACGAGCCCCGACACCTCGATCACCGACGCGACGAGGTTCGCCCCGAGCGACTCGCGGACGCCGCGGAGGTTGATCAGCGTCAGCAGGATGATGAACACCACGGCCGTCGGAGCGGCGGGCACGTCGATGATCGCGGCCAGGTAGTCGCCGGCGAACGCGTTCGCCAACGCGGCGGCCGTCGTGATGCCGGATGCCATCATGAGGAAGCCGACCAGGAACGACAGGTACGGCACCCCGAACGCCCGATCGGCGTAGCGCGCCGCGCCTCCCGCGTGCGGGTACTTCGTGATGAGCTCGGCGTAGGTCCCCGCCGTGAGCAGGGCGATGATGAGCGCGACGACCAGCGGCAGCCAGATGACACCGCCCACGTCCCCGGCCATGGAACCGACGAGGGTGTAGATGCCCGCGCCGAGCGTGTCCCCGACGATGAACGCGAAGAGCAACGGAGTACCGACGGCGCGCTTGAGGCCGGTCGGAGCTGCGGGCTCGGTGGCCGTGGTGTCGTTGGTCATCGTGCTACTCGACCGGGTGACGCCGGGCGATGCAAGCCCTCGTGCGCGATCCGCGCGCGTGGGGTATAGGCCGGTGCCGTTACTGGTCGGTGAGCACGATCTCCGACAGCGGGCGGCGCTCGCGCGGCGCCGTCTCGCGCGCGATCAGCGTCTCGTCGCCCAGTGCCTCCGCCGGGGCGAGTGCCCCGATGGCCGTGACGGTGAGGGGACGGATGCGGACGGGCAGCTCGAACGCGGCCGACACCGCGTCGGCGTCGAAGCCGCCCATGGTGTGCACGTGGAGCCCGCTCGCGTGCGCCTGGATGCTGAAGTGCGCCATGGCCTGCCCCAGGTCGTACTGCGCCCACGGACGGGGCTCGCCCTCGGGGCCGGTCTGCTCATAAGCGGCGACGACGAGTGCTCCCGCCGAGCCCGCCCAGACCCCGTTGAACCCGGCGAGCGTCGCGGCGATACGGGCGAAGGCCTCGGTGCCGCGTCGGGCGACGATGAAGCGCCAGGGCTGCGAGTTCGCGGCGGACGACGACCAGCGCGCGGCCTCGATGGCAGCGGCGAGCTTCTGCTCGTCGATCGTCTCGTCGGCGACGAACGAGCGGGGGCTCCAGCGCTCCGCGAGGACGGGAAGGATGGGGGTGTCGGTGCGGGCGACGCGATCCGTGACGGTGTCGATGCTCATGACGTGCTCCTCGGGCCATGTGTGTCTGGATCGCGCGCCGTTGAGCGATCGGCGCGGGTGCGCCACGGTGTGGAACGCGGAGCGGCCAGGTCTATTCCCGCGCATATGCAGCACCTCGCTCCTCGTTACACAGGAAGGGTTGCTACGGTCCAGGGGTCGGCATCTCGCGGGCGTCAGGGAAGACAGCTCGGTTTTGTCGCCTCCTCTGGGATATCAGGGGAGCATCATGACTCATTCCGCCACGGCCGTCGTGTACTGCGAAGGCACCTTCGGGCGCCAGGACGGCAAGACGGCGAACGGTCTCGTTCGCCACTCGGAGAAGTATCGGATCGTCTGCGTGATCGACAGCACGCTCGCCGGTAGCGACGCCGGCACGGTGCTCGGCGATCTCGCGTCGGGCATCCCGGTCGTCGCCGATCTCGGTGACGCGATCGTGCACGCGGGACGCGTGCCCGACACGATGATCTTCGGCATGGCCCCCGCCGGCGGAATGTTGAACCCCGCCCAGCGCGCCGATCTCCTCGACGCCATCGTCGCGGGCATGAACCTCGTCAATGGGCTGCACGAATTCCTCAACGACGACGCCGAGTTCGCCGCGGCGGCCCTCCTCGCGGACGTGACGATCACCGACGTGCGACGGACGAAGGACAAGAAGGATCTGCGCCTGTTCACCGGCGAGATCTTCGACGTGACCTGCCCGCGCGTGGCCGTTCTCGGTACCGATGGCGCGATCGGCAAGCGCACCACGACGACCCTCCTGGTCGAGGCGCTCGGCGCCCGAGGCATCAAGGCCGTCATGATCGGCACCGGCCAGACCGCCCTCATTCAGGGCGCGCGCTACGCCGTGGCCCTCGACGCCACCGTTCCCCAGTACTGCTCGGGCGAGGTCGAAGGCCAGGTCGTCGCTGCGTTCCACGACGAGAACCCCGACATCATCGTCGTCGAGGGGCAGGGAGCGCTCAGCCACCCGGCCTATCTCACGTCGGCGTACATCCTTCGCGGCGCCCGCCCCGACGGTGTCATCGTGCAGCACGCACCCCTGCGCGGCACGCTCGGAGACTATCCGGCCATACCGATGCCGACCGCGGCGAGCGAGATCGCCCTGATCGAGGCGTTCGCCCGCACCCGCGTGATCGGGGTCACCATCAACCACGAGAACATGACCGACCAGCAGGTCACCGACGCCATCGACGAGTACGAGCTCGAGTTCGGCGTGCCCGCGACCGACCCGCTGACACGGCCGATCGATCACCTGGTCGAGATGGTCTTCCAGGCCTACCCCGCCCTCCGAGAGAGGTCGGTGCTCGCCGCCACCTGACCTCGGCCGGCCCGGCGAGCACCGTGGACGAGACTCGTCTTCGCCGACGGGCCTGTCGTCAGCGGCCCGGGGTCTCGGCGGGCGGCGTGGGCTCACCCGCCGGAGGAGTGGGTGCGTCGGTCGGAGGCGTCGGCGCCGTTCCCTCTGCGGGCGGCGTGGGCGCCGTCCCGTCGGTCGGCGGAACCGGCGGGGTGCGCCCGTCGCGTTCTGCCGGACCCTCGCCGCCGGCGCAGGCTCCCGGTCGGCCGGGTCCGGCCGGAGGAGTCGGGGCCGCTGCGTCGGTACCGGGGGTCGGTGCCGCGCCCTCAGCGGGGGGCGTCGGCGCCGCGCCGTCCGAACCGGGAGTCGATGCGGTCGCGTCGGAACCGGGGGTCGGTGCGATCCCGTCGGCACGGACTGCCGACGACGAGAGCGACGACGCGGTGGCACTCGACTGGGCAGCCACCGCGGCCGTGCCGCCGGCGAGACCGGCCGCGACGATGACCGCACCGACGATCAGCGCCGGGCGCATCCACCGTCGCGGCTGAGGCTCCTCGGTCACCGTCGGACGGGTCAGCGGCAGCGTGTCGTTCTGGTCGTCGTGATCGTCGGAGTTCGGCGAGATGTGGTCGTTGTTCATGGTGATCCTGTCCGCCGGGGACGCTCCGCCGGCTTCTCTCTCCAGCCTGTGATCGATGTCTGAAGCAGGCCTGAAGTCGGCGAGCACGCAGCATCCACCTACCGAACGCATAAGGGCCGTCCAGTCGCGCGGCGTACCGTGCCGAGGATGCCTGCCCCCGCCCGCGTGCTCGTCCTCGACGACGACGAGACCATCCGACTGTCGGTCGTGACGGCGCTGCGGGCCGACGGCCTCATCGCGGAGGGCGATGCCGACGGCCGTCACCTCGCCGAGAGACTGGCGACGTTCCGGCCCGATCTGCTGGTGCTCGACTGGATGATGCCCGGGCCGAGCGGCATTCGCCTGCTGCCGGTGATCCGCGAGGCGGGCGATACCCCCGTGATCATGCTCACGGCCCGCGACGATGTCGACGATCGCCTCCGCGGCTTCGCCGGCGGCGCCGACGACTACGTGGTCAAGCCGTTCTCGATGGCCGAGCTCGTCGCGCGCACGACCGCGGTGCTGCGACGCCGGGGCCGTCTGCCGTCGACGATGGAGGTCGGCGACCTCGTCGTCGACCCGGATGCCGCGCTGGCACGCCGGGGCGGAGAGACTCTCGACCTCACGGCCACCGAGTTCCGGCTGCTGCGGATGTTCATCGAGAGCCGGGGGCGGACGCTGTCGAAGGCGCAGATCCTCACCGAGGTGTGGGGGTACGACGACTACGACCCGAATCTCGTGGAAGTGCACCTCAGCGCGCTGCGTCGCAAGATGGAGACCCGGGGTGCGCGCATGATCCACACCGTGCGCGGCCTCGGCTACCGGCTGAGTGTCGCGCCGTGACCGCCGCGGGGGCACTGCGCACCGGGTCGCTGCGCCGACGCACCATCGTGGCGGTGCTCGCTCTTCTCGCGCTGGTGCTGATCGTTCTCGTGATCGTCGTCGACGTGGTGCTCGGGGCACGGCTCCGTAGCCAGATCGAGGATCGCCTCCGTGACCGCGCGTCTGCGGCCGCGTCGCTCGTGGGCACCGTCGATTCCGAGGACCTCGCCGAGCGCCTCTCGGCACAGGGGCTCTCCGTGCGGATCGACGACGCCGGCGGCGGTTCGGTGGTCGCGGGCCCGAGTCCCGATCAGCTGCGCGAGGGCCCTCCGGGCGGGCCCGGACCGAACGGTCCGCCCGCGCCTCTCGCGTCGACGCCGTCGACGACCTCGGCGGGCGCGACGGTCACCGCGTCGGAGCTCAGCGGCGACGATCGGCTGATGACACTCCGCTCCACCCTGAGCGACGGGTCCACCGTGACGCTCACGGCCTCGACCGCCGGGATCGACGAGACGCTCGCCCAGGTGCGGTGGGTCATGGTCATCGCATCCGTCGTCGTCCTCGCCCTCGGCGCCGGGGCGGTCGTGCTCATCGTGCGCGGCACCCTCCGCCCCCTCGACCGCATGTCGGACGCCGCGCGCTCCGTCGCCGCCGGCGACCGGGATCGGCGCCTTCGCCCGACGCGACCCGACACCGAGATCGGTCGGGTCGCCGCCGCATTCGACGACATGCTCGACGACGTGGTGGGGGCAGAACAGGCTGCCCTCGACGCCGAGACGCGGCTGCGCGCCTTCCTCTCCGACGCCGCGCACGAACTGCGCACGCCCGTCGCCGGCATGCGGGCAGCCGCGGAGACCCTGATCCGGGCCGACCTCGACGGTCCCGATCGCGAGCTGCTCGCGGCTCGCGTCGTGCAGGAGGCCTCGCGCGCGTCGCGTCTCGTCGACGACCTGCTCACGATGGCGCGCGTCGACCAGGGCCTCGAGCTGCGTGCGCAGAAGATCGATCTGCGCGCACTGCTCGACGACGAGACCGAGCGGATGCGGCGGGTGCACCCCGGTTTGCGGCTCGACCTGCGGGTACCCTCCGACCCCGTTCCCGTCACCGTCGACGCCGACCGCATCGCGCAGGTCGTGGCGAACCTCGTCGACAACGCGGCCCGCGTCACCGCCGGCACCGGACGGGTGCGGGTCGAGCTCGCCGTCGGCCCCGGCGACACGGCGTCGACAAGTGTCACCGACGACGGGCCGGGTGTCCCCGACGGCGACCGCGAGCGCATCTTCGAGCGGCTTCTACGACTCGATCCGGCTCGCGCGGCCCGCACCGGCGCCGGCCTCGGCCTCCCCATCGCCCGCGGCATCGCCCGGGCCCACGGCGGCGACGTCGTCTGCGAACGGCATGTCGGCGGCGCGAGGTTCGTGGTGTCGCTCCCGACGGGCGTGATCGCCCGGGCCCCGGCGATGGTGCCGTTCTGACGCGACGGTCGACGAGCGGGCGCCCCCGACTCACGACGGCCGCCGCGGCGGGCGCGGCGAGGTTCTCGCCCGCGTTCAGGAGTACGACCGGTGCGCCCGCATCCCGAGCCGGGTGACGATCTCGTAGTTGATCGTCCCGGCCGCCGCCGCCCAGGCGTCCGCGCTGTTCACGCCCTCGTGGGCGATGACGACGACCTCATCCCCCACGCGGGGAGGCTGCGGTCGGCTCGATTCGTCCTCTCCATCGAGACCGATCACGAACTGGTCCATGGCGATGACTCCGAGGATCGGATGCGCCACACCGCCGATCGTGACGGACATTCCCCGCGCCGATCGAGGAAGCCCGTCTCCGTACCCCACCGGGACGAGTCCCACGCGCGTGGGACGGGACGTCGTGTGACGTGCTCCGTAAGAGATGCCGTGACCGGCAGGGAGCACCTTGATCGCCGACAGCACCGTGCGGAACGAAAGGGCCGGTTGCAGGGTGAACGGAGCTGCCGCTGAGGACGGGAGTGGGGACAACCCGTAGGTTCCGATGCCGACGCGCACCATGTCGTAGTGCAGGTCAGGCCGCCGCAGGGCCGCCGCCGTGTTGGCAAGGTGCGCGACCCGCACGCCGAAGCCGTGCTCGCGGGCGGCCGCAACGGCGTCGTCGAAGGCCTCGCGCTGGCAGTCGGTCTCCGTGTCGCGAGCGGGGTCTTCGGCCACCGAGAGATGCGAGAACACTCCTTCCACGCGGATGGTTCCGCGCCGCTCGTGCTGTTCGGCGATGACGAGCAGGTCATGCCACCCCCGAGGCGTGGATCCGTTTCGCCCGAGCCCCGTGTCGATCTTCAGGTGGACGGTGGCGCGACGCCGCGTGACGACGGCGGCGCGCGCCGCGCGGTCGAGCTCCTCCCGGGAGGAGATCCCGAGACGGACGCGTCGCGCCACCGCCTCCTCGAACGGAGAGTGGGGTGTGTGCAGCCAGGCCAGCAGGGGCGCCTCGATGAAGGCGTCGCGCAGTGCGAGCGCTTCAGCGATGTGGGCTACGCCCAGCCACGATGCTCCGCCTTCGAGGGCGGCTCGCGCAACGGCGATGGCTCCGTGGCCGTATGCATCGGCCTTGACGACCGCCATGACCTCGGCCGGCGACACCAGCTCGGCGAAGCGACCGACGTTCTCCCGGATAGCGTCCAGACGCACGTGGATGGTGCGTTCTACGCCACCGGCGGGAATCCCGGACATGTCAGCTGAGGACGGCGTCCGACGGTGTCGCGGGGAGGTCGAATGCGCGGGCGACCGGCACGTTGACGACCGATCCCGCGTGCACACTGAGCCCTCCCGCCAGCGCCCTGTCGTCACGGAGGGCGCTCTTCCACCCGAGCGTCGCGAGCGCGGCGACGTACGGCAGCGTCGCATTGGTGAGAGCCCGCGTGGATGTGGCGGGCACGGAGCCGGGCATGTTGGCCACGCAGTAGTAGATCGAATCGTGGACCGCGAAGGTGGGGTCGTCGTGAGTGGTCGGCCGTGATCCCTCGAAGCATCCTCCCTGGTCGATCGCGATGTCGACGAGCACCGATCCCGGCTTCATTGTGCGCACCATGTCGGTGGTGACGAGCTTGGGGGCCTGTGCTCCCGGGATGAGTACCGACCCGACGACGAGGTCAGCGGAGGCGACCTGATCGGCGATCTCATACGTTGTCGACGAGCGTGTCTCCACTCGGCCGTCGAAGATCCTCTCCAGCTGGCGCAGTCGAGGCAAGGACCGATCGATGACGGTGACCCGGGCGCCCATGCCGAGGGCGTTCGCGGCCGCGTGCTCTCCGGCGACGCCCCCTCCGATGACGACCACGTGCGCCTTCGGTGTGCCGGGAACCCCGCCCATCAGCACACCCACCCCGCCCTGGGATCGCATGAGGTGGTAGGCCCCCACCTGCGATGCGAGTCGGCCAGCGACCTCGCTCATCGGCGACAGGAGCGGAAGCGACCCGTCGGGCAGCTGTACCGTCTCGTACGCGATCGCCGTGGTTCCGGAGGCCAGAAGCGCGTCGGTGCACTCGCGCGATGCGGCGAGATGCAGGTAGGTGAAGAGCACCTGACCCTCTCGCAGGTGCGGGTACTCCGACGGGATCGGCTCCTTCACCTTCAGCAGAAGCTCCGCCTGCTCCCACACAGACCCGGCCGACCCCGAGATACGGCCCCCCGCGCGCACGAAGTCCTCGTCGAGGAACCCCGATCCTGCGCCGGCACCGGCCTGAATCACGACATCGTGGCCCAGCCCAGCGAGCTCGTGCACGCCCGCGGGAGTGATGGCGACACGGTTCTCGTTGTTCTTGATCTCAGTGGGCACGCCAACGATCATGAGGATCTCCTTCGGATTGTGGGCTCTAGTATGAGAACAAAAAGAAGCATCCAGCGTTCCAACCGAAGGATTCGCGCGTATCCCAGCGGTGATCGACCAGGTGTTTCACGTAAGAGGAAGTCGGACGTCGCGATGGCGAAGAATCCACGAACCCCCGAGCTGGACGACATCGACGCGGCCATCGTCAGGGCCCTGATCCACAACGGACGCGCGTCGAACCGGCAGCTCGCGACCCTCGCCGGCGTCGCGGAGTCCACAGCTCACACACGGTTGCGGTCCCTCGAGACGCGGGGAGTGATCGTCGGCTACGAAGCGGTGATCTCACCCACCGCCCTGGGGAACTCGATCCAGGCCTTGATCGGGGTCTCGCTGCGCGCGGGTGCCCGTCAAGCGCATATCGAGGCGTTCACCGCCCACGTGAGACGCCTGCCGGAAGTGACGCAGTTCTTCTTCGTCGGAGGCGGCGATGACTTCGTGATCCACATCGCTGTCGCAGACTCCGCGTCGCTGAGGCAGTTCGTCGTCGAAGAGATCTCGGGTCACGAGAGTGTCGCCTCGACACGCACCAGCATCATCTTCGATTACGGGCGCAGCCAGTCGCTTCCCGTCGCGTGAAGCCGCGAGAGGCTAGAGGCGCCGCAGGCGCAGCTGCAGCATCAGGCTGAAACGCTGATCAGGGTCTTCGAGATCCGCCCCCAGCAGCTCCTGGATCCGACGCAGGCGCAGCCGGAACGTATTCGGATGCACGATCAATTCCGCCGCTCCCGTCCGCACGTCGCCGAATTTCTCGAGGTACATCTCCAGTGTGGCGACCAGTTGCGTGCCGTGCCTGTCGTCCCATTCTTCGAGCTGCGTGACAGCGTCGCTCACCGTGCGATGTTCGTCGATCCAGCGCTCCTTCATCTCCGCGAGGATCACATCGTGTCTGACTTCATCTATTCGGTATGCCCCTCGCTCTCGCTTGGCGATGACGCGGAGCACCCGATCAGCGTCGGACCGCGACCGGTTGAGCTCCGCGATGTCGTCGACGAGCTCGCCGATACCCAGCCGCACCGGCAGACGTGTCGCCCGTTGGGTGACGAAGTCGCCGCCGACACTCGACAGGTAGGCCCGTTCCGACGCGTGCTTCTCGTCGACGGGGAGGACGCCGTACACGACCTTCCCGATCACTCCCGCGACACTGTGCGGATGAAAGGTCAACAGGTGCAGTTCGAAGGTGCGGCTGATCCGATCCATACGAACCACATCTGCGGGGTCCTCGTTGACGCTGTCCACGGAGGTGACCGCGCAGACGGCGTACTTCTTGGAATGCAGGCCGAGCTCGTGGGCGGCGTGTCTCGCTGAGTCGCCGCCGGCCAGAAGAGCCGCGAGTTGACGACGGCGTTGCCGTTGTGAGGCGTCTGCTTCCACGCGTTCGCGCAGCATCTGTATCGCGACGAGGCGGGATGCTTCGACGAGCACGCGTTGCTGATGCCCGTCCAGTGGCGCATCGACGACCGCCCAGATCGACCCCAGGAGAGACTCTCCGGCGGTGACCCGGATGACGGCGCGGCCACGTTCGTAGATGTCGCCCGCTTCCACGAATATCGGCAGGGGTTCGGCGTAGATGCGGTGGAAGATCCCCGCCGACCTCAACCGTTGCTTCGAGGAATCGGGGACCTGCTGCCCCAGCACTGCTGCACGGCGGGAGCGATCGGCGGGATGATCCCCCGACGAGAAGGCCACGATCCGGGAGTTGACGTCTTCGATGGTGATGGCCGCATCGAGCAATGCCGCAACCGAATTGGCGAGGGATCGCAGATCGGCCGCGTCTCCGATGAGGTGAGCCTCCGTGGGTCGGCTCAGTTCCAGCGTGCTTCGCGAGATCGTGAGAGTGGCGGCGGCCGCGACCTGATTCCACGGCACGCCGCGGACAAGACCGATGACGGGAACCCCGGTCTCCTCCAGCTGAGCCGCGGCGTTCCGGTCCACGGAGATCGGTTCTCGCAGGACGACGGCGGCAGCGTTGCGATCGGTGAGGTGACGGATGAGGTCGAGGATCGACTCGTCGCCCGCGACCCCGACACCCAGCACGAGAGACCCGGGTGTGATCAACGAGTGATCGAGCGGGTCGAAGATGCTCACGGTGGAGACCATCACCGATGGGTCGACTCGTCCGATCGCGAGCTCGACGACCGTGGATCCGAGTTCGCTGAGCACCTTGTTGAGGGACACTCCGGATGTCGGCGTCGTCATCGCGCCTTCACTGGGTCGTGCGCGGCGAGGTGCGGTGAGTCGACGAGCGGAGCGGGCCCCCACTGCTCGGGCCACCAGTGGCGCAGCAAGGCATGCCCGACCTTGCCGTTCGTGATCTCACCCTCGTCCTCCGGAGCGAACAGGAGATCGTGCGACCCTCGCGTGGACGCGGCGTACGAGAAGCCCGTGCCGCGGAACCTCACGATTCCCATATCGCTGCGCACGCCCGGGTAGAAACCGGTCTTGCTCGCCGAGACAACGGGTTGGACGATGCGAAGTTCCTCCGCGTAGGGGGCCACCTTGATGTAGCGCAGCACCTGGTCGCGGCGCCACCGCGGTGAAGATCTTCCCGGCGAGCACCGTCGGGTCCGACTACGTCCGGCAACTGGCGGGGCCACTCCCCGACGTGCAGACCCTGCCTTCAGGTGGGGTCACTCTCGAAGCAATCCCGGCGTGGATTCGTGCAGGCTGCATCGCGGTGA
This sequence comes from Microbacterium sp. AG1240, assembly GCF_003635115.1. Classification (GTDB taxonomy): domain Bacteria; phylum Actinomycetota; class Actinomycetes; order Actinomycetales; family Microbacteriaceae; genus Microbacterium. Next base: position 177,841 of record NZ_RBXJ01000003.1, read on the forward strand.
GCCTGGGAGGGCCACTGATCGTCGACGCCTTCGCCGGTGGCGACCTCGAAGAACTCGCCCACCGGGCACGTCAGGCAGTCCGCTCCGTTGCGGAGACCCGGGGCGGCTCATGACAAACCCCGTCCACATTGTGACCGTTGGCGAGACGATGGGGTTGGTCGCAAACGACCGTCCCGGTCCTCTTCATGCATCCCGCGCGCACACACTGAGCTTCGGAGGCGCGGAGAGCAACGTCGCGATCGCGCTTGCCCGGCTGGGAACGCGAGTGTCCTGGGTGAGCAGGCTCGGCGATGACCCGATCGGTGACCTGATTGCCCGCGAGCTTCGCGCCGAGCAAGTCGAGGTGCATGCCCCGAGGTGCGCCGACCGGCCGACCGGATTCATGCATAAACATCGGCAAACCACGTCGACGGGTACCGTGAGCTTCTGGCGCCGCGGTAGCGCTGCATCCACAATCGAGTCTTCGGACGTCCCTAATGAATTGCTGCACAGTGCGGACGTTGTGCATCTCACCGGCATCCTCCCCGGGCTCTCCGAAACGGCGCTGGACTGCGCTGTCGACATCGCCCGGCGTGCCCGGGCGGCAGGCGCCAGTGTCTCGTTCGACGTGAACCACCGCGAAGCCGTCTGGCGCGACCGAGACCCTCGCGAGGTGTATGCGTGGATCGCGTCGCTGTCCGACGTAGTGTTCGCCGGAGAGGACGAGGCCGCCCTGCTCGTCGGTACCGGTACCGCACCGGAGCTTGCCGAACGGCTGCTGGACCTGGGCCCTCGGGAAGTCGTGATCAAGCGCGGGGCCAAGGGCGCGCTCGGCGCAAACCGGCTGCAACGCGTGGAGCAGCCCGCAATTGCCGTGGACGTAGTCGACACAGTAGGCGCTGGCGATGCCTTCGTGGCCGGCTACCTCAGCTTGTGGGGAACCGATACGCCCATGACAGCGCGTCTCAATCGCGCCGCAGCAGCAGGCGCGTACGCGTGCACAGTCATCGGCGACTGGGAGGGCAGCGCCACCACCGCCGAGCTCGGCCGCATCGGCGCGCGAGAAGGAATCATCCGCTAACGCTCACACCAGCGGAGCGCCGACGTAGTGCTCGTCACTGCAATCGGAGTCGAGCTCAATTAAACCCGGCTGCGAGCTGTGGGGGCAGCTCACCACCCACGCCTTGCGTGAGGGCCGCGGCATCGGCCTGACCCTCGTGTCATCTTCGCCCAGCTTGCCTTCGGGCACGTTGTCGCAGCCCCCTAGGGCGCGGTTAACGCCACCAAGCCGGCCGGGAGCGTTCGCGCTACGCCGTCGAAACCCATAACCCTGACGTCACGAGGGACCTAAACGTCCTTCTACATCCCCACGGCCATGTCGGTGAAGCGCGAGTAGTGGCCCTGGAAGGCCACGGTGATCGTGTCGGTCGGACCGTTGCGGTGCTTCGCGACGATCAGGTCGGCCTCGCCGGCACGCGGGCTGTCTTTCTCGTACGCCGCTTCGCGGTGCAGCAGCACCACCATGTCGGCGTCCTGCTCGATCGAGCCCGACTCGCGGAGGTCGGAGAGGGCGGGCTTCTTGTCGGCTCGCTGCTCGGCGCCACGGTTAAGCTGCGACAGCGCGATGACGGGAACCCCGAGCTCCTTTGCGAGCAGCTTGAGCGCACGCGAGAACTCGCTGACCTCCTGCTGACGCGACTCGACGCGCTTGCCGCTCGTCATGAGCTGCAGGTAGTCGATGACCACCATCTTCAGACCCTCGCGCTGCTTGAGGCGGCGGCACTTCGCGCGGATCTCGACGAGCGTCATGTTGGGGCTGTCGTCGATGTAGAGCGGCGCCTCGTTGATACGGCCGCGCGTGGCGGCGATCGTCGTCCAGTCGCGGGAGTCGAGGGTTCCCTTGCGCATGTTCTGCAGCGGGATCGCGCCCTCGGCACTCATGAGACGCATGGCGATCTCGCTGCGCCCCATCTCGAGCGAGAAGAAGATCGTCGGCATGTTGTGCTTGATGGCCGCTGCGCGGGCGAAGTCGAGCGCGAGCGTCGACTTACCCATGGCGGGTCGCGCGGCGATGATGATCATCTGGCCCGGGTGAAGGCCGTTGGTGAGCTGGTCGAGTCCGCTGAACCCTGTGGGGATTCCGGTCATCTGACCGTCGCGGCCGCGGGCGGCCTCGATCTCGTTGACGGCGGCGTCGACGGCGATCGTCAACGGCACGTAGTCTTCGGCGGTCTCGGCTCCCGAGACGTTGTAGATCTCGGCCTGGGCGTTGTTGACGAGGTCGAGGGCGTCGCCCTGCCCGTTGTAGCCCATCTGCACGATGCGGGTGCCGGCCTCGACGAGGCGGCGCAGCAGGGCCCGCTCGGCGACGATCGAGGCGTAATAGCCCGCGTTGGCCGCGGTCGGCACGATCGACGTCAGCGTGTGGAGGTAGTCGGCACCGCCGGCGCGCTGCAGCTCGCCGGTCTTGATGAGCTCGTCGGTGACGGCGACGACGTCGGTGGGCTCGCCGTGCGAGTAGAGGGTCAGTACGGCGTCGAAGATCAACTCGTGCTTCGGCACGTAGAAGTCGGCCCCTCGCAGCGTCTCGATCACGTCGGCGACGGCGTCTTTCGACAGCAGCATTCCGCCCAGCGCACTCTGCTCTGCCAGCAGGTCGTGCGGAGGGGTGCGCTCGTGCTTGCGGGGTCCGCCCAGGCGTTCTTCCGAGATGTCGGCGATCGACACGTGGTCTCCGTTCATGGGCTCCGCGGGGTTGTGCGCATCGGCGCGCGGAGCGCACCGAAAAACGAAGCGGACGAGGTGCGATCCGCTTCGGGAGATGTCACCACCAACCTCCGACACGGCCGGTGATCGCGCGTCTCGACGGGGTTTCTTCGGTGGGCTGCCCCCACGCTATGGAGGCGATCAGCCCCTCGCAAACCGGCCTGTGGATAAGTCTGTGGAGAGATGTCGAGAAACGCCGGGCGGCCTGTGTACAACACCTGTGGAGAATCTGCAGAATGCTACTTACTTGAGGGTAATAAATGCCGCCTGATCAGGCATTAGTGTATCCACATGCCACCCTCCCCAGACGACTTGAAGTGTGGGTTGAAGGTTCTGCGAAACCATCTGCCGCATGTGTACAACTTCGGGGATAACTGCCGCGAAAACTTGACATCGGCGGTCGGAAGAGTCGCTCGGGCGCCGAGCGATCGGCGCACTGACGTCGAACGACGGATGCCGCGGACCCCTGAGGGTCCGCGGCATCCGATGGTCCCGAAGGACCGACGTTCGGTACTACTTCGCAGCAACTACCTGGAGGGTGATCACGGCGGTGAGATCGTCACGCAGGCGAACGGTCGCCTCGTGCTCGCCAACCGACTTGATCGGCGACGTGATCTGGATCTTGCGCTTGTCGAGGTCGCCGAGACCGGCGGCCTTGACGGCGTCTGCGACGTCGCCGGTCTTGACGGCGCCGAAGAGGCGGCCTTCGTTGCCGGCCTTGACGGCGAGCTTGACCTTGTTCGACTCGAGGGTGTCCTTCAGGGCGACGGCCTCTTCGTGGTCGTGGATCGCGCGCGATTCACGGGCCGCGCGAATCGACGCGACCTGCTTCTCGCCACCGCGGGTCCACGCCACAGCGAATCCCTGGGGGATGAGGTAGTTACGGGCGTAGCCGTCCTTGACCTCGATGACGTCTCCGGCGCTACCGAGCCCCGTGACCTCGTTCGTGAGAATGAGCTTCGACATGGTTGCTCCTTAGCGGCCGGCGCCGGCGTAAGGCAGGAGAGCCATCTCGCGCGCGTTCTTGATCGCGCGGGCGATGAGTCGCTGCTCCTGCACCGAGACACCGGTGATACGACGGGCGCGGATCTTCCCGCGCTCCGAGATGAACTTGCGGAGGGTGGCGACATCCTTGTAGTCGATGAGGCCGACGCGGATCGCCTTCGCGGGGGCCGCGTTCTTCGCGCCCTTCCGCGGCTTCCGGCGGTCGCCGGTGGCTTTTCCAGCCATAGTGCTTCCTTACTGTGAAATGTGGATGCTGTCTCTCGGCACCGTGCGGCTCTCACCGCGCTGCCGATCGACGGGCATTTAGAAGGGGGTGTCGTCGCCGTAGCTGCCGGGCGTGCTCCACGCGTCGGCTCCGCCGGCGGCAGGAGTGCTGCCTCCGGTCGAGGATCCGGGCGTCGACCACGGCTCGTCGGCCGCGACCTGCGGACGGGACTGCCCGCCACCGGTCTGGCCGCTTCCGCCGCCCGACGCTGCGCGCGTGACCTGTGCGGTCGCGTAACGCAGCGAGGGGCCGATCTCGTCGACCTCGAGCTCGATCGAGGTGCGGTTCTGGCCCTCGCGGTCCTGGTAGGAACGCTGCTTGAGGCGACCGGTCGCGACGACCCGTGCACCCTTCGTCAGCGAACCCGCCACGTGCTCGGCGAACTCGCGCCACACCGACGCGCGGAGGAACAGCGCTTCGCCGTCCTTCCACTCGTTCGCCTGACGGTCGAACGTGCGGGGGGTCGACGCGATGGTGAAGTTCGCCACCGGGAGCCCGTTCTGCGTGTAACGCAGCTCGGGATCGGCGGTGAGGTTGCCGACGACCGTGATGATCGTTTCACCGGCCATGGCGCTACGCGTCCTGCTTGGCGGGGCGCGCTGCCTTGCGGGCAGCCTTCTCGTCGGAGCGCTGCTTCTCGGAGGCGATCATGGCGATCGCTTCCTCGGCACGGAGGACCTTGGTACGCATGATCTGCTCGTTCAGCTTGAGCTGACGGTCGAGTTCCTGCGTGGCCTCGCTCGTGGCGGTGAAGCTGACGACGGCGTAGATGCCTTCGTTCTTCTTCTGGATCTCGTAAGCGAGTCGCCGGCGGCCCCAGATGTCGACCTTGTCGATCGAGCCGCCGTCGTTCGTGATGACCTTGAGGAAACCATCGAGCTTCGGAGCGACCTGGCGCTCGTCGACCTCGGGATCAAGGATGACCATGAGTTCGTACTGGTGCGTCACTAACCCACCTCCTTCGGACTAGAACGGCTTCCGGGCATTTCCCGGAAGCAGGAGGGTGTGTGCACGTCATCGGGACTCACGCGGACAGACCGCTGCCAGACAACCTCCTCAGTGTAGCGGATGCCCCGTCCCCTCCGTCGCCCTACCCGCGAGACCGCGTCTGCGCGGCGAGACCCGGGCAATATGTCGGGGTCTCGCCGCGGGGAACGGGTTTCGCGGCCAGGGCCAGCGGCGGCGCGTGGGTAGCGTGGACGTCATGCAGCGGACAGCCGAGACCCGATGAGCGGCGTGGCGTTCGACGCGCGCCCCTTGACCGAGCCCGTCGACGCGCGCGAGGCGCGAGCCCACGTCCGACGCATGAAGACGGAGGGGCGCGCCCCCACGTCGAGCGCCGCGGGCATCGTCATCGTGGTCATCGGCGGGTTCGTGATCGTCTCCACCCTCTTCACCGTCGGCGTCGGCGTCGTGACGGCGCTCGTGCGGGGCGGGCTCGGGGGCGTCGCCGTCTTCCCCGTGATCGTGGCCATCGCGGTCTGCGGGGGCATCGTCTTCCTCGCCGTGCGCGGCGTCCGCGGCCGGGCCGTGCGCTGGATGCGTCTCGACCGGTTCGCCCGGGCGAACGGACTCACCTACGTACCGAAGCTCGATGACCCGCAGCTGCCCGGCATGATCTTCCACCGGGGGAGCAGCCGTGCCTCGACCGACCTGATGCGCGGAGAGCAGCCCCGCTTCGTCGAGTTCGCGAACTACAGCTACACGACGGGCAGCGGCAAGAATCGCACGACGCATCGCTGGGGCTACGTCGCGGTCAAGCTCGACGTGCCGTTGCCGCACATCATCCTCGACGCGATCGGCAACAACGGCCTCTTCGGCGCCTCCAACCTCCCCGCCACTTACGACCGCGACCAGCGGCTCAGCCTCGAGGGCGACTTCGACCAGCACTTCGCGCTGTACTGCCCTCAGGGCTACGAACGCGACGCGCTCTACCTGTTCACGCCCGACATCATGGCGCGCTTCATCGACAACGCCGCGCAGCTCGACGTCGAGATCGTCGACGACTGGCTCTTCCTCTATGCCAAGCGCGACGTGTCGACCCTCGACCCGGCGACGTGGGGCTGGCTGTTCACCGTGGTCGCCGCGCTGCTCGACAAGCTCTCCCAGTGGGCGCGTTGGCGTGACGACCGGCTCGCGCCCCCCGCCCTCGACGCGGTCGCCTCGGGCATCCCGGGCGCGCAGCCCGGACAGGCGCCGGTTCTGCTTCCGCCTCCGCCCGGCGTCGCCGCATCCGGCCGTCGACTCAAGACGCGCGTGTCATGGGTCGCGCTGATCGTCTTCGGCGTGCTCGGACTGGGATGGCTCTTCACCGTGATGGGCGGCTGGACGGCCCTCCTCGGTCGCTGACCATCGGGGATGCGGCAACCCCCCGTGACGCGGGTGCGTCACGGGTGCAGAGTGGAGGTACCGCCCCGAAAGAAGGAGAGCCATGAAGGCAGTGCAGTATCGCGAGATCGGCAAGGGACCCGAGGTCGTCGAGATCGACACCCCCGAACCCGGCCCCGGCCAGATCCGCCTCAAGGTCACCGCGGCAGGGCTCTGCCACTCCGACTGGTTCGTCATGGACCTTCCCGAGGAGCAGTACACCTACGGTCTGCCGCTCACCCTCGGTCACGAAGGCGCCGGCGTCATCGACAAGCTCGGCGACGGCGTCGAGGGCCTGAAGGTCGGAGACCCCTACGCCATCTACGGGCCGTGGGGTTGCGGGCGCTGCCACGCCTGCGCTCAGGGCGCCGAGAACTACTGCCCCTACGCGGCCGAGCTCGGCATCACCCCTCCCGGCCTCGGTGCGCCCGGCGCGATGGCCGAGTACGTCATCGTCGACGACCCGCGCCATCTCGTGCCGCTCGGCGACCTCGACCCGGTCGAGACCGTATCGCTCACCGACGCCGGCCTCACGCCGTACCACGCGATCGTCTCGGCCCGCGAGAAGCTCTACCCGGGCGGCGTCGCCGTGGTCATCGGCGTCGGAGGCCTCGGCCACGTCGGCGTGCAGATCCTGCGCGCGATCTCGCAGGTCACGGTCATCGCCGTCGACGTGAGCGAGGAGAAGCTCGAACTGGCGACCGAGGTCGGCGCTCACCACACGGTGGTCTCCGGCCCGGGCGCGGCCGACAGCATCCGCGAACTCACGAACGGACTCGGCGCGTCCGCCGTCTTCGACTTCGTCGGCGTGCAGCCCACCATCGACCTCGCCCGCGAGGTCGCCGCCGTCAACAGCTTCATCCACATCGTCGGGATCGGCGGTGGCATCATGCCCGCCGGCTTCTTCTCCACGCCGATGGGCGCGGCCGTTCGTGCTCCCTACTGGGGCACGCGCGGCGAGCTCATCGAGGTGCTCGATCTCGCCCGCACCGGGTCGGTCGGCGTGCACGTCGAGCGCTACGACCTCGATCAGGCCGTCGAGGCGTACCGCAAGCTCCACCACGGCGAGGTGCGCGGCCGCGCGGTCGTCGTTCCCTGACACGTCGGCGCCGGAGCACCGCACCGAGGTCGGAGGTTTTCACGTGAAACCTCCGACCTCGGTGCATTTCTCCGGCGAGCGGATGCTGCGGGGTCAGCCCTTCGCGAGCCCGAACGCCGCCAGCTCGGCGGGCTCCAGCATCCGGGAGCGGATGAGGAACCGCATGCCCGTCGGGCCCTCGACCGAGAAGCCGGCGCCCCGGCCCGGCACGACGTCGATGGTGAGGTGCGTGTACTTCCAGTATTCGAACTGCGACTCCGACATGTACACCTCGATGGGGTCGTCGAGCCCGGCGTCGATCGCCCCGAGATGCACGTCACCCGACCCGGTGAGGAACATCCCCACCGGGTAGCACATGGGCGAGCTGCCGTCGCAGCATCCGCCCGACTGGTGGAACATCAGCGGACCGTGCTGCTTCGTCAGGTCGCGGAGCAGCGATGCCGCGGCTTCGGTCACGTCGACCCTCGAATAGTCGGTCATGACAGGTCCTTTCGTCGAGCGGTTGCGGCGACAGCGCCGATCAGAAGAAGCCCATCGCCCCGTCGGCGTACGACACGAGCAGGTTCTTCGTCTGCTGGTAGTGATCCAGCATCCGCAGGTGGTTCTCGCGCCCGATGCCCGACTGCTTGTACCCGCCGAACGCCGCGTGCGCGGGGTACTGGTGGTAGGTGTTCGTCCACACGCGTCCGGCCTGGATCGCCCGTCCCGCACGGTAGGCGGTGTCACCGTTGCGGCTCCACACGCCCGCACCGAGGCCGTAGAGACTGTCGTTCGCGATCGACATCGCGTCGTCGAAGTCGTCGAACGAGGTCACCGACAGCACCGGACCGAAGATCTCCTCCTGGAAGATGCGCATGTCGTTGGTGCCCTCGAAGACGGTCGGGGCGACGTAGTAGCCGCTCGAGAGCTCGCCTCCCAGGTCGACCCTCTCGCCGCCGGTGAGGAGCTTCGCCCCGCCCTGCTTTCCGATGTCGATGTACGACAGGATCTTCTCGAGCTGATCGTTCGAGGCCTGCGCGCCGATCATCGTCTCGGGGTCGAGCGGATTGCCCTGCTTCACCTTCGCGACCCGGTCGAGTCCGTCGGCGAGGAACCCGTCGTAGATCGAGCGCTGGATGAGCGCTCGCGACGGGCACGTGCAGACCTCGCCCTGGTTCAGCGCGAAGAGCGTGAACCCCTCGAGCGCCTTGTCGTAGTAGGCGTCGTCGGTCGACCGCGCGACGTCTTCGAAGAACACGTTCGGGCTCTTGCCTCCGAGTTCGAGCGTCACCGGGATGAGGTTCTGCGAGGCGTACTGCATGATCAGGCGACCGGTCGTGGTCTCGCCGGTGAACGCGATCTTGCGGATGCGCTTGTGGGAGGCCAGGGGTGCTCCGGCCTCGATGCCGAAACCGTTGACGATGTTCACGACCCCGGCCGGCAGCAGATCGCCGATGAGGTCGAAGAGGAACAGGATCGATGCGGGCGTCTGCTCGGCGGGCTTGAGCACGACGCAGTTTCCCGCGGCGAGCGCCGGGGCGAGCTTCCACGTCGCCATGAGGATGGGGAAGTTCCACGGGATGATCTGTCCCACCACACCGAGCGGTTCGTTGAAGTGGTAGGCGACCGTGTTCTCGTCGAGCTGACTGAGAGAGCCCTCCTGGGCCCGCAGCACGCCCGCGAAGTAACGGAAGTGGTCGATCGCGAGCGGGATGTCGGCGGCGAGCGTCTCACGCACCGGCTTGCCGTTCTCCCACGTCTCGGCGACCGCGATCGACTCGAGGTGCTGCTCCATGCGGTCGGCGATCTTGTTGAGGATGATGCTGCGCTCGGCGGGCGTGGTCTTGCCCCAGCCGGCGAACGCCTTCCACCCGGCGTCGACGGCCCGGTCGATGTCTTCGACCGTGCCTCGGCCGACCTCGCAGAACGCCTTCCCCGTGATCGGGGTGATGTTCTCGAAGTACTCGCCCTTGACCGGGGCGACCCATTCGCCGCCGATGTAGTGGCCGTACCGGTTGCGATACTCGGCGAGCGCACCGCGCTGGCCGGGAGCTGCGTAGACGCTCGAGACGCCCTCTTCGACGATGGTCATGTTGTGTCTCCTTCGACGGTCATGAATCGCCGCGGCGGCTTCACGGCGGCGATGCCCCGACGGTACGTCGGCGCACGTTGCATCCGGTTGCGCGGATCGAAGGAGACGAACGGATGCTGCGACGGGCACGCCGCGGCATCCGGAGAGCCGACTACACCTCGGCGTCGACGAGCACCGAGCGCAGCGGCGGCACGTTGCCCTCGTGCAGGTCGAGACCCTCGAGGCGCTCGATCGAGACCACCCGGGGAGCGACGGCTCCGCCGTCGGCGACGATCCAGCTGCCGACGAGGAGGAAGGCGTCGTTGCCGGAGGTGACGGGGCCGGTCACCGCGAAGACGCCGTGCGTGGGCGTCTGGAGAGTGGCGCGCACCGGGGTGCCGTGCGCGAGAGAGCCGGGGTCGACGACCTCCGCATCGGCGTCGGCCTCGGGGCCGGCCACGCCGAGTTCGATGCGCTGGATCTCGGAGCTCGTCGCCAGGATCACGTCGCCGACGATCGGCTGACCGCCCACCCCGATGCGCACCGGACCCTCGACGGCGTACAGCCCGTAGCGCGGCGAGCGCACGATCACCCGCGCGATGTCGCCGGAGCGCACCTCGGCGAGCGCCTCGCGGATGCGCGCGACGTCGCGGCGGGCGCGGGCGGCCGAGAAGATGTCGAGGGTCTGTGCGTCCATGTCTTCAGCGTAACGACCGCCGCCGACGGCTCCCCGGTCAGTGCTGCTCGAGGCGTTCGATGCGTGCGACCAGCCCGGCGCGTTTGGGCGAGCGCGCCGGAAGCAGTGCCAGGCACAGACGCAGCACCTCGTCGTCGTCCCGCCCGTCGGCGGTGTCGGCGTAGGCGAGGAGGACGTCGACCCCCGCCTCGGCGATCAGCGCCTCTCTGAGGGCGAGCCGCACCGATTCGCGCACGTCGACGACGCCGGGCGAAGTCGAGTCGGGCAGCACGGGACCGCGATACGCGGCGAAGGCGACGCGGTGGGCACCGCGATCGAGGAGCGACAGGACGTGATGGGCATCGGTCTCGAGCGGCGACGGGAGCCGGTAAGGCCGCGAGGTGGGCACGAGACCCGGTGCGATCGGCTCGAGCACGCGGCGCAGACGCACCATCTCCGGGCGCAGGGTCTCGGGCGTCGCATGGTCGTAGACGAGCTCGCTCAAGGCCTCGGCCGACAACCCTTCGCGGTGCACGGCGAGCATGAGGAGGATCTCGGCGTGGCGTGCCGACATCTCGACGGCCGTCTCGACGCCGTCGCCCGTCACCTCCAGCAGAGCGCGGTCGCGGCCCAGGGTGCGTAGCATCGCGTCCTGGCGAACCGGCGGTCGGCGCCGCACGGGTGCGCGACCCGCGGCTGCAGCCCGCGCCCGCAGGCGGGCGACGAGCAGCTCGCCCTCGACCGCCCGAGCCGTCGCGTCGACGAGCAGCTGGGCCTGCGGTGTGACCGCCTCCACCCCGCCCGTCACATCGATCACTCCGAGCAGCTGTCTCGTCTCCGGGTCGTGCACCGGAGCGGCCGTGCACGACCACGGCTGCACGAGGCGGTTGTAGTGCTCCGCACCGCGGATCTGCACCGATCGCCCGAGCGCGAGCGCCGTCCCCGGGGCCGACGTGCCGACGGCGTGCTCTGCCCAGTTCGTCCCCTCCACGAAGCCCATGTCTCCGGTGAGGGATCGCACGTGCCGGTCGCCCTCGACCCACAGCAGTCGCCCTGCCGCGTCGCCGACCGCGACGACCACCCCTGATTCCTCCGCCGTGCCGGGCAGCAGCAAAGACCGCACCATCTCCATCACGCCGGCGAGCGGGTGGGTGCGGCGGTAGGCCTCGAGCTCGTCGCCCACGAGCTCCACCCGGGGCAGTGCCTCCGCTCCCACGAGCGACGCGAGCGAACGGCTCCACGATTCGCGCACGATGCCGCGCACGTCCCCGACCCGGAGGTCGTCGGCGTTGCCGGAGAGGAACTCCTCGTGAGCACGCTCGATGAGCAGGCGCGAGGTGTCGGGCGCCACCCGCGGCCGGGGAGACCACGATGAGGACAAGATGCTCCGATCAACGGTGATGGGGCTGACGCCAGTGTAGGCGCGGCCCCGTGGATCGGCTAGGTCGTCGTCATTCCGCTATTACGCAGTGCGTGGTACCGTTCGATCGAGAGGAGCCGCATGGACACGACGCAATTGCTCAAGGGGGTGCTCGACGCGGCGGTGCTCGCCGTCGTCCAGCACGACGACGGGTACGGCTACGACATCGTTCGCCGCCTGCGCGATGCCGGACTCGGAGACGTCGGCGACGCCTCGGTCTACGGCACCCTCCGCCGCCTGTACGGCGCGGGGGCGCTGTCGAGCTATGTGGTCCCCTCCGACGGCGGCCCGCACCGCAAGTACTACGCCGTCACGCCGCAGGGTCGCGACATGCTCGCCGCCCAGCGCAGCGACTGGACGGACTTCAGTCTCGCCATGACGCGCCTGCTCGACGAGAAGGCCCCCACCAAACTGCGCACGATCGGAGAAGCCCGATGAGCACGATCGACATCTCGCCCGTCGAGGCCGACATCGCGGCCTTCGCCGCCTCCGTGCGCCGTCGTCTCGACGATCTGCCGGCCGACGAGGTCGACGAGCTGGTCGACGGTCTCCCGGCCGACATGGCAGATCAGGCCGCCGACAGCGGGGTCGCGTTCGCGCTGCCGGATGCTGCGGCCTATGCCGACGAGCTGCGCGCGGCGGCGGGGCTCCCGCCGCGGGTCGAACCCGGTCGGGGCCCCGGTCTCGTCGAGCGCGTCGCACGACGATCGAAGTCGCTGACGGGCCGGCTGCGCGCCCACCCCGCGGCGGCGGCGACCTGGGACTTCCTCGCAGCGCTGCGCCCGGCGTGGTGGCTCATCCGTGCGGTCGTGGTCTTCGAGGCGATCACGGTGTTCGGCCGCAGCCAGTGGCTCCAGCTCGACCTGGTGGGCGTGGTCATCCTCGTCGCCTGCGTGATCGTGAGCGTCCAGTGGGGTCGAGGCCGGTGGCTTCCGCGGCAGTGGGGCCGCGGCATCCTCGTGACCGTCAACCTGGCCGCCTGGGTGCTCCTGCCGATGTTGGTCTTCGGCGCCATGTTCACGTATGCCCAGTGGCGCTCGTACAGTTCGTCGACCCCCGTCGACTATTCGTCGTCGACCCCCGGCCTCGCGGTCGACGGAGAGCGGGTGCGCAACGTCTTCGCCTACGACGCGGAGGGCAACCCCATCGAGCGTGTGCAGCTGTTCGATCAGAACGGCCGCCCGCTGACCACCGTCGGGCAGGGAGGTCAGAGCGACGATTTCGACTGGTACTTCTACGGCGGCGGAGGCCCGACACCCGTCGGTGAACGCGAGATCGGCCGTCAGCCCGTGTGGAACATCTTCCCGCTGCAGGAGATCGCCGCCGAAGACTGGCTCAGCGGCGACCCCGCGATCGACGACGCCGTGGCGCCGACGTTCCCGTTCCCGCAGGTGCCCTCCGTGACGACCGGCGACCCGGCCCCGAACGCGTCGCCCGCTCCCCAGGCCACCTCCTACGCCGATCCCACGGCGGCCCCGGCGCCGTAGCCCGCCGGGGCCGCATGGTCAGCCGCGGGCGGCCCACCATTCGCGCAGGCGCTGCTCCGCGGCGTCCTCGCCGAGCGGACCCTCGTCGAGGCGCAGCTCGAGCAGGAAACGGTAGGCCTCGCCGACCTCGCGCCCCGGACCGATCGCCAGGATCTCCTGGATGCGGTTGCCGTCGATCTCGGGGCGGATCGCGTCGATCTGCTCCTGCTCGCGCAGGGTGGCGATGCGTGCCTCGATGTCGTCGTAGGCGAACGAGAGGCGGTCGGCCTTGCGGCGGTTGCGCGTGGTCACGTCGGCGCGGGTGAGGATGTGCAGCCGCTCGAGTTCGTCGCCGGCATCGCGCACGTACCGGCGCACCGCCGAATCCGTCCAGGTACCCTCGGCGTAGCCGAAGAACCGCAGGTGCAGCTCGACGAGCCGCGAGACCACGCCGATCGTGTCGGAGTCGAACCTCAGTTCCTGCAGGCGCTTGCGCGCGAGGCGGGCGCCGCGCACGTCGTGATGGTGGAAGGTCACGCCTCCGCCGGGCTCGAGCCGGCGGGTCGCCGGCTTGCCGATGTCGTGCAGGAGGGCTGCCAGACGCAGCGGAACGTCGGGGGGAGAACCCGGATGCCTCGACCGCTCGAGCTCGATCGCCTGTCTCAGCACCGTCAGCGAGTGTTCGTAGACGTCCTTGTGGTGGTGGTGCTCGTCGACCTCGAGGCGGAGGGCCGGCACCTCCGGCAGGAAGCGGCCGAGCAGGCCCGTCTCATCGAGGATGCGGATGCCCCGCACCGGGTCGTCGCTCTGCAGCAGTCGGACGAGCTCGCCCTGGATGCGCTCGGGACTCACGATCCGCAGCGATTCGCCGAGCTCGGCCATCGCCTGGAGCGTCGGCGTCGCGACATCGAAACCGAGCTGCGCCGAGAACCGGGCGGCGCGCAGCATCCGCAGCGGATCGTCGCCGAAGCTCACCGCCGGGTCGGCGGGGGTGCGCAACGTCTGCGCCAGGAGGTCTTCGACGCCGCCCGTCGGGTCGACGAGGGTCTGCGCCGGCACCCGCAGTGCCATGGAGTTGACCGTGAAGTCACGGCGCACGAGGTCGCCGTCGAGGGTGTCACCGAACTCGACGGTCGGCTTGCGTGTCACCCCGTCGTAGCTGTCGGCGCGGTAGGTGGTGACCTCGACCTGTTCGGTGCCGCCGTCGGGAAGACGCACGCGGGCACCGATCGTGCCGAAATCCCGCCCGATGTCCCACCGCGCCGTCGAGATCGGCGTGATGATGCGGAGGATGTCGTCGGGGAGCGCGTTCGTGGTGAAGTCGAGGTCGTTGACGGCGCGCCCGATGAGCGCATCGCGCACGGGCCCGCCGACGATCGCCAGTTCGAAACCGGCCTCGGCGAAGGCGCGCGCGAGGGTCGCGACGGTCGGGGAGGTGGCGAGCGCGCCCAGACGCGCGACGCCCTCGGCCATGTTGAGCATTGAACGAGCCTATCCGCGGGTCCAGCCGAGAAATCCGGTGAGCACCAGCTCGCGCACCCGCGGTAGCAGGTCGGCACGCAGCGCGATGGCGTCGACCTCGAGGAGCTGTGCGATCGCGTCGATCAGCGAACCGAGCGGAAGGTCGCCGTCGCAGGCTCCCACGAGCGCCGCGAGCCCCGGATCGACCGAGAGCGCACGGCCGAAGCCGCCGCCCTGACGCAGCTCGATGACGGTGGGCTCCTCTTCACCGGGACGGTGGTGGCGCGCCTCGGTGACGTCGGGGGCGACGACCAGGCGTTCACCGGCGAGCGCGTCGTCATCGAGAGCGGCCAGGCGATCGTGGGCGGCGAGCACCGCGTCGACGTGGGCGCCCAGCGCGCCGTCCCCCGCTCCGAAGGCCGTCTCGTAGCGGGCGAGGGGTGTCGCACCGGGAGCCGCCCGCCGCAGCACGATGTAGCCGAAGCCGATGCCAGTCACGCCCCGCGTCGCGAAGTCGTCGAGCCACGCGTCGACCAGGCCGGCGAAGCCGGGTGAACCGGGGAGGGTGCCGCCGTCGCGGATCCACAGCTCGGCGTAGGCGACGGGGTCGAGCCACTCCCGCTCCACCACCCACGCATCGAGCGCGACGGGCGAGGCGGCCACCCACTCGCGCACGCGGTCGAGTCCCGCGACGCCGTCGCGGGTCTCCCAGTTGCCGAGCAGCTGTGCCACGCCGCCGGGTGCGAGGCGCTCCCCGACACCGTGGACGAACGTGGAGACGAGGGCGTCGCCCACCATGCCGCCGTCGCGATACTCGTAGGCGGGCACGCCGGTCACCCGCGGTGTGATGACGAAGGGCGGGTTCGACACGATGCGGTCGAACACCTCGTCACCCGCCGGGTCGAAGAGGCTGCCCAGGCGCGTCTCGATGCCGTCGACGCCGTTGAGCAGCGCGTTCAGTTCTGCGAAGCGGAGCGCCCGCACCGAGACGTCGGTGGCGACGACGCGGTCGACCACCCGCCGCATGCGCAGCGCCTGGATGCCGCATCCCGTGCCGATGTCGAGACCGGATGCTGCGGGGGCGACCGACTGCAGACGCGCCAGGGTCAGCGATGCTCCCCCGACGCCGAGCACGTGATCCTCCGGCAGGGCCCCGCCCAGCGCCGCCTCGTCGAGGTCGCTCGCGATCCACCACTCGCCGTCGCCCGTGTCGTCGGAGAACGACTGCGGTCGCACCAGCACCGCCGGGCGGACCGTGTCGTCCTCGATGGTCGCCAGGCCCAGCCCGGCGAGCCCGGCGGCTCGGGTGACGGGGAGGGCGGCATCGACGTGGGCGACGGGCTGGGGGATGCCGAGCGCGAGCAGACGGGCGAGCACCGCCAGGGCGTCTTCGCGCGAGCCGAGCGCTCGAAGCGCCGGCGTGCGCAGGCCCCGAGCGATGGCGTCGTCGGCTTCTTCGCCCCACGCACCGCGCACCGCATCGGTCGTGAAACCCGCCGCGGCGAGATCGGCGGCGAGCGCGGGAACCGCGACGGGATCGGGGTGGGGAAGCATCCGTCCATTCTCCCGTTTCCCGCCGCGCGCGCAGGGCTCGCAGAGCCGTGGACCGTACAATCGCACCGGTGTGGCCTCCATCCGCACCCGAGCAGAAGCCCCGCATGATCGAGACTCCTCACGTCCCGCGCGTTCGCGCGTCGCGCCGCCGACCCCTGCGGCGTCTTGCGGCGACCGGTGCGATCCTCGCGCTCCTGCTCGGCGCGGCGGTGCCGGCCTTCGCCGCGGCGACCCCCGAGCCGACCGCGACCGCAGCGCCCGCGCCCACCCTCACGCTCGTCCCCGCCGACAACGGCGTTCTCGCCCCCGGAGCCGATCTCGCCGTGACGGTCTCGCTGACCGCGGGGGGCGGCCCCTCGACCGTGTCGCTGGCCATCGGAGCCCAACCGCTGACCGACCGCGCCGCTCTCACGAGGTGGAGCGCCGGTGAGCGCGACGGAGTCGCGGTCGCCGACATCGGCTCCGTCGCGATCGACGCGCAGGGGACGAACGGTGCGGCGAGCGCCCCGATCCGCGTCGCGGCCGCGAACCCCGCCCTGCTCGGCCGCCCGGCCGGGGTGTACCCGATCATCGCGACGACGACCACGGCGAGCGGCGCGACGCTCGTGTCCACGAGCGCGGTCGTCGTCCTCGGCGAGCGCGCCCCGGTCAGCGTCGGCGTGGTGGTGCCCATCACCGGGCTCGCCATCTCACGCGGACTGTTGACCTCCGACGCCCTCGCCGAGCTCACCGCCGCCGACGGAGACCTCACCGCGCAACTCGACGCGGTCGCCGGCACCGCCGCGATCCTGGCCGTCGACCCCGCCATCCCCGCGGCCATCCGCGTCCTCGGAGACGCGGCCCCGGGCACCGCGCGGGCCTGGCTCGATCGGCTCGTGAACCTGCCCAACTCGAGGTTCGCGCTGCAGTTCGGCGACGCCGACCTCGCCACCCAGGTGCAGGCAGGACTCACCGAGCCCCTCCGTCCGCTCTCCCTCGTCTCGTACGTGCCCGACGGAACGACGCCCGAGACCCCCACCCCCACGCCCACCACCCCGGAGTCCGCCGCAGACGCTGACGTCGCACCGACCGACATCGGCGATGCGCGGGCCGCCGTGTACTGGCCGGCGACGGGCACCGCCGGTCCGGGCGTCGCGGCGGCCCTGGGGGCGCTCGGCACGGCCGAGCAGCCGGCTCTGACCCTCGTGCCCTCCTCGAGCACGTCGGCCGGTGCCGACGGCGCACGCGTCGGCGCGAGGGTCGACGCGGCGGCATCCGCACTGCTCGTGTACGACTCGACCATCTCCGATCTGCTGCGCACGGCGAGCGACGCCGACGACGCCGTGCAGCGCGACGCCTCGCTCGCCGAGGCGACGGCGCAGATCGCCTTCGTCGATGGGTCCACTCCGCTGCTGGTGACGGTCGACCGCGGCACCGACCGATCGCGCTCGAACCTCCGCGCCGCGATCCTGGCGGCGACGGGAGCACCGGGCGCCGCGCCCGCCGCGCTCGACCAGATCGTCGCGTCGCCCCCGTCGGCCTCGGTCGAGCTCGTCGACGCACCGGCCGACGAGGCACGTGTCGCCGACCTCACCACCCTGCTCGCCGAGGAGCAGACCATCGGTCGGTTCGCCACGATCCTCGACGACCCGACACTGCTGACCGGACGCCAGCGCGCGGAGATCCTGCAGCTGCTGAGTGCGACATGGCGAGCGGATGCGGCGGCCGCCCAGACGGCGGTCACCGACCACCGGGCCGCCACGACGGCGACCCTCGACTCCGTCGGGATCCTCGCCTCGGACGTCAACCTCCTCAGCTACGGAGCGGACTACCGACCGTACGTGCGCAACGGCCTGCCCTGGCCGATCAATGTGACGCTGATCGCGCAGCCCAACAACCCGCGGCTGATCATGCAGAACCGCACCGACGCGACCGCTCTGCCGGCGAACAGCAACACGAGGGTCGCCGTTCCCATCACCGCACAGATCGCCAACGGAACCGTCACGGTCGACATGCGTCTGATGAGTGCCACCGGCGAGCCGATCGGGACGCCCACGAGCATCGCCGTGGAGGTGCACGCCGACTGGGAGAACATCGGCCTCGCCATCCTCGGCGCGGCTCTCGTGCTCTTCGTGGGCGCGGGCATCGTGCGCACCGTGCTGCGACGCCGCAGAACCGCGCGGGCGAACGCCGCCACCGAGAGCGAAGAAGAGGTGAGCGAGTGAGCGGCCTCGGACGCGCCAGCGCCCTCATCGGGGCGGGCACGATCATCTCGCGCCTGACCGGTTTCCTTCGTTCTGTCGTCCTCGTGTCGGCTGTAGGAGCGACCGCCGAAGCGGGGAACGCTTTCGCGATCGCCAATCAACTGCCCAACAACATCTACGCGATCATCTCGACGGGCCTCCTCAGCGCGGTGGTCGTACCGCAGATCGTGAAGGCGGCCGCGCATGAAGACGGCGGCCGCGCCTTCGTCTCCAAACTCTTCACGCTCGGCACCGTCGCCCTCACCATCGTGACGGCGCTCTCGGTCCTGGGGGCCCCTTGGCTCGTGCAGTTGTACGCGCCGGAGTTCCCTCCCGAGCAACAGGCTCTGGCCACCGCGTTCGCGTATTGGTGCCTCCCGCAGATCTTGTTCTACGGCCTGTACGCCCTCGTCGGCGAGTCGCTCAATGCGCGCCGCGTGTACGGCCCGTTCACTTTCGCCCCCATCGTCAACAACGTCGTTTCGATCGCCGGTTTCGTCGTCTTCATCGCCCTCTTCGGCCCTTCGCCAGCGCTCAGTTCCTGGACACCCGATATGGTTGCCGTCCTCGCGGGAACCGCGACCCTCGGGATCGTCGTCCAGGCGGGCATCCTTTTCGCGTTCTGGCGGCGCACCGGACTCCATGTGCGTCCCGACTTCAGATGGAAAGGTGTCGGGCTCGGTCAGATCGGGAAGCTCGCGGGGTGGACCTTCCTGATGGTCGTCGCCGGACAGCTGGCCGGCATCGTGCAGTCGCGAGTCATCTCCGCCGCTTCATCGGAGTACCCCGGCGTCCTCGTATCCCAGAATGCCTGGCTGTTGTTCATGCTGCCGTACTCGATCATCGTCCTGTCGATCGGTACTCCCTATTTCACGCAACTCAGCGAGCACGCCGGCCGCGGAGACGATGCCGCCGTGAGATCCGACATTGTGCGCAGCATCCGCGTCCTTGGGCTCTTCATCGTCGTCGCAACTGCGGCTCTCGCCGTGGCTGCAGTGCCGGCCTCCCGGATCTTCACCGACAACCGCACCGAAGCAACACAGGCATCAGTCGTGCTCCTCTGCTTCTTGCTATGTCTTATCCCCCTCGCGGTGCTCTTCGTCGTGCAGCGGACGTTCTACGCCTATGACGACACGCGGACGCCGTTCTTCTTCACCCTGCTTCAGTGCGTCCTCGTCGTCACGACCGCTCTCATCGCTCAGGCCACGGTGCCGATCGAGTATCTCGCGGCCGGAATTGCTCTGGGCCAGTCGATCGCCAGCATCGCGCAGGTCGTCGTGGCGACCTGGCTGCTCAACCGTCGGCTGGGCGGAATCGGCGTCGGGTCGTGGATGTCGTCCATCGCCCGCTTCGCCCTCGCCGCCGTCCCGGCCGCCGCCGTCGGGTGGGGTGTGTTCCTCCTGACGGGGGGCATCGACGGCTGGACCACGACCGACAAGATCTTCGGTGCGCTCGGAGCGGCCCTGATCGGCACGGTCACTCTCGTCGTCTACGTCGGTGTCCTGGCGCTGTTCCGCACGACCGAGCTGCGGCCCGCGATCGCCATCGTGCAGCGCTTCCTCCCGAAGCGCTGACCACCCGCAGATCCGACCTTCCGCTCTTCGGATGAGCGCGAGGGTGCGGAATACCGCCGGGCTACGATGAGTTCTTACGCCGTAGGACCAACGAAGGGGGCGACGCACGTGCGTCACGTCATCATCATCGGATCGGGCCCGGCGGGATACACCGCCGCGATCTACGCAGCTCGAGCGAACCTGGAGCCACTCGTCGTGGCGAGTTCCGTCGAAGCCGGCGGCGAGCTCATGAACACCACCGACGTCGAGAACTTCCCCGGATTCCCCGAGGGCATCCAGGGTCCCGACCTCATGACGAAGATGCAGGAGCAGGCCGAGCGCTTCGGCGCCGAGGTGCTCTACGACGACGTCGTCTCGCTCGACCTCGACGGACCGATCAAGAAGGTCACTCTGGGCAGCGGCAAGGAGTACGAGGCCTACTCCGTCGTCTACGCGACCGGCTCCGCCTACCGCAAGCTCGGTCTGCCGGGCGAGGAGCGCCTGTCCGGTCGGGGCGTCTCGTGGTGCGCCACGTGCGACGGGTTCTTCTTCCGCGACCGGACGATCGCCGTCGTCGGCGGCGGCGACTCGGCGATGGAGGAGGCGACCTTCCTCACCAAGTTCGCCTCGAAGGTCTACATCATCCACCGCAAGGACAGCCTTCGCGCCTCCAAGATCATGCAGGAGCGCGCCTTCGCGAACGAGAAGATCGAGTTCATCTGGAACACCGAGGTCGCCGACATCCTCGGTGAGGACGCAGTATCGGGCGTCGAGCTCCGCGACACCGTCGACGGCTCGACCCGCCACCTCGATCTCGACGGTCTCTTCGTCGCCATCGGCAACGATCCGCGCACCCACCTCGTGCACGGCATGCTCGACCTCACCCCCGAGGGCACCATCTGGGTCGACGGTCGCTCCTCACGCACCTCGGTCTCGGGCGTGTTCGCCGCCGGCGACGTCATCGACCCGACCTACCGTCAGGCCATCACCGCTGCCGGCACCGGAACCATCGCCGCCCTCGACGTCGAGCACTATCTCGCCGCGCGCGGCGAGGCCGGCGCCCCCGAGGTGACGGCCGATCAGATCGAAGACCTCCCCGACGCCGACGCGGCCTGAGGAACATCCGGGCCCCGATCGGCGTTATCACGAGTAGAACTTCCCACTAAGGAGATGCAATGACCGCTAAGGCGACGACGTCCGCCACATTCGAGCAGGACGTCCTGAATGCAGATGGACCCGTCCTGGTCGACTTCTGGGCGGAGTGGTGCGGCCCGTGTCGCATGGTCGGACCGATCCTCGACGAGATCCAGTCCGAGAACTCCGAGAAGATCACCGTTCTGAAGCTCAACGTCGACGAGAACCCCGATCTGGCCATGAAATACCAGATCACGTCGATTCCGGCGATGAAGGTCTTCCAGGGTGGCGAGGTCAAGACGACCATCATCGGCGCGAAGCCCAAGTTCGCGCTGGAGAAGGATCTCGCCGCGTTCATCGGCTGACCCATTCCGTCGCGCGCATACTGACGCGCGCAACATCCGAGAATCCCTCGTGGCCCCCGTGGTCACGGGGGATCTTGCATTCCGCTATCGGCATCCGACCGCCGGATCAGTCCGTCGGCATCAGGTCATTGCGCGTCGAGACGGATCGCCGCGTCCCATCGACGGTGATTCTCCTCGTTGCCGAGCAGGCGCCACACAGCCCGGGTGAGTGGCGGGTAGTCCAGCGCGATCTGGCGGAGAACGCGGTAGTGCCGCGCCCGATTGGGCCGCGCTCCACCGTTCTCGGCGATGTTCTCGGCCCGCAGCATGAGTACGACGAGCTCGTCGACCGTGGGGAGGTCTTCCATGAAGTCCCACGGATCTTCGCCGTCTCGGAGCCGTTCATGGACGAGAACGGAGAGTTCGTCGGCTGCCTCCGCGCGAAGCAGTTCGAGGCTCGCCCTCCTCCGGGGCAGGTCGTCATGCGTGGCCATCCATCAAGCGTACGCGGCGAAAACACCCCTGGGCTCCGCTGCCCGCCGCCGCGTGCGACGGCGTTCCAGCCTCAGGCTCCGTAGCCCTCTTCGCCGATCTCCGACAGAATCCGATTGAGATCCTGGATGGTTGCGAAATCGATGCTGATCTGGCCTTTACGAGCTGTCAGGGCGATCCTGACCTTCGTGTTGAGCCGGTCACCCAGCCGCTCCGCGACCTCGTCGAGATGCCCTCGCCGAGCGCCGGCCTTCGGAGCGGCTCGCTTCAGCTCGGGAGTCTTCGCCGCTGCCTCCGCCGCGCGCACCGAGAGGTCTTCGTTGACGATCTTGTCGGCCAGACGCTGCATGGCGTCGGGCCCGTCGACCGAGAGGATGGCACGTGCGTGTCCCGCGGTGAGAACGCCGGCCGCAACCCGCTGCTGCACCGGGACGGGGAGGCGAAGCAGACGGATCGTGTTGCTGATCTGAGGACGAGAGCGACCGATGCGGGTCGCCAGCACGTCTTGAGTGATGCCGAAGTCTTCGAGCAGCTGCTGGTACGCCGATGCCTCTTCGAGCGGGTTCAGCTGAGAACGATGGAGGTTCTCAAGGAGGGCGTCGCGCAGAAGATTCTCGTCGGAGGTCTCTCGCACGATCGCGGGGATCGTCTCGAGCCCGGCCTCACGCGACGCGCGTGTGCGTCGCTCCCCCATGATGAGCTCGTAGGTCCCGTCGTCCAGCGGTCGCACGACGACCGGCTGCAGCACCCCGAACTCGCGGACGCTGTGGACGAGCTCGGCGAGATCGTCAGGATCGAAATTCGTTCGAGGCTGCCGGGGATTCGGAACGATCTTGTGGGGGTCGACCTGGATCAACCGGGCACCAGGCACCGTGACGAGCTGCGCGGCCTCATCGTCGGCACGCGCCACCGCTGCCTGATCGGCCGCCGCCTGCGCCTGCCCGTCAGGGAAGAACACGTCGACGGGACGCGCCTCACTCGGCTCCGCGGTCGGAATCAGCGCGCCGATCCCCCTGCCCAGGCCAGTCCTCTTCGCCATCAGGCTTCCTTCCGGTCAACGGCATCTCGCCGGATGATCTCGATCGCGGCTTCGCGATAGGCAATGGCGCCGGCCGACTGCCCATCGTAGGCGATGACGGTCTGCCCGAAGCTCGGCGCCTCCGATACGCGCACCGATCGCGGGATGACGGTGCGAAGCACCTCGTTCGGAAAATGCTGTCGCACCTCCTCCGCCACCTGCTGAGCGAGACGCGTACGTCCGTCGTACATGGTCAGCAGGATCGTCGACAGACGAAGGCTGGGATTGAGATGCTTCTGAATCATCTGCACGCTGCCGAGGAGCTGGCTCAGACCTTCGAGGGCGTAGTACTCGCACTGGATCGGAATCAAAACTTCGCGGGCTGCGGTGAAGGCGTTGATCGTGAGGAGACCGAGCGACGGAGGGCAATCGATGATCACGAAGTCCATGCGGTGATCGGGATCGTTCACGTATTCATCGAGGGCCGAGCGCAAGCGGTGTTCGCGTGCGACCCGCGAGACGAGCTCGATCTCGGCACCGGCGAGATGAATGGTGCTCGGCGCGCAGAAGAGATGGGGAGACTCCGGACTCCGCTGCACGATGTCAGCCAGACGAACCTCATCGATCAGCACGTCGTAGATGCTCGCAACCTCGGCATTGTGGGGCACGCCTAGGGCTGTGGACGCATTACCCTGCGGATCGAGGTCGATGACGAGCACACGAGCCCCCACCTGAGCCAGCGCGGCGGCGACATTGACGGCACTCGTCGTCTTCCCGACGCCGCCTTTCTGATTCGAGACAGTGATGACGCGGGTCTCGCCGGACAGCTGCACCTCGACACCCTCGAGTGCGCGTCTACGGGCGGAGAGGTTGGCGATCTCGCGTGCGATGGGCGAGTCCTCGAAAGCATCCATCGGCGACCGGTCATCGGGATGTTTCACGTGAAACTCTCTCCTTCTCGCCGGTTCGGCACACTCGATCGAGTCTACGTCAGGGTGCCGACAGCATCCATTCGGGGGGTGTTTCACGTGAAACACCATGGCCCCACGCCCGCATCTATCGAGCGAGAGCCGATCGTCGATGTTTCACGTGAAACGGGAGCGCACTTGTGGCTATGCGCGGACGTCAGCACGAATGACGCGCGTGGGCTCAGCGAGAAGGTCTGCACCCACCACCTCGACCCGTGCATCCGTCACCTTGTGCGCACGAAGGTGTTTCGTCGCCGCGCTGATCTCGTTCTGCGCATTCGCACCTTTGAGGAGAACGAGTTCGCCACCGCTGCGAACGAGAGGTGCGGTCCAGGGGAGAAGCGTCTTCAACGCGCTGACTGCGCGAGCGGTGACCATATCGAGAGTTCCGGCTCCCGACCACTCCTCACCGCGCGAGCGGACGATCTCGACATTGGTCAATCCGAGCGCGTCGACCTGCTCGGCCAACCACACGGTGCGACGTTCCATCGGTTCGATGAGAACCCACTCGACGTCGGGGCGTGCGATCGCGAGCGCGATACCCGGGAGCCCGGCGCCGGAACCGACGTCGCCGACCCGCCCCGAGAAGAGCGGTGCGACGACGGCACTGTTGAGGACGTGACGCGTCCACAGCCGGGGGAGTTCCAGGGGTCCGATCAGACCGCGTTCCTCACCGTGCTCGGCGAGGGCGTTCGTGAACCGACGGGCCTGATCGATCGTGTCGCCGAAGATGACAGCGGCGGCCGCCGGCTCGGCTTCGAGAGAGGTCATCGATGTTTCACGTGAAACGCGTCAGGCTCGGCGAATGACGGGGTGACGGTCCGCGCCCTCGCCGAACGACTCGGACGCGTATCCGCGGTCCGCCGCGATGTCGTGGATCAGCTTCCGCTCGTAGCTAGACATCGCCGGCAGCGAGGCCTGCGACGACCCTTCCTCGATACGCGCGATCGCACGATCGACGAGAACCTCCAGCTCGCGCTGGCGAGCGTCGCGCGATCCACCGACGTCGAGGATGAGACGCGAGAATCGCCCGGTGCTGTTCTGCACAGCGAGCCGGGTGAGTTCCTGCAGGGCGCGCACCGTCTCGGGCTCTGCGAGGCGGGCGATGGGGCCCGCGGCATCCGCTTCGACCGAGACATAGGCGCGACCGGCGCGGACATCCATCGCCAGGTCGCCGTCGATGTCAGCGATGTCGAGCAGCGCTTCGAGATAGTCGGCCGCGATGTCGCCCTCCTGCTCGAGCTGCTCATCGGTCGCGGGGGCGGGTGCTTCGGTCTGCTCGGAAGTCGTCATGATCGTCTTTCAGGTGAGGCGGTCAGCGAGGTGTGGGTGCGTCGGGCGCGTCGGGGGACGGCGGCGACACTGCCGGACGGGCGGCCGTCGGCTTGGTGCCCTGCTTCTTGGAGCGCTGCTTGCCGACCGGCTGCTGGCGCTTGGGGGCTGCGGCGCGTGCACGCTCGGCCTCCTCGAGCAGACGCTGCTGCTCGGCCTGGTACTTCTCCATCGGAACGACCTTGCCGTTCGAGTCGATCGCCTTGCCCTTGCGAGCCAGGCGCTCCTCGCGGGCCTTGGCAGCCTCGGATCCGGGTGTCGGCATCTCGCGAATGACGATGAACTGCTGAACCATCGTCCACAGGTTGCTGGCGAACCAGTAGATGACGACGCCGAGCGGGAAGAACACACCGGAGAAAATGAAGCCGAGCGGCAGGATGAAGAGCATGATGCGCTGCATCTGGTAGGCCTGGCCGGTCTTGGCCTCGGGGGACAGGTTCTTCGAGATGATCTGCAGCTGGGTGAAGAACTGCGACGAGATCATCAGCACCACAAGGATGATCAGGATGATGACCGACACCTGGCCGTCGGGCTGGCTCCATGCGGTCGTGAGGTTGACGTGAAGTGAAGCGACGTCGAAGAGCTTGGCGTCGTAGAACTCCTGCGTGAGGCGGTTGTCGAGGAGGCCGACACCACTGAAGCTGGGGTTGGCGGCGATCTTCTGCACGTCGTTGAGCACGCTGAACAGAGCGAAGAACACGGGCATCTGTACGAGCAACGGCAGACAGCTCGACACCGGGGTCGTGCCGTGCTTCTTATAGAGCGCCATCGTCTCGCGGCTCATGGCCTCACGAGAGAGCTGATCCTTCTTACCGCGGTACTTCTCCTGAACTTTCCGCAGTTCAGGAGCAATTTCCATCATCTTCCGCTGGCTCTTGATCTGGCGGACGAAAAGGGGAATGAGCGCGGCGCGCACGACGATCACCAGACCGACGATGGAGAGCACCCACGTCAGACCCGCTGCGGGCGCCAGGCCGATCGCCGTGAACACCCAGTGCCACGCGACCAGCACGAGTTCGACCAGCCACTTCAGCGGCCAGAGGATGGTTCCAATCAGGTCGAAGCCCAAGAGTCAGTCCTTTCCGGGGGGCACGACGAAGCCGTGCCGGGTGAGCTCATAGCGGAAGGCGCGGTGAGGCGGCACGTCGTCGATGCCACCCTGAGCCCAGGGATGACAGCGGGCGAGTCGCGCGGCCGCCAGAACCACGCCTTTCACGACCCCGTGCTGCTGCACCGCACCAACCGCGTACGCCGAACAGGAGGGGTAGTACTTGCACACGTCGCCGTAGACGTGGGAGATCGTTGCGCGATACGCGTGGAGCACACCCAGCGCCGTGTTGCGCGGAAGGAGAGGGGCCGAGCGCATGAGATCGGATGCGACCCAGTGCCCGTTCCCCGTCGACGAAGTGGGCAGAGTGGAGGCGCTCATGCGGCCCTCCGCTTCAGACAGCGGACGACGTCGTCGCGCAGTTCCGAGAAGTCCGCCGTCGCCGAACCGGGCAGAGCGCGGATGACGACATCCGCCCCGGGTCGGACGAGCTCGAGAGCCTCGGCGCAGACGGCTTTCAGCCGGCGCCGGACGAGATTGCGCGTGACCGCCGAACCGACCTGACGGCTCACGATGAAACCAAATCGTGCCGGCGCATCGCCGCCACCGCCCACGTAGGTGACGGTGTGCGTTCCCGCACACCGAGCACCGCGCCGGACGGTGGCTTTATAGTCCGATCCGCGCGTGAGTCGGTTCGGCTTCGCGAGCACGGGGTGGGTGAGACCGAGTGAGGTCAGGCCGAGAGCTCGGTGCGCCCCTTGGCGCGCCGAGCCGAGAGGATGGCGCGACCGGCACGCGTGTGCATGCGGGCACGGAAGCCGTGCTTCTTGGCGCGACGGCGGTTGTTGGGCTGGAACGTACGCTTGCTCATGAGATAACTCCGGTATCGGATGCCGCCCGGGCGATCATCCGGGCCCAGACGGTGGGGACTGCCACGAGGGCATAAGTCAACCGACTAAGACTAAGCCGGACTTCCCGAGAACTCAAACCCGATCGAGGCCAAAGAGCGATTATCCCCAACCTGTGGGGTTCCCCCTGGCAATGACACGCCGCCCGGATCTACAGTGGGTTTTGCTCTCGTGACGACCGCTGACTAACGTGTGTCTCCGATAGTTATCCACAGGTTCGGCGCGCCCGTCGATCTGAGACGCGCGAGCTCCCGGGGGGACGATGTCACCGAACGAGGTCGCCGACGTCCCCATTTGGCCCGCGGTTCTCGAGATGCTCGACCGTGACGACCGCGTGACTCCCCAGCTCCGCGGGTTTCTCAACCTCGTCGTTCCCAGCGGCGTCTACGCCGGCGTTCTGTACCTCGACGTACCGAACGATCTGACCGCGGCGCAGATCAACAAGCGTCTTCGACTTCCTCTGCTGGAAGCCCTCACCCGCGTCGACGCACCCGAACCCGCCGCATCCTTCCGGGTCGCCGTGAACCCCGACCTCATCGACGCTCATCTCAGCTCGCCGGCGAACTCGCCGCATCCGGAGATCGATCACGAACCGGCGCCGGCACCTGCGCCCGCGACGGTTCCCCACTCGCGCCCGAACATGGACGACACGTCCGAGTCCGCATCCCCCGCCTCGCGCAACGACACCCGTCTCAACCCGAAGTACACGTTCGACAACTTCGTCATCGGGCAGTCCAACCGTTTCGCGCACGCCGCGGCGGTCGCCGTCGCCGAGGCACCCGCGAAGGCGTACAACCCTCTCTTCATCTACGGCGACTCCGGATTGGGCAAGACCCACCTTCTCCACGCCATCGGCGACTACGCGGTGAGCATGTACGCCGGCATCCGCGTGCGCTACGTCTCCAGCGAAGAGTTCACGAACGACTTCATCAATTCGATCGTGAACAACCGCGGATCGGCGTTCCAGGCCAGATATCGCGATGTCGACATCCTGCTGATCGACGACATCCAGTTCCTGCAGGGTCGGGCCGAGACCCAGGAAGCGTTCTTCCACACCTTCAATACGCTCCACGACCACGACAAGCAGGTCGTGATCACCAGCGACGTGCCCCCCAAGCACCTCACCGGCTTCGAAGACCGCATGCGCAGCCGCTTCGAGTGGGGCCTCATCACCGACGTGCAGGCACCCGACCTCGAGACGCGTATCGCCATCCTGCGCAAGAAGGCGCAGAGCGAGCGACTGGAGATTCCCGACGAGGTCATGGAGTACATCGCGACCGTTGTCTCGTCGAACATCCGTGAACTCGAGGGCGCACTCATCCGTGTCTCGGCGTTCGCCAGTCTGAACCGTTCGACGCTCGACATGTCACTCGCCCAGACGGTGCTGCGCGACATCATCGATCAGGACGACCAGAACGTCGTCTCGCCGACCGACATCATCACGGCGACCGCCCAGTACTTCAAGCTCTCGGTCGACGATCTCTACGGGTCCAGTCGCTCGCAGTCGATCGCGATCGCCCGTCAGATCGCGATGTACCTGTGCCGCGAGCGCACGAGCCTGTCTCTGCCGAAGATCGGTCAGCTGTTCGGAAACCGCGACCACACCACGGTGATGTACGCCTACAAGAAGATCAGCGACCTCATGAAGGAGCGCCGGTCGATCTACAACCAGGTGACGGAGATCACCACGCAGCTCGGCCGATCGCGCTGACCCCTCGCGTGAGCCCCCGCGACCCTTCCGCGGGTCTCGGGGGCTTTTTCGTGCGCTCGAGGCCCCTCGGAGGCGTTCTGAGAGGGCGTTCTGCACATGTGGAAAACGTGTGGATAACTTCGATTTCCCGTGCGCGGGATGTGCACGGATCCGACGGACCTGTGGACAGAGCCTCGGATGCTGTGATCCCGACGACGACACGTTGGGGGCGGTTTCCTCACCGGATCCACATCTCACACGCGTGTAGTTCCCATGTCGCGACAGGTATCCACCGAGTTGTCCACAGTTTCCACAGCTGTTAACAAGATGAAGAACAAAAATTGTTAAGCAAGCCGGGTCGATCACCTTTACGACGGGAACGGGCTTTCCGGATCATCCGGGAGCGGGCACTAGCATGAGTAACCCAAGCCCGACGTCGAGGGAGCACCCGTGAAATTTCACGTCAATCGTGATGTGTTCAGCGAAGCCGTGTCGTTCGTCGTCAAGCTCCTGCCGCAGCGGAACCCGCAGCCGATCCTTGCGGGAGTCTTGATCGAAGCGAGCGACGAAGGTCTGTCACTGGCCGCTTTCGACTACGAAGCATCCGCCCGCACCACCATCGAGGCGACCGTCGACGAACCGGGCACGATCCTCGTACACGGGCGTCTGCTGTCCGATATCGCGAGCCGCCTACCGAACGCGCCGATCCAGATCGTCGTCGACGACGACGGCGGAATCGTGCTCACCTGCGGTTCGGCACGTTTCACACTGGCATCGATGCCGGTTCAGGAATATCCCGCCATCCCCGAGGTCAACGGCGAATCCGGTCTCGTCCCCTCCGAAGACTTCGCGACGGCCATCGCGCAGGTCGCCTTCGCCGCGTCGCGCGATGATGTCACCCCGGTTCTCACCGGCGTGCAGCTCGAAGTGTCGGGAACGCGCTTGAGCCTGGTGGCCACAGACCGCTACCGCGTCGCGCTTCGTGACATCCCCTGGGACGGCGGAACGTCGGCCTCCGACGAGCCGACCACCGCCCTCGTCCCGGCACGAACCCTGCAGGAGGTCGGGAAGACCTTCGCCCACGGTGGTGACATCTCGATCGCCTTCTCCGGGTCGGGCGACCGCGAGATCATCGCGTTCACCGCGGGTAACAAGACCGTGACGTCGCTGCTGATCAAGGGCAACTTCCCGCCGGTCCGCCGTCTTTTCCCCGAAGCGACCGAGCACCACGCGGTCGTCAACACCGCCGAGCTCGCCGAAGCGGTTCGTCGTGTCGCACTCGTGCTCGACCGTTCCGCACCGCTGCGTTTCACGTTCACCGCCGACGGCGTGTCGATGGATGCGTCCGGCACCGAGCAGGCGCGCGCCTCCGAATCGGTCGACGCGACTCTCGTCGGCGAGGACGTCACCCTCGGGCTCAACCCGCAGTACCTGCTCGAGTCGCTCGGTGCGGTCCGCAGCGAGTTCGCGCGGGTC
Organism: Microbacterium sp. AG1240; assembly: GCF_003635115.1. Lineage (GTDB taxonomy): Bacteria > Actinomycetota > Actinomycetes > Actinomycetales > Microbacteriaceae > Microbacterium. The sequence goes on from NZ_RBXJ01000003.1 coordinate 208,134, forward strand.
ACCTTCACGTCGAGCGAGAACGCCAACAAGCTCAGCCCCGTGCTGGTCACGCCCCAGACGTCGGGCGGCGAGGAGTCGTTCAAGTACCTGCTGCAGCCGAACCTCCTCCTGCGCTGACGTCGGACGTCGCGGGTAGGCTTCCCCGGTGATCGTGGAGCAGCTGAGTCTCGTCGACTTCCGCAACTACGCGGTCGCCGACGTGTCGCTCGGTCCCGGCGCCAACGTGTTCGTCGGTCGCAACGGCCAGGGAAAGACGAATCTGGCCGAGGCGATCGCCTATCTCGCCACCCTCGGGTCGCACCGGGTATCCAACGATGCCCCCCTGGTGCGCGACGGCGCGGAGGCCGCCATCGTCCGCGCGCGCCTCGCGCACGGCGAGAGGAGCGTGCTGCTCGAACTGCAGGTCAACCGCCAGGGTGCCAACAAGGCCCGGATCAACGGCGCGGCCGTGAAGACGGCGGAGCTGCCGCGGTACGCGCAGGTCATCCTGTTCGCCCCCGAAGATCTCCAGATCGTACGAGGAGACCCGTCCGCCCGTCGCAGATTCGCCGATCAGCTGCTCGTGCAGCGCACTCCCCGTCTTGCGGGTGTGCTCGGCGACTACGACCGCGTGCTCAAGCAGCGCACCGCCCTGCTCAAATCTGCGAGAGCACGGGGCGTACGCGGCGATGCCCTGTCCACTCTCGACGTGTGGGACGACAAACTCGTCGCGCTCGGCACCGAGGTCATCGAGGCGAGGCTTTCGCTCGCTCGTGATCTCGCGGCCCCCGTCGCCGCCGCCTACACCGCTATCGCGGGCGCCGATCACGATCCGCGCCTCGATTGGGCGCTCTCGGTACGCGGCGGAGACCCCGAAGACGATGAGTCGATCGACGGTGAATCTCTCGACTCGGGTTCTCTGGCCGAGCAGTTCCGCGCCGCCCTCGCCGCGCGACGTCCCGCCGAGCTCGAGAGAGGGCTGACCCTCGTCGGCCCGCATCGCGATGATCTGGTGCTGCGCGTGCGCGGCCTGCCGGTGAAAGGTTATGCCTCGCACGGCGAATCGTGGTCGGTCGCGCTCGCCCTGCGACTCGCGTCAGCGGAGCTGCTGCGGGCGGAGTCGCGTCTGGGTGATCCGGTGCTCATCCTCGACGACGTTTTCGCGGAGCTCGACGCCGGACGTCGGTCGCGGCTCGCCGATCTGGTCGGCGGCTATGAGCAGGTCATCGTGACCTCGGCGGTGGAAGAAGACGTGCCCGACGCGCTCCGTGCGCGCCTCGTGCGGGTCGATTCCGGACGGATCGTCGAGACGCCCGATGTCTGATGAGGTCGATCTCCCCGAATCGATGGCGACGTACCTCCGCCTGCGCGGACTGGAGCCTTCTCCCTACCGTCGCAAGCGCCGGCAGCGACGCTCGGCCGACTCCGAGGAGAACGTCCCTTTCTCGGCCGGCCGCGATCCCCACGGTGTCGGCGATGTGCTCGCCGACTTGACGCGGACGGCCGGATGGAACTCCGCCCTCGCCCGCGAAGACCTCGTCCGCACGTGGGACGACGTGGCCGGCGACGAGACGGCCAAGCACACGCGGCCGGTGGCACTCGACGCCGGGATGCTGACGGTGCAGGCCGATTCGACGGCATGGGCCAAGCAACTCCAGCTCATGCGCGCGCAGATCCTGTCGGAGATCGTCCGGCGGTTCCCGGAGGCGGGGGTCGACAGCATCCGGTTCATCGGACCTGACGTCCCCTCTTGGAAATGGGGTCCCAGAGCGATTCAGGGCCGTGGTCCGCGCGATACCTACGGTTGAGCCAGGTCCGATCTTGGTTACGGCGTTTTCATCGCGTCACAGAGGCGTATAGGCGTCGGGATCCTGTCGGCACAGGGTAGACTGGCCGAGTTACCGATGACCGATGTGGAGCGCGCGAAACCTATGACGTCCGTGAACCCCGACAGCGTTCCTGAAGAACCCGAATCCCGGCCCGCAGAGAAAGTCCACAACGACTACGGCGCCGATGAGATCCAGGTACTCGAAGGGCTCGAGGCGGTTCGCAAGCGCCCCGGCATGTACATCGGCTCCACCGGTGCCCGCGGACTCCACCACCTGGTGTACGAGATCGTCGACAACTCGGTCGACGAGGCCCTGGCCGGCTACTGCGACACCATCGAGGTGACCATCCTCGAAGACGGCGCCGTCCGCGTCGTCGACAACGGTCGAGGCATTCCCGTCGACATGCATCGCACCGAGGGCAAGTCGACGGTGGAGGTCGTCCTCACCGTGCTGCACGCCGGCGGCAAGTTCGGCGGTGGCGGATACGCGGTGTCCGGTGGTCTGCACGGTGTCGGCTCGTCGGTCGTCAACGCCCTCTCCTCGCGTCTCGAGGTCGCCGTCCAGCGCCAGGGCTACTTCTGGCGCCAGTCGTACCGCAACGGCGGCGTGCCCGAGGCACCCCTCGCCCAGGCCGAGCCGAGCGACGCGACCGGTACGACCATCACGTTCTGGCCGGATGCCACGATCTTCGACACGGTCGACTTCGACTACGAGACCCTTCGCACGCGCTTCCAGCAGATGGCCTTCCTGAACAAGGGGCTCCGCATCACGTTGCGCGACGAGCGTCCGGATGCCATCTCGGTCGAGGCGAGCGAAGACGGCGAAGAGACGCCGCACCACCCGAACGACAGCTTCCTGTACGAGCGCGGACTGGTCGACTACGTCGAGTACCTGAACAAGGTGCGCCGCGCAGACGTCGTCAACGACGTGATCATCGACTTCGAATCCGAAGACACCGAGCGCAAGATCGCGCTCGAGATGGCCATGCAGTGGACGACGAGCTACACGGAGAACGTCTTCACGTTCGCCAACACGATCAACACCCACGAGGGCGGAACGCACGAAGAAGGTTTCCGTGCGGCCCTCACGGCCCTGGTCAACAAATATGCACGCGCGAACAACCTCCTGAAGGAGAAAGACGAGAACCTCTCCGGCGAGGACGTTCGCGAGGGACTCACGGCCGTCATCTCGGTGAAGCTCTCCGAGCCGCAGTTCGAGGGTCAGACGAAGACCAAGCTCGGCAACACCGAGGCGAAGGCGTACGTGCAGAAGGCCGTGGGCGACCGCTTGGGCGACTGGTTCGATCGCAATCCCACGCAGGCCAAGAACGTGGTCCGCAAGGCGATGGATGCGAACACCGCTCGTCTCGCGGCACGCAAGGCGCGCGAGACCGCGCGTCGCAAGAGTGTTTTCGAGTCGGCGTCCATGCCCGACAAGCTCAAGGACTGCACGAGCAAAGACCCCAAGATCAGCGAGATCTTCCTCGTCGAGGGAGACTCGGCCGGCGGTTCGGCGGTACAGGGTCGCGACCCGCACATCCAGGCGATCCTGGCTCTCCGCGGCAAGATCCTCAACGTCGAGCGCGCGCGTCTGGATCGTGCACTCGGCAACAACGAGGTGCAGGCCATGATTCAGGCCTTCGGCACCGGCATCGGCGAGGACTTCGACATCGAGAAGGCGCGGTATCACAAGATCGTGCTGATGGCCGATGCCGACGTCGACGGTCAGCACATCACCACCCTGCTTCTCACGCTGCTGTTCCGGTACATGCGGGGTCTCATCGAGGCGGGATTCGTCTACCTCGGTCAGCCGCCGCTCTACCGCCTGAAGTGGTCGAACTCTCCGCACGAGTACGTGTACAGCGATCGTGAGCGCGACGCGTTGCTCGCGGAGGGCATCGCCAGCGGCAAGCGTGTACCCAAGGACAACGGCATCCAGCGCTACAAGGGTCTCGGCGAGATGAACGCCAAGGAACTGTGGGAGACCACGATGGACCCCCAGACGCGCACCCTCCTCCAGGTGACGATCGACGACGCCGCGGCGGCGGACGAGATCTTCTCCGTCCTCATGGGCGAAGACGTCGAGTCGCGTCGCGGTTTCATCCAGCGCAACGCCAAAGACGTGCGCTTCCTCGACATCTGACGCGTTCACTCGCGCCCCGGGGCAAGCTCCGGGACCGATCAACGGAAAGAACACATGGCTGACGAAGAACGCTCGACCCCCGAGCACAACCACGGCCGCATCGACCAGGTCGATCTGCAGCTCGAGATGCAGCGGAGCTATCTCGACTACGCGATGAGTGTCATCGTCGGTCGCGCGCTGCCGCGTGTCGAAGACGGCCTCAAGCCCGTGCACCGCCGCGTGATCTACGGCATGTACGACGGCGGCTTCCGTCCCGACAAGTCGTTCTCCAAATGCGCCCGTGTCGTGGGCGAGGTCATGGGGCAGTACCACCCGCACGGCGACGCCCCGATCTACGACGCGCTCGTGCGGCTGGTCCAGCCGTGGTCGTTGCGTTACCCCCTCGCTCTCGGACAGGGCAACTTCGGCTCCCCGGGCAATCAGGGTGCGGCCGCCCCGCGCTACACCGAGACGAAGATGGCTCCCCTCGCGCTCGAAATGGTGCGCGACATCGAAGAAGAGACCGTCGACTTCGAGGACAACTACGACGGGCAGACCCAGGAGCCCGTCGTGCTCCCGGCGCGCTTCCCGAACCTGCTGGTCAACGGCTCGGTGGGTATCGCCGTCGGCATGGCGACCAACATCCCGCCTCACAACCTGCGCGAGGTCGCCGCCGGTGCGCTCTGGGCGCTCGAGCGCCCAGAGGCCAGTCGCGAGGAGCTGCTCGAAGCGCTCATGGAGCGCATCCCCGGGCCCGACTTCCCCACCGCGGCGCAGATCCTCGGAACGCGCGGCATCAAAGACGCGTACCGCACGGGTCGCGGCTCGATCACGATGCGCGCCGTCGTCAACGTCGAGGAGATCCAGGGCCGTACGTGCCTCGTGATCACCGAACTGCCCTATCAGGTCAACCCCGACAACGTCGCGGTGAAGATCCGCGACCTGGCGCGGGATGGCAAGATCACCGGGATCGCCGACATCCGCGACGAGAGCTCCGACCGCACCGGTCAGCGCCTGGTGATCGTGCTCAAGCGCGATGCGGTGGCCAAGGTCGTGCTGAACAACCTGTACAAGCACACGCAGCTGCAGGACAACTTCGGCGCCAACATGCTTGCGATCGTCGACGGAGTGCCCCGCACCCTGCCGCTCGACGGCTTCATCAGCTACTGGATCGCGCACCAGATCGACGTCATCGTGCGACGCACGACCTTCCGTCTGCGGAAGGCCGAGGAGCGCGCTCACATCCTGCGCGGGTACCTCAAGGCCCTCGATGCCCTCGATGAGGTCATCGCGCTCATCCGGCGCTCCCCCACGGTGGACGACGCCCGCACCGGCTTGATCGAGCTGCTCGACATCGACGGTCTCCAGGCCGACGCCATCCTCCAGATGCAGCTGCGCCGACTGGCTGCTCTCGAGCGCCAGAAGATCATCGACGAGGCGACCGAGCTCGAGCTGCAGATCGCCGATTTCAAGGCCATCCTCGCCGACCCCGCCCGCCAGCGTTCCATCATTCGCGACGAGCTCACCGAGATCGTGGCGAAGTACGGCGACGACCGTCGTACCGAGATCCTTCCGGGCTACGACGGCGACATGTCGATCGAAGACCTCATTCCCGAGGAAGAGATGGTCGTCACCGTCACGCGCGAGGGCTACATCAAGCGCACACGTAGCGACAACTACCGCTCGCAGCACCGCGGCGGCAAGGGCGTGAAGGGCGCGCAGCTGCGAGCCGACGACGTGGTCGAGCACTTCTTCGTCACCACCACGCACCACTGGCTGCTCTTCTTCACCAACAAGGGTCGCGTCTACCGGTCGAAGGCCTACGAGGTTCCGGAAGCCGGTCGCGACGCGAAGGGTCAGCATGTTGCGAACCTGCTCGCGCTGCAGCCCGACGAAGAGATCGCCCAGATCCTCGACATCCGCGACTACAACGTCGCGACCTACCTCGTCCTGGCCACGCGCGGCGGTCTCGTCAAGAAGACGCGACTGACCGAATACGACACCAACCGTCAGGGCGGTGTCATCGCCATCAAGCTGCGCGGCGCAGACGAGGAGGACGGCGACGAGCTCGTCAGCGCCCTGCTCACCGATGAGGGTGATGACGTCTTCCTCATCAGCCGGCACGGCATGTCACTCCGTTTCACGGCGACCGACGACTCGTTGCGTCCCATGGGACGTGCCACCGAGGGTGTGAAGGGCATGTCGTTCCGCGGCGACGACAGCCTGCTGTCCGCGTCCCTCGTCAGTGACGACGGATTCGTCTTCGTCGTGACCGAGGGAGGCTACGCCAAGCGCACCGCGGTCGACCAGTACCGCACCCAGAGCCGCGGCGGACTCGGCATCAAAGTCGCGCGTCTGAGCGACGATCGAGGCGATCTCGCGGGCGGTCTCATCGCCTCCGCGGACGACGAGATCCTTGTGGTTCTTGCCAGCGGCAAGGTGGTACGCTCTGCCGTGGCCGAGGTGCCCGCCAAGGGTCGTGACACGATGGGAGTCGTGTTCGCACGTGCCGGAGGCGATGATCGCATCATCGCGATCGCCCGGAACGGAGAGCGCGGCCTGGCCGAAGCATCCGAATCCGACGGAGATGCCGACCCGGTCGCAGATCCTGCACCCGAGCCCACAACCGAGTCTGTCGAAGAGCCGACCGAGACACCTGAGGAAAGCGCGGACGAATGAGCACGGTAGCCGACAAGCTCGCCAAGAAATCGACGCACAAGACCACCGCGAAGCAGGTTCGCCTACGTCTGGTCTACGTCGACTTCTGGTCGGCGGTGAAGCTGTCGTTCCTCGCGGCGGTCGCGCTCGCGATCGTCACCGTGGTGTCGTTCTTCCTGGTCTTCATGGTCGTCAACACGACGGGTCTGATCGATCAGGTCGATGAGTTCTTCACGAGCTTCTCCGACGGCGGTGTGTCGATCAAGACCTTCGTCGGTCTGCCGCAGGTGATGGCATTCGCAGCGATCGTCGCCATCCTGAACCTCATCGTCGTGACCGTGCTCGGCGCGGTCATCGCGGGTATCTACAACCTCGCCGTCAAGGTGAGCGGCGGTCTGCTCGTGGGCTTCACCTCGAACTGATCCTGTCGCGGCGTCACACGACGCCGGTGGTTCCGAGGAGAGCGCCGATCGCGTAGGTGGCTGCCAGCGCCAGCGCGCCGCCGACGACGAGACGCACGACGGCCCGGGGAGCGGAAGAGCCACCGAGTCGCGCGCTGACCGTGCCGGTGAATGCCAGGGCGACGAGAACGGCGATGGCCGTGACGGGCACGCGCCATTCGGGCGCGGGCAGCAGGATCGCCAGAAGCGGGAGCAGTGCTCCGACGGTGAATGCGAGCGCGGATGACGCGGCGGCCTGCCAGGGGCTGACGAGGTCGTCCTGATCGATGTGGAGCTCGACCTCGAGGTGCGCGGCGAGTGCGTCGTGCGCGGTCAGCTCTCGGGCGACCTGTGCGGCCGTCGACTCCGTCAGCCCGCGGCGGCGGTACATCAGCGCCAGCTCCGCCAGCTCCTCCTCCGGCATATCTCGCAGCTCTCGCTTCTCTTTCGCGATGAGCGCACGTTCGCTGTCGCGCTGACTGCTCACCGAGACGTACTCGCCCAAGGCCATCGAGGTGGCGCCACCCACGAGCCCGGCGACACCGGCGGCGAGGATCGCGGGTATGCCGGCTCCGGCGCCCGCGACACCGACGACGAGCGACGCGACGGAGACGATGCCGTCGTTCGCACCGAGCACGCCGGCTCGCAGCCAGTTGAGTCGGCGACCGATCCCCGTGCCGTGTTCTTCGCCGTCGTGTGCGGGAGCGTCAGAGGTCACGTGATCAGTGAACCAAACCGCCGCGCCGCACAGCGGACCGGCGCGGCACCGATTCGTGAATTCGCCGCGGTTCCGGTAAAGTCTTCGAGGTTGACGACATGTTGCGTCGATGTAGTTCGGGGCTATAGCTCAGGCGGTTAGAGCGCTTCACTGATAATGAAGAGGTCCCAGGTTCAAGTCCTGGTAGCCCCACAACAGCCCCGGGGCCTTAGCTCAGTTGGTAGAGCGCCTGCTTTGCAAGCAGGATGTCAGGAGTTCGAATCTCCTAGGCTCCACAGATGGGAAAGCGGTCGCCCGGCAGGGCGGCCGCTCTTTCGTTGTGTGCTTCGCCGAACTCGAGACCGTTACTCGCGTGACGAGGTCGCGTCATTCCCTCGAAACAACCGCGCTCTACCGTGTGAACTGACCGATTCACTTCGGGTCGGTCGCTCGGCACGCTCTCGTCATCGACGTCGTCATCGGTCGCACGAGAGAGCGAAGGAAGGATGCGGCGTGGATCGGATCTCGGTGGAGGGCTCGCGGTGAGTCTGCATTTCGGAGTCTTCGAGGTCTACGGACCCCAGATCGGCGGAACCCTCAGCTGGCCGCACCCGCTGAGCGACTCGATCGACTTCGCCGACCCGCAGCACTGGGTCGACATCGCGCGGATCATGGATCGCACCGGCTACGACTTCCTGTTCTTCGCCGACGGGTTCGGCTATCCCATCCTGGGCGATGACATCGCCCTGGGCGCGGTGGAGAGGGGGATCAACTTCTCGGGGTACGACCCGGCCGGCCTCGTGCCCATCCTGATGCACGAGACGACGGGGCTGGGCTTCGTGATCACGGCGAACACGGGCGTCGATCACCCGGTGCAGTTGGCGCGGCGGTTCTCGACCCTCGACGCGATCTCGAACGGACGGTTCGGCTGGAACGTGGTCACGGGTTCTTCGCAGAACGCCGTGGCCGAGCTCTTCGGTCACACCTCCATGGTTCCCCACGACGTGCGATACGCCATGGCGGCCGAATACGTCGAGCTCGCGAAGAGGTACTGGGAGGAGTCGTGGTCGGACGGCGCTCTCGTCGCCGACCCGGTGCGCGGGGTCTACGCGGAGCGGGCGGGAATCACCCGGGTGAAGTACGACGGGGAGCACTACCGCAGTGACGGATACTTCGGGGCCCCTCCGACGCGGCAGCGGACGCCCGTCATCTTCCAGGCGGGGACGTCACCGGCGGGTCGTGCCTTCGCGGCGACCCACGCCGAGTGCGTCTTCGTGCAGGCCACGGTTCCCGCGCACACCGCCCGCAACGTGGCGCACATCCGCGAGGTCGCCGCAGAGCAGGGGCGCGACGATCCGCGGATCATGTCGGGACTCACCGTCGTGGTCGCAGAGACGTCGGAGGAGGCGCACCGCCTGGCCGCGGAGTTCGACGCGATGCAGACCGATGATGTCGTCGCGACGCTGTACGCCGGCAATACCGGCATCGACCTCCTGGCCCTCGACCTCGACCTGACCCTTCACCAGGTGCTCGAGGCGGGCGGCCCCGTCGGTCAGATGGGCACGAGCAACATCGAACGGTACCTCGGTGCGAACGGCGCGCCCGCGCCGACCGTGCGCGAGATCATCGACGACCTGAAAGGAAAGGGAACCCGGGGGTTCCGCATCGTGGGAGATCCGCACGAGGTCGCTGATGGCATCGAGTCTCTGGCTGTCGAGACCGGGCTCGACGGCTTTCTCATCGAGCCCGTCTTCGGTACCCGCGACATCGCCGCTTTCGGAGAACTCGTGCTTCCGATCCTGCGCGAGCGCGGACGTCTGGCCGACCGCGTCGACGGCGACACGCTCCGTGAGCGGATGCGTCGGTGACCTCACTTAGCTGAGCGCTCGGAGGAGGCACCGCCGCCGAACATGGCGGCGACGGCGCGGTCGTGGGCCCCGTCGAGTTCGGCGGTGTCGGCGCCCTCGAGGAGCATGAACTGCAGGCCACGCCAGAGGGCGAGTAGCTGGGTGGCTTCGCGCCGCGCCACAGCGGGCTCACGTCCGTGCGCGAGGAAGAGGTCGGTGAGGCCGGCCGGCCATTCGGCTCCGACGGCTGCGATCTGGTTCCTGTTCTCGGCCGGCTCGCGCACGGCGATGGAGAACGACTCGAACAGCAACGCGACATAGGCCCGATGCTCCGCCGCGCGGATGGTGCGCCACCCGTGAGCGATGCGCTCCTCGAGACCGCCGTCGCCGTCTCTGAGCGCGGCCATCAGGCCATGCAGACCCGGGAACCGCTCGTAGGCCTCGAGGATGGCGGCGGTGAACAGTTCGTCCTTCGAACCGAAGTAGTACAGAAGCATCCGATTGTTCGATCCGATGTCTTTGGCCAGGCGCGAGAGGGAGATTCCGCCGACGCCGTGTTGCAGCATGTAGTCGGCCGCGAGCGAGAGAAGCCGAGCGGCTTCGGGTGAACGCGGTGCCATCACACTCGCCAGCTTAGGAGCCTGAGTAGTGTGGAGCGGATGGATACCAGGGTCGCCGCATACGCCGTCGTCATCAACGCCGATGATCGGATGCTGCTGGCGCACTGGAACGAAGGACGCCGAGCGGCGTGGACGCTCCCCGGCGGGGGCCTCGAGCCCGGTGAGGAGCCCGAGCACGCGGTGCGCCGTGAGGTGCGCGAAGAAACCGGCTATCGGGTTTCGGTCGACAGCCTGCTCGGCATCCACTCACGGGTGATCCCGGCGTCCAGTCGTTTGACGGCCGACGCTGCGGGACCGCTTCACACCCTGCGCATCGTGTATCGAGCGCGCGTCATCGGTGGGCGCCTGCGCAACGAGATCGACGGGTCGACCGATCGCGCAGCCTGGTTCGACCTGCCGGATGTGCGCCACCTGCAAAAGGTCAAGCTCGTCGAGATCGGCCTCAAGATGGCCGGCCGCTAGGAATCGGGAAGGTCGCCCGAGATGTCGGCGACCGTCGCGCTGTACGCCTCGATCACGGCGTCGGCATCGACGAACAGACTGTATCCGTGGGCCCCTGCCCCCATCGCGATCCGCGTGCCCACGATGCGCTCGTCGGCGAAGACGGGCCACTCGGTGGAGCTGCCGATCGGAACGATCGTGCCGCGCTCGTACCCGGTCGCCTGGAGGGCGAGCTCAGGTTCGGGCAGGCGGAGCTTGTTGACGCCGACGACCGCGCGGAGCTTGGGCCAGGAGATGGCCCGATCGCCCGGTATCAGAGCGAACAAGAAGGTGTCGTCGGAACGTTTGACGACCAGGGTCTTGACGATGTCGGCGGGACGGATCCCCAGGAGCGCGGCGGCCTCGACGAGGCTGTGGGCCGCGGGGCGCTCTCGCACCTCGATATCGAGCCCACGCTCGGCAGCCGCCGAGCGCACGCGCTCCGTGGGGTCCGGTGTCACGCGTCGGGGGCGCGCAGCGGGTCGTCGGCCACCCACAGCTCGTCGTCGGCGCGCAGGGTCTGCCATGCGGCGTAGGCCACGCCCACGGCAGCGGCGACACCGAGGATGATGGCGATCACGCCGCCGGCGCTGATCCCGTCGTGGTGGGGCTGCACGGAGAGCTTCTTCGAGAGCTTCCGCGTTGCCTTCTTGCTGTACTTATCGGCGCGCTTGGCGTACTTCTTCGCGTCGGGGAGCTCGAGGCCGCGTCCCTTGGCGATGCGGTCGCGGGTGTCGTGCGCGGCATCCCACACCGACAGTGCGGAGCCGACGACGGCGCCGGCAGCCGGCACGACCTTGTCGGACAGCACGTGCTTGGAGTAGCCGACGCTGCGGTCGACGTAGGGAGCTGCGTACTTCTGGTACGAATCCTGAACGGTGGGTACGACCTGCTCGCGGCCGAAGTAACCCAACTGGCGTCCGGCTTCACGCGCGACGTGCGCGCTCTCCCCGACGAGGACCTGCTGCGATTCCCACAGCTTCGATGCCTGATCCTGAAGCTTGCGGAGTTGCTTTTTGCGCTTACGGCTGAGGCTCACGATGATGCCCTCCCGGATAGATGGGACGTGTGCACCCATACTGCCAGAAGCGGGCTTGTCCGGACGGAGGGGCTTGCTTATAACTCTGCGAGAATGTACCCATGCCTATCCACAGCGCGGTTGCGACCATCCACACCAACCACGGCGACATCGTCGTGAACCTCTTCGGAGACCAGGCACCCCGCACGGTGCAGAACTTCGTGGGACTCTCCGACGGTTCGCAGGCGTGGACCGACCCGGGAACCGGCAAGCCGGGAAAGGGCGCGCTCTACTCCGACGTGATCTTCCACCGCATCATCCCGAACTTCATGATCCAGGGCGGCGACCCCCTCGGACAGGGCATCGGCGGCCCGGGCTACAACTTCGACGACGAGATCAGCCCCGAGCTCGACTTCGCCGCTCCGTACAAGCTCGCGATGGCAAACGCCGGCCTGCGCCGCAACGCCATCACCGGCAAGGCCGAGGGAACCAACGGCTCGCAGTTCTTCATCACGACCGACCCGACCCCGTGGCTGCAGGGCAAGCACACCATCTTCGGCGAGGTCGCCGACGACGCGTCGAAGGCCGTCGTCGACGCAATCGCCGCCGTACCGACCGGTGCCGGCGACCGTCCGGTCGAGCCCGTCGTGATCTCGTCGATCGACGTCGTCTCCGTCTGATCGCACACCGGTGACCACGGACGAGTTCCGTCGCAACCGCGACAACTTCTGCTACCGGCACCCCGACCGGCAGAGCTTCGTGCTGTGCCAGCGGTGCATGCGCACGATCTGCCCCGAATGCCAGACGCAGGGTGCTGTCGGGGTCATCTGCCCCGAGTGCATGGCGGAGCAGCGGAAGGCTCGCACTCCCGTGCAGCGCAAGGCCGAGCGTCGCTGGGCGCGGAGGCCGCAGGCCCTCGCCACCGTGTCGAGCGGACGACCCGTGGTCACCCTCGCGATCATCGCGATCACCGCGCTGTTCTACATCCTCACGCTGATCCCGGGCTACGGCCCGGTGATCCAGTCGATGCTGGTGTTCAACAGCGCATTCGTCTCGCCCGGTTACCCGTTCCAGCCGTGGCGGGTGCTCACCGCAGCACTCGCGCACGCGAGCTTCCTGCACCTGGCCCTGAACATGTTCACTCTGTGGATCCTCGGTCGCAGTCTCGAGCCGTTGCTGGGTAGGGGGCGTTTCCTCGCGCTGTACCTGATCAGTGCGGTCGGCGGATCGGTGGCCGTGACGCTGCTCGCGCCGCTGACCAGTGTCGTCGGGGCGTCGGGCGCGATCTTCGGCCTCTTCGGCGCGCTGCTCGTCATCGGGCGCCACATCGGTGCCGACATCCGCGTGATCGCCGTGCTGATCGGAATCAACTTCGCTTTCCCGTTCGTGCTCGCCCTGATCAACTCGATCGGCTCGGGCTCTTTCGTCGAGCAGCTGAACGCCGTCGGCATCTCCTGGCAGGCGCACCTCGGTGGCCTGGTCGTGGGAGCACTCGTCGGGTTCGTCTACGCGAGAACACGAGCTGCGAAGCAGCGACCCCTGCAGATCGGGTCGCTCGTCGTCGTCGGCGTCGTGCTCGTCGGTCTCCTCGCCGTGCCGTCATTGGTCGGCTGAGAAGTTATCCACAGTTCCATCCACACCTGGGGATGAATCACACCGGTGTAATTCGGTGCGTCAGCGCCAGCGGGTCGTCATCAGGAACCCGATGAACGCGATTCCGAAGCCGATGACGAGGTTCCATGCGCCGATCCCGGGGATCGGGTACTGCATGTTGCTCAGGTAGAAGAAGAGAACCCAGACCAGCCCGACGAGCATGAGCCCGATCATGACGGGCTTGAACCACACCGGATTCGGTGCGGCTTCGCTCTCACTGCGCTCGGCGATCGGGTCTTCGCCACTCGTGGTTCGTGCCATGCCGTCAGTCTAACTCCACGGTGCCATTCATCCCGGTGTGGGAGAATCCCTGCGTGCAGACCCTCGAAGACGCCCCACCGGCCACGCGCCGCGAGCGTCGCGCGACGCCGCCTCCGAAGCGGCGTCGGCGGGTCTCGGTCATCGGGGTCATCGGCGAACTGCTGATGACCGCCGGCGTCATCATCTTCCTCTACGTCGCGTGGCAGATGTGGATCGGTGACGTGATCACCGGCGCGCAGGCGAATGCCGCCAGCCAGGAGCTCTCCCAGAACTGGGCTCAGGAGTACGACCCGGCCCCGCCGATCGCCGATCCCTCGGTGCCCGAGCCCGAGGCCGTCACCGCCGAGCCGCCGGTCCTGCCGCAGCCGGCCGACGCCGAGACGTTCGCGGTGATGTACATCCCGCGCTTCGGGGCGGACTACTCGCGGGAGGTCGCCGGCGGAACCACACGACCCCGCACGCTCGACACCGATCGCATCGGTCACTACACGGACGCCGCCATGCCGGGCCAGGTTGGCAACTTCGCCGTCGCCGCGCATCGCACGACGTACGGCGCCCCGTTCAATCGCCTCGCCGAGCTGCACGTCGGCGACGCGATCGTGATCGAGACGCAGGCGGGGTGGTACACCTACCGCTTCCGCACCCTCCAGTACGTGAAGCCCACGGAAGTCGACGTGTTGCTCGATGTGCCGCAGGCCCCTGACGTTCCCGCGGGCGAGCGATACATCACCCTGACGAGCTGCAGCCCGATGTTCTCTTTGGCAGAGCGGATTGTGGGCTACGGACTCTTCGAGAGTTTCAGCCCTCGTACCGCGGACGGCGCACTGCCCGCCTCACTCACGGAAGCGGTGGTCTGATGTACGGCGCATTGTGGCGGCTGCTGCCCGGGCCGTGGTTCGTGCGGTTGTTCATCCTCCTGATCCTGATCGCTGCGGCGCTCTACGGGCTCTTCTTCTACGCGTTCCCGTGGGTGAGCTCGTTCGTCAATCCGCAGGATCCCACCTTCGGGTGAGCGCGCTGCGCGTCCTCGTCGTCGACAATCACGACAGTTTCGTCCACACCCTCGTCGACTACCTGGCCGAACTGGGTGCGATCGTCACGATGGTGGAGGCGGATGCGATCGACCCGTCGGTGGAGCTCGCGCACCACGATGCGGTGCTGGTCTCGCCGGGTCCGGGCGATCCCGCCGACGCCGGGGCGTCGATCGCGGTGGTCACGGAAGCCGCCGAACGCGGCCTCCCGCTTCTCGGCGTCTGCCTCGGTCATCAGGCCATCGGTGCGGCCTATGGTGCGCGGGTCGTCCACGCTCCCGAGCTGATGCACGGAATGACCTCCGACGTGCGGCATGACGACAGCATCCTGTTCGCCGGACTCCCCGACCCCTTCACCGCGACGAGGTATCACTCGCTCGCCGTCGACGAAGCCTCTCTCCCGAGCGAGATCGTGGTGACCGCCCGCACCGGGTCGGGCGTCGTGATGGCCCTCGCCCACCGCAGCCTGCCGATGTGGGGCGTGCAATTCCACCCCGAGAGCATCCTCACCGAGGGCGGGCACCGTCTGCTCGGCAACTGGCTTGAGGCAGCCGGGAGCGTCGAGGCCGCAGAGCGCGGGCGGATGCTGCGACCGAGGCGGTCGGACTCCGCTCAGCGCGATGTCAGCCGGAGCAGCTGATCAGCACGATCTCCGACCGCACGGGAACCTCACCCGGAGCGAGTGACTGCGTGCGCACGGTCGGCGGGTTCGTCGTCGGGCAGCTGGGGTCTTGCTCCGTCAGGACGGTGAGACCGATGTCGGCGCTCTCGAGCAGGCGCTTCGCCGCGTCGACCGTATAGCCCGTGTAGTCGACGATCACCACCCTGCCGCTGGCGACCACGAGGTTGACGGTGCTGCCGACGCCGACCTTCGTGCCCGCGACCTGGTCGGCTTCGAGCACCGTGCCCGCTGCCGCCCCGGGGTCGTTGCGCTGGGTGATCGTGCCGATGGTGAGTCCGGCCTCGGTGAGGGCGGCACGTGCCGCGTCTTCGGGGATGCCGTTGAGGGTCGGGACGGTCGAGGTGGCCTCGCCCTGCGAGACATAGACCGTGATCATCTGCTGCGGACTGACGGACTCGCCCGAGCCGGGGTCTGTGCGGATGACGTTGCCCTCCGTCACGGAGTCGCTCGGTTCATTCACGCGGGACGCACGCAGATCGTTCTCGCCGAGCACGTCTGCCGCGCGGTCGTAGGCCATGTCGACGATGTCGGGCACGACGCGGGCGTTGCTCGGAACCTCGTCGGCCGGTCTGATCGAGAGCACCCAGAAGAGCACCGAGACGAGGAGCACCGCGAGCAGCGCGACACCCGCCCACACCCACGCGACCGGGGGCCCCGCCTGCGTGCGACGCATCGTGGTGTCGGTGCTGAGCTGGCGCAGCGATCGCGCCGTCTCCGCGGCCTGTCGCGGATTGGGTCCGTACAGTTCGCTCGTCAGTGCGCCGAGCTGTCGTTTCGTCGGGGCCTTGCCGCCGACCGCGGCGTCGAGCGCCTCGCGGAAGGCCGCCGCATCCGGGTACCGCTGGAAGGGGTCCTTCGCCAGAGCACGGAGCACCACGGCGTCCAGGCCCCGGGGCACCGCCTCGTTCAGCTCTGAGGGCGGCACGGGGGTCTCGCTGACGTGCTGGTAGGCGACGGCCACCGGGGTGTCGCCCCGGAACGGCGGGCGTCCGGTGAGCAGCTCGTACAGCACGACGCCCGCGGAGTAGAGGTCGGCGCGGGCATCGACCGGCTCGCCCTTCGCCTGCTCGGGCGAGAAGTAGGCGGCCGTTCCGATGATCGCGGTCGTCTCGGCGACGGTCGACGACGAGTCGGAGACGGCTCGGGCGATGCCGAAGTCCATGACCTTCACCTCGCCGCGCCCGGCCTCGGCGGTCGACCCGGCGCTGTGCTCCTCGGAGGCGTCGGTGATCATGACGTTGCCGGGCTTGATGTCTCGGTGCACGACGCCGGCGCGGTGCGAGTACTCGAGCGCTTCGAGGATGCCGTCGACGTAGCGGAGGGCGTCTGCGGTCGGCACCGGACCCTGGTCGATGACGTCTTTCAGCAACGAGCCGTGCACGAGCTCCATGACGATGTACGGCACGGGTCGCGTCTGACCGTCGGCGCCGACCTCGGTGGCCTCTCCCGCATCGAAGACACGGACGATCGTCGGGTGCGCCATACGCGAGGCGGCCTGGGCCTCGAGACGGAACCGGGTGCGGAACGCCGCGTTGTCGGCGAGCTCGCGCTTGAGGATCTTGATCGCGACCGCGCGTCCGAGGGTCAGGTCGTATCCGCGATAGACCGTCGCCATCCCGCCGCGACCGATGAGGTCGTCGACGCGATAGCGCCCTGACAGGACGCGCGGTTCCGAGGTCACGGAGTGGAGCTCGTGGTCGGGCTCGGAGTGTTGGCCGCGGCGATCGGCGCGTTGGCCTCCGCCGACGATCCCGAGGTGCGCTCCGTGTTGCTTCCCGTGCACGTGACCGTGTAGCTGACCGTGAGCGTCTGACCGGGGGCGTTGGCGACCTCGATCTGCGCGTTGCGGTCGTTCGGACCGAAGACGGCCGTCGACTGCCCGTTCGTCGCGAACACGCCGTTGATGGCGGTCAGCGTGTAGGCGCTGACGGTCGGCGTGCCGGCCGGGCAGCTGTAGCCGGTCCAGTTCGCCGTCGCCGTGCTCGACGGGGTCACCGACGCCGGCAGCGTGGGGTTGCCCGGGGTCGGCATGGGGGTCTGCTCGGCGTAGGTGGTGACCGTGATGGTCGCGCCCTCGGCGACACCGCCGGTCGGGTTGACGGAGTAGACGACGCCGACCTGGTCTTCGCTGGTCGCGGCGTTGCCCGGCTGGCAGTTCGCGACGAGTCCGGCATCCTCGAGGATGCCGCGCGCCGCGTCGCACGTCTGGCCGACCAGCCCGAGCGAGCTCACGTCGACCCGGGTCTCGGAGGGGGACGGGGCCGGCGACGCACTGGACTGACTCGGACTCGGCGAACGCGGCGGGGTCGCCGAAGACGAGGTCGGATCGGGCGCGGGGTCGTCGTTGTTGACGACCATCGCGAAGATCGTGCCGCCGATGACGAGCACGAGCAGCACGATGAGCGCGATCAGCGGCCACGTCCACGGGCTGCGCTTCTTCTTCGGCTCGTCGGTCAGGGTGTCGTCCGCCACGTCGACGACCGCGGGCGCGGCCATCAGGCGCGTGGCGGCGGAGGTGTCGGACCCCGGGGTGAGCAGCTGCGTGAGTTCGTCTGCGCCGGCGGCCCCCGCGATGGCGGGGACGGCGGCGGTGGCTGCCGTGAGATCACCGCGACGCAGAGCGGATGCTGCGCGCGCGACCGCAGCGGCGGAGGCGGGGCGCTCCTCCGGCTTCTTCGCGATCATGGCCATGACGAGGTTCTGCACCGGCACGGCGACGGTCGGCGGGAGGGGCGCGGGCGTCTCGTTGATCTGCGCCATCGCGATGGCGACCTGCGATTCGCCCGTGAAGGGCCGCTTTCCGGCGAGGGCCTCGTAGGCCACGATGCCGAGCGAATAGATGTCGGTGGCCGGCGACGCCGCGTGGCCCGAGGCCTGCTCGGGCGAGAGGTACTGCACGGTGCCCATGACCTGACCGGTAGCCGTCAGCGGCACCTGGTCGGCGATACGGGCGATGCCGAAGTCGGTGATCTTGACGCGACCGTCGGGGGTGATGAGGAGGTTCCCCGGCTTGATGTCGCGGTGGACCAGACCCGCCGCGTGGGCGGCCTGGAGCGCGGACGCGGTCTGCGCGACGATGTCGAGCGTCTTGTCGGTCGAGAGGGAGCCCTCGCGCTCGATGATGGTGGACAGGGCTTCGCCCGGAACTAGTTCCATCACGAGGAAGGCGCTGCCGTCCTCCTCGCCGTAGTCGAAGACGCTCGCGATGCCTTCGTGGTTGACGAGTGCGGCGTGACGGGCCTCGGCGCGGAAGCGCTCGAGGAACCCCGGGTCGCCCATGTACTCGTCTTTGAGGATCTTGATCGCGACCGTACGGCCGATGACGTGGTCGGTCGCTTCCCAGACCTCGCCCATCCCGCCGATAGCGATCCGCGAGTCCAGTTCGTAGCGTCCTCCGAAGGTCGCACCCTGTGTTGGTCTCATCTTCCCAGCACCGCCTCCATGACCTTCTTCGCAATCGGTGCCGCGAGGGTGTTCCCGCTGCCCGACTGTCCCTTACCACCGCCGTCTTCGACGACTACCGCTACCGCGACCTGGGGGTCGTCCGCGGGGGCGAATCCGGTGAACCACAGCGTGTACGGCGAGTTGTCGCCGTTCTCCGCGGTGCCGGTCTTTCCGCCGACCTCGACCCCGTCTATTCTTGCACCGGACGCCGCGCCGTCACTGACATTGGCGACCATCATGCCCACCATCTCGTCGGCGAGTGCCTGGTCCAGCGCGCGGCCGTACTCGCTGTCGGACGCGGTCTCCTGCACCGACAGATCCGGCGCGATGACCGAGTCGATCATGCGGGGGTTCATCACGAGCCCGCCGTTCGCGATACCCGCCGAGACCATCGCCATCTGCAGTGGCGTGGCTCGCACATCGCCCTGGCCGTAGCCGGAGAGGGCGGTGCGGGCGTCGTTCTCGAGACGGGGGTACGCCGAGGCGGTCGATGCCAGCGGGATCTCGAACGTCGAGTTGAATCCGTACTTCTCGGCCTCGGTGCGGATCGCGTCCTGACCGAGCTCCACGGCGAGCTCGGCGAACGGGATGTTGCAGCTCAGGCGGAGCGCGTCGGCGATCGTGACGGTGTCGCCGCCGCCGCACGCGCCGCTGCCGGCGTTGCTGATGGAGGTGGACGTTCCCGGGAGCGTGTAGCTCGACACGTTGGGCAGCGTCGACTGCGGTGTCCAGTCGCCGCTGGCGAGGGCGGCCGAGGCCACGACGAGCTTGAACGTCGAACCGGGCGGGTTCAGGTTGCCGCCGATCGCCCGGTTGAAGAGCGGATTGCGCGGGTCTGCCTGCAGCTGGGCGTCGGCCGCGTTGACGGCGGCGACGTCGTGGGACGCCAGAGCGTTCGTGTCGAAGCTGGGGCTGGTGACCATCGCGAGGATGCGTCCGGTCTTCGGCTCGATCGCGACGACGGCGCCCTGCAGGTCGCCGAGCGCGTCGTATGCCGCGCGCTGCACCTCGCCGTCGAGCGAGAGCACGATGTTCGACCCGCGGGCCGCCTGGCCGGTGACGATCTGATCGATCCGCTGCAGGAACTGCTCGGGCGCGGTGCCGCTCAGGGCCCTGTTCTCGGTCTGCTCGAGACCCGTGCGCGAGTCGAGCACGGGGTTGAGGTAGCCGGTGACCGGCGCCCACATGTCGGCGTCGACGTAGAGGCGCTGCCAGCGGTACACGTCGTCGGCGGGCACGGACGAGGCGATCGCGGTGCCGTCGACGATGATCGACCCTCGCTGCACCTCGTAGGAGTCGTAGCGGGCGCGGGTGTTCTGGGGGTTCTCGGCGAGCGATCCCGACTGGACGACCTGGATCACGCTCGTGGAGGCGAACAGCGCGATGAACATCAGGAGCATCACGATGCTCAGACGGCGGAGCTCTTTCGTCATCGGGTCGTGCCTCCCTTCGTCGTTCGATGCGTGGTCGTGGTGGGCTGCACGCTCATCCGATGACCACCCGGGGTCGGCTGCGCACAGCATCCGAGATCCTGAGCAGGATCGCCACGATCAGCCAGTTCGCGATCAGCGAGGACCCGCCCGCGGCGAGGAAGGGCGTCGTCAGGCCGGTGAGCGGGATGAGCCGCGTCACGCCGCCGACCATGATGAACACCTGCAGCGCGATCGTGAAAGACAGGCCCACCGCGAGCAGTTTGCCGAAGTCGTCTTGTCCGGCGACGCCGATGCGGATGCCGCGGCTGGCGAACACCATGTACAGCGCGAGGATCGCGAAGACGCCGACGAGGCCGAGCTCTTCGCCGAGGCTCGGGAAGATGTAGTCGCTCTCCGCGACGGGCGTGAGGTAGGGGCGACCCTGGCCGAGACCGGTGCCGATGAGACCGCCCTGGGCGAGGCCGAAGATGCCCTGCACGAGCTGGAAGCTCCCGCCGACGCGGTCGATGATCTCGGTGTCGAAGGCGTTGAGCCAGTTGGCGAACCGCCAGCCCACGTAGGTGAGCACCTGCGAGGCCAGCACGGCTCCTGCCACGGCGAGGGTCACACCGATCACGACCCAGCTCGTCTTCCCCGTGGCGACGTAGAGCATGGCGACGAACATGCCGAAGATGAGCAGTCCCGTGCCGAGGTCGCGCTGGAGCACGATGATGCCGAGCGAGATCAGCCAGATCACCAGGAGCGGGCCCAGCTCGCGCGCGCGCGGCCACGTCATGCCGAGGAAGCGGGTGCCGACGGAGGTCAGGCTCTCGCGCGTTCGAACGAGGTAGCCGGCGAAGAAGATCGCGAGGGCGATCTTCCCGAGCTCGCCCGGCTGGAACTGGAAGAGGCCGCCGACCGAGATCCAGACGCTGGCGTTGGCGCCCGCGAGACCGAGTCCGGGGATGAAGGGGAGCATCAGGAGCGCGATGCCGGCGAAGCCGAAGACGTAGGTGTAGCGGAACAGCACGCGGTAGTTGCGCAGCAGCAGCACGATCGCGAGGGCTCCGGCGGTGGCGATCGCCGCCCAGACGAGCTGCCGGGCCGAGAAGGCGTCCCAGCCGAGCCGGTCGTTCGCGATGTCGAGACGGTAGATCTCCGCGATACCGAGGCCGGTGAGCAGCGTCGCGATCGGGAGGACGAACGGATCGGCGGCGCGTGCCCGCAGCCGCAGCACGATGTGCAGCGAGATCGCCAGGGCCGCGGGGACGCCCGCGTAGTAGAAGATCTGCGGGTTCAGGGTGCCCGAGGTGCCGAGTTCGACCAGTGCGACGGCGCCGGCGACGATCACGAGCGCGAAGACGAGCAGTCCGAGCTCGCGGTTGCGCTGCGTCTGCGGCACCCGCAGGCGCCGCAGCGCCTTCATGACGGTGGTGTCGGTCGTGGGTGTGCCGTCTGTGGCCGTGGTCATCATTCCCCCACCCCCGAGGTCTCGCGCAGTCGCGCGACGATCAACTGCGCGTCCGACAGCGAGCGCGCCGAGATGGTGCCCTCGACGGTCGCACGGTCGAAGTCGGGCAGGTCGGCCAGAGGGATCTGCGTGTCTTCGTACGGCGTCGAGAGCGTGATCGGGCCGATGGATTGTTGGATGCCGCGGTAGACGACGACCGTGTCGTCGTCGGCTCCGACGAAGTAGCGCGTCTGCGTCCAGTTGTAGGCGAGCACCAGGCCGACCACGATCGCGGCGACCACGAGCGCGAACCCGACGAACCAGCCCACGCGCCGCAGCCGGGCCCGACGGCGGTCTTCTTCGATGAGCTCCTCGAGGAACTCGGCGGCGGGCTCGAAGTGGGTGGGCTCGTTCGCGGCCTGACGGTTGGGGTGCAGCCATCCGCTGCGCCCGACCCGTGCGGCCGGCACCTCGATGCCGCTGGGGTTCGACGCGGAGCCGACGATCGTCGGGGTGCCGATGAAGACCGGATGCTGTCCGCCGACGTCGACGAGCACGATCGTGACGTTGTCGGGGGCGCCGCCGTCGAGGGCCTGCCGCAGGAGGAGGTCGGCGGTGCGTCCGGGCGCGAGCCCGCCGGCCATCGCTTTGGCGGTGTGCGCGTCGTCGACGACACCCGACAGGCCGTCGGAGCAGAGCAGCCAGCGGTCGCCCGGCTGCGTCGGCATGATGAACGTGTCGACCTCGGGATCGGGGTCCATGTCGCCGAGCACGCGCATGAGCACCGAGCGACGCGGGTGGTACCGCGCCTCCTCGGGCGTGATGCGACCCGAGTCGACCAGTCGCTGCACGAACGTGTGGTCGGCGGTGATCTGGGTGAGCGCGTCGTCACGGTACAGGTAGATGCGCGAGTCGCCGATATGACCGATGACCGCGTAGTCGTCGACCATGATGAGGGCGCTCACGGTCGTTCCCATGCCCGAGAGCTCCGGTCGCTGCGCGACCGTGTCGATCAGGGCGACGGCGGTATCGGCGATGCTGTCGCGCAGCGCGCGCTCGGCCTCCGCGGTAGAGGTGTAGGGCTGGTCGAGCTCGGCGAGGCGGGCGATCGCGAGACTCGACGCGACGTCGCCGCCGGCGTGACCACCCATGCCGTCGGCGACGACGAAGAGGTTCGACCCGGCGTACGCGGAGTCCTGGTTGTTGGACCGCACCTTGCCGGTGTGCGAGATCGCCGCGCTCGAGCCCTGGAAGACCATCGTGAGGAGTCCGCCGCTTACTTCCGCAGTTCGAACGTCGTCGCGCCGACCTTGATGGGCGCGCCGACGTCGATCGCGACCGGCGACGAGACGCGTGAGCCCGCGTGCCAGCTGCCGTTCGTGGAATCGAGGTCTTGCAGCATCCACTGCTCGCCCCACAGCACGAGACGCGCGTGGTGGCTCGAGGTGTAGTCATCGCGGATGACCAGGCCCGACTCGCTGGATCGCCCGATCGTCAGCGGTTCGGTGCCCAGCGGAAGCTCGAGGCCGGCCTTGGGGCCGCTGGTGATCACGATGCGCGAGACGGTCGCGGTGGTCGCCTTGCCGGTGGGTGCCGCCGAGGCGCGCGGTGCGGCGTTGACGATCTCGGTCTTGTCGCTCGGGCGGCCGGGCGCGACCGGCGCCGACGGCGCAGCCGCAGCGGGTGCCGGCTCGGGCATCTTGCGCACCTTCACGCCGAAGAGGTCGGCGCGCAGCGAGTAGACGACGGCGAACACGAAGAACCACAGCAGAACGAGGAACCCGATCTGCAGCAGGAGGTAGGTGAGGTCGGTGACCATCAGCGCGAGTCTCCTCGTCGAGTGTCGTAGGCACGCGTCGCATCGGGAACCGGCGGTCGCGGCGGCGTCGATGCCTCGGCGACGATGCGGAACACGATGTTCGTGCGGCCGATGGTGACGGTGGCGTCTGGGGGGAGCGGCGCTTCGGTGACCTTGCGGCCCTGCAGCTGCGTACCGTTCGTCGAGCCGAGGTCGCGCACCATGGCGCGCTCGCCATCCCAGAGGATCTCGACGTGCTTACGGCTGGTTCCCGCGTCGGGGATGGTGATGTCGGCATCGCTTCCGCGGCCGATGACCGTGCGCGCCGCGACCAGGGGATGCCGCTTGCCGTCGATGTCGACGACGGCGCGCCACGCGACGCTTGCGACGCTCGCGGTCTGCGACTCGACGCGGAGGGTTCCGGTCGACAGGCTCGCATCGCGCTCGATCGTGATCGTCACGGGGCCGGCGAACGAGTAGCCCTGGGTGCGGGCGTGCTTCTTCACGAGGCCGTCGAGCTCTTCGACGAGGGTCTGCCCCAGGGCGCGCATCTTCTCGTCGTCGGCGGCGGAGAGCCGCACGAGGAACGTGTTCGGCGCGAGGATGCGGTCGCGGCTGACGACGGCGGCCTTCGTGTCGAGTTCGCTGCGCAGCGCAGAGGCGATCTCCACAGGCTGGATGCCACTGCGGAAGGTCTTCGCGAACGCGCCGTTGACGGCACGTTCGAGACCCTTCTCGAAACTGTCGAGTAGCCCCACGAGACTCCTTCGGGCAGGCAGATGGTGGCTACATCGTAGTTGCCGCGGCTGGATGCCCCGTGGACGCGCGTCATTCCGTGCGTGTGCGGGGGTGTTCGGCGGTGTCACCGAGCGCTGCACCGATGCGAGATGTCGTTCAGGGGTGCGGCTCGTGACGCAGCATCCTCGGTCTCGTGCGCCTCTTCGATTCGGCGGGGCTCGACGCGTGATATTCTCGGGAAGTTGAGTGCGCGGTATCTCGGATGCTGCGCCTCGCGCGAGTGGCGGAATAGGTAGACGCGCTGGCTTCAGGTGCCAGTGCCCGCAAGGGCGTGGGGGTTCAAGTCCCCCCTCGCGCACAGACAGGCCTCTCACTTCTGTGAGAGTGGCCCGTGCGTGACTGTGGAAAAGGGTCGGTCGAAGGCAGGATCTTCGACCGGCCCTTTTCGTCTTGCCGGCGGGGTCGCCGTCGAAGAGGGCGAGCTCGGGTTGTGACGGAGCGGGATCCGGTCAGGCGGCACGTGAAGAGGATGTTCAGCGTGCGGTGGGTCGGGCACCCAGGAGATCCGCGCGATGGATCAGCGCTGCGGCGCCCACGAGAGGCGACTGCGAACCGAGCGCCGCCGCCTGCACGCGCAGCCCGGCGGCGTAGGTGTTGACGGCGGCGGGAGCGATCTGCTCTTGGACGAGGGCGATGTAATCGTCGGCGACCGCCACGAAGCCGCCGCCGATGACCGCCACCTCCAGGTCGAGCAGAGTGGTGGCGCTCACCAGGCCGTGGGCCACGGCTCTCGCGGAGCGCCGCACGGCGCGTCGTGCGACGTCATCGCCGTCGGCGTACGACTCGGCCAGCTGCTCGCCGGTCGACCCCGACCATCCGTGCGACCGGGCCCAGGCGATCGTCGCCGGCCCGGATGCGACACCCTCCACGGTTGCGCCCCGGAGGTCGTGATCGGGATCACCGATGAGCATCTGGCCGAGATGGCCGGCGTTCCCGGTGCGCCCGCTGACCAGTCGTCCGTCGCTGATCAGTCCGCCGCCGACGCCGGTGGAGACCACCATGACCAGTGCGTTGTCGGTTCCTCTCGCCGCTCCGTAGGCGTATTCGGCGAGAGCGATGCACGTGCCGTCGAGGCGCACGGAGACGCGGTCGAGACCGCTCGCGGCGCGGACGACGTCGCCGAGCGGGTAGTCCACGAGCGCGGGCAGGTTGAGCGGACTGACGGCACCGCGACCGAGATCGATGGGGCCGGCAGAGCCGACGCCGACGGCCGAGACGTCGGTCGCGCATGCGAGGGCGCTCGACACCACGGTACCGATCGCGTCGGTCGCCACCGCCGCATCGCGCGCGGCGGCCGCGCCCGTCTCGGCGCGGAACCGCGAGCCGGAGACCACTTCGCCGTCTTCACGGACGAGGGCTGCCTCCACCTTCGTGCCGCCGAGGTCGACGGCGAGGACTTCTGTCATGGCGTCAACGATGTCAGAAGTTCGTTTCGGCGAACGCCGTGATGGCTGCCCGCGGGTCGCTGCCGTCCGCGGTGACCGGAACGAGGCGCCACTTGTCGAAGGCCGTGCAGGGGTGGCTCAGCGACAGCCGCACGCGGTCGCCCACCGACAGATCGAGCGAGGCGTCGGATCTGACGTAGGCGTGCTGGTCGTCCACCGCCGCCAGGGGAATGGGCTGCACGGGGTCGGCGCCGATGCGGTCGATCGCCGGGAGGTCCTGGTCGTAGGGCACATCGCGACGGCCGGCGTCGAGGATGGCGAGACCCGGTTCCGGGCACGAGATGACGTGAGCCCAGACGTGGATGGCCGATACCAGCTCCTCGTCGCTGCCGGCCAGGGGAGACAACCGCTGGTAGAGCCCGGCATCGTGGGTCTGCACGGCCCCGGGGCGAAGCACGACCTCGGCGTCGTCGACGAGCTCGGAGAGGACGTCACCCACGACGTCGAAGTAGAGACTGCCGGAGGCGGTGACGACGGGCCGCCCACCCTCGTAGAGGCCCCGGCTCATGACGGAGCGATGCACGTCGGCCAGCCGGTGGGCCCAGGTGGTGACCGTCTCTATGGACGCCGCGTCGCGATCGTGCGCGAGGGCTCCCTCGTATCCCCCCACCCCTCGCAGCCGAAGCCGGGGGTCGCGGGAAACGACGTCGGCGAGGGCGAGGGCTTCGGCGGTCGTGCGGACTCCTGCGCGCCCTCCGGTTCCGCCGAGATCGACGACGACGTCGAACCGCGTGCCGCCTCGCGCGGCGGCCGCGCTCGCCGCGGCGATCGCGGCCTCCGAGTCGACGAAGAACAGGAGCTCGGCGCGCACGGATGCGAGAGCGTCGAGGCCGACGGGATCGATCACCTCGTTCGCGATGAGGATGCGCGTCACTGCGTGGGAGTCTGCGACGAGCGCCTGCCACGGTGTCGCGACCGTCACACCCCAGGCCCCGGCGTCGAGGGCATGCCGCCAGATCCATGGCGACATGCTCGTCTTGCCGTGAGGCGCCCAGCGCAGGCGCCTGGCGTCGTGCCACTTCGCGATCGTGCCGGTGTTGCGCTCGAGCGCGACAGCGTCGAGCACGAGAAGGGGAGTGGCGAGATCGCTCACGGCGACACCTCGTGCGACCGCGTCGTCCGTGCTGACGCCCCACAGCGCCGGGGGGAACGACTTGTGCTGAGGACCGATGACCGTGGACGGCGAAGAGGGGGTGCTCATTTTGTAAGGATAGTATGCAAGAAACGGGCGGGCGCTCCGACGTCCGCTCCCGAGCGGAGGAAACTCATGAGCAATCAGGTCATCTACACCGACGCCGCACCCCAGCCGGCTCCCGTGCTGTCGCAGGGCGTGCGCCGCGGACCGTGGGTGCAGGTTTCGGGTCAGGGACCCGTGGACCCGGCGACCGGCGACTTCGTCGAGCTGGGCGATGTCGCGGGCCAGACCCGCGCGGTTCTCGAGAACATCCGCACCATCCTGGAAGCGGGGGGCGCCTCCGTCGGCGACCTCTTCATGGTCCGCGTGTACCTCACGGCGCGCGACGACTTCGAGGAGATGAACAGGGCGTACGGCGAGTTCTTCGCCGCGTACGGCGTCACCGACTTCCCCGCGCGCACCACCGTGTTCACCGGGTTGCCCCACGAGCCGATGCTGGTCGAGATCGACGGGCTCGCTCTGATCGACTGATGCCCGCCGGCCGGGGGCCCGTGTTCCGGCCCCCGGCCGGATGCTCTAGCGAGACAGGACTTCCGCGAGGACGGCCGCGCCCACCGCGTTCGCTTCTCCGGGGAGGAGCGGCTGCGGGTTCAGCGCGATGGTGTCGTCGGCGGTCACCAGCACCGCGACGCGGGGGCTCCGCTCCCAGAGGCGGTCGCAGAGGGTCTGGGCGTCGGGGCCGGCGAGGGTGACGAGCGTTCGCAGGTGCGGTTGACCCGCTTCGCTGGGGAAGTCCGTTCGCACTCGGGCTCCCACCGCGGCGACCGGGCCGAGCTGCTCGACCCATGTCCGGGCGATGTCGTCGTACGACGCGATGGTCTCTTCGTCGTCGGTCTGCACCGCGAGACGGACGGCGCTCAGCATCCCGGCGAGTTCCTCTTTGCCGACCTTCAAGAGTCGGCCGATGCCGTGATTCGGAGAGGCGCGCGCCAGCACCCCGTCGACGAGTCGACGGGACCCCACGACGAGCCCGCCGGTCTGCGGCCCGCGAAGGCCTTTTCCGCCCGAGAACACGGCGGCGTCCGCGCCGAGCTCGGTCGTGTAGTGCCACAGCGAGCTCACCGGCGGAACCTGGGCTGCGGCGTCGACGATCACCGGGATACCGCGTTCGTGGGCGAGGTGCACGAGCTCGCGCAGCTCGATTCCGGGGGCGGGATACTGCGTCCCCGCGAACCAGAGCACGCACGCCGTCTGCGGGCCGAGGAGCGCGGCGACGCTCTGCGGGTCCGCAGAGCTCTCTCGGATTTGGGCCCCCAGTATGCGGATGGCCGCGTCGTAGTCGTTCCGCTGAGGGGCCAGCATCAGCACCTCCCTGCGCACGGCATGCGCCGGCAGGGGGAAGTCGTCCTCGCGGGGGGCGGCGGCGTCGTACAGGGCGACGGCGGACAGCAGGGTCAGGGCCGCGGCGGCCCCCGAGGTCACAGCCGCCGCCTCGTTTCGCGTGAGCGCGGCGATCTCGTCGCCCACCGTGCGGTAGCGCGCGGGGAGGTCGACGTAGTGACGGGCGGCCTCCGCCATCGCCGCGACCGTCTCCTCCGCCATGACCGACCCGCCCAGACGTGTGAGCGTCGCGGCCGCGTTCAGAATGCGGTCGGGTCGATCCGTCATCACAGGGGAACGGCAGCGTCGAGGAATCGGGAGAGCGGACGCACACCGAGCCGGTTCGCGAGCCAATCGTCGCGCGCGTCATCGTCGAGACGGTCCTGCCCCGTGACGGCCAGCAGGGTCGCGCGAGGCAGCGCGTTCACGAGAGCGGCGGCGGCGGGATCGGTGGGACCGGCGCTGAGGAGCACCTCCGCCCGCACGCCCGGTGCCACGAGCAGGGGGTCGAGGTCCGCCCCCAGGTCGGGCAGCGTGTCGGCATCCTCGGGCCGGGACCTGCGCAGATCGTTGAGCTCCTCCAGGGGGTACGCGCGCGTCAACGCCGCCCTCTCCCACATCTTCGTCAGAAGGATGGAGTCGACGCGGACGGCGGCGACATCGGCATCCCTCGCCGCGACGAGGAGGGAGATATCGTCGCCGACGATGCCCACCCGCGTCTGATCGACGCCGTCGACGGCGCGCAGCAGCTCCAACCCGCGAGCGGCGTCGGCGGCGACCCCGCGCATGACCCAATCGGTCTCGATGTCGAGGGTGAGCAGGCCGGGATAGGGCGCCCGGAACGGAACGTCGGCGCCGCGCTGACCGCGGTGCATCAGCGTCAGCACGATGTAGCGCGACCGCTCGTTACTGTGCGGGGTGTGGTTGACCGACCCGTGGCGGGGCAGCTCCAGCACGGCCGGATGCGGGCCCGCCGCGGTCGGGATGCTGAGGTAACCGCCGATCCGGTACGACCCCGACCCGCGGAAGCCGACGCTGCTGGCGGTGAAGGTGTAGAAGCGGTACTGCTCCGTCGTGCGGCGGGGGTCGGCCTCGGCGACGAAACCCCCGGGGATGGCGGACAGCGCCGCGGCGAAGTCCGCCTGGACGACATCGCGCTCTGCGGAGATGGTCATGCGTTGCTCCCGGAACGGTCGGCCTCGCGCTCGGCTGCGCTGTTCGGGCGCAGGTGCTCGGCGAGGAAGGAATCGATGCGGCTCGCGACCCACGGCAGACCCGCGTTGTGCGCGCACCCCTCGTAGGCGAGGAACTCCACCGGCGACGTCATGGCGTCAGCGAGGGCGTAGGCCGTTTCGGGAGGACAGACGTCGTCCTGCAGACCGATGTAGATCTGGGTCGGAGCCGCCACCCTCGGGGCGAGGTTGATGCAGTCGAGGTACGCGTACGACCGGGCGATCGTGTCGGTCAGTTCCGGGTGGACGTGGAGCAGCTCGCGGATCTCCTGGTACGGGTAGGTGCGCGTCAGGCGCACCGAATCCATGATCCCGCACAGGTACGGCGCGCCCGCCGAGACGCAGCGCACCTCGTCCGGGCGCAGAGCCGCGACGGCGACGGCCAGACCGCCACCCTGACTCGATCCGTGGACACCGACACGGTCCTCATCCACCTCCGGCATCGAACGCAGAACGTCGAAGGCGCGAACCGTGTCGAGGTAGAAGTCGCGGTAGGTCGCCGACCGGGGGTCCGCGATGCCGTCGACGAGGAGACCCGGGTAGCCGGGGTCGACGACGTCGCGCGAGCGCACCTTGCCTCGTGGTGCGATCGAGAGCACCGCATACCCGGCGACCGCCCACGATTTCGCGATGGGCGGGTCGGAGATGTACCCGGGGATGAGGAGGAGTCCCGGCAGCGATCCCCGCTCGGCTCCGCTGGGGTAGGTGTACCACCCGCTGATCCGAAGACCGCCGGCGCTGGTGAACAGCACCTCGGCGACCTCGACGCCATCGCCGGAGCGCTCGGGGAACGCGACCCGCTGTGCGTCGGGGGCTTCACGGTCGAGATACGCCTCGGCCTCGGCCCAGTAGTCGTCGAAGTCGGCCGGCATGGGCACCTCGACGGGGTGCCGACGGGGGTTCGCGTCCTCCAGGACGAGGGGTCCGGCATCCATCACCGGGTCACCGCCCGGCGTTCGAGGATCCGACGCAGGGGTCGGAACCTGCCCACGGCATCGTCGAGGCCTCCCGGGCGGGAGCGGCGCATCCACAGCGAGCGCTGCTCGAGGAGCAGTGCGTCGAGCTCGTCGCGCATGCGCGAGGCCGTGTCGGCGTCGATCCCGGCGAGGTTTCCGTGACCGATGTCGAGGACGTCGGCTCCGAACAGGGCCATGCGGATGGCGTGATCCATCTCGGCGATGGTCAGCTCGCTGTCCGGTCCGCTGGGCGCGGCGCCGGCCAGCAGTGCCCTGGCCCCGACGAGCCGCTCACGGGCCGCGGCCACTCCGGCGGGCGACGGCCAGGAGCCGCGGGCGATCTCGCCGGCGCGCCACAGCACGGTGAACAGCTGACTGGCGTTCAGGAGGGGGGAATCGAGGTCTTTCGATGCGCGCCCCGCCTCGACGATCGCTCGTCCGAGGCGCCCGCTGGGGTCACCGACCACGATGTCGTTGATCAGGGCCGCGAGGTCCAGATCGCGGTTCGACTCCAGGCACCACGACACCGCGCCGCCGAGCAGCAGCGGACCGAAGGCGGTCGACGGCGGCTCGAGCGTGCCGTGGTCCCCCCACTGCGTGTTGAGATAACCGCGGGCTCCGGTGTCCAGGCCCGTCTGTGCGACGTCGATCAGGTTGTCGACGGCGTTGTCGACGCGGCCGACGAAGGACTGCCACGTGCTCGTACCCGGAGCGAGCCAGAAGGGCTCGCCGGATTCGATGAGGGCCTTGGCGCGTCCCCGCGCACCGTTGCGGGTCGCCTCCATGTCGAAGGCGATGGATTCCCACTTGGCGCGCAGCTCTTCGTCGGCGTTGTCGAGCACTGCTTCGCTCAGGACGGGGCCGTCGTACTGCCAGACGACGGGGACGGCGCGCTGGGGGACCCGGCCCATCAGCTCAGGGTGCTCCGCGAAGATGTCGGCCCAGAACTCCACCTGGAACCCGTCTCCGGTCAACTCATCGAGCAGGTAGCGCACGTACTCGAAGTACACCTCGCCGCGACCGCGGTCGGCGACGATCTCGGCGGAGGCACCGAGTCCGAGTTCGAACGGTTCGTCGGCACCGATGTTGATCTTCCCGCTGCTCGTGGTCTGCGCGATCTCGCGCAGCAGGGTGAGAACGAAGTCGGCGTTCTCGCGCGTGGGCTGCAGGGTCGCGGCCGCCCGGTGCTCGTTGGCCCACAGGTAGCCCTCGGGGGTCTCGGAACGATCGCTGTACGCCTCGTGGCGAAGCCACCGTTCCATGTGCCCCAGACAGTTCACCGACGGGACGAAGTCGATCCCCCGCGCCACGCACTCGCCGTCGAACCACCGCAGATCGTCGTGGGTCAATGGCGACGCGTCCTGCCAGACGACGTCGTGGCCCTCGA
The DNA here is from genome assembly GCF_003635115.1 of Microbacterium sp. AG1240. Classification (GTDB taxonomy): domain Bacteria; phylum Actinomycetota; class Actinomycetes; order Actinomycetales; family Microbacteriaceae; genus Microbacterium. Next base: position 239,887 of record NZ_RBXJ01000003.1, read on the forward strand.
AGGCGAAGGTGTGCTCGATGTAGAGCTCGAAGTGGTTGAGGCGAGCGCGCTCGGCGAGCTGCAGGTAGCGCAGGAGGGTCTCGCGCGTGGGCACCCGGTCACGGCTGACGTCGAGCATGTAGCCACGGACGGCGAAGTCGGGGTGATCGGCCACGTCGAGGACGCCGGCCGACCACGACGGGTGCGAGCGCGCCTGATCGAGCGTCGCGAGCGCGTACCGGAGCCCGCGCGCGTCGGCGTGCTCGACGAGGATCTGCTCGGCATCCGCGTGCAGCCGGAAGCCCTCGGCGGGGAGCGATGCGTCGAGCCTGACCTCGAGCGGGGTGTCGCCGCGCGGTCCTGCACCCGGGGCGACGGTGCCGGTCCTCGGCCGGGGGAACAGCGAGCTCAGCAGGTCGGTCATCATGCTCCTTCATGGCCGGATCCGGGCATCCACGCCCGTCTCCCGACCTCGTTTTGTGCAGAGTCCTGCCATACTAGAGGACATGCCGACGGCGGATGACGCAGTCGAGAAGTCCCGCCGCCACGACCACGAATGGTTCGATCGCTCCCGCTTCGGGATGTTCATACACTGGGGCCCCTACTCCGTCGCCGCCCGTCACGAACAGGTGATGCTCCGAGAGGGCATCGACCCGGAGGAGTACGAGAGGTACGGCGACTACTTCGACGCCGACCTCTTCGATGCCGAGGCGCTCGCCGACGCCGCGTGGCGAGCCGGGATGCGCTACGCGGTGCTGACGGCCAAGCATCACGACGGGTACTGCCTGTGGCCGAGCGCCCTGACGGACTGGAGCGTCGCACGAAACCTCCCGGGGAGGGACCTCGTCGGCGAGTTCGTCACGGCGTTCCGGGCCCGCGGTCTGCGCGTCGGCCTCTACTACTCCCTCCTGGACTGGCACCACCCCGATTTCACCGTCGACGGCGTGCACCCGCAGCGCGGGGGCGACGTCGCCGCCCTCAACGCGTCGCGCGATATCGACCGGTACCGGCGGTACCTGCACGGCCAGGTGGTCGAGCTGCTCACGGGGTACGGCACCATCGACTACCTGTTCTTCGACTTCTCGTACGGCGAGGGGCGGAACGGGTTGCCGGGGAAGGGGGCCGAGACCTGGGGCTCCGAAGACCTGCTGCGCACGGTCCGAGACCTCCAGCCGCACATCCTCGTTAACGACAGGCTGGAGATCCCGGGCGACCTCGTGACGCCGGAGCAGCAGATGCCCGCGGCGGCGGACGGGACGGCGCAGCGATGGGAGGTGTGCCAGACCATCTCGGGAAGCTGGGGGTACGACACCACGGCGCTCACGCGCCGGACGTCGCAGCAGCTCCTCGAGCAGCTGGTGACGGCCACGTCGCAGGGCGGAAACATGCTGCTCAACGTGGGTCCCGACGCGCGTGGACGCGTCGATCGGGCGGCGACGGACGTCTTGGCCGACCTGTCGGAGTGGTTCGCACTGCACGAACGAACCGTCCGCGGCGCCGGGCCCGTCGCATGGCAGCCGCCGAGCGGTGTCGTGGCCACCGGCGCGGGGGACCGGGTCTGGCTGCATCTTCTGCAGTGGCCGCACCGGCACCTCATCCTTCCCGGGCTGCGTGGCAGGGTGCGCTTCGCCCGGTTCGTGCACGACGGCTCCGAAGTCGTGCGGGCAGCGCACCGGGATCCGTCGGCGCTCATGAACGAGCACACGGTGTTCCGGGTCCCGGTCGGCGACGAGGCCCTGGTCCTCCCCGTCGTTCGGCCGGACGTGCTGCTGCCGGTCGTCGAGCTGCACCTCGCCCCGGAGTGAGGCGCGTTTCGGTCGTGTAAACGATCCGCCTCGGATGCTACGCGGACGTAAATTCCTGCCGCTCGGGGATTGGGTATGGAAACTGTACAAACAAAATGGCAGTATTCATCCAGACACCGTAGTCACCCCTGAGAGGCGTACCCATGAGAACCCCACGCATCACCGCAGCCATCGCGTCCGTCGCGGTGGCCGCCCTCGCATTCACCGCCTGCGCGTCGGCCGATGCCGGCTCGGGACCGGAGAGCGCCGACCTGACCGTCTGGTTCATGCGCGGCGACGTCTCCGACGAGGCCCAGCAGTGGCTCGTCGACGAGTGGGCGACCCAGCACGACGGCGCCGAGCTCACTATCGAGATCCAGGACTGGGACGGCATCGTCACGAAGCTGCAGACCTCCCTCTCGAGCCCGCAGCAGACGCCCGACGTCGTCGAACTCGGCAACACGCAGGTGCTCGCCTTCGCCGCGGCCGGCGCGCTCACCGACATCTCGGACATGACCGAGGAGATCGGCGGGGATGACCTCATCCCCAGCCTCGTCGACACCGGTTCGTACGAGGACGCGCTGTACGCCGCACCCCTGTTCGCCGGATCGCGCATCGTCTTCTACCGCGAGTCCCTTCTCGAGGCCGCCGGCATCGAGGTGCCGGAGACGCTGCCCGAGCTCACCGCCGCCGCCGCCGCACTGCAGGCGGCCAACCCCGCGGGTACGACCGACTTCGAGGGCTTCTACATGCCCGCCCCCGACTGGGGTGCGGCGACGGGATGGTTCTTCACGAACGGTTCGAACTACGCCGAGCAGAACGAGGACGGCACGTGGAAGGGCACGCTGTCGAGCCCCGAAGGACAGGCGGCGATGGCGGAGCTGCAGGAGATGTACGAGACCGGTGGTCTCACGGCGGCGACGTCGACGACCCAGGACTACCAGCAGGCCTACGCCGTCTTCAACGAGGGACGCGCCGGCATGTTCACCTCGCTGAGCCTCACGTGGGACAAGATCGATCCGGCCATCCAGGAGGACACCGGAGTCATGGTGCTTCCGGGTCTCGAGGCGGGAACGCCCGGTGCCACTCTGGCGGGCGGATCGAACATCGCGATCTCGAAGAACTCTGCGAACCAGGAGAACTCCCGCGAGCTCATCCGCATGATCATGGGCGAGGAGTTCCAGACTCTCTTCGCGAAGGCCGGCTGGGTCCCGGGAAATCAGGCATACGGTGCGCCGCTCGCCGAGACCGCCGTGGGCGCCGCGGAGCTGGAGGCGGTGGCGGCTGCGCAGGCCACTCCCCTGGCCGAGAACTGGGCTGTCGTGGAGAGCAACGACGTCATCCGCGAGCTTCTGGTTCGCGTGGCCAAGGGCGAGGACATCGAAGCCCTGGGTGCGGAATTCGACGGGAAGATCGAGTCCCTCCTCAACGGCTGATCGCTCAGCCCCTCCACCCCACCGTTGAGGGGCTGCGAGTTCTGCTCGCAGCCCCTCCTCCCGAACGGAAGAGCCCATGACCATCACTGCCGCCCCCGTGGCCGGGAGTAGCGAAAGCCCGCCGGTGACGAGTGCCCCGGCACCGCGGCGGCGTCGTCGCAACCTGACCCCGCTCTATCTCGCACTCCCCGCCGTGGGGATCATGGTGGTGGCGCAGGGGTACCCCCTCGTCACCCAGTTCCTGATGTCGTTCCAGGAGTTCGGGTTGCGACAGCAGTTCGGCGCTCCCGCTGATTGGGTCGGGCTGAGCAACTACATCGCCGTCCTCTCCGACCCCGGGTTCTGGGCGGTGCTGTGGCGCACCCTCCTCTTCGCCGCCGTCTGCGCCACCGCCACGATGGTCATCGGTGTGCTCGCCGCCATCCTCATGGGGCGCGTGAAGGCATGGGTGCGCGTGAGCCTGCAGGTAGCGATGCTCCTCGCGTGGGCGACGCCCCACCTGTCATCGCTCACGGTGTGGCAATGGCTCTTCAACACCCGAAACGGAGTGGTGAACAACGCGCTGGTCGCGATGGGATTCACTCAGTTCGCGAATCACGGCTGGCTCCTCGATCCGGTGTCGTTCTTCGCCATCGCCGCGGCGGTCGTGATCTGGGGCAGCGTGCCCCTGGTCATGCTGATGACCTACGCCGCGATGACGCAGGTCGACACCGAGGTGCTGGAGGCGGCGCAACTCGACGGCACGACGGGGGCCCAGCGGTTCCGTCACGTCGTACTGCCCTGGATCGCCCCGATGCTTCTCCTCGTCGGGCTCCTCCAGATCATCTGGGACCTGCGCGTCTTCACGCAGATCTCCGTTCTACAGGACGGCGGCGCGGTGGCGAGCGAGACCAACCTCCTCGGCACGTACATCTATCAAGTGGGACTCGGACAGGGCAACTACGGTTCGGGGTCCGCCATCGCGATGATCATGCTCCTGCTGACCCTCGTGATCACCTTCGGCTACGTGCGTGAACTGATGAGACGAGGCGACGCATGAGTGTCCAGTACGCCACCCCGACGACCCCGCTCCCCCCTCGCCGTCGCGGACCACGCCTCCGAACGCGCACCGGGTCGTTCTTCCTCAATGCACTGACCCTCCTCGCGGCCGTGGTGTGGGTGTTCCCCGTCTACTGGATGGTCAACAGCAGCCTCCAGTCCTACAGCGGGGTCTACGGCGCCAACGCCAACCTCGTGCCTTTCCCGTTCTCGGTCGCCTCCTACGGCGAGGTGCTCGCCGACAGCAGCTTCTGGCGGGCGATGTCGCAGAGCGCGACCGTCACGGCCATCGCGGTGGTGGTGTCGCTGTTCAGCGCGGTCCTCGCCGCGGCGGCGCTCAGCCGGTTCCGGTTCCGCAGCAAGCGGGCGGTCCTGCTGACCATCCTCATCGTCCAGATGATCCCCGCTGAAGCCCTCTTCATCGCGCAGTACCGGATGATGGACGGCTGGGGACTCATCAACTCGGTCGTGGGGCTCGCGCTTCTCTACGCGGGGGCTTCGATCCCCATCACCATCTGGATGCTCAAGGGCTTCGTCGACGGGATCCCCTACGAGCTGGAAGAGGCGGCCCAGATCGACGGCTGCAGCCGTTTCGGGGCCTTCATGCGGGTCACCATGCCGTTGCTCGCGCCGGGGTTCGTCGCCTCGGGGGTGTTCGCCCTGTTGGCGTCGTGGAACGAGTACACGCTCGCGCTCGTGGTCATGACCGACCCCGGGTCGCTCACCCTCCCGCTGTGGCTACGTCGCTTCAGTTCGCCCTTCGAGGCGACCGACTGGGGTGCGGTGATGGCGGGTTCCGCGCTCATCGCGATCCCCGTGATCATCGTGTTCATGTTCGTGCAGTCGCGGATGGCGACGGGTCTCACGGGGGGCTCGGTCAAGGGCTGACGTTCACGGGGCGCCCGCGTCCTCGGTCCCGCAGAAGTCGAGGACCACGGGGGAGTCGTCTTCGACGACGCTCCAGGGAAGCCACTCGAGCCCCGGAGCGAGCGTGTAGGACACCTCGAGCTCCGGGTCTGCGGCGCGGCGACCGTCGAGCCACGACTCGATGCCGTCGGCGACGGATCGCGGAGTCATACCGGGAACCGTGCGGATCTCGAGGCCGAAGGTGGCCCTTCCCGGGGTGACGCCGAACGACACCCCCGCCGACAGGGTCACCCCCACCGTCACGGTCGGAGCAGCCTCCAGGGCACCCACTCGCGCGGAGGGGAACGACAGGCTCGATGCCGCATCCAGCATCAGTTCCGCCGCCTTCAGCGCCGCGTTGACGGTGGGGAGCCTGTCGGACAGTCCCGAGTGCTTCTGGGTTCCGCCGACGGTCACCATCGCGCCGAGGATGCCCCGGGAGACGAGGTGGATACCCTGCCAGTCGCGAGTCCATCCGCTGGGCTCGCCGATGAGCGCGGCGTCGATGCCGGCGTCCGCGAGAAGGGGGGCGATCAGACGTGCTCCCGCGCCGGCTCCGGCCTCCTCGTCAGCGAGCAGCCCCAGGACGACGTCTCCTCGCAGCACGACTCCGCTCGCCTGCACCGCCCGCACCGCGATCAGCATCGCGGCGACGGCCCCCTTCATGTCGGTCGTGCCCAGACCGACGAGGTCGCCGTCGATGAGCGTGGCCGCGAACGGGTCGGAACGCCACTGGTCTGCCGCGTCGCCGACGGGTTTGGTGTCGACGTGCCCGCAGAGCAGGAGCGTGCGTCCTCCGCCCGCGCCGGGGATGCGTGCGATCAGACTCGGACGGTGGCGAACGGGTTCGACGATCCGACGGTCGAGCACGCCCATCTCGGCGAGGATGCCGTCCAGGCGCGCGACGACGAGCCGTTCGTCGCCCCACGGCGGGATCTGACTGTCGATGGAGACCAGCTCGGTGACGAGCGCGAGCAGATCGTCGGTGTGCTCGTCCAGATATCGGTCCACGGCTGCGGTCACATTGGTCATCTCGTCCCCCTCGACGTCACGGCTGACCCGACGGGGGCCGACTATGTTTGTATGGACATGGTACTAACCCGACGGGAGTGTCGTTGTGCTGATCACGGGAGCGGTCGTCGTCGACGGCACGGGGGCGCCGAGGTACGAGGCCGACGTGAGGGTCGCGGGTGCGCGCATCGAGACCGTCTCTCCTCGGATCGCGCCGAAGGCGGACGAGGACGTCCTGGATGCTGCGGGTCTGATCCTCGCGCCGGGATTCATCGATATGCACGCGCACTCCGATCTCGAGGTACTGCGCCCGGGGTCGCACACCGCGAAGCTCCGCCAGGGGGTGACCACGGAGGTCATCGGTCAGGACGGCCTCTCGTACGCCCCCGTCGACCGCGAGACGCTCGCAGACGTTCGGGAGAGGATCGGCGGCTGGCACGGCGATCTGCCGGACGCGCGCTTCACCTGGCGCACGGTCGATGCCTACCTCGCCGCGCTCGACGAGGGGATCCCGACCAACTGCGCCTACCTTGTCCCCCAGGGCAACGTGCGCATGATGGTGGTCGGGCACGGTGCGCAGGCGGCGACCGCGGGCCAGATCGACCGGATGCGCGGACTCGTTCGTGAGGGCCTCGACGCCGGTGCGTTCGGTTTGTCCAGCGGTCTGACTTACGCTCCGGGGATGCACGCCTCGTACGCCGAGCTCGCGGCCCTGTGCGAGGTCGTCGCCGAGTACGGCGGCTACTGGTCCCCGCACACCCGCAGCTACGGGCGAGCGGCCATCGAGGCGTACAGCGAGGTGATCTCGATCGCCCGAGACACGGGGTGCGCCGTTCACCTGACGCACGCCACCATGAACTTCGCCCCGAATCGGGGCAGGGCGAACGAGCTGCTCGACCTGGTGGACAGCGCCGTCGCCGACGGCGTGGACGTCACGCTCGACTCCTATCCCTACCTGGCGGGAGCGACCACGCTCGCGGCCCTCCTGCCCGCGAGGTTCACCGAGGGAGGCGTGGTGGGGGCGCTGGCGCTTCTGGGAGACGCCGATGCGGTGGAAGGACTCCGCGTGGCGTGGGAGGAGACCGGCACCGACGCCTCGCACGGGGAGATCATGGATTGGGACGCCTTGCAGATCTCCAGCGTGGAGAGCGCGGCGCTCGCCGAGTGCGCGGGGCGGACGATCTCGCAGCTGGTGGGCGAGCCCGCACTCGGGAGTCCGCCTACCGGCTTCGACGCGGCGGTGCAGATCCTCCGCCGCGACCGGCTCAGGACCGGCATCCTGATGCACATCGGCGACGAGGCGAACGTCCGCGCCATCATGGGTCACCCGCGCCACATGGGCGGCAGCGACGGGATCCTCGTCGGGGCACGCCCGCACCCCCGCGGGTGGGGGACGTTCCCCCGGTACATCCGGGAGTACGCCGGGCGCCAGGGGATCTTCACGCTCGAGGAGTGCATCCGGCACCTGGCGGGCAGTCCCGCGCGTCGTCTGGGGCTGACCGACCGCGGGACGGTGACGGAGGGCGCCGTGGCCGACCTGGCTGTCTTCGATCCCCTGCGCATCGGCGACGTCAGCACGTACGACGACCCCCGACGGGACTCCGACGGCATGACGTACGTGACCATCGGCGGTGAGCTGGTCATCGACCGCGGCCGGCCCACGCAGCGGCGGGCCGGGCGCGCGCTTCGTCACTCCGCGGGCGGTGCGCGATGATGCCCGCCCGTGAACGCACGCCGATCGACGTGCTCTGCGTCGGGGAGACGATGGCCGTCCTCGCCCCGGAGGATGCCCTGCCCTTCCGCGTCGGCGGCCCGCTCGCACTGCACGTCGGCGGGGCGGAGTCGAACGTCGCCGGGGGGCTCGCGGCGGCGGGCCATCGCGTCGCGTGGGCCAGCAGGGTGGGCAGGGATGCTTTCGGCGACCTCATCGTCGACGAGCTCGCCGCTTCCGGCATCGACGTGAGCTACGTCGAGCGCACCTCGGCACCCACCGGGGTGTACTTCAAGAGTCCCGAGAACGACGGAGTGCGCCCCCTGTACTACCGCTCGGGGTCCGCAGCATCCACGATGGACGCCCCGTTCGCCGACCACCTCGCCGAGAGGGTGCAGCCGCGGATCGTGCATGTCAGTGGCATCACGGCGCAGATCTCCGCCACCGGTCTCGAGCTGCTGCGCCGCGTGTGCGTCGACCGGGTCTTCGCAGACGCCCTGGTCAGCTTCGACGTGAACCACCGTCCCGCGCTCGCGGACGCGGCGACCCCCGACGCCCTCCTGGCCCTCGCCCGTGCGGCGGACGTCTGCTTCGTGGGTGCCGACGAGGCAGCTCGCGTGTGGGGCTGCAGCGCCGCTCAGATCCCCGAGCTCCTCCGCGGACCGCGTCACCTCGTCGTGAAGGACGCAGACGTCGACGCCGTCGAATACACCGGCGCCGTCCTCACCCGCGTTCCCGCTGCTCGCGTCGAGGTCGTCGAGCCGACGGGGGCCGGCGACGCCTTCGCGGCGGGGTGGCTCGACGCCTACCTCGCCGGGGCGTCGGCCCACGTCCGTCTCGAGGCGGGGCACCGCAGGGCGGCGCTGGCGCTCACTTCTCACGGTGACACCTCGCACGGAACCGGAGCACGCTGACCCGCGACCCGGCCGTCAACGCCCGCCTCGCCTGAACGGGCGGGGAGGGGCCGCGTCTACGGTCCGAGGGTGGCGGCGCCGACCGCGGCGGTCGTGCTGCCCTTCGACGCGACGATCAGCCGCTCCTCCAGGCGGAGGGCACGCAGAAAGGCGGAGTGCCTCGACCTCTCGCGCAGCGCGTTGGCCGCGGCGAGCCGCAGCGGTTCTCCGACGGATGCCACGCCCCCGCCGAGCACGATGAGGTCCGGATCCACCGACAGGGCGATCATCTGGATCGCGGTGGCGAGGGCGGAGGAGAACTTCGTCCGTACGGCCACGGCGGTCGCGTTCCCCGCGTCCGCCGCGTCGAACATGCTGGACGCCGGCTGCTGCCCGGCCGCGACGGGCCACATGCGCGCGAGGGCGCTTCCCGAGGCGTACTGCTCGATGCATCCTCGCTGCCCGCATCCGCACATCGGGCCGTGCGGATCGATGGGCACATGGCCGATCTCGCCGGCGATACCGGCCGCCCCGCGCCACAGCTCTCCGCGCACGACGAGGCCGGCCGCCAGGCCGGTTCCGACGGAGATGAGCGAGACCACCCGGTCGTGCAGGCCCAACTCCTCCACGATCCCGCGAGCGGCCACGTTGACGTCGTTCTCGACGCGGACGTCACCGGCGTAGCCCAACCGCTCACGGACCAGCCGGGCGAGAGCGACGGGCTTCGCGATGCGCAGGTTGACGGCGTGCTCGATGACCCCGCTGCGTGCGCTCACCAGTCCCGGGATGCCGATACCGATGGCGTCGACGTTCGACACGTCCAATCCTGAGGCGCTCGCGAGGCTGCGGGCCGCTTCGTGGATGGTGTCGAGCAGACCTTCGGCGCCGGACAACGTGGCGATCCGAGCCCGAGCGACGATCTCGCCGGTGGGGCCCAGCACGATCCCCAGCGTCTTCGTCCCCCCGATGTCGAAACCGATCCGGTACCCCGAGCCGGTGACCGGATCGACGCGCGCCGCCACTCGTGCGGCGTCGAGCGGTGGCGAGGTCATGGTGAGCTTTCTGGTGGTCCGTCACGGTGAAACTGTTTGACTGCACTATATACAAACAATCCCGGGGCCACCCTCTTCCGCTCGATCGCCTCCGGTCGTCCTGGCGCACGAGCCGTATATCGGCGAATTCGCAGCACCGCCTGTCTTTTGCTATTGGGCAAGAGCGGGTGTTACGTTGTGCCCCTGACAAACCCATGCACCACGGGTAGCGCAACGAAGCATCATGGGAAGGACCCGACCACATGCAGAAGAAGTACCGTTTGGGAGTTCTTGCGGCCGCAGCCGCGGTGGCTCTCGCTCTCAGCGCCTGCACCGCAGGTGGCGGCAGCGGCTCGACCGACCGCGCGCTGCGCGTCTGGGCGGGCGATCAGACCCCCGTCGAGGGCAACTTCAACCCGTTCTCGCCGACGGTGCTCAAGGTGCTCGGGCCGGTCTACGAGTCGCTCTTCCTCTTCAACAAGGCGGCGGACACCGAACCGGTGGGCCTGCTCGGCGACTCCTACGAGTTCAACGACGACGGCACCCAGCTGACCATCGAGCTGAAGGACGGGCTCAAGTGGAGCGACGGCGAGGACCTCACTGCCGAGGACGTCGTATTCACCTTCATGTACGAGGCCAACAACCCCGAAGGCGTGGGCCTCGTCTCGGCGGAGGCGACGGATGACACCACGGCCGTCCTCACCTTCGACTCGCCGCAGTTCGCGAACGTGTTCGCGCGGCTGGGTCAGACCTGGATGCTTCCGGAGCACGTGTGGTCGGACGTCGACGACTTCTCGACCTTCACCAACGACGCGCCCGTGGGCTCCGGTCCCTACGTCGTCGACAGCGTCAGCGCCGAGTCGTACACGCTCACCGCGAACGAGAACTACCGCGAGGCCGACGACCTCGAGATCACGCGGGTCCAGTACGTCGCCATCAACGACAACCAGACCGTCCAGGACCTCCTGGCGGCCGGTGAACTCGACTGGGCGGGCTTGTTCATCCCGAACCCCGACCCCGTGACGGCCAACGGGAGGATCACCTTCCTGAACGCGCCCCCGCAGGATCCGACGGCGATCTACACCTGCTCGAACGCCGCCCTGGGCTGCACCGGTCCGCAGACCGATCTGGCCGTGCGCCAAGCCCTGAACGCGGCCGTCGATCGCGCCGAGATCAAGGAGAAGGCTTTCGTCGGTCGGTCGGGGGACATCTCGCCCGCCTTCACGCTGCTCCCGCGCGACGAGAAGTGGCTCGCCGATGAGGCCAACGCCGTCAGCCCCCAGCAGGCCGCACCCGATGAGGCTGCGTCGATCCTCGAGGCCGCGGGCTACGCGAAGGGCTCGGACGGCATCTACGCGAAGGACGGCCAGCGCGTCGAGATGAACCTCATCTCCATCGACGGCTGGACGGACTACAACGACGCGGCCAAGCTCATCGCCGAAGAAGCGGTCGCATCGGGCATGCAGATCAACGCATCGACCGTGCAGAACCAGGAATTCGCCGACGCCCGCCAGACGGGCAACTACCAGCTCGCGCTGGGCGGCATCGTCGGGCCCTCGCTCGCCGACCCCTACCAGATCTACCGGGACTGGTTCGGCGGGGAGGCCGTCGGCTCGACCTCACCGGTGGGCGAACGCCTGCCGACGGCGCGCTACAACTACGTCCGCTACAACAACCCCGTCGTCGACGAAGCGATCCTCGCGGCAACGGTCACCGATGACGAGGCGGCCAAGAAGGCGGCGTACGCCACCATCCAGACGGAGATCGTCCGCGACCTGCCGTACATCCCGCTGGTGGTCAACGCCACCCAGATCTTCTACAACACGGGCGACTACACGGGATGGCCGACCAACGATGACCTGTACGCGTTCCCGGCTCCGGCCGAGCGCGGGCAGAACGGGTACATCCTCAGCAAGCTGAAGCGCGTCCAGTAACGCACGTCTGCGAGAGCGCGGGAGTAGGAAGAAAACGAGATGGCCTTTTATGCACGAAAGCTCGGCTTCTACGCCGTCACCCTCTGGGTGGCGATATCTCTGAACTTCCTCCTCCCGCGCCTCATGCCCGGGAACCCGGCGGACGCCATCCTGATCAAACTGGAGCGGGACGGCGGGTCGGTCTCCGAGGCCACCGTCCGCAACGTCCAGGCGCTGCTCGGCTCCAGCGACGCGACGCTCTGGGAGCAGTACATGCAGTACTGGGGCAGCCTCGTCAGAGGTGACCTCGGCATCTCGGTGACGCGCTATCCCACTCCCGTGGTGGACCTCATCGCCGGCGCCCTGCCCTGGACCCTCGTCCTCGTCGGAATGGCGACACTGATCTCCTTCATCCTCGGTGTGGCACTGGGCGCATGGGCCGGATGGAAGCGCGGGACGTGGGTCGACCACATCATCCCGGCCACGACCGGGCTGCAGTCCATCCCGTACTTCTGGCTCGCCCTCATCCTCATCGCCGTCTTCGCGGTCGGGTTGGGGTGGTTCCCCGTCTTCGGCGGATACAGCGTCTTCGAGTTCCCGAACGGGCCGGAGGCATCCTGGATCTTCCTCTCGGATGCTGCGGCGCACGCCGTGCTTCCGGCGATCACGATCGTCCTGAGCTCCGTCGGCGGCTGGTTGTTCGGGATGCGCAACATGATGGTCTCGACCCTCGCCGAGGACTACGTGACGACCGCGGAAGCGAAGGGACTGCGTCCGCGTCGCATCTTCGCCGCGTACGCCGCGCGCAACGCGGTCATCCCCTCGGTCGCCGGGTTCGCGATCACCCTGGGATCGGTCGTGGCGGGCTCCATCGTCATGGAGCAGGTCTTCACCTATCCCGGCATCGGGCAGTTGCTCTTCCAAGCTGTCCAGAACAGCGACTACGCGCTGATGCAGGGAGTCTTCCTCGTCATCACCATCGCGGTTCTGGCCGCGAACTTCTTCATGGACCTCGTATACGGATTCATCGACCCCCGGGCGCGTCACAATGTCTAACACTCAGCACCTGAACACCGACGACTCTCCCGTCACGCGAGACGTCTCGACCGTTCCGCCGCGCACGGAAGCGCTCGCGACGCGTCGCGGACGGCGTCCGGGCAAAAGGTTCCTGCCTCGGATGTCGGCCAAGCTGGCGACCGGGTTGTTCCTCGTGATATCCATCACCCTCTTCTCCTTCCTCGGGCCGTTCTTCACGCAGGACCCCCGAAACTCCGGCAACGCGGCGATGCAGCCGCCGTCGTGGGAGCACCCGCTGGGCACCACCAAACTCGGCTACGACGTGCTCGCGCAGTTGGCCAACGGCGGGCAGGGCTCCCTGCTGGTCGGTCTCGTGGCCGGCGGGCTGGCGATCGTGCTGTCGATGTTCTTCGGCATCCTCGCCGGCTACCTGGGGGGCTGGCGCGACGAGGCCCTCTCGCTGGTGACGAACATCATGCTGGTCATTCCCGGGCTTCCGCTGGTGATGGTCATCGCGACGTACTTCCAGTCGCGCACCTGGCTCCTCGTCGCCCTCGTCCTCGGTGTCACGTCCTGGGCGGGTTCGGCCGTCGTGCTGCGCGCGCAGGCGCGGTCCGTGCGCGCGCGCGATTACGTCAACGCCGCCAAAGTGTCGGGTGAGAAACCCGGCCGGGTCATCCTGGTCGAGATGATGCCGAACATGCTGCCGCTGCTGACCGGCCAGTTCCTCTTCGCCGTGGTGTTCGCCATCCTCGGCGAAGCAGGTCTGTCGTACCTCGGGCTGGGGGCGACCGACTCGATCACGTGGGGAACCATGCTCAACGACGCACGCAGCGGGCAGGCGCTGGGTACCGGTGCCTGGTGGTGGTTCGTTCCGCCGGGCATCATGATCGCGCTCTTCGGCTGCGGACTCGCGCTCATCAACTTCTCCATCGACGAGATCATCAACCCCAAGCTGCGCACGGCGCCGGCCGCGGCCCGCCGTGTTCGCAAGGTAGCGAAGGAACAGGGGGTCACCGCATGACCGCGCCCACGCAGCCGGTGCTCACGGCTCGGAACATCTCGATCACGTACGAGGTGACCCCGCCCGTCCAGGCGGTGCGCGACGTGTCCTTGACCTTGAACCGGGGAGAGATCCTCGGCCTTGCGGGGGAGTCCGGCTGCGGTAAGACGACCCTCGCCTACGGCCTGAACCGTCTGCTCAAGGCCCCGGCGCTGATGACGGCGGGCGAGGTGATCTTCCACGACCGCTCCGGTGAGGACATCAACGTGGTGTCGCTGTCGCGCGACGCGCTCCGCACCTTCCGTTGGGACAAGATCTCGATGGTGTTCCAGGGCGCCATGAACTCGCTCAACCCCGTGACGACGGTGAAGTCGCAGCTCTTCGACGTGCTCGACACCCACCGCCCCGGCATGTCACGGTCCGCGAAGACGGAGCGCGCTCAGGAGCTGCTGCGCATGGTCGGGGTCGATCCCGATCGTCTGACGAGCTACCCGCACGAACTGTCCGGCGGCATGCGGCAGCGAGTGATGATCGCGATGGCTCTCGCGCTGGATCCGCAGATCATGATCATGGACGAGCCGACGACGGCCCTCGACGTGGTCGTCCAACGCGGGATCATCCGCGAGATCATGAAGCTTCGGGAGCGACTGGGCTTCGCCGTGATCTTCATCACGCACGATCTCCCCATGCTCATCGAGATCAGCGACCGCATCGCGGTGATGCTGCAGGGCCAGATCGTCGAGGAGGGCACCGCCGAGACCATCTACCGGGCCCCACGGCACGAGTACACCAAGAAACTGCTCGCCAGCTTCCCGCGACTCCGGGGAGAGCACGGTCAGTTCGTCCGCGGTGTCCCGGCGAGCAAGGAGCAGCGATGAGCACCACCACCACGCGCAGCGTCCTCGAGGCGCGGAACCTCAAGAAGGACTACAAGACGCGTTCCGGGATGAGGTCGACCATCCTCCACGCGGTGAAGGACTTCTCCTTCACACTGGATGCCGGACGCACCATCGCTCTCGTCGGAGAGTCGGGGAGCGGCAAATCCACGGTTGCGAAGATGCTGATGAAGCTGGAGCAGCCCACCTCCGGAGAGGTGCTCCTGGACGGCGCGGCGACGGCGGACCGCGGTCGGGGGCTGTCGTCGTACCGCGCCTCGGTGCAGATGGTGTTCCAGGATCCGTTCGCCTCGCTCAACCCTTTCCACACCATCGCGCACCACATCGAACGGCCTCTTCGATTGCAGAACCCCGGCGCGAAGACCGCGGAGATCGACCGCCGGACCCTGGAGCTTCTGGATCGGGTGCAGCTGCCCCGCACTTTCGCGGCACGCCGACCCCACGAACTGTCCGGCGGCCAGCGCCAGCGCGTCGCCATCGCCCGGGCGCTGGCACCCGGCTCGCGGTTCATCATCGCCGACGAGCCCGTCTCGATGCTCGACGTGTCCATCCGCCTCGGAGTCCTGAACCTGCTCGCCGAGCTGCAGGAGGAGCACGACCTGGGTGTGCTGTACATCACCCACGATCTGGCGACGGCCCGCCATTTCTCCGACGACCTCATCGTCCTCTACCGCGGTGACATCGTGGAGCGCGGATCGGCCGAGGAGGTCATCATGAACCCGCAGCACGACTACACCAAGACGCTGCTGGACGCCGCGCCCGACCCCGAGAACCTCGGCAAGCTGCGCGACGAGGTGCGCCGGGAGATGGAGGCGCGGTAGTCGGTCGCGTCGAGCCCCCGCGCCGGGCCGTTCAGGACGGCGTTCGGGGCTGAAGCTCGATGCGATGGATCGTGTCCCCCACGACCACGTCGACGGACGTCGTGACAGTGGCGAACGGGGCGCGTTCCGCGGGGGGAACGAACAAGCGGTCCGACGCGACGGCGATCCGCAGATGCGTCGTCTCACCGGGGGAGAGGGTGACGCGCTCGAACGACACGAGTTCGGAGCGCCGCGGTACGACCACACTGCCGCGCCGCTCGACAAGCACGCGGACGAGTTCGGACGCATCCCCGCGCCATGCCGATGAGGTCGGCACGTGCGCGAGCCGCACCGTGAACACGACGCCCGCGGCGTCGGCGGTGTGCGCGACATCGCTCGATGACACCCGCGCGTATCCGCAACCGGCCCCGATACGCGCGAAGAGCGGCTCGGATGCATCGTGATAGATGCCGTCGGCGGCGTGGCGGTCGTCGTCGTGAAGCGGCGTGACGCCCGTGGCCGCGGGGAGGGAGGCCGCGAGACGTCCGACGGGCTGGCGCACCCCGGTCACGATGTCGGCGATGGCGCGCCCGCCCGAGGGGCCCGGGTAGGCGCAGAAGAGCACGGCGTCCGCCTGATCGGCGAGCCCGGTGAGGACGTAGGGTCTCCCGGCGATGACGATGGCGGTGAGAGGGGCGGTGGTCGCCGCTCTGAGGGCGCGGACGGACTCGTCCTGGGCGTGCGGCAGCTCGAGGCTGGCGCGGTCGACCCCCTCGCCCGCATCCGCGTCGGCCGCCGACACCGCAGCGCCGTTGTCGGCGAAGGTGTCGCCGTCGCCCCGATGGCTGGTGCCGCCGAGGACGGCGAAGACGTGGTCGGCGCCGGCCACCTCGTCCCTCGCGGCGGAGGAGAGGAGTCCCGCGGTCAGGGCGGCCGGAGGGAGGGTGATCACCCTCACCCCCCTGGCCTCGCCCGCGCGCCGGATCTCGGCGGCGACGCTGGGCACGCCCTCCGGGCCGATGGGGGAGACGTAGTCGCCCAGGAGCGCGGTGGGCTCCTCGGCGTTCGGTCCGATGACGACCCATCGCCGCGCATCCGAGCGGGCGGGGAGCGCATCGGCGTTCTTCAACAGAACGACCGACTGCGCGGCG
The DNA here is from genome assembly GCF_003635115.1 of Microbacterium sp. AG1240. Taxonomy (GTDB): domain Bacteria; phylum Actinomycetota; class Actinomycetes; order Actinomycetales; family Microbacteriaceae; genus Microbacterium. The sequence continues at coordinate 256,456 of NZ_RBXJ01000003.1, forward strand.
ATCTCCGCGGACGACGCGCGCACGGTGTCGACGGCCGCCGCGTAGACCTCGCCACGCTCCGCGGGAGCGCTGGGCGGGGCGAGCAGACCGAAATGCTCCTTCAGCGCGAGCACCCGTCGACACGCGCGCGTGACGGCGACCGCAACGGTCTCGCTCGCGTGTGCGGCTTCTTCGAGGTGGGCGTACGACTCGTCCCACAGGCTGAGGTCGACGCCGGCCGTCACGGCAGCGGCGGCAGCGGCCCGTGGGGTACCGAGCTGGCGGATGATGCGATCCACGGACTTGCCGTCGGCCATCACCACCCCGTCGAAGCCCCACTCTCCCCGGAGGATGCCGGTGAGCAGCTCGCGGTCGGCCACGCACGGAACGCCGTCGATGTCGGTGTAGGCGGCCATGACCGAGACGGCGCCTTCGCGCACTCCCGCGCGCGCCGCGCGGAGATGGGTCTCCCGAAGCTCCCGCATGCCCAGCGACGCGGTCTGCCCGTTGCGGCCTCCCATGCCGTCGCCCTGCGCCGCGAAGTGCTTCAGAACCACGCCGACACCCGAGGAGTCGTGCAGCCGCGAGCGGTCGGCGCCCTGCATCCCGCGCACGACGGCACGGGTCATGGCCACCGCGAGCTCCGGGGACTCGGCGAAGCACTCTTCCGACCGGCCCCACCGAGCGTCGCGGAGCACGTCGAGCGTGGATACCAGGGCGAGATGCACGCCCTGGGCGCGCAGGGATGCCGCGACGGCGGCGCTGGCCTCTTCGAGCAGGGCCGGGTTCCACGTCGCCCCGACGGCGAGGTTCACCGGCAGCAGCGGTGCGCCCAGTGCCTGGTGGCCGTGCGGTGCCTCTTCGGAGATGAGCACCCCCGTCCCCTGGCGGGAGCCGGCCGTCACCGCGCTCTGCACGAGGGCCGCGACTTCCGCCCGGTCCTCCGGGTGGATGCCGTTGGCCCAGTGCATCCCCGACCAGGCATCCGCGCGGAAGAGCCCGTAGAGCGCGCCCATGCCCGACCAGCGTTCGAGCTCGGACAGGAACGCATCGGTGAGCTCCCAGCCGCGGGGCGTGCGCCGCACGCTCTCCCACCCGTAGAGCCGCTGGTTGAGCTGGCCGACCTTCTCGCGCAGCGTCATTCCCGCGAGGATCTCGTCGACGCGGGTCACCGGTGGAACTCGTTGCGGGTCATCACGACCGGCGTGCTCGTCAGCGCCTCCGGATCCAGGGGGACGGACGACGTCACGGAGAAGACGTGGGTCTCACCGGGCAGAAGCGTCACCAGGGCGCTGTCGACGACCGCCGAACGGTCGACCTTGTCGGCGAGGATGCTGAGACCGGTGAGGACCGTGCGGGCCGTCACGGCCACGGTGGTCACGTGGTGCGCGTCTTCTCGACGAGCGGTCACCGACGCCGACCACTGCGGAGCGGGCAGATGCACGAACTCGTCCATCGCGAAGGTGTGGGTCGCCCGCATCGCCGTGTCTCCCGTGTGCCCCTCGATGTCGGCCACGAGGATCTCGCGGCGTTCCGAGCTCGGCAGTGAGAGGTGGTGGGGGATGCGGAGGGTCTGCACGGAGCGCGCGGCGACGGCGAACGGCAGTTCCCCCGAGGCGGTGACGGGCCCGGCGAGGGCGATGCGGCGCAAGAGCGCTGCTCCCGTCCAGTCCTCGTCGGTGTCGTTGACCACCGTCATCGACAGCCCCGCCTCGCGGGGTTGGATGGTCACGAGCCGGTCGGCGTAGGCGCGTCGGAGAGCGAACCACCCGAGCTTGCGCCCGCCGCCGTAGTCGAGGACGGACCATGACAGGGCCGGCCAGGTGTCGTTGAGCTGCCAGACGATGCTGCCCGCGGCCCGGGGCCACCACGAGCGGAAATGCTCCACCGCGGTCCGGATGGCCTCGGCCTGATTGAGCTGGGTCGCGAAGTGCCACAGATGCGGAGTCTGCTCGATCCGCTCGATGTCGGGGAAGCGCATCCGCATCCGCTCTCGGAGATTGTGCATCCCCGTGGGTTGTTTCTGGTGCGCGATGAGAGCGGGGGCGTCGGCGCGCACCTCGTCGTCGCCGATCGCATCGGCGAGGGTGGACCAGTTCGCCGGGGCCTGCCATCCGAACTCGGCCGTGAAACGGGGTACCGAATCGCGGTAGTGGGCGTAGTCCAAGCGGTTCCACGGGTTCCACAGGTGGGCGGTCCCCTCTTCCGGAACGTTGGGTGCGACACCGGGTGTCATCGATGTGGGACTGGAGGGGATGTACACCGCATCCGGGTCGTGGCGATGCAGGGCCTCGGGCAGGATGCGGCGGTAGTAGTCCTCACCCCACGGCGCGCCCTGGAGCCGTTCCTGCCAGCCCCAGCCGTGCCAGCCCAGTTCGGTCTCGTTGGAGCCGTTCCACACCACGACGGAGGGGTGCCCGGAGATCCGCATCGCGACGTCCGCGGCCTCGGCCGATATCTCGGTCGACAGCTGCTCCGTCTCGGGGTACGCGGCGCAGGCGAACATGAAGTCCTGCCACACGAGCATCCCCGTCTCGTCGCACAGATCGTAGAAGTCGTCGCCCTCGTACACTCCCCCGCCCCAGACCCGGAGGAGGTGGATGTTCGCATCGGCCGCCTGCTGGATGCGTTGTGCGTAGCGTTCGCGGGTGAGGCGTGCGGCGAACACGTCGTCGGGGATCCAGTTGGCCCCCCGCACGAAGATCGGGCGCCCGTTGATCCTCACGGTGAAGGCGCGGCCGTATTCGTCCGCCGCCGTGTCGACGTCCACGCGCCGGAACCCCACCTTGCGGACCGTCGGAGGCGCGGAGGGGTCGCTGACGGAACGGACGGTGAGCGTATGCCGGGTGGCTGCACCCAGGGCGCGCGGCCACCACAGCTCGGGGTCGTCGACGTGCACGTCGATCCGCGTGTGCGTGCCGGTGATCGGCCGCACCCACTCGTGCTCTCCCATGCTGATGACCACGTCCTGCGTCACCGCGGCATCGGCTTGGGCGACGTCGATGACCACGGTACCGCGACGGAGGTCGTCGGAGACGCGCGTGTGGACGGCCGTGACGTCGAACGCCGACGGGGTGAGCGCGCGCAGCCGACCCGTCCGCCACAACCCCGCCGACACGAGCGTGGGACCCCAGTCCCACCCCACGCTGGACGCCATGGTCCGCACCCGGTTGTACGGGTGCGCCCAGTCGAAGGGGTAGTCGATCCCGTCCGCCGCCGCCCGGGCATTCATCTCGGCCACGGTGGAGCGGAACACCACGTGAATCGTGTTGCGACCGCCTCTGAGCAGGTCGGTGACGTCGAACGCATAGCGGCGGAACATGTTCTCCGTGCGACCGACGGTCTCGCCGTTCACCCGTACCTCGGCGATGGTCTGGAGCCCATCGAATTCGAGCCGCCAGGTCGTCCCGTTTGAAGGCGCGCCGAGTTCGACGGTGGTCTCGTACGACCAATCGGTGTCCGCGACCCACGCGCTGGCTTCTTCGGAACGGCCGCGGAACGGGTCGGTGATGATCCCCGCGTGCAGCAGCGCGTCGTGAACGGCTCCGGGCACCTCGGCCGGGAGGCTCGCCCCGGCGGAGGACGGAGCTCCCTCGGGGAGTTCGCCGTGGGCGGAGAGGCGCCACTTCAGATCTTCGAACTCGATCGTGCGCACGTCGTCGTCCTCCGTTGGTTCGCGCGAACACCGAGGGCGCACGCGTCGACGTAAATATGTTCGCTAACCATACTAACCCCGCTCTCGCGAGCCTCGAGAGGGGGCGCTCAGGATGCGGGCTCGGGGGGAGCGGGTCGAGGGCGCCGTCTTGGCCGGGGGCGTGCCAGTTGGTTAGATGAGAGCACAAACCGCCGGTGCGTCGAGACGGGCCGGCGCCGCTCCTGGGGGAGCGCTCCTCGATATGCTTGCGACGCGGGAGCTCCGCCACGGAGCCGACGAGCTCAGCGGCAAGGAACGCCAAGGATGAGAATGATTCCGCACAGCCAGAACACGAAGCTCCTGCCCAGCGATACCCGCAGGCACAATCGCAGCCTCGTGCTGCGGACGCTCTACGGGGCATCGGATATCAGCCGCGCCGACGTGGCCCGCATCACCAGCCTGTCGCGGATCACCTCGTCGGAATTGGTCAACGGTCTCGTCGAAGACGGGCTCGTGTACGAGGTGGGGGCCCGGGATTCCTCCGGGCGCCCGGGTAAGCCGGCCACCCTCCTGCGGATCAATCCCCGGGCGTTCAACGTCGTGGGCGTCGACCTGAGCGACCCGCAACGGCTGACGACGGCGCTCGTCTCCATCGATGGAGACACGCTGCATCAGAGCGTGCTGCCGGGTGAGCTGCGCGGCGACGCCGCCTTCTCGGCCATCGTCAACGCCGTCGCGACCCTCAAGGGCAAGAGCACCGCGCCGCTGTCGGCCATCGCCATCGGCACGCCGGGAGTGGTCAACGAGGAGGGCACGGTCGTCGAGGCGAACAACCTGGACTGGCGCTCTTTCCCGCTCGCGCGCCGGGTCCGGGAGCGGTTCGATGTGCCCACGCTGGTCTACAACGACGCGAATGCCGCGATCATGGCGGAGCACGATGCCGGCGCCGGCGCGAATCTGATCCTCGTCCGCATCGGGATCGGTCTCGGCGCAGCCTGTCTCATCAATGGCGAGCTCGTCCTGGGCGCGAACTTCGCCTCGGGCGAACTCGGTCAGCTCCGGATCGACGACCGGGGCGGTGCTCGCCTGGAGTCGGTGGTGCGGACGCTCATCGAAGACGCTCTGGCTGCGCTGTCACGGGGCGACGACGACGCGGCACGGAAGGCCCAGACGGAGATCGGGGCGCTCCTCGGGCGCAGCCTGGCCCCGGTCATCAGTGTGCTGGATGTGCCGGAGCTCGTCATCGACGCCCGCGCCGGACTGGACGCGGCCGTCATCGGCGACAGCGTCTCCCGCGAGATCAAGCAGCACCTCGCTCTGGACTCGCGTCGGACCCTCGAGATCCGGGGGAGTTCCTTCGGTGAAGGAGCCGTCATCCGCGGGGTGGTGGCGCGAGCCATCGCCCATTCCCTGGACTGGGCGTAACCGCCGACCGGCGTCAGCGAGCGCGCAATCGCAGGGACGCCATCCCGCCGTCGACGGCCAGATTCACACCGGTGGTCGACGTGCTGGCCGGGCCCGCGAGGTAGGCCACCGCATCGGCGACCTCGTCGGGGCTCACCAGGCGTCCGTGCGGTTGCCGCGCGTTCAGCGCGGCGCGCTCAGCGTCGGGGTCGGCGGCGGAATCGAGGAGACGGGAGACCCAGGGGGTATCCGCAGTGCCCGGGCTCACCGCGTTGACCCGGATCCCGTCGCCGATGTGGTCGGCGGCCATCTGCAAGGTGAGGGAGAGGACCGCCCCCTTGCTGGCTCCGTACAGAGCGCGCTGGGGGAGTCCGGTGGTCGCGGCGATGGAGGCCATGTTGACGATGGCGGCGGCGGACGACTGCCGCAGCCAGGGCAGCGCCGCCCGCGAGACGCGGACGAGCCCGAGGACGTTGACGTCGAAGACGCGGTGCCATTCGTCGTCGGTGTTGTCGCCGATGTCGCCTTGCGAGCCGATGCCCGCGTTGTTCACGACGACGTCGATGCCACCGGCGGTGGCCGCGAACGACGTCACCGCGTCCTGGACGGAGGCGTCGTCGGTGATGTCGACCGCGAAGAAGTCGGGGTCCGTCGATGCCGGAGCGTTGCGGTCGAACACCGCGACGCGAGCGCCGTCGGTGCGCAGTCTCGCGACGATGGCGGCCCCGATGCCGGACGAGCCGCCCGTCACGATGGCGTTGAGCCCACGGAAAGTCGCCACGGTCACACCATCTCCTGTCGCTGCCGTCCGAGTCCGTCGATCTCGACTTCGACGACGTCGCCCGGCTGGAGGTAGGGGAACCGTCCGGAGAGGGCGACGCCCTCGGGGGTTCCCGTGAGGATGAGGTCACCGGGTTCGAGAACCATGTACTGCGACAGCTCGTGGACGATCTCTGCCACCCCGAAGATGAGGTCGGCGGTCGAGGAGTCCTGGCGGGGTTCGCCGTTGACCCAGCTGCGAAGACGCAGGTTCTTCACATCGACCTCGTCGGCGGAGACCAGCCACGGACCGACCGGGGAGAATCCCGCTGCGGACTTGCCCTTCCCCCATTGCCCGCCGGATACCTCCAGCTGCCACGCGCGTTCGGACAGGTCGTTCGCCAGAACGTAACCCGCCACGTGTGCCATGGCCTCGGCCTCGTCGGCGAGGTAGCTGGCGCGCCGACCGATCACGACGCCCAGCTCGACCTCCCAGTCGGTCTTCTCGCTCCGGCGCGGAATGGCGACGTCGTCGTCCGGGCCGCCGAGCGTATTGGGAGTCTTCATGAACACGACCATGTGCTCGGGGGGGAGCGACCCGGACTCGGCGGCGTGGGCGGCGTAATTCATGCCGATGCAGATGATGGCGGACGGACGCGCGATGGGGGCGCCTCGCCGCTTGCCGGCTGCGTCGAAGGTGGGGAGCGCGCCGGCTTCGAGAGCGGTTCTCACCGGATCGGCGCCGTCGGCGAGGAAGTCGCCGGTGATATCCGCGGTGAGGGAGGACAGGTCGTAGAACGTCTCTCCCTCGACGAGGACAGGTGTCTCCCGTCCTTTGTCACCGATACGCGCGAACCGCATGTCATCCTCCGAACATCTGAGCTGTGAGCCTCACAAACTCGCATTCCGCTGAGAATATCAGGTTTGACCCTCCATACATCCGATGTTTAGATGGCGACAGGAAGGACTCCATGACTCTCATCACCTCCATCGACACCGCCGACATCCGCTTCCCCACTTCGCTGTCCTTGGATGGTTCGGACGCGATGAACCCCGACCCCGACTACTCCGCGGCCTACGTCGTCGTGCGCACCGATGCGCCCGATGGCCATGAAGGGCACGCCTTCGCCTTCACGATCGGGCGAGGCAACGATGTTCAGGTCGGCGCGATCGCGGCATTGGCGCCGCACCTCGTCGGACGGGACGTCGAGGAACTGCTGGCCGATATGGGAGCCGCGTCGGACCTGCTCACACGGGACTCGCAGTTGCGATGGCTGGGACCGGAGAAGGGCGTCATGCACATGGCGATCGGTGCCGTGGTCAACGCTCTGTGGGATCTGAAGGCGAAGCGCGCGGGCCTGCCGCTCTGGCAGCTCCTGTCTCGGATGACGCCGGACGAGATCGCCGATCTGGTGGACTACCGGTACCTGACGGACGCCCTCACCCGCGACGAGGCACTGGAGATCCTGCGCGCGGCAGAACCCGGGCGCCGGGAGCGGGAGGCCGAGTTGCTTCGCCTCGGATACCCCGCTTACACCACGACGCCGGGATGGCTCGGATACTCCGACGAGAAGCTCGCGCGGCTCTGCCGTGAGGCCATACGGGACGGGTACCCGCAGATCAAACTGAAGGTCGGCGCCGATCTCGACGATGACGTGCGGCGGCTCCGCGTCGCCCGCGAGGTGTGCGGACCGGGGTATCCCATCGCCATCGACGCGAACCAGCGGTGGGACGTCGGCACGGCCATCGACTGGATCCAGGCCCTCGCCCCCTTCGATCTCGCCTGGGTGGAGGAGCCGACCAGCCCCGACGACATCCTGGGTCATGCCGCGATCGCCCGGGCCATCGCGCCCATCCCCGTGGCGACGGGCGAGCACGCCCACAACAGGGTCATGTTCAAGCAGTTCCTCCAGGCGCACGGACTGCAGGTCATGCAGATCGACGCTGCCCGTGTGGGCGGGGTGAACGAGAACATCGCCCACCTGCTCCTCGCGGCGAAGTTCGGGGTTCCGGTCTGCCCCCACGCGGGCGGCGTCGGTCTGTGTGAGGCCGTGCAACACCTGTCGATGTTCGATTACGTGGCCGTGTCCGCGACCATGGAACAGCGCATGATCGAGTACGTGGACCACCTTCACGAGCACTTCGTCACCCCGACCGATGTGCGCAACGGCAGATATCACCCGCCCACCGCGCCGGGCGCGGGGACGGAGATGACGGCGGCGACCCTCGCGGAGTACCTCACCGATCGCGACCCCGTGGTGGCTTCGTGAACGATCGGCTGGGGTACGGCGCAGCATCCATCGGCAATCTGTACCGCCCCGTCTCCGAAGACGCGGCGGTCGCGGTGCTCGATGCGGCCTGGGGCGGCGGGGTGCGCTCCTTCGACACGGCTCCGCACTACGGCCTCGGCCTGTCGGAACGCAGACTGGGCGCGTTCCTCGCGACGAAGCCGCGGGAGCAGTACCGGATCTCGACCAAGGTGGGCCGCCTCCTCGTGCCGAACCCTCATTTCCGGGGAGGGCAGGACACCGAGGGCTTCTCCGTACCGGACGACGTGGTGCGAAAGTACGACCCGACCGCCGACGGCATCGCGCGTAGTCTCGACGCATCTCTCGCCCGCCTCGGCCTCGACCGTGTCGACAGGCTCTTCCTCCACGATCCCGACGTCTACGACCTGGATGCGGGGATACGGGAGGGGCTGCCGGCGCTCGCCGCATTGCGCGACCAGGGCATCGTCGTCGAGGTGGGCGTCGGCGTCAACAGCGTCGACGCGGCTCTCCGCGCCGTCCGCGAATCCGACATCGACGTGGTCATGATCGCGGGTCGGTACACCCTGCTCGAACAGCCCGCCGCAGAGCACCTGCTCCCGGAAGCCGCTGAACGCGGTGTGCGCATCGTGGCCGCTGCGGTGTTCAATTCCGGGCTCCTCGCCTCGGCCGAGCCCGAGACCGCGCATTACGACTACGGTGAGGTCCCCGGCGAGATCGCGGAGCGGGCCCGTGAGCTCGCGCGGACATGCCGTCGGTACGGGGTCGCACTCCCCGCGGCGGCCCTGCAGTACCCGCTGCGCCACCCCGCGGTGCGGACCGTCGTCGTCGGCACGAGCCGCGCATCCGCGATGACGGAGAACATCGCCCATATGGCCGCCGACATCCCCGAGGCTCTCTGGTCGGAGCTGCAGGAGCGCGGGCTCATCCCCGAGGTCTGAGCGGAGCGGTCACCGGAGCGCGTAGATCTTCTCGGCGGTCGCTCCGAAGATCCACCGGGCGTCGTGCGCCTCCGCGGCAGACGCCACGGTATCGGCCCAGCGCGATGTCGAGGAGCCGCCGGGCCCGCGCGCGCTGACCGGCCAATCGCTGCCGAACATCGACCGTTCCGCGCCGAAGAGATCGAGCGACGCCCGGAGGAAGTCCGGCGCGTGGCGGCTCACCGACTCCGTCGACGACCCCTCGGCCGGCATCCCCGAGAGCTTCACCGCGACCGTGGGGATCGCGGCGAGCTCGGCCAGGGCCGCGAACCACGCCCGTCCGCTCCCGCTTGCGAGACCGTCGTCGACGGGAGGCTTGCCGGCGTGATCCAGGATGACGTTCACGGCGGGCAGCCCGTCGAGCGCACGGGCGAGGGCGGACAGCTGCGTCCAGTGCACGCACGCGTCGAAGGTCAGGCTCCGCTGCTCCAGGATCGCGAAGGCGCCCGACAGGCCGCCCTCATCCGTCACGTGCGTGTCGCCCTCCAGCACGAACCGCACCCCCCGCAGTCGGGGGATGCGAGAGAGGTCGTCGAGCTGACGGGCGACGTCGCGACGGGTCAGGTCGAGGTGCGCGACGATCCCCACCAGCCCGGGCCAGTCGAGCGCGTCCACCCACTCCGCTTCCGTCTGAGCGAGCCTGCCCTGCGGGTCGGCCTCCACGAACACCCACTCGTCCACCCTTCCGCCACCGTCGTCGATGTCGTCGGGGAGGTGGGGACGGTTCAAGTGCGGCGCCCCGTCCAGCCACGGATAGCGCAGCATCCGGGGATCCCAGACGTGGACGTGCGCGTCAAGCATCGCCGCGGGGAGTGCGCGAGACCTGTGCGGCCAGACGCCACACCTCCTGCAAGGGCGCGTACCCGTCTTCGCCGTCCGAGCCTCGGAAGAGTTCGACGTAGCGCCCGATCCTCTCCTGCCATGCGACATTGGCGGGGTCCGGCCCGAGCTCCGCGTTCGCGGCGTCCCAATCGTCGCAGTCGACCAGGTGGAAGAGCCGTCGACCGGAGCGCCAGATGGTCCAGTCGTTGATGCCGACCCTCGTGAACGTCCGAACGAGGTCGGACGGAATGGTGGCGTGCGCCTCGAGATAGCCGGGCACCTCGCCCTCGCGGATCTCCGAGTGAAGGGCGACGAGCATCAGCGGGCCTTCCTCAGCCAGTGTTCGACGCCGGAGATGTGGGCGACCATGAGCGCCTGCGCGAGGCCGGCGTCGCCGCGTCGCAGTGCCTCGAGGATGCTTCGGTGCTCGTCGATGGTGCGCGTGACCGCCCCGTCTTCGGTGATGCCGCGCCAGACACGTGCGCGCAGGGTCGCCCCCGAGAGCGAATCGAGCAGACTCGTCAGGTAGGCGTTGCCCGCGCAGGCGACGATGCGGTGGTGGAAGTCGATGTCGTGCTCGACGAGCTCTTCGATACCGGCGTCGAGGCGTACGGCGTCCACGGCCGCGGCGATGTCGTCGGCCTGCTGCGCGGAGATGGCGGCGGCCGCCAGGGCGGCGGCCTGGGGCTCGAGCATGCGACGCACCGCGAAGATCTCCAGCACCGAGTCGTCCTGGTGGAGGTCCACGACGAACGACATCGCCTCGAGAAGCAGGCGCGGTTCGAGACTGGTCACGTAGGTGCCGTCGCCGCGGCGAACGTCCAGCACGCGGATGACCTCGAGCGCCTTGACGGCCTCGCGGAGGGAACTGCGGGAGAGCCCGAGCGTCTCGCTCAGTTCCTTCTCGGGAGGAAGGCGGCTGCCGGGCCCCAGTGCTCCCGAGACGATCATCTCTTTGATGCGGAGGATCGCTTCATCCGTCACGGCCATGCTGTCACTGTACCCATACATCTGATGTCTAATCTCGGCGGCCTACGCGAGCGAGGGGTCACGCCGGTCGGAGACGACCGATCCCTCGGCGACCACCAGCCGGGGGCTCCAATCATCCCCGAGGACCAGGAAGTCGGCGCGCGCACCCACCGCGAGCCGACCGAGGTCCCGGCGGCCGAGCAGGGTCGCGGGCACCAGCGTGAGAGCGGCGACCGCCACGACCGGGTCGATGCGGAGATCCTCGACGGCGCGGCGGAGCGCGGCGTCCTGCGTCAGTGTCGAGCCCGCGAGGGTGTCTGTCCCCGCGAGCCGTGCGACACCTCCGCGCAATTCCACGTCGAGTGCGCCCAGCCGGTAGTCGCCGTCGACGCATCCGGTGGCGGCCATGGCGTCTGTGACGAGGGCCACTCGTCCCGGGGCGAGCCGGAACAGTCCGGCCGATAGCGAGTCGTGGACGTGGACGCCGTCCGCGATGAGTTCGAGGACGGCCCCGGCGTCGACCGCCGCCATGACCGGGCCGGGTGCCCGGTGGAGAACCGGCGGCATGGCGTTGAACGCGTGGGTGAGCGCTCTCGCGCCCCGTCCGAATGCCGCCAGGGCGGTGGCGTAATCCGCCTCGGTGTGGCCGAGGGCGACGACGACATCGTGCGCCTGGTAGACGTCCTGGGCGTCTTCCGACCCGGGGCGCTCGGGCGCGATCGTGACCATGCGCAGCGTTCCCCTCGCCGCGTCCACCTGACGGGAGACGAGATCGACGGCAGGATCGGTCAGTACGGCCGGATCGTGCGCTCCGCGTCGCGCCGGGGAGAGGAACGGCCCCTCGAGGTGGGATCCGAGGACGAGGGGGTCCTGGTCGGCGAGCTGCGCGATGCGCTGCAGTGCGCGGGCCTGGTTCTGCGCGGACCCCGACACCACACTGAGGACGGAACGGGTCGTTCCGTGACGCCGGTGGTGGTCGAGCGCTGCGAGAGGCGAGACGTCGTCGTCGTAGGAGACCCCTGCCGCACCGTGGCCGTGCAGGTCGATGAAGCCCGGCGTGACGTTCGCTCCGCGTGCGTCGATGGCGCGCATCCCGTCGTACCGCAAGGCGCGCCAGTCGTCACCGCTTCCGATGTCGACGATCGCGGGACCCTCGGTGCGGAACCACCCTTCCCGGCGACCGTCCGCGTCGAGGAGGACGGCGTCATGGACGATGAAACCGCGGGCGCTCACAGCACCTGCCACCGGGGCTTGTTCTCGTAGGCGTGGCGGTAGTAGTCGGCGTGGGCGAGTCGCGATGCCGCGGCCTCGTCGACGAAGACGGTCACGCTCGGGTGGAGTTGGATGATCGATCCCGGGACGGCGGCCGTCACCGGCCCCTCCACCGCAGCGGCGATCGCGGCCGCCTTGCCCTCTCCGAAAGCGAGCAGGATGAGGTGGCGCGCTCGGGAGATCGTCCCCAGGCCCTGGGTGACGCAGTGGCGGGGGACGTCGTCGGGCGAGTCGAAGAACCGCGCGTTGTCCTGGCGCGTCTGTTCCGTCAACGTCTTCACCCGCGTTCGGCTGGCCAGACTCGACCCGGGTTCGTTGAAGCCGACGTGACCGTCGGTTCCTATCCCGAGGATCTGCACCTCGATGCCGCCCGCATCGGCGATCTCGCGCTCGTAACGCTCCCCGGCGCTTTCGAGACCCTCGTGCGAGCCATCGGGAACATGCACCTTCTCCGTGTTCAGGCCGAGAGGGTGGACGAGCTCGCGGTCGAGCACGGCCCGGTAGCTCTCCGGGTGACCGGCGGGGAGGCCGACGTATTCGTCGAGCGCGAAGGCCCGGACGCCGGACAGATCGTGGTCTCGAGCGGCGATGGCCCGGTAGGTGCTGAGGGGTGTCGACCCCGTCGCAACGCCCCAGGTCGGGGTTGTGGCACGGCTCAACCGCCGGAGGACGGCATCGGCGGCGAGGTCGCCGGCGGCCTCCGCATCGGCGACGATCACGATCTCGGCCACGGGATACCTCGATTCTCGGGGGGATTGTGCACCCGCGAGTCTACCGAGACATCAGATGTATGAGCGGTTCTGAGTTGCAGAGAGGAAGACTGTCGTGTTCACTACCCCGGGGGCGAGACCGGGTGGAAGGCCCTCTGCACCGGTATCCGGCCCCCCCGCCGCCGTGGGCGGCTCGCAGATCGTGCGCGCGTGCGATCTCTGAGCTGCCCACGATGGCGGGACAGCCATCCGATCTTCAGTCCGTGGGATGCCCGGACCCCTTCTACCCGAAAGAAGGGGTCCGGGTCACGCACAACTCCCACGATGTGCGCGAGCGGGATTCTGAGTCCCGCTCCTGAGAGAGGATCTGCACGGCGCCGTCGACCGCACGACGAGCGAGTCGTCGATGACGGTCAGGTCGGCCATGCTTTCTCCTCGAGACCTTGGCGTACCCCCCCACGTGGACCCGCCACGGACGTTGACGAGCTCGGACCTCGGGCTGGAGGTCCGAGCTCGATAAACGGGTCGAGGTCCGCAGTCACGACTCCGTCCACCACGCACGTTAGATCAGAGGCGGTGCTGGATGCACGTCCCCCGAACAGGGGACAAGCCGGTCTCATCACTGTTCGCGTAGTGCCGAACAGAACACGGTGGGCGGGCGAGGGGCCCCGCGATACAAGGGAAGTCGCCCGATGCCGGCCCGCTCGCTTCCGCCGGACGGTCGCGCGCCGCATCCGCTCGCCCGCTGCGGATTGCCGCCGGAAGTTCATACATATGAGTGACGGCCCACGATCGGGGGGAGTGGGTCGCCTCGCGACTGCACTCCCCCCGACCTCGAACCGACGTCTATGTCAGCAGATCGACGCCGATGCCGTGCTCACGCAGACGCTGGCACTGAAGGTGCTGGCGAACTGTGTTCCCCGCCCTTCGCCCGACGCGTCGTCGAGCGTCTGGAGTGACAACAGATATCCCATGGATCTCACCTCCCTCGTTACGAAGGGCGCCGCCGGAGCGAGCGCATCTCGATATCGCGGGGGGAGATCAGATACGGCAGACCCAGAAGCACAGGAGTCTCGCCGCGGAGGTAGGCGCGGTAGGCCACCAGCGCCGTGAGCACTCCGGCCGACCCGGTGGCGAGGTCGCAGGATGCGCGCAGCAGCCCGTCGCCGGCGTAGCGGATGCCGTCGGGGGAGGAGAGGGAGTGCAGGGACAGCTGAGCGACATGTCGGTGCAGGGCCTCTGTCGACACGGCGTCGGAGCGTCCGACGGCCTCGAGCAGGAGGAGGAAGTGGATGAGGCCGGCACGCCCCTGCACGAGACCGGATTGGATCGCGAACGGCGCTGACGCGGCGCGCACGATGCCGTCGAGCGACTCGAGATGGTGTTCGCTCTCGCCGAGGTGGGCGAGAGCGAGGGCGATCACCGCGCCGACGCCCGCCGACCCGTGACCCAGGTAGGGGAGCACACGCCAGCCCTCGTTCACCTGCAGCGATGCGTCGGTCGACCGGACCAGCGAGGCCATGTCGTAGGCCAGGGCGTCCTTCGCGAGTCGGAGGTGGCGCACGTCGCCCGTGCGTTCGTACAGGCGCAGCGCGAAGAGCGCGGTGCCCGTCGCGCCGCGCAGCAGCCCCCCGCGGCCGGTGGCGACGCGGGTCTGCGGTGCGGCGTCGGCGAGACGATCGCGCAGATCGTCGGCGATGCGCACCGCCGCATCGAGCATCGCCGGGCTCTCGTCGCTCTCGGCGAGAAACGCCAGACCCACGCCCGGCAGGCCCGAGGAGAGGTCGCTGCCGAGCCCGCTCAGTTCATCGGCGGCGAGCCACGCCGTCGCCCGTTGCGCCGCGGAGCGATCGCCGAGCAGCCGGAACGCCCACGCCGACCCGGCCGTGCCGTCCATCAGCCCCGCGCGCGGCGCCTGCTCGCGGGCGAGAGCGCGCTCGACCCAGGCCCGCTCGAGAGCGAGGTCGTCGTGACCGGCCAGCCGCAGAGCGCTCATGACGCCGAGCGCCCCGTGCGCGACGCTGGTCGCAGGCTCCGCGAACTGTGCGGGATCGCCCGGCCACAGGCGGTCGTCCCGCCCGAGATCGAGGTCGGCGCGCAGCGCGGCGGCGACCTCGTCGATCGTGCGCGACAGCGCAGCATCCGTCGTCGTGGCAGGGTCGTGGATGCTGCGCGGAGCCCGCTCGCGATCGTGCGGGGTCAATGCCCCCGCCGATCGCTCGACCCACGCGGGTTCGAGGGAGAACTCCGTCGCTGCCGCGGAGATCAGCTGCGCGGCCTTCGCGGGATCGAGTGGGAGGAGAGCGGTGAGCGGGACGAACACGAAGAGGTCGATGCAGGCGAGCGCGTAGAGATCGCGTGCGGTTCCGCTTCGGCCGTCGGGCGGCACGAAACCGGGCACGCCGATGCCCGCCGAATCCGGTGCCGAGACGTCCCGTGCCATTTCGAGGTCGATGAGCACGACGGAATCGTCGGGCCGCACCATCACGTTGCCGGGATGGAGGTCGCCGTGAACGAAGCCGGCGGCGTGCAGCTGCGAGATCGCGCGCCGCACCGCGGCGGTCACGGTGAGCGCCCACTCGCGGTACTCCGCTCGCGACGCCGCGTCGTCGCCGGTCCGCACGAGCGGGTGTCGGGCGACGACGGCCGCATTCAGAGGCGTGCCGTCGATGCGCTCCATGGCGAGGAAGCGGTGGCCGTGCGCCTCGAAGACATCGACGACGTCGGGGGTGGGAAGGCTCGCGAGCTCGCGCAGCACGCGCTCCTCGTCGCGGAGCCGGGTCACCGCGTCGCGGCCGTCGGGGGTGCGCCCGGTATGGGGGCGGGCCTCTTTCACGATGACGGGCGCGCCGCCGACCATGGCCTCGTAGACACCGCCGGCGTTCGAATGGTGCAGCGCCCCCGTGATGGTCGGCAGGCCCGCCGGTGGTGTCAGGTCGAGGGCGTTCAGCTGCTCTCGGAGGAAGCCCGGCATCTGCACCCAGGCAGGCACGTGGAACGCCGCCGACCGCACGTCGGGCTGCCATCGCCCGGTGTCGAGATCACGGACCGCGAGGACGGGCACGCCGTCGGTCGTCGCCCAGCGCTTCACGAAGGCGCCGTACCGGACGAACAGCGGACCCTCGCGCCACCGCAGGTCGGAGAGGATGTAGGGCGCCGGGGCTCCCCCCAGTCGCCCGTCGAGCTCCGCGAGCGCCTCGCGCAGGGCCCGCTCGTCGGGCGGATACACGGTGAGGAACTTCCCCGCGGAAGACCGGTCGGCGTCCTTGCCGAGCGATCGCTCGAGCTGGCCCTGGTCGACGAGGAACTTGAACGCGATCCCGCGGCGGTGACAGAACGCGGCGACCTCGCGCAGCATCCGGTCGGCCGTCTCGATCGTCGCGCCGACGTGCATCTTCCACCCCTGCTCGGGGAGGACGGAGTCTCGGGGGCGCCAGAACGACCACGGCCGCTCGACGAGGTGGGCCCACCCGCTCCAGTCGAGATCGGCCGGCACGACGAAGAATCGACCGGTCGCCGCGACCGCTCGGGACGGTGCGTCGTAGAACTGTGGATGGGCGTTCGCGAACGCCGAATAGTTGGTGTCCACAAGCCCCCCTCGTCACCGTGAACCCCGCGCAGGTCAGTCTGCGATCACGGTCCCATCGAAGGACAGGCGGCGGATCGGCCGCCAGGGCGGCGCGGTGCTCCCGGGGCGCCGCGTTGCGGCCCGGCGACTCGATACCGAACGGCCGGACGCCCTCGCGACACCGAGAAACTGGTCGCCGAACTTCATACATATGTATGAGGTGCGGGACTCAGGACAGGTGGTTGCGTGCTCCCCACAGGGCGAGCTGCGTGCGGTCTTCCAGCCCGACCTTCTTGATCGCGGAGTGCATGTGGGAGCGCACCGTGTGCACCGAGACCCCGAGGTGCTCCGCGATCGCCTCGCTGCTGGTCACGCCCTTCGACAGCACCCCGACCACTCGGCGCTCCGACGCGGTGAGCCGATGGGCGATGGCCCGGTCATCGCGCGACGAACCCCGGCGGACGAACTCCTGCAGCATGGTGGCGGTCACGTGCGACGACACGAGGGCGTGCCCCCGCGCGGCCGCGTGGATCGCCTCGAGCAGCACGTCGGAGTCGTGGCTCTTGAGCAGATAGCCGACAGCGCCGGAGTCGAGTGCTTCCGAGACGTAGCCGTCGATCGCGAAGCTGGTCATGACGATGACGGCGACGGTCGGATGATCGGGCGACGTCGTCAGCTCGCGGGTGGCTTCGAGTCCGCTCATCCCCGGCATCTGCAGATCCATGAGCACGACGTCGGCATGCTCCGAGCGCGCCGCGGCCACGGCATCCACCCCATTCGTGACCTCACCGACCACCGTGATCCCCGCGGCGCCCTCGAGCTGGAGACGCAGGCCCTTGCGCACGGTGCGGTTATCGTCGGCGATCAGCACGCGGATCGTCGTCTTGCCGCCCATCGCCGTCTCCTCGCCTAGTCGATGTGTGCCACCGGGATGCGCACCCGAACACCCCAGCCGCCGTCGGCGGTGTCGCCGCTGGTCATTGTGCCTCGCAGGAGGTCGATGTGTTCGCGCATTCCGGTCAGACCCCAGCCCAGGTTGAGGCCGGGGAGGGGTTCGGTGCCGGGTCGGGGCGGCTCGTTGCGCACCTGCAGCTCGAGCATCCCGGGGGAGTGCGCGAGATCGACCTGCACCGCCGCGCCGGGCGCATGCTTGGCGGCGTTGGTCAGGGCCTCCTGCAGCGCTCGGTAGGCCGTGGTGGAGACGACGGCGGGGAGCTCCTCCAGCGGTCCCGACGACTCCACGCTCAGGGGCATCCCGCGCTTCTGCCAGTACGAGACCAGTTCATCCGCACGGCGCAGATCGCGCGTCGCCTCGATCGGCGCGGCACCCACCGCTCGGAAGTCGGCGAGGGCTCCCGCGAGGCTGGCCGCGGCGAACCTGCCTTCGTTGCGCACATCCTCGACGAGTTCGAGAGCCCGCTCGGGGTGTTCGGGCGCCAGGCTCATGGCCGCGTCGGCGAGGGCGATGAGGCCAGCGAGATGCTGGCCGGCGACGTCGTGCAGTTCCTGCGCGATTCTCGCCCGCTCCCTTCCGCGAGCCTCCTCCACGCGCTGCTCGTGCTCGCGTCGTGCGGTGTCGGCGCGGTGCCGCTCCAGCAGCAGTCGCCGCGTCTGCGCACCCCACCACACCCCCAGCACGGCGGCACCGCCCGTGACGGCGATGATGGCGATCGACTCGGCGACGATGTAGCCGATCGCCACCCCGAGAGGCTCGCCGAGCGAGAGCACCCACAGCAGCATCCCCACGACGAGGACGACCACGACGACCGCGAGGGAGAGCAGACCCCTCATCGCCGTCGTGCGCGTGGCGAGCAGGAACAGAGCGATCGCGATCACCGCCTGCATCGGCACGAGCCACTTCGGAACCGCCAGTCCGATCGCGAGCGCGAGATAGATCGCCGTCGTTCCGGCCACGGCGAGAGCGGGGTGTCGATCGCTCACGAGCAGCATCGCCGATTGTGCTGCGCACCCCGCCACCAACAGACCGAGCGTGAGCGCCATCGGTACCGGCAAGGTCCACTGGCCCTGCATGGCGACGAGGGCGGAGATCGGCACGGACAGGACCGGGATCACCGTAGCGACGAACACGGTCAGGGCGAAGATCAACGCGGAACGGCGGCTGCCGAGGATGCGGCGCTCGATCGTCTGCGGCTCGGCGAGGATGCCGCCGGTCGACGTCGACGGCGTCAGCGAACGCGAAGACCTGGATCCGGCTTGAAGAGACACCCCTTCATTGTCGGGGTGCCGCGTGATTCCCGCTCGGTCACTCCAGAGTGGGTGGGAGCGCGAGCACGATCTCCTCGGCGGTGCGTCCGTGGCCCGCGGCGGCCGAGGCCGTGCGCGAGACCTCGACGAATCCGAGCTTCGACAGGAGCGACACGGATGCGGCGTCGTCGGCCCCCACACGGACGTACAGGGGGCGCTCCGGGGTCGTCGCGACGAGCTCGGAGATCGCGGCTCCACCGTCGTCGGGGAGGTGTCGAAGGTCTATCGGGTCCACGTCGTCACCCTACGCCGGGGGGTCGTTCGGAACGCAGGAGAACTTCGCAGAAATTGCTGTCGCCGGAACAGTCCGTTCATCAGTAGAGTGTTCGCAGTCACGCATCGCGTGACCTATCCGGGGGGATCCGTCGACGCCCGGGCCTCAGAGCTTCAGCTCGGCCCGGGCGTCGTATGGTTTCCGGGCGCGTTTCACCGTCGTAACCGCGTGCAACGTTTCTGTCACCATCCTTTCGGCGACGACACGTCGACCGTTAGCGTGTCAAGGGACCGACGCAGAAGGCGTCGGCAGCAGCAGAACGGCACGCAATGAGCACGCAGGGCACGGTCAAGTGGTTCAACTCGGAGAAGGGTTTCGGATTCATCGCTCCCGATGACGGCAGCGCGGACGTCTTCGCGCACTACACGGCGATCCAGGCCTCGGGTTACCGCTCCCTGGAGGAGAACCAGCGGGTCGAGTTCGACGTCGCGCAGGGTCCGAAGGGCCTGCAGGCGGAGAACATCAACCCCATCTGAATCACCGCCCGCTGAGGCGGGTCTTTCACGGTCCGCATCGCCGCGCGATCTCGGCGGCGGTGCGGACCGTCGTGACGCAGGAATTCCCCGTCCCGAATGTCCCGGGCATCAGCGGGGTCTATGCGAGATATAAGGCATCTCCGCCTTCACAGGCGTGAATGCGCGCGGTCGAATGATCGGGAACAAAGGAGTTCCCATGTCGAATTCGACGTCCGTCGGCCCCGTCGCCGACACCACCCGGAGAGCCGGCGCACTGCAGGGCATCCTGCTCCTCGCCGGTAGCTGCATGCCCGTGCTCGGATCGGTGCTCATCACGCCGGTGCTTCCTCAGCTTTCGGCGCATTTCGCCGGCGTCGCAGGGTCGGAGATCCTCGTGCCGATGATCGTCGCGATCCCGGCGTTGATGATCGCCGTCTTCGCTCCGTTCGCCGGTCAGATCGTCGACCGGCTGGGGCGGAAGAACCTGCTCATCGGCGCGATGATCGCCTATGCGCTGGTCGGCACCGCACCGGCGTGGCTCGAGGGTCTGCCCGAGATCCTCTTCAGCCGCGTGCTGGTCGGTGTGTGCGAGGCGGCGATCATGACCGTCTGCACGACCCTCATCGTCGACTACTTCTTCGAGGAGCGCCGACGCAACAAATACCTCGGCCTGCAGACGGTGACGACGACGCTCGCCGCGACCGTCTTCATCATCCTCGGCGGCGCACTCGGCGTCGGGGGCTGGCACACGCCGTTCTGGGTCTACGCCATCAGCATCGTCGTCGCCGTACCGATGATCTTCGCGCTGTGGGAGCCGCGCGGCGGCGCCGAGGGCGACCGTCACGCCGCCCCCGGCGAGAAGGTGCGCATCCCCTGGCGCCGGATCGCCGCGCCCCTCGTGATCACGCTCTTCGGTGGGTTCGCCTTCTACGTGCTCATCATCGAGGTCAGCTACCTCGTCGTCGGCACCGGGGTCGACGCCGAAGACACGCGGGTCATCGGCCTGGTCTCGGCCGTCGCGTCGCTCGCGACGGCGATCGCGGGCTTCGTCTTCTCGCGCCTGGCGCGCGTGCGCCCGGGTTCGCTCCTCCCGCTCGCCTTCGCCCTGCAGGCCGTCGGCATGATCGTGATCTGGGTGGTCCCCGCGCTCGGCGGCGTCGTCGCGGGCGCGATCATCGCCTCGTTCGGGTCGGGTCTGCTCCTTCCTTCGCTCCTGACCTGGGTGGTCGCGTCCACTCGTTATGAGGAGCGCGGCCGCGTCACCGGATGGTGGACGGCGTCGTTCTACCTCGGCCAGTTCGTGACGCCCATCGTCGTGGGCGTCCTCGTCGGGATGCTGGGCACGCTGAACACCGCCGTCGGAGTGGTGGGGGTGGCCGCCGCGGTCGTGGCCGGGATCTCGATGCTGGTGCTCCGCGCCCGCACGGGAGAGACCGTCGCGCACTGAGCACGGACGCCTCGGAGCCGCCGTGTCCTCAGGACGCGGCGGCTTCGGCGAACAGCTCGCGCATCCAGACGTGCTCGGGATCGTGCGTGTGCACGGGGTGCCACCACAGGGCGTTCGTCAGAGGGGTCGCCTCGAACGGGGGCTCGAGCACGCGCACGCCGCCCATCCCGACGACGAGGTCGCTGAGACCGGCCTGCACCATGGCGAGACGGCGGGTTCCGGCGACGAACGGGCCGAGCGAGAGGAAGCTCTCGACGACCGCCTCGACGTGCGGATCGACCCCCAGCTCCTGCAGCTGCCGGCTCGCCGAGGTGAAGGCGGTGCGCGACTGGTAGGTGAACACCCACGGCGAATGGACGATGTCGTCCATCGTGAGCTCGCCGCCGATGGCGTCGTTGGAGGTGGCGGCGATGACGACCCAGTGATCCTTGGCCAGGGTCATGTGGGGCAGGTCGGAGACGAAGCCGTGGGGGATGAGCAGCGCGTCGGTCGAGCGCAGTCTCTCGTCGGCCGACTCGATGATCTGCGGGGAGTGGAGGAGGAACCGGAACTTCACCGACGGGGCCCGCTCGCTCGCGAGGCGGGAGACGGCCCGGCCGATCGTCGCGAAGCCGTAGTCGGAGCCGTAGACCGAGAATTCCCTCGTCGAGGTCTGGGGATCCCACTCGGTCTGGCTGTCGAAGATGCGGCGCGCCATCTCCAGAGCGGTGGACGTCTGCTCGGAGAGGCGGACGGCGAGCGGGGTGAGGTCGTACTCGTTGCCGCGGCGCGCGAGGATCGGGTCGCCGAAGTGCGTGCGCAACCGGGCGAGCGACGCCGACAGGGCGGGCTGGCTCAGCCGAAGCCGCTGTGCGGCTCTCGTGACGCTGCGTTCGGCCAGCAGTGCGTCGAGCGCGATGAGCAGATTCAGATCGAGCCGGGAGAGCGGCGGTTCCGCAGGCATGGGGTCCTCTTCAGCGAGTTCGTCGACGACGGCGTGGACGAGACGACTATAAGTCAGACGGATGCGGCGCATAGGGAACCCGGGATTCCCCGATGGGCGACGCCCGCCGATGCTGGAGTCAGGCCCGCCGACGGGCCGGTGTTCCTGAAAGGTCGAAGATGATCAAGCTGCTCTCCCACCTGTCGTATGTCGCCATCACCTCCCCCGACGTCGAGGCGTCGGTGGAGTTCTACACGACGCAGGTCGGTCTCACCGAGGTGGACCGCGTCGACGGTGCCGTCTACCTGCGCTGCTGGGGCGACTACTACTCCTACTCGCTCGTGGTGCTCCCGGGCGACGAAGCCTCGCTCGCGACCATGGCGTGGCGCACCTCCAGCGCCGAGGCGCTCGACCGGGCGGTGCAGCAGATCGAGGCCGCCGGGGTGACGGGGGAATGGATCGATGCGCACAAGATCGGTCGCGCCTATCGTTTCGTCGGTCCGTACGGGCACGACATGACCCTGCACTGGGATGTCACCCGCCACCGCGCCGAACCCGCGGTCGCCTCGATCTACCCCGATCGTCCCGAGAAGCGGAGCCACGTCGCCGGTGCTCCCCGCCAGCTCGACCACGTGACGGTCGCCGCGAGCGACGTCGACGGGTTCGCCCGGTGGTACCGCGACGTGCTCGGCTTCCGCATCATGGCCCGCACCGAGCTCGACGAGGCACCGATCTCGGTCTTCTCGGTTCTCACGACGAACGAGAAGTCGCACGACCTCGGCGTCGTGCTCGACGGCTCGAGCCGCGCGGGTCGCGTGAACCACTACGCCTTCTGGGTCGATACCCGTGAGGAGCTGCTCATCGCCGCCGACGTGCTCATGGAGCGCGGCACGGGCATGGAGTACGGCCCGTCGATCCACGGCATCGGCGAGCAGAGCTTCCTCTACTACCGCGAGCCCTCGAGCATGCGCATCGAACTCAACACCGGCGGCTACCGCAACTACGTCCCCGACTGGGAGCCGCAGACGTGGAAGCCGTCGTTGGGGTCGAGCAACCTCTACCGCAACGGTGCGATGCCGATGTCGATGACGGAGTCGTTCCCCGCGGCCGACGGGCCCAGCGCGACCGAGGAGGGCGTGCCCGACGAGATCAAGGATGCGCTGCTCAACCCCTACACGCAGCACGGCTGAGCCACGACACTTCCCGGGGCGGCGAGCCCGCCGCCCCGGGACACCACCGTCAGGACTCGAGGAGGACTCATGACGAACGCCCGCACCACCGCTCCCTTCGCCCTCGCCCGCTACCGGCAGGGCGACGACGTCGTTCTGGGACTCGTCGCCGGCGAGCGGATACGTCCGCTCGAGGCGGTCGATCTCGGCGCCGCCGACCTCAACGCCTTCCTCGCCGCGCCCGACTGGGACCGCCTCGCCGGTCTCGTCGAGGCCGAGGGCCCCTGGTCGTCGCTGGACGACGCGACCCTGGTCGCGCCCGTCGAGCCGCGCCAGGTGCTCCAGGCCGGGGCCAACTACCGCACCCACGTCGTGCAGCTCATCATGGGAGGTCTCACCAAGGGCGACCCCGACGGCACCCCCGACGAGATCCGCGCCCGCGCGGAGAAGATCATGGACGCCCGCGCTGCAAGCGGTCGTCCGTTCATCTTCCTCGGGCTCGCGCAGTGCGTGGTGGGCGACGACGTCGCCCTGTCGCTCCCCTCGTACAGCGAGGTGCACGACTGGGAGCTCGAGCTCGCCGTCGTGATCGGGCGCGAGGCGTTCCGCATCGACAAGAACGATGCCCTCGCGCACGTCGCCGGGTACACCATCACGAACGACGTCACGACGCGCGACCTCGTCTTCCCGCCCGATGTGGGCGACATCGGTGCCGACTGGTTCCGATCGAAGAACGCCCCCGGGTTCCTTCCGACAGGTCCCTTCCTCGTTCCCGCGACGTTCGTCGACCCGTCCGACCTGTCGGTGAGGCTCGAGCTCAACGGCGAGGTGATGCAGGACGCGTCGACCGCCGAGCTGCTCTTCGACGTCGCGGCGCTCGTCTCCACCGCCTCGCAGACCCTGCCGCTCCTGCCCGGCGACCTCCTCCTCACCGGCAGCCCCGCAGGGAACGGACAGCACTGGAAGCGCTTCCTGCGCGACGGCGATGTCATGACCGGAACCATCGAGGGCCTCGGCACGCAGACCGTGCGCTGCGTCGGGGAGGAGTCGGCATGAGCTCGCTGACCGAAGACCCCGCAGGCCTGGACCGCCGGAACCCGGAAGCCGAGATCGCGGCGCGGGCGGAGGCCTATCGCAACTGGGGCCGCTGGGGCGAAGACGATGCCCTCGGCACCCTCAACTTCATCGACGACGCCAAGCGCGTCGAGGCCGCAGGCCTCGTCTCGGAGGGGCGCGTCATCTCTCTCGCGCAGTCGTTCGACACCGACGGCCCGCAGAAGGGGTGGCGTCGTCGGATCAACCCGGTGCACACCATGACCGACACCGGCACCGACGCCGAACGGGGCAACCAGCCCTTCCCCCACGGCATCGGAGGGGCCGACGACTACATCACGATGCCGCTCCAGTGCTCGACCCAGTGGGACGGCCTCGGCCACATCTTCGATCACGGCATGGCGTGGAACGGGCGGCGAGCCGGCGACGTGGTCACCAGTGACGGCGACCTCGTCACCGGCGTCGAGCACGCAGCATCCGTCATCGTCTCGCGCGGTGTGCTCCTCGACGTCGCCCGTCACCTCAGCCCCGACACCGGCGAGCTCCCCGACGGCTACGGCATCACCGCCGCCGACCTCGACGCGTGCATCGCCGCGCAGGGGGCGTCGAGTCACGTCGGGCGCGGCGACATCCTGCTCGTGCGCACCGGCAGGCTCACCCGCGCTCGCCGTGAGGGGTGGAACGACTACGCGGGCGGGAATGCCGCGGGCATCTCGATCACGGCGGCGGGGTGGCTGCACCGATCCGAGATCGCGGCCGTCGCGACCGACACCTGGGGCTTCGAGGTGCGTCCGAACGAGTTCGACGTGCCCGCGTTCCAGCCGCTGCATCAGATCGCGATCCCGAACATGGGGCTCACGATCGGTGAGATGTGGGACTTCGACGAGCTGGCGGAGGCGTGCGCCGCGCGAGGGCGCTGGGACGTGCTGCTGTCGGCGCCGCCGCTGCCGATCACGGGGGCGGTCGGGTCGCCGATCAATCCCGTCGCGATCTTCTGAACGACGCACGACATGACACGCAACAGCGCACCGAGACAGGACAGAGAGGTTCTGAAATGACCGCAGTGAAGAAGGTGGCGATCGCCGGATCCGGCGTCGCCGGCCTCGCCGCCGGCATCCAACTCGCCAAGGCGGGGGTCGAGGTCGATCTCTTCGAGGCGAAGCCCGAGCTCGGGATCGGCGGCTCGGGCATCTCGTTGCAGGGCAACGCCCTGCGGGTGTTCGATGCGCTCGGAGCGTGGGACGACATCCGCGCGGCCGGGTACGCGTTCGATGGACTCAACCTCCGAGCCCCCGGCCCGGGTGCACCGATCGTCGCCGCGCTCCCCGACGTCAAGACGGGCGGGCCGGGCTATCCCGCCGCGATGGGGATGCCGCGGGCCGACCTGGCGCGGATCCTCTTCGCCCACGCCGAGAAGGCGGGCGTGCGCACGCACTTCGGCGCCCACGTGACGGCGGTCGAGCAGAGCGCGGGCGCCGTGGAGGTCTTCATCGACGGTGCCTCGGTCGGCTCGTACGACCTGCTGATCGGTGCGGACGGGCTGAACTCGACCGTGCGCGAACTCATCGGCATCGACACCAAGCCGGTGAAGAACGGCATGGGCATCTGGCGCACGTTCGTCTCGCGGCCCGCGGAGGTGGAGAAGAGCGAGCTGTACTACGGCGGTCCCGTCTACATCGCGGGGTACACGCCCACCGGGGAGGACTCGATGTACGCCTTCCTCGTCGAGAAGGCCCAGGACCGCGCCGGCGTCGAGCCGGAGGAGGCGACCCGGATCATGCTCGAGGAGTCGCGCGCCTACGACGGACCGTGGAACGCGATCCGCGCCGACCTCGAGGCGGGTGCTCCCGCGAACTACACCTGGTTCACCTCCCACATCGTGCCGGGGCGCTGGAACCGCGGTCGCGTCGTCATCATCGGCGACGCCGCGCACAGCTGCCCCCCGACGATCGCGCAGGGCGCGGCCCAGGGTCTGGAGGATGCGTTCGTGCTGACCGAGCTGCTCACCGCGCGCGACACGGTCGACGAGGGCCTGTGGGAAGAGTTCCACGACCGTCGTCTCCCGCGGGCGACGGCGGTGGTCGACGCATCCCGGCAACTCGCCCAGTGGCAGATCGACGGCGACCGCGACGCGGACGCCGGCGGACTCATCTTCGGTATCGCACAGAAGATGGCGCAACCCGCATGAGCGTCCCGATCACCGACGTGCACGCGCACCTGCTGATGCCGGGCCTGCATGCCGAGGTGGAGCGCCGCGCCCCCGAGCTCGTCGCGGAGGCGGCGGCCCTCGATCTCCGGCGCAACGGCGCGGAGAGCCAGGCCGTGTCAGGGCCGATGGTCGGCGCGCGCATCCCGAAGCTCACCGACGTCGCGCTGCGCCTGGCGGCCATGGACGCCCAGGGTGTCGACGTGCAATGGGTGAGCGCCTCGCCGAACCACTTCTACCCGTGGGCGCCCGAGGGGCTGGCCGTCTGGGCGGCGATGGAGGCGAACCGCCTGATCGCCGAGCACGTCGCGCAAGCGCCGGATCGGCTCGTCGGACTCGGCCTCATCCCGCTGCAGCATCCGTCACGGATCGTGGAGTACCTCGACGACGCGGTGCTCGGCCGGGGCCTCGCGGGGGTGGAGATCTCGTCGTTCGCCGGCGACGTCGAACTCTCGGACGAGCGGCTCGAACCCTTCTGGGCGCGCGCGGCAGAGCTCGGCTGCGTCGTCTTCCTGCATCCGTTCGGCTGCTCGCTCGACGAGCGGCTCGACCGCTTCTACCTCGCCAACACGGTCGGCCAGCCGACCGAGAACGCCGTCGCGCTGTCCCACCTGATCTTCGCGGGCGTGCTCGACCGCCACCCCGGGCTGCGACTCGTGGCCGCGCACGGGGGCGGCTACCTGCCCACGGCGATGGGGCGCAGCGATCACGCCTGGCGGGTGCGTCCCGATGCGCGACGCTGTGCGAACGAGCCGTCGAGCTATCTGAAGAAGCTCTGGTTCGACACGGTCGTGCACGACCCGGTGGCGCTGCGCCATCTCATCGAGACGGCCGGTGCGTCGCAGGTCGTTCTCGGCAGCGACTTCCCGTTCGACATGGGGCTCGATGATCCTGTCGGGTTCGTCCGTTCTGCTGCGCTGTCAGACGACATCGCCGAGCGCGTGCTCGGCGGCAATGCGCAGGCGCTCCTCGCGAGCGGTGTGCGGGTATGAGGATCGCCCGCTGGACCCACGCCGGCGCCGACGGTGAGGGCTTCGTCATCGGCGATCGCGTCGTGGACTTCCCTGACGCGCTGACCGTGGCCGACGTGCTCGCCCGAGGCCTCGCCGCGACCGGCGAACTCTTCGAGGCGGTGGCGGATGCTGCCGGCACACCCCTGCGAGATGTGCGCCTGCGCGCGCCCCTCGCACCGGCATCCGTGCGCGATTTCGTCGCGTTCGAGGAGCACGTCGAGGGCGTGAGCGCGGGGGTGGAGGGCAAGAGCGACGTCGCCGACGAGTGGTACGAGGCGCCGACCTTCTACTTCACGAACCCCCACACGATCCTCGGCCCCGCAGACGACGTGTCGCCGCCGGTGACGGAACGGCTCGACTTCGAGCTGGAGGTCGCGGTGGTGGTGGGCGCCGCAGACTCCTCCGACGGCGCGAATCTGGCAGTGGACGCCGCATCCCGTCATATCTTCGGGTACACGATCATGAACGACTGGTCGGCGCGCGACCTGCAGGCCCGCGAGATGAAGGTGCGGCTGGGTCCGTGCAAGGGGAAGGACTTCGGCACGACCCTCGGCCCGTGGATCGTCACGGCGGACGAGCTCGCGGGCTACGTCGACGCCGACGGCTTCCTCGCCGTGCGTGCCGAGGTCTACGTCAACGGCTCGCTCATCGGAGAAGACCTCGTCTCGAACGCCGGGTGGACCTTCCCCGAGTTCGTCTCCTACGCCTCGCGCAACTCCCGTGTCGTGCCCGGTGACGTTCTCGGGTCGGGCACGGTCGGCAACGGCGGTTGCCTCGGCGAGCTCTGGGGACGCAACCAGGAGGTGACGCCGCCACCCCTGCGCACCGGCGACGAGGTGCGGATGGTCGTGGAGGGCATCGGCGAGATCACCGGACGGGTCGGCGAGGCGGTTGCCGCGCCGACCGTTCCGCCGGCGCGGAAGCGCTCGCGGGCGCGCCAGCGCTGAGTCGTCGGATCAGCGCTCGCCGTTCGGGACGAGCAGCAGGGCGCGCAGCTCGTCGATCGTCTCGACGGCCGCCTGCGCGCCCTCCGACTCGTGCGGCCAGCTGAATCCCCAGCGCACGAAGATCACGGGCACCCCGTTCTCGAGACCGCCCTCGACGTCGTGGTGCCGGTCGCCGATGAGCACGGGGCGATCGGTGTCGACACCGGCGACCTCGAGGCGACGCAGCGCCTCGGCGACGATGTCGGATTTCGCGCTCAGCGTGCGCTCGTCGAGGCTCGCTCCCACCATCGCGGTGAACGCGGGCGAGAGCTCGAAGTGCTCCATGAGCCGTCACCTGGACTTCGGGCTTGGAGCTCGCCGTGGCCTGGGGAATGCCCGCCGCGGCGATGTCGTGGATGAGCTCGCCGACACCCGCGAAGAGCGTCGCGCTGGAGGTGTAGCCCTCGGCCTTGTTGAGCGAGCGGTAGTAGGTCACGGCCTCGGTGGACTGCTCGGGCGTCATGCCGACGTTCACCTGGAACGACTCGAACATGGGCGGGCCGATCCAGTGCGACAGCTCGTCGCGGGTGGGCGGACGCCGGTCGAAGTGGGTCAGGGTGGCGGTCAGCCGTCGGAGGATGCCCTCGGACGCATCCACGATGGTGCCGTCGACATCCCAGAGGATGCACGAGAAGGGGGAGCGTTCGGGCATGACTCCCACGCTACCGGCCGCGGGAGGTCAGAAGAGGCGGGGGGCTCCGGAGTCGATGCCCTTCATCTCGTCGTAGTCGAGGGTGACGCAGCGGATGCCGCGGTCGGCGGCGAGCACGCGGGCCTGAGGCTTGATCTCCTGGGCGGCGAAGACGCCGGTCACCGGAGCGAGTCCGGGGTCGCGTCCGAGGAGCTCGAGGTAGCGCGTGAGCTGCTCGACCCCGTCGATGTCGCCGCGTCGCTTGACCTCGACCGCGATGGTGCCTCCGGCCGCGTCGCGCAGGAGCAGGTCGACGGGCCCGATCGCCGTGGGGTACTCGCGGCGCACCAGGGTCAGGCCCTCGCCCATGATCGAGACCTGCTCCGAGAGCAGGCGCTGCAGATCGGCCTCGACGCCGTCCTTGATGAGGCCCGGATCGATGCCGAGCTCGTGGTTCGAGTCGTGGAGCACCTCGTGGATGCGCACGACCAGCGCGTCGCCCGACTTCGCGTGCGTCACCCGCCACTGCTGCACGACGCCGTCCTCGGCGGCCTCAGCATCCGGCACTTCCAGCGTGAGCGTGCACGGCGGACTCATCCAGTTCAGCGGCTTGTACGAGCCGCCGTCGGAGTGCACCAGAAGGCTCCCGTCGCCCTTGTGGACGAGCAGACGGGTGGCGAGGGGGAGATGCGCGTTGAGGCGGCCGGAGTAGTCGACCGAGCAGCGGGCGATGACGAGACGCACCCGACGAGCCTAGCCCGCCCGTGCGATGCGGCCGGGCGGGCGAGGCGGTGGGTGTTCGCCACACCTTCCGGCGAATGCCCCTACGAATCGATGGGGTCGTTCGCCGGAATGCGCCACATTTTGTGATCGGGAGAGGGAGGGGGCTCACGAGAGCCCGGATGCCGGGATCAGCCCGCGAGCGACGACAGCGCGTCGAAGAGCCCGAGCTCGGTGGCGGCCGCCCGGAGCACGAGGAAGCCGACGATCCCCAGGATCCACGCGGTGTTCTCCGCCGCCGTGCGCTGCAGCCAGGCGGCGAGTCTGCGCAGCGGGGCGTCCACGATCCGCGCCGCGACGACCCGGAGGAGCAGCAGGACGAGCGCCGGGGCGATCATCACCGCGCAGTAGCCCGCGAGAGCGCCGACCTGCGCAGGGAAGGGCAGGGCCGCCTCCGCCAGCATCGTCATCCCGACGATGTACGGGACCATCGTGGCCACCTCGACCACACCCGCGGCGACGGCCACCCCCATGATGGCCGTCCGCGGTGCGTTCTCGGAGAGCAGGCGCTCGCGCCAGCGGGCGAGCCTGCCGGGCGCCTCCTCCTCCCCGCCGCCCTCGTCGCCCGCGCCCCCGGGGGCGGCGGCGACCGTGCGCTCCACCCGTGAGCCGGTGGGCATGGCGATCGCCGTGACGAGGAGGGCTCCGCCGACCACGAGCCGCGTCACACGCCCCGGGGTGGAGGAGAGGACCTCGCCCGCGGCGTCCACGACGTTGACGAGACCCGTCAGGAAGAGCACGCCGACGATCAGGTAGAAGACCGCGATGGTGCCGAGGTACAGCAGCATCCTCCCGCCGCGCACCCGCCCCGGCACCAGGAGGAAGAAAAGGGGGATGAGGAGCGTGCCGATGCTCAAGCCGTCGAGGAGGGCGAGCAGCGCGAGCGCGATCGGCAGCGGCACGCCGGGAAGGATGTCCATCCCGCCAGCATCGATCCCGCCCGTTCCCCCGGCATCGGGCGGAAGGCGGAGACGATCTCCTTGGCGACTCCGACTTTCGAACGAGGCGCCCGAGGGGGCGCTGTGATTGCATGAAGCGATGACGTCCGGAATCGTTGGCGTCCACCGTCGAGCGCTGCGGTGGACCACGAACCACCGCCGACCGGTCGACGCGGCGATCTACGCCCTGGTCGCCGGGGCTGCGGCGCTGCTCCAGCTCGCGGGGCTGTGGGAGTTCTTCTCGCTCCTCGCCGTCCCCGTCTCCCCCTGGTGGACGCTGGCGACAGCGCTCCCCGCGTGCGTCGTCGTCCTCGTGCGCGATCGGTTCCCCCTGGCCGCACTTCTGGCGGCGACGGCGATCCTGTTCGTCGATCTGCTCACGGTGGGCGGGCTCGTACCGCTCCTCGTCGTTCTCGACACCCTGTACGCGACGACCCGGGACGCATCCGCTCGCCGACGCCGCATGATTCTCGTCGCGGTGGCCCTCTCGGTCGTGGTCGTCGCGGTCGCGGCACTGGCCGCGACGGGCGAGGTGCGCATCGCCGCCGTCATGGCCCTGCAGATGGGGGCCCTTCTCGGCACCACCTACTGGTACGGCACCGCTGTTGCGCAGTCGCGCGAGCTCGTCGCGCTGCACCGACAGCGCGCCGAGGATGCCGAGGCCCTTGCGGCGGGGGCGCGCCAGGCCGCGGTGCAGAGCGAACGCGAGGCGATGGCCCGCGAACTGCACGACCTGGTAGCCGGCCACGTCTCGGCCATGGCGATCCGGGCCGAGGCGTCGTTGGCCTCGCCCGCCGATCCCGTGCGCGATCGCGCGGCTCTCCGGGCGGTGCGCGATTCGGGACTCGACGCGCACGAGGCGCTGCGCACCATGATCTCCGTGCTGCGCGCGCCGGGAACCGATATCGCCGCGCCCCGTCGGCGCGACGACCTGACGGGTCTCGTCGAGGCCGCCCGATCATCGGGGCTTCGCGTCACCGTGCACGACGACATCCGGGGGCCTCTCCCCGGCCCCGTCGACCAGGCCACCGCGAGGATCGTGCAGGAAGCGCTGGCGAACTGCCTCCGCCACGCCGCCGGGGCCGTCGTCGACGT
Organism: Microbacterium sp. AG1240; assembly: GCF_003635115.1. Classification (GTDB taxonomy): domain Bacteria; phylum Actinomycetota; class Actinomycetes; order Actinomycetales; family Microbacteriaceae; genus Microbacterium. Next base: position 288,054 of record NZ_RBXJ01000003.1, read on the forward strand.
GCATCTCACCGAGGACGACAGCGAGGTGAAGGTCCGCGTCGACTCGCACGGCGGCGCCACCCTCGGGCACCCGGGTCTCGAGGGGAGCGGATGGGGTATCGAGCTCATCCGTGAGAGGGCGCGTGCTCTCGGCGGCGATCTGACGGCGGGGGAGGACGGTGAGGGATGGACGGTGCGAGCGCGGCTGCCGAAGACGGCAGCGGTGTGAGGGGCGACCGCGAACGGCGCGCCACGGTGCTGCTCGCCGACGATCACGGCGCCATCCGCGAGGGGCTTCGAATCATCCTCGAGTCGAACGGGTTCGAGGTGGTGGGCGAGGCCGCCGACGGCGAGGTGGCGGTGAGAAACGCCGCCGCCCTCCGACCCGACGTCGTGCTGATGGATCTGAGGATGCCGCGTACCGACGGCGTCTTGGCGACCGCCCGCATCGTCGCGGACGGCTCGAGCGATGTGCTCGTGCTCACGAGCTTCGACGAGGACGAGCTGGTCGCCGGCGCCCTCGAGGCGGGAGCGGTCGGTTTCCTGCTGAAGACGGCCGATGCGGCCACGCTCGTCGACGCGGTGGGCCGCGTCGCGCGAGGCGAAGGCGTTCTCGACCCCCGCGTGACGCGACGTGCCCTCGGGCTGATCGGCCGCGGCTCGGGCGAATCGGCCCCGGCACCTCCCGTGCGGGGGCTCACCGCGCGCGAGGCGGAGGTGCTCGACGCGATGCGCGACGGGTTCTCGAACGCCCAGATCGCGGAGCGCATGGCGATCACCGTGCCGACCGTGAAGAGCCACGTGTCGAGCGTTCTGTCGAAGCTCGGGGCACGCAGCCGCTCGCACGCCGTCGCGATCGCCCGCGGCGACGGATGAGCGGGCGGTCAGCTGTCGACGGGCTCGCGAGCTGCCGGGACGAGCGGGCGTGCGGCGCTCGAGAAGAGCCCGGATGCCACGATCAGCCCGACGACGATGAAGAGCGTCTCGAGCAGGCCGATGTGCTCGCTGATGAAGCCGAGGATCGGCGGACCGCAGAGGAACGCGACGTAGCCGATGGTCGCAGCCGCGCTCACACGTGCGGCGGCGTGGGCGGGGTCGTCGGCGGCGGCCGACATTCCGAGCGGGAAGCCGAGTGAGGCGCCCGCGCCCCACAGCGCCGCACCGACGAAGACGAGCGGCAGAGTGGGCGCGAGGATGAACAGCAGCAGGCCGGCGGCAGCGGTGAGAGCGAGGACGCGCAGCACCGTCACCCGACCGAATCGATCGACGAGCGGTCCGCCGAACACGCGGAACACGGTCATCGCGATCGAGAAGACGGCGAGGCCGGCGGCGCCGAGCGCCTGGTCGGCGTCGTGCCCGTCGACGAGGGCGAGGGGCAGCCAGTCGTTCGCACCGCCCTCGGCGAAGGCCATGCCGAGCATGACCACGCCCAGCGCGTAGGTGCGCGGCTCGCGCCACGCCGACATCGCGGTGTGGAGGCGCTCGCGCCAGCCCCGCGGAGCGCTCGCCGCCTGCTCGTCACCGGCGATCTCGCGCGCCGGCACGTTCGCGACGCTCAGGACGGCGATCACGACGATGAGAACGGCGATGATGCTCGCGTGGACGACGACCGCGAGATCCATCGCCACGGCGGCGACGCCGAGCCCCGCACCGATCACGGTGCCGAAACTGAAGAACGCGTGGAAGAGGGGGAGGATCGTTCTTCCGGTCTGCTTCTCGATGGCCGCGCCCTCGACGTTCATCATGACGTCGACCGATCCGTTGCCGAAACCGAACAGGGCGAGCCCGAGGAGCACGACGGGATAGGAGTGCACGAGGTCGGTGCCGACGCCGATCACCGTGACGCCGACCGCGACGAGCAGCAGTCCTCCCAGCATCCCCCTCCTCGCGCCCAGACGCGCCAGCACGACGGGCGCGACGGAGAGGCCGAGGATCGAGGCGACGCCCATTCCCAGCAGCAGCAGACCGATCTGGATGTTGTCGACGCCGAGAGACTGCTTGATCGCGGGGACGCGGGATGCCCAGGTCGCGATGCTGAGTCCGCTCGCGAGGAAGATCGCGAAGATCGCCGTGCGCCAGCGCACGATCTGCGATCGCGAGAGGTTGGTGTCCATTCGAGGAGCGTACCGAATCGATTCGATGACTGTCACGCGCGCGGGTACGATCGGGGGATGCGCGCGCGCCGAGCCACCATCGCCGACGTCGCCCGTACCGCGGGCGTCTCACCATCGACGGCGTCGGTGGTCTTCAGCGGGCGGACGCCGGTGTCCGACGCCACCCGCCAGCGCGTGCTCGCCGCCGCCGCAGACCTCGGCTACACGGGCCCCGACCCCCGGGCGGCGTCTCTGCGCCGCGGCCGGTCGGGCATCGTGGGAGTGGTCTTCGACTCCCCGCTCAGCTCGGCATTCCTGGATCCGGTGACGACGCAGGTCATGGACGGGCTCACCGAGGGCGTCGCGGAGTTGGGCGCCGGGGTGCTGCTCCTGCGCGACAACTCGAAGGATCCCGATCTCGCCGACGCGCAGCCGACGCTCATGACAGTGCCGATCGATGCCGCCGTCCTCATCGGATGCAGCACGATGATGCGCGAGTCGCTCGACGTGATGCGCGCACGCAACATCCCCGTGGTGGTGATCGAGGGCGACGCGGGCGAGGGCGTGCCCCAGATCCGTCTCGACAACCGCGAGGCCCAGCGGCAGGCGGCCAGCCACCTCGCCTCTCTCGGGCACCGTCGCGTGGCGATCGTGACCCTCCCGAGCGGCCTCGAACGCCCCGGACGATGGATGGGGCCGGCAGAGGAGGCGGGCATCAGCGTCGACGTCACCCGCGATCGACTGTCGGGAGCCCGCGACATCTACCCCGAGGCCCCCGCCTACGCCGCGGCGGCGAGCTCGATCGACGAGGGATTCGCGGCGGGGCGGGCGATCTTCGCCACACGCCCGTATCCGACCGCGGTCATCGCCCAGAGCGACCTCCTCGCTGCCGGCGTGATCCGGGCCGTCGAAGAGGCCGGGCTCCGGGTGCCCGGCGACGTGAGCGTCACGGGTTTCGACGGCGTCGTCGTCGACGGCCTCGCCCCCTACGCGTTGACGACGCTGATCCAGCCCTCGACCGAGAAGGGCCGGGCGGCCGGCGATGCCGTCGCGGCGATGCTCGAGGGTCGGGATGCCGCGTCGCTGCGGTTCACATGCGTGTTCCGCGAGGGCAATACGACCGCCCCCGTCGCGCCCGAGGCCTGACCGGCTCGATGGCTGGACACCGCATGCTGATGCGCCCGGTAGAATAGGTCAGACACCCCGAGCGCCCGGGCAACCGCCCGTCGACCCCCGAGGAGGCCGCATGTTGGTACTCCTCGCCGCGTTCGCGGTCGTGCCGTTCCTCCTCCCGTTGCTGGTGAAGAGGCTCGGAGCGCGGGCGTTCTACGTTGCGGCTCTGCTTCCCGCCGCCGCCTTCGTGCAGGCGGCCATCGCGACTCCCGCCGTCCTCGACGGCGACATTCCCTTCGAGGCATACGACTGGATCCCGTCGCTCGGCATTTCGCTCTCGATGCGGATGGACACGCTCGGCTGGCTGATGGCGCTCGTCGTGAGCGGCGTCGGTGCGCTCGTCATGGTCTACTGCCGCTGGTACTTCCGCGGCAAAGACGAGGGACTCGGTCAGTTCTCCGCCGTCCTCCTCGCCTTCGCGGGAGCGATGTACGGCCTCGTGCTCACCGACGATCTCGTGGTGCTCGTGATGTTCTGGGAGGTCACCAGCATCCTGTCGTACCTGCTCATCGGGTACTACCACCGTCGCGGAGCGAGCCGTCGTGCCGCGCTGCAGGCGCTGCTCGTGACGACCCTCGGCGGGCTCGTGATGCTCATCGGCGTGGTGCTGCTGGTCGTCGATACCGGCACGTCGAGCATCTCGTCCATCCTCGCCCTCGCGCCCACCGGACCGGTCGTCGACGCCGCGCTGGTGATGCTGCTGGTCGGAGCGCTCAGCAAGTCGGCCATCTTCCCGTTCCACTTCTGGCTTCCCGGCGCCATGGCCGCGCCGACGCCGGTCAGCGCCTACCTGCACGCGGCCGCCATGGTGAAGGCGGGCATCTACCTGATCGCGCGTCTGGCGCCGGTCTTCGCGTTCGCCCCGAGCTGGCGCCCCATCGTGCTCGCGCTCGGGATCTTCACGATGCTGCTCGGCGGGCTCCAAGCGCTGCGCGAGACCGACCTCAAGCGCATCCTGGCGTTCGGAACGGTGTCGCAGCTCGGCTTCCTCACCGTCGTCCTCGGCTACGGCACGCACGAAGCCGCCCTGGCCGGGCTCGCGCTGCTGCTCGGTCACGCCCTCTTCAAGTCGTGCCTGTTCCTCGTGGTCGGCGTCATCGACCGCCAGCTCTCCACCCGGGACATCCGGGAGCTCAGCGGCGTCGCGCGACAAGCCCCCGTGCTCACGACCGTCGCGACGATCGCCATCGCCTCGATGGCGGGCATCATCCCCACGCTCGGCTTCGTGGCCAAAGAGAGCGCGCTCACCGCGTTCGTCGAGGAGGCCCTCCACGGCGAGACCTGGGGTCTCGTCGCTCTGATCGGCGTATCGCTCGGCTCGATCCTGACCGCCGCCTACGGCGCGCGGTTCCTCTGGGGCGCGTTCGGCACCAAGAAAGACGACGAGGGTCGCGCGATCGAGCGCACGGAGTGGCCCGATCCGCCGATCGGCTTCCTCGCGTCGCCGGTCGTGCTGTCGCTTCTCACGCTCGCCGGCGGATTCGGGGCACCGCTGCTCGACCTCGTGCTGCAGCCCTACGCGCAGACGGCCGCCGCCGCGAGCCCGGGACTGCCCGAACCCGAGAGCACCCCCTACTTGGCGCTCTGGCACGGGCTCGAGCCCGCGCTGTTCATCTCGCTCGGCACGCTCGTCGTCGGCCTGTTCGTCTTCTGGATCACCCGCCGCGCCACCCCCGCCACCGCGCGCCGCGTGCTGCCGTTCACCGCGGTCGACGTGTACAACGCGGTGCTGCGTTTCATCGCCCGCGCCTCGGTGTTCACCACGAGCCTCACCCAGCGCGGTTCGCTGCCCGTCTACGTCGGCATGATCTTCCTCGTCTTCGTCGTGGCCGAGGGCACCGTGCTGCTGTCGAGCCCCGGCTGGCAGGCCCAGCTCGACGCGTGGCACACGCCCTCGCAGCTGGCCGTGGCCCCGGTCATGATCGCCGCGGGCGTGCTCGCGGTGAACGCGCGCAAGCGCTACAGCGGTGTCGTGCTGGTCTCGGTGACCGGTCTCGGCATGGTCGTGCTCTTCGCCACGAGCGGGGCCCCCGACCTCGCCCTCACGCAGATCCTCGTCGAGACGGTCACCCTGATCGCCTTCGCCCTGGTGCTGCGCCGCATCCCCGCTCGGATGGGCGACCACAACGCGTCGGTCTGGCCGCTCGCCCGCGCCGTGCTCGCGATCGGCGCCGGTGCGACCATGGCGCTCGTCGCGATCGTGGCGACCGGCGCCCGGCAGGCGCGACCCATCTCCGACAGCTTCCCGATGCTGGCCTACGAGATCGGCCACGGGCGCAACGTCGTGAACGTCGCCCTCGTCGACCTGCGCGGATGGGACACCATGGGCGAGCTGTCGGTGCTCGTGCTCGCGGCCACCGGTGTCGCCTCGCTCGTCTTCGTCACGCATCGCTCCGACACCCTCTCGAAACTGACGACGCGGCTCCCGCGGCTCACCAAGCGCGGACGTGGCGCGCTCGTCGAGACCGCGGAGGGCGTGCGCGCGCGCACCGACGACACGAGCAACCGTCCGCAGGCCTGGTTGTTCGCCGGTCAGCGGGTGCGGCCCGAGAACCGCTCGATCATCCTCGAGGTCATCGTTCGAGTGCTCTTCCACTCGATCATCGTCGTCTCGCTGTATCTCCTCTTCGCCGGGCACAACCTCCCCGGCGGCGGCTTCGCGGGCGGCCTCGTCGCGGGTATGGCGCTCGTCATGCGCTATGTCGCGGGTGGTCGCTACGAGCTGGGGGCCGCGGCCCCCGCCGACCCGGGCCGCCTGCTCGGCGTCGGGATGGCGCTGGCGGTCGGCTGCGCGATCGTGCCGCTGCTGTTCGGCGCGGCGCCCCTGACCAGCACGTTCTGGGAGTTCGAGATCCCCGTCCTCGGCCACGTCGAGTTCGTCACCTCGACGATCTTCGACGTCGGCGTCTACCTCGTCGTCATCGGGCTCGTTCTCGACGTGCTGCGCAGCCTCGGCGCCGAGGTCGACCGACAGACGCAGGAGCTGCGCGCGCAGGGGGCGAGTGCCCGATGAACGTCTCTCTCGTGCTGATCGTCATCATGGCGGTGCTGTTCGCCTGCGGTGTCTACGCCATGCTCGAGCGCAGCCTCACCCGCGTTCTCATCGGGTTCCTCCTCCTCGGCAATGCCGCGAACCTGATGCTGCTCATCGTGATGGGCGACCCGGGCGTGGCTCCGTTCTACCCCGACTCGTCGACCCCCGAGGGGTACTCCGACCCCCTTCCGCAGGCTCTGACGCTGACGGCGATCGTCATCACCTTCGCCGTCTCCGCCTTCCTGCTCGCCCTGATCTACCGGTCGTGGCAGCTCGGCCAGGCCGACACGGTGGAGGACGACGCCGAAGACGTGGCCATGCGCGCGCGCACCTCGCAGGACGAGGAGGCGATGGACGTCGAGGTCGACGAGGAGGACGACGACGCCACGACCGACTTCGTGGGGGTCGAGAGTTCGCCGCTGCGGCTGCTCGGCAACCGCGATTACACCGATCTGCGCGACGATGCGCCGTCCGACCGCCCCGCAGCATCCGAACGGCGGGCCCCGACCGACAGACCCGGCACCCGAGACGACGAGAGCGAGGAAGACCGATGAGCTCCCTCGTTCCCCTCCTCGTCACCCTGCCGCTGCTGGGCGCGGCCATCGCCCTGATCGCGGGGCGTCATCGGCGCACCCAGATCGTCGTGTCGATCTCGACGTTGACCCTGACGATGGTGATCGCCGCCGTGCTGCTGGTCTTCGTCGACGCGTCGAACGTGCCGATCGCGGTGTCGGTCGGCGGATGGCCCGTGCCCTTCGGCATCGTGCTCTACGTCGACCGGCTCGCCGCGCTGCTCGTGCTGGTCTCGAGCGTCGTGCTGCTCTCCGTGCTCCTCTTCTCCGTCGGACAGGGTGCCGAGGACGGCGATGAAGACACGCCGGTGTCGATCTTCCACCCGTCGTACCTGATCCTGGCGGCGGGGATCTTCACCGCCTTCATCGCGGGCGATCTGTTCAACCTCTACGTCGGGTTCGAGATCCTGCTCGTGGCGTCGTACGTGCTCATCACGCTCGGCGGCACGGAGAACCGCATCCGCACGGGCGTGGTCTACATCGTCGTCTCGCTGGTGTCGTCGATCCTCTTCCTCGCGGCGATCGGTGCGATCTACGGCGCGCTGGGCACCGTCAACATGGCTCAGCTGTCGGAGCGCATGGTCGAGCTGCCCCAGGAGACGCAGCTGGTGCTGCACCTGATGCTGGTCGTCGCCTTCGGCATCAAGGCGGCCGTCTTCCCGCTGTCGTTCTGGCTGCCCGACTCGTACCCGACCGCACCGGCACCGGTGACGGCGGTGTTCGCGGGCCTTCTGACGAAGGTCGGCGTCTACGCCCTGATCCGCACCGAGACCGAGATCTTCCGAGACAACGACATCAACCTGCTGCTGCTGATCGTGGCGCTGGCGACGATGATCGTCGGTGTGCTGGGCGCCGTGGCGCAGGCGGAGCTCAAACGCATCCTGTCGTTCACCCTGGTCAGCCACATCGGCTACATGATCTTCGGCCTGGCCATCGCGACGCCGGCAGCCATCGGCGCGACGATCTACTACATCGTCCACCACATCGTGGTGCAGACGACCCTCTTCCTCGCGATCGGACTCGTGGAGCGCCGGGCGGGCAGCACGTCGGTGCTGCGCGTGCGCGGACTCATGCGCGCCGCCCCCGTCATCGCGGTGCTCTACTTCATCCCCGCGGTGAACCTCGGGGGGCTGCCGCCGTTCTCGGGATTCATCGGCAAGTACGCGCTGTTCGACGCCGCCGCCGAGATCGGCACCCCGATCATGATCGTGCTGATCGTGGGCGGTATCGTCACCTCGCTCCTCACCCTGTACGCACTCATGCGCGCCTGGAATCTCGCGTTCTGGCGCGAAGACGAAGACTCGGCGGAGTCCGATGAGCGCATCTCGTACCTGGGCGACTCGCCGGAGGCGGGCACGAAGACCGAGCGTCGCGCCATCCCCAAGATCATGACCGCGTCGACGGCGGGCATGGTCGCCGTCACCGTCGCGCTGACGATCTTCGCCGGGCCGCTGTACGAGGTCTGCACGCGCATCGGGGAGTCGCTCCTGCAGCCCGTCTCGGTCGTGCAGCTCGAGCAAGAGGCCGTCTCATGATGCGGGAGAAGAAAGACGCGCTGCACCAGCTGTGGCGGCAGCTGCCGTTCTTCGTCTGGCTCGTCGCACTGTGGATGCTGCTGTGGGGCCAGTTCACGATCGTGGCCTTCCTGACGGGCCTGATCGCCGCGGTGATCGTCACGCGCGTGTTCCGCCTCCCGCCCGTGCAGCTGTCGGGCCGGTTGAACCTCTGGTACGGGCTCGTATTCGTCGTGACGTTCTTCGCCGCCCTCGTGCGCGGTTCGCTCCTGGTGGCCTGGCAGGTCGTCGACGTCCGGCGGCAGCCGAGCAGCGCGGTGATCGCGGTGCACCTGCGGACCGACGACGATCTCATCATGACCCACACCGCGGTGACGGCCTCGTTGATCCCCGGCTCGCTCATCGTCGAAGCCGACCGCGATCGCCGCATCCTGTACCTCCACGTCATCGGCATCGACAGCGACGATGACGTCGAGGCGCTTCGGAAGTCGATCCTCGGCTGGGAGGCGCGCATCGTGCGCGCCGCCGGCTCGCGCGCTCAGCTCGAGATGATCCGCACGGCCTCCGTCGACACCCCGCGTCAGGGAGGTACGCCCGTATGAACGTCCTGCTGCTGGTGATCTTCGTCGTCTTCGCCGTCGCCGCCCTCCTCACGCTCTGGCGCATCGTCACCGGTCCGTCGATCCTCGACCGGGCGGTCGCATCCGACGTGCTCCTGACCGAGGTGATGTGCGTGCTGGGCGCCGAGATGGCGATCAACCAGCACACCCGCACCCTGCCGGTGCTGCTCATCATCGCCGCCGTGGGGGTCTTCGGTTCGATCTCGATCGCGCGGTTCGTCGCGAGGAAGGACAACGCAAGCCAGTGATCCTCGCAACCGCCCCCATCGAAGTCACCGCTTCACCGCTCGACGCGGTGCTCGACACCGTCGCCCTCGTGCTGATCCTCGTCGGCGCCCTGCTGTGCCTCACCGCCGCGATCGGCCTGCTGCGTTTCCGCGACGTGCCGACGCGGCTGCACGCCGCCACCAAGCCGCAGGTGCTCGGCCTCATCGTGATCTGCATCGCGATCGCCCTGTCGCTGCGCTCGTGGGCGGTGCTCGCATTCATCGTCCCGATCGTGCTGATGCAGCTCGCGACCGCGCCGCTCTCGGCGCACATGGTGGGCCGGCAGGCCTACCGCAACGGCACCCTCGACCGCGCCGCTCTCTACACCGACGAGCTGCGCGCGTCGAAGGAGACCCCGCCCGCGGCCGGCGGCTGACCCCAGCGCAGGAGATGACGCGGGCGTAGGACGATCCGCGCGGAACCGGCCTACCTCCGGCCCATCGCCTACCTCCGGCCCGCCGACTCCGGCTCAGCCGATCACGCTCGGCTGAAGGTCGCGCAGGGTGCGGAAGCGCGTCATGCGCCCGACGCCGATCGCCGCGACGATGCCCGCGCCGACGAGCCACGTGCCGAGGACGGCGAGGTCGAGCCACACGCGATCGAGGTCTCCGCCGTACATGACCTGCCGCATCGCGTCGACGACGTAGCCCATGGGCAGCACGTGATGCAGCGCCGCGAGAGGCGCGGGCAACGTCTGCCAGGGGAACGTGCCGCCCGCGGTCACGAGCTGCAGCACCATCAGCACGAGACCGAGGAACTGCCCGACCGACCCGAGCCACACGTTCAGCGCGAGCACGATCGCGGCGTACGTGGCCGTTGCCAGGAGGAGGATGCCGAGGGTGGCGAGCGGATTCGCGAACGAGAACCCGAGGGCGAGGGCGAGGACGCCGAACAGCCCCAGCATCTGCACGCCGCCGAGGAGGGCGGGCGTCAGCCATCCGGCGAGAGTGACCCGAACGGGCGAGTGGAGGGCCGTGACCGCGCGACGCGATACCGGCTTCACGATGAGGAACAGGGCGTAGATGCCGATCCAGCCCGCCAGCGCGGCGAAGAACGGGGCGAGCCCCGCACCGTAGTTCTGCGCCTGGGTGAGGGCGCTGGTCGAGACCGCCACCGGGTCGGACAACGTCGACGCCTGGCTCGCGCGGGTCGCATCGTCGGTGTCGGGGATCTGGTTCACGCCATCGGCGAGCCCGGTCTGCAACTGCGCGGCGCCGTCGGCGATCTGCGCGATGCCGCCGTCGAGACTGTTCGCGCCGTCGCTCAGCTGCGCGGCGCCGTCCGCGGCGGAGGCGGCGCCGTCGGCGAGGGCGGCAGAGCCCGACGCGACCTGCTGCGCTCCCGCCGACAACTGCTGCGCTCCGGCGGAGAGCTGATCGATCTGGCCGACCGCGGTCTGCACACGCGTGTCGGCATCGCTCAGGCGTTGCCCCACGGGGTCGAGCGCGGCCAGCACCTCCGCGACGCGGGCGGGATCGACGCCGGCGTCGGCGAGTCTCTGCGCGATGTCGGCGCGGGCCGTCGGCAGGAGCGAGGCGGCGTCGGCGGATGCTGCGGCGACACGATCCGCGACGGTCGCGACCTGCTGCGTGCCGGCGGCGACCTGCTGGGCGCCCGAGCTCACCTGCGCGGCGCCGTCGCGTAGCGTCGTGGCACCGTCGCGCAGCTGCGCCGTGCCCGAGGCGAGCGCCCCGGCGCCGTCGGCGAGCCGCGTGGACCCGTCGCGCGCGGTGCCGAGGCCGTCGACGAGCTGTTGGGCGCCCGACGCCGCATCCGTCAGCTTCACACGGATCGTGGACAGTGCGTTCAGCAGCGTGAGACCGCCCTGGTCGACGACCTTCTGTGCGACGGTCGACTGGATGCGGGCGACCGCCTGCGTGCCGATCGTCGAGGCGAGGTAGTTGTTCGCGTCGTTCGTCTTCAGCACGATGTCGGCCTGACGGGGCACGTCGGTCGAGATCGAGGCGATCGAGGCCGAGAAGTCGGCGGGCACCTCGACGATGAAGTCGAAGTCGCCGTTCTCGAGCCCGGCCGTTGCCGCGTCGGCCGAGACCTGATGCCATTCGAAGGTGTCGCCACCGAGCAGCTCGTCGGCCACCTCGTCTCCGAAGTTGCGCTGCTGGCCGTTCACGGCGGCGCCGGTGTCGTCGACGACGAGGGCGACGGGCACCCGGGAGAGGCTGCCGTACGGGTCTTGGTTCGCCCACAGGTAGAGGCCGCCGTAGAGGATCGGCACGAGAAGGAGCGCGACGAGGGCGATCAGCGACATGCGCGATGAGGTGAGCCGCCGCAGTTCGGCGGCGATCATCTGCGGGACCTTCATCGTTCGTCCTCCGTCGGTACGGATGCTGCGGTGTCGGGAGCGTCGTCGCGCGTATCGGCGATGGTGTCCACGGGCGCAGGGCCATCGCCGGGGGCGGAGGCGTCGTCCTGCACCGTGAGCACCGACATCGACGCGCGGCCGGCGATCGCGAGCACCGCATAGCCGCGCTCGGCGAACTCCGTCGCGACGCGCCACCAGTTCTGCGGTTCGCCGCCGTGGCGGTCGGGGGAGGTGAGCACGATGCCCTCCACGCCCTTCCTGAGCGCGGCGAGCTCGAGCAGGATGCGGATGCGCGACGCCGGGTCGATGTTGCCGATGGGGGTCGCGGCAAGATCACCGAGGCCGAGATCGTCGAGCCAGCGCCGCGCGGCGAACGGGTTCGGCGAGGCCCCGGCGAACATGAGCTCCTCGGCGACGACACCGGCCACGGTCACCGCGGGTGCCGGCTCCGACACCTCGAGCGCGTCGACGAGCGCGACCCGACGGCGGATGCCCGCCGCATCCTTGCGTCCGTCCAGAAGCACCTCGCCCGCATCCGCGCGCATCCGGCCGGACGCGAGCAGCCCCAGCACGGTGGGGCGCTGCTCGGTCTCGGCGACGACCAGGGTCACCCGTCCGGTCTCGAACGTCAGCGACGTCTCGGGGAGAGCCCGCTCGGCGCGCCCCTTGCTCACACCGCGCAGCTCGATCCTCATTCGCCCGTCTCCTCGGAATCGTCGGCCAGCAGCTCGATGCTCTCGCGCCACGACAGTCCCGCGATGCCCAGCACGGCTTTGACCGCGAGCTCGCCGCCGTCCCCCGCATCGACGTGCAGGTGCGAGACCACGGCCCGGCCGGTGCCCTCGATGAGGTCGGTGAGCGCGTCGGCGGGGATGTCGGTGCGGAGGGACCCGTCGGCTCGGCCCCGGGCGACGATCTCGGCGATCTTCGCCCGCAGCGGCGCGAGGGCCGCGGCGGTGTGGGCGACATGGGTCTCGTCGAGGGCGATCGCGGCCGCGGCGCGCACGTGCGACGCCTCGTGCCACAGCGCGGCGGCGAGGAGGGCGAGCGCCCGACGCGGGTCGGGTTCGTCTATGCGGGCGGCGATCGCGTTGAACCGGGCGGCGCCGGCGACGATCACCTCGGTGACGAGGGCGTCACGGTCGTCGAAGTGTCCGTAGAGAGCGCGCCGAGAAAGGCCCGCCGATCGCGCGATCGCGTCGAGCGAGGCGTGGGGGTCGCGTGCGATCTCGACGGCGGCGGCCGACACGATGCCCGCCCGGTTGGCCTGGGCGTCGCGTCGCGGTCGACGCACGGCGGAAGAAGTCATGCCACTAGTGTGGCACGAAACTGCACACGGGTGTGCAGTTTAATTCTCGCCGTCGGGTCAGTCGGTCCCGGAGTCGAACGCGGCGGCTTCGCCCGCAGCATCCGTCGCCTGAGCGAGGCGCTGGTCAGCGGCATCGGGGCGCTTCGCGGGCTCGGTGACACCGTCTGCGCCGCCGGCCGTGACGCGACCGACGAGTTCGCCGGTGGGGCCGCCGAGCAGGCCCAGCCCGGCGTACTGCTCGAGGCGCGTGCGCGAGTCGGCGATGTCGAGGTTGCGCATCGTCAGCTGTCCGATGCGGTCGGTGGGGCCGAAGGCGGCGTCGCCGACGCGCTCCATCGAGAGCTTCTCGGGACCGTACGACATGGTCGGCGCGGTCGTGTCGAGGATCGTGTAGTCCTCCCCGCGACGCAGGCGCAGCGCGACCTCGCCCGTGATGGTCGAGCCGACCCATTTCTGGATCGACTCGCGCAGCATGAGCGACTGCGGTTCGAGCCAACGGCCCTCGTACATGAGGCGGCCCAGCCGGCGGCCCTGCTCGTGGTACGTGGCGAGGGTGTCTTCGTTCAGGATGCTGTTGACCAGCCGTTCGTAGGCGATGAACAGCAGTGCCATCCCCGGCGCCTCGTAGATGCCGCGCGACTTCGCCTCGATGATGCGGTTCTCGATCTGGTCGCTCATGCCGAGTCCGTGGCGACCGCCGATGCGGTTGGCCTCGAAGACCAGGGCGACCGGGTCGGTGTACTCGACGCCGTTGAGGGCCACCGGGCGCCCCCGGTCGAAGGTCACCGTCACGTCTTCGGTCGCGATCTCGACGGACGGGTCCCAGAAGCGCACGCCCATGATGGGCTCGACGGTCTCGAGCGAGACGTCGAGGTGCTCGAGGGTCTTGGCCTCGTGCGTCGCACCCCAGATGTTCGCGTCGGTGGAGTAGGCCTTCTCGACGCTGTCGCGGTAGGGGAAGCCGTGCTCGACGAGCCACTCGCTCATCTCCTTGCGGCCGCCGAGCTCGGTGACGAAGTCGGCGTCGAGCCACGGCTTGTAGATGCGCAGGGCGGGGTTGGCGAGCAGGCCGTAGCGGTAGAACCGCTCGATGTCGTTGCCCTTGTAGGTCGAGCCGTCGCCCCAGATGTCGACGCCGTCCTCCTTCATGGCCCGCACGAGCAGCGTGCCGGTGACCGCGCGACCAAGCGGCGTGGTGTTGAAGTAGGTGCGTCCGCCGGAGCGGATGTGGAACGCGCCGCACGACAGGGCGGCGAAGCCCTCCTCGACGAGCGCCGACTTCGCGTCGACCAGGCGCGCGACCTCGGCGCCGTACTCGAGCGCGCGGCCCGGGATCGACGCGATGTCGTCTTCGTCGGGCTGGCCGAGGTCGCCGGTGTAGGTGCAGGGCACCGCGCCCTTGTCGCGCATCCACGCGACGGCGACGGAGGTGTCGAGTCCTCCCGAGAAAGCGATGCCGACGCGCTCGCCGACGGGCAGGGACTGAAGGACCTTGGACATGCTCTCGATTCTACTGAGCGCAGGTCTCCCCCCTCGCGCGCACGTCTTGGCCGGAATGTGGCGCAATCCTGCGACTGCGCACACCGGTTCGCACCGTCAGTTCGCAAAACCTGTCGCGGTCGCCGTGTTGCGCGCGGCGAGCGTGGCGAAGGCGTCGGCCAGCTCGGGCGGGCCCTCCACCTCGACGTCCGTGTCGAAGCGGTTCAGCGAGGCCGCGAGCGCGACCCACGACCACGCTCCCAGCTCGACGCGGCAGCGCTGGCCCTCGAGCTCCTCGACCACGCCGTCGCCGACGTAGGGCAGGACGTCGCGGGCGGGGAGGGGCAGCACGACCGTGCCCGTGCACGGCCACCGGTCCGCTCCGGTCGACCCTCGGAAGCGGGCCGACACGAACGCGGCCACGTCGCCTCCCGGCACCTCGCGGGGCGTGAAGCGCGGCCCGTTGGGCGTGCGGGGAGAGATGCGGTCGGCGCGGAAGAGTCGCCAGTCGTCGGCCGACGGGTCCCACGCCACGAGGTACCACCGGCGGTTCGCGCTCACGAGGTGATGGGGCTCCGCGCGCCGCGCCGGCCGCGAGGAGCCGTCGTCGCCGGGCGGATCGCCGGCGTAATCGAAGCGCAACGTCTCGCGCGCGCGGATCGTGCTCGAGAGCGACACGAGCACGTCCGGCGCGACCGGGTCGACCACGCCCTCGCCCGGCGCTTCGGCGATCGCGGTGAACTCCAGCGCCCCGAGCCGATGGCGCAGACGCGACGGCATGACCTGCCTCACCGTGGTGAGCGCGCGCACTGCCGCCTCCTCGATGCCGGCGCCGGTGGCCGCGGCGGCCTGCAGCGCGACGGCGAGGGCGATCGCCTGGTCGTCGTCGAAGAGCAGCGGGGGCAGCTCGCTGCCGGCATCGAGGCGGTATCCGCCGTCGGGCCCCATCGCCGCGCGGATCGTGTACCCCATCTCGCGAAGTCGATCGACGTCGCGCCGCACCGTGCGGTCGCTGACCTCGAGCCGGTCGGCGAGTAGCGCGCCGGGCCAGTCGCGCCGTGTCTGCAGCAGTGACAGCAGAGCGAGCAGGCGGGCGGCGGGCGTGGTCACATCCCGAGACTAGATCGAGTGCCGGACCGAATCTGTCCTAGACGGTCGAGAGGGTGGTGGCGCCGGCACATCCCGGCGACACACAGAGGAGCAGAGCATGACCATCACGACCACCACCCATCTCAACTTCCACGGCGACGCACGCCAGGCGCTCGAGTTCTACCGGTCGGTCTTCGGCGGCGAGGTGACCATCGCGACCTACCGCGACTTCGGCATGCCCGCCGAGGCTCCCGGGGCCGACGGCGTCGTGTTCGGCGAGGTCGTCGCGCCCGAGGGTTTCCGCGTCATGGCCTACGACGTCCCGGGGCAGACGGGGGGCACCCGACGCACCGCGTCGACCCGGCGCGAGAACGGCGTCACGCTCACCGATCAGCCGTTCTTCCTGTCGGTGCGCTACGACTCGCTCGACGACGCTCAGGCTTCGTGGCGCCGACTGGCCGTCGGGGCGAGCATCGTCGAGCCCCTCGCGGCGTCGGCCTGGTCGCCGGGCTTCGGCATGCTGACCGACGTCTTCGGCGTGACCTGGATCGTCGACGTGGCCGCCGCGAACCCTGCGACCTGAGGGGCGGACGGATGCTGCGGCACGCGCCCGTGCGGCGGTGACGCAGCATCCGTTCCGGCGTCGGGAAGGGAGCGCTCCCGGCCGCCGCGAGCCCCGCCGCGGCCGATACCAAGTTGTGACCAGAACGGATGCAGAAAAAACGTGACGAGCCCTCCACGGCGGAGGTATGTTGACCCACGCAACGTATGTCCTGCAATCAGGATCGGCGGAGCGTCACAAGCAGCAACCCGGAAGTCAGCGTCATCTGCGGAACCAGACACCGCCGTCTCCCATTCACCTCGACGACACGAGAGGGATGAGCGATGCGGGTCGACGCCGACTCCTATTCCTCGGAAGGATTTTCATGTTCAAAGGCAGAACACTCATCACCCTGGCCGTCACGGGCGGCCTCCTCGCCTCCCTCGCGGCATGCGCGCCGGCCGGAACCTCGGGAGGCACGGGTGGTGAGGCCGGCGGGACGGACTGCAACGTAGGCATCGCGATGCCCACCCGCAGCCTGGAGCGCTGGATCAACGACGGTGAGGGGTTGAAGTCGAAGCTCGAGGGCGACGGCTGCACCGTCGACCTCCAGTACGCCGACAACAAGACCGATCAGCAGATCAGCCAGATCCAGAACCAGGTCGCCGGCGGCGCGAAGGTTCTCGTCGTGGCCGCGATCGACGGCGAGACGCTCGGACCGGTGCTCGAGGACGCCGCGGGACAGGGCGTGACGGTCATCGCTTACGACCGTCTGATCAACGGCACCGAGGCTGTCGACTACTACGCGACGTTCGACAACTACAAGGTCGGCACCCTCCAGGGCAAGTTCATCGAGGAGCAGCTCGGCCTCGCCGACGGCGCCGGCCCCTTCAACCTCGAGCCCTTCGCCGGCAGCCCCGACGACAACAACGCGGGCTTCTTCTTCCAGGGCGCGTGGGACGTGCTCCAGCCCTACGTCGAGAGCGGCCAGCTCGTCATCCCGTCGGGCAAGCTCTCGGCGACCAACGACGACTGGAAGTCGATCGGCATCCTCGGCTGGGGCTCCGACGACGCCCAGGCCGAGATGGACAACCGCCTGCAGTCGTTCTACACCGGCGGCCAGAAGGTTCAGGTCGTGCTCTCGCCCAACGACAGCCTCGCCCTCGGTATCGAGCAGTCGCTGCTGTCGGCCGGGTACGCGCCCGGTGCGGACTGGCCGATCATCACGGGCCAGGACGCGGACAAGGCGAACGTGCAGGCGATCCTCAACGACCAGCAGTCGATGACGGTCTGGAAGGACACCCGCGAGCTCGGCGACCAGGTGCAGGCCATGGTGCAGTCGATCGTCGCCGGCGAGACGCCGGAGACCAACGACGACACGACCTACGACAACGGCGTGAAGGTGGTTCCGGCCTACCTGCTCGACCCGCAGGTCGTCGTGAAGGACGACGTGGAGTCGGTCCTGATCGACTCGGGCTTCCTCAAGGCGTCCGACGTCGGACTCTGATCACCACACCCCGATCGGCGTCGGCCATCCGGCCGGCGCCGTTCGGGGTCCCGTCGAGTAAAGGCACAGAATGAACAACGCCATTCTTACGATGCAGGGCATCGTGAAGGACTTCAGCGGCGTCAAGGCACTCAACGGCGTCGACCTCGAGGTCAAGCGAGGCGAAGTGCACGCCGTGTGCGGAGAGAACGGCGCGGGGAAGTCGACCCTGATGAAGGTGCTCAGCGGGGTGTACCCGCACGGGTCGTTCGACGGCACGATCACCTTCGAAGGCAAAGAGGTGGCGTACCGGTCGATCAACGACAGCGAGCGCGACGGCATCGTCATCATCCACCAGGAGCTCGCCCTCAGCCCCTACCTGTCGATCGCCGAGAACATCTTCCTCGGCAACGAGAACGCGCGCGGCGGCGTGATCGACTGGAACCAGACCAACGCCGAGGCCGCGAAGCTCATCGCCCGCGTGGGGCTGCAGGAGAGCCCGGCGACGAAGGTGCTCGAGCTCGGTGTGGGCAAGCAGCAGCTCGTCGAGATCGCGAAGGCCCTGTCGAAGCGGGTGAAGCTCCTCATCCTCGACGAACCGACCGCGGCGCTGAACGACGACGACTCGGCCCACCTGCTCGATCTCATCAAGCACCTGCGCGGCCAGGGCATCACCTCGATCATCATCTCGCACAAGCTCAAGGAGATCCGTGCGATCGCCGACACCGTCACGGTCATCCGCGACGGCTCGACCATCGAGGCGTTCCCCGTCGAAGACTCCGACGCCATCGAGACGCGCATCATCCGCGACATGGTCGGCCGATCGCTCGACAGCCAGTTCCCCCACCGCGACCCGCAGATCGGCGAGGAGAAGTTCCGGGTGGAGCACTGGAACGCCTACCACCCGGTCGACCCCACCCGGAAGGTCGTCGACGACGTGTCGTTCTCGGTCCGTGCCGGAGAGATCGTCGGATTCGCCGGTCTCATGGGCGCGGGGCGCACCGAGCTCGCGATGAGCATCTTCGGTCGCTCCTACGGCACCGACATCTCCGGGAAGGTGTTCAAAGACGGTGTCGAGATCTCGACCAGAACCGTCGACGAGGCCATCCGCCACGGCATCGCCTACGCGACCGAAGACCGCAAGCGTTACGGGCTCAACCTCATCGGCAGCATCACGGTCAACGTGTCGGCGGCGGCCCTGGGCAAGCTCGCCCGGCTCGGCATCATCGATCGCAACCGCGAGTACGCCGTGGCCGAGGACTACCGCAAGCAGATGAACATCAAGACGCCGTCGGTGTCGACCCTCACCGGCTTCCTCTCCGGAGGCAACCAGCAGAAGGTCGTGCTCAGCAAGTGGATCTACTCGGGTCCCGACGTGCTGATCCTCGACGAGCCCACTCGCGGCATCGACGTGGGGGCGAAATTCGAGATCTACGGGATCATCAACGAGCTCGCCGCCCAGGGCAAGGCCGTCATCGTGATCTCGTCGGAGCTGCCCGAACTGATCGGGCTCGCCGACCGCATCTACACGATCGCCGAGGGCCGCCTGACCGGCGAGATCCCCCGTGCCGACGCAACGCAAGAAGAACTGATGCGGCACATGACCGCAGGCAGACCCGAAGGAGTAAAGCAGTGACCGTCACCGCGCCCGAGCAAGCCACCCCGACCGGTCCGATCGGGCCCGGCAAGCCGCGTCGTCGGCTGCGCATCGATATGCGGCAGTACGGGATCCTCGCCGCGCTCGCGATCATCATCCTCCTGTTCCAGGTGCTCACCGGAGGACGACTGCTCTACCCCGGCAACGTCAGCAACCTCATCCAGCAGAACGCGTACGTGCTGATCCTCGCCATCGGCATGGTGATCGTCATCATCGCGGGTCACATCGACCTCTCCGTCGGCTCGATCGTCGCCGTCGTCGGGGCGGTCGCGGCACTCTCGATGCAATCGTGGGGATTGCCCTGGTGGGCAGCGGTCGTCGTCGCCCTGATCACCGGTGCGTTGATCGGAGCGTGGCAGGGGTTCTGGGTCGCTTTCGTCGGCATACCCGCGTTCATCGTGACCCTGGCGGGCATGCTCGTCTTCCGCGGTCTCGCGCTCGTACTGCTCACCGGCGGCACGATCAGCGGTCTGCCGGCGGAGTTCAACGCCATCGGCTCGGGCACCCTGCCGACCACGGGAACCCCTGACCTCATCACGTTCGCGATCGCGGCGCTCGCGGCCGTCGCCCTGGTGGTCCAGCAGGTGCGCACCCGGGCGACGCTGCGTCGTCTCGGACTGCCCCGCGAACGCGCCGTGTCGGCCTGGATCAAGGTGGGCATCGCCGTGGCGGCGATCATGTACGTCGCCTACCTGCTGGCCTACAACCGGGGCACGCCGATCATCCTCATCATCCTCGCGGCGCTCATCCTCATCTATTCGTTCGTGCTCAGCCGCACGGTGTTCGGCCGTCACGTGTACGCGATGGGCGGCAACCTCTTCGCCGCCCAGATGTCGGGCGTCAAGACGAAGTGGGTCACCTTCTTCATCTTCGTCAACATGGGGTTCCTCGCCGGACTCGCCGGCGTGGTCAGCACCGCGCGCGCCGGCAGCGCGGTCGCCTCGGCCGGCACCAGCTTCGAGCTCGACGCCATCGCCGCCGTCTTCATCGGTGGTGCCGCGGTGCAGGGCGGCGTCGGCACGGTCGTGGGCGCGGTCATCGGTGGTCTGGTCATGGGCGTGCTCAACCAGGGCCTGTCGATCCTGTCGGTGGATGCCGCGTGGCAGCAGGTCATCAAGGGACTCGTGCTGCTGCTCGCCGTCGCATTCGACGTGCTGAGCAAGCGACGCTCGGGACGCTGATCGCGCAGGAACGACGAAGGGGACGGCCGAGAGGCCGTCCCCTTCGGCGTTCCCGCCCGTGGCGGATCAGTCGACGGTCACGCCCGTGATCACGACGGGCGTGACGGGGGCGCCGTCGCCGGAGCCGCCCTCCGAACCGGCGGCGGCGACCTCACGCACGACAGCGAGCCCCGCAGCATCCATCTGTCCGAACACCGTGTACGACGGGGGGAGCCGGGAGTCCTCGTACACGAGGAAGAACTGCGAACCGTTGGTGTCGGGGCCGGCATTGGCCATCGCGACGGTGCCGGCGGGGTAGGTCTCGCTGCCGTCGAGTTCGTCGCCGAAGCTGTAGCCGGGGCCGCCCATGCCGGTGGCCGAGGGGTCGCCGCACTGCAGCACGTAGATGCCCGAGGTGGTCAGGCGGTGGCACTGGCTGTCGTCGAAGTAACCCTGCTGGGCGAGCGAGACGAAGCTGTTGACGGTGCACGGCGTGCGCTCGGCGTCGAACGTCATCGGGATAGCGCCGACCGAGGTCTCGAGGGTCACGTTCTGCGCGGCGACGGGTTCGGCCGGGGGAGCGGTGACGTCGGCTGCCGCGGCCTGGCCGCCCGTGACGTAGGAGCACGCGCCGTCGGCGGTCGGCTCCGCGGCAGGTGTCGCGGGGCTCGAGCACCCCGCCAGGACCAGCAGCGAGAGGGCGGCGAGAGAGACGGTGGCGAAGCGGGTGCGCATGCTCCCAGATTAGAGCGGCCGCCCCCTCGTCCGCCGCCGCGTCGCCGTGCCGCCGCCCAGGCGCCGCGCCGCCGCGTCGCCGTGCCGTACCGTGCCGCCGCCGTCGCCCAGTCGCCGTGCCGCCGCCGTCGTGACGTGCCGTGGTGTGGCTGGCGTGGCCAACCTTTGCCCGTACTCAGGCTGAGGTGGGGCGCATCGTGCGGCTGCCCCCGGAATCGCGCGCCTCTGCGGGGGTGCTCGAGCAACCATCCTGAGTACGGGCAGGAGGGCGCCGAGAGCGGAGAGTCGGCGCGACCTCCCCAGGCGACGCGGGGCCCGGGCCGCACCCGTCCCGCCCGTTCTGCCCGCTTCGCCGTCCCGCCCGTCCGCCCGCCGCACGTCCCGCCGTCCTCGTCCTTCTCGTCCGCGTCCTCGCCCGTACTCAGGCTGAGGTGCGGTGCATCTCGCGGCTCCCCCGGGATTACGCGCCTCCGCGGGAGCACGCGGCCATCCATCCTGAGTACGGGCAGGAAGGGCCGAGACCGGGGAGCCGCCGCGACCTCCCGAAGCGACGCGGGCCCCCGCCCGTATTCAGGCTGAGGTGGCGCGCATCTCGCGGCTGCCCCCGGAAAGGCGCGCCTCTGCGGGGGTGCTCGCTCAACCATCCTGAGTACGGGCAGAAGGGGGCTTGTACAGGAGGACGGCCGAGTGCGGGTTGGAGGGGCCGAATACGGGTGGGCGGGGCGAGGGCCGGCAGGCGGGTCGAGAACGGAGAGCCGTCTCGACCTCCGGGGGCGCGACGTGCCGTCGGTCAGCGCGGCAGGCGCGGCACCGCAGCGACGAGCTGACGGGCGTACGCCGTCGTGGGGGAGGAGAGGATGCTGCGCGTCGCCCCCGCCTCGACGATCCGGCCGTGCTGCAGCACCACGGTGCGCTCGCAGACCGAAGCCACCGCGCTGAGGTCGTGCGAGACCATCACGAGAGTGAGACCGTTCTCGCGGCGGAGGCGGGCGAGCAGATCGATCACCTGCACCCGGGTCGTGACGTCGAGCGCGCTCACCGGCTCGTCGGCGAGCAGCACGCGCGGGCGCGAGACGAGCGCCCGCGCGATCGCGATGCGCTGACGCTGGCCGCCGGAGAACTCGTGCGGGTACCGGGTGAGGGTGTCGGCGTCGAGGCCGACCGCGGCGATCGCCTCTTCGGCACGGGATGCGGCGTCGGCGCCGCGGGCGAGGCCGAGGGAGCGCAGCGGTTCGCCGACGATGCGGTCGATGCGCTGTCGCGGATCGAGCGACGAGTACGGGTCTTGGAACACGGGTTGCACGCTGGCGCGGAACCGACGCATCAGAGCCCGGTCGCGAAGGTCGAGCGGCCGACCGTCGAACAGCACCGATCCGTCGCGCGGGGCGGCGAGGCCCAGCAGGAGGCGCAGGATCGTCGACTTTCCCGCGCCCGACTCGCCGACGAGCCCGACCGACTCCCCCTCGGCGATGCCGAGCGAGACGTCGTCGAGCACGCTGCGCGATCCGTAAGAGAAGCCGGCGTCACGAAGTTCCAGCACGCTCATTCGGCATCTCCCTCGGAGGCGTCGAGGGCGGCGTCGAGCGCGCGGGCGCTGGCGACGAGGGCGCGGGTGTACGGATGCTGCGGATCGCGCAGCACGCGGTCGACCGGCCCCTCCTCGACGGCGACGCCGCGCTGCAGCACGACGATGCGCTCGACCATCCGCGAGACGACGGCGAGGTCGTGGCTGACGAAGAGCAGCGCCATGTCCCGTTCGGCGATGAGCCTCTCGAGCAGCGTCAGCACGGCGTCCTGCACCGTGACGTCGAGCGCGGTGGTCGGCTCGTCGGCGATGAGCAGCTGCGGGCGGGCGGCGAGGGCGATCGCGATCGCGACGCGCTGACGCTGACCGCCCGAGAGCTCGTGCGGGTAGGCGCGCGCGATGCGGGGGTCGGTCAGTGCGACCTCCGACAGCGCCGTCGCGACGGCCTCGCCGAGCGCGCCGCCGCGGAGGTTCAGGTGGCGTCGCAGCGGCTCGGCGATCTGCTTCCCGACGCGCATGAGCGGATCCAGCGCCGTCAGCGGCTCCTGGAAGACGACCTGCGCGACCGGACCGCGGAGGGCACGCAACCGCGCGTCGGGGGTGCCGACGATCTCGTGCCCGTCGAGGCGCACCGATCCGCAGACGCGCAGCGCGGAGGGGAGCAGCCCGACCGCGGCGAGCGAGGTCAGCGACTTGCCCGACCCCGATTCGCCGATCAGCCCCACACGGTCTCCCGCATCGAGGGTGAAGGAGACGTCGTCGACGAGGGGCGCAGCATCC
The DNA here is from genome assembly GCF_003635115.1 of Microbacterium sp. AG1240. Lineage (GTDB taxonomy): Bacteria > Actinomycetota > Actinomycetes > Actinomycetales > Microbacteriaceae > Microbacterium. The sequence continues at coordinate 311,390 of NZ_RBXJ01000003.1, forward strand.
GCCCCCACCGTCAGGCCCGTCACGTCGAGGAGGCTCATCGCGCCCTCCGTCTCGTCGGGTCGGCGACGTCGCGCAGGCCGTCGGCGAGGAAGTTGACGCCCAGCACGAGGGCGACGATGGCGAGTCCGGGGGCTATCGCGCCCACGGGGGCGTTCAGCACGGTGCCCTGGGCCTCCTGCAGCATGCGGCCCCACGAGGCGTTCGGCGGCGGGGCGCCGAGGCCCAGGTACGACAGGCTCGCCTCCGCCAGCACGGCGACGCCGAACTGCAGGGCGAGGCTCACTGCGAGGGTGGGGGCGATATTGGGCAGCACGTGGTGCCACACGATCCCGAGCAGACGGGTGCCGCTCGTGCGGGCGGCCGTGACGTACTGCTCCTGCAGCACCCGGCGGGCGAGGATGCGGGTGAGCCGGGCGACCACGGCCGACATCGCCAGTCCGATGGCGAGGGTCGCCGACCACAGCGACGCGCCCTGCACCGCGACGACGAGCATCGCCAGCAGCAGCACGGGGAACGCGATCACGACGTCGAGGGCCGAGGAGAGCGTGTCGTCGAGCCAGGGGCGCGAGAACGCCGTCACCAGCCCGACGAGCGTTCCCAACACGCCGGCGAGGAGCACCGCGCCGGCACCGACCAGCAGTGCGATGCGGGCGCCGACCATCAGCTGCGACAGGAGGTCACGGCCGAGGCGGTCGGTTCCGAGGAGGTGCGCCGCGCTCGGAGCGTCGAGGCGCCCGCCGCTGATGTCGTCGAGCGGGTAGGGCAGCCACAACAGCGACACCAGGGCAATGACGACGACCACGGCGGTGAGCACGATCCCGACCACGAGGGTGATCGAGCGGCGCCGGGATGCTGCGGGCGCAGCATCCGCGATGTTCTGCTCGACGGCGGCGCTCATCGGTTGCCCGAGACGCTCGTGCGCAGGCGCGGATCGATGAGGCGCTGCGCGATGTCGGCGGCGAACCCGACGAGCAGCACGAACAGGGTGCTCACGACGAGCACGCCCTGGATGTTCGCGTAGTCGTGCTGCTGGATGCCGGTGAGCAGCAGGCTGCCGAGACCGGGGAGCGTGAAGACGCTCTCGACGACGACAGCGCCGAGGAGCGTGGTCGACAGCTCCACGCCGAGCACCGCGACGACGGGGACGGCGCCGTTGCGCAGACCGTGGCGCAGCAGCGCCTCGGTCATCCCGGCGCCGCCCGCGCGGGCGGTGCGCAGGTAGTCGCTGCCGAGCACGTCGAGCGTCGCCGAGCGCACGTACCGGCTGAGAGAGGCGCTCATCACGATCGCGATCGCGATGACGGGGAGCGTGAGGGCGCGAAACGCGGCGGCCGGATCCTCCCAGTCGCTGCGCGGGAAGCCCCCCGAGGGGAGGAGCCCCAGCTGCAGGGCGAAGATCCACACGAGGATCACGCCGACCCAGAAGACGGGGACGGCGACACCGAGCTGCGAGAAGCCGCTGAGCACGACGCCGTACCAGCGGTCGGCCTTCACCGCGGCCGTGATGCCGATGACGAGCGACAGGACCAGCGCCAGCCCGAAGGCGAGCAGCGTCAGGGGCAGCGTGATCGCCAGGCGCGAGGCGATCTCGGGGCCGACGGGCCGCGAGCTGATGTACGACTCCCCGAGGTCGAAGCGCACGAGCTGCCCCGCCCAGGTCGCGAACTGCGTCAGCAGCGGCTGGTCGGAGCCCACCTGCGCGCGGGCCGCGGCGATCTGCTCGGGCGTCGCGTCGATCGACAGCAGCGCGTTGGCGGGATCGCCCGGCAGGAGTCGCAGCAGCACGAAGATCACGACGAGGGCGACCACCAGCGACACCAGGAGGAACCCGGAGCGGCGGAGCACGTAGGTGAGCATCGGATCTCGACAGGGAACGGGCGGGGGGATGCGGCGAGCCCGTGCGGACCGCAGCATCCCCCGACGGATGAGCTAGACGATCAGGACTTCACGATGTCGTAGGCGAAGAACTGGGAGTTCAGGCCGTTGACGGGGTAGCCGCTGAGGTCGCTGGAGGCGACCACGATCTGCGGGTACAGGTACAGCCACACGCTAGCCGCATCCTCCGCGATCTGCTCGTTGACCTTCTTCAGGAGCTCGGTCTGCTCGTCGGTGGTCGAGGCCTGCTCGGCCTCGGACACCCACTGCTGCACGTCGGCGTTGTCGTAGCCCCAGTAGAAGTCGGGGTTGCCGTACCAGACGACGTCGCGGTCGTTCACGTGCTCCTGGAGCGTGGCGGTGAAGTCGCGCTCCTTGAAGACCTTCGAGTACCACTCGTCGGCGCTGATCGTGTTGATCTCGACCGTGATGCCGACCGCGGCCAACTGCGACTGCAGGAACTCGGCCACCGCCGGGTGCGGGTCGTAGCTGGGGGTATCGAGCGTGAAGGTGAACCCGTCGGCGTAGCCGGCCTGGGTCAGCAGCTGCTTCGAGAGGTCGGGGGCGTAAGGGTTCACCTGGGTGAGGTCGACGTACCAGGGGTCGGTGGGGGGAACCATCGAACCGATGAGGGTGCCGTAGTCGCCCCAGATCGAGGTGAGGAGCTTCTGGGTGTCGATCGCCGAGTAGACGGCCTTGCGCACCAGCGCGTTGTCGAAGGGGGCGACACGGTCGTTGAACGCGAGCAGCTCCTTCGTGGTCGAGGTGCCCTCGCTCACGACGTAGTCGGCGTTGCCGTCGAACTGGGTGAGCGAATCGGGGCTCTGCACGCTGGTGATGAGGTCGATCTCGCCGGTCAGCAGTGCGTTGTTCTCGGCGGTCGCATCGGTGAAGTAGGTGAAGACGACCTCGGCGTTCTTCGCCGGCTCGCCCCAGTACTCGTCCCAGCGCGTCAGGGTGAGGGTGCTGCCCTGGCGCCACTCGTCGAGCGTGTAGGGGCCGGTGCCGTCCTCCTCCTGCGTCAGGTCGCCCGCCTCGCCGTTGACGATCCAGACGTAGCTGAGGTTGTAGAGGAACGAGATCGAGCGCTGCGAGAGGGTGAAGACCACGGTCTGGTCGTCGGGGGTCGCGATGTCGGCGATGGTGGCGAAGCTCGACTTGCGGGCCGATTGCGAGTCGTCGGCGGTGACCGCCTCGACGCTCGCCTTCACGTCGGCCGACGTGAGCGCCTTGCCGGAGTGGAAGGTGACGCCCTCGCGCAGGGTGATCGTGTAGGTGAGGCCGTCGTCGCTGACCTCTTCGCCCGCGGCGAGGAGGGGTTCGACCTCGCCGTCGTCGGTGAGCTTGTAGAGGCCCTCGTACACGTTGCCGTTGAACGCCTCGGTGACGCCCTGGCCGCCGCCCTGGGTGTTGCTGAGGTTCTGCGGTTCGTACAGCGAGCCGATCGCGATGGTCGCACCGTCGGAACTCTCGGCATTCGTGCCGCCGCCGGTCGAGCAGCCGGCGAGGACGAGCGCGGCGGCGAGGGCCGCGGACACGGCGATGAGGGGTCTTCTCATGGGGGAGTACTCCAGGATGCTTCGGTGCTGTGGACGCTGTGGATGCGTGCGGCTCAGGCCGCGTAGATGTCGAAGCCGTCGCGGAAGACGACGGTCTTCTCCCCGGCGCGCACCGGGACGGGGAACCGGTTCGAGGCGGGGGGCAGGGGGCAGTTGTACTGGGCCGAGAAACCGCACGGCGGCACGAACGCCCGGTTGAAGTCGAGGACGACCCGGTGCGGGTCGCTCTCGTCGTGCTGCACGAAGAGGAAGCGGCCGGCGCCGTACGTCTCGTCGCCGTTCGTCACGTCGCCGAAGACGAGGAGGAGCTTCCCGCCGTCGTCGAAGGCGGAGAGCGTGTAGTTGCGATCGTCGAGGCTCAGAGTGATGTCGCCGGGGACGACGAGGTCTCGGGTGCCGCCGTTGTCGCGGATGTGCTCGAAAGGCACGGTGCGGTCCTCCGCCACCGGCGTGAAGGTGCCCTCGAGCACCCACGCGGGGTCGTAGGGGTAGGTGTCGATGCGGTCGAACGCGCGGATCGCGGGGGCGTCGGCGTCCCAGAAGCGCAGGCCGTGCTCGATCGCGCCGCTGCCGTCGATCGCGGTGCGCTGGATCGGCGTGACCTCGACGGTGCCGGATGCTGTGGATCGGGCGACGTCGATGTCGGGGCGCGCGCCGGTCCAGCGGGTCTCCACGAGGGAGAGGTTGCCGGTCGGCGAGGCGACGGCGCGCTCTCGGGCGGCGTGCCAGCGGGCGTGGTCGTCGGATGCGGGCATGATTCGAACATTCTCGATCGGGGGGAGGCGACGGACGAATCGACCGTCACGAAGAGCAATGCACGCCGACCGCGATGTATTCCCCCGCATGCAGGGGTCGGGCGTCGAGCCGACCCCCGGGCGGCATCAGCCCCCGGTGCGCGACGCGGCGATCCGCGCCGAGATGCGGCCGGCGGCGGTCCGCATCCTCTCCACCATCCGCTCGGAGGAGTGCGGCGACGCGGAGCGCTGCCACCCGATGGCGTAGATGCTCATCACCACGTCGCCCTCCTCGTCGAAGACCGGCACCTGCACGACGGCGACCTCGTCCCAGTGGACTCCGTCGCCGTCTTCCAACCGTCGGCGACTGGCGGCGATCTCGGCCCAGACCCGTGCGTACGCGTCGCGATCGGTGCGGTGGCCGCGGACAAGACCGAGGAAGCGGTCGGTGAGGGCCTGATCTCCCGCGATCGCGTAGCCGCGATCACGCACGCCGCGCAGCTGGTCTTCGATGAGCGCGCGATCGACCGACCCCGTCAGGTGACGGGATGCCTCCTCCCACGCGTGCCGTCGCGCTGTCGGCGCCCACGCCGCGAACACGGGTGAGATGGGCGCCGCCCACGGGTGCGCCGCGCCGACGTTGTCGAACGTGCTGACCGTGGAGTCGAGGGCGACGGAGGCGAGCGTGACGACGGAATCGCCGAGCTGGGTGTTGATGGCGACCTCGACGCCCAGTTCCGTCGAGAGGGATTCGATCTCGCGCTCTGCCATCGACGCCCAGCGCAGTCGCTCGATGAAGGCCCTCGCGTCGTACGTCCCGCCGGGCGCCGAGAACGACCCGTAGCCCGCCCGCCGGAACAGCAGAGGCATCTCCGCCCCGCCGGCACCCGCGCCGAAATCGTGCACCCGTCCCACGATGAAGACGTGATCGCCGTAGGGCTGGGTGGATTCGATCGACGCGTCGAACCAGGCGACGGCGTCAGCGAGACGTGGCGCGCCGGTCGGCGTGTCCACGAAGGGCCTCCGCTCCCACCGGTCCGGCGCCTTGCTCGCGAACGCTCGGCAGAAGGCCTCGTCGTCGGCGCCGAGCACGCTGGCGCTGAAACGCCCTGTCGAGACCAGCTCGGGCAGGGTGCGCGAATCCCGTCCGGCGAAGAAACCGATGAGAGGGGGCTCCTCGCTGACGGCGACGAAGCTGCCCACCACCATGCCGATCGGCTCGTCGGCTTCGCCGCGCGAGGCGACCAGGCAGACGCCGGTGGGGTATTCGCCGAGCACGGCGCGCCACCAGGCGGACTTCTCCTGGCCGCGCTGGGGGGAGGTGATCGCGTCGGTCGTCATGACAGCTCCTTCGACGGTGGTGGTCATGGCCGTCTCAACCCGCCGGGGAGAATCCGGCCCCGTTGTAACCCATCACCTGCACGTCGCTCATCGCGGGGAGGCCGTCTTCGGTCGTGCTGATCGTCGCGCCGTCGAGAAGGAACGGGGCGTCGAAGTCGGCGATGTCGCGCAGCGCCGTCATGAACGACTCGCGCGTGGGCTCCTGCATGTGGGTGAATGCCTCCTCGAGGATCGACGCGCCGATCCATCCCCACAGGCACTGGGGGAATCCCGGGGCGGCATCCTGGTTCGTGTAATCGGCGAGGGCCGCGAGGAACTCCTTGCCGTCCTCGCTCGTCGCGAAGTCGGGGGCGCTGGCCGACGCCGATGACGCGGTCGTGTAGATCGCGGCGAAGCGGTCGGCCACGCCGGAGGGTGTGAGCAGTGCTGCCGGGCTCGACGAGGTGGACGGGAGGAACACGCTCGGGGTCCAGTTCAGCGCCGCCGCCTGCTGCAGCGACCCGATGACGAGCGGCGCGAGCGACGACATGGCGTTGTAGAAGACATCGGCGCCGGTGGATGCGAGATCGGTCACCTGCGCTGAGACGTCGGTCGCGGTCGCCTCGTAGCCGACCTCCTTCACGATCGTCACGTTCTCGGAGCCCTCGATGGCCCGCTTGAGCCCCTCGACATAGCCCTCGCCGAAATCGTCGTTCTGGAACAGGACGGCCACCTCGTGCGTCTCTCCGCTCTCGACCAGCATCCGGCCGAACGCCTCGCCCTCGAGCTGGTAGATCGGCAGGAGCCCGAGCTGCCAGGGGCTCTCCTCCCTGTCGCTGAAGATGGGGTCACCGGTCTGCAGGAGCACCTGTGGCACCTCCTCTGCGATCGCGGCCTCCCGCCAGGCGCGGTTCGTCGGCGTACCGAGGCTCAGCGCGGCGCCGAAGACGCCGTCCGAGACCATCTGCTGGAAGTTGGCCGCTGCGCGCTGCGGGTCGTAGCCGTCGTCGTACGCCCGGAACTCGACCGTGCGGGTCTTGCCGTCTCCGAAGGGGATTCCGCCCTCGGCATTGCGCATCTCGAAGTACGCGGTCGCACCGTCGATGGCGCAGTTGCCCACGCCCGCCGCCGGCCCCGTCAGGGGCGCGGTCGACCCGAACGTGATGGTGGTGTCGGTGATCCCCGGCGATGACGCGTTCGCCGCCGAGGGGCTGTCGCCTCCCCGTGCGCAGGCGGCGAGGGAGCCGGCCAACAGGGCCGCGGCCGCGATCGCGGCGCCGACGCGGCGGGTGTGTGCGGAAATCTTCATCGATCGTCTGCCTCCAGATAGCTGCGAGACGCAGGAAGCCGTCGCCGCCTCGTCGCTGAGGCCGCGGGAACTCCGGTCCGTCTCGCCCGGTTCCGGTTATCGGATCACGGGGTGGGTGGGTTCGCCCCCAGCCTGGGCGCGGCCTCTTCGACGGTCAAACTCAACTAATCGAGGATGAAAAGCGGTCTGGCCGTGCAATCATCCTCGCCATGGACAATCTCACTGACGAGATGATCGACGCCGGGCTCTTCCGCGCGGAGCTGACCCTGCGGCAGTTGGCCCACTTCGTGGTGGCTGCCGAGGAGGGGACCATCAGCGGGGCGGCCAGACGGCTGCGGTTCTCGGCGTCGGCGATCGCCGCGTCGATCACCGAGCTCGAACGTGTCCTCGGAGCGGAGCTGTGCATCCGACGTCGCGCGCAGGGCATCACTCTCACCTCGACCGGTTCGCTCGTGCTGCCGAGGGCGCGACGGTTGCTGTCCGACGTGGCCGAGCTCGGATTCGCGGTCCGCGGGGACGGCGAGGAGCTCGTAGGCCCGTTGGTGGTCGGATGCTTCGTGACCCTGGCGCCGGCGATCCTCCCGCGAGTTCTCGAGGAGTTCGAAGACCTGCACCCCCGCGTCTCGATCGACTTCACCGTCGATGCGCAGGACGAGCTGCGCGCGGCGCTGTTGGCGGGCTCGATCGACGCCGCCATCATGTACGCGATGGGCGACATGGACGACCTCGAGTCGTTCGTCCTCTACGAGGCGCGGGGTTACGCGCTCTTCGGGGAGTCGAACCCCCTCGCGCGACAGGACACGGTGACGGTCCAGCAGCTCGCGGAAGCGCCCCTGGTGCTGTTCGATCAGACGCCCAGCACGAGGTACGCGATGTCGCTGTTCGACGGGCACGGCGTCGTGCCGCACGTGCGGCACCGTACTCACGTGTTCGAACTCACGCGGTCGATCGTCGCGCGGTCCGACTCGGCGTACGCGATCCTCGTCCAGCGCCCGTCGAACAAGAGCAGCTACGAGGGTCTGGCGATCGTCGAGAAGGAGATCGAGCCCACGCCACCGCCCGTCTCCGTGGTGTTCGCGTGGGCTCGGGGGACGTCGCCGTCTCAGCGCACTCTGGCGCTCGCCGAACTCATGCGCGCGCAATATCCCCGCGTGACTTCCACGCCCTGAGCGTGCATATTGCGCGGATTGTCCTGTTTGACCGGTGATCGAGCCGCTCTCACCATGGAGGGAGATCCCTTCCGAGCGACTGCGGCGACGACGCCGCAGGAGAGGCCCACCATGAACGCCATGACATCCGAAGCCACCAGGGTCGCCGCAGCGCGGCCCGCACCCTCGCCCGACCTCACGGCCGACGAGATGGTCGCCGCCGCCGAGGCGATGATCCCCCTGCTGAGGGAGCGGGCGGCCGACGTCGATGCCGATCGCCGCATCTCCGCCGACACCTACCGTCGTCTGGGGGACGCCGGGTTCTTCCACATGCTGAAGCCGAAGAAGTACGGCGGCCTCGAACTGAGCGAGCACGAGCACGCCCGGGTGGCCATGAACCTCGCGCGCGGTTGCACGTCGACCGCGTGGGTCTTCAGCATCCTGAGTTCCGACAACACCGCGATCCTGGCCTTTCCCGAAGAGGTCCAGGATGAGATCTGGGGCCCCGACACGTTCGCGACCCTGGCGGGCAACACCAACATGAACCCGAAGGCCGTCGCCAAGAGGGTGCCCGGCGGGTACCGCCTCACCGGGCAGTGGGGGTTCTGCAGCGGCTCGGACTTCTCGGAGTGGTTGATCTTCAACGCCCCCGCGGGCGACGACGGGGAAGGGCACATGTTCGTGCTCCCGCATTCCGACGCGGAGACCATCGACGACTGGTATCCCACAGGTATGCGCGGCACGGGAAGCCGCACCATGTCGGTCACCGACGTCTTCGTCCCCGAGCACCGCGTGCAGCTGGCGAAGGACACCGTGCACAAGCTCAAGGAGCGGCGTGCGCTCCACCCGACCTTCGACACGATGTGGGCGACGTGGCCGTCGAACGGCCGGTTCCCGTTCGCGTCGTGCGCGGTCGGGGCGGCCTGGGGGGCGGCGGAGCACTTCGCCGAGACGGTCGGCACCAGCACCCGCGTCGCGAACGCCCTCGGCGGGGCCGTGCGTCTGAGCGAATCGGACTACGTCGCCTCCGAGTTCGCCCAGGCGCAGGGAGACACCGAGATGGCCCGACTCCTCATCGAGAAGCGCAGTCTGCAGGCCTCCGAGCGAGCCAGGGCCCGCGTCGAGTCCACCGAGGCGGAGGTCGCACGAGATCTGCGCGACAACGCCCTCTCGACCCGGACGGCGCTGCGCAGCGTTCAGCAGATCTTCTCCCTCGTCGGGGCGAGAGCGGGCAATGCGTCACACCCGGTGTCGCGGGCGAAGCGGGATGTCGAGATGATCTCGCACCACGTCACGCTCAACTGGCGTCAGGGAGCGGTGCGCTACCTGTCCGCCGTGTCCTGAAGGCCGCCCCGGGGCGAGGGGGCGGCGGCGTCCGACGCCCCCTCGGTAGAATGGGACGGATCTGTGCCATCGACGCGAGGAGCGCCCATGCCTGGAATCGTCATCGTCGGAGTCCAGTGGGGCGACGAAGGCAAGGGGAAGGCGACCGACCTCCTCGGCGAACGCACCGACTGGGTCGTGAAGTTCAACGGCGGCAACAACGCCGGGCACACCGTCGTCATCGGCGACGAGAAGTACGCCCTGCACCTGCTGCCCTCGGGCATCCTCTCGCCCGGGGTCATCCCGGTCATCGGCAACGGCGTCGTGGTCGACCTCGAGGTGCTGTTCTACGAGCTCGAGGCCCTCAACGCCCGAGGCCTCGACACGTCGCGTCTGCGCGTCAGCGCCAACGCCCACGTCATCACCCAGTACCACCGCACGCTCGACAAGGTCACGGAGCGCTTCCTCGGGAAGCGTCAGATCGGAACGACAGGCCGCGGCATCGGCCCGGCCTACGCCGACAAGATCAACCGCGTCGGCATCCGCGTGCAGGACCTCTTCGACGAGAACATCCTGCGGCAGAAGGTCGAGGGCGCCCTCGACGGCAAGAACCACCTGCTGGTCAAGGTCTTCAACCGTCGCTCGATCGCCGTCGACGAGATCGTCGAAGACCTGCTGTCCTACGCCGAGCGGCTGCGGCCCATGGTCGCCGACACCTCGCTGCTGCTGAACGAGGCGCTCGACGCCGGCGAGGTCGTGGTCTTCGAGGGCGGTCAGGCCACCATGCTCGACGTCGACCACGGCACCTACCCCTTCGTCACGTCGTCGTCGGCCACGGCCGGCGGCGCGGCGACCGGCGCCGGCGTCGGACCCAACCGTCTCGACCGCATCGTCGGCATCGTGAAGGCCTACACGACCCGCGTCGGCTCGGGCCCGTTCCCCACCGAGCTCTTCGACGAGCAGGGCGAGTGGCTGCGCTCGCGCGGTTTCGAATTCGGCACCACCACCGGGCGTCCTCGCCGGGTGGGCTGGTACGACGCTCCGATCACGCGGTACGCGACGCGCATCAACGGCATCACCGACCTGGTGCTCACGAAGCTCGACATCCTCTCGGGTCTCGAGCAGATCCCCGTGTGCGTCGCCTACGACGTCGACGGGGTGCGCTTCGACGAGGTGCCGGTGAGCCAGACCGACTTCCACCACGCGAAGCCGATCCTCGAGTACTTCCCCGGCTGGAAGAGCGACATCTCGGGTGCCCGCACCTTCGACGACCTCCCGCGGGAGGCCCAGGACTACGTGCTCGCGCTGGAGGGCATGAGCGGCACGCGCATCTCGGTCATCGGAGTCGGCGCCGCCCGCGACGCCGTGATCGTGCGCGCGCCTCTGGTCGACTGATGCGCCTCTGGGTCGGCGGGTACTCCGCGAGCGGCAAGGGCGAAGCCGACGGCATCGGACTGCTGCAGGCGGGCGAGGCCGACTCGCCCTGGGCCTCCGGCCCGCTCGGGCTGGGGCCGACGGCCGTCGTCGCTCCCGGCTCGCCCTCGTGGATCGCCCGTCACCCCTCGCTCGACGTTCTCTACGCCGCCCTCGAGGCCGACGGCACGGTGCAGGCGTACCGTCTCACCGGCGAGACGACCCTCGCGCGCCACGGCCGCCCCGTCGAGGCGGGCTCGGCGGTCTGCCACGTCGGCGTCTCACCCGACGGCGCGTTCCTCCTCGCGAGCTGCTGGAACGACGGGCGCGTCGTGCGGATGGCGCTGGATGCGGAGGGACGGCCCTCGTCGCCATGGATCGCCCCCGCCGCGAACGATCCGTTCGGCCCCGACGCCCCGGTGGCGGCCGCCTCTTCGCCGGTGAGCGACCTCGCCGCCGCGACCCGCGCCCTCCGGGAGGCCGCGGGAACGGAGTTCGCGCATCTCGTTCCGGACCACGACGAGCCGGACGCGGCGGAGCCCTCGCCGGCGCTCGACGGCGCAGCATCCGACGACGTCTCCGAGCCGCGTCCCTCCCGGGCGCACCAGAGCGTCTTCCTCGGCGGAGGCCTCGTGGCCACCACCGACATGGGGCTCGACCTCGTACGTTTCTGGCGGGCGACGACGGGCGGGCTCCGGCTGGTGCAGGAGGTCGTGCTGCCCCGGGGAAGCGGCCCTCGGCACACCGTCTGGCATCCGAGCGGGCATCTGTACGTGCTCACCGAGCTCAGTTGCGAGGTGTTCGCCCTGCGCGCGGGCGTCGACGGGGTGTGGCGCATCGTCTCCGGTGTCTCGCTGTCGCCCGACGTGCAGCTCGGTTCGGACACCGCGGCCGAGATCACCCCCAGCCACGACCGCGGGATGCTCTACGCGGGTGTGCGCGGCAGCGACGCCCTCGGCGTCGTGCGCATCACCGGAGACGGCAGCGGTCTCGTGCCGCTCGCTTTCGTCGAGGCGGGCACGCATTGGCCGCGCAACCACGTCGTGGTGCGCGACACCGTCCTCGTCGCCGGTCAGCGGGCGAGCGAGGTCGTCTCGCTCCTCATCGACGAGCGCACCGGCATTCCCGGGAGGGTGCGTCACCGCACGGCGGCTCCGACCCCGACCTGCCTGCTGCCGACGCGCTGACCGACCGTCGGAGATTCGCGCGAAGGATCGGACGATCCGCCCCGAACGCTCCGACCGCGGTGAGGTTCTCCGGCGGCGGACAGTCCACGGCGGCTACTTCTTCGCGTCCTGACGCGGCACGACGACCTGCTTGACGATCAGCAGGATCGACGCGGTGACGGGGATCGCGACGAGGGCGCCGAGGAGGCCGAGCAGCGTTCCGCCGACCAGGGCACCGATGACGACGAGCGATCCGGGCACCGAGATGGTGCGGTTCATCACCCGCGGCGTGAGCACATATGCCTCGAGCTGCATGTACACGAGGTAGATGCCGGCGAAGATGAGCGCGTCGATCGGATCGACGAACAGCACCAGGATGGTGCCGATCGCCCAGAAGAGCACCGAGCCGACGAGTGGGATGAGCGTGATGCAGAAGGCGACCACGGCCATGAGCGCGGGGAACGGGAACCCGAGGAAGAGGAGCAGGAAGAACGCGACGACCGCGTTGCAGAACGCCAGCACCACCATGCCCATGAGGTAGCCGCCGACGGAATCGGTGATCTGCTCGGTCATATCGGCGACGCCCGCGCGGTTGCGAGCCGGCACGAGGCGCACGAACGCGGTCTTCATGTTCGGCAGCGACGCGAGGAAGTAGAGGCTGAGGACGATCACGATGATGATGCCCGAGATGCCGGTACCGATCGTGATGCCCACCTGGAGCACGCCGCCGCCGATGGCGGCGATGTTGCCGGGATCGGTGAGGAACTTCTGCACCTCGGCGACGATGTCGGTCACGCTGTCGCCGAAGTTCGCCTCCAGCCACTGGTAGACATCGCTGCGCATGAAGTCGCTGACGAGCCCGGGGGCGTCGCTGATGAACTGCGTCACCTGCCGCACCACGGTCGGGATGATGAGCAGCAGGATGCCGACGAGAACCCCCGCGAAGGCGATCGACACCACGACGATCGACCACGCGCGGGAGAGGCCACGACGCCCGAGGAAGCGCACCAGGGGATCGAGCCCCAGAGCGGCGAACAGCGCGAAGGCGACGTAGATGATGACCGTCGAGAGATTCGAGATGGCGATTCCGAGCAGCACCGCCGCGAGTCCGCCGAGGGTGATGAAGAATCCGACGCCGAAGGGGCTGGCCAGATTGGCCCAGATCGGCGTGTTCGGGGAGCGCCCCTCGGAGTGCACTCCATCGGCGCCGGGCGAGGTCGGATCCGCGTCTGAGGCGGACTTTCTGGGGGTGACGCGCATGGGTCACACTCTAGGGCTGCGGTGAGGCGACCACGGGGAACACGGCACTGCGGTGCGCGCCCGGGCAACCGGTATCGTCGGAGCCGGAGGAAGCCATGACCGAACCCACATCGACCGAGTCCGACCCCGCCGTGGTTCTCGCGGGGCTCCGGGGGAGCATCGACAACATCGACGCGGCTCTCATCTTCCTGCTCGCCGAGCGCTTCCGCTGCACCAAGCAGGTGGGGGTGCTCAAGGCCAAGCACGACATGCCGGCGTCGGATCCGACGCGCGAGGAGCAGCAGATCGCGCGCCTCAAGAGGCTCGCCGAAGACGCCGACCTCGATCCCGCCTTCGCCGAGAAGTGGTTCAACTTCGTCGTCGCCGAGGTGATCCGCCACCACCGCAGCGAGGCGGCCGCCCAGCAGTCCTGAGCCCCGTCGCGACGAGTGGCCCGACCGCGTGGCCCGGGGGCGTGGACGCGCCCGCATTGCGCGCTGTGCTCGTCGCGGTGAGCTTATACGTATTCATGTTACGGCCGAGTGTCAAAAGATTTCGCGTCAATTAGGCTTCCCTAAGCCGTGTGCATACGTATACGGTGTGGCCATGTCATCCACTAAGAAGCGCGCATTCGCCCTCATCGTTGCGGCGGCCGTGGGTGCACTCGCTCTGGCAGGATGCGGCGCCGGCAGCCGCACCGGCAACGCGAATGCCACCGAGGTCACTTGCGATTACACAGCCCCCGATTCGGCGACCACCGTCAACGTGCTCGCCTACAACTCCTCCGCCATCGACCCCTTCACCGACACCATGGTGTCGAGTTGCTCCAAGGACGATGTCACCGTCAAGCACGACCCCATCGATTTCGGTGGACAGGTCACCAAGACGACCGCCACCCTGGCGGGTGACACCGGCACCTACGACATCATCGAGACCTACGGGTTCGTCATTCCCGGTCTCGCGACCGACAAGAAGCTCGTCCCGCTGAACGACCTGTACGACAAGTACGCCGCCGACTACGGTCTCGACAAGATCAGCGAGTCGATGCGGACAGGGATGTCGTTCGACGGAGAGCTCTACGCCCTGCCGATGCAGGCGCAGATGTTCGTCATGGCGTACCGCACCGACATCTTCGAAGAGCTTGGCATCGAGGTGCCGACCACGTTCGACGAGATGATCGCGGCTGCCGAGAAGATCAAGGCCGCGGGAAAGATGGACTACCCCATCGCGCTGCCGTGGCTCGCCACCTCCGACGTGTCCACCAGCTTCCAGGCGGCGATGAACTCGCTGGGCGCCGACTTCGTGAACGACGCCGGTGACGTCACGCTCGACACCCCTGAGGCGCAGCAGGCGCTCGAGGCGATGCTCGCGCTGAAGCCCTACATGGACCCGCAGGTCACCACCTTCGACCAGCCCAAGGTGCAGCAGCAGATGTACAACGGCACCGCGGCGATGTCGATCATGTTCTCCGGACGCATGAGCGACCTCACCCTCGACACGAACAGCAACCTCGCCGATTCGTTCGCGTTCGCGGCGCCGCCGAAGCTCACCAGCTCCGCCGAGTACGCCTACAACCGCCTCTCCATCGACGGGTGGTCGATCCCCTTCAACACCGAGCTCGACCACGACATGCTGTTCGTCATGATGGCCTCGGCCGTCAGCGAGGACGCATCGACGGCATCCGTCCCCGCGGCCTACCCGGCGCGCGAGGGCATGGTCACGGCCGAGAACTCGCCCTACGGCGAGGCTGCGAACGAGTCGATCGCGGCCGCGATGCCGCCCGTCGTCTCGCCCGTGCTCGCCGACCTGACGAACGAGATCCGTCCGATCCTCGTTCAGATCCTGGCGGGCAACGTATCGGTCGACGAGGGTATGGCGCAGATGCAGGCCGCGGGAGAAGCCTTCGTCGGCTGATCGACGTCCACCCACAACCACCGACGAGTGCGGCCCGGATCCTGGTCCGGGCCGCACTCCGGCAAAGGGAGTAACGCCCATGAAAGCGCGCGAGTTCTGGCTGCTTTTCGCTCCGAGTTTCCTCATCATGGCGGGGCTGCTGGTCATCCCGCTGGTGCGGACGATCCAGTGGAGCTTCGAGAGCGTCCGCTACGGCACCCCCGGCACCTTCGTGGGTCTCGCCAACTTCGCCGACGCCCTGACCGATGTGCGATTCGGGAAGGCGGCGCTGTTCACGGTCGTCGTCACCGTCATCACGACGGCCATCCTGCTGGTTCTGGGCTACATCATCGCGACCGGCATCAACCGGCTCACGACGTCTCGGCCGCTGGTGCTCGGCATCATGCTGGTGTCGTACGTGCTGCCGAACCTCGTCGGCGCCGTCGCCTACTCGTGGCTGTTCGACGACAACTTCGGAGGCGTGGTCAACCGCTTCATCGGTCTCCTGGGCGGCAGCCAGGTGCTGTGGTTCACCGATCAGGTACCGAACGCGATCCTGGTGATCTCCAACACCGTGTGGCACATGCTGCCGTTCGCGATGCTGATCATCCTCGCGGGCCTCCAGGGCGTGCCGGCCGAACTCAAAGAGGCAGCGAGGATCGACGGGGCGAACGGTCTGCAGACGCATCTGCACGTCATCATCCCGACGATCAGGGGCGTGGTGGGGTTCGTCACGCTGATCTCGATCATGGACGTGCTGCGCATGTTCGACAACCTGATCCCCTTGTCGCCGCAGGCCGCGGCGATCGGCAATGAATCGATCATGCTCTACGTGTACTCCGTGGCCTTCGCCGACGGGGCGCAGAACCTCGGGCTCGGCAGTGCCATCAACGTGCTCACCATCGGGCTGATCCTCGTCATGCTCATCCCCTTCATCCGCGGCATCTTCAAGGAAGCGAGGGTCGCACGATGACGCTCACCAGTGACGGGCTCTCCACCCGTGCCATCACCACCGCAGATATCGAGGGCAAGGGGCCCCGGCGGCGCCGCGGTCGCTGGGGGCGTCCGCCGATCGTCACCGGGTTGCTGCTCGCGATCCTCTGCGTGCTCATGCTCAGCCCATTCATCTGGATGACCCTCTCGGTCACGAAACCCACGAACGTGGCGTTCGCCAATCCGCCGGTGGTGTGGGGCTACGCGCCGACGGTGCAGGCGTTCGTCGACCTCTGGCAGACGACGTACTTCGCCGACTACCTCGTGAACACCGTCGTGGTGGCCGTGGTCTCGACCGTCATCGCGCTCATCATCGGCATCCCCGCGGCGTACGCGCTGTCGCGGTTCCCGAGCTACGTCTCCGCCCTTCTCCTCGTGCTCGCCCTCATCTTCCGGGCCCTCCCGCGGTTCGCCGTGGTGCTGCCGATGTACGACATCAGCCGTGCGCTCGGCATCTACGACACCACGTTCGCCCTGGCGATCGCACTCGTGGCGATCAACCAACCGTTCACGATCTGGCTGTTGCGCAACTTCTTCGCCGAGATCCCGCGCGAACTGGACGAGGCCGCGATGATCGACGGATGCAGCAGGATCGGGATGCTGCGTCGCGTGATGATTCCGCTGATGGGACCGGGAATCCTCACGGCCGGGATCTTCGTGTTCCTGTTCGCGTTCCAGGAGTACCTCACGGCGCTCGTGCTGACGGACTCGTCGTCGAAGACGGTGCCGGTCTTCATCGCCACGCAGCTCGGCCAGACGCTGCCGATGCTCCAACAGGCGGGAGCGGCCTCCATCCTCCTGACCATCCCGGTGGTGGTGATCGCCTTCATCGCGCAGAAGTACCTCGTCGCCGGGCTCAGCGACGGCGCAGTGAAGGGCTGACCGGGGTGTCGGCCGTGCCGCTCGTCCTCCTGGCGGGGATGAACTGCACGGCCGACCTCTGGGCGGGGTGCGGGCTCGACGATGCGCTCACTCCCGAGCTGACCGAGGAATCCATCGACGCCCAGGTCGAGCACCTGCTCGATACGCTGCCCCCGACGTTCGTGCTGGGTGGGCTGTCGCTGGGGGCGATCGTGGCGATGGCGCTGATCGCCCGGGCACCCTCCCGTGTCGCGGGGCTCTGCCTCGTCTCGACCAATGCCAAGGCGCCGACCGACGAGCAGCGACGATCGTGGCGGGGCTGGATCGATCGGCTCGACCGCGGCGAATCCGCCCGGTCGCTCCAGGAGTCGATCATCGACGCGCTGCTCACACCCCGGATCGTGGTCGATCGGCCCGACCTGGTGGCGCGCACCGCAGCGATGGGGGAGTCGACGGGAGCGGAGGCCCTGCGCGCGCAGTTGTCGATGCAGGCGACGCGCACCGACCAGCGACCGGGCCTTCGGGCCGTCCGGGTGCCGACCCTCGTGGTGTCGGGTGCGCACGACACGGTGTGCCCCCCGTCGTTCCACGTCGAGATCGCGAACGAGGTCAGGGGTGCGCGGGTGGTGTCACTGGATGCGGGGCACCTGCTGCCGCTCGTGCAGCCGGCCGCCTTCGGCGCCCTCGTGCGTTCGTGGCGCGACCGGCGCCTCAGCCCCGCGGGGTCAGCAGCGTACGTAAGTGGCCCATGAGGGCGTGGGCCAGGTTGTAGACGACCAGGTGCGCTCCGTCGTCGAACGCCGCGGTCGCAGCATCCGTCGTGCCCACGATGTCCATGCGGAGCTTTCCCGCCTCCGCGATCGACGCGTTGACGCGCGCGGAGGCCTCGGCGACGGGGAGATCGTCGGCACGCGACGACGCGGCGAGGTCGGCGGGGCCGATCATGATCCCGTCGAGCCCGGGTGTCGCGAGGATGTCTGCGGCCGCCGCGACCCCCGCGGGGGATTCGATCATCCCGATCACGAGGGTGTTGTGGAGGAACCAGTCCTTGTGGGCCGCCGCGTCGGTCTCACCGAAGCGTCCGGCGCGACTGTAGGTGGCGAACCCGCGGGCTCCCAGAGGCGGGTAGTGCGCCGCGGCGACGAGCGCGGCGGCATCGCGGGCGTCGTCCAGATGCGGCGCGACGACTCCGACGGCTCCCTGGTCGAGCACCCGGAGGATCGAGCCCCCGTCGCCTTCGCCGACGCGCACGATCACGGGAACGGTGTGCAGGCCCGCCGCGGCGATGTGCTGGCGGAGGGCGAGGAGGTCGGCCGGGCCGTGCTCGCAGTCGATCAGCACGAAGTCATAGCCCGCGACCGCGGTCATCTCGACGAGCTCCTCGGCGGGCATCCGCAGCAGCACGCCGAGGAGGCGCTCGCCGGCCAGCGCGCGAGCGCGCAGAGACCCGGGCATCACGCGACCATCCCGGCGGACAGGTCGATGTCGGCACCGCACATGCCCGACATGCCGAGCATCGCCACGACGGCGCCGCCGACCTCCTCCTCGGTGACCATCCGGCCCAGTGCCGCGCGCGACACGAACGCCGCTTCCGCGTCGTCGACCGTGCTTCCCGAGCGCTCCGCCTCGAGGCGGAAGTTGCGCTCCATCCGCGGCCCGGCGACCGGACCCGGCGAGAGGGTGTTGACGCTGACGCCGGCCGGCCCCACCTCGAAGGCGAGAGTGGACGTGAGCCCGAGGACGGCCATCTTCGAGGCGGTGTAGGGCGTGCGGTGGGCCAGCGGCCGCTTTCCCGACACCGACGCGATATTGATCACGTCGCCGGAACCGCGGGCGGTCATGGCGGGCAGGAACGCCCGGCACATGAGGAACGTACCGCGCACGTTGATGTCGAAGACCTCATCCCACTGCTCCACCGAGATGTCGGTGAGAGCGGCGACAGGACCGGCGATGCCGGCGTTGTTGACGAGGATGGAGATCTCGGTGCCGGCCAGCGCGTCGCGGAGCCGGTCGACCGAGGAGGGGTCGGCGACGTCGCAGACGACCCGCCGCGCCCTCGTCCCCAACCGCTCGACGACCGCGTCGAGCTTCGACGAATCGCGGCCGACGACGACGACCTCGGCACCGGCCTCGTGCAGCGCCGTGGCGATGGCCGCCCCCAGTCCGCTCCCGCCGCCCGTGATCACCGCGGTGCGGCCGCCGAGATCGGTCATCGCGCGCCGGCCTCCGCGCCCACGCTCTCGTCGATCCACCCGAAGGAGGCGCCGCCGTGACGCCACGCGCGCGCATCGCCCGAACGGGCGTGACCTTCGAACAACTCCACGCGCGCCGCGCGTCCGCACACCTCTCCCAGGAGGGCGGAGGAGGACGGCTCGACGATCTCCTGGTAGGTGACCGTGCGCAGGTACTTTCCGACCCAGAGTCCGCCGGTGTACCGCGCCGCGCCGAGGGTCGGGAGCACGTGGTTGGTGCCGATGACCTTGTCGCCGTAGGAGACGCAGGTGTTCTCGCCGAGGAAGAGGGCGCCGTAGTCGTGCATCTTGGTGAGGGCCTCGCGGGGCTCTTTCGTGAAGATCTGCACGTGCTCGAACGCGAAGGAGTCGGCCAGCTCGTAGGCCTCATCGATGTCATCGACGACGATCACCTGACCCCAGTCGCGCCAGGCGGGCTCCGCGTAGTCTCTCGTCGACATCCCCGGCAGCAGGGCCTCGATGTGAGCGATCACCTTCTCGCCGAGCGACTGCGAGGTGGTGATGAGCACGGCGGGCGACTCCGGGCCGTGCTCGGCCTGCGACAGCAGATCGACCGCGGTGAAGAACGGGTCGGCGTCGTCGTCGGCGACGATGAGGATCTCGGTCGGACCGGCGAAGAGGTCGATGCCGACCTCGCCGAAGAGCTGGCGCTTCGCCTCGGCGACGTAGGCGTTTCCCGGGCCGGCGATGAGGTTGACCGGGTCGATCGTCTCGGTGCCGACCGCCATCGCCGTGACCGCCTGCACCCCGCCGAGGATGTAGATCTCGTCCGCGCCGGCCAGTTTCATGGCTGCCACGGTCGCCGCGGGGATCTCACCGCGGATCGGCGGCGTGCACGCCACCACGCGCGGGACCCCCGCGACCTTCGCCGTGATGATCGTCATATGCGCCGAGGCCGTCAAGGGGTACTTGCCGCCGGGGATGTAGGCGCCCGCGGCCTGCACGGGGACGTGCTTCTGTCCGAGATGCACGCCGGGCAGGGTCTCGATCTCGATGTCGGTGAGCGAGTCGCGCTGAGCTTGGGCAAAACGGCGAACCTGGGCCTGGACGAAGACGATGTCGTCGATCACCTGCTGGTCGAGGGTGGCCATGATCTCGGCGATCTGCGCGTCGTCGAGACGGAAGGACTCCGCGGTCCACTTGTCGAACTGGTCGGCGTAGCGGCGCACGGCCTCATCGCCGTTCGAGCGGATGTCGGCGATGATCGAGCCCACCCGGGCGGCGACGTCGGTCTGCGCGGTGTCGGTGAACGATTTCGTCGGAGCGCTCTTCAAGTAAAGGGGCATCGGTGCATCCTCTCGTGCATACGTATGTGCTCATCATGACTGCGTATGCATAGACAGGTCAAGCGGTCCGATAGACTTTGACGCGTCGTGGCGAGACCGCAGGGGGTGCAATGGCTGTCACCAGCAGAGATGTCGCCCGCCTCGCGGGTGTCTCGCAGCCGACCGTCTCTCGAGCGCTCCGCGACGATCCGCGCGTCTCGTCGGAGACCAAGAAGCGCGTACGGGAGGCCGCCGATCTCCTGGGGTATGTGCCCAGCGAGGCCGGTCGGGCACTGTCGTCGGGCCGCACGCGGCGCATCGGTCTGCTCGTCACCGATCTGGACAACCAGTTCTACTCCCACATCATCGCTCCGGTGCACCATGAGCTGGAGGGCATGGGCTATCAGCTCGTGCTGCACACCGAGACCGCCGACAACGAGACGGTCGCCGAGCGGCTCATCGCCAACGGGCTCGACGGGGTGATCCTCGCGACGGCGACCGTGGATTCGGTGGCCCCGTTGCGGTTGCGCGACCGAGGTCTGCCGTTCGTCTACTTCAACCGGACGGCCGCCTTCGTCGACGCCGACGCGACGGTGGTCTCGCCGATGGCCGGCTTCTCGGATGCGGTGCGGCGCGCTGTCGAACTCGGTCACCGGCGGGTGGGCGCGGTGCTCGGCCCGAGCAACACCAGCACCGCGCAGACGCGCGAGGTGGCGTTGCGGGCCGCGCTCGCCGAGAGCGGCGTGAGTCTGGATCCCTCACTCGTCCGTCGCGGGAAGTTCGACACCGCCTGCGGAGACGCCGCGACGACGGAGCTGCTCGCCCTCCCCGATCCGCCCACCCTCATCTTCTGCGGAAACGACGTCGTCGCCTACGGTGCGCTGAACGCCGCCCGCCGGGCGGGGGTCGCCGTGCCCGATGACGTGTCGATCGTCGGGTTCGACGACCTGCCTCCGGCGGCGTGGCCGATCATCGAGTTGTCGACGATCGCGTACGACTTCGCGCAGATGGCGAGAGAGGCCGCGAAGCTCATGGCCCGACGCATCGAAGACCCCGACGCCGAGGTCTCGCACGTCGAGTTCCAGACCTCCTTCGTCGAGCGTCGAACCCTGGCGGTCGCGCCTCCTCGCTGACGCGGCGACCCGGTCAGCGCATGCGCTGACAACCTCTTGCGGGCTTGTTGTGCATACGCATACACTGCCAACAACGACACCCCGCCCGTCACGAAAGACGCGGCCGGGACCAACCTCAAGGAGTTCACGCGTGCCTCTCGATCCGGTGGCCTACCAGCCGTATGCAGACCCCGACGACTTCATCCGCGAGGTCACCGACCTCATCTGGGTGGACCGGTCGATCAGCTACATCCGCGAGAACTACGAACCCGACTCGATCGTGCACGGGGCCTACGGAACCTCGACGTCGCGCGACGAGGTGATCGAGGGCACTCTCATGCGCATCTCGGCGACGCCCGATCGCACCGGGCAGGCCGAAGACGTCATCTGGGAGGCCCGCGGCGACGACGCGTTCCTGAGCTCGCACCTGGTGCTGTCGGGTCACCTCCAGGCGCCGGAGTACAGCCGCACCATCGCCAACTGCCTCTACCGACGAGGCCGCATGGTCGAGGAGTGGGTCGCGCGCGACACCCTCGCCGGCGCGCTCGAGCGCGGTGACGACCTCGACGAGCTCGCCCGCGCCCAGGCCTTCCGCGGCTACACGGGGTCGTGGACGGAGCCCGCGCCCGTCGATCCGATCGCCCGGGGCGATTCGGGTCCGCGCGCCGACGACCACCGCGCGGAGGTCGAGACCGTGATCGACATGATCCAGACGGTCTGGAACGATCGCGACCTGCAGAAGGTCGAGAAGTACTTCGAGCGAGACCTGGTCCTCCTCACCGTCGGCAACCGCCTCGTCATCCGGCCCGAGGGGTACCGCCGTTCCCTGCTGCGCTTCCTCGAGGCCTTCCCGGCCGGGCAGTTCGAGATCCGCGACATCCAGACCAACTACGACGTCCGCTACGCGGGCCTGCGCGTGGCCGTCACGTGGAAGTTCGTCGGCGACTACTCCGGCAAGCCGAACTACGGGCCCCTCACCGGCAAGCCCGTCGACCTGCTGGGCATCTCGCAGTTCACGTTCCACAAGGGGGCGCTGACGAAAGAGGTGCGGCTCTGGGACGACATCGCCCTTCGCGCCCAGATCGCCGGCATGCGCGGCGACGAGAGCGTCGGCCCCTCCAACATCTATTGATTCGCACGACACGAGAGAGAAGACGAAAATGAGCACCGATCATCTGAGCCGGGACGTCACCGTCGATGAGGCAGAGATCGAGCGAC
This sequence comes from Microbacterium sp. AG1240, assembly GCF_003635115.1. Lineage (GTDB taxonomy): Bacteria > Actinomycetota > Actinomycetes > Actinomycetales > Microbacteriaceae > Microbacterium. The sequence goes on from NZ_RBXJ01000003.1 coordinate 334,070, forward strand.
GCACGATCCGCAAGACGGATTGGGCGCCCCATAACGCGGCATTCATCGACTGCCGCACCCCGGGCTCCGACCGCAAGGAGAACTACGCCTTCATCGGCGGCGGCGTCTCGCAGAACGCCGGTCAGATCATCAATCTGACCGAGGAACACGGATTCAACACCGGCGCTGCCGGCATGCCCAAGGGCATCTCGAACAACCTCCACCTGCACTTCACGGCGGAGGTGTTCGTGAACCTCGGCGGCGAGTTCCGGCTGCGCTGGGGGATCGACGGCAAGCAGGGCGAGTACGTCAGCACCGACGGCGACATCATCTCGATCCCCACGTGGATCTTCCGCGGCTTCACGAACGAGGGTCCTGACGACGGCATCCTGTGGACCGTGCTGGGTCGCGACGTGACCGGCGGCATCATCTGGGGTCCTTCCGTGCTCAAGGAGGCGGAGTCCTACGGCCTGCACCTGACGGCCGACAACCAGCTGATCGATACGGTCGCCGGTGACGTGCTCCCCGAGGGCGTCCCGCTGATCACACCGATCCAGCAGAAGTACGTCGACGAACTCAGCACCTACTCGGTCGAGCAGATGCGCGGCCGCGTCATCCAGCCCGGAGACCGTGTCTACAGCAGCAATGCCCTGCTGTGCGCCAGTCTCCCCGGCGGTGGCGCCGAGCTCAGCCTGGCCATCGGGTACGGCATGAGCGAGGATCGGCGCCAGGTGCCCCGCATCCACGAGCCCCACTCGTTCAACATGGCGTGGGTCCGCGCGGCGGAGGACGAGGGCATCCTCCGCCACCGTCACGACAAGACGCAGGCGCTGCTGGTGAAGTCGGGCCGGTGGGCCGTCACCCTCAACGGCGACCCGGCCACCACCGTGGAGATCGGTCCCTCGGACTCGTTCTCGGTGCCCGTCGGAGCCTGGCGGGCGTTCCGTTGCATCGAGGCCGGGGAGTCGGGCCACGGGGAACTCCTCGTCGTCAACTCCGGTGACGACCGCGTCTACCTCGAGTGGGCGCCCGAGGTCGTCGACGCGGCCCGCGACGCCGACTGGATGATCGACCCCAACGGATACCTCGCACCCGTCGGTGTGATGGTCACGGCCACCGAGGACGACTGATCGCCTCCCTCGTCGTATGACACATTCTCTGAGGGTCGCCGCGACCTCGCCCGACATCCGTGTGGGCGAGGTCGCGGCCAATTTCGCGAGCATCCGCGACGCCGTGCTCCGCTCGGGCGGTGACGGCGCGGGTCTCATCGTCGTGCCCGAACTCGCCACGAGCGGGTACGTGTTCGCCGATCGCACCGAGGCCTTCGCCGCATCCGTCGCCCGCGACGATCCGCGATGGGGCGACCTCGCCGCCGCGCTGCCCCGCGGAGCGGTCGCCGTCGTGGGGTACGCCGAGCGAGACGGAGAGCGTCTGTACAACACCGCCGCCGTCCTCACTCGGGATTCACGCATCGGCGACTACCGCAAGGCGCACCTCTGGGGGATGGAGGCGGACTTCTTCAGCACCGGGGATGCTGCGGGGGCGCTGTTCGAGACGCCCGTCGGGCGCCTCGGCGTGGCGATCTGCTACGACAACGAGTTCCCCGAGGTTCCGCGGCGGCTCGCGCTGGCCGGTGCGGACGTGCTGGCCCTCCCGGTGAACTGGCCCCTCGTCGCGCGGCCCGACGGAGAGCGGCCCCCGGAGACGATCCAGGCGATGGCCGCGGCGCGGTCCTCGCGACTGGCCACCGTCATCGCGGATCGGCGCGGCATCGAGCGGGGGGTGCCCTGGACGGGCGGCACCGCGGTCATCGACGAGGACGGCTGGGTCGCGGCGTCGGCAGACGACGACGGCATCGCCGCGACGACCATCTCCTTGCGCGGCGACAAAGGTCTGCCACCCCGCAACGACCTCTTCGCCGACCGCCGTCCCGACCTCTACGGGTGACGTCAGGCGGGGGAGCGGCCGGCATGGTCGCCGACCCTGGCCATCAGCATCTGCTGGGCGAGCTGCGCGAGCCGGCGCGTCGCGGGTGAGAGGTAGGCGCCGTCGCGCTGCACGAGGGCGATCGTGTCGTAGATCGGATCGGCGAACGGGGTGACGGCGACCCCGGGCGGGAACGAGGGCGACTCGGCGATCGTTCGCGAGACGATCGTGTCGGCGGCGCCGGTGGCCACCAGGCTGATCGCCGTCTCGACGTGCTCGACCTCGATGGCCGGTTCGATGGTGAGCCCCTCGAGGCGCGCTCGAGCGAGAAGTTGCCGTCGCGTGGGGTCGTTCCACGCGGCGTAGGCGTCGTAGAGCACGAGCTTCGCCGACGACACCTCGGACGTCGTCACGGGTCCGTCGGCGGGGCGGCGGTGTGCGGATGCGTAGAGCACCTCGTCGCGGAAGAGCGGGGTGATGCGCAATCCCGATTCCTCGACCGGCAGCACGACGAGACCCGCCTCTATTTCACCGGCGGCGATCGACTCCGCGACGAGCGCGGAGTTGAGCCCGACCAGGCGCACCTTCACCTTCGGGTACTGCGCGTGGAAGCGCTCGACCAGATCGGACAGGTCGTAGTAGGCGGCATTGCGGAGCACCCCGAAGGTGCACGTTCCGCCCTCGAGCGCGTGGAGGGCGCGGACGGTCTCCAGACCGTTGTCGATCGCGCTCACGGCCTGCTCGGCGTGAGCGCGCAGGGCGAGGGCGGCGTCGGTGGGGGTGAGTCGTCGACCGCCCCGGGCGAACAGCTTGACCCCCAGCTCGCGTTCGAGACGCGCCACGAGCTCCGAGACGGAGGCCTGGGCGCTGTCGAGCTCGACGGCCGCCGCGGTGAACGAGCCGAGATCGAGCGCGGCGAGGAATGCCTTCAACTGCGCAATGGTCACAGCCAATGGTAAACCCGATGGTTCGCATCGTATCCACTGGGCTTGTGGGGTATCACACCGGGCGCTTAGCTATCTGTCATGCGCTTCACTCCCGTTCTGCTGCAGAGCCTGCAGGGCTCTTTCCGCCACCTCAAGACTCCGCTCGTCGACGCTCCGGCCGCGCAGCGCGACCCCGCCGTGATCGAGACGGTGTCGGAGATGCTCTCCGACATCCAGCGCCGCGGCATGGACGCCGTGCGCGACTACGCACGCACCCTCGACAACGACACCGGTGGCGAGATCGAGCTCACCGCGGCGCAGATCGCGACGAGCGGTGACCGCCTCCCGGCCGATCTCCGCGCGGCCATCGAGCTCGGCGCGGAGCGGACCCGGGCGTTCGCGGGCGTGCAGCGCTCCCACCTGAAGGACTTCGAGACCGAGCTGGTTCCCGGCCTGGTCACCGGTGCGCGCTACGTACCCGTCTCTCGCGTCGGGGCATACCTCCCGGCCGGGCGCTTCCCCCTGACGGCCAGCGCGTTCATGACCGTCGGTGTGGCCAAGGCCGCCGGCGTCCCCACGGTGATCGCGTGCACCCCGCCGCAGCCCGGCGGCGGCGCGAACGACGCGGTCGTCTACGCGGCCCACCTCTCCGGCGTGGACCGCGTGTTCGTGCTCGGCGGAGTGCAGGCGCTCGCGGCCATGGCGTACGGGCTGCTCGGAGAGCTGCCGATCGACATGCTCGTCGGTGCGGGCAACGCCTACGTCGCCGAAGCGAAGCGTCAGCTGTTCGGCACCGTGGCGATCGACCTGCTCGCCGGGCCCTCCGAGGTCGCCGTCATCTCGGATGAGACCGCCGATCCCGAGATCGTCGCCGCCGACCTCCTCGGACAGGCCGAGCACGGGCCGAACTCGCCCGCTGCCCTCGTGACGACGTCGGAGGAGCACGGTCGTGCGGTGATCGAGGCCGTCGAGCGACAGCTGAGCGGACTCGCCACGGAGCCCATCGCGGGGCCGGCATGGCGGGACTACGGCTCGGTCACGGTCGCCGCCGACCGCGAGGCAGCGGTCGTGCTGATGGACGATCTCGCCCCGGAGCACCTCGAGGTGATCACCTCCGACGACGCGTGGTACCACGACCATCTGCGCAACTACGGCTCGATCTTCCTCGGCGCGTGGAGCACGGTCGCCTACTCCGACAAGGGCATGGCGGGCACGAACCACGTCCTGCCGACCGCCGGGGGCGCCAAGCACAGCGCGGGGCTGTCGGTCTCCCGCTTCCTCAAGCCGTTGACCTACCAGCGCATCACGCGCGATGCCACCCCCGAGCTGGCGCACGCGGTGCAGGTCATCTCCGACTCCGAGGGGATGGCCGCGCACAGCGCCACCGCCACGATGCGCCTCGATACCTTCGCCGCACCGCAGTCGTGATCTCGGGCGAGACGACGGCCGGCGCCCAGTGGTGGCGCTCGGCCGTCATCTACCAGATCTATCCGCGGTCGTTCGCGGATGCGAACGGAGACGGGGTCGGTGATCTCGCCGGCGTGACGGCACGCCTGCCCGCCCTCGAGGCGCTGGGGGTTGACGCCATCTGGCTGAGCCCCTTCTACGTGTCGCCGCAGAAGGACGCCGGGTACGACGTCGCCGACTACTGCGACGTCGACCCGCTCTTCGGCACGCTCGACGACTTCGACGCGCTGCGGGCGGCCGCCCACGCGCGGGGCATCCGCGTGATCGTCGACCTCGTGCCGAACCACTCGTCCGACCGGCATCCGTGGTTCCAAGATGCGCTCCGCGCCGCCCCGGGCGGCCCGGAGCGCGCGCGATACATGTTCCGCGACGGCCGGGGGCCGGGCGGCGACCTGCCGCCGAACAACTGGCAGTCGCTGTTCGGGGGTCCCGCGTGGACCCGGACGTTCGATGCCGACGGCACCCCCGGCCAGTGGTACCTGCACCTGTTCGACACCTCGCAACCCGATTTCGATTGGGCCAGCGAAGACGTTCGGGCGGAGTTCCGCCGCATCCTGCGTTTCTGGCTCGATCGGGGCGTGGACGGCTTCCGCGTCGACGTCGCGCACGGGCTGGTGAAGGCCGAGGGGCTGCCCGACTACACCCCCGACCCGCACGCGGGATCGATGGGCGGCGACGAGTACGGCGTGCCGTACTGGGCGCAACCGGGAGTGCACGACATCTTCCGCGACTGGCGGTCGCTGCTCGAGGAGTACGACGGCGACCGGGCCCTCTGCGCCGAGGCCTGGCTGCCCTCGGTCGAGATGACGAGCCTGTGGGTGCGCCCCGACGAGATGTCGCAGGCGTTCAACTTCGCCTATCTCGAGACGCCCTGGGACGCGGGCAGGCTCCGCGCCGTCATCGACGAGTCGTTGCGCGCGTACGGCGCGGTCGGCGCGCCCAGCACATGGGTGCTGTCGAACCACGACGTGGTGCGGCACACGGCCCGTCTCGCGCTCACCGCCGAGAACCCGCAGGGGCACGGCATCGGTCCCGACTCGCCCGGTCGCCCCATCCCCGAACTGGGCCTGCGACGCGCGCGAGCGGCGACGACCGTGATGCTGGCGCTGCCCGGATCGGCCTATCTCTACCAGGGCGAGGAGCTCGGACTCCCCGAGGTCGTCGACCTTCCCGCCGCTGCACGTCAGGACCCGACTTGGGCTCGTTCGTACGGCGAGCGGTACGGGAGGGACGGATGCCGGGTTCCTCTGCCGTGGGAGGCGGACGCGCCCTCGTACGGCTTCGGTGCGACTCACGCTCCGCCCTGGTTGCCGCAGCCCGAAGGGTGGGAGCCGTTCGCGCGTGACAGCCAGGAGCGCGATCCCGACTCGACACTCCACCTCTATCGACGGCTCCTGGGTGCCCGTCGAGGGGCGCGACTCGGTGCCGGGACGCTCGAATGGCTCTCGCTGGGAGAGGATTCGGTGGCCTTCCGTAACGGGAAGGTCACGATTGTCGCCAATCTCGGGCGTGCGAACGTGCCCCTCCCCGCGGGTCGGGTGATCGTGGCGAGCGCGCCCCTCTCGGGGGCGGAGCTGCCACCCGACGCGGCCGTCTGGATCGCCGCCGAATAAGGTATCCCGCGGCTTTCCGGCGGGGGCTCCGCGTGCTCCGTCGGCGACGCCGTCGGGCGCGGCGGCGTACCCGGATCGGGGCTCGCGGCACCCGGCAGGTGGGCGCGCTGCCCGATTTGCCAACGCCCCCGAGGCCGTGACACGTTGAGATGTGCCCGTTGCCGGGCCACCCGACCAGTCCGCGGTCGCGGTGACATCTCCCGAGGGTGTCAGACCGCGATCGTACGGTCGGCGGTCTTTGCGTGCGGGTCCGACACCCGCCGCCCGGCCGCGCCTCGACCCGAGGTGCGCGTCTGCGACCGCCACCCGGGCGTGACCGATGCCGTCCCCGTGCGGGGCAGCCGAGGTACACACTGTGACCGTTCTTCCGCCTGCCCTCGAGGCGCGCAATCTGTTCAAGGTCTTCGGACGCAGCCCCCAGAAGGCCGTCCAGCGCCTGAAAGCCGGTGAGAGCCGCACCGACGTCGCCGACGCGGGAACCGCGGCCGTCATCGACGCGAGCTTCGACGTCGCCGAGGGCGAGATCTTCGTCATCATGGGCCTGTCGGGTTCCGGAAAGTCGACGATCATCCGCATGCTCAACGGTCTGCACGACGCGACCGCGGGGTCGGTGCTCGTGCACGGCGAGCCCGTGACCGGTACCACCGCGGCGAAGCTGCGGGCGCTGCGTCGAGACCGCGTCTCGATGGTGTTCCAGCACTTCGCGCTCCTGCCGCACCGCTCGGTCGCCGAGAACGTCGCGTATCCGCTCGAGCTGCGGGGCGTCGCCAAGGCCGAGCGTCTCGCCCGCGCCGAGGAGATCCTCTCGCTCGTCGGGCTCGAGGGGTGGGGCGACAAGCTCCCCGACGCGCTGTCGGGCGGCATGCAGCAGCGTGTCGGCATCGCCCGCGCTCTCGCCGCCGATCCCGATGTGCTGCTGATGGACGAAGCCTTCAGCGCCCTCGATCCCCTCATCCGTCGCGAGATGCAGGAGCAGCTGCTCTCGCTCCAGCAGAAGCTGCAGAAGACGATCGTCTTCATCACGCACGACCTCAACGAGGCCATGCTCCTGGGCGACCGCATCGCCGTCATGCGCGACGGCCGCATCGTGCAGATCGGCACGCCGGAAGACATCCTCACCGACCCGGCGAACGACTACGTGGAGCAGTTCGTACAGGACGTCGATCGTGCACGCGTGCTGACGGCCGCCAATGTCATGGAGCGCCCGCGGCCCGTGGTCACCGAGACCGCCGGTCCTCGCTCCGCCCTGCGCCAGATGCGCGACGCGTACATGTCGGCCGCGTACGTCGTGGGTCGAGACCGCCGCCTCCTCGGCGTGGTCACCGATCGCGACGCGATCGCCCTGGTGCGACGCGGTGAGGGCTCGGTCACCTCGGTCATCCGTCCCGCTCCGCTCACCGTCTCGCAAGACGAGGTGCTGATGAACCTCTTCGTCCCCGCGGTCGAATCGCCCGTCCCGCTGGCGGTGACCGATGACGAAGGCAGGCTCGTCGGCGTGATCCCCCGCGTCACCCTCCTCGCGGCGCTCGGCCCCGGCCCCGGCGCGACCGACGAGATCACGATCCCCGTCGTCCCGCTCCCCGCGACCGTCATCGACGAAGCCCTGGCGGAGTCGTCCGACGAAGCATCCCCCACCACAGGAAAGGCGGCAGTGTGATGGAAGACTTCCGTATCCCCGTGGGTTCCTGGGTCAAAGATGGAGTGGACTGGATCCGCGACAACCTCGACGGACTGCTCGACGCCATCGCGTGGATCGTGCGCCTCCTCGTCGACACGCTCACCGAGGTGCTGGTGAGCACCCCGATCCCGGTGGCCATCGTCGTCGCGGCCCTCATCGGTTGGCTCGTCCGATCGTGGCAGCTCGGTGTGGGCACGCTGGTGTCGTTCACCCTCATCGTCGGCATGGCCCAGTGGACCACCGCGATGCAGACCCTCTCCCTCGTGCTCGTGGCCACCCTGATCGCGGTCGCGATCTCGGTGCCGCTGGGCATCTGGTCGGCGCGCAACGCCCGGGTGCGCTCGATCCTCAAGCCCGTGCTCGACTTCATGCAGACGATGCCCGCCTTCGTCTACCTCATCCCGGCGATCACGTTCTTCAGCATCGGCGTGGTGCCCGGTCTCGTCTCGACGGTGATCTTCGCCCTTCCGCCCGGCGTGCGGCTCACCGAGCTCGGCATCCGAGGCGTCGACTCCGAGACCGTGGAGGCTGGCCATGCTTTCGGCGCCAAGCCGGGGCAGATCCTCCGCGGCATCCAGCTCCCCCTGGCGATGCCGACCATCATGGCCGGCGTCAACCAGGTCATCATGCTCGCGCTGTCGATGGCGGTCGTGGCCGGCATCGTCGGGGCCGACGGCCTCGGCAAGGAGGTCGTCTCGGCCATCTCGACCGTCAACCTCGCGAAGGGCGTCGAAGCCGGCCTCAGCGTCGTCATCATCGCGGTGTTCCTCGACCGCGTGACCGCCGCGCTCGGCAACCCCTCGGAGCACCGCGGCTCTCTCCTCGGACTGATCTCCCGTCGCCGTGCCGCGCAGCGGACCACCGTGCCCCCGGCCGACGACAAGGACGCCACGGCGGAGGCCGATCGCATGAAGGCATCGCCGCGCCGCGCCCCGATCAGCACCGGCGGCTGACACGCGGGCCCCGGCCCGACCCCACTGAACCCATACGGAACGCAGCAGAACATACGAAAGGAACACCATGCAGATGTCCCGCAAGATCACATCCCTCGTGGCTCTCGGAGCCGCAGCATCCCTCGCCCTCGCAGGTTGCGCGAGCGGAGCCGGCAACGGCGACGGCAACGCCGGTTCCGGCGACAAGGGCACCATCACCCTCGGCTTCCTCCCCTCGTGGACCGACGGCCTCAGCACCGCCTACCTCCTCCAGAACCAGCTCGAGGAGCTCGGCTACACGGTCGAGATGGAGACGCTCACCGAGGCGGGCCCGCTCTACACCGCACTCGCCCAGGGCGACATCGACATCTACCCGTCGGCATGGCCCGAGCTGACCCACGCGTCCTACATGGAGGAGTACGGCGACTCGATCGACGACCTCGGCGCCTACTACGACAACGCGAAGCTCACCCTCGCGGTGCCGAGCTACTCCGACATCGACTCGATCGAAGACCTCGCCGGCCAGGCCGACCGCTTCGACGGCAAGATCTACGGCATCGAGCCCGGCGCCGGCCTGACCAAGCAGACCCAGGAGGTCGCACTCCCCGGGTACGGCCTCGACGGCGAGTTCGAGCTCGTCACCTCGTCGACCGCGGCGATGCTCACCGAGCTCGACAACGCGATCGCCGCGCAGGACGACATCGTCGTGACGCTGTGGCGTCCGTTCTGGGCCAACGACGCGTTCGACATCAAGGACCTCGCCGACCCGCAGGGCCTCATGGGCGACCCCGAGGCGCTGCACTTCCTCGGCGCGTCGGGCTTCGCCGAGAAGTACCCGGATGCTGCGGAGCTGATCGCCGGCATCAAGCTGGACGACGAGCAGTACGGCGCCCTGGAAGACATGGTCGTCAACGAGTACGGCGAGGGCAGCGAGGCAGAAGCCATCACCGCGTGGCTCGAGCAGTACCCCGACGTGATCCCCACGGTCGCTGCGCGCTGACCCGAGTTCGATGAGCGGGCGGGTTCCTTTCGGGGAGCCCGCCCGCTCTCTCGTTCCCGCACGGGGTGCGGCCACGAGCGGAGGAGACCTCACGAGCGGAGGACCGTCGGGGGCTCGGCGGTCAGCCGTTCGTGAGATGTCCTCCCGTCGTGACGGGCGGCGGTGTCAGATGCGGGTGGGCGGCCCGAAGCGGGTGAGGAATCCCGGATGCTGCGACGGCATCGCGAGCACGGAGTCGGGCGGGCGCGACGCGAGACCGGCGAAGCCGCTGTCGCCGAGCAGCTCGTCGTCGAGGGCGAGGAGCTCGCCGTCGACGAGCGGCCACGGCTCGTGCTCGTTCGCCGCCCAGATGGTGCGGCCGAGGTGCGACTGGTGGAACCCCCATCGCGCGGTCAGGAATCGCGACAGGTCGGTGTCGACGGGGGAGGAACCGCGAGCGACCCGGATGCGCGTGCGGGGTCTCGGACCGGGGCCGTGCCGGCGGGAGCGGTACTCGATCGCCTGCTCGTCGACGCGGAGTCCGGCGTTCGCCCAGCGATAGGGAAGGCCGAAGAGCGCCCGTGCGCCGAGCACCGGAAGCAGGTGCTCCGCCTCCAGGGTGAGGAAGACCACTCCGCGGCGCCCGTGCTCGTCGACGGCATACGTGCGCACGTTGATCTCGACGAACGATCCGACCACGGGCACCGGCGGCAGGGGCAGGAAGCGGAAGTCGCCGAGCACGAAGGGGACCAGCCCCACCCAGGCCGACCCGTCGAAGAGATCGGGGCGCGTTCCGGGCGGAAGGCGGTCGGCGATCGCCGCGGGCTCGATCCGCCAGTGCAGGAAGAGCGCCGTGCTCCACCGCTGCTCGATGATCGCGCGTGCGCCGAGGGGCGGTGCGCCGTCGTCGATGGTCACCGGTGCTACGGCCGGTCGCGGCCCGGGACGGGCCATACGGGATCGCCCGGGGGCGTCGGGTCGTCGCCGCCGGAGGGGCGGGGCGGGGCGTCGTCGGAGGAGGCGCGCGAGGAACGGGCGCGGTCGAAGCGGTCTTTCGCCGCACGGCTCATCGCCCGCACCGAATCGGAGACGGCCCGTTGCGCGTTGTCGCCGAGGGTCTGCGCCATCTGCGACCACATGTCCGACGCCGCATCCGTTGGCCGAGGGGGCGCCTCGCCGGCCCGCCGACGCGCCTCGCGCTCGGCGTCGTCGAACGCGTGCCCGGCCCGACGCACCGCGTCGCGGTAGGCGAGGAAGTCCGCCGGCGAGACCCGCGCACCGCTCGAGGCGGGGCGCAGCCACTGCGCCTGCGACTGCTCGCGCAGGAACACCGCGAGAAGGGGCGAGCGGGCGTCGCTCATCGCGGGGTAGGCGAGCTGCAGGTCGATATCGGTCTCGTAGGCCAGCCACCGGGCGTTGAGCGCGTCGTGCTGGGCCATGAGCCGGTCGAGCGGCAGCATGGCGCGTCCGGCTCGGATGGCGGGCAGCGTGGCCTTGGCGGCCTTCAGCCCCGCACGCCGTGCGCGCAGGTCGGCGCCCGCGGCGCGCACCTGCCGCTGTGCGGCCTGCACGCGCGCCCGGGCGGCGGCGATGGCACCGGGAGCGACGCGGGATGCTGCGCTGTCGGCCTGCACGCGCGCGAGCTCGGCCTGCGCCACCTGCACCTCGGCGCGGCTGCGCGTGACGGCGTCGCGCGAAGACTGCAGATCGAGCACGGCCGCGTCGAGCTCGAGCCGGCGCGCGGCACCCTTGCTCATGGTCTTGCGTCCGAGGCCGCCCGCGATCGCCGGCCGCTTCGCTCTCTCCCGCTGTGTGAGCACGCCGATCCAGCCGAGAGTGGCTGTGCCGGCCGCTGCGGGACCGATCCACCACCAGTCGGCCACGAACAGCCAGAGCGGATCCACTCCTTCATGCTACGTGGCTCGCCGGCGGAGCGTCGGGGCGGTCGCTGCTCGCGCTCGGCAGTTCCAGGGCCACACGCTTCTCGAGCGCGTCGATCGCGCCGTCCGAGATCGAGAGGAGTCCGTCGAGCTCCTCACGCACGCGGTGATACGCCAGCTGACGTTCGGCGGGGGTAGCGGCCGCGTCGGTGGCGGTGTTGAGGAGCTGCTTGGCGGTATCGAGCCGCCGCCGCTCCGCGTCAGTGAAACCCGAGACCTTCATCCGGCGCGCATCCCGCTCTGCGAGGTCGAAGGCGACCTCGTAGTCCACCACGGCGTCGCGGTACTCCCTCACCTGCTCGGGCGTGAGCTTCATCGTCGGCGACGCCGGGCGGAGCCCGTCGGCCACGCGCTTCGCCCGAAGGAACGCGGCTGTGAGCGGCTGGCGGCCATCGCTCATCGCGGGGAAGTCGATCGTCTTGCCCACGTCGAGCTCGTAGTCGAGCCAGCGCGCGGTGACGTCGTCGTGGGCTGCCATCTGGCGTTCCAGAGGAGGGACGGTGTCGGCATCCGCACGATCGGGGATGGGGTCAGTGGCGCGGGCCCCGCCGCGCGCAGCATCCTGCGCCGCTTTGAGCTCGGCCTTCGCTTTCAGGATCTCGAGTCGTCGCTTGTGGCGGTCGCGACCGGCCTTCTGCCAGGCCCCGGCCGTGGCGCTCAGGATTCCGAAGGCCGGGAACGCCAACCACCAGTAGTCCCTCAGGAATTCCAGCAGCTGGTCCACCTCGTCATGCTAGCCCCGCGACCGGAGCCCGAGCCTGGGTCTCAGCGCTGGACGAGCAGGGCGAACACGGTGGCGCCGCCGCCGGTGATGATGAGCGCGGCGATCACGACCCACGCGATCACCTTCACGCGTCGCTGACGGATGCCTACAAGATCGCCGTAGTCCTCGTCGTTGCTCATGGCGTCAACCCTACGCGGCGGGCTCGGTGACGGTGGCGCCGAAGGCGGCGGGCAGCGTCGCGGTCGACACGGCGCGGAGCTCCGAGACCGGCAGCGTGAACACGCCCTGGATCTCGAGCGCCGCCTCTTCGCCGTCGGCGGCCGGATCGGTGACGCCGATGCGCAGCACGGGGTAGTCGCGGCCCGCGCAGAGCCCGCGGAACTTCACGTCCTCCTCGCGCGGCACCGACACGATCACGCGGCCGGTCGACTCCGAGAAGAGGGCGGTCGCCGCATCCACCCCGTCGCGCTCCATGATCTCGGTGAGCCACACCCGGGCCCCGACGCCGAAGCGCAGAACGCCCTCGGCGAGGGCCTGGCCGAGCCCGCCCGCGGAGAGGTCGTGGGCGCTGGAGACGAGCGACTGGTCGGATGCTGCGCGCAGCAGCTCGCCCAGCCGCTTCTCGCCGGCGAGGTCGACCTGGGGCGGGCGTCCGCCGAGGTGGTCGTGGATCGTGTCGGCCCAGGCCGAGCCGTCGAGCTCCTCGCGTGTGATGCCGAGCAGGTAGAGGTTCTCGCCGGCGTCCTGCCAGCCGCTGGGGATGCGCGCAGCGACGTCGTCGATGATGCCGAGCACTCCCACGACCGGGGTCGGGAAGATCGGGGCGTCACCCGTCTGGTTGTAGAACGACACGTTGCCGCCGGTGACCGGGATGCCGATCTCGAGGCACGCGTCGGCGAGGCCCTCGACGGCCTGCGAGAACTGCCACATGACCTCGGGGTTCTCGGGGCTGCCGAAGTTCAGGCAGTCGGTGACCGCCGTGGGGGCGGCGCCGGTGACGGCGACGTTGCGGTAGGCCTCGGCCAGGGCGAGACGCGCTCCCTGGTAGGGGTCGAGCTGGCAGTAGCGGCCGTTGCAGTCTGTGGCGATCGAGAAGCCGAGACCCGATTCCTCGTCGACGCGGATCATTCCGGCGTCGTCGGGGAACGACAGGGCCGTGTTTCCGAGCACGAAGTAGTCGTACTGGTTCGTGATCCACGAGGTGTCGGCGAGGTTGGGGCTGGCGAGCAGACGCGTGAACTGGTCGCGGAGGGTGTCGGGATCGCTCGAGCGGGGAAGAGCGCTGGCCGAGTCGGCCTGCAGGGCATCGATCCACGTCGGGTAGGCGACGGGGCGCTCGTAGACGGGGCCGTCGACCGCGACGGTGGAGGGGTCGACGTCGACGATGCGCTCGCCGTGCCAGTCGATGACGAGGCGGCCGTCTCCGGTGACCTCGCCCAGCACGCTGGTCTCGACGTCCCATTTCGCCACGACCGCGAGGAAGGCGTCGAGCTTCTCGGGAGCCACGATCGCCATCATGCGCTCCTGACTCTCGCTCATGAGGATCTCCTCCGGCGTGAGCGACGGGTCGCGCAGCAGCACCTTCGACAGCTCGACCTTCATGCCGCTGTTGCCGTTGGCGGCGAGCTCGCTCGTGGCGCACGAGATGCCGGCGGCGCCGAGGTCTTGGATCGCCTCGACGAGCTCGGCCTTGTAGAGCTCGAGGCAGCATTCGATGAGCACCTTCTCGGCGAACGGGTCGCCGACCTGCACCGCGGGGCGCTTGGTCGGTCCGCCGTCGGCGAAGGTGTCGGAGGCGAGGATGGATGCTCCGCCGATGCCGTCGCCGCCCGTGCGGGCGCCGAACAGCACGACCTTGTTGCCGACGCCCGACGCGTTCGCGAGCTTCAGGTCTTCGTGGCGGAGGACCCCCACCGCGAGGGCGTTGACGAGGGGGTTGCCCTGGTAGACCGCGTCGAAGACGGTCTCGCCGCCGATGTTCGGCAGCCCGAGGCAGTTCGCGTAGAACGAGATCCCGCTGGTGACCCCGTGCACGACGCGGGCGGTGTCGGGGTGGTCGATCGCGCCGAAACGCAGCTGGTCCATGACCGCGACGGGGCGGGCGCCCATCGAGATGATGTCGCGCACGATGCCGCCGACGCCCGTGGCGGCGCCCTGGAACGGCTCGATGTAGCTCGGGTGATTGTGCGACTCGACCTTGAAGGTCACGGCCCAGCCCTGCCCGACGTCGACGACGCCCGCGTTCTGGCCCATACCGACCATGAGGCGCGTCTTCATCTCGTCGGAGACCTTCTGGCCGAACTGGCGCAGGTAGATCTTGCTCGACTTGTAGGAGCAGTGCTCCGACCACATCACGGAGTACATCGCCAGCTCGCCGCTCGTGGGGCGGCGGCCGAGGATCTCGCGGATCTTCGCGTACTCGTCGGACTTGAGGCCGAGCGCGCCGTAGGGCTGCTCCTTCTCGGGCGTCGACGCGGCGTTCTGCACGGTGTCGGCGAGGGATGCTGCGGGGCTGGTCACGCGGCTGAACTCCAGAGATCGCGGGGATCGGGGATAGCGCCATCCTATCGGCGCGCGTGGACGCGGCCCGGTCGGCGCTCTAGCCGCGCGGGGAGTACGCGCGCCAGAGCAGCTTGGCGTGCTCGGACTTCGCCCGGGCGACGCCCCCCTCGTCGCCGCGGAGCGCGCTGATCCACTCCGCGACGCGCGACGCGAGGGCGGCGACGAACATGCGGATGTCGGCGTGCCGGGCGGGAGGAACTTCGGCCTCGTCCGACGGCATCTGCCCGCGGCGCGGCAGGTCGTCGTCGAGGTGGCGGACCACGAGCTTGGCGACACCCACGGCGTGGCCGTTGATGATCGAGTGCGCCGCCCCCTTCATCTCCCAGCGCCAGGCGTCGGGGAGGGCGTCGGCGAGTCGGGAATGGAAGCGACGGGGCGATGACCGATCGAACTCGCCGCGGATGAGCAGGGTGCGCGATCGCACGAGACGCACGCGGTCGCTGATGCGGTAGCGGAGCATGTGCGGCAGCACGGTGAGGAAGTAGACCATGCCGCAGAGGATGTAGGCCGACAGGGCCGTCATCGCGAGGTGGAACGACTCGTGTGCGGCCGACTGCGCGAAGCGCACGCCCTGGAGGAGTGCGGCCGATTCGGCTTCGTTGACGACGGGACTGACGAGCACGCCGCGGCTGAGGCCCGTGCGGCGCACGAGCACCTCGGTCACGACCTGGGTGCCCATGGAGTGGCCGATCAGCACCGGGTCGCGCAGGTCGAACCGGTCGAGGACGGCCTCGACCTGATCGGCGAAGAACGCGGCGGTGGGGGCCTCGTCGGGGCGTCGCACGCCCGCGAACCCCGGGAGGTCGAGGGCGTAGACCGCACCCTTGCGGGCCAGGAGCGGCGCGAGGAATTCGAAGTAGGTCGCGGCGACCCCGATCCCGGCGACGAGCACGAAGGCGGTGGCGTCGTCGCCGCTGTCGGTCGTCATGCGGGTGACGCGCGTGACCACGTCGCCGTTGTGCACGTGCTCGACGGAGACGTCGATCGGGGCGTCGTCTTCGCTCATCGCTACAGCCTGCCAGCCCCCGGGGCCCGCAGCATCCGCCCCCGTCCCCGTCCCCGTCGCCTCCCGCGAGACGTCATCGTGGCCACGAGACTGCTGTCCACGGGCGCAGTCTCGTCGCCCGGTTGGCGTCTCACGGGAGGAGGGCTCTTGACGACCCGCGCGGGCGGGGCTAACGTACAACCAAATGGTTGTAGAAACGGAAACCCAGAACGCGCAGCTCGACCGGATCTTCCGGGCGCTGGCAGACGTGACGCGACGCGACATCGTGCAGCGCACCATCCGCGGCGAGCAGTCGGTGTCGGCGCTCGCCGCCGACTACGACATGAGCTTCGCCGCCGTGCAGAAGCACGTGGCCGTGCTCGAGGCCGCCGAGCTCATCGTCAAGCGCGCCGACGGGCGGGAGCGCCTCGTGCGCGCCAACCCGGCCACGATCGCCCGCGTCCGCGAGCTGATGACGCGCTACGAAGCCCTGTGGCGCGCCCGCATCGACCGGCTCGACGCGTTCCTGGCCGAGCCCGAGCGACTGCCTGAGAAGCAGCAAGACCACGAGAACTGAGGAGGACACCATGCCCGTCACCGCCGTTACCACCGATCCCGAGTCGCTCACGATGACGCTCGTCGCCGACGTCAAGGCCTCGCCGGCGCGCCTGTGGCGCGCCTTCACCGAGCCCGAGCAGCTCGGGCGCTTCTGGGGCCCTCCCGGCTGGCCCGCCACCTTCGAGACGTTCGACTTCACCGTCGGCGGACGCGCCCAGTACGCCATGACGAGCCCCCGGGGCGAGAGGTCGCGCGGTGCGTGGGAGTTCCTGCGCATCGACCCGACCAGTGGGTACGAGGTGATCGACTCGTTCGTCGACGAGGACGGGCGCGCGGCGGAAGGGATGCCGTCGATGCGCATGACCTTCGCGTTCGACGGGACCGAGACCGGCGCACGTGTCACCACCGTCACGTACTTCCCGTCGGCCGAGGCGCTCGAGCAGCTCACCGCGATGGGCATGGTCGAGGGCTCGACGCTCGCGATCGGCCAGCTCGACCGGGTCGTCGCCGACCTCCGCGACTACGCGCGGGGGAGCGGCACGCAGACCGAGCTGCTCGACGACACCCACGTGCGCATCACCCGGGCGATCGACGGGCCCCGCGACCTGGTCTGGCGGGCGCACCACGATCCCGACCTGATGAAGAGATGGCTGCTCGGCCCCGACGGCTGGCGCATGACCGTCTGCGAGCCCAGCGCGGAGGCGGGCGGCCGCTACCGCTACGCGTGGGCGCCGGAGGACGGCACCGAGGGCGAGCCCTTCGGCTTCGACGGCGAGGTGCTCCTGTCGGAGGCTCCCTCGCGATCGGTCACGACCGAGCACATGACGGGCACCGACTACCCGTCGACGACGAACGACATGTCGCTCTACGAGGAGGACGGCGTGACCCTCCTCACGCTCCTCATCGAGTACCCCGACAAGGAGACGCGCGACATGGTGCTCGCCACGGGCATGACCGACGGGATGGAGAGCAGCTACGTGCGCCTCGAAGGCGCGCTCGCCGACGCCTGAATCCGCTCCCCGGGGTTACGCTGATCGGGGGCGGTAAGGGGTAGGGCCGATGGATGCTGCGCGGGCCATGACGGCATTCTTCGACGCGCCCGTGAGGGGCAAGAACCTCGATGACCTGCGACGCACGAACCTCGCCACGGCCCTCGGTCTGATCCATGCCGCCCGCTCGATATCGCGGGCCGACCTGACGCGCTCGATGGGGCTGAACCGCTCGACCATCGCGACGATCGTGGCCGACCTCGAGGCGCGCGATCTGATCGTCATCGGCGGTGCGCGCGACACCAAGCGCATCGGTCGCCCCAGCCTCGAGATCTCGACGTCGGATCGTCACGTGGTGATCGCGGTCAATCCCGAGCTCGACGCGACGACCCTCGGGATCGTGGCGATGGGCGGGCGTGTGCTCCGCGAGGTGCGCATGGATCACGAACGCCCCCCGTCGGCCCGCGAGGTCGTCAACTCGGTGCGGGCCCTCGTCGCGGGCATGCAGCCCGAGCTCGGGCAGCGCCACGAGGTGCTGGGCGTCGCGCTCGCGGTGCCGGGGCTCGTCTCGGCCGTCGACGGCTCGGTGCGTCTCGCTCCGCATCTCGAGTGGGTCGACGAGCCGATCGCGGCGATGCTCGCCGAGGCGCTCGGGGTTCCGGCCTGGGCGGTCAACGACGCGAGCTGCGGCGTCGTGGCCGAGGTGCTCTTCGGGGCGGGGATCGGCAGCGGCAACGTCGTGTATCTGAACGGCGGGGCCAGTGGCGTGGGCGGCGGAGTCGTCGCCGAATCGCGTCTCATCCAGGGCCGCGGGGGTTTTGGCGGGGAGATCGGACATACCCTGGTGCGCTCCGACGGGGCCGCGTGCCGGTGCGGATCGCGGGGGTGCCTCGAAGCCGAGGTGACCCGCACCGCGTTGCTCGAGGCGGTCTCGCTCGAGCCCGCCCGCGCGCACGAGCTGGAGGCGCTGCTGTTCGAGGCCTACGCGCAGAGCGACGATGTGCGCGCGCTCGTCGACGCGCAGCTCTCCTCCCTCGCGGTCGCGTTGCGGACGGCCGTGAACATGCTCAACCCCGAGATCGTCGTGCTCGGCGGATTCCTCGAGATCCTGGGGCGGATCGGGGGCGAGAGGCTCGAACGGATGCTGCGCGAGGTGGCTCTTCCCGGGCCCGGCCAGCAGGTGCGTCTTGAGGGGGCACGGCTCGGGCGCATGAACCTCCTCATCGGGGCGGCGGAGCTCGCGTTCCGCCCGCTGCTGAGCGATCCGGCGGCAGCGCCCGTGGTCGCCGGCCGCGAGCACGCCGCCGGCGCCCTCTCGTAGCGCAGGCCGCGCGCCCCTCCTTCCGCCGCCGCCGAGCCGGGCGGCGCGTGCTCTGCGATGTCGTCACGGGCGACCGCGCGACCAGTATGTCTTGACAGACAACAAATGGAACTCATAGGGTTGCCGCAACCACCGGATGCACCGTCGCTTCCTTGGCGCCCGCCCCACGCGGGTGATCCGACCACACCGACGGTGGCTCGGCTCGAGAGGATGACCCCTTGTACACAGCTGTACGAAACCGCCGATCTCGCGTCATGGCGAGCCTCACGGCCGCCGCCCTCGCGATACCCCTCGCACTGATGAGCGCACCTGCTGCGACGGCCGCGCCGTCGGCTGCCGCGGCCGCTCCCGTTCAGGCCGCAGCCGAGGAGGCGGGCGAGTTCCGCGCCCTCGTCTTCTCCAAGACGGCCGGCTTCCGTCACGACTCCATCCCCGCCGGGATCGCGTCTATCGAGAAGCTCGGAGCCGACAACGGCTTCGACGTCGACACGACGGAAGACGCCACGGCGTTCACCGATGAGAACCTCGCCTCCTACGACGTCGTCATCTGGCTGTCGACGACCGGGGATGTGCTCAACGCCGACCAGCAGGCGGCGTTCGAGCGGTACATCCAGGCCGGTGGCGGCTACGCGGGCGTGCACGCGGCCTCCGACACCGAGTACGAGTGGCCCTGGTACAACGAGCTGGTCGGCGCCTACTTCCAGGGCCACCCCGCACCCCAGAACGCGGAGGTCAAGGTCGAAGACCACGCGCACCCCTCCACCGCGCACCTCCCCGAGGTCTGGCCGCGCTACGACGAGTGGTACGACTTCCGCACGAACCCGCGTGACGACGTGCATGTGCTCATGTCGCTCGACGAGTCGACCTACACCGGCGGCGGCATGGGCGTGGACCACCCGCTGGCCTGGTGCCAGACCTACGACGGCGGCCGCGCCTGGTACACCGGCGGCGGGCACACGAACGAGTCGTTCGAAGACGCAGCCTTCGTCGAGCACCTGCTCGGCGGCATCCGCACCGCGGCGGGCGTCGAAGACGCCGACTGCAACGCGACGCAGAGCGAGAGCTTCGAGCTCGTCGCCCTCGACACGAACACCGGCAACCCGATGGCCCTCGAAGTGGCCGACGACACCACGGTGTTCTACGCCGAGCGCAACGGCCGCGTGCAGCGCATCGACCCCGACACCCAGCAGACCACCACGGCGCTGAACCTGCCGGTCACCCTCGGAAACGAAGACGGTCTTCTCGGCCTCGTGCTCGACCCCGACTTCGCCACCAACAACTGGCTCTACGTCTACTGGTCGCCGGCGACCGTCACCCCGGAGGACGGCCCCCACAACCGCATCTCGCGCTTCACCTACGACCGGGCCACTCAGACCTTCGACGCGGCGTCCGAGAGGGCGCTGCTGAAGGTGAAGACCCAGCGCAACACCTGCTGCCACGCGGGCGGCGACATGGTCTTCGACCTCGACGGCAACCTCATCCTCGCCACCGGCGACAACACCAACCCGTTCGAGTCCGACGGCTACACGCCGATCGACGAGCGCTCCGGTCGCAGCGACTACGACGCGCAGGGCAGCGCGGGCAACACGAACGACCTCCGCGGCAAGATCATCCGCATCACGCCGCAGGACGACGGCACCTACACCGTCCCCGAGGGCAACCTCTTCGCCGAGGGCACCGCGCAGACGCGCGCCGAGGTCTACGCCATGGGCTTCCGCAACCCGTTCCGCATCGGTCTCGACCCGTACACCGGCAACGTGCTCGTGGGCGACTACGGCCCCGACGCGGGCGCGGCCAACCCGTCGCGCGGCCCGGCCGCGACGACCGAATGGAACATCGTCGACGAGCCCGGCAACTACGGCTGGCCGTACTGCGCCGGTGTCACCTGCTACAACGACTACAACTTCGGCACCCGCGTCTCGGGGGCGGTGTTCGACCCGCAGAACCTCGTCAACAACAGCCCGAACAACACCGGTCTGACGAACCTGCCGCCCGTCATCCAGCCCGAGTACTGGGGCTCTAGCGGCGCCGACAACCCCTTCAAGGAGATCGGTAACGGCTCGGGCTACAGCGGTGCCCCGATGGGCGGACCCGTCTACCAGTTCGACGCCGAGCTCGACTCCGACGTGAAGTGGCCCGCCTACTGGGACAACAAGGCCATCTTCGGAGACTGGAACGCCGGTCAGGTCTTCAGCATGCAGCTGAACACCGACACGACGGATGCGGCGCGCAACACCGAGATCGTCGATGTGAACCGTGTCCTCCCCGGCATCCTCGACCCGGCTCAGGGCTTCTACCGGGCCATGGACATGACGTGGGGCCCGGAAGGCGCCCTTTACGTCATCGACTGGGGCCAGGGCTTCGGCGGCGACAACGCCAGCTCCGGCATCTACCGCATCGACTACGTGCAGGCGAACCCCTCGCCGCTGGCGCGGGCGAGCTCCGACGTCACCAACGGCGCGGGCGACACCCTCGCGGTGAACTTCTCCTCCGAGGGCACGCGCCACCCGGCGGGCAAGGCGTTCACCGTCGAGTGGGACTTCGGCGACGGATCGCCGACGTCGAGCGAGGCCGACCCCGCGCACACCTACGAGGGCGTCGGGCAGTACACCGCCACCCTCACGGTGACCGACGAGGACGGACGCACCTCGATCGCCACCATCAACCTGGTCGTCGGCAACGCCGAGCCCAAGGTGGAGATCGTCTTCCCGCAGTCGGGCGGATTCTTCAACTGGGGTGACGAGGTCGCCTACGAGGTCGTCATCACCGACCCGGATGCGTCGGAGCCGATCGACTGCGCCAAGGTGCAGGTGCTTCCGGCCCTCGGCCACGACTCGCACCAGCACCCCTGGGGCGAGCTGAGCGGCTGCTCGGGCAGCATCCCCACCGGTCGCGACGGCGGGCACGGCATCACCTCCAACATCTTCTGGGTGGTCGACGTGCGCTACACCGACGACGGCGGAGCCGCAGGCGTGCCCCTCACCGGGTACGGCACGAACATCCTGAACCCGAAGCACTTCGAGGCCGAGTTCTTCGCCGCCACCGGCAACGTCGACGGACCCGGTGGAGTGCAGACCGAGACCACGGGCGACGAGGGCGGCGGACTGAATCTGTCGTACGTCGAGCCGGGCGACTGGTGGTCGTACGAGCCGATCAACTTCACCGGGATCGACGGGCTGCGCGCCCGTCTCGCCGCGCCCGACGCGGGCGGCTCGATCTCGATGCGGTGGAACTCGCCGACCGGGCCGGAGATCGGCACGATCGACTTCACCGCGACCGGGGCCTGGCAGACCTACCAGTACTTCGACGCCGAGCTCGGCGATCTCCCCCAGGAGACCGGCACGCTGTACTTCGTCCTCACCTCGGGCGGCGTCAACGTGAACTACTTCGACTGGGTCGGCGACGGAGTGGAGAGCAACGGGCTCCCGGTCGTCACGCTGAACGTCGATGCGCGATCGGGCGCAGCGCCGCTCGTCGTGAACGCGACCGCAGCGGCGACCGACCCCGAGGGAGGCCCGGTGACCCTGCAGTGGGACCAGGGCACGGGTGACGGTTTCGTGGCGGGCGAGGGTGAGAGGCAGTTCATCTACGAGACGCCGGGCACCTACCTGCTGACGGTGCGCGCCACCGACGAGCAGGGCGCCTACCGCGACGAGGTGGTGCAGATCACCGTGTCGACGCCGGGCGGCGAGACCTGCCTGTCGGGTCGCTCCGACGGGTTCGACGGTGACGCGCTCGACACCGACCGGTGGAACCGCAACGTGCGGGTCAACCAGGACCTCCGTGTCGAGAACGGCAGCCTCGTGATCCCCGCGAGCAAGACCGACATCTACGGTGCCGGTGGTGACACGCCGAACATCGTGCTGCAGGACCTCCCGGAGGGTGCCTGGCAGGCCACTGCCAAGGTGACGCTGCCGGCGCGGGCGACCTACCAGCAGGCCGGTCTGCTCATCTACGGCGATGACGACAACTACGCCAAGATGGTGCTCCAGGCGCGTGACGCCAGCGCCGCCGGACGCGTGTTCCAGTTCATCCGCGAGGAGAACGGAACCCCGAACGAGGTCGCGGCCTCGAACACGTCGCCCCTGGGCGAGGCGTTCCCCGACACCTACTTCGTGCGGTTCACGAGCGACGGCAGCAACCTGCAGGCGTCGTACTCCGCCGACGGCTCGACCTTCACGTCGATGACCGAGACGAAGCAGCTCGCCGGTATCACGAACCCCCGCATCGGCCTCGCGGCCTTCGCGAACAGCGGTTCGGCGCCCAGCGTGGTCAACGCCCAGTTCGACTGGTTCCACATCACGCCGGACGACACGGCCTCGGCCGCCACGCCCGACGACGAGTTCGACGGCACGTCACTCGACGCCTGCCGCTGGACCGTCGAGAACCCGCAGCCCGAGGGCTACCGGGTCGCGGGGGGCGAGCTGCAGATCGACACCACGCCGAACGACATCTACGGTGCCGACACCGGTGTGCCGAACTTCGTGACGCAGGCGCAGCCGGACGGCGACTGGGTCGTCGAGACGAAGGTCGACGCCTCGCGCCTCGACCGGGCATACCAGCAGGGCGGCCTGATCCTTCGCGCCGACGACAACAACTACGTGAAGATCGACATCCTGGCGACCGGTTCGGGGGGTGACAACCCGCCGCGCAACCTCGAGATCCGCAGCGAGATCGGTGGCGTGGTGCAGAACCCGCAGCCGAACGCGGCGGCGCCGTCGAGCGGCATCGTCTGGCTCCGACTGGCCAAGACCGGCACGACCATCTCCGGGTCGTACAGCGCCGACGGCACGACCTGGAGCACCTTCGCCGAGACGTTCGAGAACCAGCCGGCGGCAGCCGGCCGGGTCGGTCTCTACGCACTGGGCAACCCCGCACAGGGCCAGGTCTCCAAGACCGCGCACTTCGACTACTTCCGGGTGATCGACACCGCCGCCGAGCCGATCTCGGTGAGCGCGGCTCTCGACCCGGCGGAGCCGACGGGCGAGAACGGGTGGTACACGGATGCTGTCGACGTGACGGTCACCACGACCGGTGGCGGCGAGAGCGCGGTCTACCGCGAGATCAACGTCGACGGGGCCGGCTGGGTCGAGTACACCTCGGCCGTGCGGGTGACCGGAGACGGTGAGCACACGGTGCAGTTCCGAGCGTCGGCGCCGAACCAGGAGCCGATCACCGACGAGGTGTCGTTCAAGATCGATGCGCTCGCACCGGTGAGCACGGCGGTCGTCGACGTCGTCGCCAGCCCGCGGACGCTGACCCTCGCGGCGACGGACGCCACGAGCGGTGTGGAGTCGATCGAGTACCGCATCGGCGAGGGGGAGTGGACCGCGTACGAGTCGGTCGTGTCCCTCACCGACGAGGCTCAGACGGTCTGGCATCGCGCCACCGACGAGGCCGGCAACACGTCGGAGGCCATCAGCGTCGAGGTGCCGGCAGTCTCGGACGAGACCCCGGTCATCGGGCTCGAGGTCACGCTCGACCCGTCGCAGCCCAACGGCGAGAACGGGTGGTACGTCGACGAGGTGGACGTCAGTGCGACGGGCACGACCACCGGTGAAGAGCCGGTCTCGGTGGAGTACTCCACCGACGGCGAGACGTTCACCGCCCTGGGCGAGTCGCTCGTGATCGACGCCGAGGGCACGACCACGCTGTGGATCCGTGCCACCGACGGCGAGAACGTGTCGGTGACCGAGCAGCGGATCATCCGCATCGACACGGTCGTGCCGACCGCGTCGGCCGAGGTCGCGACGCGCACCGTCACCCTCACGGCGACGGACGCGACGAGCGGCATCGACCGGATCGAGTACCGCTTGAGCGCCGACGGCGCGTGGGTCTCGTACGCCGAGCCGATCGTCGTCCCCGGTACCGCTGCCGCCACGGTCGCGTTCCGAGCGGTCGACGTGGCGGGCAACGTCGGTGCCGGCCAGGCGGCCGAGGTCGCCGAGGTCATCGTCGATCCCGAGCCGCAGCCCGACCCGTCGGTCGTGGTGAACCCCACAGGGGTCGCCGTGGGCGGACAGGTCTCTGTCACCGGTGCGCATCTGCCCGCCGACACCGCGGTGGAGATCTGGATCCTCTCCGACCCGCTGCGGTTGGCGACCGTGCAGACGAACGCCGGCGGCACGTTCTCGGTGAACGTCACCATCCCCGCCGGCGTCGACCCCGGCGTGCACCACATCGCCCTCCGCATCGACGGCGTCGAGGTGGCCCGCAGCGGTGAGCTCACGGTCACGGCGGCACCCGGTGGAGGCGGCACCGACCCCGGCACGGGCCCCGGCACCGACCCTGGCACGAACCCCGGCACCGACCCCGGCACGAACCCCGGCACCGGTACCGGTTCGGGCACGGGCACGGGCAGCGGTGGTGGTACGGGCGGCGGAAGTCTCCCGGCGACCGGTTCGGACGCCTGGCAGCTGCAGCTCCCCTTCGGAGCGGGCCTGCTGCTGCTGGGAGCCCTGGTCTACCTGGTCACGCGCCGCCGCCGCGGAGCGCAGGACTGACCCCCCACCGCGGGAAGCCCCGGGCGCTCTGCGTCCGGGGCTTCCCGCGGGTCTCGGCTTCCCCGTCGATCACGAGAGAAGATGACACCATGACGAAGACTGTCCTTCGCCCCTTCGGTGCGGCCCTCGCCTTCCTGCTGGCCGCCGCTTTCGTCCTCGTGGCCCCCGGTGCCGCGAACGCGCACGGTGGGCCGATCCAGCTGACCATCGGTCCCGACGGCATCGGAGGCGTATCGCTCTATGCCCAGTACACCCGGGACGGGCACATGGTCGACGAGATCATCGACCCGCTCGTGACGGCGAAGGCCGACGACGGGCGCACGGCCGGGCCGGTCTCGCTCGTCTCGTCGTCGGAGGGGCAGGGGCGCTGGGTGAGTGAGCAGCCCTTCCTCGGCGAGGGGCGATGGACGGTCACGGTACGCACGACCACCCCCGACGTCGCGGAGACGACCGCGGTCTTCACCGTGGCCGAGCTGGACGAGCCGATCAGCGCTCAGACCACCTCCGCAGCGGCAGACGATGACACATCCTCCGCGCTCGGCGTCGGAATCGTCGGACTCGGCGCGGGGGTACTCCTCGTCGGAGGCGTCGTGGGGGCAATCGTGCTCCGCCGCCGCACGAAAGACCGAACGGTCTGAGATGAGTGCGACGAGCATCGAGTCCCCCGTCCGGTCGGCTGTGCGTCGCAGCACCGGAGCCGTAGCCGTCGAATCGAAGGTGATCTTCGTGTCGTTCGCCGTCGAGGACGAGCAACGCGAAGCATCCTTCCGCGCGCAGTCGTTCCGCACGCGCGATCCCTTCGTCTTCGTCGACCTGGCGGTCAAGCGCCCGGACGACCGCACCTGGGTGCGTCGGGCGCGTCACCGCATCGAAGGGTGCGACGCGGTGATCGCGCTCGTGAGCCGGCACACCCCGGCGTCGGAGGGGCAGGCGTGGGAGTTGCATCGTGCGCGCGAGGCGGGTAAGCCGATCCTCAGCGTGTGGGCGGACTCCGAGCACCAGCCGCCGCTCGCCGTCCCGCAGCCCGCCGAGTGGGGTTCGCCCGAGATCGCCGCGTTCATCGACGCGATCGAGTGCTGCAAACCCGAGTGGGGCGCGCGGCTTCTGCTGTGATCCTCGAGCGCACGGGCGACCGTCAGCGCGGGGCGCGGTGTGCCACCGGCGGACGACGCGGCGGGGTGGTCCCGCTCAGGAGCGACGCAGGGCGTCTTCGAATGCGACCCACGAGAGCATCGCGCACTTGACCCGGGCGGTGTACTTCGACACCCCCGACAGAGCGGTGGCGTCACCGAACTCGTCCTCGTCGAGTTCGAGGGTGCCCTTCGAGCGCATGGCCTCGCGGAAGCCCTCGATCAGGCGCTCGGCGCCCGCGCGATCGAGACCCTCGGCGGCGAGCTCGGCGAGCATCGAGGCCGACGCCTGCGAGATCGAGCACCCCGCGCCCTCCCACGTGAGGGAGACGACGCGGTCGCCCTCCATGCGCACGCGCACGGTGATCTCGTCTCCGCAGATCGGGTTGCGCTGGTGGCTCGTCGCGTCCGCGTCGGACCCGGCCAGGCCGAAGCCGCGCCGGTTCTTGGCATGGTCGAGGATGAGCTCCTGGTAGAGCGACTCCAGCCCGCTCACGCGTCGGCTCCGAAGAAGGGGCGCACGCCCGAGAGCGCATCGAGGAACACGTCGATCTCGTCCTCCGTGTTGTAGAGGGCGGCGCTCGCGCGCACCGACGCGGTGATCCCGAATCGTCGGTGCAGCGGCTGCGCGCAGTGGTGGCCGACGCGCACGGCCACACCGCGCGCGTCGAGGAACTGGCCGACGTCGTGCGCGTGCACGCCGGCGACGTCGAACGCCCACAGCGCGACGCGTTCGACACCGTCGGCATCGCCCAGCAGACGGATGCCGGGGATCTCGCGGAGTCCGCGCAGCATCCGCTGCTCCAGGGCCGTCTCGTGCGCGTGGACGGCGGTCATGTCGAGTGTGCCGAGGTAGCGCGCGGCGGCGGCGAGGGCGATGGCCTGCGACACGGGCTGCGTGCCGGCCTCGAACCGCTGCGGCGGCGGCAGGTACTCGGCGCGGTCGAGTGTCACGGTCGTGATCATCGACCCGCCGGTGAGGAACGGCGGCAGGGCCTTGAGCACGTCGGTGCGTCCGTAGAGCGCGCCGATGCCGTACGGGGCGAGCATCTTGTGGCCCGAGAACACGGCGAGGTCGACCCCGAGCGACGGCAGGTCGAGCGGCAGGTGCGGCGCCGACTGGCACGCATCGAGCACGCTCAACGCCCCCGCGGCGCGGGCGAGGCCCACCAGCTCGGCGACGGGGTTCACGATGCCGAGCACGTTGGAGACGTGGGAGAAGGCGACCACGCGCGTGCGCTCGCCGATGACGGATGCGGCGGCCTCGAGGTCGAGCCGGCCGTCGTCGAGCACGGGGATGTGGCGCAGGATCGCACCGGTGCGGGCGGCCAGCTCCTGCCACGGGATGAGGTTGGCGTGGTGCTCCGACTCGGTGACGACGATCTCGTCACCGGGGACGAGGGCGAATCTCGCCGCCTCCGGCCCGCCGCGTCCGATCGACGCGTTTCCGATCGCGTAGGCGACGAGGTTGATGCCCGCCGTCGCGCCGCTCGTCCACACGAGCTGCTCGGCGCTCGCGCCCACGAACGCCGCGACCGTCTCGCGGGCGTCTTCGAACAGCTCGGTGGCTTCGGCGGCGAGGGTGTGCGCGCCGCGGTGCACGGCCGCGTTCGCGCCGGTGAGGAAGGCGACCTCCGCGTCGGTGACCGCGCGGGGTTTCTGGCTCGTCGCGGCCGAGTCGAGGTACACGAGCGGCGCGCCGTCGATGTCGCGCGTGAGGATCGGGAAGTCGCCGCGGACGGCGACCGGGTCGAAACCGGCGGCCAGGATCGCGCCGTCAGGAGAGCTCATCGCTCCAGGCTATGCCGAAGCATCCGTCCCCGGGTCGTGTGCCCCCGCCCGCTGACCGCGAAACCGCTTCCGGCCGACGAGACCCGGGCTTCATGTCGGGGTCTCGCCGCGGGGAAGCGGTCTCGCGGTCAGGCGGATGCTGCGCGCGGGGGTCACGCGATGCGGGTGCCCGGGGGCATGCGCTTCGCGGGGGTGCGGGTGCGCACCGCGGCGCGCCACAGCAGCAGCGCGGCGAGGGCGAGCTGCACCGCCAGTCCGACGAACCAGCTCGGCGTGGTGCCCTCGATGCGGTCCTCGGACGTGATGGAGCCGTCGGTCGAGTTCTGCACGGCGCACCCGTCGTATTCCGACGCGGCCTCGGGCGACAGCTGGGCCGAGCGGATGAAGACCTTGATCGTTCCGAAGAGATCGCGGGGGTAGCCGTCGACGAACTGCGACGGCGTGGCGTCGGCGAGCACGATGAACGGGTTCGCCGCCAGCAGCCACCACACATGGTCGCTGCGCGTGGTGCGGTACTCGCTCGTCGTCCACTCGCCGCACACGTACTGCGGCTCGATGAATCCCGAGCCGCCGGTGCACTGGGGCAGCGGTTCGGTCTGCCCGGGGGCGGCCGTCATGCACTCCGGCGCGACCGTCGGCACGTCCGTCGGATAGACGGGCTCGAGGCTCCGCGATCGCGACTCGACGGTGGTGGAGCTGGCGGCGGTGGCGAGCCCGAAGGCGATCGGCGTGCCCAGCACGAGGGCGGCGACCGTCAGGTAGGTCACGGCCACCGAGAACAGGGGGCGGGCCAGGATGCCGCTGAGCCCGACGCCGATCGCGGCGACGACGCCGACCTCGACGACGAGCACCAGGAGCGAGACGAGCAGCACGGAGATCGACACCCCGCCCGAGACGGTGGCGATCACGAGGAACGGAAGCGCGACCGCGAGGAACGCCAGGCCCGTCACCCAGGCCGCGAGCAGCTTGCCGACGAGGATGTCGCCGGTCGTGGCGAGGGTGACCTGCACGGGGGCGAGCGTCGCCGCATCCCGGTCGCCGTTGATCGCGTTGCCGCTCAGGGTCGGTGAGACCAGCACGACCAGCAGCAGCACGAAGTAGACGACGATCGAGAACACCGTCGCGCCCGCGGTGTCGCCGGATGTGGTCCCCGCCGCCCCGAACGACAGGGCCGTGACCGCCACGAGGAGCACGGCGAAGACGCCGAGCAGCACGTACCAGGCGGCGCTGCGCACGCGCTGCGTCAGTTCGAGTCGGGCGATGACCCCGATGCGGGCGGCGTTCACGTCAGGCTCCCGTCGCGGAGGTCGAGCAGGGTGTGTTCGAGGGTTCCGGTCGCCGGCGCGAACTCCACGACGGGGAGACCCGCTTCGACGAGCGCGCGCAGCGCCGCCGCGGCGTCGTCGTCGGATCCGACCGGCACCATCACGCCGAGACGTTCGGCCGTGAGGGTCCACGCCTCCAGGCGCAGGGCCGAGGCGATGGGCTCGACGGATGCGGCGGCCGCCGTGTTCGCGAGACGCACGCGCCACGCGCGACGGCGGTGGGTGGCGGCGGCGACGCGGTCGGGTGCGACCGTCGCGCCGTCGAGGAGGAAGACCGCGTCGTCGACGACCTCCTCGAGCTCGGAGAGCACGTGGCTGGAGACGAGGACGGCCCGCCCCTCGTCGGCGAACCGGCGCAGCAGCACGCGCAGAGCCACACGGGCCTCGGGGTCGAGTCCGGAGGCGGGTTCGTCGAGGAGGAGGGCCTGCGGGTCGTGCACCAGGGCGCGGGCGAGCCCGAGGCGTTGCTTCTGTCCGCGGGAGAGCACTCTCGCGGGGGCCTCGGCGAGGGAGGCGAGGTCGACGAGCTGCAGCAGCTCTTCGGCACGCTCGTGCGCGGCCTCGCGCGTGGCGTCGTAGAGACGGCCGGTCACCACGAGCGTCTCGCGGGCCGAGAGCGAGCCCCAGGCGCCGAGCGCGTCGGGCATCCAGCCGAGCAGCCGCCGCACTTCGTGGGGTTCGGTGACGGGATCGAATCCGCCGACGCTGATCTCGCCCGCATCCGGCGCCAGCAGTGACGAGAGCATCAGCATCAGCGTCGTCTTGCCCGATCCGTTGGGTCCGACGAGGCCGGTGACGCGCCCCGCCTCGGCCCGCAGACTGACGTCCCGCACGGCGGGCACGTCGCCGAACGAGCGACGGACTCCGGCCGCGACGATGGTGGCACTCATCGTTTCACCCTATCGGGGCGTTTCTGCCGCCCCCGGGAGACCGCGAGACCGCTTCCGCGCGACGAGACCCGGGCCTTATGTCGGGGTCTCGCCGCGCGCATCGGGTCTCGCGGTCGGGGCGGGGACGGGCGGGGCGGGGACGGGCGGGTCGCGGGCGGGCGGCGGGCGGGCGGCGCACGGGCGGCGTGAGGAACGGGGGAGCGGGCGTACGGGTTGCGTGAGGACCGCGGGCGGGCGGGGCGACCGGGCGTAGACCGGACGACATGACCCTCACGTCGATCCTCCCCACGCTGCGCGACAGCATCCCCTCGCCCTTCGATCGCGAGGCCTGGCCGGCGCGCACCACCCCGACGATCGACGACGTCGTGGTCGCCGGCGTCTCGCTCTTGCGCATCGTCGACCTCTGCGCGACGCCCTGCGTCTACACCGGCGCGGCCGTGATTCCGATGTCGGGAGGCGTGGTGTCGTCGACCGACGCGACCACGGTCGTGGTGGCTCGTGTCGCGGCGACGGATGCGGGCAGCATCCGCCTCGACGCGACCTTCCGCCTCCACGCTCCGCTGTGGCGGGAGGCGCGGTTGCTCGGCCGCGTCTCGCACGCGTACGAGCAGGCGTTCTCGGTGCTCGACGCCGACTCGGGCGCGGTGTCGGGTGCGGTGCGGATTCCGGGCGACCCGCGCGTCGGCGATCTCGTCGCCGTTCCCTGCTCGGGATGCTTCAGCGTGGGCGATGTGCGCCCCTCGCGGGGGCGTTGACCGTGCTGCTCCACACGATCCTGTACGCCGTGCGCTGCGCCCGTGTCGAAGCCACCGCGTCGGCTCCCGAACCGCCTGACGAGGACCCCGCCTGACGCGCGTCGCGCCCGAGTCGTCGAAACAACAACCCGGATACGAGACTGCGACCTCCGCCTGAAGTCTCGTATCCGGGATGACGTCTCGCGGCCCGTGGCGAAGGTGTCAGCCGGTGACGAGGCGGTAGCCCATGCCCGACTCGGTCAGCAGGTGCGCGGGGTGGGCGGGGTCGCGCTCGAGCTTCTTGCGCAGCTGCGAGACGTACAGGCGCAGGTAGCCCGAGTCGCTCACCTGATCGCTCGCCCAGATCTCCTTCAGCAGGGTCTGGCGGGTGACGAGGGCGCCGGGGTTGCGGGCGAGGAACTCCAGCATCCGCCACTCCGTCGGCGTCAGGTGCACGGTGGCTCCCGCGCGGGTGACCGACTTCGCGGCCAGGTCGACCACCACGTCGCCGAAACGCACGGTCGGCTCGTCGGTCGTGGCGACCTGGCGCCGCGAGAGCGCACGCAGGCGTGCCAGCAGCTCGTCGATCTGGAACGGCTTCGTGACGTAGTCGTCGGCTCCCGCGTCGAGCGCGTCGACCTTGTCGGCCGACCCCGTGCGCCCCGATACGACGAGGATCGGCACGCTCGACCACCCGCGGATCGCCTCGATCACCTGCACCCCGTCGAGCCGGGGCATCCCGAGGTCGAGCAGCACCAGATCGGGATGCGTCTGCGCGGCCGCGGCGATCGCCGCCGCGCCGTCGGCCGCGGCCACGACGTCGTAGCCGTGCGCGGCGAGGGTGATGCGCAGCGCCCGCACCAGCTGCGGGTCGTCGTCGGCGATCAGCACCTTCACGGAGCGACCGCCTCGGGTGACGCCACGGGGAGCGCGATCACCATCGTGAGCCCTCCTCCGGGTGTGTCCTCGGGCGCGAGCGTACCGCCCATGCCCTCGGCGAAGCCCTTCGACAGGGCGAGTCCCAGCCCGAGGCCGGTGCTGTTGTCGGTGTCACCGAAGCGCTGGAAGGGGGCGAACATGTCGCTGCGGCGATCGGGCTCGACCCCGGGGCCGTGGTCGACGACGCGGATCTCCGCGGTTCCGGCGAGGCGGCTCGTCGCCACTCGCACGCGCGTGTCGGTGGGCGAGTGCCGTGCGGCATTCGCCAGCACGTTGACGAGCACGCGCTGCAGCAGCACCGGATCGGCCGAGACCGCGGGCAGGTCGGGATCGAGCGCCAGCTCGACGCTGTCGGGGCCGAGGCCGAGCTCGTCGACCGCAGCGAGCACGACGTCGGCGGCATCGACGGGGGCGAGCGATACCGCCAGCACCCCCGCCTGCACGCGGCTGACGTCGAGGAGATCCGTGACCAGCGCCGTGAGCGTATGCAGGCTCTCGTCGGCGGTGGCGAGGAGCTCGGCGCGGTCGGATTCCGACAGCCGCACGTCGGTCGCCCGCAGGCCCCCGACCGCGGCGACCGCGGCGGCGAGAGGGCGTCGGAGGTCGTGGCTGACGGCCGAGAGCAGCGCGGTGCGCACGTGGTCGGTCTCGGCGAGGATCCCCGCCTCGCGAGCGGTCTCGGTCAGGTCGGTGTGCTCGATCGCCGCCCCGAGCTGCGCGACGATGACGTCGAGGAGGCGGCGTTCGGCAGCATCCAGGTCTCCGCCGTGCAGCTCGAGGGTGGCCCGGTCCGCGCCGACCGGGATCGCCACGACCGCGTCGCCGCGCAACGGCTCGCCGTCGGTGGCGAGCACCTCGCCCGACGCATCGACGAGACGCACCCCGGCCATTCCGAACGCCTCGCGCGTGCGGCTGACGAGCGCGGGCACGGCGCTCTCTCCGCGCAGGATGCTGCCGGCCACGGTCGCGAGCAGTTCGGACTCCGCCAGCGCCCGCCGCGCTGCCCGCGCCCGACGGGCCGCCTGGTCGACGATGTAGCTGACGAGGATCGCGATCACGACGTACAGGACGAGCGACAGCGCGTGCGCCGGGTCATCGATCGTCACGGTGAACAGCGGATCGACGAACAAGAAGTCGAGCGTGAAGCCCGACAGCACGGCTGCGAACAGAGCCGGCCAGATACCACCCACGAGCGCGACGATCACCACGAGCAGCTGGTAGGCGAGCACGTCGGCCGTGATCGACTCGTCGGAGCTGGTGGACAGGAGCAGCCACGACAGGAGCGGACCTCCGGTGACGGCGACGACGAAGCCGAGCACGCGGCGCTTGAGGCTGAGGGCGCCGCCGGTGAGCCGCGGGAGCGCGAAGCGGCCCCCGGCTGCGGCGTGCGTGACGATGTGCACGTCGATGTCGCCCGACTCGCGGATCACGGTCGCACCGATCCCCGGTCCGGTGAGCGCGGCGGCGAGCCGGCCGCGTCGGCTGACCCCGACGACCAGCTGCGAGGCGTTGACCGATCGCGCGAACTCGACGAGCGTGCGCGCCACGTCGTCGCCGACGACCTGGTGGTACGTGCCGCCGAGCGATTCGACGAGCGCACGCTGCGCCGCCAGCGCCCCGGGTGCGGCCTGCCGGAGCCCGTCCTGGCTCGTGACGTGCACGGCGAGCAGCTCGCCGCCCGCCGAGCGCGCGGCGATCCGGGCGCCGCGCCGCAGGAGCGTCTCGCCCTCGGGGCCGCCGGTCAGGGTCACCACGACGCGCTCGCGCGCCTGCCATGCCCCCTCGATGCCGTGCTCTGCGCGATAGGTCTTCAGCGCGCTGTCGACCTCGTCGGCGAGCCACAGCAGTGCGAGCTCGCGCAGCGCGGTGAGGTTGCCGAGGCGGAAGTAGTTCGACAGGGCCGCGTCGATCCGCTCCGCCGGGTAGACGTGGCCCGCGGCCAGGCGGTCGCGCAAGGACGCGGGGGCGAGGTCGACGACCTCGATCTGATCGGCGCCGCGCACCACCGCATCCGGCACCGTCTCGCGCTGCTCGACGCCCGTGATCTTCTGCACGACGTCGTTCAGCGATTCGATGTGCTGCACGTTGACGGTCGTGATGACGTCGATCCCCGCGGCGAGCAGGTCGTCGACGTCCTGCCAGCGCTTGTCGTGCCGTGACCCGGGGGCGTTCGTGTGCGCGAGCTCGTCGACGAGGGCGAGCGACGGGCGTCGCTCGAGCACCGCGTCGAGGTCCATCTCGGTCAGCTCGACCCCCC
This sequence comes from Microbacterium sp. AG1240, assembly GCF_003635115.1. Lineage (GTDB taxonomy): Bacteria > Actinomycetota > Actinomycetes > Actinomycetales > Microbacteriaceae > Microbacterium. Next base: position 368,218 of record NZ_RBXJ01000003.1, read on the forward strand.
GGTGCACCACCGTGCGCCGGGGCACCTCGGGAAGACCGGCGGTCTGCGCCGCGGTCGCCGCGCGGCCGTGGGTCTCGACGACGGCGATGACGACGTCGCGCCCGTCGCCCTGCAGGCGCCGGCCCTCCTCGAGCATCTCGTACGTCTTGCCGACCCCGGGTGCGGCCCCGAGCAGCACCCGCAACCGCCCGCGTTTCATGTCGTCACCCTAATCCGTGCCGTTCCCGCGGGGCGCGTGCGCGGCGCAAGACGCACCTCAGCGCGCGTCGAGCGCGAGGTTGAGCTCGAGCACGTTCACGCGCGGCTCGCCGACGAACCCGAGGTCACGGGGACGGATGCTGCGCTCCACGAGGTCGCGCACCTCCGCCGCGTCGAGATCGCGGGCCTCGGCCACGCGGTCGACCTGCAGGAGGGCGTACGCGACGCTGATGTCGGGGTCGAGACCCGAACCGGAGGCGGTGACCGCGTCGGCCGGGATCTCGCCCGCCGCGACCCCGTCGAGGTCGGCGATCGTCGCCTGGCGCTCACCGATCGCCGCGATGAGGTCATCGTTCTCGGGGCCGTAGTTCGACCCGCTCGAGGCCCCGGCGTCGAAGCCGTCGCCCGCGGCGGACGGCCGCGACTGGAAGTACTCCGGCAGCGGGGCCCCGTCGGCGTCGGTGAACGACTGACCGATCAGCGACGAGCCGACGATGCCGCCGTCGGCGCTCCGGATGAGGGAGCCGTTGGCCTGGGCGGGGAAGGCGAGCTGCCCGATCGCGGTGATCAGCAGCATGTACCCGACGCCGAGGACGACGGTGAAGACGAGCATCGCGCGGACGGCGACGCCGGTGGTGCGGAGTGTGGTGCGCATGGCTGGACCTTTCAGAAGCCCGGGATGAGGCTCACGACGAGGTCGATGAGCTTGATGCCGATGAAGGGCGCGATCACGCCGCCGAGGCCGTAGATCACGAGGTTGCGGCTGAGGGTCGCCGAAGCGCTCGCCGCGCGGTATCGGACTCCGCGCAGCGCCAGCGGGATCAGCACGATGATGACCAGCGCATTGAAGATGATCGCGCTCGTCACCGCCGAGGCCGGTGAACTCAGCTGCATCACGTTGAGCGCGGCGAGGCCGGGGAAGACCCCCATGAACATCGCCGGGATGATCGCGAAGTACTTCGCGATGTCGTTCGCGAGGGAGAACGTGGTGAGCGCGCCCCGCGTGATGAGCAGCTGCTTGCCGATCCGCACGATGTCGATCAGCTTGGTCGGGTCGGAGTCGAGGTCGACCATGTTGCCGGCCTCCTTCGCCGCCGACGTGCCGGTGTTCATCGCGACCCCGACGTCGGCCTGGGCGAGGGCGGGGGCGTCGTTCGTGCCGTCTCCGGTCATCGCGACGAGGTTGCCGCCCTCCTGCTCGCGCTGGATCAGGGCGAGCTTGTCTTCGGGCGTGGCCTCGGCGAGGAAGTCGTCGACGCCGGCTTCGGCGGCGATCGCCTTCGCGGTGAGCGGGTTGTCGCCGGTGATCATCACCGTCCGGATGCCCATTGCACGCAGCTCGTCGAATCGTTCGCGCAGCCCGTCCTTGACGACGTCCTTGAGGTGGATCACGCCGAGGATCGAGCCGGTCACCGAGCCCTCTCCGCCCGGTGCCTGAGCCTGTCGAAGGGTCGCGACGACGAGCGGGGTGCCGCCCGAGGCGGCGATCGCATCGGTCTCGCTCACGAGTTGTGCCCGCAGCGACGTCGAGGGGGCGGCGGCGGATGCTTCGAGCCACGCGAGCACCGCCGAACCGGCACCCTTGCGCACCTGGGTGCCGTCGAGGAGGTCGAGACCGCTCATGCGCGTCTGCGCGGTGAAGGGCACCGACACCGCCCCGTCGGGGAGGGTCGCGACGACCCCCTGCGCCGCGGCCAGCTCGACGACCGAGGTGCCCTCGGGTGTCGGATCGGCGAGCGACGAGAGCGAGGCGGCACGGGCGAGCTCGTCGGCCGGCACTCCGGGCATGCGCACGAAGTCGGTCGCCCGGCGGTTGCCGTAGGTGATCGTGCCCGTCTTGTCGAGGAGGAGGGTCGTCACGTCGCCCGCGGCCTCGACGGCGCGGCCCGACATCGCGAGCACGTTGCGCTGCACGAGGCGGTCCATGCCGGCGATGCCGATGGCGCTCAGGAGCGCCCCGATCGTGGTGGGGATGAGGCAGACGAGCAGGGCGATGAGCACCGGGATGCTGACGGGAGACGCGGCGTAGGAGGCGATGGGGTTCATCGCCAGCACGACGATGACGAACACGATCGACAGGCTCGCCAGCAGGATGTTCAGCGCGATCTCGTTCGGGGTGCGCTGACGCGAGGCGCCCTCGACAAGGGCGATCATGCGGTCGACGAAGGTCTCGCCGGGTTTCGAGGTGATGCGCACGACGATCCGGTCCGACAGCACGCGGGTGCCGCCGGTGACCGCGCTGCGGTCGCCGCCCGACTCCCGCACGACCGGGGCCGACTCGCCCGTGATCGCCGACTCGTCCACCGTGGCGATCCCCCAGACGATGTCGCCGTCGCCCGGGATGAGCTCGCCCGCGGTCACCACCACGGCGTCGCCGAGGGTGAGGTCGGCCGACGGCACCTCGGTGACGGATGCTGCGGTGGCCGCCGCATCCGACGACGCGTCGTAGGCGACCACCCGGCGGGCGTTCGTCGTGGTGCGGGTCTGTCGCAGCGCCGAGGCCTGCGCCTTGCCGCGACCCTCGGCCACAGACTCGGCGAGGTTCGCGAACAGCACGGTCAGCCAGAGCCAGACGGCGATGCCCCACGTGAAACCGGCCGGCACAGGGGTGCCGCCGGAGGCCTCCGGGCCGCCGAGGAACGGCTCGGCGATCGCAATGGCGGTGGTCAGGGCCGCGCCCACCCACACGAGGAACATCACGGGGTTGCGCCAGAGGGCGGCCGGGTTGAGTTTGGTCAGCGCCCCGGGGAGCGCCTCCGCGAGCTGTGCGACGCCGAAGCCGCGCTGAGGGGCGCGGCTCGCCGACTCTTCTGCGGGAGCGGGGGCCGGCGTGCGTCGTTCGACGGGGTCGGGGGCCGGGATGGCGGTGGTGGACATGTCAGGAGAGTCCTTCAGCGAGGGGTCCGAGGGTGAGGACCGGGAAGTAGGTGAGTGCGGTGATGATCACCGCGACGCCCGCAAGGAGCCCCGCGAACTGGGGCCGGTGCGTCGGCAGCGTTCCGACGGTGGACGGAACCTTGTCCTGCGCGGCGAACGAGCCCGCCAGCGCGAGGACGAGCACGATGGGCACGAAGCGGCCCAGCAGCATCGCGACACCGAGCGCGGTGTTCAGCCACGGGGTGTTCGCGGTGAGACCGGCGAAGGCCGACCCGTTGTTGTTGGCCGCCGAGGTGAACGCGTAGAGCACTTCGCTCAGACCGTGGATGCCCGGGTTCCAGATGGACGTCGACTCGACATCGGCGCGCACCGCGGGGATCGCGAAGCTCAGCGCGGTGCCGACGAGCACGAGGATCGGGGTCACGAGGATGTAGAGGCTCGCGAGCTTGATCTCGCGCGGACCGATCTTCTTGCCGAGGTATTCGGGAGTGCGCCCGATGAGGAGCCCGCCGACGAACACCGCGATGACGGCGACCACCAGCATCCCGTACAGGCCCGAGCCGACGCCGCCCGGGGCGATCTCGCCCAGCATCATGTTGATCATCGGCAGCATGCCGCCGAGTGCGGTGTAGCTGTCGTGCATCGAGTTCACCGCGCCGGTGGAGGTGAGGGTCGATGTCGACGAGAAGAGTGTCGAGCCGAAGAGTCCGAACCGCACCTCCTTGCCCTCCATCGCGGCACCGGCGAGCTGGGGAGCGGTGCCCCCGGCGGATGCTTCGGCCCACGTGACGAGCACGAGCGAGGCGACGAAGATGCCCGCCATCACGGCGACGATGGCGTACCCCTGACGGTTGTCTCCGACGATGCGGCCGAACGCGCGAGGCATCGCGAACGGGATCACGAGCATGAGGAAGACCTGGAAGAGGCTCGTCCAGGGTGCGGGGTTCTCGAACGGGTGGGCGGAGTTGGCATTGAAGAAACCGCCGCCGTTCGTGCCGAGGAGCTTGATGGCCTCCTGGCTCGCCACCGGGCCGCCCGGGATCGACTGCGTCGCTCCGGCCACGGTCGTCACGTCGGTGAAGCCCGCGACGTTCTGGATCACTCCGCCGGCGAGCAGCACGATCGCCGCGACGATCGAGAAGGGCAGCAGCACCCGGTAGGTGCCGCGCACGAGGTCGACCCAGAAGTTGCCGATCGTGCCCGACCGGCGGTAGGCGAAGCCGCGCACCAGGGTGATGGCCACCGCGATGCCGACGGCCGCCGAGACGAAGTTCTGCACGGCGAGGCCGGCGAACTGCACGGTGTAGCCGAGCGTGAGCTCGGGCGAGTACGACTGCCAGTTCGTGTTCGTCACGAACGACACCGCCGTGTTGAACGCGAGCGGTTCGCTCGGCGCGGGCAGCCCCAGCGACGCGGGCAGGAACGACTGGAGGCGCTGGAGGCCGTAGACGACCACGATCCCGATGAACGAGAAGAGCAGCACGCCGCGGAGGTAGGCCTGCCAGGTCTGCGCGGAGCGCGGGTCGACGCCGATGAGGCGATAGGTGCCCCGCTCGACGGCGAGGTCCCTCGCGGAGGTGTAGACGTGGGCGATGTAGTCGCCCACCGGCCGGTACGCCAGCGCCAGGAGGAGGGCGAGCGCGCCGGCCTGGAGGACGGCGAACCAGAACTGTTCGGTGGTCACCTCAGAACCTTTCCGGTCGCACGAGGGCGACGACGAGGTAGACCACGGCGCCGATCGCCAGGACGCCGGCGAGCAGAGTGAAGAACGTCATAGCCGCTCGACCCCCCGGGCGATCAGCGCGACGAGTGCGAACAGCACGATCGTCGCGGCGATGTAGACGACATCGAGCACGGGAACTCCTCAAGACGGTGCGGCCGCGCTGCTGCGCGCGGGTGGCCCGACGGGATCCCCCGGGTCACGGTTTCGATGCAACCGCGCCGCGACGCAGCATCCGTCCGTCCTCACGGAATCCATACGCCCCCGACGCAACCCCTCACGAACCGCCTACGAGTCGGAGCGATAATGGCAACCGACAGGCCGAGTCGACGACGGGGGAGGCCCTCGTGGATGATGAGCGGCCGACGCCGACCCGCCGCTCCCGCGCGCGCGCCGTCGAGCGCGGGATCGCCACCGCGCTGCGTTCGAACGAAGCGGCGCAGGCCTGGACGGTGCTGCGCGTGGCGGTGGCCATCACGGCCGTCGTCGGCGTCGCCGCCCCCGCCGAGGTGGTGATCCGCGGGGCCATCGAGGGCGACCGCCACGTGCCGACCGTTGCCGCGAACTATTTCGGGTTCTTCACGATGGTGTCGAACACGGCGGCGGCGGTCGTGCTGCTGTGGGCGGCGGTCTGGTTCTGGGTCACCCGGGGCGCGCGCCGCGAGCCGGCCCCGCTCGCGATGGCTCTGGCCGCCGCGACGACGTGCATCTTCGTCACCGGGGTCGTCTACAACGTGAACGTGCCCGGCATGCCCATGGCGCGCAACGCGATCCTGCCGTGGGCGAGCGTCATCCTCCACGGGATCGTGCCGTCGTTCTTCGTGCTCGATCTGTTCCTCGGCCCGAACCGGCGGGCGCTGCCGTGGTCGCGCGTGGCGTGGATCCTCGCCTTCCCCGCCGCGTGGGTCGTCTACACGCTGGCGCGCGCGAACCTGGTGACGAACACCCTGACCGGCGTGCCGTACTGGTATCCCTACCCGTTCCTCAACCCGTACCAGCCCGGCGGGTACGTCACCGTCGCCGGCTTCGTGGCGCTCATCGGGCTCGTCGTGCTGCTCGCGGCCTTCGTCGTCGTCGCCGTCGGACGGAAGCGAGGCCGTGATCGCGACGCTACGGGGCGGGCGGCGGCGTCTCGTCGGAGCCGCGCGACAGGTGGTGGGGGCGCTGCCCCACCTCCGGCACCGGCTGGCCCCCGCGCTGCTGACCCGGAAGCGGACGGGATCGCCGACCGTAGATGATCTCCGACGAGTCGAGCAGCCACGGCACGAGCGTGATGGAGACGCCGTGCAGCAGCATGAGCTGGTTCGCCAGGCGACGAGCCCTGCGGTTGTGCAGGAACGTCTCCCACCAGTGCCCCACGATGTACTGCGGCAGGTAGACCGTCACCACCGACGAGCCGTGCTTCTCGCGGTACTTCTGGATGAAGCCGGCCACCGGCGACGTGTAGGCCCGGTAGGGCGAGTCGATGATGACGAGCGGTACCGGCACCTCGTGCTCGGCCCAGTCCTTCTGCAGCCGGGCGGCATCGGCCTCGTTCACGGCGACGTGCACCGCGAGCGTCTTGTCGTGATTCGCGGCCAGGGCGTAGTCGATGGCCTTCACGATGGGCTTCTGCAAACGGTTCACGAGCACGATCGCGACGTCGCCCTCGGCACCGAAGTGCACCGTGTCGTCCATCTCGATCTCGTGCTCGACGTCGCGGTAGTAGCGGTTCACGCCCACCATCAGCACCGCAAGGATCGGGATGGCGAGGAACACAAGCCACGCGCCGTGGGTGAACTTCGTGATCGTGACGATGATGAGCACGGCCACCGTCATGCCGGCGCCGATGGCGTTGATGACGAGGCCGCTGACCGCCGAGCGCCGTTCGTATCGCGCCGAGTCCTGCTGCGCCGCTTCGGGGGTCAGGTCCTTCAGGCCCTGCAGCGCGCGACGCCAGTGACGCACCATGCCGATCTGGCCCAGGGAGAACGACACGAAGACACCGATGATGTAGAGCTGGATGAGGTCGGTCTGGTCGGCCTGATAGACGATCAGCACGATGATCGCGACGATGCCGAGCACGATCATGCCGTTGGAGTAGACCAGCCGGTCGCCGCGGGTGTTCAGCGACTTCGGCGCGTAGCCGTCGCGAGCGAGGGTCGACCCCAGCAGCGGGAAGCCGTTGAAGGCGGTGTTGGCCGCCAGCAGCAGCACGCAGGCCGTCGCCGCCTGAATGACGAAGAACGGGATGCTGCCCATGCCGAAGGTCGCCGCGGCCACCTGCGCCATCAGGCTCGGCTGCGGCTGCGTGCAGTCGAAGCCGACGAGGGTGCAGGGGTTCTCGGCGTAGCGCACGCCCGAGACGAGCGCGACGATCGTCAGGCCCACGAACAGCAGGATCGCGATGATGCCCATGAGGCTCAGCGTCGTCTGGGCGTTGCGGATCTTCGGCTTGCGGAACGCCGGCACGCCGTTGGAGACGGCCTCGACGCCGGTGAGGGCGGAGCATCCGCTCGAGAAGGCCCGCAGCACGAGCAGGATCATCGCGGCCTGCGTCAACGACTCCGCTTCCACCGCGTAATCGTGGCTCGACGCGACCGGCGGGTCGCCGGCGACCGTGCGAGCCAGGCCCACCACGATCATCAGCGCCACGGACCCGATGAAGAGGTACGTGGGGATGGCGAACACCGCGGATGCCTCGCGCACCCCGCGGAGGTTCACGATGACGATCAGCACCACGAACCCGACGGCGAACTCGATGCGGAACGGATTGAGCTCGGGGATCGCCGAGATGATGTTGTCGACGCCGGAGGCGACCGACACCGCGACGGTCAGGATGTAGTCGACCAGCAGGGCCGCCCCGACGATGACGCCCGGTATCTCGCCCAGGTTGGTGCGTGCGACCTCGTAGTCGCCGCCGCCCGACGGGTAGGCCTTGATCAGCTGCCGGTAGCTCGTGACCACGACCACGAGCACCAGCACCACGGCACCCGCGACCCAGGGGCTGAAGGTCAGCAGCGCCGTGCCCCCGATGAGCAGGATCATGAGCAGTTCCTGCGGCGCGTACGCCACCGACGACAGGGCGTCGGAGGCGAAGATCGGCAGCGCCATCTTCTTGGGGAGCAGCTGGTCGTCGAGCTTCTCCGAGGTCAGCGGATCACCGATCAGCAGGCGTTTCGCCATGGGGGTTTGCGCGACCGGCACGTCCTCGCCGGATTCGCGACCTTCATCAGTCACGACGCGCGACACTACGCCCGTATCTCACCCCTGCGCAACGCGACGCGCACGGTGCGGTGTACAACGGCGGAGGGCCACTGGCAAGCTGTGGTCGTGAACGGGGATCCGACGCGGCCGTTGGCGCAGGACGACGCCCGTATCTTCGCGCTCGAATCCGACGCGGTGCTCGGCCACACCCTGAAACTGCTGGTGCTCGAACCGGGCGCTCCGCTCGACGTCGACGCGGTGCGCGAGCGCATCCTCGCCGGCGTCGACACCTTCCCCCGCGCGCTCGATCGCGTCGTCGTCGGGCCGTCGGGTGCGGCGTGGCAGAGGGTCGATCGCATCGACCTCGACCACCACGTGCGGAGCCGCTCGGCGGGGACGCCCCACGACCTCCGTCGCGTGGTGGGGGAGCTCATGTCGCAGCACCTCGACCGCGCGCGACCCCTGTGGACGGTCGACCTGATCGGCCCGCTCGACGACGGCAGTCACGCCGTCGCGGTGCGACTGCACCACGCGATGGTCGACGGGATCGGCGGCGTGCGTTTCCTCGACGCGGTGCTCCTCGATCCCCACGACGTCCCGCCGCATCCGGTCGGGGTGAGCGCGGCGGCCCCTGCGATCCCCCGCTGGCTCGAGTGGGAGCGCATGCCCGGAGCCCTGATGCGCGAGCTCGGCCGCCCGGGGGCGCGCTCGCCGTTCGACCGGCCGATCACCCGCGAGAGGGCGCTCGCCTTCGCCGACCTGCCGCTCGACGGGCTCCGGGCCGTCGGTGCCTCTCGTCCGCAGCACGCGACCGTCAACGACGTGCTGCTCGCCGTCGTCGCCGGGGGGCTGCGACGATGGATCGGCGGGCTTCCGCAGGCCCGCGGGCACGCCCTCCCGCACCTGCGCGCGCAGATCCCGGTGAGTCTGCACGTCGAGGGGGAGGCGGCGGCGGCGGGCAACCGCGACTCGTTCCTGAACGTCGATCTGCTCCTCCGCGAGGGCGACGATCTGCGACGCCTCGACGGCATCAGCGCCCAGACCCGCGTGCGCAAGCTCGACCACGACGCTGCGCTGATGGACGATCTCTTCCGCGCGCTCGGTCGGGCGGGGTCTGTCGCGCGGGCCGTCGCCGACAATCCGCGGGAGTTCGGCGTCGCGATCTCGAACGTGCCGGGGCCCCGCACGCCCGTCGTGGTGTCGGGACGGCGGGTCGAACGGCTCTACACGTCGTCGGAGCCCGCGGCCCACCACGCCCTGCGCATCTCGGCCATCTCGAGCGCCGACCGGATGGGCGTCGGCTTCTGCGTCGACCCGACCGCCGTCGCCGACGTCACGGGCCTCGCCGACGCGACGCACGACGCCTTCGACGCGCTCGCCGCGACCTGACGGGGCCTTCTCACCGGGCGCGACGTTCGGAATGCAGGACGAACGGCGGCCGCAGCCGGCCCTGGGCGGTGCCGACGTCGATCCGTCCTGGATTCCGAACGTCGCGCCCGGGCGACCTCGGCGGTCGCGAGCACGATGTCGTCGGTCTCGCGCGGGACGACGGGTGAATACACTCGCAGGGTGGATGATCAGGTGCGCAACGGCATCCTCGCGATCGTCGCCGGGGGTCTCGTCGGGGTTCTGCTGTTCGTTCCCTTCGTCGCCCTCAGCTATCGGCGGCGCGGTCGCCTCACCGCCGGCAGGGCCGTCCTCTGGGCGCTGGCGCTGGTGTATTTCTGGGCGATCTGGACGTATACGCTCCTCCCGCTCCCCGACCCCGACACGATGCGCTGCGCCGGGACGAACCTCGACATCTGGGCGTTCGTCGACGACATCCGAGGCGCGGCGCGCCGACCCGGCCCGTTCGTGACCGACCCGGCCATCCTCCAACTCGTTCTGAACGTGCTGCTGTTCGTGCCGCTCGGGTTCTTCCTGCGCGTGCTCGGCGGCCGCGGCATCCTCGTCGCCCTGCTCGTCGGTCTCGCGACGTCGGTGTTCGTGGAGACCACGCAGGTGACCGGCGTCTGGGGCATCTACCCGTGCGCGTACCGGGTCTTCGACGTCGACGACATGCTCACCAACACCCTCGGCGCCGTGGCCGGGTCGCTCCTCGCCCTCGCCGTCCCGTCGCGCTTGCGCGGAGCCGAGCGCGCCCCCGACGCCGACGTTCCGCGCCCCGTGACCCGTCGGCGGCGGGCGCTCGGCATGCTGTGCGACGCGGTCGGCCTGGGGCTGGTGATGTCGGTCGTCGGCGTGGTCGTGCAGCTGTGGTTGCAGTTCGTCGTGGGAGATCAGCAGGCCGTCATCGACGGCACCGTCTCGTCGGTGGCCGGTGTGGTCGTCGGCACCGGGCTCTGGCTCGCGGTGATCCTGGGCACGGGGCGCTCGGTCGGCGATCTCGCCGTGCGGCTGCGGTTCGCGGGAGGGGTGCTGCCGACGTGGCTCGCCCGGCCGGTGCGGTGGCTGACCGGGGTGAGCGGATACACGCTGCTCGATGCCCTGCCCGATCCGTGGAGCCTCCTGGCGCTGTTGTTCGTCGCCGTGACCGCGGTGATGCTGTTCGCATTCCGCGACGGTCGGGGGCTCCCCGGCGTCTTCGGCGCCCGTGTCGTCGACGATCGCGAGGTGCCGGCGCGCGTGGAGTAGGCCCCGCGAGCGCACGGCTTCCCCCCGACCGCACGGCCCGGGTACGCGCACAGCTCGTGCGCTCGGTCGCAACCCGTGCGCTCGGGCGACGGATGCTCAGGAGGCGACGGGATGCTGCGCGGGAGACGCGCCGGCGTTGACCTCGGCCCACACCTCGTCGAGCGAGAGGTTCAGCACCCCGGCGATCGCGGCGATCGTGGGGAACGCGGGGGTCGCGATGCGGCCCGATTCGATCTTGCGAAGGGTCTCGGGCGAGACGCCGGCGTCGAGGGCGACGTCGAGCATCGGGCGTCCGGCGCGGGCGTGGCGCAGAAGCGTGCCGAGGCGTCGGCCGCGTTCGATCTCCTCGGGGCTGAGGGGCAGTCTGACCATGGCCTCGAGTGTAGACGGGATGATATGGCCGGTATAGTTATTGGGTGATTGAGATCCTGAACTCCGACCAGATCAGCCGCGCGCGGGTCACCGGCGCCCTCGTCGCCGACATCCTCCACACCATCAAGGGCCGCGCGACCGTGGGCACGAACCTGCTCGAGATCGACCGGTGGGCGCAGGAGATGATCGTCGAGGCCGGCGCGACGTCGTGCTACGTCGACTACGCGCCGTCGTTCGGGCGGGGGCCGTTCGGCCATTACATCTGCACCGCCGTCAACGACGCCGTGCTGCACGGTCTGCCCCACGACTACGCGCTCGCCGACGGCGATCTGCTCACGCTCGATCTCGCCGTGGTGAAGGGCGGCATCGCCGCCGACTCCGCCATCAGCTTCATCGTCGGCGAGACGCGGTCGGCCGACGACCTCGCGCTGATCGACGCGACCGAGCGCGCGCTGGCCGCGGGCATCGCCGCCGCCCGCCCGGGTGCGAAGGTCGGCGATATCTCGCGCGCGATCGGCGCGGTGCTCAAAGATGCGGGGTACCCCGTGAACGTCGAGTTCGGAGGGCACGGCATCGGATCGACGATGCACCAGGAGCCCCACGTCGCCAACACCGGTCGTCCCGGCCGCGGCTACACGTTGCGCCCGGGCCTCCTCCTCGCGCTCGAGCCCTGGGTCATGGCCGACACCGCCGAGCTGGTGACCGACCCCGACGGGTGGACCCTCCGCAGCGCGACGGGCGCGCGCACCGCGCACACCGAGCACACGGTCGCGATCACGGACTCGGGCGCCGAGATCCTGACACTGCCTTCGCGCTAGTCCCCTTCGCGGTGGGGTCGCCTCAGGCGAGGAACTCCCGAGCCGCGACCACCAGGTTCTCGACACCGCGGTCGAGGGTCGGCTGCAGCACGGGGGCGAAGTACGGCGAGTGGTTCGTCGGAATGTCACGGTCGATCGTGCCGCCGGCGACAGCATCCGCGAACTTCTGGGGGTCGACGCCGCCCCAGAACCAGAACACCAGTGGCACGCCGGCCTCGCGGGCGAACCACGACACGTCCTCGCTGCCGGTGAACATGCCGGGGTCGACGACGCTGTCGTCGCCGAACGCGCGCTGGAAGGCGCCCGTCAGCCGTGCGGTCGCTGTCTCATCGTTGATCGTGGGCGGCAGGGTGTGGTCGGTCGTGATCGTGGGGGTCTGCTCGGCGCCGGATGCTGCGGCCTCGGCCCGGATGACGCGCTCCACCTTCTCGAGCACCTTGGCGCGCGCTTGGTCGTTCGGGTAGCGCAGGCTCAGTTCGAGCTTCGCCTCGGCGGGGATGATGTTGTTCTTCAGACCCGCGTGGATCGAACCGACCGTGACGACCGCGACGTCGCGCGGGTCGATCTCGCGCGAGACGATGGTCTGCAGGCGCATGACGGTGGCGGCGGCCATGACGATCGGGTCGACCGTGGAGTGCGGGCGCGAGCCGTGCCCGCCGCGGCCGTGCAGCACGACCGTCAGGCCGTCGGAGGCGGCCATCTGGGTGCCGGGGCGCACCCCGATGACACCCGCCGGCAACGGGGTCACGTGCTGGCCGAGCACGATGTCGGGCCGCGGGTAGCGGTCGAGCACGCCGTCGGCGATCATCGCCTTCGAGCCGGCGCCGTACTCCTCGGCGGGCTGGAAGACCGCGACGACGGTGCCCGACCATTCGCCCTTCGTGCTCACGAGGCGCTCGAGAGCGCCCACGAGCGAGGAGACGTGCATGTCGTGGCCGCACGCGTGCATCACGGGAACCTCGAGCCCGGCGGGATCGGTGCTCTTCGCGGTGCTGGCGTACTCGAGGCCGGTCTGCTCCTGCACCGGGAGGCCGTCCATGTCGGCGCGCAGCCACACGACCGGTCCGTCGCCGTTCACGATCGACGTGACGAGCCCCGTGCGTCCGACCCCCTCCTCGACCTCGAGTCCGAGCTCGGTGAGGTGGCGCACGATCACCCCGGCGGTGCGGGTCTCCTGGAACGACAGCTCCGGGTGCTTGTGCAGGTCGACGTACAGGGCTTCGAGGTCGATCGTCATGACCCGAGCCTACGGGGGCGTGCGGTGCTGCCGTCCAGAGCACGTCGTCTCGCCGAGGCGACACCCTCTTCGCGTCGAGAGCGTGTCACCTCGGCGAGACGATGGCGTCTCGGTGAGAAGAGCGGATGCTGCGCGGTGACGCGGGACCCGTCAGGCCAGCCAGACCGTCGTGTCGGGCGGGAGCCGGCGGCCCTCGAGCGGCTCGCTCGCGACGACGACGGTGCCCTCGGGCAGCTCGATCGGCGTGGCGCCGATGTTCGTCAGCACGTGCAGGTCGCCGTTGCGGAACGACAGGACGTCGGATGCTGCGTCGTCGACCCAGGTGAGGGTGCCCGCACCGAGGCCGCGGGCGCGGCGCTCGGCCAGCATCGTCTCGTAGAGCGAGAGGGTCGACGTGGGTTCGCCCTGCTGCGCGTCGCGGGCGAGGGTCGCCCACTCGGCGGGCTGGGGGAGCCACGAGGCGCCGGTGTCGTTGAAGCCGAAGGCGGGGCCCTCGCTGGTCCAGGGGAGAGGCACGCGGCATCCGTCGCGGCCGTACTTCTCGCCGTCGGTGCGGAACCAGGTCGGGTCTTGGCGGGCCTCGTAGGGCAGGTCGATCGCCTCGGGCAGCCCGAGCTCCTCGCCCTGGTAGATGTAGGCCGAACCCGGGAGCGCCAGCATCAGCGCCGACGCGGCGCGGGCGCGACGCAGCCCCAGAGCGGGATCGGGCTTGCCGACGGTGTTCGGGCCGATGCCCGCGCCCTGCGGGATGTCGGCGGGCAGGCCCAGGCGCGATGCGTGACGCACGACGTCATGGTTCGACAGAACCCACGTGCTCGGCGCGCCCACGGCTCCGTAGGCGCGCAGCGACTCGTCGATGACGGAGCGGAGGTCGGCCGCATCCCAGTGGGTCTCGAGGAAGACGAAGTTGAACGCCTGGTGCATCTCGTCGGGGCGCACCCACAGCGCGGTCTTCTCGATGGTCGGCAGCCACGCCTCGGCGCACAGGGCTCGGTCGCCGTCGTACTGCGCCAGCACCTCGTGCCAGTCGCGGTAGATCTCGTGCACGCCGGGCTGCCCCCAGTAGGGCACGTTCGCCTCGTCGCCGCCCATCGAGCCGCCCTCGGGGGAGGGCGTGTAGTCGGGCAGGCCCGCCTCCTTGACGAGGCCGTGCGCGACGTCGACGCGGAACCCGTCGACGCCTCGGTCGAGCCAGAAGCGCAGCACGCCGCGGAACTCCTCGCGCACCTCGTCGTTCGACCAGTCGAAGTCGGGCTGCGAGGTGTCGAACAGGTGCAGGTACCACTGGCCGGGTGCGCCGCCCGCTTCGGTGACGCGGGTCCAGGCGGGGCCTCCGAAGACGGAGTCCCAGTTGTTCGGGGGGAGCTCGCCGTGCGGGCCGCGCCCGTCGCGGAACATGTAGCGAGCGCGCTCGGGGCTGCCGGGGCCGGCCGCGAGAGCCTCCTGGAACCAGGCGTGCTGATCGCTGGAGTGGTTCGGCACGAGGTCGACGATGATGCGGATGCTGCGGGCGTGCGCCTCGGCCAGCATCCGGTCGAAATCGGACAGCGTGCCGAAGAGCGGGTCGACGTCGCAGTAGTCGGCGACGTCGTATCCGGCGTCCTTCTGCGGGGAACGCTGGAAGGGGCTCAGCCAGATGGCGTCGACGCCGAGCTTCTTGAGGTCGTCGAGGTGCGCGGTGACCCCGGGGAGGTCGCCGATGCCGTCGCCGGAGCTGTCGGAGAACGAGCGGGGGTAGATCTGGTAGATGACGGCGGTGCGCCACCACTCGGATCCGGTCTCGGCGGGTCGGGCCTCGGTCGTCGGCACGGTCTCAACGGTCGTCATACGCCCAGGGTACCGAATCGGTTCGATCCGTTGCTGACAGCGGTTTCCGACCGCGAGACCGCTTCTGCGCGGCGAGACCCGGGCTTCATGTCGGGGTCTGGTCGCGCAGAACGGGTCTCGCGGTCATCGGATAACGCAGCGGGGCCGCGTTGTCCAGCGGTGGCCGTCGACGGGGCGTGGCGGGTTGGCTCGGAGCATGGCTGATTCCACCCCCTTCTCCCACCTCATCGTCGGCGGCGGGATGGTCGCTGACAGCGCGGCACGCGGCATCCGCGAGATCGACGCGTCCGCGACGATCCTGATCCTCAGCGACGACGTCGACGAGCCGTACACCCGCCCGGCGCTCAGCAAGAAGCTCTGGACCGACCCCGACTTCACCGACGAGCAGGTGCCGTTGAACACCGCCGCCGACACGGGCGCGGAGATCCGGCTGCGCACCACCGTGCGGGCGATCCGGCCCGCCGCTCACGAGGTGGTCACCTCCGACGGGCGGACCTTCACCTACGGACGCCTGCTCCTGGCGACCGGGGGCCGTCCGGTGCCGTTGCCGCTCGACGACGCCTCCGACGGCCGGCGATCGATCGCGTTCCGCACCGCCGAGGACTACCGGCGGCTGCGCGCCCTCGCCGACGAGGGCGGGTCGATCATCGTGGTGGGCGGCGGCTACATCGGCACCGAGCTCGCCGCGGCGCTCGTGCAGAACGGCATGGCGGTCACGCTCGTGCACACCGGCTCGGTGCTGGGGGAAGACGTCTTCCCCGCCGACCTCGCGCACCGTTTCGAGCGGATGTTCCGCGACGCCGGCGTCGAGCTGGTCGGCGGAAGCCGGGTCTCCGGCGGCACGGTCGACGGCTCGGGCGCCCGTCTCGAGCTCGAGAACGGCGAGGACCTGCGCGCGGATGCGGTGGTCGGCGGCCTCGGCATCACCCCCGAGACGCGGATCGCCGAGGACGCCGGACTCACCGTCGACGACGGCATCGTCGTCGACGAGTTCTTGCGCACGTCTGCGGCCGACGTCTTCGCCGCGGGCGATGTCGCCAGCTACCCCGACCGCATCCTCGGGCGACGCCGGGTGGAGCACGTCGACAACGCCCAGGAGATGGGGCGGGCGGTCGGGCGCAACCTCGCCGGGGCGGACGAGCCGTACACGCACACGCCGTACTACTACTCCGCGGTGTTCGGCCACCGCTATGAGGCGGTCGGCACGCTCGACGCGTCACTCGACACGGTCGAGGACTGGCAGGAGCCGTTCGAGCGCGGCGTCGTCTACTACCTCGACGCAGGACGCGTCGTCGGCGTGCTGCTGTGGGGCGTGGAAGACCGGCGCGACGCCGCCCGCGCCGTCCTCGCCGCCGCCGAGGAGCTCGCTCCCGACGACCTGCGCGGCCGCATTCGCTGAGCCGGGCGTGACCGCGAGCGCCGAGCCGGGCGTGACCGCGAGACCGCTGCGGCGGCGCGAGACCCGGGCTCGATGTCAGGGTCTCGCCGCGCAGGCCGGGTCTCGCGGCCTGTGGCGGCTCGCGTAAGGTCGTACGGTGCCCGACGCCTCCGCCCTCGCCCGCGCCGAATCGCTCATCGGCTCGATCCCCGACTACCCGCAGCCGGGGGTCGTGTTCCGCGACATCACGCCGTTGCTGGCGGATGCTGCCGCCCTCCGTGCGACGATCGATGCCCTCATGGAGCCCTTCGCCGGGCAGTTCGACGTGGTCGCCGGGATCGAGGCCCGAGGGTTCCTCCTCGCCGGCGCGGCGGCCACCGCCGCCGGTGTCGGGTTGGTGCCGATCCGCAAGGCCGGGAAGCTGCCGCGCCCCGCAGCATCCGTCTCGTACGCCCTCGAGTACGGCACCGCCGCGATCGAGATGCACGACGATCTGCCCCGCGGAACGCGCGTGCTGCTGCTCGACGACGTGCTGGCCACGGGTGGCACGCTCGCCGCGGGACGCGAGCTCGTGCACACCCTCGGCAGCGAGGTCATCGGCACGGCGGCCCTGCTCGAGATCGACGTGCTCGGCGGTCGCGCGGCCCTGGGCGACGCCCCGCTGCACTCCCTCTTCCACGTCTGACCCGCGGCCCCGAGCCCGCCCCTGACCGCGAAACCGCCTCCGCGTGGCGAAACCCCGACATAAAGCCCGGGTCTCGGCGCGCACGACGGGTCTCGCGGTCAGTGAACCGCGGCCGCAGAACCGCGGTCAGATGAACGCGGGCAGGTCCAGCCAGGCGTCGGGGGCGGGGGCGGCGCCGTCGCGCGTGACCGTGCCCTCGATGAGGCCGTAGGGGCGGTCGGCGGCGAAGAAGACCTCGTTCGGATTCTCGAGGCCGAACGACGACAGGTCGACGACGAAGTGGTGCTTGTTCGGCATCGCGAAGCGCACCTCGGCGATCTCGGGGCGGGCCTGGATCGCGGCCCTGCCCATCTCGAACAGCGTCTGCTGAAGAGCAAGCGAATGCACCGACGCGAAGGTGGCCAGCAGCACCTCGGTGACCTCGGCGTACAGGCCGTCGTAGTCGATGCCGGCCTCGACCGCCTCGGGCAGGAACCGCCAGCGCCCCGTCACCGAGGTCGCCATGATCCGGTCGTCGGTCTCGACGAGGGTCGTGTAGCGATCGCGGGGGAAGCCGGCGAACTCGCTCCCGGTCGACTTCAGCACCGTGAGGTCTTTCACCCCGCCGGTCACGTGCACCGCGCCGTCGATCGACTGCACGGTGGCGAGGCGGGTGCCCTGCCCCTGCCGCACGAACGAGTGGTCGTGCGGCACGCCGTCGACGAGGATGCGCTCCCACGCGTACTGCTCGGCCTGGAAGAGTCCGCCCTCGATCCACTCGAACGACGAGGTGAAGTGCTCGGCGAGCAGCAGCAGGAATTCCTCGGGCGAGCGGATGCCGTGCTCCTTCGCGAAGGCGAAGACGGTGTTCTTCTGCGTGTCGGTCGCCACGACCATCGAGTTGTCGCCCGTGAGGTACGCCGACGCGAGGGCGGCGCCCCGCAGCTGCGACGTCACGTTGAGGTCGACGATCTCGTGCCGGGCGGAGTCGCGCACGACGCGCACGACCCGGTTCTCGGCCTTGCCGTACTTGTTGGCGCCGAGGCTGACGCTCACTTCCGTCATGGTCAGCTCCCGCGGTAGGTCGAGTAGGCGAAGGGGCTCAGCAGCAGCGGCACGTGCAGGTGCCGGCCCGAGCCGTCGACCGTGAAGGTCACGGCGACGTAGGGGTGGAACGTCGGTGTGTCGCGGGCGGCGAAGTACTCGCCCGTGAGGAAGGTCAGCGTGTAGTCGCCGGGCTCGAGGGTCTCGGGGCCGAGCGCGAGCCTCCCGTCGGCGTCGGTGGAGCCGTGGGCGACGATCGCCCCGGCGGCCTCCGCGGTGACGGCGCCGCCCGACGCGTGGGCGAGTACGACCGACACCTCGGCGGCGGGGTTCCCCGTCGCCGCGTCGAGCACGTGCGTGGTGAGGTGGGTCATTCCTGCTCCTCCGGGAGGGTGGGCACCGCGAACGTCTCGCGCAGTCGCAGCAACGCGATCTCGGCCAGCTGCGCGGTCGCCTCGCGGGTCTCGGTCTCGGGGTCGTTCGACAGGCGGCGTTCGAGCTCGGCGAGCATCTCCGACGGCGTCCGGCCGGCGGCGCGGATGAGGAAGACCCGGCCGAACCGCTCCTCGTACCGGGCGTTGCCCTCGGCGATCGCGCCGACGACGTCATCGCCCGCGGCCGACATCGAGGCCTGCTCGCGACGCGAGGCCGAGGCCGCGGCGTCCGCACCCGTCACGCGCGCCCCGATGCGGGGGTGGTGGGCAAGGGCGGCTTCCAGGTCGGCGGGCGTCCACTGCTGCGCGAGCGCACCCGCATACGCCGCGAGGGCCTCCACCGAGCCGAACGGGCGACCCGTCACGATCGCGTTCACCCACCCGTCGACCTCGGCCCAGACGCGGGCGGTCGCGGTCGCTGAGGCCTCGTCGGCCGCGTCGAATTCGCTCAGTTCCATTCCGTCACCGTATCGAGCGCACATTTCGGGCGAGCGGCGAAAATGTTGCCCTGGGTAACATCCGGGAAACGCGACGCACCTAGCGTGGTCGTCATGACCGCGTTCCCCGCCCTGCCCGCCACGGTCGCCGCGCGCCGTGTCTGGACGGGCACCGCCTTCGTGCCGGCCACCGTCCACACCGTCGGCGGGGTGATCGCCGCCGTCGACGCCTTCGACCCGCGCGCCGACCTCGTGCTCGACGACGAGCGGATGCTGCTTCCTGGCCTCGTCGACTCGCACGTGCACCTCGACGAGCCCGGTCGCACAGAGTGGGAGGGGTTCGCGACCGGCACGGCCGCCGCGGCCGCCGGCGGCGTCACGACTCTCCTCGACATGCCGCTGAACAGTGTGCCGGTGACCACCACGGTCGAGGCGCTCGCCGACAAGCGCGACGCCGCCCGGGGCAAGCTGGCCGTCGACGTGGGGTACTGGGGCGGGGCGGTTCCCGAGAACCTCGGCACCCTGTCCGAGCTGGATGCGGCGGGAGTCGTCGGCTTCAAGTGCTTCCTGTCGCCGTCGGGCATCGACGAGTTCGGGCACCTCGCGCTCGACCAGCTCGACGCCGCGCTCGCCGAGATCGCGGGGCTCGGCAGCATCCTCATCGTCCACGCCGAAGACCCCTCGCACCTGCACGCCGACGGCCCGCTCGGCGAGGTGTACGCCGACTTCGTCGCCTCGCGCCCGCCGCAGAGCGAACGGGAGGCGATCCTCGCGGTGATCGAGGCGTCGCGGCGCACCCGCGGCCGGGCGCACATCGTTCACGTCTCCGACGGCGGGGCGCTCGACGCGGTGCGCGCGGCCAAGGCCGAGGGCGTGCCGCTCACCGTCGAGACGTGCCCGCACTACCTCACGCTCCGAGCGGAGGACGTGCCCGCGGGGGCGGCGCAGTTCAAATGCTGCCCGCCGATCCGCGATGCCGCGAACCAGGACCTCCTCTGGGGAGGCCTCCTCGACGGCACGATCGACGCGATCGTCAGCGATCACTCCCCGTCGACCGCCGACCTCAAGTCGTCTCCCGACTTCGGCCTCTCGTGGGGCGGGATCTCGGGCCTGCAGACGGGCTTCGCCGCCGTCCACACCGAGGCCCACCGCCGGGGGGTGCCGATCGAGCGGCTGCTTCCGCTGTTCACCACCGGCCCCGCCCGCATCGGCGGACTCGCCGGGCGCGGGCGGATCGCGGCCGGTGAACCCGCGCACCTCGTGGTGTTCGACCCCGACGCCGTGCGAAGGGTCGACGCCTCCGCCCTCGAGTACCGCAACAAGATGTCGCCCTGGCACGGGCAGCACCTCCGGGGAGTCGTCGAGGCGACCTACGTGCACGGCGGACTCGCGTACAGCGCCGCCGGTGTCGTCGAACGGCGGGGGCGTGAGATCCTGGCCGGATCCGCGTCACTCGCGGAGTGAGGGGCGAGCGGTGACGATCGAGATCCTCCAGCCCGGCGTGGGTGAGACCCCGGGCGACCACTATCTTCCCGCCTCGCCCGAGACCGTGCGGTGGGGGCGCCTCCCGTGCGAGACGGATGCTGCGGTGCTCACCGTCGCGCCGGGCGAGACCGTCACGATCGACACCGTCTCGCACGAGGGCATCCTCGATGACCAGGGGAAGGACCCGCTCGCGTTCTTCGCCTCGCACGGGGTCGCGGCCTCCGAGGTGCTCGACGACGCGGTCGAGATCGCCGCATCCGTCACCCGCGATCCGGCCGCCGACGGGCCGCACGTGGTCACCGGACCGATCAGGGTCGAGGGCGCCGAGCCCGGCGACCTGCTGAAGATCACGGTCGTCGAGCTCGTGCCGCGCGTGCCGTACGGCGTGATCTCGAACCGTCACGGCAAAGGGGCCCTCGTCGGGGAGCTGCCGCGCGGGGCGGGCAACGTCAGCGTCTTCAGCCCGGTGGTCGAACGCGACGGGGAGCTGTTCGGGAGCCTTCCCGTGGTCGAGGGCGGCGAGCGGGTCGTGACGTTCCCGCTCGCGCCGTTCCTCGGCACGATGGGGGTCGCCGTCGCCGGATCAGACCGCCCGCACTCGGTGCCGCCCGGGGCGCACGGCGGCAACATCGACATCAATCTGCTCGTCGCGGGCACCGTGCTCTACCTGCCCGTGCAGGTGGCCGGCGCCCTCGCGTACGTCGGCGACCCGCACTTCGCGCAGGGCGACGGCGAGGTCGCGCTGACCGCGCTGGAGGCGTCGTTGCGTGCGACTCTGCGGTTCGACGTCGTCGCGAGGAACGATGCCCTCGCCGAGTTCGGCGAGATCACCGGGCCGCTCGTGCGTACGGCGGATTACCTGGTTCCCACCGGCCTCGACCCCGACCTGGATGCGGCGATGCGGGCGTGCGTGCGCGCCGCGCTCTCGCTGATCCGCGCGCGGTGGGGTCTCGACGAACACCTCGCGTACGCGTACCTGAGCGCGGCGACCGACTTCGACATCTCGCAGGTGGTCGACATCGTGTGCGGTGTGCACGCCCGCATCCGCGAGTCCGATTTCGCGGAGGTGGCTCGGTGAGCGCCGCCCCCCACGCGCCGAAAGGCCAGAACACCCGGACGACGCACGACCCCGCTCCGGGTGTCGTGGACTCTCACGCGGCAGAGGGGAGCGAGATCCCCGCCGACCTGCGCGCGGCGTTCGAGGCGTACGAACGGGCGCTCATGAGCGACGACGTCGAGGTGCTCGACGCGGCGTTCGCCTCGGGGCCCGAGGTGATGCGGGGGGATGCTGCGGGGCTGCTCGTCGGCGACGGCGCCCTGCTGGCGTTCCGGAAGCTGCGCGGCGGGGTCGCTCCCCGCACCATCGAGCGGATCGAATACCGTCCCCTCGCCGAGGACGTGGCGCTGCTGGTATCGGTGTCGCGCTTCCGGGGCGGCGGAACCGGGCTGCAGACGCAGGTCTGGCAGCGGGTCGACGGATGCTGGGTCATCACGGCCGCGCACGTCACCGGCCGCGCCCAGGCGCTCGACCGCGCCGTGTGGCGCCAGGTCGGCGACCCGTTCCTCCAGGGCGCGTGGGAGGGGCCGCTGGCCGGGCTCACCGTCGCGGTGAAAGACCTCTTCGCCATCAAGGGGTTCCGCATCGGCGCGGGGAACCCGGCGTACCTCGAGAGTGCGCGGGCCGAGGCGACGACCGCCGCCGCCGTCTCCGACCTGCTGCGCGGGGGCGCGTCGTTGCGCGGGATCGCCCGCACCGACGAGTTCGCGTACTCGATCGCGGGCGACAACCCGCACTACGGCACCCCGCCCAACGGCGCCGTCCCCGGGGCCCTCCCCGGCGGCTCGTCGAACGGGCCGGCGTCGGCGGTCGCGACCGGCCAGGCCGAGATCGGTCTGGCCACCGACACCGCCGGGTCGGTGCGCGTCCCCGCGTCGTACCAGGGGCTATGGGGGCTCCGCACGACCCACGGGCTCGTGCCGCGCCAGGGCCTGCTTCCGCTCGCGCAGTCGTTCGACACCGTCGGCTGGATCACCCGCGACGGGGAGACCCTGCAACGCGTCGCCGACTGGTGCCTGAGCTACGACGGGTCGGAGTCGACCGAGAGCGTGTGGGGGGAGTCGGGGCCCGACCTGCCCTGGCGTCTGCGCGTGCCGGCCGAGATCCGCGCCGACGCCGACCCCGCGACGATCGCCGCCTTCGACGCGCTGGTCGAGGCTCTGGCCGCCGTGACCGACGGTCCCGTCATCGACGACGTGTCGATCGGCGACCTCGCCGCGCCCGCGGCGGCGTTCCGTGCGGTGCAGGGCGCCGAGGCGTGGCGCAACAACGGCGAATGGCTGGAGGCGCATCCCGGGGCGGTCGGCCCGGCTGCGGCCGAACGTTTCCGGGCGGGTGCCGCCGTGACGGCCGAGGGCGAAGCATCCGCCCGTTACTCCCTGGCACCCCTGCGCGACCGCCTCGAGGCCCTCGTGCGCGACGCGGTGCTGATCTTTCCCACGGTGCCCGGCCCGGCGCCCGCGCGCACCGCCGACCCGGCCGACATCGACGCGACCCGCGCGGCGACGCTGCGCATGACCGTGCCCGCCGCCGTGGCCGGGCTCCCCGCCGTCTCGGCGCCCCTGCTGACCGTCGCCTCGCCCCTGGGCGCGGCCCCGGTCGGGGTGTGCCTCGTCTCGCGCGCCGGCACCGACATCGCCCTCGTACGCCTGGCCCGCCGCCTCGCATCCCTCGTCCGTCGAACGGAGACCCCATGACCTTCCCCGCACCGATCGATCCGCCCGCGCGTCTGCTGATGGGGCCGGGGCCGATCTCGGCGTATCCCAGCGTGCTGCGGGCGATGTCGGCGCCTCTCGTCGGACAGTACGACCCGTTCATGACGGCGACGATGACCGAGACCCAGGAGCTCTACCGACAGGTGTGGGCGACCGAGAACGACGCGACCGTGCTCGTCGACGGCACCTCCCGCGCGGGGATCGAGGCCGCGATGGTCTCGCTCGTGCGGCCGGGTGACCGCGTGCTCGTGCCGATCTTCGGTCGCTTCGGGCACCTGCTCGCCGAGATCGCCGAGCGCGCGATGGCCGAGGTGCACACGATCGAGGTGCCGTGGGGCGAGGTGTTCCCCGTCTCGGCGGTGCGCGAGGCGATCGAGCGGGTGAAGCCCCACCTCCTGGCGCTCGTGCAGGGCGACACGTCGACGACGATGCTGCAGCCCCTCGACGAGATCGGCGAGCTGTGCCGAGCGAACGGGGTGCTGTTCTACACCGACGCGACCGCCTCCCTCGGCGGCAACGCGTTCGAGATGGACGCCTGGGGACTGGATGCGGCGACCGCGGGCCTGCAGAAGTGCCTCGGCGGGCCGTCGGGGTCGGCCCCGATCAGCCTGTCCGAGGCGGCGGTGGAGGTCATCCGATCGCGCACCCGTATCGAGGCCGGCATCCGCGAGGCCGGAGACCCGTCGGCGGCCGATTTCGTGCGATCGAACTACTTCGATCTCGGCATGATCCTGGACTACTGGGGTCCCCGGCGCCTGAATCACCACACCGAGGCGACGACCATGCTCTACGGCGCCCGTGAGTGCGCGCGCGTGCTGCTGCTCGAGGGGCGCGACGCCGTCATCGACCGGCACCGTCTGCACGGCGAGGCAATGCTCGCGGGGGTGCGCGGGCTCGGCCTGAGCGTCTTCGGCGACGTCGCCCACAAGATGAGCAACGTCGTCGCCGTCGAGATCCCCGAGGGGGTGCCGGGCGACGCGGCGCGCACCGCGATGCTCGACGACTTCGGCATCGAGATCGGCACGTCGTTCGGCCCGCTGCACGGGCGCGTCTGGCGCATCGGCACGATGGGCTACAACGCCCGCACCGACGCCGTGCTGCAGACCCTCGCCTCGCTCGAGACGGTGCTGCGCCGCTTCGGTGCCCCGGTGCCCGCCGGCGGCGGGGTCGAGGCCGCGAACGACGTCTACCGGGCGGCGAGCTGACGGGTGCAGAGCCGACTCCGGGTCGAGCCCGACCGCCTCGCCGCCGCCGCCCGTCGGGTGATGCAGCGCTGCGACGAGCTCGCGCGCGTCACCTCGACCCCCGGGCGCATCGAGCGCGTCTACCTCTCCACCGAGCACGCCCGCGTCAACAGGCTCGCCGCCGAGTGGATGCGCGAGATCGGCATGGCCACGCGTCAGGACGCCGCGGGCAACCAGGTCGGGCGTCTCGCACCGTCGACCGCCTCGGCGACCCCGCGAGACGACGCGCCCGCGCTCATGATCGGTTCGCACCTCGACACGGTTCCCGACGCGGGTCGCTTCGACGGGATCGTGGGCGTGCTCATGGGCCTGGAAGTGGTGCGGATGCTGCGCCGCATCCGAGACGACGGACTCGCCGTCTCGCCCCTCCCGTTCGCCCTGGAGGTCGTGGCGTTCTCCGACGAGGAGGGCACGCGGTTCGGGAAGGCGCTTCTGGGGTCGTCGGCGGTCGCCGGCACGTGGGACGACTCCTGGTGGTCGCTCGCCGACGCCGACGGGGTGACGCTCCGGCAGGCGTTCCTCGAGTTCGGCCTCGATCCGGGGAGGGTGGGGGAGGCCGCGCGCCGGCCCGACGAGCTCGTCGGCTACCTCGAGGCGCACATCGAACAGGGGCCGGAGCTGCACCGCCGCGGCGAGGCGCTCGCGGTGGTGTCGTCGATCGCCAGCGCGCGACGGTTCCAGCTCGTGGTGGAGGGCGAGGCGCGGCACGCCGGCGGAACCCCCTACGACATGCGGCGCGACGCCCTGCTCGGGGCGAGCGAGATCGCCCTCGCCGTCGAACGGATCTGCCGGGGCGAGCACCACATCATCGGCACGGTCGGGCAGCTGGAGGCCTTCCCCGGGGCGGTCAACATCGTGCCCGGCGAGGCCCACCTCTCGGTCGACCTGCGCGGAGAGTTCGACGGCGCGCGCGACCACGTGTGGGACGCCATCTCGCGCGAGGTCGACGAGGCCATGGGGCGCCGCGGACTCCGCTGGCGGGCCCGTGAGGTGCACAACGCCCCGGCGGTGTTCTGCGCGCCGCTGCTGCAGGACGTCGTGCGCGCGGGCATCCGGGGCCCCGGGGCGGGGGAGCCGCCCGAGATCTTCAGCCGCGCCGGGCACGACGCGATGTCGATCGGCGCCATCACCGACGTCGGGATGCTGTTCCTCCGAAACCCCGACGGGATCAGCCATCACCCCGACGAGTCGGTGTCGGCCGCCGACGTCGAGCGGGGGATCGCCGCGCTCGCCGAATCGGTGCTGCACCTCGCCGCCGAGCCCCGCTGAGCCCGAGACATCGCGATCGGCCGAGACACGCGGCCAGGCGGGGAGTCTCGGCCGATTGACGTGTGTCGACCCCCGCACCTGTAACGGCGGCGAAACATCGCGCCAGTGTTCGTGAAATCTACATCGCCTAGCGTCGGGGTCACGCGCAGTGTCGAGGCCCAGGGCGTGCGCGTTCCCACCCGAAGCACCACATCCGTCAGGAGTGTTCATGTCCTTCCTTCTCCCTCGGCGCGCCAAGCGCCTCGCCGCAGCCCTCGCCGGGATCGCCGTTGCGGCCGTCGCGCTCTCCGCCTGCGCGGGCGGCGCGACCGAGACCGCCGGTGGCGAGGCATCGGCCGGCGCCGACGGCTTCGGCGACATCACGCTGCAGCTCAGCTGGATCTTCAACGAGGAGTTCGCCGGTGAGTACATCGCCGACTCCAAGGGCTACTACACCGACGCCGGCTTCTCGTCGGTGCAGCTGGTCCCCGGCCCCTCGGGCGGCGTTCCCGAGCTCCTCAGCGGCACCGCCGACATCGCGCTGAGCGACTCGGTGCAGGTCGGCGCGGCCGTCGCCAACGAGTCGGCACCGCTGAAGATCATCGGCGCGACGTTCCAGGCGAACCCCTTCACCGTGCTCTCGCTCAAGGACGGCGGCGACATCGCCACCCCCGAAGACCTCAAGGGCAAGAAGATCGGCGTCCAGGACTCCAACCTGACGCTGTTCAACGCGCTCCTGGCCGCGAACGACATCGACGCTTCCGAGCTCACGATCGTTCCCGTGCAGTACGACCCGGCGCCGCTGATCAACGGCGAGGTCGACGGCTTCGTCGCCTACCTCACCAACGAGGCGATCTCGGTCGAGATGGCGGGCACCGCCACCACCAACCTGCCCTTCGCCGACAACGGCCTGCCGTTCGTGGCCGAGACGGTCACCGTGACCGACGACACCATCGCGAACAACCGCGAGATGCTCAAGGCGTTCCTCGTCGCCGAGATCAAGGGCTGGACCGACGCGCTCGCCGACCCGCAGGCCGGCGCCGACCTCGCCATCGAGACCTACGGCACCGACCTCGACCTCGACCCGGCCAAGACCCTCGCCGGATCCGAGGCCCAGAACCTGCTGGTCGTCTCGGACGAGACCGAGGAGAACGGCATCTTCACCATCTCCGATGCGCTGCAGGCGGAGACCATCAAGAGCCTCGCGGGAGCGGGGATCAACCTCGAAGCATCCGACCTCTTCGACCTCAGCCTGCTGGCCGAGGTCTACGAGGAGAACCCGGATCTCGTCGCCTACGCGGGCTGAGATCCCTTGGGAGTGCAATTGTGACCGACACGGCCACCGAGACCGGTGCCCAGGGGACGACCCTGGGCACCGGCCTGCAGATCACCGGACTGAACAAAGTCTTCAGCGTCGGACGCAAGAGCGTCGTGGCGCTGCAGGACGCCAACCTCCACACCGACCAGGGAACGTTCCTGGCCCTCCTCGGTCCATCGGGGTGCGGCAAGTCGACGATCCTGCGGATCCTCGCCGGTCTGGAGGACCCGACCAGCGGCACCACCCGTGTCGACGGCAAGAGCCCGAAAGAGCTGCGCCGGGGCAACGAGCTGGGCATCGCGTTCCAAGACTCGGCGCTCCTGCCGTGGCGCAGCGTTCAGTCGAACATCCAGCTGCCGTTCGAGGTCGCGGGCAAGCCCGTCGACAAGGCCTACGTCGCCGAGATGATCGACCTGGTCGGCCTCAAGGGCTTCGAGAAGGCCAAGCCCGCGCAGCTGTCGGGCGGCATGCGCCAGCGCGTGTCGATCGCGCGCTCCCTCATCATGAAGCCCTCGGTGCTGCTGTTCGACGAACCGTTCGGCGCCCTCGACGACATGACGCGGCAGAAGCTCAACCTCGAGCTGCTGCGCATCTGGACCGAGAAGCCCGCGACGACCCTCCTGGTCACGCACGGCATCTCGGAGGCGATCTTCCTCTCCGACCAGGTGGCCGTCATGAGCCCGCGTCCGGGCCGCATCAAGGAGGTCATGACCATCGACCTCCCTCGTCCTCGGACCCCCGAGATGATGCGCACGCCCGAGTTCCACGCCTACGTCGATCACGCGCAGGAACTGCTGTTCGGCGTCGGAGGCGCCGCCGCCGATGACCATTGACGCTCCCGTGACGAAGAGCCCGGGCGCTCCCGCCCCCCAGGGCTCGAAGCCGCGCGCGATCCAGTGGGAGGACGTCGCGCTCCCCGCGTGGTTGACCGGAGCGATCGGTGTCATCGGCATCATCGCCGTCTGGTGGATCCTGGCGGCGACGGTGTTCTCGAACGTCGGCCCCGGCGGGGTGCAGGCCATTCCCACCCCGCTGCAGGTCGTCGTGGAGTTCTTCGACACCGGGTGGGAGTTCTACGCCAAGAACTTCGGCATCACGCTCACCGAAGCGGGCATCGGCTACCTCTGGGGCAACGGCCTCGCCCTGGTGCTGGCCGCGCTGGTGCTGATCGTGCCGCGCCTGGAGGGCGTGGTGATGCAGATCGCGATCATCACGTACTGCATCCCGATCGTGGCTCTCGGTCTGCTGCTCACCGTGATCGTGCCGATCCCGACGGCCGGGCAGCCCTCGACGACGGCCGTGTTCCTCGCCGCGCTGAGCTGCTTCTTCACGACCGTCGTCGGCGCCCTCCTCGGGCTGAAGGCCGCCGACAAGGCGAGCCTCGACCTCATCACCGTCTACGGCGGCTCCCGGCTCACCCAGCTGCGCAAGGTGCGCCTCATCGCCTCCCTCCCCGCGATCCTCAACGCCCTCCAGATCGCGGTGCCCGCCGCCTTCCTGGGTGCGGTGCTGGGAGAGTTCTTCGGCAAGATCACCGTGGGCGTCGGTCCGGCGATGATCGCCGCCCAGCAGGCCCTCAACTCCGCCCGGGTGTGGGACATCGCCCTCGCCTCCGGGGCGGTGGCCCTCCTCGGCTACGCGCTGCTCGGTCTCATCTCGCGGGCCGTGGCGCCCTGGTCGAAGGGAGCATCCCGATGAGCATGGACACCCTGTCCGCGGTCGCCGTGCCGGGCCGCGCCGAATCGATCGCGAATCTGAACGCCGAGATCCGCCGCGAGGCGACGAAGTCGACCGTTCGCGCGCTCACCCGTGCGCTCCTGACCTTCGTGCTCACGATCGTCGCCGTGCTCGTCATCTGGGTCGGGGCCCTCGGGGTCTTCCAGGTGTCGGCCTACGTCGGCAAGGGGCCGATCGACGTCTGGAACTTCCTGTTCACGGTGCCCAACGCCGAGGCCAACCGGGCGCAGCTGTTCGGCCAGCTCGGTGTGACCCTCGGCCACTCGTTCGTCGGGTTCGCCGCGGGCCTCGTGGTCGCGCTGCTGGTGGCCATCGTGTTCCAGCTGAGCAAGGGCATCGAGCACGCGCTCATGCCGATGGCGATGCTGCTGCGCTCCGTGCCGCTGGTGGCCATGGCGCCGGTGATCATCCTCATCTTCGGGCGCGAGTTCGCCTCGGTCGCCGTGATCGGCGGGATCGTCGTGCTCTTCCCAGCCCTCGTGAACATCGTGTTCGGCCTCAAGTCGGCCTCGCCGCAGATGAACGACCTCGTCGCGGTGTACGGCGGCAACGCCTGGACGCGACTGCGCAAGGTCGCCCTGCCGAGCTCGCTGCCGGAGTTCTTCGCGGCGGTGCGCATCTCGGTGCCGGGGGCGATCACCGGCGCGCTCCTCGCCGAGTGGCTCGCGGTCGGCGGCGGCATCGGCGGTGCCGTCGGCGGCTACATCGCCGGGGCGCAGTTCTCGGCCGTGTGGACGGCCGTCGTGCTGGTCACCGGCACCGCGCTCATCCTCTACAACCTCGTACAGATCGTCGAGTCGGTGGTGCTCGCCCGCATGGGCATGGCCGACCGGTCCTGACGCATCCCGCCGCCTCCGCCGCATCCGTCCGCCCGAAAGGACACTCCCGCATGACCTCCCTGACCGACTTCGCCCTCGGCCTGCCCAAGGCCGAGCTGCACCTGCACCTCGAGGGCACGCTCGAGCCCGAGCTGAAGTTCGACCTCGCCGCGCGCAACGGCATCGAGCTCGCCGAGAAGACCGTGGACGCGGTGAAGGCGACGTACGACTTCACCGACCTCACCAGCTTCCTCGCGGTGTACTACCCGGCGATGAACGTGCTGCAGACGGCCGACGACTTCCACGACCTGGCCTGGGCGTACCTGCTGAGGGCCAAGGAGCAGGGCGTCGTGCACGCGGAGATGTTCTTCGACCCGCAGGCGCACACGAGCCGCGGGGTGCCCTTCGGCAACGTCATCGGCGGCTACCGGCGGGCAGCGGTCCGCGCCGAGAGCGAGCTGGGCATCTCGGCGGAGCTGATCCTCTGCTTCCTCCGCGATTTCTCGGCCGAGCACGCCATGACGACGCTCATGGAGGCGCTGCCCTACAAGGCGTGGATCATCGGTGTCGGCCTCGACTCCGACGAGCGCGACAACCCGCCCGGCAAGTTCGCCGATGTCTTCGCCCGTGCCAAGGCCGAGGGGTTCTTCCTCACGATGCACTGCGACATCGACCAGGTCGGCTCGGTCGACAACATCCGCGCGGTCATCGAGCAGATCGGTGTCGACCGCATCGACCACGGCACGAACATCGTCGAAGACCCCGCGCTCGTCGCCCTCGCGAAGGAGCGCGGTCTCGGGTTCACCACCTGCCCCGTGTCGAACTCGTTCGTGACCGAGCAGATGAAGGCCGACGAGATCGTCGGGCTCCTGCGCGAGGGCCTGCGCGTGACGGTCAACTCCGACGACCCGGCCTACTTCGGCGCCTACGTCGGTGAGAACTACGTCGCCCTCGCCGAGCAGGCGGGGCTGTCGCAGACCGACCTCGTGCAGCTCGCGATCAACTCCTTCGAGGCGTCGTGGCTCACTCCCGCCCGCCGCGCGGCGTTCGTGGCCGCGGTGGAGGCGTACGCGAGCGATCACGGAGTGGCGCTCCCCGCCTGAGGTCGACATGACGACGATGGTCGAGCAGGCGGCGCACGACGAGAGGGCCGCGAGTCTGCGCCTCGGCGCGCACATCCGCCTGCTCCGTCACGCTCGCTCGATGACGCTGGTGCAGCTCGCCGACGCGACCGATCTGTCGCACCCGTTCCTCAGCCAGCTCGAGCGCGGTCTCGCCCAGCCGAGCCTGTCGACCCTTCGGCGCGTGGCGGTCGCGCTGGAGACCAGTCCGATCGAGCTGATCGCCGCCGCCGACGCACCCGACGAGAAAGCGGCCGAGGTCGAGGTGCATCGCTCGGACGAGCGGCTGGTCGACGACGGGTTCGCCGCGACCCCGGCCCGCACCCTCGCGCACGGGACGAGGCCGATGCATCCGCTGGAGGTCGTGGGCGAGAACGTCTCGGCGGGTGAGGCGTACGTGCACGCCGAGGACGAGTTCGTCTACGTGCTCGCCGGCGCCGTGCGCGTCGATGTCGCCGGCGACGTGCTCACGCTCGGCCGGGGCGACTCGGTCTACTACCGCGGCGGGCTGGCGCACCGCTGGTGGTCGGCGACGGGGGAGGCCTATCGGCTTCTCGTTGTGAAGCAGGGCCCGAGCGGCTGGAGGAACGCATGATCTCGTACGCCGATTATCTTCAGCTGCTGCCGAAGACCGAGCTGCACTGCCATCTCGTCTCGACGATGCGACCTGCGACGCTGCGAGAGCTCGCGCTGCGCTCGTCGGTCGAGCTGTGGACCGACGATACCGACCGCCTGTTCGAGTTCGGCGATCTCGTCGAGTTCCTCCATGGCTGGCGCGTGGCGCACGAGGTGCTGCGCACGCCCGCCGATCTGGAGCGGGTCGCGTGGGAGGGCGTGGCCGATGCCGTTGCGCAGGGCAATCTGCGCTATCGCGAGTACTACATCAACCCGCAGTACTTCGCGCACCCGGCGACGCCCGGGGTGGCGCCGATGTCGTACGTCGAGGTGCTGACCGCGGCCATCGCCGGTCTGAGGCGGGCCGAGCGCGAACTGGGCGTCGGCTTCCGCGTCATCGTGGCGATCAACCGGCGGGAGTCCGCCGAAGCGGCCGTCGACCTGGTGCGCGAGATGATCGCGCACCCCTTCCCGGAGGTCGTCGGGATCGGCCAGGACGACCTCACGCCGGAGAACACCGAAGACCCGTTGAGGTTCGCCGCCGCGTACGCCTTGGCGGGTGAGCACGGACTCCTGCGCACCGCCCATGTGGGCGAGACGCCGTCGGCGAGCCCGCACAACGTGCGCGACGCGATCGAGGTTCTGGGGTGCGATCGCATCGACCACGGCTACCGCGTCATGGACGATCCGGCGGTGCTCGCGCTGGCTCTCGAGCGGGGGATCGGCTTCGCCACCACCCCGGTGTCGACGACGATCTGCTCGGGGTGGGTGCTCGATCCCGCGCACCGCATCCGGGCGATGATCGACGCCGGGCTTCCGGTGTCGGTCTCGACCGACGATGCGATGTTCTTCCGCACCGATCTGGGCCGGGAGTATCGCGAGGGGCTCCGTGCGATGGGGATAGACGCCGAGACGGCCAAGCGCATCGCGCTCACCGGTATCGACACCGCGTTCTGCGACGACGAGCAGAAGCGGATGCTGCGCGCCGACTTCACCGCGCAGTTCCTCGCCCTCGACGCCCTCCTCGAGCGCTGACTCCGGCCGCTCGCGGCGCGGCTGCCCGTGGTGCACACGGGAGGAGATGTACGCACGGGAGGTGCGTTCCGCAGCATCCGCCCTCCGGACGGCACACGTCCTCCGGTGTGCGCGCGGGCGCTCAGGCGCGCAGGAGCTCCGCGGCCCGCTCGGCGATCGCGACGGTGGGCGCCTGGGTGTTGCAGGTCGGGATGGTGGGCATGACCGAGGCGTCGGCGATCCACAGGCCCTCGAGGCCACGCACGCGGAGCCCCGGATCGACGACGGCGAGGTCGTCGGTGCCGATGCGGGCCGTTCCCGAGCAGTGGAAGAAGGTGCCGATGTTCTCGCGCACGAAGCGCACCTTCGCCGCACGGTCGAGGCCGTGCGGCGGGGTGATCGGGCCCTCGGCGAGATCGCCGTAGGCCGACGTCGCGACGAGGTCGTGCACGGCGTCGACGGCCTCGACCATGGCGGCGAGGTCGGTGGGGTCGGCCAGGTAGTTCGGCTGGATGTCGGCGGATGCTGCGGGGTCGGCCGAGCGCACCCGCACCCATCCGGTGCTCCGCGAGCGGTACAGCCCCGGCACGAGCGCGAACACGCGGTCGCCGGAGAGGTCGTGCGCGGCGTGGAGGGCGTCGTCGCCGCGCGAGCCGTGCGCGATGACGGTGTGGAGGTCGGGGCCGGCTTCGGCGTGGGTGCTGCGCCAGTTCAGCATCGCGCCCCCGCCGTTGCCGATCACGGGGCCGAGGTCGGCGCGGGCGCGGAAGTTCATGCCCAGGATCAGCGGGTGGTCCTGGAAGTTCTCGCCCACCCCGGGCAGGTCATGCGCGGCGGCGATCCCGGCGGCGGCGAGGCGTTCCGGGTCGCCGATGCCCGAGAGCTGCAGCAGGCGCGGGGTGTCGAGGGCGCCGGCGGCGAGCACCGTGCGCGCCGCGGTCGTGGTCACGAGCGCGCCGTCGACGACGTGCCGCACGCCCGTGACGATGCCCGCGGTCACGACGACAGCGTGCACCGCGCTGCCGACCAGCACGTGCAGGTTCTCGCGTGCGAGCGCGGGCTCGAGGTAGGCCCGCGCGGCGCTCCACCGCTCGAAAGTGCCGTCGGGTCCGGCGACCGCGTTGTAGTCGGCGTAGACCGCGCCCTCGTTGGAGGCGCCGTTGGCGTCGTCGAGCACCGGCAGGCCGCGCTCGGCCGAGGCGGCGATGAGGGCGTCGGCGATCGGGTGCACGTCGGCGAGCGGGCCGACCCGCATGGGTCCGTCGGTGCCGCGGAAGGCCGGGTCGCCGCCCGCCCGCGACTCCGACCGTCGGAAGTACGGCAGCAGGTCGTCGTACCCCCAGCCCGTCGCCCCGGCGGCGGCCCAGGCGTCGTAGTCGGCGCGGTTGCCGCGGTACCAGAGCATCGCGTTCGTGCTCGAGCTGCCGCCCAGCACCTTCCCGCGGGGCATCGCGAGCGAGCGCCCGAGTACGTGGTCGGTGGGGGTCGAGCGGTAGCCCCAGTCGTACGGCCCGCCGATCATGGCGTCCCAGTGCGCGGCGTCGAGGATCTCGCGCACCCCGCGGTGGTCGGGCCCCGCCTCGATCAGCAGCACCCGCCGGTCGGGGTCTTCCGAGAGCCGGGCGGCCAGCACGCTCCCGGCCGCGCCGCC
This sequence comes from Microbacterium sp. AG1240, assembly GCF_003635115.1. Taxonomy (GTDB): domain Bacteria; phylum Actinomycetota; class Actinomycetes; order Actinomycetales; family Microbacteriaceae; genus Microbacterium. The sequence goes on from NZ_RBXJ01000003.1 coordinate 402,067, forward strand.
GCCGACCACGATCAGGTCGTAGGCGGGCGCCGGCGCGGTCACCACGGGCATCAGTTGTGCTCGCTGGGGCCCATGATGCTGATGCCCTCGGTGGCCTCGACGTGGCGGACGAAAATGTATTTGTCCTCGCGTCCGTCGGAGTGCTTGCGCTTGATGCCGGGTTCGAGGATCCCGTCGGTCTTCGCGACGACGATGTAGGGCTCGGTGGCCGCGAGGCCGGCCGCGCAGTGCGCGTCGAACTCCTCGAGCGTCGCGGCCGTGTACGCGTTCTCGACGCCGGCGCCGCGGGCGATCGCGGCGAGGTCGACGCGCCCCTTCGCGGTGTGGGTCGCAGGCCCCCCGATCGACTGGTACTGCTCGTTGTCCCAGACGACGATGAAGAGGTTCTCGGGGCGCTCGTTGCCGAGGGTGGCGAGGATGCCGAGGTTGAACAGCAGTCCGCCGTCGGTGTCGAGGGAGACGATGCGGCGGTGGGGGAGGCCGACGGCGAGTCCGAAGGCCTCGGGGGTGACGCAGCCGAGCTGCTGCTGGAACAGGCTCGCGTCGCGCATGTGCGGGGCGGCGTTGTACCACTCGTCGACCGCACCGCCGAGGGAGAGGATGACGAGCTCGTCGGCGAGGCGCGCCCCGAGCAGTCTCATGGCTTCGAATCGGGAGTAGCTCATCGGACCAGGTCTCCTCCGAGGACGATCGCCGCGTGGTAGTACGAGGCGTAGGCGGTGTCGTAGGCGCGCACGATCGCGGTCTCGAGCTGGTCGACGTCGCGCACGATCGTGTAGGGCGTGCGGAGGGCCTGCAGAAGAGGTTCCATGGTGATCCCGTGGGGGATCGCCCACCAGTTGTTCTCGCCCATCTCTCCCCGGTAGCTCATGATCATCACGACCGGGATGCCGGCGCCGAGTCCCATGCGGGCGAGGTGCTCGGTGGCGGCGCGGAGTCCGGAGTTCTCCATCACGAGCACGGCGCGCTTGCCGGAGAGGAAGACGCCGCCGGCGATCGCGGCGCCCTCGCCCTCGTTCGTCACGGGGATCGTGCGGATGTCGGGGTCGGCGTCCAGCGCCGGGTACAGCTCCTTCAGCAGCGAGTCGGGCAGGTAGGTCGCCACGCTCACCCCCGCCCTCTTCAGGCCGCGGATGACCGCGTCGACAGCATCGGCTCTCATTCGGTGGCTCCCATCTGGAGATCGTCCGCGGCGCGGGCGGAGAGCCCGTGCGCGCGGTGGGTCGGTGCGAGGCGCGCAGCGCCGGTGAATCTCTCGCGCAGGGTGGATGCTTCGCCGCCGGCGCGCCCGCGCTCGACGAGGATCGGCAGCACGAGGTCGATGAACGCGCGGTAGGCGTCGAGGCCGCCGAAGGTCGGCTCGAGCATGATGCCGTCGATGCCGGAGCCGTCGACGATGCGCTCGATCTCGTCGGCGACCTCGACCGGCGACCCGGTGACCTGGAAGCCGCGGATCGCCTTCGTGCGGAACTGGTCGAGGATCTGCCCCACGCGCATGCCGGGGTCCTGCCGTGCGTAGCGCTGCACGAGCGTCTGCCCGAGATCGGTCTTCAGATCCACGACCCGCATCTCGGGGTCGAGGCCCGTCAGGTCGAGTCCGGTGATGCCGGCGAACATGACGGCGGCGTCATCGAGGCCGAGGAGCGCCTCGTACTCGGCGCGCAGCATCCGCGCCTCCTCCGAGGTCGGCGCCACCGTCACGGTCATGCCGGTGACCACGGCGACGTCGTCGGCCGCGCGCCCGTTCTTCACCGCCTGCTCGCGGATGTCCTGGACGTGGGCGGCGGCCGAGGCGATCGTCTGCCCCTGGATGAAGACGGCCTCGGCGTTACGGGCGGCGTAGGCGCGGCCCCGGTCGGAGGTGCCGGCCTGGAAGAGCACGGGGGTGCGCTGCGGGGTCGGCGGCACGGCGAAGATGCCGCGCGAGCGCTGGAACCGCCCCTCGACCTCGACGGGGCGGAGCTTCGCGGGGTCGGCGTACACGCCGCTCGCCCGGTCGCGAACCTCGGCGTCGTCGTCCCAGCTGTGCTCCCAGTAGCGCAGGCACGTGTCGAGGAAGGCGTCGGCGGCGTCGTAGCGCTCATCGTGCGTGAGCTGCTCGGTCACGCCGAACAGCTCGTCGGTCGTGGCCTGCGAACTGCCGGTGACGATGTTCCACCCGATGCGTCCGCCGGTGAGCCGGTCGAGCGTCGCGAATCGCCGGGCCGTGGCGTAGGGGCGCTCGACCGTGGTGGGCGACGTCACGACGAAGCCGAGGCTCTCGGTCTCGCGGGCGAGGGCGGCGATGGCGAGCATCGGGTCGAGGGCGGGGAACTGGATGCCGTGCGCCGCCACCTCTTCGGGCATCCGCCCGCCGAGGGTCGCATAGCCGTAGGTGTCGGCGAAGAAGAGGAAGTCGAACCCCGCGGCGTCGAGCTCGCGCGCGAGCGTCACCCAGTGGTCGAGGTCGTCCCAGTCGTCGCCGCGGCCGCGAGGGTCGGTCCACGTCGGCATCCCATTGCTGGGGTTCATCATCTCGAAGACCCCGAGTCTGATCCTCTTCGTCACAGCACCATCACCACCGTCTTCGTCTCCAGGTAGTTCTCCAGGCCCTGGGCGCCGTTCTCGTAGCCCCAGCCCGATTCCTTGTGGCCGCCCTTGGGGAGCTCCGGTCCGAGGAACGAGTGGCAGTTCACCCACACGGTGCCCGCCTGCAGTCGCGCCGCCACGCGGTGGGCGTCGCTGAGGCCCTCCGTCCACACGCTCGCCGCGAGACCGTAGGGCGAGTCGTTGGCCCACCCCACCACCTCGTCGAGGTCGTCGTAGGGGGTGACGACGGCGACGGGCCCGAAGATCTCCTCGCGCATGAGGCGCATGTCTGCCCGCACGTCGGTGAGCACCGTCGGCGTATAGAACGTGCCGGCGTCGCCCGAGCGCTCGCCGCCCGTGACGACGGTCGCGCCCTGCGCCCGGCCCTCGTCGATGAAGCCGGCCACCCGCTCCGCCTGGGCGAGGCTGACGAGGGGGCCGAGGTCGGCGTCGGGGTCGAGACCGTGTCCGAGCCGCAGCTTCTCGCCCGCCGCCGCCATCCCGTCGACGACGTCGCGGTAGACCGAGCGGTGGGCGTAGACGCGGGCGCTCGCGACGCAGACCTGGCCGCCGTTGTCGAAGATGCCGCGCGAGATGCCCTCCACGGCCTGGGCGAGGTCGGCGTCGGGCAGCACGAGCGCGGGAGACTTGCCGCCGAGCTCGAGGGTGAGCCGCTTCAGGCTCCCCGCGGCGGTGGCGACGAGACGCTTTCCGACGGCGGTCGAGCCGGTGAACGCCACCTTGGCGACGCCGGGATGCTCGGCGAGGGCCTGACCCGCCTCGCCGCCGAAGCCGGTGACGATGTTGACGACGCCGTCGGGCACGCCCGCCTCCTGCAGCAGGCGCCCCAGGTACAGCGCCGTCAGCGGGGTGTTCTCGGCCGGCTTCAGCACGATCGTGCAGCCCGCGGCGAGGGCGGGAGCGAGCTTCATCGCCGTCATGATGAGCGGTGAGTTCCACGGCACGATCGCGGCGACCACGCCGACGGGCTCGCGGCGCGTGTAGGCGAAGACCTCCTTGCCGGGGGGCGTGCGGCTCAGCGACGTCGGGATCGTCTCGCCGAGGATCTTCGTCGGCCAGCCCGCGTAGTAGCGGAACTGGTTGATCGCGGCGGGCACCTCGCCGAAGCGGGAGGTGCGCACGCTCTTGCCCTGGTCGAGCGTCTCGAGCTCGGCGAGGTCGTCGAGGTGCTCCTGCATCAGGTCGGCGATGCGCCACAGCAGCGCACCCCGGTCGGCGGGCCGCATGCCGGCCCACGACGCGAGGGCGGCGGATGCGGCGGCCACCGCAGCATCCGCGTCCGCCCCCGATCCGCGCGCGACCGTGGCGAGCGTCTCGCCGGTGGCGGGGTCGAGCGTGGCGAAGGTCGCATCGTCGCGGGCGGGGGTCCAGCGGCCGCCCACGAGGAGGCGCCCCGGGTCGTCGGCCAGGAACGCGGCGACGCGTTCGCGGAGCGCGCCGCGGGTGATCTCGATCGTCATGGGCTTCTCCGTCGCGAGGTGGGGGTGGTGGCTGTGCATCGGGTTGTTCGAGAGGCTACGAAGGTCGTGTTACGGCCGTTCGCTCCTCGCGTGTCAGCCGTGGAAGAGCCCGGTCGGGTCGTCCTGGGCGTCGAGCCAGGCCGAGCGGCGGGCGAAGAGGTCGGGCACCAGTGAGCGCACGCGGTCGATGATCTCGCCGAGGTCGGCGTGCACGAGTCGGCCGTCGCGGACGACGACGTCGCCCGCGACCATCGTCAGGTCGACGTCCGATCCGCGCACGGCGTGCACGAGGTTGTGGTGCACGTTCGCGTATCCGCCCGACGGCAGCAGCGGCGTCATCCGCGGGGTGTCGGTGCGGACGGCGACGAGGTCGGCCTGGAACCCGGGGGCGATCGCTCCGATGTCGCCGCCGCGGCCGATGGCCGCCGCCCCGCCGCGGGTCGCCATCTGCAGCACCTGCCAGGAGTCCATGGCCGCCGCATCCATCGTGCGGAGCTTGCCGAGGAGGGAGGCGACCTTCATCTCCTCGAACATGTCGAGGTTGTTGTTCTCCTTCTCGCCGTCGGTGCCGAGACCCACGTTCACGCCCGCGGCCAGGATCTCGGCGATCGGGGCCATACCGCTGGCGAGCTTCATGTTCGACACCGGGTTGTGCGAGACGCCGACCCCGCGCTCGGCGATGAGCTCGACCTCGGCCTGGTCGAGCCACACCGCGTGGGCGATCATCGCCCGCGGGGTGTCGAAGAAGCCGAGCTTCTCGAGGGCGAACATCGGTCGCACACCGTAGCGCGAGACGAAGTCGGCGACCTCGATCTCGGCCTCGCTGCAGTGCGTGTAGATGCCCGTGTCGTAGGCCTTCGCGAGGTCGACGGCCCGGCGCTGCCCGGCCTCGTCGGCGTAGAACGGGTGCTCGAGGCCGACCCACGGCATGATGCGGCCGTTCGCTGCGCCGGCCCACTGCGTCAGCATCCGCTCGTTGTCGTCGAGGGTGTCGAAGTAGTCGAAGTCGGGGTGCTCGCCGACGTAGTTGACCGTGACCAGGCGGTTGCCGAGCGCGGATGCCGCGCGCGCGGCGCCGTCCATGTAGCGCCACATGTCGACCACCGTGGTGGTGCCCGACAGCAGCCCCTCCGCGTAGCAGAGCCAGGCGGCCGCCTCCGCCTCCTCGGGGCGCAGCACCCGGTGCATCGGGTCGATGTGCAGGCGCAGCCACTCCCACACCGGCAGGTGCTCGGCGGTGCCGCGCAGCATGCCGGAGTGGTGGTGGGCGTTGACCAGGCCCGGCATGAGCACGCGGTCGGGCAGGTCGATCCGGGCGGCGCCGGGGTAGGCGGCCTCGAGGTCTGCCCGCGGCCCGACGGCGACGATCGCGTCGCCCTGCACGGCGACGGCGGCGCCTTCGAGCACCGAGCGCTCGTCGTCCATCGTCAGCACGACGTCGGGGGTCAGCAGGATCGTGGGGGTGATGCTCATGGGGTGCTTCCTGGATGGGGTGAGGGATGCGGCGGAGGCCGGGCCGGGGTGCGCTCCCGGCCCGGAGGCTCAGCGCCGGTAGGCGACGAGGTCGGGATTGTCGGCGTAGACCTCGTCGAGCAGGGTGAGGTCGAACAGGTCGGCCGCGGTGAGCGCGTAGCCCGACGTGGCGAGGCTCGCCAGGGTCTGCTCCTGCAGGTCGTCCGAGATGGTGAACAGGCCGTTCTCGACCGTCTCGTCGGAGACGACGAGCAGCTCCGCCTGGGCGGTCGCGCTCGCGGTCGAGCTCTCGAGGTCGAGCCCGAGGTCGGTGCCGTACTCGTCGACGGCGAGCTGGGCGCCCGCGCCCGGGTCGGCCACCGCGTCGCTCCAGCCGCGGATCTCGGCCGTGAGGAAGGCCTTGAGGGCATCGCGGTCGGAGGCGATGGTGTCGTCGGTGGCGGTGATGACGTGGCCGACGAAGGGAAGGCCGTTGTCGGCGAAGAGCAGGTCGGTGACCTCGATCCCCTGCAGCTCGATCGCGACCGACTGGCTCGTGACGAACGCGATGAGCCCGTCGACCTCGCCGGTGGTCAGCGGCGCGGGGTCGTACTGCACGGGCACGATGTCGACCTCGGAGGTGTCGATGTCGTTCGCGGCGAGGAACGCGTCGAAGACCGCGCGGTTGGAGTCCTGCACGCCGATCTTCTTGCCGATCATGTCCTGCGGCGTCGTGATGTCGGCGCCGTCGGCGAGCGAGGCGATCGTGAAGGGGTTCTTCTGGAACGTCGCGCCGATGATCTTCAGCGGCGCCGCTTCGTTCGCGACGGCGGCGCCCACCGAGAGGGCATCGGTCAGCGACAGGTCGGCGGTGCCCGAGAGCAGTTCGGGCACACCGCTCGACGGACCGGGCACCAGCTGCACGGAGGCGAGCCCCGCGTCGGTGTAGTACCCCTCCGCATCGGCGATGATCTCGCCCGACCACTCCTCGTTCAGGATCCAGCTGAGCTGCACGGTCAGGTCGCCGAGGCCGGCGCCGTCTGCGGAGCTCTCCGACGGGGCGGATGCTGCGCCGCCGGCGCAGGCGGACAGCAGCAGGGCGCCGACGGCCACGGCAGCCCCCGCGGCGAATCGACGGAGCAGGGGACGGGTCGAGGTCATGGCTCTCTCGCTCTCCCCGCGGCGCTCGGCGGGCGGGCGCGGCGGAAACGGTGTCATCGCTGCGGGTGAAGCGACGAGGACCCGGAGGAGGCGGCCCTGCTCCGATAGTAAATACCTATCGTTGATTGCAAATAGCGATCACGTTACGTGTTCGTTTCGCGATGGGGGACTCACCGGCTGCCGGCGTAGACCAGCAGGATGCGCACGGGGTCGTCGCCGACGACCGACCAGCGGTTGCGCAGGGCACCCGGATGGGCGATCGCGTCGCCCGCGCCGAGCTCCCATTCGCCGCGACCCTCGATCGAGACGGTGATGCGCCCGGTGACGACGTAGACGGTGAGGTCTCCGTCGGATTCGAACCAGTCGCCCATGTACTGGCCGGGTTCGATGCGGTACTCCTGCACGGTCGCGGCGCGGGCGCCGGCCGAGGAGATGACGCGATGCACCCCCGCATTGGCGACGTCGGCGATCGGCGCCCAGGCGCCCGCATCCGCCCTGGAGAGATGCACGACCTCGGGCTCGGGCATCGCGGGCAGGAGCGCCGACGGCGAGATGCCGAGCACCTTCGCGATCCGGTAGAGCGACGCGAGCGACGGCATGGTCTGCCCGTTCTCGATCGTGCTGAGGAACGGCTGGCTGATCTCGGCCTCGGCGGCGAGGGCGCGCATCGAGAGCTTGCGCGCCGTGCGGGCCTCGCGGATCGCACGCCCCAGCGACTGCCCGATGAGGGCGTCGTGGTCGGGGGCGACGGGCACGGGCTCCACGATAGGCGCTGACGTCACGGGGCGCCCTGCGCCAGCCGCCACACGCGGTCGCGCGAGAAGGGCTGCTCGTAGCCGCGCGTGCCGAGCGCGCGGGCGATCGCGTTGCCGACGGCGGGGGCGACGGGGTTGTAGGGCGACTCGCTCATCGACTTCGCCCCGAACGGTCCGACCGCGTCGTCGGTGTCGGCGAAGTACACCTCGGTGTCGGGGATGTCGGCGAACTGCGGCACCCGGTAGGTGCGGAACACGGGGTTCTCGACGCGCCCGTCGGGCTGGATGTAGACCTCCTCGTAGAGCGCGCTGCCGTAGCCCTGCGCGACGCCGCCCTCGATCTGGCCCCGGCACTGCGCCGGGTTCATGACGAACCCCGCGTCGGCGGCGTGCACCGACTGCAGCACCTTCACCGTGCCGGTCTCGACGTCGACCGCGACCCGCACCGCGTGCACGTTGAACGCGAGCGAGCGCACGTCGCCGTGCTCGCTCCCCTCGGCGCGCAGCCCCTCGTCGGTGCTCTCGCCCGCAGCATCCACGATCTCGTCGAACGGAACGAGTCGCTCTCCGACCCGCACCCCTCCCGCTTCGAGCCGCGCGTCTGCGTTCGTCGAGTCGATAGCCTCTCGCCGAGTCGACACCTCACCGGCGTCGAAAGCCTGTCCGCTCGGCGAGAGCGCGTCGTCTCGGCGGGCGATCTCCCGCGCGACCTGCAGCATGCGGTCGCGCAGCGACAGGCACGCGGCGTGCAGGGCCTTGCCGGCGACCGTGATGCCGGCCGACGCGAACGCGCCGGTGTCGTGCGAGACCAGGTCGGTGTCGGCGGTGCGCAGGTCGAGGCGGTCGAACGAGGCCGAAAGATCGGATGCGGCGATCTGCCGCAGCACGGTCGTGGTGCCGTTGCCGAACTCGGCCGTGCCGGCGCGCAGCGCGAACGTGCCGTCGCGGCGGAGCGTGACCGAGGTGTGGGAGATGTGTCCGCGGGGGGCCATCGTCGCGATCATCGCGATCGCCATGCCCTCGCCGACCCGCCAGTTCCCGCCCGCGGGGGCTGCCACCCCGTTGCCGCGTTCGATCGCGGCCTGCGCGAGGTCGAGGCACTGGTCGAGGCCGTAGCTGCCCCAGACGAGATCCTCCTCGTGGGGGACGTCGTCGGGGTGGAGCCGCTCGCCCTCCCGCACCGCGTTGATGCGGCGCAGCTCGAACGGGTCGATGCCCAGGCGCTCGGCGAGCATGTCCATCGCCGACTCCACGCCGAGCATGACCTGGCCGAGCCCGTACCCGCGGAAGGCCCCCGACGGCACGTTGTTCGTGTAGACCGCCTCCGCGTCGATGCGCCGCACGGGGCAGCGGTACACCGTGGTCGACTCGGCGACCCCGTGGAACATCACGCCGATGGCGTGGTTGCCGTAGGCACCGGTGTCGCTCAGCACGTCGACCTGCATCGCGGTCAGCACGCCCTCGCCCGTTGCGCCGAGGGTCACCGAGACACGCATCGGGTGCCGCACCGAGGTGCGCTGGAACTCGTCGGTGCGCGAGAGCTCGTAGGCGACGGGACGGCCGGTGCGCAGCACCGCGAGGGCGACGAGGTCTTCGGCGAAGATCTCCTGCTTCCCCCCGAACCCGCCACCGACCCGCGCGGTCAGCACCCGCACGCGCGTCGGGTCGAGATCGAAGATGCGGGCGAGCTCGTCGCGCGTGAGGAACGGCACCTGCGTGCTCGCGCGGATCACCAGCCGCCCGTCGTCGTCGAGCCAGCCGACCGCGCCGTGCGTCTCGAGCTGCGCGTGCGAGACGCGGGCGTTGCGCCAGGTTCCGCTGACGGTCACGGCGCTCGCCGCGAGCGCGGCCCGCGTGTCGCCGTGCTCCTCGTGGAACGCCGCGACCACGTTGCGGCCGGCCTCGGCGACGCGGTCGTCGGGGGTGCGGTCGGGGTGCAGCAGCGGCGCACCGGGGCTTCGCGCCTCCTCCGGTGCGAAGACGGCGGGCAGCGCGTCGTAGGTCACGGCGATCGCGCGGCACGCGGCCTCGGCGGCTGCGGCGGTCTCTGCGACGACGGCCGCGACGCGTTGTCCGATGAAGCGCACCGTGTCGTCCAGCATCCGTGTGTCATCGGGATCGTCGGTGCGGTGCTCGTGACGCCCCGTGGAGTAGCGCGTCGACGGCACGTCTTCGTGCGTGAAGACGGCGACGACGCCGGGGATGCCGCGGGCGGCCGTCGTGTCGATCGCGACGATCCGCGCGTGCGCGTGGGGCGAGCCCAGCACGCGGAGGAACAGGGCGCCCGGCACCGGTTCGTCGAAGGTGTATGGCTCGAGCCCCTGCACGATGCTGCGCGCCGCGGGCGGCACGGGCGACGCGCCGACGCCCTGCGACTCGCGCGCGTCGTCTCTCGCGTGAGAGTCCAAGACACCCGGAGCAGCGCCCTCGAGCGTCCGGGTGTTCTGGACTTTCGACGTCGGGCCCGCGCCGGTCTCGCGCACCGGGCCCAGAACGGATGCTTCGATCGCCTCGCGGATCGGACGATAGCCCGTGCAGCGGCAGAGGCTGCCCTTCATGTGACGGTGCAGGTCGGGGAGGTCGTCGGGGGAGAGGGTGGACGCCGTGACCGACATTCCGGCCGTGCAGAACCCGCACTGGAACCCGAAGCCGGTCGCGATCGCCTCCTGCACGGGGTGCAGGTCGTCGCCGGGAGCGAGTCCCGCGGCCGTGGTGACGACGGCACCCTCGACCCGCATGGCGGGGATGATGCACGAGTGCACGGGCGCGCCGTCGAGGATCACCGCGCACGCGCCGCAGTCGCCCGCGTCGCAGCCCTTCTTGACCTCGGTGTGGCCGTGCTCGCGCAGCAGGGTGCGCAGCGACTGGCCCGGACGGGGATCCGCGTCGACGCCTGCGCCGTTGAGCTCGAACCTCATGCGTCCTCCTCCAGCGCCGCGCGGATGCGCTCGGCGAGCACGATGCTCACGCCCCGGCGCCAGTCGGCCGAACCGAGCGGATCGGAGTAGTAGCGCGATGCCGCGCCCACCGCGTCGGCGAGGGTCGCAGCATCCGGGATCCCCTCGAACCGCAGCACGGTCGGCGCCTCGGTCGCCGCGGTGATCGCGAAGACGCACGCGCCGTCGGGATCGACGCGGCCGGTGACGACCGCGCCGGAGCGGCCGAGCTCGGCGAGCGCGATCTTCTGCAGCAGCATCCGCGAGCGGAGGGAATGCGCGGGGATCTCGATCGCCCGCAGCACCTCGCCGCGCGCGAGGGCGTTCTCGGCGTTTCCGGTCACGAGTTCGGCGACGGGCAGGCGGCGCTCGCCGCCGTCGGGCGTCCAGACGACGGCCGTCGCGTCGAGACCGGCGGCGAACGAGGTCATCGAGCCGGCCGCGAACGACTGGCAGACGTTGCCGCCGACGGTGGCGGTGTTCCAGATCTTGAAGCTCGCGAGCAGGGCGTTCGCCGCGTCCGGCACCCGGGCGATGGCGCGCCAGTCGGGGGGCACCTCGGCGCTCTGCGACCAGGCGACGAATCGGGCGATCGTGCAGGTCGCGGCGATCCGAAGGCCCTCAGGTGTGATCTCGAGGTCGGGCCACGGCATCGTGGTGAGGTCGACGAAGCCGGTCGCCTGCGGCTGCGGCTCGCTCATGAGCCAGGTGCCCCCGCCGAGGAACACCTCGCCGGGCGCGAGCGCGAGGTCGTCGCGCGTGCGAGCGCGGCGGAAGCTCGTCACGGTGTTGATGTCCATGCCGCGCCCTTCTGCTGTGCGGTGCGGTCAGTCAACCACTCGCGGATTACTCCAATGTTTCCTGGGTCAACATCGGCGGGCGCTTCAAAGGTTCGGACGCGGATGCGGCGTACCTCCGGGCGGGCTGCGCGGTGCGATGGTACGTGCCGCATGCCCGGAGTCGTCGGCCTGCGGCCGTCGGCTCCCCGCCCATCCCGGTGTCAGCGACTCGATCCATCGCACCGCCTCGCCCTCCTGCGTGTGCCGGGGCGGGAGCGGTCCCTGAGCTCATCGAAGGGTCTGCGGGGTGTTCTGGGGTCGGCATCCTCTCCTCCACAGGGGAGGATTCGACGAGTTGTCCACAGGTCGTGTTTTGGCGCCTGATCAGGGGATGGAATGTCGCACCCCCTCGTCAGAATGGAGGCATGACAGACACCGCTGCGGCGCTTCGCGACCTCGATGCGGCGCTCGCCGCCGTCGTCGACGCGCAGCTGCGCGACGGCGACGTAGGGGGCCTCGGTGCGCGCGATCTCTTGTCGGTGATGGATGCTGCGGCGTCGATCGTGCGGCGTGCCGAGGCGTTGCTCATCGAGGCCGTCGGGGAGGTCGACGCGCGCTCGGATCAGCGCGACCTCTCGGTGCGCATGACGACCGAGGTCGGGTGCCGCTCCGTGAAGGAGCTCGTACAGCGCACGACGAGGTTCTCCTCGCGTCGTGCGGGTGAGTTCGTGACGGCGGGTCGCGGAATCCGTCGAACGACCGCGCTCGCGACGGGCGAGCGGCTGCCGGCGGTTTTCCCCGCGCTCCGCGAGGCCGTCATCGACGGCGCCGTCGGCGTGGACGGCGTCGTCGCGGTCGCGGGCCCGCTCGCCTCGTTGCCGGTCGGGCGCGACGCGATCATCGCCGCCGACGAAGAGCTCGCGGCGGCAGCCCGGGGCGACGGCGCCGACGGCATGCCGCCCCTCGCAGCCGACGACCTGCGGGCGCAGTCCCTGGTCTGGGCGGCATACCTCGATCAAGACGGCCCCGAGCCCCGTGACGAGCGCGCGATGCGCAAACGCGGCCTCACCCTCGGCGTCTGCCGCGACGGACTCGTGCCGGTGCGGGGCGCGTTGCTGCCCGAGACCGCGGGTCAATTGCAGCGCATCTTCGACAGCGTCAACAACCCGAAGCTCGAGGGACCCGCGGGGCCGCGCTTCACGGAGCACAACGGCGACGCAGACCCCGACGCGCGCTGCGACACCCGCACCCGCCCTCAGAAGCAGCACGACGCGCTGGCGACCGCCCTGACGGTGGCCGCCGCATCCGGTCAGTTACCCACCATCGGCGGCGCGGCGCCCACGCTGGTGGTCTCGGCCCGCGAGGCCGATGTTGCCAACGGCGTCGGCACTGCGCACGTGCAGGGGATCGACGAACCGGTGTCCATCGCGGTCGCCCGTCAGATCGCGTGTACCGGCGGCGTGCAGCGGGTGCGGCTCGGCGCGAACGGCCGCATCATCGCGATCACGGTCAACGACTGGGTCTTCACGCATGTCCAGCGCAGAGCCATCGTGCTCCGCGACGGGGAGTGCGTGATTCCCGGCTGCCACGTTCCGGCCGCGTGGTGCGAGATCCACCACGTCATCGAGGCGGCTCGCGGCGGACCCACGCACACCGACAACGGCGTGCTGTTGTGCTGGTTCCACCACCGAACGATCGATACGGGCGGCTGGAAAGTCAGGATGAAGAACGGGGTGCCCGAGATTCTCGGCCCGGTCTGGTGGGATCCCGGCCAGCGCTGGCGGCCGGCCACGAAATCGCCGGTGAGGCGTCGAGATCTCGTCGAGGCCGCCCACCCGGGGTGACGCGGCTCAGTCCTCCGCCAGCATCCGCATCATGTACTCCACGAAGCGCTCGCGGTCGATCGCCTCGATCGCTGTGGCATTCACCGGTGGGGCGACCGCGCGCCAGTCGAACACCGTCGCGCCGCGGGTGAGTTCTCCCTGCGTCTCGACGGCGACGAAATATCCGCGTTCTTCGAGCACGAGCGCCGGCTCCAGCGCCACCAGCACCGACAGCGAGTCGCAGTGGATCGACCCACCCACCCCCACAGCCACGTCGAAGTCGAAGGTCTGCTGGTTCGCGGTGACGAAGAAGTCGCTGCGGCGCGTGCCGAGGGAACGGATGCTGTCGATCCTCGCCTGATCGAAGACCACGTCGCGCAGCGACAGCGGGTCCCACGTGACGAACCGCACCGACGCGAAACCGGCGTCGAGCACGATCTGCGCGGCCTCCGGATCGACGTAGATGTTGTACTCCGCGGCCGCGGTGATGTTGCCGCGCGCGTTGATCGAGCCGCCCATGACCACGAGCTCCGCGACATTCGCCGCGAACCCGGGGTCGCGCTGCACCGCAAGAGCGATGTTCGTCAGCGGACCGATCGCGACCACCTTCAGCGCCCCGGCGTGCTCGCGCGCGAGCCGCACCAGCGCGTCGGGCGCGGGTTCGTCGGCGGCCTGCTCCGACCCCTCGCGCTGCTGGCCGCCGACGCCGTCGCCGTGCACGTCCGACGCGCTCGCCCACTCGCGCTCGAGAGGCGCGCGTGCGCCGAGGTGCACGGGCACCTCACCGCGACGCCCGACGACCTCGAGCGTGAGGAACGCGTTCTCGACCTGCTGCTCGAACCCGACGTTGCCGGCGACCATGGTGATCGCCCGGAGGTCGGCGCGCGCATCGGTGAGCCCGATCATCAGCGCGAAGCAGTCGTCGGCCGCCGTGTCGGTGTCGATCACGAGCGGAATGCGGTCGGTCATCGTCACAGTCTTCCCGCCAGTTCTCTGGATGCCGCGGCGACCTCGGCGGAGATCGTGCGCTCGTCGGCGGTCGTCAGCATCCCGCCATCGACCACGACGCGTCCGTTCACGAACAGGCGCTCGACGGGCGGCATCGCGCCGAGTCCGAGAGCTGCCACCGGGTCGAGGATGCCCGCGTGCTCCACCCCGTCGATCCGCCACACCGCGATGTCGGCGAGCTTTCCCACGTCGAGCGACCCGATCTCGGTGTCGCGTCCGAGCACGCGCGCCCCGCCGATCGTGGCGAGGCGCAGCCCGTCGCGCACCGAGAACGAGTCGGCGCCGGTGCGGAGGCGGTTCATCAGCACCGCCTCGCGGATCTCGATGCCCAGCTGCCCCGATTCGTTCGACGCCGACCCGTCGACGCCGAGACCGACCGGAACCCCCGCGCGCAGCATGTCGCGCACCGGGGCGATCCCCGCGGCCAGTCGCGCATTCGACGACGGGCAGTGCGCGACGCCCGTGCCGGTCTCGGCGTATCGACGGATGCCCGCGTCGTCGAGCCGCACGGCGTGCGCCATCCACACGTCAGACCCCAGCCACCCGAGGTCGCCGAGATGGTCGGTCGGCGATTTGCCGAACGTGGCGAGGCAGTACTCGTCCTCTTCGGCGGTCTCCGACGCGTGGGTGTGCAGACGCACGTCGAGAGAGCGGGCGAGCACGGCGGCCTCGCGCAGCAGGTCCTCCGTCACCGAGAACGGCGAGCACGGCGCGACGGCGACCCGCACCATCGACTCGAACGACGGGTCGTGGTACCGCTCCACCGCCTCCTGCGACGCCGCCAGCGCAGCATCCGTCGTCTCCACGGCGAAGTCGGGCGGCAGCCCGCCCTGCGACTGACCGCGATCCATCGAGCCGCGCGTCGCGTGCAGGCGCACGCCGATGCGGGCGGAGGCGTCGACGATCGCGCCGACGATGTCACCGCCCCCGCGGGGGAAGACGTAGTGGTGGTCGCCCACCGTCGTGCAGCCCGAGCGCGCCAGCACCGACATCGCACCCGCCGCGCCCGCCCCGACGAGGCCGGCGTCGATGCGCGCCCAGAGCGGATAGAGCGACGTGAGCCAGTCGAACAGGATCGAGTCCTGCGCGTAGCCGCGAGTGAGCCACTGGTAGAGGTGGTGGTGGGTGTTGATGAGCCCGGGGGTCACGAGGCAACCGCGGGCGTCGACGACACTCGCGCCCTCGCGCCACGCGTCGGGCGCACGGCCCGGGCCGACCGCGACGATGCGGGTGCCCTCGACGACGACGTGTCCGCCGTCGTACTCCGACCCCGCGGCATCCACCGCGGCGACGTAGCCGCCCTCGATGATCGTGCGCGCCATCACAGCTCCAGTTCGACCGCGGTCTCGAGCGCCGCCTCGATGGAGCGCATCCATCCGCCCTTGAGCGCGGCGTTCTTGTCGGAGTAGAGCGAATCGCCGTCGACGAGGTTGCTCGAGCACGCGCAGATCATGCCGGCCTTCACCCCCCGCAGGCGCGCGACGACATACATCGCCGAGGCCTCCATCTCGATGTTGAGCACGCCCATGGCACTGAGCTCGGTGATCAGGGCGGGCGTCTCGGCGTAGAACGCGTCGCTCGACGTGCTGATGCCGGTGAACGACCGTGTGCCGGATGCGGCGGCGATCCGCTCGGCGTGGCGGGTCAGCGCGACCGTGAGCCCGAGGTCGGGGACGGCGGGGAACCCGCGCGGGACGTAGGCGTCGGTCGTGCCGTCGGCGCGGAGACTTCCCTCGCTCACGAGCAGATCGCCGGGGGCGATGCCCGGCTGGAGTCCTGCGGAACTTCCGACGCGGATGAACGAGGTCACCCCGACGCGGGCGAGCTCCTCCACGGCGATCGCCGTCGACGGGCAGCCCATGCCCGTCGAGGTCGCCGTGATGTGGCGGCCCTTGTACCAACCGGTCATCGTGCGGTGCTCGCGGTTGTGCGCGACCTCCTTCACGCCGGTGAGGAACTCGGCCACGAACGGCACGCGGAACGGATCGCCCGGCAGCAGCGCGACCGACGAGACCTCACCCGGCGCGATGCCGATGTGGTACTGGCGTTCGGTGAGTCCGGCCTGGGATTTGTCGACGGTGGACATGGTTCTCCTTCGAGGATGCAGTGACGTGATGTCGCCGCAGTCCCCGCCCTGAGCCGGCCCCGCTCGCGAGGAACCGGTCCGGTCATGGTGATAGGACCCGCAGTGCCGCCGAGCCTACCGACCGCCTGTTGCGGCGGTGTTTCGGTGCCGCCGTCAGTCCCAGAAGCCGGCGTGCACCTCTCGGGCGCCCTCGACCTCGACGGGCCCCACGACCTCGATCGCGCGGCCGCCACGGGCGAAGACCTCGCGGCAGGGCATCGCCATCGTCGGCACGCCCTCCTGCTCGCGCACCATCTCGATGAGCTCGTCCTCGCCGATCGCGTACACGACGCGCCCGATCCCCGACCAGTAGATCGCGCCCGCGCACATGGCGCAGGGCTCGGTGCTGGTGAAGAGAGTGGATGCGGCGAGCTCGACGCTCTCGAGCGCCTGACCCGCCGCGCGCACGAGGTTCGTCTCGGCGTGACCGGTGGGATCCCCCTGCGTGAGCACCGAGTTCATGCCCTCGACGATCGTGCCGGCCGGGGTCACCACGATCGCGCCGAAGGGGTGGTCGCCGCGGTCGCGGGCGGCCTGGGCGAGCCGCACGGCGTGGGCGAGGTGGTCGAGGTCGTTCATCGGGTCACGTCCTGGAGAGAGGGGATGCAGACGGCGTCGGCCGTCATCGGGCTGCGGCGGTGGAGGGGGCCGTCACCGTCGCGGAGGGAGGAGCCGGGAGCGCCGTGCCGGGCGGCGACAATCTCGGCGAGCACCGCGATGGCCGTCTCCGCGGGCGAGGCGCCGCCGAGGTCGAGACCGAGCGGGCTGTGCAGACGGGCGATCTCGGCGTCGCCGACCCCGCTCTCACGGAGCAGGCGCGCGCGGTGCGCGACCGTGGAGCGTGCGCCCATCGCGCCGACGAAACCGACACCGAGGCGCAGTGCGGCGGCGATCGCGGGCACGTCGACCCGCTCGTCGTGCGTGAGCACGCACACGGCGGCGCGCGCGGGGTCGGCGACGAGCCCGCGCAGCTCGTCGGACGGCAGCCCGACGACGAGGCGGTCGGCGGTGGGGAAGCGCTCGGGGGTGACGAGCCGCTCCCAGACGTCGCAGACGGTCACGGCGAAGCCCGCGGCGCTGCCCACCCGCGAGAGAGCCATGGCGTGGTCGCCGGCGCCCACGATCACGAGCGCAGGGCGCGGCCGGTGCACGACCGCGAGCACGTCACAGCCGTTGTATGCGTTCTCGAGCATACGTGTGTCGTCGAGCGCGTCAGCGCCGGCGAGTTCGACGATCCGGCCCGCGCGAGGCCCCGACGAGACGAGCCCGACGGCGGTGGGTTCGTCGTCGGCCGCAGACGCGAGCGCGGCGATCGCCGCCGCATCCGTCGGTCCGATCCGGTGAACGACCACCGCGACGCTCCCGCCGCAGGCGAGTCCGGCGGCGTGGGCGGCGTCGTCGCTGAAGCCGAGGTCGGCGGTGCGCGCGCGCCCCGCGGCCAGCACATCGGTCGCCAGCAGGATCGCGTCGCCCTCGACGCAGCCGCCCGAGATCGAGCCGATCACGTCGCCGCCGAGAGTGAGCGCCATCGCCGTTCCGACGCCGCGCGGCGCGCTGCGGGTGACCCGCACCACGGTCACGACGGCCACGGGCTCACCGCCGCGGAGCACCGGCAGGAGGGCGGACGCGAGTTCGAGCATGCTTCCACGGTAACCCCGCGATGTTTCGGCGAGACGACGCGGGGCTGCGCAGGTAGGGTGAGGCGCCATGGGCGAGGCGGGGCGGATCTGCGGCATCGTGCTCGCCGCGGGCGCCGGAACCCGCTTCGGCGGGCCCAAGGCTCTGGCGCGCACTCCCGAGGGCGAGCCGTGGATCGCCAGGGCCGCGCGCGCCCTTCGCGGCGGCGGGTGCGACGAGGTCGTGGTGGTGCTCGGGGCGGAGGCGGATGCGGCGGCCGACCTCGTACCCGACGGCACGCGCGTCGCGATCGCCGCGGACTGGGCGGGCGGACTCTCCCGCTCCCTGCGGGTCGGGCTGGGTGCGGCGGCGGGGGCGGACGCGGCCGTCATCGTGCCGGTGGACACCCCCGATCTCCCGGCCGCCGCCGTCGCGAGGGTCATCGCCGGTGCGGCGCGGGCGCCGCTCGCCCGCGCGGAGTACGACGGCCGGCCGGGTCACCCCGTACTCGTGCGCGCCGACCACTTCGTCGCCCTCGCCGACGCGGTCACGGGCGATGGCGGCGCCGGTGCGTACCTCGCCCGACACGGTGCGCTGCGCATCGACTGCTCCGACCTGTGGTCGGGCGAGGATCGCGACCGCCGCTGACCCCGCCGTCGCGAAAGTAGGACGGTCACGCAGGCGCAGGAGGACCGGCGCGACATCGTCCTACGCCGGCGTCACCTCCTACCCCGGCGTCATCCCTCGGTGCCGAACCGGTCGCCTCAGCCTCCGAGCACGACGTTCAGCGGCGGCTCTCCCGCCACCAGTCGGTCGATCTGGCGCCGCACGAGTCGCGCGATCCGCGGTCCCATCGCGCTCGACGCCCCGCCGACGTGCGGCACGACGAGGGCCCCGGGCAACGACCAGAGGGGGTGATCCTCGGAGAGCGGCTCGGGGTCGGTCACGTCGAGAGCCGCGCGCAGGCGCCCGGACCCCACCTCGGCCACGAGCGCGTCGGTATCGATCAGCGGGCCGCGGCCCACGTTGACCACGAGCGCGCCGTCGGGGAGAGCGGCGAGCGCCGCGGCGTCGAGCACGTGGCGGGTCGCGTCGCCGCCGGGGAGCGAGGCGATGACGATCTCGGTCTCGGCGAGCACCTCGTGGAGGTCGTCGATCGCTCGGACGACGATGCCGTCCTCCTCCCGCGCCCGGCTCGCGACCGCGGTCAGCTCGACCTCGAAGCCCGCCAGCCGGGCGGCGATCGCCTTGCCCACGCCGCCGAAGCCGAGGAGCGTCACCCGACGATCCGCCAGGCTCTCCGAGAACCGGCCGCGCCAGGAATGCTCGTCCTGCGCGCGGACGAACTCGGGGATGCGGCGCTGGGCGGCGAGGGTGAGGGCGACCGCGAGCTCCGCGGTCGACGCCTCGTGCACGGTGGAGGCGTTGGCGAAGGGGAGCCCGGGCGGGAGGAGGTCCTCCATGCCCTCGTATCCGATCGATTGGCTCTGGAGTAGGCCGATGTCGACGCCGCGGATGCGGTCGATGACGTGGGTCATCGTCATGTAGGGCGGCACGACCATGTCGAAACGGTCGCGGGGGGCGGGGCCGTCCATCGGCCAGACGACCAGATCGACGCCCGCCGGCAGGGGCTGCAGGTCGGCGGCGAGCCGATCGGTGGGCACGGATACGACGATGCTCTGGCTGGGGGTCACCCCCTCACGCTACGGCGTGCGCCCGTCGACGTCAGGCATCTCGAAGTCGGCGAAGTCGAAACCCGGAGAGACGAGGCAGCTCACGAGGGCGTCGTGATCGGCCGGGACGGTGCGTTGCCACACGTCCGGCGGCACCACGGCCTGCGGGGCGAACCCGTCGGCTGGGTCGCCGACGACGATCGTCTCGCCCGGCTCGGGTTCGTCGCCGTCGCCGCCGAGCTGCAGCGACACCGGGCCCACGCCGGTCGAGATCCAGATCTCGCTCGACGAGACGCGGTGCCATCCAGAGGCGTCGCCGGCCGGCAGCAGGAAGAGGATGAGCGTGGCGGCGGGTCGCGTCTCACCGCCGACGGCGACCGTGGCCGGAGACGTCCAGGTGCGCCGGTACCAGCCTCCCTCGGGGTGGGGTTCGAGGGCGAGTTCGACGGCCAGAGCAGGGCGCACCAGGCGCTCGATGAGACGCCCGTCGAGGGTGCGGCGTTCGGCGAGCGCGTCGTCGGACACGGGATGCGGCGGGGTCAGGCCGCGGTCGCCACGACGGCGGCGATCGCCGAGGCGAAGAAGCCGATCCCGTCGACGCCGGAGCGCATCGCGAGCGACGTGGACGGGCCGAAGCCGGGCTCGACGGCGTGCTCGGGGTGGGGCATGAGGCCGACCACGTTGCCGCGCTCGTTCGTGAGGCCGGCGATGTCGTCGAGCGAGCCGTTCGGGTTGACCCCGAGGTAGCGGAACGCGACGAGGCCTTCTCCGTTGACGCGGGCGAGCGTCTCGGCGTCGGCGATGTAGCCGCCGTCGGCGTTCTTCAGCGGGATCACGATCTCATCGCCCTCGGCGAACTCGCTCGTCCACGCCGTCGATGCGTTCTCGACCCGCAGACGCTGGTCGCGACGGATGAACTGCTGGTGCGCATTGCGGATCAGCCCGCCCGGCAGCAGGTGCGCCTCGACGAGCATCTGGAAGCCGTTGCAGATGCCGAGCACGGGCATGCCCTTGGCCGCCGCATCCTTCACCTCGCTCATGATGGGGGCGAGGGCGGCGATGGCTCCCGCGCGCAGGTAGTCGCCGTAGCTGAAGCCGCCGGGGAGCACGAGGGCGTCGACCCCCTGGAGGTCGTGGTCGCCGTGCCAGAGCGCGACGGGTTCGGCCCCGGCGATGCGGACGGCGCGCTGCGCGTCGCGGTCGTCGAGCGAGCCCGGGAACGTGATGACGCCGATCCGCACCGTCATTCGACGACCTCGATGCCCACGACGTCTTCGATGACGGAGTTGGACAGGATGCTGTCGGCGATCTCGCGAGCGGCCGCGAGCGTCGCGTCGTCGACGGGGCCGTCGACGGTGAGCTCGAACCGCTTGCCGATCCGGACGGACGAGAAACGCGTCTCTCCCTGGCGGGCGAGGGCGCCGGCGACGGCCTTCCCCTGCGGGTCGAGCAGCTCGGCCTTGGGCATGACGTCGACGACGATGGTGGGCATTTCGGCTCCGAGTGTCGCGGGAAGAGGGGCACCGCCCATCCTACGGGCGCGGGCTGACCCGCATCGAATGTCGTGGGAGCGCTCCCTTGACGGCGTGGGAGCGATCCCATACGGTGGCCTCGAGCAATGAGAGCGCTCCCATGACCGCTTGCTCGCACCTGTTCCGATCATCGAAGACCCGAACACACCAGGAGTGAACCGTGAGATCACCTGCACTGCACCGCACCGCCATCGTCGCGGTGGCTCTGACGTCATCCGCCCTCGTCCTCGCCGGCTGCTCCGGCGGCGGCTCGACCGGTGAGGGGGCCGACGGCGACATCACGCTGACGGTCACCACCTTCGGCACCTTCGGATACGAAGACCTCTACGCCGAGTACGAGGAGCTGAATCCGAACGTGAAGATCGAGGCGACCAACATCGACACCGGCGGCAACGCCCGCACCGACGCCTTCACCAAGATCGCCGCGGGCTCGGGTCTGTCCGATGTCGTCGCGCTCGAAGAGGGCTGGCTCGGCGCGATCATGGAGGTCTCCGACCAGTTCGCCGACCTCCGCGACTACGGCATCGAAGACCGCAAGGCCGACTGGGTCGACTGGAAGTACGCCCAGGGCACCGACCCGTCGGGCCGCGTCATCGGCTACGGCACCGACATCGGTCCCGAGGGGCTCTGCTACAACAAGCCCGCCTTCGAGGCCGCCGGTCTCCCGACCGATCGCGAAGAGGTCGCCGCCCTGTTCGACGGCGACTGGGAGAACTACTTCGACATCGGGCGGCAGTACCACGAGGCCACCGGCAAAGCCTTCTACGACCACTCCGGGTTCGTCTGGAACGCGATGGTGAACCAGCTCGACGAGGGCTACTACACGAGCAACGGCGAACTCAACGTCGAGGGCAACGCCGAACTGCAGGATCGCTTCGAGCTGCTGGGGGCGGCGACCGAGGGCGGCCTCTCGGCCGCGCAGACGGCGTGGGATTGGAACGGTGGCAAGTCGTTCCTCGACGGCACCTTCGCCACCTTCGTCTGCCCCGGCTGGATGCTCGGCACGATGCAGGGCTCGATCGAGGGCGCCGGCGGCACGGCCGACAACGGCTGGGACTTCGCCGATGCCTTCCCCGGCGGTCCCGCGAACTGGGGCGGCGCGTTCCTCGCGGTGGCCGAGACCTCGCAGCACAAGGAGGAGGCGGCCAAGCTCGCCGACTGGCTGACCCAGCCCGACCAGCAGGTGAAGCAGTCCGCCGCGGCGAACAACTTCCCGAGCACCGTGGCCGCCCAGGAGACCCTGGCCGCCGACGCGACCCCGAACGAGTTCTTCAGCGACGCACCGACCGGCGCGATCCTCGCCGAGCGCGCGAAGGGCGTCGTGGCGCAATTCAAGGGCCCGGATGACTCGGTGATCCAGGAGAACGTCTTCGGCCCGGCGCTGAAGGCGCTCGACCTCGGCAACACCGACACGCAGGGCGCGTGGCAGCAGGCACAGGACCTCCTGAAGGAACTGGTCGGCTGATCCGTCCCGGAGGTTGGGGCCTGCTCGCAGCGCGCGTGGCAGGCCCCCACCCCCGCCAGCGAGAGGACCCCTCATGACCGCCACACTGCCATCGGTGGATGCTTCGCCCACCGCCCCCGCGCCCCGCCGCCCGGCTTCTCGCCCTCGCCCCGCGTGGCGGATGCGCCTGTCGAAGGCCGATCAGAAGGGCGCTCCCTACCTCTACATCGCTCCGTTCTTCCTCCTGTTCGGACTCGTGGGTCTCTTCCCGCTCGTCTACACCCTCGTCGTCTCGCTCTACGACTGGGACCTTCTGAAGGGACAGGGCGACTTCGTCGGGCTCGGCAACTTCGTCGAGATCCTCACCGACGGCATGTTCTGGAACTCGGTGTTCAACACCGTCAGCATCTTCCTGCTGTCGGCCATCCCGCAGCTGGCGGTCGCCCTCGTCGTGGCGTACCTGCTCGACCGGGGCCTGCGCGCCCCCACTTTCTGGCGGATGAGCGTGCTCGTGCCGTTCGTCGTCACCCCCGTTGCCACGGCGCTGATCTTCTCGAGCATCTTCAACGACGCCGACGGCCTCGCCAACAACCTCCTGAACCTCTTCGGCATCGCCGATCAGGCGTGGAAGCAGGACCGCTATCTCAGCCATCTCGCGATCGCGATCATGGTCAACTTCCGCTGGACCGGATACAACGCCCTCATCCTCCTGGCGGCGATGCAGGCGGTGCCGCGCGACCTGTACGAGTCGGCGGCGATCGACGGCGCGGGTCCGGTGCGACGCTTCTTCTCCATCACCATCCCGACCATCCGCCCGACCCTCATCTTCGTGATCATCACCGCCACGATCGGGGGCCTGCAGATCTTCGCCGAGCCCCGCCTGTTCGACGTCTCCACGGCCGGCGGTATCGGCGGCAGCGATCGGCAGTTCCAGACCACCGTGCTGTTCCTGTGGGAGCTCGCGTTCTTCCGCCGCAACCTCGGCGAGGCATCGGCGGTGGCGTGGCTGCTGTTCCTCCTCATCGTCGGCTTCGGCCTCGTCAACTTCCTCATCGCGCGACGCATCTCCACCGGCGATGCGCGCGTGTCACGCCGTGCGCGACGGGCCGCCGCCCGCCGCGAGAAGACAGGAGCGTCGTCATGAGCGTCGTCGTGCCCGAACCCCTCCCCGCCGTGCAGGTCGACACGCTCGACACCGACCCGCCTCGCCGACCCGGGCGGGGCCGCCGCTCGCGCGAGACGGGGACGGCCGGCATCGGCAGCCGACCCGGATTCCTCACCTACGGCCTCCTGGCCGCGTTCATCATCGGCAGCGTCTACCCGCTCTGGTGGTCGGTGGTCGTCGCCTCCGGCACCAACGCCACCCGTGGTGAGACCCTGCCGCTCGTGCCGGGTGGCAACTTCCTCGCCAACGCGGCCACGGTGCTCGATGCGATCCCGTTCTGGCTGGCGCTGGGCAACTCCGTGCTCATCTCGGCGATCATCACGCTCTCGGTGGTGACGTTCTCCACGATCGCGGGCTACGCGTTCGCCAAGCTCCGCTTCCGCGGGCGCAACGGCCTGATGCTCTTCGTGATCGCGACCATGGCGATCCCCACGCAGCTCGGCATCATCCCGCTGTTCATGGTGATGCGCGAACTCGGGTGGACCGGCACGATCGGCGCGGTCATCGTGCCCACGCTCGTCACCGCCTTCGGTGTCTTCTTCATGCGGCAGTACCTCGTCGACGTCATCCCCGACGAGCTGATCGAGGCCGCCCGGATGGACGGCGCGAACCAGTTCCGCACGTTCCTGACGGTCGGGCTGCCCGCGGCGCGGCCCGCCATGGCGATCCTCGGACTGTTCACCTTCATGACGGCATGGACCGACTACCTCTGGCCCCTCATCGTGCTCAGCCCTCAGAACCCGACCCTGCAGACGGCGCTCAGTCAGCTGCAGTCGGGCTACTACATCGACTACTCGATCGTGCTGGCGGGAGCGGTCATGGCGACCCTGCCGCTGCTGGTGCTGTTCGTGCTCGCGGGCAAGCAATTGATCAGTGGGATCATGGCGGGGGCGGTAAAAGGATGACCGTGACCGTTTCGACGCCCCGACCGATGGGACCCCGCTCCATGACCCTCACCGCCGCCACCACCGCCACGCCGCTGCGGCCCTTCCCCGCCGACTTCCTCTTCGGCGCGGCGACCGCCGCCTACCAGATCGAGGGTGCCGCGGCCGAGGACGGCCGACGCGACTCGATCTGGGACGCGTTCGCGCGGATGCCCGGTGCCGTCATCAACGGCGACAACGGCGACGTGGCCTGCGACCACTACCACCGGTACCGCGACGACGTGGCGATGATGAAGCGTCTCGGTCTTCAGACGTATCGCTTCTCGACGTCGTGGTCGCGCGTGCGTCCCGACGGGGGAGCGCTGAACCCGAAGGGCGTCGACTTCTACGAGCGTCTCGTCGACGAGCTTCTCGCCGCCGACATCCTGCCCTGGCTGACGCTGTACCACTGGGATCTCCCGCAGGCCCTCGAGGAGGACGGCGGGTGGACGAACCGCGACACCGCCGAGAAGTTCACCGAGTACGCCCTCGACATGCATGACGCCCTCGGCGACCGGGTCGGGGTCTGGACGACGCTCAACGAACCCTGGTGCTCGTCGTTCCTCAGCTACACCGCGGGCATCCACGCACCGGGGCACTTCTCGACGGGTGAGGGGATACTGGCGGCCCACCACCTGCTGCTCGGTCACGGTCAGACCGTGCGCGAACTGCGCGCGCGCGATTCGTCGCTCAACCTCGGGCTCACGCTCAACCTCACGGTCGCCGATCCCGTGGATCCCGCGGTCGCGGCCGACGTCGACGCCGCCCGCCGCATCGACGGGCAGTTCAACCGGTGGTTCCTCGACCCCGTCTTCCGGGGCGCCTATCCGGCCGACATCGTCGAGGACTTCCGCCGCGTCGATGCCGAGGCCGTCGCGACGTGGGAGGCGGCGGTGCGCCCGGGCGACCTCCAGGTCATCTCGACCCCCATCGAGACCCTCGGTGTGAACTACTACCACGGCGAGTTCGTCGGCGGCACGCCGCCCGTCGCCGCACCCGGCGGCGGAGACGCGCCGACCGACCGCGTCACCCGTTCCCCGTTCCCGTCGATCGACGGGATCTATTGGCACGACAGGGGACTCCCGCGCACTCCCATGAACTGGGAGGTGCAGCCCGAAGGGCTCACCCGTCTCCTGCGTCGCGTCGGCGAGGAGTACTCGGCCGCCGCGGGCACGGCGCTGTTCGTCACCGAGAACGGCGCCGCCTACGACGACGAACCGGTCGTGGAGGACGGCGCGCGTCGCGTGCACGACGGCGGCAGGGCCGACTTCGTCAGCGCCCACCTGGGCGCCGTGCTCGACGCGATCGAGCACGGGGTCGACGTGCGCGGCTACTTCTACTGGTCGCTGATGGACAACTTCGAGTGGGCGTGGGGCTACGAGAAGCGGTTCGGCATCGTGCGCGTCGACTACGACACCCAGGAACGCACGCTGAAGGATTCGGCGCTCCAGTACAGTCGCATCATCGCCGCGCGCGCGCTCGAGGGCTTTCCCGCGTCCTTGTAGCACTCTCCGCCGGTCGGGGAGGAATGTCATGGTCATCAGTGCGTCGACCATCGAGGAGGTCGCGGCGCGCGCCGGGGTGTCGCGCTCGACCGTCTCGCGCGTCGTCAACGGCTCGCCCGCGGTCTCGGAGGTCGCCCGCGAGTCGGTGCGCCGTGCGATCGACGATCTCAACTACGTGCCGAATCGGGCGGCGCGCGCGCTCGCGAGTCGGCACAGCCAGGCGATCGCGCTCGTCGTCCCGGAGGATACGGCGAGGTTCTTCGGCGACCCGTTCTTCGCGGCGGTGGTCTCGGGCATCCAGTCGCGATTGGCGAGCACCGACTACATCCTCAACGTGATCCTCGCCACGGGTGATCCGGGTGACAAGACCACCGGCTACCTCCGCAGCGGCAGCGTCGACGGCGCGATCATCGTCTCCCACCACGACAACGACACCTTCATCGACCGCATCGCCGGCGCCATCCCCGTCGTCTACGGCGGGCGACGCGTTCGCGTGCGCGAAGAGGACCACGTCGTCGACAGCGACAACGTCGGCGGTGGCCGCGCGGCCACCGAGCACCTCCTCGAGCGGGGCCGGCGGCGCATCGCCACCATCACGGGGCCGCCCTCGATGCGCTCCTCGCTCGACCGGCTCGACGGGTTCCGCGCCGTGCTCGAGGAGGCGGGGCTCTCGCCCGTGGCCGTCGAGGACGGTGATTTCTCGGAGGACGGCGGCGCCGCAGCGATGCGCCGCATCCTCGCGAGCGGGCACGAGGTCGACGCGATCTTCGTCGCGAGCGACCTCATGGCGCGCGGCGCACTGCGGGTGCTGCGCGACGCCGGGCTCGCAGTGCCCGACGACGTCGCCGTCGTGGGCTTCGACGATTCGATGATCGCGGCGACGACCTCCCCGGCCCTCACGACGATCCGTCAGCCCTCGCGCGCGCAGGGCGAACGCCTCGTCGAGATCCTGCTCGAGCTCCTCCGCGGCGGCGCGCCCGAGCACGCCACCGTCATGCCGACCGAGCTCGTGGTGCGCGCGTCGACCTGACCGGCGTCGGTCAGAACCAGGTCGTGAGCACCGGCTGACGCGCGGAGCGCAGCAGGCCGTCGGCGGCCGCCGCGTCGCCGGGGGCGCGCTCGGTGATGCGTCCGGCCGCGGTGAGGGTCGCCGCCGAGACGCCGCCGAACAGCAGCGGTGCGAGCAGGTCGACCGGAAGGTCGATGAGCGGGCCGGTGGATGCTTCGGCCTGCGACACCTGCGCCGCGCCCGCCGCATCCGTCTCGATCGAGAAGACGCCGTCGGCGAACCCGAGCGGGTCGTGCACGCGCAGGGTGAGGGAGCCTGCCCCGCCGTACGTGCGCGAGCTCAGCACGGCCGGCGCGTCGAGCACACGCGCCCAGAGGTGCTCGCGCAGCTCGAGAGTGCGGATCATGCGCGGGTTCGCGACGAGCCAGGTCAGCGGTTCGTCGGTCGAACGAAGCGACGCCTTCAGCGTGCCGATGAGGTCGAGTTCGAACAGGTAGCGCCAGAGCGCGCGGTAGGCGTCGTCGGTGGTCGTCGCGAGGTAGTCGACCTCGAGGATCTGCGCCGACCAGTCGTGCGGGTCTTCGCTCACGTGGTAGACCCCGAGCCCACGAGGTGCGCCCGACTCGTCGTCGTAGCGCACGAAGCGGCGCTTGCGGCGCTCGGCCGCATCGGAGGGGGCGCCGAAGAGGCGGTCGAAGCGATGCCCGACGATGCCGACGTCGCCGGGCGTCGCCCGCCGCGCCTCGTCGAAGAGCGTGCGAGCGGTCGTCATGGCGATCTCGCGGCTGACCAGCTGCACGCGCCCGGGTGAGTCGGCGCCGACCCAGCCCGCGCGACGCACGTCGACCTCGAACCGGCTCGCCCAGGTGACGGGGCCGAAGCCGTACCGACCGTAGATCGTCGCCTCTGACACCGTGAGCACGGCCATCGGCAGGCCCGCCTCGACGGCGGTGCGCAGTTCGCCCTCGAGCATGGCCCGCGCGATGCCCCGGCGTCTGTGGGTCGGTGCGACGGTGACCGCACTGATCGCCCACGCGTCGACCTCCCCGCCGGGGAGGGTGACGGGGGCGGGCCATCCCGCGACCGTCGCGATGGGGATCGCGGGGTCGGCGAGGGTGTCGTCGAAGACGCCGACGGTGCGTTGCAGCACGAAATCGTCGCGCAGCTCGGCGAGGAACTCGTCGGTCGGAGCGCCGTCGTGGAAGCCGCGCGCATCGGCTTCGACCCAGGCGCGGACGGCCGCGTCGTCGGAGGCGTCGATCGCGGACATCCGCAGACCGCGATCGGCCAGCGCGGCGGTGGACGTCGGGTCGGCGGGAAGGGCGGAGGTCTCGGCGGGCATCCCCCGAGCCTAGCCGCGGGGCCTGCGACGCTCCAGGGCGACCGGCGGAGCCCGCCGGCCGCCCCGCGGTTCAGGCGAGCGGGCGCAGACCCTCGACGAGCGGCGTCGTCGGGCGCCCGATGAGGCGCGCGAGCGTGCCGTCGGCGTCGGCGAGGGCTCCGTCGCGGATGCCCGCCTCGAGCGCGGTCACGAAGCCGATCGTGCCGGCGTCGAGTCCCGCCGCCTCGAGGCCCGCGCTCTGCTCCTGCGTCGTCAGCGCCTGGTAGGCGACGGGGCGGCCGGTGATCTCGGCCGCGGCCGCGGCGAAGTCGTCGAACGTCCAGCTCGTGTCGCCGCTCAGTTCGTAGACCTCGCCGATGTGCCCGTCTTCGAGCAGCACGACCGCGGCCGCCTCGGCGAAGTCGGCCCGGGTGGCCGACGCGATGCGGCCGTCACCGACGCTCGACGTCACGACGCCGGTCTCGGCGGCCCGCGCGATGTCGGCGGCGTGGTTCTCGGTGTACCAGTTGTTGCGGAGGATCACGGCGGGGAGCCCCGACGCGGCGATCGCCTCTTCGGTCGCCTTGTGCTCGGGGGCGAGCGGCAGCTCGGACGTGTCGGCGTGGGCGAGGCTGGTGTAGACGAACTTCGACACGCCCGCGGCGACGGCGGCGTCGATGACCGCCTGGTGCTGCGCCGTGCGCTGGCCGACCTCCGACCCGGAGATGAGCAGCACGGTGTCGACGCCCTCGAGCGACGACGCGATGGTCGCGGGCGCCGCGTAGTCGAGCACGGAGACGGTGACGCCGCGCCCGGCGAGGTCGGCTGCCTTGGACAGGTCGCGCGCACCGGCGACGATGGTGCGCGGCTCGGCGCCGCGGGCGATGAGGCTGTCGATGACGAGGCGGCCGAGGTGCCCGGTCGCGCCGGTGACGAGGATGGTCATGGTGTGCCTTTCGTGTGTGGACACGAGCAAGAACCGTCGGATGCTGCGAAACCATCCCTCACGGAGGTACCCACTTCTGCGTAAGGTACTGGCATGTCGGTGAGTTTTGCGGAGATCCGGGGCGAGACCGAGGGGGTCTTCTCCGAGGGGTGCAGCACCCGGACGGTGCTCGATCACATCATGAGCAAGTGGGGGGTTCTCGTGCTCTCCTCGTTGTCGGACGGGACGCTGCGCTGGGGGGCGCTGCGCCGAGCGATCGACGGCATCAGCGAGAAGATGCTCGCGAGCACCCTCAAGACGCTCTGCGACGACGGTCTCGTGCACCGGGAGTCGTTCCCGTCGGTGCCGCCGCACGTTGAGTACAGCCTCACGCCCCTGGGGCGCGACCTCATGGAGCGCATGCTGCCGCTGGTCGAGTGGGTCGCGCAGAACGCCGAGGCGATGATCCGCAGCGAGGCCTGAGCGCCTGTTCGCTGTCGAGATCCGGGTAGATCAACGTCGATTGTTCTACTAACATTGCGAACATATTGTTCTTGCTCGACCCCACCGCGGCGATGTCGATCGCTGCCCAGCTCGCGGTGCAGGTGCGGTCATCGATCGCCGACGGCACCCTGGCACCGGGCGAGCGCCTGCCGCCCGCCCGGGAGCTCTCGCGCGCGCTCGACATCAACATGCACACGGTGCTGCGCGCTTATGCGCAACTCCGTGACGACGGGGTGATCGAGATGAGGCAGGGGCGGGGCGCGTGGGTGCGGAAAGACATGGCGCCCGGCACGATCCGGCTCTCGGAGATGGTCGATGCGCTGCTCGGTGAAGCACGCAAGCTCGGCCTCCGCCCCGCAGACGTCGTCACGCTGATCGAGAGGAGGAGCTGACCGTGGCTCCATGGATGGACGACCGGCTTCGACCCGAAGCGACTGCCCGAGAGCGAGCGGCGGCTGCGCTCCTGTGGATGCCGGGTGCGGCCGTCATCGCGACGGCCCTGACCTTCGGCGAGCGCCTTCCGGCAGTCTTGCCGACGGTGTGGCGCGACGACACCGTCGTCGCCACCGCTCCCACCCCCGCCGTTCTGGCCGTGACGGGGGGCATTGCGCTGGCGGTCGGGATCATCGGTCTGATCGCTCTGCTCCCCGAGGCGGCCCGGATCAGGAGGGCGGTCTTCCTGCTGGGGGGAGTCGCCGGCGGAATCGCTGCGGGCATATGGATCGTGACGGTGGCGCTCGTTCTGACGTCCGGATTCGATCTCCCCCATGCCGGCGGATGGCCGTTGCTCGGGGTCCTCGCCGGGTTGTTCGGTCTCGTCCCCTTCTCGGTCTCGCCCCGGCGTCGCCGCGACGAACACTACGAGCCCGTGCAGCTGACACTCGCCGACGGCGAGACCGGCGCGTGGGTGCGCACAGTCCCTGTGCCCGGATTCGCCTGGGCGACGGCGATCTTCGGCGCGATCGCTGCGGCGGTCCTGATCTACGTGGTGCTCTCCGGGGAGTTCGGCGCCGCGGTCGGGCTCATCGCGCTCGGCGTCGCCACGTTCGCCTCCGCCGCGTTCGCGCGGCTGCGCATCAGCGTGGACAGACGCGGTCTTCGCGTGGTCTCCGCACTGATCGGTGCGCCGCTGGCACGCATCCGCCTCGACAGCATCCGCTCTGCGGAACCTGCCACGATCCGCCCGGCGGAATGGGGCGGCTGGGGGTACCGATTTCTCCCCGGACGCTCTGCGATCGTCATCGCGCGGGGCCCCGGGATCGTCGTGCACCGCCGGGATGGCCGCAGGTTCGCCGTGAACGCGCCGCACCCCGAGACGCCGGCCGCCCTGCTGTCCGCACTGGTCGAGCGGCAGGAGGCCTAGGGCGTCGGCCCTTCTTCGACTCTTCTCCGCTAGAGCGGATCGCCGCCGAGGGGGCCGACCGCGGGGATCGGTCCACCGTCGTCGGCGCCGGTCTTGCGCAGGCGCGCGATCGCGTTGCCGAGGTGGTAGATGACGAGCGCGGCCACCGAGCCGAGCACGATGGCGCCGAGCTGGAAGTCGCCCCACTGCATGGTGAATCCGGCGATCGCGAGCACGAGAGCGACGGCGCCGGTGTACTGGTTGACCGGGCGCGAGAAGTCCACGCGGTTGTCGACCCAGATCTTGATGCCGATGATGCCGATGAGCCCGTACAGGGCGGTGGTGACGCCGCCGAGCACTCCGGGCGGGATGGTGTTGAAGACCGCGCCGATCTTCGGCGAGAGGCTCAGCACGATCGCCGCGGCTCCCGCGACCCAGTACACCGCGGTCGAGTAGACGCGGGTGGCCGCCATGACGCCGATGTTCTCGCCGTAGGTCGTCGTTCCCGAGCCGCCGAAGAGGCCGGCCAGGGTGGTCGCCGCACCGTCGGCGATCAGGGCGCGGCCGGTCGAGCGGTTGACCGACGCATCCGTCATCGTGGCGACACCGCGCACGTGGCCGACGTTCTCGGCGACCAGCACGAGCACGACGGGGAGGAACATCGCGATGACCGACCAGGTCTGCGGCGAGGTGACATCGGCGAGCTGGAACTCGGGGAAGCCGATCCACGCCGCATCCGCCACCGGGGTGAAGTCGATCTCGTTCTGGATGAGGGCGGCGATGTAGCCCACGATCACGCCGAGGAAGATCGAGATACGCCCGAGGAAGCCGCGGAACAGCACGCTGAAGAGGATCACCGCGGCGAGAGTGATGGTTCCGGTCAGCGGCGCCTCGCGGAACGAGGTCCAGGCGACGGGGGCGAGGTTGAACCCGATGAGGGCGACGATCGCGCCGGCGACCACCGGGGGCATGAGGCGATCGACCCAGCCGAGGCCCGCGAACTGCACGATCACACCGACGGCGGCCAGCAGCAGCCCGACCGCGACGATGCCCGCGAGGGCCGACCCCGTGCCGGCGGTCGCCGTGGCGGCGGTGATCGGAGCGATGAACGCGAAAGACGACCCGAGGTAGCTGGGCAACTTGTTGCGGGTGACCACGAGGAAGAGCAGCGTTCCGACACCGGAGAAGAAGAGGGTCGTCGAGACGGGGAAGCCGGTGAGCACCGGCACGAGGAAGGTCGCGCCGAACATCGCGATGACGTGCTGGATGCCGATCGCGACGGTCGCGCCCCAGTTCATGCGCTCGTCGGGGGCGACGACGGCCCCGGGGGCGACGGTGCGGCCGTTTCCGTGCAGCTTCCATAGCGCCATGGTGTTCCTCCCGGAGATTCGCTCACGTCACCTTACCGACGCGCGCGGCCGCCGCTGTGCGAGAGCACGGACCGCCCCGCGAGCACACGGCATGCGGCCGCGCCGATCCCGTGCGCCCGGGGCCACCCCGTGCCCTCGGTGTGCCCGATCGGTGCTCTACGGTATGGGGGTGGAGAGGCGTCGTCGGGGATCGTTCGTGTCCGCGGTGGGGATGCTCGCGTCGGCCGGTCTCTTGTCCGGATGCGCGCCGCTGGTGACGTGGACGGAGCCGCCCGCCGCGCCGGCGGCCGGGGCGACCCCGGTCGAGAGTGTCGCGCCTGCGGAAGGTGAGGGCGACGACTGGGTGGTCGTCTCCTTCGACGATCGGGAGGCCGAGTCCGATCTCGATCCGATGGACGAGCTGCTCGAGACCGAGCTCGCAGCCGACCAGGCGCTCGCCGACGCGGACGCGGGATGGATCGACGGGAACGACGTCGGCGACGGCACCTACGAGCTCTCCTTCGTCGGTGACGACACGGAGGAGATGTGGATGCTGCTCGAACCGGTCTTCGCCGACGCCCCGGTCCCGTGGTCGGAGGTACGGCTCTACGACGGGTTCGACGATCCGACGCCTCGGGTGATCACGCCGCGGTGAGGCGCTCCAGCAACTCGGCGTAGCGGTCTCGGGTGCGCTCGACGATGTCGGCGGGGAGCGCGGGCGGCTCGCCCTCGCGGTCCGACCAGTTCGCCGCGAGCCAGTCGCGCACGATCTGCTTGTCGAAGCTGGCCATGCGCTCCTCGGGCGTGGTTCCCGAGGCCCAGGCCGCCGCATCCCAGTAGCGCGACGAGTCGCTCGTGAGCACCTCGTCGGCCAGCGTCAGAGTGCCGGAGGCGTCGCGGCCGAACTCGAACTTCGTGTCGGCGAGGATCAGCCCGTGCTCCTCGGCGGTCGCCGCCGCGCGCCGGTAGATCTCGAGCGACGTGTCGCGCAGCTCCGCCGCGCTCTCGGCGCCGACGATCTCCACGGTGCGCTCGAACGAGATGTTCTCGTCGTGCTCACCGAGGGGCGCCTTGAACGCGGGGGTGAAGATGGGCTCCGGAAGGCGGTCGCCGTTGGACAGGCCCCCGGGCAGGGAGATGCCGCACACGGTTCCCGACGCCCGGTATTCGGCCCAGCCGGTGCCGGTGAGATAGCCGCGCACGACGCACTCGATCGGCTCCATCTCGAGCGAGCGCACCAGCATCGATCGGGCGACGACCTGTCGCGGAATGATCTCGTGCGGCTCATCGCCGACGAGCTCGTGGTCGGCGATGAGGTGGTTCGGGATGCGACGACCCCCGTCGCCGCCGCCGAGACGGTCGAACCACCACAGGCTCAGCGCGGTGAGCAGCTCGCCCTTCTGCGGAATACCGGGGGAGAGCACGTGATCGAAGGCGCTCACGCGGTCGCTCGCGACGACGAGCATGCGGTCGGTGACGCCCTCACTGTCGGGCACGTAGAGATCGCGCACCTTCCCGGAGTAGACGTGACGCCAGCCGGGCAGTTCGGTCGTCGAGCTCATGCGCCCATTATCGCGGGGACGGCGCGGTGCGCGATTCGGCGAACCGGCTCGTGCGGTGGTCGCTCACCGCCCGAGGGCGTATAGTCCATATGGACTAGTCGAGATGGAGTGACTAAATGAGCGACGCCTCCCGCCTGACGCCCCTCGGGGTCGTCGTGCTCGCGCTTCTGCGCGAGGGCGAGATGCATCCGTACGAGATGATGCGGATGCTGCGTCAGCGCGGCGACGACCGGCTCGTGCGCATCCAGAACGGCACGTTCTACCACACCGTCTCGCGGCTCGAGCGGGCGGGGCTCGTCACCGAGGTGGGGGTCGATCGCGACGGCAACCGCCCCGAGCGCACGACCTACCGGCTCACCGATGCCGGCGACACGGCCGTCGTCGACTGGGTGCGCCGGGAGCTGCCGCGCATGGATCACCCGGCGGAGTTCCGCATCGCGCTCGCCGAGGCCCACAACCTCGACCGGAGCGAGGTCGCCGCTCTCCTCGCGGAGCGTCGCGTCGCGCTCGTCGCCGAACTCGACACGCACCGCACGGGGCTCGCCGGCTCGGCGACCCGCAGCATCCCCGATCAATTCCTCGTCGAGGTGAGCCGCCAGGCGGCCCTCCTCGACGCCGAGCTCGCCTGGCAGGACGCCCTTCACGCGCGCCTCGTCGACGGCTCGCTCCCGTGGGGGGTCGATGAGATCCCCGACCACGTACGTCACTCCAACGCCGCTATCCGAAAGTCCCTGTCATGACCTCACCGCGCACCGCGCCCGTCACCACGGCCGCCCCCGAGAGAAGTCCCTGGCCCGCGCTCTTCGCGCTCGTCATCGGGTTCTTCATGATCCTCGTCGACACCACGATCGTCTCGGTCGCGAACCCCGCGATCAAGGCGGCCCTCGACCCCGCCACGACGAACCTCGACAACGTCGTGTGGGTCACCAGCGCGTACCTCCTCGCCTACGCGGTTCCGCTGCTGATCACCGGGCGCCTCGGCGACCGCTTCGGCCCGAAGAACATCTACCTCATCGGTCTGGCCGTCTTCACCCTCGCCTCACTCGCGTGCGGCCTGTCGGGCTCGCTCGAGGTGCTCGTGATCGCGCGCGCCGTGCAGGGGCTCGGCGCCGCGATGATGACCCCGCAGACGATGGCCGTTATCACCCGCACGTTCCCGGCGAACCGGCGCGGTGCCGCCATGGGCCTGTGGGGAGCCACCGCGGGCGTCGCGACGCTCGTCGGTCCCCTCGCCGGCGGGCTCCTCGTCGACGGATTCGGCTGGGAGTGGATCTTCTTCGTCAACATCCCCGTCGGTGTGATCGCCTTCGTCGCGGCCTGGCGTCTGGTCCCCAAGCTCACGACCAACCCGCACCGGTTCGACATCCTCGGCGTGATCCTCAGTGCGATCGCGCTCTTCCTGATCGTCTTCGGCCTGCAGGAGGGCGAGCACTACGACTGGGCGGGCTGGGTGTGGGCGATGATCGCCGCCGGTGTCGTCGTGCTCGCGGTCTTCATCTGGACACAGGCCCGCACGAAGGCCGAGCCGCTCGTGCCTCTCGCGCTCTTCCGGGAGCGCAACTTCTCGGTGTCGAACCTCGCGATCACCACGGTCGGATTCACCGTGACGAGCATGACGCTCCCGCTGTTCTTCTTCATCCAGCTCGCCCGCGGGCTCACTCCGACCCAGTCGGCGCTGCTGCTCATCCCGATGGCGGTCCTGTCGGGCGTGCTCGCGCCGTTCGCCGGCCGACTGCTCGACCGCACCGACCCGCGTTTCCTGCTGGTGCCCGGACTCGCACTCGTCGCCGGATCCCTCATCTGGTACTCGACGCTGATGAACCTCGACACCCCGATCTGGATGTTCCTCCTGCCCTCCGCGATGATGGGCATCGGCAACGCCGGCATGTGGGGCCCTCTGGCGACCACCGCGACGCGGATGCTGCCGCGCGATCAGGCGGGCGCCGGCGCAGGCATCTACAACGCCACCCGCACGATCGGGTCGGTGCTCGGCTCGGCCGCGATCGCCGCGTTCATGCAGTCGCGACTCGAGGCCAACCTTCCCGGCGCGTCGGATGCGACCAGCGGGTTCGCCGGCGGAGCGCTCCCTGCCGAGGTCGCCGGCCCGTTCGCCGAGGCGATGTCGCAGACGATCCTGCTCCCCGCCGCCGTGATGGTGGTCGGCATCGTCGCCGTGCTCTTCCTGCGGCGCCCCAGCGTGATCCCGGCCCACGGGGCCGCTCGGGCGCATCGGGCGGGCGTCGAGAACTGAAGCGATCCCGGATGCGGGGGGAGGGACGCCGGCGCGTCGTTCCTCAGCATCCGGGATCGGCTCGCCTCACTCCTGATCGGTCAGGGCGAGGAAGTCGTCGACGGCGGCGAGGTCGCGGCGGAGCTTCTCGCCGCGCGATCTCGCCGCATCGGCGAAGTGAGCGCGGCGCTCGGGGCTCAGGGCGGCGAGCGGATGCTGCGGCGAGGCGTCGCGCGAGGCGGCGAGTTCGGCGATCTCGTCGAGGCTGAAGCCGAGCGGCTTCATGAGCATGACGAAGCGACCCTTCGCCTCGTCGGCCTCCGAGTACACGCGGAAGTTGCCGTCGCTGCGCCCCGACGGCGTGAGTAATCCGATCTCGTCCCAGTGCCGCAACGAGCGCTGCGAGAGACCGAGGCGGTCGGCGAGCTCGCCGATGTGCATCGTGCGGTCGCCCATGTCGCTCCAACCAACCCTTACGTAAGGGTAGAGTTTGTTTCAGGCGGTCTCTCCGCCCCCTCCATTCTCTTCGCCCGGCGTGCTCACGCCGCCCCGGCGCGCGACCCCATCCCTTCTGATCCCCGGGAGTCCTCATGTCCATCGCCCCCGTCGCCCCCGCGCGACCCCGCATCGAACCCACCGTCCTGCAGGCGCTGCGAAGCCCGCGCCTGCTCACCCGCGAGGTGCTGGCCGGGCTCGTCGTGGCGATCGCGCTGATCCCCGAGGCCATCGCGTTCTCGATCATCGCGGGCGTCGATCCGCGCGTCGGACTGTTCTCGTCGTTCGTGATGGCCGTCGCCATCGCGTTCCTCGGTGGTCGTCCCGCGATGATCACGGCGGCGACCGGCGCGATCGCGCTGGTGATCGCCCCCGTCGCCCGTGAGCACGGCATGGACTACTTCATCGCGACCGTGCTGCTGGGCGGCGCGATCCAGATCGTGCTCGCCGTGCTCGGGGTGGCCAAACTCATGCGCTTCATTCCGCGCAGCGTCATGGTGGGCTTCGTCAACGCGCTCGCGATCCTCATCTTCATCTCGCAGGTGCCGCACCTCATCGGCGTCCCATGGGCTGTCTATCCGCTGACGTCGGCGGGCCTTCTGGTGATGTTCCTCATGCCGCGGCTCACGCGTGTCGTGCCGGCGCCGCTGGTGGCCATCGTGCTGCTCACGGCTGCCGTCGTCGTCTTCGCGATCGCGGTGCCGACGGTCGGGGATCAGGGCGAGCTGCCGCGGAGCCTGCCCGAGCTCTTCCTGCCGCAGGTGCCCCTCACACTCGACACGCTCGCCATCATCGCGCCCTACGCCCTGGCGATGGCAGTCGTGGGACTCCTGGAGTCGCTGATGACGGCGAAGCTCGTCGACGAGATCACCGATACCCACTCGCCCAAGACCCGCGAGGCGTGGGCGCAGGGTGCGGCCAACATCCTCTCGGGAGCGTTCGGGGGCATGGGCGGCTGCGCCATGATCGGCCAGACGATGATCAACGTGAAGGCCTCCGGCGCCCGCACGCGCATCTCGACGTTCCTGGCCGGCGTGTTCCTGCTGGTGCTCGTGCTCGTCTTCGGCGACGTGGTCGCCATCGTCCCGATGGCCGCGCTCGTGGCCGTCATGGTGGTCGTCTCGGTCGCGACGTTCGACTGGCACAGTGTTCGCCTGTCGACCCTGCGGCGCCTGCCCAAGAGCGAGACCGCCGTCATGGTGCTCACCGTCGCCGTGACCGTCTGGTCGCACAACCTCGCGATCGGGGTGATCGTCGGCGTGGTCGCCGCCATGGTGCTCTTCGCCCGTCGCGTGGCGCACTTCGCCACCGTGACCCGCACCGACGCCGGCGACGACGCGGTGCGCTACACCGTCGACGGCGAGCTGTTCTTCGCGTCGATCAACGACCTCACGACCCAGTTCGACTACGCGTCCGATCCCGACCGCGTGGTCGTCGACCTCTCACGCTCGCACGTGTGGGACGCCTCGACGGTGGCGGCCCTCGACGCGATCGAGACGAAGTACGCCGCGCATGGCAAGAGCGTCGTCTTCGAGGGGATGAACGAGGCCACGACCGCGTTCCACCGCCGGCTCAGCGGGGGCCTCGGCGCCGGCCACTGAGGCCGGGCCCCGGCGGCGGATCAGTACGCGGCGACCCGCGCGGCGATGTCGGTGCGGTACTGACCGCCCTCGAGGTCGATCCCCTCGACCGCGCGGTACACGCTCGCCCGCGCCTCGGCGAACGTCGTTCCGAGCGCCACGACGCTGAGCACGCGGCCGCCGGTGGCGACCAGGCCGTCGTCGACGCGGACGGTCGCCGCATGCGCGAGGTGCACGCCGTCGACGTCGGCCGCCGCATCCAGCCCGCGGAGGGCGCGCCCGGTCAGAGGTGCCTCCGGGTAGCCGGCGCTGGCGAGCACGACGGTCACCGCGGTGGCGTCGGCGAAGGCGGGCCGCGGATGGCTCTCGAGGGTTCCGGAGGCCGTCGCCAGCAGCAGCTGCGACAGCGGGTCGACGAGGCGCGGCAGCACGACCTGGGTCTCGGGGTCGCCGAAGCGCGCGTTGAACTCGATCACGCGGACGCCGGCGTCGGTGAGGATGAGGCCGGCGTAGAGCAGCCCGATGAACGGCGTGCCCTCGGCATCGAGCTGACGGACGACGGGCTCGGCCACCTCGCGGGTGACCAGGTCGACGAACTCCTCCTCGCCGCCGAAGCGCTCCGACAGCCACGGCAACGGCGAGTAGGCGCCCATGCCGCCGGTGTTCGGGCCGGCGTCTCCGTCACGCAGGCGCTTGTAGTCCTGCGCGGGGCTGAGGGGGCGAACGGTGTCGCCGTCGGAGAGGAAGAACAGCGACACCTCGGGCCCCTCGAGGAACTCCTCGATCAGCACGGGGCCGCGGGGGAGGAACGCCTCCGCGTGGCCGATGGCCTCGGCGCGGTCGCTCGTGACGATGACGCCCTTGCCCGAGGCGAGGCCGTCGGCCTTGACCACGTAGGGCGCGCCGAACTCGTCGAGAGCCGCGGCGACGGCGGCGGAGTCCTGGGCGCGCAGGGCGCGACCGGTGGGCACCCCCGCCGCATCCATCACCCGCTTCGCGAACGCTTTGGAGCCCTCGAGCTGCGCCGCCGCCTTGCCGGGGCCGAACACGGGGATGCCGCGCGTGCGCAGCGCATCGGCGACACCGGCGATGAGCGGGGCCTCGGGGCCCACGACGACCAGGTCGATCGACTCGTCGTCGGCGAAGGCCGTGACGGCGTCGGGGTCGTTCGGATCGAGGTCGACCAGGTGCGCGTCGGAGGCGATGCCGGCGTTGCCGGGCGCGGCGAAGATCGCGTGCGCCTCGTCCTCCGAACGCAGGGCGAGGATGATGGCGTGCTCGCGCGCGCCGGAGCCGAGGACGAGGATTCTCACCCGCCCACCCTATCGACCGCGTTTTCCGCGCGCGCCTGTTCAGAACGCAGGACGAATCGACGCGCGGACGGCGCCTGGGCCGCGGCAGGGCCGTTCCTCCTTCATTCTGCGCGTAGCGTGGGGGCCATGGCGCGACGGATCGAGACGGGCGACGGACGAGCGGCGCTCGGTGCGGTCTCGGCCGCCGATGCGGCCGGCCGGCCCCCCGCGCGCACCGACCTCGCCACCGCCGTGCGCTACCTGCTGCAGCTGCTGGTCGAGAAGGCCCCCGGAAACTCCGTCGAGGTGCGGGTGCCCCCGTTCGGCGCGGTCCAGGTGATCGAGGGGCCGCGGCACACCCGCGGCACGCCGCCGAACGTCGTCGAGACCGACGCCGCCACGTGGATCGCCCTGGCCACGGGCGGCGAGGAATGGGCGGATGCTGCGGCCGCGGGCCGCATCGTCGCCTCGGGCGTGCGCGCCGACCTCTCAGCCCTGCTGCCCCTGCGTCCCTGACGGGCCGCCCTCGACCGTCGCCGCGCGCCGACGGCGGACGAGCATCACGGCGGCCACGACGAGCCCGGCGACGACCGCGAGGAGCGCGACGAGGCTCCACGGCACGGCGGGCGCGGAGAAATCCGTCACGACGGGCGCGAGCTGCCCCGCCCCGAGTCCGACGCCCTCCGGGTCGATGACGACCGCCCCCGAGACCCACCCGAGGGCGGAGACGGGGAGCGTGCGGCGCACCTCGATCGTCGAGCCCGGGATGACCTCGTCGAGCTGCTCCGCAGGCGTGCGGCTCGCGAACAGTCCCACGGGGCCCGCGGCCTCGATCGCGCCCACGCCCGTCAGGCGGGTGTTGCCGGTGTTGCGGAGGGCGTAGTCGACCGTCAGCGTTCCGGCCTCGAAGGGGTTCCACGATGCTGCGTACGCGGCGCGCACGTTCTCGACCTGCGCGGCGGGCAGCAGGGCCCCGGCCACGCGGACGTTGATGCGGGCACCCAGGCGGCGTTCGACCGACAGGATGGCCGAGGCCTCGACGCCCGCGAGCGACGTCACGAGGCCCGCGGCGTGGTCGCCCGGCTGCGCACCGGCGGGCACGGTGAGGGTGAAGGGGATCTCGGCCTGGGCGCCCGGTTCGAGCACGATCTCGGAGGTCGCCACGCTCACCCAGAGTCCGGCATCTTCGGAGTCGGACGCATCGGCGATGAGGTCGACATCGCCGCCGGCCGTGGTGAAGGCGTCGGCGGCATACACGTCGAGGGGGAGGGCGACGGTGCCCGTGTTGACGACGACCATGGCGTCGCTGACAGTGGCGCCGGGTTCGAGGTCGTAGCTGAAGCTGCCCCGCCCCGTGCCGTTCTCGCTGTCGACGGTCTTCACCGTCCACGCGACGCCGCCGCTGTCTTGCGCGATCGCGGGAGCGGCGAGTCCGAGGACGAGGAGGGCGGATGCGGTCGCCGCGGCGAGCATCGTCGTGGAGCGCTGAGCGGGCACGGCGGGTCTTTCGGGTCAGGGGTCTGCGGGGCGCGCGCGGGGCCCCGGCGTCGGCCGGGACCCCGCGCGGCTCACTCCGACAGGGCGGTGATGGTGATGGTGCTGGTGTACTGACCCGCCGGGGTCGTGCCGGGCAGTACGAGCGAGAGGTCGGCGCCGACCGTGGCGGTGACCGCTGCGGTCGACGATGCGAGGGCGCGCGAGGACGCGAGCCCGGTGCCGCCGACCTGGCTCGAGGTGACCGGGGCTCCCGCCGAGACAAGGCTGCCGCCGGCGACGATCTTCGGGGTCCAGCCGAGGTAGCCGGCCGTGAAGGTCTGCGCACCCGAGGTGAAGTCCGACGCCTGGCCGGCGATCGACCAGGTGTACGGCGACGTCCCCCCGGCGCGGGTGTCGGTCACGACGATGTCGGTGAGCGATCCCGAGGCGACGAAGTTCGTCCCTTCCTGCGCGGCGACGCCGAGGTTCGCGGGGCTCGAGCCCGCGAACGCCCAGCCGAACGAGCCGGTCGCCTCGTCGACCCACTCGGGGATCTCGACCACCACGTCGTCGGCACCCGTGAAGGTGAGCGGCGTGAACGTCTCGAACGGGGCGTACACGGTGCCGCTGCCGCCGTAGGTGTAGATGCCGTAGTTGCCGGCGAGCAGGTCGTTCGCCTCCGACGCCGAGACGGTGATCTGGGCGGAGAACGATCCGTCGGGCTGCAGCGTGATCGCACCGGCGTTCGCGCCGCCGATCGTCGCTGCGCTCGCCTCGGGAACGGCCCACTTCTGCGTCAGCACCTTGCGCGCGGAGCTCGCCGCCCCCGCGGAGGGTTTCCACGTGTCGAGGAACTTGCCGAACACGACGTAGGCGCCGCTGAACTGCCCGGCCAGCGGCGGGCGGGTGCCGGCGGTGGCGGTGCCGCTGGGCACGAAACCGGACCCGGTGACCGTCAGGGTCTCGCCGGCGCGAGAGATGCCCTCCGTCTTCGAGACCGACACCGAGGGTGCGGCGGGGGCGGCCGCGACGGAGTAGCTCACGCTGATCGGGCTGGCCGGCTTGGCGGCGTCGCGCGATCCGCCCGAGGAGTACCAGTAGCTCGACTGGCCGGTGAGGTTCTGGAAGTCGACGTACGACTGCGGGAACGACCCCCAGTTCGCGCCGGTGCGCGTCTGGGCGGTGCCCGTCGTGGTGACCTCGACGCCCAGGTAGGCGGGCGTGGCCGTGAAGCCGGTGTCGGAGACCTGGCCGGCCGCGATGTCGGCGAGCACGATCTGCTGGGCCGCGATCGGCACCCACTGCGTCTGGTCCTCCATCGACGTGCCGTAGCCGCTGGCCGTCGCCGTCAACTGGCCGTTGCCGTTCGCGTCGAGCGAGAGCGTCGGGTCGGACGCCGTCCAGTACGTCAGGCCTCCGTAGAAGGCGACCGTGAAGTCGCCGTCCCACGCGAGCTGCACCGAGCCGTCGGGGGCGACCTGACCCTGGCCGTCGGTGATGGTGACCTGGATCTTCGTCAGCGACGTGGTCGACGCCGCGCTCACGGCGGTGCCGGAGGGGTTCTTGCACTTGTCGGCCCAGGCGACGGGCACCTGCGTGCCCGTGGCATCGGGCTTGGTGACGGTGACGTTGCCCGCGGTGGTCTGGAAGAAGCCGTCGGCCTCGGTCCAGACGCGGGAGCTGCCGGTGTTGCCCGCGGTGCCGGCGCTGAGGAAGTTGCAGCCGCCGAAGAACGCGCCGCCTCCCGCTTCGCCGCTCAGCCCCCAGCTGAGGGTGGCGTCGGTCACCGCACCCGCGGTCGCCGCCTGTGCGGGGGCGGCGAAAGCCACCGCGCCGCCGAGGGCCAGCGCCGCGGTCGCGACGACGGCGGCCGAGCGGTTGAACCGTCGACGCATGGTCGAAGAATCCACGTTCGTTCCTTTCGTGATGCCATCCCTCGTCGCGCGGCGGTGTCGGGTGCCGGGCGTCATCCTGTGAAAAGGATGTGGGATAGTAGGTGAGGCTTACCTAACCACGACCGAGCTCTTTCGGGCAAGATGGAAGTAAGCCTTGCCTAACCTCGACCACCTTCCGACCCGCCCGGGGGCCGTCATGACCATCACCGTGAGACGTCGCTCGTCGTCCCCGTCCGCCGTGCTGCTCGCTGCGGCGCTGGCGCTCGCCGGGTGCACCGGTGCCGCGGCCGGCTCCGGCGACGCGGCGCCCGCCACCCCGCCGTTGGCGGAGGTCTCGCCGATCGCCGACCCGTTGTCGTGGCAGGGTCCGTCGACGGCGGTCGCCGCCCACAGCGCGATAGATCCCGTCACCGACGGCGCGGCCGCGCTGCCCGCGACCGTCGTCGACGCGCAGGGGACGACGGTCACCGTCACCGACACGTCGCGCATCCTCGCGCTCGACATCTACGGGTCGCTCTCCCGCATCGTCTTCGAGCTCGGACTGGGCGACTCGGTCGTGGGGCGCGACGTGTCGAGCGCGTTCCCCGAGGCATCCGATCTGCCCCTCGTCACCGCGAACGGTCACGAGCTGAGCGCCGAGGCCATCCTCGACGCCGCCCCGACCGTCATCCTCACCGACACCAGCCTCGGTCCGTGGGACACGATCCTGCAGATGCGCGACGCGGGCATCGCGGTCGTCGTCGTCGACTCGCACCGCTCGATCGACACGGTGGGCGCGCTGACCCAACAGGTCGCCGACGCCCTCGGGGTGTCCGAGCGGGGAACGACCCTCGCCGCGCGCACCACGGCGGCCGTCGACGCGAAGGTCGCCGAGATCGCCGCCGTCGCCCCGGCAGACCCGTCGCAGAGGCTGCGCATGATGTTCCTCTACGTGCGAGGGCAGTCGGGCGTCTACTACCTCTTCGGCGAGGAGTCCGGCGCCGACACCCTCATCACGGCCCTCGGCGGAGTCGACATCGCCGGGGAGATCGGCTGGCAGGGGATGCGCCCGGTCACCGACGAGGCGCTCATCGACGCCAACCCCGATCTCCTCCTCATGATGACCGACGGGCTCGCCTCGGTCGGCGGCGTCGACGGGCTCGCCGAGCACCTCCCGGCCGTCGCCCAGACCGACGCCGGCCGCAACCGCCGCATCGTCGACATGGCCGACTCGACGGTCCTGAGCTTCGGTCCGAACACCGCGCAGACCCTCGACGCGCTCGCCGTGGCGATCTACGCGCCGGAGTCGGCGGGGTGAGCGCCGCGACTCAGGCGGTCGCCGTCGCCGCCCCCGTCCCGAGGCGTCGGGATCGCCGCGCGGTCACGATCGCGACCTTCGTCGCGATGGGCGCGGCGCTCGTCGTGCTGACGGTCGTCTCCGCGGGCACCGGGCAGCTCTCGATCCCGGCCGCGGAGGTGCTCGGGTCGTTCGCCCGAGCGTGGAACGGCTTCGTCTCCTCGGTCGGTGCGGGCTGGATGTCGGTGCCGAGCGGCGCGGCCATGACGCACGTGAACGGCGAGGCGACCCTCTGGCTCGTCCGCCTGCCGCGGCTGTTCATGGCGGTGCTCGTCGGCGCCTCGCTCGCGACGGCCGGTGCCGTCATGCAGGGCGTGTTCCGCAACCCGCTCGCCGAGCCCGGAGTGATCGGCATCTCGTCGGGCGCGGCCGTCGGCGCGTCTGCGGTGATCGTCTTCGGGCTGTCGTTCGCCGGGCCTGTGACCCTGCCGCTGTTCGCCTTCCTCGG
The DNA here is from genome assembly GCF_003635115.1 of Microbacterium sp. AG1240. Classification (GTDB taxonomy): domain Bacteria; phylum Actinomycetota; class Actinomycetes; order Actinomycetales; family Microbacteriaceae; genus Microbacterium. Next base: position 446,778 of record NZ_RBXJ01000003.1, read on the forward strand.
CGGACTCGCCGCGACCGTCGTCGTGTACACCTCGGCCCGCGCCGACGGGCGCACGGAGGTGGTCACGCTCGTGCTCACCGGTATCGCGGTCAACGCGATCGGGGGCGCGGCCATCGCCCTGTTCACCTACCTCGGGTCGACCCAGGAGCGCGAGCAGATCGTGTTCTGGCAGCTCGGGTCGCTCAACGGCACCCGGTGGCAGGACGTCACGATCGTCGCGCCGCTGGTGGCGGTGGGCGTCGTCGTCTGCCTGCTGCTGTCGGCAGATCTCGACCTGCTCGCCCTCGGCGAGCGGCAGGCCGAGCACCTCGGAGTGCGGGTGGAGCGGCTGCGCGTCGCCGCGATCGTCGCGATCGCGCTCCTCACCGGCGCGGCGGTGGCCTTCTGCGGCATCATCGGCTTCGTAGGACTGGTGGTCCCGCATCTGATGCGGATGCTGCTCGGACCGGGCCATCGTCTCCTCCTTCCCGCCAGCGCCCTGGGAGGGGCGGTGCTGCTCGTCGCCGCCGACCTCGTCGCGCGCACCGTCGTGCCGAACTCGGAGCTTCCGATCGGCATGATCACCGCCCTCATCGGCGGACCCTTCTTCTTCTGGCTGCTCCGGCGCACGCGGCGCCGCTCCGGGGGGTGGGGGTGATGGCCGCGGTGCTGAGAGCGCGGAACGTGGGCGTATCGATCGGCGGCCGCCGTCTGCTCGACGGGGTCGACCTCGACCTGCACCCCGGCGAGCTGCTCGTGCTCGTGGGGCCGAACGGCGCGGGGAAGTCCACGCTCCTGTCGGTGCTCGCCGGCGACCGCGTGCCCGACGACGGCGAGGTCGAGCTCGACGGTCGACGCCTCCAGGGCCACCGCGTGGAAGACCGTGCCCGTCGGCGGTCGGTGCTCACCCAGAGCAACGAGGTGTCGTTCCCCTTCCTCTCGGCCGAGGTGGTCGCCATGGGCAGGGCGCCGTGGCGCCGCCGGCCCGAGGCCGACCGCGACGATGACGCCGTGCGCGTCGCGCTTGCCGCGGGCGAGGTCGAGTCGTTCGCGGCGCGTCCGGTGACCTCGCTCTCGGGAGGCGAGCGCGCGCGCGTCGCGTTCGCCCGTTCGTTCGCGCAGGAATGCGCGATCGCGCTGCTCGACGAGCCCACCGCGAGCCTCGACATCCGGCACCAGCACCGCGTGCTCTCCCGCACCCGAGCCCGTGTCGCGGCGGGTGGCGCGGCGGTCGTCGTGCTGCACGACCTCGCGCTCGCGGCGGCCTACGCCGACCGCATCGCGCTGCTGGAGGCCGGGCGACTCATCGCCGTGGGCGCCCCCCGCGAGGTGCTCGAGCCCGACCTGCTCACGCGGGTGTACCGGCATCCCATCCACGTCGTCGACGGGCCCGGGGGGTCGCTCCTGGTGATCGCCGACCCGTCCGCCACCCTCTCCGACTCTTCCGAGGAGCGCATCGCATGACCGCCAGCATCCACCGTCGAGTCCGACCGCTCGCCGCCCTCGCGATCGCCACGGCCACCGCGGCCTCGGCGATCGCGGGTGCGACGCCCGCCTGGGCGGCCGCGGGCGTGACGGTCACCGGTCCCGACGGTGGCAGCCTCCTGTCGGCCGAGTACGCGACGGAGGTGACGGTGAGCGGCGCCGGCTTTCAGTCGATCCCGAAGGGCTTCGGCGGCGTCTACGTGCTGTTCGGCTGGGTCGACGACGTGGCCGGCGGGTCGTGGCGCCCGTCGCAAGGAGGTGAGGTCGGCAGCGACTACCGCTACGTCCCCGATGCCGAGTCGGCCGACAACGCCGGTTACCAGCGATTCCTCGCGTTCCCCGGCAGTCAGACCGAGTCCTCGGCGAACGGCGTGCTCGCCGCCGACGGGTCGTGGACCCTGTCGATGGTCGTGCCCGGCGCGGTCTTCGAGAGCCAGGATCGCGACGGCCGGGTATCGGAGGTCGACTGCCGCCAGGTCACCTGCGGCATCATCACGATCGGTGCACACGGCGTGAAGAATGCCAACAACGAGACGTTCACGCCGGTGCGTTTCGGTGCGGTACCGGCGCCCGCCACCGACGGGACGGATGCTGCGGCGGCAGCTCCCGCCGCGGCTCCCGCAGGCTCGGTGCGGGTCGGACTCGCGTCGGGCTTCGTCGAGGCGGGCACCTCCATCGTCTTCACGGGTCAGGGGTTCGCGCCCGGGGAGCAGGTCGTGGCATCGCTCGACTCCGGACTCACCGCGGTCGGGCCGCTCACCGCCGGTTCGCTCGGCGAGGTCGCGGGGGCGCTCCCCGTGCCGTCCGATGCGCGCGACGGCACCCATCTCGTGAGCCTCCGCGGCGCGGGATCGGGGGTCGTGGCCGAGGCCGAGGTCACCGTCACCGGTAGCAGCGCGTCGGCTGGCCTCGTCTCCGCGGCGACGCCCGAGACGCCGCAGTGGGTGGTGGTCGTGCTGCTGGCGAGCATCGTGCTCGCCGTCGTCCTCATCGTCACGAGCCTCATCGCCGGGCTGCGTCGTCGTCACCGGCGCACGAAGGCGCGGAAGGCGGATGCCGCGCTCCCGGCCGCAGCTGCGACGGCCGCAGCATCCGAACCCGTGGCCCCGTCCACGACGGCGATGGAGGTCGTGCGATGACACGCCGTCTCGTGGCGGCCATCGCCGCCGTCCTCGCCGCCGGCGCCCTCTCGCTCGGGGGCGTCGCCCCCGCGATCGCCGCGCCCGACGAGATCACCGTCACCGTTCCCGAGTTCGTCGAGGTGCCGCCGAGCCCGGGCGTCGGCACGACGATCACGAACGCGCAGCTGCGCTGGGGCCTCAACACCGAGGCGGGGGCCGGGGCCTTCGCCGGCGGCTGCAACTTCCTCAGCGCCGGGCGCGCCGGCGACGCCGGCAGCGCCCGCGTCTGGGGCGCCGGCGACGGGCTGTACGCGGCCCGCGCCGGTTCGGTGCGCATCGAGAAGCCCAACGCCGCGGGCGAGTGGGTGCCGGCGTCGTTCGACTCCCGCTGCCTCGACCCCCAGGGTCGCGCCGTGACCACCTCGAGCGTGACCCGCGCCTCGGGCAACACCGTGGTGATCGACGGCGGTATCGGCTCCGTCCGCGCCGACGGCGGCATCGACCTGCGCTGGAGCGGCTCGTTCACGGTCGTCTTCTACGGGGGCATGACGTACTGGTCGGTCACCGATCCTGTGCTCACGATCGACGCCTCCGGCGCGGGTCGGCTCGTCGGCACGGCCAGTGGGTGGGGCACGTCGATGGACGACACGACGAAGTGGGAGAAGCTCCCCGACCAGTCGATCGTGCTCGCCGAAGTGCGTCGCGTCGACTCCTCGGGCGGCGCCGGGTTCTCGGTCGTTCCGGAGTACCTGGGCGTCGCCGTCTCGGACGGTCAGGCACCGCGCACCGCGCAGAACGAGGCGTACTGGGGATCGTTCCCGCAGAGCTTCGTCGACTACCAGAGCCGCACGGGCCAGCGCGCGTACTGGCTGACCTCCGGCGGGGTGCGAGACCCCGCCAAGCCCGCGACCGCGCTCACCGTCAGCTACGACGCATCCGCCCCGGTCACCGCCCCCGCGGCGGGCGGCGGCGGCGCGCAGGCTGCCGGCGCCACGCCCTCCAACCCTGTGCGGAGGGCCCCGGCGGTCGCGTCGCCCCTCGAGGTGCCGTCCGTCCCGTCACTGCCGATCGTCGCGACGACCGCGCTGACGACCGTGCCGTCGCCCCGCGGACTCGTGCCCGACGCCGCGACCGCGATGTCGCCGCTCGTCGTGCCGCTGCTCGGTACGGCCGCGGCGCTGGGGCTGTCGATCATCGCCGTGCTCGGTCTCATGCAGCTGCTCCCCTGGCAGCGGAGGGCGATCCCCTAGGCGTCGAGACACCGGCGGCGCCACGGGGGGCGCGCGGTGCGACAATAGGGGTATGGCCGCCCAGCCCGAGTACGCACCGCCTCCCTCCGTCACCGACGAGGTCGAGACGGTCACCGTGCGCCGGGCGCCCAAGTACAGCGTCTTCCTCGTCGCGGGCGCCGCTCTCGGCATCGTCATCGCGATGATCCTGACGCTGGCGTTCTCCCGCCCCGCCGAGACCAGTCAGTACACGGGCATCGAGTACGCGCCCATGCAGGTGTTCGGTTTCATCGCCCTCATCTGCGTGCCCGCCGGGATCGCTATCGGCGGAGTCGTCGCGCTGCTCTTCGACCGCACGGTCGGACGACGAACACGCGAGGTTGTCGTCGACCACGAGCGGGTGCAGCTGCCCGACTGATCAGGCGAGCTCGGCGATGATCGGGTGGATGGCCGCGTCGAAGGCGACCACGTCGCCGCGCAGTCCGTCGGTCACCGCGACCGTGAGCGAACCGATCCACCACACCCCTCGCTGGGTCAGCGGGAGCACCTGCACGTTGAGTTCGAACGAGTGCGCGCGCCGGCCGACGCGACGCTCGTGCTCGGCGATCGCGCTGGCATAGGCGCGATACGACACCCCGGGCCTGCTGCCCGAGTCGGACGAGTACCGCGCGTTCGCGGCGCGCGCGTAGGCGAGAGAGGCGCGCGCGTGCGGCACGATCGCGGCGTGGAGGTCGGCCATGCCCTGGGCGGGCAGCGCGATCATGGTCTCGAAGTCGTCGACGAGCTCGAGCGGCACGGGTGAGGGGTGGGCCTGCGGCTCCACCGTCATCGCCCAGTACTCGCGCCACTGGTGTTCGAGCCGGGACTGGGCTTCTTCGTCGCGCTCGGGGCCGGTGCGGGCGGGCACACCGCGAAGGTGGGGGAGCTCGTCGGGGGAGCGTACCCCGATGGCCTGGCGGAGGTAGAGCGCGAGCAGCACCGCGACCCCCGCGTCCTCGCGGATCGTCCATTCCGGACCACCGGTGCCCGCCATGCCGCCATTGTAGGTGCGCGTGCCCGCCCGCCCCCGTCGCCGGCGGAGGAGATCTCACGAGCGGAGGATGCTGCGGGCGCTCCGGGTCAGCCCCCGGTGAGAACTCCTCCGTTCGCGACACCGACCGCTCCTCCCCAGCCGCTGCGCGCTGCGGTTCGTCCCCATCCCTCCCGCGCGTCGAACGGAGGCCTCCCCCCGTCGGTCAGGGTCGGGGGATGCGTGAACGCGATCTGGCACGACTCGTGACGGCTCTGCGGGCGGGAGGCGGTCTCGTCCGCAGCATCCGTCTGGTCCGCGAGGGTCATCCGCACCGCACCATCGGCGCGGCGATCGAACGCGGACTCGCCATCCGGGTCCGGCGGTCGTGGATCGCGCTGCCCGACGCCGACCCCGCCCTCCTCGAGGCGGCGCGGGCCGGGGTGGTCCTCTCGTGCATCACCCAGGCCCAGCGGCTCGGGCTCTGGGTGCTCGATGCATCCGAGTGGCACGTCGCCGCCCCGCCGAATGCGGGCCGCGTCGATGTGCCCGCCGGGGTGCACGTGCACCGTGCCCGGCCCCTTCTCCCGCGAGCCGCCGACGTGCTCGGCGATCCGATCCAGAACGTGCTCGCCCTCGTCGCGGCCTGCCAGCCGTTCGAGACGGCGCTGGCGGTGTGGGAATCGGCGCTCCGCACGCAGCGGGTCGACGCTCTCGAGCTGCAGCGTCTTCCCTTCGGAACGCGGGCGCGCGAGATCCTGGCTGTGGCCCAGCCGTTCTCCGATTCGGGGCTCGAGTCGTTCGTGCTGCCGAGGCTGAGGTGGATGCGGTTGCGCATCATCGCCCAGGCGTGGATCGCCGGGCGCCCCGTCGACTTCCTCATCGGTGACCGCCTCGTGCTGCAGATCGACGGCGGCCATCACGTCGGTGCCCAGCGCGAACGCGACGTGCGGCACGACGCCGAGTTGGTACTGCGCGGGTATCACGTGATCCGCGTCGGGTACCGGCAGGTCGTCGACGACTGGCTGTCGGTGCAGGATCTCCTCTCTCGCGCCGTCGCTCAAGGACTCCACCTCGCCGCCTGAGGTGCAACCACGGGAGGAGATCTCACGAGGGGAGGACCCCTGGGCCCCGCAGCATCCTCCCCTCGTGAGATCTCCTCCTCACGTCACGGCGGCGGCCGCGGCGCAGACCGCGCCGCGGCGCGCCGGTAGGCTGTCACCGTGGCTGAAGCTCCCCGCAATCCCTACTCCGATGCCGGCGTGGACACGGCTGCGGGTGACCGCGCGGTCGAGCTCATGAAGGCCGCCGTCCGCCGCACGCACGGCCCCGAGGTGCTCGGCGGCGTCGGCGGTTTCGCCGGCCTGTTCGACGCCTCGGCGCTGCTCGGGTACAGCCGGCCGCTGCTCGCGTCCAGCACCGACGGCGTCGGCACGAAGGTCGCCATCGCGCAGGCCATCGACAAGCACGACACGATCGGCCTCGACCTGGTCGGCATGGTCGTCGACGACATCGTCGTGGTGGGCGCCAAGCCGCTCTTCATGACCGACTACATCGCGTGCGGCAAGGTCTTCCCCGAGCGCATCGCCGACATCGTCGCGGGCATCGCGCGCGGCTGCGCCGAGACCGGCACGGCGCTCGTCGGCGGCGAGACGGCGGAGCACCCGGGCCTGCTCGGTCCCCACGACTACGACGTCGCCGGGGCGGCGACGGGCGTGGTCGAGGCCGACCGGATCCTCGGCGCCGAGCGCGTGCGCCCGGGCGACGTGGTGCTGGCCCTCGCCTCCAGCGGCCTGCACTCGAACGGCTATTCGCTCGTGCGTCACATCGTCTCGGGCCGCGGCATCCAGTACGGCGATGTCGCCGCCGACTTCGGCGTCACGTGGGGCGAGGCGCTCCTCGAGCCGACCCGCCTGTACACGACCCCCCTCCTCGGACTCGTCGACGCCCTCGGCGACGGCGTGCACGCGCTGACCCACGTCACCGGTGGCGGCATCGCCGCGAATCTCGCGCGCGTGCTGCCGCGCGGCACCTGGGTCGACGTCGATCGCTCGTCGTGGTCGCCGCCGCCGGTCTTCCGCGTGCTGGCCGACCTCGGCGCTCTCTCCCTCACCGAGACCGAGGGCACGTGGAACCTCGGCATCGGCTTCCTCGCGGTCGTCTCGGCCGAGAGAGCGGATGCTGCCACCGCCCACCTGGCGGCCCTCGGCATCCACACGTGGCCGGTCGGCACCATCCACGACAGCGCCCTCCCCGACGGCGACTTCGAGCAGGGCGCCAAGGGCGTCGACGGGGGTGCGGTGCGTCTCGTGGGCGCCTACGCCGACGGCTCATCCGAAACCGGAGCGAACTAACACCACATGTGCGGAATCGTCGGAATGGTGGGCCAAGGCCCGGTCAACCAGGAGATCTACGATGCCCTCCTCCTCCTGCAGCACCGCGGGCAGGACTCGACGGGTATCGCCACGGCCGAGTCGAACGGCATCTTCCACATCTCCAAGGCGCGCGGAATGGTGCGCGAGGGCTTCCGCACGCGTGACATGCGCACGCTCCTCGGCGGTATCGGCCTCGGTCACGTGCGGTACGCCACCAAGGGCACCGCGTCGAACGAGGAGGAGGCGCAGCCGTTCTACGTGAACGCGCCCTACGGCATTGTGCTCGTGCACAACGGCAACCTCACGAACACCCGCGAGCTGACCGACGAGCTGTTCCACCGCGACCGCCGTCACCTCAACACCAGTTCCGACACCGAGCTGCTCGTGAACATCCTGGGTTCCGAGCTGCAGTCCGAGATCGGCGGCCCCGACCTCGATCCCGCGCAGGTCTTCGCCGCCGTGACCCGCGTGCACCAGCGCGTCGAGGGCTCGTACGCCGCGATCGCGCTGATCGCCGGGTACGGCCTGCTCGCCTTCCGCGACCCGTTCGGCATCCGCCCGCTGATCCTCGGCACCCGCGCGGCCGACCCGTCGGCGCCCGTCGGCGAGTCGATCGGCGTGGAGCCGGTCGGGCACTCCGGCGCGTACGAGTGGGTCGTCGCATCCGAGTCGCTCGTGCTCGAGAACGCGGGCTTCGAGGTCGTGCGCGACCTGCTGCCGGGCGAGGCGGTCTTCATCACCCTCGACGGCGAGCTGCACACGCGGCAGTGCGCGCCCGACCCCCAGCTCGTGCCGTGCTCGTTCGAGTACGTCTACCTCGCCCGCCCCGACTCGGTGATGAACGGCATCGCCGTGTACGAGTCGCGGTTGCGCATGGGCGACCGTCTGGCCGACACGATCGCGAAGTACACACCGATCGAGGCGATCGACGTGGTCATGCCGATCCCCGACTCGTCGCGTCCGGCGGCGATGCAGGTGGCCCGCAAGCTCGGCATCGAGTACCGCGAGGGCTTCTACAAGAACCGCTACGTCGGCCGCACCTTCATCATGCCGGGGCAGGCGGTGCGCAAGAAGAGCGTGCGCCAGAAGCTCAACGCCATGTCGAGCGAGTTCAAGGGCAAGAACGTGCTGCTCATCGACGACTCGATCGTGCGCGGCACCACGAGCCGCGAGATCATCCAGATGGCCCGCGACGCCGGTGCGAAGACGGTGACGTTCGCGTCGGCGGCGCCGCCCGTGCGCTACCCCCACGTGTACGGCATCAACATGCCCTCCCGCGAGGAGCTCGTGGCCCACAACCGTACGATCCCCGAGATCGCCGAAGAGCTCGGGTGCGACTACCTCGTCTACCAGGAGGTCGACGACCTCAAGGCTGCGATCCTGGAGGGCTCCGACGTCACCGACCTCGACATGAGCTGCTTCGACGGTCGTTACATCACCGGTACCGTCTCCGCCGAGTACCTCACGTGGGTCGAGGGTTCGCAATCCTCGTGACCCGACCGCGGCCGTGAGCGGTCCGTCGCGGCCGGTCGGCCGTGTGCTCGTCGTCGTCGGGGTCGTGCTGATGGCCGCGACCCTGCGCATCGCGGTGGCGTCGCTGTCGCCCGTCATCGATCGCATCGATCGCGATTTCGCCCTGCCGGCCGCGCTTGTCGGGCTCATCGGTATGGCGCCCCCGGCGGCTTTCGCGGTGATGGGGATGCTGACGCCCGCCATTGAGCGGCGGGTCGGCCTCGAGCGGCTCGCACTGGCGGCCGTCGCCGTCGGAGCGGCGGGGCTCGCCGCCCGCGCACTGGCCGTCGACGCCTGGTCGCTGCTCGCCGTCACCGCCGTGCTGTTCGCCGCCGTCGGTGTGGGCAACGTGCTGCTGCCCGGCATCGTGAAGAAGTACTTCCCCCGCAGCGTTGGTGCGATGACCGCGGTGTACACGACCGCGATGACCGTGGCCACCTTCGTGCCGCCGCTGTTCGCCGTGCCCCTGGCCGACTCGCTCGGCTGGCGGCTGTCGTTCGCGGTATGGGCGGCGGTCGGGGCCGCCTCCCTCATTCCCTGGCTCGTGATCGCGCTGCGCGCGCGGCGATCCTCACGCGACGCGATGGAGGGGCCGCGTGTCGACGTCGTGCGTCGCCTCGTGCGTCTGCCGCTCGCCTGGGCCCTCGCGGGCACCTTCGCGGTGAACGCCTCGATTGTCTATGCGGCCTTCGCGTGGCTGCCGGCGATCCTCGTCGACGTCGCGGGCTCGTCGGCCGAGGGAGCGGGTGCGTTGCTCGCGCTCTTCGCCCTGGTCGGGCTGCCCTGCACGCTTCTGGTGCCCGTGCTGGTCGCCCGTTACCGCGTCATCCGCAGCCTCTACGTAGTGGCGGTCGGCGGCGGTCTCGTTGCGATCGGCGGGCTGCTCCTCGCGCCGGCCGCCGCGACGGCGCTGTGGGTCGTGCTCCTGGGGTTGCCGCCGCTGCTGTTCCCGATGATGCTGGTGCTGCTGGGCCTGCGCACGCGCGCGCACGACACGGCCGTGGCGACGAGCGGGTTCGTCCAGAGCGTCGGCTATGCGTTCGCGGCCCTCGTGCCTCTGGCGATCGGGGTCAGCCATGAGGTCACCGGCGACTGGACGGTCGCACTGGTGATCCTCGGTGTCGTCATCGCGATGGCCGCGCCCGCCGCCTACTTCGTCGTGCGCTCCGGCACGGTGGAGGACGAGTGGGAACGTCGGCACGGCCCCTGGTGAGGAGTCGACGCGGGTTCGACCGGCCTCAGCGGCTCACGTGCGGGGTGGACGACTGCGGAGTGTCTTCCTCTTCGCCTTCTTCGTCGTCGTCGAACTCATCCGCCCACTTGTCTTCGTAGGCGTTCTCGTCGGCGTCGGGGTGCCCGAGCTCGCGCTCGAGTGCCGAGTAGTTCACCGACGGGCTGAACGACTTGAGTTCCCGGGCGATCTTGGTGTGCTTCGCCTTTTGACGGCCACGCCCCATGCGAGACCCCCTCATTTGACTGACGCGGGCTTGTCCAGCCCGGTATTCGCGGATCCGGATTGAAGCCGGTAAGAGTAGCATTCAGGATATCACGGTGGCCTCCTGCGCTTCCCGCGCCGGGAGGCGAGAGGACGCGACCGATGAGCGACGAAGCTTCCCTCCTGCCCGACGGGCCGGTCTCCGGCTCGCCCGACGTGCCGCGAGGAGCGGTGATCGCCGGTGTCGCGCCGGGCGTGAGCCCCCGGGTCGTGGTCGAGGCCGCGCGCTTCGCGAGACTGTCGTCGGCACCCCTGGCGGTCGTGCACGTCGACGTCACCCGGTTTGTCACGTTCGAAGACCCCGACGGCTACGTCCACTCCTCGCAGATCGAGCTGGCCGCCGACGCCGCCCGGGCCCAGCTCGACCAGGTCGAGGACGCGGCGCGCCGTGCGTTGGCCGAGTTCGACGTCGCGTGGTCGGTGCATCAGCTCGTCGGAGATCCGGCGACGGCCCTGGCCAGACTCGGGGATCGGATCGACTCGCCTCTGCTGGTGGTCGGCACCCGCCGGCGGGGTCTCGGCGAGTCGATCCGCGAGTTCTTCACGGGATCGGTCGCCGCCCGGCTCACCCACCGGCAGCACCGGCCGGTGCTGGTGGTGCCCCTGGGTGAACCGGTGCCCGACGACCAGGAGATCGACTGGGGTCTCTGAGGCTCAGCCCTGCATGGCCCGGGTGAGGGCTCGGGATGCGTCGTCGAGCGCCGCTTCCAGGGCGTCCACCGTCGAGGCGGTGAGCGTTCCACCCCGCGCGACGCGGGTGCGCAGGTCGCTGCGGACCCGCGCGCGGAACTCGCTCACGAGGGCGTCGGCCCGGTGCAGCTGCTCCCGGCTGCGGACGCGGGGATCGTCGTCGGCCGAGGGCGCCGCGGGCTCGGCGCGTTCCTCGCGCGAGGCGGCGGCGAGATCTGCGCGGAGGCTGCGCATCGCGTCGCGGACGCTGCCGCGCACCTCTTGAGCGATGAGCCTCACGCTGTCTGCGAGGTCGTCCTGGATGCCGCGGAGGTCGCCCGCACGGGCGGCCACCTCGGCGCGACCGGCGTCGGTGATCTCGTACACGGTCTTGCGCCCGTCGACGGTCTTCGTCACGAGCCCCTCCTCCTCGAGCTTGGCGAGGCGGGGGTAGATCGTGCCGGCCGAGGGCGTGTAGGTGCCGCCGGTGCGGTCGGACAACGCCTGCATGAGGTCGTAGCCGTGTCGCGGCGACTCGTCGAGCAGGCTCAGCAGGTAGAGGCGCAGATCGCCGTGCGAGAACACCGGGCTCATCGCTCCTCCTCCGACTCGTGCTCGTGCGCGGCGGGCGTCACGGCGGGTGACTCGGCGGAGGCGAGCGCCGGGCGGCGCAGCACCGTCAGATCGCCCGAGACGGCGTTGGTACGCACGTCGACGAAGGTGCCCGCGAGTTCTCCCGACGAGCCGGTGTAATTGGTGGGCCCCGAGCCGGAACGCACGACACCGTCGACCTGCACACGGCCGCTGACGGTGCGCGCGACGTAGTTGGCGGCGAGTCCCTCGTCGAGGCGCACGGTCGCGTTGCCGCTGACGGTGTTGACGTTGATGGTGTGGACGGGGCCGCTCGAGTCGACCAGCACCGATCCCGACACCGTGTCGACGGAGGTCTTGGTGATCTCGCCGGTTGCGGCGACGTCGCCAGAGACGCTGTTGGCGGTGAGTGCTCCACGGAGCTCCCGCACCTGCACGTCGCCGGAGACGGCGTTGAGGGTGAGGTCGCCGTCGAGTCCGTCGACGATGATGTCGCCCGAGACGGTGTTGAGCCGCGCCGAGGTCGTGAGGCCCGCCACGAGGGCGCTCGCGCTCACCACGCCGAGGGTGAGGGCGATGTCGCGGGGCACGGCGACGCTGATCTCCGCCTTGGGGCCGCCGGCGCCGAAGTTGCGGAACACCTCGAGGAAGTTGTCCCATCTCAGCTGCGGGTGGTCGATCTCGAGCGCGTCGCCCGACATCTCGATGCGCAGGTCTTTGACCGTCACGCCGTGCACCTCGATGCGCACGCCCGGTTCGTCGTGGGCGACGACGTCGATCTGGCCGCCGACGAGGCCGGCCTTCAGCGAGCGCACCGTCTCGATGTCGATGACGCGCGTCTCGCCGGGGTGGATGATCCACTTCTCCAAAGTCATGGTCGACTCCTTCTCGCATGGTCGCGATATATCGCGTTAGGAAGAAGATAACACGATATATCGCGTGTTGCCAGAGGGGTCGTCGAGGGCGCCAAGGACGGCTCGAGTGAGACGGGCGAGCGTCAGGCCGGGCGGGTGAGGTGGACGCTCGCCCAGTCGCGGATTTGGTCGAGTGCGGGCTCCAGCGCGTGCCCGCCGTCGGTGAGGTCGTAGCGCACGCTCACCGGAGGGCCGGCCGCGACCGTCCGCGTCACCAGGCCGTTCGCGGCGAGTTCACTCAGGCGTTCCGAGAGCATCGAGTCGCTGATCCCGTCGAGGGCTCGTCGCAGGTCGGAGAAAGACGCCTCGCCGCCACTGAGGACGCTGAGGATCATGCCGTTCCAACGCTTTCCCAGCACGACGAACGCGTGGGTGAGCGCGGCGTCGCACCTCCGCGCGTCGTGAGGGCTCGCCGCATGCATGAATCCAGTCTACCGTGCTACCTTTTTCCTTGCCGCTAGTAAATAACGAGCGACAAGGTTTCGAGAAGTGGAGAGCGCCATGGTTCTGTTCCGGTTGGATGCGAGCATCCGTCAGGAGGGGTCGCTCAGCCGTGAGCTGGGAGACGTCGTCGAGGCCGAGTGGTCGGCGTCGCACCCCGATGCGACGATCCTTCGTCGTCACGTGGGTGTCGATCCCGTTCCCGCGCACGCCTGGGGTGCGGCGGTCACGGCCGGCTACGTGGCGCCCGAGCAGTGGACGACGTCGCAACGCGACGCGGTCGCGCTCGCCACGACGCTCGTCGATGAGCTGGTCGAGGCCGACGCGTTCCTCTTCGCCGTGCCGCTCTACAACTTCGGTGTGTCGCAGCACTTCAAGTCATGGGTCGACCTCGTCATCACCGACGCGCGGATGCAGCCCGGTGCCACGACCCTGCGCGACCGCCCGGCCGTCCTCGCCACCGTTCAGGGCGGCAACTACCGCGACGGCACCCCGCGCGAGGGCTGGGATCACGCGACAGGATGGATGCGGCGCATCCTCGCGGACGTCTGGGGAATGGACGTCCGCGTCGTGCAGCGGGAGTTCACCCTCGTCGGTGTGAACCCCGCCCTCGACCAATTCGCCGATGCCGCCGCCGAGATCGCGCGAGAATCCCACGCTCAGGCCCTCGAGCACGGCCGGTTCCTCGCCAACGCCCTCTCCCGCACCGCTGTGTGAACGCGCTCGGCGCCGCGGTGTCAACCCGCGGCGCCGAGCACGCTCCGCGCTCTAACCTCGGGCTCAGTTCGGTGACGGAAGGAGCCGCCATGCCCGGTGCGCGCGGATCGAGTCTCAAAGACCCAGACATGTACGAGGAGCTGCGCAAGGACGGCGCATCGAAGGAGAAGGCCGCTCGCATCTCCAACGCCGCCGCGGCGCAGGGGCGCTCGCGTGTCGGATCGCGCGGCGGACAGGCCGAGGACTACGAAGACCGCACGGTTCCCGAGCTGAAGGCGCGCGCCAAGGAGCTCGGTCTGAGCGGATACTCGGGCAAGAAGAAGGCGGAGCTGATCGCGATGCTCCGCGAGCACTGACCCGTGGCGCGACTCCTGCGGGTGCGCCCGTACGAGGATCCCGGGTTCCGCCGGGTGAGGTCGGGCGGCGGATTCCGCTACGTCGATCACGCCGGCGGCGCCGTCGCGGCGCACGACGCCGATCGTGCGCGCACACTGGTGATCCCGCCGGCGTGGCGCGAAGTCTGGATCTCGCACGAGCCGCTCGCGCACATCCAGGCCGTCGGAACCGACGAGGCGGGTCGGCGCCAGTACCTCTACCACGCCGACTGGTCGAAGCGGCAGGACAAGGGCAAGTTCGCCCGTGCGCTCGCGCTCGCCGACACGCTGCCGCGCGCGCGAGGGCGCGTCACGCAGTCGCTGAGGCGCCCCGAGCTCGATCGGGAGCGCGTGCTGGCGGTGTCGTTCCGGCTCCTCGACCAGGTGGCGCCGCGCGTCGGCTCGGCGCGCTACTTCACCACCAACGGCAGCCGGGGCCTCACGACCCTGCAGCGCCGCGATGCCACCGTCGAGGGATCGCACGTCGAGCTGTCGTTCCCGGCCAAGAGCGGCAAGCGTGCCTACCTCGAGCTCGACGACGACGATCTCGCCGCCGCCCTCGGCGAGCTGGCCGCCGGGCGGCCGCGTGCGCCCCTCCTGACCTACCGGAGGGGGCGACGCCGCGTGGCTCTGCGCCCCGGCGACGTGAACGCGTACGTGCGGGTGCTGACCGGGGGGTCGTTCTCGGCGAAGGACTTCCGCACGCTCCGCGGCACGGTGCTCGCCGCGGAGGCGCTGGCCCGCATCGGCACCGTCGATACGGCGAGCGAGCGCAAGCGGGCGGAGCTCCTCGCGATCCGTGCGACCGCCGAGGGGCTCGGGAACACCCCGGCCGTCGCGAAGAGCAGCTACATCGACCCTCGCGTCTTCGACCGCTACCGCAAGGGCACGCTGTTGAACCTCGAGGGCTCGCGCGACAACGCGATCCGCGCGCTCATCCTCGGTTGAGCCTGGGTGCCCGAAGGGCCGGGCCGTGTTCTCGGCTGATCCCCCGGCCGGGTCCGACGCGCGCGTGGAATACTGAATCCGATACATCTCTGTATCGTCCCGAAGCACCCGCGATCCGCGAAGGACCCCCGTGTCGAATCTCGCCGTCCTCAGCCTCAAGAACCGGGCCCTCATCGCCCTGGTCACCATCGTCGTCGCGGTGTTCGGAGGCCTGGCGCTGACGAGCCTGAAGCAGGAGCTCATCCCCTCGATCGAGCTGCCCGTCCTCTCGGTGGTGACGACCTATCCCGGCGCCTCGCCCGAGGTCGTCAGCAACGATGTGTCGACGCCCATCGAGACGGCCATCCAGGGGGTTCCGGGCCTCGAGTCCACGACCGCCACCAGCACGACCAACGCCTCGATCGTGCAGGCGTCGTTCACGTACGGCACCGACCTCGCCACCGCCGAGCAGAAGATCACCCAGGCGATCAACCGCATCAAGGCGCAGCTGCCCACCGATGTCGAACCGAACGTCGTGTCGGTGAGCATCGACGACTTCCCGGTCATCCAGATCGCCGTCACCGGCTACGCCGACGCCGACACCGCCCAGGCGACGCTCCAGTCGACCATCGTGCCCGAGCTCCAGGACGTCGACGGGGTGAACGCCGCACAGGTCGTCGGCGGCGTCGGTCAGCGCATCACGATCACCCCCGATCAGACCGCGCTCGCCGAACGCGGGTTCTCGCAGCAGGCCATCACCGACGCTCTCGATCAGAACGGCGTGCTCTTCCCCGGTGGCGAGATCACCGAGGGCGAGCAGACCCTGACGGTGCAGACCGGCGCGAAGATCACCTCGGTCGACGACATCTCCGCCCTCCCGCTCGTGCCCACCGACGCGGCGCAGGTCGCCGCCGGCACGACGACCGTCGCCGACGTCGCCACCGTCGAGCTGCAGGCCGACCCGGTGACCTCCATCTCCCGCGTCGACGGTGAGCCGGCTCTGACGATCGCGGTGACGAAACTCCCCTCGGCGAACACGGTCGACGTCTCCCGCGGCGTGCTGGCCGCCCTCCCCGGGCTCGAGTCGTCGTTCGAGGGCGCCACCTTCACGGTCGTCTTCGACCAGGCTCCGTTCATCGAGCAGTCGATCGAGTCGCTCGCCCTCGAGGGGCTGCTGGGGCTCGTGTTCGCCGTGCTGGTCATCCTGGTGTTCCTGCTGTCGGTGCGCTCGACCCTCGTCACGGCGATCTCGATCCCGACGAGCGTGCTCATCACCTTCATCGGCATCCAGGCCTTCGGCTACTCCCTCAACATCCTCACGCTGGGTGCGCTCACCATCGCCATCGGACGCGTGGTCGACGACTCCATCGTCGTGATCGAGAACATCAAACGGCACTATGTGCGGGGCGCCGACAAGACCCAGGCCATCCTCCTGGGCGTGCGCGAGGTCGCCGGTGCGATCACCGCGTCGACGCTCACGACCGTCGCCGTCTTCCTCCCGATCGCCTTCGTCGGCGACCTCACGGGCGAGCTGTTCCGACCGTTCGCCCTCACCGTCTCCATCGCGATGGCCGCCTCGCTCTTCGTGGCGCTGACGATCGTGCCGGTGCTGGCCTACTGGTTCCTCCGGCCCGGCAAACCGGTGACCGATGCCGACGGCCGCGCGATCGATCCCGAAGACCCCGCCGCGCCGCCCAGCGGGCTGCAGAAGCGCTACCTCCCGGTGCTGCGCTGGACGCTCGCACACAAGGCGGTCACGCTCGTCCTCGCCGCGGTCGTGCTGGTCGGCACCGGATTCCTCGCTCCGCTGATGAAGATCAACTTCCTCGGCGACTCGGGTCAGAACACCCTCACGATCACGCAGGAGGTCGCCCCGGCGGCGAGCCTCGAGACCGAGGACGCGGCCGCGCAGCGCGTGGAGTCGGCCCTGGAGGGCGTCGCCGGCATCCGCACCGTGCAGGTCTCGATCGGCTCGACGGGGTCGGCTCTGCGCGATGCGTTCAGCGGCGGCGGAGCGGGCATCACCTACTCGGTGACGACCGACACCGACGCCGACCAGGAGGCCGTGCGCCGCGACGTGCAGAACGCGATCGCCGATCTCGACGACGTCGGCACCGTCTCGGTCGCCGCATCCGGTGGCGGGTTCGGCTCCAGCGACATCGAGATCGACGTGACCGCGCCCGACGGGTCGACGCTGCAGGAGGCCACCGATGCCGTGGTGACCGCGCTCGACGCCCGCGAGGACATCGGGCAGGTCACGAGCAACCTGTCGGACTCGCTGCCCTACATCGCGGTGTCCGTGGATCGCGATGCCGCCGCGCAACGCGGGTTGTCGGAGGTCGCGGTGGGCGGCCTCGTCTCGAACACGATGCAGCCCCGCTCGGCGGGCACGGTCGAGATCGACGAGACCTCGTTGACGGTCTACATCGCGGCGGCCCAGAGGCCCCTCACCATCGACGAGCTGCGGGCCCTCAGCATCCCGACCGCGGCGGGCATCGTGCGACTCGACGAGATCGCCACGGTCGCCGAGACCCAGGGGCCGACCTCGATCACCACGGTGCGCGGCCAGCAGACCGCCACTGTGACGGTCGCGCCGGACGGCGACGACCTGACCGCGGCGTCCGCCGCCGTCAATGCCGCGCTCGCCGACGCGCAGCTGCCCTCGTCGGCCGATGCCGCGGTCGGGGGCGTCCTCACCCAGCAGCAGGAGGGCTTCGCCCAGCTCGGGCTCGCGATGCTCGCGGCGATCCTGATCGTCTACATCATCATGGTGGCGTCGTTCCGGTCGTTGCTGCAGCCGCTGCTGCTGCTCGTGTCGATCCCGTTCGCCGCCACCGGGGCGATCCTGCTCCAGATCGTCAGCGGGATCCCGCTGGGCATCGCCTCGCTCATCGGCGTGCTGATGCTCATCGGCATCGTCGTGACGAACGCGATCGTGCTGATCGACCTGGTCAATCAGTACCGGCGGAAGGGTCTCGAGGTCGCCGACGCGATGATCGCGGGAGGCTCACGACGACTGCGCCCGATCCTGATGACGGCGCTCGCGACGATCTTCGCGCTCACCCCGATGGCTCTGGGCATCACGGGGCACGGCGGGTTCATCTCCCAACCGCTCGCGATCGTCGTGATCGGCGGTCTGGTGTCGTCCACGGTCCTGACGCTCCTCGTGCTGCCGACGCTGTACGCCCTCGTGGAAGGGGCGCGTGAGCGGCGCGCAGCACGGCGGGGCGCACCGGCCGGGGCCGACGCGGAACGCGTGTCAGCGTCTGCGTCCGGTTCTGCGGGCGGCTCGTCGGCCGCAGCGCACGCCGGCGCGAGCGCACCGCACGGTGACGACGCGGCACCGCCGTCGCGGCGGGAGTACCGACGGGAGCACCCGGAGAACTGACGGTCTGCACGCGGGCCGTGAGGCTCCGCGTGAAGATCCCCGACCAGGCGAACATCGCGCTGGTGGCGATCACCTCGAACAACGCCAGGTTGATCGTCTCGGTGACGAAGAGCGATGCGCCGACGAAGATCACCACGAAGACGATGCCGGTGGTCAACAGCAGGCGCTTGGGCATGCGGTGCAGGAAGATCGGCGAGGTCAGCAGCAGAGCGGCGAAGCCGAGCACCATGGAGCCGGCGACGTTGTCGTGCATGGTCTTGTTCACGTTGAGCGGGATGCATCCGACCAGCGAGAGGTTGACACCCACGATCGACAGGCAGATCTGCGCCACGAGCGGCGCACCGCGGCGGACGTAGACACGGCGGATCCGCCGGAGGTCGCGCCCCACGCTGCGGGCGTACAGGGTGACGGCGATCCCGGCGATGATCAGCGTGCCGTTGAAGAAGCTCCCGGAGGTGTCGCGGTACGTGCCCAGCTCGCTGAAATGCAGCTGCCACCACAGCGGCTCGGTCGTCGTGAGGACCGACATCAGGATGCCGCCGACGAGGATCACGAGGGATGCTGCGCCGAAGTGCATCGTCGTCAGTCGTGACGCGGCGGCGCGGGCCGACGGCACGGAGAATCGGAGGGGCAGGGGTGCAGCGACGCTCGACGCGGGCATTTTCCATCCAGGACTAACGGGGCGTCCTCCCCCCGCGGGACCCCCAGCCCCTACTACCCCTACGGAAAGCGAACGCCGGGTTCCATCCAGAATTCGCTCCCCAGCGCGACGGCAAGCCGTCGTGCACATGGTACCGCCCGGATGAGTCGGGCAGATGACGGGGTGGACATCGAGTCCGTTATCGGGCAGGCACGTCGCCGATCACGACCCCGCGAGCGGTGGAGGGCTAGGCGGTGAGCTCGATGCCCCACTCGAGGGTCCATGCCTCGCCCGGTGCGAGACGGCGCAGGTCCGTGCCCGAGTTGAAGGCGTTCGCCGGGGCCGTCATCGGCTCGATGGCGACGGCAAGGGCTCGGTCGGGGTAGCGGTCGGTCGTGAACACCTGGGCCCACTCGAAGCCGCCCCCCTGCCACAGCGTCGACACCCGCCCGTCGGGTGCGGTGAGGGTGTGCCGGATGCGTCCGTCGGCGTCGCGTGCGAGCCCGCGGTAGGCGGTGTCGAGCGAGAGATCGCCGATGCGCCGCCCGTCGCGCAGATCGGTGTCGGCGTCGACGGGCTGCTCGCCGATCGGGATCTTCTGGTCGTCGAGGACGAGCCGGGTCGTGCCGCTGGAGCGGATGACGAGGTCGGCCGTGTCGACGCCGCCGATCTCCAGGAACGGATGCGTTCCGAGCGCGACGGGCGCAGACCCCGTTCCCACGTTCGTCAGCTCGTGGGACACGTGCACGCCGGTTGCGGTGAGGGCGTAGGTCACGGTGGTCGCGAGGTGGAACGGATAACCGGTCTGGGGATAGACGTCGGCACGGAGCGTCACCCGATCGGTCGCGTCGGAACCGGCCGCGTAGGGCGCGAACCGCAGCAGGCCGTGGCTCGCATTGCTCAACGCCGGCTCGGTGATCGCGAGGCGTCGTTCCTCGCCGTCGTCGTGCCAGATCCCGTCGCGAATGCGGTTCGGCCACGGCACGAGCACGATACCCGACGCCGACGGCGTCGGCAGCTCGTCGGCGTAGCGGGAGACGAGGTCGGTGCCTCCGACGGTGAGGGCGCGCAGGGATGCGCCGACCTGGGCGATCTCCGCGACGACGTCGGATCGGCGGAGGACGAGACGGCGTCCGGTCGGATCGGCGGTCATGGGGTGCTCCTCGGCTCGGGCGGAGTGCGACGCATCCGCTCACCACAGCGTAGGAGGTGGCCGGCGCAGCCCGGGGGAGCCGCGTCGTCAGGACCGTCGGGCGCCTCACAGGCAGCTGGGGTAGCGTTGGCAGGTCGGCGGAGGACACCGCGCCACGGGCGCGGGCATCTCGTGTGAGTCCTCGGGGCCGATTCTCGGGGCCCGATCCGCGGCCCCGGACCATCTACTGGAATGGCCCCCCGGCCGACGACCGCCCGGGTTTCCCGCTGCGCGCGGGCGCTGTTCTCGTGTGAGAACCGAGAAGGACACCCTCCCATGCCCAAGAGCAAGAAGCCGGCCGGCGGCCGGCCCGCCAAGAACTTCGAACCGCGCTACGGCGACAAGCCCGCGTACCAGGACCGCAAGCGCCACGGCGACGGGGCCTCGGCCTCGAAGCCCGGCAGCAAGAGCCCGAGCCACCGCGGATACCGCGCGGCGGAGGCGACGGAGGTGGCCCCCAAGCGCCGCTGGACGGCGCAGGAGCGCGCCGGCCGCGACGAGTCGCGCGGCATCCGTACCCAGGCCGGCGGTGCGGGTCGTTCCGACGACCGCCCGCGTCGTTCGTTCGACGACCGCCCGGCCCGTTCCTACGACGATCGCCCGGCGCGGTCGTCGGGGCGCCCCGCCCGTTCGTTCGACGACCGCCCCGCCCGGTCGTTCGACCGCCCCGCCCGGTCGTCCGAGGGTCGCCCGGCTCGCTCGTTCGACGACCGTCCCCGTCGCGACGACCGCCCCGTGCACACCGACCGCGTCGACCGCTCGGAGCGCCGCACCACGGGCGACGCGCGTCCGTCCTACCGCGACGACCGTCCCCGCCGTTCGTTCGACGACCGTCCCGCGCGCTCGTCCGAGCGTCCGGCTCGGTCGTTCGGCGACCGCCCGGCGCGCGGTGATCGTCCGGCGCGGTCGTTCGACGACCGTCCCGCGCGCTCGTCCGATCGTCCGGCTCGGTCGTTCGATGACCGTCCCCGCCGCGACGACCGTCCGGCGCGGTCGTTCGACGAGCGTCCCGCGCGCTCGTCCGAGCGTCCGGCCCGGTCGTTCGATGACCGCCCCCGCCGGGATGCCCGTCCCGCGCGTTCGTTCGACGACCGTCCCCGCCGCGACGACCGTCGCTCCGAGGGTCCGGGCCGCTCGGACTGGTCGTCGGCTCCGAAGCGCAGCGCGCAGCAGGAGCAGCACGTCGACGTCGTGCACGAGCGGCTCCAGGCCGACGCCGTCGACGCGGCGAGCGTCACCGAACTGGGCTTCGCCGAGCTCGGCCTGGGCGAGAACATCGTGCGGGTGCTCGCCGATCTCGGCGCCTCGAGCCCCTTCCCGATCCAGGCCGCGACCGTGGCTCCGATCCTCCAGGGCCGCGACGTCCTGGCCCGCGGGCGCACCGGTTCGGGCAAGACGATCGCCTTCGGCGCCCCGCTCGTGGAGAGCGTGCTGCGTGCCGGCGCGGGAACGAAGCGGGCCTTCGCCCGTTCGCCTCGTGCGCTGATCCTCGCGCCGACCCGTGAGCTCGCGTTGCAGATCGACAGCACGGTGCAGCCGATCGCGCGCAGCGTCGGCCTCTTCACCACGCAGATCTACGGCGGTGTCCCCCAGGGGCGCCAGGTCGGTGCGCTCCGTAAGGGCGTCGACATCGTCATCGGCACCCCCGGGCGCATCGAAGACCTCGTCGAGCAGGGCAAGCTCGACCTCTCCGAGGTCAAGATCCTCGTTCTCGACGAGGCCGACCACATGTGCGAGCTCGGGTTCCTCGAGCCCGTGCAGCGGATTCTGCGACACACCGCGGCCGGCAGCCAGAAGCTGCTCTTCTCGGCCACCCTCGACCGCGAGGTCGCCGCGCTCGTCGACGAGTTCCTCGTCGAACCGGCCGTCTACGAGGTCGCCGGCGAAGACCAGGAATCGGGCACGATCGAGCACCGCGTGCTCGTGATCGATCACCGCGACAAGGCCGAGATCCTCGTCTCGCTGGTCGACCGCGCCGGGAAGACGCTCGTCTTCGCCCGCACCCGCGCGTACGCCGAGATGCTCGCCGAGCAGTTCGACGACGCCGGGATCTCGGCCGTCGCGCTCCACGGCGATCTGAACCAGGCCAAGCGCACGAGAAACCTCGAGAAGATGACGTCGGGTCGCGTGGCGGTTCTCGTCGCGACCGACGTCGCGGCGCGCGGCATCCACGTCGACGACATCGACCTGGTCGTCCAGGCCGACGCACCCGACGAGTACAAGACCTATCTGCACCGCTCGGGCCGCACCGGTCGCGCGGGCCGGACGGGTCGGGTCGTGACGCTCATCCCGCGTCAGCGCCGCCGCCGCATGGTCGAGATGCTCGAGCGCGCCGAGATCGACGCGCCGTTCGAAGACGCCCGCCCCGGCGACGACCTCCTCGAGGAGATCGCCGGCCGCCAGATCGCGAACGTCACCGGCTGACCCCCTGCCCCGGTTCGGGGCGCGATCTTCGGGTTGGGGCGTGGAATTCTGCGCCCCGACCCGATTTTTGCGCCCCGAACCGGCCGGTGAGCGGCTCAGAACAGGGTCGCCGGAGCGACGGCGGGCCGCACGGTCGGTGTCGCCAACGGCGTACGGGCGGCGAGCCCGGGCTGCGGTCGGCCGCGCGGGTGGTCGTCTTCGTCGTGCCCGTCGAGGCGGTGCATCTTGAGCAGCGGCCGCACCCGCTTCGACAACCACGTGCGATAGGCCTTCGGTGCCGACGTCGAGACGCCCGGGTACAGCCCGCGGTACGACGAGACGAGCTCGGGGTGCTCCCGTTCGAGCCACTCGAAGAACCACGGCTTCACGCCCGGGCGCAGGTGAAGAGCACCGTAGACGACCCGCACGGCTCCGGCCTCGCGGATGCGCCGCAGCGCGTCGTCGAGCGCCGCGATCGAGTCGGTCAGGTGCGGGATCACCGGCATGAGGAACACCGTCACCCGGAACCCCAGCTCGGTCGCGGCCCGCACGGTGTCCAGTCGCGCCTGCGCGCTCGGGGTGCCCGGCTCGATCGAGTGCTGCAGCGCGTCGTCGAACACGCCGATCGACATCGCCAGCGAGACGCGCACGGATGCTGCGGCATCCGCCAGCAGCGGAAGGTCGCGCCGCAGGAGCGATCCCTTCGTGAGGATGGAGAACGGTGTTCCCGTCTCGGTGAGCGCCGACGCGATCTGCGGCATCAGCCGATAACGGCCCTCGGCGCGCTGATAAGGGTCGGTGTTGGTGCCGAGCATCACGGGCTCCCGGGCCCACGAGCCGCGGCGCAGCTCTGTGCGCAGCACCTCGGCGACGTTCACCTTCACGATGATCTGGTTGTCGAAGTCGTTGCCCGCGTCGAGATCGAGGTACTCGTGGGTGCCGCGGGCGAAGCAATTGTGGCTGATGACGCCGTTGGCGATGAAGTCGCCCGTTCCCGTCGTGATGTCGATCATCTCGATCTCAGTTCCGAGGTCGTCCACGCCGGTCACGCGGAGATCGGCGAACGTCTTCACCGCCGTTCCGACGATGTCGAGCTTGCGGGTGATCGAGGGAGTGGTCAGCGAGAAGAAACGCTGGCGCACGGGGAGCCCTCCGAGCAGGCGAACCGTCGATACTCCGTTCGCCCGCGGAGGCTCCTGCACGTAGGGGAGGTCGAGTGAGGTCAGGGCCTCGCGCACCATCCGCAGGATGTCGGGGTCCCCGTTGGAGATGCGCACGATGCCGCGGGAGCACGACCCTTCTGCGTCGAAGATGCCGCTCAGGTATCCCGCGTGCCAGTCACGCGAACGTACGGCGGGCTCGGCGGTGAGCTCTTCCACCCGCCGCACGTCGGCGCCTTTCGCCGTGTGAATGGCGGTCATCTCTTGTCGAGCCGAGGACGCCTGGCTGAACGGGCGGGTATTCGTCGCGATCCCCTCGGCGGCGAGCAACGTGCGGGTGCGGTCGAGTGCTTCGGTATCGGCGAGAGCGAGGCGGAAGCGATGCACCGTCCGCACGCGGCGTCCGTCGTCGTAGGTGCGGTGGAAGATCATCCCGTCGCCGCGGATCATCCCCGCCAGGTATCCACGGCGGAAGTCTTCTCCGAGATGCGGATCGATCATCGGGGGCCCGCCGATGCCGAATCCCTGCAGCCGGTTCTGCGGTGTCAGGTAGGGGCGCCGGGCGGCTCCTGCCATCGTGCCGGTGACATACTTCCAGCCCCTCTCGCTGAGGAAGCGGTGGTCGCCGCTCGCGACGATCTCGGTGCCGTCTGCCAGCGTCACCCGATGGGCGCGCTTGCGCGTCGTCCAGGTCGCCCGCACGGTCGTGCGGACATACCGACGGTACGAGCCCGATCGCTCGGTTCCGATGATCTCGTCGCCCGGACGCAGGCCGGACATCGGGCGTTGCCGTCCGTCGGCCATGAGGATCAGGGTGTCAGGGGAAAGGCAGTACGTGCACGCGTGGCTGCAGCCCCGATACGGGTTCACCGTCCAGTCGAACGGCATGGCCGACGCACCCGGAACGCGGTTGAGCGCCGTCTTCGCGAGCACCTCGTGGAAGGTCATGCCGGCGAACTCCGGGGTGGTGACCGATCGCACCAGGCCGTCCATGCGCTCGAGGCCGGGCAGGGCCGCAGCATCCGTCACGCCCAGTTGCTGTCCCTGCCATCTCATGACTCCATGGGAACAGAAATACGAATGTTAAGCAACCTCGCGGCGATGCAGTCTCGAAGGGCGCGCCGCTCCCTCGTTTCGTCCCGACCGATCGGCGACAATGGGGACGTGACGGAACCCGGCCCGTTCTCCCCCCGCACGCGCCGCGAGGCGCGGGTGGCGGCCGAGCGCGCGTCGATGGCGCCGCGGACTCTTGCTCGTCACGCGCGGGGCCGCCGGGCCGCTCGACTGCGCGCGATCTTCGCCGTGGCGGCCTCCGCCGCGCTGCTGTTCGGCGGTGCGGGGGCGGTCACGGCCGCGGTCGCGGGAGGGGTGCTCACCGAGGGCACGCCCGTTTCCGCGCCCGACCGCGTGGCCACCTCCAGCGAACCGTCGCCGAGCATCGACGCGATGATCCAGGCGATGCCCGTCGAAGGGCTCCCGTCGCCGACGATGGACGCCACCACCGCCGGACGCGCTCTTTGCGACGACCCGACGTTCACCCAGGTGCTCGCCTCCGGAGACGACGGCGCGACCATCGCCGCCGCGGGCGGCGCCGAGGCCTTCCGCTCGGCGGTGGCCGCGGGTGCGGCGCCGTGCATCTCCCTCGGCGACCCGAACCGCACCTGGGTCGTCGTGAACAAGCAGCGACCGTTCTCGCCGATCGACTTCGGTCCGTCGCCCCTGGCGCTTCCCGGGGGAGTGAAGAGCCTCTCGGGCGGAGAGTTGCGGGCGGATGCGGCGGCCGCCCTGTCGGCGATGATCGGCGCCGCTCGTGAGGCGGGCGCGGGCGATCTGGCGATGGAGAGCGGGTACCGCTCGTACTCCACGCAGCAGTCCACCTACCGCGGTCACGTCGGCGACCGCGGTGTCGCCGGCGCCGATCTCGTCAGCGCGCGGCCCGGTTTCAGCGAGCACCAGTCGGGCCTCGGCGCCGACGTCGTCGCGTGCGGCGCGTCGGGATGCGGCTCGCTCGACGACCTCGCCGCGACCCCGCAGGGCGCGTGGGTCGCGGAGCACGCCTGGGAGCACGGCTGGATCGTCCGTTACCTCGACGGGCGCACCGACGTCACGGGCTACCTCCCCGAGCCGTGGCACCTCCGGTACGTCGGCCCCGAGCTCGCCCGGGCGTACCACGACGGCGGCTGGACGACGCTCGAGGAGTTCTTCGGCCTCCCCGCCGCCCCCGGCTACGCGAGCTGACCCCCGCCCGCGCACCCGGCAGCATCCGTCCCACCGCCGCCGAGACCACATCCACTCGCCGAGCCCGCACGCTGCCGGCGTTGACGTCGTGCGGGCTCGGCGAAAGCACGCGGGCTCGCGAAGCAGGCGGTGCGATCGACCTTCGGGTTGACATACGCACCGGTTAGTGGAAACGTTTACGCCGCGGGTGTAAACGTTTCCATCCGCGCATCTCAAGGGAGAGAATGTGCCTCGAGCCACCATCACGCAGGTCGCCGCGCTGGCCGGCGTCTCCATCGCCTCCGCGTCCCGCGCGCTGAACGGACAGATCGCCAGCGCTGAAACCGTGGAGAAGGTCAGGCGTGCAGCCGAGGAGCTGGGGTACGTGGCCGACGCCGCCGCGCGTTCGCTCAAACTCGGTCGCACCCAGCAGCTGGCGTATGCCGTGGCCGACATCGGCAACCCGGTCTACGTCGAGATGATGAGCGCGGTCGAGCGGGTCGTCTCCGACTCGGGGTATCGCCTGGTCATCTCCTCCACCGGCACCGCGTCCTCGTCGCTCGACGTCGTCCGAGACCTCGGCCGCGGCTACGTCGACGGCATGATCCTGTCGCCGTTGCGCGTCACCACCGAGCTTCTCCAGGCGCTCGTCGACGTCCCGGTGCCCGTGGTCATGCTCGGTGTGGCCTCGCAGGGCTCGGGTCTCGACACCGTGCAGGCGGACTCGGTGACCGGCATGCGTCTCGCCGTCGACCACCTCGTCGCAGAGGGCCGGCGCAGCATCGCGTTCATCAACGGCCCCGTGGACACGACGCCCGGGCGCCTGCGGCTCCAGGGATTCGAAGAGGCGATGCGTGACCACCCCGGGATCGACAGCCGTACGGTGATCGCCGCCGACTTCACCATCGCCGCGGGCCACCGCGCGGCCCTGGAGGTTCTGGAGACCGCCGAGGGGTTCCGTCCCGACGCCGTCGTCGCCGCCAACGACCTCATCGGCATCGGTGTGCTGCATGCCGCGGACGATCTGGGGAGGACGGTGCCGGACGACCTCGCCGTCACCGGAATGGACAACACCGAGCTGTCCCGCGTCGCCCGTCTCGGGCTGACCAGCGTCGACCTCGGCGCCGAGGAGCGCGGCCGAGTGGCCGCCGACCTGCTCCTGGCCCGCATCGCCGACCCCGGGCGTGCCGCGCACACCGTCACGGTCGCGCCCTCGCTGGTCGTACGCGGGTCGAGCCGGCGGGCGCAGCCCTCGCTGCGGGCGGTCGCACGGGAGGACGCGGTATGAGCACGCTCACCCGGGAGCGCCCGGCGAAGGCCACGGTGCGCAGGATCGGCCCACGGGCGCGTGCCGAGCGTCGGGAGGCCATCGCCCTCGTCGTACCGGCTCTCCTCCCGATCATCATCTTCTCGGTCGTCCCGCTCGTCAGCGGGGTCGCGCTCGGGTTCACCAACGCCACGCTGCGCCGCGATGCGGAGATCGACTTCATCGGGCTCGGCAACTTCATCGAGCTCGCCGGCGATCAGCGCTTCTGGGGTTCCTTCGGCATCGGGCTCGTCTGGGCGGGATCGGTCGCGCTGCTCACCCTCGTCTCGGCGATGGGCCTCGCACTGCTGCTCAACAGCAACCTCCGCCTCAAGACCCTCACCCGCGTGCTCGCGCTCATCCCGTGGGCGATGCCGCCGGTCGTCATCGCGATCGTGTGGCGCATGATCTACAACCCGAACTCCGGTCCTCTCAACGCGACGCTCGGGTGGTTCGGTCTGCCGGGGGTGAACTGGCTGGGCGACTTCTCCACGGCGCTGCCCGCGGTCATCGTCGTCGGCGTGTGGTCGGGCATCCCGCAGACCACCGTGCTGCTCCTGGCGGGCATGCAGTCCATCGCCCCCGAACTGCACGAGGCAGCGGCCGTCGACGGGGCCGGGGCGCTGCGCCGCTTCTGGCACGTGACCCTGCCGGCGTTGCGCCCCATCATCATCGCGGTGACGATCCTCGACTTCATCTGGCAGTTCAACTCCTTCGGGCTCATCTACGTGCTCACCGAGGGCGGGCCGGGCGGGCGCACGATGATCCCGCCGCTGTTCACCTACCTCGAGGCGTTCCGCAATCGCGAGATCGGCTACGCCTCGGCGATGGGAGATGTGCTGGTCATCGCGATCATGCTCTTCCTGTCGATCTACCTCGTGCATCAGTTCCGTCAGGCGAAGGGCGGTCGATCGTGACCCGGCGTCCCTGGTACACCACCGGTCTGATGTACGCCGCCCTGGCCGGGTACCTGATCTTCCTGGGGTTCCCGCTCCTCTGGCTGCTCTCGGCGTCGTTCAAGACGTCGTCCGAGCTGAACTCGCTGGCGGTCAACCTGCTGCCCGCGGTGTGGGAATTCGGCAACTACGTCACCGCCCTCGAGCGGCAGAGCCTCATCACGGCCGCGGGCAACTCGGTGCTGGTCTCGGTCAGCACGATGGTCATCACGGTGCTGCTGTCGATGCCGATGGCCTACGCGCTCGCCCGGCTCAAGGGCAAGCTGCGAGCGGCGGGCACGGTGTGGATCCTCACCAGCCAGGTGTTCCCGTCGATCCTCATCATCATTCCGCTGTTCCTCGTGCTGCGGACGATCCAGCTCAACGACACCCTGCTCGGGCTGATCCTCGTCTACGTCACCTTCACGATGCCGTTCACCCTGTGGATGCTGCAGGGGTACGTCGCGGCGATCCCGCGCGAGCTGGAGGAGGCGGCCGAGATGGACGGCGCCGGTCGGTTGACCATCCTGCGCCGCGTGGTCCTGCCGCTGCTGGCTCCCGGCCTGGTCGCGACGGCGATGTTCACCTTCGTGTCGGCGTGGAACGAGTTCTTCCTCGCTCTCGTGCTCATCCAGAGTCCCGAGCTGTACACCCTGCCGATCGCGCTGCGCTCGTTCCTGGGCGCGGAGGGCCAGACGCAGCTCGGCCCGCTCGCGGCCGGGGCGATCCTCGCCACGATCCCGTCGCTGATCATCTTCAGCATCCTTCAGAAGAAACTCACCGGCGGAATGCTCGCCGGTGCCGTCAAGGGCTAGTCCCCCCATTGGGAGAAAGAAAGGTCATCATGTTGAGAACCACCCGAGGCATCGGCGCCTTGGCGCTCGCGGGCATCGCCGCCCTCGCCCTCAGCGCGTGCCAGCAGGGCAGCGCGAGCGGCGGATCCACCAGCGAGGACGGCGTCGTCACCCTCCAGTTCCAGTCGCTCTCGGATCAGCCGGCCACGCAGGCGGCCATCGCCGACATCGTCGACACGTGGAACGGCGAGAATCCCGACATCCAGGTGCAGATCGTGCAGGCAGGCTGGGACGGCACCTACGACAAGCTCATCACGCAGTTCACCGGCGGCACGGCGCCCGACATCATCCACTACGAGGCGTCGTCGATCACGTCGTTCGCGCTCGACGGGTATCTCGCCGACCTGACCGATCTGATCGACCCCGAGCTGCGCGACGACATCTCCGAGGGCATTTGGGACTCGGTGACGGTCGACGACCAGATCATCGCCTACCCCTCCACCCTGCAGTCGTACATGGTGTTCGCGAACACCGCGCTGCTCGAGCAGGCCGGCGTCGAGATCCCCACGGGCGACTCGATGACATGGGAGCAGCTGCAGGAGATCGCGCGGGCGACCACGACCGACGGCCAGTTCGGCCTCGGGTGGGGGCTCGCCTCACCCACCGCGACCATGATGAGCCTGTCGCTGGGCTTCGACGGAGGCTACTTCGACGGGCAGGGCGCCGACGCCTCGATCGACGTCGGGGCCGACGAACTCGCCGTGCCCGAGCGTATCCACGAGATGGCCTACGACGATCGCTCGCTCGACCCGACCTCGCTCACGCAGTCGGGCTCGGAGGTGCTCGCGTCCTTCTACGGCGGCAAGGTGGCCCTCACGGTGCAGGGCTCCTTCCAGGCGACGAACATCGCCAGCGACGCGCCCGAGGGCTTCGAGTGGACGGTCCTGCCGCCGCTGGAGGGGAGCGCCGGCGCACTCCAGGCCGCCAACCCGCAGACCTACTCGGTGAACGTGGACTCGGAGCACGTCGAGGAGTCCGCCCAGTTCCTGAACTTCTTCATGGGTGCCGACAACCTCGCTGAGATTGCGTACGCCGACGCACTCATCCCCTCCTCGCAGGGTGCCCGCGACCGGGTGGCAGCGCTCGCCGGCGACGCCGTGGGCTGGGAGCAGATCCTCGCCTCGGGAGACGGCCTGGTCGGTCCGCCCTTCCTCAAGGTCGACGGCTACACGGAGTGGAAGGACACCATCGCCACCCCCGCGTTCCAGCAGTACCTCGCCGACCAGATCTCTTCGGATCAACTCGGCACCCAGCTGAGCGAGGGCTGGTCGGAGATCAGGGGATAGACGCGCACGATACGGGGGACGGGCGCACGGCCCGTCTCCCGAGCAAGCCGGCAGGAGACGAACGGATGAGGGATTCAATGGATGCGTTGCAGGATCGGGTCGCGGGCGTGCTCGCGGGCGCGGCGGTGGGAGATGCCCTCGGCGGTGCGACCGAGGGGTGGACGCCGGAGCAGATCGAGGAGCGGTACGAGGGACGGGTCACCGGGATCGTCGGTCCGTTCCTGGCCGACTGGCGCACCGCGCGACCCATCGCGCCGTACCACAAGGGCGACGGGCACGTCACCGACGACACCCTCATGACCCATGCCCTGGTGCAGGTGTACGACGCCCGGCGCGCGCACCTCGACGCCTACAACGTGGCCAGCGACCTGGTGCCGCTGATGATCGGTGAGCGCCGCTGGGTGCCCGAGCTGGAGGATGACGTGCTGATCCTGCAGCGCGTGTTCCTCGCCGAGAAATGGATCGTCGCCAAGCTCCACTACGGTCACGCCGACCCCCGGGAGGCGGGTGTGGGCAACATCATCAACTGCGGCGCCACGATGTACATGGCGCCGGTCGGGCTCGTGAACATCGGCGACCCCCAGGCGGCGTACGCGGAGGCGATCGACATCACCGGCGCGCACCAGGCCTCGTACGGCCGCGAGGCCGCGGGCGTCTTCGCTGCCGCGGTCGCCGCCGCGGCAGCGCCCGCCGCGACCGTGGCCTCGGTCCGAGAGGCGGCGCTCTCCGTCGCGCACGACGGCACGGCAGCGGCCCTCCGCGCGGTGCTCGAGGCCGTGGACCGGTTCCTCGCGGGGGGCGGGTCGGACGATCCGCGCGAACTCGGCCGGGTGGTGCGCGCTGCGGTGTCGCCCTTCGACACCGTCGGAGACGCCTACCGCGCGCCCGCGATGGATGCCCGCCTGCCCTCGCGCACGAAGTCGATCGAGGAACTGCCGGTGGCGCTCGCCTTCGTCGTCGCGCACGGCGGCGACCTCGCCGCATCCGTTCTCGATGCGGTCAACTACGGCCGCGACTCCGACTCGATCGCCGTCATGGCCGGCGCGATCTGCGGCGGTCTGGGCGGTCGCGCCGCAGTGCCCGACGAATGGGTGTCGGGCGTGACCGAGGCGAGCCGCCTCGATCTCGACGGTGTGATTCAGACGATGACCTCCGTCGTCCGAGACGTCGCCGCTGCCGACGCGGAGCGAGCCCGCGCCCGCGGCGGGGCCCTCGAGGCGTTGCTGGCCGGGCAGTGGGATGGTGTTCCCGTATGAGGCTGACCTGGGCTCAGCCCGAAGACCTCGTGGCTGCGGAACTGGTGGCTCTGCGCGAGCAGGGCGTACCGGCCGACGCCCTGGCCGATGTCGCGCGGCGGTGGGAGGGCGCCGGCGGGTCCACGGTGCTGGCACCCAGCGGGGCGAGCGCCGTTCCGGCGGCGCCGGAGGTGCGTTCGCTCGCGCGGCGCATCCTCGACGAGCTCGATGGTCACCGGGCGCCCAGCGCAGACGAGCCCGACGACTGGGCCGCGATCGCAGAGATCATCACCGCGCGACGACCGGATGCTGTGCGGCGGGCCTCGTTCGACCGGGTGCACGGCGCGTGGTTGGGGCGCGCGGCGGGCTGTCTGCTGGGGAAGCCGGTCGAGAAGATTCCTCGTGCCGGGGTGGAGGAGATCGCGCGGAGCACCGGGAACTGGCCCATCAGGGGCTACTTCACCGCCGTGGGGCTGCCGCAGGACGTCGCCGAGCGGTGGCCCTGGAACCGCCGCTCTGCTCCGACGTCGCTCGTGGAGAACATCGACGGCATGCCGGAGGACGACGACCTGAACTTCCCGCTGCTCGCACTCGATCTGCTCGAGCAGCACGGGCCCGCGCTGACGACCGACGACGTCGCGCAGGCCTGGCTGGCGTCGCTGCCGGCCGGTCGCGTCTTCACGGCGGAACGCGCGGCGTACCGCAACCTGCTCGACGCCCGACCCGTCCCCGAGACCGCCACGTACCGCAACCCCTTCCGCGAGTGGATCGGGGCGTTGATCCGCGCCGACGTGCACGGATGGGCGAACCCGGGGGATCCGCTCGCGGCGGCCTCTTCGGCGTGGACCGACGCGCGACTCAGTCACACGCGCAACGGCCTGTACGGCGCGATGTGGGCTGCGGCCCTTTGCGCGGAGTCGATCGTCGCGGGCTCCGCCGGCCAAGCGCTCGATGCGGCGAGCGGGGTGGTGCCGCCGCGGTCGCGCCTCGCGGGCGCCGTGCGGCTGGGCCGTGAGCTGGGCGCCGACATCGTCGCGGGCCGTCGCACGACGCACGGGGCGCTCGACGTGCTGCACGAGGAGTTCCGCGGCATGCACTGGGTGCACACCCTCAACAACGCCGCGCTCATCGCGTGCGCGATCGAGGGCGCCGACGGCCGCTTCGGCACCGGTGTGGCGCTCGCGGTGGCCGGCGGATGGGACACCGACTCCGCCGGGGCCACGGTCGGGTCCGTGCTGGGCGGACTCCTCGGATCCGAGGGGATCGATGAGCGATGGACCTCACCGCTGCGCGACAGCATCTCCACCTCGCTCCCGGGTGGATCGGAACGCTCCATCCGCGCGCTCGCCGAACGGACGGCGGCGCTGCCGGAGAGGATGAGCGCATGAGCGTCGTCGTCGTGGGAAGCGCCAACCTCGACGTCGTCGCGCGCGTCGCCCGCATCCCCGCACCCGGCGAGACGGTGTTGGCCTCCGGTCTCCGCCGCAGTGGCGGGGGGAAGGGCGCGAATCAGGCGGTGGCTGCCGCCCGCGCGGGAGGCGCCGAGGTCGCTTTCGTCGGCGCGGTCGGCGATGACGCCGGCGGCGCCGAGCTGCGGGAGGGCATGCGCGCCGACGGTATCGATGTCGCCGGGCTCGAGACGGCCGATGCGCCGACCGGTACGGCGCTCATCTCCGTCGACGACGACGGCGAGAACGCCATCGTCGTGGTCGCCGGGGCGAACGGAGCACCCACGCAGCTGAGCGAGAGCCAGAGCGCGATCGTCGCCGGCGCGCGAGTGCTCGTGACGCAGCTGGAGGTTCCTGTGCCCCTCGTCCGAGCGGCGGCTGCCGCCCGCGCGGACCGGGCGTGGCACGTCCTCAACGCCGCCCCGTCCTCCCCGCTGACGGGCGACGGAGCGACACTCCTCGCCGACGTCGACGTGCTGGTGGTCAACGAGCACGAGCTGCGCGACATCGCCGACGTCGAGGGCTTCGACGATGCCGTGGGCGCCCTGGCCGCGCGACTGCCGGCGCTCGTGGTCACCCTGGGTTCGCGGGGATGCCTCGTCGTGGTCTCCGGTGACCGACGGATGCTTCCCGCCCACCCGGTCAGAGCGGTCGACACGACGGGTGCGGGGGACACCTTCTGCGGCGTCTTCGCCGCATCCCTCGCCCGTTCCGGCGCCCTGCCCGGCGACGGCGCCGTCCTCGAGGTCTTCGCGGAGGCGGCGCGGGTCGCCGGCGCCGCCGCTGCGCTCGCGGTGGAACGCCCCGGCGCCCAGGACGCCGTGCCCACGGCCGCCGAGGTCGCCGATCTGATCGCACGTTCGGGGGAGAGCCGATGAGCGCTGGATTCGACCCGCTGCACCCGCGGGAGATCGACCTTCCCACCGCCGTGCCGCTGGACGGCGACCTCTCCGAAGGCGAAATGGCCGAGCGCCTCGACGACGCCAAGATCTTCGCCGCTCCCGACGATCCGGCCGATCTGTCTCGCTGGCGCGCGCAGCTGACGGCCTGGCGCGACGGTGCGCGTCGCCGGTACGCGCAGACCGCCCGCTACGACGATCCGGCCTCGGCCTGGGCGAGTCGGTGCTTCACCGTCGCGCAGGTGTGGCTGTGGGACGAGCTGTTCTTCGATTTCGCTGCGCAGCGCTTCACCCCGGAGCGCTTCCTCCACGACGCCCGCGAGCGCTTCGGAGGGCTCGACGGGGTGGTGCTCTGGCACGCGTACCCGGTCATCGGCATCGACGACCGCAACCAGTGGGACTACTACCGTGTGCCGGGGCTCGAGGCGGCCGCGGCGTCTCTGCG
The DNA here is from genome assembly GCF_003635115.1 of Microbacterium sp. AG1240. Taxonomy (GTDB): domain Bacteria; phylum Actinomycetota; class Actinomycetes; order Actinomycetales; family Microbacteriaceae; genus Microbacterium. Next base: position 481,024 of record NZ_RBXJ01000003.1, read on the forward strand.
GGATGCGGGGGTCGCGGTCTTCGTCGACTACAACCCGTGGGACACCGGCACGCGTCGGGGCGGCGAGGACGCCGCCGAGCTCGCGGACGTGGTCGTTCGTCTCGGCGCGGACGGGGTGTTCCTCGACACGTTGAAGAAGGCCGAACCCGATCTCGTGGCCGCGCTCGACGAGGCGCGGCCCGGCATCGGTCTCGAGGGGGAGTCCAAGCTCGCCACGGCGCGCATCGCCGACCACACCCTCTCGTGGGCGCAGTGGTTCGCCGACTCCGCTGCCCCCGGCGTCCTGCGGGCGAGGTGGTTCGAGCGACGACACATGCAGCACCACATCCGGCGCTGGCATCGCGACCACGCCGACGAGCTGCGCTCGGCGTGGCTGAACGGAGTCGGGGTCATGGTCTGGGAGGTCGTCTTCGGCGCGTGGGTCGGGTGGAACCGTCGCGACGCGGGCACGCTGAGACGGATGCTGCCGGTGCAGCGACTGCTTCACCGGTGGTTCGTCGAGGGGGAGTGGACGCCGCTGACGGTCGTCGACGGACCGGTGACCGGGTCGGACTTCGCCCTGGAGGGTGTCACCGTGACGGTGCTGGCCAACGCGGGCGATGCCGACGTGGTCCACCGACTGTCGCCCGACGCGTCGCGGGTGGCGGACGAGCCGATGCCGGGCGGGCGGGCCCCGATCCGGTGGATCGCGCTTCACGAGCCGGACGCCGTCCTGATGACGCAGCCGCCCGCGGTGACGGTGCCGGCGCGGGGCGTCGCCGCCGTGGCGCGGGTCGAGGGCGACGCCTCGCCACCGCCGGAGCTTCGCGATGTGGCCGTGGCGCTCGCCGGGAGGCCCCACGTCGCCGATGCGACGTTCCCCCACCGGCGGGCACATCGGCTCGCGCCCGTCCCGCGTGAGGGGGCTTCAGCGGGTGCCGCCGAGATCGCGCGCGCCTCGGCGGGGGCTCTCGTCGTCCCGCAGGGCGAGCACGTTCTGACCGTGCGGTACCGCATGAGGGAGACCGGCATGTACGAGGGTGCTCCCTACGTGGACGAGTGGAAGCCGCTCCCGCCGCGTCTGCACGACCTGCGCACGCTCGAGCGGGTCGCCGTCCTCGACGCTCCCGTGCGCGTGGCCGCTAAGGAGGTGACCGAGGCCGAGTTCGCGCGGTACCTCGACGCGATCGGTGCGGCCGACGCGTCCGAGCACCCCCGCTCCGAACGTCCCGTCTCGCGGGTGACGTTCGCCCGTGCCCGCGATTACGCGGCCTGGGTCGGGGGACGACTGCCCAGCGAGGACGAGTGGCAGCTCGCCGCCGAGCAGACGGGTTTCACGCGCCGGCGTCCTCTGGTGTGGAATTGGACCGAGTCGGAGCACAGCGACGGACGCACGCGGTTCGTGATGCTGAAGGGCGGAAGCGACCACCGCTCGGAGGGGTCGGACTGGTACTTCGACGGGGGGCCGCAGCATCCGCAGTTCGCGGCGAAATACCTCCTCCCCGGGCTGGGGATCGACGCATCCCCCTCGATCGGCTTCCGCGTGTGCTGGGACGGCGAGCGATGACCCCCCTGCACGGCCTCCGCGTCATCGATGTCTCGACGCTGTTCGCCGGGCCCATGGCCGCCATGCACCTCGGCGACATGGGCGCAGAGGTGATCAAGGTGGAGCATCCGACGCGTCCCGACCCCTCCCGTGGCCACGGCCCCAGCAAGGACGGCCACAACCTCTGGTGGAAGACGCTCGGGCGCAACAAGCGCACCGTCACGATCGACCTGCACACCGAGGGCGGCCGGGAGGCGTTCCTGCGTCTCGCGGCCACCGCCGACGTCGTGATCGAGAACTTCCGACCCGGAACGCTGGAGCGCTGGGGCCTCGGCTACACGGAGCTCTCCGCGGACAACCCGGGTCTCGTGCTGGCCCGGGTGACCGGGTTCGGCCAGATCGGTCCGTACCGCTCGCGGCCCGGGTTCGGCACCCTCGCCGAGGCCATGAGCGGATTCGCCGCCGCCACGGGCGAGCCCGACGGGCCGCCCACCCTGCCTCCCTTCGGCCTCGCCGACGGGGTCGCATCGCTGGCCACCGCGTACGCGGTGATGGTGGCGCTGCACGCCCGCGATGCCTCGGGGCGCGGGCAGGAGGTGGACGTGGCGATCATCGAGCCCATCCTGGCCATGCTCGGTCCGCAGATCACCCGGTGGGATCAGCTGGGCACCGTGCAGCCGCGGACGGGCAATCGCTCCGGCAACAACGCGCCGCGCAACGCCTACCGCACCGCCGACGGCTCGTGGGTGGCCGTGTCGACCAGTGCGCAGTCGATCGCCGAGCGCGTCATGGCCCTCGTGGGCAGACCGGAACTCGTCGACGAGCCCTGGTTCGCGTCGGGCGCCGAGCGCGCCGCGCACGCCGACGTGCTCGACGAGGCGGTGGGCGGGTGGATCGCCCGTCACGACCGCGCGGAGGTGATCGCCGCCTTCGACGCGGCCGAGGCAGCCGTCGCGCCCATCTACGACGCGAGCGACATCGTCGACGACCCCCAGTTCGAAGCCATCGGCACGATCCGCCGCATCCACGATCCCGACCTCGGCGAGATGGCGATGCAGGGGCCGCTGTTCCGCATGTCGCAGAGCGAGTCGCGTGTGGACTTCACCGGTCGCGGCCACGGCGCCGACACCGACCGCGTGCTCGAGGAACTCGGGTACACCGCCGCGCAGATCGCTGCGTTGCGCGACGAAGGGACGATCTCATGACCATCGCGGCGCTCTACGTTCCGGGCGATCGTCCCGAGCGGGTCGTGAAAGCGCTCCGCTCCGGGGCGGACGGCGTCATCGTCGACCTCGAAGACGCCGTCGCGCCGGCGCGCAAGGCCGTCGCACGAGAGGTGCTGGCCTCCCTCGCCGGCGAGATCGACGCCGCGGCGCGCGAGGGATCGGTCGTGGCGGTGCAGGTACGGATCAACGCCCGCGGCTCCGCCTGGCACGACGATGATCTCGCGGCGCTTCGAATCCTCCCGGTCTCGATCGGCGTGCGTCTGTCGAAGACGCAGTCCGCCGCCGACGTCGACCAGGTGTTGCAGGCGCTCCCGGGCCGTGATGTGCACGCCCTCCTCGAGACGGCGCTCGCCGTGGAGCGGGCGTTCGAGATCGCCACGTCGGGAGCGGCGTCCATCTCCACGGGCGAGGCGGATCTGCGCGCCGAGCTCGCCGTCCCCGAGGGCGAGGAGGGGGAGGCGGGGCTGCGCTGGTCGCGCAGCCGCGTCGTCAACGCCGCGGCCGCGGCGGGTCTGCCCGCCCCTCTCCTCAGCGTCTACGCCGATGTCCGCGACCTCGATGGGCTGGAGCGCAGCTGCCGGGAGGGGGCACGTCTCGGGTTCGGCGGGCGCACGGCGATACATCCGCGGCAGCTCGCGGTGATCCGCTCGGTGTTCACGCCCACCGATGCCGCGGTGAGACGGGCGGAGGAGATCATCGCGAGGGTCGGCTCCGCCGCGGGCGACGGCTCGGGAACGGTCGTTCTCGAGGACGGCACGTTCCTCGACGTCGCGATGGTGCGCGCGGCACACCGCACCCTCGCCGCTGCACGCCGCTGATCCGCCGTCTTTCCCGCCGCTCAGGCGGTGCAGGTGGCCTGGTCGGCCTTCGAGCCGCTGACGTTCCCCGGCAGCGCGACCGACTCGTCGGACGGCGCCGAGGTCACCGCATCTGTCGGCTCGGGTGCGTTGGACGGGGGTGTCGGCTCGGGCGCGTCGGACGGGGGTGTCGTCTCGGTCGGGGCTGCCTCGACGACGCCCCCGTTCGCGCCGAGCTGCCCCGTGAGCTCGAGCGGTCGGTTCTGCGCGAGGGCATCCCACAGCTCGGCGGCCGCCTGCTGATCGGGGATGACGTGGTTGGTGTTGCTGGGGTCGTCGAACACCGGGAACTGCACGAAGGTGATGTCGGAGGTCGGAACGTCCTTCGCCGCGAGCGCGAGCTGCATGATGCGGATCGGGTTGGCCAGGCTCGAACTGGGCGTGATGTTCTCGGATGCGGCGGTCGCCAGGCGCAGCACCGCGGCAGGATCGGAGAGTACGCCGCCCGTGAGCTTGCGGGAAAGGCTCGACAGGTACTGCTGCTGGTTGCCGATACGGGCGAGGTCGCTGCCGTCGCCGACGCCGGACCGCACGCGCAGGAACTGCAGCGCCTCCGCGCCCTGAACGGTGCGGGGACCGGCCGACCAGTCGATGCCCGTGTTCTTCGGGTCGCGCAGTCCGCCCTCACCGATGCAGACCTCGACCCCGCCGATGGCGTCGGTGATGGCGATGACGTTGCCGAAACTGGCCTTCGCGGCGAACGGGATGCTGAGCCCGCTCAGTGCCGACACCGTGTTGACGACGCAGTTCAGACCGCCCTTTCCGTAGGCGGCGTTGAGCGACTGCTTGCTCACCGAGGCATGCACGACTCCGTCGTCGTCGGTGCATTCGGGGATCGCGACCTGCAGATCGCGGGGGAACGACACGACGGTCACGCGGCGGGGGGCGTCTGACACGTGCACGAGCATGTTCACGTCGTTCAGGCGACCGTCTGCGTCGGGTCCTGTGCACCGGCCCGGGAACATGGCGATCAGATCGGGCTCGCACTCGTCGGTGCCGACGATGAGCACGTCGAACGGTCCCTCGTACGCCCCGACGCTGGGAGGCTGAGCCACCTCGGTGTCGAGGTCGACGGAGTTCTCCTCGATGGAGGCCGCCAGGCTGTACGCGGTGTAACCGATCGTGCCCGCGCCGGCGACCAGCACCACCGCGACGATCACGCCGACCAGCGTGAGCAGCTGGGCCACCAGGCTCGGCGATCCGAGGCGCGCGTGCTGCGCCACGGTCTTGCGTCGTCGGGTCATGGTTCCCCTCGTCGGTCTCGGACGAGTCTATGCAGGGGCCCGTAGGCCTACCCGCTCAGCCGGCGAGGGGCGTGGCGCCGGCCCACGCGAACAGCGCCGCGGATGCTGCCCAGAACGCGACGACGAACACCACGTCCCGCGCGCGGAACGGCACGAGATGGCGCTCGGTGCGGGTCGGGTGGGCGCCGAAGGCCCTCGCGTCCATGGCGAGCGCGACCCGCTCGGCATGACGGATCGCCCCGGCCAGGAGCGGCACGATGTAACCTCCCCAGCGCGCGGCCGCGGCGACGGGCCCACGGCCGCCGTGCGCCCCGCGCACCCGATGCGCCTGACGGATGATCTCCAGCTCGTGTCCGAACCTCGGCACGAAGCGGAATGCGGCCAGCGCCGTGTATCCGATCCGGTAGGGCACGCGCAGCTGCTGCACGAGAGAGCGCACCAGGTCGGGGCCGGTCGTGGTGAGCCCGCCGACGAGCGCGAGCGCGACGATCGCCCCGAGGCGCAGCGCCGTCGCGAACCCTGTCGCGAGGGCTCCGCCGTACAGCGTCCACCCGCCGAGCTGCAGCACCGTCACCGACTGGTCGACGCGCGCGGCGTCGGCCCAGACCGAGAATCCGAGGCCGATCACGAGCACCGAGGCGGGGATGGCGAAGGCGAGCAGCCCCCGCATCCGACCGCTCGGCCGGGCGCCCACCAGCAGCACGGCGTACGCGAGCACGAGGAACGCCAGCGGCGCCGCGAGATCGCGCGCGAACACCAGCGCGATCATCGCGGGCAGGGGCGCGGCGATCTTCGCGAGCGGGTTCAGCGCCGGGAGGAAGCGCAGCCCGCGGGAGGGCGCGGCCTCGGCGTACGGGTCGACGACGGCGGTCATCCTCTCGCCCCGGGGAGATCGGCGATGCGCGCGACGGACGACAGCGACGGATGATGCGTCAGCCCCCGGAGCGCCTGCCGCAGCGGCGGCGGGCGCAGGCCCGCGCGTTCGATGAGGGCGTCGTCGGCGAACACGGCCGTGGTCGGCGCGGCCGCGAGGATGCGTCCGTCGGAGACGACCACCGTGCGCTCGGCGTAGTCGGTCACGAGCTGCATGTCGTGCGTCACGACGACGACGGTGGCGCCCTCGGTGTGGAGCCCCTCCAACAGCGACAGCAGCTCGTCGGCGCGGGCGCGGTCCTGGCCGAAGGTCGGCTCGTCGAGCACCAGCAGGCGCGCGCCGCCGATCAGTGCCGTACCGACCGACAACCGCCGCTTCTGTCCTCCCGACAGCAGGAACGGATGCGCCTGCGCGCGGTGCTCGAGCCCGAAGCGCGCGAGCATGTCGTCGACACGACGGTGCACCTCGTCGTCGGGCAGCCGCTGCATCCGGAGTGCGTGGGCGAGCTCGTCGAACACCGAGTTGGCCACGAACTGGTGCTCGGGGTTCTGGAAGACGAAGCCGACCGACGCGGCGAGGGTGCGCGCGTCGGTGCGGTGCACGTCGCGCCCGGCGACCTCGACCGTGCCGCGGGGCGGTCGCATGACCCCCGCGAGCGCCTGCGCGAGGCTCGTCTTGCCGGCGCCGTTCGCGCCGACGATCGCGATGAACTCGCCCGCGGCGATGTCGAGGTCGACGTCGTGCAGCACGGGGGTGCGCCCGCGTGTCAGCGTGAGCCCGCGCACCCGCACGAGGGGCGCGGATGCTGCGGTCGACGGAGCCTGTCGAGCTCCACCCGAACCGGTGGAATCGGCCGCGATCGGTGCGCGAGCGGCCGCGGCTTGCCTGTTCCCGCCGATCGCACCGATCTCGATGGCCGGTTCGGCCTCGAGCGCGGCGTGCAGCTCGGCGGGGGTGAGGGGGAGCGGATCGAGCGTCATCCCCGCGCGGCGCAGGCGCATCGCGGCCAGCGCGGAGGTCGGCAGCCACACACCGAGGTCGAGCAGCTCGTCGGCGCGCCGTCGCATCACGGCGTCGACGGTGTCGTCCATGACGAGGTGGCCGCGGGCGTCGATCACGACGACGCGGTCGACGAGCCCGACGGCGGCGTCGAGGTTGTGCTCGACGAGCACGATCGCGCGGTCGCCCTCGGCGACGAGATCCGCGAGCGCCGCGTAGACCTCCTCGATGCCGCGGGGGTCGAGGTTCGCCGTGGGCTCGTCGAGCACGAGCAGGGGCGACCCCATCGCCAGCGCGCAGGCGATCGCGAGACGCTGACGGCCGCCGCCCGACAGGAGGTCGGGGTTGTCGGCCCGGCGGTGCCAGAGTCCGACGCGTCGGAGCGCTGTCTCGGCGCGCGCGAGCACGTCGTCGACCGGCAGTCGCAGGTTCTCCGGTCCGAACGCCACCTCGTCGAGCACGGTGCCCGTGACGAGCTGAGCGTCGGGGTCTTGGAACACCATTCCCACCCGCGTGCTGAGCTCCGCCACCGGGGTGGTCGCCGCATCCGCCTCTCCGACCCGCACCGTGCCGACCACGGTCGCGGGAACGGCATGGGGGATCAGTCCGTTCAGAGCCAGGGCGAGGGTGGATTTGCCCGAGCCGCTCGGTCCGAGCAGGAGCACCACCTCGCCCGGCGAGACGTCGAAGGTGACGTCGGCGGGGGTCGCCGTGGATGCCTCGTCGTGGGTGATCCCGACCCCGCGGACGCGAAGGAGGGGGACGGACGTCATCCGTCCAACTTAGCCCACCCTAAGTTGGCGGGCCGGGGCTCAGCGGTGGCCGGGGACCCGGCCGACTCCGGTGCGGCGGAGGGCGGCGCCGACGGCGAGGGCGGCGGCCGTCCACGCCACCGGTCCGAGCACGGCCAGGACGAGGTAGGAGACGCCCGCCCAGGGCGCCATCGTCGACAGGTGCGCGATGAATCCGACGGCGACGGCGATGACGGCGCCGATGATGACCGCCGAGATGAAGAAGCGCCACGATCGCCAGACACGGTAGCGGGTGAGGGCTGCGACGCCCTCCTGGATGCCGCCGAACAGCAGCGCCGTGCCGAGGAACGACAGCGCGAACTGCGGGGCGACGGCGCTGGAGACGAGAGCGGCCAGCACGTGGGTGATGAGGGCGACGAGAGGAAGCCGCAGCACCTCCTGCGAGATGATCCCCGGGATCACGTGCACGCCGAGCACGAAGCCGTAGATCACCGGGATGCCGGCAATCACCGCCGGGGTGACCCAGCCGGCGACGGCACCCAGCAGGCCCGTGGCGACGCCGATGGCCGCGCACACCAGCAGGACGCGCGTGGAGAGTCGGGATGCTGCCGCCACGGCTCCAGCGTATCGCTCGCGGTCTGGCCGCGGGCCGGGCGGCCGGGTCGCTCGAGAGTGCCCGTATCGGCCGGTGGTGCCCGGATTTTCGCGCACGATCGGCGGAATCGGGCACCGTCGGTGCGCGGCCCTTCGATGCCGAGACGGATGCGGCGTGGTCAGCCGCGAGGCCGCTCAGGGCGACGGCGCGGGGTGAGGCGCACGCCGGGGAGGGGCGGTGCGGGAATGCGCTCGTCGGCGTGGTCGACGACGTGACCGAACCGGGCGGCCGCTGCCTCCCAGTCATCGCGGGCGTCGACGATCTCGTCGTGGGTGCGGCCGACGAAGTTCCACCACATGACGATGTCGGCCTCGAACGGCTCGCCTCCCAGGAGGAAGACCGTCGCGTCGGCGCCGCTCGAGACGTCGACCCACTCGCGCGACGTTCCGAGGTAGAGCAGGTGCGTGCTGTCGAGCGCGACGGGTGCGGTCGGGTCTGACGCGACGTGCGCCTCTCCGAAGCATCCGACCACCGCGTGCTCCCAGTCGGGGCGCAGCGGGATGCGCACCGTGGAGCCTGCCGGAATGCGCACCTCTGCTCCGACGATCGGGGTGTGGACGGTCGCCGGCGACGAGACGCCGGCGAGCTCGCCCAGCACGACGGTGGCCTCGCCCTCGGCGCCGGCGCCGACGGCTTCGAGCGCGACGACGGGCAGCTCGGCGTGCTGCTCGAACGCGGGGGCGCCGTGGCGACGCGATTCGGGGAGCGCGACCCAGAGCTGGAGGGCGTCGAGGGGCACGGGGTCGTCGCCGACCGAGTATTCGGAGTGGGAGATGCCCGCCCCGCTCGTCATGAGGTTCAGCGCGCCGCGTCGGACGACCACGTCGCTGCCCACCGCGTCGCGGTGCCGCACGTCGCCGACGAACGGCCAGGTGACCGTCTGGAGTCCGATGTGCGGGTGCGGCTCGACGCGCATCTTCGCCTCCTGCGGACCGAAGCGGTCGAGGAAGCACCAGGCGCCGACCATCGGCAGTGCGCGCTGCGGCAGGCTGCGATGCACCGACATCGCCCGCACCCCGCCCAGCGGCACTTCCCGTGCCTCGAGCAGCAGACTGCGGGGTCCGTCGCAGGCGACGGGGCCCTCGGTCTCGGGCGACCGGCCGGCGGCGCCGTCGGTGTCGAGCCGGGTCACGACGACTGTTCGCCCGGGGTCGCCGATTCCGCGGCGTCGTCGTCGTCGGGCCAGTCGACGACGAGGCCCGCGACGTCGTTGCCCTTGAGGTAGTGCGCGATGAACGGGCATCGCGGCACGACGACATCGCCGCGACGGGCGAGGTCGGCGAGCGCCTCGCCGGCGAGGATCGACCCCAACCCCTGACCCTTGAACTGCGGGTCGAGCTCGGTGTGGGTGATGATGACGCGGCCGCTGCGCGAGGTCAGGAACTCGGCGAAACCGCCGACGGCGTCTCCGACGTGGATCTCGTACCGCGACGTCTCGTCGTTGCGGGTGACGCGGGTCTCGAGGGTCATGCGGATTCCTTCCTCAGGCGTGGTTCCACCGTAGGCGCGCGATCCGACATCGCGCCAGATCCTCGCGCGCTCGGGCGATTCGTGATGGCGGGAGGGGATCTCACGGCCGGAGGATGCAGGCGCTCCCGCCCGTCCTCCGGCGGTGAGACCTCCTCCGCTCGTGACCGCGCGCAGGTCGGTGTCGGGGGCGCGGGTTATCGTGGGCGGGTGACTCCCGGACCCGATCGCGACCCCCAGGCGGGCGTGGCGATCGACCCGTACGACGGCTACGAGTGGAACCCCGACGAGCTCGCGCCGCCCGACGACTTCGACGCGCCGCCGCCGCCCGAGCCCGAGGGCTTCGGCGGTGGCCCCGCCCGCAGGGCCGGGCCCGGCGATGCCGGCCGCCGCGCGTCGAACGCGCCCGAGTCCGCGGCATCCGTCGCCCGAAGGGCCACCGCCCGTCGCGACTTCACGGGGCGCGACCCGCGCGAGGTGCTGCACGAGGTCTACGGCTACGACCTGTTCCGCGCCGACCAGGCCGACATCGTCGCCCAGGTCATCGGCGGGGGCGACGCCGTCGTGCTCATGCCCACCGGTGGCGGAAAGAGCGTCACGTACCAGGTGCCGGCGCTCGTGCGCCCGGGCACGGGGCTCGTGGTGAGCCCTCTCATCGCGCTCATGCACGACCAGGTCGAGGCCCTCATCGCCAACGGCGTGCGTGCCGCCTTCCTCAACTCCACGCAGGGCGCCGACGAGCGTCGCTCGACCGAGCAGGCCTACCTCGCCGGCGAGCTCGACCTGCTCTACGTCGCACCCGAGCGGTTGAACACCGCGTCGGCGCTCTCGCTGCTGCAGCGCGGGAAGCTCAGCGTCATCGCGATCGACGAGGCGCACTGCGTCTCGCAGTGGGGCCACGACTTCCGACCCGACTACCTCGCTCTGGGCGACCTCGCCGAGCGCTTCCCGGGCGTTCCGCGCATGGCGCTCACCGCCACGGCGACTCCCGCCACCGCGCGCGAGATCGTCGAGCGGCTGCAGTTGCCGAATGCCCGTCGCTTCGTGGCGAGCTTCGATCGGCCCAACATCCAGTACCGCATCGAGCCGAAGGTCGACCAGCGTCGGCAGCTCGTCTCGTTCATCCGGTCGGTGCAGCAGACCGAGGGGGCGGATGCGTCGTCGGCACCGGTGGGCATCGTCTACGCCCTCAGCCGCAAGAGCGTCGAGCAGACCGCCGACTACCTCCGGGGTCAGGGGATCGATGCGCTGCCCTACCACGCGGGTCTTCCGACCGAGGTGCGCGCGGCGAACCAGTCGCGGTTCCTCCGTGACGACGGGGTCGTCATGGTCGCCACGATCGCGTTCGGGATGGGCATCGACAAGCCGGACGTGCGCTTCGTCGCCCACATCGATCTGCCGAAATCGGTCGAGGGCTACTACCAGGAGACCGGTCGAGCCGGCCGAGACGGCGAGCCGTCGGTCGTGTGGATGGCGTACGGCCTCGGCGACGTCGTGCAGCAGCGTCGCATGATCGACCAGTCGCCGGGCGACCGCACCTACAAGATGCGCCTCGGCCAGCACCTCGACGCGATGCTGGCGCTGTGCGAGACGGTGGCCTGCCGGCGCCAGAACCTGCTCGACTACTTCGGCGAAGCATCCGAACCCTGCGGCAACTGCGACACCTGCCTGCAGCCTCCCGAGACGTGGGACGGCCTGGTCGCGGCGCAGAAGCTGCTCTCCACCATCGTGCGCCTGCAGCGCGAGCGGGGTCAGGCGTTCGGCGCGGGCCACCTCATCGACATCCTGCGCGGAGCGAAGACCGAGCGCATCACGCAGCAGGGGCACGACAAGCTCGCCACCTACGGCATCGGCGCCGACCTCTCCGACCAGGACTGGCGCAGCGTCGTGCGGCAGCTGCTCGCGCGTCAGATCCTCGTCGCTCAGGGCGACTACGGCACGCTGGCCCTGAGCGAGGCCAGCGGGGGTGTCCTCCGCGGCGAGGCGCCGGTGCCGCTGCGCCGTGACGTACTCGGCCGCAGTGCGGCGGCGGGCGGTTCGCGGGTGCGCAAATCGTCGTCGGCCGATGCCGTCGACGCGGGCGACCGCGACCTCTTCGAGGCGCTCCGGGCGTGGCGTGCCGAACAGGCCCGCGAGCAGGGGGTCCCCGCCTACATCGTCTTCGGCGACGCCACGCTGCGCGCTCTGGCGGCGGCGCGCCCGGGGTCGCTCGCCGATCTCGACGGCGTCACCGGCATCGGCGCGAAGAAGCGCGAGGCCTACGGCGAGGGCGTGCTCGCCGTCGTCGCGGCGCACTGAGCACCGCCTCGGCGGCGGCGCCGCGCGCTCGCTAGACTCGGGCTCGAGCCACCCGACCGACGAGCCGCTGAGGGGGACCGGTGAGCGACCTCGAGCTGGACCTCGCGGAGCTGCGTGCGGCCAAGAGCCGGGTCGTCGGTGCGCTGGCGACGTTCCAGAGCGCCGACCGGGTGGGCGACGACCTCGGAGCCCTCACCGGCGAGTATCGCCTGGAGCGCACCGTGCGTGACTTCGCCGGCAACTGGGACTACAACCGCGGCAAGCTCGAGGACCAGCTCACGACCGTCCGCGACTGGCTGCAGGCCATCGACGAGACGATGACCGAGCTCGACCAGAGCATGGCCGAGGCGAGCGACACGGATGGTGCCCCGTGAGTTCGGGACTCGCCGTCGACTACGAGGATGTCTTCGCGGGGCGTCCCGCCGAGCTCGAGACGCGCGCCCGGAACCTGCAGCTGACCGCCGACGCCATCTCGCGCGCCGCCGAGGCCCTGCTCGACCTGGTCGACGGGCAGACCGCCCAGTCGATCGACGCCGTCCGGGGTTCGGCGGAAGACGCGTCGGCCGGTCTACGACGCGCCTACGGTCGGTACGACGGAACCGCGACGGCGCTGACGACGTTCGCCGTCGAACTCGAGACGATCCAGGCGACGGCACGCAGCGCGGTCAGCGATGCCGACGCCGAGACCGACCGCTCGTACCGGCTCGAATCCGAGATCGGCGACCTGCGCAACGAGCTCGTCCAGGCCGAGGCGGTGGGCGAGTCCACCACGGCGCTCGACGAACGGATGCTGTCGGCGGCCGGTGATCTCGCCGCCGCGCACGGTGCGGTCGACGCCGCGCGGCGGGTGCTCAACGACGCGCGTCAGCAGATCTACGACGCGGCCGACCGCGCGATCGGCGCGATCGAGACGGCGATCGAGGACGACGCCGACTCCTTCGGCGACAACTGGAACCAGTTCTGGTCACCGGTCGGCGATTTCTTCGAGATGGTCGGCGAGTGGGCGTCGCAGGTGCTCTCGGTCGTCGTCGACGCACTCATGGAGGCCCTCAGCGCGCTCGTCTCGGCGCTCGTGGTGATCGCCCTGCTGCTGGTCGCGGCGTTCGTGGTCGGGCTGGTCGTCGCCTCGTTCGGTCTGGTCGGACTCCTCCTCCTCGGAGGCCTGTTGGCCGCGGCGCTCCTCCTCGCCGTGGTGTCCGAGACGGTCGGGCGCCCCCAGCAGACATCCGGTGGATGGAAGAGCGGGAAGACGACGCACGACGCGGAGATCGACGCCGAGAACGATCTCCTCGAGGCGCGCGACTATCAGGGGATCATGGCGCAGCTCGCCGAGCAGGACTCCGCGAGCGCCGGCGGCACCAGCACCGAGATCCGCGTCGTGGCCGTCCGCAACGCCGATGGCGAGATCATCTCGTGGCGGGTCCAGCTGCCGAGCACCCAGTGCTGGAATCCCCTCAACAGCGACGGTTCGCTGAACGACCTGCGCGCCGACGTCATGCTCTCGATGTTCCCCGGGGTGCCGACCCAGTACGAGCACGCGGTGTGGGATGCCATGACGGAGGCGGGCGTTTTCGAGAGCGACGCGCCCATCATGTTCACGGGGTGGTCGCTGGGAGGCATGATGGCGGGCGATCTCGCCACCGACCCCCGCGTCGCGGATCGGGTCGACTCGGTGTTCACCGCGGGCTCGGCGATCGACAAGCACTACTCCGCGATGCCGCCCGACGTGCGCGTCACGCAGATCAACAACGGCATCGACCCCGTGCACACGCTCGAGTTCCTCGGCCTCGAGACCGTCGACTACGTGCGCCTCGACAACGATTGGCAGACCTACCGCCCGCTCGTGTGGCCGATCCACGACTCGACGATGTACGGCGCCGAGGCGGAGCGGTATCTTCCCGAGCCGCGTCGGGGCGACGAGATCTTCTTCGCCGATCCCGGCGAGGGAAGCTATGAGGACGTCTATTCGGCGTCCTACACGAGAGGTTCCTAGACGCATGAGATCGATCCGAGTCGCCCTGGGCGTCGTGCTGACGCTCGGTGCCCTGTCGCTGGCGGGATGCGCGGCATCGCCTGACATGGGCGATCTCGCGGCCCACCTCGAGGAGGTCGACGGGGTGAACGCGGTCTCGGCCGACGTGGGGCATCCGGGGGCGCCGTGGAACACCGAGGTCGTCGTGCGGCTGTTCGTCGACGACCCGAGCGACGCCGAATTCACCTCGGTCATCCGCGGAGCGATCCCGGCCCTCGCCGACGACCCCACGACGGCCCGTCACGGCGCGACGGTGATGTTCATCGACGGCGTCCCGGGCGACTACGCCAACAGCGGGCAGGAGCTGCGCGGCAAGGTGCGACCGGGCATGAAGGTCTACGACGAGCTGGGGCTCGACTTCGGCGAGTCGATGCGCCTGTCGCCCGAGGACATCGCCCGTCTGGCCGAGGGCTCATGAGGTCGATCCGAGCGCTGATCGGCATCGTGCTCGTCGCCGGGATGCTGGCACTGTCGGCCTGCGCGGCTCCCGATGTGGAACTCGGAGACCTCGAGGCCGAGCTCTCGGGCATCGGCAACGTCAATGACGCGACCGCGACGCTCAGCCACCCCGCCGCGGGGCACACGGAGGTGGCCGTCGCCCTCTACATCGACGACGTGACCGACGCCGCGGTGGTGGGCGTGGTGCGCGCGGCGGCATCGGTGCTGGCCGCCGATCCCGAGGTCTCGCGCCACCGGGTCTCCATCGGTCTGCTCCAGGGGGCTCCGTCCGACTTCACGAGCGATCAGCAGAGGTCGGACGCCCGCATCCGTCTCGACGACACGGCCGCCGCGGAGCTCGGCGTGCGGTCGGGCCACGAGTTCATCGTGCTCTCGCCCGACAGGCTCTCCCGGTTGGCGGGGGAGGGATGAGCGGCGCGACCGAGACCCGGCGGCCGCCGGCGCTGACCTTCCAGCTCCCGGGGCGCTGGCTGGCGCTCGACCCGCGCGACGTCGCGGCGGCCGCGGCCGAGGTCGACGCGGTGGCCCGTGAGGTCGTCGGGGTCGCCGATGACGCCGTGCTGGCCCGTCGACGCATCCGCGACGCGCTCGGACGTGCCGTGGATGCGGCGAGGGATGCTGAGGCCCACGCCCTGTTCCTGTGCCTCGAGATCGTTCCCGACCTGGCCACCCCGGCCGCGCTCACGGTGCACGCTCCGTCGGGCATGCGGATGAGCCCCGCCGTCGGCACCTCGCCCGACGCCGTACTCGGTGCGCTGCTGCGCAGCTTCGAGACGCTCGAGGTCGACGGCATCAAGACGGCGGCGAGGCTCGATGGCCCGCGCGCGAGCATGCTGCGCCTGGAGCGGACCTACGACGAGACCGTCATCGAAGCAGACGTCACGGCGACGGCGACCCGGTTCGAGGCGGACTACTGGTTCGCGGTACCCGGGTCGAAGCAGGTCGTGCTCGCGAGCTTCACCACACCGCTCGGCGAGATCCGTCACGCGATGCGCAACCTCTTCGATTCGGTGGCCCTCGCCGCCTCGTTCGCGAACGCGGTGCCGAAGGCGCATCTGTCGGGACCGCACAACGGGGCCGTTCGCACGGGTCCGGAGGTGTTGTAGGGGCTAGCCAAGGGTGTTGGTGGAGCGTTGTGGGAGTCCTACCGTTGGGATCATCCCGTTTCGCCGAAGAAGGTGCTGTATATGACCGACGCCGCAGTCCGTCCCGAAACTCCGTCCATCGCGAGGCGCACCCCGGCCGGAGGCGCTCCGACCGCCGCGCACACCGCGGCCGAAGCATCCGAGCCGCGCATCGACACCGAGCGAGTGACCGATCTGCTGCTCGGAACCTGGGGCCATGTGCGACGCCAGGCGCGCGAGATGATCAAAGACCCCGCCTTCTGGCGCATCGACGGGCAGACCGTGGCCGAGCACCGCGAGCGCGTGCTCGGACAGCTGCACCTCCTCGTGGAGAACAAGGCCGTGCACCGCGCCTTCCCGACGCGCTTCGGCGGTGACGACGATCAGGGCGGCAACATCGCCGGCTTCGAGGAGCTCGTCGCCGCCGACCCGAGCCTGCAGATCAAGTCGGGCGTGCAGTGGGGTCTGTTCGGCGCGGCCATCTACCAGCTCGGCACCGAGGAGCACCACGAGAAGTGGCTGCCGGGCGCGATGAACCTCGAGATCCCGGGCGCATTCGCGATGACGGAGACCGGCCACGGTTCCGACGTCGCCGCCATCGGCACCACCGCGACCTACGACCCCGAGACCGAGGAATTCGTC
Source organism: Microbacterium sp. AG1240 (assembly GCF_003635115.1). GTDB lineage: Bacteria > Actinomycetota > Actinomycetes > Actinomycetales > Microbacteriaceae > Microbacterium. The sequence goes on from NZ_RBXJ01000003.1 coordinate 497,178, forward strand.
ATCCACACCCCGTTCCGCGGGGCGTGGAAGGACTACCTCGGAAACGCCGCCCTCCACGGCATCGCCGCGACCGTGTTCGCGCAGCTCATCACCAACGGCGTCAACCACGGCGTGCACTGCTTCTACGTGCCCATCCGCGACGAGAACGGGCAGTTCCTGCCGGGTGTCGGCGGGGAGGACGACGGTGTGAAGGGCGGCCTCAACGGGATCGACAACGGTCGGCTGCACTTCGACCAGGTGCGCGTCCCCCGCACGAACCTGCTCAACCGCTACGGCGACGTGGCCGCGGACGGCACGTACTCGAGCGCGATCTCGAGCCCGGGGCGTCGTTTCTTCACGATGCTCGGCACGCTCGTGCAGGGCCGCATCTCGCTCGACGGCTCCGCCGCCTGGGCATCCGCGCTCGGACTGAACATCGCCGTGACGTACGGCAACCAGCGGCGTCAGTTCGACTCCGGCCTCGGAACGCCCGAGGTCGTGCTGCTGGACTACGGCAAGCACCAGCGCCGGTTGCTGCCGCGCCTGGCCACCACCTACGCCGAGATCTTCGCGCACGACGAGTTCCTGAAGAAGTTCGACGGTGTCTTCAGCGGTCGCACCGACAGCGACGCCGACCGCGAAGACCTCGAGACCCTCGCCGCGGTGCTCAAGCCCCTCTCGACATGGCACGCGCTCGACACGCTGCAGGAGGCGCGCGAGGCGTGCGGCGGATCGGGCTTCCTCGCCGAGAACCGCCTCACGGGCCTGCGGAGCGACCTCGACATCTACGTCACGTTCGAGGGCGACAACAACGTGCTGCTGCAGCTGGTCGGAAAGCGTCTGCTCGCCGACTACGGCCGGCAGTTCAAGGGCAAGGACGCACGCGCGCTCGCCGCGTACGCGGTGGGCCAGACCGCGGGAAAGCTCTTCCACGGCGCCGGGCTGCGCCAGCTCGGGCAGGCCGTCGCCGACTTCGGCTCCACCGCCCGCGCGGTCGAGCGGGGTCTCCGCGGCGACCAGCAGCACGAGCTGCTCACCGACCGGGTGCAGCAGATGGTCTCCGACGTCGCCGGACGACTGCGCGCAGCATCCAAGCTCCCCCGCGATGAGGCGGCGGCCCTGTTCAACCAGAACCAGGCCGAGCTCATCGAGGCGGCACGCGCGCACGGCGAGCTGCTGCAGTGGGAGGCCTTCACCGACGCGATCGAGAACATCGACGACGCGGGCACGAAGAAGGTGCTCACCTGGGTGCGCGATCTCTTCGGGCTCAGCCTCGTCGAGAAGCATCTCGCGTGGTACCTCATCAACGGGCGCCTGTCGACGCAGCGGGCAGGGGCCGTATCGAGCTACATCGACCGGCTGTGCACGCGTCTGCGCCCCCACGCGCAAGACCTCGTCGACGCCTTCGGATACGAGCCCGAGCACGTGCGGGCGCCAATCGCCTCGGGCGCCGAGGGGGAGCGTCAGCGCGAAGCGGAGCGGTACTACGCCGACCTCGAGGCGTCGGGCCGGGCCCCGATCCCCGAGAAGAAGGCCACGGCGAAGTAGGCACGAAGGCGACGGATGCTGCGAGCCGGGGAGGGCTCGCAGCATCCGTCATTCGTCGATGAGCCTCCAGGAGCGCACGAACTGCTCCACCGTCATCGTGGCGAGGTCGCGCCAGGTGTGCTCGAGCAGGTGGCCGGCCTCCTCGAACTGACCCGCCCTGACCCGCAGTACCTCGGCGCCGGTATCGCGCCTGCTCACCACGAGGTCGAGGCCCGGCAGCAGGTCGTCTCCGGCCCCACCGCTGACCGTCGACACGGCGAAGGCGAGGGCGTTGCGCCCCCACCGCAGAGCGGTCGGCATCTTCGCGCGATCGAGGCGCGCCTCGAGGACGTCTTCGGCGCGGGTGCCGGGTGCGTCGGTCATCGCTCTACTGTGCCCGACTCCGGCTCGATGCTCGCCGAGAGTGCCCGTCCGGGCCGAAGGTGCGCGACTATGCGGGCACTTCTGGCGCGAACGGGCACTCTCGGCGGTGTCGGCGGCCGGGGCTAGGGTGGCGGGCGTGGACGGGGACGTGCGGGTCGGAAGCGACGGTGTCGCGCGCTGCGCGTGGGCGGGCGACGACGGCGAGTACCAGCGGTACCACGACGAGGAGTGGGGCACCCCGCTCCACGGCGACCGCGCTCTGTTCGAGAAGATGAGTCTCGAGGGGTTCCAGGCCGGCCTCAGCTGGATCACCATCTTGCGCAAGCGCCCGCGGTTCCGCGAGGTCTTCGCCGGGTTCGATCCCCGCGCCGTGGCCGCGTTCGACGACGGCGACGTCGAGCGGCTCATGAACGATGCCGGCATCATCCGCAACCGCGCCAAGATCCTGGCGACGATCGCGAACGCGCGGCTCGTCGAAGGCATGTCGCCGGGAGAGCTCGACGCCCTCGTATGGCCGTTCGCCCCGCAGCATCCGTCCACGCCTCCCGCCACCTTCGCCGACGTACCGGCGACGACGCCCGAGTCGGTCGCGCTGAGCAAGGCGCTGCGCGCACGGGGGTTCCGTTTCGTCGGTCCGACCACGATGTACGCCCTCATGCAGTCGGGCGGAATGGTCGATGACCACGTGGCAGGATGCTGGCGCGCCGCGTCACTCGCCGCCGACCGCTAGACTGGACGCACTGCGGAGCGAATCCTGCTCCCTGCGTCGTCGAACGCAGCGGCCTCGAGCCCTTGACTTTCTACGGCGAACGGATGCGTCGACCCGACGCCTTCGCCATCCTCTCGCTCGCGCTTCCCGTGCGCGGCGAACCTATCCCGGACTGCGTGCGTTCGCGCGTGCAGCCATGGAGACGCATGTCCATCGATACCCCCATCCTTTCCGCCGCGACGTTCGCAGAGCTCGGGCTCCCCGCCCCGCTCGTGCGCGTGCTCGCCGAGCAGGGCAAGAACGAACCGTTCCCGATCCAGTCCGACACGCTCGTCGACACCCTCGCGGGCCGCGACGTGCTCGGCCGCGGCAAGACCGGCTCGGGCAAGACCCTCGCTTTCGCGCTTCCGCTGGTCGCGCGCCTCGGTGAGAACAAGACCGCGCGCAAGGCCCGTCGGCCCCGCGCGCTCGTTCTCGCACCCACCCGTGAGCTGGCCAACCAGATCGACGCCGTCATCGCGCCGCTCGCGGCCGCCTACGGCATGAACACCACCACGATCTACGGCGGTGTGACCCAGAAGCGCCAGGTCGACGCGATGAACGCCGGCGTCGACATCCTCGTCGCCTGCCCCGGTCGCCTGGAAGACCTCATGGGCCAGCGCTTCGTCTCGCTCGAAGACGTCGAGATCACGGTGCTCGACGAGGCCGACCACATGGCCGACCTCGGGTTCCTCCCCGTCGTCACCCGCATCCTCGACAAGACGCCGAAGAACGGGCAGCGACTGCTGTTCTCGGCCACGCTCGACAACGGCGTGGACAAGCTCGTGCGCCGGTTCCTGCAGAACGAGGTTCTGCACTCGGTCGACGAGGCCACCTCGCACGTCGCGGCGATGACCCACCACGTCTTCGAGGCCGCAGACGCCGAGGCCAAGAAGCACCTGGTCAAGACCCTCGCCTCGGGCTCGAGCCGCCGCATCCTCTTCACGCGCACGAAGCACCAGGCCAAGAAGCTCGCCCGCACCCTGACCGACGCGGGCATCCCGTCGGTCGACCTGCACGGCAACCTGTCCCAGCCGCAGCGCGACCGCAACCTCGCCGCCTTCAGCGCCGGAACCGCTCGCGTGCTCGTGGCGACCGACGTCGCCGCACGCGGTGTGCACGTCGATGACATCGCTCTCGTGGTGCACGTCGACCCGCCCGTCGAGCACAAGGCGTACCTGCACCGCTCGGGCCGCACGGCTCGGGCCGGCAGCGCGGGCGACGTCGTCACGGTGATGCTGCCCGAGCAGCGCCGCGACACGCAGGACATCCTGCGTAAGGCCGCCATCAAGGTGACCCCCACGCCCGTCACGCACACGTCGCCCCAGGTGACCGCGCTCGTCGGAGACGTCGCCGAATACGTCACCCCCGCGCCCCGTCAGGAGCCCCAGCAGCAGGGCGGCGGCGGACGCTCGCAGGGCGCGAACGCGCAGCGCAAGCGCGCCGTCCGCTCCGGTGAGGCCCCCGCAGGCCAGGGCGGCGGCCGCAGCCGTCGCGGCCGCGGTCAGGGCGGCGACGCCGCTCGTACCTCCTCCGATGCACCCCGCGGCGCAGCATCCGGCCGCTCCGACTCGTCGGCCGGCAACGCCGGTCGCGGACGCTCCGGCGGCTCCGGTCGCGGCGGCGCGGGCCTGAAGGGCGCCGGCGCGCAGCGCCCGGCAGCCGGACGCTCGGCCAGCGGCGCGCCCACGACCGGCATGGTCGTCGGCTCGCGCAGCCCCCGCACGAACCGTCGCGCGCAGGGCTGACCTCGCTCGCTCGCACCGCTCACGCGGTGAGATGCCACAACACCCGGACGCGCAGCACGCTGCGTCCGGGTGTTGTGGCATCTGAGCGGGGAAGACGCCGGGAGCGGATGCGGCGAAAGCGGTCAGAAACCGAGAAGCACGGCGTCGGCGGGGTGGGGCACACTGTGGGGTAGTCGAACCCGGGAGATCCGATGGCCGCCGCATCCGAAGCATCCGAGACACACATCGCCGACGCGCACGAGGTGATCCGCGTGGTCGGCGCGCGCGAGAACAACCTGAAGAACATCGACGTCGAGATCCCCAAGCGACGGCTGACGGTGTTCACGGGCGTGAGCGGGTCGGGCAAGTCGTCGCTCGTGTTCGGCACGATCGCGGCGGAGTCCCAGCGCCTCATCAACGAGACCTACCCGACTTTCGTGCAGCAGTTCATGGGGCAGCTGTCGCGTCCCGATGTCGACGCGCTCGAGAACCTCAGCGCGACCATCCGCGTCGACCAGGAGCGCATGGGGGCCAATGCGCGCTCGACCGTCGGCACGGCGACCGACGTCCACGCGATGCTGCGCATGCTCTTCAGCCGACTGGGCACGCCGCACGTCGGGTCGCCCCAGGCGTTCTCGTTCAACGTGCCCTCGGTCAAAGGCGCGGGAGCGGTCACCATCGGCACCGGCCCGAACAAGGGCAAGAAGGAGCGCCGGTCGTTCGAGATCACCGGCGGCATGTGCCCGCACTGCGAGGGCCTGGGCGAGGCGAGCGCGATCGACCTCGACGAGCTCTACGACAAGACGCTCTCGCTCAGCGGCGGCGCGATCAAGGTGCCGGGCTACACCGCCGACGGGTGGATGGTGCGGGTCTTTGGCGAGTCGGGCTTCGTCGACGCCGACACGCCCATCCAGGACTACACCGAGCAGCAGCTCCACGACTTCCTCTACAAGGAGCCGGTGAAGGTCAAGATCCAGAACACGAACATGACCTACGAGGGTCTCGTGCCGAAGATCACGAAGAGCATGCTCCAGAAAGACCGCGACGCGCTCCAGCCGCACGTGCGGGCGTTCGTCGAGCGCGCCGTGACCTTCCGCGCCTGCCCCGAGTGCGGTGGCACCCGGCTGAACGAGGGTGCGCGCTCGTCGAAGATCGGCGGGGTGAACATCGCGGATGCTGCGGCCATGCAGATCACCGATCTCGCGGCCTGGCTGCGCACGGTCGATGCGCCCGAGGTCGCCCCGCTGATCCAGGGTCTGCGCGAGACGGTCGACTCGTTCGTCGACATCGGTCTCGGGTATCTCTCGCTCGACCGCCCGAGCGGCACGCTGTCGGGCGGCGAGGCCCAGCGCACGAAGATGATCCGCCACCTCGGCTCGAGCCTGACCGACGTCACCTACGTCTTCGACGAGCCGACCGCGGGGCTGCACCCGCACGACATCGAGCGGATGAACGCGCTGCTGCAGCAGCTGCGCGACAAGGGCAACACCGTTCTGGTCGTCGAGCACAAGCCCGAGGTCATCGCCATCGCCGACCACGTGATCGACCTCGGCCCGGGGGCCGGCCGGGCCGGCGGCGAGGTCCGCTACGCGGGCGACCTCGCGGGTCTGCGCGCCTCGGACACCCTGACCGGGCGGCACCTCGACCATCGCGCCAGGCTGAAACCGTCGACGCGGGCGCCGAAGGGGGCGCTTCAGATCCGCGGCGCCACACAGCACAACCTGAAGAACGTCGACGTCGACGTTCCGCTCGGGGTGCTGACGGTCGTGACCGGAGTGGCCGGCTCGGGCAAGTCGTCGCTCATCCACGGGCACCTGCCCCGTTTCGACGACGTGGTGGTCGTCGACCAATCGGCGATCAAGGGGTCTCGGCGAAGCAGCCCGGCGACCTACACCGGTCTTCTCGACACGATCCGCGCCGCCTTCGCGAAGGCGAACGGCGTGAAGCCGGGCCTGTTCTCGGCGAATTCGGAAGGCGCCTGCGTCGCGTGCAAGGGTCTCGGGGTCATCATCACCGATCTGGGGTTCCAGTCCACGGTCGAGACGCTCTGCGAGGTGTGCGAGGGCAGCGGCTTCTCCGATGAGGTGCTGGGATACACCCTGGAGGGCAAGAACATCGCGGAGGTGCTGGAGATGTCGGTGGGCGAAGCCGCCGATTTCTTCCCGAAGGGCCCCGCCCAGGTGACGCTCGCGCGCCTCATCGACGTCGGTCTCGGCTACATCACTCTCGGACAGGCGCTCAACTCGCTGTCGGGGGGCGAACGGCAGCGACTCAAGCTCGCCATCAACATGGCGAAGAAGGGTGCGGTGTACGTGCTCGACGAGCCGACCACGGGCCTGCACCTGGCCGATGTCGACAATCTGCTCTCGCTGCTCGACAGGCTGGTCGACGCCGGCAACAGTGTGATCGTCATCGAGCACCACCAGGCGGTGATGGCTCACGGCGACTGGATCATCGACATCGGCCCCGGGGCCGGCCGAGACGGGGGAGAGGTCGTGTTCGAGGGGACGCCCGCCGATCTCGTCGCCGCGGGCACCACGCTCACGGGCCGACACCTCCGTCAGTACGTCGGTGACTGACCGATTACCACGTCGCCCGGAGGCATGACAAGAACCCACCGCCGGTTCTCCGGCGTCGGCGCCTGAGGTTAGGCTGTCGGGGGCACATAACCGCCCGCGCGCCTCTGCGGGCCGCAGACTTTTTCAGGCCCCCGGGGGAGGACGCCGCCATGAGATCGTTCGCATGGCTTCGCCGTCGACGCCGCACGATCGCGTCCGCGAGCATCGTCACGGTTTCGGCGGTCGCGATCGCGACCCTGGCCGTGGTCTACGAGGGCAACCCGACGACCGAGGTCGATCTGCACGACGGCGGCGTGTGGATCACCAAGCAGTCCTCCCTCATGGTCGGACACTTCAACCACGAGTCGCGTGTGCTCGACGGCGGGTTCCGTGCCGGGAGCGATGACTACGACGTCGCCCAGAACGGCTCGACCGTTCTCGTCACCGACGAGCAGAGCGTGACAACGGTCGACCCGGCGATGGTCGTGCTGACCGACTCCGCCGACATCCCCGCCGGCGCCAAGGCCGTGCTGGGCGGACCGACCCTCGCGGTGCTCGACCCCACATCGGGCTCGGCGTGGGTTCTGCCGTCGGCCGGGGTGTCCGGCTTCACGGTCGAGGGCACCGAGCCCACGATCGAGCTCGGCAAGGGCGCCGACATCACGGTCGGACAGGACGGCACGGTCTACGCCGTATCGCCGGAGTCGCGCGAGATCATCACCCTGCCGCTCGATGACGCCGGTGAGCCCGGCGACCCGCAGCGACGCGGTCTGGACGGGATCGAAGACGATGCCGAGCTCACGGTCACGGCCGTCGGCACGACCGCAGCCGTCCTCGACGAGAGGACCGGCACCGTCTACACCTCCGGCGGCACTCGCACCGAGGTGCCCCGCGCAGACACGGCCGTGCTGCAGCAGCCGTCGCCGGCGGCGACGTCGGTGACGCTGGCGACCGCGACGCAGCTCGTGAGCGTGCCGCTCGACGGATCCGAACCGGTCGAGACCGATGCGGGCGGCGACGGCACGCCTGCGGCTCCCGTCTCGCTCGGCGGCTGCACCTACGGTGCCTGGGGCGGGTCGGCCCGGTTCGTCCGCGACTGCTCCGACGAGTCCAACGACCTCTCGGTCGACATCGAAGACATCGATCCGACCGCTCAGCTGACGTTCCGCCAGAACCGCGACGTCGTCGTGCTGAACGACATCATCGGCGGCGCGGCATGGATGGCCAGCGACAGCATGCAGCGCGTCGACAACTGGGAGGACATCACTCCCCCCGAGGGCGACTCGGAGGAAGACGAGCAGACCACCGAGCAGACGGTGGAGACGACGCTGCCCGAGCGCACCGAGATCAACACCCCGCCCGTCGCCACGGACGACGACTTCGGGGTGCGCCCGGGTCGCACCACGGTGCTTCCCGTGCTCGACAACGACACCGATGCCGACGGCGACGTGCTCACCGTGACCCTGCCCAACGGCAGCCCCGGGCTCGGCAACGTGCAGCCCATCAACAACGGCGCCGCCCTCCAGATCACCGTTCCCGAAGACGCCTCGGGAAGCGATTCCTTCACCTATCAGATCGACGACGGCCGGGGCGGCACAGACACCGCGACGGTGCGCCTCGACGTGCACGGCTGGGAGATCAATTCGCCTCCCGTGCAGAAGCGGGTCACCGCGGTCGTGGTGGAGGCCGGCGCGGCGGTGTCGTACAACGTGCTACCCGACTGGACCGATCCCGACGGCGACGAGGTGTTCCTCCGCAGCGTCACTCCCGACGGCGGCGACGAGGCCGACTTCACCTCGGACGGGCGCATCTCCTACCGCGCCATCGGTGGCGCCCAGGGGCGAAAAGACGTGCCGATCGTCGTCTCCGACGGCACCGATGTCGGCGAGGGCGTGCTGCGGGTCGATATCCGCCCGCCGGGGTCGACCGTGCCCGTGACGAACGCCGACCATGTCGTCGTGCGCGTCGGCCAGACGGCGACGGTCGCACCGCTGACGAACGACACCAGTTCCAGCCGCGAGCCGTTGCGCCTCACCCGCGTCGACGAGGTCGCCGGCGCCGAGATCGTCCCCGACTTCGCGAACAAGACGTTCACGTTCCGCTCCAACGCCCCCGGCACCTACTACGCGCAGTACCTCGTCTCGTCCGGCGCGAACGCCGTCCCCGGCCTGGTTCGCGTGGATGTGCTGCCCGACGCCGACACCGACCTCCCCCCGATCGCCGTCCGCGACGTCGCGCTCCTCACGAGCGGTGCCGACGTGCTCGTGAACGTGCTCGCCAACGACATCGATCCGTCCGGGGGCATCCTTGTCGTGCAATCGGTGACCGTCGACCCGAACAGCGGCATCTCGGTCGCCGTGCTCAACCATGAGACGCTGCGCATCACCGATCAGGCGGCGCTCGGCGAGCAGACGCGCATCGGCTACCGCATCTCGAACGGGTCGCAGACGGCCGAGGGCGAGGTGGTCGTCATCCCCGTGCCTGCGCCCGAGCAGCTCGAGCCGCCCGTCGCCAACGACGACCAGGCGGTCGTCCGCGCCGGCGACATCGTCACGATCCCCGTGCTCGACAACGACACGCACCCGAACAGCGACACGATGCACGTGGCTCCCGATCTCGTCGAGCCCCTCCCGACGCCCGAGCAGGGACAGATCTTCGTCTCGCAGGACACCGTGCGCTTCCGCGCGAGCGATCAGCCGGGCACGGTCTACGCGACCTACGAGGCGGTCGACTCCACGGGGCAGAAGGACGCCGGGTACATCACCATCCAGGTGCTCCCGGCGAACCCCGAGACGAATCAGGCCCCGCGCCCGCGCGACATCACCTCGCGCGTGCTCAGTGGCTCCGAAGTGCGCATCGCCGTGCCGCTCGACGGTCTCGACCCCGACGGCGACTCCGTCGAGCTGGTCGGCCTCGACTCCGCGCCGACGAAGGGCCGCATCTCCGAGACGGGCGCGAACTTCCTCGTCTACCAGGCCTTCGACGACGAGACCGGTGCCGACGCCTTCACCTACCGGGTGCGCGACCGCGGCGGCGCGGAGGCGACCGCGTCGATCCGCGTGGGGATCGCTCCCACCGAGGCGACGAACCAGGCGCCATACGCGGTGAAGGACTCCGTCATCATGCGCCCCGGGCGCGAAGTCGCCGTGCCGGTGCTCGCGAACGACTCCGACCCCGAGGGCGATGCGATCTCGCTCATCAGCAACGGTCTGATCCTCCCCGAGGTCGACGGCATCCAGGCGCGAGTCGTGGGCGACCGCGTGGTCGTGACGTCGCCGAACGAGCCGATGGAGACCTCGCTCCAGTACACGATCCGCGACGCCCGCGGTGCCGAGGCGCGCGCCGTGCTGCAGGTGACGGTCGCCGACGACGTGCCGTTGCAGCGGCCCATCGCCCGCGACGACCGGGTGCGCGCGCAGGACGTGCAGGAGGACGAATTCGTCGACCTCGACGTACTCGCGAACGACGAAGATCCCGACGGCACGACCGACGCCCTCCGCATCACCGTCGACGGCTCGGCGACGGTCAACGCCGACGGCATCGTGCGCATCCCGATCCTCGACGAGGCCCAGCTGCTCACCTACACGTTGACCGACCAGGACGACCTGACGGCCTCGGCCTTCATCTTCGTGCCCGCGCTCAGCGATCTGCCGCCGACGCTCATCTCGACCGAGGGCATCGAGGTGCAAAGCGGTGAGACGATCGATCTTCCCCTCGCCGACCATGTGCGCGCCGCGGGCGGGCGCACGGTCGTGATCACCGAGGCGGCCAAGGTCGCCGCATCCCATGCCAACGGCTCCGACCTCGTCAAGGATCAGACGACCTTGACCTACACATCGGCGACCGGCTACTTCGGTCAGGACGCCATCACGTTCGAGGTCACCGACGGCACCGGACCCGACGACCCCGAGGGACGCAAGGCCACGCTGACCCTGCCGGTGACCGTGCTCCCGCCCGACAACCAGCAGCCGACCTTCGTGAACGGTCAGATGGATGTCGCGCCGGGGGAGGACCCCACGGGCCTCGACCTGCGCGCGCTCACGACCGACCCCGACGAGGGCGACCTCGACGGCATGCAGTACTCCGTCGTCGGCGGAGCGCCGTCGGGCTTCAGTGCGTCGGTCGACGGCCAGACCCTCCGCGTCGGCACGGACTCCCGGACGCCCAAGGGCACCACCGTCGATGTGCGCCTGCGCATCGACGACGGCGAGACCGATCCGATCGAGGGCACCGTGACGGTGCGGGTGACCGCATCCACGCGTCCGCTGGCGACGGCGAACGACGACATCGTGCCGCAGTCCGACCAGGGCAAGACGATCACCGTGCCCGTGCTGGCGAACGACTTCAACCCGTTCCCCGAGACGGCGCTGAAGCTGACCTCCGCGGTACCCGAGACGGGCAGCGGGACCGCTGATCTCGCCGGCGATCAGGTCGCGGTCACCCCGGCGGCCGACTTCTTCGGGACCATGGTGGTGCGCTACCGGGTCCAGGATGCGACGGGCGACCCCGACCGCGAGGTGGAGGGCCGCATCCGTCTCACGGTTCAGGGCAAGCCCAACGCCCCCGGTACGCCGACGGTCTCGAGCGTGCAGGACCGCACGGTCGTGCTGTCGTGGACGCCTCCCGCCAACAACGGCGCTGACATCACCGGCTACACGGTGACGTCCACCTCCGGCGCGTACACGAAGCAGTGCGCCTCGACGACCTGCACCCTCGACGGCCTCACCAACAACGTCGAGTACAACTTCGTGGTGACCGCGACGAACCGCGTCGGCGAATCCGACCCGTCGGCACCGTCGGCCGTGGCACGCCCCGATGCTCGCCCCGACACCCCGCAGCCCCCGACTCTCAAGTTCGGTGACAAGTCGCTCGAGGTGGCGTGGGTCACCCCCTCGACCCCCGGCTCGCCGGTCGAGTCGTTCACGCTCGAGATCTCTCCCGCTCCGCCCTCGGGCCTGACGCAGCGCGCCGGCCTCACCGGAAACACGGTGGTGTGGGACGGTCTCGAGAACGGTACGAACTACCAGGTGCGCGTGCGCGCCCACAACCGTGCGCCCGAGCCCTCGAGCTGGAGCGGCTACTCGGCGGGCGAGGTTCCGGCCGGGCCCCCGTCGGCCGCCTCGGCGCCGACGACCCAGCGCCTGCAGCCGGTGGGCAACCAGGCGCAGATGCAGGTCAACTGGAACGCTCCCGCGTCGAACGGTGACGCGATCAGCGGCTATCGCCTGAACGTTATCCGCGGCGGTTCGGTCATCAACACGATCGCGGTCCCCGCGGGTCAGACGTCGCAGGCCGTCGTGGTCGATCCGAACCAGACCGACTACACCTTCACCGTCGCGGCGAAGAACAAGGCCGGATGGGGCGCCGACAGCTCTCCGTCGGCCCCGCGACGCGCGTTCGTCGCGCCGGGCCAGCCGACCGGGGTCTCCGCAGCGACGCCGACGAACGACAGCGCGATCGTTGTCTCGTACACGCCGGGCTCGACGAACGGCGCCGACAGTTCGTCGGTGAAGTACCAGTACAACGTCGGCGGCGGATGGCGGGCGGACTGGGACGGCTCGCGCATCACGAGCGGCATCTCCAACGGCAATAGGTACACGGTGCAGGTGCGCGCGGTGACGACCCAGGACGGTGCGACATACGAGGGTGCGGCTTCCGCGGCATCCAACGCCGCGACTCCGTACGGACCCGTGAACCAACCGGGCGCGAACGCCGAACGTGCCGGCCAGTCGGTGCGCGTGTCGTGGAGCCCGCCCGCGGAGAACGGGCGCCCCATCAACCGGTTGGAGATCCGCATCGACGGCGGCAACTGGGAGAACGTCGGCCCGGGCGGCGGGTCGCGCAACGTCGGCAACGGCTACGACCAGACGCACTCGATCACCGTGCGCGCCATCGATTCCGAGGGCAAGATCAGCCCAGAGAAGTCGGCGTCCGCGTCCACCGAGCCCAAGCCCCAGCCGCGGGCCTGGGTGACGAAGGGGTCGTCGGCGCAGGGGCAGCCCAACTGCACCTCGTCGTCGTGCGCCTACCTGGTGCTGAACACGAAGGACTTCCCCGCCGGCACGTACACGGTCTCGTGCGTCAACAGTCGGGAGGGCCGGTTCACCAGCGGCAAGTCCTACCGCATCGAGGCCAACGCGAGCATGCAGCTCACCTGCTACTTCGGCTACCCGGGCGAGCAGGCGTGGGTGCAGATCGACGGATTCGGCGAATCCGAACGCCAGACCTGGTAGCGCCACGAGACGGCGCGAGACAACGAGAAGGACACGACACCGATGACCATGACACCCGAGCAGGCCGCGTGGTTCGAGAGCACGTTCACGAGGCTCGTCGACAACGTCGACCACGCCCTGATGGGAAAGCGCGACGTCGTCGGTCTGGTGCTTGCCTCGATGCTCGCCGAGGGGCACGTGCTGCTCGAAGACGCTCCGGGTACGGGAAAGACGAGCCTCGCCAAGGCGCTGGCGGCGACCGTGCAGGGCACGAGCCAGCGCATCCAGTTCACCCCCGACCTGCTGCCCTCCGATGTGACCGGCGTCACGATCTACGACCAGGGGACGCATAAATTCGAGTTCCACAAGGGCCCGATCTTCGCCTCGATCGTGCTCGCCGACGAGATCAACCGCGCCTCGCCCAAGACGCAGTCGGCTCTTCTCGAGGTCATGGAGGAGTCGCGCGTGACGGTCGACGGCGTCACCCACGAGGTGGGCCGGCCGTTCCTCGTCATCGCGACGCAGAACCCCATCGAGCAGGCGGGCACCTACAAGCTTCCCGAGGCGCAGCTCGACCGCTTCCTCATCAAGACCTCCATCGGCTACCCCGACCTCGATGTCACCGAGCGCATCCTCGCCGGAGCCGCCGACCGCAACCCGTCCGCCGCGTTGACGCCGATCATCACGACCAACGCCGTGGGCGACATGGCCGACCTCGCCGCCTCCGTCCACGTCGAGCCCGCGGTGCTGCGCTACACCGCGCAGCTCGCCGAGGCCACCCGCACCGACCCGGCCACCCGGGTCGGCGTCTCGGTGCGCGGAGCGATCGCGATGATCCGCCTCGCGAAGGTGTGGGCCGCCGCATCCGGTCGTCACTACGTCATCCCCGACGACGTGAAGCTGCTCGTCGAGCCGGCCTGGACCCACCGCCTCGTACTCGACCCCGAGGCCGAGTTCGCCGGCACGACCGCCGGTACCGTCATCTCGCGCGTGCTCGAGGCTGTCGCAGCTCCGCAGGCGAGGTCTGCCGCCGCATGACGACGGAGTCGCTCGGGTCGACCGTTCCCGCCGGGACGACCCGCACGGCCCTGCGGGAGGTCGCAGCTCCCTTCGCCGCGCGCGCCCTGCGCCGTGCCCGCGGCATCCTGCGCGTCGCCCGGCCTCTCGCGTGGGTGCTGCTGGCGACGGCGATCGTGCTGTTCGTGGCCGGCCGCATCCTCGGGTGGCAGGAGCTGGTCATCGCCGCGGTGGTCGTGGCGACGGTGCTCGTCCTGTGCACGTTCTTCCTCATCGGTCGAACCGACTACGACGTCGGACTCGATCTGAATCGCACGCGCGTCGTCGTGGGCGAGCGCGCGGTCGGCGCGCTGTCGCTCGCGAACACCGGAACGCGAGCGATCCTGCCCTCGCGCATCGTGCTCCCCGTCGGCGCCGGCCGCGGCGAGTTCGCCGTACGGCGCCTCGCCCCCGGCGACGAGGCGGAGGAGCTCTTCGCGATCCCCACGCAGCGTCGAGCCGTGCTGAAGGTCGGACCCGTCAGCGTGGTGCGCGGCGACCCTCTGGGCCTGTTCGAGCGTGTCCAGCGACGCGACGAGCCCGTGGACCTCTTCGTGCACCCGAAGACCGTGCTCTTCGACGGCCAGTCGCTCGGCTTCCTCCGCGACCTCGAGGGCATGCCCGCGACCGATCTGTCGCGCGACGACGTGTCGTTCCACGCCCTCCGCCAGTACGAGCCGGGCGATGATCGCCGTCACGTGCATTGGAAGTCGACCGCCCGCACCGGCGACCTCATGGTGCGCCAGTACGAGGAGACGCGCCGCTCGCACTTCGTCATCGGGCTGTCGAGGCATCCGTCCGATTACCGCGACCCCGAGGAGTTCGAGCTCGCCGTCTCGGCGGCCGGATCGCTCGGCCTGCGCGCCCTCCGCGATTCGCAGCGCGTCGATGTGCGCTCGCAGGGCGGTGCGATCGCGGCCGAGAACGGCAAGCGCTTCCTCGACTCCCTCTCGGGCCTGGTCTATTCGCGCCCGCGCGAGGGCGACGTCGTCGGGCTTGCCGGGCTCATCGCCTCCGCCCTCCCGCTGGCGAGCATCGTCGTGCTGGTGTGCGGGAGCACGGTGGATGCGGCGCGCCTGCGCGTCGCGTGCAGCCGGCTCCCCTTCGGGGCGCGGGTTCTCGCTGTGGTCGCCGAGACCGGAGCCTCCCCCTCCCTCCGGCGGATCGCCGAGGCCGACGTCGTGTCGGTCGGAGCCCTCGACCAGCTTCCGGTGGCCCTGCGGAAGGTGCTCGGATGAGCGCCGTGCTGCCCGCCCGTCGCTGGGCGCTCGATCTCGCCGCGACCGCCGCCCTGCTCGCGGTGCCGATCATCGGATTCGCCCCGACCTTCGACAGCCCGGTGTACCTCCTGGCCGCGGTCGGCGGTGCTCTGCTGGGACTGGCCGTCGCCGCGGTCGGTGCGTGGCGTCGTTTCGGCGTGCTGATGATGGCCGCGCTCACGATCGGCGTGTACTTCGTCTTCGGCGCCGCCCTCGCTCTGCCGCATACCGCGATCCTCGGGGTCATCCCCTCGATCGACACGCTCGCCCAGCTGGGTGCGGGGGTCGTCACGTCGTGGAAGGCCCTGCTGACGACGGTGGCGCCCGTGGCCGCATCCGACGGGCACCTGCTCGTGCCGTACCTCATGTCACTCGTGGCCGGTGTGCTGACGGCGAGCCTCGCGCTGCGCGCCCGCCCCCCGGCATGGGCCCTCATCCCCGCGGCCGCGTTCCTCGCCGCGCAGATCGCCCTCGGCACCGCGCAGCCCGCCGCGCCCCTCGTGCAGGGACTCGTCTTCGCGATCGTTGCGATCGCCTGGCTCGCGGTGCGTCAGGCCTGGCAGCCCGCGCGCGCCGCGATCTCGATCGGCGAGGAGGGCGAGCCCGCGTCGTCGGGCGTGGCCACTCGCCGGCTCGTCGCGGGCGCCGTCGTGCTGGCCGTGGCCGCCTCGGCCGGTGTCGCCACGAGCGCGCTCGCCGCGGCGAACGAACCCCGCTACGTGCTGCGCGACGTGGTCATCCCGCCGTTCGACATCCGCCAGTACCCGAGCCCGCTCCAGTCGTTCCGCGCGTACGTGCGCGACTTCCCCGACGAACCGCTCTTCAGCGCGACCGGGCTCCCCGAAGACGCCCGCATCCGACTCGCGACGATGGACGCCTACGACGGCACCGTGCTGAACGTCGCCGACGACAGCGGCGCCGGTTCGTCGAGCGCCTTCTCGCCGGTGCGCGGCAACATGTCGCCCGAGGCGACGGGCACGCCCGTGACGATCCACGTCGAGGTCGACGCCCTCGACACCGTCTGGCTTCCCGATGCCGGGCAGATGACGTCGGTGGCCTTCGAGGGCGACCGCGCGGAAGACCTGCGCCGCAGCGCCTACTACAACGACGCCACCGGCACCGCGGTCGTCACGGCCGGGGTGCAGCGCGGCGTCGCCTACACGTTCGACGCGCTGCTGCCGGCGACACCGAGCGACGAGCAGCTCGCCGACGCCGGTTTCGCGCCGGTGCGCATGCCCGATCAAGACGACGTCCCCACCGAGTTCGCCGAGATCGCCTCCGACATGGTCGCCGATGCGAACACGCCGATCGAACAGGCCCGCGCCCTGCAGCAGAGCCTGTCGCAGGACGGATTCTTCAGCCACGGCCTCGAGGGGCAGGTGCTCTCGCGCGCGGGCCACGGCGCCGAGCGCATCACCACGCTCCTGGGCGGGCAGCAGATGATCGGCGATGACGAACAGTACGCCGTCGCGATGGCACTCCTCGCCGGCCAGCTGGGCATGCCCGCTCGCGTCGTCATGGGCTTCTACCCCGACGAGGATCAGACCGGTCCGGTCTTCACCGCGACCGGCGACACCCTCCACGCGTGGGTCGAGATCGCCTTCGACGGGTTCGGATGGGTGCCGTTCGACCCCACCCCGCCCGAAGACCAGGTGCCCAACGACCAGACGACCAAGCCGCGCGCCGATCCGAAGCCGCAGGTGCTGCAGCCCCCGCCGCCCGAGCAGCAGCCCGTCGACCTGCCGCCGACGGTGCCGGATGAGCGCGGCTCGGAAGACGAAGAGAACAACATCGCGAGCATCATCGGGTTCGTCCTGCTGATCATCCTGATCGTGCTCCTCGTCGTCGCTCTCCTGCTCGCTCCGTTCGTCGTCATCGGGGGGCTGAAGAGGGCTCGCCGCCGCCAGCGGCTGACGGCCGAGCGGTCGGCCGACCGCATCAGCGGCGGATGGGACGAACTGCTCGACCGGTCGTCCGATTACGGCACTCCGGTGCGCCCGGGCGGCACCCGCACGGAGGACGCCGTCGTGGTGGGCACCGCCTTCGCCGCGCCGCAGGTGGGCACGCTCGCGCGCCGCGCCGACGCCGACGTGTTCGGCCCCCGCGACCCGTCGCCCGAAGAGGTCGAGGAGTTCTGGCGGGAGGTCGACGGCATCGTCGGCGATATGCGCCAGCGGGCGGGATTCTGGCGCAGGCTCCGCGCGCTGCTCGACGTGCGCTCGCTCCTCGCGGGCACCCGGTTCGCGCTGCCGGAGCGACGCCGACGCCGTGCGCCCGAGAGCGACGCGGATGCGGCGCCCGAGCCGGTCGACGCTGATGCACCCGATGCCGATGCCGACGGCTCCGCGACCGACGGAGCGCGGTCGTGACCGCGGGACCGGTGACCCTGGCCTGGGGTGCTGCGACCGACGTCGGACTCCGTCGATCGCTCAACGAGGACAGCCACCTCGCCGCGCCGCCCCTCTTCCTCGTCGCCGACGGCATGGGCGGGCACCAGGCGGGCGAAGTGGCCAGCGCCACCGTGATCGAGGAGTTCGCGCGCCTCGTCGGGCGCCCGAGCCTCACCGTCGACGACGTGCAGTCGAGCGTCGCGGAGGCGCGTCGTCGCGTCGACGCGCTGCCGGAGGGCGGCGGCGCCGGTGCCGGCACCACCCTCGCCGGGGTGGTCGTGGCCGACATCGACGGCGACGGGTACTGGCTGGCGGTGAACCTCGGCGATTCGCGCACCTACCGGTTGAGCGAGGGGGTGCTCGAGCAGGTGAGCGTCGACCACTCGGTCGTGCAGGAGCTCGTCGACGCCGGGGAGCTCGATGCGGCCGCGGCCGCGGTCGATTCGCGACGCAACGTCATCACCCGTGCGCTGGGGGCCGGCAGCGACAGCGAGCCCGACTACTGGCTGCTGCCCGCAGAGGAGGGCGATCGCCTCCTCATCTGCTCCGACGGCCTGCCCACCGAGCTCGACGACGCCCGCATCGACGAGATCCTCCGCTCCGAGCAGCATCCGCAGACCGCCGCCGACCGCCTCGTGCGCGAGGCCGTGGCCGCGGGGGGCCGCGACAACGTGACGGTTCTCGTCGTCGACGCGCTCGATGTGCGGGCCCGTGAACGCCGTGACGGAACGGCGACCATCCCCGTCGCGGAGTTCGGCGAGGATGGGGAGGAAGACACCCTGCCCCGGGTGCGAACGCGCGACGAGGGAGAACGCTCATGACCGAGGTCCGTTACGCGCCAGGCACGCTTCGCGTCGTCGTCGCCGGTCGCGGTGTCGCCGTCCTCGGCGAGGGGACGACGGATGCGGCGACCCTCGCGATCCGCGACCGGCTCGCCGCGGGCGAGGGCTTCGGCGCCGTGGTCGACGTGTTGGCGGCCGGTGGGTCGCTGTCGGCGCTTCCCGCGTTCGTCGTGGTGGTCGATGAGGACGACGTCTGGCGCGTGAGCGCGCGCGGCGATCTCTCGGCCTCCGTCACCACGTCATCGGGAACCGAGACCGTCGACGGCACGACCGCCTCGACCTGGTCGGAGCGCAGCATCCGTGATGTCTCGCGCCTCGAGATCGGCGACGCCGGCTCGACGATCCTTCCGATCACCGACGGCGTCGTGCTGGCCTCGGCCGTGGTCGTCTCGGCGAGCGCCTGCGACCGCGAGAGCCCGGCCGCCGCCGTGCCCGCGCACCCGGCGCCCGTCGACTCGTACCGGCCCGTCGAACCCGTGCAGCCGCACAGCGTCGACGAGGTGCTCGACGTCGCGCACGAGCCGGCCGACGACGCGCCCGAGCCCCAAATGCCGGTCGTCGAGCCCGAGCCGTCGGCCTCGGAGCCCGAACTCCCGCCCGCGGCGCCGGAGCTGCCGGTCGGCGAGGAGGGCATGCTGATCGACTCGATCCCGCCGTTCATCCGCGGCGATGCGCTGCCGGTGCGAACCGCACCCGTAGTGGCGAAGAAGCCGACCGCGAGCGCTCCCGCGGTGCCGGCGGCCCCTCTCGACGACGTCGAGGCGACGACCGTGATCGGCCGGGGGGATCGCGACGGCGTCGCCGATCCCGCCCCCGCACTCCCCACCGACGCGGGGGCGCCGGCGCCCGGCGACCACGACGGTGAGACGCTCTCGCTCGAAGAAGCCCGCCGACTGCGAGCCGGCGGTGGGCTGCCCGTTCCTCCGCCCGCTCCCGCCGTTCCTCCGGTTCCGCCGCCGCCCCCGACCGGACCCATCGGCCGGCTGCGGCTGTCGACCGGGCAGGTCGTGCCGCTCGACCGCACCGTCATCATCGGACGGCGGCCGAAGTCTGCGCGTGCCTCCGGCGCGGATCTCCCGCACCTCATCGGGGTCGACAGCCCGCAGCAGGACATCTCGCGCAACCACGTCGAGGTGCGCGCGGAGGGCGACAGCATCCTGGCCGTCGACCTGCAGACGACCAACGGCACGACCCTGCGCCGGCAGGGGTCGGCGCCGACGCGCCTGCACCCCGGCGAGGCGACGATGCTCGTTCCGGGCGACGTGCTCGACCTCGGCGACGGCGTGACGGTGCTCGTCGAGGCGCTGTCGTGACGAGGGGCCGGTCGTGAGCGGTCGCCGCGCACCCCAGGCACCCCCCGAGCTCGCCGGGTTCACCCCCGTCGAGCTCCTGGGCTCCGGCGGCTTCGCCGACGTCTTCCTCTACGAGCAGGAGCTCCCGCGTCGCCGGGTGGCGGTCAAGGTGCTGCTGCCCGATCGCATGGCGACGGGTTCGATCGACGAGTTCACGGCCGAGGCGAACGTCATGGCGATGCTCTCGACGCATCCGGCGATCGTCACGATCTACCAGGCCGGTGTCGCCGAGGACGGCCGCCCCTACCTCGTCATGGAGTACTGCCCGAAACCGAACCTGCAGGTGCGGTACCGGGCCGAGCTGTTCTCCGTGGCCGAGGCGCTCCGCATCGGCGTGCAGGTCGGCGCGGCGGTGGAGACCGCGCACCGCGCCGATGTGCTCCACCGTGACATCAAGCCCGCCAACATCCTCGTCACCGAGTACAACCGCCCCGCCCTCACCGACTTCGGCATCGCCTCGGCAGCCGGGGCGGGCGACGCGGGAGGGCTGTCGATCCCGTGGTCGCCGCCGGAGGTCGTCGGCGAGAAGCCCACGAGCGACGCGCGCTCCGACGTCTGGTCGCTGGGCGCCACCCTCTACAGTTTGCTCGTCGGGCGCTCGCCGTTCGAGCTCCCCGGGCAGCGCAACACCGGTGTCGAACTCATCACCCGCATCGAGTCGGCGCCCCTCGCGCCGATCGGCCGCTCGGACGTGCCCCCGTCGCTGCAGCGCGTGCTGCAGCGCGCCATGTCGAAATCGCCGGCCGACCGCTACTCGACGGCTCTCGAGTTCGCTCGGGCGCTGCAGAAGGTGCAGATCGAACTCGCGCACTCGGTGACCCCGATCGACATCCTCGACGACGGCACCCCGGCCGGTGTCGTGGACGACGCCGACGACGGACTCACGCGCGTGCGCGGCGTGGTGAGCATCGACCCCGCCCCCGCGCCTGTGTCACCCCCGTCCGCGCCCGAGCAGTGGGCGCCCGACGACGCGACGCGACGTTCGCGTCGTGAGACCGCGGCACCGCAGAGCTCCGGCGACGCCACCGTCGTGCGCGTGGCGGCGATCGACCCGCTGCCGGCCGGTCCGTCGCGGTTCGAGACGGTGCCGGCGCCGACCGCGGCGCAGACCGCGGCGCCCGCGGCGCCGCCGTTGCCTCCGACGAGCGCGACGGCCGCGGCATCCGCGCCTCCCTCGGCATCCGCGCCTCCCGTGGCGGCCCGGTCGAAGCGCGGACTCTGGTTCGCACTCGGGGCTGCCGCGTTCGTGGTCGTCGTCGGCGTGATCCTCGCGCTCGCGCTGCCGGCCGTGCTCGGCGGTCCCGCCGCGCCCACGCCCGAGGCCTCGGCCTCCGACAGGCCGATCGACGTGGTGCCCGTCGCGCCGGGTGCCCCCGAGGGGCTCGCCGGTGCCGTCGGCTCTGACGGAGTCACCTTCACGTGGACCAACCCCGCCCCCGAGGACGGCGACGAGTACCTCTGGGGGGTCGTTCCGCGCGATGGATCCGATCCCGTGCTCGAACGCACGGCGGAGACGAGCGTGACGGTTGCCGCCGATCCATCGGGGACGACCTGCGTCCAGGTGCTCACGCGCCGGGCCAACGGCCAGGCCTCCGCACCCAGCACGGCCTGCACGACCTGACGCGGGAGCGGTTCCACGCGGTCGCGCGGCGTCACTACACTGGCATTCGGCTTCTCCGGATACACAGTGACCTTCCACACCAGCACCTCCTCCTCACCCCGCACGCCCGTGCGACGCGACCTGCAGGGTCTTCGGGCGCTCGCGGTCGTCGCCGTGGTGCTCGCCCACCTGATCGGTTGGCCGCGCGGCGGGTTCGCCGGTGTCGACGTCTTCTTCGTGATCTCGGGGTTCCTGATCACCGGTCTCCTGCTCCGCGAGCTCGCGGCGACGGGGCGGATCTCGCTGCGCGACTTCTTCGCGCGTCGGATCCGCCGCATCCTGCCTGCCGCCGCGGTCGTGCTGGCGGTGACCGTGGCGGTCGCCTTCGTCGTCTTCAACCGCACGCAGGCCGACCGCACGCTCTTCGACGCGCTCGCCGCCCTCGCTCTCGTGGCCAACTGGCGGTTCGCCGCCGAGGGCACCGACTACTTCCACGCGGCCGATGCCGTCTCTCCGCTCCAGCACTTCTGGACGCTGTCGGTGGAGGAGCAGTTCTACCTCGTCTGGCCGGCCCTGCTGGTCGTTCTCGTGCTGCTCCTGCCGGTCGCGGCGAGGCGGACAGGGGCGGCGCGTGCCGTGGTCGGGGTCGCCGCGGCCGCGATCGTGGTCGTGTCGGGCGGATGGGCGATGGTGCAGACGACGGAGAACCCCACCGTCGCCTACTTCTCGACGGCGACCCGAGCCTGGGAGCTGGCGATCGGCGCGCTCCTGGCCGTCGCCGTGCCCGCGCTGGCGCGCATCCCCGCCGCCCTCCGCTGGGTGATGGGGTGGCTCGGCGCGGCGGGTGTCGTGTGGTCGTTCCTGGTCGTCGACCCCGACACGATGCCCTTCCCCGCCCCCTGGGCAGTGCTCCCGGTGGCCGCTGCCGTGCTGGTCGTCGCGGGCGGTGCCGGCGGCGATCCCCGCCAGCGTCACCTCTTCCCCCTGACGAACCCGGTGAGCGTGTTCGTCGGCGACATCTCCTACTCGCTGTACCTGTGGCATTTCCCCGTGATCGTCTTCGCCGCGGTGCTGCTGCCCGCCGGTACGGAATCGACCCTCATCGTCGCGGCGGCGATCATCGTGCTCTCGGTGAGCGGGTATGTCCTTATCGAACAGCCCCTGCACCGCTCGCCGTGGTTGCGCGGGACGGCGACGGATGCTGCGCCCACGCCGCCCACGCTCGAGCCCGAGGTCGCGACCGCGGCCGTCGAGCCCGAGGCGTCTCCCGTCGCCGCGCGCCTCCCGTCGACGCGCCCCGAGGGATGGACCCCGGGAACGCGGTACTACCCCGGCTCGCGCCCACGGCCGGCCGCCCCGCTCGCGATCGAGGCGGGGGCGCCCGCGGAGGCCCACCTCGAACGGCCGCCGATCGCCGAGCCCCGGCGCGCGCCCGAGCCGGTGGCGCGCGCCGTCGTCGCAGCATCCGCGGCGGCGGATCCGGAAGCTGCGCCCACCCCCTCCGCGTGGGCTCAGTGGCGCGCGCGCTTCCGGCCGCAGTTCGGCCTGGGCGCCGCGGGACTCGCGATCGGCGCGGGCGCGGTCGTGCTGATGACGATGGTGGCCTTCGGCTCGCCCACGATCGGACCCCTCGCTCCTGCGCCGGGCGACACCGTCGCCGCGCCGGCCGATGATCCTGTCGCGACGGCGCAGGCCGAGCTCGCCGCGGCGGTGGCGGCGACGCAGTGGCCGGAACTGCGGCCGTCGCTCGACGAGGTGATGCAGCGCTCGTCCAGCGCCAACCCCGCGCGCGACTGCTTCTCACCCGACAGCGGTATCGAGCTCGGGCGCTGCACCTGGGGCGACGGCGGTGCGCCGCGGCACATGTACCTCGTGGGCGACTCGAGCGCGATGGCCTACGCCCCCGCGTTCAAGAAGCTGGCCGAGGAGAGCGCCGGTCAGTGGCGCGTCACGACGGTCGGTCTGTACGGATGCCGCTTCACCGACGTGCTCGTGCAGAACGACGGCGCGGGCGTGATGGCCGCGTGCCCCCAGCGCAAGGTCGACGTGCGCGGGATGATCGCGGCCGACCCGGCCGACCTCGTGGTCGTCTCGAACGCGTACACCCTCGCCCACACGATCGACGGGCGAAACCTCACGGCCGGCGACCTCCTCCGCGCGTCGCGGGCGGAGGCCGGCACGTACGGCGCCGCCGGGCGCGTCGTCTACCTCGCCCCGCCGCCCAAGGGCGGTGACCTGTCGCGCTGCTACTCGCCGTTGTCGGCTCCCGCGAACTGCACCACGGCCGTCGATCCGACGTGGAACGCCATGCAGGCCGCCGCCGAGGCCGTCGCCGCCGAGACGGGCGATCACGCCATCGCGTCGCTCGACTTCAGCTGCGTCGATGGGGTGTGCCCGGCCTTCGCGGGCGGCATGCCGATCCGCTACGACGAATCGCACCTCACGGTCGCGTACGCCGAGCACATCGTGCCGGTGCTGCGCGCCGACCTCGCCGCCACCGGACTGTTCTAGCCGCGGCGCTCACGTCGCTTCGATCGACCGTGCGTTCGGGAGGAGATGTGCGTTCCGGAGGGCCGTTCCGTCGCGTGCGCCCTCCCCAGTGCGCATCTCCTCCGAAACTGCTCGCAGCCCGAGCGCCTTCGGGATACCCCGAAGAACCGCTCCGGGTGACTCGGCGGCCCCGGTGAGGCGCGCGTCCTACCGTGGGGGTATGAGTTCGCAGACGACCGCGCCGCCGCCGCTCCCGGCCCCCGCCGCGGTTCCCCCCGCAGCATCCGCCCCCGTGGCGACCCGGCGCGACGACCCCGCCGTGCCGTCGACCGCCCGACCGCTGCGCGTCGCGGGAGCCGCGGCGCAGCTCGCCGCCCTCGGACTCGTCGGACCGTTCGTCTTCATCGGCCTCTTCGCCGCGCTGGCCAGCGGGCTGGGTCTCGTCTTCGCCGCGGGTGTCGGCATCATCGTGCTCATCGCGCTGGCGTATGTGCTGTTCGCCGTCGCATGGCTCGAGAACGCCCGGGTCGACGGCCTCTACGGCTTCGGCCTTCCCCCGCTCTCGGCTCGCAGACCGACGCAGCCGGGCTTCGCCGGGGTGCTCGGTATGTTCTGGCGCCAGGCGATCGACCCTTCGGTCTGGCGAGCGATCGCGAACCTCTCCATCTCGACGATCCTCGGTGCGTTGGTCGTCACCCTGGTGACGGTCGCGGCCACGGGCGTCACCATCGCCTTCGCGCCCCTCTACGCAGACACGGTCTCGATGTTCGGGCTCGACGTTCCCGTCACCTGGGCGCCGCTGGTCGGACCCATCATCGCGTTGTTCTCGATCGCGGTGATCATCGGCCTCGCTCTGCTGCACGGCGTGCTGTCGCGGCTGATCATGGTTCCCTCTCGCGAGACCCAGCTGGCCGCCGAGGCGCGAGAGGCCGGGGCGCAGCGTGCCGGCGCGATCCGCGCCTCCGAGGTCGAGCGCACACGCATCGAGCGCGACCTCCACGACGGCGTGCAGCCACGGCTCGTGTCGGTGGGAATGACGCTGGGGCTCGCCCGGCAGAAGATCGACGACGACCCGACCGCGGCCAAGGCGCTCATCGAAGAGGCGCACACCTCGACGAAGGCCGCCATCACCGAACTCCGCCAGCTCGCGCGGGGCATCCACGCCTCGGTGCTCGATGACCGGGGGCTGGATGCTGCGCTCTCGGCGCTCGCTGCGCGCTCGCACGTGCCGGTGCATCTCGACGTCCGCATCGACGGGCGGTGCGGACGCACCGCCGAGGCCGCCGCCTACTTCGCGATCGCGGAGTCGCTCACGAACGCGGCGAAGCATTCCAGGGCGACGGGTGTGCGGGTGGTCGTGCGCAGCCGCGAGGACGGCAGTCTCTGGGCCCGCGTCGAGGACGACGGACTCGGCGGCGCCCGTATCCTTCCGGGCGGCGGCCTCGACGGTATCGCGAACCGCATCGCCGCCGCCGGCGGAACCTTCCGCCTCGACAGTCCGAACGGCGGCCCGACCGCCCTGGAGGTGAGCGTCCCGTGCGCGTCTTGAACCACCCCTCTCCGACCGAAGCCGACGTGACCGACGCAAGGATCGTGCGATGCGTATTTTGATCTGCGAGGACTCCGTCCTCCTTCGTGAGGGCCTCGTCCGTCTGCTCGACGACTCGGGTCACGAGGTGATCGCGGCGCTCGCCGACGCCGACGGGCTCGACGAGACGGTCGCCCGGGATGTGCCCGACCTCTGCATCCTCGACGTGCGGCTCCCGCCTTCCTTCACCGACGAGGGCATCCGCGCCGCGGTACGCCTACGTGCGCAGCATCCGACCCTCCCGGTCGTCGTGCTCTCGCAGTACGTCGAGGAGCGCTACGCCAGCGATCTGATCGCCGGCGGCGGAGGGGCGTTCGGGTATCTGCTGAAAGACCGCGTGGCCGACGTCGCCGACTTCCTCGACACGCTCGGCCGCATCGCCGAGGGGGCGACGGTGCTCGACCCCGAGGTCGTCGCCCAGCTGCTCGGTCGGCGCAGCCGCGACGCACGGATGCAGCGGCTGACCGATCGCGAACGCGCGGTTCTCGCGCTCATCGCCGAGGGGCGCTCGAATCAGGCGATCGCCGGTGCGCTGTTCGTCTCGGAGGCGAGCGTGGAGAAGTACATCACCGCCATCTTCCAGAAACTCGGACTCGAGCAGGACGAGTCGGGTAACCGCCGGGTGCAGGCAGCGCTCGTCCACCTCGAGCACGGCGGCAGCACGCCGCAGACAGGAGCAGCACGATGACCACGCACTTCGTCCCGCCGGAGGCGACGCCCCCGTCCACGGATCCGAGCGGCCAGGGCCATCGCACGGCACCGCGCGTCATCGCGCTTCTGACGGCAGCGCTCGGCGTCGCCGTGGTGGTGGGCACGGTCGCGGCGGCGGCCGTCCCGACCGTCGCCGCGGCAGCAGCGCGCGACGAGGAACGCTCCGTCGCCGTCGGCGGGGTCTCGAACGTCACGATCGACGTCGACGCGGTGATGCTCACCGTCGTGTTCGACGACGTGACGGAGGCATCACTCGACGTGCGCGAGTTCACCCGCGGATCGTGGACGTTCGAGCGCAACGGCTCCGCGCTGCGCGTAGCGACGCCGCGCAGCTCGATGCTGTCGTGGTTCGGTGGCGGCAACGGGCGCGCGACGCTCACCCTGCCCGATGACCTGGCCGGTGTCGATACCGCCGTGACGGTCGCGGGAGGATCGGTCGATGCGTCCGGCGACTTCGGAGATCTCGGCCTCACTCTCGCCGCGGGCCGGGTCGCTGTGCGCGGCACCGCGGAGACGCTGACCGCCGACATCGACGCCGGGCGCGGCGAGATCGACCTGGCGAACGTGTCGACGGCTGCGCTGTCGACGGAGGCGGGCGAACTGATCACCCGGCTGGGAGGGACCGCACCCGACGCGGTGACAGCGTCGGTCAGCGCCGGATCCGTCGAACTGACCCTCCCCGACGAGGTCTACGACGTGACCACCGGTGTCTCCGCCGGGGGCGTCGACAATCGTCTGCGCACACAGCCGGGCTCGACGCGCACGGTGTACGTGCAGGTCGACGCGGGAAATGCGCTGCTGACAGCCGACTGACGACGGTCTCAGCGGCCGGTGTCGAACAGATGCCGGCCGCCGTGGCCGAGCACCTTGACCATGACACCGCGGGCGTGCAGATCGGCGACCGCGCGGGTCTCCTGCTCGAGCGTCGCACCGAGGGCATGCACGTTGGCGACGACCAGCACGTCGCCTCGCGACAGGGTGTCGAAGAAGCGGGTCAGCCGGTCGGGCCACACCTCGAGCGTCTCGGGCGCCGGGTGCCGGAACCCCTCGATCGGCACCCCGAACCGCGTCAGGTCGTCGCGCTGCTCGACCACGGAGGGCATGCCGGGGCGTGAGACCACGAGGCCGACGAGCCGCGATCCGGCCGGGCGGGCGAGCCACCAGTCGCGATCGCGCTGCAGCTCGGTGAAGCACTTCGGGCAATCGGCTGCGATGTGGGGCAGGTGGAGGGGGCTCGTCAGTGCGTCGTCCGTCACCGGATCGTGCGACTGCGCAGCATCCGTCGTCTTCGTCATGACACCCTCCCGCCCCCTCCATTGTGCGGGACGGCACCCCCGATCGCACTATCGAGCAGGGGGGAGCGGTGCTATTCGGCGTCGTCGAGGCGCAGCTCGAGGCTGAGCTGGTCGGCGTCGAGCTCGGCCAGCGCGTGCCGGAGCGCCGCCGTCGCGTGTCGGCCGTCGTGCGAGAGCTCTCCGAGGCGTGCGCGCATCACCTCGATGATGGCGAGACGCAGCTCGAGCACCTCCTGCGTGCGCGCGTCGACGTCTTCGTCGGGCGGCTGCGTCATGCGCGCACCGACGACCCGCACGATGTTCTCCGGGAAGGGGTGGCCGTCGCGTCGTTGCAGCTTGCCGGCGGCCACCGCCTCGCCGGCGGCCGAGCGCAGTTCGGCGTTCAGTGCCTGCTGCTCCTCGCGCGTGGGGCCCTCGGCGTTGTCGTCGGTGAGGCCGAGCATGCGCACGAGCCCCGGCAGCGTGAGCCCCTGCAGCAGGAGGCTGAGCACCGCGACGAGGAACGCCACGAAGATCAGCAGCGGTCGTTCGACCGTGTCGCGGGGGAGGGTCTGGGCGGCGGCGAGCGTGACCACGCCGCGCATTCCGGCCCAGACGATGACCGAACCGTGCCGCCAGTTGAGCGGCGTATCGCGGTAGTAGTCGAGGTCGGCGACGAGCCGCCGCAGGCGCGAGCGCCCCATCTCGATGCGACGACGCGCGTGTGCCATGTCGAACCGACGTGTCGGTCGACCGCCGCCGCGGCGCGGGGGCTCGACGTCGGTCGGGCCGGCGTCGAGCCTGGCCTCGAACTGGTCGAGGCGGTCGTCCATGGCCTCGACGCGTTCGCGGGTGCGCCCGTGATGCCTCCGCCTCCGCCCCTGAAGCCAGACGAGCATCGCGACGTAGGCGCTCCGAACGATGAGCACGATGGCGAGAGCCGCGAGGGCCAGCCACGCACCCTGCCAGAGGCCCTGGTCGCGCTCGAGGTTGCGCTGCACGATCTCCTTCAGTTCGAGACCCATCACGAGGAACACCGCGCCCTCGAGCAGCAGCTCGACCGTTCGCCAGTTGAGGCGGTCGGAGATGCGCTCGTCGGGGGTGAACCAGCGCGCCGCGCCCTGTCCGGTGACGATGCCCGCGACCACGGCCGCCACCAGCCCCGATCCGCCCAGGTGCTCCGACGGCAGGTAGGCGATGAAGGGGATCGTGAAACTGAGAGCCGTGTTCGCCGCGGAGTGCGCGACCCACGCCCGCACGCGCAGGTTCACCCAGCCCACGACCGCGCCGACGAGCACGGCCACGATCACGGCCTGGCCGAAGGCGAAGACGGTGTCGCCCACGGCGAATCCGCCCGCCACCGCCGCGATCGCGGTGCGCAGCAGCACGAGGGCCGTGGCGTCGTTGAGGAGGCTCTCGCCCTCGAGCAGCGTGACGACCCGGGTGGAGATGCCGAGCCGTTTCGCGATCGAGGTGGCCACGGCATCGGTGGGGCTCAGGATGGCGCCGAGGGCGATGCCCAGAGCGATGCCGAGGCCCGGGATCAACCAGGCGAAGAACAGGCCGAGCACGATCGAACTGACCACCACGAGCAGCACCGAGAGCCCGGCGATCGGTCCGAAGTCGCGGCGGAACTCGATGGCCGGCAGCTGTACCGCGGCCGAGTACAGCAGTGGCGGCAGCACGACGACCAGGATGAGCTCGGGGTCGATCTCGAGCGCCGGCACGAACGGCAGCAGGCTGACGCCCAGGCCCAGCGCCATGAGGATCAGCGGGCCGGCGAGGTTGAAGCGCGGGCCGAACGCGGTCGCGAGGCAGATCACGACGACCGCGCCCACGAAGATGAGGAGGGGGTCGAGCACGACACGAGCATAGGACCCGCACGAGCGCGGTGTTGCGACGCCGGGGTGGCGGGGGATGCGGCGGGCCGGCCGCTAGGCGCCGAACGCCCGGGCGAGCGTCACGAGCAGCGCGGGCCAGCTACGGCGGGCGCGGAAGCGCGCGAGTCCTTCGCTCACCGCCGTGCCGGTGCGCGCGGTCACGAACCACGGTGGCTTCGGCAGCACGGTGAAGACGCCCTTGCGCTGGGCGAGCGCCCCGATAGACCGCGGGAACGGCCGGAAGGGTCCGCGCAGCACCGACCGCTCCACGCGGTCGAGCAGCAGCGCGTTGTGCACGACGCCGAGGCCGCTGCCGACGTCGCGCAGCGACCCGCCCGGGAAGGCGCCCCAGCTCAGCTGCGGCACGGTGAACGACACTCCCGTCCACGCATTGATGGCGATGCCGCCGTACCGCAGCGACGCGATCGCCCGATCGAAACCCGCCCCGAGCGATGCCTCGGTCGCGGGGTCGATCAGCACGTTCGCGCCGAGGGTGCCGGTGAGACGCTCGTTCGCGTGCGCCACGGCCGCTTCGACGAAGCGCTGCCCCGTGCCGGCGAGCGAGACCACGCCGAGCACGGGGGCGAAATACTCGGTGGTCTCCAGGGCGGTCGGGTCATCGCCCGCATCCAGTTCCACCAGCATCCGCGACCCGTCTGCGTCGCGCCGTGCGGTCGGGTAGTCGGATGCCGCCGACCGCACCTTCTCGTCGCTGCGCGGGTACCAGACCGGCCGCGCCGGCGCGGCGTCGTAGGCGGCGCGGAGCGCGTCGAGGAAGGCCTCTCGCTGCGGCCACTCGGAGCTCACGATGACGACCTGTGCGGCGATGCAGTTGTGCCCGCTGTTCTGCAGCCGCATGGTCGCGATGTGCTCGGCCTGGAAACGCAGGTCGGCGTCGCTCCAGCGGCCCGGCACGACGATGACCGGCGCGACCCCGCCGAGCTCCGCGGTGATGGGCGTCGTCAGCCCCGGATCGTCCGCCTCCCGTCGACGGGCCGCCTCGTCGCCGGTGCCCCACACGATCGCGTCGAACGTGGCCGCCGACCCCGTGATGTGCACGTGCGAGAAGGCCGGATGCTGCGTGAGGTAGGCACCCACGTCTCCGCCGCCGCGGACGATGCGCAGGAACCCCGGCTCGATGAGCGGCGCGAGGGCACGCTCGAACACGGGCACGAGGGCGTCCTGCGTCGGATTGACCTTCAGCAGCGATACCCGGTTCGCCGACAGCAACTCGTACAGCACGTCGAGCACCGGGATCGACGTGACGTTGCCCGCGCCCAGCACGAGACCGACCCCGCCGGATGCGTCGGGGTGCAGCTGGGCGAGGCCCGCGGCATCCCGGGCCTCGGCTCGCGTGGTTCCGGGTTCGAGCCAGACGTCGCCGCGGAACCCCGAGAGCAGCAGTCGGTCGATCGGCTGCGCGGGCAGCACGCGCGCGCGAAGCCCGCCACCCGGGGCGTCGTCGAGGCGCACCCCGTCGAGAGGAGTGCGGCCGGCGGCGAGCTTGTCGAGCGTCGCGCGGGCGGCTTCGAGCGCGCCGAGGGTGGCGTACGGGCCGGTGAGCCATTCCTCGCCGCGGAGCGGATGCTGCCGACCGAGCTGCTTCGACGTCGCGGCGACGTCGGCCCACTCGCCGGCGACCGCGCCGACGGTCTCGTGCAGACGGCCGAGCAGCCGCGCGCGCTGCTCGACGGTCAGCACGGTCCACAGTCGGGCACCCGTCTCGAGCGCGGCGATGTCGGCGTCGATCCGAGCGGCGTCGGGGACGCTCTGCGCTGTCGGTTCCGCCATCACGCGCTCCGGGTGGCTCGGGCGGGGAGTCTCAGATGAGGGAGAGCTCGCGGAGCTTGGCCTCGACGTCGGCGTTCGACGGCTCGACATGGTGCGTCGAGTCGGGGTAGACCACGACGGGGATCTGCGTGCGGCCCGAGATCTCGCGGGCGACGTCGGCGGCGGCGGGGTCGGCCTCGAGGTCGACGTACTCGTACGAGATGCCGAGCTCGTCGAGCTGCTTCTTCGTGCGGCGGCAGTCGATGCACCACTGGGCGCCGAACATCTTCACGGGAGTATCCGAAGTCATCGCTCCAGGCTAGCCGGGTTGGGTGCCCGCCGGGCGGTCGGTCTCAGCCGAGGAACGCGCTCGGGTCGAACTCGTCGATCGGGATGACGCGGATCCGCGGCAGCGGGGCGTCGAACACCCGGGCGTCGTACTCGAGGTCGAACTTCTCCAACCCCGGGATGGAGGCGAATCCGGCGTTCCGGAACTCGGAGAATGCGGCGATGCCGACGCGGCGCGGAGAGCCGATGAGGTCGGACAGGTCGTGGAGGAAGTCGCCGTCGTGGCTCACCAGCATCACGTCGGCGTCGCGGTCGCGCATCGCCTGGAGCGTGCGCTGGATGGCGATGTCGACGATCTTCTCGTCGGGTCCGCCCGACAGCGGCACGACGACGTAGTCCATCGCCTTCAACGCCTGCACGAACGGCATCGGGATTCCGGCGGAGGCATTGAGGAAGAACACGCCCTGCGCGGGCTGCGCCCAGACGCGCTCCGAGAAGGTGACGAGGCGGTCCCACCGGGGCCGCTCGTCGGGCTGCGGCCGCCGGCCGAGAATCGAGGCGCCCAGGGTGGCATCGATGTTCTCGCCGTCCACGAGCACCCAGGTCGTCCGCGAATCCGTATCTGGCACTGCGTCCCCTTTCGTGGGAGTTCCAGCCGCATCCTATGCGCGCCGATCCCGCCCCGGCGATTCGCGTCGCGCACGCCGGCCGAACCGCGGGTATTCGGCCGGGCCGCGGGCTTTGCGCGCGGGGAAGCCCGCGTGCGAGCCGATCACCCGCGTCTGGGGAGGGCGCAGCCCTGGAGGCCCGCGGAAGGGGCGACGGCGGCGTCAGAGGGCGAGCTCGTCGGCCAGAGGAGTCTGCGACTCCTCCGCCTTCGCGCCGCGCTGCTTGCGGGGTGCGTAGACCACGAGCGCGTGGAAGAGGAACCGCACGACGAACGCGGCGATGAGCGTGAGGGCGGCGGCCAGAACGCTCGGGATGTGCGTGCGCTCGACGAGAACCCACAGCACCGGGATGCGGATGATCGCCTCGATCCCGTTGAACGTGAACGACTTGAGGAAGCGATGCCGCATGAGCCCCGAGTCCTGGCGCATGTCGGCGAAGACGAGGTACTCGAGCAGCAGGAAGTTTCCGATGATCGTCACAATGCTCGCGAAGATCGAGGCCCAGATGTACTCCATGCCGAAGCCGATGAGGGCCCACATGATGCCGAGGTTCGCCAGAGCGCCGACGCCGCCGACGAGCGCGAAGGCCGACATGCGTCCGAAGCGCAGCATCGTCAGCTGCGTGAGGAAGCGGATGCCCTGCGTGAACGACGCCTTCGACTCGCCCGCGTAGCGCTCGGCGAAGTCGAAGGGCACCTCGGCGACGCGCATCTGCTTGCGCGCGAGGATCTCGAGAAGGATCTTGAACCCGCGCGGGCGCAGCGAGTCGACGTCGATGGCCGTGCGGTTCACGAGGAAGAAACCGGTCATCGGGTCGGAGCAGCCGTGCAGCTTGCGGGGGAACATGGCCTTGGTCAGCAGTGTCGACGCGCGGGAGACCCCGGTGCGCACCGCGTTGGCGAGTCCGTCCGACGTGCCGCCGGCGGTGTACCGCGAGGCGACGACGACGTCGGTGTCACCGCGCTGGGCGCGGGCGAGCATGTCGGGGATGACCTCGGGCGGATGCTGCAGATCGCCGTCCATGACGAGGCACCACTCCGACGTGGACGCCTGGATGCCCTCGACCACGGCGCCGCCGAGGCCGCCGGTGGGGTGGTCGCGATGGATCAGGCGCACCGGGGTGTCGGTCTTCGCCGCGGCCTCGCGAATGATGTCGGGGGTGCTGTCGGTGGAGTCGTCGACGAACACCACCTCGAACGCGGTGCCGGTCAGAGCTGCGTCGAGGCGTCGGAGAAGCTCCCGAACGTTCGGCCCCTCGTTGAAGGTGGGGACGATGACGGACACATCCATAAAGGACTCTCGATCTGCTGGTTCCAAGGACGTTTCAGCCTAACGGGGGTTCCTGAGACGCGGCTATGGGCGCCCACAGGCGGGAAAAGGGCGTCTTTCCGCGGGAGAGGGCGATCAGCCGATGAGACCGACCAGATCGTCGACGGTCATTCCGTAGTTGATGCGGATGCACGGGAGGGCGAGTTTATCGGTGCCGATCCGCACATATCCCTGCTCGATCGTGCGACCCATCTCGAATCCGGCCTGGGCGACACCCCGCTTGGTGGTGTCGTTGTAGTGCCCGAACGGGTAGGCGACGACCTCCTTC
This sequence comes from Microbacterium sp. AG1240, assembly GCF_003635115.1. Lineage (GTDB taxonomy): Bacteria > Actinomycetota > Actinomycetes > Actinomycetales > Microbacteriaceae > Microbacterium. The sequence continues at coordinate 531,078 of NZ_RBXJ01000003.1, forward strand.
ACGCCGAGCACCTGGGCCGACTGCTCGAGGTCGGCGGCGATCTGGTCGGCGGTCCAATTGACCATCCGGCCCTTGCCGTTCTCACCGGCCTCGTGCATGTCCTGGGTGTGGGAGCGCTGCAGCACGTAGGGGTTGGGCGGTCCTTCGGTGCGCCACTTCGTGATGACGAACGACGTCGTCATCACCTTGTACTTCTCCACGACGGGAGCGGCGAGGTCGAGCCACGTCTGGTGCGCGTCGTCGTCGGTCACGATCACCGAATGCTCGGGCAGGAAGAGCGCGCCGTCGATGAACGCGCTCAGTTCGTCCCAGGTCGGGAGGTAGAACCCCGACGAGGCGATGTAGGCCATCTGCGCGTCGAAGTCGCCGATGTAGGCGTAGTTCAGCTTGAGCGAGTTGTTCTCGCCCTCGGGGTTCGCGGTGAACTGGTGGTACATGAGGATCGGGATCCCCGCGTCTTCGGCGGCGTTGACCTCCGGGGTCGTCCACGCGCCGTGCAGCGTGACCTGCCGGTCGACGCACGAGACCGCGTCGGAGCCGTTCACCCGCGCCGCCGCCGAGAGGGCCGCAGCATCCTGGTCGCTGGCGTACCAGCCCGCGAACACCTTGCCCTCCGCGCGGGGGATCGGGAGCGCGGAGTACAACGCCCCCTGCGTCTGCAGTACGGGGTCGAGCGCGATCGCGTCGCCGGTGAACTGCACCGCACAGGCCTGCGGGTCGCTCGTCGAGGCGAGCAGCGTCTGCGCGGGGGTGAGGGGCGTCTCTTCGGGAACCGGGGTGGGCGACTCGGATGCTGCGGGCTCGGCCGTCGCCCCCGATCCCGCGGACTGGGCCAGCGCCATGGCGGTGAAGATGCCGCCGGCCGCGAGCACGATCACCGCGGCGAGCGATCCGAAGACCCACAACCGGCGCGCCCGGTAGACGGCGCGTCTCGCGCGCACCCTTTCACCGCGTGACGACGTCATCGTTCCCCCATTTCCCGCCCGGCGATCATAACCGGGCGGGTCCGCCGACCCCGGCAGGCGTGCGGACGCGTCGGCTGCGCGTCGAGACACGCAGATCGGCTCGGACATCGCGCCAGGCGGCGCGTCTGGGCCGATGCGTGTTTCTCAGCTGCTGAGCACAGCCCAGCCGTGCGGCGCGAGCTCGACCTCGGCGCCCGCGATCGTCGCCGTCCCCGCCGCCACCGACGTCGCGCCGGCCGCCGGGAGCGATACCGGCTGGTCGGCCAGGTTCAGCACGGTGACGAGCGCATCGGTGCCGGTGGCGGTCCGCAGCGATACCGCGGTGTTCGTCACCTGCACCACGTCGGTCTGCGCGGTGCGCAGCCACGGGTGCCGCCGTCGCAGCGCGATCAGCTCCTGGTGCACCGCGAGCACGGCGGCCGCATCCGCCTCCGCGCCGGGCAACGTCGTCGGATCCGCCGGGGGTACCGGGGGGAACTCCGGGCGCACCGCGTCGTCACCACCGAGGCGTTGCTCCTTCACGGCGCGCAGCCCGTATTCGTCGCCGGCGTAGATCATCGGCGTGCCCGCGAGGATGCACAGCAGCGCGACGGCGTGCGGAACATGGCGCGCGTCGCCGACCGCGGAGGCGATGCGGGTGACGTCGTGGTTGCCGATGAACGTGGTGGGCACGAACGTCTCGAGCAGCGCGTTGTTGCGCTCGATCGCGTGCGTCGTCTCGAAGAGGTTCGCGTCGGAGAGGCCGTGCCAGATCCCCTGCCACAGCTCGTACTGCGTGAGGGAGTCCATGGTCGATTGCGCGACGATGGCGGCTGCGTCGCCGTGGATGACCTCGCCGGTGATCCACACATCCGGATGCTGCGCGCGCACCCGCGGGAGCACACGCGCCCAGAACGCGGGGTCGACCGCGTAAGCGGCGTCGAGGCGCCACCCGTCCGCGCCGCGGTCGAGCCAGTGCGTCATGACGTCGACGACGAGTTGTTCGACGGCCGGCGAGGAGTGGTCGAGCACGACGAGGGCGTCGTGCCCCTCGAACACCTCCGCCGCCACGGGGGCGGAGGGCTCCCACCCGTTCCAGTCCACGCGGAACAGGTCGGCCGTCGCGGCATCCGGCCCGTTCTCGTCGAGCGCGCGGAAGGCGGGGTGCGCGCGACCGACGTGGTTGAAGACCCCGTCGAGCAGCACCCGCACGCCCTTGTCGTGCGCGGCGGCGACGAGTCGGTCGAAATCGGCGTCGTCGCCGAGACGCGGATCGATGCGGAAGTGGTCGATCGTGTCGTAGCCGTGCGTGGTCGAGGCGAACACCGGACCGAGGGCGAGACCGTTCAGCCCCAGCTCGACGATGTGGTCGAGCCACCCGCCGATGCGGTCGAGACGGTGTTGCGCCGCATCCGCCTCGTCGCCCTCCGGACGGATGGGGGCTCCGACGAAGCCGAGCGGATAGACGTGCCACCACATCGCGTGGTCGACCCAGAGTGCCATCTGGCCAGTCAACACGGTGATCGCGCCCGACCGTGCAGGGTTGCGCGGTCGAACCGCGCGACCTATCGGGTCGCGTCGGCACGGTCAACCTCCACCTGTTCGCGTCTCGCGCGCGGATACGATCGTGACCACCTGAATGCTGTGCTGTGCCGCCTGGGAAGGACCCTCCGTGGACGAACCCATCGAGCGCGACTCGACACCCGTCGAGGACGAAGACATCGTCGAGCGTGATACGACCGAGATCAGTTACGACGAACAGCGCTACCCGGCGAGACCCCGCCGGCTCCGCCCCCGCGACCAGATGCGCGGCGGAACGCTGCGCCGCTTCGCGACCGACCCGCGAACGGCGAACGGAACGAACCCCGCCTACATCGAGTGGCTCGTGCGGCAGTCGATGCTGAAGGACGCCGACGTGCTCGGTCGGCAGCTGTCGGGTCAGCCCTCGATGTGGCGCAACCCCTACGCCCGCCCCGACGCCCGACGGGCCATCGAGACGAGCGATGTGTGGTTCACGGCCTATCCGCTGTCGCTGATCACCCGCCCGGGCGAGTCGTTCCTGCACGCCCTCGGCGACGAGGCCCTGTGGGAGGCGTTCGAGCAGGTCGGGATCACCGGCATCCACACCGGTCCCGTCAAGCGGGCCGGCGGCATCACCGGCTGGCAGGAGACCCCGAGCGTCGACGGGCACTTCGACCGGATCAGCACGCAGATCGACCCCGAGTTCGGCGATGAGGCGGACTTCCGTCGCCTGGCCGACGTGGCCGACAGCCACGGCGGCAGCGTCATCGACGACATCGTGCCCGGACACACGGGCAAGGGCGCCGACTTCCGCCTGGCCGAGATGGCGTATAAGGACTACCCGGGCATCTACCACATGGTCGAGATCCCGCCGGAGGACTGGGGGCTGCTCCCGGTCATCCCCGACGGTCGCGACTCGGTCAACCTCGACCGCGACCAGGAGCGCGAGCTCAGCGAGCGCGGGTACATCATCGGCGAGCTGCAGCGCGTCATCTTCTACACGGTCGGTGTGAAGGAGACGAACTGGAGCGCCACCGCAGCCGTCACCGGTGTCGACGGGGTCGAGCGGCGCTGGGTCTACCTTCACTACTTCAAGGAGGGGCAGCCGTCGATCAACTGGCTCGACCCCACCTTCTCGGGCATGAGGCTCGTCATCGGCGATGCCCTGCACTCGCTCGGCGATCTGGGCACGAGCGCCCTGCGCCTCGACGCGAACGGCTTCCTCGGTGTGGAGAAGAGCACCGAGGGCCTGCCCGCATGGTCGGAGGGGCACCCCCTCTCGCACGCGGCGAACCACATCATCGCGAGCATGGTGCGCAAGGTCGGCGGGTTCACGTTCCAGGAGCTCAACCTCACGATCGAAGACATCCGCGACACCGGAGCCGTCGGCGCCGACCTGTCGTACGACTTCGTCACCCGACCCGGCTACCACCACGCCCTTGCGACCGGCAACACCGAGTTCCTGCGTCTCGCTCTGAACACCGCGCTCGAGATCGGCGTGGAGCCCGCCCAGCTCGTGCACGGCCTGCAGAACCATGACGAGCTGACGTACGAGCTGGTGCACTGGGCGACCACGCACCGCGACGACGTGTACACCTACCGTCACCGCGAGGTGACCGGGCTGGAGCTCGCCGAGGAGGTGCGCGCCGACCTCACCGACAGCCTCACGATGGAGGCCGACTACAACCTCGTCTTCACGCAGAACGGTATCGCGTGCACGACGGCCTCGCTCATCGCCGCCACCCAGGGCAAGGCGCGACTCGACGACATCACCGACGACGACATGCCCGCCATCCGCGATGCGCACCTGCTGCTGGCGAAGTACAACGCCTGGCAGCCCGGTGTCTTCGCGCTGTCGGGGTGGGACCTCACCGGCACCCTGACCCTCCCGTCCGAGCAGGTGGGCTCGCTCATCGCCACCGGCGACACGCGATGGATCGAGCGCGGTGCGCACGATCTTCTCGACGTGGCCCCCGAGGCGACGAGGTCGCTCGCCGGGATGCCGCGGGCCCGGTCGCTGTACGGATCCCTGCCGTCGCAGCTGTCCAACCCCGAGTCGTTCGCGGTGGGGCTGCGCGACGTGCTCTCGACCCGCCGTGCGCACGACATCGCGATCGCGTCGCAGATCGACATCCCGCAGGTCGCCCACCAGAGCATGCTGGTGCTCGTGCACCGGCTCGACGGCGGCGACAAGCGGCGAGATGATGCCCCGCTGCAGATCACAGTGCTGAACTTCTCCGGTGAGACCATCGAGGGCACCGTGCGCTCGAAGAGCCTCACCCCGCGCAGCGGAGTGATCGACGCCGAGAGCGGCGAGACGCTCGCGCGCGTCGACGACCTGCAGAGCTTCCCGATCGAGCTGCCGCCCTACGGGGGGCTGTTCCTGCTGTTGGGTGAGCCGGAGCCCGAACCCGAACCCCGGCCGATGACTCGCGCGATCCCGATCATCACGGGTTCGTAGGCGAGAACGACGAGAGGGCGACCCCGGGTGGACGGGGTCGCCCTCTCTTGTCGCCGGTGCGTCAGCCCTGGGCGAGCTTGGCCACGTCGTCCCACTCCTCCCACGTCTTCAGACGCGAGGAGTAGTCGGCCTTGGCGATGTCGATCGGAGAAGCGCCGAAGAAGACGCGCAGGGGAGGCTCGGCAGCATCCACGATGCGGAGCACGGCGGCGGCGGATGCTGCGGGGTCGCCCGGTCCGCTGCCGGCGCGCTCGCCGCGGGCCTTCTCGCTCGCCTCGCGCAGCTCGTCGTACGCCGGGTTCTGCTCGGAGTGGTGCGCGCTCGGGCCCGCCCAGTCGGTGGAGAAGCCGCCGGGCTCGATGAGCGTGACGTGGATGCCGAAGCCGGCGACCTCCTGTGCGAGCGCCTGCGAGATGCCCTCGAGCGCCCACTTCGACGCGTGGTAGGCGCCGACGTTCGGGAACGCCGAGATGCCGCCGATAGACGAGACCTGCAGGATGTGGCCGTGGCCCTGCTCGCGCATGATCGGCAGAGCCGCCTGCGTCACCCAGACGGCGCCGAAGAGGTTGGTCTCCATCTGGTCGCGGAGCTCCTGCTCGCCGACCTCTTCGACCATGCCGAAGTGGCCGTAGCCGGCGTTGTTGATGACGATGTCGAGCGCGCCGAACGTGTCGTACGCCTTCTTCACCGCCGCGAAGTCGGCATCGCGATCGGTCACGTCGAGGGAGAGGGGGAGGATCGCGTCACCGTACTTCTCGACGAGATCGTCGAGCGAGGAGGTGTCGCGAGCGGTGGCCGCGACGCGGTCGCCGCGGTCGAGGGCGGCGATGGCCCACTCGCGTCCGAAGCCGCGGGAGGTGCCGGTGATGAACCAGGTCTTCTGTGTCATGGGGTCAATGACGCTGCCGGAGCCCGCGGTATTCCCGTCCCGCTGTCGTCAGTTGCCCCGAGTCGGGCTATTCGGCGTCGCGGAGGGGCCCGAACGAGGCAACTGACGGAGGTCGGCCGGTGTCAGTGGGCCGAGTAGCCGCCGTCGACGAGGTGGTAGCTGCCCGAGATGAAGGATGCGGCGTCGCTGAGGAGGAACAGCGTGAGTGCGGCGACCTCCTTGTCGGTACCGAGGCGGCGCGAGGCGTGCTCGCCCTCGAGAGCGGTGAGCGCGTCGGCGGAGAGGCTGGAGCGCACCAGCGGGGTGTCGATGAAGCCCGGGCCGACCGCGTTCGTGCGCACACCCTGGGCGGTGTACTCGAGCGCTGCGACCTTCGTGAGACCGACGAGCGCGTGCTTGCTCGTGACGTAGGCGGCGTTCTGGGCAATGCCGACCGAGCCGAGCACCGAAGCCATGTTCACGACCGCGCCGCCGCCGGCGGCGACGATCGCGGGGAGCTGGAACTTCAGGCCGTAGAAGACGCCGTCGAGGTCGACGGCGCGCACGCGGTCCCAGGCGGCGATGTCGTAGTCGCCGATCGTCTGCGGGGGAGCGCCGATGCCGGCGTTGTTCACGGCCAGGTGCAGGGCGCCGTAGGTCTCCGTCGCGAAGGCGACGGCGGCCTCGGAGTCCTCCCACTTCGCCGTGTTCTGCGTGAAGGCTGACGCCGTGCCGCCCGCGGCGGTGATCTCGTCGACGACCGACTGCGCAGCATCCAGGTTGATGTCGGTCACGACGACCGACGCACCCTCCGCCGCGAGTTCGCGCGAGATCTCCGCACCGATGCCGCTGCCGCCACCGGTGACGATCGCTACCTTGCCGTCGAAACGAGCCATGAGACTACTTCCCTTCACTGCCACGGGGAGCGGATCTCACACCCCGCGCTTTTCATGCGTGTGTATGGAAGTGCAACGTGCTCGCTCGCCGTGCATTCCGTGCCCCGGCGAGACAGACCCGCGCAGTCGGGGTCAGGGGGACGGCCGGCGGTCCGACTCGGTCCGGCGTGCCCGGCGCGTGCCCGACGGCGCCAGGTCGTCGCTGCCGCCGCGTCCAGCCGACGCGCTCGCCACGTGCGCGAGGGCATCGGCGTCGCGTACGGCCGGGGTGCGCGGCCACCAGAAGCGGTCTTTCGTGATGAAGGCCAGGGCCGGCACGACGACCGTCCGCACGAGCAGGGTGTCGATCAGCACGCCGATGCAGACGATCGTGCCGATCTGCGTGAGGGTGATCAGCGGCAGCACGCCCAGCACGGCGAAGACGGCCGCCAGGAGGATGCCGGCACTGGTGATGACCGCGCCGGTGGCGGCGAGGGCGCGGATCATCCCCTCGGTGATGCCGAGGTGCTCCGACTCCTCCTTCGCCCGCGTCACCAGGAAGATGCTGTAGTCCACGCCGAGGGCAACGAGGAAGAGGAAGCTGAACAGCAGCACGTTCGTGTCGATGGCGGGGAAGCCGAACAGCGGCGACTGGAAGATCCACCAGCTGAGCCCGATCGCCGAGAAGAAGCTGGCGACCACGGCGAGCAGCAGCAGCAGAGGGGCCACGATCGCTCGCAGCAGCACGACGAGAACGACGAAGACCAGCACCAGGATGAGCGGGATGATGAGCGCCTGGTCGCGGGCCTGCGCGTTCGAGACGTCGAGCGCTTGGGCGTCGAGGCCGCCGACCAGTCCTTCACCGCTGCCGACGTCGTCGAGGGTCGCCCGCATGCTCTCGACCGTCGCGAAGGCCGCGTCGGTCTCGGCGCCCGCATCGAGCGTGACGTCGATCTGAGCGAGATCGTCGGTCGTCTCGCCGACGGTGGCCGCATCGACGCCGTCGAGGTCGGCCAGGGCGCTCGCCGCATCCTCGGCCTCGTCGAGGGGCACGATGACGACCGCCGGCGACGTGGTGCCGGCCGAGAACGCCTCGGCGAGCACCTCCTGGCCCTGCACGGCCTCGGGCTTCTGCAGGAAGCGGTCGTTCTGCGACAGCCCGGTCTGCACGAAGAACAGCCCGCTCGCCATCGCGCCCAAGACGACGAAGCCCGCCGTCGCGACCACCACGGGTCGCCGCGAGACTCCCCGGCCGAGCTTCCCCCACACGCTGCGCGAGATGGCGTCGGCGGAGCCGTAGCGCGGAATGTAGGGCCAGAACAGACCGCGGCCGAACAGCACGAGCGCTGCGGGGAGCACGAACAGGGCGAAGATCATCGCGACGACGATGCCGACGGCGCAGGCGAGGCCCAGAGCGCGGTTGCCGGCGAGCTCGGCGAGAAGCAGGGTGAGCAGCGCGAGGGCGACGGTCGAGCCGCTGGCGATGATCGCCGGCCCCGCTCCGCGCAGCGCCTCCTGCATCGCGATCCGGCGGCTCTCGTAGAGGCGCAGCTCGTCGCGGTAGCGCGCGATGAGCAGCAGCGCGTAGTTCGTTCCCGCGCCGAACACGAGCACCGACAGGATGCCGGTGATCGACGCATCGAGCTGCACGCCGACGGCGCCGGCCACCTGGCGCGCGACGATGCCGGCGAGAGAGTCGGCCAGACCGATCACGGCGAGCGGCACGAGCCACAGCCAGGGGCTCCGGTAGGTGACGAGCAGCAGGACGGCGACGACGATGACGGTGGTGAGCAGCAGGGTGACGTCGGCGCCGGCGAACACCGCCGCGATGTCGACCTCGAACCCTTCGGCGCCGGTGAGGTAGACCCGCACGCCGTCGAGATCGGCGGCAGCGGTGTCGCGGAGCTGCTGTGCGCGCTCGGTCTGCGCCGCCACGTCGGGTTCGGGTTCGAGAGGAACCACGAGCAGCGCGACGGTGCCGTCCTCCGAGACCTGCGCGGGCGGCACGAATCCGTCGCGGGAGACGTTGGCCAGCTCACCGAAGGCCTTCGCGTCGATGAGGGCGAGGGTCTCATCATCGAGTTCGCCGGAGTCGGAGGCGAAGACGAGGAGGGCCGACGTGCTGTCGGCGCTCGGGAAGTTCTCGCGCAGCTGGTCGACCTGCACCGACTCCGCCGTGTCGGGAAGCCCGACCGTCGGGGCGGTCTCCGACTCCTCCGACCCGGCGACGCCGAAGAGAACGGCGGCGGCGACGGCCGCGAGAACGAGCATGATCCACGACGTCTTGGCAGATGTCAGAAAGCGACGGAGTGCGCTCATGGTCTGTCTCCCGGCTGCTCGTAATGTTCGAGAGTCGAATTATTCGACTCTCGAAAGAGATTAGCGATATCGTGGACCCCATGCAACCGACCGGTTCGCCCTCGCCCGATGCCGACGTGGCCGCCTTCGCGCCCACGCGTCCGGCGACGGTGCTGCTGCGGGAGTTCATCGAACTCAGTGAGCAGTTCGAGCGGTCGATCGGCGAAGAACTGGAGGTCAACCCGACCGATCTCCAGGCGATGGAGCATCTACTGATGGGCGGTCCGCTCGCGCCCGGCGAGCTCGCCCGTCGGGTCGGGATCTCGGCGGGGGCCACGACGACGGCCATCGACAGGCTCGTGGCGCTCGGTCACGTCACGCGCGAGCCGCACCCGACCGATCGACGGGGGATCCTGGTGGTGCCGCAGGAGTCGTCCCGCGACCGCGCGATGGGGCGCCTGATGCCCATGATCATGGGGATCGACGCCGAACTCGACGCGTTCACGCCGTCGGAGCAGGAGACGATCACGAGGTATCTCGCCCAGGTGGTCGAGCGGTTGCGGGGTCACGCCGAGAGGCGCGCGCCCGAGGAGTGACCGCCGGCGTCGGCGCAGACGCCCTCCGCAACGCCCAGCTCCACGACGCATGGGACGCTAAGAAGAGGCCCCGGGTCCGGAACCGGCACGAGTGAACGGCGCCGCGCGAAGAACGCCCCCCGATCGGGAGCGGGCTTCGGATGCCCCGTTCAGCGACGGGGGAGTTCTCGCGCGATCGGTCCGTTCATGCGCGGGTCCAGGTCTGATGTGTGACGCCCGACGGAGACGAGACGGCCTCGACGGCGAACCTGCTCTCGATCCCCTCGAGGCCGTGCCAGAGGTTCTCGCCGCGGCCGAGCACGATCGGCACCACGGCGAGGTGCATCCGGTCGACGAGGTCGGCCCGCAGGAACTGGCGGACGGTGTCCACGCCCCCGCCGATGCGCACGTCGAGTCCGCCGGCGAGTTCGCGTGCAAGGGAGAGGGCGTCGGCGGGCTCGGCGTCGACGAAGTGGAAGGTCGTGCCGCCCTCGAGCTCGAGCACCCGGCGAGGATGGTGCGTGAGCACGACGACCGGGGTGTGGAACGGGGGGTTCTCGCCCCACCAGCCGATCCATTCCTCGTCGGTCCACGGCCCGCGCTGGGGTCCGAACTTGTTGCGGCCCATGATCTCGACCCCGATGCCGGTGCCCCAGTTGCTCGCGAAAGCCTCGTCGATGCCGAACGATCCGGCATCGCCGCCCTGCATCGCCTGGAACGTGTGCGTGCCGAAGAACCAAGGCTGCATGAGCCTCGCCTGCGCGTGACCGAACGGCGCTTCGAGGGTCTGCCCCTCGCCCGTGCCGTACCCGTCGATCGAGACGGCGAAATTGTGGACCCGAACCTGCGACATGGGCACTCCCGAGAGGACGGATGCTCTCTGCAACCGTTTCGGAGCGTAGCCGCCCCCGCGTGGGCGTGCCAGGTGCGCGGGCGCACACCGCAGCATCCGAGGGGCATATCGTCGGATGACGTGATCGGCGCACACGAGAGGAACCTGATGCGGGCTGTGGTCTTCGAGAAGTTCGGCGAGACGCCGCGAGTGGCCGACGTCGCGATTCCCGAGCCGTCGCCGGGCGGAGTCGTCGTGCGGGTCGAGACGACCGGGCTCTGCCGCAGCGACGTGAGCGCGTGGCTCGGCCACGACTCGGGCGTGAGCGTGCCGCACGTGCCCGGGCACGAGTTGTCGGGGACCGTCCATGCCGTCGGCGAGCGGGTGACGCGGTTCGCGGCCGGCGACCGCGTGACGGTGCCGTTCGTGTCGTCGTGCGGGGCGTGCGCGCAGTGCCGTGCCGGTCAGGGGCAGATCTGCCCGAATCAGACGCAGCCGGGGTTCACCCACTGGGGATCGTTCGCGGAGTACGTCGCGCTGCACGACGCCGAGGCCAACCTGATCGCGCTGCCCGACGAGATCGACGGAGGTGTCGCGGCGCTTCTCGGGTGCCGCTTCGCGACCGCCTTCCGCGCTCTCGTCCACCAGGGCGAACTGGTCGCCGGCGAGAAGGTCGTGGTGATCGGATGCGGCGGGGTCGGTCTCAGCGCGATCATGATCGCCCGGGCGCTCGGGGCGACCGTCGTGGCCGTCGACATCAGCGCCGCCGCCCTCGGCCGGGCACGCGAGCTCGGGGCGGAGGTCGTGATCGATTCGTCGGGGCTGTCACCCGAAGCGATCGCCGCCCGCGTCCGCGACGCCGTCGACGGCGGAGTGAACGTGTCGGTCGACGCGTTCGGACGGGAGGATGCGGTGATCGCCGCCGTGCTCTCGCTGGGCCTGCAGGGGCGGCACGTGCAGGTGGGTCTCCTCGCGGAGGATCCGCGCATCCCCATGTCTGCGGTGATCGCGGGCGAGCTCACCCTGCGCGGATCGCACGGGATGGCAGCATCCGCCTATCCCGAGCTGATCGAGATGGTCGTCTCGGGTGCTCTGCGACCGGCGGATCTCATCACGCGGCGCATCGGCCTGGACGAGGTGCCGGAAGCGATCGCGGAGATGGCCGAGGGGCGCGCCCCCAGCGGGATCACCGTCATCGACGTGCAGGGGCCGGAACGGCCCGCGGCCTCGCCCGGCTGAGCGCCCACACGACGGCGCCCGCCGCGACGATCGCGGCGGCATGGGCGCGGGCCAGTGCCGGCGTGCCCGCGTGTTCTGCGCCCGGTAGCGACAGATCTCGGTCAGCTCATTGGTCGGGCGGTCGGTGTTTCGTAGGGTGGCCGGTATGGATATCGCATCGATGATCATGGGCGGCTCGATCGCGTCCATCGCCTGGATCGCGTTCTACCCGTGGGCCAAGCTCCGTCGCCTGCGCGAGCTGGAGGGCTCCGAGCACTGACGGGAAGCACCGGAGGTCGGCGTCGCGACGAAAGCGTCCATGTCGGATGGGAGGTCGGCTCTCACCGGGAAAAGCAAAACCCCCGCCATGTAGAAGCTAGGCGAGGGTTTCTGGGATGACTGTAATGATCATCCGTGTGGCTCCGACGGGCGTCGATCCCGTGACCTCACGATTTTCAGTCGTGCGCTCTACCAACTGAGCTACAGAGCCGCGCGGCATGTGAAACGCCGCGTCCTAGACGAAAGGCTCTCTGTCTTCCCTCGAAAAGGAGGAACAAAGAGCCTGTCGCTCGGAGCGACCCTGACGGGACTTGAACCCGCGACCTCCGCCGTGACAGGGCGGCACGCTAACCAACTGCGCTACAGGGCCATGCTTATTCAGTTATATCGGTTCGAGTGACCCCAACGGGATTCGAACCCGTGCTACCGCCGTGAAAGGGCGGCGTCCTAGGCCGCTAAACGATGGGGCCGAGCGACTCTGCAGGCTTACGCTTGCCGACGCCCAAGCATACGTAATCTGTCGCCGATGCGCCAATCGAGGGCGCGTCGTCCGTCGATCCGCGGTTCCGGCGCCCAAGATGAGCGTGGCACCCGCCCGATAATCCGCCCTGTTGTCGGTGTGACGGGTGTTGCTAGTGTGTTCGAAGTTAAGACCCCCTCGACGATAGGCATCTTGTGACGCTCGAGCGCTTGGACGACGCAGACGACTGCGGATGCGCGCCGACCGAACGCGAGCGCCGCACTCTGTGGCCCGCGGTCAATCGGCGCACCCTCCTCACCGCCGGCGGCCTGAGCGTCGTCGCGCTCGGCGCGATCGGCGGAGCGGTGGGCGGTCCGATGATCCCCAGCGCTTTCGCGGCGACCTACCCGTCGTGGGCCGACGTCGAACGCGCGAAGGCCAGCGAGGCTGCGAAGGCCGCCGAGATCACCCGCATCCAAGGACTCATCGCCGGCCTCTCCGCTGACGTCGAGCGCACGCAGGCCGAGGCCCAGGCGGCATCCGACGTCTACTACGCCGCGCAGCAGGCGTTCCTCGACGCGGCCTACGAGGCAGACCAGCTGCAGGCCCAGGCCGACGCCCAGGGCGCAGAAGCGACCGCTGCGGCGAACCAGGCCGGACGCGTCGCAGCCCAGCTGTACCGCAAGGGCGGCGACGACGCCTCGCTCGAACTGTTCTTCGCCGGCTCCGCAGCATCCGCCGACGACCTGCTGTCGCGCCTCGGCACGATGGACAAGCTTCTCGAGCGCAACCAGTCGGTGTACGCCAACGCGGTCGCCGCCCGCAACGCCGCGCAGAACCTCACGAACCAGGCCGAAGACAAGCGCGCCGAGCGCGACCGCCTCAAGCAGGAGGCCGAGTCGAAGATGGTCGCGGCCCAGCAGGCGTCGGATGCTGCGCAGGCAGCCCTCGCCGCGCAGCAGGCCAACCAGGTGACGCTCACGGCGCAGCTCGCGGCCCTGCAGGACAACACGGCGCGCACCGTCGCCGACTACGAAGCCGGTGTCGAAGCCGAGCGCCAGGCCCGCCTCGCACGGGAGGCCGCCGAACGCGCGGCCGCCGAGCAGCGCGAGCGCGAGCGTGCTGCTGCAGCAGCAGCTGCAGCAGCTGCGGCCGCGGCGGCTGCAGCCAACTCGGGCGGCGGCGGCGGCGGTGGCGGAGGCGGTGGCGGTGGCAACTCCGGTGGAGGAGGAGGAGGCGGCGGTGGCGGCGGCCAGGTCGTCGGATCCGGCTGGTCTCGCCCGTCGTCGGCGTGGGTCAGCTCCTGGTACGGCCCCCGTTCCTCGCAGTGCACGCCGAGCTACTGCTCCACGTCGTACCACCTCGGCATCGACTTCGGTGCGGGGTGCGGTGCCTCCAACTTCGCGGCCAACAGCGGCACGGTGACCTACGCCGGCTGGAACGGCGGCTACGGAAACTACGTGCGCGTCGACCACGGCGGCGGCCTCGCCACGGGGTACGCCCACAACAGCCGCATCCTCGTCTCGCGCGGCCAGTGGGTGTCGTCCGGCCAGGCCGTCGGCCTCGTCGGCCTCACCGGCAACGTCTTCGGCTGCCACTTGCACTTCGAGGTGTACCAGAACGGCAGCACCATCGACCCCGCGCCGTTCCTGCGCGCCCGGGGCATCTCGGTCTGATCGCCGAACGAGAAGAGCCCGGTCGGCGACGACCGGGCTCTTCTCGTTCGACGTGTGTCAGAGCGTGCTCGGAGCCTCGCCCGCACCCTGCGTCTTGGTCTGGCCCTCGTGCTCCTCGAAGCGCGTGAACGCCTCCTGCACGAGACGCTCGGCCTCGGCCGCGCCGGCCCACTCGTCGACCTTGACCCACTTGTTGGGCTCGAGGTCTTTGTAGTGCTCGAAGAAGTGGCCGATCTCGTTGCGGAGCTCCTCGGCGATGTCGCCGACGTCCTGGATGTGCGCCCAGCGCGGATCCTTCGACAGCACGGCGACGACCTTGTCGTCTCCGCCCGCCTCGTCGCTCATCTTGAGCACGGCGACGGGGCGCACCTTCGTGACGACGCCCGGGTAGATGTCGTGGTCGAGCAGCACGAGCACGTCGAGCGGATCGCCGTCCTCACCGAGGGTGTTCTCGAAGAAGCCGTAGTTGGTGGGGTAGCCGAAGGCGGTGAAGAGGATGCGGTCCAGGAACACGCGCCCCGTGCCGTGGTCGACCTCGTACTTCACGCGGCTGCCGCGCGGGATCTCGATGACGGCGTCGTACGCACCCATGCTCGTGCTCCTTAGATCAGTGGATTTCCGCCGCCCAGCCTAGTGCGGCCGACTGTCGTGTCTCAGGCGGAGAACGACTCGGCGATGACGCCGATCGCGCGCTCGCGGTCTTCGGGGCCGCCGCCCTCGTGCCCGTTGTAGGGCCACACGTCGATCGTCTTGTCTGCCGAGGCGTTGGCGTTGAACCCGGCGAAGACCGTCGACGGCGGGCAGATCGGGTCCATCAGGGCGACGGAGTAGTGGATGCGGGTGCGCACCCGACGCGCGAAGTTGACCCCGTCGACGTACGACAGCGTGCGGGCGACCTGCTCGACGCGCGACCGCTGCGAGGTGAGGTACCCCGCGATCTCGGAGTAGGGCGCAGCATCCGTGATCATCGTCGCGCGCGCGGCGTCGGACAGGAAGGGCACGAAGGCGACGGCCGCACTCACGTCGGGTCGGAGCGCTGCGGCGGCGATCGCCTGGGCGCCGCCCTGGCTACCTCCGACGACGGCCACGCGATCGGGGTCGATGCCCGGCAGGTCGCGCGCGACGTCGACGGCACGAACGGCATCGGTGAGCAGACGGCGGTAGTAGTAGGTGCGCGGGTCTTCGATGCCCCGCGTCGTGACCCCCGGGTGCGCGGGCGCCGAGCCGTGCGGGTCGGGGGTCGAGCCGTCCGCCGATCCGCGTCCGGCGCCCTGCCCTCGCACGTCCATCACCAGGTGCGCCCACCCCGAGGCTGCGGCCCACAGGTGGGTGATCGGGCGCCCGCGTCCGCTGCCGTAGCCGGCGTACTCGATCACGACCGGCAGCGCCTCGTCGGCGTCGGCCGGTGTCACGAGCCAGGCGCGCACCGGGTCGCCGGCGTAGCCGCTGAAGGTGACGTCCGAGACCCTCACGCACCGCATCCCCGTCTCCACCGTCTCGAGGACGGTGGGGGTGGCGCGGTCGGCCGCCTCCTGCAGCGTCTGGGCCCAGAAGTCGTCGAAATCGGCGGGATCTTCGACATCGGACTGGAACGTGCGCAGCTCGGAGAGCGGGCGATCGGTGAGCATGCCTACATCTAACCGTGGGCTCGACTCGGGCATGTGTTGCGCGGTCGCGCGCCGTAATTCAGGCTGATCGCGCCGCACGGCCCCGGCCGCCCCGCAATCTCGGCGATGCGCCGAGGGGCGCGCCCATCCAGCCTGAGTTGGTGCGGGAGGCCGGTTGCCCCGGTCGTGCGTCGTCGACGCGCGCGAGCGGGCCGGTACCGTGAGCGGATGCCCGTTCGCCCGAGCCTCGACCCCGCGGTCGCCGATGTGCGCCGTGCCGTGCGCACCGCGTTGGAGACCTCCCGCCCCGCATCCGTCGTCGTCGCCCTCTCCGGCGGGCCCGACTCGCTCGCGCTCGCCGCGGCCGTCGCCTTCGAGGCGCCCAAGCTCGGCATCGCCGCCGCCGCGATCACCGTCGATCACCGGCTGCAGGAGGGATCGGCGGATGCTGCGGAACGCGCCGCCGCCGCCGCTCGCGCTCTCGGCCTCGACGCCGTCGTGGTCGCGGTGCAGGTGGGTGCCGAGGGCGGCCCCGAAGCATCCGCCCGCCACGCCCGCTACGCCGCGCTCTCGCACGCCGCCCGCGAGCGCGGCGCCGAGGCGGTGCTGCTCGGCCACACCCTCGACGACCAGGCCGAGACGGTGCTGCTCGGGCTGGCGCGCGGCTCGGGGGCGGCGAGCCTCATGGGCATGGCGCCCGAGCGGATTGACGACTCCGGGCGGTGGTTGCGTCCGCTGCTCGGGGTGCGTCGTGCGACGACGGTCGCCGCGTGCGAGGCGCAGGGGCTCGATCCGTGGCACGACCCGCACAACGTCGAGCCCCGCTTCTCACGGGTGCGGGTGCGCGAGCGCGTGCTCCCCGTGCTCGAGACCGAGCTGGGCCCGGGCATTTCCGAGGCGCTCGCGCGCACCGCCGAGCAGCTGCGCGAAGACGCCGAGGCCTTCGCCGAGATGATCGACGAGACGATCGAAGACATCGTCGAGCACGCGGAGGCAGGCATCTCGGTCTCGGCCGCTGCCCTGGCCGCGAATCCGGCGGCACTGCGCCAGCGCATCATCCGCCTCGTCGTCTCCAGCGAGTTCGGCGAGAGCCTCACGCGGTCGCAGACGCTCGACGTCGCCCGTCTCGCCACCGACTGGGCGGGACAGGGCCCGATCGATCTGCCCGGCTGCTCGGCACGCCGCGTCGGCGGACGGATCGTCTTCGCGGCCACGGGGCACGCCCCGGCCAGCGCCTAAACTCGATCCATGCGCGCCGACCAGATCTCCGACGACATCACCGAGGTACTGATCACCGAGGAGCAGATCCAAGACAAACTGGCCGAGCTCGCCGAGCAGGTCGCCCGCGACTACGAGGGTGAGAACCTCCTCCTCGTCGGCGTGCTGAAGGGCGCGGTCATGGTGATGGCCGACTTCGCTCGCCACCTCCCGCTGCACATCCAGATGGACTGGATGGCGGTGTCGTCCTACGGCACGGGCACGCGCTCCAGCGGTGTCGTGCAGATCCGCAAAGATCTCGACACCGACCTCCACGGGCGCCACGTGCTCATCGTGGAGGACATCATTGACTCCGGCCTCACCCTCAGCTGGCTGCTCGAGAACTTCGCCTCGCGGGGGGCGGAGTCGATCGAGGTGCTGGCGCTTCTGCGCAAGCCCGACGCGATGAAGGTCGAGGTCGACTGCCGCTACGTCGGGTTCGACATCCCCAACGAGTTCGTCATCGGCTACGGCCTCGACTACGCCGAGAAGTACCGCAACCTGCGCGACGTCGCGGTGCTCGCGCCGCACGTCTACAGCTGAGGCGCGTACGCCGTGGGCGAATGCACAGTCCGCCCATAGAGACCCCGCTGTACCCTGATTTGACCGTAAACCGGTGGAATCCTGACGAAAGGGGCCCGGGCGTCGCCCCGCACCATGGACTTCAAGAAGCTCACGCGCAACCCGATCCTCTACATCGTCGTGATCGGTCTGCTCCTCCTGGTCGGCTTCTGGCTCATCACGAGCCTCAACGGCGCCCGGCAGATCTCGACCCAGGAGGGCCTCGAGCTGCTCAAGGGCGGCACCGTCGCCGAGGCCACGACGACCGACGGCGACCAGCGCGTCGACCTCACACTGAACCAGCCCTACGAGGGCGCCAACGAGGTGCAGTTCTACTACGTCTCGGCGCGTGCGGTCGAGGTGGTCGACGCGATCGACACCGCGAACCCCGCTGACGGGTACAACGACGTCGTGCCGCGACCGTCGTTCTTCGACGGCATCCTGTCGCTGCTGATCCCGCTCCTCATCCTCGGTCTGCTGTTCTGGTTCCTTCTCTCCAGCGCCCAGGGCGGCGGCAGCAAGGTCATGCAGTTCGGCAAGTCACGGGCGAAACTCGTCTCGAAGGAGAGCCCGACCGTCACGTTCCAGGACGTCGCGGGTGCCGAAGAGGCGATCGAAGAGCTCGAAGAGATCAAAGACTTCCTGAAGGATCCCGCCAAGTTCCAGGCCGTGGGCGCCCGCATCCCGAAGGGCGTGCTGCTGTACGGCCCTCCCGGAACGGGTAAGACGCTCCTCGCCCGTGCGGTCGCCGGCGAGGCGGGCGTGCCGTTCTACTCGATCTCGGGTTCGGACTTCGTCGAGATGTTCGTCGGCGTCGGTGCCAGCCGCGTGCGCGACCTGTTCAACCAGGCGAAGGAGAGCGCCCCGGCGATCATCTTCATCGACGAGATCGACGCCGTCGGTCGTCACCGCGGCGCCGGCATGGGCGGCGGGCACGACGAGCGCGAGCAGACGCTGAACCAGATGCTCGTCGAGATGGACGGCTTCGACCCGAAGGCGAACGTCATCGTCATCGCGGCCACCAACCGACCCGACATCCTCGACCCGGCGCTGCTGCGCCCGGGCCGCTTCGACCGCCAGATCGGCGTGGACGCCCCCGACCTCAAGGGTCGCCAGCGCATCCTCGAGGTGCACGGACGCGGCAAGCCCCTCGCCGACGGTGTCGACCTCGAGGTCGTGGCCCGCAAGACCCCCGGCTTCACCGGTGCCGACCTCGCCAACGTGCTCAACGAAGCGGCGCTCCTGACGGCGCGCTCGAACGCTCAGCTGATCGACAACCGCGCCCTCGACGAGGCCATCGACCGCGTGCTCGCCGGTCCGCAGCGCCGCACCCGCGTGATGCGCGACAAGGAGAAGCTGATCACGGCGTACCACGAGGGCGGTCACGCCCTCGCGGCGGCGGCGATGAATCACACCGACCCGGTGACGAAGGTGACGATCCTTCCCCGCGGCAAGGCGCTCGGCTACACCATGGTGCTGCCGCTCGACGACAAGTACTCGATCACCCGCAACGAGCTGCAGGACCAGCTCACCTACGCGATGGGTGGCCGCGTCGCCGAGGAGATCGTGTTCCACGACCCCACCACGGGCGCGTCGAACGACATCGAGAAGGCGACGAGCATCGCGCGCAAGATGGTCACCGAGTACGGCATGACCACCGACGTCGGGCCCGTGAAGCTCGGCTCGTCGTCGGGCGAGGTCTTCATGGGTCGCGACATGGGCCACGGCCGCGACTTCTCGGAGCGCATCGCCGAGCGCGTCGACGCGGAGGTGCGCGCGCTCATCGAGCAGGCGCACAACGAGGCGTACGAGGTCATCAACTCGAACCGCAAGATCCTCGACCGCCTCGCGCTCGAACTCCTCGAGAAGGAGACGCTGGACCACCTCGAGCTCGCCGAGATCTTCACCGACATCACCCGTCTTCCCCCGCGTCCGCAGTGGCTGTCGTCCGACGGCCGCCCCGTCTCGCAGCTGCCGCCGGTCGACGTGCCCCGTCGCGCTCAGCCGGCAGGGGTCGCGGCGAACACCGAGGCCGAGGCGCAGACCGAGAAGGCCCCGCGTCGCCAGCCGAGCGGACAGGCTCGACCGGCGACCGCGTAGGCCCGGACGATGACCGTCGACCGGGAGCGCGTGCGCTCCCTCGTCAGGGAGCTGCTCGAGGCGATCGGCGAAGACCCCGAGCGACCGGGGCTGCGCCAGACGCCCGAGCGGGTGGCCGACGCCTACGGAGAGTTCTTCGCGGGGGTCGGTGAGGATGCTGCGGCTCCCCTCGCGCACACGATCTCGATCTCGCGGGGTCCCGCGCCCGAGACCGTACCGTCGGGCGCGGTGATGCTGCGCGGGGTCGATTTCCGTTCCATCTGCGAGCACCATCTGCTGCCGTTCCGCGGGGTCGCGCACCTCGCCTACCTCCCGGGGGAGCAGGTCGTCGGCCTCGGCGCCCTGTCGAAGGTCGTCGAGGTGCTCGCCGCCCGTCCTCAGGTGCAGGAGCGCCTCGGGGAGCAGATCGCCGACACGATCGCCGCGTCGCTCGACGCGCGCGGGGTGCTCGTCGTTCTGGATGCTTCGCACGAGTGCGTCACGATGCGCGGTGCGCAGCAGAAGAACGCCACGACCGTGACGATCGCCGCCCGAGGCGAACTGGCAGACCCGGCCGCGCGCGCCGAGCTCATCGCGCTGATCTCCCTTCGAGGGGTTCAGGAGCCGGCCGCGCACGGGGCTCAGGGACCGGTGGCGACGTGACGCTCATCATGGGGATCGTCAACGTCACCCCCGACTCCTTCAGCGACGGCGGCCGCTACGTCGATCCCGACGTCGCCATCGGTCACGGCGCCCGGCTGCGCGCCGACGGTGCCCACATCCTCGACGTCGGCGGTGAGTCGACCCGCCCGGGCGCCGAACGGGTCGCTCCGCGAATCGAGCAGCAACGCGTGCTGCCGGTGATCGAAGCGCTCGCCGCGGGCGGCGCCGTCGTCAGCATCGACACCCTCAACGCCGACACGGCCCACGCCGCGATCGCGGCCGGAGCCCGCATCGTCAACGACGTCTCGGGCGGACTCGCCGATCCGGCCATGCTCGAGACGCTGGCCGCGACCGACGCCGACATCGTGCTGGGGCACTGGCGCGGCCCGTCGGCTGACATGTACGCCCGCGCCGACTATGTCGACCTCGTGCACGAACTCTCGGCCGAACTTCTCGAGCGCATCGACGCGGCCGCCGCCGCCGGCATCGCCCCGAGCAGGATCGTGCTCGATCCGGGAATCGGCTTCGGCAAACGGGGGCCCCAGAACTGGGAGACCCTCCGCGCCCTTCCCCGGCTCGTGGGTCTTGGCCCGCGGGTGCTCGTCGGCACCAGTCGCAAGAGGTTCCTGGGCGAGGCGCTCGGCGACGACGCGTCCCTGGCCCGTCGCGACCTCGCGACCGCCGTCACCAGCGCGCTGTCCGCGCGAGACGGGGCCTGGGCCGTGCGGGTGCACGATGTCGCCGCCACCCGCGACGCACTCCGCGTCGCGGCGCTCTGGTCGGACGAGAACCCGGAGGGAACATGGACCCCGTAGACGAGATCACCCTGACCGGCGTGCGCGCGTGGGGACACCACGGCGTGTACGACGACGAGCGTGCGCAGGGCCAGGAGTTCGTCGTCGACCTCACCTTGCGGATCGACACCGCCCCTGCCGCAGCATCCGACGACGTCGTCGACACGGTCCACTACGGCGAACTGGCGGAGCGGATCGTGGCGCTCGTCGGTGCGGATCCCGTGAACCTCCTCGAGACCCTCGCCGCGCGCATCGCCGACGACGTGCTGACCGACCCCCGCGTCGAGCAGGCCCTCGTCACCATCCACAAGCCGTCGGCACCGATCACGGTGCCGTTCGCCGACGTCTCGGTCACGATCCGCCGCACGCGACCGGCTCCCCGCGCCGTGCCGTTCGGATTCGGAGTCGCGCCGTGAGCGGCGTCGCCGTCGAAGGCCGGCCGCAGCCCGCGATCGCCGTCGTGGCTCTGGGCGCGAACCTCGGCGATCGCGAGGCGACCCTCGATGCCGCGCTGACCGACCTCGCGGCGCTGCCGCTGACCGACCGTGTGCGCACCTCCGCCGTCATGGAGACGGTGGCGGTCACCACGAGCGGGCCGGATGCTGAGGCGCCGCGCTATCTCAACGCCGTCGCGCTGGTCGCGACCCGGCTCGCCCCGTCGGTGCTGCTGACGTACCTGCACCGGATCGAGGCCCGGCACGGACGCGAGCGGGGGGAGCGATGGGCGGACCGCACGCTCGACCTCGATCTCGTCTCGTACGGCGCGGTGGTCTCGAACGACGCCCGTCTGGTGCTTCCCCACCCGCGCGCCGCCGAGCGCGAGTTCGTGCTCGCTCCCTGGCACGAGGTGGACCCGGAGGCGGAGCTCCCCGGTGCCGGACGCGTCGACGACCTCCTGGCCGCTCTCCGAGGAGACCGGTGAAGCGCACCGGCGCGGGAGTCCTCGTCGGTGCGGCCGTTCTCGGCATCGTCGCGGGGTTCGTGCTCGACACCGCACTGAGCTCGGCGGGGCGGCCGACCTTCGCACCGGCCGTGACGCTGCCCATCCTGCTCCTCCTGGTCGGAGCGGCCGTGATCGTGCTCGCCATCCCCATCCGACGGGCCACGCGCGGCCTCGCCACGACCGCCGTCAACCCGTTCCGTGCGTTGCGCACCGCCATCCTGGCGAAGGCGTCGAGCATCGTCGGAGCGGCCATCGGCGGCGTCGCGGTCGGGCTTCTGCTCTTCCTCTTCACCCGCCCGGTGACCCCCTCGGTAGGCTCGATGGGCACGACGATCGCCACGGCGATCTGCGGCGGCATCCTCGTCGCTGCGGCGCTGGTCGCCGAGCACCTGTGCACCATCCGGAAGGACGACGATGACGAACAACCCGGAGGCGACTCCGCAGGCGTCGCCCACTGACCTCACCGACGACGCGCGCGTGCGCGAGACGGGGGCCGTTCTCGACGAGGGGTCGTTCACCCGCATCATCGAGCCCCGCTCCGATGCGCGCCTGCCTCTCGGCGACGGGACGTGGCATCAGCTCGCCCGGGCCTATGTCTGGGTGCAGATCATTTCGACCGGGGCCTCCGCCCTCGTCGTGCTCGCGGTGGCGATCGGTCTGCAGCTGTGGCTCGACCAGCCGTGGACGTGGATCCCCGCCGGCATCGTGCTGCTCCTGTGTCTCATCTCGCTCGCGATCACGCCGCGTCAGGCGCGTTCCTACGGGTACCAGCTGCGGCGTGACGACCTCGTGTTCCGACGCGGCATCCTCTGGCAGCGCATGGTTGCGGTGCCCTACGGGCGCATGCAGCTGATCGACATCACGCACGGGCCCCTCGACCGCGGTTTCGGCATCGCGCAGCTGAAGCTCGTCACCGCCGCCGCCTCCACCGGCGTGACCATTCCGGGACTGACGCAGAAGGCCGCCGAGAGCCTGCGCGACACCCTCGTCGACGTCGCCGAGACCCGGCGGACCGGCCTGTGAGCGAAGCCTCCGCCCCGTCCGCGCCCCCGGCAGACGAGGTGCGCTCGCCGCTCAGCGATGGCGAGTGGCACCGGATGCATCCGCTCACCCCGCTCCTGCGCGGGGGACTCTTCCTCCTCGTGGTCGGGGGTATCGCGATCGCGAACCTTCGCGAGCGGCTCGTCGAGTGGCTGCTGCCGGCGTTCGCCCCGGAACTCGCCGACGGCGAGTTGCCACCTGACCCGATCGACTACCTCGTCAGCCGTAACCTGCTGCTCATCGCCCTCCTCGCGGTGCTCGGCACCGTCGTCGTGCTGCTGCTGCTGTTCTCGCTGTCGTGGCGGTTCCACACGTTCCGCATCACCGACGACGACGTCGAGGTGCGCTCGGGCGTGCTCTTCCGCACCCATCGGCGCGCCCCGCTCGACCGCGTGCAGGGCGTCAACCTGACCCGGCCGCTCGTCGCGCGTCTGCTCGGGGTCGGGAAGCTGGAGGTCGTCGGGGCGGGGACCGATTCGAACGTGAAGCTCGAGTACCTCTCGACGTCGGACGCCGAGACCATCCGCACCGACAT
This sequence comes from Microbacterium sp. AG1240, assembly GCF_003635115.1. Classification (GTDB taxonomy): domain Bacteria; phylum Actinomycetota; class Actinomycetes; order Actinomycetales; family Microbacteriaceae; genus Microbacterium. The sequence continues at coordinate 554,565 of NZ_RBXJ01000003.1, forward strand.
CCTGCGCTTGGCATCGGGTCGTCGCCTCGGCGGGAGCGCGGCCGCACGCAGCGGCGGCACCCGCGTGAGGCAGGCCGCCTCCGCGGTCGGCGCGGGTCTGACGGGTCTCGTCGACGGCGACGACCAGGGCGACGTCGAACCCGAGTCGGTGGTGCACATCCCCGCCGGCCGCCTCATCGCCTCGCGCCTTCTCAGCGCCACGACCCTCGTGCTGATCGCGCTCATCGTGGCCATCGTGGTGGGTTCCATCGTCGGCTCGATCTGGGTGCTGTTCTCGTTCGTGCCTGCCGTCCTCGGGTTCGGCGCCTACTACGTGAGGTCGGTGACGCGGTCGCTGCGGTACTCGATCGCCCCCATGCCGAGCGGCACCCGCATCACCTTCGGCCTCTTCACGACCGTGAGCGAGACCCTGCCCCCGGGCCGCGTCCACGCCGTCGAGGTGCGCCAGTCGATCTTCTGGCGGCCGTTCGGCTGGTGGTCGATCACGGTGAACCGCCTGTCCGGCCGGTCGTCCAGCGATACGAACGCCGACCAGTTCACGACCGTGCTGCCGGTGGGAACGCGCGCCGACGTCGAGCGCGTGCTCAGGCTGCTCATGCCGGCCCTCCCCGACGAGGACTGGCCGTTCGTCTTCGATCAGGGCATCCTCGGCCCCCGTGCCGGTGATCCGTACGCGACGACGCCCGCGCGCGCTCGGCTTCTGCGTCCGCTGTCGTGGCGGCGCAACGGCTACCTGCTGACGTCCGACGCGCTCTTTCTCCGTCGCGGTTTCATCTGGCGTGCGCTCGGCGTCTTTCCTCTGGCGCGTATGCAGAGCGTCGGGATCGCGCAGGGTCCGGTCGACCGCATGCTGGGCGTGGCGAACCTCACCGCGCACGTGGTGGCGGGATCGGTGACGACCTCCGTGGGGATCCTCGAGCTGGATGACGCGCTGCGAGGGTTCGAGGATGCTGCGCACGGGATCGTCGCCGCATCCGCCGGCGATCGCAGCCACCGGTGGGCGTCGTCCGAGCCCGATCAGACGCCCGCGGGGGAGTCCGTCGCCGAGCCCGCCGACCCGGTCGACCCCGCCCACCCGGTCGCCGAGCCTGTCGACCAGCCCGTCGAGGCGTCGGATCGGAGTCCCCGATGAGCGGGCCGGGGCGCGACGGACGACTCGGCGTCGGCATCATCGGAGCGGGCAAGGTCGGACCCGTGATCGGATCGGCGCTCGCCGGCGCGGGGCACGCTCTCGTGGGCATCACCTCCGGGTCCGACGACGACCGGGTCGAGGCCATCCTCCCGGGTGTGCCGGTGCTGGCCGCCGACGAGGTCGTGCGCCGCAGTGAGCTCGTCGTGATCGCCGTGCCCCACGACGAGCTCGCCGGCCTCGTCGCCGGTCTCGCGGAGGTCGGAGCGTGGCAGCCGGGCCAGCTCGTCCTCCACACCGACGCCGCGCACGGCATCGCGGTGCTCGAACCGGCTCTGCGATCCGGCGCGATCCCGCTGGCGATCCATCCGGCGATCAGCTTCACGGGCACCTCGATAGACCTGCGGGCCCTCAGCCAGGGCTACGCCGCCGTCACCGCGCCGGGGCCCGTGCTGCCCATCGCCCAGGCGCTCGCGGTCGAGCTGGGGTGCGAGCCGGTCGTCGTCGCCGATGCCGATCGGCCCGCGTACGCCGAGGCGATCGCGACGGCCACGGAGTTCTCGCGCTCGATCGTGCGACAGGCGGCGGGCATGCTCACCCGCCTCGGCGTCGAGAACGCGGGAGGGTATCTCTCCGCCCTCGTGCGTTCGACCGTCGACCAGGCGCTCGCCGAGGGAGCGCCCCCGCACAGGGACCCGCTCGGTCCCGACGCTACGATCGACGGATGATCCGCTCCCTCGACGCGCTGCGTTCCCGCCTCACCGAGCTGCGCTCGGGCGCCGAAGGCGGCAGCGCGTCGGTCGCGCTGGTGTCGACGCTCGGCGCCCTCCACGACGCCCACGTCGACCTCGTCGAGCGGGCTCGGGAGAGCGCCGACCTCGTGGTCGTCGCGTCGTTCGTGAACCCCCTGCGCTTCCGCACCTCCGCAGACGTCGAGGCCTATCCGGTGCGACGCGCGCAGGACGACGCGCTCCTCGACAGGCTCGGCGTCGACGTCGTGTTCGCACCCGACGCGGCGGAGATCCTTCCCGCGGGCATCGCGACCACGCGCGTCTCTGCCGGAGACCTCGGCCTCCGCTACGAGGGGCGCACGCGGCCGTACTACTTCGACGGCCTGCTCACGGCCGAGGCCATCCTCTTCCACCTGATCCGGCCCGATGTCGCGGTCTACGGCGAGCGCGATCTGCAGCGTGTCTTCCTCGTGCGACGGATGATCCGCGATCTCTTCTTCGACATCGAGGTCGCCACCGTGCCGACCGTGCGCAGCGACGACGGGCTGCCGATCTCGAGCCGTGTCGCCCTGCTCGAACCCGCCGATCGTCGGGCCGCCGCGCTCCTGCCGCGCGCCCTCGAGGCTGCCGCGTCGAACGCCGATCGCGGTGTCGACGCGTGCATCGCGGCGGCGCAGTCGTCGCTCATGGGTGAGGAGCGCATCCGCCTCGAGTACCTGAACGTCGTCGATCCGGCGACCTTCCTCCCGGTCGACGAGGCGCACTCCGGGCGCGCTCTCGCGCTCATCGCGGCGACCGTCGCCGGGCACCGCTTCATCGACAACGCCGAGATCTCGCTGCCCTGAGGCGGCCCTCGGGCGAGGGGCAGCGCCCGAGTCGGTCGACGCCGCTCGGTAGGATCGAGAGCATGACCGACGCCCCCGACGCCGCCCCTGAAACGCCCGACGACGACGTCATCGAGCAGAAGGCCGTGCGTCTCGCCAAGCGCGAGCGGCTGCTGGCCGAGCGGACGGATGCTGCGGGCGGGCCCTACCCGGTGACGGTGCCCGTCACCGACACCATCCCCGCGCTGCGCGAGCGGTTCGCCGCTCTCGAGGCGGGCGACGAGACGGGCGTGACGGCCGCCGTCGCCGGGCGCATCGTCTTCAGCCGCAACACCGGCAAGCTCTGCTTCGCCTCGCTGCAATCGGGCGACGGCAGCCGCATCCAGGCGATGGTCTCGCTGGCGTCGGTGGGCGAGGAGTCGCTCCAGGCGTGGAAGGAACTCGTCGACCTCGGTGACCACGTCTACGTCTCGGGCGAGGTGATCTCGAGCCGCCGCGGCGAGCTGTCGATCATGGTGGCCGACTGGCGCATCGCCGCGAAGGCCGTGCTGCCGCTTCCGAACCTGCACTCCGAGCTCAGCGAGGAGAGCCGGGTGCGCAGCCGCTTCCTCGACCTCATCGTGCGCGACCGCGCCCGCGAGACCGTGCTCGCCCGCGCGAAGGTCAACGCGAGCCTGCGGCAGACGTTCTCGGGTCACGACTTCGTCGAGGTCGAGACGCCCATGCTCCAGGTGCAGCACGGCGGTGCCAGCGCTCGCCCGTTCGTGACGCGCTCGAACGCCTTCGACACCGAGCTGTTCCTCCGCATCGCTCCCGAGCTCTTCCTCAAGCGCGCCGTCGTCGGCGGCATCGACCGCGTGTTCGAGATCAACCGCAACTTCCGCAACGAGGGCGCCGACTCCACCCACAGCCCCGAGTTCGCGATGCTCGAGGCCTACCAGTCGTATTCCGACTACAACGGCATCGCCGATCTGACGCAGGAGCTCGTGCAGAACGCGGCGATCGCGGTGGCCGGGTCGACCACCGTCACCTGGGCGGACGGCACGGAGTACGACCTGGGCGGTCAGTGGGACCGCATCTCGATGTACGCGTCGCTGTCCGACGCATCCGGCCGCTCCATCACCCCCGAGACGACGGCCGACGACCTCGCCGCCTTCGCGTCGGAGGTCGGCGTCGACGAGCCCGCGCACCCGACGCACGGCAAGTGGGTGGAGGAGCTCTGGGAGCACTTCGTGAAGCCCTCGCTGACGCGGCCCACCTTCGTCATGGACTTCCCCGTCGACACGAGCCCCCTGGTGCGCGAGCACCGTTCCATCGCCGGGGTCGTCGAGAAGTGGGACCTCTACGTGCGCGGCTTCGAGCTGGCCACCGGGTACTCCGAGCTGATCGACCCGGTGATCCAGCGCGAGCGCTTCGTCGAGCAGGCGCAGCTCGCGGCTCGCGGCGACGTCGAGGCGATGCGCATCGACGAGGAGTTCCTGCGGGCACTCGAGCACGGCATGCCGCCCACCGGCGGCATGGGCATGGGGATCGACCGTCTGCTCATGGCGATCACGGGCCTCGGCATCCGCGAGACGATCCTCTTCCCGCTCGTCAAGTAATCGCACCCGGCCGCCTCAGATCACCTGCGTGACCGGCCCGCGCGGCACCGGGCGTTCGAAGACCCACTCGGGCAGGTGCGCGTTCGCGACGAAGGTCAGCACGATCCCGCTGAGACCGTGCGCGGGGTCGATCTTCACGGCCTCCTCGGCGTAGGCCGCGGCGTGGGTCGATCGGCCGAGCGCCCACGACAACCAGGCGCACGCGGCCAGTGCGCCCGGCCGATCGTCGCGCGGAACGGCGGCGGCGATCCGTCGCGACAGTTCGAGGGCGAGGCCCAGCCTCTCCGGATCGGGGCGCGGCCCTTCTCCCCACATCGACGCCGCGAGTTCGTCGGGATACGCCTCGCCGTCCTGCCAACGAAGCTGCGCCTCGGCGGCACGGTCTCCGGCCTCGAGGCCGCGGCACCACTGCGTGAGAGCGATGTCTCGGAGCGCCGGCCGCGCGAGCGACCACCCGAGGGCCGCGGCCTGGAAGGCGTCGAGACGGGAGGGATCCCAGTCGAGGGCGTCCTCGAGCAGGAGGGGGAGGTCGTCGAGAGCCTCCGCGGCGGCGAGGGCGCGCGGGTCGATCCGCGCGGGGTCGTCGGGCAGGTCGGGGTCGGCCCAGGTCTCGTTCTGCAGCACCGACACCGCGAACGACAGATCGTGAAGCGCTCGTCCGACGCGTTCCTTCTCGGCGAGATCCACCGGCGGCAGCGTGTGGCCGGTCGACTGATCGCCCGGGTCGAGCGGAAGGTCGTCGAGCTCCGCGCGATCCAGGCGGAGCTCGGCGAGGTCGCGCCCCTCCGGCGGGCATCCGGGGTCGACGTACGACCCCCAGCCGTCTGATGCGACGCAGAGCGCGTCGCGGACGTCGAGACCGCAGATGTCGGCCCGGGCCAGCAGCGCACTCATCAGGCGGTCGTGGGGAAGGCCCTCGCACTCCGCGAAGCCGGCATCGGTGTAGACGACGGGCGCCAGGGCGTCGGCCGTCGCGATCCGGCAGATCAGCCCGATGAAGGTGGAGGCCACCCGCTCGACGTCGTCGGTGTCGTCGGGGAGGTCGAGTCGCATCACACCCAGTGTGCGATTGCCCGCGAACGGTACGAGAACGAGGCTTCGCGAGGGGGAGAAGCCCGCGAGGCGGGGGACCAGGGCGAGGAAGTCGGCGGCGGTGGTGGCCTTGAAGATCGGGGTCATGCACCCACCGTCGTGCGCGGCGCACCCGCCGACGCCGGTGCGGGGCGCGGATGTGGAGGAGTACCGGGATCGCACCGCTTGGGGAGGAGGCGCTGAACAGCGCGTATCCTTGGGATGTGGACTCCTACGCCGCCGCCGTGATCTGGTCGCTCCTGCCGACCGTGGTGGTGTCGGTCGTGTTCTACTTCGTGATCCGCAACGTCATCCGCATGGATCGCACCGAGCGCAAGGTCTACGCGAAGATCGAGGCCGAGGAGCGCGCCAAGCGCGGACTCGCCCCCGTCTCCTCCTCCGCGCCGTCCGCCGACAGCTGAGCCGGCCCACCCCGCCCGCGGCGCGGGCTCGCGCCCTCGCGCCGCTACGCTGAGGGCAGCAGCTCGCCGGGAGGTCTCGTGATCAGCATCACGTTCGACGCGACGTGGTGGGTCGTCACGATCTTCGTCGCCGATCTGATCATCCGCGTCGCCGCCATCATCATCGTGCCCCGCAACCGACGGCCCACGGCCGCGATGGCGTGGCTGCTCGCGATCTACTTCATCCCGTTCATCGGGGTGCTGCTGTTCCTCCTCATCGGCAACCCTCGGTTGCCCAGGAAGCTCCGCCGCAAGCAGGCGGCGATCAACGAGTACCTCCACGACACGAGCGACTCGCTCGACTTCGGAACGCTCCGCCCGGATGCCCCGCACTGGTTCACCGCGCTGGTGGCCATGAACCGCAACCTCGGTGCGATGCCCCTGGCCGGCGACAACGACGCGCGCATCATCCACGACTATCAGGAGAGCCTCGACGCGATGGCCGAGGCCATCGGCCGCGCCGAGCGGTACGTGCACGTCGAGTTCTACATCCTGCAATCGGATGCGGCGACCGACGGCTTCTTCCGCGCTCTCGAGCAGGCCGCGGCGCGAGGCGTCGTCGTCCGCGTGCTGCTGGATCACTGGGCGAACCGCGGCAAACCCTTCTACACGCAGACCCTCGCGCGATTGGACGCGATGGGGGCGCGATGGCACCTCCTGCTCCCGGTGCAGCCGCTCAAAGGCAAGTACCAGCGACCCGACCTCCGCAATCACCGCAAGCTCCTCGTCATCGACGGCGACCTCGCGTACATGGGTTCGCAGAACGTCACCGATTCCACGTACAACCTGCCGAAGAACATCCGCCGGGGCCTGCACTGGGTCGACCTCATGGTGCGCGTGCAGGGTCCGGTCGTCGCGAGCATCAACGCCGTCTTCCTGAGCGACTGGTACAGCGAGACCGACGAGATCCTCACCGACGAGATCGACATCGCCAGCGTGCAGTCGGGCCCCGGCGACCTCGACTGCCAGATCGTGCCGTCCGGCCCGGGGTTCGATTTCCAGAACAACCTGAAGCTGTTCCTCGGCCTCCTCCTCGCCGCCGAGAAGAAGATCATCATCGTCAGCCCGTACTTCGTGCCCGATGAGGCTCTGCTGCTGGCGATCACGACCGCGTGCCAGAAGGGCGTGCACGTCGAGCTGTTCGTCTCCGAGGAGGGCGATCAGGCCATGGTCTACCACGCGCAGCGGAGCTACTACGAGGCGCTCCTGCGGGCGGGCGTGAAGATCTGGATGTACCGGAGGCCCTACATCCTGCATTCCAAGAGCCTCACGATCGACGACGACGTCGCCGTCATCGGATCGAGCAACATGGACATGCGCTCCTTCGGTCTCAACCTCGAGATCTCGATGCTCATCCGCGGCGACGAGTTCGTCCGCGATCTCCGTGCCGTCGAGGACATGTACCGCGACCTCAGTCGCGAGCTCACGATGGAGGAGTGGCGCACACAGCCGCTGCGTTCCACGGTGCTCGACAACCTCGCCAGGCTCACCTCCGCGCTGCAGTAGAGCGCAGCATCCGCGCCCTCCGTCGTGCGTCGCCGGGCCTTTCTGTGCAGGATGGGAGGACGCCCCGACCCGGAAGGTCCGCCTCCATGACACGCACGACGTCGATCCTGGCCGCCGCCGCCTCGCTCCTCCTCATGAGCGCAGGCCTCGCCGCGTGCGCGACCCCCACCGCTCCCGGGGCCTCCTCGGGAACCCCCGCGGCGTCGCCGTCGAGCGAGACGAGCGCGCCGGCCGACGCCGACATCGACGCGGCCTGGCTCGGCGGCGGAACGATGATCGCCGTCCTGACGCGAGGAAGCTCGACGTGCGTGCCCGTGCCCTCCGACGTGGGCTACGCCGACGGGGTGCTGAGCGTGGAGCTCTCCGATCCGCAGGCCGGTCAGGCCTGCACGCGCGACCTCGTGCTGCGCGCCTTCGCGGTGGTCGCGCCCGAGGGCGTCGATCCCGCCGAAGACCTCGAGATCGTCGTGTCGGGCCCGGAGGCGAGCGGTTCGGTCGAGCTCGCGGGGGTCGCCGGGCTCGTCCCCTCCGACGGTCTTCAGGACGGCGGCGTGCCCACCGCGGGGTGGAGCACCGCCGAGGGCGTCATCGCCCTGCTCACCTGGGGGTCGTCGGGATGCCCGCCCGTCGTGCAGGACGCCCTCGTGAGCGCCCCGGGCGAGATCACCGTGACGCTCGCGGAGTCGCCCGCCGACCGCATCTGTACGAGCGACTTCGCCCCGCGGGTCACCCTGGGCGAGGTTCCCGGGATCGAGAGCGGCACCGCCTACGAGCTGGTGCTCCAGGGCGACGGGCTCGAGGGAACCCGCATCCCGGTCGCCGGCGTGAACTGACCGCGACGACCGGGACGCGCGTTACGCGATCGGCGCCTCCTCGGCGTCGATCGCTCCGTCGGCGTCGGCGCCCGTGCGGATGACGGCGACTTCCGCCACGCGGCGCCTCTCCATCTGCTGCACGCGCAGGGTCGCATCCGGGACGGCGACGGTGTCGCCGACGACCGGGATGCGGCCGAGGCGATCCATGATGAAGCCCGCCAGGGTGTCGTAGGTTCCGCGTTCGAGCTCGAGGCCCGAGGCCTCCTCGAAGTCCTGCAGGTTCAGACGCCCGTCGAACGTGCCGCCGGCCGGGTCGTCGGGGTGGGAGGCCGCTTCGACGTCGTACTCGTCGAAGATCTCGCCCACGACCTCTTCGACGAGGTCTTCGAGGGTGACGATCCCGTCGGTTCCGCCGTACTCGTCGACGACCACGGCGATGTGCAGCTCCTCGGCGCGCATCTTCGTGAGGGTCGGCAGCACCCTCGACGACGCCGGCAGGTAACTGATCTCGCGCGCGATCTCCGAGACGGCGCGTGACGGGTCGGCGGATGCGGTGTCGTAGAGATCGCGAACGTGCACGAACCCGATGATGTCGTCGATCGACGAGTCGGTGATCGGGTAGCGGGAGTAGGGGAGATGCTGCACACGCTCGACGGCGTCGGCGATGGTCATCGCGACGTCGAGGGCGATGACCTCGAGCCGCGGGCGCATGACCTCGCTGATCTGCCGGTCACGCAGCGACAGCACGTCGTCGAGGATGCGGCGCTCGTCCTCGGGAAGCCCGCCGTGGCTCGAGACGATGTCGCGCAGCTCGTCATCGGTCATCTCGTCGGCGTTCTTGTCGGGGTCGCCGCCGAGAAGGCGCACGAGCGCATTCGTCGACACCGACAGCAGCCAGATCACCGGGCGCATGAGCACGGCGAACCCGTTCAGCACGGGGGCTACGGCATACGAGAACTGCGCATTCCGCTGGATGGCCAGGCGCTTGGGCACCAGCTCGCCGAGCACGAGCGAGAAGTAGGCGATGACGAGCGTGAGCACGACCGTCGAGACGCCGTCGGCGACCTCGGGGGTCATGCCGATCGCGACGAGCAGAGGCTCGAGGTAGGGCGAGATCGAGGATGCGCCGTACGCGGCCGAGAGGAACCCGGCCACGGTGACGCCGATCTGCACGGCAGAAAGGAAGCGGTTGGGGTTGCGTGCGAGGGATGCGACCTTCTCGCCGCGCTTGCCGCGCGCGGCGATGGCGTTGAGCTGGCTCTCGCGAAGCGTCACCAGCGCCATCTCGGTGGCGGCGAAGACACCGCCGATGAGCACGAAGATCAGGACCAGAACGATGTTGAAGATCAGGTCGCCGCTCACAGCGCGACTCCGATCGTGCGGGATGCGCCCGAATGGGCGCCGGGTCTATGACTGTCGGGGTCTCGCTTCGCGCGTCGGTTCATGGGGCAACGATATGCGGCACCCGGTTCGCGTAGCCGAGTATTCGCCGACAGCACGCCCGTGCGGCAGTGCGCAGCATCCGTCGCCGTCATCGACGCGATGAGACCCACGAATCGGCTGAGACATCGCGCCAGGCGGGGTGTTCCGGCCGATTCGTGTGTGTCGAGCGGATGCTGCGGGTCAGTCGCGCGCGAGCACCAGCAGGTCGCCGGGCTCGCACTCCAGGGCGCGGCACACGGCCGAGAGGGTCGAGTAGCGGATCGCGCGGGCACGATCGTTCTTCAGCACGGAGAGGTTCACGACGCTGACCCCGACGATCTCGCTGAGGCGCGTGAGGGTCATGCCGCGGGCGGCGAGCAGCTCGTCCAGCCGGCAGTGGATCCCGGTGGGGCCCTCGTCGTCTGCCGCGGGGCTCATACGAGACCCGCCGTCTCGCGCTGGAGACGCGTGCCGATCTGGAACGCCCCCGCGACCAGGCCGATGCCGAGTCCCCACCCGATGGGCCCGAGGTCGAGCGCGAACGAGAACGCGGAGAAGCCGCCCGTTCCCGTGATGACCTGCGGATCGCCGAGGAAGGCGACCGTCTCGGAGCGGGCGAGGGCCCCGACGAACTGCGAGCCGATCCCGCCGACCATGATGGCGATGGCGACGAGCGCGAGCACCCACGGAAAGCTGCGGGTGAACGGGCGTCCACGCAGGAGGGCGAGCGCGAGCCAGGCGACGGCCACGGCGATCGTGAGTCCGATGAGCGTGGTCAGCGACTGCTCGCCCCACAGCAGCCAACGCGCCCCCGCGGGGAGATTGGCGACCTCGATCCACGCCGTCTCATAGCCGGCGTCGACGGGGGCGTCGGATGCGCGGAGAACCGGCGGGTACTCGCCACCGCTCACGGCGATGCCGTTGACCCGCACCGCGGCAGCATTCGCCAGCTGCACGCCCGAGGCGATGAGCCCATAAAGCGAGAGGGGAATGGCCAGGAGCGCGCCGCTGCCGATGACCGACACCGCGACTGTTTCCGGGAGGCTCAACGGACTGTCGGGCGACCACGTCCGACGTACCGATCGCACCACCAGCGCCGCGGCACCGACGAGCGCGACGACGGCGGCGATCGCCAGAAGCAGATTGACCGTGCCCAGATCCATCAGACGAGCCCCGCCGTCTCGCGCTGCAGCCGGTCGCCGACCGTGAACACGGTGCTGGCGAGGGCGGCGATGAAGGCCAGCAGGAGCAGCGGGAAAAGGTCGACCGACATCACCGCGTTGTCGAACGTGCGATCGGAGATCCAGGCGAACGCCCCGTTGGCACCCATGTTCGCGAAGAACGGCACCGCGCAGAAGCCGAGCAGGCCCGCGATCCCCGCCGTCGAGACGAGCGCCGTGTTCGTGCGGGAGAAGATCGAGCCCCTCACGATGTTCTTCGTCAGCCAGAGGAGCGCCCCGACCACCACGAGAACCGTCGCGACGAGCGCGATCTGTTCGAGCACGAGCGCGGCGACGGAGGCGACGGGCAGCTCCGGCGCGGTGAGCCGGCCTGTCGCGAGCTCCACGGTCACGGCGGCGCCGTCGGGGCCGATCGGCGCTTGGGCCGGTGTGCCGTCGAAGACGGCCGTCACCGGCACGTCGCGGTTCGGGACCACCTCGAGCACGCGCCGGACGGCGGTGACCACCACCCACACCGCGATGATCGCTCCGCTGGCCATGAATCCGATCAGCGCCGCGGCGTCGGGGCGGCAGAGCGCACGTTCGGTTTTCGTCTGGGGGGACATCATCGCTCCATATCGATCAGCGTTACTAACGAATATCGATAACAACGATAAACGATACGGTCGCGGTGTCAACCGTGAGTTCCGCGACCTCGACGACCGCCGCTATGCCCCCAGCGAACACGGGTCCTGAGCTCCCGGGCCGTCGTTACTCTCGATGTACGGCGCGGGGCTGTGCGCCTGCCATCCCCCACAACGCCTGTCAGCCCACACCGGAAAGGGACTGAGGATGTTCGAGAGATTCACCGACCGTGCTCGTCGCGTGGTTGTGCTCGCCCAAGAAGAGGCGAAGATGCTCAACCACAACTACATCGGCACCGAGCACATCCTGCTCGGGCTCATCCATGAGGGTGAGGGAGTCGCCGCCAAGGCCCTCGAATCGCTCGGCATCTCGCTCGACGCGGTGCGCGAGCAGGTACAGGACATCATCGGCCAGGGTCAGCAGCAGCCGACCGGCCACATCCCCTTCACGCCGCGCGCGAAGAAGGTGCTCGAGCTGTCGCTGCGCGAAGCGCTGCAGCTGGGCCACAACTACATCGGCACCGAGCACATCCTGCTCGGGCTCATCCGCGAGGGCGAGGGCGTCGCCGCTCAGGTGCTCGTCAAGCTCGGCGCCGACCTGAACAAGGTGCGCCAGCAGGTCATCCAGCTGCTCTCCGGCTACCAGGGCAAGGAGCCCGCCGCCGTCAGCGGCGCGGCGAACGAGTCGGGTCAGGCCGCCCAGGGCGGTTCCGCCGTGCTCGACCAGTTCGGCCGCAACCTCACCCAGAGCGCCCGCGACAACAAGCTCGACCCCGTGATCGGGCGCGAGAAGGAGATCGAGCGGGTCATGCAGATCCTCTCGCGTCGCTCGAAGAACAACCCCGTCCTGATCGGTGAGCCGGGCGTCGGCAAGACCGCCGTCGTCGAGGGCCTCGCGATCGCGATCGTCAAGGGCGACGTGCCCGAGACACTCAAGGACAAGCAGGTCTACTCGCTCGACCTCGGTTCGCTCATCGCCGGATCCCGCTACCGCGGCGACTTCGAAGAGCGCCTGAAGAAGGTCACGAAAGAGATCCGCACCCGCGGCGACATCATCGTGTTCATCGACGAGATCCACACCCTCGTCGGAGCCGGTGCCGCCGAAGGCGCGATCGACGCCGCATCCATCCTCAAGCCGCTCCTCGCCCGCGGAGAGCTGCAGACGATCGGTGCCACGACGCTCGACGAGTACCGCAAGCACTTCGAGAAGGATGCTGCGCTCGAGCGCCGCTTCCAGCCGATCCAGGTCGCCGAGCCGAGCCTGCCCCACGCGATCAACATCCTGAAGGGGCTGCGCGACCGCTACGAGGCGCACCACAAGGTGCAGATCACCGACGGCGCGATCGTCGCCGCGGCGAACCTCGCCGACCGCTACATCTCCGACCGCTTCCTCCCCGACAAGGCCATCGACCTGATCGACGAGGCAGGCGCTCGCCTGCGCCTGTCGATCCTCTCGAGCCCCCCGGAGCTCCGCGAGTTCGACGAGAAGATTGCCAAGGTCCGCCAGGACAAGGAGGTCGCCTCCGAGGAGCAGGACTTCGAGAAGGCCGCTTCGCTGCGCGACGAGGAGAAGTCGCTCCTCGCCGAGCGCCTGCGTCTCGAGAAGCAGTGGCGCACGGGCGACGTCGCGTCGCACGCGATCGTCGACGAAGGACTGATCGCCGAGGTGCTCGCGCAGGCCACGGGCATCCCCGTGTTCAAGCTCACCGAGGAGGAGTCGAGCCGGCTCGTCTTCATGGAGAAGGCGCTGCACCAGCGCGTCGTCGGCCAGGAAGAGGCGATCTCGGCCCTCGCGAAGACGATCCGTCGTCAGCGCGCCGGCCTCAAGGACCCCAAGCGCCCCTCCGGCTCGTTCATCTTCGCCGGCCCCACCGGTGTCGGTAAGACCGAGCTCGCCAAGGCGCTCGCCGAGTTCCTCTTCGACGATGAGGGCGCGCTGATCTCGCTCGACATGTCGGAGTACGGTGAGAAGCACACCGTCTCGCGTCTGTTCGGTGCCCCTCCCGGGTTCGTCGGATTCGAAGAGGGCGGCCAGCTCACCGAGAAGGTGCGGCGCAAGCCGTTCTCGGTCGTGCTCTTCGACGAGATCGAGAAGGCGCACCCCGACATCTTCAACTCGCTGCTGCAGATCCTCGAAGAGGGTCGTCTGACCGATGGTCAGGGCCGCGTCGTCGACTTCAAGAACACGGTCATCATCATGACCACCAACCTCGGTTCGTCGGCCATCGCCGGCGGCCCGGTCGGGTTCCAGGTCGAGGGCAACGCGCAGACGAGCTACGAGCGCATGAAGGGCAAGGTCGACGAGGAGCTGAAGCGGCACTTCAAGCCCGAGTTCCTCAACCGCGTCGATGACGTCATCGTCTTCCCGCAGCTGTCGAAGGATGAGCTGGTGCAGATCGTCGATCTGTTCACCAAGCGCCTCGCCGACCGCCTGCTCGACCGCGATATGACGATCGAGCTGTCGCAGGCCGCCAAGGAGAAGCTCATCGAGATCGGGTTCGACCCGACGCTCGGTGCACGCCCCCTCCGCCGGGCGATGCAGCGCGAGGTCGAAGACCGCCTCAGCGAGCAGATCCTCCACGGCGAGCTGAACTCCGGCGACCACGTGAAGGTCGAGCTCGAGAACGGCAAGTTCACGTTCGAGACGACTCCTCGCGGCGACAAGGTGGCCGTCGGTGTGGCCACCGGCGGAGAGATCACCGCGACGCCCGACATCACGGCGACGAGCTGACACGACCGCGACGAACGAAGGGGCGGATGCTGCGAAGCATCCGCCCCTTCGTCGTTCCGGTCTGTGCCGGGCGTAGGGTTGCAGGATGAGTTCGTACACCGTGCGTCCGGCTCGCACGGGTGACGTGCGAGCGATCCGCGACCTGCTCGAGCCGTTCGTGCAGCGGCGGATCCTCCTGGGCAAAGACCTCGTCGTGCTGTACGAGGCGGTGCAGGAGTTCGTCGTCGCAGAAGATGCCGGCGGTCAGATCATTGGATGCGGCGCCCTCCACGTGATGTGGGAAGACCTGGCCGAGGTGCGCACCCTGATCGTCGCCGACGGATGGCTGCACCGCGGCGTCGGGCGGCTGATCGTCGACGCGCTCGAGGATCGTGCGACCACGCTCGGTGTGCGACGTCTGTTCTGCCTCACGTTCGAGGTCGGCTTCTTCGAACGACGCGGATTCGCCCCCATCGGCGAGCAGGTCGTCGACCCCGACGTCTACTCGCAACTCATCCGCAGTCCCGATGAGGGCGTCGCCGAGTTCCTCGACCTGGCGCACGTGAAGCCGAACACGCTCGGCAACACGCGAATGCTGAAGACGCTCGGCGCCTAGGCGCGCCGAACGGGTGCTGCGCGCTCGCGCGCCTACCCTGAGAGCATGAGCGGTTCCGCCCCTCGGCGCAGAAAGCACTCGCCCGCCGTCTACCGGCGTCGACGTCTCGTCGTGCTGCTCACGGCGCTGATCGTGGTCGCCGGTCTCGTGTGGCTCTTCATCGCCCAGCCCTGGCAGAGTTCCGCGTCGACGGAGACCCTGCCGGTGCCGTCGTCGTCATCGTCGTCCTCCTCATCGCCGTCGACGAGCGAGTCGGCCGCGCCCGAGACCGACGCCGAGACGCCCGTGCCGGAGGCCGACACCGAAGAACCGGCACCCGACCTCACCCCCAGCGCGGAGCCCTGCATCGCCGCCGACCTGCTGATCGAAGCGGTGACCGATCAGGCCGTCTACGCCGCCGGACAGAACCCGCAGCTGTCGATCCGTTTGACGAACCAGAGCACGACCGATTGCACGCTGAATGTCGGCACGAGCGCTCAGGCGTTCACGATCTCGAGCGGGCCCGATATCTGGTGGCGCTCGACCGACTGCCAGACCGAGCCGAGCGACATGACCGTGCTGCTGTCGGCCGGCCAGCAGGTCACCAGCGCGACCCCGCTCACATGGGATCGCACTCGCTCCTCGGTGGACACGTGCCAGGGCGACCGGCCGCCGGCCGCCGGCGGAGGGGCCACTTACCGTCTCAGCGTCGCGATCGGCGGCCTCTCGTCGTCGAACACGGCCGCTTTTCAGCTCAACTAGGTCGTTTTGTCCCCCAAACGGAGGACAGACGGGCTGAAGGGCCGTCGATATCCTGGGGTTGTTCCCCGCAACGGGCGTCTCGTCACTGTCCCCAGCAGGTAGCACTCGACCGTCCCCAACGGCCCGAGTTCGAGCGTTCGCGGGAAGCAGTGGGCCCTCTCGAATCTTTCAGCCCCCAACTGGGCGATTCGAGAGGGCCTTTCGCGTCGTACGCAACGGTGCGATCGGCTCGACGGTACACGCCGCCCCCGGCCGTGTCGAGGGGGCCTCGTCGTCATCGGAGGAGCCTCGCGCGTGCCCGGGTAGGTTGGTGTGATGCCCGGAAAGAAGCGCGGAAGAAAAGCCTCCGACCTCGAGTTCCGCAATACCGCCCTCACCGACGCGCTGCAGACGCAGGACATGGCCGCCGTCGCCTTCGCGCTGCGGCACGGTCCGACCGTGGCCCCGCTGATCCGCGTGGGAGCGCTCGACGATCCCCTCGACGCCGGTGATGTGTGGACCTATCGCGACCCGAACACGGGTGACGTCGCGCTGCTGCTGTTCAGCGACGCGGCGCACAAGCCCGAGACTCTGCCGCCCGACGTCGCCCTGCAGTCACCCGCGTGGCTGCGAGCGTTCCTGACCGCCCACGAGAACGCGATCACGACGGTGTTCCTCGACATCGCCGGGCCGCACCCGCTGCAATCGTCGCCGACCGACCTGCTGGCAGCGCTCGAGGCCTGACCTCGCGCCGGGTCGACCCCGCAGCCCGTTCGTGGCAGACTCGGCCGAATGGAGTTCCTGATCGTGGGCGCCGTGTGCGCCGCAGGCCTCGTTTTCCCGGTCGCGCTGAGTCTCGCCGACCCGCGACGGCGGCGCCCGGGGCGTAACTAGCCCCCACCGCATCCCGACCCGCGTCGGTCAGAAGTCGGGCTTATCCCCGCGCCGAGGGGCGTGACGCACGTGCAGGTCGTTCAGGGCGCCGCTGAGGCTCTTCGACCGGTCGTCGACGAGATGGCGGTAGCCGAGTCGCGCGGCTTCCGATCTTCGCTGCGCCGACTGCGTAACCGGGCGGATCTCACCGGCGAGGCTGAGCTCGCCGACCGCGGCGGACTGCGGGGGAGTGGCCCGATCGTTCATCGCTCCCGAGACGGCGATCGCGATCGCGAGGTCGGCGGCGGGCTCGACGAGCCGCACCCCGCCGACGGTGGAGACGTAGACGTCGTTCTTCGAGACATCGAGGCCGGTGCGCTTCTCGAGCACCGCGAGCACCATCGCGACCCGGGCCGAGTCGACGCCGCTGACGATCCGCCGCGGGTTGGGGGCCTGAGTGGGGATCGTCAGAGCCTGCACCTCGACGGGGAGGGCGCGGCGCCCCTCGAGCGCGATCGTCACGCAGGTGCCGGGCACGGGGTCGCCGTGGCCGAGGAAGAGGCTGCTGGGGTCGGGAACCTCGGTGATCCCGTCGCCGGCCATGTCGAAGCATCCGACTTCGTCGGTCGGGCCGAACCGGTTCTTCAGCGCCCGCACGAAGCGCAACGACGTCTGCCGGTCGCCCTCGAACTGGCAGACCACGTCGACGAGGTGCTCGAGGATGCGCGGGCCCGCGATCGAACCGTCTTTCGTCACGTGGCCGACGATGATGACGGGGAGCCCGCGCTCCTTCGCGGTGCGGATGAGGGTCGAGGCGACCTCGCGCACCTGGCTCGGCTGGCCGGCCGCGCCGTCGGACATCGACGACGACACCGTCTGCACGGAGTCGACGATGAGAAGCGCGGGCGCGACCTCGTCGACGTGGCCGAGGATCGTCGCCAGGTCGGTCTCGGCGGCGAGGTACAGCTCGTCGTGGAGGGCCCCGGTGCGCTCGGCGCGCAGGCGCACCTGCGCGGTGGACTCCTCTGCGCTGGCGTAGAGCACGCGTCGGCCGGCGCGGGCGCTCTGGGCCGCGACCTCGAGAAGCAGCGTGGACTTGCCCACGCCCGGCTCGCCGCTGAGCAGGATGGCGGCGCCGGGAACGATGCCGCCCCCGAGAACCCGGTCGAACTCGCCCACGCCGCTCGTGCGGCGGGGTGCATCGGTGGTGTCGATCTGCGTGATGGGCCGCGCGGCGCGGGAGGCCGTGGGAGCGACGGCGCTGATGGAGCGCAGGATGCCGGTCTGCTCGGCGACCTCCACGACGGTGCCCCACTGCTGGCACTCCGCGCAGCGACCCGCCCACTTCGACGTGGTCCACCCGCACTCGGTGCACCGATACGGCGCGGGCGGAGCGGAGCGTCGGGTGGCCATGGGATCAGGCTAGCCCGCACCTCCGACATCACGGCCGGTGCGCCGCCGGTCTCCGTTCGAGGCCGATGCGCGAGCGGGCCGCAGGACGTGGTTTGCTCGAGGGGTGCCGGGTCACGCACGCGGCCGGCAGATGCGCGGAGGTAGATGATGGGGCCCACGGCCGAATTGCACGTACACATAGAGGGCACCCTCGAGCCGGAGCTTCTCGTGCGTCTCGCGCGCCGCAACGGCGTCGATCTGCCGACGTACGACGTCGACGAGCTGCGGGCGACCTATGCGTTCAGCCGCCTGCAGGACTTCCTTGACGTCTACGAGGCCAACACGGCGGTGCTCCGCACCGAGGAGGACTTCGCGGAGCTCGGCGACATGTACTTCCGCCGCGCAGCGGCCGCGGGAGTGGTGCGCGCGGAGGTCTTCTTCGATCCTCAGGCCCACGTGCGGCGCGGCGTCCCGATCGAGGCGGTGGTCGGGGGCCTCGGAGCGGCCGTCGACGCGGCGCGCTCGCGCGGCATGTCGGCCGATCTCATCCTGTGCTTCCTGCGCGACCTCGGACCCGAGGCCGCGATGGAGATCTTCGAGGCGGCGCTGCCGTTGCGCGACCGGTTCATCGGGGTCGGGCTGGACTCCACCGAGGTCGGCTATCCGCCGTCGCTGTTCCGCGACGTCTATGCCCGCGCCGCCGCAGAGGGACTCCACCGCGTCGCGCACGCCGGCGAGGAAGGCGGACCCGACTACGTATGGGAGGCGCTCGACGTGCTCGAGGCGGAGCGGATCGATCACGGCAACCGCGCCCTGGAAGACCCGGCGCTCGTGGCACGGCTGCGCAAGGAGGGCGTCGCGTTGACCGTGTGCCCGTTGTCGAACCTCGCCTTGCGCACCGCCCCGCCGGAGCTGTCGGCGCATCCTCTTCCCGTCATGCTCGAAGAGGGGCTGCTCGTCAGCATCCACAGCGACGACCCGGCGTACTTCGGCGGGTACGTCGACGACAACCTGCGTCAGGTGCGCGATGCCCTGCACCTGGACGACGGGACCATGCGGCGACTCGCGGAGAACAGCTTCGTCTCGAGCTTCGCCCCCCGCGCGCAGGTGGAGGGGTGGATCGCTCAGGTCCGCGCCGGAGCGGTGGTCTGACGTGCGGGCGGCGAAGGTCACGCCGGGCCGGCGGTGGATGCTGGTGCTGGAGCCCGGTGACGAGGTGTTCGCAACGGTCACGCGGTGGGCGGAGCGGGAGGGCGTCACCTCGGCCACCGTGGACATGTTCTTCGGCGCGCTGCGCAGCGCCCGCCTGATCGCGACGAACGGGTCGACGGACGATCCCGAACCGCCGTTGCCCGACCAGGTCGAGGTCACCTATCTCGAGGGCGTGGGAGCCGGATCGATCGGAACGGTGGACGGTCGGACGGTCGTTCATCTGCACCTCGCCGCCGGGGCGAAGGGAGAGGGCGGGGCCGCCTATGCCGGTCACCTGCTCGCGGCCGAAACTCACTACACGCTCGAAATGGTGGTGCAGGAGGTGCTCGATCCGGTGTTCCGGCTCGAGCCCGACGCGGTGTTCGGCATCAACTGCCTGCACTTCGACGAAGCGCCGGCGGTGTCGTGAGCGGGCGCCGCGGCGGGCCCGCCCTGATCTGAACCTCCGACGAGGGGGTCTTCGCAGAGCGCCCCCGGGCTATGCGCCGCGCAGCGACTCGGCGACCGTCGACAGGGCGTCGGCCGAGCGGCGCAGCAGCGTGTGCTCGTGATCGGAGAACGACGTCTCGGGGATGGGGACCGCGCCGGCGGCGCTCACGATCGAGGGCACCGACAGGGCGACGCCGTCGAGGCCGTGGAAGCCGTTCAGCACCGTGCTGACGGGCATGACCGTGTGCTCGTCCCCGAGGACGGCCTCCACGATCCGCGCGCTGGAGAGGCCGATCGCGTAGTTCGTCGCACCCTTGCCCTGGATCACCTTGTAGGCCGCGTCGCGCACGTCGATCGCGATCGCGTCGAGTTCGTCCTGCGTCATGCGGGGGTGGCCGGGGGCCTCCCACTCGAGGATCGGCACCGTGCCGATCGTCGCGCGCGACCACAGCGGGAACTCGGTGTCGCCGTGCTCGCCCACGATGTAGGCGTGCACGCTCGAGGTCGACACCCCGGCGCGCTTGGCGAGGATCCACCGCAGCCGCGAGGTGTCGAGCACCGTGCCGGAGGCGAAGATCCGCTCGCGGGGGAGGTTCGTCGCCTCCTGCGCGAGCACCGTGAGCACGTCGCACGGGTTGGTGACGATCACGTAGATCGCGTCGGGTGCTGCTTCGAGCAGCTGCGGCATCATCGTGCGGAGGATGCCCGCGTTCGTGGCGGCCAGTTCGATGCGCGACTGGCCGGGGTTCTGCTTCGCGCCGGCGGTGACCACCACGACGTGCGAGCCCTCGACGACCGACAGGTCGCTGCCGCCGATGATGTCGCTCGTGCCGGTGAACTGCGTGCCGTGAGCGAGGTCGAGAACCTCGGCCTCGACCTTCGCGGTGGCGATGTCGTACAGGGCGACGTGCCGGGCAGATCCGCGAATCAACGCAGCGTAGGCCACGCTCGATCCGACGCTTCCGGCACCCACGACGGTCAGCTTGGAGTTCTCGATCACGCTCATGGGCTCAGTTTCGCAGGGGGCGGGCCGCGGCGCAGGTCTTTTGTCTCGACGGTGACCGACCGCCCGTGATTCCGGGCGGGTGGCGGCGCCTGTTCCTGATCCGCGCGGCGAGTCGTAGCCTGGCCCGAGACCCGGCGCAGCGCCCGGTCTCATCGAACGGAGCGGCAGATGGAATTCGGACTTCACATCGCGGACTTCACGTGGAGCACCGGCCCCGCCGAGCTCGGGCCGGCGCTCGCCCGGCACGTGCGCAACGCGGAGTCCGCGGGCATCGAGCGCATCACCGTCATGGACCACTTCTGGCAGCTGCCGGGGATCGGACCGGTCGAGCACGAGATGCTCGAGGCCTACGCGACTCTCGGGTTCCTCGTCGCGCACACCGAGAAAGCGCTCCTGCACACGTTGGTCACCGGCGTCATCTACCGGGAGCCGGCGCTGCTGGCGAAGACGGTGACCACCCTCAACGTGCTCTCGGGCGGACGCGTGGGTCTCGGGATCGGCGCCGCGTGGAACGAGGAGGAGTCGGCCGGGCTCGGCTTCGAGTTCCCGCCGGTGGCCGAGCGCTTCCGCCGGCTGGAGGAGCAGATCCAGATCTGCCTGCAGATGTGGTCCGACTCCGACGCGCCCTACGAGGGGCAGACCTACCGGCTCGGGCGCACGCTCAACTCCCCGCAGAGCATCACCCGGCCGCATCCGTATCTCATGATCGGCGGCAGCGGCGAGCGCAAGACGCTGCGCATGGTCGCCCAGTACGCCGACGCCTGCAACATCTCGTTCTCCGCCGAGTCGGCCCGCAAGCTCGACGTTCTGCGCGCGCACTGCGAGACGGTGGGACGCGACTACGACGACATCGAAAAGACCGCCATGA
Organism: Microbacterium sp. AG1240; assembly: GCF_003635115.1. Classification (GTDB taxonomy): domain Bacteria; phylum Actinomycetota; class Actinomycetes; order Actinomycetales; family Microbacteriaceae; genus Microbacterium. Next base: position 575,755 of record NZ_RBXJ01000003.1, read on the forward strand.
TCCCGGTGACCCCCGCCTCCACGCCGGAGAGCGTCGCGGCGACCGTGCGTGAGATCGCCGACACCGGGTTCACCGCGACCTATGTCTTCGCCGTTCAGATGCCCGATCCGGCGAAGGTCGTCGACCTCATCGCGGGCGCATCTGGGCTCATCGAGAAGGGGTGAGCGGATGCTGCGCCCCTCCCGGTTCGCGCGAGCCCGTGGCGTGTCGTAAGCTGGTCGGCGGTGACGTGTCCGAGCGGCCGAAGGTGCAACTCTCGAAAAGTTGTGTAGGGTAACCCCCTACCGTGGGTTCAAATCCCACCGTCACCGCCATGAAAGCCCCCGATGATTCGGGGGTTTTCATCATTTCCAGGGGGCCGGTGTGCTGACGAGGTCAGCGGACGCCCCGCGCGCTGCACCGGCGGCGCGTCGGGCCCGAGTCGCGGCTTTCTTGACACCGTGTCGACGCCACCGGCCCGGTTGCTGCGCTCCGTCAGGGTGACGAGTGCGAGGTGCTGGTCTGCGGTGAAGCAGACGAGTCTGCCCTTCTGATCCTTCGTCCGCGCCAGGATTCCTGCCTGCGCGAGTTCCGTCAGCGCCCGGTGCGCAGCTGCAGGAGAGGCGTTCCATCGCGAGGCGAGGCTCTCCGCCGTGAGAACGGGCTCGCTGGCGAGGTGCTCGAGCGCCCTCAGCACCAGTGCGTCGCTGCGGGGACGCGCGGGATTGAGGCCCTGCCGCGCGCGATGCTCGATGAGCCGGTCGAGGACCGTCGCGTCCATTTGCTCGACCCGCTCGGCCAGGCGGACGGCGTTCGCTGCCGCGCGCTCGACGGCGAGGGAGAACCCGATGATCCAGTCATCGGTGTACGGCGGAATCTGACGATAGGCGGTGAGCCCGGCGAGGTACGCGTCAGTGTCGCCCGCGAACACCGTGCTGATGGGGATCAGTACGTTCCGCAGGGCATCGGTGCGCGAGAGCACCGTGTGGATCAGCGCGCGCCCGGTACGACCATTGCCGTCGATGAAGGGGTGGATCGTCTCGAACTGCGCGTGTGCGATCGCCGCCCGCACGATGGGGTTCCCCTCGGTCTCGGTGATGAACTGGGCGAGGTCGTCGACGAGCCGCCGGACATCGTCTTCGGGAGGGGGGACGAAGTCCGCGCGCAGAGGGCTCCAACCTGGGCCGCCGACCCAGTTCTGCTCCTTACGGATGCCGCGCTCGGGGCCGGGCTCGATGAGGTGCTGCAGGTCTTCGATGTCTGCGAGGGCGATCTCGCGGTCGCGGTCGGCGAGAAGCTCGATGGCTCGCTCGGTCGCTCGCACGTTCGCGATGACGTCCAGCGCTACACGCGGTCCATGCTGCAAGGCTTCGGCGATCGCGAGCTTCTTCGGGGTGACGCGGTTCCCCTCGATCCAGCTCGAGGAGATGCTCTCGGACCGGATGAGCAGGTGGCTCAGGAACTTCCCGCGTACGCCGATGCGCTCGTCCGCGCGGCTGAGCGTCTGCAGTGCTGCCTCGGCGGCCCGGCGGGCTTCGTTGCCGAGGTCCGGCAGCGCGGTGCCGAGCTCATCGGGCACGAACGCATGGTACCTGCCGGGTTTGCGATCCCGACGCCCCAGGTTGCCGGCGCCTGCCTCGTTCGGATTCCAGAATCGTTCGACGTAGTGCGCCATGGTTAACCTCCTATCGGGGACGAGGTACTTCTATTTTAGAGCGATAAGTGAGAAATATGGATGGCTGCGATGAAGCGGTCACTTTCGTCGCAGAATGGCGCGTGTGACGTCGGCCTTGTCCGCCCGGGGTGCCCGCACGCGGAGCCGGCGTTTGCCAGAATCCCGTGGTTGCGCGCGGTCGGAGACGTGGGCTTGCCGGTGACGCTCATTCCTGCTCCAGCGAGTCCGCATAGGCTCGCACCGAGTATCGAAGCATCGAGAAGGGTTGATCATGGCAACGATCGCGATCGTCGGAGCAGGTCCTGGTCTGGGTGCGGCCGTCGCGCGCCGGTTCGGTCGGGAGGGTCATGCGATCGCGCTGATCGCGCGCGACCCCGCAAAGCTCGAGGGTCTGGCTTCCCAGCTGCGGAGCGAGGGTCTCGAGGCGCGGGGATACGCGGCGAGCGTGCTGGATGCCGACGCCCTCGAGAACGCGCTGGCGAGCGCGGCCGCCGATCTCGGCCCCATCTCGGTGCTGCAGTACAGCCCGCTGCCCTCGCGCACGTTCCTCGAGCCCGTGCTCGACCTCACGCCCGAGCTGGCGATCGAGGCGCTGCGCTTCTCGGCCATCGGCCTCATCCATGCGGTGCGGACCGTGCTGCCCGCGATGCGCGAGGCGCGCGCCGGCAGCATCATCCTCATCAACGGTGGAACCTCGGTGAAGGCACGTGCCGGTTTCTCCGGAACGTCCGTGGCGTTCCCCGCCGAGAGCGCGTACGGCGAGATGCTCCACGACGCGCTCGCCGACGAGGGCATCGGCGTCTCGCAGCTGGTCATCCCGGGCGCCATCCCGAAGCTGAACCTCGACAACGGCATCGACGACGTCGCCGAACGCATCTGGGAGCTCCACACCACGCCGGGCGACTTCAGGACGATGCTGATCCCCCTCGAGGACGGCCGGGAGTAGCGCGTCCGGGCGCTCTCCGACGTGCACCGGCTCGTCGCCGAGCAGCCGCCGCCCGAGCGCGCACGCGGCCGGGCCTGAGACACCATTTCCGGCCGAGACATCGCGCCAGGCGGTGTGTCTCGGCCGGATCGCGTGTTCGCTCAGCCCCCCGGGCCGACCGGGTCGATCGGGGCTCCGTCGCCGTTCTGGGGGAGGTCCCCCCGTTCGACGGGCGCTGACGGAACCTCGGGGGCATCGGAGAAGAGGAGGTCGAGTTCGGCCTCCGACGGCACGTGCACCGCCTCCGCGGCTGCTCTCAGGTCGGCGGGGGCCGCCGCGTTCATCCCCGACACCCAGATCGACGCGCCGTCTCGGCCGGCGACGTACTCGTCGACGCCGTCCGCCGCTCGATGCCAGACGTCGCTCTCTTCTTCCGCGCACGTCACGGGCACACCGGGTGCATCCCACAGCGGCGTCGCGGCGCAGGTCTCGGCCGTCAGCTCGGTGCGATCCGTGCGGATGGTGATCATCGAACCGGTCGCCTGATTGAACCAGGTCGCTGACATCCCGTCGGCGGCGCCCGGGCCCACCGACTGCGGCGCCAGGTCGTAACCGTCCACCTCGGTCGTGTAGACGAGCTCCGGCGCGATGCCGACCGCGCTCGCTCGCTCGGCGATCCGATCCGCCGCGGCCGGGTCGGCGCCCGGTGTCGCCGACGCGCACCCGCCGAGCGCGACGCCGGCCGCGAGCATCGTGACGGTCGATCGGAGCCAACGTCGTCGGGGCATGACAGCATCCTCGTCCATGAGGCGCCGTCCTATCCAGCGATGATGCGCCGCACGGCGACGTCGACCTCACGAGGATCGCGTTCCTCCGAGTCCAGGGCGCGGTGGATCGTGAGCCCTTCGATGAGCGCGTCGAGCAGGCGTGCGGTCTCGGGGTCGAAGTGATGCTCGAGAGCGGCGCGGCTGCGCTGCATCCATCCGGTGGTGATCGATCGATAGGCCGGTTCGCGAGCGGCGAGCGTGTAGAGCTCGTGGGAGAGGATCAGGTCTCGGTCGTCGCCGAACACGTCTTCCAGGATGATCGCGGTGACGGCTTCCTGGGCGGTGGCCGGGTCGGATGCTGCGGCCATGCGGCGCTCGAACCGGTCGCTGACCGTCGTGGCGAACCTGGTGAAGGCCTCCCGGAGAAGGTCGTCCATGCCGTCGAAGTAGTACGTCATCGCTCCGAGCGGAACGGCGGCCCGGGCGGCGACCTTGCGGTGAGACGTTCCGGCCACGCCGGATCGGGAGATGACATCGAGACACGCGTCGATGATCCGATCACGCCGGTCGGGATCGTTGGGTCGGCCGCGACGGGAGTTCGTGGCGTCTTCCTGCGGCGGCATCGACCTAGCCGATCTCTCGGATGACGCGGGCGGGGTTGCCGACCGCGACGACGTTCGCGGGAATGCTCCTGGTGACGACCGAACCCGCTCCGATCACCGAGTTCTCGCCGATGCTCACGCCCGGGCACACGATGACGCCGCCGCCGAGCCACACGTTGTCGCCGATCGTGATGGGCTGGGCGGCTTCCAGCTTGTCGCGGCGCGGCTGCGGATCGATCGGGTGCGTCGGCGTGAGCAGCTGGACGTTCGGGCCGATCTGGCAGTCCTCGCCGATCACGATCGGGGCAACATCGAGTGCGGTGAGGTTGTAGTTGACGAAGGTGCGTGCGCCGACGTGGATGTTCTCGCCGTAGTCCACGAACAACGGGGGGTTGATGTGGGCGCCTTCGCCGAGGGTGCCCAGCAGATCGCCGAGGACGCCGCGGGCAGCGGGGTCGCCCGCCACGTCGGCGCGGTGGTAGGCGTCCGCCAGGCGGATCCCCCGCCGGTGCAGGCGCTCGTTCTCAGGATCGTCCGCGACGTAGAGGTCGCCCGCGAGCATTCGCTCGCGGTTGGTTCGTTCATCTCCGGCGAAGTAGTCGACAGCCATGCCAGTGACCCTACACAAAATGTGTACGATCGTACATAAAGCTGCCCGTCCGGGCACGCGATCCGATGCCCGTGAAAGGCGCCGACACCGCCGTGTATTCGCTCCTCCTGGCGATCATCTACATTGCCTTCATCAGCCTCGGACTCCCGGACTCCCTCGTCGGGGCCGGGTGGCCGGTGATGCACCAGGACCTCGGCGTCCCGATCGCGTTCGCGGGCATCATCACGATGATCATCGCCGCCGGCACGATCCTGTCGAGCCTCGCGTCGGAGCGGGTCACGCGTCGCTTCGGCGTCGGTCTCGTGACGGCGGTCAGCATCGGTATGACCGGGGCTGCCCTGTTCGGATTCTCCGTCTCCGGTTCGTTCTGGATGCTGTGCCTCTGGGCCATCCCTTACGGCCTGGGAGCGGGGGCCGTCGACGCGGCGTTGAACAACTACGTCGCCGTGCACTACGCGGCGCGTCACATGAACTGGCTGCACGGCTGCTGGGGGCTGGGCGCATCGATCAGTCCGTTCATCATGAGCTACGCGCTCACCGCCGGGCTGGGCTGGTCGAGCGCCTACCTCATCATCGGTGTCATCCAGGCGGCCCTCACCTTCGGCCTGCTGGTCAGCATCCCGCTTTGGCGGAAGGTCAACCCGCTCGCGCCGACCGATCACGCGGAAGCCGGCGCGGCCGAGGGGGCGGGAGAGGAGGCGCTCCGACGCGGTACCCACGTGCCGCTGGCAACGGCCCTGCGAATTCCGGGGGTCCTGCTGATCCTCGCCGCCTTCTTCGCGTACTGCGCCCTCGAGAGCACCGCGATCCTGTGGGCGTCGACGTACCTCGTCTCCGGTCGCGGCGTCGAACCGGCCACCGCCGCCGCGTTCGCCTCCCTCTTCCTCCTGGGCATCACCGCGGGGCGCTTCCTCGCCGGCTTCTTCGCCGATCGCATCGGCGACCAGCAGATGATCCGCGGTGGCTTCGCGACGGTCGGGATCGGCGTCGTCATGCTCGCGCTGCCGGTGGACACCACGGTGCTCGCGCTCGTCGGGCTCGTGGTGCTCGGTCTGGGATGCGCGCCCATCTACCCCGCGATCATCCACTCGACGCCGGTGAACTTCGGCCGCCGCAACTCGCAGGCCATCATCGGCGTCCAGATGGCGGCGGCCTACACCGGATCCACGCTGGCGCCGCCGTTGTTCGGTGCGGTCTCGACGTGGACGGGCGTGTGGATCCTCCCGATCTTCCTCGCGGTGCTGGTCGCTCTGGGGCTCGTGATGTCGGAGCGACTCAACCGTCTCGTGCGACGTCGGGATCTGACCGGGCAGCCCTAGCCGGAGAGGCACGGCGTGGACAGTTCCGGCCGCCGTGGCCATGTACGGGGTGAAGCTCCTCAGCAAGGAAGGCCATACCCCATGAACGACATCGACCTCGAGAACCGTGTGCGGGATGCTGCGCCGCATCCCGCTGCGCTGAACGGGCTCGCTGCCCACCGCGCGCGCATCATCGCCGAGGCGAGGGGGAGCGCTTCAGCCGTCTTCGATGCGCACGTGCAAGCGAACGAGCAGGATCTGCTGCGGTACTTCCAACGCCGTCTTCCCAATGGCGCCGACGCGGCCGAAGCCTTCGGCGAACTGATGCTCCTGGCGTGGAGACTCCGCCGCCGGATCCCCGACGAGCCCGTGAACGCACGAATGTGGTTGTTCTCCGCCGCGCGCAACGTGCTTCGCGACTCGCGACCCACGTCGGCACGCCGCTCCGCGGCGGTCGCCCGTCTGGCCGACGACCTACGGACGCAGGCTCCGCCGCCCCGGGACGACGCTTCGGTCGAGGTGCAGGACGCGATCGATCGTTTGCCGGACGACGACGCCGAGCTCGTCCGGCTCACGTATTGGGAGGGCCTCGCCTCCCATGAGGCGGCCGCAGTGCTCGGCATCAATCCGTCGACGGCTCGCTCGCGGCTGTCGCGGGCGAAGCAACTGCTGCGCCTGGCGTTGGAAGAAGGAGATGAGGAGGAGGAATCCGCCCATGTACGAACCGCGTCCGTCTGATCTCGACCTGCCTCCGACCGCGTCCATCCACGTCGTCATGCCCGACGCGAGCGTCGGGGGCGGCATCCGCTGAGGATCCCCTCCCGCCGCCGCGATCGGTTCTCGGGGGAGAGCCCACAACGGTGACGTGACGGATGTTTACGACTCGGATTGCGGGTGCGAGACCGACTGGTGAGGATCGGAACCGTGCGACTCATCTCTCCGTACTCTCCCGCATTCTTCGTCGAGCGCACCCGCTTCGATGTGGATTATCGACCCTCGGGCAACACCCGGATCACGACGAACTTCGCCAATCTCGCTCGGGGCGAGTCACGCGAGCAGAACCTTCGACGTGCGTTGCGCATGATCGACAACCGCTTCAATGAGCTGGCCCACTGGGACAACGAAGACGGGGATCGGTATTCGCTCGACCTCGACATCGTGTCCGTGAAGGTGGATATCGACGAGCACGATGCCGGCGATGCCTTCCCCCTCATCGAGATCCTCCAGACCACGATCGTGGACAGGGCGACGGGCGCGCGCATCCCGGGTGTCGTGGGCAACAATTTCTCGTCGTACGTCCGTGACTACGACTTCAGCGTCCTGCTCCCGGCGCACAACGAAGGGCGTTCCGACCTCGTCGTGCCGGTGGGCTTCGGCGACTTGCACGGGAATCTCTTCCAGAGCTTCCTGCACTCGGATGTGTACGCGCAGCACTTCCCGAAGCGACCGGTCATCTGTCTGAGCGTCTCGAGCAAGAAGACCTACCACCGCACCGACAACCGCCACCCCGTGCTGGGGGTCGAGTATCGCCAGGACGAGTATTCGTTGACCGATGAGTACTTCGCGAAGATGGGGATGCGGGTGCGCTACTTCCTGCCCGCGGGGAGCGTCGCGCCACTGGCCTTCTACTTCATCGGTGATCTGCTGAGCGATTACACCAACCTCGAGCTGATCTCGACGATCAGCACGATGGAGACCTTCCAGAAGGTCTACCGACCGGAGATCTACAACGCCAACTCGGTCGCGGGGAAGCGATATCGACCGAGCCTGAGTACCGCGGACTACTCCACGACCCGGATCGACTACGACCGGGTGGACAGGAGCCGGCTGGCGGTGGAGCAGGGGAGGTTCGCCGAGGAGAGGTTCATCGCGCCCCACCGGGAGGTCCTCGAGGAATGGTCCTCCCTCTACGGCGAGCGACAGGGAGCGCAGTCGTGACGAACCTGCTCCCCACATCGACCGCCGGGAGCCTGCCCAAGCCGTCGTGGCTCGCTCAGCCCGAGACCCTCTGGTCCGAATGGAGGCTGCGTGACGAGGAGTTGGCGGAGGGCAAGCGCGACGCCCTGCGTCTGTCGTTGGCGGATCAACGAGCGGCCGGCATCGACATCGTCAGCGATGGCGAGCAGACGCGGCAGCACTTCGTCACCACCTTCATCGAGCACCTCGGCGGCGTGGATTTCGAGAAACGCGAAACCGTCCGGATCCGCAATCGTTACGACGCGTCGGTCCCCACGGTCGTCGGGGCGGTGAGTCGCGAGAAGCCGGTGTTCGTGGACGACGCCCGTTTCCTGCGCTCGCAGACCGATCAGCCGATCAAGTGGGCCCTGCCCGGCCCCATGACGATGATCGACACCCTCTATGACGGGCATTACGGCAGTCGGGAGAAGCTGGCGTGGGAGTTCGCCACCATCCTCAATGAGGAGGCGAGGGAGCTCGAGGCGGCCGGCGTCGACATCATCCAGTTCGACGAGCCCTCCTTCAATGTCTTCTTCGACGAGGTCAAGGATTGGGGCGTCGCCGTGCTGGAACGGGCCATCGAGGGCCTCACCTGCGAGACAGCCGTCCACATCTGCTACGGGTACGGCATCACGGCGAACACCGACTGGAAGAAGACCCTCGGGTCGGAGTGGCGCCAGTACGAGGAGACCTTCCCCCGGCTCCGGGAGTCGAGCATCGATATCGTCTCGCTGGAGTGCCACAACTCCCGCGTCCCCATGGAGCTCCTGGAGCTCATCCGGGGGAAGAAGGTCATGGTCGGGGCCATCGACGTGGCCACCGACGCCGTCGAGACGCCCGAGGCCGTGGCCGACACCCTGCGCCGTGCACTCCGGTTCGTCGATGCGGACAAGCTCTACCCCTCCACCAACTGCGGCATGGCGCCGCTGCGTCGGAGCCTTGCTCGCGCAAAGCTGACCGCGTTGGCAACGGGCGCCGGGATCGTGCGACGAGAGGTCTAGCGCTCGCCCGGTTGGCTAGCATTCGGGGATGGCATCTTCTGGTCCCGTCGACGACGTCTCCATCGGCGGTGACGGCATCCGTCTCGGGCAGTTCGTGAAGTTCGCGGGTCTTCTCGACTCCGGAGGCGATGTGAAGGAAGCCATCATCGATGGCTACGTGGCCGTGAACGGCGAGGTCGATCGCCGTCGGGGCCGTCAGTTGCAGCTCGGCGACATCGTCACCTTCCAGGGGCGCAGCGTGCGCGTCCGCCCCTGAGCGCCGCACCGCGGCGCCGTCGCGGGCGTCACGGGCGGCCGCTCGCGTCACGCAGTGTTTACGTGAGCGGGGGATGACGCAACATCCCGGAAACAGGGGATGTGTGGGATGGAAACGGTGATTCGTCACTCTGTGTAGACCCGACGCACTTCTTGCGTCCCCGCAGAGAGGTCCTCGAGATGGATCAAGGCAATACCGCATTCATTCTCATCGCAGCGGCGCTGGTGCTGTTGATGACACCCGGGCTCGCGTTCTTCTACGGCGGCCTCGTGAAGGCCAAGAGCGTGATCAGCATGATGATGCTGAGTTTCGGCGCCATGGGCCTGATCGGTGTCCTCTGGGTGCTCTACGGCTACGCGATCGCGTTCCCGGGCGCAGAGGGAACCGTCGCGCCCTGGGCGATCGACTGGTCGGCCGTCGGACTCACCAGCCTCCTCGAAACGCCCGAAGGGGCGGCATACCCGCCGCTGGCCTTCGTCGCCTTCCAGGCCACCTTCGCCATCATCACCGTCGCGCTGGTCTCCGGCGCGATCGCCGACCGGGCGAAGTTCGGATCGTGGATGATCTTCGCCGGCATCTGGGCGACGGTCGTCTACTTCCCGGTCGCCAGCTGGGTCTTCAACTTCGGCCTCGCCGAGGAGGGCGGCTTCGCGTACGGCGGATGGATCACGCACGGTCTGCAGGAGTGGATCGGCGTCGGTGCGATCGACTTCGCCGGTGGAACGGCTGTGCACATCAACGCCGGAGCGGCGGCCCTCGCCCTCGCGCTGGTGCTGGGCAAGCGCGTCGGATTCCAGAAGGGCGTCCACGTCCCCCACAACCCGCCGTTCGTGCTGCTCGGCGCGGGCCTGCTGTGGTTCGGCTGGTTCGGCTTCAACGCGGGCTCCGAGCTCGCCGCCGACGGCACCGCCGCACTCGCCTTCGTCAACACGATCGCTGCCCCCGCGGCCGCCCTGCTCGCCTGGCTCGTCGTCGAGAAGATCAAGGACGGCAAGCCCACCTCGGTCGGCGCCGCATCCGGTGCGGTCGCCGGTCTCGTCGCGATCACCCCGGCCTGCGGTTCGCTCACCCCGGTGTGGGCCATCGTGCTCGGCCTCATCGCCGGTGCGGTCTGCGCCCTCGCGATCGAGCTGAAGTTCAAGCTCGGCTTCGACGACTCGCTCGACGTCGTGGGCATCCACCTCGTCGGCGGCCTTATCGGAACCCTGTACCTCGGCTTCTTCGCCATCGACACCGGCCTGTTCATGGGCGGCGACGGAACGCAGCTGCTGGCACAGGCGATCGCCGCCTTCGCGGTACTGATCTACTCGTTCGTCCTCGCCTACATCATCGGCTTCGCCATCGAGAAGACGATCGGCTTCCGCGTGAAGAACGAAGACGAGATCGCAGGCATCGACACCGTCGTCCACGGCGAAGAGGGTTACGTCCTCGCCGACGGCAGGGCCTGAGACACACACGTACGAACACGGTGCACCGGGTGGCTCTCGCCGCCCGGTGCACCGGTCGTCGGTGGGCGCGACGGGCGTCCGCCTCCCCCTGCGACTTCAGAGGATCGACCCCGTGGACGTTCTCTCCCTCCTCCAGTTGCCTCCGCAGCATCTGAGCGACGGCATCGGCACCCTGCGCGACATCTGGACCGACGGTGGCGCCGGAGCGAGTCTGCGCTGGCTGCTGCGCCTGGTCGAGCTGCGCAGCCCCTACGGGAAGATCTATGCGCCGGCCGGCACCGAGCAGCTGATCATCGGAATCTCGGGCCCGCAGGTGCGGATCGGAGCGGGGCGGGGGGTGCCCCTGCGTCGCGACAGGGCGCTGGCGCAAGACGCGGCGCTGATCGAGATGCATCGCCCCCTCGACCGGCCGGGCGGCACGAGCCGCCTGCTCGTGCTGGCCTTCGATCCTCATGTGGTCTCGGCCAGGGCCACGTTCGACGATCTCGACGGAGATCGCGCGGTCGAGGTCGGTACCGAGGCGATCGTGGTGTTGAAGGGACACGTCGAGCACGACGGCAAGCGTCTCAATCCGCAGTCGGTGTCGATCCTGCGCGCCCCGGTCGCCGATGGGCTGCACGCCCAGGGCGCCCGCATCCTCACTCTGCAGTTCACCGACGTGCGGGAGAGCGTGCGGGGCTGACGAGCGGACGGATGGGCCGTACTTTCGACGCAAGGGCGATCGAAGATCGTCTCATGTACGCGACGTCCATCGGCGCTCGGCGGGTCTCTGGCGAGAATGGCGAGGAAGTCGCTACCGCTCGCGTTCGAACCGAAGGAGTCCCGTGTCAGACAACAGAGAGTCCGAGCTGCTGGCATCCGTTCCCGACGGGCTCTTCATCGGCGGGGAGTGGCGCACCGCCGAGGGCGGCAAGACACTCGACGTCATAGACCCTTCGACCGGTGCCGTCATCCGAACGATCGCCGATGCATCGGTGGCCGATGGAGAAGCGGCGATGGATGCTGCGGTCGCAGCCTTCCCCGCGTGGGCGGCCACCCCCGCGCGCGAGCGCGGCGAGATCCTGCGTCGCGCGTTCGATCTGCTTCAGGCGCGCAAAGAGGACGTCGCGCTCCTGATGACGCTGGAGATGGGCAAGCCTCTCGCCGAGGCGCGCGGCGAGGTGGTCTACGGCGGTGAGTTCCTGCGCTGGTTCAGCGAAGAGGCGCCGCGCATCCAGGGGCGGTACGGGCCGAACCCCGAGGGCACCGGGCGGATGATCGTCTCGCAGCATCCGGTCGGCCCCTGCTTCCTCATCACCCCCTGGAACTTTCCGCTCGCCATGGCCACGCGGAAGATCGCACCGGCCCTCGCCGCCGGGTGCACGGTCGTGATCAAGCCGGCGGAGCTGACCCCGCTGACCACCCTTCTGTTCGTCCGCCTGCTGGAGGAGGCCGGACTGCCCGCCGGAGTGGTCAACGTGATCACCACGTCGACGTCGGGAGCGGTGTCCGAGCCGATCATCCGCGACCCTCGCCTTCGGAAGCTCTCGTTCACCGGTTCGACGCCGGTAGGGCGCAAGCTGCTCGAGCAGGCGTCGGCGGGGGTGCTGCGCACGTCGATGGAGCTCGGCGGCAACGCACCCTTCGTCGTTTTCGACGACGCGGATCTCGATAAGGCCGTCGACGGTGCGATGGCGGCGAAGTTCCGCAACATCGGGCAAGCCTGCACGGCAGCGAACCGCTTCATCGTGCACCGCTCGCTCGCCGGGGAGTTCGCGCGGCGGGTCACCGAGCGCGTGGAGCAGTTGCGCATCGGTCGCGGAACCGACGACGGCGTGACGATCGGTCCGCTCATCGACCAGCGCGCGATCGACAAGGCATCCGCCCTGGTGGGCGATGCCCTGGAGAGGGGCGCGACCCTGAACACGGGTGGCTCAGCGATCCCGGGAGCCGGCACGTTCTACGAGCCCACGGTGCTGAGCGACGTGAGGGAAGGCAGCGACATCCTCCGTGAGGAGATCTTCGGGCCCGTCCTCGCGATCGTTCCGTTCGACGACGAGGACGAGGCCGTGCGGTTGGCCAACGACACCGAGTACGGACTGGTGTCGTACGTCTACACCGAGAGCCTCGCCCGGGGTCAGCGGATGATCGAGAAGTTGGAGACCGGGATGATGGGCCTGAACGTGGGCGTCGTCTCGAACGCAGCGGCGCCGTTCGGCGGGTGGAAGCAGTCGGGGCTTGGTCGGGAGGGGGGCGCGGAGGGCATCCACGAGTACCTCCAGACCAAGTACACGCTGACCCCGAACCCCTCGGCCTGAGGCGCGACACGCCCGGGACGCACCGTGATTGGACGAGTGCGGGATCCCGGCTTAGAGTTATATCTGTTCGCCCCAAAGGGTTGAGCGGAGAGGCCGACAGGCCCCGCCCCCTCAAGTGGACGAACATCCCGATCTGGTCAGGCTCTTGAGCGTGACCGACCGCAAGGTCTATGATCAGGAGCCCGGTCACTCCGACCGAGTCAATCAACACTCTTCTCGCTTCGGCGGCTGAGACGCGGATTTGACAGTCGGTGTGGGTGGGATAAGGTAGTGAAGTTGCCCTGCGGGCGAGGCTGATGAGGCTGAGTTGCAGGTGCGTCCGATCCTTGAGAA
>NZ_RBXJ01000004.1 GCF_003635115.1 Microbacterium sp. AG1240
GCGCCGATGGTACTGCAGGGGGGACCCTGTGGGAGAGTAGGACACCGCCGGACTTCTTTTCAGTGAAATGGCCACCCAACGTTGGGTGGCCATTTTGCGTTTACGGGCCCGTAAGCTGGCCCACCAGGAGGACCCGCCATGGCAACTGAAGACGCCGACGCCCCCCGTCGCGACGATCGCCCCGCACGCGGCGGCGATGCCCGCCGTGACGCCGATCGCGGTCCGCGTTCGGACAGGCCGCGGTCGGAGGGACGACCCTCGCGGGGTGGCACTCCTCGATCCGACAACCGTGCGGGCCGTGACGACCGCCCTGCGCGCAGCGACCGGCCGCACCGCGACGGTGCGCGCCCGCCCTACGGTGACAGGCCGCGTCGCGACGCGCCGCGGTCCGATTCCGGTGGGCGTCCGGCCGCGGGTCGGTCGTACGGTTCTTCGGACCGTCCGAACCGCGATGCGCGGCCCGTGCGCGATGGTCGTCCCTCGTCGACGGGACGTCCGGCCCGCGACGGCGCATATTCGCGCGACGGTCGACCGCCGCGCAGTGATGACCGCAGTGGCCGTGCGCCGCGTAGTGATGACCGCAGTGGTCGCCCGCCGCGTAGCGACGACCGTGGCGGTCGCCCTGGTGGCGGTCGACCCACGGGCGGCTCCGGGTACCGCGGAGCGGGTGGGGGAGGCCGGCCGTCGTCGACCGACCGTGCGTCACGTCCGCCGGAGCGTTTCCGCGAGAGCGGCCCCGAACTCCCCGAAGACATCACCGCGCGCGATCTGCCTGCTCAGGCGCGCAATGAGCTGAAGACTCTCAGCAAGGAGAACGCGGAGGAGGTCGCTCGGCACCTGGCGATGGCTGCTCGTCTCATCGAAGACGACCCCGCCCTGGCGCACGAGCACGCCCTCGCGGCCACCCGTCGCGCCGGCCGAATCGCGGTCGTCCGCGAGACTGCGGCGATCACCGCCTACGGCATCGGCGATTTCTCTCTGGCGCTGCGCGAACTCCGCACCTATCGCCGCATCTCCGGTCGCGATGATCAGATCGCGCTCCTCGTCGACAGCGAGCGCGGTGTGGGTCGTCCCGACCGCGCTCTCGAAGAAGGCCGGGGGGTCGACCGTTCGAAGCTCCCGACAGAGGTGCGTGTCGAGCTCGCGATCGCCATGTCTGGCGCGCGGCTCGACCTCGGTGAGACCGAGCGCGCGCTGCAGGAGCTCGACATCCCCGAGCTCGACCCCGACCGTGCCTTCGAGTGGAGCCCCGCGCTCTTCGCCGCGCGCGCGGCCGTACTCGAGGAGCTCGGCCGCGACGACGAGGCACAGCTGTGGCGTCGGCGCGCCGACGTCGCCGCCGACGCTCTCGATGACGCGTCGGGCGTCGCCGACCACGAGGTGCTGATCGTCGACGAGACCGAGGACCCCGACGCCGTCATCCCGGCGGATCCCGACGAGGACACCGCCGACGAGATGTCGAACGAGTCCGACGACGTGGTGCCGGACGACTCCGACGACGCGCGGTCAGGAGAGGCGATCGCCGAGGAGGCCGACGCGGGCGAGACGGCGGCGGAGCCCGCGGTCGGCGACGTGGACGAGAGCGGCGGGAGCGACGTCGCGAGCGACGAGACGGACGGCGAGGACCGCTGATGTGGGGACGCTCGTCGTCCACACCGACACCGCTGGACGGCGTCGATGTGGTGCTCGCCGACCTCGACGGCGTCGTATACGCCGGTCCCGGGCCGATCCCGCACGCCGTCGACAGCCTCAACCGCGCAGCATCCGACCGTCGTGTCGGGTTCATCACGAACAACGCCTCGCGAACGGATGCGTCGGTCGCCTCCCACCTCGTCGAGCTGGGTCTCACCGCGACCCGCGCCGATGACATCGTCACGAGCCCGCAGGCGGCGATGACGCTGCTCGCCGATCTCGTCGCGCCGGGCTCGACGGTGCTCGTCGTGGGCGGCGAAGGGCTCGTCGTCGAGGTCGAGAAGGCGGGCTTCGTCGTCACGCGTTCCGCAGACGATGCGCCGGCCGCCGTGGTGCAGGGGTTCGCCCCCGATGTGGCGTGGGTGCACCTGGCCGAGGCGGCGTTCGCGCTGAAGACGCCCGTCGAAGATGGCGGCATCCCGTGGGTCGCGACCAACACCGACTGGACGATTCCGCAGGCGCGCGGCATCGCGCCGGGAAACGGCACGCTGGTCTCGGCCGTCCACACCGCGGTCGGGCGCCTGGCGACGGTGGCGGGCAAGCCCGAGGTGCCGATCTTCCGCGAGGCGGAGAAGCGCTTCGACGCGTCGAGCCCTCTGTTCATCGGCGACCGGCTCGATACCGACATCAAGGGCGCCGTCGCCGCGGGGATGCGGTCGGTGCACGTGCTCACCGGGATCGATCGCCCGAAGCACCTGCTCGCGGCCCCTCCCGATTCGCGCCCCGACTTCATCGTGAGCGATCTGCGCGAGCTGTTCGAGCCGTACCCGGCGACCGTCGTGAAGGGCGCCCGCACCACCGTGGGCTCGGCGACGGTCGAGATCGACGGTGCGGATCTGCGGATCGTCTCCGAGGGCGACCGCCCGGTCGACCTCGTGCGTGCCGGGGCCGCGGCCGTCTGGAATTCCGGGCGGGCGATCTTCGGGTTCCGTGTTCCGGAGCGTCTGTACGCCGACCCGTTCTGGCGGCCGTGAGGTCGTTACGATAGCTGGATGACCGACGCCAACCGCACGGAGGACGCCGGGCCCGAGGGTTCGGAGCTGATCAGTCGGCTGCGCATCATCGAGGGGCAACCCCTGGCAGACCGCGCCGCAGCCTACGCGTCGCTGCATGACGAGCTGGCCCGTCGCCTCGAGTCGGGGCCCACCGATCACCGCGTGAGCGGATGACGGCGCGTCTCGACGCGGAGCTTGCCCGTCGGGGCCTGGCGCGGTCGCGCACTCAGGCCGCGCAGCTGATCGCCGACGGACTGGTGAGCGTCGACGGCGGCGTCGTCGTGAAGCCGTCGGCGCGCATCGACGACGACGCGCAGCTCGCGGTCGCCGCATCCGACCACTACGTCAGTCGTGCCGCGCACAAACTGCTCGCCGGTCTCGACGCGTTCGACATCGCCGTGGAAGACCGGGTCGCTCTGGACATGGGCGCATCGACCGGGGGATTCACCCAGGTGCTGCGCGAGCGCGGTGCGCGACCGGTGCTGGCCGTCGACGTCGGTCACGGACAGCTCGACCCCCTCCTCGCGCTCGATCCCGACGTGGTGGCGATCGAAGGGTTCAACGTCAGGTACATGGATGCGGCGACTCTCGCGTCCGCGACGGGGATCGCCGAGCGTCCCTCCGTCGTCACCGGCGACCTCTCCTTCATCTCGCTCACCCACGTGCTTCCCGCCGTCGTCGCCACCGCGACCGACGACGCCGACGTCGTGCTGCTGATCAAACCGCAGTTCGAGGTCGGACGCACCGCGGTCAAGGGCGGGCTCGTGACAGACCCCGACCTGCGCGCGGACGCCGTGTCGAGCGTGCTGTGGTCGGCGTGGGATGCCGGTCTGCGGACGGCGGGGCTCATCGCGTCGCCGATCGCCGGTCTGCACGGCAATAGGGAGTATGTGGTCCACCTCGCGACGTCGTGGGGGAGCGATCCGTCAGAATGGGTAAGCACCGTGAACGAACTGACCGGAAGCCGATGACACCCAGCGATCGCAACATCCTCGTGGTCGCCCACGCGCGCCGAGACGACACCGTCGACGCCGCGGGGCGAGTGGTCTCCGCCCTCACCCAGGCGGGTGCTCGCGCCGTGTTCTCGCGCGACGACCGCGACGACCTCGAGGGCGCGTTCCCGCTCGACGGGGTCGGCACCCTCGGGGAGGACGTCGCGGTCGACGAGATCGAACTCGCCATCGTGCTGGGCGGCGACGGCACCATCCTCCGCGCGGCCGAGCTCGTCCGCGGCGGGACGGCGCCCGTCCTCGGCATCAACATGGGGCACGTCGGGTTCCTCGCCGAGAGCGAGCGCGACGACATGGACGACGCCGTCCGCCGCGTCATCGACCGCGACTACCGGGTCGAGGAGCGGCTCGCGCTCTCGGTGCGGGTCAAGGACTCCACCGACGCCGTCATCTACGAGACGTGGGCACTGAACGAGGCCACCGTCGAGAAGGCCAGTCGCGAGAGGATGCTGGAGGTCGTGATCGAGGTCGACGGCCGCCCGCTGTCGTCGTTCGGCTGCGACGGCGTCGTGGTCGCGACGCCCACCGGGTCGACCGCCTACAACTTCTCGGCGGGCGGACCCGTGATCTGGCCGTCGGTCGAGGCGATCGCCGTCGTGCCGCTCTCGGCGCACGCCCTCTTCGCGCGCCCGCTCGTCGTCGGGCCCGAGGCGCCCATCGCGATCGAGGTGCTCGAACGCACGAGCGGTGTCGGCATCCTGTGGTGCGACGGTCGCCGTTCCCACGAGCTGCCCCCGGGTGCGCGCGTCGTCGTCCGCCGCTCCAGCGAGCCCGTGCGGTTGGCGCGCCTGCACCCGCCCGCATTCACCGACCGCCTCGTGCGGAAGTTCCGCCTCCCCGTCACCGGGTGGCGCGGACCTGCTCCGGAGATCTCATGATCGAGGAGATGCGCCTGCGCGACCTCGGGGTCATCGCCGAGGCGACGCTGCCGATCGGTCCGGGTTTCACCGCGATCACCGGCGAGACCGGTGCCGGCAAGACCATGGTCGTCACGGGGCTCGGGCTCCTCCTCGGTAACCGGGCCGACTCGGGCGCCGTGCGCTCCGGTGCGGCGCAGGCCGCCGTCGACGGGGTGTGGAGCGTTCCCGAAGACGGTGCCGTCGTCGACCGCGTCCGCGAGGCCGGCGGCGACGTCGAACCCCTCGGCGGCGGCCAGGCCGAGCTCTACCTCGGACGCACCGTGTCGAGCGAGGGCCGAGGGCGCGCCACCGTCGGCGGGCGCAGCGCCCCGGCCGGAGTGCTCGCCGAACTCGCCGACTCCCTCGTCGTCGTGCACGGGCAGTCCGATCAGCTGCGGTTGCGATCCGCCGTCGCGCAGCGCGACGCGCTGGACCGTTTCGGCGGCGCCCCGGTGGCCGCCGCCCTCGCCGACTACCGCGCCGGATACGAGCACTGGCGTGCGCTCGATGCGACGCTGACCGAGCTGCAGGAATACCGCGACGTGCGCGGCCGCGAGGCCGACGAGCTGCGCGCCGCGCTCGCCGAAATCGAGGCCGTCGCCCCGCTCCCCGGCGAGGACGCCGATCTGTCGCAGCGTGCCGAGCGGCTCGCGAACGCGGAGGAACTCCGGCTGGCCGCGGCCACCGCGCACGAAGCCCTCTCGAGCGAGATGGACGCCGCCGATGCGACCGCGCTCGTCGCCGACGCCCGCCGGTCGCTCGAGCGCGGCAGCATCCACGACGCGACCCTCGAGTCGCTCGCCGAACAGGCCGCCGACCTCGGGTACCGGATCGCCGACCTCGCCGCCGCCGTCTCGGCCTACCTCGCCGATCTCGACGAGTCGGGTCCGCACGAACTGGCGGCGACCGAGGAGCGGCGCGCGGCTCTGTCGGGACTCGCCCGTGCCCACGGCTCGGTCGACGCGGCGATCGCCCTGCTCGAGACCGGGTCGGCGCGCCTCGCCGAACTCGACGACGACGGCGACCGCATCGAGCGTCTGACGGTGGAGCGGGATGCCGCGGCCGCCGCGCTCGACGTCACCGCCGCCGCCCTGACGGCCGAGCGCGAGGCCGCAGCGCTCAGGCTCGGCGCTCTCGTGACCGATGAGCTCCACGCCCTGGCGCTTCCCGACGCGACGCTCGTCGTCGAGGTCGCTCCGGGAGCGGCGAGCACCCACGGTCGCGACGACGTCACGATCCTCCTCGCGCCGCATCCGGGCGCCGATCCGCGCCCCGTCGCGCGGGGGGCCTCCGGAGGGGAGCTCAGCCGGGTGATGCTCGCGATCGAGGTCGTCATCGCGGGAGTCGACCCCGTGCCGACGTTCGTCTTCGACGAGGTCGACGCCGGGATCGGTGGTGCCGCGGCGATCGAGGTCGGGCGGCGGCTCGCCCGGCTCGCCGAGTCGTCGCAGGTGATCGTCGTGACCCATCTCGCCCAGGTGGCGGCGTTCGCGGGCAACCATCTCTCGGTCGTCAAGAGCAACGACGGGTCGGTCACGGCCTCGAGCGTGAAACGCCTGGAGGGTGCCGAGCGCGAGGCCGAGATGGCGCGCCTGCTGTCGGGACTGGCCGACTCGGACGCCGCTCTCACCCACGCCCGCGAGCTCCTCGACACGGCGCGCACGCCGCGGTGAGCGTGGACGACGCCTCGGCCGACGCCGAGACGCCGCCCGCATCTGCGGTGCGTGTGCCGCAGCCTCGTCCCACCCCGCTGTACGCGTTCCTCTCGACGCGGCTGCTGCGTCTGGAGGCGTGGCTGCAGTCCCACGGCGGAACGCCGCTGCGCCGCAGCATCCAGGCGTTCTGGGCGTTCCTGCTCGCCGTCGGCGTGCTGCTGCTGGTGGGCCCGGTGATCAACGAGCCGCTCACGTTCGACGACATCACCTCCTCGGCCGGCGAGGCGACCGACACCTGGATCGCGCGCTCCTTCGACGCGGACTATCAGCTCTCCCGCGACGACGACGGTCGCCTCACCCTGGAGATCGAGGAGCGCATCACCGCCTTCTTCCCCGACGACGTCGACGAGTCGGCGGTGGAGCGGGTCATCGCCACGCAGTACGAGGGGCACGACCTGCGACCCGAGCTGCGGGGCGCGACCCTCGACGGCGTGCCCGTCGACCCGGTCACGCGCGCTTCGCCCACCCGCTCGACCTACACCGTCGAGGCGGGGGAGAGACTGCGCGGCGACCACGAGGTCGTGCTGCGATACGCGCTGCACGACGTGGCCTATCCCACCGAGGATCCGTCGTCGCGGCAGTGGTACCAGCTGCTGAGGTGGGACGTCTTCGGACCGGAGTGGTCGCACGGCGTCACCGACAGCGCCCTCACCGTCACCGTGCCGCGAGAGCTGGCCGACGCGTACGCGCGGCAGCCGAGCTCGGGGATCGCGTGGCTGATCGTCGGCGGCTCGACCACGCTGAGCCCCGACACCGAGACGGCGGACGCCGTGGTCTACCGGGTCACGAACGATCAGAGCCTCCCGCCCTACGCGTCGTTCTGGTTCGCCTTCCGATTCGAGGCGGGCGTCTTCGCGATGCCGGAGCCATCGGCCCTGTTCTGGGTGCAGGCGGCGGGCCCCTTCGTGCCGCTCGCGCTGCTCGCGGTGACGGTGCTGTTCGCCCTCGCCGCCCGGCGCGTGGCATGGGCCGACGCGCGCGGGCGTGCCTGGTTCGTGATGCAGGACACTCCGCGACGCGGTGCCACCCCGAGCGCCGATGCACGGCTGTGGCGGGCGCGGCGCACCAGTGCCCTGGTCGATGCGCTCGGGGCGTACCGGTCCGAGCCGTCGAACCCGGCCGCGCAACGTCACCTCGTGCGTGTCGCTCGGCGCACCGGCCGGCTCGGAGATCTGCCCTGGGCACTCACCGCCTACCGCGCATCGCGCACGTGGAGGGCGCAGTTCGCGGAGGGACTGCGACGGGTGCCGCGCGGGTTCGTCCGCGATGCGTTCATCGGCGCCGCGCTCGGGTTGACGGTCGTGCAGTGGGGTCTCGTGCGCCAGCTGTCGTACCAGGTGCCGCTGTCGGTGTACTGGTGGCCGGTCGCCGTCGTGGCGGTGTCGACCCTGCTCGCGACCGTCGTGCTCTCCATCGCCCTCACCGCCCGCCCGTTGACGCGCGACGGCGCGCTCGCCGAGAAGCACCTCCGCGGTCAGCGGCTTTTCCTCGAGCAGACGTCGGCGATCGAGCGCACGCCGTTGCGCGACCCGCTTCTGCCCTATGTCGTCATGTTCGCACGGCCCGCCCGCGCGCGCCGGCTCGTGACCGGCCTCCTCGATCAGGAGGGGGTCTCGCGTCAGGTGACGGGCGATCCGACCTTCGTCACCGCGGGCCGGCTCGCGATCCGCGTGTCTGCCGTCGTCGCGGTGATCGCCGCGCTGGTGCTCTCGATCACCACGACGGCCGGCACCCGTCACGCCCTCGATCAGTACGCCGTGCTCGACGACATCGAGGGGGAGTACGGAGTCTTCGTCTCCGACATCGACATCGAGGCCACGCTGACCCGGGGGGAGGGCGGCGAAGCGCGTGTCGAGGTGATCGAGACCCTCGACGCGGTCGTCGGCGAGAACCTGCGCGCGATCCCGCAGGTCACCCGCGCGTGGCGCGACCAGGTCGACGGTCACGACCAGGGGCTGGTGGTCGAAGCGATCCTCGTCGACGGCGTGGAGGCACCTCTCGAGCAGAGCCGGATGCGGGGGCACGCGCTCGTGCAGACGAGAGTCGCCGACGAGTGGCCCGGCGCCCACGAGATCGAGATCCGCTACACGCTCACCGACGCCGCATCCGCTCTTCGCACCGGGGACGGCTGGCAGGACCGCGTGCAGTGGACCGCGCTGCTGCCGTGGTGGGAGTCGTCGTGGCAGGGGATCGACGTGGAACCCGAGCGCCTGCGCGTGGCGATCGGCATGTCGACCGACCTCGCAGCCGCTCTCGACCCCGACAGCGGGTGGCTCGCTGAGCTGGCGCACCGTCGCGACCGTGCGCCCGAGCCCTTCGCGACGGCGTTCGAGGCGGGGGACGAGGCGGTGTTCTCCTTCGACGAGCGCGCCGACGACGAGTACGAGCCCGGCAGCCTCTGGCCGGGCGGCGCGCAGTTCGGCGGTGCGCAGCTGACGTTCCCCGCCGGAACGTTCACCGGGCCGTCCGAGGGCGAATGGGGCCGGTACTCGGCGTGGCAGGTGCTGCCGTGGCTGCTGTCTCCGCTGCTGGCGCTCGTCGTGCTCCTCCTGAGCGCGGTCGGAGTCCTCTCGGGACGGGATCGGCTCGCCCGTCGCGGTAAGACCCGCGACCTCGTGCAATGGATGCCTCCCGCCCTCACCGTCGCGCAGCTGCCGGTGCTGATCTGGGCGACCCTCGACGCATACTCCGAGGATCCGCTGCTGGTCGTCCTGTTCGCGTCGCTCGCCGTCAGCGCGGCGGCCACGTGGGTCGTCATCGCGAAGACACGGCGCACGCCTGCGCCGATCGTCACACCCCCGGCGCGTCGACGGCGGGCTCGCAGGTGAGCGGACTGATAGCATGGAAGCCCGTGACGGACTCTTCATCTACGGGCATCTCTTCCAGCAAGATCACCAAGCACATCTTCGTGACCGGGGGCGTGGTCTCCTCGCTCGGCAAGGGCCTCACGGCCGCCAGTCTCGGCAATCTTCTGACCGCGCGCGGCCTTCACGTCGTGATGCAGAAGCTCGATCCGTACCTCAACGTCGATCCGGGCACGATGAACCCGTTCCAGCACGGAGAGGTCTTCGTGACCGACGACGGAGCCGAGACCGACCTCGACATCGGGCACTACGAGCGGTTCCTCGACATCGAGCTCAGCCAGGCCGCGAACGTCACGACCGGCCAGGTCTACTCCGAGGTGATCGCGCGCGAGCGGCGCGGCGAGTACCTCGGCGACACGGTGCAGGTCATCCCGCACATCACCGACGAGATCAAGCGACGCATGCGTCTGCAGGCGAGCGAAGATCCGCAGCCCGACGTCATCATCACGGAGATCGGCGGAACGGTCGGCGACATCGAGTCGCAGCCGTTCATCGAGTCCGCCCGCCAGATCCGGCACGAGCTCGGCCGCGGCAACGTCTTCTTCGTCCACGTCTCCCTCGTGCCGTTCATGGGGGCGTCGGGCGAGCAGAAGACCAAGCCGACGCAGCACTCCGTCGCTGCTCTCCGCTCGATCGGCATCCAGCCCGACGCGCTGGTGCTGCGCAGCGACCGCCCGGTGACCGAGTCGAACAAGCGCAAGATCGCGCTCATGTGCGACGTCGACGAGGACGCCGTCGTCAACGCGGTCGACGTGCCGAGCATCTACGACATCCCGTCGTTGCTGCACGACCAGGGGCTCGACGAATACCTCGTGCGTTCCCTCGGGCTGAACGAGGCCGCCGACGTCGACTGGTCGCGCTGGCAGAAGGTGCTCCAGGCGGTGCACAACCCGAAGCACGAGGTCACGATCGGCCTCGTCGGCAAGTACATCGATCTGCCCGACGCCTACCTGTCGGTCACCGAGGCGCTGAAGGCGGGCGGGTTCGCGCAGGAGACCCATGTCACCATCACCTGGATCCCCTCCGACCTCTGCGAGACCCCCGAGGGTGCCGAGAAGGCCCTCGCGGGCGTCGACGGGATCATCGTTCCGGGAGGATTCGGCATCCGCGGCATCGAGGGCAAGCTCGGCGCGCTGCGATTCGCCCGCGAACAGGGTATTCCGACGCTCGGAATCTGCCTCGGTCTGCAGTGCATCGTGGTGGAGTACGCCCGGCACGTCGCGGGCCTCGAGGGGGCGTCGTCGAGCGAGTTCGACCCCGACAGCCCGCACCCGGTCGTGGCGACGATGGCCGAACAGGTCGACATCCTCGACCGCGGAGACCTGGGCGGAACGATGCGCCTCGGCCTCTACCCCGCCGACCTGGCTGCGGGCTCGATCGCCGAGGAGGTGTACGGCGCCGCCCAGGTGTCCGAGCGCCACCGCCACCGCTACGAGGTCAACAACGCCTACCGGCAGCAGCTGACGGACGCGGGTCTGGTCTTCTCCGGGATCAACCCCGACCTCGACCTGGTCGAGTACGTCGAACTCCCGCGCGACGTTCACCCGTACTACATCGCCACGCAGGCGCACCCCGAGCTCCGCTCGCGCCCGACCGCGCCGCATCCGCTCTTCCGCGGCCTCGTCGGCGCCGCGCTCGACCGTCACCGTGCGAGCGAGCTGTTCGACGTCGAGGAGTCGGCGTGACGGATGCTGCGGGTTCCGTGCCCGCCGCGGGATTCCGCGACGAGTCGGTCGAGCCCGAGGTGGTGGACTCCGAGAAGGTCTACACCGGTCGGGTGTGGGACGTGCGCTCCGACACCGTGCGATACGGCGACGGTGAGATCGTGCGTCAGTACGTCGATCACCCGGGCGCCGCGGCGGTCGTCGCGATCGACGACGAGGATCGCGTCGTGCTCATCCAGCAGTACCGCCACCCCGTGCGGTTGCGCGAATGGGAGATCCCGGCCGGGCTCCTCGACGTGGCGGGGGAGCCGCCCGCGGACTCGGTCAAGCGCGAGCTCGCCGAGGAGGTCGATCTCGTCGCCCGCCGCTGGCAGCCGCTGCTGACCATGCACACCTCGCCCGGCGGGAGCGACGAGGTGCTGCACATCTTCCTCGCCCGCGATCTCGAGGCCGCCCCCGCCGCGTTCGAGCGCGAGGACGAGGAGGCCGACATCCGGGTGGAGCGGGTTGCGATCGCCGAGGTCGTCGACGGGATCATCGAGGGCCGGTTCGGCAACGCGATCCTCATCGCCGGTGTGATGGCGGCGGCCGAGGTGCTCCGGCGGGAAGCCGCCGCGGAGCACTGACGTGCGCGTCGAGCGGGCGGTCGACGCGTATCTGCGGCACGTCTCGCTCGAACGGGGTCTCTCCGAGCACACGCAGGCGGCCTACCGGCGCGACCTCGCCGTGTACGCGGAGTGGCTGGCCGAGCGCGGGGTCGCCGACACGTCGGAGGTGACGACGGCGACGGTGGCCGAGTTCGCGGCCGAGCGCGCGTCGGCACAACCGCCCCCGGCATCGTCGTCGCTCGCGCGGCTGCAGTCGTCGGTGCGGGGCCTGCATCGGTACCTCGTGCGCGAAGGCACCGAGACCGAGGACCCCAGCGGTCGGCTGCGCCCGCCGAAGGCCGCGCGGCGGCTGCCGAAGGCGCTCACGGTGACCCAGATCGAAGAGCTGCTGGATGCCGCGGGCCCCGCGCCCGGCGACGACGTGCCCGCCGAGCCGGCCGCCGTGCGCGACCGGGCGCTGCTCGAGCTGCTCTACGCCACCGGTGCCCGCGTAACGGAGGCCGTGCAGCTCGATGTCGACGACCTCGCCCACGGCGATGTGATCCGGGTGCGCGGCAAGGGCGACAAGGAGCGGATCGTGCCCCTCGGTTCGTACGCGCGTGCCGCCGTCGATGCCTACCTGACGCGCGTGCGCCCGGCGCTCGCCGCCCGCGGCCACTCGTCGCCACGACTGTTCCTGGGTGTTCGCGGTGCCCCGTTGTCTCGGCAGAGCGCTTGGCTGGTCATCCAGCAGGCTGCTGAGCGCGCCGGTCTCGAGGCGCACGTCTCGCCGCACACGTTCCGGCACTCCTTCGCGACGCACCTGCTGCAGGGCGGAGCCGACGTGCGCGTCGTGCAGGAGCTTCTCGGGCACGCCTCCGTCGCGACGACGCAGATCTACACGCATGTCAGCGTCGATGCGCTCCGCGACGTGTACGCCACGTCGCATCCGCGTGCACGCTGAGCGGCGGGTGTTTCCACCCTGTGAATTTCCTGGACGAGGTCGAGGATCGCGGGTAGCGTGCCTTCAACCCCCAGGTAGGTCGAAGGAGAACCGCATCGTGCGAAAGCTGCAGCGTCGCTGGACACCCGTCGGAATCGGAATCGCAGCGAGCGCTCTGCTCGTCGCAGGGTCGGGCGCGGCCCCGGCGTTCGCGGTCGATCCGGACGATCTCGAGAGCCGGGTCACGGTCGAGGGCGTGCGCACGCACCTCGAGGCGTTCCAGGCGATCGCCGATGCGAACGACGGGAATCGCGCGGCCGGCACCTCGGGGTACGAGGCGAGCGGCGCCTACGTCGAGGAGGTGCTGCGCGAGGCCGGGTACGAGACCCAGCGGCAGAGGTTCGCGGCGACGGTGCAGACGATCGACGAGTACGCGCTCGCGATCGACGGGATCACGTTCACCGACGACGAAGACGAGGACGGCGCCCCCGGCCCGTTCGGACTCCCGATGGAGTACACGCCGTCGACCCCGGCCGACGGCGTGACCGATGTCGCGCTCGTCGCGCCGACCACGGCGACCGGCTGCAGCGCCGACGAGTGGGGCGGCGCGGATGCGACGGGCAAGATCGCGGTCGTCTCTCGCGGCGTGTGCTCGTTCACCGAGAAGTCCATCGCCGCCGGGGTCGCCGGCGCCGTCGCGATCCTCGTGTACAACAGCGAACCGGGCGTGCTCTCGGGAACGCTCGCGGAGCAGACTCCCGATCTCATCCCCTCGGTGGGCATCCTGCAGTCGCAGGGGCAGACGCTGGTCGCGGCGATGGCCGCGGGAACCGTGACGGCCGACCTCCAGCTGCAGCAGACGCTGTCGGTCATCGAGACGTTCAACGTCATCGCCGACACCCCCACCGGTGCGGCCGAGAACACCGTCATGCTCGGCGCCCACCTCGACTCCGTACCCGAGGGCGCCGGCATCAACGACAACGGTTCGGGATCGGCGGCCATCCTCGAGACGGCCGTGCAGCTCGCCGCATCCGGAGACCTCGCCCACCGCGTGCGTTTCGCGTGGTGGGGTGCGGAGGAGATCGGCCTGCTCGGTTCGGCGGACTACGTCGCGAAGCTCTCCGACGCTCAGGCCGACGAGATCGTCACCTACCTCAACTTCGACATGGTCGCCTCGCCGAACTACGTGATCTCGGTCTACGACGCCGACCAGTCGACGTACGAGGCACCCGTCGACGTCCCCGAGGGATCCATCCAGACCGAGGCGGCGTTCACCGACTACTTCGACGCGATCGGACAGCCCTGGATCGATACCGCGTTCGATGCCCGCAGCGACTACGACGCGTTCATCTCCGCGGGGATCCCCGCCTCGGGGCTGTTCACCGGCGCCGACGAGGTCAAGACCGAGGAGCAGGCCGCGCTGTTCGGCGGCACGGTCGGCGAGATCCACGACCCGAACTACCACACGCCCGCCGACGACATCACGAACGTCAACGACGAGGCGCTCGGGATCATGATCGGGGCGATCGCCCACGTGACCGCGCAGCTCGCCGACGACGTCACGTCGATCACCGGCGTCGTGCCCCCGGTCGAACCGTCGCCCGAGCCGACGGCGAGCCCCGCACCGACCGTCACCGGCGCCCCGGCCACCCTGGCCGAGAGCGGCGGAGAGCCGGCGACGGCGTGGATGGCGGGCGCCGCCCTCCTGACGGGAGTCGGCGCGATGGCCCTCGTCGTCGTGCGGCGTCGCGGATCGGTGCGCACGGAGTGACGGGCGACCGGTGTGCCCGCGCGGGTGCCGGCCCCCTCACTCGGTAGCATGGGAGGCAAGATATCTAGGGCAGGTGGGTCGGTGGCGCGAAGCGCAACGAAGAAGTCGGTGACGGCCGGCGACGGCGAAGTGACCCTTGGCCCG
Organism: Microbacterium sp. AG1240; assembly: GCF_003635115.1. Classification (GTDB taxonomy): domain Bacteria; phylum Actinomycetota; class Actinomycetes; order Actinomycetales; family Microbacteriaceae; genus Microbacterium. Next base: position 14,285 of record NZ_RBXJ01000004.1, read on the forward strand.
ACCGGGCGGCCGTACCACGGCTTCGCGACCCCGCCGAAGCTCTCGGGGCACGGCCCGGCTCGGATCATCGCGCTGTGCAACCAGAAGGGCGGCGTCGGCAAGACGACGACGACCATCAACCTGGCCGCAGCGCTCGCCGGGTACGGCCGCAAGGTGCTGGCGGTCGACTTCGACCCGCAGGGTGCGCTCTCGGCGGGCCTCGGCATCCAGACGCACGAGTCGCCGACCATCTACGATCTGCTGCTCGACACGAAGCGCGATCCGCGGGAGGTCATCGTGCCGACCCGGGTCGAGGGCCTCGACATCGTGCCGGCCAACATCGACCTGTCGGCGGCCGAGGTGCACCTCATCAACGAGGTCGCCCGCGAGACGATCCTCGCCCGGGTGCTCCGCAAGGTCTCGGCCGACTACGACGTCATCCTCATCGACTGCCAGCCGTCGCTCGGGCTGCTCACGGTGAACGCCCTCACGGCGAGCCACGGCGTACTCATCCCGCTCGAGTGCGAGTTCTTCGCGCTCCGCGGCGTCGCGCTCCTCATCGAGACCATCGACAAGGTGCGCGACCGGCTGAACCCGTCGATCACGCTCGACGGCGTGCTCGCCACCATGTACGACCCGCGTACGCTCCACTCCCGGGAGGTGCTGGAGCGGGTCGTCGAGGCGTTCGGCGACGACGTGCTCGAAACCGTGATCGGCCGGACGGTGAAGTTCCCCGACGCGTCGGTCTCAGGGATGCCCATCACCGAGTTCGCGCCGGAGCACGCGGCCGCCCAGGCCTACCTGCGTCTTGCGCGGGAGCTGGTCGCCCGTGGCGCCGTCGCCTGACGCCGCCGACACTCCGCCGGTCGGCGACGACTCCGCGCCGATCGACGAGACCGGCGACGGCTTCCGTGTCTCCCTCGGGGTGTTCGACGGACCGTTCGACCTGTTGCTGACACTCATCTCCCAGCATGAGCTCGACATCACCGACGTCTCGTTGAGCCGCGTCACCGACGAGTTCATCGCCTACCTGAAGGCGCTGGGGCCCGACGAGGACCTCGACGAAGCATCCGAGTTCCTCGTGGTCGCCGCGACCCTGCTCGACATGAAGGTCGCCGGTCTCCTGCCCCAGGGCGAACTCGTCGATGCGGAGTCGGTGGCGCTGCTCGAGGCGCGCGATCTGCTCTTCGCGCGGCTGCTGCAGTACCGCGCGTTCAAAGACGTCTCGGCGTGGTTCGCGTCGGGGCTGCAGGCCGAGGACCGACGGCACGTGCGCGCCGTGCGGCTCGACGAGAAGTACCGCAACGCCGTTCCCGATCTCGTCTGGACGCACAGCGTCGACGACTTCGCCGCCCTGGCGCTGCTCGCCTTCGCGCCGAAGGAGATCCCGCAGGTCGGGCTCGACCACCTGCACGCGCCCCTCGTCAGCATCCGCGAGCAGGCAGCGGTCGTCGTCACGCTCCTGCGCAGCGCGGGCACCCTCACCTTCCGCGAACTGGTCGCCGGGGTCGCCCAACCGGGCGTCGTCGTCGCCCGGTTCATCTCCGTGCTGGAGCTGTACCGCCACGCCGCCCTGACGTTCGAGCAGCTCGAACCGCTGGGCGAACTCACGCTGAGGTGGAGCGCGGCGCGCTGGTCGGAAGAGAACCTCGCCACCCTGGGAGCAGATTATGACCGATGAGACACCGGCCGCCCCGTCGAACGGGGGAGCGGGCACCGCCTCGATCGCCCGACGGCTGGAGGCGATCCTGCTCGTGATCGAGGAGCCGCAGAGCCTCGTGAGCCTCGCGGCCGCCGTCAGCGCGCCGGTGGCCGCGGTGCGCCAGGCGGTCGAGATGCTCGTCGACGACTACGACGGTCGGGGCACCGGACCTCGTCGCGGCTTCGAGCTGCGCGAGGTCGGCGGCGGGTGGCGGCTCTACGTCCGCGCCGAGCACGACGACCTCGTCTCGGAGTTCGTCAACACCCAGGCCCCGTCACGACTGTCGCAGGCCGCGCTCGAGACGCTCGCCGTGATCGCGTACAAGCAGCCCGTGACCCGGGGTCAGGTCGCCGCGATCCGCGCCGTGAACGTCGACTCGGTCGTACGGACGCTTCTGGCCCGCGGGCTCATCACGGAGGCGTATGCCGACCCCGAGACGGGCGCCATCCATTACGGCACGACCGATGCGTTGCTGGTCAACCTCGGTATCAACTCCCTCGACGAGCTGCCGCGCATCGCGCCGCTGCTCGACGACGGTTCGGCAGGATTCGATGCGGAGGTCGTGAGATGACGGAGATGGACACCGAGGGCGTTCGCCTGCAGAAGGTGCTGGCCAACGCGGGCGTGGCCTCGCGGCGGGTGAGCGAAGACATGATCGTGGCGGGACGGGTGCGCGTGAACGGCGTCGTCGTCACCGAGCTCGGCAGCCGTATCGACCCCGAGACCGACCTCGTCGACGTCGACGGTGTGGCCGTGCAGCTCGACACGTCGAAGCGGTACGTAATTCTCAACAAGCCCACGGGCGTGGTGAGCTCGATGCGCGACGAGCGCGGTCGCCCCGATCTGCGCGAGTACGCCGACGAGTGGCCCGAGCGGCTCTACAACGTCGGCCGCCTGGACGCCGACACCAGCGGTCTGCTGATCCTGACGAACGACGGCGACCTCGCGCACGTGCTCGCCCACCCCTCATTCGGGGTCACGAAGATGTACATCGCGAAGGTCGAGGGGCGCGTCTCACCGCAGACGATCGCGACCCTCACCAAGGGCATCGAGCTCGAGGACGGCCCGATCGCGGCCGACAAGGCACGTCTGCTGGATGCGTCGGAGGACTACAGCATCGTCGAGCTGACGCTGCACTCCGGGCGCAACCGGATCGTGCGCCGCATGATGGCCGAGGTGGGTCACCCCGTCGTCGACCTGGTCCGGCGGCGTTTCGGTCCGCTCTCCCTGGGTCCGCTCCCGGTCGGGCGCGCGCGCGAATTGACTACGATAGAGCGCGGCGCACTGCTTACTCTGTCGCGTCGTGACGGCGGCACCGAACCCGCCGCCGACGACGCCCCTCCCCGCACGGACGATCCGTCGGCCGAAGAGTGAGCATTCCACCCGTGCCGTGCCCCGCCTCGAAGGCGGGTGACCAGGAGAGACCGTGAGCGATTCGACCGCGTCGTCCGTACGCCCGCCGGTGCCGTTGGCACCGCGTGTGCGCGGCACCGTTCGCGTCGTCGGCGCCGGCCTCCTCGGCGCGAGCGTCGGTCATGCCCTCACCGCCCTCGGTGTCGACGTCGTCCTCGACGACACGTCTCCGGCTCAGCTGCGTCTCGCCGTCGACTACGGCGCGGGACGGCTTCCTCGCCCGGATGACGCGCCGGCGCTCGTCGTCGTCGCCGTGCCCCCCGACGTGACGGCCGACGTGATCGAGCGCGAGCTCGCCGCCCACCCGGGTGCCGTGGTCACCGACGTCGCGAGCGTGAAGCTCGAGCCGCTCCGCGCGCTGCAGGCGCGCGGTATCGACCTCTCCCGGTACATCGGTTCGCACCCGCTCGCCGGGCGCGAGCGCGGCGGCGCCATCTCGGCGCGCGCCGACATCTTCATCGGGCGGCCGTGGGTGGTCTGCCGCGATGGCGAGACGACCCCCGACGACCTCGCCCTGGTCGAGGCGCTCGCGCTCGATCTCGGCGCGACCCCGATCGAGATGACGCCCGAGGAGCACGACCGTTCGGTCGCCGTCGTCTCGCACGTGCCGCAGCTGGTGGCCAGCCTTCTCGCCGGACGCTTCGTCGACGCGCCCGACGGGTCGCTCCGTCTCGCCGGGCAGGGCGTGCGCGACACCACGCGGATCGCCGCCTCGGCGCCCGAGTTGTGGGTGCAGATCCTCGGGGCGAATGCCGCCCTGGTCGTCGACGTGCTCGACGAGCTCGCCGGGGATCTCTCCCGTGTCGCCGAGGCGCTGCGTCACCCCGACGCGCCGGGTGCGCGACGTGCCGTCGCCGACACCATCCGCCGCGGCAACGACGGCGTCGAGCGTCTCCCCGGCAAGCACGGCCAGAACCGCCGCTTCGAGACCATCGTCGTGATGGTCGACGACACCCCCGGCCAGCTCGGCCGCCTCTTCGGAGAGCTCGGTGAGCTCTCGGTGAACGTCGAAGACCTCCGGCTCGAGCACTCTCCGGGCGCGCCCTTCGGCCTCGCCGAGATCAGCGTCGTCCCCGATGCCGTCCATCGCGCCTCGGAGGGACTCCAGGCGCGCGGGTGGCGGATTGCGAACAACACCCATGACTGATCCCCGCCCGTTCGACGAGACCGTCGTCGTCGCCATCGACGGTCCGGCCGGCAGCGGCAAGTCGAGCGTCTCAAAGGGCGTCGCCGCACGTCTCGGCTACGGCTACCTCGACACCGGCGCCGTCTATCGCGCGCTGGCATGGTCGGTGCTCGAGGCCGGGGGAGACACCGACGACGCCGCGTCGGCGCTCGCCGCGTTCGAGTCTCTCGACGTGCACATCTCGCTCGCGCCCCACGACTTCGCGATCACCGTGGGCGGCGCCGACGTCGCTGCGGCCATTCGCGAGCCTCGCGTGACCGCGGCCGTCAGCGGCGTGGCGCGTGTCGCCGGCGTGCGCGAGGGTCTGAACGGCCTGTTCCGCTCGCTCGTGGCGCAGTCGGCCCGCCCCGGTGTCGTCGTCGAGGGGCGCGACATCACCACCGTGGTCGCACCCGATGCGCCCGTGCGCATCCTGCTCACCGCCGATCCTGAGGTGCGCGCCGCGCGTCGCAGCGCCGAACTGGACGGTCAGGATGCGGCGGCCGTGGCCGACGCGATCCGGCGGCGCGACGCATCCGACTCCACGGTCGTCGATTTCCAGACGGCCGCCGACGGCGTGACCGTCGTCGATTCCACGCACTTGGACTTCGAGCAGACGGTCTCGGCCGTGCTCGAGGTCGTCGATCAGAAGATGGGAGCCCACCATGGGCGATGAAGAAGAGTACGAGGGCGGTCCCGACCAGCTCGAAGAGAAGCTCGCCGACCTCGACGAGGAACTGGCCGAGCAGCGCGCGGCGGCCCTGCGCGCGACGCTGGAAGACTTCGATCTCGACGCGGAGGATGCCGAGCTGCTCGCGGGCATCACGGCCAGCGGCGATGCGATCGAGTATCTGCCGGCGCTCCCGGTCGTCGCGATCGTCGGTCGACCGAACGTCGGCAAGTCGGCGCTCGTGAACCGCATCATCGGGCGTCGCGAGGCCGTCGTCGAAGACACCCCCGGTGTGACGCGCGACCGCGTCACCTACAAGGCCGAGTGGGCAGACCGCCGCTACTCGCTGGTCGACACCGGCGGGTGGGAGCCCGACGCCCGCGGCATCGACAAGTCGGTCGCTCTGCAGGCCGAGGTCGCGATCGAGCTGTGCGACGTCGTGCTGTTCGTCGTCGATGCGATGGTGGGCGCCACCTCCACCGACGAGCAGGTCGTGCGCCTGCTGCGCCGCAGCGGCAAGCCCGTCTTCCTCGTCGCCAACAAGGTCGACGACGCGCGTCACGAGTCCGAGGCCGCAGCTCTCTGGAGCCTGGGTCTCGGCGAGCCGCACCCGGTCTCGGCAATCCACGGTCGCGGCGTCGCCGACCTCCTCGACGCCATGATGAAGGTGCTGCCCGAGGTCTCGGCCGTCGCCGGCCACGAGATCGGCGGACCCCGTCGTGTCGCGATCCTCGGTCGCCCGAACGTGGGCAAGTCGTCGCTGCTGAACAAGGCCGCCGGCGAGGAGCGCGTCGTCGTCAACGAGCTCGCGGGCACCACCCGCGACCCGGTCGACGAGATCGTCGAACTCGGCGGCAAGGTCTGGCGTCTCGTCGACACCGCCGGCATCCGTCGTCGCGTGCACCTGCAGCAGGGGGCCGACTTCTATGCGTCCCTTCGCACCTCGGCCGCGCTGGAGAAGGCGGAGGTGGCCGTCGTGGTGCTCGACGTCTCGCAGACGTTGAGCGAGCAGGACGTGCGCATCATCGACCTCGTTCTCGAGTCGGGACGTGCCCTGGTTCTCGCGTTCAACAAGTGGGACCTCATGAACACCCCCGAGATGGAGAACCAGGATCGTCGCCGATACCTGGAGCGTGAGATCGAGCAGGACCTCGCGCACGTCGCGTGGGCGCCCCGCGTGAACATCTCGGCGCGCACCGGTCGTCATCTCGACAAGCTCGTGCCCGCGCTCGAGACGGCGTTGGAGTCGTGGGATCTGCGCATCCCGACCGGCAAGTTCAACGCATTCCTCGCGGAGCTCGTCGCCGAGCACCCGCATCCGCTGCGCGGCGGCAAGCAGCCCCGCATCCTGTTCGGCACCCAGGCGTCGACGCGTCCGCCGACCTTCGTGCTGTTCACGACGGGCTTCCTTGACCCGGGCTACCGTCGCTTCATCCAGCGTCGCCTGCGTGAGATCTACGGCTTCGAGGGAAGCCCGATCGTGCTCAACATGCGCGTGCGCGAGCGTCGCCAGCGCTGAGTCGCCTCTCGAGACGGCATCGTCTCGTCGAGCTCCCCGAATTCGGGGCGTTTTCGTCGAGACGGTGCCGTTTCGGCGTGCGGGTGTTGTGACAGGCTGGTGCGATGACGATCGTGCCGCCCGCTCCCGGTGAGCCGCGTCGCCCGCACGGGCCACGCGATCCCGGAGATGCGTGGGTCGAGACGCCCGAGGGCGAGCGCTACTGGGGGCGGTTCGGTGCCGCGGGGCTCCTCGCCCTCGACCCGGAGCGCGGGGTGCTGCTGCAGCATCGCGTGTCGTGGAGCCATCACGGCGACACCTGGGCGCTTCCCGGCGGTGCGCGTCATCAGGGCGAGTCGGCCCACGATGCCGCCCTGCGCGAATCGGCGGAGGAAGCCGGCGTTCCGGCCGGGTCGGTCGCGCCGCGGTTCGTGAACGTCTTCGACCTCGGCGTCTGGAGTTACACGACCCTCGTCGGCGATGTGGTGGTGCCGTTCGAGCCGGTGATCAGCGATCCCGAGAGTCGGGCGCTCGCGTGGATCCCGGTCGAAGAGGTCGATCGGCGTCCGCTGCATCCCTCGTTCGCCGACGCGTGGAGACTCCTGCGCCCCCTGCTGGAGGTGCGTCCGACGATCGTCGTGGATGTCGCGAACGTCATGGGTTCGGTACCCGATGGGTGGTGGCGCGATCGGGCCGGTGCCGCCGACAGGCTCATCCAGCGGCTGGGCGCTCTGGCGGCGTCGGGCGTGCCCGCGTCGGCTCTGGGCCTGGGGGCGACGGGCTGGTTCGCGCCGATCGTCGCGGTCGTCGAGAGGCAGGCGAAGACGGTGGATGCTGCGCCCGAGGGCGTCGTGATCGCTCGTGCCGAAGCATCCGGAGACGACGAGATCGTGGCGCAGACCGCGGCGCTCGCCGAACCGTCGGCCGCGATCGTGGTCACGAGCGATCGTGCGCTCGCCGATCGCGTGCGCTCTCTCGGTGCAACGGTTCACGGCGCGGGATGGCTGCTCGACCTGCTGGCCTAGTTCGTCGGGCTGCCGCCCCCGGTGATGTGCGGAACCGGGGGAGTGGTGGGGGGATGTCGGCCCATGCATAAGTGAGGGCGAGCCGTGGGGTGAGGACGATGGGCGCGCCCTTTCCGGGTGGCGGGTGCAGCACGAAGTCGCCGTGGCCCTCGCGGGTGATGCGCCACCGGTGGTGGTGGAGGTGCATGTGGTGGAACCGGCAGAGCAGGATGCCGCGATCGGTGTCGGTTCGGCCGCCCTCGGAGTAGGGATCGATGTGGTGGGCCTCGCACATCGAGGCGGGCCGGTCGCACCCCCGCCAGCGGCAGCCGCCATCGCGAAGGGCCAGCGTGAGGCGTTGCCCGGCGCTGAAGAGTCGCTGTTCGCGGCCGAGGCGGAGGGGCTCGCCGGCGCCGTCGACCCAGACGGTGCGGGTGCCGCCGTCGCAGGCGCGTTGTGCGGCGACCCACGCGGGGAGTGCCGCCAACCCGTCTTCGAGGTGTGCGACCGCGGGGGTTCCGTCGTGACTCGTCTGCCACGCGTGGTCGGTGACGACGATGCGCACCCCGGCTTGGCGGGTGCCGTGCACGGCTTTCGCATCGGCGAGGACGCCCGCGCGCAGGATGTCGAGGAGCAGGTCGAACTCGAGCTGCGTGTTGGTGCGCGGGTCGTCGCGCAGCTCGGCGGCGGCGGCCTTCTCGTCGTCGGCGACGAAGCGGGGCCCGCCGCGGCGGGGCCGGAGCGCGGAGTCGAACACGCTCCGCAGGAAGGCGGCGGACTCATCGTCGAAGATGAGGTGCCCGTGCGAGACACCGCGGGTGTCTTTCCACATCCGGAACGAGCGACCGTCGAACCGCGCGGCGAACCGCTGCTCCGCTCCGACGGGGTCGAGTCGATCACGGATGGTGCGCGCCGCCGCCGCGAGCTCTTCGACGGTGCGGTGGGCGGCCTCTTCCGTCAGTTGTGATGCGGCCAACGACCACGCCTCGGCGAATTCTGCGTCGACGGCGTCGTCGCCAGGGGCAGGGGGATCGCCGAGACCGTGGAGGATGGCGTGGTGCTGCGCCGCACTCAGCGTTCCGGCCAACTGTGCGCGCCCGAGCGACGCGTGCCACGGTTCGCGCACTCGACTCGCCGTGCCCGTGCCCGCGTCGTCGCCGGCGTCCACCGCGTCCGCCGCATCCGCTTCATCGTCGGCCGACGGTGCTCGTGCCCCGCCGAGCAGGTTCGCGCCGTCGAGCAGCGACTCGCCCAATCGCACCTGTTTGGCGGCCTCGGTGCGGGTCGTGCCGGCGATCTCCTGCACCAGACTCACTGCGCTGCGGTGGCCTTCGCCGGCTGCCGCGCCATCGTGGCCCTGCTCGCGCCGCGACCGCGCGGCGAGCACGCCTGAGGCAGCGATGCGCAGCGAGGCGAGCGCCTCTATGACCCTCGTCGATTCACGGATCACCCGCATCACGTCGGCGTCGCGCGCCTCGGCGACCGTTGTCGGCAGTGCGCCGGCATCGACCTCGCCGACGACATCGCGCAGCACACCGAGGTGCCGGTGGATTTCTTCGAAGAAGCTCATGCATACATTATCGAACATAGGTACGACATTGGATGAGGGAAGTGACGAACCGGTGAATAACTCCCGTGGTCGCCGCCCGGGAGGAGGAGCGAACGAGGCGGGTTTCAGTGCTCGAGGTCGCGCCCGCGGAGCTTCTCGATGTCGCGCCGATCGCGTTTGGTGGGGCGACCCGCTCCCCGGTCGCGCACCGGCACGAAGGGCGTGCTCTCGCGCGGCGGGGGCGGGGGAGTGCGGTCTTCCGCGGCGGCCGCGGCCTGCACGGCGCCGACCCGCTTCACGATCGTCTCGCGCACGACCAGGATGCGGTCGAACCCGGCGACCCGCACGCGCAGCTCGTCTCCGGGACGCACCTGCTGCGCGGCCTTCGCCTTCTCGCCGTTGACGCGCACGTGGCCGGCGCGGCACGCGGCCGTGGCCAGCGACCGTGTCTTGTAGACGCGCACCGCCCACAACCAGGCGTCGACGCGCGCGGATGACGCCGTCATCGGGCGGCCGTCCGCTCTCGCAGCCGGACGGCGGTCACGACGCCCCCTGCGATCAGGCCCTGGCCGACGGTGTATGTGAGCATCACCAGCGGGCTCGTCATCGTCGGCATCGCCTCGGGGGTGAAGAGGCGGAACGCGAGCAGCGTGTCGGAGGCGAGGAAGAACGCCGCCCCGATCGTGATGATCCGGTTGGTGCGGGCAGCGGTGGCGGCCGTTCCCGCGAGCACCACTCCATAGATCGCGACGGCCACGGTCAGTGCTCCGAGGTGCGGCCAGAGCACCGCGAGCAAGACGCCCCACCACAGGGCGTAGACGATCGTCCACGCGGGGAGCGGACGGGTCGGGAGCACGCGCGCGAAGAGCCAGATGTAGGCCAGGTGGGCGAGTCCGAAGCATCCGAGCATCACCGGCAACTCTGGTGCGAAGGGGAAGAACGTGGCCGCGCCGTCTCCGAGCCACGACAGCGCGATCGCGACGAAGAGCAGCGAGAACGGCGTGCCCCATGCCGTGCCTCGGCCGGCCCACAGGACCGCGATCGCCAGCGCCGGCATGAGGAGGAGCTTGGTCGGACCGGCCAGGGCGTCGGCTCCGAGTCCGAGCGCGACGACGTGGATGACTGACAGCACCGCGTAGGGCGCGAAGCCCCACGTCCACGTCGGCAGCGTCGCCGTTCGTTGCTCGCGCATGGTGTCCTCCGGGTTCGCTCCATCGTAGGCGGGCGATACGTCCCCGCGCCGATCGCGCATGCGCTCGCCGCGGGCGAGCGCCTGGCGGGTCTGCCGTGCCGCGCCGCGGTGCCGCTGCGCCGTCAGATGCCGAGATGGGTATCGGTGGTGGCGGTCGCTGCCGTCCGCGTTGCCGCGGCTGCAGGCCCTCTTCCGCGGGCGAGTTCGTCGTCGCAGCTGTGGTGTCGACGGCGGTTGTCGTGGCGCTCGAGGGCGACGGGGTGCGCCGCGTTCGCGGCAGGGTTGTGGACCGGGTAGGATAGTGGAGTTGTCCGCGTGCGGGCAGTTCCGGGATGTGGCGCAGCTTGGTAGCGCACTTGACTGGGGGTCAAGGGGTCGCAGGTTCAAATCCTGTCATCCCGACGGAACGTGAAAAGGGTCGGCCGAGAGGCCGGCCCTTTTCGTTTGGCCGCGGAGCGCTGCGGGTCCACTCGCCGCATGCTCCGTGCGGAGGCAGTGCAGGGCGCGCGAGCGATTCGGGACTGCGTGAACGGGACGCGGGCGGATAGTTCGCCGAGGCGGGAGAACACGGAAGGCCCCCGCGGATCGCAGAGGCCTTCCCTGTGTCGGGCGGGCCTGAGGCCGGGCCGGCGGCGAGACCTCGACCGGAGACCTACTGGTAGATGAGCCTCCACCGCACGGGGGTGCCGTTCTGATACGAGTCCGGCGTGCAGCCCTGGACGATCGTGTAGCCCTGCTGCGCGAGGCGGTCCATCCTGAGCGAGCAGGTGTTCCAGCTGCTGTAATACGAAACCTGCTGCGCGGCCTGCGCCGGCGCGGGGGCGGCGAACGCGAGAATTCCGATCGCAAGGGCAGTCGCCGGGATGCCGGCAAGGACTCGACGTCGAATTTTCATCATTAAGGCACCCTAGGCGCGTTCGCGTGCGAATGCACGGGGTCGGAAGAGTCGGCACGCTCAGTCGTGCTGTCCGGCCCCGCCGTGAGCAGGCCCGCTCGCATGTTCGCGATCGGTGAGAACGTACCGGGCCATCGTTCCCTGATCTTCGTGCCAGAGCAGGTGGCAGTGGTACACGTACGAGGTGGCGGGATCGACGAAGGATGCGAACGGGATGATCAGCTCGACGGAGTCTCCCCGCGGGCTCAAGACAGTGTCCTTCGGCCCCCGCGGGGGCCGGTCGGACCGACACCGGTCGTGCTGTGCACGGCGGACTGCGAGCCCTGGATGTGGAAGTCACTCGCGCGAGTCGAACAGTTCTCCATCGTCCGCATATACGTACTGCCGGCGGCGACCACGGTATCGATGCGAGTCATGTACCGCGGGACTTTGGTCCCGTGGGTCGCGCTCGCAGCGCAGAAGTATGACGGCGAGGCAAGTTGTGGGACTCGTCTCTTCCACCACACCTGCGTGGTGACGAGGGGCGATCGTGATCATTCGATCGGGGGGCCGATCGCGATCGCCCCTCGAGTTCGGCCGCGCGGCCTCGCGCCGGTTTTTCACGGCTCGTCAGCACGACGGCGGGACCTAGGACCCTATGCAGGCGGAGCGCGGCGCGCGAGGGTGGGGTGACGAGGAAGAGCAACCGGGTGCTCGGCGAGCGGGGGAACGATGACGGCTCGCGACGTCGATGAACCGGGTGCCACTCGCCCGCTCTATCCGATCGACCACGTCCTCGTCGAGCGAGCGATCGTCTTGCGCACCTCGCCGGGCACGAAGCCGCGGGAGCTGACGATCCGCCGCTCGGTGGCCTTCGAGGTGGACGGCCTCGACCGCGATGAGGTGCTCTCACTGGCGCACGCGCCGTGACCCGGCCCGCACGCATCCTCCTCCCGACGCTGGCCGGCACCGCCGTCGTGCTCGGCGGTGTGCTCGTCCTAACGGTGATCGGGAGGGACGACATCGCGCGCTGGAGCGCCACGGCGTGGGTGGGCGCTTTCATCGCATGGACGCTCGTGGGCATGGTGCGAGATGTCCTCGCCGGGCACGTGGGGTTGGACCTGCTCGCCGTCGTCGCGATGGTGTCGACCCTGGCCGTGGGGGAGTACGTCGCGTCGTTGATCGTGGTGCTCATGCTCTCGGGTGGGCAGGCTCTCGAGCAGTACGCCACCCGGCGGGCGAAGCGCGATCTGACCTCTCTGCTCGACCGCTCTCCGCGTCGTGCTCACGTGTTGGTACGACCGGATGATGCGGGCTCTGCCGAAACGCGGGAGGTGGCGGTCGCCGACGTGCGGGTCGGCGACATCCTGCTCATCCGGCCGTCCGAGATCGTTCCGGTGGACGGTGTCCTGCTCAGCTCCGACGGCACTTTCGACGAATCATCCTTGACCGGCGAAAGCCTTCCCGTCGCGCGGGTCAGAGGGGACCACGTGCTGTCGGGCGTCGTCAACGGAAGCGGGGCCGTGCGTGTGCACGCCGAGCGGACGAGCGAGCGGAGCCAGTACCAGCAGATCGTCGCTCTCGTGGAGAGCGCGCAGTCCTCGCGGGCGCCGGTGGTGCGCCTCGCAGACCGATTCGCCATTCCATTCACGGCGGTGGCCCTCGTCCTGGCGGGCGGAGCGTGGATCGTCTCCGGACTTCCGGAGCGGTTCGCCGAGGTGCTGGTTCTGGCGACGCCGTGCCCGCTGCTGATCGCCGCCCCGGTGGCCTTCCTCGGCGGGTTGTCGCGATCCGCGAAGACGGGGGTCATCGTGAAAGGCGGCGGAGTCATCGAGCAGCTGGCCCGGGTGCGATCTGCCGCTTTCGACAAGACGGGCACGCTGACGCAGGGTCGCCCCCGGTTGACGGAGGTGCGGCCCGCGTGGCCGTTCGACGCCGATGAGCTGCTCCGTCTCGCCGCCTCGGCGGAGCAGTACTCCACGCACGTCTTCGCCGACACGATCCGCCGCGAGGCCGTCGACCGGGGGCTGACACTGCGTGCTGCCGATCGTGCCGAAGAAGTGGCCACCCTGGGTGTGACGGCGATGATCGGCGGACGGGAGGTCGTCGTCGGCAAGCCCGGCTTCGTGGCGGGCGTCGCGCCCGAGACAGTGCCCATCACCCTTCACGGCGGGGAGGCGGCTGCGTACGTCGCGGTCGACGGATGCTTCGCCGGAGTGCTCGTGCTCGCCGATCCTGCGCGCCCCGAATCGGCGGAGGTGGTTCGGTGGCTGCGCGAGCACGGGGTGGAGAACATCGTCATGCTCACCGGTGACGGACCATCCACGGCTGCAGCGATCGCGCGTCGGGTGGGGATCGACGTCGTGCACTCCGACCTGCTCCCCGGCCAGAAGGTGGTGTACGCCGCGGGGATGGTTCCACGCCCGCTGATGATGGTGGGCGACGGAATAAACGATGCGCCGGTGCTGGCCGCCGCCGACATCGGAGTCGCCATGGGGGCGCGCGGCGCGACAGCCGCCGGTGACGCCGCCGACGTCGTGGTGCTGGTGGACTCGCTGACGAAGGTCGCGGAGGCGGTCGCGATCGGTCGCCACACCCTGCGGGTCGCCGTCACGGCGATCTGGATCGGGATCGGGCTGAGCACGGCTCTCATGATCATCGCGACCTCCGGCGCCATCCCCGCGGTGGCGGGGGCGCTCATCCAGGAACTCGTCGACGTGGCCACCATCCTCTACGCCCTCCGCGCTCTGGGCGGGCCGAGCTCGCGGACCGCGGGACTTTCGGCCCGGGAACGAGTCGTCGTCGGCGCGACGATCGGTGCGGGGGATCCTTCCCGCACGACGAGACGACAGGAGTAACGACGTGGATCGACTCAGCTTCACGAGTCCGGCACCCATCGGTCCGGCGGATCTCGCCCTCCCTCCGACGGAACCCATCGATATCGCCGCCGACACCGCCGCGACCCACCCCGACGTCCTTTCGGGTTCGTCCGAGATGACGCCGTCGTTCGGACGGGTGGCCCCGTGAACGGCAAGATCGTGGTCGGTGTGTCCGACCGCGTCGATGACGGCGACGCGGTGCGGCGAGCAGTCTCGTGGGCGATCGAGCGGGCCACGAGGAGCGGCAGCGTGCTTCATCTCGTGACGGTGGTGGGCGGCCCTCTCGGTGTCATCGGTGAGGGCGAAGTGCTCGAGAGGGCCATGGCGGAGGCGGGCGCGCGGTTGGAGCGCTACACGCACGAAGCCCGCGCGCGCGGTATCACGGTGACGGCGCTCGTGTACCAGGGGAGGCCCGTCGAGCGTCTCCTGGAAGCATCCGTCTCAGCCCGTCTCCTCGTGATCGGGAGCGACTACCGGGGGCCGGGGAGCGGTGTGCGGCGCGGGCCCCACGGGGTGCGCATCGCGGCCGGCGCCCACTGCCCGGTCATCGTCGTTCCTGATATCGACCTCGCGCAACGAGAGGGCATCGTCGTCGGGGCGGATGGCTCCGCGCTGTCGGAAGCGGCCATCGCGTTCGGCGCAGCCGAGGCGGACCGCGACGGACAGACGCTCACCGTGGTCACGACATGGGCGCCGGTTCCGCTGAGCGTGGAGTTCGACGGGTACCCCGCCGGATACTTCGACAACCTCCAGGCGCTGGCCGAGGAGGCGCAAGCCATCTCTCTCGCCGGAATCCCCGAGGACTACCCCGACCTCCGCGTCGTGCGCGTCGTCGAACGCGGTGACCCCGCCGACGTCTTGAACCGTTTCGCTGTGCACACGCGGCTCGTGGCGGTCGGAACGCACGGGCGCGGGGCGTTCGCGCGCTTCCTTCTCGGGTCCACCAGCCAGGAGATGCTCGCGGCACCCGCCACCGTCACTGCGGTGATCAGGTGACGCTCATCGCGAGAACGGCGGCAGGTGCGGGATGGGGTGAGGCCGTGTCGGCTCCGGCGGGCGGGGGCGAGCACCCCGCGGGCCGGGCGCGTCGAGCGCCGTGCGATCCGATTCGCGAAACCTCCGTCCGCTCACAGCGGTCGGTTCGACACGGATGACGTAGCGCTTGTGCGTCGGAGTCGCCGTCCGCAACGACGCGGCGCCGCTCTCGCGCAGCTCCTCCTCCGTCGTCACCTGCTGGGCTGTTCCGCGCAGGAGCACGCTCCAGCGGAGTGCGCCGTCTGCCCCGTCGATTTCCAGGGCCACGGCGGGATGGGAACGGATGTGGCGCAGCTTGCTGTCGTTAGCGGTGCGGATGTAGACGATGCGTTTGCGGCTCAAATAGTTCACCGGGAACACTTCGGGGTCGCCCGCGGGGTCGACCAGAGCGATCCGGCCCATCTCACCCTGCTCGATCAGTTCCCAGCATTCGGCCGCCGACAGCGCTGCGATCAGCGGTGCGGTGCTCTCAGGGCTCGAGGATGGCGGGGAAGGGGTGGTAGGCATCGGAACTCCTCTGTGTGCTCTCCATCGCACCGGAGCCCGGGGGGATACGTCAGGGCCGAAGGTCCCCTCGCTCGGGCGAGGTCGTCCCCCTAGCGGTCGCGGGCGAGGGACCTTAGATTGAGCGCAGATGAGGGGGGTGAGATGCACAGCGTTCTACCGCTTTCGTTTCCCGATGAACCCCGTGGGGAGTTGGACCGAGCGATCGCCGTGCTGATGACGACGGCGGAGCGGGTCATGACGACGCAGAGTCGCCTTCGCGCGCTGCTGCACGCCGTGCAGACGGTCGTCGGCGACATCGATCTCCCCACGGTGCTCACCAGGGTCGTCGAGGCTGCCGTGCAACTGGTCGACGCCGAGTACGGAGCGATCGGCGTCGTCTCGCCGGACGGCAGGTCGCTGGATGAGTTCATCCACGTCGGGGTGGACGAGGATGCTGCGTCGCTCATCGGGCATCTGCCGAGGGGACGCGGCGTGCTCGGTGCTCTCCTCGCCGATCCGCGACCCATCAGGATGCCGCACATCGGCGACGACGCCCGTGCGGTCGGCTTTCCCCCTCACCACCCGCCGATGGATTCCTTCCTGGGCGTCCCCGTGCGGGTCCGAGAGGAGGTCTTCGGAAACCTCTACCTCACGAACCGTCGCGGCGGTGTGTTCTCCGCGGAGGACGAGGAGCTGTTGGACGCCCTGGCGACGACCGCGGGGTTCGCCATCCAGAATGCCCGGCTCTTCGAGGAAGCTCGACTGCGGGAGCGGTGGATGGCTGCCGCATCCCAGCTCTCGTCCGCCCTGTTGAGCACGCCCCCGCACGGTGCATTCGACCTCATCGCGGGGCGAGTCCGCGATGTCTCGCGCGCTGCGGTGGTCGCCATCGTGACGGCGACGGAGTCGGAAGGGGAGGCACGAGTGGCCGCCTGGCGCGGCCCCGACGAGATCACGATCCACCCCCGCGTGCAGACGGCGCGGACGTTCGCTGCGCCCGCTCTCGTTGACGACGAGCGGGTGGTGGTGCGCGCGTCCGAGGGGAAGGGCGACGATCCTCTGCGGGTGAACGAGACGGACGCCGTGGGATCGTCGATGGCGGTGCCGCTGCGCTCTCGCCTCCGCTCGTGGGGCGCGATCATCGTCTCCCGGTCTCCCGGTGAGAAGGCGTTCTCCGAGGTGGACGCGGAGGTGCTCGCCAATCTCGCCTCGCAGGCGAGTATCGCCCTGGAGCTCGCAGACGCCCGCGCCGAACAGCAGCGCACCATCCTCGCGGAAGACCGCGCGCGCATCGCTCGCGATCTTCACGACCACGTCATCCAGCAGCTGTTCGGTGCGGAGATGACCCTGCTGTCGGTCGCCGCCGCGCTGCCTGAGGGTCCTCGCCGCCATCAGATACAGGAGGCGACGGACCACGTCGACCTCGCGATCTCGCAGATCCGCACGATCGTCTTCGCGCTGTCGTCGAAAGACGCCACGTCGGTTCGCCACCGCATCATCGACAGCGTCGCCGCAGCCTCCGGCACGCTGCTGCGCACCCCGTCGATACGGTTCGGCGGGCCGGTCGACCACATCGTCGGAGGTCAGCTCGCCGATGACCTCGTCGCCGCGGTCACGGAACTGCTCTCCAACAGCATCCGGCACGGCGATGCCGACAACATCTCGCTGGAGGTGACCGTCGGCGACGACGCCCTCTCCCTCGTCGTGGTCGATGACGGCAACGGGATGGGGGCCACCGGCCGTCGCAGCGGGCTGAAGAACCTCCAGGATCGCGCTGCCGCTCACGGGGGGACGCTGCAGATGCTGAGCGGACCTACCGGAACGCGCGCGCACTGGTCGGCGCTCATCGGCTCCGAAGGCGAGCCGGCTCCGTGATCCGCGTGTTCGTCGTCGACGATCACGAGATCGTGCGACGCGGTGTGGTGGACCTGGTGGAGAGCGCGCGAGACATGGAGGTGGTGGGAGAGGCGGGAACGGTTCGGCAAGCGGCCGCTCGGATCCCGGCAGCCGCCCCCGATGTCGCCGTGCTCGATGTGAGGCTGCCCGATGGCAGCGGGGTCGATCTGTGCCGGGACCTGCGATCGACGATGCCCGGGCTCGCGTGCCTGATGCTCACCGCCCACGATGACGACGACGCCACTTTCGACGCGGTGCTCGCAGGCGCCGCGGGGTACCTCCTGAAGAGCGTCGGCGCGAAGACGCTCCTCGACGACATCCGCGCCGTGGCAGGCGGCAAGATCCTGTTGAGCGCGGTCGCTTCGCAGCGCGCTTCCGCTCAGATGCGCGACCAGCCTCACGACGATCCCCGCATGGGGTCGCTCGGGTTGCGCGAGCGACAGGTGCTCGCGCTCATCGCGGACGGCTTGACGAATCGGCAGATCGGCGAACGACTCGGCCTGGCGGAGAAGACGGTGAAGAACTACGTGTCGTCTCTCCTCAGCAAGCTGGGCGTGGGATCGCGCACGCAGGCGGCCCTCCTGCGCGTCGAATACGACGACACCCGGTAGGTCGACGGGGGACCTTCGGCCCGCTCCTCATTTCGCCCACGGCCTACCGTCGCAGTGACAAGCGGGGGGTTCGAGATGGGGCACATCGTTCTCGGGTTCGACGGCAGCGCCGCCGCCGATTCGGCGCTCGACTGGGTGGCCGAACGGGTATCGGCGCGTCCGGCGGGCGTCGTGCTGGTCGTCGTGGCGAACATGTTCCACGCGGAGAGACCGGTGCTCGAACGTTTCGCGCAGGAGGCGTCGGAGCGATTGCGGGCGCGGGTACCGGATGCCGCGGTCGACATCGACATCGTCGACGGACGGATGCCGGGCACGCTGTCGCGCTCGGCGGAGGGTGCGGAGCTGCTCGTGGTGGGCATGCACACGAACGCGCGCGCACGGTCGATGTTCGCCGGCGCGATTCCGCTGCGCCTGACCGCCCTCTCCGCGGTTCCCGTCGTGCTCGTGCCGGCGGGATGGGCGCCGCGCGACGCGCCGGTGACGGTGGGGTTGGCGGCGGACGGTTCCTCCGCTGCCGCGCTTCGCTTCGCGGCCGTCGAAGCGCTCGCGCAGGCACAACCGCTGCGGATCGTGCATTCCTGGTTGATGACCTCCCCGCTGCCGTCCGCGCCGGCCGGAGGAGGATCCGCCGCGCGGGAAGCGCACGACGTGCATCGGGCGATCGTCGACGGAGCCGTCGCCGCACTGACGCACGAGCACCCGGGTCTCGTGGCCGAAGCCGCGCTCGTGCGGGACAACCCCGCAGCAGCCCTCACCTCGCAGGCGTCGCGCAGCTCGCTCGTCGTGATCGGCACCCATCGACGGGGACTGCTCACGGGGTGGCTTCTCGGGTCGGTCGCGTGGGACCTGGTGGGCGAACTGGACGACCCGATCTGCGTCGTCCCGCCGCCGCTCTCCTCGGCGGGGAGCACGACGCGGATCCGGCCGGGAGTCAGGCGTCGAGTCGATCGGTGATCGGCGTCGCTTCGGGAACGATGAGCACGGGGCAGCGGGCGCGCCACAGGAGGTCCTGAGCGACGGCCCCGGTCAGACCTCCGGCGAGAACGCCCTGATGGTGGGTGCCGATGACGATGAGAGCTGCCCGCTCCGCGTGGCCGAGCAGGGCGTTCACGGGGGAGGAGCGCACGACGTCGCTCTCGATGTCGACGTCGGTGAACCGTCGCTGCAGGGACCTCACCGCAGCATCCAGAAGCGCTCGGTGTTCCTCGACGATGCGGTCGGGTCTCTCCTCGATCACGGAGGACTCCACCACCACCCCCGGGAGTGCCCAGGCGTGCACGACGTGCAGTTTCTTCGTCGTCGCCGACGCCTCGCGCGCGGCGAGGTCGAGGGCGGCGGCGGAGGAGGTGTCGTCTGCGAGACCGACCACGACGTCTCCGTCGGTCTGCGTCCACCCGGCCGGGACGACGCAGACCGGAACGCTCGCGCGCGCGACGACGCGCACCGGAACCCACCCTCCGATGGCTGCCCGCACGGGATGATCGGGGTCGACGCCGATCACGAGGAGGTCGGCGCCGGCGCTCAATCTCGCGAGCGCGCGGCTGACGGCACCGTCGGCTCGGAGCAGCTCGACGGCCTGACCGGGGACCCTGTCGCGAAGCACGCGCTCGGCCCTCTCGAGCAGCTCCAGCGACGCGTGACGGTCGGCTGTCAGGGTTCCGATGACGTTCACGATCCGCACCCGAGACGGCTCGCGCACGCACCTCTCGGCGACCCACTGCGTCGCTGATGCGGATGCGCGGGTTCCGTCCACTCCCAGAACGAGGTCCTTCATCGGAATCACCCTCCAGGCTCCGCGTTCGTGCCTCGACGCTACGGGCGGGCGGCTCCCGACCGGGGGACGAAAGTCCCCCGGTCGTCGGTGCGCCCCGAGCCTTCGGCGGGCCACCTCCCGGACCCCCGCCGTGACGGTCGCGCGGTGTCGCGTTTGCCAGGCGTGCCGAGCGGTGACAGTCTCGAAGGATGTTCAGCGGACTCACCGGATGGCATCTGATCATCCTCTCGGTCGTCTTCTTCATCCCCTTCCTCCTCGCGGCGATCAGCATCGCGCGCCATCGCACGGCGTCGGGGCTGGAGAAGGCGGTATGGGTTCTGGTGATCCTCGCGTTCCCGTTGCTCGGTCCCCTCCTCTGGTTCGTGATCGGTCGCCGAGGAGGCCGCGAGAGTCCTCGCCCAACCCCGTGACGGGACCGGTGTGCCGGCGCGGGGCGGTGATCGTCCCGGCGAGCCGCGACCCCGACCTCGCGTGAGCGACGAACTGTCAGCGCAGACATAGCCGCAGCGGGTTAACGTGGGTCTCGCAAGGGGAGTACTCCCATCACGTCGGATTCGTCAGTACGGATGTGCCGCAGCATCCCGGATCCATCGGCCCCGCCCGCGGGGTGGAGGAGACCTTGAATGCCCGACCGGCCGTGGCCGGGGCGTTCGAGGTGGCTCGGCGCTCCGACGCACCGGTCCGACCCTCAGGAGGACCCGTGAGCAAGCTCTCACGTCTCATCGGCATCGCGTCGAAGGCGCTGGACAAGAACGGATCGTCGCAGACCGCGAGCCCCGGCGCTGGATCCGACTGGCGTTCGATCGTTCGATCGGCCGCGGACTCGCTCACCGGTGACGGGCGTCAGGCCCAGCCCGGCGCACGTGATGACGCCTCGCCGTCGTCGAACCGGTACGCACCGCCCCCGCCCGCCGGCTACGCGCCTCCTGCCGCGAAGGGAGCGGGCTCGGTGAGCGCCGCCGACCGGCAGGCGATCGCCCGCTACGACTACCTGCTCCAGACCGCCGATCCGCACCAGATCGAGCAGATCCACCGCGATGCGTTCGCGCGGCTCAGCCCCGAGCAGCGTGCTCACGTCGAGACCCGGATGCGGGCGGAGCTGCCGCCGCACGAGGCCCCGCGTTCGTCCGATCCGTCGGATCTCGCGCGAACCGCGGCGCGCGCCGAGGCATCGCGACCCGGGATGCTGCGCGGCCTCCTCGCCCGAGCCGGTGGCGGATCCCGCGGCGGCGGTCACGGTGGGGCGCTCGCCGGCGCCGGTCTCGGAATGGCGGGAGGAATACTCGCCGGTGTCGCCGGCGGCGCGATCCTCAGCGGCATCGCCGGTCCGCTGCTCGCGCAGGCCGCAGGGTTCGGCGTCGACTTCGACGCCCTCGCCGGTTCGCTCGATGTGGAGGGCCTGGCCGGCGGTGTGGAGGGGATCGCCGGCGGGGTCGAGGGGATCGCGGGAGATGCGACATCGGCTCTCGGCGAGCAGGTGAGCGGGTTCGGCGATCAGCTGGGCGGGTTCGATCTGGGGGGCCTCTTCGACCGCTGATGCGGGTGGGGCGCGGGTCAGTCGATCGGTCGTCGACGCATCTGCTTCACGTCGGTCCGCCGCTGCTTGGCCTTGAGCCGCCTCTCCTTCGCGCCGCGGCTCGGTTTTGTCGCACGTCGGGCCGGCGCCGGAGGGCGGAGGGCGTCGGCGACGATCTCGGCGAGGCGTTCGCGCGCAGCATCCCGATTGCGAATCTGGGCGCGATGTTCGGACGCGGCGATCGTGAGCACTCCGTCGACCAGACGACCGCCCAGCCGTTCGAGCAGCCGATCGCGCTGAACGGTCGACAAAGCGCTCGAGCCGGCGGCGTCCCACGAGAGCTCGACCCGGGAGTCGGCCGTGTTGACGCCCTGTCCGCCGGGCCCCGACGACCGCGAGAACCGCCACGACAGCTCGGCTTCGGGAATCGTGACACCCTCCGTGACCCGGAGGCCCGGACGATGGGGGACAGGCATACGTCCATCCTCGTACAGCGAGGCGGCTCGCCGGCATCCGGTCTGTGACAATGTCGACGTGCCCGATGCGAACGCCCGAACGAGTCCGCCCCGCCCTGTCCTCCTCGTCGTCGACGTCGGTGACGGGGGGCGCGTCGACCCGGCTTTCGAAGACCGGCTGCAGAAGCTCACCGCGGGCGTGATCGCCGCGGCCGACGCGGTCGGCTTCGACGTCGACCGCGTGCCGGCCGCGCAGACGCCGGTCGATGAGATGGTCCGGCGGCTGGACGCGGCGGACGCGGTGGTCATAACGGGTGGGGAGGATGTCGATCCGTCGTTCTACGGGGGTCGTGCGGATGAGCCGCATCTGGGTCAGACGTTTCCCGCCGCCGACCGGGCGCAGATCGCCGTCGTGCGACGAGCAGTCGAGACTCGGGTGCCGCTCGTCGGCATCTGCCGAGGCATGCAGCTGGTGAACGTCGCGCTGGGGGGAGACCTCGTGCAGCACCTGCACGGCGGCGGGCACTCGAACGCTGCCGACCCGGCCGACAGCATGGTCGACCACCGTGTCGAGCTCGACGCCGACAGTGTCTTGGCGCGCCTGCTGGGCGCGACCGAGCTCGAGGTCCGCAGCTCGCACCATCAGTCCGTGAACCGGCCGGGAGAGGGTCTGCGGGTCGTCGCCCATGCCGACGACGGCACGATCGAGGCGATCGAGCACGAAGATGCTCCCCTCTGGTGCGTGCAGTGGCATCCGGAGGAGGCTGGCTCGCGCGGTACCGTGCTCGCCGACCTGCTCGCGGCCGCGATGGGGGCCCGGCGTCGGGGCTGACCCGGTCGCCCGGATGCTGCTCCCGGATGCTGCGCCCCGGGCCCGGTCGCCCCGGACGCGGCGCCCCGGGTGCTGCGGCCCGGACGCGGCGCCCCGGGTGCTGCGCGCACCCTTCTCGACCGAACTCAGGATGAATCTGCGTGACCGGCCGGCGGGCCGCGAAAACACGCGGGCCGTCGAGCCCCGCTCCACGTTCGTCCTGAGTACGGGCTCGCGGGTGCGGATGACACGGGGGCAAGAGACGGGTCGGGGTGCGGTCCGCGCTAGGGTGCGGATGACGCCGACGCCCGTTGCGCCGCGGAGAAGGGAGGTGCCGCGTGAGCGATCAGACCCGTGACTTCGACGACGCCTGGCACCGGTCGGGGGTGCGCGTCGGGGTGATGTTCCTCGTTCTCGTCCTGGTCACCGTCGGCGTGAGCGCGGCCGGATCGTGGGCGTACGCGCCCGCGGTCGGGTGGACCGCCGCATCCGCCACCTTCATCTCGTGGGAGTGGGCGACGGTTCTGCGCCTCGGACCCGCCGACACCGCCAGCCACGCGACGCGCGAAGACCCCACGAGGGCGACGGCGCAGGGGCTGCTGCTGCTGTCGAGTCTCGCCAGCTTCGGGGCCATCGCGCTCGTGCTGTACGAGTCGGGCTCGGTGACCGGGCCCGAGAAGTTCGCGCTCGTGGCCATCGCGCTGCTCACCGTCGCCGCTTCGTGGTGTCTCGTGCACGTGCTCTTCACACTGCGATACGCCGCGATCTACTACCGCGACGCAGGCGCGGGTGTCGACTTCAACCAGACCGAGCCGCCGCAGTACCGCGACTTCGCCTACCTCGCCTTCACCCTGGGCATGACCTACCAGGTGTCGGACACGAACCTGACGAGCAGCGCCATCCGCCGTGAGGCGTTGCGGCACGCGCTGCTCTCGTTCGTACTCGGGGTCGTGGTGCTCGCCGCGACCATCAACCTCGTGGCCACACTCATCGCCTGACGGGCCGGCGCCCGATCAGCCGCTGCGTTCGACGCCCGTCGCGTCGGGCAGCATGTCGAAGAACACCGAGGTGTACTCGTCCCGGGCCGAGAACACGACGCGCAGGGGGCCGGTCTGCTGGCCGAACAACTCGCTGTCGATGTCGGAGTCGACGCCGCGGCTCACTGACAGGGTCATATCGTCGGTGTTCGCGTAGCCGGCGTCGGTGGCCGCACCCTCGGCCACGGGCCATAGCGCTTCCCACGACACCTCGTCGGCGCCGAACTCCTGCGCGACCGAGCGGGGCTGGCTGGGCGCTGCGCCGGCGTGATCCACCCGGCCGGCGCGGTACATCCACGAGTCCGACGCGAGCTCGCCAGGTCGGACGGGAGCGGTGACGCTGATGAAATCGGCGGAGACCGTGACCGAGATCAGGCGCCTGTGACCGACCTCGGCGGCGATCGCGTCCACCGCCGCGGTGAGATGTTCGGGGGAGCGGAGGTCGGCGTGCAGGCGTCCCTCCTGGAGGGCGCTGATGCTCTGCCCGACGGCGACGTGGTACGGGGCGACCACCGCGGCGGCGGTGATCAGGGCGGTCGCGGCGAACAGCACGAAGCGCACCGGCCGCCCCCGTCGCCCGACCCCGAGGAACGGGCGCCGTCGTCGTCCGCCCATCGGCACGGTGCCCGGTTCGGGGCGCAGGATCGGTCCCGCCTGCGCAGCAGGCGGAATCCGCGACGCGTCCGCCGCGGGCGTTTCCTCGGGCGCGTCGACGAGCGCGATCTCCGGACCGTCCGGTACGAGCAGGACGGCCGAGTGGATGCTTCCCGGTTGGAAGCGGGGCACGTCGACGATCTTCACGATCCGACGAACCGTGGTGCGGAACGCCGCACCGGTCTGCGGAAGCACCGTGACGTCGAGCTCGCACAGAGGCTGGTCGTTGATCAGCGTGCCCGTCTGCCGGATCGCATCCACCCGCGCGACGGCCGAGCGACCTGCGGCCCGGGCTGCGGCGATGTCGGCGTCGGAGGCCGGCGAGATCCCTCGCGCCGTTCGCAGGACGGCCATGAGGATGCTGGTGCCGACGATGAGCGTCAACGACACCGCGATCGTCCAGTCGCCCGCGCCGGGCGGACCCACGAGCTGAACCACCACCCCTCCCGCACCGATACCGACACCGATGAAGAAGAGCAGGCGAAGCATGATCTCAGGCTATCGAGCCGCCCGACGGGCCTCGGCCCGCCGTCCAGAGCGGGGCTGCGGGTCGCTCCTGACTCGGCTTCAGGCGGTCGGGCAGCTCGGGATGCCGTCGGCGCGATCGTCGCCGATCGGTGCGCCCGACACGGCGGCGACGGCACGCACGGCCGCGTCCCAGTAGCGCGCGTAGTGAGACGGATCGGCGTTGACCTGCGTGGTGTGCGCAACGATCGTGGGCTCGAGTGCGGCGCGGTCGGGCACACGCGCAGCCATGGCCCGGTAGAACAGGGTCGCCGCGGTGTACGGATCGAGGCGCGCCTCGCGCGTGCCCCAGGTGTCCTGCTGCTGGAACAGCCCGATCGACGTCGTCCGCGATCCGTCGGGGTTCGTGACGCCGCTGGTCTCCCAGTCGCCGTAGTCGATGTTGCGCAGAGACGACTCGCCCATCGCTGTCATCACGGCGATCGTCTGGTCGCGGCTGTCGAAGCCGAGGTCGCGCCCCGCGATCAGGATCGTGCAGGCGTTGCCGAGTTGCGCCACCCCGTACCCGGCGATGCCGGGCGCGGCGGGCTCGACGGGTGCGGGTGGTGCTTCGCGGTCCGTGCCGAAGGCGGGCGAGCTCAGCGCATCGTCCCAGGCTGCCGACAGAGAGGTCAGAGCGTAGCCGCCGCCCCAGATGACAGCGGCGCCGAGCAGCAGCGGCAGCACGATGCCGGAGGCGATCAGCCACGTGCGTCGGGTGCGCCGTCGCTTCGCGCGCCGTGCGCGCGCTCGCCGGGCGGCGGATGCGGGGGGCCTCCTGGCGCCGCGCCGCGCCGGTGCTGACCGGGATGTCGACCGGCGAACGGGAGGGCGAGA
This sequence comes from Microbacterium sp. AG1240, assembly GCF_003635115.1. Taxonomy (GTDB): domain Bacteria; phylum Actinomycetota; class Actinomycetes; order Actinomycetales; family Microbacteriaceae; genus Microbacterium. The sequence goes on from NZ_RBXJ01000004.1 coordinate 39,826, forward strand.
GTGCACGTGTTCCCCTCCGGTCTCTCTGTGGGCGGCGCGAAGCCATCGTAGAGGCCCCGGCCGCTGCTGCGGCACCCGGGGGATCGGCGAACGAATCACCGTCGCCCGGGCGTACCGTGGAACACATGACCCAGCTCGCGCCCCTCATCGCCCTGAACGACGGCCATCAGATCCCCGCTCTCGGGTTCGGCACGTACCCGTTGCGCGGAGAAGACGGTGCCGACGCCGTCGCCTCGGCGATCCGCACCGGCTACCGGTCGCTCGACACCGCGTTCAACTACGACAACGAGGGAGCGGTCGGAGAGGGCATCCGCCGTTCGGGGCTCGCGCGCGACGAGCTGTTCGTCACCTCGAAGCTCCCGGGGCGTCACCAGGGCGAGCCGACGGTGGCCGCCGTTCGCGAGTCGCTGTGGCGTCTGGGGGTGGAGTACCTCGACCTGTACCTGATCCATTGGCCCAACCCCAGCGTGGGGGAGTACGTGCGCTCGTGGGAGAACCTGGTGCGCGCGCGCGAGCTGGGTCTGGTGAGGTCGATCGGTGTGAGCAACTTCACCGAGCAGCACCTCACCGACGTCATCGACGCGACCGGGGTGACGCCGGCCGTGAATCAGATCGAGATGCACCCGTACTTCCCGCAGGTGGAGCAGCGGGCGGCCAACGCGCGTTGGGGAATTGTCACGGAGGCGTGGAGTCCTCTCGGGAAGGGCAACGCCCCCTACGAGGAAGAACCGGTGGTGACGGCGGCCTCGGCGCACCGGGTGACCCCCGCGCAGGTCATCCTGCGCTGGCACGTGCAGCTCGGCAGCGTCCCCATCCCGAAGAGTGCGACGCCGTCCCGTCAGGCCGAGAACCTCGACGTGTTCGGTTTCGAGCTCGACGACGCCGAGATGGCGGCCATCACCGCGCTGGGCCGGCCCGACGGACGCCTCTTCGGCGGCGACCCCGACACCCACGAGGAGCAGTGACCTCCTAGGAGCCGGCGAGCCGCCGCGCGAGGTACGGGGCTGTTCGGCTGGCGGTGTCGCTCGCGACGGTCGACGGCGTGCCCTCGGCGACGATGCGTCCCCCCGCGTCTCCTCCCGCCGGACCCAGGTCGATGACCCAGTCGGCCGCGGCCACGACGTCCATGTCGTGCTCGACGACGACGACGGTGTTGCCCGCCTCGACGAGCGCGTGCAGCTGCGTCAGCAGCAGTCGGACGTCGGCGGGGTGCAGCCCCGTCGTCGGCTCATCGAGCAGGTAGAGCGTGTGACCCCGGCGTGTGCGCTGCAGCTCGGTCGCGAGTTTGATGCGCTGCGCCTCTCCGCCCGACAGCTCGGTGGCCGGCTGCCCGAGACGGAGGTAGCCCAGACCCACCTCGCGCAGGGTGCGCAGACTCCGGGATGCTGCGGGCACGGCCTCGAGGAACTCCGCCGCCTGCTCGACGGTGAGCGCGAGGACATCGGCGATGTTCTTGCCGTCGTACGTCACCTCGAGCGTCTCGGCGTTGTAGCGCGAGCCGCCGCAGGTCGGGCACCGCCCGTAGCTTCCGGGGAGGAACAGCAGCTCCACCGACACGTAGCCCTCGCCGAGGCACGTCTCGCAGCGTCCGCCGGCGACGTTGAACGAGAACCGCCCGGCGGTGTATCCGCGCTCCCGGGCCAGGGCGGTCGCGGCGAACACGGATCGCACCGCGTCGAACAGGCCCGTATAGGTCGCCAGGTTCGAGCGCGGCGTGCGTCCGATCGGCTTCTGGTCCACGCGCACGAGACGGTCGATGTTCTCGAGGCCCGTCACACGGCGAACGGCGAGGGCGTCGACCGACGGGGTGGGCACGGGCACCTCGGTGGGGTCGCCCGTGCCGGTCGTCTCGGTTGCCTCTTCGTCTTCGTCGCCCTCGCCGCTGCCTCGAAGATGTCCGTTCACGACGTCCCGCAGCACCCGGCCGACGAGTGTCGACTTCCCCGATCCCGAGACGCCGGTGACCGCGACCAGCGTTCCCAGCGGGACGGCCGTGTCGACATCTGCGAGGTTGTGGAGCGATGCGCCCTCCAGCGTCAACCAGCTCGTGGGGGTGCGCACCTCGTGCGCCTCAGCGGGGCGCTCGGCGAGATCGGGGAAGAGGAACGGACGCGTCGCCGACTCCGTCACGTCGACGAGACCGTCGACGGGCCCGCTGTAGAGCACGTCGCCGCCCCCTTCGCCGGCTCCCGGTCCGACGTCGACGATCCAGTTCGCGCCGCGCACGACGTCCATGTTGTGCTCGACGACGAAGACCGAGTTGCCGGAGGACACGAGCTGCTCGAGCACGTCCAGCAGGGGTTCGGCGTCGGCCGGGTGAAGGCCGGCCGACGGTTCGTCGAGCACATAGACGACCCCGAACAGGCCCGAGCGCAGCTGGGTCGCGAGGCGCAGGCGCTGCATCTCGCCCGGCGAGAGCGTGGTGGTCACGCGGCCGAGTCCGAGGTAGCCGAGACCGAGATCGGTGAGCACCTGGATGCGGGAGAGCAGGTCGGTGGTCAGCGCCACGGCGACGTCGGTGCGCTCGCCGGAGGATGACGTGGGCAGGGCCTGCCCCGCATCCTCGAGCATCGTCGTCGGGCGGAGCACCTCGGCGAGTTCGCTCATCGGCAGCGCGTTCAGTTCGGCGATCGTGCGGCCCGCGAACGTGACGGCGAGCGCCTCGCGGCGCAGTCCCGAGCCCCCGCACAACGGGCAGACGCCCGTGCGGACGAAACGGAGAACGCGGTCGCGCATCGTGGCGCTCTTCGAATCGGCGAGGGTGTGGAAGACGTACTTCCTCGCGCTCCAGAACATGCCCTTGTAGGGCTTGGCGACGCGGTCGCGCTGCGGGGTGATCTCCACGACGGGCTGTTCATCGGTGAAGAGGAGCCACTCGCGGTCGGCGGGGTCGAGGTCGCGCCACGGGCGGTCGACGTCGTAGCCCAGGGCGATCGTGATGTCGCGCAGGTTCTTCGCCTGCCAGGCACCGGGCCACGCGGCGATGGCGCCGTCGCGGATGCTCAGCGATGTGTCGGGTACGAGCGTTTCTTCGGTGACGGTGTGCGCGACGCCGACGCCGTGGCACTCGGGGCATGCTCCCGCGGCGGTGTTGGGCGAGAACGCATCCGAGTCGAGCCGGGTGTCGAAGCCCTCGGGGAACGTCCCGGCGCGAGAGAACAGCATCCTCAGCGAATTCGAGAGCGTGGTGACCGTTCCGACGCTCGACCGCGAGCTGGGCGCGCCGCGTCGCTGCTGCAGCGCCACGGCCGGCGGGAGACCCGTGATGGATTCGACGTGCGGGTTGTGGCCCTGCTGGATGAGGCGGCGCGCGTAGGGCGCGACGGATTCGAGGTAGCGGCGCTGGGCCTCGGTGAAGATGGTGCCGAATGCGAGCGACGACTTCCCCGACCCCGATACGCCGGTGAAGGCGACGATGGTGTCGCGGGGTACGTCGACGTCGACGTCGCGGAGATTGTTCTCACTGGCTCCGCGTACGCGAACGAAGGCGTCGGGTGTCGCGTGCTCATATTCGGACATCGGGCCACCCTATGCGGTGCGGGCGGCGGCGACAGGACGGTGGGCGACGACGAGCTGTCGATCCTCGACCGGCACCCAGCGGTGGCTCGACCGAACGCCCCGACGGACGAGGCCCAGACCGTACTCAGGATGATTGCGCGCGGGTCGCGCGCGGACCCTGGAAATCCGCGAGAGATCGCACCCGCGCCGGGAATGATCCTGAGTACGGTCGACCCGGTGCGGCGTGCACCCGCCGCCGTCGCCTCCGGCGTGCCGGCGGCTCAGGTGTCAGTAGCGGGGCTTGCGATCGGGGCGTCCGCCCGGGCCGCCGCGGTCGACGCGCATCTCGATGAGCTTGCCGCCGATGCGGGTGCCGCTCAGGCGGTTCAGCGCGTCGTCGGGCAGGTCCGCCGGCAGCTCGACGAGCGAGAAGTCGGGGCGGATGTCGATCTTGCCGAAGTCCTCGCGCCGAAGGCCCCCCTCGTTCGCGAGGGCGCCGACGATCTGGCGCGGCTCGACCTTGTGTCGCTTGCCCACGGCGAGCCGGTACATGACGAGGTTCGCCTGCGACGGGCGTCCGCGACGCTCGGGGCGACCATCGTCGTCGCGATCGTTGCGGGGCGTGCGCGGGCGGTCGTCGCGGTCGAACCGCTCGGTGCGCTCCTGGGCGGGGTCGAGGAGGAGGGGCGTCTCGCCCTGCGAGACCACGGCCAGCGCGGCGGCGACGTCGGCCTCGGGCACGTCGTGGTGCTCGACGTAGTGCGCGATGATGTCGCGGAACCGGTCGATGCGGGCCGTCTGCTCGAGCGCGGCGGTGATGGCTTCGTCGAAGCGGGTCAGTCGGGTCGCGTTCACGTCCTCGACGCTCGGCAGCTGCATCTGGGTGAGGGGCTGCCGGGTGGCGCGCTCGATGTTCGCCAGCATGCGTCGCTCGCGCGGCGTGACGAAGCTGATCGCGTCGCCGGTGCGTCCGGCACGGCCGGTGCGGCCGATGCGGTGCACGTACGACTCGGTGTCGATCGGCAGGTCGAAGTTCACGACGTGGCTGATCCGGTCGACGTCGAGGCCGCGCGCGGCGACGTCGGTCGCGACGAGGATGTCGAGCTTTCCCGACTTCAGCTGGTTGACGGTCTTCTCGCGCTGCGCCTGGGCGACATCACCGCTGATCGCGGAGGCCGTGTAGCCGCGTGCGCGGAGTTTCTCGGCGAGCGTCTCGGTCTCGTTCTTCGTGCGGACGAACACGATCATGCCCTCGAAGTTCTCGACCTCGAGGATGCGGGTGAGCGCGTCGACCTTCTGGGGGTACGAGACGTTCAGGTAGCGCTGGGTGATGTTCGACGAGGTCGCGGTCTTGTTCTTGACCGTGATCTCCTGCGGATCGCGCAGGTACTGCTGCGAGATCCGGCGGATCTGGGCGGGCATGGTGGCGGAGAACAGCGCCACCTGCTTGTCGGCGGGGGTATCGGCGAGGATCGTCTCGACGTCTTCGGCGAAGCCCATCTTGAGCATCTCGTCGGCTTCGTCGAGCACGAGGAACTTCAGCTCCGACAGGTCGAGGGTGCCCTTGACGAGGTGGTCCATGATGCGCCCGGGCGTACCGACGACGACGTGCACGCCGCGGCGCAGCGCCGACAGCTGAGTGCCGTACCCCTGTCCGCCGTAGATCGGCAGCACGTTCACGCCGCGAAGGTGCGACGCGTAGCGCTCGAACGCCTCGCAGACCTGCAGCGCGAGCTCGCGGGTGGGGGCGAGCACGAGCGCCTGCGGCTTCTGCTGCGACGCGTCGAGCTGCGAGAGGATCGGCAGCGCGAACGCGGCCGTCTTTCCCGTGCCCGTCTGCGCCATGCCGATCACGTCGCGGCCGGCCAGCAGAGGCGGGATGGTCGCCGCCTGGATGGCCGACGGGGTCTCGTAGCCGACGTCTTTCAACGCCTTGAGCACCGAAGCGTCGAGTCCCAGGTCGGAGAAGGACTGCTGCTCGACGACCACGTCGGGTGTTGCGGACGTGTCGGACTCGGATGCTGTCATTACTCCACGGTAGCGCGTGCGAGCCCTCGGACCACGGTCGAGCGGGTGCCTCGGGTCAGTACGCCTGCTCGATCCACGCGTCGCCCGACACGTCGTCGCCCAGGAATGTGCCCGACGGCTCGGCCGTGCCTTCGTAGATCGGGGCCCCGCCGACCGAGAACTCCTGGTCTTCCAGGCGCGTCGTGACGGTGATGTCGGCCTGGAAGGAGGGGATCTCGACCCGGAACTGCCGGGCGTAGGCGTTGCCGGTGCGCGGGCTCGTCCAGAGCTCGCCCACGGCGGTCACGGTGCTCGAGACGTAGAAGAGCTCGCCGTCCGCGTCCTGCAGGGTGGCGAACGCGTCGACCGGCACCCCGATCTCGGGCTTGTAGCCCTCGCCGATCATCCCGGCGTTGGAGATCGTGTATCCGTTCGAGAGCTGCATGTCCTGAAGGAGCCATCGCACGCGCGTGTCCGACGTGCCGCCGCCGAAGAACCCGTACTCGTGGTCCATCCAGGTCGTCCCGGTGACCGTGTACTCGTGCCCGGCGACGGTGATGGTGCCGGATGCGGCGAGGCGCGTGTAGGAGAAGTAGTAGTTGTCCTTCTCGAGACTCTGCTCGGTGGCAGTCGGTTCGATGCCGGTGCCCCACACGAAGAACGGACGCCCCTGCTGCGAGAACTCCAGATCGAAGACGACCTCGTCGAGGGTCTCCTGGTCGACCAGCACGGAGTGCACGGCGATGTTTCTCGTCGGGTCGCTCTGGGGTGCCGTCATCGTCACGGAGTTGCGGACGGCGACGGCCGTCGCCCCGCTCCCTCCGCCACCGGTGAGTGTCACGGCGGGGGTCCGGGTGTAGCCCGCTCCCGGCTTCAGCAGCACGATCTGGGTGACGCCGCCGCGGTCGTCGAGCACGGCGATCCCGCTCGCCCCCGACCCGTCCCCGTCGATCGACACCGTGGGCGCCGAGGTGTAGCCCGACCCTGCCGATGCCACACTGAAGCCTCCGACCAGCCAGCCCGGGTCGCCCAGTCGCGCGTACCAGGGTTTCGCGGGATCCCCTTCGGCCCAGTGGCGCACGTCGAACACGCCGAAGGGAGCGGGCCCGTACACCTGCGTGCGCTCGTAGTGCCGCGCGGCGGAGACGTCGCTCAGCGACACCTGGGTCATGGCGAAGTGCTGCCCGGTGAACGATGCGGCGTTGATCTCGAACCCGAAGACCCTGTCGCCGGCGCGCAGCGTGCCGGTGTGCCACCACCATTCCGTCGGGGCGCCGTCGTGGCGGTACATGTCGTCGGGGAGGCGGAGAACGACGTCTTCCCGGGGCACCGGTGCGGGCTTCGTCGAGCCCGACCACCGCGGATTGGGCGGGACCGGAACGGTCGGTGCGGGCACACCGCCCGGCGAAGGGTGCACCAGGTCCCGCAGGGCCGAAGCGATCGCACCGATGACCGGCATCCGAGAAGCCCACCCACGTCGTGACATGTTCCGGAGCCTAGGGGGTCGAAGCCGTCCGAGACGAGACCCCGGCGATCTCCGCAGCATCCGATCGACATCTTCGCGTGTGAACCCGCATCCCCGCGCGGCTGCGGGTGTGGATCGCGGCGATGGTGTGTGGAATGGATGCTGCGCTGGTCGGCGCAGGACCGGTACCGCGCGCCGGTGGTTACGGTGAGGCGTATGAGTCCGCCCCCGCGCACCGCCCGTCGTCGACGGCTGGCCGCCGCGATCGCGCTCGTCGTCATCGTGGCCGCGGGTCTCCTCGTGCACCGGGCGGCGCCGAGCTCTCCGGCGACCGACGTCGCCGGAGACGCGCTCTACTCCGTCGCGGTCTACACGGGCCTCGTCACGCTCTTCGCGTCGGGACGGCGGTCGGCGCTGGGTGCTCTCGCCGTGGTCTGGTGCGTGGCGGTCGAGCTCTTCCAGCTCACCGGAGTTCCCGTCGCGCTCGCTGCGGCCTTCCCACCGATCGCGCTGGTGCTCGGTACCGGGTTCGACGCGCGCGATCTCGTGGTGTACCCGCTCGCCGTCGTCGTCGCCGCGGCCGTCGACGCGATGGTCGGGCGCCGCGGCGGAATGACCTCGGGCGACCGGGGGTTGGAGTCGACATGACCTCGATCGTGTACTCCCACCGTGGCCCCTCGTCCGTCCTCTCGGTCGCGGAGCGACCGGTTCCGAAGCCGGGTCGCGGCGAGGTGAGGGTGAAGATCGCCGTCTCGGGCGTGAACCCGACCGACTGGAAGGCGCGCGCGGCCGACCGTCCGATGGAGTTCGCGGAGATCGTGCCGAACCAGGACGGCGCGGGAACGGTCGACGCCGTCGGCGAGGGCGTCGACGACCTCTCCGTGGGCGACCGCGTCTGGATCTACCTCGCGCAGCACGGCCAACCGGGCGGGACGGCCCAGGAATACGCGGTGGTTCCGTCGGTGCGCGCCGTACGTCTCCCCGACGACATCGGCTTCGACGTCGCCGCGAGCCTCGGCGTACCGGCCATGACGGCGCATCGCGCGCTCACCGTGCACGAGTCCGGCCCCGCGCGCCTGGGCCCGGGGGCTCTGGAGGGGCGCACCGTGCTCGTCGCCGGCGGCGCGGGCGCTGTCGGTCACGCCGCGATCCAGCTCGCGGTATGGGCCGGGGCGACGGTGCTCACGACGATCAGCTCGCCCGAGAAGGCGGCGCTCGCGCGCGCGGCCGGCGCGCACCACGTCATCGACTACCGCACCCAGGACGTCGCGGCCGAGGTCGGAAAGATCGTTCCCGACGGTGTCGATCACATCGTCGAGGTGTCGCTCGCGACGAACCTCGGCCTCGACCTCGAGGTCGTCGCCAACCACGGGTCGATCGCCTACTACGCCGACAACGGCGGCGACCGGTTCGGCGGGCCCATCCGCTCCTCGTTCGCGAAGAACGTTCGCCTGCAGGGGCTGCTTCTGTACACGGTCGGCGATCACGCGCTCTTCGCGGCGGCCGATGACATCACCCGTGCGCTCGATGACGGAGCGCTGCCGGTCGGGGAGGGAGCGGGGCTCCCGCTCCTGTGGTTCCCCCTCGCCGAGACGGCCGCCGCTCACGACGCCGTCGAGGCGGGCGCGACCGGCAAGGTGCTCATCCGGGTCTCGGACGACGCCTGACGCGATAACTGCGTCCTAGGGGAGCGAGACCACGACGCCGGTGACGCCGAGCCGGATGCTGGCGAACCCGGCCGAGATCGCCTCGCTCGCCATCGGCGTGGTCACCGCCGAAGGATCGGCATCCGCCTCGGGGGTGATGCCCGTTCCTCGGAACCCGGCGCCCGGCCACACCACGGACGTCACATTCTCGGTCGGCTCGGCCAGCTTGGCGCCCACGACGAGAAACTGCTGATCGAGGAGCTGCGATGTCGTGAGGGCGAAGACGTCGACGACGCCGGCGCCGAGTCCGACGATGAGATCGGGTCGCTCATTCGCCGCCGTGACGAGTTGCTCGTCGATGCCCTCCGCGTCGGCACCGATGCGCAGGTCGAAGACCGCGCCGTTCGCTCTCGCCCACTGCTCGACGGCTCCCGCGATCACGTCGCCGGCCGGATCGGAGGCCACCCCGACGGCGATCACGCGATACCCGGCGGGCACGGCGACGGCGTGATACGCCTCCGGGGCGGGAGCGATCGTCGCCTCGGAGACCGGGACGGGCGCGCCGCCGAGGAACGCCGCGCGTTGCGCGTCGGCATCGTCGACGGGCGCGCTGCACGAGGCGAGAAGCCCCGCGGCGAGCACCAGGGCGACGAGCGCCGTCTTCTTCGATCTCACGAGCACCTCCGGCCGTGAGGCTGTCACGGTGGCACCCGAGGTCCGTTTCTCCCTGCCGCCGGACGGATGAACAGAAGACGAACATTTCGATCACCGCGCCGCCGGGAGGAGCCGAGCCCGACGCCGACGCGAACGGTTCGCCGCCGGGATAGGGATACGGAGCCAGCTATTCACCTGCCGGCCACCCGCGCCGATGAGCCTCATGGGGTGCCCGCTCGGGCGATTGCCATCAGTGCGACCATCGGAAAGAAGCAGATGCTGGAAAACACCCCCCGGACCCGCTCGGGCCGGCGGACGACCCGCGCGGCCATCGCCGCCCTGGGCGTCGCGTCGGTGATCGCGGGATCCTTCGCGGCGACCACCGTCGCTGCGACCGCCGCCGACCTTCCGGCCACGGTTCTGGACACCACCGCGACCTGGAAGTACTCCGAGAACAACACCGACCCCGCCGCCGGCAACCCCGACCGACTGGTCTGGACGAAGGCCGGTTTCGACGACAGCGCCTGGAAGAGCGGCACGACCGCATTCGGCGCGAAGAACGGTGCGGCCACGCCGAACCTGGGGGCGAACTTCCCCGTCAGCACCGTGCTGAACCAGTACATCGACCCGACCGCGACGTCGAAGGTCGACGTTCCGACCTTCCACTTCCGCTCCAGCTTCTCGGTCAGCGCCGATACGCTCTCGCAGATCTCCGGTCTCGCGGGCAGCGTCCGATACGACGACGGCGCGCAGATCTTCGTCAACGGCGTCAAGGTGGCCGGCCTGTCGGACGAGCGCGTCGAAGCGGCGCCCGAAGCGCAGCGCAACCTCATGTACGCCGGATCGGGGGCGTCCGACCCGATCACGTCGACCTACACGGTGCCCGCGTCTGTGCTCACCGCGGGGGTCAACACCATCGCCGTGGCGCTCTACCAGGACCGCGCCACATCGAGCGACATCTTCCTCGACATGCAGAAGCTGGCTCCGGTCGCCAAGACCTCCGGCGCCGCATCCATCAGCGACATCATCATGAACGTCGGCGCCGACGAGTCCGCGCGCAATCTCGCGTGGTACTCCTCCACCGACACCGCGCAGGTCGCTCAGGTCGCGCCGTCGTCGCGGCTGGTCGACGGGGCGTTCCCGTCGGACGCGACCACCGTGGCCGCAACCGGCGGTGTGACCACCAGTGGCGAGTTCAGCCGCAAGGCGACCCTGTCGGGCCTCGCCGAGAACACGGCCTACTCGTACCGCGTCGGGACCGAGGGGGCCTGGTCGGCGACGCAGTCGTTCGTGACCCGGTCCTTCGACGGCGACTTCGAATTCTTCTTCGTCGGAGACCCGCAGATCGGCGCCTCCGGCAACGTCGCGAACGATCGTGCCGGCTGGGTCGACACCATGAATGTCGCGTCCCAGGCCTACCCCGACGCCGAGATGATCTTCTCGGCGGGCGACCAGGTCGACCACGCCGCCAACGAGACCGAGTTCGAGGCGTTCCATGCGCCCGACCAGATGCGCTCGCTGCCCGTGGCCGTCACGAACGGCAACCACGACGTCGGGTCGAAGGCGTACCTGCAGCACAACAACATCACGAACCTCGACGAGACGTCGGGCGCGGCGGCCTCGGGCTCGAGCTCGGGCGGCGACTACTGGTTCTTCTACAAGGACGTCCTGTTCGTCAACATCAACTCGAACAGCCGCGACTACGCCTCGCACAACGCGTTCATGGAGAAGGTCGTCGCCGAGCAGGGCGCGAAGGCGAAGTGGAAGGTGCTGGGTTTCCACCACTCGATCTACTCCGTCGCCGCCCACCAGAACGACAACGACATCAAGGACCGGCGCGCGAACATGCCCGCGAAGATCTCCGAGCTCGGCTTCGACCTCGTTCTGCAGGGTCACGATCACAACTACACGCGCAGCTACCTCGTGAAGAACGGCGAGCTCGCCGACAAGACCGAGGTCAAGGGCGCGTCCGAAGTCACGGCGGCCGAGGGCGAGGTGCTCTACGTCACGGCGAATTCGGCCAGCGGCTCGAAGTACTACCAGTTCGACGACCGGAACGCCTGGTACGCGTCGGTGACCAACCAGGAGAACGTGCGCAACTACTCGGTGGTCGACGTCACCGACGGCTCGCTGAAGATCACCACGCTCCGCAGTCAGGCCAACGGCACCTCGGCACCGGTCAACAGCATCGTCGACGAGGTCACCCTGAAGAGCGAGGCGAAGGCCGGCGAGCAGCAGCTGCAGGTCACGGTGCCCGAGGGCGCACCGGGCGAGTTCTCCTGGAATATCGACGGCACCAACGGACTCGTCGACCTGGGCACCGCCGTCGACAGCGGCGACTCGTTCACCGCCAGCGGCGCGATCAACCCGATCCGCGTCACCGACACGCGACGGGGCGGCCCGCAGTGGTCGGTCTCGGCGCAGGTCGGCGACTTCACCTCGGGTGACGAGTCGTTCTCGGGCAAGTACCTGGGCTGGACCCCGCGCGTCATCGAGGAAGGTGCCGGCACCATCGCCGGTGCCCCCGTCACCTCCGGCTTCGACAGCGGCAACGGCCTCACCGACTCGTCCACGCTCGGTTACGGTCCGGCCGCGCACCTGCGCGGTTCGGCCAAGCTCGGCGCGGATCTCTTCCTGAAGATCCCGGTCGACGTCACCGACGGCACATACAAGGCGACGCTCACGCTCACCGCGCTGAGCTGATCCGCATCTCCGCACCGGGTCGGGGTGAGCGTCTGCGGACGCTCACCCCGATCCTCGGTTCCGTCCGCCACACGAAAGCCGTCCCATGATCGCTCGACCCCGTTCGCTCCGTCCGGCCCTCGCCCGCTTCGGGCTGGCAGTTCTCGTCGTCTCCGCGACCGTCTTCTCTGCCGGGGCAGCCATCGCGGCCACGGCACCCGCGCCGCCCTCCGGCGAAGATGTCACCTGGGGCGTGCGGACGGCGACGAACGCGCAGGGGAGCGCGCGAGACAACTTCGCCTACGTCGTCGGTCCGGGCGGCACGGTCGACGATGCGATCGTGGTGACGAACCACGACGATCAGCCGCTCGATCTCGACCTGTACGCCGCCGACGGGTTCACCACGCAGAGCGGGCAGCTCGACGTGCTCACCCGGGGCGAGGAGTCGTCCGAGGTGGGCGTGTGGACCGGTGTCGGCCAGGAGCACGTGCAGATACCCGCGGGGGAGTCCGCCGAGATCCCGTTCACCATCACCGTTCCCGAGAACGCGACCCCGGGGGACTACGCCGGAGGCATCATCACCTCGCTCGCCCGGCCGACGCAGGAGGACGGCATCACCGTCGACCGTCGTCTCGGCATCCGGGTGCAACTTCGCGTGGACGGCACCCTGCAGCCCGGCCTCGTCATCGAGGGTCTCACGGTGGGGTTCACGGGCTCGCTGAACCCGTTCGCGGGTGGCACGGCCACCGTCGACTACACCGTGCGCAACACCGGGAACGTGCGGCTCTCGGGCCAGCAGTCGGTCGCGCTCTACGGACCGTTCGGACTCTTCCGCGCGGACATCGAGGGCGTCGACGACGTGCCCGAGATCCTCCCCGGCGAATCCTGGACGGTCTCGGCCACCGCTCAGGGCGTCTTCCCCCTGGCCTGGCTGGGAACGGACGTCACCATCGACCCTGCCTTCCCCGCGGGGCTGGAGAGCGGACCCGATCTGGCGATGTTCGTCACGAGCTCGGGCACGGTGGCGATCCCGTGGAGTCTTGTCGTCCTCGTTCTGCTCGTCGGCGCGGCCGTGGTGGGCATCGTCGTCCTGCGGCGCCGGGCCCGCCGCCGGAGGACGCAGAACGAGGACGCCCGTGTGAAGGCGGCCGTCGCCGCCGCCCTGAAGGAGCAGCAGGCCCCGGTCGATGCGTCGTCGCACGACGAGGTCGCGGTGGGCGCGGGTGCAGGCGCGGGCGAGCGCTCGGCGTCGTCCTCGCGCTGACGAGCACGATCGACTTGCCAAGGAGCACCTCGCCGTCGAGCATGAGGAGATGACTGCCACGCCCGCGGCTGCACTGCGCTCCCACCGGTGGTGGTGGTGGGTTGTCGCCATCGTCGTCGTCGCAGGGGCGGTCGTGGGTGCGGTCGCGTGGTCGGTGCTCGCGCCGCGGCCCGCAGCGGCTCCCGTCGCCGCCAGTCCGGCCGTCACGTCGACGTACACCCCCACGCCCAGCCCGACGCCGACCCCGACACCGACGCCGACGGGGTTCGCCGCGAACACCGCGGTGTATCCGCTCGACGCCCTTCCTCAGGTCGACGTCTATGCGGTGATCCCCGCGCTCCCGGTCGACGACGACCCCCGGGGCGCCATGACGGGCGACACCGTTCGCGCCGTGACCGATCGCATCCCGGTCTTCGCCGACCCGACCGCCGAACCGGTCGCCTTCCTTCCCCGCGACTACCAGTTCGACGGCACGACGGTCCCGGTCGTCGAACGCCAGGACCATTGGGTGCGCGTGCTGCTCACCGGCCGCGAAGCGGTGCCCTCGGCGGGCAATCCGGCGCAGCTGAGCGGCTGGCTCCGCATCCAGGACGTGGAGTTCTCCCGCGCCGACGCGACGGTCGAGGTGGGGCTGACGAGCCGCACGGTCGACATCGTGCACGCCGATGGCACCAGGGAGCGTGTCGCCGACGACTTCGCATCGGGAACCGCGTCGACCCCGACGCCTGTCGGCCGCACGTTCGTGATGATGGTGCGCGTCGAGCCGTCGTTCGGGTACACCCGCGGCCACCCGCTGGTCTACCTCGGCGTGCAGTCGCCGACGCTCGACGGCTTCGGCGGGGCAGCCGTCGCCGTGACCGCCTTCCATTACCACGACGCCCGGTCGGGGGCGATCTCCAACGGGTGCCTGCGTCTCGGGCCCGAGGCGATCGACAGACTGGCGCAGCTGCCGCTGGGTACTGCCGTATACGTGAACCCATGATCGTCGAGTTCACCGACGAGATGTACCGCTGGCAGGCCCGCTCCGACGCGGACTGGTACTTCGTCGCGATGCCGGAAGACCCGAGCTCCGACGTGGCGGAGCTGCAGGGCCCCTCCCGCCGGGGCTTCGGTGCGGTGCGGGTGCATGCGACGGTCGGTTCGTCGAGCTGGCGCACGTCGATCTTCCCCGGCGGGGACGGGCGCTACGTCCTGCCGCTCAAGCGTGCCGTCCGCGAGGCCGAGAACCTCCGCGAGGGTGCGCCGGTGACGGTGACCCTCGAGATCGCCGGCCTATGAGCGCGGTGTTCGCGCTCGCGGTCGAGGTCACCGCCTACGGGGCGTTCGCTGTGCTAAGCGCGGTGCTGACGGTCATCGACCTGCGCACCCATCGACTGCCCGACCGCCTGGTGCTCCCGGCCTATCCCGTGGCAGCCGTCCTGCTGACGGGCGCGGCGTTCCTGCGCGGCGATCCGGCCCGGCTCCTCTCGGTCGCCGGCGGGGCGATCGTGCTCTTCGCCTTCTACCTGCTGTTGCGGATGCTGCGCCCCGGGGCGATGGGCGGAGGAGACGTCAAGCTGGCCGGCGTCATCGGTGCGTTCCTCGGTTACCTGGGGTGGGATGCCGTGCTCGGAGGCGCGATCGCGGGGTTCGTGTTCGGCGGCCTGGTCGCCGCCGTGATCGTGCTCGCCCGACGGGCGAGGGGCGCGAACCGGCTCGCTTTCGGGCCGTGGATGCTTCTGGGTGCCTGGACGGCGATCCTCGCGACGGCTGCGACGGCCGTTTCCTGACGGCGCACGGCGTCAAGCCCCGGGACGAGGGGCACGGCGCCGATAGCCTGGCGTGATGACCGACACCGTGATCTCTCGCGCCACCGCGTGGGCGCTGGCTCGCCGGCCCGTGCGTGCCTACCTGCGCTACGCCGGAGCCCGCGGTCCGGTCCTCGCCGACAGCGTGACCTATCGCACCCTGTTCAGCCTCTTCGCCGGTGTGCTCCTCGGATTCTCGTTCGCGGGCATCTGGCTGGCGGGGAACCCCGACGCCCTGTCGGCGCTCACCCGCTCACTGAATTCCGCGATCCCCGGGCTGGTGGGCGAGAACGGCCTCATCGACGTCTCGAAGATCGAGGCGCCCGGGGCGTTCACGATCGCCGGTATCGTCTCGCTCCTCGGTCTTGTCGGAGCGGCGATCGGCGCCATCGGGACCCTCCGCACCGCCCTGCGCCAGATCGCGGCCCAGACGACCGACGACACCTTCATCGCGTGGGTGCTGCTGCGTAACCTCGCCCTCGCCATCGGCATCGGCGGTTCCCTCGCCGCCGCGGCCGCCGCCACGTTCCTCGCCACCGCCGGTCTCGATGTCCTGCGGGGCTGGCTGGGTGTCGCCGCCGACGCCGGGTGGGCAGGGTTCCTCGCCTGGTTCGTCTCCGTCGTCGTCGTCCTCGCCCTGGACACCGTGGTCGTCGCGGCACTGTTCGCCTTCCTGTCGGGTCTCCGCGTCCGCCGTCGCACCCTGTGGAAGGGCGCGCTCCTCGGCGGCGTCGGGCTCACCGTGCTGCAGCAGTTGTCGGGCCTGTTCGTCGGCGGCGCGAGCTCCAATCCGCTCCTGGGCACGTTCGCGTCGCTGATCGCGCTGCTGCTGTGGCTCAACCTCTCCAGCCAGGTCATCCTCATCGCGTCGGCCTACATCGTCACCGGCCACGAGGAGGACGAAGACCGGGTGCACGCCCGCTTCGGTGCGGCGACCATGGTGCAGTTCCGCGTCCGGCAGGCAGAGCGCGCCGTGCAGGCGGCGGCGTCCGAACTCACCGCGGCGCGCGACGCCGAAGCGACCGAGCGCGAGAAGAGCGCAGCATCCGGAGACGCCGCCGACGCATCCCACCAGTAGCATTCGCTCAAGGAGGGATCATGATCGGTGTGCGTACAGGATCACGGGGACGTCGCTGGCTCGGACTTCTGTTGTCGGTCGCGTTCGTCGTCTCGGCCGGGGTCATGACTCCGGTCGTCGCCGCGCGCGCCGCGACCACCGTCGGATGGCTGCACACCGACGGCTCCCGCATCGTCACGGAGTCGGGGCAGACGCACACCGTCCGCGCGGTGTCGTGGTTCGGGATGGAGACGAGCAATTGCGCTCCCCACGGCCTCTGGACCATCTCCCTCGACGAGGGGATGCGGCGCATCGCCGAGATGGGTTTCAACACCATCCGGCTGCCCTTCTCGAACGAGTGCCTGACGGCGGCGTCCACCACCTCCATCGACGCGAACGCCAACCCGACGCTGGTGGGTCTGACGCCGCTGCAGCTGATGGACACGGTCATCGCCCGTGCGAAGGCCGTCGGTCTGAGCGTGATCCTCGATCGGCACCGCCCGGGGTCGGACGCCCAGTCGGAGCTCTGGTACACCTCCGCCTACTCGGAACAGCGCTGGATTGACGAGTGGAAGATGCTCGCGCAGCGGTACAAGAACGAGCCGGCCGTCGTCGGTGTCGATCTCCACAACGAGCCCCACGGCGCCGCGTGCTGGGGATGCGGCGATGCCGCCACCGACTGGCGGGCGGCAGCGACGCGTGCGGGCAACGCCGTGCTGTCGGTGAATCCCAGACTCCTGATCGTCGTCGAGGGCGTCGAACGCCAGCCCGACGGCAGCTCCACGTGGTGGGGCGGGGGTCTCGCGGGCGTCGCGACGAAGCCCGTCACCCTGAACGTCGCCAACCGGGTGGTGTACTCGCCCCACGACTATCCCGCGAGCGTCTACAACCAGACGTGGTTCGGCGCGGCTGACTACCCCGCGAACCTCCCGGCGGTCTGGGAGAAGAACTGGGGGTTCATCGCCACCCGCGGGATCGCCCCGGTGCTCCTCGGCGAGTTCGGCACGAAGCTCGAGACCGCGAGCGACAAAGCCTGGCTGAAGAGCCTCGTCGACTACCTCGGGAAGACCGGCATCAGCTTCGCCTACTGGTCGTTCAATCCGAACAGCGGCGATACCGGGGGGCTCGTTCTCGATGACTGGCGCACCCCGCAGACGGCGAAGCTCGCCGCTCTCGCGCCTCTGCTGAAGCCGACGACCGAGCCGACCGCGGCGCCCACGGCATCGGCGACGCCGAAGCCGACCGCGACGCCGAAGCCGACCGCGACGCCGAAGCCGACCAGCACGGCGACGCCGAAGCCGACCGCGACGCCCAGACCCAGCGCCACGCCGAAGCCGACCAGTACCGCGACGCCGAAGCCGACCGCGTCGGCCACCCCGTCGCCGAGCGCTCCGTCAGCCGGTGGGATCACGGCCGCGTGGAGCCTGCAGAGCGCCTGGGGCGAGGGATACGTCGCCGATGTCACGGTGACGGCGGCTCGGAAGGTCGATCGTTGGACGGTCAGCTGGTCGTCGCCGGGAGCCACGTCGATCGTCAGCGCGTGGGGGATGGACTGCCGGCTCTCCGGATCGACCATCACCTGCACCGGCGCCGGATGGGCCGCGGGCCTCGCCCCGGGGCAGACCGTGAAGGTCGGTCTGCAGGTGGCCGCCACCCGCGCCCCCGCGGCACCCGCGCTGAGCTCTACCTCCTCCTGACCGAGACGGCAACCGCCGGACTCGGACGCACGGGCGCGACTAGCGTGACCCCATGAGCTCGTCAGAAGTGCGCGGCGCCTATACCGCCGCCGCCGTGCGGGCCGCCGAGGCTCCTCTGCTGGCCGCGGGGGAGCCGCTCATGCTCGAAGCCGCCGCAGCGCTGGCAGAGATCGCCCGGGAAGTGCTCGCCGAGCGCCCCGGGCGCGTGCTCGTGCTGGCCGGTGCCGGCGACAACGGCGGCGATGCCCTCTTCGCTGCGGCCGAACTCGCGCCGCTCGTACCCGTCGAGATCGTACTCACCTCCGACAGGGTGCACCGCGAGGCGCTCGGCACGGCCCTGGGTGCTGGTGCCGCACTGCGCGCCGTGGCCGACGTCTGCGCCCGACCGGGGGAGTACTCCGTCATCCTCGACGGCATCCTCGGTATCGGCGCGGCGGCCGACCCCCGGCTGCGCGGTGCCGCCCGAGCGGTGGTCGAATCGCTGGCACCCGCGAGCGCCGCATCCGACACCGTCGTCATCGCGGTCGATCTCCCCAGCGGCCTGCACCCCGACGACGGCACCGCCGACTCCGCGGTGCTGCCCGCGTCGATCACCGTCACGTTCGGGGCGGTGAAGGCGGGTCTCGTGAGGGGGCGGGGGCCCGCGGTGGTCGGCGAGATCCGGGTCGTCGATCTCGGGCTGGAGCCGGCGCTCGCGCGCGTGCGGCCCGCGGTGACAGGCGTCCTCGACGTGGTGCGCGTTCCTCGCCGCACCCGCGTCTGATCGATCAGGTCGCGACGGCGACGAGGCCGAGCTCCACGGCCGACACGAGACGATCGTGGCGAGGGACCACGCGCACCGCGTAACCGAACGGACCGGTCGCCTCGAGGGCGAGGCTCCCCTCGAACACGGTCGCCGAGTCTTCTTCTCCGGCATCCGACAGCGCGCTCGTCGTCCGTTCTCCGGCCAGTGTCCCGTCAGCGTCGATCGCACCGGAGATGAGCTGCACCGAGACGTCGTCGGGGGTCAGGCCGTCGAGGTCGACGATCGCCCGCACCGAGATCCGGTCGCCCGCCCGAGCCTGGGCGGAGATGGCCGTCGCATCGACCGCCCGCACCGACACCCGCGGCCACGCATCGCGCACCCGGGTGAGGAACGCCGCGAACTCCCGTGCACCGGCGAAGCCGCCGGTGCTCAGAGCGTGATCGTTGGCCGAGGCGGGCGCGTAGAGCCTGGTGACGTAATCGCGCACCATGCGATCGCTCGTGGCCTTGCGTCCGAGGTCGGTCATCGTGTGTCGCACGCGCTCGAGCCACCCGACGGGGATGCCGCCCTCCCGCTCGTAGAAGGTGGGCACGAGCTGGTGCTCGATCAGGTCGTAGAGGGCGGATGCTTCGGCGTCGTCGCGCTCGTCGTCGTTCGCCGCGGTGTCGGCGGTGGGGATCGCCCAGCCGTTGCGACCGTCGTACCACTCGTCCCACCAGCCGTCGAGGATGGAGAGGTTGAGCGATCCGTTGAGCGCCGCCTTCATGCCCGACGTGCCGCTCGCCTCGAGCGGGCGCACCGGCGTGTTCAGCCAGACGTCGCACCCGGGGTAGAGCTTCTTGGCGAGGGTGATGTCGTAGTCGGGCAGGAAGACGATCCGCTCGCGCACCTTCGGGTCGCGGCTGAAACGCACGAGCTGCTGGATGAGGGTCTTCCCGGAATCGTCGGCCGGGTGCGACTTCCCTCCGATGACGATCTGCACCGGACGGTCGGGATCGGTGAGCAGCCGGGTGAGGCGCTCGGGATCGCGCAGCATCAGCGTCAGGCGCTTGTAGGTCGGCACGCGGCGCGCGAATCCGATCGTGAGCACCTCGGGGTCGAGCACCTTCGCCGTCCACGCCGCGGGCGACGAAGACGCGGCGGCCCCGAGCCTCCGGCGGGCCTCTGCCACGAGCTCCTGCTTCATCTCGACGCGCACTCCCCAGAGCTCGGCGTCGGTGATGGCCGCGCGATCGCGCCAGTCGTGGTCTGCGGTGAGGGCGTCGCCGAACCCGCGCTCGCTCAGCGCCTTCAGCGACGGGTGCACCCAGGTCGGCGCATGCACGCCGTTCGTGATCGACGTGATCGGCACCTCGTCGGGGTCGATCCCGGGCCAGAGGGCGCCGAACATGCCGCGGCTGACCGCGCCGTGCAGCAGAGAGACGCCGTTGGCGTGCTGGCCGAGATGGAGCCCGAGCACGGCCATGTTGAACACGTGCGGGTCGCCGCCGTCGTAGTCCTCGAGTCCGAGCGCGAGGGCGCGGGCGCCGTCGATTCCCGCGAGCAGACCGCCGGAGAGGTAGTCGGCCACGAGCGTCCGCGGGAAACGGTCGATGCCGGCGGGCACCGGGGTGTGGGTCGTGAAGACGGTCGACGCCCGCACCTGCGCCAGCGCGACCTCGAACGACAGGCCGTCGCGAGCGATGAATTCCGACATGCGCTCGAGGCCCTGGAATCCGGCGTGGCCCTCGTTCGTGTGGAAGACGTCGGGGTCGGGCCGGCCCGTGATGCGGCACCACGCCCGCACCGCGCGGACGCCTCCGATGCCGAGCAGCAGCTCCTGGTGCAGCCGGTGCTCGCCCCCGCCGCCGTAGAGACGATCGGTGACGCGACGCAGCTCCTCCGAGTTCGACGGGGTCTCGGCGTCGAGGAGCAGCAGCGGAACGCGCCCGATGTCGGCCACCCAGACGCGGGCGAACAGGGTTCTGCCTGCCGGCAGCTCGAGCGAGATCTCGACGGGTGATCCGTCGGGCTCCTGCAGCTGCCGAAGTCCGAGGCCGTAGGGGTCGAGCACCGGGTAGCTCTCGTGCTGCCAGCCGTCGTCGCCGATCGACTGGCGGAAGTACCCGGCGCGATAGAAGAGTCCGACGCCCGTCAGCGGCACGCCCAGGTCGGACGCGCTCTTGAGGTGGTCGCCGGCGAGGATGCCGAGGCCTCCCGAGTACTGCGGAAGCGATCCGTCGACACCGAACTCGGGGGAGAAGTACGCGATGTGCGCGGGCTTGGGATCGGCGAGACCCTGGAACCAGCGCTCACCGGTGAGATAGGCCTCGAGGCGTTCGTCTTCGGCCCGCACGCGGGCGACGAACCCCTCGTCCGACGCCAGCTCGTCGAGACGCGCTTGGCCGATGGTGCCGAGCAGTCGCGAGGGGTTCTCATCGACCCTGGCCCAGAGATCGTGGTCCATCGAGGCGAACAGCGACGACGTGGCGCGGCTCCACGACCATCGCCAATTCGTCGCGAGACGGTCGAGCGGCGCCAGCGCGGGCGACAGGACGGGACGGACGGTGAACGTGCGGAGAGCCTTCACGCGAGTGATCTTAGGTCATCGCCCTCTGCGCGGAAGGGTCGTCTCCACAGCGGATGCTTCGGACTACGCTGGGCGACATGGCACTTGCACGACTGACTGGCGGGCCGCTCGACGGCCAGGTGATCCCCCTCGAAGACGACGTCGACGACTCGCTCATCGTCCCCTACGGCGAGGGCCAGCTGGTCTACCGCCGCGGCGGCGACCTCGAGAACACCGGCGACAGCGACGGACCCACCGAGGCGGTCTTCACCTACGCCGAAGCGACCCAGGACATCAACCCGAACGAAGACGGACGAGACGATTGAGCGCGCCGGCCTCGCCCGAACCCACGCGTTCGATCGAGGTCGAGCGCACGTACGACGTCTCGGCCGAGACACCGCTCCCGGATTGGTCTCGCCTGCCCGGGGTCTCTCGCGTCGGTGACGCCGAGATCCGCGAGTTGGACGCGCGTTACTTCGACACCGCGGGCCTCGACCTCGCCCGAGCTCGAGTCGCCGTCCGTCGTCGCGAGGGCGGTCCGGATGCCGGATGGCACGTGAAGGCATCCGTCGCCGACGGGCGCTCGGAGTGGGGCTGGCCGTTGGGTGACGGGGACGACACCTCCGTTCCGCCGGCGATCGTCGACGCGGTGGCACCGTGGGCCGCTCCGCCGTTCGCGCTCCTCGCACGCATCCGAAACACGCGCACCGCCTACGCCCTTCACGACGCCGAGGGCGGGCTGGTGGCGGAGTTCGTCGACGACCACGTGCGCGGCCGTGACGAGCGCGGTGAGCGCGACACCACCTGGCGGGAGTGGGAGATGGAGCTCGGCCCCGCCGCCCCCGATGCTCCCGCCGACCGCGAGGCGTTCTTCGCCGCGGTCGACGCGGCCGTGGCGGCCGTCGGCGGTCGGCCCGCAGCATCCGACTCCAAGCTCGGCCGCGTCCTCGGGCACTGATCCGATCCGGGGTTCGGGACGGGCGCGTCGGGGTCGGCTCGCTAGGCTGCCGCCGTGGCCGATCACGCGATCCCCAACCTCCCGTCACGCGACTTCGACGCGACCGCGGCCTTCTACGGCGCGTTCGGGTTCGATGTGCACTTCCGCGACGACGGATGGTTGATCCTCCGCCGGGGTTCGTTGCAGGATTGCTGCCGGGGTGAGGTCGCACGAGTGGGTAGCTTGTCATCGTGGACGAGAACGTAGTTGCATTGCTGGTGGCTGGCATTCCCGCGGCAGTTGCAGCAGGCACCTTTCTTGGGGCGGAGATCATCCGCGCTCGCAACGCACGAGGCGATCGTGTGTCCGCCGCGGTGCACGAGCTGGTGGACGCTCTAGTCGAGGTGGTCATCGTTGAGGGGCGCCCGCTGCCTATCCGGTGGTTCCGTTTCACTTCAGTGGTCGCCCGTGCGACGGCAGCTTCGACTGCTTTCCTCGCTGCGGTGGAAGAGAAGGACCGGGACTTCGCACTATGGGTCGTACTGCAGTCGCAGACGCTGATCGGTGATCGTGGCGAGCGTGTCGTGTGGTCGTCGAAGCTGCTCGCGTCGGTTCGCCTGTGGCAGATCCGTCCGGCGCAAATGAGGGCACAAGCCACCGCGGAGCTACCCGCGCTGCGCGCGCTCACTGCTGAATAACCGGGCCGTCGAAGATGCGCCGGGTAATGCAAGCGAGGACATAGCCGTAAGTGTGCGCACGGTTCGGTGACTCCCACCATGGAAGCTGCTCGCGGATGCGGTCAAACCGTTCGGCGGCGCGGCATCCGTCGTCGGCGTAGAGGCCCGAGGTGACGGCGTCGGCCATGCGTTCGCAGTCGACGCGCTTCTCGTACCCTTGGCCGCCGTCGGTCGCGATGATGGCGCCGTTGTCGGCGCGGAGTCGTCAGGCAAATCGGCCGTCGGCGCGACGATAGGTCTCGGGGTTGGGCATCGCGTGACCTCCGGCCGTAGCTGTGGGAGCATCGGGGCATGCCGCGCTTCGTCGACAACGACCAGTACTCGAACGTGAATGAAATCGCCGACCGCAACGGGCTGATTTGGGATGGGCAGTACGGGTCGCCGTACGACATCGAGTCCCTCATCGAGAAAGCCCTACGGGACCGCGACGAGATGCAGCGCTACTCGCGCCTCTTCGACCACACGAAGCGTTTCAAGCCACGCGGGTCGGGGAAGAAGGCGCCTGTCATGGCGATCAGTTCGCCTTACCTAGCTGACAATGATGAACTTCGATCGGCTGTCGCTGCCTTCGCGACACGCTTCGGGCTGGACGCGGTAGTCAACGACTCGCAGTACCGCGTCTACGCGGAGAATGGCACTATCCCGATCGTCTTCTGGCGACCGGACCTGCACACACTCGCTTGATCACGCCCACTGGCGGGACGGAACGCCCAGGTCGGCAATCGGGGCACCGTTGCCGCGCTCCCGATCACAGCCCGCGTGGCTGGCCTTCTTGTTCGTCGGGTCTTCCTGCAGTTCGGGGTAGGCGGACACAGGCTAGAAGTGATCCTCTTGGAACCGGTCGTCGTTGCCCCTGTCGTTCCATCGGCGCCCTAATCGACCGCGAGGCCGCAAATCCAGCACGGCTCGTCGTTCTCCTTGCATTCAGCCCGGAATTTCTGGCGCTGCGTGTTCTGTCGACGGGTATTGGTACGTGTCACGAGCAATCCTCCCGAATCGGTAGCCTGCTCGGATGACGAACCCCGCGGCCGAACTCGCTTCGCTCCTGACAAGCTGGCGGCGAATGCCGAACGCGAAGAGCATCTACGGCGTTCGCGGCATGGACGCTCAGACGAGGGAGGAATGGCGTACCCAGGTGCGAGCTGTGGAACTACTCGCCCAGGTGGATCGCGCACTGGATGCCCTTGAGAGTTCCGGCCGCAGCGTCGGCCATTACCGCAGTTACTACGTCGCATGGATGAAAGCGATCATTGTTCCCGAGTACAACTGGGCTGCAGGAAACAATGGGACGACGAACCTGTTTGACGAGCACGTCATCGACATGCTCAAGGCGACGGCCGATCTGCTGACAAGCACCGAAGCCCCAGTGACAGTGACGTCTGAGTCGAAGACCGAAAGTCTTGACGCCCTCGATCAAATCCTCGAGGCCATTCGGGACGCCCCCGTGGCGGACCCCGTGCGGCGCTACCTGTTCGAGTTGATCAGCTCGTGCCGAACAGTGCTGAACGAGGCCAGCACCTTGGGCTCTGTGGATTTGTTCGGTCGGATCCACGAACTTGTCGGCATGCTGACGTTGATCACCGACTCGATGAACGAAAATCCCGAGGCATCGACGTGGGTGGCGAAGGTCAATGAGCTGGCTCGGCGTTTGGTGCCGTATTACTACGCCGGCAAGGCGACCTCATTCGCGCTCGACGCGGCGGCCAATTTCAAGGCGCTCGGCGAAGGGTAGGAGCTGGCGCTCCCGCAGTTGAGGAATCCCGATGAGGGGATGCTCACCCGCCCGCGGGAGTAGCTCAGTCGTCGGACCCTGGTCCGGACAGGCGAAAGGCCGGTCTCCACGAGCACGTCCACGGGAAGAGTTGGGGACGAACGCTCAGGACGGCGCGGCCGATCATGCCGGTCCCGGCGAAGAGCTTGCCCGACAGCGGGGTCATGCTGAGACCATTCGGAGAGCGGCGTCGACGACGTCCTCCGGGACTCGGCCGAGGCCGAGACCGCCTCGGTGGGCGATCGGCTCAGCGAGCGGTCGCGGGTTCTTGAGCACGAGGTGGTGCAGCCATCCGGTGTCAGACGGTCCTTTTGCCGACGGTTAGCAGTGGTCGCGGCAGGTGCCGTGCTCGAGGCAGTCGTGACGGATCCGACCGCACCCGCCGATCACGCTCGTACTGTGCACCTCGACGAGGTCGACGACGCCGAGGATCGCGCCGCGTACGCTCATTGCCTTTCGCGACTCCGGGGGCGCGGTGTGCATGGCGTCGCGGAAGAGGTCGGCGTTCCAGAGCACGTCTTCGTTGTCGACGGCGGTGAGGCCGGCGTGGATGAGGACGGGCCCGCGGTAGAAGCCGGCGATGTTGCGGCTCCGGTTCTCGACGTTTTTGCCCGCGTG
This sequence comes from Microbacterium sp. AG1240, assembly GCF_003635115.1. Classification (GTDB taxonomy): domain Bacteria; phylum Actinomycetota; class Actinomycetes; order Actinomycetales; family Microbacteriaceae; genus Microbacterium. The sequence continues at coordinate 64,939 of NZ_RBXJ01000004.1, forward strand.
GATGATCGCCCACGCCCAGGGCTGCCGCACGGTGAGGATGCGCATCACAGACCTCCGACGAGGCGGGTTTCGAGCTGCAGGATGACGGTCGCGTACGCCATGAGCGCGCCGACGCAGTCCTGCACTTCACCGCGATCGCGGAGCGCGGCCATCACCCCGGCGATGCCGGAGTAGTCGCTGTTCAGGGTCATGCTGACGATCAGCTCGGCGTCGCGTTCGGCCGCAGTGAGACTCTCGTCTCGGGCGGGGGCGAAGATGATGGATCCGCCGAGCGCGGCGGTCGCGGTCGTGGGGAGCTGGTGCTGCATGTGGGTCCCGAGGGCGGCGACCGCGACCGCGAACGCGTCCCACGCGAGGTCGGATCCGTCGAGGTGGTGGTTCATCCAGGACTGAGCGGCGTCGCGGTCGCCGGTCGTGAGGATGTTGCCGAGGGCGTGCACGCAGTGGGTGGGCCAGGGAACGGTGGAGCAGTATTCGGTCATGATGCGTTCTTCTGGGGTTCGGGGTGGTCTTCCCGCCAGGCGGTGACGATGCGGTCGATCTCGGACGGCATAAGCCGGGAACCGCGATGCCGCCGTGCTCGGTGATGGGCGCGGACGAGTAGCCGAGGCCCTTGAAGTGCCCGAGGTCTTTCTCGCTAGACGGCGCGGTGAGGTCTTCCTCGATGTACGGCACGCTGGCCGCGTCGAGACGGAACTTGACCATCCGGCACTGCTGGCAGGAGGGCTTCGTCCACACGATGACGTCGCTCATGCCTGTAGCCGATCTGCGATAGGTCGCGTGCCGTTGAGGCAATGAATCACGGCGTTCAGCTCCGCAACCTGCGCCTCTTTGGCAGCGACCTTGTCTCGTGCCACGCGCTCCAGACCGTCCGCGTCGGCGGCAGCCTTTCGGGCGTCACGCGCTCGGTCTTGGAGACATCGCACGTCCGCTCGGTCGTACTCACCGAGCTCGTGTAGGAGCTTGTTGCGCTCACGGGTCAGGGCATCGACTGCGACGCTCACAGCAGGCCCCGCTCTCGAAGCGTCGCCTCGGCGAGCGAGACGCGTTGGAAGGTCGCCGCGTCCCCACCGACATCCGGATGGGAGATTCGCTGCGCCTTGCGGAGCACCATCGCGGGAGCCGGCGTGCCGTGAATCGCCAGGTCGTCGGCGCCGATTAGTTTGACCAGCCAGCGATATGCCGCGTCCGCGTCGGCGAACCCGGCAGGCGCAGCGGTCGCGTCGAGCGCGAGGAAGCCTCGGTGCTGCTCGCCGTGGGCAGTGACGCCGTAGCGGTCGACCTTGCGCAGCGCCTCGAGCGCCGGTGCGATCGCGCGGAGGTTGTCCTCCCACCGGTCGAACGTGTCGCACGGGTAGGACAGCGGGCCATGTTCCGAGCCGAAGCTGAGCACGATGCCCGGGTGAGCCGCGACGCGGCTGGCGCGCGGGAGCCCGTCGAGACGGAAGTCCTCGGGGCGGAGAGCGATGAGCAGGGTCGGGTTCTTCGCGCCGAGCTCGCGCAGCTCGCGGCTCAGGCGCGCGGGGGTGGCGAAGTGGGTCGACTCGAACTGCGATCGACGACGGCGCGCGGTCATGGTGCCGGGCCACTCGCGCATCGGTGCGACGACGAATCCGGAGGGCCAGTAGGTCATGGGGCGGCCCCCATCAGGGTGTGCTTCGTGGCCGCGCATCCGCAGTCCACGATCTTCGACTCGTCGGACTCGGTGATGAGGATGGCCTCCCCGTTGCACGCGCCGTTCGTGCAGCTGGAGTTCTTCCCGTTCGCCGGGCTGCTGCCCGAGCAGAGCTCGTTCATGTGCAGCGTGCGCGTCGACGACGTCGACGCGCTGTACCGCGCGATCCGTGCGTCGGGCGTCGCGGAGGGGAGCATCGGGGCGCCGCGGTTGACACCCGTGCGGATGCAGCCCTGGGGTCTGCGTGCGGGGGCGTTGATCGATCTGGACGGGACGCTGCTGCATCTCATCGAGAATGCGGTGTGACGCGACCGACTCGCGGTCGGTGTTATCCACAGAACGTGGCTTCCTGGTCGAGTGTCGTACGTTTGTTCTAGAATGTAGGCATGCTTCAGGACGGCGATACTCCGACAGGCGGTGAGGCGCCGCACGATGGCGATGCGCTCCCGGTGGACGGTGCGGGTGCGTCGTGGGCGGGCGGGTTCGACGACGAGTGGTCCGAGGAGCACGAGTGGTTCGACGTCGACGGTGATCCGGTCGCGGCGGGGCGTGATGGGTTGGATGCGGTGGCGGATGTGTCGACGTTGATGTCGGTGTTCGCGGCGCAACGGTTCGAGCGGGTCGAGGGCCTGCGGCGTGAGGCGGTGGCGGAGGCGGCGGTGTTCCGGGGGACGACGACGGAGATCGTGATGCGGTCGCTGCGGCTCGAGCTTGCGACGGTGTTGCAGGTCACGGAGCACATCGCGGAACGGATGCTGGGCACCGCCGATGGTCTCGTGAACCGGTACCCGGTGATGCTCGACGCTCTGTCGCATGCGCGGACGACGGAGCGGCACGCGGACGTGTTCGTCGAACTCGTCGACCAGGTCGAACCCGAGTTACGTGACCAGGTCGTGCCGCTGGCCGTCGACCTCGCGACGACCCACGCGCTCGGGTCGTTCCGCCGGTTGCTGCGGAAACTGGTCGACACGGTCCGGGCCGCGACGCTCAGCGACCGGCATGCGGAGGCGGTGCGGGAGCGGCGGGTGGTGGTGCAACCGGCGGAGGACGGGATGAGCTGGGTGATGCTCTACACCTCCGCCGTGAAAGCACACGCGATCCAGCACCGTGCGACCGCGATCGCACACGCCCTCGCCGACCAGGACGGCGAAGAACGCTCTCTCGACGAACTGCGCGCCGACGTGATGGTCGATCTTCTCGTCGACGGGGATGTGCCCGCCCACCCCGACGCGGCACGCGGGGTCCGCGCGACGGTCGCGGTGACGGTGCCGGTGTTATCGCTGCTCGATGACGACCACGCGCACACGGCCCCGGCGGTGGTGGAGGGGGTCGGGCCGATCCCCATCGACCAGGCCCGGGAACTCTGCGGTGGCGCGGACGGGTGGATGCGGGTGCTCACCCACCCCGAGACCGGGATGGTGCTCTCCGTCGGCCGTGACCAGTACCGCACCCCGGCTCCGCTACGACGGCTCGTGGAATGGCGGGCGGCGACCTGTATGGCCCCCGGATGCGGAACACCCGCCCGAAGGTGCCAGATCGACCACCACCTCGCGTGGGAACACGGCGGCACCACCGAACTCGCCAACCTCGGCCCACTATGCGTGGGGCATCACACGATCAAGCACCACGGTGGGTGGCGAGTCACACCGATCCCCGACAGCGGGGGTGCACTCGAATGGGCATCCCCCGGCGGCAGACGATTCGTGGTGCGACCCGAACGGAAAGTCCCCGTCTTCCGACCCGCACCCGACCACGATCACCCAGCCGAGAGCACCGCGCCCTTCTAACCCGCGCCCTCTGACCCACGCTTCCGACCCGCGCCCCTGACCTGCGCGCGGGCTCACCTCGCCGTGCGTGCGGGCATGAAACACCGCGACGCCGCCCCCGGCTTCGAATCGGGGCGGCGTCGCGGTTGTGTTCAGTGTCAGATATTGATCATGTGTCCCGCAAGACCGTGGAACGCTTCCTGCACCGCCTCCGACAGGGTCGGGTGGGTGTGCACGTTGCGGGCGGCCTCGAGAGCGGTGAGATCCCACTTCTGCGCGAGCGTGAGCTCGGGGAGCAGCTCCGACACGTCGGGTCCGATGAGGTGGCCTCCGAGCAGCTCGAGGTGCTCGGCGTCGGCGATGAGCTTCACGAACCCGATGGGTTCGCCGAGGCCGTTCGCCTTGCCGTTCGCCGAGAAGGGGAACTTGGCGACCTTGACGTCGTGACCGGCGTCGCGGGCCTGCTGCTCGGTGAGCCCGAAGCTCGCGACCTGCGGGGAGCAGAACGTGGCGCGCGGCATCATGCGGTAGTCGCCGAGCGTCTGGGTCTCGGCCTTTCCGATGGTCTCAGCGGCCACGACACCCTGCGCCTCGGCCACGTGCGCGAGCTGCAGCTTCGCGGTGACGTCGCCGATCGCGTAGATGTGCGGCACGTTGGTGCGCATGTAGTCGTCGATCGCGATCGCTCCGCGCTCGGTGAGCTCGACACCCGTCTTGTCGAGACCGAAGCCCTCGACGCGGGGCGCGAAACCGATCGACATGAGCACGCGGTCGGCGTCGATGGAGCCCTGGGCTCCGTCTTTCCCGGTGTAGGTGACGGTGACCTTGTCGCCGGAGTCGACCACGGTCTCGACCTTGGTGGAGGTGAGGATGTCGACGCCGTACTTCTTGTACTGCTTCTGGATCTCCTTCGAGACCTCGACGTCCTCGTTGGGGAGGGCTCGGTCGAGGAACTCGATGATCGTGACCTTGACGCCGTAGTTCGTCAGCACGTAGGCGAATTCCATGCCGATCGCGCCGGCGCCGACGACGACGATCGATTCGGGCAGATCGCGGTTGAGGATCTGCTCCTCGTACGTGACGACGTTCTTGCTGAGCGTCACACCGGGGAGCAGGCGCACGGTCGACCCGGTCGAGATGATGGCGTTGTCGAAGGTGACCTTCTCGGTCGACCCGTCGGCCTTCGCGACCTCGATGCTGTTCGCGTCGAGGAAGGTGCCGCGGCCCTCGTACTCGGTGACCTTGTTCTTCTTCATCAGGTAATGGATGCCCTTGACGTGGGTATCCGCGACCTTGCGGCTGCGGTCCCAGGCCACGCCGAAGTCGAAAGAGACATCGCCGGAGATCCCGAACAGATCCGCCTGCGAGTGGAAGGTGTGAGCGAGGTCGGCGTTGCGGATGAGAGCCTTCGAGGGGATGCAGCCCACGTTGAGGCAGACACCGCCCCAGTACTTCTCTTCGATGATCGCGGTGGACAGTCCGAGCTGGGCGCTTCGCACTGCCGCGACATACCCGCCGGGGCCCGCGCCGAGGATGACGACGTCGTAATGAGGCATGGTTCCAGCCTAGTCGTCGGTCGTCGGCCGGTCGCCCGTCGAGCCCCCGTCGTTGCGACCCCGGGGGCGCAGCACGAGCAGGTACAGCACGACGCCGATCACGGCGAGCACGACGACGACCCCGACGATCCAGGGGAGGGGGCTCGAGTCGGATGCTTCGCTGTCGGGCGCGGTCGTCGTCGGTTCGTCCGTCTCGGGCGGCGTCATGGTCGTCATGGTCGGCTCGGGAGTCGCGGACGCCGTGGTCTCGGTGGGCGCGGACGTCGGGGTCGCGGGTGCGTCCACCGTGAACGCGAACTCGCCGGAGATGGGGTGCCCGTCGCTGGAGACGACGCGCCAGATGACCGAGATCGCACCGGACGCCGTGCCCGTGAGCGCCTGGGTCACGTTGACGCCGTCGACGACCGCCGTGCCGTCGACGAGCGACGTGCCCGCAGCATCCGTCACCTCGACGACGTTCGATGCGCCGTCGCCGAGCAGTTCGGCGCTGTACGACAGGGTGATCTCCGACGGCAGCGCCGTCAGCACCGCATCAGCCGCCGGGTCGGTCGAAACGAGCTGGTCGTGAGCGGAAACGGGCGACGCGGGCCCGAAGACCGCGAACAGGGCGAGGAGGGCCGCGGCCACCGCGAACGGTGCGCGGCGACGGGTGCGCATAGGGGAGGAAGTCACCCGTCCAGCGTATCCGGGGTGCTCGCGCGGGTCTGTGGACACTACTGTCATCGGATAAGGTTTGGGGAGCGAAGGAGGACCTGTGGACGAGACCCGTCGACCTGAGCCGGAGGACGTGCGCCGCGGCTCTGACGAGAGCGCTTCCGAGCGACTCCCGCACGACATGACGCAGACGTTCGGACACGATTCCGACCTGTCGTTCATCCCCTTCGGCGCCGACCTCAGCGAGGCCGAGCTCGAGGCGATCGGGGCGTTGCCATCGCGAGCCGCCCTGCTGATCGTCCGCTCCGGTCCGACGGCGGGGGCGCGCTACCTGCTCGACACCGACGTCACGACCGTCGGGCGCCACCCCGAGGCCGACATCTTCTTCGACGACGTCACCGTCTCGCGTCGGCACTCCGAGATCACCCGGGAGGGCACCCGATTCGACATCGTCGATCAGCGCTCGCTCAACGGCACCTACGTGAACGGCGAACGCGTCGACCGCGCAGCGCTGGTGAACGGCGCCGAGGTGCGCATCGGAAAGTTCCGTCTCAACTTCTTCGTCTCGCCCGCCGACCTGCAGCAGGCGGCCGACGCCTGATGCCCGCCGCATCCGCCCGTGGCAGGTCCACGGCGACCGCGGGCCTCCTCAGCATCGGCCAGGTGCTCGCGCGTCTGACTCCCGACTTCCCGGCGCTCACCTCGAGCAAGCTGCGTTTCCTCGAGGTGCAGGGGATCATCACCCCGACGCGCACCGAATCGGGCTACCGCAAGTTCTCGGCCGCCGACCTCGAGCGGTTGCGCCTCGCTCTCACCCTGCAGCGCGACCACTACCTGCCGCTGTCGGTGATCCGCGACTATCTCGCCGACGTCGATGCCGGTCGCGAGCCCGCCTCGCCGTCGTCGGTGCCCTCGATCGTTCCCGCGCCGCGTCGATACCGCCGCGACGAACTGCTCTCCGCGGCAGGAGCCGCCCCCCAGCTGCTCAACGACGCGATCTCGACCGGCGTCATCGTGGGTGCCGACTCCTACACCGAGCAGACGGTCACGCTGCTGAGGGCGCTCGTCGCGCTCGACCGCCACGGCATCGAGCCCCGGCACATGCGGTCGCTGCGCCAGAGCGCGGAGCGCGAGGCGACGCTGATCGAATCGGCCCTGTCCGCGCTCCTGCGCCGCCCCGACACGGCGTCGCGAGCGCGAGCGAACGAGCTCGCGCCCGAGCTCGCCAAGCGCCTCGACGAGGTGCGTGCGATCTTCGTCCGCGGGGCGATCGATCGCCTGCTGTCGTGATGTTCCCGTGACCTTTGCGACACGCCGGGGCCCGGCGAGCGGATGTCATTGCCGGAGGGTCGGGGCTGTTCTAGCGTGGGGAGAGATCACATGAGGAGGCACGACGGCATGAACGCTGGCGACGCTGTCGGAGAACCTGGTTTCTCGGCGGAACTCCTCTTCACCGACGGTCTTCCCGGTCTCGACGACGAGGTGGGGTACCGCGGAGCGGTAGCCGCCCGCGCCGCGGGCATCACCTACCGTCAGCTCGACTACTGGGCGCGCACCGAACTCGTCGAGCCCACCGTCCGCGGTGCGAGCGGCTCCGGTTCGCAGCGGCTCTACGGCTTCCGCGACATCCTCGTTCTGAAGCTCGTCAAACGCCTTCTCGACACCGGTATCTCGCTCCAGCAGATCCGCACGGCCGTCGAGCAGCTCCGCGCATCCGGCATCCGCGATCTCGCGGGCACGACGCTCATGAGCGACGGGGCCTCCGTCTACCTGTGCACCTCCAACGACGAGGTCATCGACCTCGTCAGCCGAGGCCAGGGCGTCTTCGGCATCGCCGTCGGCAAGGTGCTGCGCGAGGTCGAGACGACGCTCATCGACTTCGATGCCACCGTGATCGACCCCGTCGACGAGCTCGCCGCCCGCCGCACCAAGCGCACCGCGTAGACCTCCGTCTCGCGCGTCCGCTCCACCGACGACCGGTCGCGGACGTCATCCCGTCGATGCGGGCGTTCGCTGAGCGCGCCGTGCGGCGCTCAGCGCCCGTCAGGACGTGTCCGCGAGGTCGTGCTCGTCAGGGCATGGGTGCCGAGACGTGTCCGTCGAGAGACGTCACCGCCGGGTGAAGCCGTCGCCCTCAGGCGCGGGTGTCGCCCGGTACGGGGATGCGGCCGGTGCGCATGATGCGGTCGAGGAGGGCGTCGAAGTCGGCCGCGAGTTCCTGCGCCGAGTCGCCCGGCCAGACGTGCAACGGCTTCGCCGCGCCCTGAGCCTGCTGCAGCGACGTGCGCTCGGGCAGCTGCGGGTTCAAAACGAGGGGGCCGAACATGTCTCGCAGTTCCTTGATGCGGAACTGGTGCTCGATCGACTGGGGGCGCACGCGGTTGACGACGACACCGAGCGGCTGGAGACGGGGGGAGAGGCCCCGGCGGATCTCTTCGATCGCGCGCAGCGCGCGGTCGGCGGCGGCGACGGAGAAGAGCCCGGGCTCGGTGACCACGATCACGCGGTCGGATGCCGCCCACGCGGTGCGGGTCAGGGCATTGAGAGATGGCGCGCAGTCGATGAGCACGAGGTCGTAGTCGGCCTCGATCGTCGCGAGCGCCTCCTCGAGCTTCCACACGTCGCGCACGCTCGGGTGCGGTCCGTCGAAGTTGATCGCCGAGGGGCTGCCGATGAGAACGTCGATCGTTCCCGGGTGGACCTTCGCCCACCCCGACGAGGTGATCGCCTGACGCACGACCTTCTCCCGCGGATTGGCGAGGACGTCGGCGATATTGAGGCGCCCCGCCACCTGGATGTCCATGCCGGTGGAGACATCCGATTGGGGATCGAGATCCACGACGAGGGTGCGGACACCACGCGCGAACGCTGCTGAGGCGAGCCCGAGCGTCACGGTGGTCTTGCCGACCCCACCTTTGAGCGAGCTGACCGAGAGAACGTGCACGATCCCCTACGTTACCGTCCCCTAGGCTGTGAGCACACTTTGCCCCCTTAGGTCGTCTGCTCAGTGAGGTGCGAATGTTCCGAAAAATCCTCGTCGCGAACCGTGGGGAGATCGCCATCCGTGCGTTCCGCGCGGCGTATGAAGTGGGCGCCCGCACCGTCGCGGTGTTCCCCTACGAAGATCGCAGTTCCCTCCATCGGCTCAAGGCCGACGAGGCCTACCTGATCGGCGAACGGGGCCACCCCGTGCGTGCCTACCTCGACGTCGCGGAGATCATCCGCGTGGCGAAGGAGTCGGGCGCCGACGCGATCTACCCGGGCTACGGCTTCCTCTCCGAGAACCCCGACCTCGCCGAGCAGGCCGCCGCCAACGGCATCGCCTTCATCGGTCCGCCGGCCGCGGTGCTCGAGATGGCGGGCAACAAGGTCACCGCGAAGCACCACGCCATCTCGGCGGGTGTTCCCGTGCTGCGATCGACCGAAGCATCCGATGACATCGACGCTCTCGTCGCTCAAGCCGGCGACATCGGATTCCCGCTGTTCGCGAAGGCGGTCGCCGGAGGTGGCGGTCGAGGGATGCGCCGTGTGGCGGATGCGGCGGAGCTCGCACCGGCGCTGGCGGAGGCCATGCGCGAGGCGCAGAGCGCGTTCGGCGACGCGAGGATGTTCCTCGAGCAGGCCGTGCAGCGGCCCCGCCACATCGAGGTGCAGATCCTCGCCGATCAGGCGGGCGAGACGGTGCACCTGTTCGAGCGCGACTGCTCGGTGCAGCGGCGCCACCAGAAGGTCATCGAGATCGCTCCCGCCCCGAACCTCGACGAGGGCGTCCGCGACGATCTGCACCGGTACGCCGTGGCTTTCGCCCGGTCGATCGGCTACCAGAACGCCGGCACGGTCGAGTTCCTGCTCGAGACGGCCGGCCCCCGCACCGGCGAAGTCGTCTTCATCGAGATGAACCCGCGCATCCAGGTCGAGCACACCGTGACCGAGGAGGTCACCGACGTCGACCTCGTGCAGTCGCAGATGCGGATCGCCGCCGGCCAGACCCTCGTCGATCTCGGCCTCACGCAGGGTGAGATCCGCCTGCGCGGCGCCGCTCTCCAGTGCCGCATCACGACGGAAGACCCCACGCAGGGGTTCCGCCCCGACACCGGCAAGATCACGACGTACCGCTCGCCCGGTGGCGCCGGCATCCGCCTCGACGGCGGCACCACGGCGGCCGGATCGCAGGTCAGCCCCCACTTCGACTCGATGCTGGCGAAGCTCACGTGCCGCGGGCGCGATTTCGGCGCCGCCGTCGCCCGCGCGCGTCGCGCCCTCGCCGAGTTCCGCATCCGCGGCGTCTCCACGAACATCCCCTTCCTCCAGGCGGTGCTCGATGACCCGGCCTTCGTGGCCGGCGACGTGAGCACGTCCTTCATCGATGAGCGCCCCGAACTGCTGCGCGGCCGCGAGTCGAAAGACCGCGGCACGAAGATGCTCAACTGGCTCGTCGACGCCACGGTCAACCGGCCGAACGGGCAGAACCCGCTGTCGGTCGACCCCCGCTCCAAGCTCCCTGCCCTCGACCTGCTGGCCCCGGCCCCCGTCGGATCGCGCCAGCGTCTGCAGGAGCTCGGCCCCGAAGGATTCGCGCGGGCGCTGCGCGAACAGACCGCCCTCGCCGTCACCGACACCACGTTCCGCGACGCCCACCAGTCGCTCCTCGCGACACGGGTGCGCACGAAAGACCTCGTCACCGTCGCGCCCTACGTCGCGCGACTGACCCCCGAGCTGCTCTCGGTCGAGGCGTGGGGCGGCGCGACCTACGACGTGGCACTGCGCTTCCTCGGCGAAGACCCGTGGGAGCGCCTCGACGCCCTGCGCACGGCGCTGCCGAACGTCGCTCTGCAGATGCTGCTGCGCGGCCGCAACACCGTCGGTTACACGCCGTACCCGTCGGAGGTCACCGACGCGTTCGTGGCCGAGGCCGCAGCATCCGGGGTCGACATCTTCCGCATCTTCGACGCCCTCAACGACGTCTCGCAGATGCGCCCTGCCATCGACGCGGTGCTCGCCACAGGCTCGGCCGTCGCCGAGGTCGCCGTCTGCTACACCGGCGACCTGCTCGACCCCGCCGAGTCGCTGTACACGCTGGATTACTACCTCGGCCTCGCCGAGCAGATCGTCGACGCGGGCGCCCATGTGCTCGCGATCAAGGACATGGCGGGGCTCCTGCGACCCGCCGCGGCATCGCGTCTGGTCACCGCGCTGCGCGAGCGCTTCGACCTGCCCGTGCACGTGCACACGCACGACACGGCCGGCGGACAGCTCGCGACTCTCCTGGCGGCATCCGCGGCCGGGGCGGATGCTGTCGACGCGGCCGCCGCGCCCCTGTCGGGAACCACGAGCCAGCCGTCGCTGTCGGCGCTCGTGGCGGCGATGGCCCACACCGAGCGCGACACGGGGTTGAGCCTGGAGGCCGTCTCCGACCTCGAGCCGTACTGGGAGGCCGTGCGTCACCTGTACGGGCCGTTCGAGTCGGGCCTGCCCGGCCCTACCGGCCGCGTGTACCGCCACGAGATCCCGGGCGGTCAGCTCTCCAACCTCCGCCAGCAGGCGATCGCGCTCGGCCTGGCCGACGACTTCGAGCTGATCGAGGACATGTACGCGGCCGCGAACGCGATCCTGGGCCGCGTGCCGAAGGTGACCCCGTCGTCGAAGGTGGTGGGCGATCTCGCTCTGCACCTCGCGGCCGTGCGGGCCGATCCCGCCGACTTCGAGGCGAACCCCGAGAAGTACGACGTGCCCGACTCGGTCGTGGGCTTCATGGCCGGCGAACTCGGCGATCTGCCGGGAGGCTGGCCCGAACCGTTCCGCACGAAGGTGCTCGCCGGACGCGACGTGAAGATCGGCGTCACCCCGTTGACGCCCGAGCAGTCCGCCGATCTGGAAGGCGCGTCCGCCGAGCGGCGCGCGGCGTTGAACACGTTGCTCTTCCCCGGTCCGACGAAGATCTTCCGCGAGATGCGCGACGCCTACGGCGACCTGAGCGTTCTGGACACCCCCGACTACCTCTACGGTCTCGTACCCGGGGCGGAGCACGTCGTCGAGATCGAGAAGGGCGTCCAGCTCTTCGTCGGACTCGAAGCCATCGGCGAGGCCGACGACAAGGGCATGCGCACGGTCATGACGACCCTCAACGGGCAGCTGCGCCCGGTGTTCGTGCGCGACCGTTCGATCGAGGTCGACGTGAGGCAGGCAGAGAAGGCCGACACGACTCGACCGGGTCAGGTCGCGGCTCCCTTCTCGGGCGTCGTGACGCTGAAATCCGCGGAGGGCGACAGGGTCGAGGCGGGCCAGGCGGTCGCGTCGATCGAGGCCATGAAGATGGAGGCCGCGATCACCGCACCGGTCTCGGGAGTGGTCGAACGCCTCGCCGTGGGGTCGCCTCAGCAGGTCGACGCCGGAGACCTTTTGGTCGTGATCCGTCCCGCGCAGTAACCTGAGGGGATGGGCGCTCGCGCCCGATCCCCGTTTGGAGTACCCGCAGTGACGCTCGATCGACACGACGAGAACCCGCCAGAAGACGCCGAACACGGCGTCCTCTCCGATACCGGCAGTCTCGACTCCGCCGGAATCGGCCTTCTCGGAACCCCCACGGCGCAGTTGCGCGTCGTCCTTCCCGTCGGCTCCGGCGACGACGATCTCGACGACGACGACGTCATCGGCGACGAGATCCGGATCGACGAGATCCCGACCGGCGAGATCGTCGAGGGGGAGCTGCCGGCCGCCGAGACCGCCGACGACGAGGAGATCCACGACGCGGAGGACACCTCGGACGCCGAGGACATCTACGACGCCGAGGTCATCGACGACGAGGTCATCGACGAGCACGGTGCTGTCGAAGCATCCGGTCCCGCCGACGTCGCCGACGCCGAGAACCGGTCCGAGGTGCCCGAGCCGGAGACCGGGGAGTCCGAAGCGGCGGGCGAGTCCGACGAGGTCTACGTCGATGTCGAGCTCGACGACGTCTCCGACACCGCCGACGGCGACGACGGTGCCGACGTCGTCGCCGAGACGGAGGGGTCGGAAGCGGATGCTGCCGAGGCGCCCGTCGAGCGGGAGCCCGAGGTCATCGATCCCGCCGACGATGCCGAGGAGCGCGCGAAGCCGAACGCCGGAGCCGACGAGTCCGCCACGAGCGCGGCATCCGCCGCTGCCGCCGCGGCGGGTGCGCCCGTCACGACGGCGACGTCCGTCGCCGCCGTCGCGGTCTCGGCCGCGCCGCTCGCCCCGCGTACCGGGAGCGTACCGACGACCCGCCGCGAGGCGAACAACACCGGTGCCCACCAGCGCATCGACCGGGATCGCGCATCGGAGCGCGTCGTCACGCGTGACCCCGAGGTGACGATGGCCTCGAAGCGGCTGGGCGAGTTCGACGGCAGTCGCGAGAGCTCCGACCTGCTGACGCCCGACCGTCTGCTCGACCGCTCCCAGCTCTCGCGGCCCGAGCCCGAGGGCCTCTGGCAGCAGCTCGTCTACTCGATCTCGGGCCACCGCATCAACCTGGGCGACGGGCAGAAGGCCCGCGCTCGCAAAGAGCTGGACCGCCTGATCTCCGCGCCGCTGTCGGGTGGGGCCCGCTTCGTCCCCGTGCTCTCGCGCAAGGGCGGAGTCGGTAAGACGACCATCACGGCGCTCCTGGGAATGGCCCTCGCCGACGCCCGCGACGACCGTGTCATCGCCGTCGACGCGAACCCCGACCGCGGGACGCTCGCCGACCGCATCTCGCGCACCAGTTCGCGCACGGTGCGAGACCTCGTGCGCGGCCGGGCCGATGTCACCGGCTACGCAGACATCTCGGCCCTCGTCGCCCGCGACGAGACGCGGCTCGACGTGCTGTCGTCCGACGCCGACCCGCGTGTCTCCGAGGCGTTCAACGACCGCGACTATCGCGATGTCGCGGAGCTGGCCGCCCACTACTACTCGCTCGTCCTGACCGACACGGGTACGGGCATCGTGCACTCCGTCATGGGGGCGACCCTCGATCTGTCCGACCAGCTCGTGATCGTGGCCGGTCTCAGCGTCGACGAGGCGCGCCTGGCATCGGAGACGCTCACCTGGCTCGAGACGAACGGCTACGCGCGTCAGGCGCGCGAGGCGGTCGTCGTGCTGAACAACGCCCGCCCCGGTGCGCCGCTGGTGCGCGAGAGCGAGCTCGAGGGGCACTTCCGCACCCGCGTACGTTCGGTGGTGCGCGTTCCGTACGACACCGCCATCGGCACGGGCAGCGCCATCGTGTTCCGCGACCTGCAGCCCGCTACCCGCAAGGCGGCCCGCGAGCTCGCAGCCGCCGTCATCGGCGGCCTCCGCGCCGCCCCCGAGGCCGCCTGACGATGCCCATCCGCACGATCCGCCTCTTCGGCGACCCCGTTCTGCGCGCCCCGAGCGCACCCATCGACGAGATCGACGACGGCATACGCGCCCTCGTCGACGACCTGGTCGAGGGGGTGGCCCTGCCGAACCGTGCGGGTCTCGCCGCCCCGCAGATCGGAGTCGGCCTTCGCGCGTTCAGCTACAACGTCGACGGCGAGATCGGCTACATCCTCAACCCGGTGCTCGTCGAGACGCGCGGCGAGCCCGATCTCGTCGGCGAAGGGTGCCTGTCGATCCCGAACGTCTGGCACGAAGCACTCCGCCACCCGTACGCCCGTGTCGTCGGCATGGATGTCAACGGCGACGAGCTCGTCCTGGAGGGCGAGGGGCTCATGGCCCAGGCGCTCCAGCACGAGACCGACCACCTCGCGGGCATGCTCTTCATCTCCCGGCTGCCCCCCGAGACGCGCCGTCAGGCGATGCGCGAGATCCGCGAATCCGACTGGTTCTGACCCGCCGCGCGCGAGACACCAATTCCGGCCGAGACACCCCGCCTGGCGGTGGGTCTCGGCCGGAATTGGTGTGTCAGCGGGTGCGGACGCTCACGCCAGCGAGATGTTCGTGGTGTTGACGGGCGTGGCGTAGAGGTCTTCGATCTCGTCGGCGAAGTCCGCGACGATGACGTTGCGCTTGATGCTCATCTTGGGCGTGAGGTGCCCGCTCGCCTCGGTCCACTCGATGGGCAGGATCGTGAACTTGCGGATCGACTCGGCGCGCGACACGTGCGCGTTTGCCGCGTCGATCGCCCGCTGCACCTCGGCGCGGACGGCCTCGTGCCGCGCCGCATCCGTCAGAGCCATGTCGGCGGGCAGCCCGTTGTTGCCGAGCCAGGTGGGCAGCATCTCGGGGTCGAGGGTGATGAGGGCGGAGATGAACGGCTTCTGATCGCCGACGACGACGACCTGGCCCACGATCGGGTTGGCTCGGATGGGATCTTCGAGAACGGCCGGTGCGACGTTCTTTCCGCCGGCGGTGACGATGATCTCCTTCTTGCGGCCGGTGATGGTGAGGAATCCGTCGTCATCGAAGGCGCCGATGTCGCCGGTGCGGAACCAGTCGCCGTCGAACGCCTCGGCGGTCGCCTGCGGGTTGCGCCAGTACTCCTTGAACACGTTGATGCCGCGCACCTGGATCTCACCCTCGTCGGTGAGGCGCACGCCGACGCCCGGAAGCGCGGGGCCGACGGTGCCGATCTTCGAGCGGGTGGCGAGGTTCACCGTCGCGGGCGCGGTGGTCTCGGTGAGGCCGTAGCCCTCGAGGATGACGACGCCCAGGCTGTGGAAGAAGTGCCCGAGGCGCGGTCCGAGCGGGGCAGACCCGCTCACCGCATAGACGACGCGGCCGCCCATGGCCTCGCGCAGCTTGCTGTACACGAGCTTGTCGAAGAGGGCGAAGGTGATCTTCAGTCCGAGCGGGATGCGCTTGCCGTCCTGCAGCAGCTGCGAGTGCTGCACGGCGGCCGCCGCGGCGGCGCGGAAGATCTTGCCCTTGCCTCCGGCCTCGGCCTTCTGCTCGGCGGAGTTGTAGACCTTCTCGAAGACGCGGGGGACGGCGAGGAGGTAGGTCGGCTTGAACGACCCGAGCGCGGGAAGCAGCTGCTTGGTGTCGGGCTGGTGGCCGGTCTTCACGCCGGCGTGCACGTTGAGGATCGAGATGAAGCGCGCGAAGACGTGCGCCGTGGTGATGAACAGCAGCGTCGACGCTCCGGGGACGTCGACGACCTCGCGAAGCGCCTTGCCCGAGTTGCGCGACAGCTCGACGAAATTGCTGTGGGTGAGCACGCAGCCCTTCGGGCGGCCGGTCGATCCCGACGTATAGATGAGGGTCGCGATGTCGCTGCCGATCGCGAGGTTGCGGCGGCGCTCGATCTCGTCGTCCTCGACGGTCGCGCCCTGTGAGACGAGGCGGTCGAGGTCGCCGCCCTGCATGGACCACACGTTGCGCAGGAGCGGGAGCTCGCCGCGAACCTCCTCGAGACGTGCCGAGTGGTCGGGCGACTCCACGATGATCGCGATCGCGCCGGAGTCGGACAGGATCCACTGGATCTGCGCCGGCGAGCTCGTCTCGTAGACGGGCACCATGACCGCCCCGGCGAAGAAGAGCGCGAAGTCGACGAGGGTCCAGTCGTACGTCGTGCGTGCGAGGAAGGCGACCTTGTCGCCGGGCTGGATACCGACCGCCGCGAATCCCTTCGCCAGCGACACGACCTGGCGGTGGAACTCCTTGGCCGAGATGTCGCGCCACCCCGTGCCGTCGGGCACGGCGAACAGGGCACGGTCGGGGCTGGCGGCCACACGGTCGACGAGCAGGTCGCTCACGTTCGCTTGCGGGTCTGCAGGGACGACGGGGGGTGCGTCGAACTGGATCACGGCAACTCCTTTGGTACCGGGCGGGTTTCGCTGGACGTTTCGAGTCTATCCGGAGGGTCTCGGGCATCATCCGGGGCCGCGCGCCTTGGCTAGACTTCACACGCCGTCGCGAGGGCGTCGGCCGGAAGGGACAACGAGGTGCTGAACGTCGGAATCGATATCGGCGGGACGAAGATCGCCGGAGGCGTCGTGGACGCCGAAGGCCGGATCGTTGAAAAACTCCGCGTCGACACCCCGATCGACGGCGAGGCTCTGCTGGATGCCGTCGTCGACATGGCCTCCCACTTCCGCCGTTCCCACCGCGTCGCCGGCATCGGCGTCGCCGCGGCGGGTTTCATCGACCGCGCGCGCCGCACCGTGATCTACGCGCCCAACATCGATTGGCGCAACGAGCCGCTGCGCGCCCGCCTCGAGGCCCGCCTCGAAGCGCCCGTCACGATCGAGAACGACGCGAATGCCGCCGGCTGGGGCGAGTTCCGCTTCGGAGCCGGGCGGGGCGTCTCCGACATGGTCATGCTCACGATGGGCACGGGCGTCGGGGGAGCGATCGTTGCCGAGGGCAGCCTGTACCGGGGCGGCAACGGCATCGCCGCCGAACTCGGGCACATGAGATTCATCCGCGGCGGTCACCCGTGCGGTTGCGGGCAGAGCGGATGCTTGGAGCAGTACGCGTCCGGCAGGGCACTGCAGCGCGAGGCACTCGAGATCGCCGACGACCCCGTGATCGGAGCCGGTCTCGCCGCCCTCCGCGACGAGCAGGGAACGATCGAGGGTCCGTCGATCTCGCGGCTGGTGCTCGCGGGCGACCCCGGTGCCGTCGAAGCGCTTCGCCGCGTGGCGACGGCGCTCGGCGAGGCCTGCGGCGGTTTCCAGGCGGTGCTGGATCCCGAGCTGTTCGTCATCGGCGGGGGAGTGGCCCAGCTCGGCGACGACCTTCTCGAACCGGTGCGTCTGGCCTACGAGACGTCACTGCCGGGATTCGGCGACCGGCCCGTCGCCGACTTCGTCATCGCCCGACTCGGCAACGACGCGGGGCTGATCGGCGTGGCCGACCTCGCGGGACGGGATCGCTGACGATGTTCTATTGGCTCATGAAGTACATCGTCATCGGACCGGTTCTGAAGGCGATCTTCCGGCCCTGGATCATCGGACGCCGCAACATCCCGGCCGAGGGCGCGGCGATCCTGGCAAGCAACCATCTCTCCTTCGCCGACTCGATCTTCCTCCCGCTCATGATCGACCGGCCGATGGCCTTCCTCGCCAAGAGCGACTACTTCACCGGCAAGGGGCTCAAGGGCTGGGCGACGCGCATCTTCTTCAAGGCCACCGGGCAGATCCCCATCGACCGGTCCGGGGGCAAGGCGTCCGAGGCCTCGCTCAACACCGGGCTGGCCGTCCTCGGCCGCGAAGATCTGCTGGGCATCTACCCCGAGGGCACCCGCAGCCCCGACGGCAAGCTCTACCGCGGCCGGACGGGTCTTGCCCGCATGGCGCTGGAGGCGCGCGTGCCGGTCGTGCCCGTCGTCATGGTCGACACCGACACGATCCAGCCGATCGGACAGCGCATCCCGCGCATCGGTCGCGTGGGGATCGTCATCGGCGAGCCGCTGGACTTCTCCCGCTTCGCGGGCATGGAGGGCGACCGCTACATCCTGCGCTCGGTGACGGACGAGATCATGGTCGCTCTCCAACGACTGGGCGAGCAGGAGTACGAAGACGTCTACGCCTCGACGGTGAAGGACAGACTCGCCGCCGCCCAGGCCGCAACGACCGCCCTCTCGTCTCGCTAGACTTCAGGGATGCTCCCTCAGCTCGACGCACTCGATCACTGGCGTTCTCTGCCGATCAAGCAGCAGCCGCAGTGGTATGACGCCGACGCCGCCGCCGCAGCATCCGAAGAACTCGCCATCCTCCCTCCCCTCGTCTTCGCGGGCGAGGTCGACCAGCTCCGCGAGCGCCTCGCGCGCGCGGCGTCGGGCAAGGCGTTCCTCCTTCAGGGCGGCGACTGCGCCGAGACCTTCGCCGGCGCGACCGCCGAGCAGATCCGCAACCGCATCAAGACGGTGCTGCAGATGGCCGTGGTGCTCACCTACGGCGCCTCGATGCCGGTCGTGAAGATGGGGCGCATGGCAGGTCAGTTCGCCAAGCCCCGCTCGAGCGACACCGAGACGCGCGGCGAGGTCACCCTGCCCGCGTACCGCGGCGATATCGTCAACGGGTACGACTTCACCGAGGCGTCGCGCCGGGCCGATCCCGCGCGACTGCTGAAGGGGTACCACACGGCCGCGTCGACGATCAATCTAATCCGCGCGTTCACCCAGGGCGGCTTCGCCGACCTGCGCGAGGTGCACAGCTGGAACCAGGGCTTCGCGAAGAACCCCGCCAACCAGCAATACGAGCGCCTCGCGGGCGAGATCGACCGTGCCATCAAGTTCATGGAGGCGGCGGGTGCCGACTTCGACGAGCTCAAGCGCGTGGAGTTCTACACGGGCCACGAGGGTCTGCTGATGGACTACGAGCGCCCCATGACGCGTATCGACTCGCGCACCGGGACGCCGTACAACACCTCGGCGCACTTCGTGTGGATCGGTGAGCGCACGCGCGACCTCGATGGCGCGCACATCGACTACTTCTCCAAGATCCGCAACCCCATCGGTGTGAAGCTCGGTCCGTCGACGACGCCCGAGACCGCACTCGCTCTGATCGACAAGCTCGACCCCGAGCGCGAGCCCGGGCGTCTGACGTTCATCACGCGCATGGGTGCCGGCAAGATCCGCGACGCCCTGCCGCCGCTGCTCGAGGCCGTCCGCGACTCCGGCGCGACGCCGCTGTGGGTCACCGACCCGATGCACGGCAACGGCATCACCACGCCCACCGGCTACAAAACGCGTCGCTTCGACGACGTCGTCGACGAGGTGCGGGGATTCTTCGAGGCGCACCGCGCGGCGGGCACGTTCCCGGGCGGAATCCACGTCGAGCTCACCGGCGACGACGTCACCGAGTGCCTCGGAGGTTCGGAGCACATCGACGAGGCGACCCTCGCGACGCGCTACGAGAGCCTCTGCGACCCGCGCCTGAACCACATGCAGAGCCTCGAGCTCGCGTTCCTCGTGGCCGAGGAGCTCGCGAAGATCTGACGCACACGCCGAGCAGGAAACGGCACGGAGGTAGGACGATACCGCGAGGATCGTCCTACCTCCGTCACATTTCCTGCACCGGGAACGGCGAAAGGATGCTTCGCGCTCGGCGTGCGCCGTCGCTCAGAGCGAGGCGGCGATCCGGATCGACACCTCGGTGCCCTTGACCCGCTGCGCCTCGGCGGCGGGCGTCTGCGACTCGACCTTGGTGAACGGGTCGGGGAAGGCATCCCAGCGGGTGTCGTACTCGAGGGTGAAGCCCGCGTTGGTCAGCGCGGCCTTGGCCTGATCACGGGTCATGCCGACGACGTTCGGGACCGGGAAGAGGGGCGGCCCCTTCGACACGATGAGCGTGACCGTCTCGCCCGGGCGCCAGTTGCCGCCGTCGGTGCGCCCCGCCATGTCGATGACACGACCCTCGTCGACCGAGGTGCTGAAGTCTTCGCGAGTGTCGCCGGAGACGACGAGACCGGCCTGCGTCAGCGCCGAGGTGGCGTCTCCGATGCTGAGGCCGCGGACGTTGGGAACGGGGCCCTTCGAGACGAGGAGCGACACGGTGTCGCCCTCGAGCGCGGAGCATCCGTCGGTGCACGGCACGGCCTCCCCGCCCGCGCGCGGAATGAGGGTGGCGCTGAGCACCGTGCCCGCGTCGGCGTCGGTGAATTCCTCCGCCCGGTCGCCGACGGAGAGGTTCAGGGCGGTGATGATGCCGCTCGCTTCGTCGGCGGTGCGTCCGTTCAGCGGCTCGACCTGCTGAGGCCGAGGCCCCTGCGAGACCTGCACCGACACCGTCGACTCCTTGTCGACGCGCGCGCCCGCACCGGGGTCGCTGCCGACCACGACGCCGGCGGGGATGTCGAGGTCGTAGACGTCTTGCTGCACGGCCACGAGCGATTGCGCGGCGATCGCCGCCTCGGCGTCGGCGAACGATCCGCCCTCCACGAAGGGCACGGCCACGAGAGAGCCCGGCCCGGAACCGAACCACCACCCCGTGCCGGCGGCGAGCCCCGCGAGCAGGATCACGAGGGTGAAGAGCCAGGCGCCGCGCGCCGTGCGCCGTCGCGTCTTGCCGCGCAGGCGAGCCGCGTTGTCGATCTCGTCCACCGTGGCGGTCGGTCCGGTGGGCGTGGCGGCGTTCGCCGGCAGCACCTTCGTGTACCCGCCGGAGTCGAAGGCCTCGTCGTCGACGGCGGTGCCCACGGAGACGGCTCGGGCGACCTGCGGGGCGACCCCGAGCTCGCGCTCGATGTCGCGGAGCCGCTGCAGCATGACGGCGGCGTCGGTCGGACGATCGTCGGGAACCTTCTCGGTCGACCACAGCACGAGCTCGTCGAGCTGCTCGGGAACGCTGGGGTTCTTCGCGCTCGGGCGGGGGACCGAGTCGGTCGCGTGCTGGAAGGCGATCTGCATGGGCTGCTCGCCCTTGTAGGGCTGCTCGCCGACGAGCATCTCGTACAGGAGGATGCCGAGGGAGTAGATGTCGCTGCGCGCATCGGCGGTGCCGCGGGTGACGAGCTCGGGTGCGAGGTAGGCGATGGTGCCCATGAGCATGGCGCCGCTGGCGGTGTTCGCTGTCGTGGCACGAGCGAGTCCGAAGTCGCCGATCTTGATGCGGCCGTCTTCGGCGAGCAGCACGTTCTCGGGCTTCACGTCGCGGTGGACGATTCCGGCCCGGTGGGCAGCAGCCAGACCCGAGAGCACGGCGTCCATGATCGTGATGGTCTGCGGAACCGTCAGGCGTCTCTGCTCGCGCATGAGCTCGCGCAGCGTGATGCCGGGGAGGTACTCCATGACCAGGTAGGCCATCTCGCCGTCCTGGCCCTGGTCGAAGACGTTCACCACGTGCGGGTCGGCCAGCCGCGCGGCCGAGCGCGCCTCCTGGATGAACCGGCTCTGGAACACGGTGTCATCGCTCAGGTGGCCGTGCATCACCTTCAGCGCGACCCTGCGCTCGAGCCGCATGTCGGTGGCCACGTACACGGTAGCCATACCGCCGCGCGCAATACGCGCGCGCACCCGGTATCGGCCGTCGACGAGACGGCCGATCAGCGGGTCGGTCTGCTGACTCGTGCTCACGCTCAGAGTCTACGGAGCGGCTCCTGTGAGCCGGGGGAGCGGCTCACCTCCGTTATCCACCTGTGCCCGAAGCGGATGCTGCGCATCACCGCAGCGCGGCGAGCCACAGGGCGGCGGGTGCCTCCCACTGCGCATACCGCTCGGGGTAGGCCGAGATCTGCACGGCCTGCGCCGCGTCGGCGTAGCTCATGGCCTCCCACCCGGGGATATCGAGCAGTCCTCGCGTGCGCGTTCCGTTCGGATCGGAGGAGCCGCCGTAGAACACGCGCACCGAGCGCGTCGGGTCGCTGACCTCGGCGGCCGACCCCCAGCCCATGCTCGGTCGCTGCTGGAACAGGCCGAGCGAGTCGCGGTCGCCCCAGTCGAGGTTGCGCAACCACGACTCCTGCATCGCCGTGCCCAGCGCGATGGCGATCCCGCGGTCGGGGACGCCGAGCTCATGTCCCACCCGCACGATGACCTGCGCGTTGGCGACCTGCTCGGCGTCGAGTCCGTCGACGACCGGTGCCGCGGATACGGACGACACCGTTCCCGCGGGTACGGCGATGACCTGCCCGGGGTAGATGATCGACGAGCGGTCCAACCCGTTCGCGGCGAGGACCGCGTCGATGGTGGTGCCGTGCGTGCGGGCGATCCCGCTGATCGTGTCGCCCGCGCGGATCGTGTAGCCCGTCGCAGCGGGCGGCGCGGGAGCAGGGGACTCGGGCGCGGGGGCGGGCGCAGCATCCGTGGCGCCGAGCTGGATCTTCTGGCCGGGGCGGATGATCGACGACCACCCGAGCCCGTTGGTGCGAAGCACGTCGGCCGTGGACAGGCCGTGGCGTGCGGCGATACCGCTGACGGTGTCGCCGGGGGCGACGGTGTACTCGGCGGCGTGGGCCGCCTCGGGCGCGCCGGCGAGGGCCAGGGCACCGACGAGGGCGACGGGCAGGCCCGCGAGGGTGCCCTTCGATCCGCGAAGGGCAGGGGGAGCGACAGGTCGACGCATGGGGGGGACATCCGTTCTTCCGACTCCGGGTACCGTGTCACGGATGTGTACAGGTGTCAACGGAAGTGACGGATGGGGCTGATGTGAAAACCGGGCCTCATGCGCGGCCGAAGACTCGGCGTACGGATGAGATAGTGGCATCGTGAGCGGTGCGACCTACGAGACGACCTGGCTGTCCCTTCCCGAGCTGGTGGAGGCGACGGGCGAGACGCTCAGCCGCGTCCGTCGGATGCTCGACGAGCGTCAGCTCGTCGGCACGCGGCGTGACGGCAAGCTGCTCGTCCCCTCGGTGTTCCTCGTCGACGGCGAGCCGCTCGGATCGCTGCGCGGCACGCTGATCGTGCTGCACGACCGCGGATTCACCGACGACGAGGCGATCGAGTGGTTGCTCTCCCCGGAGGAGTCCATCGGCGTCCCGCCGATCGAGTCGCTGCTCGCGGGGCGCAAGAGCGAAGTGCGACGCGTCGCGCAGTCGCTCGGCTGATCCCGGCGGCGGTTCAGGCGGACCGGGTCGTGGCCGCGCGGGCGAGATCGCGCAGCTCGCCGACGGCGGCGTTGCCCAGGCGCGCACCCGACAGTGCGCGGTCGGCCGTGCGGGCGTAGTCGGCGATCAGTTCTTCGACGCGGTCGAGCGCCCCGGTTTCGACGATCGTCTGCTGCAGCGAGGCGATCTGCCCCTCGTCGAGCGTCGGGTCGCCGATGAGCTCGTCGAACACCCGACGCGAACCCGCGGAAAGGCCTTCGCGGGCGTAGGCCACGAGCACGGTGCGCTTGCCCTCGCGCAGGTCGTCTCCCGACGGCTTGCCGGTCACGGCCGCATCGCCGAAGACGCCGAGCACGTCGTCGCGCAGCTGGAACGCCATCCCCACCGGGTGGCCGAACGCCGAGAGCGCGTCGTGCTGCGCCTCGTCGGCTTCACCCAGTGCGGCGCCGATGAGCAGCGGCTGCTGGATGCTGTACCGCGCCGACTTGAACGATGCGACGCGCAGTGCGCGCTCCGCGTGGTGCTCGTCGGGCTGGCGCACGAATGCCGATTCCTCCGCGATGTCGAGGAACTGCCCGATCGTGACGTCGCGGCGCATGCGCGCGTACTCGGCGCGGGCCGATGCCGCGGCGACGGGGGGCCGCGTGGCGAGGCCCTCCTCGAGCAGGTCGTCGCTCCACGCCACGAGCAGGTCGCCGAGCAGGATCGCACCGGAGCGGCCGAAGGCTGCGGCGTCGCCGTGCCAGCTCGATTCGCGGTGCACGGCTTCGAGGGCGCGATGGGTCGCGGGGCGTCCGCGACGGGTATCGGAGTTGTCGATGATGTCGTCGTGCACTAGGGCGGCCGCGTGGAAGATCTCCAGCGATGCGGCGGCGGCGATGATGCCGTCGGGGGCGGATGCGGCGGGGCGCCCGCCGGCCTCGACGACGGCCCGCCAGCCGGTCAGGCAGAAACGGGCGCGGAGGCGCTTGCCGCCGCGGAGCGCGTCGGCGGCGACGGCGACGAAGCGGCCCGCTTCGTCGCCCATCTCGTCGGAAGAGCGGGTCTGCGAACCCACGAAGTTGTCGAGTCGCTGGGAAACAGCCTCGATGGGATCCGGGGAGGGCAGCACGGGCCTAGCCTAGTGATCAGCGGCACGCGTACAATCGATGCCACGAGGACAAGAGGGGGATGCATGCCACTGTCAGAGCAGGAGCAGCGTCTGCTGGACGAGATGGAACGCCATCTCATGCGAAACGACGCCGATGTCGTCACTGCCCCCGGGCGTGCCCTCAGTTATCGGAACATCGTCTACGGCACGATCCTCGTGCTCGTCGGGATCGGCGCCCTCATCGCGGGGGTCGCGATCAACGTGCAGGCCGCGAGCATCGCGGTGGGCGTGATCGGCTTCGCCGTCATGCTCGGCGGCGTAATCCTCGCCTTGACGCCGCTTCGTGGATCGGCCCCGTCGCCGACGTCTCCGACGACCGCCCCGTCGGCGGGCGCGTCGAAATCCCGCGCCGGCTCCTCCTTCATGGACCGGATGAACGACCGCTGGGACCGCCGCAACGATCCCTCCTAATCCACCCTGAGAAACCCCGACTCCGCGGAGTCGGGGTTTTTTCTTTGCCCGGATCTCCCTCCACAATCCTCCCCGGGCCTCCCGCCACGAACCCCCGCCCCGGAACGGCGGGGGTTCGTCGCGTTCACGCGTGCGCGGCATCCGCCTACCACATGGTCGAACTTCCCCGGAATATCGCTGTACATGATGGTGAAGTGGAGGAGAGTGGAGTAAAGTGGGGAACACTTCGCAGGCCGGACGAAGGGGGGGAAGCGGATGCTGCTCGGCACGCACACCCCCAAGCTCGACGACAAAGGGCGCGTCATCCTTCCGGCGAAGTTCCGCGACGACCTCAGCGGCGGCGTGGTGGTGACGCGGGGGCAGGAGCGCTGCCTCTACGTGTTCAGCGAGGCGGAGTTCGAACGGGTGCACGAGCGCATCCGCGAGGCACCCCTCAGCAACAAGCAGGCTCGCGACTTCCTGCGCATGTTCCTCTCGGGGGCGAGCGCCGAGAAGCCCGACAGCCAGAACCGGATCACGGTGCCGCCGGCACTGCGCACCTACGCCGGGCTCGAGCGCGAGCTCGTCGTGACCGGAGTCGGCGCGCACGCCGAGATCTGGAACGCCGACGCGTGGAACGCCTACGCCGAAGCCAACGAAGACACGTATTCCGAGATGGAGCAGGAGGTGATTCCGGGCTTGTTCTGATCCTCGGCCGTGATTCCCAGCCGCTCGCCCTGACGCACTTCCCCCGCGCCAGGTCGATGCGGAGGGGGATCAGGGTCCGGGATCACGAAGCCCCTCCTGTCATGGAAGCTCGCGATCTCCACACCCCCGTCCTCCTCGACCGCTGCGTCGAGCTCCTCGCCCCCGCCCTCGAGCGCGACGGAGCCGTCTTCGTCGACGCCACCCTCGGCATGGGAGGGCACTCCGAGGCGTTCCTCGAGCGTTTCCCGGGTGTTCGGCTCATCGGCCTCGACCGCGACACCGACGCCCTGCGCATCGCCGGTGACCGCCTCGCGCCCTTCGGCGACCGTGTGACCCTCGTGCACACGGTCTACGACGGCATCGCAGAGGCGATCGCCTCGGCGGGCGTCGACCGCGTGGACGGGATCCTCTTCGACCTCGGCGTCTCGTCCCTGCAGCTCGACCTGGCCGACCGCGGTTTCGCCTACGCGCAGGACGCCCCGCTCGATATGCGGATGGACCAGAGCGGGGGAGTGACGGCGGCCGAGATCCTCGCGACCTACGGCGAGGGCGCGCTCCGACGCATCTTCGAGCGCTACGGCGAGGAGAAGCTCGCCGCGCGCTACGCCCGGGCGATCATCGCAGCGCGTCAGCAGGAGCCCATCCTCCGCTCGGGGCGCCTCGTCTCGATCCTCCACGACGCGACCCCCGCGGCCGTCCAGCGCGCGGGACACCCCGCCAAGCGCGTCTTCCAGGCGCTGCGCATCGAGGTCAACCAGGAGCTCTCCGTGCTCGAGCGGGCGATGCCCGCCGCGCTCGACTCGCTCGCGGTGGGCGGGCGCATCGTCGTCATGGCCTACCAGTCGCTCGAAGACCGGCTGGTCAAGCACGTGCTGGCGGATGCTGCGGCCTCGACCGCCCCGCGCGGACTCCCCGTCGAGCTCCCCGAGCACACCCCCCGTTTCCGCGTGCTGGTCAAAGGTGCGGAGATCGCGAGCGACGAGGAACGCGCACGAAATCCCCGAGCCACACCGGTGCGTCTACGCGCCGCCGAACGATTGAAGGAGGCCGCATGAGCGATCTCGCCTACGAGCTCTTCCCGGCCTCACCGCGCCGCGTCGAGAACCCCGAACGACGTCTCCGCCCGCTCGATGCGCCGCAGCGTCGCCGTCGGCCCAAGCTCGCGTACGGCATCATCGCCGTCGCCGGCGCCGTGGCGATCGCACTGGCGCAGATGACCTTCTCGATCCTCACCACCCAGGGCACGTTCGAGGTCGCCGCGCTCAACCAGCAGCAGCGCGACCTGAACTACGAGAAGCAGATGCTCTACGACGAGGTCGCCGGCCTCGGCTCGCCCCAGTACCTCGCCGCGAACGCGTCGGCGCTGGGCATGGTCGTCGCCGACACCCCCTCCTACCTCCGACTCAGCGACGGTGCACTAATCGGGGCGGGTCAGCCCGCGTCGGGCACCTCGTCCGTCGACGCGATCGGTCGCGGGGCGGTGCAGAACGCCCTCATCGCCGACACCCCGCTCGTCACCGCGCCCGACGCCACGATCCAGGGAGCGCCCATGGCCGAATCGACGGGCGATTCCGCGACACCCCCGCCCATCGCCGACGGTCTGCCGACTCCGGCGACACGCTAGCTCCATGACGACGCGCAGCACTCGCAGTTCCCGCCGTCGCACGGTGGTCGCCCTCTCGGTCGTCCTCGCCGTGCTCATCGTCTTCGTCGTGCGACTCGTCGACATCCAGGTCGTCAACGCGCGCGAGCACATCGACGACTCGCTCGCCCTCGGTTTCGGCGCCTCGCAGACCCTCTACGGCGCCCGGGGCGAGATCGTCGACGAGAACGGCGACACGCTCGCCGGCAGCATCCTGCTGTACGACGCCCAGCTCGACCCGATGCTCGCGCAGGACGGCATCAAGCGGAAGGACGAGAACGGGAAGAGCGTCACGGTCTCCTGGCGCGACCTGGCCGCGCAGATGGCTCAGATCACCGGGCAGACGGGCGAGGAGGTCGAGAAGATCGTCACCGACGCCCTCGCCGTGAACGAGGAGTCTCGCTGGGCCTACCTCAAGCAGGGCATCACGACCGAGCAGCGCCTCGCGCTGGCCGACCTCGGTGCCCCGTTCCTCACCTTCGTCACCCACCCCGCGCGGACGTACCCCGACGGTGCGGTCGGCGGCAACCTCGTCGGCTTCGTCGGCCGCGACGGTGAAGCTCTCGCCGGCCTCGAACTGGCGCAGAACGACTGCCTCAGCTCGACCGACGGCACGCGCAAGTACCAGCGCGGCAAGGACGGCGTCATCCTCCCGGGCACCCAGGTGGACGACCCCGCGGTGGACGGGGGCACCCTCCAGCTCACGATCAACCGCGACCTGCAGTGGTACCTGACGCAGCTGATCGCCGAGCAGGCGCAGAACGTCGGAGCGAAGTCGGGAACCATCACCGTCGTCGACGCGAAGACCGGCAAGGTGCGTGCCGCCGCCGAGTGGCCGACCGTCGATCCGAACGCCTACGACGCCTCCGCCCCCGAGGACCGCTACAGCCGCATCTTCTCGGGAACGTTCGAACCCGGCTCGACGTTCAAGGCGCTCACCGCCGCGATCGCCATCGACGCGGGGGGACAGAACCCCGGCTCGACGGTGACGGCCGCCAATCGCGAGACGTTCCCGAACGGCGCGACCGTGCGCGACCCCACGGCCCACCCGGTGAACAACTACACCCTGACCGGGGTCCTCATCGACTCGTCCAACGTCGGCATCTCGAAGTTCGGCGACACCGTGTCGGCGCAGACGCGCTACGACTACCTCAAGAACTTCGGCATCGGCGGGAGCGAGAACTTCGGGCTCGGCCAGGGCGTCGGCGAGCTGCGGACGCCTGACACCTGGGACAACCAGACCTTCTACAACACGAACTTCGGTCAGGGCCTCACCACGACCGTCCCCGAGCTCGTCGGCGCATACCAGACCCTCGCGAACGGCGGGATGCGCATGCCCCTGTCGATCGTCGAGGGGTGCACCGCCTCGGACGGCACTGTCACCGACGTGCCGGATGCGACCGGTCAGCAGGTCGTCTCCCCGACGGCCGCGGACGACGTCTCGCTGATGCTGGAGAACGTCGCCACCCAGGGCTCGCTCGCCAAGCAGGTGGCCGTACCCGGATACCGACTCGCGGTGAAGACCGGAACCGGCGAGAAGAGCGATGGCATGGGCGGCTACAAGGCCGGCGCATACTTCACGACGATGATCGGATTCGCCCCCGCGGAGGACCCGCAGTACGTCGTCGCCGTCACCCTCGACGAGCCCGTGACGGTAAAGTCGTCTGCGGCCAACGCGCCCGCATTCCAGAAGGCCATGACGCAGGTCCTCAAGACCTACCGCGTCATGCCGTCGGAATCGGAGACCCCCGAACTGCCCAAGTTCGGCTGACCGCTGCGGACCGCGCACCTATGATCTCCCTCACTCTCTCCCAGCTCGCCGACGCCGTCGCGGGCGACCTCCACCTCTTCGGCGACGACACGCCCGAGACGCTCGTCTCCGGCCCCGTCGACACCGACTCCCGAGCCATCGTGAGCGGCGGTGTCTTCGTCGCCAAGCCGGGCGAGCACACCGACGGCCATCACTTCGTCGACGCCGCCGTGGCCTCCGGTGCGGCGCTCGCGATCGTCGAGCGCACGGTCGACGCGGCCGTGTCGCAGATCGTCGTGGCCGACGCGGTCGCCTCTCTCGCCGACCTCGCACGGTTCGTCGTCGCGCGCGTGCGCGAGCGCGGCAACCTCCGCATCGTCGGGATCACCGGCTCCAACGGCAAGACGACCACGAAGAACCTCCTCGCGCGCATCCTCGAGGACGACGGCGAGACGGTGTCGCCGCACGCCTCGTTCAACAACGAGGTCGGCGCTCCGCTGACCATGCTGCGGGTGACCGAGGACACCAGATACCTCGTGAGCGAGTTCGGCGCGAGCGGCCCCGGTGAGATCGCGCGGCTCGCCGGTCTCGTCACCCCCGACATCGGGGTCGTCCTGATGGTCGGCATGGCCCACGCGGGCGGCTTCGGCGGGATCGAGGCCACCTTCCAGGCGAAGTCCGAGCTCGTGCGGGCCGTGCGCGCCGGCGGCCTGGCGATCTTGAACGCCGACGATCCCCGGGTCGCCGCCATGGCCCCGATCGCCGCCGAGAGGGGCATCGACGTCCGCTGGTTCGGACGAGGCGAGACCGCCGAGGTGCGGGCCGTCGACGTCGAGGTCACCGCCACCGGCACGCGCGCCGAACTCGTCGTCGACGCAGAGCCGCTGACCCTGCACCTGCGCGTGCTCGGCGAGCATCACGTCATGAACGCCCTCGCCGCGCTGGCAGCGGCGACGGCGCTCGGCATCGACGCGGCGACCGCGGTCGCGCGCCTCGAGACGGTCGAGCTGGCCGAGCGGTGGCGCATGCAGCCTCTCGGCTCCGAGCGCGTGCGCATCATCAACGACGCCTACAACGCCAGCCCCGACTCGATGGCGGCAGCCCTGCGCACCCTCGCGCAGATCACGGGTGCGCAGGAGCGCACCGTCGCCGTCCTCGGCGCGATGAGCGAGCTCGGCGAATACGCCGAGGAGGAGCACGACCGTGTCGGACTCCTCGCGGTGCGTCTCGGCATCCAGCGCATCGTCGTGATCGGCGCCGACGCGCGGCGGATGTTCCTCGAAGCCGTCGCCCAGGGCTCCTGGGACAGTGAGGCGGTGTTCTTCGCGACCGCCGATGAGGCCTACGACTACCTGGTGACCGAGCTGCGCGACGGAGACCGCGTGCTGGTGAAGTCCTCCAACTCCGCGGGGCTGCGCTTCCTCGGTGACCGGCTCGGGGAGTTCTTCGCATGATCTCGTCATCCATGAAGACCGCGCACCTCGGGGCGCTCGGCGATCGTCTGGGAGAATCGTCCTCGTGAGATCACTCCTGACTGCAGCGGCGATCTCGCTGGCGTTCACTCTCTTCCTGACCCCGGCGTTCCTGCGCCTGTTCCGCGCGTGGGGATGGGGCCAGGTCATCCGCACCCCCGAGAACATCCACAACCCCTCGCACGGGGCCAAGCGCGGCACCCCCACCATGGGCGGCACGATCTTCATCGCCGGCACGATCGTGGGGTACCTGGTCGGATCGTTCACCGGGAACAACCCGCCCACGATCTCGGGCATCCTCGTGCTCTGGATGATGGTCGGTTTCGGAGCCGTCGGCTTCATCGACGACTACATGAAGCTGCGCCGACAGCGCAGCCTCGGTCTCGAGGGCTGGCCGAAGGTCATCGGCCAGGTGCTGGTCACCGTTCCGTTCGCGATCGTCGCGCTGAACCTCCCCAACTCCGTGGGGCAGACCCCCGCCTCGGCGTACATCTCCGTCTTCCGAGACGTTCCCGGCCTGTGGTTCATGGCGCTCGGCCCGATCATCGGCTGGCTGCTGTACCTCGCCTGGATCTCGCTCATCGGCGTCGCGTCGTCGAACTCGGTCAACGTCACCGACGGTCTCGACGGTCTCGCCGCGGGCTCGGGCATCTTCGTCGTCGGCGCCTACAGCCTCATCGCCTTCTGGCAGGTGCAGCAGGTCTGCACCAACGTGGCATCGGCGGTGCAGTCGGCCTGTTACGGAACGCGGGATCCGTTCGACCTCGCGATCATCTCGGCGTCGTTCGTCGGCGCCCTCGTCGGGTTCCTCTGGTGGAACGCGCCCAAGGCGAAGGTATTCATGGGCGACGTCGGGTCGATGGCCATCGGCGGCGTCGTCGCGGCCATGGCGATCCTGACCCGCACCGAACTGCTCCTGGTGCTCGTCGCGGGCGTCTACGTGATCGCCTCCGGCTCGGTCATCCTCCAGCGCGTCTACTTCAAGCTCACCCGCGGCAAGCGGTTGTTCCTCATGAGCCCGCTGCACCACCATCTCGAGATGCGCGGGTGGTCGGAGATCACGATCGTCGTGCGCATGTGGATCATCGCGGGGCTCCTCGCCGTATCGGGCGTCGGCTTCTTCTACGTCGAATGGCTCACGCGCGCATGAATTCGGCCCGACTCGATCCGCTCACCAGCTGGCACGCCGACTGGCGGGGGCTCCGCGTCGCCGTGCTGGGCCTGTCGGTCACCGGCTTCTCGGTCGCCGACACCCTCGCCGAGCTCGGCGCCGACGTCCTCGTCGTGACCGAGTCGGCCGACGGCGAGTACGCGCGACTGCTCCCGGTGATCGGGGCGGGCCTGCACGTCGGTCCTCTCGACGCCGTACCCACCGAGCTCGTCGACTTCGCTCCCGAGGTGGTCATCGCCTCACCCGGGTTCTCGCCGCAGCATCCGCTCGTCCTCTGGGCGCAGGAGTCGGGCGTGGCCCTCTGGGGCGACGTCGAGCTCGCGTGGCGCGTGCGTGACAAGGTCGTGCGCGCAGACGGCACGCCCGCTGACTGGGTGCTCGTCACCGGCACGAACGGCAAGACCACGACCACCCGACTCGCCGCGACCATGATGGTGCACGGCGGCCTGCGCGCGGCGCCGTGCGGCAACATCGGCGTACCGGTGCTCGACGCGGTGCGCGATCCGGCGGGCTTCGACGTGCTGGTGGTCGAGCTCTCCAGCCACCAGCTCTGGTACCTCGGTCTGCAGACGGGGCCCGAGCCCCTCTCCCCGCACGCCGCCGTCTGCCTGAACCTCGCCGACGACCACCTCGAGTGGCACGGGTCGTTCGAGGCCTACCGCGACGCGAAGGCCGTCGTCTACGCGAACACGCGCGTCGCGTGCGTCTACAACAAGGCGGATGCGGCGACGCGGGCGATGGTCGAAGACGCCGAGGTGGTCGAAGGCGCCCGAGCGATCGGTTTCGACCTGGGCGTGCCCGGACCGAGCGATCTCGGGCTGGTGGACGGGATCCTCGTCGATCGCGCCTTCCTGGAGGAGCGCGGGACGTCGGCGCTCGAGCTGACGACGGTCGCCGATCTCGCGGCGCGCGGCCTCGCCGCCCCCCACGTCGTCGCGAACATCCTGGCGGCATCGGCGCTGGCGCGTTCCGTCGGAGTGGAGCCTTCCTCGATCCGCGAGGCGCTCGAGGAGTTCGCCCTCGACCCGCACCGCATCCAGGTCGTGGCCGTCTCCGGCGGCATCACCTGGGTCGACGATTCCAAAGCCACCAACCCGCACGCGGCGGCCTCCTCGCTCGCGGCGTACCCCGGCGCCGTGTGGGTCGTGGGGGGCCTGCTCAAGGGCGTCGACATCGGCGGGCTGATCGCCTCTCGAGGATCCATCGCGAAGGCGGCGATCGTCATCGGGGTCGACCGCGGCGAGATCGTCGCGGCGTTCGCGCGACACGCCCCCGGGGTGCCGCTGTTCGAGGTCGACCACGCCGAGACTGAAGACGTCATGGCACGGGTCGTCGAACTGGCGGCGGGTGTCGCCGCGGACGGAGACGTCGTTCTCCTGGCTCCCGCGTCGGCATCGTTCGATCAATTCGACTCCTACGCAGACCGCGGCCGGCGCTTCGCCCGGGCCGTGAACGATCGGATCGACAACGGGAAGGCACCGCGTGACAGCGATCATCCCGCCGAGGACGCCCCCGAGCAGTCCGGCTCCTGATCCGGCCGGACGACGCGGACTCTCCGCCCGGGTCTCGCTCGGCAAGGTGTTCGCCCCCGTCCCGAGCGAGTTCCTCCTCATCGCCTCCACGGCGCTCCTGCTCACCGGCTTCGGGCTGGTCATGGTGCTGTCGGCGACATCCGCGCTCAACGGCGGCACCGACCCCTACGACCACGTCATCAAGCAGGGCATCTTCGCGGTGCTGGGCATCCCGCTCATGTTCGTCGCGAGCCGCATGCCGGTGAGCTTCTGGCGCAAGATCGCGTGGGTCGCTCTGATCGGTGCGACCGCCTTCCAACTCCTGGTCTTCGTGCCCGGTCTCGGCGTCAACGCCAACGGAAACCGCAACTGGGTGCAGATCCTCGGTTTCCAGTTCCAGCCCGCGGAGTTCCTGAAGCTCGCCCTCGCCCTCTGGATGGGCGCCGTTCTGTACCGCAAGCGCACGCTGCTCACGTCGTGGGGTCACGTCTTCATCCCCGTCGTCCCGGTCGCGATGATGGTCATCGCCACCGTGCTCGCGGGGCAGGACCTCGGCACCGCGATGATCCTGGTGCTGCTCGCCCTGGCCGCGCTCTTCTTCGCGGGGGTGCGCCTGCGCATCTTCATCCTCCCGGCGATCGCGGCGGTGGTCGTGGTCGGTGCGATGGCGGTGACCAACCCGAACCGTCTCGCCCGCATCATGAGCTTCCTCAACGCCGGCACGCTCGACTGCTACTACGACGACTGCTACCAGGCGCTCCACGGCGTCTGGGGTCTCGCGGGCGGCGGAGTGTTCGGTCTCGGGCTCGGCAATTCGCGGGAGAAGTACGACTGGCTCCCCGCGGCGGCGAACGACTACATCTTCGCGATCGTGGGGGAGGAGCTCGGCCTCATCGGCTGCGCTGTCGTCCTCGCCCTGTTCGCCCTCTTCGCCGTGGGCGCCTTCCACATCATCCGCAAGACCGACGACCCCTTCGTGCGCATCGTCGCGGGCGCCATCACGATCTGGGTCGTCGGCCAGGCACTGATCAACATCGGCGTCGTTCTGCGGGTGTTCCCCGTCCTCGGTGTGCCGTTGCCCTTCATGTCGCAGGGAGGCACCTCGCTGCTGTCGGTGCTGCTCGCGTGCGGTGTGCTGCTGTCGTTCGCGCGCTCGCTCCCGGTGAGGGCCCGCTGACGCACCCGTCGGTTCCGGCCGCGCCCGTTAGGGTCGATAGGTGACGACGTACCTTCTCGCCGGCGGTGGCACCGCCGGTCATGTCAACCCGCTGCTCGCCGTCGCCGACGGGCTCCGCGCGCGTGATCCCGAGGCTGTCGTGCGGGTGCTCGGCACGAAGGAGGGGCTGGAGGCGCGTCTCGTCCCCCAGCGCGGCTACGAGCTGCTGGTCGTCGACAAGGTCCCCTTCCCGAGGCGAGTGGATGCTGCGGCCGCGGCCTTCCCGAATCGGTTCCGGCGAGCGATCGCCCAGGTGCGTCGACACATCGTCGACCACGGCGTCGACGTCGTCGTCGGGTTCGGCGGCTATGCCTCGGCACCGGCCTACATCGCCGCCCGCCGCGCAGGGATCCCGTTCGTCGTGCACGAGGCCAACGCCAAGCCCGGTCTGGCGAACGTGCTCGGAGCCCGCGCGGCCGCCGAAGTGGGCGTCGCCTTCGACGGAACGCCGCTGCGCCGATCCACGGTGGTCGGCATGCCGTTGCGCCGCGAGATCGTGGACCTCGACCGCGCGGCCCTGCGCGCGGAGGCCGCCGCTCATTTCGGGCTCGATCCCGAACGTCCCACGCTGCTGGTCTTCGGAGGGTCGCTCGGCGCCCTGCGGCTGAACGAGGCGTTCGGCGGTGCGTGGCGCGACGTGCTCGACGCCGGATGGCAGCTCCTGCACGTCACGGGCGAACGGTCCGAGCTGCCCGATCCGGGTGTCGACGGATACGCGTTGCGTCGCTACATCGACCGGATGGACCTGGCCTTCGCGATCGCCGATCTGATCGTCTCGCGCTCGGGCGCGGCGACGGTCAGCGAGATCAGCGCTCTGGCAATCCCCGCCGTCTACGTGCCGTACGCGGTCGGCAACGGCGAGCAGAGCCTGAACGCCGCCTCCGCCGTCCGAGCCGGCGCCGCCTTCGTCATCCCCGACGTCGAATTCACCCCCGAGCGCGTGCGCGCCGAGGTCGTGCCGCTCCTGGCCGACAGCGCCCGCATCGCCGCGATGCGGGACGCCGCCGCATCCGTCGGCACGCGCACCGGAACCGAGAACGTCATCGCCCTGATCGACCGCGCGCTCGCGCGCTGACGCGGGGTCACGCCTTCAGCGCCGAGGCCGCCAGGGCGAGGGCATCGGCGGTGTCGATCCGCAGGGTGCGCATCTGGTCGGCGAACACGGCTGCGGCCCGCTGAGCCTGCTCGCGGGCCGGATCGTCGGAGAACGACACGTAGGTGCCGTTTCGTCCTCGGGTCTCGACGATTCCGGATGCCTCGAGTTCGCGATACGCGCGGGCGACCGTGCCGGGGGCGACCCCGATGTCTTCCGCGAGGCGACGCACGGTGGGCAGTCGGTGCCCCGCAGCGAGGACACCCGTCGACACGGCCGCGACGATCCCGGCGCGCAGCTGCTCGTACGGAGGGACGGAGGAGGCGGGGTCGATGTCGATCACGCCTTCGATTGTGCGGTGTTCTCGCCCGATGCGCGACGCGCCCGTCGTCCCGCGTGCCGCCGGTCCCCTCCCAGGAGCCCCGACTTAGGATTGACGCGCCATGATCAGACCCGACCTCAGCCTGCCCATCCCCGAGAACATCGAGGCGGCCCACTTCATCGGGATCGGTGGTTCCGGCATGTCGGGTCTCGCCCGGATGTTCCTCGCCCGCGGCATCCGCGTCTCGGGATCCGATCGCGCCGACAGCCCGGGCCTGCGCGAACTCGCCGCCCTCGGCGCCACGGTCTTCGTCGGCCATGATGCGGCGCACCTGGGCGAT
Organism: Microbacterium sp. AG1240; assembly: GCF_003635115.1. GTDB lineage: Bacteria > Actinomycetota > Actinomycetes > Actinomycetales > Microbacteriaceae > Microbacterium. Next base: position 100,770 of record NZ_RBXJ01000004.1, read on the forward strand.
GCCGACACCGTCGTCCACACCGGCGCGATCTGGCCGGAGAACCCCGAGTTCGTCACCGCCAAGGCACGCGGCCTCGCCGTGATCCATCGCTCCCAGGCGCTGCACTGGCTGATCGGGGGCCGCCGACTCGTCTCGGTCGCCGGCGCTCACGGCAAGACCACCTCGACGGGGATGCTCGTCACCGCTCTGCGCTCTCTCGACGCCGACCCGACGTTCGTGAACGGCGGCGTCATTGCCGACCTGGGCGTCTCCAGCGGCACCGGCTCGGACGAGCTCTTCGTCATCGAGGCCGACGAGTCCGACGGCACGTTCGAGCTGTACGGCACATCCATCGCGCTCATCACGAACGTCGATCCCGACCACCTCGACCACTACGGCTCCGACGACGCGTTCTACGCCGCGTTCGCGCGGTTCGCCGACGGTGCCAGCGAGGGCGTCGTGATCTCCGCCGACGACACCGGTGCGCGTCGGGTGCGCGAGGCGATGCGGCATCCGCGCGTGCTGACCTTCGGCGAATCGGATGCGGCCGACCTCCGCGTGGCCGACATCCGCACCGTCGGACCGGTGCGCTTCACCGTGACCCACGAGGGCCGTACCGTCGACGCGTCGCTGCGCGTCCCGGGTGCGCACAACGCCATCAACGCCGCCGGTGCGGTCGGCGTGCTGCTGCAGCTGGGGTTCGAGCTCGAGCCCGCCGTCCGGGCGGTCGAAGGGTTCGGCGGCACCGCGCGGCGTTTCGAACTGCACGGCGTCGAACGCGGGGTAAGCGTCTACGACGACTACGCCCACCACCCGACCGAAGTGGCCGCCGCACTGTCGGCTGCGCGCACGGTCGTCGGCGAGGGGCGCATCATCGCCCTCCACCAGCCGCACACCTACTCGCGCACGGCGGCCATGTACCGCGAATTCGCGAGGGTGCTCGAGTCGCACGCCGACCACACCGTCGTGCTCGACGTCTACGGCGCGCGCGAAGATCCGATCCCCGGGGTGACCGGCGAACTCGTCAGCGACGCGTTCGCCGATCCGTCGCACGTGCACTTCGTGGCCGACTGGCAGGACGCCGCCGACTACGCCGCCGCGACGGCGCGTGCGGGCGACTACATCGTGACGCTGGGATGCGGCGACGTGAACCTCATCATTCCGCAGGTGGTGGAGGCGCTCGGCCGGATCGAGCCCGCTGACGGCGGGAGCTGACCCAGGGTGCGCCGGCCGACCCCGCTGCCCCCACCGCCCGAGCCGCGCCCGCCCGCGCCGCGCGAGCCGTCCGTCGTCGACCCCGAGGACGACACCACCCCGGTGCTCCCGTTCGAGGCCGAGCGCCGACGCCCGGCACCGATCGGGGACTTGGCCGCCGCGCCCTCGGCCGAGGCGGCCGACCTCGGTGTGCGCGACGTGTGGCGCGCCGCTCGCGCCCGCCGTCGCGCGCTGCGTGCCGAGGTGCGGCGATTCACCGTGCGCCAGCGCCGTCGACGCATGGTCTGGCTGGGCGTGCTCGGAGCGTTCGTGGTGCTCGTGGCGGGCAGCTTCGGCGTCGCGTACAGCCCCCTGTTCGCCGTGCAGCGGATCGAGGTCATCGGCACCGCGCAGCTCGACCCCGCGGCCGTCGCCGCCGCCCTCGACGATCAGGTCGGCACGCCGCTCCCGCTGATCGACGACAGCGAGATCAAGGCCGCCCTGGTGACGTTCCCGCTCGTCGAGTCGTACAGCCTCGAGGCCCGCCCGCCGAACGACCTGGTGGTGCGCATCGTCGAGCGTCAGCCTGTCGGCGTGGTGCAGTCGAGCGCGGGCTTCACGGTCGTCGACGCGGCCGGCGTCGCGCTCTCGACGAGCCCTGAGGCGCCCGTGGGGCTCCCGGCGTTCGACATCACCGGTGGCACGGGCTCCGACGCGTTCCGTGCCGCGGGCCAGGTGATCCGTACGCTGCCCGACAGCATCCGCGCGCAGGTGACCGCCGTGACCGCCTCGACGCCCGACGACGTCTCGTTCGTGCTCGGTGCGACGAACACCCGGGTGGTGTGGGGGAGTGCGGAGCAGTCGGCTCTCAAAGCCGAGACGCTCCTGAAGGTCATGATCAACCGACCGCCCGACGGCGTGCGCAGCTACGACGTGTCGTCGCCCGAGGCCGTCGTCGTCAGCTGATCGATCCGTTCGACGGAATTTGTCGCGACACGCCCGCCGCCTGGCGGCACGGCGGGGAGGCGCGGCTTACCTTCGGAATCAGGAATTGCATACCGGGCAATTCTTTAACCCTTTAGCTGAGGTTGAGGGTTTCGGGGTTCGATACAACGGAGGCCGGCATGAGCCAGAACCAGAACTACCTCGCCGTGATCAAGGTCGTCGGCGTGGGCGGCGGCGGCGTCAACGCGGTCAACCGCATGATCGAGCTCGGACTGCGCGGGGTCGAGTTCATCGCGATCAACACCGACGCGCAGGCGCTGCTCATGAGCGACGCCGACGTGAAGCTCGACGTGGGCCGAGAGCTCACTCGCGGACTCGGCGCGGGCGCCGACCCCGAGGTGGGCCGCCGTGCTGCCGAAGACCACGCCGAGGAGATCGAAGAGGCCCTCTCGGGCGCCGACATGGTCTTCGTGACCGCCGGAGAAGGCGGCGGCACCGGCACGGGCGGCGCGCCGGTCGTGGCCCGCATCGCGAAGTCGATCGGTGCGCTCACCATCGGTGTCGTCACCAAGCCCTTCTCGTTCGAGGGACGTCGTCGCCAGAGCCAGGCCGAGGCGGGTGTCACGAAGCTCAAGGAAGAGGTCGACACCCTCATCGTGGTCCCCAACGACCGACTCCTCGAGATCAGCGACCGCGGCATCTCGATGATCGAGGCGTTCGCCACCGCCGACCAGGTGCTCCTGGCCGGTGTGCAGGGCATCACCGACCTCATCACGACCCCCGGTCTCATCAACCTCGACTTCGCCGACGTCAAGTCGGTCATGCAGGGGGCGGGGTCGGCCCTGATGGGCATCGGCTCGGCCCGGGGCGCCGACAGGGCGATCAAGGCCGCCGAGCTCGCCGTCGAATCGCCTCTGCTCGAAGCGTCGATCGAGGGTGCGCACGGCGTGCTGCTGTCGATCCAGGGCGGTTCGAACCTCGGCATCTTCGAGATCAACGACGCCGCGCAGCTCGTCAAGGAGGCCGCGCACCCCGAGGCCAACATCATCTTCGGAACGGTCATCGACGACACCCTCGGCGACGAGGTGCGTGTGACCGTGATCGCCGCCGGTTTCGACGGGGGAGAGCCGTCGTTGCGGATCGACCCGGTCGTCGCGCAGCGCACCCCGGTGCCGCCGGCGCTGCCCAGCGTCCCCGCCGCCGACGAGGCGTCGCGCGAGCGCGACACCGTCGTGGAGGAGAAGAAGAAGGAGACGGTCCCGGTCACCGCCAACGTTCCCGAGCCGGCGTACGACTCGGCGTTCGGCGACGACGACCTCGACATCCCCGACTTCCTGAAATGACCCCGGCGCCGCGGGTGCGAAGCCCGCGGCGATCGAGAAGGAGTGACGTGGACGATCAGCTCGCCGAGCGGCTCGCCGCCGTCGACGCGCGAATCGCCGACGCCGCGCGCGCGGCGCATCGTGATCCGGCGGGGATCACCCGCATCGTCGTGACGAAGTTCCACCCGGCGAGCCTCGTCGAGGAGCTCCATGCCCTCGGGGTGCGCGACGTCGGAGAGAACCGCCAGCAGGAGCTCACGTCGAAGCGGGGCGAGGTCGGTCCGCTCGACGGGCTCTCCTGGCACTTCATCGGACAGGCTCAGACGAACAAGGCGCGAGCCGTGCGCGAAGCGGCCTCCGTCGTCCACTCGGTCGATCGCGCGCGGATCGCCGACGCCTTGAATGCTGCGGGCACCCCGGGGCGCGAGGTGCTCGACGTCCTCGTGCAGGTCAACCTCACCGACGACGTCGGCCGGGGCGGAGTGTCTCCCGATGGCGTCGTCGAGCTGGCCGACTACGTCGCCGGTCTCGCCGGGCTCCGCCTCAGGGGAGTGATGGCCGTCGCCCCGCTCGACGAGGAGCCCGCTCGTGCGTTCGAGCGTCTCGCCGAGGCCAGTGCGAGGCTGCGCTCGATCGTTCCCGACTCCGACTGGATCTCAGCCGGAATGACCGCAGATTTTCCCGAGGCGATCTCGATGGGTGCGACACACCTACGGATCGGCTCGGCAATAACGGGTCCGCGCCCTACTCGCGGATAGCCTCAAACCACACGAGCGAACGGAGGATGCGATGTCGAACCCGCTCAAGAAAACCATGGTGTACCTGGGCCTCGCCGACGAGGAGGAGACGTTCGATGAGCCGGCACCGCAGCCCACGAGCCGCAAGCAGCAGCCCGCAGCCGTCGAGAAGACGGCGACGGTGACCCCGTTGCACCGGCCGACCGTCGTGCGCCAGCCCACCGCCGGACCAATCAGCGAGATCCTGACGGTGCACCCCAAGCAGTACCGGGATGCCCAGACGATCGCCGAGAACTTCCGCGACGGCATCCCCGTGATCATCAACCTCTCGCAGATGTCGGACGCCGATGCGCGTCGTCTCATCGACTTCGCGAGCGGTCTGTCCCTGGGCCTCTACGGTCGCATCGAGCGCGTCACGAGCAAGGTGTTCCTGCTGTCTCCCGAGAACGTCGCCGTCTCCGGCGAAGGTGCGGTCGCGCAGGCCGACCCCGAGGCGACGCCGTTCGCCCCGGCGTCGTTCACCCCGTAATCCACGGTGAACGTCGTCGGCCTCGTCGCCTCGATCCTCAACGTCCTGCTGTTCCTCTACGTGCTCGTGCTTCTTGCACGACTCGTGCTGGAGTACATCCCGATGTTCAACAGATCGTGGCGGCCGACCGGAGCCGGTCTGGTGGCGGCGGAGCTCGTGTACACCGTCACCGACCCGCCCATCAAGCTGTTCCGCCGGTTCATCCCGCCCCTGCGGGTGGGGCCGGTGGCCATCGATTTCGCCTTCATGCTGACGATGCTGCTCTGCTTCATCCTGCTCAGCGTCACCCGCGCGCTCGCGTCGTGAACTGACGCGTCGCCGACGCGCCGCAACCCGGATCGGCACTTCGACATGCCGTTGAGGCTGAGACTATGCTGGTCCGAAGCGGCACGCGGCGGTGTGCCACCCCCGACATCGGCCCCGCGACCAGATCTCTCGGAAGAGGAACCACCATGGCATTGACACCCGATGACGTCGTCACGAAGCAGTTTCAGCACGTCCGCTTCAAAGAGGGTTTCGACCCCGACGAGGTCGACGACTTCCTCGACGAGATCGTCGTCGAGTGGCGCAAGACGATCGCCGAGAACGAAGAACTGAAGGCGAAGCTCGCCGCGTTCGAGTCCGGCGAGTCGGCCCCCGCTGCCGCCCCCGAGGCCGTCGAGGAGCCCGCCGCGGCGGAGCCCGTCGCCGAGGCGGAGGTCATCGAAGAGGTTCCCGCACCGGCGCCCGCAGTCTCGAACGAAGGCCCCGCCGCAGCATCCGCCGGAATCATCGAGCTGGCCCAGCGCCTGCACGACGAGCACGTCGCCGAGGGCAAGGCTCAGCGCGACCAGCTCATCTCCGACGCGCAGTCGCAGGCCGCGAGCATCGTGAACGAGGCCGAGGCGAAGGGCCGCGAAGAGATGGCACGCCTCGACCGCGAGCGCGCCACCCTCGAGACCCGCATCACCGAGCTGCGCACGTTCGAGCGCGACTACCGCACGCAGCTGCGCAGCTACATCGAGGGCAAGCTCCGCGACCTCGACACCACCGCCACGCCGTCGGGTTCCACCCCGGTTTCGGCGATCGGTCTCTAGGCCGGCTCGGTGCCACGCCGAGACCCCCTGCGTAAGGCGGCGGCCGGCGCCATCATCGCGATCCTCGCGGTGGTGGTGCTGGCCGCCGACCAGTTCGCGAAGTACCTCGCGATCGAGAACCTCCCGCCCGAACGGGTGGTTCCGGTACTGGGCGACTTCCTGCAGCTCTACCTGATCCGAAACCCCGGAGCGGCGTTCTCGCTGGGCGAGGGCGTCACCTGGATCTTCACCATCGCCCTCGCGGCCGTCGCCGTGGCGATCGTCTGGATCGCGGTCACCCGCCTGCGTTCGCGGGCATGGGCGATCGTGCTCGGTCTGCTGCTCGGCGGTGTGCTGGGCAATCTGACGGATCGGCTCTTCCGCGAACCCGGATTCGCGGTCGGTCACGTCGTCGACTACATCTCCACCCCGTGGATGATGCCGGCGATCTACAACATCGCCGACATGTTCATCGTCACGATGATGATCGGCGTCGCCATCATCGTTCTCGTCGGTCTGCGCTTCGACGGCACCCGTGAGCCGCGTCGCGGGTCGGACGACGCCGAGGCCGACGCATCCGACCCCGCCTCCGACACTACGGCGGCCGGAACCGGCGCACCGGCGCCCGGCGCCGTCGAACCCGGCGACCCGGCCGGGCGCTGACCGTGGAGTCGCGCTCGCTCCCGGTTCCCGACGGGCTCGACGGCACGCGCGTCGACGCGGCCCTGGCAAAGATGCTCGGCTTCTCGCGCACGTTCGCCGCGGAGGTCGCCGACGCCGGCGGGGTGACCCAGGACGGCCGGGCGGTCGAGAAGTCGGACCGCCTCCGCGCGGGCGCCTGGCTGAGCGTCGAGTGGACGCCCCGGCGCGAACCCGAGATCGTCCCCACCGCCGTCCCCGACCTCGGCATCGTGTACGACGACGACGACATGGTCGTGGTGGACAAACCGGCCGGCGTCGCGGCGCACCCGTCGGTCGGCTGGGAGGGGCCGACGGTGCTGGGCGCCCTCGCGGCGGCGGGCTTCCGCATCGCCACGACCGGTGCCGCCGAGCGGCAGGGCGTCGTGCACCGCCTGGACGTCGGCACGAGCGGGCTCATGGTGGTCGCGAAGAGCGAGAACGCCTACACCGCTCTGAAGCGTGCCTTCAAAGAGCGTGAGGTGGAGAAGATCTATCACGCGATCGTTCAGGGGCACCCCGACCCGCTCTCGGGCACGATCGACGCGCCCATCGGCCGTCACCCCACGCACTCCTGGAAGTTCGCGGTCACCCCGTCGGGCAAGGACTCCGTCACGCACTACGAGACGATCGAGGCGTTCCCGGGGGCCTCGTTGCTCGAGATCCACCTCGAGACCGGTCGCACCCACCAGATCCGCGTGCACATGGCGGCCCACCGGCATCCGTGCGTCGGCGACCCGTTGTACGGCGCCGACCCCACGATCTCCGCCCGCCTCGGGCTCACCCGGCAGTGGTTGCACGCCCATCGTCTCGCCTTCGCGCACCCCGCGACCGGCGAGTGGTCGACCTTCTCCTCCGACTACCCCGCGGATCTTGCCCGCGCGCTCGAGATCCTCCGCGCCGACTGACCCGCCCTCTCGCAGGAATGTGGCGCATTCCGGCGAATGACCGCAGCGGACGCTGGGGTCATACGCCGGAAAGTGGCGCAGTCGCTCGTCGAAGGGCCGGACGGATGCTGCGCACGGCGACGACGTCGTCGGATCGAGGTCGTCGGAGGCGCTCAGGCGCCCTGCTCGAACCGCGCCTCGGGGCGGTCGTCGAGGGCCGACGCGATCCGGGCGCGCATCTCGTCGCCGACGTCGGTGGGGTCGTCGAGGCGGTACCAGCCGACCTCGGTCATCTCGCCGTCCGCCGGGTACGGATCACCCGAGACCCAGCTGCAGCGGAAGGTCAGATCGAGGTAGTCGCTCTGGTCGCCGTTGTCGTAGGTGACCCGAGGGATCTGGTGCACCCAGCTCAGGCGATCGGCGCGGATCACGACGCCCGCCTCCTCCAGAGCCTCCCGGCACGCGGCATCGGCGGGTTCCTCTCCCGGGTCCACGATGCCGGTGACGGGCGTCAGTGCGCCGTTGTCGGACCGGCGGCCGAGGAGCACCTCGTCGGCGCGGACGATCACGGCGGTGACGCCGACGAGGGGGAGCGGGCGCGTGCCGACCAGCTCACGCAGTTCGAGCACGAAATCGGGGGTGGGCATGCCACAACGGTAGCGGGGAGGGCGACCGTGTCTGAGCCCGAACGTAGACTCGGGACGTGGCAGCAGACTCCTTCGTTCACCTCCATGTGCACAGCGAGTACTCGATGCTCGACGGCGCGGCCCGGATCGGGCCCATGGTCCAGGAGGCGGCCCGGCTCGAGATGCCGGCGATCGCCGTCACCGACCACGGCAACACCTTCGCGGCCTACGAGTTCTACAAGACCGCGAAAGACGCCGGCATCAAGCCGATCATCGGCATCGAGGCCTACGTCACCCCGGGCACGCACCGCTCCGACAAGGCCCGCGTGCGGTGGGGCAGCCCCGAGCAGCAGAGCGACGACGTCTCGGGTTCGGGTGCGTACACCCACATGACCCTGCTCTCCGAGACCACCCAGGGCATGCACAACCTGTTCCGGTTGTCGTCGAAGGCGAGCATGGAGGGGTACTACTTCAAGCCCCGCATGGACCGCGAACTGCTCCAGACCTACTCCAAGGGGCTCATCGCCACCACCGGCTGCCCCTCGGGCGAGGTGCAGACCCGCCTGCGCCTCGGCCAGTACGACGCCGCGAAGGCCGCCGCCGCCGAGTTCCAAGACATCTTCGGCCGCGACAACTACTTCGTCGAGATGATGGACCACGGCCTCTCGATCGAGCGGCGCGTCATGGGCGATCTGCTGAAGATCGCGAAGGAACTCAACATCCCGCTCGTCGGCACGAACGACCTGCACTACACGCACCAGCACGACGCGACGAGTCACGCCGCGCTTCTCTGCGTGCAGTCCGGATCCACCCTCGACGACCCGAAACGCTTCAAGTTCGACGGCGACGGCTACTACGTCAAGACCGCCGCCGAGATGCGGCAGGTCTTCCGCGACCACCCCGAGGCCTGCGACAACACGCTCCTCATCGCCGAGCGCTGCGACGTCGAGTTCGACACCTCGGCCAACTACATGCCGCGTTTCCCCGTGCCCGCGGGCGAGACCGAAGAGTCGTGGTTCGTCAAAGAGGTCGAGAAGGGCCTCGAATACCGCTACCCCGAGGGCATCTCCGACGAGGTGCGCAAGCAGGCCGAGTACGAGACCGGCGTCATCGTGCAGATGGGCTTCCCCGGTTACTTCCTCGTCGTCGCCGACTTCATCAACTGGGCGAAGGAGAACGGCATCCGCGTCGGGCCCGGGCGAGGCTCCGGTGCGGGATCGATGGCGGCGTACGCGATGCGCATCACCGACCTCGACCCGTTGCAGCACGGTCTGATCTTCGAGCGCTTCCTCAACCCCGACCGCGTCTCGATGCCCGACTTCGATGTCGACTTCGACGACCGCCGCCGCGGCGAGGTCATCCAGTACGTCACCGAGAAGTACGGCAGCGAGCGGGTCGCCCAGATCGTGACTTACGGCACCATCAAGGCGAAGCAGGCGCTGAAAGACGCCGGGCGCGTGCTCGGCTTCCCGTTCAGCATGGGGGAGCGGCTCACCAAGGCCATGCCGCCGGCGGTGATGGGCAAAGACATGCCCCTCGGCGGCATGTTCGACAAGAACCACCCCCGGTACAAGGAGGCGTCGGAGTTCCGCACCGTCATCGAGACCGATGCCGAGGCCAAGACGGTCTTCGACACGGCGGTCGGCCTCGAGAACCTGAAGCGCCAGTGGGGCGTGCACGCGGCCGGTGTCATCATGTCGAGCGAGCCGCTGATCGACATCATCCCGATCATGCGCCGCGAGCAGGACGGTCAGATCGTCACGCAGTTCGACTACCCCGCGTGCGAGTCGCTCGGCCTGATCAAGATGGACTTCCTGGGGTTGCGCAACCTCACGATCATCAACGACGCGCTCGACAACATCGAGGCGAACCGGGGTCACCCGCTCGTTCTCGAAGACCTGCCCCTCGATGATCGCGGCGCCTACGACCTGCTCACGCGCGGTGATTCGCTCGGCGTGTTCCAGCTCGACGGCGGCCCCCTGCGGAGCCTCATGCGGCTCATGCGGCCCGACAACTTCGAAGACATTTCAGCCCTCATCGCGCTGTACCGTCCCGGTCCCATGGGCGCGAACTCGCACATCAACTACGCGCTCCGTAAAACGGGCCAGCAAGAGATCACGCCGATCCACCCCGAGCTCGAAGAGGCGCTGTCCGACATCCTCGACACGAGCTACGGCCTGATCATCTACCAGGAGCAGGTGATGGCGATCGCGCAGCGCGTGGCCGGCTTCACCCTCGGCGAGGCCGACATCCTCCGCCGGGCGATGGGCAAGAAGAAGAAGTCCGAGCTCGACAAGCAGTACGCGGGCTTCGAGGGCGGCATGAAGAAAAACGGCTTCAGCGAAGCGGCCGTCAAGACCCTGTGGGACATCCTGCTGCCGTTCTCCGACTACGCCTTCAACAAGGCGCACTCGGCCGCCTACGGCATGATCTCGTACTGGACCGCCTACCTGAAGGCGCACTATCCGGCCGAGTACATGGCAGCGCTGCTCACGAGCGTCGGCGACTCGAAAGACAAGATGGCCGTCTACCTCAACGAGTGCCGTCGCATGGGCATCAAGGTGCTGCCGCCCGACGTCGGTCAGTCGATCCGCTACTTCGCGGCCGTCGGCGAAGACATCCGCTTCGGACTCGGCGCGGTGCGCAACGTCGGCGCGAACGTGGTCGACGGAATCGTCGCGGCCCGCGCCGACGGACCCTTCACGTCGTTCCACGACTACCTCGCCCGCGTACCCGGGCCTGCAGCGAACAAGCGCACGGTCGAGTCGCTCATCAAGGCGGGTGCGTTCGACTCGATGGGTGCGACGCGCCGTGCGCTCCACGAGATCCACGAGGATGCTGCAGAAGCGGCGGTCGACGTGAAGCGGAAGGAAGCGACGGGGGCCATCGGCTTCGACTTCGACAGCCTGTACGACGAGGCCGAGGAGGCCGTCCCGGCCAAGGTTCCCGACCGTCCGGAGTGGACGAAGAAGGACAAGCTGGCCTTCGAGCGCGAGATGCTCGGCCTCTACGTGTCCGACCACCCGCTGGCCGGCCTCGAGGTGCCGCTCGCCAAGCACGCGTCGACCAGCATCCACGACCTTCTGGCGTCGGAGAGCATCGAGGACGGCGATCAGGTGACCGTCGCGGGCCTGGTGACGAGCGTGCAGCACCGCGTGGCGAAGGCCAGCGGCAATCCCTACGGCATGATCACGGTCGAGGACTTCGACGGCGAGGTCACCGTCATGTTCATGGGCAAGACCTACCAGGAGTTCTCGCCCGTCCTCCAGCAGGACTCGATCCTCGTGGTGCGGGGGCGCGTGTCCCGGCGCGACGACGGGCTGAACCTGCACGCGCAGTCGGCGCTGTCGCCCGACCTGGGCGCCGTGGATGCCGCCGGGCCGCTCGTGCTGCTGATGCCCGAGCAGCGTGCCACCGAGGTGCTCGTGAAAGACCTCGCGGAGGTGCTGGAGCGCCATCGCGGCGAGACCGAGGTGTCTCTCCGACTGCACCGGGGAGGCATGGCCAAGGTCTTCGAGGTGCCCCTGCCCGTGCGAGTCACCGCCGATCTGTACGGCGAGCTGAAGGGACTGCTGGGTCCGAACTGCCTCGGCTGACATCCCGCCCGCGCGCAGCCCGTGAGCGTCTCGATCGTCGTCGCCGAGAGTGACGCCGAACGTCGCGCCGCGCAGGGATTCGACACGACGCGCGACTAAGATCGGACGGCGCGCACCCCCGGCGCAACAGCGGAGAGGACCATCGTGACCGACGAGAATCTGAACGACAAGAACCTGGGCGCCACCTCCGTGGACGAACCCACGGCGCAGTCGGACGACCAGGTCGTGGCGACCGAGAGCGCCAGCGGCGAGCCCGAGGCCTCGTCGTCGACGGATGCGGATGACGCGAAGGCCGCGGGTGCTCCGCCGCAGTACGGCGTCGGACCCTTCTCGGTCCGCGAGGTCGCCCTGGGCGGAGTGTGGCTCGTCGCGTTCGTCGTGTCGTTCTTCCCCGTGAACCTCCTCGTCGGGGCGCCGGCCGCGCTCGTCGGCGGACTGAACGTGTGGGTGTCGGGCCTGGCCTGGATCCTCTCGATCGGCGTGCCGACGGTCGCCGTCTTCCTCGTCTTCCTCCGCCGGCTCTCGCCGCAGGGGATCCCGCGTGTCGGGTCGCTCGGCATCGATCAGTTCGCCTCGGTGGCCTTCTCCGTCGCCGCGATCTACTGGCTCCAGTCGGTGTGGGAGACCGTCGCGATCTCGATCGAGACGGGCGCCTGGGTGCGTTCGTGGGTGATCTGGGTCGAGCTCGTCCTGATGCTCGCCGGCGTCGTGCTCACCGTCTTCGCCCCCTTCATCCCTTCCCTCGAGCAGGACTTCCAGGACCGCCGCGAGGTGCCCGCGCACCGCAATGCCCGTCCGATCCGCGGAGTCGTCGCCCGGCCGAAGACCCCGCGCCCGGAGCGCCCCGCACCGGCACCCGCCGAGCAGCACGCGGCTCCGGCCTACGTTCCGCCGGTAGCGCACGACACCGGTTCGTATGACTCCGGCTCCCAGCCGGCCGCTGCCGATCAGTCCGACACCGGCGCTTTCAGCAGCCCGACCGCCGACACCGGCGCCTACGGCACCGACGTCTTCGCCCCGCTGCACACCGGTGAGACCACGCAGACCTCCGACGACGACTGGGCACCCGCGAACGACGACACCGTCCGCACCACCCAGATCCCCGCACAGGCGCAGACGCAGGCCTTCTGGGCGCTCGTGCCGGTCGAGCGCGACGTCGTCGACGACTACGGCAACCCGCTCTTCCGCATCGGCCCGACAGCCTGGGCGCTCGTCATCGAAGACCGGGGCGAAGCCTTCGTCGTCCGGCACGAAGACGGTCGCGTGGGCTATCTCCACGACGTCACCGGCGTCACGCGCGGCTGAGGGTCACCGGCTCCAGCCGGTAGCCTGGACGGATGCTTCGAACCATCGATCTGCGCGGTCGCGTCCTGTCACCGGCCGAGTTCCTCGCCGCCGTTCCGCGTGCCGAAGGAGCCCGCGACGAGGCGTTGAGCGTCGCCTCGGAGATCGTCGCCGACGTCGCGGAGCGCGGTGAGGCCGCGCTCCGCGAACAGGCCACCGCGTTCGACGGGGTCAGCGACCACGACCTCCGGGTTCCGGCATCCCACCTCGTCGAGGCACTCGGCCAGCTCGCCCCCGATGTGCGAGCCGCTCTCGAGGAGGCCGTCGCGCGGGTGCGCCGGGCGTCCGCTGCGCAGGTGCCCGCACCGGTCGTGACCGAGCTCGCGCCGGGCGCGCGGGTGGCGCAGCGCTGGCAGCCCGTGCGCCGCGTGGGCGTCTACGTTCCGGGCGGCAAGGCCGTATACCCGTCGAGCGTCGTGATGAACGTGGTTCCGGCGCAGGTCGCGGGCGTTTCCCAGGTCGCCCTCACGTCGCCGCCCCAGCGCGAGTTCGGCGGGCGGGTGCACCCCACGATCCTCGCGGCCGCCCACCTCCTCGGCGTCACCGAGGTCTACGCGCTGGGCGGCGCCGGCGCGATCGGTGCGCTCGCCCATGGCGTATCGGCCATCGGCCTCGAGCCGGTCGACGTCGTGACAGGCCCGGGCAACAACTTCGTCGCCGCCGCCAAGCGCGTTGTCGCCGGGCGGGTCGGCACCGACTCGGAGGCCGGTGCCACCGAGATCCTCGTCGTCGCCGATGCCTCGGCCGACGCCCGGTTGGTCGCCGCCGATCTCGTCAGTCAGGCCGAGCACGACGAACAGGCCTCCGCGGTGCTCGTGACCGATTCGCCCGAGCTCGCCCTCGCCGTCTCGGCCGCCGTCGACGTCCGCGCCGCCGCGACCCGCCACAGCGAACGGGTAGCGGCGGCCCTCACCGGGCCGCAGTCGGCGATCGTCCTCGTCGACGACATCGCTGCGGCGACCGCGTTCAGCAACGCCTACGCACCCGAGCACCTCGAGCTGCAGCTGGAGAACGCCCGCCCGGAGGAGTTCGTGCACGCCGGAGCGATCTTCGTCGGCCCGCACACCCCGGTCAGCCTGGGGGATTACCTGGCGGGCAGCAATCACGTGCTCCCGACGGGCGGTCAGGCGCGCTTCCAGCCGGGTCTGTCGGCCGCCACCTTCCTGCGTCCGCAGCAGGTCATCGAGTACGACCGCGCCGCTCTCGCGACCGTGCGCGACGGAATCGTCGCCCTCGCCGAGGCCGAGGCCCTGCCGGCGCACGGCGAGGCCGTCGTGGCCCGGTTCGAGGCGTAGTCTTTCGGTGCCATGCACTGCCCCTTCTGCCGCCACCCCGATTCCCGTGTCATCGACTCCCGAACGAGCGATGACGGCCTCAGCATCCGTCGTCGACGCCAGTGCCCCCAGTGCGGCGGCCGGTTCTCCACGGTCGAGACCGCGAGCCTGAACGTGATCAAGCGCTCCGGCGTGATCGAACCGTTCAGTCGGGAGAAGGTCATGTCGGGCGTTCGCAAAGCCTGCCAGGGCCGCCCCGTGACCGACGCCGATCTCGCGATGCTGGCGCAGTCGGTCGAAGAAGCCGTTCGTCAGACCGGATCGTCGCAGATCGACGCAAACGAGATCGGTCTCGCCATCCTCGGCCCCCTGCGTGAGCTCGACGAGGTGGCGTTCCTGCGCTTCGCCAGCGTCTACCAGGCGTTCGAGTCGCTGGAGGACTTCGAGACGGCCATCGAGCAGCTGCGCGTGGATCACCGCGATCGTCGCCGCGTGCGCGACGCGGCGCAGGTCGACTGACACGGTCCAGTAATCTGGCGGGGATGTATCCCCTTCTCTTCCGGCACGTGCTGTCGCGCATCGACCCCGAGCGCGCCCACCACCTCGCCGTGCCGGTGATCCGGCTGTTCGGTGTCCGCCCGTTCTCCCGGGTCGTCCGCGCCATGACCGCGCCCGCTCCCGAACTGCGCACGCGGGCCCTCGGCCTCGAGTTCGACTCGCCGTTCGGTGTGGCCGCCGGGTTCGACAAAGACGTGCGCATGGTTCGCGGTCTCGAAGCGCTCGGTTTCGGACACGTCGAGGTCGGCACGCTCACGGCTCTCGCGCAGCCCGGCAACCCCCGTCCGCGCCTGTTCCGGCTCGTGGCAGACCGAGCGGTCATCAACCGGATGGGGTTCAACAACTCGGGTGCCGCCGCGGCCGCGGAACGCCTGCGGCG
The DNA here is from genome assembly GCF_003635115.1 of Microbacterium sp. AG1240. GTDB lineage: Bacteria > Actinomycetota > Actinomycetes > Actinomycetales > Microbacteriaceae > Microbacterium. The sequence continues at coordinate 115,873 of NZ_RBXJ01000004.1, forward strand.
CCTGCGACGGCGCGACGGGCGCACCGTCGTCGGTGTGAACATCGGCAAGAGCCGCGCGGTCGACGTCGAGGTCGCGACCGCCGATTACGTGCGCAGTACCGAACTCCTCGCGCCGTTGGCCGACTACCTGGTCGTCAACGTGTCGTCACCGAACACCCCCGGCCTGCGCGGTCTGCAGGCCGTCGAGACGCTGCGTCCTCTGCTGGAGGCGGTGAGGGATGCTGCGGGCGGCACGCCACTGCTGGTCAAGATCGCCCCCGATCTCCCCGACGACGAGGTGCACGCGGTCTCGCGTCTGGCGGTGGACCTGGGCCTCGCCGGCCTGATCGCCACGAACACGACGATCTCGCGAGAAGGCCTCGCCACGCCCGCGGGTGTCGTCGAGGCGGCGGGAGCGGGCGGGCTCTCGGGGGCGCCGCTGAAGGAACGAGCCCTCGCGGTGCTGCGTCTCGTGCGCGAGGTCGTTCCGGCGGAGTTCGCCGTGATCTCGGCCGGAGGGGTCGAGACGGCCGACGACGTGCGAGAGCGCCTCGCCGCGGGCGCGACCCTGGTTCAGGGGTACACGGCGTTCCTGTACCGCGGACCCTTCTGGGCCCGCCAGATCAACCGCGGACTGCGCCGCGGGTGAGTCGGATCAGACCGGGTAGCCGCCGCGCTTGACCTGCGGCTTCGGCAGACGCATGAAGCGCATCTGCACGGTGCGCATCGCCGCGTACCAGCCCAGGCCCTTCTCCATGCGGGCCTCGCCGAACTTGGCGCGGGCTTCCTTCTTCACGCGGCGCCCGGTGAGCACCATGTCACCGATCGTCAGCAGGACGAAGACCATCAGCACCGGGTAGGCGAACAGCTGGATGTAGACGTTCGGGATCAGGGTGAACAGGATCACGAGGATCGCCATCGGCATGAGTGCCTCGCCGAGGTGCCAACCGGCGTCGACCCAGTCGCGGGCGAACCGGCGCTGCGGACCCTTGTCGCGCAGCGGGAGGTACTTGTCCTCACCGGCGGCCATACCGGCCCGAGCGCGGTCGCGGGCGACGGCCAGTTCGGCGCGGGCGCGAGCGCGGGCTTCCTTCGTGTCGGCCACCAGCGGGCGCTTGCGCGCGGCCTCCTGCTCGGCGCGCGTGGGCGTTGCGCGGCCCTTGCCGCTGCCGGGAGCGAACTCCTCTTCGGGAGCTTCGTTCGATGCGGGGGCGGGGGACTTGGCCACGGTGAACCTCGAAAACGTCGTTGCGGGAGCCTTAAGATTACCCGCATGACCCCCGAAACTTCCCGACAGGACGCTGTGCGCTCCGCCGCGACCGAAGGTATCCCGACCGCTCTCGCCGATCTCGGCGCCCTGGTGCGGATCCCGTCCATCGCCTGGCCGGCTTTCGACCAGACGCAGCTGGAGCGCAGCGCCGAGGCCGTGGCGGATCTCGCCCGTGAGATCGGGGTGTTCGATTCCGTGGAGGTCGCCCGCGCGGCGATCCCCGGAACCGACGAACTCGGCCAGCCCGCCGTCCTTGCGGTCCGTCGCGCGCGCAACGGGCGCCCGACCGTCCTGCTCTACGCCCACCACGACGTGCAGCCCCCCGGAGACGAGTCGCTCTGGGAGTCGCCGCCGTTCGAGCCGACGGTGCGCGGCGGCCGCCTCTACGGTCGCGGCGCCGCCGACGACAAGGCGGGCGTCATGGCGCACCTGGCCTCCCTCCGCGCACTCACCGCCGCCCTCGGCGACGACTTCGACCTCGGCGTCGCACTCTTCATCGAGGGGGAGGAGGAGTACGGCTCGCGCTCGTTCGCGACGTTCCTCTCCGACCACGCCGACGTGCTGCGCTCCGACGTGATCGTCGTCGCCGATTCGGGAAACTGGGACGAGAAGACGCCGGCTCTCACGGTCTCCCTCCGCGGCAACGCGCGGTTCACGCTGCGCGTGCGCACGCTCGACCACGCCTCGCACTCGGGCATGTTCGGCGGGGCCGTCCCCGACGCGATGCTCGCCACGGTCAAGCTCCTGTCAACCCTGTGGGATGACGACGGCGCGGTCGCGGTCGAGGGATTGCAGGAAAGGGATGCTGCCACGCCCGACTACACGGAGCAGACCCTCCGCTCGGAGACGGGGCTCCTCGACGGCGTCTCGCCCATCGGCACGGGCTCGTTCCTCGGACGCATCTGGAACAAGCCGTCCGTGACGATCACCGGCATCGACGCCACGAGCGTGGAGGCGGCGTCCAACACCCTCGCGCCCGAGACCTCGGTCGTCATCAGCGCGCGCGTCGCCCCCGGGCAGCGCGCCGAGGACGCCTATGCCGCGATCGAGGCGCACCTGCGCGCGCACGCCCCTTTCGGAGCGCAGCTGGAGTTCACCGACGTCGACTGCGGTGACGCGTTCCTCGTCGACACGAGCGGGTGGGCCGTCGACGACGTGCGCGACGCCTTCCGGGAGGGCTACGGCGTCGAGCCGGTCGACGTGGGCGTGGGCGGTTCCATCCCGTTCATCGCCGACCTGGTCCGCGAGAACCCCGGCGCGCAGATCCTCGTCACCGGGGTGGAGGACCCGCACTCCCGGGCGCACAGTCCGAACGAGTCGCTGCACCTCGACACCTTCCGCAAAGCCGTGGTGTCGGAGGCCCTCCTGCTCGAGAAGCTCGACGCGCGCACGATCTGATCGAGCCCGCTCCGCCGGGGGCGGCGTACAATTGCAGCATCCGTTCGCCCCACACGCCCGAGGAGAGTCATGACCGACACTGCCCTGTCGACCGAGCCGACCGTCCGTGACCACGGTGTGTCGCTGACCGATACCGCCGCCGAGAAGGTCAAGAGCCTGCTCAGCCAGGAGGGTCGCGACGACCTCCGTCTGCGCGTGGCGGTCCAGCCCGGCGGCTGCTCCGGACTCATCTACCAGCTCTACTTCGACGAGCGCTTCCTCGACGGCGACAAGGCCGTGGACTTCGACGGCGTCGAGGTCATCGTCGACGACATGAGCGTCCCGTACCTCGACGGCGCGAAGATCGATTTCAAAGACACGATCTCCGAGCAGGGCTTCACCATCGACAACCCGAACGCTGCCGGCAGCTGCGCCTGCGGCGACTCGTTCCACTGAGACGAGCCCGCGGCCGTCAGGCCGTTCGACGTCGAGAGATCTCGACGGCCCGTCGATCGCAGACGACACGCGCAGACCCGCGGAAGTGACCGGAAATCCGGTGGCTTCCGCGGGTTTCGTCGTTTCGTACCTGAATGCTTGGCCCGAGAACCATAAGAGGTTGCTCTAGACTGAGACAGCAATATTCTCGACCCGGAAAGGTGCACTGTGCCCTTGAAGACAGCGCCCTCCAGACGACGCCTCCGCCTGGCCGCACTTCCCGTCGGGATCGCCACGGCGCTCGTCCTGGCCGGCTGCACGACGACCGAGCTCAACGGGTTCCTCCCCGGCTTCACCGACGACGGTGTGCAGGCGACGAACCACACCGAGATGATCTCGGGCCTGTGGGTGAACTCCTGGCTCGTCCTCCTCGCGGTGGGCATCGTGACCTGGGCGCTCATGCTCTGGTCGGTCATCGTCTACCGCCGCCGCAAGGGCCAGACCGGCCTTCCCGTGCAGTTGCGCTACAACATGCCGATCGAGATCTTCTACACCGTCGTGCCCCTGATCCTCGTCGTCGGCTTCTTCGCGTTCACCGCGCGTGACCAGACCATCCTCGAGACGCAGTACGACGACCCCGACGTCTCGATCACCGCGTTCGGCAAGCAGTGGGCATGGGACTTCCAGTACAACGGCGACCGCGAGGACAACTCCGACGCCGTGTGGACCATGGGCGTCCAGGCCGAGCCCGCCTCGAACGGCGACGTCGACCAGGATGCACTGCCGACGCTGTACCTCCCGGTGAACAAGACCGTGAAGATCGAGCTGCAGTCGCGCGACGTGATCCACTCCTTCTGGATCATCGACTTCCTGTACAAGAAAGACATGTACATCGGTCGCGACAACTACATGTCGTTCACGCCGACGCGTGAGGGAACCTACGCCGGCAAGTGCGCCGAGCTCTGCGGCGAGTACCACTCGGCGATGCTTTTCAACGTCAAGGTCGTCAGCGAGACGGAGTACGAGAGCTACCTCTCGACCCTCCGTTCGGACGGACAGACCGGCGACATCGATGACGCCTACGACCGGTTGCAGAACAACACCGGCTTCGGCACTGCTGTGGAAGGTTAAGGCTGATGACGACCACACTTCCCCCGGAAGAGGCGACGGGCGCCTCGCGTCCGACGACCCTTCCTCCTCGGCAGGCGGCGCTGCTCACCTCCTCGCGCATCGAGCAGAAGGGCAACGTCTTCGTCAAGTGGATCACCTCCACCGACCACAAGACCATCGGGTACATGTACCTGATCGCCTCGGTGATCTTCTTCTGCCTCGGCGGCGTCATGGCGCTGATCATCCGTGCCGAGCTCTTCGAGCCCGGCATGCAGATCGTGCCCACGAAAGAGCAGTACAACCAGCTCTTCACCATGCACGGCACGATCATGCTCCTCATGTTCGCGACACCGCTGTTCGCGGGCTTCGCGAACGCGATCCTGCCGCTGCAGATCGGTGCACCCGACGTGGCGTTCCCGCGTCTGAACTCCTTCGCGTTCTGGCTCTTCCTCTTCGGCTCGACCATCGCGGTCGCCGGCTTCCTCACCCCGGCCGGTGCCGCAGGCTTCGGATGGTTCGCGTATCAACCGCTCGCGAACGCCAGCTTCTCGCCGGGCGTCGGGGGAAACCTCTGGATGCTCGGCCTCGGCATGAGCGGCTTCGGAACCATCCTCGGTGCGGTGAACTTCATCACCACGATCCTGACGATGCGCGCCCCCGGTATGACGATGTGGCGCATGCCGATCTTCACGTGGAACACGCTGATCACCAGCATCCTGATCCTGCTCGCGTTCCCCGTGCTGGCCGCCGCGATCTTCGCCGCCGCCGCCGACCGCGTTCTGGGTGCGCACATCTACGATCCGCAGAACGGCGGTGTTCTGCTCTGGCAGCACCTCTTCTGGTTCTTCGGGCACCCCGAGGTCTACATCATCGCTCTGCCGTTCTTCGGCATCGTGTCGGAGATCTTCCCGGTCTTCAGCCGTAAGCCGATCTTCGGATACAAGACGCTCGTCTACGCGACGATCGCGATCGCCGCCCTCTCGGTCGCCGTCTGGGCCCACCACATGTACGTGACGGGTGCGGTGCTGCTGCCGTTCTTCGCGCTGATGACGATGCTGATCGCGGTGCCGACGGGTGTGAAGATCTTCAACTGGATCGGCACGATGTGGCGGGGCTCGGTGACCTTCGAGACGCCGATGGTCTTCGCGCTCGGCTTCCTCCTGACCTTCGTCTTCGGTGGTCTGACCGGCGTCATCCTCGCGTCGCCGCCGCTCGACTTCCACCTGTCCGACTCGTACTTCGTCGTCGCGCACTTCCACTACGTGGTGTTCGGCACGGTGGTGTTCGCGATGTTCGCCGGCTTCTACTTCTGGTGGCCGAAGTGGACGGGTCGCATGCTGAACGAGCGCCTCGGCTTCGTGCACTTCTGGATGCTGTTCATCGGCTTCCACATGACGTTCCTCATCCAGCACTGGCTGGGCGTCGACGGCATGGTGCGTCGTTACGCCGACTACTCGGCAGCCGACGGCTGGACCTGGCAGAACCAGGTCTCGACCGTGGGCGCGATGATCCTCGGTGCCTCGATGATCCCGTTCTTCCTCAACGTGTGGATCACCTCCCGGAAGGCTGCCCGCATCACGGTCAACGATCCGTGGGGTTACGGCGCGTCGCTCGAGTGGGCGACGTCGTGCCCGCCGCCGCGTCACAACTTCACGTCCATCCCGCGCATCCGCAGCGAGCGGCCCGCGTTCGACCTGAACCACCCCGAAGCCGGCATCCCGGTCGGTGTGGGTCCGGCGAAGGACGCACCCGAAGCGCCGGTCGTCGATGCGGACCAGGGAAAGGTCAAGTAAGTGCGTACCAACGTCGGTCTCTGGTGGATGCTGTCCGCCTTCTTCCTCCTTCTCGCGGTCGTCTACACGGTCTGGTCACTGCTCTACTACCAGGGTGACTTCGTCAACCGCATCGAGTGGGTCGGTTCGACGGCGCTGCTGTTCACGTCGATCATGTCGGCGCTCATCGCGTACTACGTCCAGCACGTGCACCGCGCGCAGGGTGGCGAGCTGCCCGAAGACGTCCTCACCGCTGACATCGACGACGGCGACCCCGAGCTCGGCGAGTTCAGCCCGTGGTCGTGGTGGCCGCTCGTGCTGGCCGGATCGGCCGCGGTCGCGATCCTCGGTCTGGCCGTCGGCACGTTCCTGATGCCCATCGGGCTTGCTCTGTTCGCTGTCGCCATCGTCGGCTGGGTGTTCGAGTACTACCGCGGGTACTTCGCGCGCTGACCTCGTGCCCATCCGGCTGAGAGCGGCCGCCGTCTCCGATGTCGGCATCCACCGCGAGACGAATCAGGATGCGGCTTTCACCGCACCCTGGGGAGCAGCGGTCGCCGACGGCGTCGGTGGTGGCCCGTCGGGCGATCTCGCCTCGGCTGCCCTCATTCACCGGTTGGTGGCCGAAGGTGCGATGATCCCCGATCCCGAGACGCTCGTCGTACGGATCCGCGAGGCGAACTGGGACATCCGCGCGCACGTCGAGCGTGACCCCGCTCTGCGGGGTATGGCGACCACGTTCACCGGTCTGTTCCTGGGAGCGGCGGGTGACCTGTTGGTGGCTCACACCGGCGATTCGCGTGCGTACCTCCTGCGAGACGGCTGGTTCACGCGCGAGACCCGCGATGACTCGTACGTGCAGGCGCTCGTGGATCACGGGCTTCTCGCCCCCGAGGCCGCGGCATCGCACCCGCGACGCAACATCATCACGGCATCGCTCGGGGGCGGTGAGGACGACACGATCTCGGTGCTCGAACGTCAGCCGGTCGTCGGCGACCGGTGGCTGCTGTGCAGCGACGGCCTGACCGACTACGTACCCGAGCTCGACATCGTCGAGCTGCTGCGTTCAGCCGGCACCGCGGTCGATGCCGCGGCCGACATCGTCGCTCTCGCCCTCGAAGCCGGCACGCGCGACAACGTGACCGCCGTCGTCTGCGATGTCGTCGACACCGAGGCGGGGGCGGAGCATCCGGTCTTCTACGGCTCCGCCGGCCGCTACTTCACCGAGGACGTCGAAACGGCCTGAGCGCGGTCTTGGCGCGTGTTCCTCACGATGGTGACGAGCGGGTCGAAGATGCGGGGGAGCGGCCCGTCGTCGTCTTCAGTGGGGTATCCCTCGCGAACCCAGTACTCGTATCCGCCGATCATCTCTTTCACGGTGAATCCGAGTAGAGCGAACGCGAGCGCCCCGCGCACGCCGCCGTTGCAGCCGGGGCTCCAGCAGTACACGACGACGGGGACCGCCGGGTCGAGCTCGTCGAGCGCGCGCGACGCGATCTCGGCGTGGGGGAGGTGCACGGCCCCGCTGATGCGTCCCTGGCGCCACGCCTCTGCGTTGCGGACATCGACGAGGACGAACCCACGGGCGGCGCGCTGGTCGGTGTAGACGTCGGCGGGATCGGTTTCGTGCGCGAGCCGGGTGGCGAAGAAGGCGGGGTCGGTCATGGTTCGACGCTAGGGCCCGGGCGAGAGCGGCGCGAGCGGTCGAGGCGTCACGCGACGAAGGATTCCTGACACGGAGGAGGGGCCAAAACGGTTGATGCCCCGGCCCGCACCTCGCAAGAGGCGGGCCGGGGCATCCGGATCGGGAGGACTACTTCTCGTCGTCCTTCTGAGGGTCGTTCCGCTCGGACGAGTTGGTCTCGTCGAGGATCTTCGGGGCGCGCATCTCCACGTCGGCACGCTCGTCGTGCGGCGCCATGACGGGACGACCGTCTTCAGCCGCCCGCTCGCGAGCGCCCTCGATCTCGAGAGCCTCTTCCTCGGCGAGGTGCTCGATCTCGTGGTGCTGGTGCGCGGCCGCGGCATCGAGTTCCGCCTGCGAGAGCGGAGCGAGACGGTCTTCGAAGAACCAGCGCGAGACGCCGGCGCGAAGGTTCTCGTGCCACGGGATCTGGCCCTTGGCGTTCGGCCGCACGACGAGCGGCTCGTACCCATCGTTCGAGACGAGCTTCCAGCGGTCGAACTCGTCGACCGGCTGGTGCACCTCGATGTACTCGCCACCGGGGAGGCGCACGATGCGGCCCGACTCGTAGCCGTGGAGAACGATCTCGCGGTCCTTCTTCTGCAGCGCGATGCAGATGCGCTTGGTGACGAAGTAGGCGATGATCGGCCCGAGGATCAGCAGGGCCTGCAGGGTGTGGATGACGCCCTCCATCGTGACCCAGAAGTGCGTCGCGATGATGTCGGACGATGCCGCCGCCCACAGCACGGCGTAGAAGGTGACGCCGGCGGCACCGATGGCGGTGCGGGTCGCGGCGTTGCGCGGACGCTGAGCGATGTGGTGCTCGCGCTTGTCGCCCGTGACCCACGCCTCGATGAAGGGGTAGATCATGACGAGCACGATGAACAGACCCAGGATGGCGAGCGGCAGGATGATGTTCCACGAGAAGGTGTGGTCGAACAGCACCGTCTCGAGGTGCGGCGGCACCAGACGCAGCGCGCCGTCGGCGAAACCGATGTACCAGTCGGGCTGCGTACCCGCCGACACCGGCGACGGGTCGTAGGGGCCGTAGTTCCAGATCGGGTTGATCGTGAACATCGCGGCGATCGTGACGATCACACCGAAGACGATGAAGAAGAATCCGCCCATCTTCGACGCGTACACCGGGAGGATCGGGTAGCCCACGACATTGCTGTTCGTGCGGGCGGGGCCGGCGAACTGCGTGTGCTTGTTGACGATCATCAGCATGAGGTGCACCGCGAGCAGCGCCACGAGGATCGCGGGGAGCAGCAGGATGTGCAGCGTGTAGAGGCGACCGACGATCGCCGTTCCCGGGAACTCGCCACCGAACAGGAGGAACGAGATCCAGGTGCCGATGAGCGGGATGCCCTTGACCATGCCGTCGATGATGCGCAGACCGTTGCCGGAGAGCAGGTCGTCGGGGAGCGAGTAGCCTGTGAAGCCCTCGGCCATGGCCAGGATGAAGAGGATGAAGCCGATGACCCAGTTGAGCTCGCGGGGCTTGCGGAACGCGCCCGTGAAGAACACGCGGAGCATGTGCACGCCGATGCCGGCGATGAACGTGAGGGCCGCCCAGTGGTGGATCTGCCGGACGAGCAGACCACCGCGCATGTCGAACGAGATGCGCAGGGTCGAATCCATCGCGGCCGACATGGCGATTCCGCGCATCGGCTCGTACGCGCCGTCGTAGTGCGTCTCGACCATCGAGGCCTGGAAGAAGAACGTCAGGAACGTTCCCGACAGCAGCACGACGACGAAGCTCCACAGAGCGACCTCACCGAGCATGAACGACCAGTGGTCGGGGAAGATCTTGCGTCCGAGCTCCTTGACGAGGCCCGAGATGCTCGTGCGCTCGTCGAGATAGTTGGCTGCGGCGCCGACGAAGCGGCCGCCCAGCGGCTTGCCGTCGCGCCCGGCCTCGGGCTTCGGCGTTTCGGTCACCGCCGGCTCGAGGGTGACGTTATCGGTGGGGTGAGATCCGGTACTCAATGACGCTCCCAGAAGCTCGGTCCGACGGGTTCGGTGAAGTCGCTACGAGCGACGAGGTAGCCCTCGTCGTCGACGGTGATGGGCAGCTGCGGCAGCGGACGCGCGGCGGGCCCGAAGATGACCTTCGCGCCGTCGGCCACGTCGAACTGCGACTGGTGGCAGGGGCACAGCAGGTGGTGGGTCTGCTGCTCGTAGAGGGCGACGGGGCAGCCGACGTGCGTGCAGACCTTGGAGTACGCGACGATGCCGTCGTACGACCAGTCCTTCTTGTCATCGGCCTCGGTGAGCTGCTCGGGGAGCATGCGCATGAGCAGCACGATCGCCTTGGCCTTCTCCTCGAGGTACCCCTCGTCGTGGCCGAGGTCGGCGAGCTCTTCGGGGATGACGTGGAACGCGGAACCGAGGGTGACGTCCGCAGCGCGGATGCGACGACCCGACGGGTCGTGGGCGAGGTGCGAGCCCTCCTTCCACATGGTGTGGCTGAGGAGCGCCACCGGGTTTCCGGCGATGGGGTTCTCGGGGGAGTTCTCCGGTGCGAGGCCGCGGAAGAGCGTGATGCCGGGGATGACCGAGGCGACCAGTGCGGCGAAGAGGGAGTTGCGGATGACCTCGCGGCGTCCGAAGCCCGACTCCTCGTTCGCGTCGACGAAGACGTTGATGGCGCCTTCACGCGTCGCGTCGCGACCGCGCGTCGCGTGACGCGGCTCGATGTACTCCTTGTCGGACATGACGGCCTTCGACCAGTGGATCGCGCCGATGCCGATGGCCAGCAGGGCGAAGCCGATGCCGAGTCCGATGAAGAGGTTGTTGTTGCGGATGTCGATCATCTCGCCCGACTCGATCGGGAAGATCATGTAGGCGATGCTGGCCCAGAGGCTGGCGGCGACCGACAGGTAGAACAGCGTGTAGACCGTGCGGACCGCGCGGCGCATGGCCTTGGGGTCCTGGTCGGTGACGCGGTGACGGTGGGGAGGCAGTTCCGTCCCCTGCACGGGGTCGGGCACCACGACAGCGAGCCCGGAGGCGGGCTTCCATGAAGCCCTCTCGTGCTCGAGCGCGTCTTCCTCGTGTGCCATGTTGCTCCTCGTGCGTGTGATGTGTCGTGCGGGCGTCGGTCGAAGCTAGTTCGACTTCGCCGTGATCCAGACGGTGAGGGCGATCAGCGAACCGATGCCGAACACCCAGATGAACAGGCCCTCGGAGACGGGGCCGAGCGAACCCAGCGTGAAGCCGCCGACCGACGGGCTCTCCTGGTTGTAGAGCAGGTAGGAGATGATGTCGCGCTTGTCTTCGACGGTCAGGTTCAGGTTGTTGAAGACGGGCATGTTCTGCGGGCCCGTGACCATGGCGGCGTACATGTTGACCGGGGTCGTGGTGTGCAGGTTGGGGGCGTACTTGCCCTCGGTCAGCGCACCGCCGGCGCCGGCGACGTTGTGGCACATCGCGCAGTTGATGCGGAACAGCTCGGCGCCGTTGGCCAGGTCGCCTCCACCGTCGAGGGTCTCCTCGTCGGGGAATGTGGGGCCGGGGGACGTCGACTGGACGTACTTGCCGATCGCGTCGATCTGCTCCTCGGTGAACTGGACGGGCTTCTGCGGCGCCTGCGGAGCCTGCGCCTGCAGGGGCATGCGCCCGGTGGAGACCTGGAAGTGCACCGACAGCTCACCGGCGCCGTAGAGCGACGGCCCGGCTTCGGACCCCTGCAGGTCCATGCCGTGGCAGGTCGCGCAGTTCGCCTGGAACAGCTTCTGTCCGTCTTCGACCGTCAGCGTGGACGTCGTCGCGGAGGTGTCGTCGGTCGCGGCCATCGCGGCGGACGCACCGGCGTAGATGCCGCCGGTGAGGAGCAGGCCGATGCCGATGAGTGCGGCCGCTGCCAGGGGGCTTCGGCGGCCGTTGGAGCGGCGCTTCTTCTCTCGTGCCATGTCGGGGTGCAGCTCCGCTCTATTTCAGGAAGTAGATGACAGCGAACAGGGCGATCCAGACCACGTCGACGAAGTGCCAGTAGTACGACACGACGATGGCGGTGGTCATCTCTTTGCGCCCGAAGTTCTTCACGGCGTACGCGCGTCCGATGACGAGGAGGAAGGCGATGAGGCCGCCCGTCACGTGCAGGGCGTGGAAGCCGGTGGTCAGGTAGAAGGCCGACGCATATGCGTTGGCGGTGATGGGCATGCCCTCGGCGACGAGCTGGGCGTACTCCCACACCTGTCCGGAGACGAAGATCGCGCCGAGCGCGAAGGTGAGGAAGAACCACTCGACCATGCCCCAGCCGAGCATGCCGCGCTTCTTCGTCGAGTAGGGCTGGTACCGCTCGGCGGCGAACACGCCCATCTGGCAGGTCACCGATGACAGCACGAGGATGATCGTGTTGCCCAGCGCGTACGGAACGTTCAGTAGCGCGCTCTCCTGCTCCCACAGACCGGAGGAGGTGCTGCGCAGCGTGAAGTAGATGGCGAACAGGCCGGCGAAGAACATGACCTCGCTGCCGAGCCAGACGATGGTGCCCACGGCAACCGGGTCCGGCCGCTTCACGGAGCGCAGAGCCTGGGAGTATGTCGCTGGGGTCGTCACCTGACCATTATGGACGATTTCGGCGTCGTAGTTTCGCACCGCCGACCCAACAAACTGCTTCGTCTAACTAAGCAATGCCTAAGAATCGTCCGCGAGTTCACTGGATGCCGGGTGGGATGCGGGCGCCAGAACCGCACGGTCATGCGGGCGGCCCTCACTAGGATCGAATCATGGCGGAGCGGTATTCCTGGCCCGAAATTCTCACGATGCTCCTCGACGGGCGCGACCTCAGCGTGTCGGAGTCGACCTGGGCGATGCAGCAGGTGATGGCGGGCGACGCCACGCCGTCGCAGTTGGCGGCCTTCCTCGTGGCGCTGCGGGCGAAGGGCGAGACGGTCGACGAGATCGTCGGCTTCCGCGACGCGATCCTCGAGGCCGCCGTCGGGTTGCCGGTCAAGGCCGACGTGCTCGACATCGTGGGTACCGGTGGCGATCGTCACCGCACGGTCAACGTCTCGACGATGTCGGCGATCGTCGCGGCCGCGGCGGGCATCCCCGTCGTCAAGCACGGCAACCGTGCGGCCAGTTCGGCCTCCGGGTCGTCCGATGTGCTGCGCGAGCTCGGCATCGACCTGACGCTCTCGCCCGAGGCGGTCGCCGAGACGCTCGAGCGCACCGGCCTCACCTTCGCTTTCGCGACGGCGTTCCATCCCGGATTCCGCCACGCCGGTCCGACGCGTGCCGAACTCGGCATACCGACGGTGTTCAACTTCCTCGGCCCCCTCTGCAACCCGGCGCGCGCCGAAGCGAACGCGGTGGGTGTGGCCCACCTCGACCGCGTCCCGTTGATCACGGGGGTCTTCCGCACCCGCGGCGCGACCGCGCTCGTCTTCCGCGGCGACGACGGTCTCGACGAGCTGACGACGACGGGCCACAGCCGCCTGTGGGAGGTCAGCCGCGGCGACGTGCACGAGCACGACCTCGATCCTCGAGACCTGGGTATCCGCTTCGCCGACCTCGACGACCTCCGCGGCGGGTCGCCCGCCGACAATGCCGAGGTCGTCCGTCGCGTGCTCGCCGGCGACACCGGTCCGGTGCGCGACATCGTGCTCCTCAACACGGCGGCCGGCATCGTCGCGTTCCGGCTCTTCCAAGACCCGACGCAGGTGCAGCGCCCGATCGTCGAGCGTCTCGCGGAGGGAATGGCTGCCGCTGCCCAGGCCATCGACGACGGCCGCGCGGCGGCGAAGCTCGACGACTGGGTCGAGACGAGCCGGTCGCTCGCGACGCCGTCGTAGGGCCTGAACCGAGGAGGGGAGATCGACGTGGATCCGCTCGACGCGCTGAACGAGATCGCCTACCTGCTCGAGCGGGAGCGCTCCTCTCGCTACAAATCGAAGGCGTTTCGCACGGCAGCGGAGGTCATCGCCGACCTCGATGACGCCGCCCGGCGCGACCCGGCGCTCCGCCGTCGCAAGGGCATCGGCGACTCCACCTTCGCCGTGATCACCCAGGCGCTCGACGGGCACGTGCCCGACTACCTCGTCGATCTGAGGGAGAAGACGGGTGTCGCGGCCGGCTCCGAGCTGCGGGGGCTCATTCGGGGAGACCTGCACAGCCATAGCGAGTGGTCGGACGGTCTGACCCCCATCGAGCTCATGGTCGATGCGGGGCGCCGGCTCGGGCACGAGTATCTGGCCCTGACCGACCATTCCCCGCGCCTGCGCGTCGCGAACGGTCTGTCGCCCGAGCGGCTCCGTGAACAGATGGGCATCGTCGCGTCGTTCCGCGGGGGCGGCTTCACCCTCCTCACCGGTATCGAGGTCGACATCCTCGACGACGGTGCGCTCGACCAGGAGGACGACCTGCTCGCTGAACTGGACGTGGTCGTCGCATCCGCCCATTCCCAGCTCCGCATGGAGAGCGGTCCGATGACGCGTCGGCTGGTCGGCGCGGTCTCCCACCCGAGGGTCGACGTGCTCGGTCACGTCACCGGGCGCCTCGTCGAGGGGGCGCGGGGAACGCGGCCCCCCTCGACGTTCGACCCGCACGCCGTGTTCGAAGCGGCCGCGGCGCACGGGGTGGCGGTCGAGATCAACTCGCGGCCCGAGCGCCAGGATCCTCCCGACGAACTGATCGCGATCGCGCTCGAGGCGGGGTGCCTGTTCTCGATCGACTCCGACGCGCACGCGCCGGGCCAGCTCTCCCTCATCGACTACGGCGCCGCCCGGGCGGAGCGGGCGGGTGTGCCCGCCGATCGTGTCGTCACCACCTGGTCGCTCGACCGCCTGCGGGACTGGCTCGACCGCCCGCGGTGACCGCCCGCGGGTCAGCCGGGCTGCGCGTTGGCGCGCAGCACCTCGAGCCGCGCGCGGTACTCGGTCTCATCGATGTCACCCTTGGCGAACCGCTCGGCAAGCGTGGCCTCGGCCTGGTGCGCCGGATTGCGCCGGCCGCCGGGCCCGAAGCCGCCGGCTGCGGCGGCGCGGCGCCACCGACGGCCGAACACGGCGAAGAACACGCCGATCAACATGATCCAGAACAGGGGGATCAGCAGGAACCACCAGCCGAAGCCGGGGCCGCCCCACCCTCCGGGGTGATGGGCGGACAGATGAGCGGCCGCCGCGGCGACCAGGGGTGCGGACATGGGGTTCCTCTCCGTCGGGTCGCGGAAGATCGCGACCGGATGCGTCGAGTCCACTCCCATCGCGGTCGCCGCGAATCCTCCCGGGGGAGGCACTTCGCGTGCATCCGGCGCAGTAGCTTCGGCCGGCGTCTACTGCCACCCGGGCGCGACAAGACCGGACTCGTACGCCAGCACGACCAGCTGGGCACGATCGCGCGAGTGCGATTTCTGCAGGATGCGCGAGACGTGCGTCTTCGCCGTCAGGGGAGACAGCACGAGCCGCTCGGCGATCTCGTCGTTCGTCAGACCCTGCGCGACCAGGCGCAGCACCTCGCGCTCGCGGTCGGTCAACGCGGCCAGCAGCACAGGATCCGGACTCGCGCGCAGCCCGTCAGCGGCGCGCTCGAGCAGCCGCCGCGTCACGCCGGGTGAGAGCAGCGCGTCTCCGGCGACGGCCACCCGCACGGCGCGGATCAGGTCGGCGGGTTCGGTGTCCTTGACGAGGAAGCCGCTCGCCCCTGCCCGGATCGCCCGGCCGACGTACTCGTCGAGCTCGAAGGTCGTCACGATCACGACGCGCACGTGCTCCAGCGCGGTGTCGACCGCGATCTGCTCGGTCGTCCACAGTCCGTCTCCGTCGGGCATGCGGATGTCCATCAGCACGACGTCGATCGGTGTGGCGCGCAGCATCCGGAGCAGTTCCTCGCCCCCCGATGCTTCGGCGACGACGACGATGTCGGGCTCGGAGTCGAGCAGCGCCCGGAACCCGGCGCGCACGAGCTGGTGGTCGTCGGCGAGGGCGACGCGGATCACGGGGCGCCGCGCCAGGGGAGCCGGGCGGCGATGACGGTGCCGTGACGCGAGTCGGACGAGATCACGAGCGTGCCGCCGGCGAGCTCGGCTCGTTCGCGCATGCCGCGGATGCCGCCGCCGGCGACGTGGTCGGGAACCATCCCGGTGCCGTCGTCGCCGACCGTGGCGACGAGGTCGTCGGCGTCGCGTGCGAGCGTCACGGTGGCGGTGGTCGCTCCCGAGTGCCGCACGACGTTCGTGAGCGCCTCCTGCACGATGCGGTAGGCCGTCGTCTGCACGACGCTCGGCGGGGTCTGTCCGCGCAGTTCGTCGTCGAGCCTGACGTCGAGTCCGAGTCCCGACCGGTCGCGCGCGAGCAGCGACAGGTCGGCGAGCTGGGGTTGAGGAGTCAGCGGCGCGCTGGTCGCGTTCCGTTCGTCACCGCGGAGGAACGACAGGACGCCGCGCACTTCGTCGAGCCCCGTGGCGCTGAGGGCACGGATGCTTCTGAGCGCCTCGCGGGCGCGCTCCGGGTCGCGGTCGAACAGATGCAGCCCCACGCCGGACTGCACCGAGATCTGGCTCAGCGAGTGGGCGAGAACGTCGTGGAGCTCGCGGGCGATGCGCGCTCGTTCGTCCTGTTCCGCGGTGCGGCGTCGTTCGTTCAGCTGCGCCCGGCGCTCGTCGACGGCCGCGCGGCGGGCGCGGATCCCCTCGCCGATGGCGAAGCAGACGCCGAGCCCGACCGTCACGACCGCGACACGCAACGGGTGCCACGACGTGTCGGCGAGCACGCCCGCGATCGCGATCGCGACCACCCAGCCCACGCCGACGGCGCCGAGGGCCCAGAAGCGGGCGCCGCGCACGACGGCGCCGATGATCGCGAAGGCGAGGGCGAACATCGGCGGCCCCGCATCGGGGCGGACGAGCAGACCGGCCACGGTGAGGGCGGTGACGGCGACCACCGTCGGCCCGGGGAAGCGGCGGGCTCCGAGCAGGGCGAGTGCGGATGCGGCCGCAAGAGCGATCGCCAGCGCTGCGTTCGGTCCCCACGAGCGCCCGGCGGCGGTGATCGCGATCGTTGCGGGCACCTGGAGCACGAAGGCGACGATGACGGGCACGAACAGGGTGACCCCGGGCGGCGGGCGGAAGCGGGGCGCGCCGTCGTCCCAGGTGGTGCTCGGCATGCGCTCGATGCTACGCCGCGCCGGTGGGCCCGGCGTCGGCCGCACGGACCGCTGCGGTGTACTCCCGGGGGAGTACACGGATGCTGCGCGCGGCTCGTCAGCGCGCGAGCGCGGCGATCGCGCGGCCCATCGGGCCGGTGAGGTTCCATCGCTCGGCGAGCGCCTCCGCCGCATCCGTCTTCTCGGCGTCGAGCGGCACGATGGCGGTCGGAACCTCGGCGAGCGGCAGGTCGCGAACGACCTCGACCACCGTCGGAGCGACGGCGATGTAGTCGAGCGCGGCCAGGATCTTCGCCTGCTGACCGGCGGGCATGCCTCCGCCGGCACGTGCTGCCGCGACGATGCCGTCGAGGTCGCCGTGCGCGGCCAGGAGCGACGCGGCCGACTTGTCGCCGATGCCCTTCACACCGGGCAGGCCATCGGAGGAGTCGCCCCTCATCGACGCGAAGTCGGCGTACTGGCGGGCGTGCACCCCGTACTTGGCGAACACGACGTCGTCGGTGATGATCTCGAGGTTGCTCATGCCGCGTGCGGTGTAGACGATGCGCACGGCCCGGTCGTCGTCGACCAGCTGGAACAGGTCGCGGTCGCCGGTGACGATGTCGACGGGCATGTCGGCCGTCGTCGCGAGCGTGCCGATGACGTCGTCGGCTTCGTGCTCGGCCGCGCCCACGATCGCGATGCCGAGAGCGTCGAGCGTCTCGCGGATGACCGGCACCTGCAGCTCGAGCGGATCGGGCACGACCTCGACGTCGGGTGCGTTCTCGACCGGCTCGGCGACACGGTGGGTCTTGTAGCTCGGGATCAGGTCGACGCGCCACTGCGGGCGCCAGTCGTCGTCCCAGCAGGCGACGATGTGAGTGGGCTCGTAGGTCGTGACGAGCTTCGCGATGATGTCGAGGAAGCCGCGCACCGCATTGACCGAGGTGCCGTCGGGCGCCTTGACGGTGTCGGGCACGCCGTAGAACGCACGGAAGTACAGCGACGCGGAATCGAGCAGAAGCAACTTCTCGGGGCGTGGTGCCATGTGCTCAGCGTAGTGACGCGGGGTGGCGCGCGAGCGGCGCCGCTCGGCGTCGTCGGGGGCAGGTTGTGAGCATAGGAGACGGCTCCGGCGTAGGACGATTCGCGCCGGTACGTCCTACGACGGCGCCACGTCTTACGCCCGACACGGATGATGCGGATCAGCAGCCGGGGCCGGAGGGGTTCTCGGCGCAGGTCTTGTCGACGAGCGCCGTGCGCGCTTCGAAGATCTCGACGCGCTGACCGGCGCCGGCCGCGGTGACGACCCCGATCACCGGGCGCCAACCGGTGCCGAAATCGACGGCGGCTACATACTCGACCGACACGACGGCGACGTAGACGCCTCGGGAGCCGTAGGCGTGGCTCGTCGGGGTGGCGGTGAACTGCGGTTGACCCAGCGCGGTCCATGCCGCGCCGCCGGACGCAGACCGCGCGGACGAGCCGTCGCCGTAGGAGAAGACGTAGGCCGACGGGGTGAAGCGCACGGTCACCGGCCTGTCGAAGAGCGTGCCGGTGAGGGTCTGCGTCGACGCGGAGGCGACGAAGTTGGTCGGCATGCCGACGATGCCGGCACCGCCCGGTTCGGCGTCGAACGACGGCTTCGCGGGTGCGAACGACGCGAGATCGGATGCTGTCACATCGGGCAGCGACACCACCCCGAAGCCGCCGCCCCGGCACAAGACGTCGGCCGGCCCGCAGTCCCGCGGCGCGGACGCCTCCGAACCGGTGTCGGGGGAGGAACCGGTGCTCGGAGGCGCACTACCACCGGCGGAGGCGTTCGAGCCGCCGGAACCGACCGTGCCGCCGACGGTGACCTGCGAGCCGTCTGTCTCCGAACATGCAGAAACGAAGACGCTGGAGGACGTGCAGTGGGGAGACGAGTGCAACGTAGCGGCGCCGCTCAATGCGACCGCTATGAGTAGGGTGGCGGCTAACATACGAGCTCTACACGTGGGTGGATACTCGAAATCTGGAGTCCCTGGGCTGCGGGGCCACGGACTAGGGTCACTTCCAGTCTCTGCATCGCAGGACGGCTTGCCTCCACCACGGATCGCCCAGCGTCGTCCAGGACGTTGACGTCCTCGACGTTGTAGCATGCGCCGATTTTTGCTTCTCGACCACCCTCAGGTAGGTCGGTCGAGATGGTTTCGATCAGCTCGACGAATGACTGACCGCTGAGCGAGTACCCGTCCGCGTGCCATGCAGAGAAGTTTGTGCGGTCGGATTCGTTGAGCTCGCCGGTGGTGAGGGCGAAGACGGGCTCGAAGGTCTCGGGGTCGCTCAGATCCACCTGGTTGAGCGCGTCGACGTAGGCGCGGTAGGTCTCCTCCGCTGCGGCGAACGCTTCTTCTTCGGTGGTGAACGCGGGGGTGGGCTCGTTCGGTTCGGGGGTGACGGAGCATCCGCCCATCAGAAGGACCATCGTGGCAAGTGCGGCGGAGGCGACGTGGCGAGCGTTCACCCGATCAGGGTACGAGGCGGGCGCCTACCCCGCCGGGGTTGTCCACAACGCCGCTGTAACAAGCGGTTCACACGGATGGGCGAGGATGTCGGCATGACACTTGCGACCGGCTTCTCCGTCTCCCTTCCCGAATGGCTGCGGGGCGAACTCGACCAGCTGCCCGACGCGCTCGAAACGGCGGAGGAGCGCATGGACCTCGTCAACGCGCTCGCCGACCGCAACTGGCGCGAGGGCAACGGCGGACCATTCGCGGCGATCGTCGTGGAAGCCGCCACCGGTCGCCTCGTCTCGGCCGGCGTCAACGTGGTGCTGAGCTCGGGTCTGAGCTCGCAGCATGCGGAAGTCACCGCCCTCGGGCTCGCGCAGACCGCCCTTGGCCGGTGGGATCTGGGTGCCGACGGCGCCGACCTCGAGCTCGTCGTCAACTGGCGTCCGTGCGTCATGTGCTACGGCTCGACCATGTGGAGCGGTGTGCGCTCGCTCGTGATCGCCGGCGATGGTCCGGAGCTCGAGGAGCTCAGCGGCTTCGACGAGGGGCCGATGGTCTCCGACTGGGCGGAGCAGTTCGAGGCACGAGGGATCCGGGTGCGCATCGGGGTTCGCAACGCCGAGGCGGTCGAGGTATTCCGGGCCTACGGCGCGTCGGACGCCACGGTCTACAACGCGCGCGGCGCCGTCGACTGACGGGCGTCGCCGACGGGTCGTGCGCCGCGCGTCAGAGCGTGGCCGCGCCCCAGAACACGGTCTGACCCGAGTCGAGGTCGAGCACGAAGGAGCCCGAGCCGACGGCATCGGGCGCGAGGTCGTACACCTCGTAGAACGTGACCGTCTCGCCCGGCTCGACCACTTCGACGTCCCACGCGCTGGGATAGGTCTCGATGTCGGAGAGGAAGCTCAGCTGCGCCTCGCCACCGTCGGCCGTGAGGAAGCGGGTGTACGGCAGGTAGGCGTAGTCGACCGCCAGATCGATGGTGTCGTCGGTGACGTTCGTCAACTGCACGGGAACGCCGACGTAGGCGCCGAATGCGGGCGCGGCGTCGCCGGTGGCCGCGGCGGCGGCCGTCAGATCCTCGAAGGGGAGGACGGTCAGTTCCCACACGTCCTGCGAGACGTTGTCATCGGTGATCGTGATGGTGGAGCCCGGCACGAGCGGGGCGGAGAGCGTGTTCCCGTCAGCGCCGACGTCGGGGGTGCCGAGCATCGGATAGGAGTAGTACTCGTCGTCGGGCGCGGGGGAGTATTCCGACCCCGAGCTCGACCCCGACGAGAGGGCCGAACCGAACGCGCCGATGGCGAACAGGACCACGGCCCAGACGATCGACAGGAGGAATCCCGCACCGGTGATGATGAGTGCGGCGATCGACATCCCCTTGCCGGGGGTCTTCTTCACCAGGGCGATGATGGCGAGCACGACCGCGGTCGCGAAGAGCGCCCAGGCGAGTATTGACCCGATGAAGGGGACGAAGGAGATCAGCACCCCGAGGATCGACGCGACCAGGGCGAGCACGGCGAGCACCGACGAGCCGCCCCGCGGCGGACCGGGATTCCACGGTGCGCCGGGCGCGGAGCTGCCCGCCGGCGGGCCCCACGTGGGCGGGGCGCCCGGGTAGTCCTGCCGCGGTGCGCCGTATCCCGCGGGGGCACCGGGCGCGGCCTGCGCGGCATAGGGCGGCAGGGGAGCGGGGTAGGTCGGCAGCGTCGGAGCACCCTGGGGCTGCGGGGGCGGTGACGCGGGCGACGGACCGGCGGCATGGGGCGGCGCGGGAGGCGATGCAGCGGCTCGCTCGTTGTCGTTCGGGCGGGTGCCGTCGGTCATGGCTGCTCCTGTTCGGTGATCCGCCCATGCTACGGAACATGGCCGACACGTCGGAGGCCCTTGCGGGCGCGGCGGTACAGTGACGAGCGTGTCGTTCGGAGCCGCGTCTTCGCGAAGGGGGTTCCCCCGGTTCGCGGCGGGCGACCCGTGCCCGTGCGGAGCCGGGCAGTACGGCGGATGCTGCGGTCCGATCCTCGGCGGTGAACCCGCGCCCACCGCGGAGAAGCTGATGCGCTCGCGGTACACGGCGTTCGTCGTCGGTGACGCGGAGCACCTGCGGCGCACCTGGCATCCGCGCACTCGTCCCGCCGATGTCGGGCCGGACTCCTCCACGGCATGGACCGGCCTCGAGGTGCTCGCCACCGACGCCGGTGCACCGGCGGACCTCGAGGGCACGGTGGAGTTCCGCGCCCACTGGAGCGAGGGGGCAGCGCGCGGCGGTCTGCACGAACGCAGCCGCTTCGCGCGCCGAGGCGGTCGATGGGTGTACGTCGACGGCGAGATCCTCTGACTCGACCCGTCGCGCGGAATACCGCCGCGCCATCGGTGGTTCTGGAGGCCGTGAGCATCACCGCGCGCACGGTCGACGTCGTCGTCATCGGCGCGGGCCAGGCGGGGCTGTCGACGGCCTATCATCTCCGTCGCCGCGGCTTCGTCCCCGACGGCGCGGCGCACGCATCCGCCAGATCGTTCGTCGTGCTCGATGCGAACTCCGCGCCCGGTGGAGCGTGGCAGCATCGATGGGCCTCGTTGCGCATGGCGACGGTGAACGGCATCCACGAGCTGCCGGGGTTCGATGTGCCGGCGGCCGACCCGACGGCGCGGGCGCGTGATGTGCTGCCCGCGTACTTCGCGGACTACGAACGCGAATTCGACCTGCGGGTACGTCGGCCGGTCACCGTGAAGGCCGTCCGTCGCGAGGGCGCCGGGCTGCGCGTCGAGACCGACGCGGGCGACTGGCACGCAAGGTTCGTCGTGTCGGCGACCGGAACCTGGACGCGCCCGTTCTGGCCCCGCTACCCGGGCCAGGAACGTTTCCGCGGGCGCCAGCTGCACACGGCCGACTACGTCTCGGCCGAGGAGTTCGCGGGTCGCCGGGTGCTGGTGGTCGGTGCGGGGGTGTCGGGCGTACAGCTTCTGGACGAGATCTCGCACGTCGCTACGGTGTTCTGGATGACGCGCCGCGAGCCCGTCTGGATCGAGTCCGACTTCGACGTGCCCGCCCGGGTCGCCGCCATCGCCGGCGTCGAAGACCGCGTGCGTCGCGGTCTACCGCCGGGCAGCGTCATCTCGGTGACCGGTATGCACTGGACGCCGTGGGCACGCGCGGCGCGCGAACGGGGCGTGCTGGAGCGGCTGCCGATGATGGCCGGCATCGAGGAGGACGGGGTACGCATGCCCGACGGGTCGTTCCTCGCGGTCGATGTGATCCTGTGGGCGACGGGGTTCCGTCCCGCCCTCGAGCACCTGACGCCCCTGCGCCTGCGCACCGCGGACGGCGGGTTCCGCGTGGACGACTCGCGGTCGCTCGACGAGCCGCGTCTGTTCTTCGTCGGATACGGTCCGTCGGCATCGACGGTCGGGGCCAATCGGGCCGGGCGCTCGGTCGCAGCCCGCATCGTGAAGGAGCTCGCCCCCGACGCTTCGGCGTCAAGCCCCGCCGATCGGGTCGGGGCCGGTGCGTAACGTGGAGACCCCACGGAAGGAGTGCGCGTGATTCCCGACGACCTGCGCGATCTGCTCGACGAACCGAACTACGGCGCCCTGGGCACGGTGAGACCCGACGGCTCGGTACAGGTGAACCCGATGTGGTTCGAGTACGACGGCGAGCGCCTCCTCTTCACCCACACGACCACGCGGCAGAAGTTCCGCAATCTCGAGGCGAACCCGTCGATGAGCCTGATGGTCTTCGACCCCGACAACCCCTATCGCTACATCGAGGTGCGCGGGCGCCTCGTCGAGGCGACCCCCGACCCCGAGGGCGCCTTCTACGTGCGGCTCGGCCAGCGCTACGGCAACGCCGATCAGCAGCCGCCGCCCGACAGCGCCGACCGGGTCGTCCTCAGCATGTCCATCGAACACATCGGAAGGCACTGATTCATGAAGGTTCTCGTTCTCGGCGGTCACGGCAAGGTCGCCCTCCTGCTCGCTCCGCTCCTCGCCGCACGCGGCGATGACGTCACATCGGTCATCCGCAACCCCGATCACGCGGGCGACGTGACCGCCGCCGGTGCCGCGCCGCTCGTTCTCGACGTCGAATCGGCCGACGAGGCCGCGCTGCGAGACGCCGTCGCCGGGTACGACGCCGTGGTCTGGTCGGCGGGTGCGGGAGGCGGCAGCGCCGAGCGCACCTACGCGGTCGACCGCGACGCCGCGATCCGCACGATGGATGCTGCTGCCGCAGCCGGCGTGCGCCGGTTCGTGATGGTGTCGTGGATCGGCTCGACCCACGACCACGGCATCTCGCCCGACGACGCGTTCTTCGCCTACGCCGACGCCAAGCTCGCCGCTGACGACCACCTGCGCGCCACGGCTCTGGACTGGACGATCCTCGGCCCGGGCACGCTGACGCTGGGCGAACCGACCGGCAAGATCACGCTCGACCCCGAGGGCAAGGGCGAGGTATCTCGTGCCGACGTCGCAGCCGTCATCGCGGCGACGCTCGAGGACGACCGCACCGTGGGCCGTTTCATCCGCTTCGGAGGCGGGGATACGCCGATCGCGGAAGCGCTCGCCGCCTGAGGTCCTGCCGCGAGCGCACGGGTTGCAACCCCGCGCACGGCCTGTGCCCGCGCCCTGGTCGTGCGCTCGGAGCAAACCCGTGCGCTCGCGAGGTAAGCGGCTAGTGCAGACACGGACCGGTCGCAAGGCCGGGACCGCGTACCTTGTCGGCCCGTAACGTGTGGAGCATGAGCACCCAGATCGAGAAAGCCCAGAGCTTCGCGCAGCTGCACACCGCCCCCGAGATCCTCCGCGTCGTGAACGTGTGGGACGTCGTCTCGACGAAGGCCATCGCCGCCCTCCCCGAGACGAAGGCCATCGCTACGGCAGGACACTCCATCGCCGCCACGTTCGGCTACGAGGACGGCGAGAACATCCCTCTCGACGTGATGCTCGACATGGTGCGCCGCATCGCCGAGGCCGTCGATCTGCCCGTCACCGCCGACCTCGACGCGGGGTACGGCAACGCGGGCGAGACCGTGCGCAAGGCGATCGGCGCCGGCGCGGTCGGCGCGAACATCGAAGACCGCCTCAAGCCGCTCGCCGAGTCGGTGGCCGTCGTCGAGGCCGCCATCGCCGCCGGTGAGGCGGAGGGCGTGCCGTTCGTGCTCAACGCTCGTACCGACGCGTTCATGCGCGGCGGCGACCGCCCCGCCTCCGAGTCGATCGCCGACGCGATCGAGCGCGGGCGGGCCTTCCTCGACGCCGGGGCGACCTCGGTCTTCGTGCCCGGACTCCTCGACGCCGACACCACCCGCCAGCTGGTCGAGGGCATCGGCGACCGCCGCGTGAGCGTCATCGGTATTCCGGGAGCCCTCACCGCGGCGGAGTACGAAGCGCTCGGCGTGGCGCGCATCTCGTACGGACCCACGACGCAGCGGGTCGCACTCACCGCCCTGCAGGACGTCGCGAAAGACCTCTACGCGAACGGCGTCATCCCGTCCAGCATCCGCGCCCTGAACTGAGCGCGTCTACTCGAAGGGCTCCTCGTCGACACCCCGCACGGCGAGGAGCTCTTCGGCCGCGAGCGTCAGGTCGATGACCTCGCGAAGGAGCCCGCCCACGCTCGTCGCGCCGAGAAGCGCGAGCTGATCGATCGGCCCGAGCGGCGCTATCGCGGCGATCTGCCATGCCCGCGCGAGCGGTTCCTCGGCGAGCTCGATGTCGGGTTCCCATCGGGTGTCGCCGTACTCGCCGGCGCGAGCGAGCACGCGCCGCACGATCTTCTCCGCTTCCGAAGAGAGGGGAGTGAGAGCGTCGTTCCAGTCCAGGTCGGGCAGCATGCGCACGCGGGCGCGCGGGTAGGGCGCGTCGTCGAGCCACTCCTCCACCTCGAAGCGGCTTCCTCCGCGCGCGAGCACCGAGATGACACCCTGTTGCGGCAGCACCCGTTCGAGTCGCGCGACCGCGCCCCGGGCGAACCGCTTCTCTCCGCCGCCGACCTCGTGACCTCGTTCGATCAGCACGACACCGAACTCGGCGGGTTGTTCGTCGAGGAGCGTTCCAAGCATCTTCAGGTAGCGCTCCTCGAAGATGCGTGCCGCGAGCGGCGTGTGGGGGAACAGCACCATGCCCAGCGGGAACATCGCGATCGTGCGGTCGGTCATGGGTTCGCCGTCTCTCCGAGAGCTTCGTGGATGCGGTGCAGGTCGACCAGCAGTGAGCCGACGAGAACCCAGTGGCCCTCCGACGGTGCGCCGATGTCGAGCGGTCGCGTGAGGGCCGGGGGTTCGAGGGGCGAGGATGCGGCGTCGCCGGTGGCGCGCGACGCCGGGGTCGCATCGGGGGCCCGGTGCCGCAGAACCGCGAGATGCACGTCGTGCGACGCGCGACGCAGCTGCTCGGCGATCGCACGCACCGACGGTTCATCCACGATCGACGGGTCGTATCTGTCATATGCCGCCCGGGTCATGCCGATCACCTGCGTGAGGATCGGGGTGAAGACGTCGAGCAGCCGCTCGAGCCGGGCGAGGTCGTCGCGGTGGCGGCGGCCCCGCGGGTTGAGGGCGAGCGAGTCGCGAGCGTCCGAGACGGCTTCGTCGGCCGCGTCGCGCATCGGCCGCATGAGGCGTGCCTCGAGCAGGAGTTCTTCGAGAGACGCGGGTGTCTGGGGCGTCGCGAGCGCGTCGGCGAGGCGATCGAGCGCGGCGGACAGCTCGTCGCCGAGCGCCTCGATGCGCTGCCGGGCCGGGGCGACGGCCACCGGGGGCACGAGCGCCACGTTCACGATGAGACCGACGAGCGCGCCGATGAGCGTCTCGATCACGCGATCGACGGCGTAGAGCGGCGTGGCGGTGCCGAGCGCGAGCACCAGGATCGCGCTGATAGCGACCTGGTTGGCAGCCCCCGGGGTCAGCTTCAGCGCCCAGGCGGCGAGAAGAGCCACGGCGGCCGCGATGAGGATCACCCAGGTCGACGAACCGAGCGCGATCCCGAGCGCGGAGGCGACGATAACCCCGGCGATGACCCCCACGCTGCGTTCGACCGCCCGCGTCAGCGACTGATTCAGACTGGGCTGCACCACGAGCAGCGCGGCGATCGCCGCGAAGACGGGCAACGGACCGGGCACGAGCCACCCGGCGAGCAGCCACGCGGCGATCGTCGCGATCGCCGACTTCGAGACCTGGAGGAACGGGGTTCGGCGCGCGGAGCGGAAGGAGGCGGTCACACGCATGCTTCGAGAGTAGGCCCGCAGCGTCCGCCCGCGGCTGTCAGGCGCCGCGCTCAGGCGTCTTTGAGTCTGCGCAGAGCAGATCCCTTGTGCGCCGCCCGGTTGCCGCTCTTCTCCGACTCGACGACGAAGGCGGGTTCGTCCGACGACGCCGTGAAGTGCTGCCCGTCGAGGGTGAAGTCACTCGTCTTCTTCTCCACGATGCTGCCCTGCGTGCGACCCTGCGGGGTGTTCCAACTGACCCGGTCACCGGTCGATAAGTCCTTCGCCATGAGAGCCTCCCTGATTCGTATGACCCGATCGTGCCCGCACGGCGTACACGATCGTGCGGGATTGACAGCCGCCCGACGGCCCTTCCCACGTCCGCGCGGGCGTAGCCTGGAGCGCCCATGAGCACCGACCACGCCGCTGTCCTGCGCACACTGCTGCGCGAGGCCGAACTGCGTCTCGCCCATCTCGACGACGACGAGCGCAGTCTTCTTCGCGACCGCGCCGACGCGACGGCCGACGACGAGCACGATCCCGAGGGGTCGACGCTGTCGGGGGAGTGGAGCCGCGTCGACGCGCTGCGGCGCGGCGCCGAGCAGGACCGCGCGGATGCTGCGGCAGCGCTCGACCGCGTCGCCGGTGGCACGTACGGTGCCTGCGTCGTCTGCGGCGGCCCGATTGCGCCGGGGCGGCTGGAGGCGCGTCCGACGGCAGCCACCTGCATCGGATGTGCGCGCTGAGTCCGCTTAGGCTCGGGGTGTGGAGACTCTGCTCGTCGTGCTTCTGTTCGTCAACGCCGCCTTCAACGTGATCGTCTGGCCGCGGTTCTACACGCGCGTCGCGAAGGACGCCCGCGCGCGTGATGCTGCCGGGAAGCCGACGACTTTCCTCATCGTGCACGCGGTTCTCATCGCGCTGGCCCTCGTCATCGCGCTCGCGTCGATGATCGCCGGCGTCGCCGCACTCACTGTCTGAGCCTCCTCAGACCGTCATTCGCTGCGTGCCCAGCACGCACAGGAGGGCGAGCTTGTCGGCATCCTCGGTACCCGGCCGGGCGGTGAAGACCAGCAGGCGCTGGTTCGTTTCGGTGTCGAGCAGCGTCTGGCACTCGAGCGTGAGTTCGCCGACGCCGTCATAGGCGAACCGCTTCGACCGAGAGTGCTTGTCCGCGACGTCGTGCGCGGCCCACACCTCCGCGAACTCCGGGCTGACGCGCAGCAGATCTGCGACGATGGCGCCGGCCGGGGAGTCGCGCCCGAGGCGGGCGTAGGCCGTGCGCAGTTCGGCGGTGAAGATGCGGCCCCGCATCTCGTGGTCGTCGGCGGGGTAGATGCGACGCGACTCCGGTTCGGTGAACCAGCGGTGCACGGTGGTGCGTGACATCCCTTCTCGGCCGGTCAATTCTCCGAGGAGGGCTCTGGCCGGTTCTGTCTGCAGCAGCACCTCGCCGAGCTCGGTGACCACCTGCGCCGGGGTATCGTGCAGTCGGTCGACGATGCGAAGAAGACCGGGGGAGATGTGGTCGCTGGCACCGACCCTGTCGGGTGCGGGGTGTCCGGCGAGCCGGAAGAGGTGATCGCGCTCATCGAGGTCGAGATGCAGGGCGCGGGCGATGGCGGCCAGCATCTGCACGGACGGTTGGGGGCCTCGCTGCTGCTCGAGGCGGTTCAGATAGTCCGTCGACATGCCCGCGAGCTGCGCCACCTCCTCGCGTCGCAGGCCCGGCGTGCGTCGCCGGGATCCTCGCGAGAGGCCGACGTCCTCGGGTTGCAACGCCGCACGCCGGGTGCGGAGGAACTCGGCGAGCTGAGCACGGTCCATGGATTCATTCTGCGCGAGCGCGGCGGTCGCAGCCAGGGAGTGCGGATCCTCCGATGAGTGCGCCCTGGCTGCCGCGAGCGGGGCCGCCGACAGTAGATCCCATGACGAATTCACGCATCATCCTCATCACAGGCGGCTCTCGCGGTCTCGGCCGCGCCGCCGCCCTGGCGCTCGCCGACGGCGGCGACGATCTCGTCGTCACCTATCGGAGCGAGCCCGCCGCCGCCGCATCCGTCGTCTCGGAGATCGAGGCTCGCGGACGACGGGCGGTGTCGATGCGGCTGGACACGACCGCACCGGAGACCTTCCCCGCCTTCGCGCGCGACCTGGCCGAGACCCTGCGAGCGACGTGGGGTCGCGGCGACCTCGACGGGCTGGTCAACAACGCGGGTTACGCCGGGGACACGCCCTTCGGTGCGATCGAGAGGGCCGAGATCGACGCGCTCGTCGCCGTGCACTTCACAGGTGTGGTGCTCCTCACGCAGGAACTCGCCCCGATGATCGCGGACGGCGGGCGCATCCTGAACGTCTCGACGGGGCTCACCCGGTTCGCCGTCGCCTCCGGCCAATCGGTCTACGCCTCGATGAAGGCCGCGATCGAGACGTGGACGGTGTATCTGGCGAAGGACCTGGGTGCTCGCCGGATCGCTGTGAACGTCCTCGCTCCCGGAGCGACGGCGACGGACTTCGCCGGCGGCGCCATCCGCGACAGCGAGGACTACCGCGCGATGATCCTCCCTGCCGTCGCGATGGGACGCATCGGCGAACCCGACGACATCGGGATCGCGGTGGCCGCCATCATGGATCCGCGCCTGGGGTGGGTCACCGCCCAGAGGATCGAGGCCTCCGGGGGGCAGCAGCTCTGACCGCGCGCGAAAGGACCGCCGTCCCGTGGGGCGGCGGTCCTTTCACGGAAGTGGGGGATCAGTCGTCGGAGACGGTGACCGTGACGTCGATGTTGCCGCGGGTCGCGTTCGAGTAGGGGCAGACCTGGTGGGCGGCGTCGGCGAGAGCCTGCGCCTCGTCGTGCGGGAGGTTCGGGATGACGACCTCGAGCTCGACCGAGAGCTGGAAGCCGCCCTCGCCGTTCGGTCCGATGTGCACGCGCGAACCGACGCTCGTGTCTTCGAGCTTGACCTTCTGGCCCCGCGCGACGGCCTGGAGCGCGCCGTGGAAGCAGGCCGCGTATCCGGCGGCGAACAGGGCCTCGGGGTTCAGGCCGCCACCGGGGCCGCCCATCTCCTTCGGGATGCGCAGGTCGGTGTCGAGCAGTCCGTCCTTCGTGGCGACGTGGCCGCCGCGCCCTTCGCCGGTTGCGAGTGCTTCTGCGGTGTAGATGACGTCCATGGGGATGTCCTTTCGGTTCAGGAGGCGGATGCCTCGGAGGAGGCCTGCACGCTGCGGGTGAGGCTGTGCAGGGAGTCGAGGAGCCGGCGTGCGGCGTCGATGTCTATGCCCATGCAGGTGGCGATCTGGGCGGAGACCCCGCTCATACGTCCACGGAGATCGAGCCCGAGCGTGGTGAGGGAGACCTCGACGACGCGTTCGTCGTCGGAACGGCGCGTGCGGGTCACGGTGCCCGCGCGCTCGAGCCGCCGCAGCAGGGGTGACAGCGTACCGGAGTCGAGGTCGAGCGTCTGGCCGAGCTCGCTCACGGTGCGTGGGCCGTCGGTCCAGAGGGTCACGAGCACGAGGTACTGCGGGTAGGTCAGGCCCCAGGGCTCGAGCACGCGCCGGTAGGCCTGCGTGGTCGCGCGGCTCGCCGAGTACAGGGCGAAGCACACCATGTCGTCGACTGCGGGCATGCAAGAAGCATTGCACGCAATCGAATTGTGCGCAACGTAACCCTCTCCGCCACCGCCGCCGCCGGGGTCTGATGTGCCGCGTTCTGGGCTGTCAGACGGTGCAGAGAGCCCTAATCGCGGCACCTCACCGACGGGTGTCGCTCAGGAGGACGACGCCCGAGCGCGCATCACGAGACCGGCGCTGACGAGGAAGAACAGTGCAAACCGGAGCCGGGTGCGGCTCCGAAGAGGACGAGACAGAGGAGGATGGTCGGATGCGTCGAATACTCGCCGCCACACTGGCGGCCGTGGGTCTCACCCTCGCGGGCTGCGCCCCGCAGCAGGCAGCACCGCCGGATGACGACGGTCGTCCGCTCGTCGCCTTCTACGGCGACTCGTACACGCTCGGTACGGGCGCCAGCTCTCCGGACGTGCGGTGGTCGACCCGTCTCGCCGACGACCGCGGCTGGCGGGAGTACAACCCGAGCGTGAACGGGCTCGGGTTCGTGAACAACCGCGACGCGCGCGGCGCCGACCTGCCCGGCGACATCATCGACGCCCGGCCCGACATCGTCGTCATCACCATGGGGCTCAACGACGCCTTCAGCTTCGACGCGCGGGGCACCGAGATCCGCGACCGCATCGACGAAGACGTCGACCGCCTGACCGGCGCCCTCCCCGATGCCCGCTTCGTGGTCGTCGAACCGTTCTGGTACACCGCCGAGCGCACCGACGGCCTCGAGACCATCATCGGCTGGGTGAAGGACGCCGCGGAGCGCATCGATGCCGACTACATCCCCGGGGCTTCGTCGTGGATCCAGGGTCGCGACGGCGAGATGGCGAAAGACGGACTGCATCCGAACGACGCGGGTTACGACGAGATCTACCGGCACATGGATGCGGCGTTCGCCGAGATCGGCCTCTAGGAGTGCTCGGAAGTCTGTGCGGCGGGGCCTGACCCGGTCGCACAGGCGATAGGCCGTCTCGGCACTCGGCAACGACCGGCCGGGGATCGTCCGCGAGGTGGCGACGACGCTGACCCGACGCGGATTCGGCACCGAGCGGATGACGACCAGGTGCGTGGCGTGCCGGGGTCAGCCCGAGGGGTTCTCGACCGGGGTGCCGTCCTGTTCGGTGGTCTCGACGTCGTCGACGTCGCCGCCCGTCGCCGTCGCGTCGTCGATGTCGGTGCCGTCGTCGTGCGGGTTCTTCTCGCTCATGGTGATGTTCCCTCTCAGCTCTTCACGGCTTTGCGTGCGGCCTTCTCGGTCTTGCGGGCGGTCTTCTCGGCCGACTTCCGCGCCTTCTTGAGCTGTTTCGCGGCACGGCGGCGGATCTTCTTGACGTCGGGGTCGTTCCACAGCGCGACGACAGCGGCGGCCAGCGCCCCGTACTTCGCGACGACGAGGCGGACGCCGACGAAGACACCGGCGGCGGCGCCGAGGACGAGGAGAAGTTTGGCGAATCGGTTCATGACGGGTCCTCCGGGTGTTCGGCTTCGGGTGCTGTCCCATCACACCCCGCATCGGTCGCGACGCGCCCTCCCTTGCGCACGGGCGCGGGGTGTGTCACGAGCGGGTGGGTCGCGTGCGCGCGAGCAGGCACCCCGCCAGGAGGGCTCCGAGGCCTCCGACGGCCATATCGCCAATGGTGTCGTCGTAGGTGACGAAGATCTCCGCGGTGACGAAGGTCTTCCCGAGCCACTCGATCATCTCCCACACTGCGCTGAGGGCGAGGCCGAACGCGGTGACGAGCACGATCGCCGCGGGGCCGGTGAAGTGCTCCGTGCGCGGGGCGGCGACGATACCGGCGTAGCCGCAGAGCACGTACAGGAGCACCGCGAGCACGCCCGTGCAGACGAGGTGGATGACGATGTCCCACCAGGCGACACGTGTGTAGAGGTCGAAGACGTTGCTCCACGCCGCGATGAGCACTGTCAGGGACGTCAGGATGTCGAAGGTCGGGCGCAGGCCCAGGAACCGGGGCGCCACCAGCGCCGGGAGGGTCAGCGCGACGATGCCGGCGTCGGTGGCCGAGAACCAGAGGGCGGCCGCGACGACACTCAGGGCGCCGATCAGTCGTACGGCATCGGCGGCGTAGTCGCCGATCGAGCGAGGCGGCCGGAGGAAGTTCTCGATCATCGGATCGTGGCGTCGAGGTCGACACGGACGACGGCGTGCACGGGGAGGTGGTCGGAGGGCCATCGGCCGTCGACGGGCTCGCCGTCGATGGCGGCGCGAAGCACCCGCACGTCTTCGGTTACGACGATCCAGTCGATGCGGGGAGCGTCGGCCCGAGGCCGGCCGTAGTTCACGAAGGTGCCCCACCTCGGGGTGAGGTGCATCCCGGCGCTCGCCCACGCGTCACGCAGGATGCCGCCCGACAGCAGCACGCGCAGCGCCGGCGAGGACGCCGCGGCGTTCAGGTCGCCCATGACGAGCACGGGTTCCTCCGCCTCCTCTGCTGCGCGCCGCACGATCTCGCTCGAGCGAACCCGCGCGGCCGCGGAGAAGGGGTCGAAGTGCGTGTTCATGACCCGGAAGCGCGCGTAGGTCGCACGGTCGCGGAAGAGGGCCGACACGACGATCCGCGGGACGACGGACCCCCACGAGCGCGACCCGGGCTCGTGGGGCTGCGACGACAGGGCGGTTTGCTCGGCGTCGATCAGCTCGAGCCGTTTCGCGTCGTAGAACAGCGGGCAGGCCTCACCGCGTCCATCGCGGTTGCGGCCGCGACCGATCGAGCGATAGCGCGATCCGAGTGCGGCCGCCACGAACGCCGCCTGATCGGGCATCGCCTCCTGCACGCCGAGAACCGTGGGCAGTTCCGCGGCGAGCAGGGCACGCAGGGGTTCCCGCCGCCGTGACCACCGGTCGGCCGGACGAGGATCGATGCCGAGGCGTCGGCGGATGTTGTAGGTCATGACGTGCAGCTCGGGTGCGTCGACCCGTCCGACCACGCCCGTCATCGGGCTCTCACCGGCACGGCCCGGCCGCGACGTGCCGTTGCCCGGTTCAGCGCGACGCGAACCCAGCGGTGAGGAGGGAAATCGTGGGGCCAGTGCACGGTCACCGTGCGGAACCCCCGGTCGATCCGCCGCCGGAACCCCGAGAGACTCGAGAAGGGACGCATCGACATGCCCATGGCCGCGGTCGGGAGCCGCCCGATGCGGTGGCGCTCGCCGAGGTGGAACGCGAGGTCGACGTCGTCGTGCAGCATCGCGTCGTGCCGGTGCACCGCAGAGCGAACGTCGATCCACGCTTCCCGCCGCAGCGCCACGTTCGAGCCGAAGAGCGGAAGGTGCCCGAGAGCCGGAGCGGTGACGAGGATGTAGGCGAGGAGGTAGGCGAAGGCGAGCGGACGGCGCAGCATCCGTGGTCCGTCGATGAAGCGTGCGCCACCGGTGAACGCCGCAACGTGCGGCTGACGGGAGAACGCGGACAGGACCATCTCGATCCACGTCGCGTCGGGGACGCAGTCGGCGTCGAGACGGAGGATGATCTCGCCGGTGGCGGCGTCGTAGCCGAGAGCGCTGGCCGCGGGTATGCCCGGACGCACGCACGGCACGACGCGCGCACCGGCACGGCGTGCGACCTCTGCCGATGCGTCGACCGAGCCGTTGTCGACGACGATCGTCTCGTCGGCGAGGCGCGTCTGGCCGGCTAGGGCGGTGAGGCACCGTGCGAGCGCAACGGCGTCGTCTTTCACGGGGATCACCACCGATACGGTCACGTAGACGGACGACGCCCGGGGGCTGCGTCGTTCGGGGATGGTCGTCACGGCGTCTCCTCGGCGGCTGACCAGCCACGCTACCGCCGTCCCGCTGCGGCCTCGGGCCGTTGACACGCTGCACGTCGCGGCATAGCTCTCCGATGCGATGATGGGCCGACCATGACCGACGACGAACGCTGGCTGGTCATCGACGGACGTCGGTGGCGCCGCACCGACCCCTGCCTGCCCGACGACCTCGCCGCGGCCCTGCGCTCCCACCTCGGGAAGGGGCGCTCGGGCGTGGGAGTGGCCAAACGCGCCGGCGATGATGCTGCTGTCGCCGCGGCCCGGCATCGCGTCGGACTCGCGAAGCACGGACTCGGAGAACGCGGTCCGTACTGGTGGGACGAACCCGAGCACGACCGCGTCGCACGCGCTCGCGCGGCCCTCGCCGAACTGGACGGCCTCGAATCCGCGGCGGGACGGTGAGCCTGTCGCACCGTTCACGCCCGGTGTCAACGGCGTGCGTCGGCGCGTGCGGGGGCGTTGCATAGGGGCATACCTCGACCCACCCCTGGAAAGGCCGCGTCATGATCGCAACCCCCTCCGAACTCGAGAAGCTCAACAGCCTCCTCAAGGACTTCCGCTTCGCGATGCTCACCAGCCGTGATGAGGACGGCAAGCTGACCGCGCACCCGCTCACCGTGCAGGAGAGCGAGTTCGACGGCGACCTGTGGTTCATCATCGGCCGTCACGCGTCAGCGGTGGAGCACGTCTCCCGTGACGCGAACGTCGGCGTCTCCTTCAGCTCGAACGACTCGTGGCTGTCCCTGGCGGGCACGGCCAGTATCGTCGACGACGGTGCGAAGCTGCGCGAGCTGTGGAACCCGGCCGTGGAAGCCTGGTTCCCCGAGGGGCCCGAAGACCCCGATGTCACCCTCCTCAAGGTGGACACCGTCAGCGGCGAGTACTGGGACAGCCCCGGCGGCAAGGTCGCCACGATCGTCGCTCTGGTGAAGCACAAGGTCACGGGTGAGAAGTACGAGGGCGACAACGAGAAGTTCGATCTCTGACGCGACCACACGCGCGGATTGGAGGGGGGCGCCGAGCTTGCGTACGCTGAGCCGGTGCCCTCCGTCCTGAACGTCTCGGCGTACCTGTTCACGCCCATCGACGATGCGGGCGCTCTGCGCCCGGTGCTGCGAACGCGTGCCGTCGATGCGGGGCTGAAGGGCACGATCCTCCTCGCCGAGGAAGGTATCAACCTGTTCCTCGCCGGCGAAGAGAGGCACCTGCGCGCATTCCTCGCGCAACTGACCGCCGACGAGCGATTCGCCGCGCTCGCGCCGAAGGAGAGCTGGTCGAGCGCGCAGCCGTTCCGCAAGATGCTCGTCAAGGTCAAGCGCGAGATCATCCGCATGGACCGCCCCGCAGTCCGCCCTGTCGCCGGCCGCGCCCCGGCCGTCGATGCCGAGACGCTTCGTCGTTGGCTCGATCGCGGTCACGACGATCGCGGGCGCGAGGTGGTGCTGCTCGACACGCGCAATGCGTTCGAGGTCGACTACGGCACCTTCGACGGCGCGCTGAGCTGGGGTATCGAACGCTTCACGCAGTTCCCGGATGCTGCGGTCTCCCACCGCGACGACCTGACCGGCAAGACGGTCGTGAGTTTCTGCACCGGTGGCATCCGCTGCGAGAAGGCCGCCATCCATCTCCGGGAGGAGGGGGTGGACGCCTACCAGCTCGACGGGGGCATCCTCGGCTATTTCGAGCGGGTCGGACGCGCCCACTGGAGCGGCGACTGCTTCGTCTTCGACGAGCGCGAGGCATTGACGCCCGGGCTCGCGCCGCGCGAGGTCGACGCGTGACGGACCGCGCGACCTCGGGCCGGCCGACGGGTCTGAGGGTGGCGGCGGCGTTCGCTCTCGACGCCGCGCTGGTGGTCGCCTTCGCCGCGACCGGGCGTGCGACGCACGACGGCGACGTGTGGAGCGGGCTCGCGGCGACGGCGTGGCCGTTCCTCGCCGCTCTCGCCCTGGGGTGGCTCGTCACTCGCGCGTGGCGGGGGCCGGCCGCGCCCGTCCGGGTCGGAATCGGCGTCTGGGTGACGACGGTCGTGGGAGGGATGCTGCTGCGGGCGCTGTCAGGACAGGGGACCGCGGTCGCCTTCGTGGTCGTAGCGACGCTGACCCTGTTCGCAGCTCTCGTGGGCTGGCGGTTCATCGCGGCGCTCGTTCGGCGTTCGCGGTCGCGTTGACGGGCCGCACTCTCCGAGTGTTCGCGCCTGCGGAGTGGTCACCGAGAGGGCGGCGATGAGCTCGGCCGGGTTCTCGATCCAACTGACCCACGGGGTCGTACTGCCGGCCCTCGGAGTCTCCGCAACGACGGAGGAGGCGCGAGGGCCAAGACCGACCGGCCGGACAGCTCGCGCTGCCCGGCCGGAGAAGTCTCAGAGGGGGCGAATGTTCGCAGCCTGCATACCCTTGGGTCCGCGCTCAGCGTCGAACTCCACCTTCTGGTTCTCCTGGAGCTCCTTGAAGCCGCTGCCGGCGATCGCGCTGAAGTGCGCGAACAGGTCGGCGGAGCCGTCATCGGGAGCGATGAAGCCGAAGCCCTTTTCGGAGTTGAACCATTTCACGGTGCCAGTGGCCATCGTGTTCTTCCTTTTTCTTTTCGGGCCGCATTCAGCGACCGTGTGTGCCGCTCCGACGTGTGCGGAGCGGACGGATGAGGCTCAACGAACGCGACCGGCGCGGGGTGACCCGGCGCGTGGCGATCGTTGCGCGAGCTTCTTCTACCGTGGTCTGCGCGAGTGCGGCAGACGCGTGGCGACCGAGGTCTTCTCCGACGGGGCCGTGCGCGTCGTAGCCGTCGGCTGCGGTGGCGACGAACCCGGCGTACTCACCGGCATCGGTGGCGACGAGGATGTCGGCATCGGCCTGGCGCCAGTGAACGGATGAAGAGGAGGAGCGGGGTGTGAAGGGAGGTACGGTGACGAGCGTCAAAACAAGCTTTCAGCAGGGCGGAGGAGGCGACACGATGGTGCTCTCACTACGCAAAATCTAGGGGTTATATGAGCCGTCTCAGACGGGGAAGAACGTCGGGGTTGCTGTTCTCTACATTGAGGCAGAGGGTTTCGACGCGGGGCCCCGGATCGGGACATGGCCAACGCTACCACGCCCCTCGACCGCTCGGCTAGGGGCGATCGTCGATCGCTCTCTCGCGGCCGGCGGCCAGGATCGCGCGCGCGGCCCGCTCTCCGGAGGCGAGGGCGCCCTGGATCGACGCGGTGGCGCGGTGGTCGCCCGCCACGAAGACCGCGTCGGCGATCCTCGCGCGCGTCGTCGCGCGCAAGGGAGCCGCTTGCGCGGGGAGGGCGAAGGGGATGTCGTCGCGACGTAGCAGGGTCCACGACGCCGCACCCGTCTGCCAGATCTCGCCGAGCTGACGGCGCACATCGGTTTCCGTCGCCTGTTCGACGCCGTCGGCGCGCAGCAGACAGGTCGCCTGCACGAGGTGGCGTCCGCGCGGTGCGTACGACGCGATGGAGTTCGACATCACCGCCGTGTTCACGATCGGACCGCGCCTGCGGGCGTCGACACTGATCATCGCGGACGCTGCGGGAGCGGTGTCGGTCGCGAACCACCACGTCTGCAGTCCGCGCATCGGCGGGCGAGGCAGATCGATGAGGTCGGAGACCGCGTCGGGTCCGACCGCGACGACGACGAGAGCGGCGGAGATCGCGTCACCGCCGTCGACGTCGACCTGCACCCCGCCCGAGTCGGGCCGCAGGCGCGATACCCGCTGGCCGAGTCTGATGCCGACCCCCTCGGCGGTCGCGGTGAGTGCGAGCTGCGCGGGAAGCGCGCCGATTCCGCGCTCGGGGAGCCCCGGGCGTCCGAGGACGAACATGCGCATCAGCAGACGGACGAAGGCGTCGGATGTGGTCTGCGAATCGTCGGCGAGCACCCCGGTGAGAAACGGCGCGAGCACCTCGGTGCGAAGCGTGCCGAACAGTCGTGCTCGATCCCACCCCTCCCGCAGCGTTCGGTCGGGCGCAGCCATCATGGTGCGCGGGCCCAGCAGTGCCGGTGCCAACCAGCGGGCGAGGGCAACAGCATCCGCCCCGCCGATCAGGCCGCTTCGGAGGGTCTCGAGGATGCTCGCGGGGTGCCGCAGCGGGTGGGCGATCTCTGCGACGGTGCGCTCCCGGCGCACGCGCACGCCGACCGGGAAGCGCTGCAGGCGGAGGGCCGCGATGTCGACCCCGCGCTGCATCGCCGGGTAGGCGGGGTTGAGCACGTGGAACCCGCGGTCGAGAAGGAAGCCGTCGACCTCGTCGGTGCGCTGGCGCCCGCCCACGGCGTCGCCCGCCTCGAGCACGACCACGTCGCGACCGGCTCGAGCGAGGTCTGTCGCGCAGCGCAGACCCGCAAGGCCCGCGCCGATCACGATCACGTCGTGCGTGTGCATGCCGCGAGCCTAGGCGCGCCGCTCGGATCGCGACGAGGGCTTGCCGGTCGGCGCGCGAGGACTCACCAGCCGCCGCGTGTCGGCGTGTGGCCCTCTCTCGCGTCGTCGGGCATGGCCATCTCGGCGCGCACACCGAGCAGACGCACCGCACGATCCGGGTCGATCTTCGCCACGAGCGCCATCGCCTCCGCGATCACGGCCGCGCGGTCGTCCGTCGTCGCCACGCGGCGCGTGAACGTCTTCGTGGCGAAGGGGGCGTATCGCACCTTCAGGCCGAGGCCCACGACGGGGCGCTGCTCGGCGGCGACGTCATCCAGCACCTGGTCGAGCATCGAGCTCACCGCGCGCTCGATGTCGGCCCGGTCGACGAGGTCGATCTGGAACGTCGTCTCACGGCTGTGACCGCGCGCCACCCACGGAGTGTCGTCGACCTCGGTTGAGCCCTCGCCGCGACCGAGCTGCCGGTACCAGAGCCCCATCTTCGGCCCGAATTCGGCGGTGAGAAGGTCTGTCTCGGCGTCGGCGAGCTGCGAGACGGTGAGGATGCCGTGGGCGGCGAGTCGGCGCGAGACCTTCGAGCCCACACCCCAGAGCTCCCGGGTCGGAAGGTCGCCCATCACCGACGACCAGTTCTCGGCCGTCAGGCGGAAGACACCGCGGGGTTTTCCGAAGTCGGTCGCGATCTTCGCTCTGACGAGGGTGTCGCCGATCCCCACGCTGCAGTGCAACAGGGTGCGTTCGAGCACGGCGGCCTGGATCGCGCGCGCGTAGGCCTCCGGTTCGGCGGTGTGGATCCCGACGAACGCTTCGTCCCACCCCAGCACCTGCACGGTGGCACCCGGTTGCGCGCGCAGCGTCGCCATGACCTGCTCGGACGCCGCGGTGTAAGCCGGAGCGTCGACCGGGAGCAGGACGGCGTCGGGCGCCTTCCGCGCGGCGATCCGCAGCGGCATCCCCGAACCGACGCCGAACGCGCGCGCCTCGTACGACGCCGTCGACACGACGGCGCGCTCCGTGGGGTCGCCTCGCCCGCCCACGATGACGGGCTTTCCGGCGAGCTCGGGTCGCCGCAGCACCTCGACGGCGGCGATGAACTGGTCGAGGTCGACGTGCAGCACCCAGGATGCGGCGTCACCACTCATGAGGCCAGTGTGCTCCGCACCGACGACATCCGCACGCCGCATACGACGAGAGCCGCGACCCCTGCGGGATCGCGGCTCTCGTTCGCGCTCGGGTCAGGCTGACGCCTCGGCGCGCTTCGGCAGCACCCAGCCGGGGCGCACGAAGTGGCACGTGTAGCCGTGCGGGATGCGGATGAGGTAGTCCTGGTGCTCCGGCTCGGCCTCCCAGAACGGACCCTCGGGCTCGATCGTGGTGACGGTCCTGTTCGGCCAGAGCCCGGATGCGTCGACGTCGGCGATGGTGTCGCGGGCGACCTGCTCCTGCTCGGGGGAGAGCGGGAAGATCGCCGAGCGGTAACTCGTGCCGACGTCGTTGCCCTGACGGTTCAGGGTCGACGGGTCGTGGATCTGGAAGAAGAACGCCAGGATGTCGCGGTACGTGGTCTTCGTGGGGTCGAAGACGATCTCCACCGCCTCGGCATGGCCGTCGTGGTTGCGGTAGGTGGCGTGGTCGTTCGTGCCGCCGGTGTAGCCGACGCGCGTGTCGAGCACGCCCGGCTGGCGGCGGATGAGGTCCTCGACGCCCCAGAAGCACCCGCCGGCGAGAACCGCCGTTTCGGTGCCCGGGGTGCGGGTGATGGCTCCGGTGTCGCTGGGTCCGCTGGTCATGATGCGATCTCTCCTTCATTGTCACTGAGCGTGTCGAAGTGTGTCAGGTAGGCGCCGTAGCCCTGCGCCTCGAGCTCGGCGACGGGCACGAACCGCAGTGCGGCCGAGTTCATGCAGTAGCGCAATCCTCCCGCATCACGGGGGCCGTCGTCGAAAAGGTGCCCCAGGTGGCTGTCGGCGCCGGCCGATCTCACCTCGGTGCGCTTCATCCAGAGCGAGCGGTCGGTCTTCTCGGTCACGACGGACGGGGCGATGGGCTTGGTGAAGCTCGGCCATCCCGATCCGCTCTCGAACTTGTCGGATGACGAGAAGAGCGGCTGGCCGGAGACCACATCGACGTAGATGCCGGCTTCGTGGTTGTCCCAGTACCGGTTGCGGAACGCGGGCTCCGTGGCGTCCTCCTGCGTGACGCGGTATTCGTTCGGGGTGAGGCGGCTCAGCGCCTCGGGAGTCTTTCGGTAGTCGGTGCTCACGGTGTCCTCCTCGGATCGCGCCCGCTGGCTGCGGCGTCACTGGAGAGAACGGACGCGGCCCCGGTTTTGGTCCCTCGAACCTGGGAGCGAGGTGTGAGTTCGCCAGGCCCGCGACGAAGGAGGATGGTCGCATGGGCGACTCCGGCACGCGGCGAACGGGCAGCATCCATCTGATCGGCGGCGGACGCGACGCGGGGCGCCTGGCACCTTTGTTCGCCGCATTCGTCGAAGACGCCGCGCAGCGGAGGGCGGATGCCGCGGCGCGGCCGCGCATCCATCTGCTGATCGTGCGCGAGCCCGGCGACGAGGAGACCGCCGAACGGTTCGCGGCGCCGCTGCGATCCGCCGGGGCCGACGTCGTCATACGTGCGGTGGACGAGGGGGAGGCCTTCGCCGCCGACGCCCTCAACGGTGCGGACGGGATCGCCGTCGGCGGCGGACTCACCCCGGCCTACCGCGACGCGTGCGGGGCGCTCGCCGCATCCATCCGCTCCCTCGTCGCGCGTGGCGCACCGTATCTCGGGTTCTCGGCGGGCTCGGCGATCGCCGCCGGCCGCGCACTGCTCGGCGGCTACCGACTCGACGGCGTCGAGGTCGGCGACGAGGGTGCGTCGGAGGAGCTCGACGAGCTCGAGGTCGCCGACGGTCTCGGCCTCGTGCCG
Organism: Microbacterium sp. AG1240; assembly: GCF_003635115.1. GTDB lineage: Bacteria > Actinomycetota > Actinomycetes > Actinomycetales > Microbacteriaceae > Microbacterium. The sequence continues at coordinate 157,003 of NZ_RBXJ01000004.1, forward strand.
TTCGCGATCGACGTGCACGCCGCGCAGTGGGGCACGCTGTCGCGGCTCGTGGCAGCGGTTGACGCCGGTCTCGTGCCGGAGGGCTACGCGATCGACGAGCACACCGTCGTCGTCGTCCGCGACGGGGTGATCGATGTCGTGGGCGCGGGCGCCGCCTGGCATGTGTCGCCGGGCGTCACCGTTCGGCGGGTGCGTCCTCGCTCAGCGCGATGACGAGTTTCTCCGCCGAGGTGCCTGCACGCAGTCGGTCGACAGCGGCCTGCACGTCGTCGAGGCGGTGGCCGACGATCCGTGCCGGGGGGAAGGCGACGTGGCGTCCATCGGCGAGCGCCGAGGGCAGGTAGTCGGTCCACAGCATCCGGCCCACCTCGTTGTCCATGAGCGAGCTGCCCCACACGAACCGGGCGCGCACACCCCTCAGCGCGCATCGCACCTGAAGAACGGCGTTACCGGTGACGAGGCGGCCGATGATGCGCGCTCGAGCGGCGGAGAGTCCGCCGCGGCGGGGCTGGTCGTAGAACGAGACGGAAGGGCTCGCCAGAGCCACCCTCTTCGCGCCGGTCGCGATGGCGATCGCGACGCACGGCTCGGCCGACCCCGTCGCGACCGCCAGCACGCCGACGGTCGAGGTTCCCCGAGTTGCCGCCACCACCTTCTCGACCACGTCGGGGTCGCGATAGTCGACGACGTGTGCCGCGCCCAGTTCGCGCAGCCGCGCATGGTTGCGGGGTGACGCCGTCGCGATGACGCAGTAGCCGGCGGCGCGGGCGAGCTGAATCGCGTTCGCCCCGACGCTGGTGGCCCCGCCCCAGATCACGACCGTCTCGTCGCGGCTCGGAGCGTTGCGCGAAGGGTGTGCGAGCGAGAGGTTGTCGGCCTGGAACAGGGCGGATGCTGCCGTTGACACCGCGAGGGGGAGTGCGACCGCATCGGCGTACGCCATGCGCTCGGGGAGCGGTGCCGCCAGGCGTTCCTCGACGGCGACGAATTCCTGGAACCCCCCTTCGGCGATGTGATCGCGCCCTTTCTCCATCCCGACGGCGTAGGCGGTGATCCGATCGCCCGGCCGGAACCGGGTGACCTGGCCCCCGACCGATACGACGACGCCGGCGACGTCTTCGCCGAGGACGACGGGATAGGTCAGCCAGCGATACATCAGTCGTCCGTTCGACTGCGTGATCGCGTCGAGCGGATTCACCGCGACGGCTCGCACGTGCACGATGATCTGCGTCGGGGATGCGGCGGGGTAGGGGGAGTCTCGAACGGTGAGATCGGCGTAGGGCTCGTCGATCCACGCGGCGGTGTTGGTCGGCATCTGTGGTCCTCTGATCGCGTGATGGCACGTCGTGTCATGACCATGATGACACGAAGTGTCGTAAGGTGGCTGCATGAGTCGATGGGCGCCCGACGCGGCACTGCGTCTGGAGAACGCCGCGGTCGATCTCTTCGAGAAGCAGGGCTACGGGCCGACGACGGTTCCGCAGATCGCGGCTCGTGCGGGCCTCACGACCCGCACGTTCTTCCGGCACTTCGCCGACAAGCGCGAGGTGCTCTTCCTCCGCGACCGGGAGTTCCCCGACGTCGTCGGCGCCGCGCTCACCGGCCTGCCGGGTGACCTGGGCCCGTCGGAACTCGTCGAGCGAGCACTCGCCTCCGCGGTCGAACCTCTCGAGCGGTGGCGCGAGGCCATCGGACGCCGCAGAACGCTCATCCAGACCGACGACCGTCTGAAGGAACGGGAGCTGCTCAAGTCGGCGCGTCTCTCCGAGGCCGTGGCGAGTGCGCTGAGTACGCGCGGGCTCGCCCCTCTCGACGCGCGACTGCTCGCGGCGATGGCGGTCTCCGTCTTCGACGTCGCCCTCGATGGGTGGCTCGACTCCGCCGACGGCACGACTCTCGCCGACCACCTGGCGGTCGTGTGGGATCGGATGCGCGCCGTCCACAGCGCGTGACGGTGCGGTTCGGGGCGCGTTTCTCGCCGCGGGGCGCGACATTTCGCGCCCCGAGCGGAGAAACCCGCCCCGAAACGGCGCAGGTCAGGCGAACAGCCCCGCGCCGACGTACGAACCCGGCGCGGCCCCCGGGGGCACGGCCCACAACCCCGAACCCACGTGACGGATGTACTCGCGCATCGCGTCGGTCGACAACGCCCTCTGCAGGCTGATGAACTGCTCGGGACTGCGCTGGAACGACAGGAAGAACAACCCCGCGTCGAGCCTGCCGAGGTCGGTGTTGCCGTCGACAAAGTTGTACCCGCGGCGAAGGATGCGGATGCCGCCGTTGTTGTCGGGGTGGGCCAGATGCACGTGGCTGGTGCGGTCGATGCGAGGCGCGCCCGCCGCATCCGTCGCCGAGAAATCGGGCTCGGTGAACTCGTCGCCGCCCGACAGGGGTGCTCCCCGTCCCTTGTCGCGGCCGACGATGCGGTCCTGCTCGCTGAGGCGCACGCGGTCCCACGTCTCGATGATCATCGCGATCTTGCGTGCGACGAGGTACGAGCCGCCCGCCATCCACGCCGGTTCGTCGCCCGCACCGACCCACACGTTCTCGTCGAGGGCGGCCGTGTCGTCGGCGAGGATGTTCGCCGTGCCGTCCTTGTATCCGAAGAGGTTGCGCGGGGTCGCGGCCCCCGTGGTCGTGCGCGAGGTGCGGCCGTAGCCGAGCTGCGACCAGCGGATCCGCGCGCGTCCGAACGCGATGCGGCTCAGGTTGCGGATCGCGTGGACGGCCACCTGGGGGTCGTCGGCGCAGACCTGGATGCAGAGGTCGCCGTCGGATGCTGCGGGGTCGAGATCGTCGCCGAGGAACGCGGGCAGGCGCTCGAGCGCCGTGGGGCGCGCACCGGCGAGTCCGTAGCGGTCGTCGAACAGCGACGGACCGAAGCCGAACGTGATCGTCAGACCGTTCGCGGCGAGTCCCTGCGCTTCTCCGGTGTCGTCCGGCGGGGCCTCGGGGGAGCCCCCGACCGCTCCGGTCGCACTGACTTCGAGCCCTCGCGACATCCGCGCCGAGGCGTAGGTCCAGTCCTGCAGCAACGAGATGAGGTCATCGCGGTCGGTGCGCGCCATCATGTCGAACGCGGCGAAGTGCAGGTGCTCCTGCACGGGGGTCGTGATCCCCGCCTGGTGCGTGCCGTAGAACTCGTACGCCGCCGTCGCCGGGTCGACCGTGGTCGCCGCGGCGGCGGTGCGCTGGGCCACGACGCCGCCGCCGGCTCCCATCACGAGGCCCGCGGCGCCCGCCCCGAACGCCCAGCCGAACAGCCCGCGGCGCGAGACGCCGGTTGCGGGGTCAGCCGGCGGGGCGTCGGCGCGCGGCGTCTCGTCGAATTCGGTGGTCACATCACTCCAGGACGGTCACGGTGAGCTGAGAGAGCGGCTCGGCCAGTGCGTTGATGAGGTCGGTGAACTCGCGCTTGTCGGCCTCGGTGAGCTGGCTGTAGCCGACGAAACCGTCGGTGAGCGAACCGTGCGCGGCCAGAGAGGCCTCGAGGTCGGCATAGCCGGCGTCGATCTCGTCGACGAGGGTGGCACCCTCGTCGCCCTTCGAGGCGGCGAAGTCGGACACGAGCGAGAACGCCATCTTCGACCCCTCCACGTTCGCGGCGAAGTCGGAGAGGTCGGTCCCCGACCACCAGTCCTCCTCGCCGCTGATCTTTCCCGTCGCGACCTCGTCGAGGAGCGCGATCGCGCCGTTCGAGATGCCCGCGACGCCCTGTGCGTCGAGTGCCGTCTGGAACTCGGCCGAGTGCACGTAGTCGTACAGCTCCTGCACATCGGTGATCAGCTGGTCGCCGTAGGAGGCGCGTTCCTCGGCCGTCGACGGCGCCCAGTCCTGCCAGGCGGGCGTCTCGCCGTCGGCGTTCAGGGCATCCTGAGCCGGAACCCAGAGATCCTTCTCGATGCGGTGGAACCCGGTCCAGTCGAGCCCCTCGGCGACAGCGTCGACCTCGCGGTAGTCGATGCGGGGATCGAGGTCGCCCAGCGCTTCGGCGACGGGCTCGATGCGCTCGTAGAACGCGCGCACCTGCGGGAACTGCGCCTGCGCCGCCGCATCGTCGCCCGATTCGTAGGCGGCGACGAACGCGTCGACGGCGGGCACGAGCTGGCCGACCTGATCTTTGACGAACGCGGCGTAGAGGTCGACGGCCTGCTGCTTCTGCTCGGCGTCGGGTCCGTCGATCGCGACCGTGTCGCCGCTGACGGAGAAGCCGGCCCGGCCGACGCCGTCGCCGATCATGCCGGGCTTGCAGAGCGTGAAGTAGTCGCCGGGCTGCGCGACGACGGTGAGGGTGCGCGACGCGCCCGGGGCGATGTTCTCGACCTCGCCCACGATGCGCAGGCCGTCGTCGGCGAGCAGGTAGAACTCCGTCACCTCGTCACCGCTGTTCGTGACGTCGAACGCGAGGGTGCCGCTCGTCGCGCTCGACCCCGACACCGCGCACCCGTCGGCGGTCGACGTCACGGTGAGGGCATCGGATGCGGCGACGTCGGCCTTCGCGACGCAACCTGCCAGGACGACGGTCACGACCCCGAGGGCTGCTGCCGCCCCGACGAGACGAGAGGTGTTCATACTGCTCCTTGCTGTGTGGTGGGCGCGCCGGCGGCGGGAACGCCGGCGCCGTTCGAGGGGATCCCGGTGCCGCGGGCGGAGTTCGTCGGCGCTGCGGGGGCGGATGTCGCTCGAGCGGTGCGCCCCGATGCGCCGCGGACGAAGAAGAAACCGACGACGGCGATGTACAGGCACCACGCGATGACCTGCAGCCACGTCATCCGCGGCATGAAGCCGATCGTGGCCTGGAGGATGGCGGCGAGCGGTCCGCCCGGAGGCACGGCCACGGAGAGGTCGAAGGCCCACCCGAGGGGGAGGGCCGCCCACCCGGTCGCGACGGCGCCGTTCGCGGTGTCCAGCGGGGCGCCGGCGGTGAAGGGGCCGGGAAGGGCGCCGGCCTCCTGCAGGTCGTGGATCGCGTAGGCCAGCACGCCGGCGGCGACGATGACGAGGAACGCGCCCGTCCAGGTGAAGAAGACCCGCAGGTTCAGGCGCAGCATCCCCCTGGCCACCGCCCACCCGAGCACGACCGCGCACGCGAGACCGAGGAGTGCGCCCAGGAGCGCATCGGGCGCGTTGCCGAACGACTGCACCATCGACCACAGCAGCAGGGTCGTCTCGATCCCCTCGCGGGCGACCGAGACGAAACCGATCGCGATGAGAGCCCAGACGCTGCCGGCGACCAGCGCGCGCTGCACCCCGCTCTCGAGATCGTTCTTCAGCGTGCGGGCCGTGCGCTGCATCCAGAAGATCATCCAGGTCACCATCGCGACCGCGACGAGCGAGAGGAGTCCGCCGATGAGCTCCTGCGCCTCGAACGTCAGGGAGTACGCGCCGAAGGTGAGGATCGCCCCGATGCCGAGTGAGAGGGCCACGGCGAGCGCGACCCCGGCCCAGAGTCGGGGAAGCGCGTCGCGATGGCCGGATCTCGACAGGTAGGCGACGAGGATGCCGACGACGAGGGCAGCCTCCAGGCCTTCGCGCAGGCCGATGAGGAAGGTCGCGAACACGGGCGGACGTCCTTGCATGGGGAAACGGGAACGAGGGGCGCCCCATCAGGTCGGCCTCGTGAGGTAAGGCTTGCCTCACCGATCCGAAACAGTACGCCCATCGAGGCCATCCCGTCCACACGACGCATCGACATCGAGTGACATCGCCCGATGACACCACGTCGTTCCGCGGAGACCGCCTCCGCTCAGGGGATCAGGCGCTCCGCCCGGTAGCGGTCGAACAGTGCGGTGAACGAGTCGACGGTGCGGTGGTGGAGGGTGAACCCCGCGAGGCGCGATTTGCTCATGTCGGTGACGACCTCGATCTCGCGGCCGAGGTCGGCGTCGGTGTGCCACCACGACGCGATGCGGGTGACGTCGGGCTCGACGAGTCCGTTTGCCGCGACCACACGGTCCCAGACCTGCTGCGCGTCGACCATCCGCTCCGCCAGAGGCTGGGGGTTCTCGCCGGGGCCGACGGGTGTGACACCGAAGTACGCGGCCAGCCGCGGCCACATCCAGCGCCACCGGAAGACGTCGCCGTTCACGACGTTGAAGGCCTCGTCGCGACCCGCCTCGGATGTGGCCGCCCACACCATCTGCTCGGCCAGCACGGTCGCGTCGGTCATGTCGGTCAGCCCGTTCCACTGCGAGAGCGACCCCGGGAAGACGAATGGCGCGTCGAGCTCGCGGCAGATCGATGCGTAGACGGCGAGGGTCAGGCCCATGTTCATCGCGTTGCCGACCGCGTGGCCGATCACCGTGTGCGAGCGGTGCACCGACCAGGTGAACCCGTCGCGCGCGGCGGCGGCGAACAGCTCGTCCTCCTGGGTGTAGTAGAAGTTCGGGGCGTCCAGTCGCGGTTCGTCCTCGTGGAACGGCGTATCGGGCATCGCTCCCTGCCCGTACGCCTCGAACGGTCCGAGGTAGTGCTTCAGCCCCGTCACGAGCGCGACGTGGGCGACCGGTGCGGCGGAGAGGGCGAAGAGGAGGTCGCGGACCATACCGCCGTTGACGGCGATGTTCTCCTCCTCGGTGGACTGACGCGACCATGCCGTGAAGAACACGTGCGTGGGGCGTTCATCCGCGAGCACCCGGGCGAGGTCGTCCGCCGATCGCAGATCCGCAGACAGCGCTCGCACGCCGGCGCGCGGTGCACCGGGGCGTCGGGAGAGCGCGGTCACCTGCCATCCGCTCTCGGCGAGCAGATCGACCAGGGCCGAACCACCGATCCCGGTCGCGCCCACGACGAGCGCGCGGCGATTCGGAGCGGACGGGGAGGAGGTGTTCGTGGAGGAAGTCATCCCCCGGCCCAACGCGGACGGGCGGGAGGCATTCCCCCTGCGGAGTGCGCGTTCGCCGCGCAACCCCCGGTGAACGCGAAGCATCCGCGTTTACGCTGACCCCACCCGCAATCGAGGAGGACCCGTGCCGCGCACCATCGTCATCACCGGAGCAAGCGACGGCATCGGCGCCGCATCCGCCCGTCAGCTCACCGACGCCGGCGAACAGGTCGTCGTCGTCGGCCGCAACCCCGAGAAGACGGCCAAGGTCGCCCGGCAGCTGGGGGCTCCCTCGCACGTGGCCGACTACAGCGACCTCTCTCAGGTGCGCGACCTGGCCGCCGAGCTCCTGGAGACCTACCCCCGGATCGACGTGCTCGCCAACAACGCGGGGGGAGTGTTCGGCGAGCGCACCGTGACGAAGGACGGGTACGAGCTGACGTTCCAGGTCAACCACCTCGGCGGCTTCCTGCTCACCACCCTGCTGCTCGACCGGCTCATCGAGAGCCGGGCGTCGATCGTACAGACCTCGAGCTTCGCCGCGCGGGGATTCTCCCGCTTCGACATCGACGACCTCCAGGGCGAGAACCGCTTCTCGGCCACCACCGCGTACGGCAACGGCAAGCTCGCGAACGTGCTGTTCACGAAGGAGATCAACCGCCGCTACGGCGATGCCGGTCTCAGCGCCGTCGCGTTCCACCCCGGGGCCATCGCGAGCGGGTTCGCGGCGGCGTCGACGGGTCCGTGGCGGTTCATGTACACCAACCCGCTCGCGGCGCGCCTGCTCACCTCCACCGAGGTCGGCGGAGCCCGTCTGACGTGGCTGGCGCTCGGCAAACCCGGCGTCGACTGGCAGCCGGGGGAGTTCTACTCGAACAACCGTCCGTCGAAGACGAGCCGCATCGCCGACGACCCGCTCATCGCCAAACGCCTCTGGGACGAGAGCGCCGAGATGGTCGGGCTGTAACCCCGATGGCCGCGACCCCGCGGCAGACGAAGCCGTGCGCGCACTGCGGGCGCCCGTTCGCCGACCGTAAGCGGTGGGCCGGGCGCGAGCAGTGGGACGAGGTGAAGTACTGCTCACGTGGATGCCGCGCTGCAGCCGCCCGCGAGAGGCGCCGGGCATGAAGGCGGCGCTCATCCTCGGCACGCAGCTGTTCGCGCAGCATCCGGCCTTCGACGATCCCGACATCGATGCGTTCTTCTTCGTGGAGTCGGCGCCGCGGTTCGAGAAGATGCCGTACCACCAGCACAAGATCGTGCTGGTGCTCGCGGCGATGCGACACGCCGCAGCGCGACTCGAGGCCGACGGCCGGGCGGTGCACCGCGTCGAGCTCTCCGACGGGCTGTCGTTCGCGAAGGGCGTCGAGCGGCTCGTGGGCGAGACCGGTGCCGACGGGCTCGCCTGGATGAGTGCGACCGATCGCGGCGTCGACGAGCGCCTCGACCGGTTGTGCGCCCGACTCGGGCTGCGCACCCGCGTGTACCCCGATGACCTGTTCCTCACGCCCGCGGATCTCGTCGATGAATGGTTCGCCGAGCATCCCACGCCCGTCATGGAGGACTTCTACCGGTGGCAGCGCCGCCGCACGGGCGTGCTCATGGATGGAGACAAGCCCGTCGGGCGTCGCTGGAACTTCGATGCCGACAACCGCGAACCCCTCCCCAAGGGCGGCCTGCCGATTCCCGCGCTCCCGACCGTCGAGCGCGACCCGATCCTCGAGCGCACCATCGCCGAGGTCGCCGACCGGTTCGCCGGGCATCCGGGCGACGCGACGCAGTTCTGGCTGCCCGTCACGCCCGAGGCGGCGCGCGGCTGGCTCGACACGTTCGTCGCCGAGCGACTGCAGGACTTCGGCCGGTACGAAGACGCGATGGCGCACGACGAGGCGTTCCTGTTCCATTCCGTGGTCTCGCCGATGCTCAACATCGGGCTCGTGACGGTGCAGGACGTGGCGGATGCGGCGCTCGCCGCCGTCGACGACGTGCCTCTCGCCTCGATCGAGGGGTTCTTGCGGCAGGTGGTCGGGTGGCGGGAGTACATGCGCGGGATGTATCGGGCTCACCCGGTGCTGGAGCGGACGAACTTCCTCGGCCAGGAGCGCCGACTCGAGGGCTGGTGGTACACGAACGAGGACGTCCCCGACGACCTGCCCGAACCCGTCCGCACGGTGCTGGCTCGGGTTCACCGGTGGGGATACGCCCACCACATCGAACGGCTCATGGTGCTCGGTAACTGGTTCCTGCTCGAGGGGTACGAGCCGCGCGAGGTCACGCGCTGGTTCTCGGCCCTCTTCGTCGACGCGTACGAGTGGGTCATGGTGCCCAACGTGATGGGCATGAGCCAGTACGCCGACGGAGGGCTCGTCGCGACCAAGCCCTACATCTCGGGCGGTGCCTACCTGCAGCGCATGGGGTCGTGGTGGTCGTCGGGCCGAGAGGCAAAGGAATCGGCCTTCACCGACGCGTACTGGCGCTTCCTCGACGAGCACGAAGACCAGCTGACCGGGAACCACCGTCTCGCCCGGCCGCTCGCCCAGATGCGTTCGCGCCGCGAGGCCGCCGAGTAGATCGGGCTCCGAGAGCCCGTGCGGCATCCGTTCTCCGGGGGTTACGCCACCCGGCGGTACAGCACCTCGGGGCGGCCGCGTGCGCCGAAGCGGTGCGAGACGGCGGCCCGCCCGGTGTCCGTGAGGTAGGCGAGGTAGCGGCGCACCGTGGCGCGCGAGGCGCCCGAGGCGTCGGCGATCGCCTGCACGGTGGCGGGTGTCGTCGGGTGCAGCGCCGCGAGGATCGTCTGCAGCGTGGAGTCGGCGAGGCCCTTCGGCAGGGCGGTCGGGACCGACGGGGCGGCGGCGGCGCGCGGTTCGACGAGCCGGTCGATCTCGCCCTGGGCGAGCCCGATCGGCGTCTCGGCCGGGCGCGCACCGCGCTCGTCGCGGTACTCGGTGAGCCGGGCGACGAACGCCTCCTTCGTGAACGGCTTGACCAGGTATCCCACGACGTGGGCCGCCAGGGCCTGGCGCACGGTGAACCCGTCACGCGCCGAGCTGATCACCATGACGTCCACACCCCACTCGCGCACCAGCCGCAGCCGGTGCAGCACCTCGATGCCGCTGAAGTCGGGCAGGTTCATGTCGAGCAGCACGAGATCGATGCTCGTGTCGGCGGCCATCCGCGCCCCCTCCGTGCCGGTGCGGACGGCCGCGACGAGCTCGAACCCCTCGACGTCGCGCAGATACGCCGAGTGCAGGCGCAGTACGGCCGGGTCGTCGTCGACGAGCAGCGTGCGGATGCGGGGGCCGCTCACCGGACGAGCCCCCGGGCCGGGATGGGCATCTCGACCGTGAAGCGCGCTCCGCCCCACGTGGAGCGTCCGACCGTGATGGTGCCCCCGCGCCCCGCGACCGCGCGACGCACGAGGTCGAGCCCGACCCCGCGCTCGTCGGGTCCGCCCTTCGACGAGACGCCGCGCTCGAAGACGCGGTCGACCAGGTCGGCCGCGATGCCCGGGCCGTCGTCGCCGACGTCGATGTGCACCCCGGTCGGGTCGGCGGCGACGAGTACGCGAACGTACTGCCCGCCCGCCTCGATGGCGTTGCGACAGAGGTTGCCGATCACGAGCAGGTCGGCGTCATCGAGCAGCCCCGGCTCGACGGTCGTCAGCGGATCGAGCTCGAGGCGCCCGCCGCGTTCGTGGAACTCGGCGGCGAGGGCATCCAGCAGGGTGCGCAGGGCGGGGTCGCCGACCGCCGCGGCCGCCGCGGTGCCGGTCGTCAGCGGCACCAGTCGATCGACGTAGTCGAGGGCGGCCTCCGACTCGCCCTCGGCGACGAGGCCGCGGATCACGTGCAGTCGGGTGCGGAACTCGTGCGTCTGGTCGCGCAGCGCCGCGGCGATCCGCCGCTGCGTCTCGGCGTCGCGGGCGCGGTCTTCGAGACGGCGGATGCTGCGGCGCAGGACTCCGGTCAGCAGCGCGCTGACGAAGCATCCGATCACCACCGATCCGAGCACCCAGGGGAGGAGCCCTCCGACCGCGGCGTTCAGGTCGCTCGCGATACGGCTCTCGAGGATGCCGACCGACGCCGCGCCCACGATCTCTTCGCCGTCGTAGACCGGCACCTTCGCGCGCAGCGTCGACCCGATCGTGCCCGTCTCGGTGCCCACGAAGGTCTCGCCGTCGAGCACGGCCGACGGGTCGGTCGAGACCGGCAGGCCGCGCTGATCGGGCGTCGGGTGGGTGAGACGCAGGCCCGCCGCGTCGGTGATGACCACGTAGTCGACGCCGGAGGACTCCTGCAGGATGTCGGCGAGCGGCTGCAGCTCCGCCATGGCCGAGGCGGTGTCGTCCTGCACGGCGGTACGCACCTGGTCGAGCTCGGCGAGGCTCCGCGAGACGTCGAGCACGCGCTCGGTCGTGGCGACACGGATGCTGCGGTCCTGCACCGCGAGGGCGACCAGGGTGGTGACGGCCACACAGGCCAGCACGACGACGCACTGCATCACGAGGATCGCCAGCGTGCGGGTCTTCGTGCTCGTGCCCTGCGTGTTCGAGGTCATCGTCGACTCCTCCGCGGCGTGAGCATCAATGAGCGCAAATCCAGCCGAACGCGACGCGACACCCACGCGATGCCAGTCTACTCGGGCGGTCTGCAGCAACGACGACGCAGACCCGGGAGGTGGATATGCGTCGACGCATCATCGGAACGATCGTGGGTGTGCTCGCCGGGGCGCTCTTCCTCGGCGCCGCCGTGCACGCGAGCGTCACCGGAGGGGGCTCCGCCAGCCCGCGCACGAAGATCACCCTCGTCGCGCCCGCCGCACCCGGCGGCGGATGGGACGCCTTCGCACGCGAGGGGCAGCAGGTCATGCGCACCGAAGGCATCGCCGGGGGAGTGCAGGTCGTGAACATCCCCGGCGCGTCGGGCACGATCGGCCTCGGACAGGTCGCCGAGATGGGCGACCGGCACGACATCATGCTCGTCACCGGCGGAGTCATGGTCGGCGGAACGATCATCAACAACTCCCAGGTCACCCTCGAAGACGTCACCCCGATCGCCCGGCTCGCCGACGATTTCAACGTGCTCGTGGTGCCGGCCGACTCGCCGTTCCAGACCCTCGACGACTTCGCCGCGGCGCTCGCCGCCGACCCGGGCGGCACGGCCATCGCCGGCGGTTCACTCGGCGGCATCGACCACCTCCTCGCCGGGCTTCTCGCTCAGGCCGTCGGAGCGGATCCGGCCTCCGTGAACTACCTCGCCTACCCCGGCGGCGGCGAGGTCGTGACCTCGGTGCTCTCGCACACGGCCGCGGCCGGCCTGTCGGGGTACAACGAGTTCCGCGACCAGATCGAATCGGGCAGCATGCGGGCCCTCGGCACCTCCGCCCCCGAGCCCGTCGAGGGCATCGACCTGCCGACCTTCCGCGAGGGCGGGCTCGACGTGTCGATGTCGAACTGGCGCGGGTACATCGCCCCGCCCGGCATCGACGACGAGACCCGTGAGGAGCTGATCGCCATGGTCACCGAACTGCGCGATACGGAGGCGTGGGCCGAGGTGCTCGACCGCAACGGCTGGGTCGACAGCTTCATGACCGGAGATGACTTCGGCGCATTCATCGCCGATGAGACGCGCCGCACCGAGCAGATCGTCGAGGAGCTGGGACTATGACGACCAACGATTCACATCCGATGACCACGGGGACCATCCGCGTCCAGCGCATGCCTCGCTGGTTCACCGGCCGCAGCGAGCTGTTCGTCGTCGCCGGCGTGCTCGTGCTTGCGACGTGGATGCTCATCGGCACCGTCACGATGCAGGTGCCCGACGGCGCCGCCTTCCCCGGGCCACAGTTCTTCCCGACCCTCGTCTGCGTCTTCCTCTACGCGGTGGGCATCGCCTTGGCGATCGAGGTGCTCCGCACCCCGCAGCGCCAGCACGTGGGGGATGACCCGGTCGAGATCTCCGACGAGATGCTCCGCGACCTCGGCGCGATCGACGCGACCAGCGAGATCCGCGTCGTCTCGCCCGAGGACTACGCCGCGAAGCCGACGGATGCTGCGGGGAGCGCAGCATCCGGATCCGACCACAAGACGGTGCTCATCACGATCGCCGGCTTCGCGGGCTTCATCGTGATCCTGCCGTTCGTCGGCTGGCTCATCTCGGCCGCGGCGCTCTTCTGGGTCATCGCCTGGGCGTTCGGCAGCAAGCGACCGCTGATGGACATCGCGATCGCCGTCATCGTCTCGTCGGTCGTGCAACTCGCGTTCGGGGCGGGCCTGGGCCTGTCGCTCCCCGCCGGCTTCCTGGGAGGGATTCTCTGATGGATCAGCTCGGACACCTCATGGAGGGGTTCGCGGTCGCCTTCACGCCGCAGAACCTGCTCTTCCTCGTCATCGGTGCCGTGCTCGGCACCGCCGTGGGCGTGCTCCCGGGCCTCGGCTCGGCCATGGCCGTCGCCCTGCTGCTGCCGGTCACGTTCAGCCTCGACCCGACCGGCGCGTTCATCATGTTCGCGAGCATCTATTTCGGGGGGCTGTTCGGCGACTCGACCTCGGGCATCCTGCTGAACACGCCCGGGAACTCCTCGGCGATAGCCACGACCTTCGAAGGCCATCGGATGGCGAAAGACGGTCGAGCGGCCAAGGCCCTCGGAACGTCGGCGATCGGCGCCTTCATCGGCGGCACCATCGCCTGCATCCTCGTGGTCTTCTTCGCCCCCGCGATCGTGCAGCTCGCGACGATCTTCGGTCCGGCCGAGTACTTCGCGCTCGCCGTGTTCGCGTTCGTCGCCATCTCGGCCGTCGTCGCCGACTCGATCGTGCGCGGCCTCGTCTCGCTCGGACTCGGCTTCGCGCTCGCCCTCGTCGGGATCGACGGCATGACCGGCACCGAGCGGTTCACCGCCGGCAGCCCGGTGCTCTTCGACGGCATCTCGATCATCGTCATCACGGTGGGCCTGCTCGCTCTCGGCGAGGTGCTGCACGTCGGCTCGTACATCCGTCGATCAGGCGGCCCCGGCGCGGTCGTCGCGCCGAAGGGCTCGCCGATGCTGAACGCCCGCGAGTGGCGTCAGGCGCTGCCGGCCTTCCTCCGCGGCACCGCGTTCGGCGTGCCGTTCGGTGCGATCCCGGTGGGCGGCTCCGAGGTTCCCACGTTCCTGGCGTACGGCACCGAGAAACGACTCGCCAAGCGTCGCAACGACCCCGACTTCGGCACGCGCGGTGCGATCCAGGGCGTGGCCGGTCCTGAGGCCGCGGGCAACGCGACCGCCGGCTCCGCGATGGGTGCGTTGCTCGGCCTCGGCATCCCCACGTCTGCGACGGCGGCGATGATGATCGCCGCGTTCCAGCAGTACGGGATGCAGCCCGGCCCGCTCCTGTTCGAGCGCAGCGGCGACCTGGTCTGGCCGTTGCTGGCGAGCCTCTTCCTCGGTCTCATCATCCTGCTGATCATCAACCTGCCGTTCGCCGCGGTGTGGGCGAAGCTGCTGCTGATCCCGCGTCACTACCTCTACGCGGGCATCTCGGTCGTCGCGATGCTCGGCATCTACGCCATCGCGTCGCGCACCGTCGATCTCTGGATGGCACTGGGCATCGGCGTCGTCGGGTTGATCATGCGACGCTTCGCGCTTCCGCTGGCACCGGTGCTGATCGCCGCGATCCTCGGCCCGCTGGCCGAGACGCAGCTGCGCCGTGCGCTGGCGGTGTCGGAGGGCGACCCCACGATCCTCGTCTCCTCGCCCATCACGGTGGTGCTGTATCTGCTCCTCGCGGTAGTCGTCGGGGTGAGCGTGCTGCAGCACACCCGCCACACCGTCAAGCGCCGCAAGACCGACAAGGCCGACGCGCTCGTTCCGTGACCCACGCGAAAACGGCGGTTCGTGCCGCATCCGGATGGATGATGCGGCACGAACCGCCGTCTGGACGTCGACGTGTCAGGCGGTCCACTCCCAGGTGGCGAAGACCGACTGCGCGAGGGCGGTGCGGTCGGCCTCGGCGACGTCGTCGTTGAACGTGAACGTCACGACGTAGGTCTGGCCGGCGTTGCTGGGGTAGTACTGGTCGATGCGGAACTCGCTGCCGCTCGAGGCGAGGAGAGCGGTCAGGTGCGACGACTCGACGCCCGCGACGGTCGATCGGTCGAGCACCTGAACGTCGGTGGCTCCGCCGGTCTCCAGCTCCTGCACGCCGATGGTCTCGACCTGCTCGTTCGTGACCTCGCCGGCGGGGCTGAGGACGACGTTGATGTTGTCGGCGAAGCCGTCGGTGTCGGTCACATCGGCCACGGCCGTGTCGACGCCGTCGGGCACGGCCTGGCCTTCGGGGATGCCCCAGCCCTCGGGAGCGATGAAGCTGTAGCCGTCACCGGTGATGCGGTCGCCGGTGGTGGCTTCGGCCGACTCCGACGGTGCGGTCGTGCTCGAGGCGGCGGGGGTGTCGGTGTCGATCGTCGCGGGCGCGCACCCGGCGAGGGCGAGGGCGATCACGACGGAGGCGGTGGCGAGTGCAGGAATTCGGCGCATGCCTTTCACCGTACGCGGGGCGCGGGGCGAGATCGACCGCCGGTACACTCCGCCCACGGCGTCACGCCGACGCGATGGCCCCGCGGTCGGGAAGGGCGGACGCGAGCTGCGACCGCCACCACGGCGTCTCGATGAACCCGCGCTTGAGGAAGACGAGCTCCATGCTGGAGGTCCACCCCTGCACGCCGTCCAGGTGGGCGAGGGAGTCGGTGATGAAGGCGTAGAGCTCGGCGGTCGACGGCGAGATGACCTCGCACACGAGGGCGTTCTGGTCCAGGAGCACGGCCAGATAGCGCACGAAGGGGTAGGCGCTCAGTTCACGGGCGACGTCGTCGAGGCGGTCGGGGCGCACCGTGACCGTCATGAAGGTCTCCGCCGCCATCCCGAGGGCCGCCGAGGGAACGAGGGCGAGCATGTCGACGCAGTGCGTCGTGCGCATCCGCTCGAAACGTCGTCGCACGCTCGACTCGTTCATGCCGAGTCGTTCGGCGATGCTCTGGAACGTCTCGCGTCCGTCGGCGCGCAGTGCCGAGAGGATGGCGCGATCGGCGCTGTCGAAATGCTCGGGCGCGCACGCCGCGTGCGTCGGGGGCGCTTCGTCCTCGACGGTGTCGGGCGGGCCGAGCAGCTCCCCGTACAGCTGACGGCCCCAGTCGAAGCTCACCTTGTACACGTGCAGGATGAGGTCGCTGCGCCAGCGCTCGACACCCTCGATCAGTTGGAGTTCCGCGACGTGCTGCGGGTACCGGGTCGCGCCACCACGAACGATGACCTCGGCGATGATGTCGTAGCTCCCCGTCACGACGGTGCAGAACCTGACCTCCCTGCTCTGGGCGAGAGTCTCGGCGACACGCATCTGCATCCCCGGCGCGGTGTTGATGCGCACGAAGAACGAATCGAACGGTCCGTCGGCTCCGAGGGCGGGAACGGCCGCGACGCGCACGACCCCGTCGGCGATCAGCTGCTGTCCCCGTCGGGAGACCGTCGTCACCGGGCCGCCGACCGCTTCGGCGATGGCACGCCAGCTGGCGCGCCCGTCGCGTTGCAGCGCGACGATGATGCGCTTGTCGAGATCGGTCAATCGGTCCAGGGCGCCCGAGATCACGGGTTCGCTGCCGCCTTCGGCGGGACGACCCGATGCAGGAACGAGCGGACGGTCCGGGTCCATTCCTCTGCCTCCTCGATCTGGGGCGAGTGGCCCGACTTCTCGAAGACGACGAGATGCGAGTCGGGGATGAGCTCTGCGATGGTCTCACTGCACGATACCGGCGTGATCCAATCGGTGCGTCCGACAGTGATGAGCGTCGGCGCCGTCACCCCGGGCAGCCGCGGCTTGAGGTCGTAGTTCTTGAGATTGACAGAGAAGGCGTAGTTGTGCGCCTCGAAGCGGTAGGGCGTGGCCTGCACCTTCCTCTCGGTGGCCTCGGGGTCGTAGACGAAGTCGTAGAGGGGCAGGATCTCCCGCCAGCAGTCCTTGAGGTCGTCGTTGTCGCGGACACGACCTTCGTCGATGCGGTCGAACTTCTCCATGTCGATGTCGACGCGGTCGCTGGCGATCGCGTTCTCGCGAGCGAGGTGGGCGTTTCCGTTGTCTGCCGAGGTGTCGCGCAGCACGACCGCGCTCACACGGTCGGGGTAGCGGATGGCGTATTCCATCGCGATGAAGCCGCCGTACGAGCCACCCGCCATGATGACCGTCTCGGCGCCCGCCCACTCGCGCAGTCCATCGAGGTCGGCGGCCCACTGCTCGTGGCTGAAGACGCCCGCCCCCTCGCTCTCACCGCTGCCGCGTGCATCGAAGACCACGACGCGATACTCGTCGGCGAGTCGGCCGAAGCTGGCGCGGGGCTCGGCACGCGAGCCGAGCCCGGGCGCACCGTGGTGGGTCAGGATGACGGGAGCGCCCTCTGGGCCGAGCACTTCGACGGCGAGCTCGTTGCCGTTGATCACCACGCGTTGTGCACGCGTCGTGGCTGCGGCGAACTCGGGGGAGACGGCGTTCTCGGTCATGGGGGTCCTTTCGACGGGTGGATGCTGCGCGGTGAGCCGGCGAGGATCAGAGGGGGATGACGCAGTCCGCGAGCGAGCGCGGGAACGACGTGAGGGGTTCGGAACCGGTCTCGGTGACGAGCATGCTGTCGCTGATCCGGTAGCCCGCGTGCCCGGGGATGTAGATGCCCGGTTCGTTGGAGACGATCATGCCGGGTCGCAGGACGGTGGGATCGCCGTCCTCGAGCCACGGCGGCTCGTGCATGCCGAGTCCGATGCCGTGGCCCTGGCGGTGCCGGAGGTACGACCCGAGTCCGGCGTCGCGGATCACATCGAGGCAGCGCGCGTTGCTGTCGCAGCAGCGCGTGCCCGGGGCGATCGCCCGGCCTCCCTCGGCCTGCGCGTCGCGGATCGTGTCGTGGTAGCGCCGCTGGTCGGACGTCGGCTCGCCCAGCACGAACGTGCGTTCGCCCTCGACGAAGCGTCCGCCGACGGCGGCTCCCAGGGACAGCATGAAGGTGTCCCCGTCGCGGAGTCGGTACGAGGAGGGCAGGCCGTGCGGGATGGCCGAGTTCGCTCCGGCGTAGACCAGTCCGCCCGCGAGGAAGGAGATCACGACGACGTCGGCGTGCTCCCGATACATCTTGCCCACGCCCACGCGTCCGACGTGGGCTGCGAGGTCGGCTTCGGAGGGGAACGGTGCGCCCGACACGATCGCATCGCGCACGAGGCCGACTCCCTCGTGGAGCATGAGATCCGTGATCCGAGCCGCCTCGCGGTGGAGTGCGATCTCCTCGGGCAGCTTGATGAAGCGGGCCGTTGTCACCATCTCGCTCGGCACCCACTCGACGTCGTCGAAGGCGGAGCGCAGGAGCGCAAGGCGATGATGGGTGATCTGCGTGGTGACTGCGATCCTGCGCGCCGGCTTCGCCGCCCGGCAGAGCGGTGCGAAGGGGTTCTCCAGGCCGGGATACTCCGCGAACGTGACGATCTCGGAGCGCGCACGCTGCTCCTCGGCGTGCTGGCGTTCGAGCTCGGGCACCAGCAGCACGATACGGCCGCTCGCCTCGAGCAGAGCGGCCACCGGCCGCTCGCCCGGGTGGTGGAAGAACCCCGTCAGGTAGGAGACGTCCTCCGGGTGGTCGGTGATGAGCGCGTCGACCTTCGCTGCGGCGAGCATGGGCAGCATCCGCTCCTGGATGCGGTCGTAGACCTCCGGATCCAGGCGCTGCGAGAAACGGGTGGACGGATCAGCGCTCATGGTTGCGGGGGTTCCTCGCGTCGTTGTAGCCGATCGAGAGCAGCGTCGCCGACAGCACCAGGGCGAGGATCGCCAGCGAGGGGAACAGTGTCAACCACCACGCGCTCACCATCGCGCCCGACTGCTGCGCCTCGAACAGGATGCGTCCCCACGACCAGGTCGTGGGGTCTCCGAGTCCGAGGAACGCCAGCCCCGCGGCGGAGAGCACCGCCCGCGACGCCGTGACGACGACCGACACCACGATGACCGGTGTGACGGCGGGGATGATGTGACGCCCGACGATCCAGATGTGGTTGCGCGTCATCAGGCGAGCGGCGTCGATATAGGGGAGTTTGACGACGGCGAGAGCCTGCGAGCGGACGAGGCGCGTCACCTCGGGCCACGAGAAGGCCGCCACGACGAGGATGATCGTCCATGTGCTGGGCCCCGCGAGCGCGGCCACGAGGATCATCAGCGGCAGAACAGGCAGCGACAGGGTGAGATCGACGACGACGCTGACGACGGTGTCGAGACGGGGCACGTAGGCGCCGGCGACGGCCACCAGCGTGCCGATCATGATCGCGATCGCCGACGCCGCCACGGCCACGAGAACCGACTGCTGGGTGCCCCAGATCACCTCGGCGAACACGTCGCGGCCCAGCGCGTCGGTGCCGAACCAGTGGGCCGCGCTGGGCGGACTCAGCACATCGGTGCCGTAGCTGGCGGGGTAGGGGGAGAGGAGAGGCGCCAGGACGCTGACGAGCACGAGGATCGTCAGGATCACGAGCGAGACGATGCCGAGGGGCTGTCGCCGGAACGCGCGCCACGTGGCCCGGCTCGCGCGGTCGCCGCGTTCTC
Organism: Microbacterium sp. AG1240; assembly: GCF_003635115.1. GTDB lineage: Bacteria > Actinomycetota > Actinomycetes > Actinomycetales > Microbacteriaceae > Microbacterium. Next base: position 176,433 of record NZ_RBXJ01000004.1, read on the forward strand.
CGGCCGGCTCGACGAGCGGGGTGGTGAGCTCTGTGGTGGTGAGCGGAGCGGTCATGAGGCGGTCTTCACTCTCGGGTCGAGGAATCCGTAGGCGATGTCGGTGAGCATGTTGGCGATGACGACGGTGAGCGCCAGGAGGAGGAACGCTCCCTGGAGAACGGGGAAGTCGAGCTGGGTGACGGCCTCGTAGATCCCCCGGCCGATGCCGGGGTAGGCGAAGACCGTCTCGGTGAGCACGGCACCGCCGACGACGAAACCGAGCTGCAGGCCGATCAAGGTGATGGCGGGGAGCATGGCGTTGCGCAACGCGTGTTTCCAGAGGATGCGGCGCGGGGGGATGCCGTTCGCCTTGGCGAGGGTGACGTAGTCATCGCCGAGCGCATCGATGAGCGTGGCCCGCATCGTCAGCGCGAACGAGCCGAGTTGGATGAGCGCGAGCGACACGGTGGGCAGCACGAGGTGCTGCAGCACCGACCCGTACCACTCCATCCCGTAGACCCCCTCGCTGTAGGCGCCGCCGATGGGGAACCAGCGGAACGTCAGCCCGAAGACCAGAAGGAGCAGGATTCCGACGCTCGGGACGAAGAGCGACTGACCCGTCACACCGAGCACCTGTACGAGCCGGTCGAGAAACCGGTTCTTGTGGGACGCCGCGAGCACGCCGAGCGGGATGCCGATCACGATCGTGAGCACGAGTGCCGAGATCGTCAGCAGCAGCGTCCACGGCAGTCGCTGCAGGAGGACGTCGACGACGGGCACCGACTGGGTGAACGACGTGCCGAGGTTGCCCTGCAGCAGCTGCCCCAGGTAGAGGACGTACTGGACGGGGAGGGGCTGATCCAGCCCGTACTGCGTAAGCAGGGCCGCCCGCGCCTGCTCGGTCATGTTCGTGCTCGCCACTGCCAGCGCGGGGTCACCGGGCAGCAGTCGCAGGAGCAGGAAGGTCACGGTCACGGCGAACAGGATCGTGACGGCTCCCCGCCCGAGGCGGCGGAGGACGAACAGAGCGATGGACACGCGGGCGGCCCTTTCGGATTACTCGGCGACCCGGAAGGCGCTGGCCACCGAGACGGGGTTGACGATCGACAGCAGCTCGCTGGGCTTGGACATGAAGCCGTCCCACTCGGAGCTGTACGCCACGTAGAGGTTCTGCGTGTACATGACGTTGTCGTAGACCTGCTCGTGGACGATCTTCGCGGCCTCCTGCATGAGCGAGATCTTCTCGGCTTCGTCGAAGGTCTGGGAGGCCTCGGCGATCAGCGCGTTCAGTTCGGCGTCATCGTTGTAGGTGTAGTTGATGGCACCGCCGGGCAAGTACGACAGGCTGAAGTTCGTCACCGGGTCGTCCATGATCGCGAAGTTGCCGGCGTAGATGTCGTAGTCGCCGTCGTTCGTCTGCGACAGGTAGGTGTTGCGCTCCGAGCCCTGCAGCTCGATGCGGATGCCGGCCTGTGCCGCGCCGTCCTTCACCAACTGGGCCCACTGGCTCGTCACCGGGTCCTGCAGCGAATAGATGAGGCGGAACGAGACGGGGAACATGCCGTCGCCGTCGGCCGTGTAGCCGGCGTCCTCCATCAGCTGCCGCGACTGGTCGGGGTCGAAGGCGTACTCGGTGATCGAATCGTCGTAGTACTTCGACAGCACGGGCATCAACGGGCTCGACCCGGTCGATACGGCCTGTCCCTGCAGCACCACGTTGCGGATCGCCTCGTAGTCGGCGGCGTGTGCGAGCGCCTGGCGCACCTCGACCTTGGCGAGGTCGGGGTTCTGCATGTTGTAGGTCATGTGGGCATAGCCCAGACCGGTGACTTCGGCGACCTCGATGCCGTCGGTGTTCTGCAGCTGCTGCACCTGCGCGGGCGGCAGCGAATTGGCGATCACGTCGACTTCGCCGCTCTGCAGCGCGAGGATCTCGGTGTTGACGTCGGGGTAGACCCGGTAGACGACCTTCGCGGCGATCGGCGTGCCGCCGTCGACGAGCGGGTAGTTCTCGACCCGCTCCATCGTGTAGCTCTGACCTGCCTGCACGGTGGTCAGGAGGTACGGGCCGGCGCTGACCCAGCCGCCGTCACCATCGTTCGCGAACTCGGCGACCGAGCCCGCGGGTTCGAAGACGTGCTGCGGCACCACGTTCCCCCAGAAGCCGATCTCCTCGACGATCGACGAGTCGGGCTGGGTCAGCTGGATCTCGACACGCGTGTCGGAGACCGCGGTGGCCGAGGCGAAGTTGGTCATCTGCCCGTAGAAGGTGCCGGAGGGCTGATCCTGTTTCACCGCGTTCATCGTGTAGGCGACGTCCTCCGCCGTCAGCGGCTCGCCGTCGCTCCACGTCATGTCATCGCGGATCTCGTAGTAGCCGGTGGTGTCGTCGACGTAGCCCCACTCGGTGGCGAGCTGCGCCTCTTTGGCGCCGTCGTCCCCGATGGACAGCAGGTGCGGGTACATGAGATTCGTGACCCAGTAGTCGCTGCGGCTGTTGCCGATCAGCGGGTTGTAGTTCACGACGTCGGTGGTGGTGGCGATGGTGAGGGTGTCGTTCCCCGCCTCGCTCGCCCCTCCCGACGGTGCCTCCGGCGCCTGCGGCGCGCAGGCGCTCAGAGCGAGTGCGGCGACGGCGAGCAGGCCCGCCCCCGCCAGTGTTTTGTGTCGCATCAGAACCAGACCTCCTCGAGTACGCGCATCGTGTTGCCACCGACGACGGCGCGGATTTCGTCGTCGGAGTATCCGTTCTTGACCAGCCAGCCGATGATGTTGCCCATCGCTTCGGCGGGGTTCTCGACGCCGTCGACGTAGGGCACCTCTTCGAAATCGACCTGGCCGTGGGCCTGGCCGAGGGAGAGCTGCGCCGCGAAGGCGTGGTGGAGTCCGACGTGGTCGCCGAAAAGGGTGTCGGGTCCGAAGCTCACGTGCTCGATCCCGACGAGGTCGACGCAGTACTGGAAGTGGTCCATCACCGACTCCAGCGAGTGGTGGGGATGCGCCGGCGACAGGGTCGTGTGGGGAGCCGCCTCGATGCCGATCACCCCGCCGCGCTTGGCGCACTCGATGATCGTCTCGTCGGTCTTCATGCGGTTGGTGGGCCAGAGGCCGCGCGCACCGGCGTGGGTGATGAAGACCGGCTTGGTGGAGGCCTTGATGACGTCGACGCAGGTGCGATCGCCCGAGTGCGAGATATCGATCGCGATGCCCAGCTTGTTCATGCGGGCCACGGCCTTCTCGCCGAAGTAGGTCAGACCGCCGTCGCCGCGTTCCTTCAGCCCGCCGCCGAGGTAGTTCGCCTCGGAATAGGCGATCCCCATCTGCCGCACGCCGAAGCCGTACAGGACGTCGAGACGGTCGACCTCGTTCTCGATCGGCGTGGCCGCCTCGAGCGCGAAGATGTGGGCGATCCGGCCCGTGTCCTTCGCCAACTGGATGTCTTTCAGCGACTCGCCCTTGATGACGTAGTCCTGGTGGGCGAGATCGGCCATGCGCACGCCGAGGTCGAAGAGGACGTCCTGGTACTTCCAGCCGGCGTCGCTGGAGATGCAGCACGTGCCGTCCATTCCGTTGTCGAACACCGCCGTCAGTCCGGAGCGCGCGAGACCTTCGTAACCCGTGGGTTCCCTTCCCGCCCGGATGTGGTCGCGCAGGTCTTCCATGTTCTCGGGGAACACCTGCACGTGCTCGTGCAGGGAGATGACCGTCTCCTCGGCGAGGAGCTTCTTGGCGCGGGTCGACTGCTCATCGGTGAGCTGCAGGCCGGCGTACTCGGGCACGCGGCCGATCTGGGCGGCGTAGGTGAATTCGCGATAGTCCACCCCTGCTTCGAGATAGTCGTAGGCCCGGTATCCCGTGTACCGCTCAGCTGGTTCGAGCACGTGTGTCTCCATTCACTCGGCAGGTCAGGGCGCTTCGGTCCGGAGGATCGGCGCCATCGGCATGACTTTGCCGCGCATCCGGCGCATCTGTCAACCAAAGTGAGAAAATCCGGCACAGAGTTTTCATGTTTGAAACAATCCGGCGCCCCGCGGGGTGCATGATGGTGCGATGACGAACGAGACGATCACGGGCCGAACGGTTCTGTCGGTGCGAGGACTCGACATCGGCTTCCGCAGCGCCGGTGACTACGTGCCCGCCGTATCCGGACTCGATCTCGACGTGCGCGGGGGCGAACTCGTCGCCCTTCTGGGCGAGTCGGGTTCGGGCAAGACGGTCACCGCGCGCGCCATCATGGGTATCCAGGACGAAGCGGCCGTCGTGCGCGCCGACGAGCTGCGTCTCGGCGACACCGATCTGCTCGCCCTCGATGAAGAGCGCCGCCGCCGGCTGCGTGGCGACGCGATGAGCATGGTGCTGCAGGACGCACTGTCATCGCTGAACCCCGTGCTGTCGATCGGAGACCAGATCGGCGAGATCTTCCGCGTGCACCGGGGGATGCGGCGTTCCGCGGCCAAAGCGCGCGCCGTGGAGCTCCTCGACCTCGTCGGCATTCCGTCGCCGAAGACCCGCGTCGACGACTACCCCCACCAGTTCTCGGGCGGCATGCGCCAGCGCATCCTGATCGCGATGGCCATCGCCCTCGAACCCGCTCTGCTGATCGCCGACGAGCCGACGACGGCTCTCGACGTCACGGTGCAGGCGCAGATCCTTCGCCTGCTGCACGATCTGCGCGGGCGTCTCGACATGGGCGTGCTCCTCATCACCCACGACATCGGCGTCGTCACCGAAGTCGCCGACCGCCTTGTCGTGATGCACCAGGGCAAGGTCGTGGAGTCCGGGGATGCCGACAAGATCTTCGAGGCGCCGCGGGACGCCTACACCCGCACCCTGCTCGGGTCGGCGCCGCGCCCCGAACCGGCGCGCGTGCTCCTGTCCACGACCGGGGCCGAACGCTCCGACCCCCCGCTCGCTCTCGAGGTGACCGGTCTCACCCGCACGTTCTCATCCGGCTCGGCGCTCTCCCGCCACCACGTCCGAGCGGTGGACGGGGTCGACCTCGTGCTGCGCCGCGGAGAGACACTTGGCATCGTCGGAGAATCCGGATCGGGCAAGTCGACGTTGGCTCGCATGATCGTCGGCCTCGAGAGCGCCGACGCCGGCACCGTGCTCTACCAGGGGCGCGATGTGACCCGCCGCACCCGAGGGCGCCGCCCGGGGGCGCAGGCCGGTGTGCAGATGGTCTTCCAGGATCCGTACACCTCGCTCGATCCGCGCATGCGTGTGCGCGACGTGATCGCCGAGCCGCACACCGTGGCCGGAGTGGGCACCGCGAGCTCGCGACGAGCCCGCGTCGCCGAGCTGCTCGACCTCGTCGGCCTCTCGCCCGAGATGATGAACAGGTTCCCCCATCAGTTCTCCGGCGGTCAGCGACAGCGGATCGGCATCGCACGGTCGCTCATGCGCGACCCCGACGTGCTCGTGTGCGACGAACCGGTCTCCGCGCTCGACGTGACCATCCAGGCCCAGGTCGTCGACCTCCTCGTCGACCTGCAGGATCGATTGGGGCTCAGCATCCTGTTCATCTCGCACGACCTGTCGGTCGTGCGGAACCTGGCCCACCGCGTGCTGGTGATGTACCGGGGTGAGGCCGTGGAGACCGGGGACGTGGAGCAGATCTTCGAGCGGCCCGCTCATGCCTACACGCGTGAGCTTCTCAGCTCGATCCCGCCTCTCACGAGGGCCGAGCGAGGACGACTCACCAGCGCCGCCCCCGCGGGACGCTGAATCGTCGCTAGCGTAGGGGTGTGAGCGCACCTGTCGACCCCACGTCCACGTCTGCCTGGAGCCAGCTGACCGCGGCCCGCGACACCTTCGAGCCCGATCTCCGCGGGTGGTTCGCGAACGACCCGGGTCGGGTGGAGCGCCTGACCCACACGGTCGGCGACCTCCACGTCGACCTCTCGAAGAACCTGGTGACCGACGAGATCCTCGCGGCGCTCGTGCAGCTCGCCGAGGAGACCGGCGTGGCGGAGCGCTACGCGTCGATGCTCGCCGGCGACCACCTCAACACCAGCGAAGACCGCGCGGTGCTGCACACCGCTCTCCGCCGGCCGGGCGGGGCGAGCCCCGAGCTCGTCGTCGACGGACAGCACGTCGACACCGACGTGCACGAGGTGCTCGACAACCTGTCGGCCTTCGCCGAGCGCGTGCGGTCGGGAGAGTGGCGCGGGGTCACCGGCAAGAAGGTCACCCACGTCGTCAACATCGGCATCGGTGGATCCGACCTCGGCCCGGTCATGGTCTCTGAAGCGCTGAAGCCCTATGCCGATGCCGGTATCGAGGCGCTGTTCGTGTCGAACATCGACCCGACCGACGTCGCGCAGAAGACGGCCGGTCTCGACCCCGAGACGACGCTGTTCATCGTCGCGTCGAAGACCTTCACGACCCTGGAGACCCTCACCAACGCGCGCCTGGGCCGCGAATGGCTCTGGTCGGGACTGACGGAGTCCGGTGCGATCGACGGCTCCGAAGCATCCCGGACGGATGCTGTCGCCCACCACTTCGTCGCCGTCTCGACCGCGCTCGACAAGGTCGCCGCCTTCGGCATCGATACGGCCAACGCGTTCGGGTTCTGGGACTGGGTGGGCGGTCGCTACTCCGTCGACTCGGCGATCGGCCTGTCGTTGGCGATCACCCTCGGTCCCGACCGCTTCCGCGAGCTGCTCGCCGGGTTCCACGCGGTCGACGAGCACGTCGCGCACACGCCGCTGGCGCAGAACGTGCCGGTGCTCCTGGGCCTGCTCAACGTCTGGTACAACAACTTCCTCGGGGCGCAGTCGCACGCGGTCTTGCCCTACGCGCAGCAGCTGCATCGCTTCCCGGCCTACCTGCAGCAGCTCACGATGGAGTCCAACGGCAAGTCGGTGCGCTGGGACGGCACGCCCGTCGTCACCGACACCGGTGAGATCTTCTGGGGAGAGCCCGGTACGAACGGACAGCACGCGTTCTACCAGCTGATCCACCAGGGCACCCGCCTCATCCCGGCCGACTTCATCGCCTTCGCGAACCCGGCGTACCCGCTCGAGGACGGCGGCCGCGACGTGCACGGCCTGTTCCTGGCGAACTTCCTCGCGCAGACGAAGGCCCTCGCCTTCGGCAAGACGGCCGAGGAGGTCGAGGCCGAGGGCACCACCGGAGCCCTCGTCGCCGCCCGCACGTTCCCGGGCAACCGTCCGACGACGTCGATCTTCGCGCCGTCGCTGACCCCGTCGGTTCTCGGGCAGCTCATCGCGCTCTACGAGCACATCACTTTCACCCAGGGCACCATCTGGGGCATCAACTCGTTCGACCAGTGGGGGGTCGAGCTCGGCAAGCAGCTCGCCCTGCAGATCGCACCGGCCATCGAGGGAGACGAAGACGCGCTCGAGGCGCAGGATGCCTCGACGAAGGCGCTCCTGGCGTACTACCGGGCCCAGCGCCCCTGACGAGCCGGATGAACGACTCCGCCGAGCATCCGCAGATCGGGCTCCTCGACGTTCCGCAAACCGTGATCGACGAAGCCGGCATTCCGCTGGGCCGCTTGGCGGCGGAGTTCGGGGCGACGGTAGACGAGCGGGGGATCGAGGGCATCCCCGCCGACGGCTGGCGGGTGCTCCAGCGCTGGGAGACCGGGGCCGCAGTGATCGGTGCTCCCGTCGATGCTGCGGGTCGGTCGTGGCGGATTGCGCAGCTGGGAGATGGGCGCCCTGGGGCGCCGAGCCGATCGGCGCGGGTGCAGTCAGAGACGATGCCGTTGCGCCCCAGTCGCGCGGAACGGTCGCGCGGTCTCGAGATGCGGTGGCCGGAGGCGACCGGCACGTCGATCGACGAAGCCCTCGACGGTGTCGGGTTCTCGGTCGACATCGTCAACACCGGTGAGAGCATGTGGCGCCCCGACGGTGATCCGTTCCACGTCGTCGGTGTCATCGTCCCGGCGGAGCAGAAGGACGTGGGCTTCGGCTGGATGAGCGGAGGAGGGAACAACCGCGCCGTGCCGCTGGCTCCGGGGGAGTACGCGCGCCTTCCGGTCAACGTCGGGGACGGACAGTGGCGCGATCTGGAACCCGGCAGCTATGGACTGCGCGCATTCTTGCCGGGTCTGGCCGTTCCTTCGCCTCCGCCCCTGCCGCTGGAACTGACGGCCGAGGCGATCGAACGCCATCGTCCCATCGCCAGGGGCAGGTCGACTCCCGCCGAGGAGAAGGAACAGATCGAGGCGCAGATCGTGCAGAGTCGCGCTCTCGTGGCGGCGCGTCACCGGTTCTCCGAGGTGGCGGATGCTGTCATGTCGGCTGCTACGCGCGAGGCCGCGCGCGACGAGGTGCAGCGCATCCTGGGTTGCGACCCTATGGCGGCGAACACGGTCGTGCACACTCGCCTCGTCGATGTCACCGACGAGGCCATCGCGCAGACCCACGGTCTGATCACATATCTCGAGGGGCGGCTCGCGGACCTCTGATGTGCGCGCGCCGACCGGCTAAAAGCTCCTGATCCGGTCTTTCCGATAAGGGCTCCTCTCACGTTCCGTCCAGGAAGTGCCGAGGATTCGTCCAGACGCGGTGGTGCAGACTCGGGCACTTGTGTCTCACCCGAGGACGCGAAGCGCTGTTCTGGCGCCCACCAACCGAAGGACCCGGTTCATGCTCCACACCCAGAAATCGGCGCGCCCGCGCCGCCGTCTCCTCATCGCCGGCGCGTGCGCCGGTGTCGCCGCCAGCGTTCTGGCCTCCGCCGCCGCGGCGACGGCGAGTCCGATCGCGACTCCGGCCGCAGCATCCGCCACCCTCGCCCTGCAGATCACCGAGGCGGCGCCCTTCCTCGTCGATTCCCCCGTCGTCGACGCGTTCACCACCAGCACGAGCGATGCCCAGGCTGCACTCGACGGCGCGCGATCAGCCCAGACCGAGGCCGCGACCGTCATGGCGTCGGTCGCCGAGTCGGGCCTGTCATCGCGGATCGCCGAGCCCACGATCGACACGACCGACCTGCGCGCGTCGATCTCGAATCTCGCGAAGGCGAGCTTCGTGCCGGTGCTGCTCTACCCCGAACTGGCCGACGACGCCGAGACGCAGGCCGCGTCGGTGAGCGGCGAGGTCGCGACCCTTCGCACCGAGCTCGACGCCGCGCGCGAGCAGAAGGCGGCGGAAGACGCAGCCCAGGCCCAGCGTGAGGCGGAGGAAGCCGCGCAGGCCGCCGCAGCCGCCGCCGCGCAGGCCGCCGCCGACGCTCTCGCGGCGGCGAACACGCCCAGTGGCGCGAAGGCCGTCGCGAGCTCGATGGCGGCCGAGCGGTATGGCTGGGGGAGCGATCAGTTCTCGTGCCTGTCGTCGCTCTGGCAGAAGGAGTCGAGCTGGAACTACCAGGCCTACAACGCCTCGAGCGGTGCCACCGGCATCCCGCAGGCTCTGCCCGGTAGCAAGATGGCCAGCGCCGGCTCCGACTGGCAGACCAACGCCGCCACGCAGATCGCGTGGGGCCTGCAGTACATCTCCGCGGCCTACGGGACCCCGTGCAGCGCATGGGGCCATTCGCAGGCCACGAACTGGTACTGAGCCCCACCGCCGCGCCCGATGGAGTCAGCCGGCCTCATCGGGCCGCGGCGCACGGACGACCCAGCCGTAGCGGGTGAGGGCAGCGTCGAGCCGCTGGGCCTCGACGGCGGCCGCCTCCAGCGATGCGTCGGAGCACACGTCGATCGCGAGCGGGGGCGGGTCGGCGAACCGGGGGATCTGCACCTCGGCCCACACGTTCGGTGCCAGGCCCACGCGTGGCCATGCGGTGCCCGCGTGCTCGATGACCGAGTCGGCGGCGAAGGCGATCACGTCGAGGGCGTCGAGTTTCGTGATCGGCACGTCGACGACCAGCGTCACGACGAACGGACCGCTCGCGGTGTCTCGCATCATGGCGTCGACGTTACGGATGCGGCCGCCCGAACGCCAGGTCGGGACGCGGGCTATCTCTCGACGGGCGGGCTTTCTGCGCCGCCATGCCCGTGCGCCGACCGATCGCCCGCGCGTCGGCGCCGCGGTGGGCCGGGGGACCGCCGCCCGTGCGCGACAATCGGTGGATGCCTTCCGCCCCCCGCGCGCTGACCGAGATGCCCGACCCGCAGTTCGTGATGACCGGTGACGGGTTGCGCCTCGCGACCTACCTCTGGGGAGGGGTCGACGCCGACGAGCCGACGGTGCTCGCCGTGCACGGCTTCGGTTCGAGCGCGCGCGACAACTGGGTGAACACCGGCTGGGTGCGCGACCTGCAGGCCGCGGGGTTCCGCGTGCTCGCCGTCGACCAGCGCGGGCACGGGGCGAGCGAGAAGCCGCACGACGCCGCCGGCTACCTCATGACGACCCTGGTGGGCGACCTGCTCACCGTGCTCGACACCTACCTGCTCGACACCGTGCGCTACCTCGGATACTCGCTCGGCGCCCGCGTCGGGTGGGAGCTCGCCGTCACCTACCCCCATCACGTCGACCGTGCCGTGCTGGGCGGGATCCCCGACGGGCGCCCCCTGCGCCGCCTCGACGTTGCCCAGGCGCGCGCGTTCATCGAGAACGGTACCCCTGTCGAAGACGCGACGACGCAGCGGTACGTCGGACTCGCACAGCGTGTTCCCGGCAATGATCTGCGCGCCCTCGTGTCGATTGCCGAAGGCATGACGGTCGACGGCGGGGATCCGGATCCCGCCACGCCGCCGCTTCAGCCCGTGCTGTTCGCCACCGGCAGCGACGACCCGATCCTGCAGCAGTCGCGACAGCTCGCCGGATATGCGCCGCGTGGGGAGTTCTTCGAGATCGAAGGCCGCAACCACGTGAACGGCCCGGGGGCCCGCGCGTTCCGCGAGGCCGGGGTGGGGTTCCTCCAGCGCGAGGACTGACCCGGCCATGCGGCGAGATCGGATGCTGCGCCGCCGCGAGGATCCGGCGCAGCATCCGATCCCGTGCTCCGATCAGCTCGCGGCGTAGTCGATCAGTTCGGGGTGTTCGGCGTACACGGCTTCGAGCAGGCTCATGTCGAACAGCTGGTCAGCGCTGACGGTGATGCCCGCGGTCGCCAGGGTCTCGACGGTCTCGGCCTGGAGGGTCTCGGAGGTGGTGAAGAGCCCGTTCTCGGCCGTCTCGTCGGTGACGACGAGCTGCGTGTTAGCCGCCTCGGCGCACAGCAGCTCGTTGGCGGGGTCGAGCCCGAGGTCGGTTCCGCTCTGCGACATCATGAGGTCGATGCCTTTCTGCGGATTGCGCAGCGCCTCGGCGTATCCGCGGATCTCGCCCTCGAGGAAGGCCTTCAGCTTCTCGGGTTCGTTCGCGATCATCTCCTCGGTCGCGATGATCGCGTCCGCGACGAAGGGGAGCCCGTTGTCGGCGAAGGGCATGTCGACGGCGTCGTGACCCTCGGCGCGCACGAGGATCGACTCGTTCGTGAGGAACGACATGTACCCGTCGATCTCTCCGAAGATGAGCGGGGAGGGGTCGTAGCTGACGGGGACGATCTCGACCTGTGTCTTGTCGATGCCGTTGGCCGCGAGGAGCGCGTCGAAGAGGATGACGTTGACGTCCTGCACGCCGATCTTCTTGCCGATCAGGTCTTGCGGTTCCTCGATCGGGTCGCCGTCGGCGAGCGACAGGATGCTGTAGGGGTTCTTCTGGTACCCGCTGGCGATGATCTTGATCGGAGCGTTCTCGTTCGCGACGGTCGCGCCCAGCGTCATCGCGTCGACCATGCCGACGTCGACCGTTCCGCTGAGCACCTCGCTGACGGACGACGACGGCCCGGGAACCAGGTTCACTCCTTCGAGCCCGGCATCGGTGAAGTAGCCCTCGTCGATCGCGAGGTATTCGCCGATGAACTGCGAGTTGAGGATCCACGGCAACTGCATCGTGATCGAGCCCAGCGACTCGTCCGAGGACGGGGACGACCCGGTGTCGCCGGCGGGGGTGGAGCAGCCCGTCAGGGCGGTGGTGGCGATCAGGGTCAGGGCGCCGAGGAGTCCGGTGGCGGTGCGGCGTGCGGTCATGGGTGTTCGTCCTTTCGAACGGCGGGTACGGGTGCGGGTCGGCGGATGCCGGTGTCGGGTGGAGCGGGAGATGCGCGGGAGGGGCGGGATCAGAAGTCGTCGGTGACGGCGGGGAGGCGGCCGAGCGATTGCACGAGGCCGGCGCTCTCGCCCAGGGCGCTCCGCCAGTCGTCGCCCTCGGTCATGAGGGCGGCGACCGACACGATCTGCGCGCCGTGCCGCGTGAGCAGCTCGAGGGCGGCCGCCGCGGAACGGCCCGTCGAGATCACGTCGTCGATGAAGGCGACGCGCGCGCCGTCGATCGACGCGAGTCGTCGGGCATCGAGGGTGAGTCGTTGTGCGTCGATCGTGGTCACGGAGGTGACCTCCACGGACGGGCTGTCGCGGAGGTGCCACTTCCTGCTCTTCTGCAGGACGACGTACTCGTCGAGGCCGAGGTGGGGCGCGATGGCGATCGCGACCGGGATACCGAGGGTCGCCGCGGTGACGATGATGTCGGGCTTGCGTTCCCGGACGAGGTCGGCGAGCTCGCGTCCGGCCTGCGCCAGCACCGACACGGGCAGGTCGATCGTCATCAGCAGCGCCGCCTGCTTACCCGGGCCGAGGTCGACGATGGGCAGCTCGATCTCCTGAGAACCCATCTGGGCGAGGTAGGTGCGGTCCACGTCACACCACCGTTCCGGCGGAGATCGCGACCGACGCATCGAGCCAGTCGCCGACATCGGTCAGCGCGATGACGTCGACCCGGAGTTCAGCGGCGATCTCCGGCGGCAGCCCGCTCGCCGTCCCCTCGACGAACGAGACCGGAGGGGGAGAGGGGTTCCATTTGGTCCACGCCAGCTCGGCGATCGTGCCGCAGCTGAGTCCGATGGTGACCATGGCGTCCGACATCTCGCCGATCTGGTGGTGCTGCTCGTACCAGGTCAGCTCGTCGCGCAGTTCGTGGCAGCGCACCCGCTGCAGCTCGATAGAGGGCATGGCGGCGGGTTCACTGATGCCCGATGCGGGGGTCAGACCGATCAGTCGGGTTCCTCCGGCGGCCAGGTAGCCGTCCATGGCGGAGACGGCGACGCCGCGATCGGGGACGACGATCATCGCCCACCCCCGGCGAGCGATCGTCTCTCCGACCTGTTCGGCGGCGTCGACCAGACGGGCGGGGGCGATGCCGGCCGCAGCGGCGACGCGAGCAACGTTCGAGGGCCCGAGCACGGCGACGATCGGAACATCGGTGGTGGAGGGTGAGACAGGCTGCATGGTGCAAGGTTGCACCAACCGCATTTCACCGGTGCTGGTGTTTCGTTACATCTAGATTTCGGCGGTCGGCAGCCCTCGCCGCCGTCGTGTGTGCCGCGACGCATAGGATCACCGGGTGGCCTCCTCCCCAGCGAAAGACACCGCACCTCGCGACCGGGCGACGCTGCGCGACATCGCCCTCGATACCGGGCTGTCGATGAGCACTGTCTCGCAGGCGCTCCGCGGCGCCGGTCGCATCAGCGAGGCGACGCGCGCTCGCGTCGCCGAAGCATCCACCCGGCTCGCATACCGGGCGAACGTCAGTGCGCTGCACATGCGGGGCGCCCGCACCGGACTCGTGGGGCTCGTCGCCACCGTGCCCGACTCGACGTCGTGGAGCGTGGGCGATCTCGACTTCCTCGTGCGATGCGAGCGCGCGTTCTGCGATGTCGCGCTCGGGAGCGATCGCTACCCGGTGATGCTGTCGGGTTCGTCGGTGTCGGGCGCGATCGGCGTGCTGCCCGTGGACGGCGTCGCGGTCATCGACCCGGGACCGAACGACCCGCTGCTGCGTCTGCTCGAAGAGCGGGGTGTGCCCCACGTGACGCTCGGTCGAGACGTGTTGAGCGACGCCACGGATGAGTGGGTCGTCGACAACGACAAGTCGGAGATCACGCGGGTCGCGCTCGACGGTCTGTATGAGCGGGGGATGCGCCGGTCTCTGATGTTGATCGCCGACACCGGGCAGAACTACATGACGGATGTGGCGCAGGCCTACGACGCATGGAGCGATGCGCACCCCGACGTCGCGACGACCACCGCCGTGCTGCCGCTGCCTTTCGATGCCGCACAGGCTGCACGGGTGGTGTCGGACGCATGCCGCGACGGGGTGGACACGATCTATCTGGCCGTAGAGCCGGCGCTCACCGCGGTGCTCGATGCGGTGGCCGCCGTGGGCCTCAGCATTCCCGACGACGTGCAGCTGCTCGCCACGACCGACAGCACGCGTGCACAGTCGCTCGTTCCCGCCATCTCCGCGGTCGATCTGCAACCCGCCGCGCTGGGGGAGAGGCTCTTCGAACTGCTCGAGCAGCGCGTGAGCGGCGCGGTTCCCGATCTGGTCGAACGCCTCGTACCCGCCGACGTGCAGTGGCGGGGCAGTACGCGCGCGCTCGTCTGAGGCGCTGGCACATGCGGCGGCCCCTGTCGACCCTCTCTCGCACGGGAGCGCGCTCGGCATGCTGGGTGCAGTCGAAAGGATTCACGATGAGCGACAGCAGCAGCATCCGCCCTTCGTCCGACGGTGACGCCACGCAGGCCGACCTCGAGCAGCTCGCCGGGGGTGAGCTCGAGAACCTGCCGCCCGCGCCCGAGGGTTCTCCCGACCACGGGGGCGAGCCCGATCCCGACGAGGTCTTCGTCGCTCCCGAGGGATCGGGCCCCTACGCCGACCGCGAGGTGGTCACCGACGAGCGGACGGGCTCGGCCGAGGTCTGAGCTCTACTCGCCGGAGTAGTCGCGCGCCCAGCTGACCTCGGGTTCGATGTAGAACGCGGTCAGTCCGGCGCGCACGTCGTACGGGGCGCCGGTGTACTTCTCGGAGATCCGGTCGACGATCGGCAGTGCGTCGTCACCGGTGATCCGTTCGACCACGCGTCCGCGCACGAACGCCGAATCGAGCGGATTCGCGGGGTTGGTCACCGACACCGCGAGACGCGGATCGACCTGCAGGTCGCGGTCTTTGCGGGAGTCGGCCATGGTGAACATCGTGAGGCGGTCGCCCTCCACGCCGATCCACACCGGAACGGTGTGCGGCGCTCCGTCGGGGAGCAGCGTGGCCACGTGCACGACCTGGTCGCGCTCGAAGTAGGGGCGGACGTCGTTCCAGCGCTTGCTCATTCGCTTCTCCTTCGTTGGGGCTGTCTTCTCGACAACCGGCCCGCGCGGCGGGGTGTTCCCTTTGGCGCGCGCCTCGTCTGCGTCGACCGTGCCCGTTTCCGCCAAGAGTGCTCGCTTTTTCGGGCACCCCCGGCAGGAACGGACACCCTCGGCGACGCCCCCGCTACGTTGGCGTCATGAACGCGACGGCGGACCACCCCCGGCGGCGCTGGCTGCTCCTGCACGGGACTCCGCTCGGTCCGGCCGTGTGGGCCGAAACCGCGCGCGCCCTAGGGCAGGCTGCCGTGCTCACGCCCGACTGCCGGACGGTGCCCGCGGGGAGCGATCCGCAGCGCCGCCTCGCACACGACCTCGCCGCTCGATTCGACGGTGACCTCGACGTCGTCGGCCACTCGTTCGGCGGACAGGTGGCCCTGGAGGTGGCGCTCGCCGCACCTGAGCGGGTGCGCTCGCTCACGATCCTGTGCAGCCGCGATACGCCGTTCCCCGCGTTCGGCGCCGTGGCGGATGCCGTCGCCTCCGGCACCGGCGTCCCCACCGTCGAGGCGAGCCTGGCGCGCTGGTTCTCCGCGGCTGAGCTCGCCGGTGACGCCAACATCGTCGAGCTCGCGCGGAGCGAGCTCCGCGCAGCATCCTTCGTCGACTGGTCCCGGGCGCTCGCGGCGATAGCGGTCTACGACAGCTCCGCTGTGACGCCGGCGCTTCGGATACCCGTGAATGTCGTCGCCGCCGGACACGACGCCGTCTCGACGCCCGACGCGATGCGTGAAATGGCGGCGCGTATTCCGGGTGCGCGTTTCGCGGTGCACGAAGACTGGTTCCACATGTCGCCGTTCGTCGATGCTGGGGCGCTCGCTCGGCTGCTGCAGTCGGGTCGCGACCGCAGCTGACAGATGCGTGGCCGGATCAGCCGTCGCCGGCCTCGCGCGCCGCGATCTTGCGCTCCCGCATCGCGAGGAAAAGCGGGAACGTGAAGGCGAATGCCGTCACCGCCGAGAGCACCACGTACAGCCACGCGCGCTTCATGCGGAGCCGCCGGGCCTCGGCGAAGATCAGCACCACCCCCGCGATCGCGACGACCAGCAGGTCTACGCCGATCGACGACACCGCCGGGCCGCCCCCGAACAGGTCGGCGAAATAATTGCGTCCTTCGACGACCGTCCAGACGTTCAGCGCGAAGGTCCACACCAGTCCGACGACCGAGAGTGCGAGGTAGATGAACGCCCGGGGCGTCCAGTGCTTCGTGATCGCGCGTTCGCTCATGCTCGCACCGTACTCCCGCGAACATGAGTTGCCGCAATGCGGGGCTTCCCCAGGGGTCGTGCGCCCCATTCGCGGCAACTCGCGTGCGACTCGAACGCATACGCTCCCGCAACATCGCAGCGGGTGGACTCGTCACGCCGGCCTGCCCGAGGTCGGCGGAAAGGGCCGCTTCGATGACCGCTGCCACCACCCGCAGCATCCGCCTCTTCGCCGCCGCGCTCGCGGTGGGAATGGTCGCCCTGCTCACGCTCGCCCCGAGGTCGGTCGTGTCGCCCGCGCGCGGGCAGTTCATGCGACTGATGGATGCTTCGCTCGCCCCGCTCGTCGATGCCATCCCCTACGGCGACGCCGAGCGCGTGCTCAACGCGCTGCTGTTCGTGCCTCTCGGTGCGACGATCGCCCTCCTGCTGCATCGCCGCGCGTGGCCGCTCGCGGTCGTGGCGGGCTTCGGCCTGTCGGCGGCGGTGGAGTACGCCCAGGCGTCGATTCCGGGGAGGGTCCCAGACCTCGACGACGTCTTCTGGAACACACTCGGCGCTGTCGTCGGCGTCGCCGTCGTCACGGTTCCGCGCATAGCCGGCGCGATCGTGGCCCGCATCCCGCACCGCGCGCGGCGGTGAGCCCATACATCATCGAGACCCGCCACCCCTGCGACCCGCCCAGGTCGGCGCGGTAGAACGGAGGGACCAGCCGCCACCGTCCCACCGAGAGGGCTCCGATGACGACCACCCCGTTCCGCGCACCCGACCTCCGACCGGAGGCCGTGCGATGAGACTCACCGACACCAGCGACCTGTGGTGGAAGACCGCGGTCTTCTACAACCTCGACGTCAAGACCTACCTCGACACCGACGACGACGGAGTGGGAGACCTGCGCGGACTCGCGCAGCGCCTCGACCATCTCGCCGAGCTCGGCGTCACGTGTCTCTGGCTCGCGCCGTTCTACCCGTCTCCGCAGCGCGACAACGGCTACGACATCCAGGACTACTACGGCGTCGACCCGCGCTACGGAACCCTCGGCGACATGGTCGAGGTGCTCCGCACCGCCCACGACCGCGGCATGCGTGTGATCGTCGACCTCGTCGTGAACCACACGTCCGACCAGCATCCGTGGTTCCAGGAGGCTCGCACGAGCCCCGACAGCCGCTACCGCCACTTCTACCAGTGGCGCGACGACGTGCCCGACGATGCGCCCGCGAGCATGTTCCCCGATGCCGAAGACGGCGTGTGGCGGTTCGACGAGACGGCCGGGCAGTACTACAAGCATTCGTTCTACCGGCACCAGCCCGACCTGGCCACCGATCACCCCGAAGTGCGCGAAGAGATCGCGAAGGTGCTCGGCTTCTGGCTCGAGCTGGGCATCGACGGATTCCGCGTCGACGCCGTGCCGTTCCTCATCGACGGCGACGGCGGTCCCGAGCACGAGTACCTCCGCACCCTGCGCGGCTACGTCTCGCGGCGGCGCGGGGCGGCGATGCTGCTCGGCGAAGTCAATTTGCCCTACGACGAGCAGCTCGCCTTCTTCGGCGACTCGGACGGCGACGAGCTCACCATGCAGTTCGACTTCGTCGCCAACCAGCGGCTCTACCTGGCGCTGGCGCGACAGGATGCGGCGCCCCTGCGCGACGCACTGCTCTCCCGCCCCGCGATCGCCCTCGGCAACCAGTGGGGCAACTTCGTGCGCAACCACGACGAGCTCACTCTCGATCAACTGAGCGCCGACGAGCGCGACGAGGTCTTCGAGGCTTTCGCGCCCGAGAAGGGGCAGCGCATCCACGATCGGGGGATCACCCGTCGCCTGCCATCGATGCTCGAGGGCGATCCACGCCGCATCCGCATGGTCTACAGCCTGATCTTCTCGCTGCCGGGAGCCCCCGTGCTCTACTACGGCGAGGAGATCGGTATGGGAGAAGATCCCCGCGTCACGGGCAGCCGCGCCGCGGTGCGAACCCCGATGCAGTGGACGGATGCTGCCGGAGCAGGCTTCTCCGACGCCGACCCCGACGACATGGTCGCGCAGGTCGTGGCGGGCGGGTTCGCTCCGCAGCACATCAACGTCTCGCAGCAGCGGCACGACCCCGGGTCGTTCCTGCGCTTCGTGCAGGAGCTGATCCGCACGTATCGGGCCGCCCCCGAGATCGGTTGGGGCGAGCTGGCGATCCTCGACCAGCCGCACTCCTGCGTGCTCGCGCATTCGGTGACGAGCGAACTCGGGATGCTCGTCGCGGCGCACAACTTCGCGCCCGACGGACGCACGTTCCGCATCGACGTCTTGGGCGCCGATGAAGGCTGGCGCGTCGTCAGCCTGCTCGGCGACGACCCCGCACCGGTGACGCTGGACGAGGGCGGATTCGACGTCGAACTCGGCGGGTACGGCCACCAGTGGTGGCGCGTGATCCGGCCGGGGGAGCGGCGGATCGCGTAAACGTGTGCACGGCGCCCCCCAGGACTGAAAGGATCAGCAGATGAACTGGCGCGCCCTCGTCTCCCGGATCCCGGCCCTGGTCAAGACGCTCTCACCGGTCGTCTTGGTGGTCGACATCGTGATCCGCGTCGTCGCCGTCATCGCCGTGCCCCGCAACCGGCGTCCCACGTCTGCCATGGCGTGGCTGATGGCGATCTTCATCGCGCCGATCCCGGGCAGCCTGCTGTTCGGCCTCTTCGGGAGCTCGAAGCTCCCGCGCGACCGGCGCACTCGTCAGCGCGAGATCAACGACCTGATCCTCGAGCACACGCAGGGGATCGACGAAGAGATCGCCGACGACCCGCGCCCGCCGTGGTTCGCGTCGGTCGCCCAGCTGAACCGCACCCTCGGCGCGATGCCTCTGCTCGAGGGCAACGCCGCGCGTCTGTACCCGCACTACGAGGGCTCGATCGCGGCGATGACGGATGCTGTCGACGCGGCACGCCGGTACGTGCACGTGGAGTTCTACATCCTCGCGCGCGACAAGACGACGACCGGCTTCTTCGACGCGCTGAAGCGCGCCAGGGAGCGCGGCGTGCAGGTGCGCGTGCTGTTCGACCACTGGGCGACGATCACAAACCCCGAGGGTCGCAACACCCGACGCTGGCTGGAGGAGAACAGCATCCGTTTCGAGGAGATGCTGCCCTTCCACCCCACGAAGGGCATGTGGCGCCGCCCCGATCTGCGCAATCACCGCAAGATCGTCGTGGTGGACGGCAAGATCGCCTTCACCGGTTCGCAGAACATGATCGACAGCAGCTACAACAAGAAGGGCAACATCCGCCGCGGCCTGCAGTGGGTTGACCTCATGGTGCGGCTGGAAGGACCGGCGGCCATCGGTCTCGATGCGCTCTTCATCACCGACTGGTACAGCGAAACGGACGAGCTTCCGGATGTGTCCGACGTCGACGAGATGACCGTCGACCACAGCGACCCCGGCACGTTCGAGTGCCAGGTGGTGCCGAGCGGCCCCGGATTCGACGGCGAGAACAACCTCAAGCTCTTCAACGCGCTCGTCTACTCGGCGCAGAAGAGACTCATCATCGCGAGCCCGTACTTCGTGCCCGACGACTCGATGCTCTACGCCATCACGACGGCCGCCGAGCGCGGAGTCGACGTGCAGCTGTTTGCGTGCGAGGTGGCCGACCAGTTCCTCGTCTACCACGCGCAGCGGTCGTACTACGAGGCGCTGCTGCGAGCGGGCGTGCGGATCTTCCTCTACGAGAAGCCGATCGTGCTGCACTCGAAGCACTTCACGGTCGACGACCAGGTCGCCGTCATCGGGTCGAGCAACATGGACATGCGCTCCTTCAGCCTCAACTTCGAGGTGTCGCTGCTCGTCCACGGCCGCGAATTCGTCGACGACCTCCGCCACATCGAGGACGACTACCGGTCGCGCTCGAAGGAGGTGCTGCTCGAGGAGTGGTTGCAGCGCCGCGTGCCGGTGCAGGTGCTCGACAACGTCGCTCGCTTGACCGCCACCGTCCAGTAACCCGGCAGCGCTCCGTCGCGAGCAGCCGGTCGCCCTGAGCGGCGGTTCGTGCGCAGAACGCAGGACGAAACCCGTCCCGTGGCGCCGCGCGGGCCACTGCAGCGCCGTTCTTCCTGGATTCTGAACCGCAGACGGCTCAGACGGGCACGCCGCCTCAGCGCGGCAGCACGACGCGCACGAGCAGACCGCCCTCGGGGCGCGCCGTCACGTCGAGCGCCCCGTCGTGGGCGCGCACGATCGACGCCACGATCGCGAGGCCGAGGCCCGTGCCCTGGTGCCCCGACTCGCTGCGTGTGCGTCCGGCGCCGCGCACGAACGGCTCCGTCAGCGTCGCGGCGACCGCGGGGTCGAGGACGGCGCCGCTGTTCTCCACGGTCAGCGCCGCCCATCGGTCGCCCGGCGTCACCGTCAGCCTCACCCAGCCGCCGGGCTCGTTGTGCACGATCGCGTTGTGCAGCAGGTTCGCCGCGAGCTGACCGATCAGGGCTGGATTCGCCGCGATCTCGGCGGGTGGCAGCGACACCTGACCGCGGATGCTGCGCGCCTCCGCCTCTGCCTGCACGTCTTCCAGCGCGATCGAGGCGACCGCCGCGAGGTCGATCGTCTCGATCGAGAGCGCGCCCCGGCCGACGCGGGCGAGGGTGAGGAGCGCCTCGGTCGTCGCGATCGCCCGGTCGTTGGTGGAGCCGATGCGCTGGAGCAGCACGTCGACGTCCCGCCCCGCCGGGTCGGCCTGGCCGACCTCGACCATCGTGCGGATGATCGCGTGCGGCGTGCGCAGCTCGTGGGAGGCGTTCGCGGCGAAACGCCGTTCCTCGGCGATCGTGTGCTCCACCCGGTCGAGCATCGTGTCGAGCGCGTCGGCCAGGTCGGTGAGCTCGTCACGTCGTCCGGGGAGGGCGACGCGCTGGTCGAATCGTCCGTCGCGCACGCGGCGCGCAGCATCCGCGATCCTTCCCAGCGGGCGCAGCACGAGCCCGGCGAGAACCCAACCGCCGATCAACCCGAAGACGACGAGGCCCGCCAGCGCCCACCACGCGTACTTGACGAAGACGTCGATCAGGTCGCCGCGGTTGGGCACGTACTCACCCGTCGGGCGGTAGAGGTTGCCGTCGGGTACGTACCGCAGCAGCAGGAACCCGACGACGAACAGGGCGATGCCGGCGACGATGAGGAACCCGGCATAGCTCAGGGCGAGCTTCGCCTGAAGCGAGAGACCCCGGGCGCGAGAGGGGCCCGCTCCGGTCACCGGCATGCGATCAGCCTAGGTCGATGCCCGTATCGCCGACGTATGCCGCTCAGATCCAGCCGCGTTCCTGCGCCACCACGGTCGCCTGCTGGCGCGTGGCCACCGAGAGCTTGCCGAGGGCCGACGACACGTGGTTGCGCACGGTGCCGGGGGAGAGGTGCACGCTCGCGGCGATCTGCGCGATCGTCTCGCCGCGCCGGCCGGCTCGGAGCACGTCGAGTTCGCGGTCGGTGAGCGGGCTGCGCTCGTCGGCGAGGGCGTCGGCGGCGATCTCGGGGTCGACGTAGCGGCGTCCTGACGCGACGCGCCGGATGATCTCGGCGACCTCCTCCGCGCGGCGCGACTTCGGCACGAACCCCTCGACTCCGGCCTGCAGCGCGCGCCGCAGCACTCCGGGCCGGGCGTGCCGGGTCACCACGATGCACCGGGCGGCGCTCTTGCCGCGCAGTCGCTCCGCGACCTCCACGCCGTCGAGCCCGGGCATCTCGAGGTCGAGGAGGCACACGTCGGGCTCGACGCGCAGTGCCTCGGCGACCGCGTCGGTTCCGGTGCGGCACTCCGCCACGACCTCCAGGTCGTCTTCGAGTCGCAGGAGCGACGCCAGAGCCGTGCGGATCATGTCTTCGTCGTCGGCGATCAGAACGCGGATCATGCGAGCTCCTCCAGATCGACGGATGCTGCGTCGGCCGGCAGCGATACGGTCAGCGCGAACGTCGTGCCCTCGCGAGAGACGCGCACCTCGCCGCCCACCGCTTCGGCGCGTGTCGTCATGCCGTCGAGCCCCGATCCCCACCCGGTGTCGTTGTCGCCGGGGTCGTCGTTCGCGATCCGGTACACCCACCGGTCGGCGTTCCGCACGAGCGACAGCGACGCGTGCCGTCCGCCGCCGTGCTTGAGCACGTTCGTGACGCTCTCCCGCACGATCGGTCCGAGCGCGTCGATGCGTCCGACGTCGGTGTCGACGTTTGTGGCCACCTCCAGCCCCGCGGACCGCAGCAGGTCCGCCGCGTTCTCGAGCTCGTCGGGCAGAGGCACGCCTCGGAACTGCGATGCGAGGTCGCGTGTGCCCTGGCGCGCGTCGTCGACCGCGGCGCGTGCCCGCGCGATCTCGCGGGCCGCGCCCGCGGGGTCGTCGCGTTCCAGCAGACGTTCGGCGAGCTCGAGCTGCAGCGCGATCACCTGCAGGTGGTGACCCTGCAGATCGTGCACGTCGTTCGCGAGGCGCAGTCGCTCACGCGTCGCGGCCAGTGCGCTTTCTGCCTGCCGGGCCCGGTCGAGTTCGAGCACGATCACCCACCACCACATCGACGAGGCGAAGGTGGCGGGCAGCAGGGTCGTGAACAGCGCCGGAACGTAGAGGTCGGATCGCGTCGACAGCGCCGGCGCCTCGACGATCCACAGCGCGATGAGAACGACGGTGAGTCCCGTGACCACGCGCCACCGGATGCCGCTCGGCCAGGCGCGCGCGCTGAGTGCCCCGGCGACGACACCGACCCCGGCCAGCCATGTTCCGGTGGCCACCCCCAGCAGACACGCGGCCACGAGCATGATGACGAGGCCGACCAGCTCGCCGAGGCGGAGTGCGCGACGTTCCCCGTCGTGTTGCGCGATCGCGCTCGGCCGATACTCGCGCAGCAGCACGGCGAGACCGCCGACCGCGAGGATCGTCGCTGCAAGGCCCAGCCACAGCCCCAGCTCCACCCGCCCGGCGGTGTCGTCGTATCGGAGCGCGATCCATGCGACCCACGACAGCGGGGTGATGACCTGGAAGAAGACGAGCGCGGTCGCGGTGTACCACCAGGTCGCGGTGACGCCACGGCCGAGCGCGCGGTCGCCGATGCGCGCACCGCGGTCGGGGGCACTCGTCGGCGTGGTCATGTCTCCACGGTAGCCAGCCGTGGGTGCCCCGTGCCGTCCGGCCGCAGGGTCGTGACATTCGTCATGGGTCGGTGGACGCATCCTCCCGGCCGGACGTGACACGACGACACTGCCGGCGGCGGGGCGTCGCGGATGGGATGGAATCACCGCCGCTCGCACAGGGCATCCCCACGGAAAGGCTCCCCATGAACCCCGTCGCCGACCTCATCCTCGGATTTCAGAACCTCATCGCGCAGCTTCCGGAATGGGCGCAGCCCCTCATCGTCTTCGTCGCCGGTGCGGTGCCCTTCATCGAGGGCGAGGGCGCAGCATCCATCGGCATCATCGGCGGCATCAACCCGGTGATCGGCGCCACCGCCGGTGCTCTCGGCAACTTCGTCGCCGTCGCCATCGTCGTGTTGCTGGGGGCGCGGATCCGCGCCGCGCTCACGAAATCGAAGCCCGCCAAGCCGGCCTCGGCGCGCCGGGAGAAGTTCCAGAGAGCGTTCCACCGCTACGGCGTGGTCGGCGTGAGCCTGCTCGGGCCGCTGCTGCTGCCGACCCACTTCACCGCCGCGGCGCTGGTCGGGTCGGGCGTGCCCAAGGCGCGGGTGCTGCTCTGGCAGGGCGTGGCGATCGTGCTCTGGACGACGCTGCTGACCCTGATCATCACGGGTGTCATCGCCGTCGCGGTCTGACTCTCTCGACTCGGCGCCACCGCACCTTCTGTGGGGAAGGGCGGTGGCGTCGTCATACCGTCATGCGGTAACCGACGCCGGGCACCGTCTCGATGACCCACGGCTCTCCGAGACGCTTGCGCAGGGTCGAGATGGTGATGCGGACGGCGTTGGTGAACGGATCGGCGTTCTCGTCCCACGCCCGTTCGAGCAGGTCTTCCGCGCTCACGACCCCGCCCCCGGCTGTCATGAGAACGTCGAGCACGGCGAACTGCTTACGCGTGAGGTTCACGTAGTGCCCGTCTCGGAACACCTCGCGCCGGAACCGGTCGAGCCGCACTCCCGACACCTCGATCACGGGAGGCGTGGATGCTGCGGGCCGCCGGCCGAGCGCGCGCAGCCGCAGCACGAGCTCGCGCAGCGCGAAGGGCTTGGTGAGGTAGTCGTCGGCGCCGCTCTCGAACCCCGTCGCCTTGTCGTCGAGGCGGTCGGCCGCCGTGAGCATGAGCACGCGGGGCGAGGCGGGTTCGGCTGCCAAGCGCCGCGCGATCTCGTCGCCGTTCGGCCCGGGGATGTCGCGGTCGAGCACGACCACGTCGTAGGTGTTGACGGCGAGCTGCTCGAGGGCGGTGTCGCCGTCGCCGGCGATGTCGGCCGCGATGGCCTCGAGGCGCAGCCCGTCGCGGATCGCTTCGGCGAGATAGAGCTCGTCCTCGACGATCAGCACGCGCATGTTTTCAGCGTAGAGCGGGGCACGTATCGCGGTCGTATCGTTTCGCGCGTACGGCGCGACAACATCGGCCCGCGTGGGATGGGCATCATGCTCACGCTCGATGCTCCCGCTCCCGCTCCCGCCACTCCCGTCCGTCGTTCGTCCGCGCGGAGGCGCCGGGTCGCCTTCGTCGTCGCCGGGGTGATCGCGGCGACTCTCACCGCCGCCGTCATCGGTGTCGCGGTCACCGGCACGTTCTCGGAGGCTGTCGCGCCCTTCACCAAGCTCGTGCCGTTCTCACCGACGGCAGAAGACGGCCTCATCGCCGAAGGCGAGACCGTGACCCTCGACGACGAGGTGCCCGCGATCGCCCGCCTCGACCCCGACCTGCGCGATGCGATGCGCGCCGCCGAAGCAGATGCGGCGTACGACGGCCTCTCCTTCCGGGTGATGAGCGGATGGCGGAGCGTCGAGTACCAGGAATGGCTGCTTCAGGATGCGATCGAGCTCTACGCGAGCGAGGAGGTCGCTCGCCAGTACGTCGCGAGCCCGGACCGCTCCACCCACGTCACCGGCGACGGCATCGACATCGGCCCCATCGATGCGCAGTTCTGGCTCATGACGAACGGCTCCCGCTACGGCATCTGCCAGACCTACGCGAACGAGCGGTGGCACTACGAGCTCGCCACCGACCCGGGCGGGGTGTGTCCCGAGATGAAGTCGGATGCCGCATCCTGAGAGGGCGCGTTCCGCCACACGAGCGAGTATCGCCACATCGGATGCTGTCGCCAGAGCACGCCCGGAAGGATCTCGGTGGCGCAACGACGAACCTCGTTGTAGGTGTGCGGCGGGGGCCAGACGGTCGGAGCGGAGTGCTCCCACAGCGTTCTGCGGCGTGCGTACCACCGGTGCTGGAGTGCGCCGATCACGCCGCGCAGGTGGTCGCCGGGTGAGGACGCTCGGGCCAGGCCGATGATCACGAGAACGCCGCCCGGTGCCGTGAGGTCTCGGAGTCGCGACAGGCCGGCGGCCATGTCGGGAAGGTGGTGGATGGTCGCCACGGAGGCCACGACATCGAAGGGTCGCTCGACATCGAGCTGCATGATGTCGCCCGGCACCCACACGATGTCGGGACGACCCACGGCCGCACGGGCGAGCACCTCGGCGTCGATGTCGACGGCGGTGACGTCGGGCACGGCGTCACGAAGCTCGCGCGCGAGCAGACCGTCGCCGGTGCCCACGTCGAGCGCTGACCTCGCGCCGCGGGGGACGGCGGCGGTCACGATGCCGTGCAGGTGGATGTTGTGGTTCCACGGTGCTCTCCGGCGAACGCGGCGAGATCGACGAGGGTTCACAGTGCGGCCAGGTAGCGACGCGTCATCCGCGACTGTACGAGGCGCGCGAGCGGGCCGCCCAGGAGGGCGAACCAGCGGCCGGGTGCCGAGAACGCGGTGATCGTGAAGGTCACCTCACCGGACGGCGCGAGATGCAGCGCGAACCGCTCCTCTCCGCGCTCGGGGTGACCGGGCAGGGTGCCGTAGGCGTAGCCGGCCGAGGTCGCGCTCCGTTCCGCCCACACGACGAGGCACGGAATGCGGAACGAGAGCGGCCCGACGCTCACGAGCATGCGCACGCGCGTGCCCTCGCGGAGCGGCACGTCGGAGAGCCGGATGCGGGCACCGGCCCGTCGCTGCACGAGACCGGCGAACAGGTCGTCGGAGGCGCGATCGAAGACCTCTCGTCCGTGGCCGATGACACGCGTCAGCCGGACGTGGTGGTACCCCGCGGGCAGTTCGCCCGCGGTGGCGCCGACCTCGGCATAGGTGACGGTGGTCATCCCGCCACCCTAGGCGCGCATCCGCCTCGAGCGACGTCGGTGAGATCGGGCGGAATCGGTGCGCATGATCGCTGACACGCACCGACCTCGCCCGATTCCACCGACGACACGAAGGGCGGCCGCTACGCTGCCCGAGCCGTGGAGGCGCGCACGAGCAGCGAGGTGGGCAGCCGTTGGTGGCGGATCTCGGCGGGCTCGTCGGTCGCGATCGCCTCGACGAGGTACTCCGCCGCGAGGCGGCCCTTGGTCGCGATGGGTTGCCGCACGGTCGTGAGACTCGGCGCCGTCCAACTCGCTTCGGCGAGGTCGTCAAACCCGGTCACCGAGAGCGCGCCGGGCACGTCGACCCCGGCGGAGCGAGCGGCGTCGAGCACGCCGAAGGCGATGATGTCGCTGAACGCGACGATCGCCGTCGGCGGGTCTGCCTCCGACCAGAGCCGCCGGAACGCCTCCGTTCCGCCCGCGCGGGTGCACGCCACCTCGAGCACCGTGATGCCCGGGTCGTGGGTCGAGAGGCCCACCTCGCCGAGGCTCCGGCGCACGCCGTCCATACGCCGGCGCACGGGCCCGCGCCACGCTCCGTACCCGCCCTCGACGCCCGTCTCGAAGGCGACGAAGGCGATCCTGCGGTGGCCGAGGCCGAGGAGGTAGTCGACGACTTCGGCAGTGCCCTGCCCGTCGTCGATCTCGACGCTCGGAACGTCGTCGTGCCACTCGCTGTCGACGAGCACGAACGGGATGCGGCGGTGCCTGAGCGCCGTGACCTCCCCTCGGTCGTACTCCAACCCCGAGACGATGAAGCCGTCCACGGCGGCGTACGGGATCGCTCGCAGCATCGAGCCCCGGAGTGGCGGAGCGAGCAGGAGGGTGAAGCCCTCACGGTGACACGTCTGGCCGATGCCCTGCAGGAACTGCGTGTAGTACGGGTTCTGCAGCACGTTGTCCAACTGCTGCGGCAGGAGGAGCGCGAGGCTGTCGGTGCGCCGTGTGCGCAGCATCCGTGCCGCCGGATCCTGCGCGTACCCGAGTTCGTTCGCCGCCGCGCGGATGTTCCGCAGCGTGGAGTCGGAGAGCTTGCGTGGATCGTTGAACGCCAGCGAGACCGCCGATTTCGACACTCCGGCGAGGTCGGCGACCTCCTGCATGGTCACCCGCCGGCCTGTCACGCAGAACCTCCGAGCGACGCCGTGTCGCGCCGACCGAGCACGATGACGTCCTCTTCGAGCCCAGCGAGCTCGGGCACCGCCGCCACGTCGACGGTCGTCCCCTCGCCGCGATGCACGATCACCGCGGCCCGTTCGTGCTCGCCCGCCCGCACGATCGCGATCGTGTCGGCGTCGAGGGCGACGGCGGTCTGGCGCCCCCGCCGCATCGCGGGATGCTGCGCGCGGAACGCTGCGAAGGTGCGGATGCCGTCGAGGAGCCGTGTGTTCCACGTCTCCTCGTCCCACGGCATCGTGCCCCGGCACCCGGGGTCGTTGTCGCCGGTGAGTCCGACCTCGTCGCCGTAGTAGACCATCGGGGCTCCCTCCAGGGAGAACAGCAGGGCATACGAGAGCAGCGCCGCCTCGATGTCATCCCCGTGCCGGGTGAGCACCCGTTCGGTGTCGTGACTTCCAAGCAGGTTGAGCATGCCCCGATGGAAACCCGCGGGAATCTCGGCCTGCAGCGCGTTCAGGCCGGCGGCGAGCGCGTAGGCGTCGGTGTCGCGGTCGGCGGTGAAGCCCAGAATGAGGTCGCGGGCGGTGTAGTTCATGGTGCCGTCGGCGGTATCTCCCTGCAGCCATTCGACGGGTGAGCGCCACTCTTCGGCGACGATGTAGAGGTCGTCGCTCTTGTCCTTCACCGCGGTGCGGAACTCGCGCCAGAACGCGTGGTTGATGAAGTACGGCACGTCGAGGCGCCACCCGTCGATGCCCTGGTCGATCCAGTACCGCGCGACGTCGAGGTGGTGGTGGCGTACGTCGGGGTTGTACGCGTTCCACTTCGGCAGGTAGTAGCAGCCCGAACAGGTGCGGTAATTCGGCGTCGGGTGCGCGGTGACGGGAAACCCCTCGACCGAGAACCAGTTCACATAGGCCGAGTCGGCCTCGTTCTCGACGACGTCTTCGAAGGCCCAATGGCCGTTGCCGCAGTGGTTGAGCACGGCGTCGAGCACGACGCGGATGCCTCGCGCATGACATTCCGCGATCAGTGCGCGGAAGGTCTCGAGCGTGCCGAGCCGGTGATCGATCGAGAAGTAGTCGGTGGCGTCGTAGCGGTGGTTCGTGTCGGCCTCGAAGATCGGTGTCAGGTAGAGCGCGTTCGCCCCCAGCGCGACGATGTGGTCGAGGTGGTCGATGATGCCCTGCAGGTCGCCGCCGAAGAAATTGTCGGGCGTCGGCGTCGAGCCCCACGGCACCACGTCGTCAGGGTCGAGCGAGGGGTCGGCGTTTGCGAAGCGCTCGGGGAAGATCTGGTAGAAGACGGCATCGGCGAGCCAGTCGGGAACGGTCACGGAATATCAGTCCTTCAGTCCGGAGGTGGTGATGCCGCGCACGAGGGCGCGTTGGAAGAAGAGGAAGACGAGGATGCTGGGGATCGTCGCCGTCAGAGTGCCCGCCATCAGGTAGTTCCAGCTCGTGCCGTACCGGCCGACGAACGACGACAAACCGATCTGGATCGTGCGCACCTCGTCGGTGTTCGTCACCAGCAGCGGCCAGAGGA
This sequence comes from Microbacterium sp. AG1240, assembly GCF_003635115.1. Lineage (GTDB taxonomy): Bacteria > Actinomycetota > Actinomycetes > Actinomycetales > Microbacteriaceae > Microbacterium. Next base: position 205,792 of record NZ_RBXJ01000004.1, read on the forward strand.
AGTCGTTCCATGCGAAGAGGAAGCTGAAGATCGCGAGCGTCGCGAACGCGGGGCGCGAGAGCGGCACGATGATGCGCAGGAAGGTGCCGACGCGGCTGCAGCCGTCGATGCGCGCCGCGTCTTCGAGCTCCTGCGGGATCGATACGAAGAACTGACGCAGGAGGATGATGCCGAACACATCGGCCATGCGCGGGACGATCAGGGCCGCGTAGGTGTCGATCCAGCCGAGGTCGGCGACGATCGTGTACGCCGGGATGATCGTCACGAAGGTCGGCACCATCAGCGCGGCGAGCAGCACGACGAAGATCGCGTTGCGGAACGGGAAGGTCAACCGCGCGAAGGCGTAGGCGGCCATGGCGTCGAAGACGAGGTGGCTCGAGACGATCCCGACCGCCATCACGACGCTGTTCAGGTAGTACTGGCCGAAGGGTGCGGCCTCCCACGCGGTCAGGTAGTTCTCCCAGTTCCACGACGTGGGGATGACCGACGTGTTCGTGTAGGTCTCCGCACGGCTCAGCAGCGATGTCGTGAACATCCAGAGGAACGGCACGACGACGAGCGCCGCACCGGCGATCAGGAGGGCGTGGCGCCCGAGGCGGAGGGCCAGCGGTCGTCTCATCGGTCGCTCCGTCCCGAGCCGCTGGCCCGCCACTGCACGAGGGTCACACCGAGCACGAGCAGGAGCGTCACGAATGCGATGGCCGTCCCGTATCCGAAATCGCCCAGGCGGAAAGCCGTGCGGTACATGAACATTCCGAGCACATCGGTGCCGCCCCGCGGTCCGCCCTCGGTGAGGACATAGACGAGATCGAACGCCTGGAAGCTCGTGATGAGCGCCTGCACGACGACGAAGAACGTCATCGGGGCGAGGAGGGGGATCGTCATGTGACGCAGGCGCCGCCACGCGTTCGCCCCGTCGAGCTGCGCCGCCTCGTAGACGGCCGGAGGCAGTGCCTGCAGCGCCGTGAGGTAGAGCACGGCGTTGAAGCCGACGTTCTTCCACACGGTCAGCGCGGTCAGCGCACCGAGCGCGAGCCACCGTTCCTGCAGCCAGTCGGGGCCCGCGATGCCGACCTGTGCGAGCAGGGCGTTCACGAAACCGGCGGGGTCGAGCATGTACTTCCACACGATCGCCGCGGCGACCGACGAGGTGACCGCGGGAAGGAAGTAGATGCTGCGATAGAAGCCGCGCCCTCGCATCGGAGCGTCGAGCAGCAGTGCGACGGCGAGCCCCGTGGCGACCGACAGCAGACACACGCCGGTCGCGTAGACCACGGTGACGAGCAGGCTGTTCCAGAACGCGGGGTCTTGCACGAGCCGCACGTAGTTGTCGAGTCCGATGAACTCCTTGACGGGGTCGAAGCCGTTCCACGAGGTGAGGCTCGTATAGCCGGCGCTGATGATGGGGTAGACGACGAACACCCCGAGGATCACGAGCGCCGGAACGAGGAACAGCAGCGCGGTGACGATCTGCTCGCGATCACCTCTGCGGCGCCGTGCGGGGGCGGACCCGCCCGACGCGAACTGCGCCGGGCGGATCCGGGTGGGTACCGATGTCACGATCGTCCGCTCAACCGTTCTTCAAGACGGCGTTGACCGCCCGCTCGGCGGCGTCGAGCGCGTCGTCGACGGACGCTTCGCCGGCGAGCGCTTTCTCGATCTCCTGTGCGAACGCGAGCGACACCGTCGGATAGAGCGGGGTGTTCGGGCGGGCGTGGGCATTCGCCATCTGCTCGACGTAGGGCCGGAGACGGGGTTCGGTCGACTCCACCCACTCGAGGTACTCCGAGCCCGTCGCGACGGAGTCGAGCACCGGCAGCATCCCGGTCTTCTTGCTCCACTCGGTCACCTGGTCGGCCTCGAGGAACCACGAGAGGAATTCGGCGGCGGCGTCAGCCTCGGCATCGGAGTTCTCGAACACCATGGCCTGCTCGCCGCCGAGGTTCGTGGCCGGTTCGCCGTCGCTCGGGTAGGGAACCTGCGCGGTGCCGAACTCGAACGGCGGGTCGGCCGCCCAGATGCCGACCATCCACGAGCCCTCCTGAGCGGAACCGCCCTGCCCCTTCTCGAACTCGCCCCACTTCGCATACGGACTCACACCCGAATCGATGAGGTCGACCCAGTACTGCAGGGCTTTCGCGCCCTCGGGCGTGTTGAAGGCCGCGGCGGAGTTGTCGGGGGTGAGGAACTCGCCGCCCGTCTGCCAGAGGTTGACCTGGAAGTTCCAGGTCAGGCCCTCGCCGCTGTCCCCGGCCTGCGTATACAGGTCGTAGCCGGGCTTGCCGGTCTGGTCGAGGATCGCCTGGCCGGCCTTCTTCAGCTCGTCCCACGTCGTCGGGGGATTCTCGGGGTCGAGCCCGGCCTCTGCGAAGAGGGTCTTGTTGTACATGTAGCCGAGGTTGTTCGCCGAGACCGGCACCGAGACCTGCTTGCCGTCGATCGTGCCGAACGAGGTCAGCGCGTCGTTGACGTCGGAGAGGGTGTCGTCGGGGATGCGGCCCTTCAGATCGGCCAGCGTGCCGATCTCGGCGATCTGGGGCACCCACACGAGATCGCCGATGGCGATGTCGGGCAGGGTGTCGGACGTCGCGGAGGCTCGCAGCTTCGTGAGGAAGTCGGAGTTCGGCACGTTCGACGCGCTGATCTTCACCTCGGACTGCGAGGCGTTGTAGGTGTCGACCATCGCGTCGAACGCGTCGGCGTTGGTGCCGTCCCAGTAATGCCAGACGGCCACCTCGACGGGTTCGTCGCCGGGTGCGCCGTTCGCGGCGCATCCCGAGAGGATGAGCGCGCCGACGGCTCCGATGACGACGGCGGCGGTGGACCTGCGTTTCATGGGTTTCTCCTTGCTGTTCGGGTTCGAAGATAAGAACGGGAATGTATACATGCTCAGGCTGCGCCGACGCGGTGCAGTGTCGACCACACGGTCGCTTCCGGTGGCACCGTCGCCGAGTCCGCCAGCGGCTGAGAGGCGAGGAGCGGCGCGATGGCGCCCCAGGCCGACGGCGGGGTGAAGGGTGCGGCGCCGAAGTTCGTGACGACGACGACATTCCCGCGACGGAAGGCGAGCACCTCGTCGTCTGCGGTCGCGAGCCAGACGAGCGGCTCTGATCCGCTCAGGTGGGCGCGGCGCGTGGCGAGGAGATCGCGGTGCAGCGAGAGCATCGAGTCGGGATCTGCGGCCTGTGTCGACCGCGCGAAGGCGCCGAACCAGGCGGGCTGGGGGAGCCAGGTCGCGTCGGCCTCTGCGTCGCTGAATCCGAAGGTGACGCCCTCCCGCGTCCAGGGAAGGGGGATGCGGCATCCATCGCGCCCGAGCTCGGTGCCGTTCGAGCGGGTCCAGATGGGGTCTTGGCGCGCAGCATCCGGCAGGTCGAGAACCTCGGGGAGCCCGAGTTCTTCACCCTGATAGAGGTACATCGAGCCGGGCAGAGCCAGGGCGAGGGCGGCTGCCGCCCGGGCGCGGCGAAGACCGCGATCGAGGTCGGCCGGGCCCCGGCGTCGCGCCGCGGCGATCATGTCGGTCGGCAGGGCCTCGTCGAGTGGCTGCTCCTGGCCGTAGCGGGTGACCGCGCGGTGCACGTCGTGGTTGGCCAGGGTCCAGGCCGGCCACCCGCGCCCGACGGTGAGCCCGGTGTCGATGGCCTTTCGGAAGCGGTCGGCCTGCCACGGCTGCACGAGCAGATCGAACGAGAACGCATTGTGGAGCTCGTCGGGTCGGAGATAGTCGGCCAGGCGTTCGGGGGAGGGCACCCAGATCTCGCCGACGAAGTACTTCTCCGGCTCATAGCAGCGGCCGAGCGCTCTCCACGAGCGGTAGAGGTCGTGCACCTCCGGCTGATCCCACATGCCGTGGTTGTGGCCGGCGTCGGGCCCGCGACCACCCGGATGGTCGGGCAGGGCCGCATCTTTGAAGTGGCCGTGGGCGACGTCGATGCGGAAGCCGTCGACCCCTCGCTCGAACCAGAATCGCAGCACCTTCTCGAAGTGCTCGGCCACCGCGGGGTGCCGCCAGTCGAAGTCGGGCTGGCTCGCATCGAAGGAGTGCAGATACCACTGCCCGGGGCGTCCGTCGCGCTCGGTGACGCGGGTCCAGGCGAGACCGCCGAACACGCTGTCCCAGTTGTTCGGTGGCAGCTCGCCGTCGGGGCCGAGGCCGTCGCGGAAGATGAAGCGCGCCCGCTCGTCGCTGCCGGGCTCGGCGGCCAACGCCGCCTGGAACCAGGCGTGATCGGACGAGCAGTGGTTCGCGACCATGTCCATGAGCACGCGCAGCCCGAGCTCGTGCGCTCGTCGAACCACCGCGTCGAACTCCTCGAGGGTGCCGTACGCCGGGTCGATCATCAGGTAGTCGGCGATGTCGTACCCGTGGTCGCGCTGCGGCGAGGCGTAGCAGGGGTTCAGCCAGATGGCGTCGCAGCCGAGTGCCGCGATCGCGTCGAGACCCTGGCTCAGGCCGCCGAGGTCGCCGATCCCGTCGCCGTTCGCGTCGCGGAACGACCGCAGGTAGACCTGGTAGACGACCGCGTCACGCCAGGAGAAGCCGCGCCCGGCCGTGTCGAGGGGGGAGGGGCGTTCGATGGTGTGGCTCACAAGCATCCTTTCGATGGGGCCCCGGGCGGCGTCCGACAGGCCGGCGCCGCCCGGGGGTGGGGGTCAGAAGGTGGGATAGATGTCGATCACATCGCCGCCCGTCCCGGTGAAGTTCCCGCCGGTCGACCACGTGACGTCATCGATCAGAGGCTTGAACTGGAAGGTCTCACCGTCGGGGATGCGCTCGACCTCGAACTCCCAGACATCGGACGCGACGTTGCGAGCGCCCCGGCCGGAGGTCCAGGTGAACGGGTACTCGTCGCCACGGATCGCGATGCTGTGTCCGAGGCCCACGTCGTAGTGCACGCGGATCTTCGTGGTGTTGCGCGCCTCGGGGCTGTAGGCCGACACCGGGGTTCCGGGTGCGTACACCTTGCTCTCGTGCTCGCCAAGAGCGACGGTGATCTGCTTTCCCGTGACCCCGCCGGCGGTCACGGTCACCGTGTCGCTCGTGTTCATGAGGTTCGTCAGCGTCGTCCCGACCGTGATCGAGCTCTCGGCGCGCAGCGGCACGGTGCGCGTCTGCGTCGCCCACGAGTTCGACGAGAGGGTGATGGCCTCGGCGCCCGTGCTGTCGACGCGCCGCGAGAACCCGTAGACGGAGGTGTCGGACCACATCTCGCGCTGCGTTCCGACCTGCAGAGCCGGGTAGGCGGCCTTGATCGCGGTCAACCGCTGGATGTGCGTGTAGAGGTTCGAGTTCTGGTCGAAGCTCTCCATGTCTTTGCGGTTGTCTTTGTTCGCGATCGGCACCTCGTAGGGGTTGCCGTTGCCGTCGTCGGCCTGCTCGGTGCCGTAGTAGATCACGGGCACGCCCCGGGAGGTCAGCAGGAACGTCAGCCCCGACCGCAGCCGCTGGTAGTTGTCATCGGCCCACGTCAGGAATCGCGCCCGATCGTGGTTGTCGAGGAACGTCTCCAGCCGGTTCGGGTTCGCGTACTTGATGTCCTGGTCGAAGAGGTCGCCGAGCTTGTTCATGTCGGTATCTGCCGCGAACGCCTCGCGCACGGTGAAGAAGTAGGGGAAGTCGAGCACCCCCCACTCGTAGTCCTGGTACTCCGAGACGTAGTCGACGTCGCCGACGAAGACCTCTCCGAAGGTGGGAACCCCCATCTCGGCCTCGAAGTCGGCGAGCCACGGCTTCGGCACCGAGCGCGCAGCGTCGACCCGGATGCCGTCGAAGCCCATGTCGACCCAGTCCTTATAGGTGCTCATCAGGTGCGCCGAGACGAACGGGTTCGACTGATCGAGGTCATCGAGCCCGCCGAGGTCGCAGTTCTCGATCTGGGTCTGCGTCTCGAGACCGTTGAAGAGGCAGTCGCCGGCGTGATGGAAGTACGACGCGTCGTCGAGCGGGCTCGCCGGCTTGTAGGTGCTCGGCGAATAGGTCGTCGATGTGCCCGCGAGGTAGTCGGCCGTATGGTTCGGAACGACGTCGAGGATCATCTTCAGCCCGAGGCCGTGCGCGGTGTCGATGAGCTCCTGCAACTCGGCGCGGTCGCCGAAATGCTCGTTCGGCGTCGCGAAGTCGCGCGTGAAGTAACCGTGGTAGCTGGCCTCCTGTCCATCACGCGAGAGCGGCTGCTGCTCGGAGACGGGCGAGAGCCACACCGCCGTCACGCCCAGGTCGGCGATGTAGTCGAGCCTGTCGGTCAGACCGGCCCAGTCGCCGCCGTGGTAGAAGCCGAGGTCGGACGGGTCGTACTCGCCGTCGCCCTGGTCGTTGTTGCTGGGGTCGCCGTCTTCGAACCGGTCGACGAGCACCTGGTAGATGACGTCGCCTTCGGCCAGCGGGCCGGGCGACGTGGTGGGGTCGGCGCTCGCGGGGGCGGGGCCGGCGCCCCAGGTGAGCGCGCCGGCCGCCAGTGCGACGGCTGCTCCCATCGCGAGACCCCTACGCGCGGAGACGCGAGCGGTGTGAACTGTCGTTCTCATGACTCTCTCCTGACTTCCTTGTCGGATGCGCATCGGTCCGTGAGGTGCACGGTTTACTGGATCGATGCAACATGTATAAATGCGTTTTGTCAAGTACTGACACCGGCCGTGCCCGTGAAAGTGATTCGACTCCCGTACTTAACGCACATCAAGCCCGTCTCCGGCGCGATGTCCCCTGCCGGGAGGTGGTCATGGGCTGCCAGGCCAGCGAGGACGCGCGTGGACGATGTATACCTGCTCGGGGTGCGAGGAAAAGCGAACGCGAAAGTTCGTCCGAATGCATGAGATCGCGCCGACGCTGGGGGACTCGCGGTCCGCAGGATCCCCCGAGCGCGCAGGCACGCGCGCCGAGCGACGTCGGTGAAATCGGGCGGGTCCGGTGCACTTTCCTCCGCAGACTCACCGAACTCGACCGATTCCACCGGTGTCGCGATCGTCCGAGCGCCCGGGATGGCGCTGTCAAGCGGTACGGATCGCAGGATCGGGATTGTTAGCGTCCGATCGTGAGCTCCTCCCGTCCTTCCACAGCATCCATCGATCGCGTCGCCCGCGAGGTCTTCGGCTGGGAGACGCTCCTCCCGGGTCAGCGTGAAGCGATCGAGGCGTCGGTCGCGGGGCGCGACACTCTCGTCGTGCTCGCCACCGGCGGCGGCAAGTCGGCCGTGTACCAGATCGCCGGAGCGCAGCGCGGTGGTGTCGTCGTCGTGGTGTCGCCGCTCGTCGCCCTTCAGGCCGACCAGCTCGCGTCGATCCACGCCGCTCCCGCCGCTCCGGCCGCGGTCGCGATCAACGCCTCCCTGGGGGAGGCTGCTCAGGCGCGCGCCTGGGAGCGCGTGGACCAGGGCGGCCCGCTGTACGTGCTGCTCGCTCCCGAGCAGCTGGCGAAGGACGAGAACGTCGCCCGGCTCGCCGCCGCCGGGGTCTCGCTGCTCGTCGTCGACGAGGCGCACTGCGTCTCGTCGTGGGGTCATGACTTCCGGCCCGATTATCTGCGCCTGGCCGACGTGCGTCACGAGCTCGGCGATCCGCCGGTGCTCGCGATGACGGCGACCGCCTCCGGGCCCGTGCGCGAGGAGATCGTCGAGCGCCTGGGGATGGTCGATCCCGAGGTGCAGGTGCACGGTGTCGACCGCCCGGAGATCCGGCTCGTCGTTCACCGCCACGAGAGCGAGGGCGACAAGCGCGCCGCCGTCGTGGCGGAGGCGCGCACCTGGACCGCGCCCGGTCTCGTCTACGTCGCCACCCGCAAGGAGACCGAGCTGTACGCCGCCGAGATCGCGGCTGAAGGGCGCAGGGTAGCCGCGTATCACGCGGGACTGCGCGCTCCCGAGCGTCGAACGGTGCAGGACCGCTGGCGGGAGGGGCAGCTCGACGTCGTCGTCGCGACCTCGGCGTTCGGGATGGGGATCGACCGCGCAGACGTGCGTTTCGTGCTCCACGCCACCACGACCGAGTCGCTCGACGCCTACTACCAGGAGGTCGGACGAGCCGGCCGCGACGGCGAGCCGGCCACCGGTGCGCTGCATTACCGCGCCGAAGATCTCGGTCTGCGACGCTTCTTCGCCAAGCGCTCCGTCGACAAGCCCGCGCTGCGCGCGATCTGGGCCGCGGTCGTGGCGGGTCCGGGGAGCAAGGTCTCCGAGCTCGCGAAGGCGGTGGATGTGCCGTCGCGCACCGTATCGCGCCTCATCAACGATCTCGTCGATGCCGGCCTGGTCGACACGGCGTCGGGGGTCAGGGCAACGACAGACCGCCGCATCGATGCGGTGGTGCGAGCGGTGAAGTCGACGCTCGCGTCGAGAGAACGCGTCGCCGAATCGCGGCTGTCGATGATGCGCGCCTACGCCGAGACCTCGCACTGCCGCCGTCGGGTTCTGCTCGACTACTTCGGTGTCGAGGGCCCGCAGTGGTGCGGAAACTGCGACGGGTGCGAACGGCACGAGGCTCTTCACGGCGAGGCCGTCGCGGAAGCGGTCGACGCTCCGCTCGCGGTCGACGAGATCGTGCAGCACCGCGAGTGGGGCGAGGGGACGGTCATGAGCGTCGAAGCCGACCGGGCGACCGTGTTCTTCGAGTCCGAGGGCTACAAGGTGGTGTCGTACACGGCGCTCGACTCCGGCGTGCTGAAGGAACGCGAGCCCGCGTCGGTCTGACGGCCGGGACTCACCCGCTCGTGAGCGTCAGCCGTCGCTGTATCGGGAGTCGCCGAGCGCGTCGAGTTCCCACGCGGTGACCTCGACGGTCGAGCCGGCGGTGATGTCGAGCGACACCGCCGATCCGTTCCTCTGGTCGCCGGCGACCTGGGCGACGAGCACGGAGGAGGCGACGAGCGCGCCCGCCGTGGAATTGGCGTTCCACCCGATCAAGGCGATGGCGTATCCGCCCGCCGGCACCTCGACCGGCTGGGCGCCGGCATCCGTCGCCATGAACGAGCTGCCACGCTCGACTCTGACGTCGAGCGCGTGACCGTTCTGATCTGCGAAGGCGACGTCGGGATAACCCTCGACAAAGCAGGGCGCGTCAGAGAAGTTCATGAGTCGGATGCTGAGACCCCGGTGCCCGGTTGCGGCGTCGTCGCCCCCGACGAAAGCCGTCGCCTGTTCGGGCGTGCACCACAGCGGATCGCGAGGCACCGAGGTCGGCGCGACGAGCTGCGCGGGCGTTCCGACGGCTTCCGGGTCGGGGACCGCTCCGAAGCCCGTGTACTGCTCGGCCGCGGCCTGTGTCTCGGCGTCGGCGCGGGCCTGCGCTTCGGCCACCGCGGTGCGGTCGGCGGTGCGACCCGCCGTCCCCGCGACCACGAACGCGACCAGCACGGCTGCGGCGACGGCCCACGTCCACCGCGCATGCCTGCGCCGCGGCCCGTCGACGGATTCGCGCGCTCCGCGTGAGGCGATGAGCGCGGGTATCCATCCCTGGACAAGACCCCAATACGCGCCCACGACGGCGTAGTCGATGCTCGCGGTCGTGAGCCCGCGCGCACCGAAGCTCTGCACGACATCGAGCACTCCCACGCCGTCGATGAAGAGGCCGACCACCGCGCCGGCGGCGACCGTTGCGAACCACGCAGCGGCGAAACCCGGCGCCCTGCGGCGGGCGACCCATCCCATGACGACGAACACCACGGCGGCGACGCTCGCGCCGGCGAGCGCGAGCGCGAGAAACGACCACGGGGCCGGCCACGCCCAGAACAGGGAGTTGGTCGGCGACGGTACGAGCAGTCGGAGAGCTTGAGTGGCGTGCGGGATCGACGCGACGACGGTGTGGATCAGTCCGCTCGCCAGCCACAGTATTCCCGCGGCGGCGGCGGCGAACAGCATCCTTCTCGTCTGCGACCCCATAGCGACGACCTTATGAGACGGTGCGCTCAGGAATCCGACGTGCCGCCGTCTCCGTCGTGGTGCACCTCACGGCCAGAATGGTACGGATCGCTCAGCGAGTTCACGGAACGACGAGACGTCGAGGTACGTGCGGGTCTCGGGAACACCCAGCGCCGGCCATTGGAGAACGAGCTCGAGCGACCCCGAGGGTGGGAGCGGCCAGAGCCAGAGCGCATCGTTCGACGAGTACGAGTGCCCGTCTCCGCCGCCGCCTCCGCCGCTTCGCACGAGCGATGAACCCTTCGGCGGCGACATGGGGTCGCCCGCGAAGCCGAAGGGGCGATCGGAGAGCACCTGTTCGCCGCTGCTCAGCACGACCCCGTATCGCAGCCGCTCGGCCGATGACGCACCGTGACCGGCCCAGTGCTCCATGAACACGGTGGTCATGCGCTGCCACTCATCGAGCGGCAGGTCATTGCGACGGAGCCTTCGCTCGAGGCGGATCTCGATGCCGTCGGAGTAGACGTCGACGCCGACGAGCGCGATCGCCAGGTGCTCGGTGGTCGCGAGGATCTCGCCCGCGGGGTAGAGAACCGGGAGGCGGTCGGTCGGGGCCGTCCACCAGGGAGATCGCACCGCCGGGGCATCGTCGAACTCGGGCAGCTCGGGGTCGGGCGGGAAGAAGGACATGCCACCACCCGAGCACACCGCGCGGGTCGACGCAACGATCCGGACCCTGGACGCGCCGGAATTCCGTCGCGCGGGGGAGGCGCCCGACGCGGATTCCGCCGAGGCTCGAAGGGTGAAGATCTCGCCACAGACCCTCCGCCCGCTCCGATCCCTGTCCGTCGCTCTTCTCGCTGCCGCCGCCCTCGTGATCACGGCCTGCGCCTCGCCCGCCGAACCGGCATCGGAGGAGCCGTCCGAGCGAGTGGCCATTCCCTCGAATCCCGTCGGCACGCAGGCCGCGTGGGTGCTGACCGAGATCAACGGTGCGCCGAGCGAGCAGGCCGAGTTCGAGGGTCGATTCGATCCGATCATGTTCGAGCAGATGGCCGTCTCGGATCTGCAGCAGGTCTTCGAGCAGTTGCGAGCGGCGGCCCCGTGGACGCCCGTCGCGTACGAGGGCACCGAGACGCAGGCGCGCGTCACGATCGAGTCGCCGCAGGTCACCTACGACATGTCGGTGTCGGTCGGCGATGACGGCAGCATGAACGGCCTGTTCTTCGGCGAACCGCAGGCCCCGCGCACCCCCGCCGGCAGCTGGGACGAGCTCGAGTCGCAGATCTCGGACGCGCCGTACGAGGTCTCGCTGCAGGTGACCGAGGCCGGCACCGGTGAACCCGTGAGGCTCATGGGGGAGTCGTCGCTCTCGCCGATCGGGTCGGTGTTCAAGCTCTGGGTTCTCGGTGCGGTCGTCGCCGCGGTCGATGCGGGCACCCTCGCCTGGGACGACCCGCTGACCATCGACGCCGAGGTGCGGAGCCTCCCGAGCGGCGAGCTGCAGAACCTCCCCGACGGCTCGACCGTCACCGTGCTCGACGCGGCGCAGAAGATGATCGCGATCAGCGACAACACCGGCACCGACGCCCTCATCCGTGCGGTCGGGCGCGATGCTGTCGAAGCCGCCCTCGTCGACATGGGCCACGCGACGCCGGGGGTCAACACGCCGTTCCTCACGACCCGCGAGATGTTCTGGATGCTGTTCGACGACGCGGCTCTGCGGGAGCGGTGGGCGTCGGGCGACCCCGCTGCCCGTGACGCGGTGCTGGCCGAGATCCCGGCCGGCGTGCCGTCGCTCGCGAACGCCGCCGAGGTTCAGCCCGGCTGGCCGGAGGGCGTCGACTGGTTCGCGACGCACGACGACATCGCCCGCGCGCACGTCGCCCTGCAGCAGAAGGCGCAGACTGCGGCGGGTGAGCCGCTGCGCGAACTGCTCTCGGCGAATCCTGGCATCGCTTTCGGCGATGAGTGGACCCACGTCGCGTTCAAGGGCGGCAGCTCGATCGGCGTCCTCGCCGGATCGTGGTACCTCGAGCGCGACGGTGTCGAGCCGGTCGTGCTGACGGTGCTCGCCCGCGCCGACGATGCGCAGACGCTGACGACCAATCAGACCGCGGTGTTCGGATTCATCGAGGATGCTGCGGCACTGATCGCAGCGGAGTGACGGGTTACGGGCAGCGGCGGCAGCATCGGCCGGTTTTGTAAGGGTGACCTAAGTAAGGCTACGGTAAGTCGGGTAGTTCTCGCCCGGACATCGAAAGGCTGCTCGCCATGCCCTCCCGCCTTCACGCCCGTTTCGTCGCACTCGCAGCTACGACCGCTTGCGCCGCCCTCCTGCTCGCGGGGTGCTCTGCTCCGTCGCCCTCGACGGAGGCCGCGAACACCGACACCGCGACCACGCGCGAGGTGCAGCACGCCCGCGGCACCACGGAGGTTCCGCTCGAGCCGCAGCGCGTGGTGACCCTCGAGCCGCTCGAGCTCGATACTGCCGCCGCCGTCGGTGTCGTGCCGGTCGGCGCGGCCGTCGCGAGCAACGTCGTGGGTGTGCCGGCCTACCTCGGGCTTGACGGAGTGGAGGCGGTGGGCAGCGTGCCCGAGCCCGATCTGCAGGCCATCGCGGCACTGAAGCCCGACCTCATCCTCGGCACCGAGGCCCGCCACTCGGCCCTGTACGAGCAGCTGTCGTCCATCGCGCCGACCGTGTTCATCGCGACCCAGGCCGACCCGTGGCGCGACAACGCCGCGCTCATCGGCGAGGCTCTCGGGCGCGATGGCGAGACGGCTGCGCTGCTGGAGAAGGTCGATGCCCGCTGCGGCGAGCTCGCCGACACCTACGGCGTCGACGGCCAGACCGTGCAGCTCATCCGCCCTCGCGACGAGACGACCCTGAGCCTGTACGGCCCGGTGTCGTTCGCGGGCAGCCTGCTCGAGTGCGTCGGCTTCACCATCCCCGACCACGACTGGGCCGACGGTCTGCAGGCCGACATCTCTCCCGAGAACATCCTCTCGGCTCAGGCCGATCACGTGTTCGTGACGACCGCAGATACCTCAGACGACTCGACAGTCCCCGCGGCCATCGTGCAGAACGCGGATGCTTTCCCCTCGGTCACCCTCGTCGACACCAGCTACTGGGTGTCGGGCGTGGGCCCCCTCGGCGCGCAGAAGGTGCTCGACGACATCGAACAGTTCCTCGAAGAGCGCTCTTGACGACCCTCGCCGGGGTCGAGTCCCCACCGGCTCGGCCCCCGGTGCGCCGCTCGCGGCGGGTTGCCGCCCTCTCGGTCGTCGTGGCGGCGCTCACCGTCGCCGTCGCGTTATCGCTCATGATCGGGGCGAACCCGTTGTCGCCGCAGGTGGTCTGGACGACGCTGCGCGGTGAGGGCACCACCGAGACGACGTACATCGTGATCGGCCTGCGCATCCCGCGCACCGTCGCCGGTCTCGTCGCCGGTGCCTCGCTGGGCGTCGCCGGCGCGCTCACGCAGGCGTTCACCCGCAACCCGCTGGCAGACCCGGGCATCCTCGGCGTGAACGCCGGTGCGGCGCTCGCGGTGGCGCTCGGGGTGGCCCTGCTCGGACTCCGCGACATCTCCACCCTGGTCTGGCTCGCCCTTCTCGGAGCGTTCGTCGTCACGATCGCGGTGTACCTCATCGGTTCGTCGGGCCGGGGCGCGGCCGATCCGCTGCGGCTCACCCTCGCCGGCGTCGCCCTCGGAGCCGTGTTCTCGGGCATCACGACCGGCATGACGCTCAGCAACCCCGATGCGTTCGACTCGATGCGCAGCTGGAACGCCGGGTCGCTGCTCGGCCGCGGCTTCGACGTCATCGTGCCTGTGCTGCCGTTCATCGCGGTCGGTCTCGCCCTCGCGTTCCTCGTCGGCCCGGCGATGAACGCGCTCGCGCTCGGCGACGACGTCGCACGGGCGCAGGGTGCAGACGTCCGCCGCATCCGCGTCGCCGTCATCGTGTCGACCACGCTGCTCGCGGGAGCGGCGACCGCCCTCGTCGGCCCGATCGCGTTCGTGGGGCTCATGATCCCGCACGTCGTGCGGTGGATCTTCGGCGTCGACCAGCGCACCATCATCGCCCTGTCGGTGCTGCTGGCCCCCGTGCTCGTGCTGCTCTCCGACGTGCTCGGTCGAGTGATCATCGCCCCCGCCGAAGTGCCGGTCGGCATCGTGACCGCGTTCGTCGGCGCGCCCGTGCTGATCGTGCTCGCGCGGCGCAGGAGAGCGAGCACGCTATGACTCTCGTCGCGCCGGCCGCGCCGCGGCGCGTGCTGCTTCGTCTCGGGCCGCTCGCGGTTCCGTTGCGCGTGCGCAGCATCCTCGTCGCCTCCGTCGTCGTGGCGGTCATCCTCGTTCTCGGCGTCGTCTCGCTCGGCGTCGGAACCTACGTGGTCGCTCCCGACGCTGTCGTGCGTGCCCTCCTCGGCACCGGAGAGGCGATGGACCGCGTCGTCATCGTCGAGTGGCGCCTGCCGCGCACCCTTGCCGCAATCGCCCTCGGCGCGCTCCTCGCCGTCGCAGGTGCGCTGTTCCAGACCGTCACCCGCAATCCTCTGGCGAGTCCCGACATCCTCGGACTGTCCAACGGCGCGTTCACCGGCATGCTCGTCGCCCTAGCGCTGGTCTCGTCGAGCTGGCAGGCGCTGACGGTCGGAGCCCTGGTCGGCGGTGTCGCGACGGCGTTCGTGATCTGGATGCTGTCGTATCGCGGCGGCATCCAGGGCTTCCGTCTCATCGTGATCGGTATCGGTATCGCCGCGATGCTGGCGTCGTTCAACACGTGGATGCTGCTGCAGATCGAGCTGGAGACCGCGATGTTCGCCTCGGCGTGGGGCACGGGCTCGCTCAACGCGGTCACCGCGGGATCGCTGGGCGGAGCGCTGCTGTGCGCGGCCCCCTTCGTCGTGGTCGCGGCGTTGCTCGGGCCGGGCCTACGACAGCTCGATCTGGGCGACGACGTGGCCGCAGCATCGGGTGCGCGTCCGAACCTCGTGCGCGGCGTCGCCCTCGTCGTGGGGGTGGCGCTTGTCGCGGCCGCCACGAGCGTCGCCGGCCCCGTCGCCTTCGTGTCGCTCGCCGCTCCCCAGGTCGCGCGGCTCGTCGCCCGCACGCCTCACCTTTCGCTCGGGCTGTCGGCCGTGTTCGGGGCCCTGATCCTGCTGGCGTCCGACCTGGTCGCGCAGCACCTGTTGCCCGTCGTTCTTCCCGTGGGGGTCGTCACCGTGTCGGTCGGCGGCGCCTACCTCGTGCTGATGATCATTCTGGAGATCCGCCGTCGTGCCTGAACACACCTCCGCCCGCCTCCTCGCCGAGGGGGTCACGCTCTCGTACGACCGTGTCGAGGTCGTCAGCGATCTCACCGTGTCGATCCCGCCGGGGTCGTTCACCGTGATCGTCGGTCCGAACGCGTGCGGCAAGTCGACGCTCCTTCGGGGAATCTCGCGGCTGCTCTCACCGACCGGCGGACGGATCGTTCTCGACGGCGCGGCCATCTCGTCGTACCCGGCGAAGGAGGTCGCGCGCCGGCTCGGACTGCTTCCCCAGAGCGCGATCGCCCCCGACGGCATCACCGTCGCCGATCTGGTGGGCAGGGGCCGCTACCCGCACCAGAACCTGCTGCGCCAGTGGTCGGATGCTGACGCGAAAGCCGTCGACGACGCAATGGCCGCCACGGGCACCACCGACCTGAGGGATCGTCCCGTCGACGCACTCTCCGGGGGGCAGCGTCAGCGTGTCTGGGTGGCGATGGCCCTCGCGCAGGAGACCGAGCTGTTGCTGCTCGACGAGCCGACGACCTACCTCGACATCGCGCACCAGGTCGAGCTCATGGAGCTCTTCGCCGAGCTGAACGAGCGTGGGCGCACGATCGTCGCCGTGCTGCACGACCTCAACCACGCCGCGAGATACGCCAGCCACATCGTCGCGATGCGCGGCGGACGCATCGTCGCCGAGGGGGCGCCGCGCGACGTCATCACTACCGAGCGGGTGGAGGAGGTGTTCGGGCTCGCGAACGTGGTGATCGAGGATCCGGTGACCGGGGGTCCGCTCGTCGTGCCGTTGCGGGGCACATCGAGTGCGGCGGCCCGCGCATGAACCGGCCCTGGGCGTACAGCGCCTTCCGCGTGCAGGTGCGTGCGCGCGCGCTGCTGAGCCCGCGCTTTCTCCGCCTCACGCTGGCCGGCGACGAACTGCGCCACTTCGCGCCATGGGGAGTCGACCAGCGCATCAAGGTCGTGCTGCCCTTCGCCGATGGAACGATCGCGGAGTTCGGACTGCTCGATGACCCGACGCCGCATCCGTCGCACTGGTACAGCCGGTGGCGGGCCCTGCCCGAGGACGAGCGCAACGTGCTGCGCACCTACACGCCCGCCGCGATCCGCCCCGAGGTCGGCGAGATCGACGTCGACTTCTTCCTGCACGAACCCGCCGGTCCCGCGTCGGTGTGGGCGGCGGCGGCGCAGCCGGGCGACCGCCTGGTCGTGAACGGGCCCGACATCCGCATGGGGCGCACCGGATACGGCATCCACTGGAACCCGGGCGACGCCAGACGGTTCCTGCTCGTGGCCGACGAGACCGCCTACCCGGCGGTGCGCAACATCGTCGGCACGCTCGGGCCCGAAGCCGACATCGATGTGGTTCTCGAAGCGTCCGACCTCGACGACGAGATTGTCAGCCGCGAGCTGCCCGCTCACGTGCGCGTGCGCGTGGTGCTGCGCGACGTCGGCGTGGCCGCGGCCGTGCGCGAGTGGGGGGCGACGTTCGATGGCGGCTCGGACTTCTACGCCTGGCTGGCGGGGGAGTCGGGCTCGACGGCGAGCGTGCGGCGCTATCTCACCGACGAGCTTGCGATCCCGAAGGAGCAGGTATCGTTCCTCGGTTACTGGAAACTGGGCGGCCCGATCGTCGGGTGAGAGGAGTGGGCGCGGGCGTCAGTCAGCTGAGCGGCTCGAGATTTCCAACGCGGCGCGGCTGCCGACCTTCGAGCCGTAAAGCAGGAATCCGAGCATCAGCACACAACCCGCGATCACGGCGGTGGCGCGGACAGGGGCTGACACCGGCAGAAGGGCGACGAAACCGCTCGCGATCGATGCCCATCCGCCGAGCATCGTGGGCCGTTTCGCGCGGCTGTGCGCCGCCTGCCACGCCTCGTCGCTCGCCATGGTGCTGGGGATGCGGATGCCCGCCAATGCGTTGCGCTTCAGCCGGCCCGAGGCGGTGGCGCGGGCCATCCACATCAGGAGGACGCCCGAGCCGACCATGACGACGAGCAGGACGATTCTCACGGCAAGGTCGTTATCCACCGTGACGACGTTAGCCGACCTTGGACTCGCGCCTCTCGGCTGCGTCATTACGCCTTAGCCAGGGACGGCACAGTGCCTCACCGATATCGGATGACGGCCTCGCGGATCTGGCCGGCGTACTCGTAGATCTCGTCAAGCGACGAGATCGGATGCCGCGTTTCGACTTTGTCCGGATCCAGCAGGCCGAGATACTTCTGCTTCTGCGAGTTGAAGTGGAGCCGCGCGATCGGTTTGCGGTTGTTGTCGTCCAGCAGCACCGCGAAGTAGCTCTTCGCATCACGCTGGGTTATCCGCTGGGGCTTGACCTCGGCGCACGCGATGGCCTTCAGGATCTGGTAGCCCTCGAGTTCTTCGAGGGTCGTTTCTATCTCGGTGTCCCTATTCAGGTCGTCCTCGACGACGCCCTCACTAGCGATTGCGGGTGTTTCCGGATCGACGTACCGAATACCCGCGCCCGCGCCGAGCGCCGTCTTCAGACGGTCGTTGACGCGCTCGTTCAAGAACTGCTGCGATGCCTTCCCGACGAGCGATGTGAACTGCTCGCGCACCTTTGCGGTGAACGCGCCGTCGTAGACGCGTGTCGTGAAGAAGCGGATCCACTCGTCGCTGGGCTCGCGGAACTGCGCACCGATCTCGCGCTTGAGGGCACCCACGTACTTCAGCTCCTCCGCCGCGTTGATGATGGAGTTGAGGTCGAAGCTGTCCTTCGAGAGCTTGCGAATCTCTGGTACCAGCGTGTCGTCGATGTCGAGGAGATCAAGCACCAGGAAGGGCTTGGCGTCCATTTTGTTGGGCGCGTCGAGATCCATGTAGAACTGCCATACGACCCCGTTTGTCAGGACGGCGATTCGGGCGTTCGTCGTCGCGAAGTAGCGGAAGAGCTGAGACGCGTGCTCGATCTTGAGCGATCCGAGCGATGCCTTGCATTCGATGAGGATCTGCACTTCGCCGTCGCGCATGATGGCGTAGTCGATCTTCTCGCCGCGCTTGACGCCGACGTCGGCGGTGAATTCCGGCACGACCTCGAGCGGGTCGAAGACGTCGTAGCCGAGGATGGTCGAGATGAACGGCATGATGAATGCGTTCTTCGTTGCTTCCTCGGTGCCGATGGCGCTGGCCTGATTGCGGACTTTCGTTGCCAAGGCAGCGAGACGCTCTTCGAATTCCATGGTGTTCCCCCCGAACAGACATTCGTTGTCTCGATGACTTTATCGACGGTTTCAGAGAGAACTCGTTTCTTAGCGATCGTGTCGTGGCGGCGAAAGCTACAACACGACGCGCCGCACTCGCAGCACCGCATCCGTGAGTGTCACCGTTCCCTGGTCGCGCCACTCGACCTCGCGGTCGACCGACTCATTCGTCTCGACGACCCACCCCTCAGGAAGGTCGAGCGAGGCGAGCACCTCGTCGGACGTCGGGAGGGGAGGGGCCTCACGATCGTGATCGTGACTCGACCCCGGCGGGAACGCGCCGTGTCCGACGATGAGCAGTCGCCCGCCGGGAGCGACCGTCGAGACAGCCCGCCGCAAGATCTCCTCCCGCGGCAGCTCGACCGGCGAATGCAGGAACGCCGACGTGACGAGGTCGTACTCCGCCGACGGATGCCACGTCGCGAGATCGGTCTGCATCCACTCGATGCGGTCCGCGAGGCCGAGTTCGGCAGCCTTCGCCGCACCGACCGCGAGGGCGTTGGCCGAGATGTCGAGGGCGGTCACCGCCCAGCCCTGTGCGGCGAGCCAGAGCGCGTCGCCGCCCTCGCCACTGCCGAGCTCGAGCGCGGTGCCGGGGGCCAGCCCCGACACCTCTCGCTCGACGGCGGCGTTGACCCTGCCGCTCCACACCGCGCCGGTCTCGCCGCGGTGGGAGAGGTAGCGCGCCTCCCAGAACTCCGCCGGGTCGGTGAGCGCGTCGTCTGACGAATGAGCCATGGCCTCAGTGTCCTGCCCCGGCAGCGATGCCGCGCCGCTCCGCGACACGAGCGGATGCTGCGGCCACTTCTTCCGCGATGAACTCCCCGTTGATCGTCAGCGCGGCCATCGCGCCCGAGCCCATCGCGATCGGCACGAGCGCGTTCGGAATCCCGGAGTTCCCCACCGCGAACACGCCGTCGACGCTGGTGCGCCCGAACCCGTCGACCGCGGTCCACGGGCCGATCGGCGTCTCGGTCTGCGCGACTCCGAGCTGCCGCAGCGGCTCGTCGAGCGCGGTCGGCGACGGCTGCGCGAACACCACGTCCACCGCCGCGACCGTTCCGTCGGCGAGCCCGAGCCCGGCGATCGCGTCGCTCTCGGTCACGACATGGGTGACGGCGCGGTCTTCGATGCGCATGCCGCGTTCCTCGAGCAGCATCCGTTCTTCTTCGGGAATCTCGCCCGCGAGTGACGTGAACACCGTGATGTCGCTGGAGTACGCGCGCAGCATGTGAGCGACATGCAGGCCCATCACCGAGCCCGCGAGCACGCCGATCGCGGTGCCGGATGCTTCGTAGCCATCGCAGTACGGGCACGCCACGACTCCGCGCCCCCACTGCTCCGCGAGTCCGGGAACGTCGGGCAGCTGATCCCGCGTGCCGGTCGCGACGATGAGCCGCCGCCCCGTCGCGACGGCGCCGGAGTCGGTGATGACCTCGAACCCGTCGGTGGTCGCGCGCGTCTCGACGACCCGAGCGTTCTCGATGACGCCATCGACGGCGCGCACCTCGCGGTATCCGTCGGCGACGAGGTCGAGCGGCGAGTATCCGTCGCGACTCAGCACGCCGTGCATGTGCGGTGCGAACCGGTTGCGCGGCTGATGCGCGTCGAGCACGAGCACGCGACGCCGGGCGCGGGCGAG
The DNA here is from genome assembly GCF_003635115.1 of Microbacterium sp. AG1240. Taxonomy (GTDB): domain Bacteria; phylum Actinomycetota; class Actinomycetes; order Actinomycetales; family Microbacteriaceae; genus Microbacterium. Next base: position 225,784 of record NZ_RBXJ01000004.1, read on the forward strand.
AATGAGCGCCGCGCTGAGACCGGCGGCGCCGCCGCCGATGATGATGACGTCCCAGACCTCGCCCGAGATGTCGGGGTTCTGGGCGGGGGAGTGAGGGGCGGATGCTGGGGAGAGCCGATCGTCGTGCGTCATACCGTTCACGATGCTCGGCTGATAGCGTGGCAGCAACTATCGATGCCGAATTGGCAAGAACGGAGTGGGATGCCCGACGATTCTCTGGCGCTCATCGGTCCGCGGCTCAAGAGCTGGCGCGAGAAGCGCAGCATGACCCTGGCCGAGCTGTCGGAGACGACGGGTATCTCGTCGAGCACGCTCTCGCGTCTGGAGTCGGGCAAGCGTGCGCCCAACCTCGAGCTGGTCGTACCGATCGCGCGGGCGTTGCGGCTCGAGTTGGACGACATCGTTCCGCGTGCGGCGCCCGATCCGCGCGTGAAGCGCACGTCGAAGAGCATCGGCGGCACGCAGTACGAGACGCTGTCGCCCGAGTCGAGCCCGGTGCAGACCTACAAGGTGACGTTTCCCGCGCAGCCGCCCGGGGTGGTCGCCGTTCCCGAGCCGAAGGTGCACGACGGCCAGGAATGGCTCTACGTGCTCTCGGGCCGGCTGCGTCTGGTGATCGGCGAGCAAGACGTGACGCTCGGCCCGGGGGAGGCGGCGGAGTTCGACACGCGCATCCCGCACTGGCTCGCCGCGACCGGCGCGGGCCCGGCCGAGGTGCTGTCAATCTTCAGTAAAGAAGGCAAACGGATCCACCTGCGCACCGGCCGCTGACGCGAACGGAGGCTGCGAGGCGCTTGGCCGACGTCAGTCGGGGTAGCTCTCGTCGTCGCCGCCCGCGGGGAAGTCCGCCCGCTCGGGGCGTGCGCGCAGGTAGAGCACGCTCGCGATGAGACCGCCCCAGACGATGACGATCGCGAGGATGAGAAAAACGATGGCGAGAGCGGTCATCGCGTGACCTCCTTATCGCGGCGGGATGCAGCATCCGTTCCCGGCGGGTATTCGGGCCACGCCACGAAGTCGTCGGGCGAGCGGCGCCACGAGAAGAGCGACAGCGCGATCGCCGCAACGACGATGAACGCGATCGTGCCCCAGCCGAAGATGCCGAGGTACCAGTCGGGCATGCCGCCGTATCCCTCGGCGAGGAGCGTGACGATGCGCTGGATCAGCATGTAGGCCAGCACGATCGGCGCCACCACTCCCACCAGCAAGACCCAAATGCGCCCGACCTGGAACGTCGACACGGCGTTGAGGTGGTAGCGCAGCTCGGGTCCGCGGCGTCGCACCCAGATCACGAGCACCGTCATCAGGATGGCGGACGCGACGATGCCGATGTTGTTCGCCCACTGATCGACGACGTCGAGGGCAAGGAGGCCGGTGGTGGTCGAGAACAGCAGCACCGACAGCACCGCCGAGACTCCGCCGACGCCGACAGCTGCCGCGCGTCGCGAGACCGCGAACTTCTCCTGGATCGCGGCCGAGACCACCTGCAGCACCGAGATGAGCGAGGTGAAGCCGGCCATCGCGAGCGAGCCGAAGAAGAGCGCGCCGAAGAGGGGGCCGCCGGGCATCTGCGACACGATCGCGGGGAAGGTGATGAACGAGAGTCCGACGCCGGTGAGCCCCTCGAGCTCGTCGATGCCGACGCCCTGCTGCACGGCGAAGAAGCCGAGGGTGGCGAAGACGCCGATGCCCGCGAGGATCTCGAACGACGAGTTCGCGAACGCGACGACCAGGCCGGGGCCGGTGAGGTTCGCCTTGCGCTTGCGGTAGGAGGAGTAGGTGATCATGATGCCGAACGCGATCGACAGGGAGAAGAAGATCTGGCTGTACGCGGCGATCCACACGTTCGGGTCGCCCAGCGCCGCCCAGTTCGGCGTGAAGAGGGCTTCCAGGCCCACGCCGGCGCCGTCGAGGAAGAGAGCGCGCACGACGAGCACGGAGAACGCCACGACGAGCAGCGGCAGGAAGATCACGTTCACGCGCTGCAGCCCCTTCGCGACGCCGAGGGCCAGCACGACGATGACCGCGATCCACACGAGGGCGAGCGGGACGAGCACGCCGGGAACGAACTCGAGGCTGAGGCCCGGATCGCCGGCCTGGAGGTAGTCGCCCGAGAAGAACGTCGCCGGGTCGTCGCCCCACCGAAGATCGAACGAGAACACGAAGTAGCTGAGTGCCCAGGCGACGACCGCCGTGTAGTAGAGGCCGATGACGAACGCGATCGCGACCTGGAACCATCCGAGCGACTCGAGCCAGCGCCCGGCCTTGCCGCCGAGGCGACGCAGCGCCGTGGGGGCGGCTCCGCGATAGCGGTGACCGATCGCGTAGTCGAGGAAGAGGATCGGAATGCCCGCGGTCAGCAGCGCGATCAGGTAGGGGATGAGGAACGCCCCGCCGCCGTTCTCGTACGCGACGCCCGGGAAGCGCCAGATATTGCCCAACCCGACCGCCGAACCGATGGCGGAGAGGATGAAGCCGACCTGGCCGGTCCACTGTTCACGGGGCGGATGGGCGGATGCTGCGCTGGGGCTCATTGCGGATCCTCGGCTTCATGCGGGGGGAGCAGATGCTGGCGCGACACTACCAGCGCGGATGGCGCGGGTGCGGGATCGTTTCGGGTTTGATATCGGAACGGTTCTCGGGGGCGGCGCGCGGGACGCGCTAGGACTCGCCCGCGTGTGGAGCGAGCGCGTGGAGCCCAGATCTCGGGTCGGCTTCGGGATGCTGCGAGCCGCCACCCTAGGCTGAACCGGTGCCCGCTTCGCCCCCTCTCGCGTCGTGGCGCTTCACCGGCACGCTCCGCCATTACCAGGCCGACGTCCTCGACCGCATCGACGTCGCCACCCCGGGTCCGCTGCACATCGTCGCGCCGCCCGGCTCCGGCAAGACCCTGCTCGGACTCCTCCTCGCACAGCGGCGGGGCGCCCGCGCTGTCGTGCTTGCCCCGACGACGACGATCCGCTCGCAGTGGGTGCGGCAGGCAGCATCCCTCGCTCCCGACCCGGGCGCTCTGTCCGAAGATCCCGAGAACCCCCGTGACCTCACGGCGCTGACGTACCAGGCGCTCAGCGTGCTCGACTCGACCAACCCGTTCGCCGACCTGGCACGCAGACGTTGGCTCGACGACCTCGAGCAGGACGGCAGAACGGCGGAGGCTGCCGAACGCTGGCTCGCCGACCTCGAGGCGAGCAACCCGCAGCCCTACAAGCGCGGCGTCGCGAGCCGCTCGCGCACGATCCGGCGGCAGCTCACCACGGAGAATCCCGAGACGCTCGCCCGGGCGCTGCACCCGAACGCGCTCGCGCTCATCGACCGGCTCGTCGCGCACGGAGTCGAGACGATCGTGCTCGATGAGTGCCATCACCTGCTCGACCACTGGGCGCTCGTCGTCGCGACGCTCGCCGCGCGCATCCGCGCCACCGGCACAGAACCACTGCTCATCGGACTCACGGCCACGCTGCCGAGCCCCGACGACGCGAACGAGTACGACAACTACACGTCGCTGCTCGGTGGCGTCGACTACGAGGTTCCGGTGCCGGCGGTGGTGCGCGAGGGCAATCTCGCGCCCTACCGCGACCTCGTGCGCTTCGCCGAGCCCACCCGCGACGAGCTCGCGTTCCTCGCCGCGCACGCCGAGGGGCTCGCCGTGCTGTTGCGCTCGACGTTCGCGCACGAGACCGGGCTCGGGTTCCTGATCCATAAGCTTCAACCTGAGCGTGAAACTCGTGACGCGCTCGAGCCGCCACCACCGGGCGTCGACGAAGACCGCCGTCTCGCGAAGGCGTTCGCCGACGACTTCGGCGGATCCGAAGCGGCGGCGGCGATGCTCGCGACGGTGTCGCCGCAGCATCCGCTCGTCTCGCTGCTTCCCGACGTCGCGCGCCGGCCCCCGACCACCGACGAGTCGCTGCGCCTGCTGGCGCGCTTCGCGCTCGACCGGCTGCTGCCGAATCGCGACGAAGAGGCCCGGTGGCAACGTATCCGCCGCACGCTCGCCGACTTCGGATATTCGCTCACCGACCGGGGCGTGCGCCGCACGCGCGACCCGGTCGACACGATGCTCGCCTCGTCGCTCGCGAAAGACTTCGCGGCGTGCGATATCTTGCGCATCGAACGCGAGGCGCTCGGCGACGACCGCATGCGCGCGCTCGTCGTCACCGACTACGCCGAGCACGGCAATAAGAGCGGCGGGCTCGTCGGCGCCGCCGGCGCGCTGCGCACCTTCGGCGTGATCGTCGCCGACACCGCAACGCACGGGCTGCGCCCGATGCTCGTCACCGGCGCGCACACCCGCATCGCCGCGCGCGACACCGACGTGCTCGTGCCCATGCTGGGCGAGCTGCTGGGGGCGCCGGTCGCGGCGGCACCCTTGCTCGAAGACAGCCAGGTCGCCGAGGTGCACGCGCCGGGTGTCGGTGCCGCGCGCCTCGTGCGCGCAGCATCCGTTCTGCTCACCCGCGGGAGCGTGCAGGTCGTCGTCGGCACGCGCGGACTCTTCGGTGAAGGCTGGGATTGCCCCGCCGTGAACACGCTGGTCGACCTCACGGCGGTCGCGACGGCGTCGGCCACCCAGCAGCTGCGCGGACGCACCCTGCGCCTCGATCCCGCCTGGCCCGAGAAGGTCGCCCACAACTGGACGGTCACCGCCCTGCTGCCGCCGAGCTTTCCGCTCGAGGCGCAGCCCGACGCGTCACGACTGCGCCGCAAGCACGCGCGGCTGTGGGGGCTCGACTCCGACGACCCGTCGCGGGTCGTGCGCGGGTTGTCGATCGCGCTTCCGTCCGCGGCGCAGGAGGCGATGCGTCGCGTGACGGCGAAGGATGCCGGCACCTCCATCGACGGGCTGAACGACATGCTCGTGCTGCCACCGCGAGACAAGACGCGGGCCGACTGGCGCATCGGTGAGCCCTACGTCGACCGTGAGGGTGTGAGCGCGCTCGTGGCCCGGCGGTCGACGGCGCCGGTGTTCCGCACGAGCGTGCGAGGATCCCGAAAGCTGGGCGGGGCGCTCGGTGGCATGGCGACACTGGCGGTCGGCGGCAGCATCCTGTCGCTCGCGACGCTCGAAGACGGGGGAGTCATCGTCGGCTTCGCGCTGCTGGCCGCAGCGCTGTGGCTGGGCATCCCACTGGCGAAGGCATGGCGGCGAGAGTGGTCGCAGGCCTCGCGGCCCGCGGCGACTTATGGCCGCATCGGCGACGTGGTCTGGCGATCATTGCGCCGCGCGGGCCGGGTCGCTGACGTGGCGGCGCGGCCCGTGGTGGTCGAGAGCGAGCGCAACGGTCTGGCGACGGTGGAAGTCGAGATCACGGATGCTGCGCCCACCGATCAGCGCACCTTCGCCGACGCGATGGCCGAGCTGTTCGCACCGGTGCGCACTCCGCGCTTCCTGTTGCAGACCGGGCGGGGTGGGCGGGCATGGATCGTTCGAGCGGTGCTCGGGCGTTCGGAGGATCGGCAGTATCTCCCCGTGCCGACAGCCATCGGCCGACGCCGCGAAGACGCCGAGGCGTTCGCCGCGCTGTGGGAGCGCGAGGTCGGCGCGTGCGTGCTGCACGCCGTGGACAGCCCCGCGCAGCTCGCGCTGATGGCCGTCGCGCGACGCGGCGGGGGAGGCGCGTCGGCTACACGCACCCGCGAGGAGTGGCGGTAGGACGGGGTCCGGCTCTCGTGTCGGTGAGCTGACGGCGTCGCGGCGTGCGTGGGCGGCCGGTGTCGGAGGTCATTAGTACATTTGTTCTATGGTTCAGATAGCGACGTCGACCACCGAGCGGCTCACCGTCGCCTCGGGGCGGATCGCTGAGTCTCTTGGCGGAGCCGACGTCGCCACCGTCGACGAAGAGGTGCTTCTGCGAGCCATGCGTGACATCGCCGAGGTGCGCAATGCGGCCGATCTGGTGCTCGCAGCGCTCGCGGCCGAGGCTGCGCGCCGGTCGGAGCGCGACCGCGGGTACGACGGACTCGCTCAGCGCAAAGGCCATCGCACCGTCGGCTCCCTCGTGCAGACCATCACCGGCCAGTCGAAAGCCGAGGTGACCCGTGTCATGAAGACGGGCGAAGAGCTGGCGGCGGTCACAGACTCGCCTCCCGCAGCTGGTCTCGACGATGCGGTTCCCGCTGTCCCGACGTCGGAACGGATGCTGAGTGACGCGCTCGAGAGCGGCAGCATAGCGTCGCCCCAATATCGCGCCATTCGCACCGGGTTGGGGGCGCCACCCGTCGAGCGGTATCCCGAATTCGATCCGCAGTTCCTGCCCCGGGCGTGGGCGCAGGCGGTCGAGATCCTGCTCGAGGAGGCTCACACGGTGCCGGTCGAGCAGCTCAGAGCCGACGCCCGCACCGCCCGCGACCGGCTCGACCCGGTCGGGGTGACCCTGCGCTTCGAAGAGCGGTTCGCGGCGCGTTCGCTGCGCACGTGGATCGACGAGGCCGGTCAGCATCACGCGCGCATCTCCTTCGACGACGAAGCAGCCGCGTGGGTGCACGCCATCATGAATGCGGCGTTGCGTCCGCGCCGAGGTCCGCGGTTCGTGGGCGAAGGGGCCAAGCAGAAGACGGCGGATGCTGCGGCCGACGAACGCACGAACGAACAGCTTCAGTACGACACGCTCATCGCCGTGCTGCGCGCCGGCGCCGCAGCAGACCCCCAGCAGGCGTTCGGAGACCGGCAGCCGGGTGTACGGATCGTGGTCGAAGCGTCAGCGATCGCCGAGGCGGGCGAACGCGGTGAGATGCGGGTCACCGGCGTCGGGCATCTGCAAGACGGAGGGCAGGCGCTTCCCGGAGGTGTGATCGAGAAGCACCTGTGCGATGCGGGCTCACTCGCCGTCTCACTCGACCAGCACGGTCGTCCTCTCGATCTCGGGCGAGAGCGAAGGCTTTTCTCGGCGAAGCAGCGCACCGCCATCGCGATACGGGAGGGCGGATGCATCGGTCCCTCCTGCACGGCGCCTCCCTCGTGGTGCGAGTACCACCACATCGATCACTGGTGGGAGCATCACGGCAAGACCGACGCGGACGACGGTGTTCCGCTATGCCGCAACTGTCATCTGCGATGCCACAACCTCGGGTGGCAGATCACGCGTGAACGAGACGTCGAGACCGGTGTCGACTCCTACTGGCTCCACAAGCCGCCCGACCCCGCAACGGGAAAGACTGCGCCCCCGGAGCGATTGCGCTCCTCCTCGCCGCGTCGCTTCGCGGCGCAGTGGACGCGTGAGTGAGGCGGGGCCAGAGTGGCGATGAGCCGGAGTGGGCGATGAGGGGCCCGGAATGAGGATCGGCGTGAGGGGGCGAAGGCTCGGTGATTGAGGAGGGGCGGGTGTGGGGACGGGAGTGTTGCGTGCGTTCAGCGACCGAGCAGCGCCCAGGCCAGCACGACCCCGAGGGTGACGACCGATGCCGCGCCGAGCGCGGCGATCCACAGCGCGGGCCGACCGGTAGGGCGAGGCGCACGCTCGATCGTCGGCTCACCGAGACGGGTGCGAATGACGTTTGCCTCCTGCCGCAGCCTGTCGAGTCTCAGCGAAAGGTGCGGATCCAGCGGCAAGCCCAGTGCTCGGTTCAGCACGGCCGTGAACTCCTCCTCGATTCGAGCGAGCTCTGCGCGCAACCTCGCCTCATCGAGCGGGTCGGTCGCGTCGGCGGTGGTCACTGTGCCACTGTCGCGGCTCCGAAGCGCGCGCACAAATCACGACGAGTCACCGACCCGCCAGTGTTCCGCATCGGCGGGAGCGGGAACTCCGCACGGCCGGTGCAGATTCGAGAGGATGGGCGCGTGAGACGAACCGGAATGCTCGTTGCCACGGTGGCCTGCGCCGCCGTCGTGAGCGGATGCTCGGCGACGCCAAGGGCGTGCACGGAGATCGGATACGTCAACACCCTCACGCTCGAGGTCGCCGGCGCCGGAGCAGCGGCGGTCGACGATCTGGAATGGTGCGTGGCGGGAAAGTGCACCGATGACGCGCTGACCGAAGCCCGCGGTCTCGGCGGAGCCCAGTGGGAGGTGCAGACGTTCACCCAGACACCCGACGAGCTCACCGTCGTCGCGGTAGATGCGGGCGGCGCCGAGATCGCGCGTGTCGACGTCACCGTGACGTGGACGGGTACCGACTCGCCGAACGGTCCGGGCTGTGACAACGCATCCGAGGCGCCGGCCGTGATCGTTCCGCTGCCGTGACAGAGAATTCGCGCGTCAGGCGCGACGCCTGAGGCGCAGCACCCCGAAGCCCAGCACCGCCAGGACAGCGCCGGCGAGAGTCAGGCTGAGCGGCAGATCGCTCCCCGACTCGGCGAGGGTCGTCCCGGGAGTCGAAGGCGCCGCGCCCGGGGCCGACTGCCGCACCGGGACGCGTGGGGTGGTCACGACAGGCTCGACCGGCGCCATCACCGCAGGCCCACCCGCAACAGGCTCGCCCGGCACGGGTTCGGGCGACGCACCGGGCGACCCCACCCCGGGTTCGCCGGCACCGGGAGCGGTCGCAACGCACGCGACCTCCGACGTGGCGAGCTTCACGGTGGCGATCCGCTGATCCACCGGTCCGTAGTCGGGGAGGCTCCCGCGCAGGTCGACGGTCAGCAGCACCCACGCCGACGCGGTCTCGTTGCCCGGCGCCGTGACGCTCTCGAGACGAATGTGCAGGATCGCGTCGGGGGTCGCGACGGAACCGGCACGACCGAGATCGAGGTAGGGAGCCTTCGTGTCAAACTCCCACACGCGCTGCGTCGGACCGACGTAGGCGCTCAACCCCGCGACGATGCCCGTGGCTTGGGCGTTGGGGACGGCACTCTCGCGCATCGGGCAGGTCGCTGACGACTGCGCCCAGCCGTCGTAGACGAGATTGCCGAGCATGCTCACCAGAACGCCGTCGGCGCGAATGAACGCCGTGCTCTCGTTGCTGAAGGGGAGTCGCGTCCACGTCGTGCCATCGGCTGTCAGGCGTACCAGAGGGGTGTCGACCACCGACTCCGCCCCACCGCCCTGGACGAGGGTGATGTCGGTGAACGGGAAGGTGAGAAGGTGCGCGGGGCTTGAGACGCTGGTCTTCAGCACCTCGACGTCGCCGGCCCTCAGGTCGATGTCGCCCTGCAGCGAGGTGACCCGCGACCAGGGCGCCACGGGTTCGTCGGCCGCGAGGGCCGGAGTCGCTGACAGCCCCGCGATCGCCGCAGACACGACCACTGCCGCGACCGCCACCCACCGGCTCTGAACCGCCCGGTGCACCCCGAGAGCACTCATGCTCGCGAGTATGGCGGGTCGGCGCCCTACCGGTGCGAACTACCGGGAAAGGAGGGGGTTCTCGAATCCAGTACGGGGAAATCGTGTTCGCCGTTCCCCTGCGCGTCGCGGCGGGCGTAGCCTGCGCTCAACCGACGAAGGAGTCACACATGTACGACGCACTCAAAGCTCTGAGCTACCTCAAGAACCTGCGCGCCGTCCTTCTCGGCTGGCTCGGCTAGAACGCCGCCACGCCGCGGAGGCGAGATGACCGGTCGGACCGTCGCCCCTTTACGGCGGTCCGACCTTCTCGCCTCTACGCTCGAGGGGTGAACCCGCGCACTCTCGATGACTCCGCCATCCTCCGCACCGCCCGTCCGGGCGACGAAGCCGGCATCCTGACCTGCATCCAGGCGCTCGCCGACTACGAGCGAGAACCGGATGCTGTGCAGAACACCGTCGGTGCGCTGACCGCGACCCTCTTCGGCGACGACCCGAAAGCGTTTGGTCACGTCGTCGAGCGCAACGGCCGGATTGTCGGTATCGCACTGTGGTTCCTGACCTATTCGACGTGGACCGGACGCCACGGCATCTGGCTCGAAGACCTCTACGTCGACGACGCGCAGCGGGGTCGCGGCTACGGGAAGGCGCTCATCTCCTCGCTCGCCGAGGTTTGCGTCGACCGCGGCTACTCCCGCCTGGAGTGGACCGTCCTCGACTGGAACGCCCCGGCCATTGCCTTCTACCGCTCGATCTCGGCCGCGCCCATGGACGAGTGGACGACCCAGCGCCTCACCGGCGATGCGCTGATGGCGCTCGCCGCAGCATCCTGACGACCTAGCCCGCGACGAGCGCCGCCGCGATACCGCGCGCGACGCCGCTCGTATGCGCGGGGGAGCGCAAACGCATCGCGAGGTCGCCGGTGACGACGAGCATCAGCTGATCGGCCAGCGCGGCCGCGCGTGCGGGGTCGACGGAGGCCGCGAGGTCGGTCAGACGCGCGCGCATCGAATCGGAATCGCGGTGGATCGCGGCGTCGACCTCGGGAGGTGCGTCGGCGTATTCCGCGGCGCTGCCGAGGAAGGCGCACCAGCGCGACCCCGCGGGCTGCGACCGGAAGACGTCGAGCGCGTCGAAGATCGCGAGCAGCCGGCCTTCGTCGGTCGTCTGCGCGGCGACGGCGGCATCCCACGTCTCGATCCACGCCGCGTGGCGCCGGTCGAGGGCGGCGGCGACGAGGGCGTCTTTACTCGAATATCCGCGATAGAGCGTCGCGGCCGACACCCCCGCGCGTTCGAGCACGGCGTCGATCGGGGTGGCGGCGATGCCGCGCGTGAAGAACAGCTCGTCCGCCGCGTCGAGCAGTTTCGTCTCGGTGCGGGTGCGCAAAGCCATGACAGCACCCTAGACTCGCAAAAGTGAAACGAGCGTTTTTGTTACGAGCCGGGTCGTTCGTGCCGCTCGTCGCGGCCGGATCCGCGCTGATCGCCGCCACCTACGGTCTGGTGCGGATGGCATACGGACTCTTCCTGCCCGACGTGCAGGCCGACCTCGGGCTCGACGTCGCTGCGGCGGGCGTCGTCTCGGCGGGCGCGTCGGTCGTCTACGGCGTCGGTGCCGTGGTCGGATTCCTCACGGCCGCACGACACGCGCGAGCGCTCGTGATCGCGGCGGCCGTCGCAGCATCCGTCGGCGCCCTCGGCATGGCCCTCTCTCCCGTCTCGCTCGTATTCGCCGTGTTCGCGATCGCGAGCTCGGCGGGAGCGGGTCTCGCCTCGCCGGCCCTAGTGGCGGTGCTTCAGCGCGATCCCGCCACGTCGCGATCGCCGCGCAGCCAGGCCGTCGTGAACGCCGGAACCGGCCCCGGTGTCGTCATCGCCGGCACGCTCGCCCTCGTGCTCGCCCCCGACTGGCGCCTCGCGTGGATCATCGCCGCGGTCGTGACTGTGCTCGCCGCCGTCGGTGTGCTCGGTGCGGCGCGGGGAGGGATGGATGCTGCGGTGCCGCCCACGCTCCCACCCCTGTCATGGTTCGTCGCCCATCGCCGCGTGCTGCTCGCGGCGCTGCTGTTCGGCGCGGGATCCGCCGCCGTCTGGACCTATGGGCGCACGATGCTCGTTGCATCGGAAACCTCGTCGGGCGCATCGATGGCCGCGTGGGTCGCGCTCGGCGTCGGCGGCACGCTCGTGATCGTGACTGCGCGGTGGATGGAGAGGCTGGAGCCGCCCGTCGCGTTGATCGTGACCGCGATCGTCGTTGCGATCGCGACGGCCGGAGTGCTCGCCGGGGGAGCGTGGGCTCTCCTCTCCTTCGCCGCGTTCGGCTGGGGGTACACGGCCGGGAGCGGGGTACTGATCGCGTGGACCGCGCAGATCGACGCGCCGCGCGCGCCGGCGGGGACGGCGTTGCTGTTCGTCACGCTGATCCTGGGCCAGGCGCTCGGGGCGGCGGTCGTAGGTGGCGTGATTCCCGCGGCGGGCTACCCGGTCGCCTTCGTACTGGCTGCTGCGGTCTCGGCAGCGGCGATCGTTCCGGCGGTGGGTGCTCGGCCGCGGGTGCGCGGGTGAAGCGCGGGGCGGTGTCTCACCCGCGTCGCGCTCGGTGCGACCGGTGTCGCTGCAGCGCCGGTCGTTGGGGTGCCTGCGGTCCTTGGGTGACTTGTCCACAAGGGGCTCGATCCTCGTGGAGTGTCGTAGATATGTTCTAGAATGTAGGCATGCTCAACAGCGATGAGGCCCCGGTAGGCGGTGAGGCGCCGCACGATGGCGATGTGCTCCCGGCAGACGGTGCGGGCGAGTCGTGGACGGGCGGCGACGGGCTCGTCGACGAGTGGCCCGACGAGCGCGAGTGGTTCGAAGAGCACGAGTGGATCGACGCGGACGGTGATCCGGTCGCGGCGGGGCGTGATGGCCTGGATGCGGTGGCGGATGTGTCGACGCTGATGTCGGTGTTCGCGGCGCAACGGTTCGAGCGGGTCGAGGGCCTGCGGCGGGAGGCGGTGGCGGAGGCGGCGGTGTTCCGGGGGACGACGACGGAGATCGTGATGCGATCCCTGCGGCTCGAGCTTGCGACGGTGTTGCAGGTCACCGAGCACATCGCAGAACGGATGCTGACGACCGCCGACGGGCTCGTGAACCGGTACCCGGTGATGCTCGACGCCCTCTCGCATGCGCGGACAACGGAGCGGCACGCGGACGTGTTCGTCGACCTCGTCGACCAGGTCGAACCCGAGTTACGTGACCAGGTCGTGCCGCTCGCCGTCGACCTCGCCACCACACACGCACTGGGGTCGTTCCGCCGGTTGCTGCGGAAACTGGTCGACACGGTCCGGGCCGCGACGCTCAGCGACCGGCATGCGGAAGCGATCCGGGAGCGGCGGGTGGTGGTGCAACCGGCGGAGGACGGGATGAGCTGGGTGATGCTCTACACCTCCGCCGTGAAAGCACACGCGATCCAGCACCGCACAACCGCGATCGCCACCGCCCTCGCCGACCACGACGGCGAAGAACGCTCTCTCGACGAACTCCGCGCCGACGTGATGGTCGATCTTCTCGTCGACGGCGACGTGCCCGCCCACCCCGACGCGGCACG
>NZ_RBXJ01000005.1 GCF_003635115.1 Microbacterium sp. AG1240
GATTTGACAGTCGGTGTGGGTGGGATAAGGTAGTGAAGTTGCCCTGCGGGCGAGGCTGATGAGGCTGAGTTGCAGGTGCGTCCGATCCTTGAGAACTCAACAGCGTGCACTTGTCATAATGCCAAAAAACCTCGCAACCAGTTTCGGCTGGTTGGTGAGATTTCTTTGAGATTAAACGGATTTGTCAGTAATGACATCCGATCGTCAGATCAAGCTCGTTGGGCTCGACCTATTCCGGTCTTGTTCAACAAAATTCTTTTACGGAGAGTTTGATCCTGGCTCAGGATGAACGCTGGCGGCGTGCTTAACACATGCAAGTCGAACGGTGAAGGAGAGCTTGCTCTTTGGATCAGTGGCGAACGGGTGAGTAACACGTGAGCAATCTGCCCCTGACTCTGGGATAACAGTTGGAAACAGCTGCTAATACCGGATACGAGACGTGACCGCATGGTCGACGTTTGGAAAGAATTTCGGTCAGGGATGAGCTCGCGGCCTATCAGCTTGTTGGTGAGGTAATGGCTCACCAAGGCGTCGACGGGTAGCCGGCCTGAGAGGGTGACCGGCCACACTGGGACTGAGACACGGCCCAGACTCCTACGGGAGGCAGCAGTGGGGAATATTGCACAATGGGCGAAAGCCTGATGCAGCAACGCCGCGTGAGGGACGACGGCCTTCGGGTTGTAAACCTCTTTTAGCAGGGAAGAAGCGAAAGTGACGGTACCTGCAGAAAAAGCGCCGGCTAACTACGTGCCAGCAGCCGCGGTAATACGTAGGGCGCAAGCGTTATCCGGAATTATTGGGCGTAAAGAGCTCGTAGGCGGTTTGTCGCGTCTGCTGTGAAAACTGGAGGCTCAACCTCCAGCCTGCAGTGGGTACGGGCAGACTAGAGTGCGGTAGGGGAGATTGGAATTCCTGGTGTAGCGGTGGAATGCGCAGATATCAGGAGGAACACCGATGGCGAAGGCAGATCTCTGGGCCGTAACTGACGCTGAGGAGCGAAAGGGTGGGGAGCAAACAGGCTTAGATACCCTGGTAGTCCACCCCGTAAACGTTGGGAACTAGTTGTGGGGTCCATTCCACGGATTCCGTGACGCAGCTAACGCATTAAGTTCCCCGCCTGGGGAGTACGGCCGCAAGGCTAAAACTCAAAGGAATTGACGGGGACCCGCACAAGCGGCGGAGCATGCGGATTAATTCGATGCAACGCGAAGAACCTTACCAAGGCTTGACATATACGAGAACGGGCTAGAAATAGTCAACTCTTTGGACACTCGTAAACAGGTGGTGCATGGTTGTCGTCAGCTCGTGTCGTGAGATGTTGGGTTAAGTCCCGCAACGAGCGCAACCCTCGTTCTATGTTGCCAGCACGTAATGGTGGGAACTCATGGGATACTGCCGGGGTCAACTCGGAGGAAGGTGGGGATGACGTCAAATCATCATGCCCCTTATGTCTTGGGCTTCACGCATGCTACAATGGCCGGTACAAAGGGCTGCAATACCGTAAGGTGGAGCGAATCCCAAAAAGCCGGTCCCAGTTCGGATTGAGGTCTGCAACTCGACCTCATGAAGTCGGAGTCGCTAGTAATCGCAGATCAGCAACGCTGCGGTGAATACGTTCCCGGGTCTTGTACACACCGCCCGTCAAGTCATGAAAGTCGGTAACACCTGAAGCCGGTGGCCCAACCCTTGTGGAGGGAGCCGTCGAAGGTGGGATCGGTAATTAGGACTAAGTCGTAACAAGGTAGCCGTACCGGAAGGTGCGGCTGGATCACCTCCTTTCTAAGGAGCATCTGGCACTCTTCGGGGTGTCCAGGCCCCTGATCAGAGCGAATGTCTCTGCAGGGAGCTCATGGGTGGAACATTGGACGAGGTGCCGACCGGGAAGCCCGGTTCTTAGTACGCTGCTTGCAGCTGGAACGGGGCCTGGTGTACTGATTGGCACATGCACGCTGTTGGGTCCTGAGGGACCGGAACGCTTGCCCCTTCGGGGGTGGGTGGGCTGACTCCTCTGGGCCTTTTCTTGTTGTCACCGGTTGGTGGGAGCGGGGGAGGGTACCGCCCGTACTTTGAGAACTACACAGTGGACGCGAGCATCTTTGAACTGACTTCGGTCAGTTCTTATAGATGATCTTAAAGATCATTAGTCAATTTCAGCCTCACCTTCGGGTGGGGTTCGATTCTTGATAAAACTCATGTGATTTCAAGTCTTTAAGAGCAAACGGTGGATGCCTTGGCATCTGGAGCCGAAGAAGGACGTAGCAATCTGCGATAAGCCTCGGGGAGTGGATAAGCACACTGTGATCCGAGGGTGTCCGAATGGGGAAACCCCGCTGGGCGGCGTGCCGACCCAGTGACTCCCGCCTGAATATATAGGGCGGGTAGAGGGAACGTGGGGAAGTGAAACATCTCAGTACCCACAGGAAGAGAAAGCAACCGCGATTCCGTTAGTAGTGGCGAGCGAAACCGGAACAGGCTAAACCGAGTACGTGTGATATCCGGCAGGAGTTGCGTGTTCGGGGTTGTGGGACTTTTCTGACAGGTCTGCCGATCTGTCGGCGTTACAAGAAGGTATAGACGAACGGTCTTGAAAGGCCGGTCATAGAGGGTGCCAACCCCGTAGTCGAAATGCCTCTCTTGACGCGAAGAGTATCCCAAGTAGCACGGGGCCCGAGAAATCCCGTGTGAATCTGTCAGGACCACCTGATAAGCCTAAATACTCCCAGATGACCGATAGCGGACAAGTACCGTGAGGGAAAGGTGAAAAGTACCCCGGGAGGGGAGTGAAATAGTACCTGAAACCGTTTGCTTACAAACCGTTGGAGCCTCCTTAGTAGGGGTGACAGCGTGCCTTTTGAAGAATGAGCCTGCGAGTTAGCGATACGTGGCGAGGTTAACCCGAGTGGGGTAGCCGTAGCGAAAGCGAGTCTGAATAGGGCGATTCAGTCGCGTGTCCTAGACCCGAAGCGAAGTGATCTATCCATGGCCAGGTTGAAGCGACGGTAAGACGTCGTGGAGGACCGAACCCACTTAGGTTGAAAACTGAGGGGATGAGCTGTGGATAGGGGTGAAAGGCCAATCAAACTTCGTGATAGCTGGTTCTCTCCGAAATGCATTTAGGTGCAGCGTTGCGTGTTTCTTACCGGAGGTAGAGCTACTGGATGGCCGATGGGGCCCAAAAGCTTACTGACGTCAGCCAAACTCCGAATGCCGGTAAGTGAGAGCGCAGCAGTGAGACTGTGGGGGATAAGCTTCATAGTCGAGAGGGAAACAACCCAGACCACCAACTAAGGTCCCTAAGCGCGTGCTAAGTGGGAAAGGATGTGGAGTTGCTTTGACAACCAGGAGGTTGGCTTAGAAGCAGCCACCCTTGAAAGAGTGCGTAATAGCTCACTGGTCAAGTGATTCCGCGCCGACAATGTAACGGGGCTCAAGCACGCCACCGAAGTTGTGGCATTGACATTTTTGGTAGGCCTTCGTGGTCCAGCCGTGTTGATGGGTAGGAGAGCGTCGTGTGGCCAGCGAAGCGGCGGTGTGAACCAGCCGTGGAGGCTACACGAGTGAGAATGCAGGCATGAGTAGCGAAAGACATGTGAGAAACATGTCCTCCGAAAGACCAAGGGTTCCAGGGTCAAGCTAATCTTCCCTGGGTAAGTCGGGACCTAAGGCGAGGCCGACAGGCGTAGTCGATGGACAACGGGTTGATATTCCCGTACCGGCGAAGAACCGCCCAAGCTAATCCAGTGGTGCTAAGAGTCCTAACCAGGAATGGATGGATCCCTTCGGGGTGAAGCCGTCTTGGCGAACGCTCGACCCCATGCTGGTGCGGTTAGCGTATTAACAGGTGTGACGCAGGAAGGTAGCCCAGCCCGGCGATGGTAGTCCGGGTGTAAGTGCGTAGGCCGAGTGATAGGCAAATCCGTCACTCATCAAGGCTGAGACACGATGCGGATAAAAAGTGGGTGATCCTATGCTGCCAAGAAAAGCATCGACGCGAGGTTCTAGCTGCCCGTACCCCAAACCGACTCAGGTGGTCAGGTAGAGAATACCAAGGAGATCGAGAGAATCGTGGTTAAGGAACTCGGCAAAATGCCCCCGTAACTTCGGGAGAAGGGGGGCCTTCGGCGTATTAGGACTTGCTCCGAAAGCGTTTGGAGGCCGCAGAGACTAGTGGGTAGCGACTGTTTACTAAAAACACAGGTCCGTGCCAAGTCGCAAGACGATGTATACGGACTGACGCCTGCCCGGTGCTGGAAGGTTAAGAGGACCGGTTAGCCGCAAGGCGAAGCTGAGAATTTAAGCCCCAGTAAACGGCGGTGGTAACTATAACCATCCTAAGGTAGCGAAATTCCTTGTCGGGTAAGTTCCGACCTGCACGAATGGCGTAACGACTTCCCAACTGTCTCAACCGCGAACTCGGCGAAATTGCATTACGAGTAAAGATGCTCGTTACGCGCAGCAGGACGGAAAGACCCCGTGACCTTTACTACAGCTTGGTATTGGTGTTCGGTGTGGCTTGTGTAGGATAGGTGGGAGACTTTGAAGCATGGACGCCAGTTCGTGTGGAGTCATTGTTGAAATACCACTCTGGTCACTCTGGATATCTAACTTCGAACCGTAATCCGGTTCAGGGACAGTGCCTGGTGGGTAGTTTAACTGGGGCGGTTGCCTCCCAAAAAGTAACGGAGGCGCCCAAAGGTTCCCTCAACCTGGTTGGCAATCAGGTGGCGAGTGTAAGTGCACAAGGGAGCTTGACTGTGAGACTGACAGGTCGAGCAGGGACGAAAGTCGGGACTAGTGATCCGGCAGTGGCTTGTGGAAGCGCTGTCGCTCAACGGATAAAAGGTACCTCGGGGATAACAGGCTGATCTTGCCCAAGAGTCCATATCGACGGCATGGTTTGGCACCTCGATGTCGGCTCGTCGCATCCTGGGGCTGGAGTAGGTCCCAAGGGTTGGGCTGTTCGCCCATTAAAGCGGTACGCGAGCTGGGTTTAGAACGTCGTGAGACAGTTCGGTCCCTATCCGCTGCGCGCGTAGGAAGTTTGAGAGGATCTGACCCTAGTACGAGAGGACCGGGTTGGACGAACCTCTGGTGTGTCAGTTGTTCCGCCAGGAGCACCGCTGATTAGCTACGTTCGGGATGGATAACCGCTGAAAGCATCTAAGCGGGAAGCCGGCCTCAAGATGAGACTTCCATGCCTTCGGGCGAGAGGCTCCCAGCCAGACTACTGGGTTGATAGGCCGGATGTGGAAGCGCGGTAACGCGTGAAGCTGACCGGTACTAATAAGCCGATGACTTGATAACACACCGTTTTTGGTGCTTGCGTCCACTGAGTGGTTCCCGATGTACGGTCGGGAACATAACACAACAATGATTTGCGTTCGTGTTGACTGAAACATCAATAGTGTTTCGGCGGCCATAGCGTGAGGGAAACGCCCGGTTACATTCCGAACCCGGAAGCTAAGCCTCACAGCGCCGATGGTACTGCAGGGGGGACCCTGTGGGAGAGTAGGACACCGCCGGACTTCTTTTCAGTGAAATGGCCACCCAACGTTGGGTGGCCATTT